>OZ244814.1:0-3349120 GCA_965220175.1 Chloroflexota bacterium | reverse complement strand
CGGATGCCGGGTGACCGAGCGTGCCATTGGGATATGCCCTTTGCACCGCCGCTAGAAGTTTCAAGCGCACTTGACCCTATGTGGCGTGCCCAGAAGAGGCACCGATCTATGAAGAGAATGCATGAACTTAATCGTCGTCACTGGGATGAAGCCGCTGAAGGGTGGGAGAGAATTCGCGATGAAGACGGCTTGTGGCGGCGTTGCCCTAACGAACCGGAACCTGGCTTTGCAGGCGGCGCACTGCGACTGATTCGCGAACTGGCCGACGACGTGTCGGACAAGGACGTGTGTGTCGTTGGCAGTGGCGATAACTACGCGGCGTTTGCTCTTGCCGGGATGGGAGCAAACGTTACATCGATAGATATCTCTGCGCAGCAGCTCGCGGTGGCCTCGAAGCGGGCGAAGCATTTGGGACTAGCCATTGCCTTTGTTCAGGCCGATGCAGCCAACTTGAGGCGTATTGGAAATGCACAGTTCGACCTAGTCTGTTCCACTAATGGCTTCTTTACGTGGATCGCCGAATTGCATGCAGTCTTCAATGAGATCTTTCGTATCTTGCGTCCAGGGGGATACTATATCTGCTATGACATTCATCCGTTCCAGCGGCCTTGGAAAGATCAGAGTAGACCGATTGAGGTTGTGAAACCCTACTGGCAAACTGGTCCCATTCGAGATGCAAAGGATGGCGCATTCAATTTCAACTGGACTCTTGCGGACATCCTCAATCCTCTGGCACTTGCGGGTTTCAGCTTGCGGCGTATCTTGGAGAGTCCCGCCGAAGATTCAAGGTTCTGGCAGGGTTACTCATACCTGCCGGGGACCGACGAAAGCTTGCTTGATTGGAGTGAGAATCCTCGGTCTGCACTTCCGGTTTGGCTTACAATGGCTTTACAGAGGCCAGCGCAACATGATTAGGGGCACGCCACGTGAGTCTTTGGCACTCCGTCTAAACCTTGCCCTTGGCCAGCCGGTGCGCGGTCTGGTTATGGCAAGAACGTCGCCAGTGTGCCCGCGAAGAGAGTCTGCATTTAGAAAGTGAACAGGGCTTGTTTATTGCAATCCGGGCTTAGAGAAGGAGCTAACTATGGCGGAGAAGAATAGACTCGTACAACTACAGGACTTTGATCAGAGCGTTTGGCTGGATAGCATCAGCCGCGGCCTCGTTCAGTCCGGTGAACTTCAGTCGCTGGTGGACAACGACGGTCTGCGGGGGATGACCTCGAACCCGGCTATCTTCGAGAAGGCGATCAGCGGCAGCGACGACTACCGCGACCAGTTACGCGCCCTGCATGCCGCTGGCAAGAGCACAGTCGAAGTCTATGAAGCGGTGGCGGTCACGGACATTCAGTCGGCGTGCGACGTGCTGCGGCCGGTGTACGACGCCAGCGACGGTGAGCACGGCTTGGTGAGCCTGGAAGTCTCGCCAGAGCTCGCCTTTGATACGGCCGGCACCATTGCCGAGGTCCGCCGCCTTTGGGACCAGGTGGGTCGCCCGAACCTGATGATCAAGATTCCGGCCACCGACGAAGGCATACCCGCGGTACAGCAGATGCTTACGGAGGGCTACAACGTCAACATTACCTTGATGTTCTCGCTCTCTGACTACGACAACGTGGCCGAAGCCTACATTTCCGCGCTGGAAGCCCGCGCGGCTGCGGGTAAGCCGATCAACCGCATCGCCTCCGTGGCGAGTTTCTTTGTGAGCAGGATTGATACGCTCGCCGACGAGTTGTTGGAGGCACGGGCCGAGGCCGGCGAAGGCCGCGCACGGGAGCTCTTGGGCAAAGTGGCGATGGCCAATGCGAAGATTGCGTATCAGCACTTCCTCGACTTCTTCAAGTCGGAGCGCTTCGCCAAGCTGGAGGCGCAGGGCGCGCGCGTGCAGCGCGTGTTGTGGGCGAGCACCAGCACCAAGAATCCGGACTACTCCGACGTGATGTACGTTGATAACCTCATCGGCCCCCACACGGTGAACACCTTGCCGGACGACACTATGGACGCGTTTCGCGATCACGGCACTCTTGCCCAAACCGTGGATACGGGTGTGGCAGAAGCCCAGGCCGTTTTGAATGATCTGGAAGCTGTTGGCGTGGACTACACCGCCATGACCCGGCAACTCCAGCAGGAAGGCGTGGACAAGTTTGTCCAACCGTACCAAGACCTGCTCGCGCGCATTGAGCAAGTGTGCGCCGAGCTGATTGCTGCTTCGTAGCGATGCCGGAAGACCAAAGCGGCGCCGAGACCGCAATTGCGGCCACGCTGGATAAGCTCGCCCAGGCTAACACCGGTAAGCGCCTGTGGCACAAGGACGCCACCCTCTGGTCTGGCGATGCGCAGGTTCAGGCGGACATTCGTAACCGGCTCGGCTGGCTGAACGTCGTCGCCGACATGCGGCAGTCCGGCGTTGAGGAGATCAACGCGTTTGCAAACGCCGTACGCGCCGAAGGTTACACGGATGCTGTCGTGCTCGGCATGGGGGGCAGCAGTCTCTGTCCCGATGTCTGCCGCGCCACCTTTGGCTCCGCCCCCGGCTGGCCGCGGCTGCACGTGCTCGATAGTACCCATCCCCGCGCCGTGCGCGGCTTGCACGGCGCCATAGACGTGGAGCGGACGCTCTTTGTGGTCTCGAGCAAGTCCGGCACCACCGGCGAGTCTAACGCCTTCTTCCAGTATTTCTGGCACCAGGTCGCGCAGGCAGGAGCAGCATCGCCCGGCGCGAACTTCATTGCCATCACCGATCCCGGCACGCCCTTGGATGAGGAGGCTACCACGCGGGGCTTTCGCCACGTGTTCCGTAATCCGGCCGACATCGGCGGCCGGTACTCGGCGCTCTCGTTTTTTGGGCTTGTGCCCATGGCATTGCTTGGGATGGACGTGGCCGACGTTCTTGACCGCGCGGCGGCGATGGCGCAGCGCTGCGGACCAGATGTGGCCGTTTGGGACAACCCAGGCATGGTCTTGGGAGCGCAGCTTGCGGCCCACGCTGTGCAAGGCCGGGACAAGCTCACGCTCGTTTGCGCCCCGGAGATTGCGACACTGGGTTGGTGGCTGGAACAGCTTGTAGCCGAGAGCCTCGGCAAGCAAGGCATTGGCGTCGTTCCCATTGAAGGCGAGGAGCTTGGCGCACCGGAATTGTACGGCAGCGATCGTGTGTTCATTCAAGTCGCGCTTGCCGATTCCTGCGAAGATGAAACGGCGCGACGCCTCCGTGTCCTGGGTGAGGCCGGGCATCCGGTAATTCGTTTGGAACTGGCGGCGCCGCTGGATTTGGGCCAGGAGTTCTTCCGCTGGGAAGTGGCAACCGCAGTCGCGGGACATCTCATGGATGTCAACCCTTTCGACGAGCCCAACGTCCAGGAGAGCAAGGACAACACCGCGGCACTCCTGGAGTCTTTCCGGGAGACTGGAGTCTTGCCTGGGGAAGAACCCGCAATTTCCGGCGGCGCTCTTTCGCTCTATGGCGATTGTGTCGGAGAGACTGTTGGCGAAGCATTGCGCGGCTTTCTCGACCAAGTCGGTCCAGGCGACTATGTGGCGCTCATGGCCTATTTGCCGCAGGGCGACGCGGCACACAACCGCATGAACACGATCCGTGATTCGCTTCGCGCCGCCACACGCGCCGCAACCACGGTAGGCTACGGCCCTCGCTTCCTCCACTCTACGGGCCAATTGCACAAAGGCGGTCCAAACACCGCCGTGTGCCTGCAACTCACGGCAGACGTCGATGAAGATGTGCCAAATCCTGACGCCCCCTACTCGTTCGGCACGTTCATCCAGGCGCAAGCGCTGGGCGACATGCGTTCTCTCCAGGGCCACGGGCGGCGGGTGCTGCGCATTCACCTGGGGTCAGATTACATAGGTGGTCTCGCGACACTCGAGCGGACGCTCGCGGATCTATGTTGAGTGTCCGAGTGCGAGCGATAACTCTCTGAGTTGCCGGACAATCCTAACTTCATTCCTGTACGGGTCAGGTAGTTCGTTTACAGGATTTACTGGCGGTCTGATCCTACAGGGCCGAGAGTACGCCTCTTTCCGTCATTCCGGCGGACGCTGGAATCCATCTTCTCCGCGTGCCCTGGACTCCGGCCCCCGCCGGAGTGACGGATCGCGCCCGTGATTGCCTTCCGAGCGGGGGACTAGCCTCCGCGCTACAAAGATGGGACGCTTCTATCCGTCATTCCCGCGAAAGCGGGAATCCATCATTCTTCTCGTTCAGGTGCAACTACTCTGCTGCACGCCTACCGGAGGCTTCGCTCGCGCCACCCCTGGACTCCGGCTTCCGCCGGAGTGACAGAAAGGGAGCCAGCCAGCTGGATCAACCACAATGTCTATCCTGCGTATGAGGGCATACATCTTTGCTGCGACCGTCCCGAATGCCGAGCGCGGGTAACACAGAGGCGGGGGACTAGCCTCCGCGCTACAAAGATGGGACGCTTCTATCCGTCATTCCCGCGAAAGCGGGAATCCATCTTTCTTCTCATACAAGTGCGACGACTCTGCTCCACGCCTACCGGAGGCTTCACCCGCGTCACCCTTGGACTCCGGACTCCGCCGGAGTGACGGAAAGGGAGTCGGCAAGCAGGGCCAGCGGAAATGTCTTACCCGCGCATGAGGGCATACATCTTTGCTGCGACCGTCCCGAAAGCTGAGCGTGGGCAGCACGGAGGCGGGGGACAAGCCCCCGCGCTACTGAAGAGGCCGTTCTCCCTTGGGTTAACGCGTGCGAGATCGGTGCACGGATGAAGCTTGCACAGTCTCTTGCTATTTAGTGTTTTGCTGGAATACGCGAAACAGTCTGTAGATATGCGTCTGGAATAGGCTAGACTTGGCGACACACGCGCTATAATGTTGGACTAGGAATTCCCGTATTGAGTAGAGGAACAGGAATTCAATGCAAGTGGTTTCCCAAGCCGCGGACTTGGTAAGAAGCACGCAGGGGCCGCGCGGGCTGGAGGGATGCGCCATTGTGATCTTTGGCGCGACCGGCGACCTGACCCGACGCATGATTGTGCCGGCGTTGTTCAACTTGCAGCAGCGCGGGCTGCTCCCCGACGACTTCGCCATCGTTGGATTCTCCCGCAGCAGGTGGGATACGGAGATATTTCGGGACGAAATGAAAACTGCCGTGCGTGAGTTTGCGGGCGGTGTCACCGTTGACGATGACTCGTGTAAGCAGTTTGTGGAGCGGCTGCACTATATCTCCGGTAACTACAACAACGGGGAAGACTTTCAACAGCTTGCGGCCATGCTGAACACGGTTTCGCGTCAGCATAATTGCGGTGGCAGGTACGTCTTCTATCTCTCCACCCCGCCGAGTGTCTACTCGGACGTGATCCAACAACTCGGGGCCGTCGGCCTGCATCAGGCCGAAGAGAGCGACTCGTGGCGGCGGGTTGTCATCGAGAAACCCTTTGGGCGCGATCTCGCCACAGCCCAAACGCTCAATGCGCAGATTGCGAATGTCTTTGCCGAGCCCCAGACGTACCGCATCGATCACTATCTCGGCAAAGAGACGGTGCAGAATATTTTGGTCTTCCGGTTGGCGAACCACATTTTCGAACCGCTTTGGAACCGCCGTTACGTGGACCACGTGCAGATTACGGCATCGGAGAGCATTGGCATAGAGCACCGGGCGGGGTATTACGAAGAATCCGGCGCGATGCGCGACATGTTCCAAAACCACCTGCTGCAACTGTATTCGCTGGTGGCCATGGACCCGCCGGTGGTATTCGACGCCGAGGCGGTCGCCGCGGAGAAGATCAAGGTCTTGCGTGCTACCCGCCCTATCCCCTTGACGCAAATCGACCAGTGGGCGGTGCGCGGGCAATACGGTCCGGGCTGGGTCCGAGGGGAATACGCTAAAGGGTACCGCGAAGAGGAAAACACCGATCCGCAGTCCAATCGCGAGACCTTTGCCGCGCTGAAGCTGTACATCGACAACTGGCGCTGGGAGGGCGTGCCGTTCTATCTGCGCTCCGGCAAGAGTATGACGAAGAAGGTGACGGAGATTGCGATTCAGTTCAAGCGCGTGCCCCACCTGCTTTTCGGGCTTACCCCTGCCGATACCTTGAATCCCAATGCGATTGTTATTCGCGTGCAGCCTAACGAGGGGTTTTCGCTTCAATTTCGCGTGAAGTCGCCCGGCCAGACCATCCGAGTGCACCAGGTCAGCATGAACTTCGACTATGAATCGCTCTTCAATGGTGAAGCGCCGCCGGCCTATGAGACGCTGTTACTCGACATAATGCGGGGAGACCGTACGCTCTTTGCTCACAGCGAGTGGATTGAATACGCTTGGGGACTGATTACGCCCATCATCGAGGCATGGGAGTCCAGCCCGGCCAACAACTTCCCGAATTACGAGGCCGGGAGTTGGGGGCCGCCCGAGGCCGATGCCCTCATCGCCATGGACGGCCGCTCCTGGCGGCGGCCGTAACAGTCAGCTTAGCGAATCCGCCCTAGTTGGAGTGGTGACCGCTCGGTCGCGTCATTCCCGCGAAAGCGGGAATCCATCTCAGTAGGGGATGCAGGCGCAGTCCAAGCGGGGACAAGCCCCCGCACTACATGGCGAAGGGTGTCCAAACGTTCGCGCTTCCCTGATTCTGCTACACTGAATACGCCCGCCAAGACGACTTTGCCACTTACTTTTCCGGCCCATAGAGAGACTGCGGAGCACATTGCCTATCATGAGACGTTCAGTGCTATTGTGTGAAACGCTACGCGACGATCCCGCGGAAGCCGATGTGCCCAACCACAAGCTGCTGGTGCGCGGGTGCTACATACGCCAGCTTGCATCGGGTATCTATAGCCTGCTCCCGCTCGGCACACGGGTGGCGGCCAAGATCGAGCAGGTACTGCGGGAGGAGATGGATGCTATCGGCGGTCAGGAACTCATCATGCCGGTAGTGCAGCCGGCGGAGATTTGGCAGCAGACGGGCCGCTGGTATGACATCGGCGACGACTTGCTGCGCCTGAAGGACCGCGCTGAGCACGACCTGGTGCTCGCCATGACCCACGAGGAGGTCATTACGAGTCTTATCGGCTACAATGTGCACTCGTACCGCCAGTTGCCGGTAATGCTCTATCAGATCCAGACGAAGTTTCGTGACGAACCGCGCCCGCGGGCCGGCGCCATTCGGCTGCGCGAGTTCACGATGAAGGATGCCTACAGCGCGCACGTCACCCAGGAGGACCTGGACCGCTACTACCCCGACGTGTACCAGGCCTATTTCAACATCTTTCGCCGCTGCGGGCTGGACGTGATGTCGGTGGATTCCGACGTGGGCATGATGGGCGGCACCATGGCCCACGAGTTCATGTCGCTGACGCCGGTGGGGGAAGACACGCTAGTGCTCTGTGATGCCTGCGGGCTCAGTGCCAACCGGCAGATTGCCACGTTTCGCAAAGACATAGTGGATGGCGGCGAGCCGCAACCGCTAGAAGAAGTGGCGACGCCGGACACGAAGACAATTGCCGAACTCGCCATCCTGCTCGACATTTCTGAAACGCGCACCGCGAAAGCCACGTTCTTCATGGGAGACAGCGGCCTGATATTCGCAGTGGTTCGCGGCGACATGGAAGTGAATGAGACCAAGCTCGTGAATGCCACGAAGACCACGGCACTGCGGCCCGCAACCGAGGGAGAACTAAGAGACCATGGGATCGTGGGCGGCTATGCCTCGCCGATCGGCGTGACTGGGGTACAGGTTGTCGTTGATGATCTGGTGGCGCAGTCCACGAACCTGGTCGCGGGAGCGAACAAGGAGGGCTATCACCTGTACAACGTGAACTATGGGCGCGACTACGACGCGGACATTGTGGCGGATATTGCCAGCGCATACGAGGGCGCACCGTGTCCGCAGTGCGGTGCGCCGGTACATCTGGAGCGCGCCATCGAGGTGGGAAATATCTTCAAACTAGGCACGAAGTATACCGCGGCGCTCAAGGCACAGTACCGCGACGAGGCCGGTGAGCAGCACCCCATGGTGATGGGGTGTTACGGCATTGGCGTGGAGCGCCTCATGGCGGCGATTGTGGAAGCCTCACACGATGAAAGAGGCATCATCTGGCCGGTCTCCATGGCGCCGTACCACGTGTACCTGGTGGTGCTGAACCAAAACGACGAAACGGTTATGCAAGCGGCGGAGCAGCTCTATGCCGATCTCGGCGCGGCCGGCATCACGGTGCTCTTCGACGACCGCAATGAGAGCCCCGGCGTGAAGTTCACTGACGCCGATCTCCTCGGCATGCCGCTGCGCATTACCGTCAGCCGCCGCACGCTGAAGAACGAATCTGTGGAGTTGAAGCTGCGTACGGATAAGGACTTTACCCTGGTGCCGCTGGCAGAGGTGGTCACGAGGGCGCGGGCGCAGATCGACGCGCTGCAGGCGGCTATCGATGCGCGGGTGGTGGAAGAAGAGTTCGTGGTGAGCGCCGGATAGAATGCCGCGTGAGCGGGAAAGACGGATTACGAACCCGTTCTTACGCAGTCTCACCTTCGCACAATTGCAAGCATTTTCCGCAGACAAGAGGCCACTTGTGGGCCCCTTTATTTCCTGAGAGCCGGTCTAGGTAGTAGGTGTTGAGCGCGTCGGTCACGGTCGTCGTATGACGCGCTCATCTGCCGTAATGCGGGGGCTTGTCCTCCGCACATTCTCTCGGTTGCCTTGTAAACCAGACCGGACAAGATGGATTCCCGCTTTCGCGGGAATGACGGTCTAACCTTTCGTCCGGTCTCATTCACTAGGGGATTAGGATTGCGTCGCTATTGAACAAGAGCCCCTAACCGTTCGTGCTGAGCCTGTCGAAGTATGAACGGTAAGGGGCTCAACATCAGAAAAACTGTCCGCGATTCTTGGCGCATTGGTTCACGAGAATGAGCGCGGGGAGTGGACCTCGAGTTCAATGCGCAGGTCCAAGGCCCAGCGCGCTTCGCTGAGGAAGGACGCGAAGTCCTTGGGTTGGAAGCCAAGAGTCTCTTCCATCCCGTCGATGCTTGCCGTGAAACCCTCATTCCACAGCCAATCGTAGTGGGCGGCGTAGTCAGCGCCCATGCTCTCGGCGACCCACTCCGGCGGCAGCGGGTAGAAGTCAACTGTCCGGCCAATTGCGGTTCCGATGGATTCTGCTATTCCTTCCCACGTGAGCGCGTCGCCGGCGAGGTCGAGGGTTTTGCCTGCCCATTTCTCAGGTGCACCTAGCACCGTCGCGGCAGCACGGCCTATGTCGTCCACGGCGACGAGTTGGGTGGTAACGTGGGGCGGCATGGGCGCATGGAGCCGTCCCGCCAGCAGATTGCCCGCCAGCGCCTCCGCGCCGAAGTTATCCATGAAAAACACCGGCCGCAGAATTGTCCAGTCAAGACCGCTGGCGCGGAGATACTCCTCGGCACGGTGCTTTTGCGCGAAGTGCGGCACGTTGGCCAGGTCCGCCGCGCGCTGCACCGAGGAATACACGACGTGCTTCACGCCGGCGGTCCGGGCGGCGTCGATGCAGGTCTGGAGTTGCTGCCACTCTGCCTCGGGCCCATTAGCGTAGGGAGTTCCCATCAGAAATAGAGAGTCCACACCCCGGCAGGCTCGCTCCATCTGTTGGGGATCAGTCATATCGCCCACGACGACCCGCGCGCCGACTTCGATGAGCGCTTCGGCACGGGCAAAATCGCGCGTGAGCGCACGCACAGTCTGACCCGCTGTCAACAAGGCGCGCGCCACAGGGCCACCCTGCTGGCCGGTGGCGCCGGTGACAAGCGTTACAGAAGACATCTGCCGGATTCCATCGCTAGTCTCATGGGTTGGATAACTATCTCTATCCGCGTGGGACTACCTGCCGAACAGAGCTGAGCAGGCATGCCGCAGACGCTGCCGGTCGAGATTCGGAGGCAATGACGAGGGCAAGCGTTATGGAGTCGGCACAGGGATGCCTGTGGTATTGAGCCGGATGCGGTAGAGGCTCGTCCGCGCCGTGACGTAGAGTGTGCTCCAGTCTTCCCCGCCCCAAGCCACATTGGCCGGCTGTTCGTCGCCGATAATTCTCCCGAGCACGTGTCCGGCAGGATTCATCACCCAAACGGCCCCCGGCCCGGTGCAAAAGACGTTGCCGTTTACGTCCACCTTCATGCCGTCGGGGCTGCCGTCGTCGCTGGAGCTCATATCCGTCCACACGCGGTAATTGTGCAGTGTGCCGTCATCGCGCACCACAAACGCGCGTATGTGGCGCCGCCGGCTGTCGTTTACGTAGAGCGTCCGCTCATCAGGGGCTAAGGCGAGGCCGTTCGGTCGGTCAAAGTCATCCACCAAGAGGTGCAATTCGCCGTCGGTCGTCATCATGTACACACCGCGGAAGTCCAAGTCCGGTTTCTGTCCCAGGTCCTCAACGCCATACGGCGGATCGGTGAAGTAGAGCGTGCCGTCAGAGCTTACAACCACGTCGTTTGGGCTGTTGAGTCTTTTACCTTGGTAGGAGTCCGCCAGAGTCGAAAACGTGCCGTCGGCCTCTTGACGGCTCACGCGCCGCGCGGAATGTTCGCACGAGATGAGCCGGCCGTGGCGATCCAGAGTGAGACCATTGGCATTGCCGGAGGGCGCGCGATAGGTAGACACAGAGAAGCCTTCCGGCGATTCCTGCCAGCGCACGGTGCGGCTGTTGCGGATGTCGCTGAATAGCAAGCCGCCGTCCCGCCAAACCGGGCCTTCGGTGAATATGAACCCGCCCGCTACGCGCTCGAGTTCCGCGTCCTGCGGAACCAAATCGAAAAAGGCTGGGTTGCGAACGTCGAACCTGGTTGCCATGGTCATTTGCTCCAAGGTTAGCTCTTACCAGAACTCATCTTACAGATACTTTACTCTTGTAGTCCTGCCCTTCGACAGGCTCAGGGCGAACGGAGGCTAGGCAGAATTCTACCGTGCCGAATGGGCTTCGCAAAGCCTGTGCCTCTCCTGCCCTTGTCAAAGCATCGATTCACGTATCGACATGTCGAGCCGATTCGTAGGACAAGCGCTAAGGCAGTGTCACAGACTTACCGTCTGCGGAACACGTGCACCGCGCGGCGGTCGACGTCCCACGAGGCTTCCATAATTGCTTCAGCGAGCGTGGGGTGCGGGTGAATATTGAGGCCGACTTCAAGCGGCGTTGCCTCCAGCATTTGCGCCAGTCCCATTTCGGCCACAATGTCAGTAGCACCGGGTCCGATGACGTGCGTACCCAGGATCTCATCGGTTTTAGCGTCGCAGACCATCTTGACGAAGCCTTCGGTCTGCCCCTTGATGAGCGCTTTGCCGAGCGCGGCAAAGGGGAACCGGCCCACTTTCACTTCCCTTCCCTGCGCGGCGGCTTCCTCTTCCAGCATTCCGATGCTGGCGATTTCCGGACGGCAATATGTGGCCCGCGGAATGCGCATGGGATCCAAGGGGAAGGTCTCCTCACCGGCGAGGTGTTCCATGGCAACGTGCCCTTCGGCTGTAGCCTTGTGGGCGAGCAAGTAGCCGCCGGCAACATCGCCAATTGCATACACGTGGGGTACGTTGGTCCGGCAATACTCGTCAATCGCAATTATGCCGTTCTCTGTCTTTACCCCTAATGCCTCCAGGCCCAAGTCTTCCACATTGCCGGTGCGGCCCACGGCCACCAGCAGCATGTCTGCCTGAAGAGATTCTTGCGTTCCATCCACCTCGATTGCCACGGAGATTGAGTCCTCGTCGGATTCCAGCGTATCAACGAGCAGCTTCGCGTTGGTCTTGACCGTAATGCCACGCCGCTTAAACGAACGGCCCAACTCTTTACCAATGTCCTTGTCTTCCAACGGCACCAGCGTCGGCATGACTTCAACAACCGTGACTGTCACGCCGAAGTCGTGAAAGAGACTGGCCCACTCCACGCCTACTGCGCCGGCTCCCAAGATGATGATTGAATCCGGAAGTTCGGTGAGTTCCAGCGCGTGGTCGCTGCTGATGACGGTTGTGCCGTTGAAGTCGAGCCCCGGCAGGCTGCGGGGGCGAGAGCCGGTTGCGATGACAACGTTGGTGGCACGAAGGTCGTGAGCGCCGTCGCTGCCTGCAACGTGCACCGATTGGGGCGATGTGAGCGAGCCGGTGCCGTAGTAAACGTCAACGTTGTTTCGCTTGAGGAGGCCCTGCACGCCCTTGTGGAGCTGGGCCACTACGTGCGACTTACGGTCTAGCACTCTGCCGTAATCAAAGGTAACGTCCTTGGCGACTATGCCGAAAGACGCACTTTCATTGCGGGCGTCGTGGAGGTGTTCGGCAGATTCAAGCAGGGCTTTGGTAGGGATGCAGCCCTTATGGAGACAGATGCCGCCGACTTTCTCCTTTTCGATCACGGCTACGTTCAGCCCGAGTTGCGCGCCGCGAATGGCGGCAGGGTAGCCGCCCGGGCCGCCCCCGATTACGATCACGTCATACGATTGCTCTGCCATCGCGTTTTATTCCTTCAGGATTATCTGCTGGGTGCGGTTTTTGCTTCACGAACTTGGAAAGTAAAGACTGTCAGGTTCACTATCTCCATGTTGCCGAATACGCTGCCTGGGAATCAAATAGGGCGAACTCTCGGTTCGCCCTTTGCATGACCCATTGGGTTGAGAAGTCAGCGCCATTAGATCAGCAGGTTGTAGGGATTCTCCAAGAGATCCTTCAGGTCGCGCAGGAATTCGGCTGCCGGGGCACCGTAAAGAATGCGATGGTCGGCGGATATGCTGAGGTACATGATATCGCGTACTACGATTTCTCCGTCGCGCACCACAGGCCGCGGCTCGATCCCGCCGACGGCGATGATGGCGGATTGTGGCGGATTCACGATAGCGTAGAAGTCGCGCACGCCGAACATACCCAGATTCGAGACGGTAAACGTGCCGCCCTCCAGATCGCCGGGCCTATTCTTGCCTTCTCGGGTGCGCTCCACCAGCACCTTTGCTTCCACGGCGAGTTGGCGAAGCGGCTTGGTGTCGCAGTTCTTGAGCACGGGAACGAGCAAGCCGCTAGGCACAGCCACGGCAATGCCGATGTTGGCCTCTTCATGGTAGACGAAGCCACCATCGCGGAATGAGCCGTTGGCGTCCGGATGGCGCATGAGCGAAAGCGCCGTGGCTCTGATGACGATGTCATTGAAACTGATGCGTTCTTCTTCGCTCCACGCGGCGTTTACTTCCGCTCGCATGGCTTTGGCAGCGCTCATGTCCACTTCCATCGTCAAATAGAAGTGCGGCACTGTGGTCTTGCTCTCCAGCATGCGCCGGACTATCGTGGCTTGCATGCGGGAAAGCGAGGTTACCTCGGACTCGCTAGGCATGGCTGCGGGATCATCGGCCACGGCAACCTCGTGCGCCGCTTTCTCTACATCGTCCTTGACGATGCGGCCGCCGGGGCCGGTGCCCTTGATCGCGGCCAGATCGAGGCCCTGCTCGGCAGCCAGGCGGCGCGCCAACGGCGATGCCTTGACGCGGCTGGTTGCCGCCGGCGTTTTCGCTGGGCCGGCAGGTTGAGGCGCGGTAGTTGCCGGCGTGCTGCCATCGGTCTCAGCGCCGCTTGGCTCCGCCGTCACTGGCGCCGCGTCTGTTGCCGCAGCGCTTGGTGCGGCCTCGGATCCTTCTTGTCCCAGTTCGCTCTCTTCGCCTACCAGGGCAATGGGGGCGCCCAAAGCGGCCGAACCGCCCGCGGCGACAAGTATCTGGACCAGCGTTCCTTCCTCGACCGATTCGAGATCCATAACGGCCTTGTCGGTCTCGATCTCGGCGAGCAATTCACCCTTCTTTACGCCGTCACCCACCTGCTTATACCACTGGAGAACTTTGCCTTCTTCCATGGTGTCGCTGAGCCGAGGCATGGGAACTTCACGCGCCATGATGTAGGGTAGCTCCTCTCGTTGCCGGCCAAGAACTTACAGGTAGAGCGTCTTCTTGACGGCGTCGACGATCTTTTCCGGACTGGGGATCACGGCTTGCTCCAAGGGTTTGGAGTACGGCATTGGCACTTCCACGCCGCCGACCCGTTCGATGGGAGCGTCCAAGTAGTCAAAAGCCTCTTCGTAGATGGTCGCGGCCACTTCCGCATTTACGCCGAATGAGCGATGCTCTTCTTCCGCAATAACACAGCGGTGGGTCTTCTGGACGGAATGGACGAGCGTCTCGGCGTCAAGCGGGCGAATGCTCCGCAAGTCAATGACTTCCACGCTGATGTCTTCTTCGCTCAATTGCGCGGCGGCCTGCAAGGCAAAGAGCACCATCCGCGAGTGGGCGATGAGGGTAACGTCACTGCCGACACGCTTCACGTCCGCTTCGCCGAAAGAGACGGTATGCTCGCCCTCCGGCACGACGCCTTTGGTGTTGTAGAGGGCGAGATGCTCCAAGAACATCACGGGATTGTCGTCGCGTATGGAAGTCTTTAGTAGTCCCTTTGCGTCGGAGGGTACGGACGGCGCCACCACCTTCAAGCCGGGAATATAGGCGAACCACACGTCGAGACTATGCGAATGCTGCGCCGTGAGTTGCTGGCCTCCGCCGCCGGGAGCGCGAATGACCATGGGGCAATTCAGCCGGCCGCCGAACATGTAGCTGATCTTGGCGGCATGGTTGGCGATTTGGTCCATTGCCACCATGCCAAAATTGACGGTCATCAGTTCGACGACGGGCCGTAGACCCGTCATCGCTGCGCCCGCGCCTAAGCCGACAAAGCCTTCTTCGGCAATCGGCGTGTCGATGACGCGCTTTTCGCCAAACCTATCCAGCAAGCCTTCGGTGACTTTATATGCGCCCTGAAAGACACCGACCTCTTCCCCCATAACGAAGACGTCCGGGTCTCGATCCATTTCCTCGATGAGGGCATCGCGGAGGGCTTCGCGATATGTGATTTCGGCCATACCTACGTATCCTCGGCATACACGAATTTTTCTAGTTCAGCCACGTCAGGAAACGGACTCCGCTCGGCAAAGTCCACCGCAGTTTGCACTTTGGCAAGCACGGCTTCTTCAATGTCGTCGGCGTCTTTTTGAGTGAAGATCTCGCCCTCGAGCAAGCGCAGGCGGAAACTCTCCACCGGGTCGCGTTCGCGCCACTCGTCGATTTCATCTGCGGTGCGGTAGTTCTTGCCCGCGTCCGCCATCGAGTGACCGCGATAGCGATAGGTGACGCATTCGACGAAGATCGGCTCGCTCGTGCGCCGCACTTCTTCTACCAGCTTCTTGGTGAGTTGGTAGACCGCCAGCACGTCCATGCCGTTTACTTTGTAGCCGGGAATGTCATAGGCCACGCCCTTTTTCCACAGCTCGGTTACGGCGGAGGCGCGCGCCACGCTGGTACCCATGCCGTATTGGTTGTTGGTGCAGATGAAAAGATTGGGCAGTTTCCACAGCGAGGCAATGTTGAGCGCTTCATGAAACGCCCCAATGTTGGTGGCGCCGTCACCGAACGTTGACATAACGATCTCATCGCTGCCCCGATATTTGATGGCAAAAGCAACCCCCGTGGAGAGCGGAATGCTGCCGCCGACGATGCCATAGCCGCCCATAAAGCGGCGTTCCGGGTCCACCAAGTGCATCGAGCCGCCACGGCCCTTTGCGCAGCCGTCGCGTTTGCCGAACAGTTCCGCCATTACGGTTCCGTGCGGCAGGTTGCGCACAATTGCCGAGCCATGCACGCGGTAACTACCGAAGAAGTAGTCTTCTTCCCTAAGCGCTTTGAGCGTGCCGACGACGGTGGCCTCTTCACCGATGTTCAGGTGGCAGTAACCGCCGATCTTGGCACGCAAATACATCTCCGCCACGCGCTCTTCAAAACGCCTGACGTACAGCATGCTATTGTAGAAGTCAATGAGTTGATCTTTGTCGTAGTTGGCGAGATCGCCGGAGTCCCGTACCGGGAGTTCCATGTCAGTCACCTGGTCTGTTGGTTTGTCGCGCGCGTCGCTTCGGCTCATTCCCGTGTCCCCCCTTCGACAAGCTCAGGGCATGCCTTTGGCACCGCAGGCTGCAAGCCTTACTTTACCCATCATGTAACTCAAAAAACAAAACGCGCGTTACGTGCCCATAGCGGGCACCTCGCGTCGTGCCTTATCGTCTTACATGTATTCTGCACGCCATTGTGCATTCTGTCCGAGCGTGTTGCTTTCTGGCCGGTCCGTTCTTGGCACCACATCAAGCTGCATACACCTATAGTGTCATGCTACGCTCCGTAGCTCTCATTATACCCCAGCGGCTTGCACCGGTGCAGAGCAGAGCGCAGTCAGGCCCATGCTATACTGTGCGGGTATTTTCACACTGGAATCTTCATTGATAGGGTACTTTCATGCTCGCTGTGGTACAACGCGTCCATGAAGCCCGCGTGGACGTGGGGGAGAGGCTCGTTGGTAGCATCGGCCGGGGGCTCGCCGTTTTACTGGCTGTAAGGATCGGGGATGCGCGCGAGGACGCGGCATACATCGCAACCAAGCTCGCCACGTTGCGCATCTTTGGTGACGATGACGGCAAGATGAATCTCTCCGTACAGGAGGTCGACGGGGCCGTGCTCGCGGTCTCGCAGTTCACGCTCTACGGCGAGACGCGGAAGGGCCGCCGGCCGAGCTTCACTAAGTCTGCCCGGCCGGAGGAAGCCGAACCGCTGATAGAAGCAGTCGTCGGCGATCTGCGCGACCGGGGAATTACCGTGGCGTGCGGCGAGTTTGGCGCGATGATGCGGGTCACACTCGTCAATGACGGCCCGGTGACGATTATCCTAGACTCGGACGACCGCGAAGTGCCGCGCCGGCAGGCGTAACGTGCTTGCCAGGCCTTGGGCACTATCTGCCCGCAGACGCATCGAAGGCGGGCAAGTCCGATCAAGCAATTGACCGGTAAACGTGCCCGCCCTCGCAGATTCAATCGGCGGCCGATTCCTCTGAAGTCTGGTCGGCTACCCCGCGGATTCTGCCGGCGGCTCTTCCGCTGGGGTTTCCTCGACGACGGTCTCTTCCGAGACTACGGCCTCTTCCGAGGCATCGCCGGATGACGCTTCCACAGCGGCTTGCGTGAGAGACGCTTCCCCGGCGGGCGCGTCAACCGGCACATCCGCCACGGCATCCTCGCCGTCGCCGCCCTCGAAGAACCGCGTCGCCTGCTCTTCCAGAGTGGCGCCGGCCAACGCCTCCTGACCGTCGCCGTCCTCGTCGCCTTCATCGGAGAAGAGCGCTGCGGCGGCTTGTTCGGCAGCTTGCTGCCTGCGCAAGGCCGCGGCCTCTTCCCGGGCGCGAATGCCGGTGCCTGCCGGAATGAGTTTGCCGATGATGACGTTTTCTTTCAGGCTCACCAGGCGGTCCACCGTGCCTTCCAAGGCGGCGTCCGTGAGCACGCGCGTGGTCTCCTGGAAGGACGCCGCAGCCAGGAACGAATCAGTCTGCAGGCTCGACTTCGTAATGCCCAGCAGCATCTGTTCGGCCGTGACTGCCTCGCCGCCTTCCGCCAGGACACGCTTGTTGGCCTCCTCGAACTTGAGGCGGTCCACGAGTTCGCCGGGCAGGAAGTCGGCATCGCCGGCATGTTCGATGCGCACGCGGCGCAGCATCTGCCGTACGATTACTTCGATGTGCTTGTCGTTGATGTAGACGCCCTGGGAGCGGTACACCTTTTGCACTTCGTCAACCAGATACCGTTGCACGGCCTCGCGGCCAAGGATGCGGAGGACGTCCTGCGGGTTCTGCGAGCCCTCGGTGATCTGACCGCCGGCACTGATCTTGTCACCGGGCTTGACGAGCAAGTACGCGGTCAACGGGACGCTGTACTCCCGCTCCTCGGTCTCCTCGAAGTTGACCGTGACAATACCGTCTTCCAGGCTCACCTGGCCCGCGACGTGCGCGAATATCTCACGCTCCACGATCTCGCCGCCTTCCTCGGTGGAGTCCGCCGGCGAATCGTCCTCACCGGCCTCCAGGCGGGCGACTACGCTGCCGTATGCGACCTCCTCACCTTCCGCGACGAATAACGTGAATCCGGCCGGCACCTCGATGCGCTCCGCAAACGTCTGCACCGAGGAAACCGTGATCTTCAAGTGATCGTCGCCGCGCTCAACCGCCACCTCACCGTCAATGTCGCTGATGGTGGCAACGCCCTTCGGCAGACGGGCTTCGAAGAGTTCCTCCACACGCGGTAGACCGCGGGTGATGTCTTCCGTAGCCACGCCGCCGGTGTGGAAGGTACGCATGGTAAGCTGCGTGCCGGGCTCGCCGATGGATTGAGCGGCGATGATGCCCACCGCGGCGCCTTCAGCCACCACTGCGTTGCGGGCGAGGTCCCGCCCGTAGCACTTGGCGCAAACGCCCACGCGTGCCTGGCAGGTTACCGGGCTGCGTACCTGCACGCTATCCAGTCCCGCGTCATCGATGGCCTGCGCCTCACTATCGTCGATGAGTTGTCCGGCATCTGCGATGATCTCGCCGGTCTCGGGATGGATAATTGGATGCAGGGCGAAACGTCCGCTGACGCGCTCGCCGAGCGAGTCGGCTACGTCGCGGTCTTGCGGGGCGCGCGTTGTGATGCCGATGGCGGCGCCGCAGTCTTCCTCGCGGATGATGACGTCCTGCGCAACGTCAATGAGACGACGGGTCAGGTAACCCGAGTCCGCCGTACGCAGGGCCGTGTCGGCCAGACCCTTACGGGCACCGTGGGTGGAGATGAAGTACTCCAGCACGCTCAGCCCTTCCCGGAGGTTGGACCGCACCGGCAGCGGAATGACACGGCCTTGCGGGTCGGCCATGAGACCGCGCATACCGGCCAACTGCCGCACCTGCTCAAAGCCGCCCTTGGCTGCGCCGGAAACCGACATCATGTAGATGTTGCCGCCTTCGCTCAGGTTTACCTTCACCGCGTCGGTAACATCGTCCTGCGCCTGCTTCCAGGTGCGAATAACTAGGTCGCGTTGCTCCTGCTCGGTGATAATGCCGCGCCGGTACTGCTGCTCGATGAGGGAAACCCGCTTCTCGGCGTCGGCAAGAATCTCCATCTTCTCATTCGGCATCTCTATGTCAGACATCGCGATGGTCGAACCGGAGAGGGTCGCGTAGTGGAAGCCGATTTCCTTGATGTCATCCACGAGACGGATTGCTTCCTCCGGCCCCGCTCTGCGCAGCGCGGCGTCCACCACGTCTTTCAGATTGCCTTTGTCCATGATCTCGGGGCGGAAGCGCAGGGCACGGGGCAGAATACGGTTGAAGAGCACCTGACCCGGCGTGGCATCGTAGAGATCACCGTACTGAAACGGGTTATCGGGATTCTCCTCGCTGTCCGGCACGTCAATGGGGTTGGCACGAATCTTAATGAGTTCGCGCAATCCCACCATCCCCATGTCATGCGCGAGCATGACTTCGTCGAAGTCGTTGAAGACGCGCGCTTTGGCGTCCTCTGGGTCCAAGTCTCCGTTGCCTGCGCCGTTGGTTGGGGTCTCCACGCTGGTCAGGTAATAGCAACCCAAGACCATGTCTTTGGTAGGACTGACCACGGGAGAGCCGTCGGCCGGCAGCAGCAGATTGCGTGAAGAGAGCATCAGCTCATAGGCTTCCTCGCGCGCCTGCCGGGACAACGGCACGTGCACCGCCATCTGGTCGCCGTCGAAGTCGGCGTTGAACGCCTGGCAAACGAGCGGGTGCAGTTGCACGGCGTTGCCTTCCACCAACACCACCTCAAAGGCCTGGATGCCCAGGCGGTGCAGCGTCGGGGCGCGATTGAGGAGGACCGGATGGTTCTTGGTCACTTCCTCCAGGGCGTCCCACACTTCAGAAGCGCCGCGCTCGACCATGCGCTTTGCCATCTTCACGGTGGCGGCATGGCCGTTATCGACAAGCGTGCGCATGACGAAGGGCTTGAAAAGTTCCAGTGCCATGCGCTTGGGCAAGCCGCACTGATGTAGCCGCAGGTCGGGCCCCACGACAATCACCGAACGACCGGAGTAATCCACGCGCTTGCCGAGCAGGTTCTGGCGGAACCGCCCCTGCTTGCCGCGCAGAAGGTCGGATAGACTCTTCAGCTTATGGCCGGTGGAGCCCGCCACGGCGCGCCCGCGGCGTCCGTTGTCAACCAGCGCGTCCACTGCCTCTTGCAGCATGCGCTTCTCGTTGCGGATGATGATTTCCGGGGCGCCAAGATCCAGCAACTTCTTGAGGCGGTTGTTGCGGTTGATGACGCGGCGGTAGAGGTCGTTGAGGTCGCTGGTGGCAAAGCGTCCGCCGTCCAGTTGGACCATTGGCCGCAGATCGGGCGGCAGCACCGGCAGCACGGAGAGGACCATCCACTCCGGGCGGTTGCCGGAACGGCGGAAGGACTCTACGATGCGCATGCGCTTGATGGCCTTCTTGCGCTTCTGGCTGGAATTGGAACGCACCTCTTCCCGCAACTGGTTTGCCAGCGCGTCGAGGTCTTGGCCGCGCAATACGCTCAGCAGCCCTTCGGCTCCCATAGCTGCCTGAAACATGCCTTCGCAGGTCTGCGTCAAGCGTTGGTAAAGGTTTTCGTCAAGGATAAGCAGCGGCTGAAGGAGCTTGAGGTCTTCGGCCTTCTGCGCCATGAAGTCCGGCAGCGCCGCCAATTCCTTTTCCATCTGCTCCTGGGCTACGGAAATCTCGCTGTCCGCTTGGTCGCGCAGGGCTTCCTGGCTGGCGGGCAAGTCAGCCTTGAGCTGCTCTTGCTCTGCCTGCACGCGCTCGGCGATACCGTTGATGTACTTGTCACTGGCTTTCTCAAAGGTAGTCAGGTGCTTTTTCTCAACGTCCTCGTCTTCCGCAATGAAGGCATCCTCTTGCCACGGCACGATGAGATCGTATTCCGCCGCGCCGCCGACCCATTCGGCAAGCTGATCGCGGATCTCGGTAACGTGGTGCTCTTCTGCTACCGTGGCCTGCTCGATCAACTCCTCCAATTGATCGTCGTCTTTGGCGATGGCGTCGTCGAGGTCCTGCAGATCGGTGACCAGTTTCTCTTCGATTTCCTGGATGCGCTCTTGTGTGCGCGCCTCGAGTTGCGTGCGCCGGTCCTTTTCCTCTTCTTCGAGGTTTGCCAGCGCTTCCGTTACGGCTTCCTCTTCAACATTGCTGATGATATAGGCAGCAAAGTAGAGCACGCGCTCGAGATTGCGGGGCGAAATGTCAAGCAACTGCCCCAGACGACTGGGCGTGCCTTTGAAATACCAAATGTGACTCACCGCAGCAGCGAGTTCAATGTGCCCCATGCGCTCACGGCGTACGCGAGAGCGGGCGACTTCCACGCCGCACTTGTCGCAGATAATGCCTTTGTAGCGGTAACGCTTATACTTGCCGCAGTAGCACTCGTAGTCTTTCGTGGGACCAAAAATGCGCTCGCAAAAGAGACCGTCGCGCTCCGGCTTGAGCGTGCGGTAGTTGATGGTCTCCGGCTTGGTTACCTCCCCGTACGACCAACTTAGGATTTGTTCCGGTGACGCAAGACCGATTCTCAGGGCGTTGAACTCGTTAACGTCGAGCATAGAACAATACGCCTCCTGTGGCCGCAGGTTTCAAACCTGCGCTACTGTGCTGGGAAAAAGCTCCGCCGGCTGACTTCGTCGTAGACGCATGATTTCGTCGCAGACGCCTGACTTCGTCGCAGACGCAGCGGTTGAATGCCTTCCGGCAGCTACTGGTATCTAACCTGTGCTACTCGTGATGCTCGCGACCTTGCAGGTTGATACCTCCAAGGTCGGGCAGACCTTCCGTTTCGCCTTCTTCGGGGAAGCGAATCTCTTCTTCGTTTTCGTTGAGCACCTCAACAGCCAGGGCCAGGCTCTGCAGCTCTTTAACGAGCACCTTGAATGATTCAGGGATGCCCGGCTGGAGGACTTCCTCCCCTTTGACGATTGCCTCGTAGGTCTTGACACGGCCGTGCACGTCATCAGACTTGACCGTGAGCATTTCTTGCAGTGTGTACGCGGCGCCGTAGGCTTCCAGGGCCCAGACCTCCATTTCACCAAACCGCTGGCCGCCGAATTGGGCCTTGCCGCCCAGGGGCTGCTGCGTAATGAGCGAGTAGGGTCCGGTAGACCGCGCGTGTACTTTGTTTTCCACAAGATGGGCGAGCTTCAGCATATAGACCCAACCGACGGTTATCTCCTGATCGAAGGCTTCGCCGGAGCGGCCGTCGTAGAGCACGGCCTTGCCGCTGCTGGGCAATTCCGCTGACTCCAACTCGCTCTCAATCTCGCCCTCCACTGCGCTGTCGAAGACCGGCACAACCGCCTGGTAGCCGAGCTCATGCGCGGCCCACCCTAGGTGCGCTTCCAGGATTTGACCGAGGTTCATACGGGAAGGCGCGCCGAGCGGGCTAAGCACGATGTCGACCGGCGTGCCGTCCGCTAGATGGGGCATGTCTTCAACCGGCATGATTCTCGCCACCACGCCCTTATTGCCGTGGCGGCCGGCCATCTTGTCGCCGGCCATGAGCTTGCGCTTCGAGGCTACGGAAACCCGCACCATCTCGTTGACGCCGCTGGACAACTCGTCGCCCATTTCTTTCTCGAACTTGTGCACGTCGACAACTTTGCCGTGCTCGCCGGCCGGCATGCGCTTCGACGTGTCCTTGACGTCGCGGGCGTCTTTACCGAAGATGGCGCGCAGCAGCCGGTCCTCGCCGGTGAGGTCGGTCTCGCCCTTCGGCGTGACCTTACCCACCAGAATGTCGTCCGGATGCACCTCCGCGCCGACGTAAATGACGCCGTTTTCGTCCAGGTTCCGCAGCGCTTCTTCCGCCACGTTGGGAATATCGCGCGTGATCTCTTCGGGACCGAGTTTCGTATCGCGGGCCTCGCACTCGTACTTCTCCACGTGAACGGACGTGAAGAGGTCGTCCTGCACGACCCGGTCGCTGATGATGATGGCGTCCTCGTAGTTGCCGCCTTCCCAGAACATGAAGGCGCAGAGCACGTTCTGCCCCAGCGCCAACTGACCGTTGTCCGTGGAGGAACTATCGGCAAGCGGCTGACCGGCAGCGACGCGTTCACCCTTGCGCACGATGGCGCGCTGGTTGAAGCAGGTGGCTGCATTCGTGCGCTCAAACTTCTTGAGGGAGTGGACGTGCTCTTCGCCGTCATCGCCCAGCAGGCGGATTTCACGGGCCGTGGCGCTGCTGACAATGCCGTCAACTTCAGCGCAGAGCACCTGACCGGAGTCTTCCGCCGCCTTCCACTCCATGCCGGTGGCTACGAGCGGTGCTTCCGGCTTTAGGAGCGGGACGGCCTGCCGCTGCATATTCGCGCCCATCAGAGCGCGATTCGCGTCGTCGTGCTCCAGGAATGGAATCAGCGAGGTGGGCACGCTGACGATCTGCTTGGGTGAGACGTCCATGATGTCGATCCGGTCGGGGATTTCCTGCAGGAATTGCCCGCCGGCGCGGCAGGCAACCCGATCCTCCAGGAACTCGCCAACCTCGTTTACCCGGGCATTCGCCTGGGAGACGATGTACATGTCCTCCTCGTCTGCCGAGAGGTACGTAACGCCATCCGCGTCCATGCTGGCAAAGGGACGCAGGGGAATGTCAAAATTCTCGGGATTTCCTGCAAGGTCACCTTTTTCTTTCTTGACTTCCGCCAGTTCTCTCTCAAATACTGCTAGCTCCTTTTGGGTGATAACAGTGCCCGAAGGAATGCCCATGTATGGCTCGGTGGGGTTGGACTTTGCCTGGTCAAGGGCTCGCTTGCTTAGACCCAACTCCTGCTCAGCCAACTTGACTCTATTCGCAGGACCCTCTGCCTCTTTCTTCCGAGACTGAAGTTGAGTTTTCCGTTGTTCAAGCAACTCTTGGGCTTCCTGAACAAGCTTCTTAGCCTTTGCTGGTTTCTCGCTGAGAGACTCGTAGTCTTGATTACGCTGCGATAGCGCCTGCTGGGCCTCCTCAACTAGCTTTTCGGTCGCCGACACCTCTTCAAGCAGCGGCTGCAAGACTTTCTCGCGTTTGCGTAGTTCCCCAGTAACAAACTCTACAGCTTGCTCAGCCATTCTTATGGAAGAGTTCTCCATGGTAGTGTGGCCGATTAGCTTTTTGCCGTCGCGCTCAAACTCTAAGGACTTGAACACCTGCCGGTAGGGCGTCTCAATGAAGCCGTATTCGTTGACCCTGCCATAGCTGGCCAGGCTACCGATCAGGCCAATGTTCGGACCTTCCGGCGTTTCGATCGGGCAGATGCGGCCGTAGTGCGAATAGTGGACGTCGCGCACGTCGAATCCCGCGCGGTCGCGGGAAAGGCCGCCCGGTCCCATGGCCGAGAGGCGGCGCTTATGTCCCAGTTCGGACAGCGGGTTGGTCTGGTCCATGAATTGCGAAAGCTGGCTGCCGCCGAAGAATTCGCGCACGGCGGCCACCACCGGACGGGTGTTAATGAGGGCGGCCGGCGTTACTGTGGCCGGGTCCTGCAGCGTCATGCGCTCTTTGATGACGCGCTCCATGCGCAGCAGGCCGATGCGGAACTGGTTCTGCAAGAGTTCGCCAACTGCGCGTACACGCCGGTTGCCCAGGTGGTCGATATCGTCCGGCGGGTTTTGGGAATTGTTGAGCTCGATCAGCCGGCGCACGATATAGACAAGGTCTTCCGGGGTGAGCGTGCGCACTTCCGGCGGTGTGGGCATTTGCAGGCGCTTGTTGAGCTTGTACCGTCCGACGCGGCCGAGGTCGTAGCGGCGGCTGTTGAAGAATGTCGAATCGATGAGATTCTTAGCATTGTCGAGCGTCACCGGATCGCCGGGTCGGATGCGCTTGTATACCTCGCGCAGGCCGGTCTCGTGCGAGTCGGACGGATCGCGCCGCTGGGCGCCGTCCTGTCCGCCAATGGTGGTGGCAATGTACGGGTGATCGGAGTTGTCATCGATCTCCCGGAAGAGATCGTGGATTTCGGAATCCGTCCCATAGCCCACCGCGCGCAGCAGTGCCGTTACCGGAATGGTACGGCGTTTGTCTACTTTAACGGTAAGGATGTCTTTGGCACTGGTTTCGAATTCCAGCCACGCCCCACGGTTGGGAATGAGCTTGGCGCTGTAGAGATAGCGGCTGCCTGAGGGGTCTTCCCGGCGGGTGTAATAGACGCCGGGCGAGCGCACCAACTGGCTGACAACCACCCGCTCCGTGCCGTTATAGATAAATGTCCCGGAACTGCTCATAAGCGGAAAGTCGCCCATGAACACGGTCATTTCCTTGATTTCACCCGTCTGCTTAATCAGCAGCTTTGCCCGCACACGGAGGGGCGACTGGTAGGTGAGATCGCGCTTGCGGCACTCGTTCTCATCATACGGCGGCCTGTCGAACGGGGTATCCGGCACTTCGAAACTCAGTTCGAAGTTCTTGCCGGTGAAGTCCTCGATGGGCGAAATCTCCGCGAAGACTTCACGCAGTCCTACCGTTTGAAACCAGCGGAAGGACCGCATTTGGAGCTCTATAAGGTCAGGTAGCGGTAATATCTCCGGCAATTTGCCATAGTTGCGTTGCTGCAATGCTTTACCGCTTATGGCCATAGTGACTATCCTCTCGCGTACGGGCGGTTGGCGAACCGCCCAACTTCAACTCTGTCCGCAGCGCATAATACGCCAAGGTACACTATTTCCATGTTACCAGTTAACGCTCACGTGAACAACTTGCGCGCGTTCCTGAAATCGTTCGATAGAGTCGCGGCAATGTGGCTCTCGTCCGCCCCGTCATTCTTGAAGAAGCCGAACAAACCGGAGACGGACCCCTTACTGTCCAGGTAGTGCCGGGTTTTTGTGTCATTTCTGTGCGTGTTGAGTAATTCGTTGACAGAATGTCCTGTCCACTAAGCAGCGTGGACAGTTCATGTCATTCCGAGCGCAGCGAGAAATCTAGAGTCAATGCCTCAGCAGCCCACCAATCTTGAGACTCTAGATTCCTCTCTTCGCTCCGCTTTGTTCGGAATGACAAGAGATGACCAACTCTTCATACCGATTGCGCAAGTACTAAGGCACAACCGATAGTGCCTGCCTTCACCGCTCTTGCAATATCTCCATCGCCGCATTGTGACCGGGAGCGCCGGTTACGCCGCCGCCGGGATGGGCGCCCGAACCGCAGAGATAGAGATTGCGGACGGGCGTGGCATAGCGTGACCAGCCCAGGACAGGGCGCATGAAGTAGAGCTGATCGAGGCTCAATGCGCCGTGGAAGATGTTGCCGCCGGTTAGGCCATACTCCCGCTCGAGATCGAGGGGCGAGAGGGCGTGCACGTGCTCGATGGCGCCGGGCAGATTCGGCGCGTATGCAGCAAGCGTGTCAATGACCCGCTGGACAAAGTCATCTTTCTCATCAGACCACGTGCTTTCGCTCAGTCGATACGGTGCGTATTGCACGAAGATACCCATAATGTGCTTGCCCTCAGGCGCGAGTGTAGGATCGTAGGTCGTTGGAATGGTGATTTCCAGCAGTGGGTGTGCGGAAGGTTTGCCGTACTTCGCGTCGTCCCACGCGCGCTCGAGGTATTCCATGCTGGGACAGATGTGGGTCGTGCCGCGGTGTTGCGGCCCGAGCGCTGTGCCGGGGAAGGCGCTGTAGTCCGGCAACTCGTTCAGTCCCAGATTAATCTTGAATGACGTCCCTTCGCATTGATACGACTCAATCTGCGCGATGAATTCATCCGGCAGGGCATCACGATCCACGAGGTGCAGGAACGTGCGCTTGGGATCGGCATTCGAAATGACCGTGTCGGCGTGGTACTCGTCGCCATTTGCAAGTGCCACGCCCGTGGCGGCGCCGTTGCGCGTCAGTACTTTGGCTACCGGCGCGTCCGTCTCAATCTGCGCGCCGTGGGCCCGGGCACCGGCTGCCAGGGCTTGGGTGATCGCGCCCATACCGCCCTCTACGAATCCCCAGAGACCCCGCACACCGCCGACGCCGCCCATCACGTGATGCAGGAGCACATAGGCGGTGCCGGGCGTCTGAGGGCCGCCGTTCGTGCCGATGACGCCGTCGGTGGCCAGCGCAACCTTCAGAGCATCCGAATCGAACCACTCGTCCAGAACTGCCTGCACACTGCGCGTCATGAGTTTGGCAGCGCCGGCCATCTGCGTGGCGGAGAGGCCCATCACTGCCCGCCCTGCCCGCACCGGGTCCAGCCAGTCGCTGAGACGCTGGGGAGGAAACTGCGGCGGCGGCTGCAAGAAGAGCGGCTCGATGAGACGCGTCATGCTTTCGATGTGCGCTTCATAGTCCGGATAACGCGCCGCGTCTTGGGTCGAAAACTTGGCGATCTCCTGACAGGTGCGTGCCATATCCCGGTACATGAAGAGGTGGCGGCCGTCGGGATACGGCGCAAAGTAGGCGGGGTCTTTGGGAAAGACCTTGTAGCCGTAGCGTGGCAATTCCAACTCGCGCACCACTTTTTCCTGAAGCAAGCTCACCAGGTAGGAGGCGGTGGAGACGCGGTAGCCTGGAAAGACCTCTTCGGTCACGCAAGCGCCGCCGACTATGGACCGCCGCTCCAGGACGAGCACCTTCCAGCCGGCCCGGGCCAAATAACCGGCGGTAACGAGCCCGTTGTGGCCCGCGCCGATGATGATGGCGTCATAGGTGGATGCGGTCATTCGCCTAGTTTCAGGAGACGCATGGCGTTTGTGCTGAGAATGGCGTCCTTCTGCGCGGCGGTAAGCTGGCGGCAGTGCCGTTCGATGAGTTGCGGACCGAACTCGATGGGCATGTGCGGCGCGTTGGTAGCGTTCAGCACGCGCTCGGCGCCGACGCCGTTTACCAGGTTCTGCACATAGATGGGCCGGAGGACGCCCGCCAGGTCAACGAGCGTGTTCTCCGCCCGCTGCATGAAGGGGACTACTTCGTCCAAGAAGCCCGGCACACCGGCATGGGCGATGATGAAGGTGATCTGGGGAAAGTCCAGGGCGAGATTGGCAACCAAGGCCGGCGTGCAGGTGTGGCCGTGCTCCTCGCCGGTGTGAATCATGATCGGAACGTCGAGCGGCACGATGGCTTCCAGCACCGGTCCCATAAGCGCGCGGTCCGCGAGGGAATAGCAGCCCGCGCCGTAGGTGGAGGCGTCGATGGTGTTGAACTTTACCGCGTGAAATCCCCGCTCGCGCAGCCAGTAGTGCATCTCGTCAATGGCCTGCGTGCCGCGCGGCGGCTTTACCCGCACGAAGCCATAGACGCGGTCCGGATATTCGGCGATGGCCTGCGCGATGCGCTCGTGGTCGGCGGCAAAGTGGTCTGCAGCGCCCACGCCGGGAGGCGCGCAGAGGGCGCGGTCCACGCCGCCCCGGTCCATGTACGCGATCATGTCTTTGCCGTGCATGGTGGCGGGCATGCCCTGGGCTTCCCAGATGGGATTGCGGCCCAGGTAGCAATGGGCATCGAAAATCACGAACGGACCTCCGCCCTCACCGCCCGTGGCAGCGCTTGAACTTCTGGCCGCTGCCGCACCAACAGGGCGCGTTGCGACCGATCTTGCGCCCGCCCCGCTTCTGGCGCGAGCGCGCCTGGGGACGGCGGGCGTCTTCCTCTCCCCGGTTGGTTGCCATCACGGGCTGTGGCCGCTGCGGTTGAGTCTCCGGCGCGGCTTGCACGCGGTAGATGATCTGCGCCGTCTGCCGTTGGATGTGTCCTGTGAGTTCCTGGAACATGCGGTAGGCTTCCGCTTTGTACTCGGACAGCGGGTTACGCTGACCGACGGCGCGCAAGCCGATGCCGGTGCGCAGGTCTTCCATGGCCGTCAGGTGCTCAGTCCAGAGCGCGTCGATGGTCCGGAGCAGCACCCAGCGCTCAACTCTATGCATAATCTCCGGGGTCATGACTTCCGTGCGTTCGGCATAGACCTCGTCCGCCCAGTCAATGAGGCGCTCCGTGATGGCTTCGGGAGGAAGCGATGCCAGTTCCGCGGCCGGAGGGGAGGAGGGTTGGTTTACCAATTGACGGCAGGCTTCTACAAGCGCGTCAACATCCCACTCTTCCTGGGGCGCGGCCGTATGTGCGTTGACGGTCTGCCCAATCTCGTCGTGGACCATACCCTGAATCTGATCGGTGATCTGCTCCAAATCCAGCACTTTGCGCCGTTCGCTATAGATAGTATTGCGCTGGGTGTTCAGCACGTCGTCGTATTCGACCGTATGCTTGCGGAGATCGAAATTGTAGGCTTCGATTTTGGTCTGGGCCTGTTCCAGCGCCTTGCTGATGAGGTTGTGTTCGATTGGCAAGTCGTCGTCCATGCCCAAGCGGTCCATGATGCCGGAAATGCGGTCGCTGCCGGCGCGCTTGAGGAGTTCATCCTCCAACGAGACGTAGAATCGCGAGAAGCCCTGATCGCCCTGGCGGCCGGAACGCCCGCGAAGCTGGTTGTCGATGCGGCGGGACTCGTGCCGCTCCGTGCCGATGACGTGCAAGCCGCCGGCCTCGCGCACGGCTGCTGCCTGGTCAGAATCAGGGGGATTGCCGCCCAGCACGATATCGGTACCGCGGCCCGCCATGTTCGTGGCGATGGTCACCGCGCCTTTGCTGCCCGCTTGGGCAACGATTTGCGCCTCTTGTTCGTGGTACTTGGCGTTCAACACTTGGTGCGGAATGCCGCGTTGCTTGAGCTGCATGCTCAGGGCTTCCGAGGTCTCAATGGAGGTCGTGCCTGCGAGCACCGGGGCGCCTGCGCGATGCCACTCCGCGATGGTGTCCGCGACGGCGCTGAACTTGCCGCGCTCGGTGCGATAGACGAAGTCGGGCTCATCTTGCCGCACCATGGGCATGTTGGTGGGCACCTCCACCACGTCCAGCCCGTAAATCTTGCGAAATTCGTCAGCCTCGGTAGCCGCGGTTCCGGTCATACCGGCGAGCTTGTCGTACATGCGGAAGTAGTTTTGGAAGGTGATGGTAGCCAGCGTCTTGCTTTCGCGCTGGATTCTCACGCCTTCTTTGGCTTCAATGGCTTGGTGCAAGCCCTCGCTGTAGCGGCGACCCGTCATCAGCCGCCCGGTAAACTCATCGACGATTACCACCTCCCCGTTGGGGTCGTGGTGCTCGATGACGCGGCCCTCTTTCATGACGACGTAGTCGCGGCCGCGCTGGTACAGCGCCTTGGCCCGCAGGGCTTGCTCCATGTAATGGACGAGCTCAAACGCGCCTTCCTCGTAGAGATTGCCCACGCCCAGCCACTTCTCCATCTTCCCAATGCCCTCTTCGGAGATGCTCACCGCGCGGAGCTTGTGGTCGATGGTGTAGTCCTGGTCTTCACGCAGACGGGGCACGAGACGGGTAAAGTTGCCAAAGGTCTCGCCGGGCGCGTCGGCCTGGCCGGAGATGATGAGCGGCGTGCGCGCCTCATCGATGAGGATGTTATCCACCTCGTCGACGATGGCGTAGCGATGTGCGCCCTGGACGAGTTGGTCGAGATCGAGAACCATGTTGTCGCGCAGGTAGTCGAACCCAAACTCGTTGTTGGTGCCGTAGGTAATGTCCGCGCCGTAGGCCTCCTTGCGGGGAACGGAGTCTAATTCCTCGCCGCTGCCATGGTGCGACTCGCGTTCCCCCTCTTTGGGGGTGAAAAGGTAGGCAGCGTCGTTATTGAGACAGGCCACGGAAAGCCCGAGGGCGTGGTAGACGGGCCCGAGCCATTCCGTGTCACGGCGGGAGAGGTAGTCGTTCACGGTAACGACGTGAACGCCCTTGCCTTCGAGTGCATTGAGATAGGCGCTGAGCGCGGCAACGTAGGTCTTGCCCTCACCGGTCTTCATTTCGGAAATCTGGCCGGTGTGCAACACAATGCCGCCGAGCATCTGGACGTCGAAGAGCCGGTGGCCGATGAGACGCTTGATGCCCTCGCGCACCGCGGCGAAGGCCTCCGGCAGCAGCGCGTCGAGTGTTTCCCCCGCCTGCAAGCGGCCGCGAAACTCAGGAGTCTTGTCTGCGAGTTCTGCGGCGGTGAGCCTTTCGAAGTCGGCTTCGAGCGCTGCGATTTGCTCGACGACCGGCTTCTGGCGGGAGATTACTCGTTCCGAGTGGTCGAAGAAGCGTTGGAGTACGCCTAACATAACCTATCTTTGGGGTGCGTGAGACCGGAAATGCCGCGGCACAGGATTCTCTTGCTGTCTTCAGTCTACGTGGCGCAAATGAGTGAAGTCAATGAACTGAAGCGCGACTCGCATGGCCGCGAGGCGCTCCAATTAATGGGGAAGAGACTACGTCATAGGCGCAATGACACGGGCCAAGCGACAACTCCTGCGTCGGTTGCGCAGAGACATTAGCGGCATAGCCCGCGGGATTTTGCCACCGCAGACGTACTATGTTATACTACTTTTGTTCGGCTGCAGGTTCGTCATGTTCATGCAGCATCCCTGCAACACTTCCCCCTCGGATTGCTTTAGCCTTTTTGCAATCTTCAATTTACTCTATCGTCCCTGTTAAGTCATGTCTGGCGAACCTGCCGCTGAACGTTTTTCGCCTTTAAACAGCATGACTACACGCTCTGCCTGATAGTATGCACCGCAAATGCCTGTCCGCATTGTTGCGTTTGCCGAGCGAACGTGCGAGGATAGATAGACGAAAAGTGGTAGGAGAAGTGTGATATCCCGCGAGGTAAGTAAAGAGTGCTAACGACAGAGCAAAAGCAAGGTATTGTCGCCAAATTCGGCCAAAACGCCAACGACTCCGGTTCGTCTGCGGTGCAGGTAGCCTTGCTCACGAAACGAATCGAGCAACTTTCCGCCCATATGGGCCAAAATAAGCACGATAAGCACTCTGAGATGGGACTGCTTAAGTTGGTGGGCCGGCGGCGGCGCCTGTTGCGCTACCTCCACCGCCGGGATCCGGCGCAGTACCGCGCACTGCTTGGAGAGTTGGGGCTGCGCGGCTAGAAGACATCACATGCCGTACAAAAGGAAGCGCTACGAAGAATCGTAGCGCTGTTCTGCTTAAGTTTGGCTCGTTGCGACCGTCTGTGAGCCGGAAAGCAGACTCCTTGCGATTGGCTAGCTGCTATTGGTCGCGTTATCCCACTCGATGCGCAGGGCGTAGAATTTGTCCGCCATGCGTTCCAGAGCGTCGCGCGGCGCAAGCTGTCGCAGGAGCACGCGCTGGATTTCGAGCTGAGAGAAGTGTTCCCACTCCTGGAACCAAGGGACCTGCCTCCCCTCGTGTGTGCGGGCGACTTGGCGCTGTTGCAGATAGGCGCTCAAGTCCGCTAAGCCCCGCTCGCCGGCCAGTCTCTTTACTTGCGGGTCCGCGTAGAGGGAACTGTAGGCGCTGCCCAATGAACGGTTTACGAACCAGAATAGCGGCGTAAAGTAGCGATTCTCGCGATCGAGGCCACCGAGATACTGCAGGAGTTCCCAGGCCGCTTCCTTATTTGGACTTGCCCGGGGAATTGCGTAGAGCCGCGTCCAGATGACGGAGCCGCTCTGCGTGGGGTCGTTGCCGGGAAAGAGCGCAACCCGCCGGGACCCCGGCGCGTTGCTGCCCTGCTGTTGGTTGAAGAGAAAGTTGTAGCCGGGCTGGATCGTGAAGGCAGTCGGGTTGCGCAAGGCGGCTTCATAGCTGCTGCCAAGGACATCGGCGTGGATGATTTCAGTGCTGTAGATGCCGGCCAGAAGCCAGGAGAGGGTTTGCTCAGCGGCGGAGCCGGGCAAGTGAAAAACGGGGTTCAACAACTCATCGAAGAATCGCCCGCCCCGTGCATACACCATCGACCACCAGCCGATGTTTGTGCTGCTATGGGTACGGTACGTGAGCCGTATCGGGTACTCCGCCAGCCCTTGGCGCTTGATCGCGAGTGCCTGCTCTGTGACTTCTTCCCACGTCGCAGGTGGCAGCGGAATGCCGGCATTTCTCAGGATTTCTTCGTCGTAGACCCACAGCGCGCACTCCGTATAGTACGGCAAGCCGTAGCTCACCCCATCATGTTGAATGCCGTCAGCCGCCTGCGGGAGCATAGATTCCCGGTACTGCTTGAGGCCGCTGTACCCATCCAGCGGTTCGAGCCATTCGGCTTCGGCCCACGCTGTGAGATCAGTTTCCCGCACGTAGACCGTGTCAATGGGTTGCCCTTCATTCAGGAGTCGGCTGACCGTTGAGAAGTACTCCTCGCTGACGATTTCCGGCGCGACCCGCAGACCAGTATACTGCGTGCTGAAACGCTCTAAGTTCCATTGCAGCAATGCGGGCTCGTAGCCCCAGTAGACGAGGCGCAGAGTCAGCGGGTCCTCCTCACTTCCAAGCGATGCCCCGCGGTTGCACGCAGCAGCCAGGAGGGCACTGGAAAGGAGGAGATGCCGACGGGAAAGTGCTTTGCCGAGGGGAAGGGGTGCCTGTAGTCTACTCACAATTGACTCCACGCCAAGCGGTTATTAGAAAGGTACCACCCAAGAGGAGGCGGCGTCAAAGCTGGCGCGGCATGGGCAAAATCAGCCTCGGGGCGGGCACGTGAGAAACTGGGTTGAGAGTGGTTGAGCGGCAGGCGCGGCCACGCAGTAGACTTCCGCCTAAGGCGTGAAGTCCTGAAGGAATGGTAGCAAGTACGATGAGTGAAAAGATCTTGACGCTGCACCCGGCGGGGAAGGCGGGCGTGAACATCGACAAGCAGAAGTACGACACTGTGCGAGAAGCCATTATCCTGTCGTTGCGTGAGCACGATACGTTGTCGTTCGGTGAGCTCACTGCGGAAGTGCGGATGCGGTTGGAAGGCACATTTGCGGGCTCGATCTCGTGGTACGTGACTACGGTGAAGCTCGACTTGGAGGCGCGCGGCGAGATCGTGCGGGTGCCGAAGAGCAGCCCGCAGCGACTGGTCTTAGCCTAAGTTTGGGCAGAGCGGCACAACGGGGCTTGGTCTCTCACTGCGGTCGAGACTAGCGTTCTTGGCAGCGGTTCTCCCACAAGGTGAGGATCGCGAGTCCTCATTCCTCGTGAGGGGGGAATCGAGACTGAGGTGAAAGAGACTGAGGCAATGCCATCTTTGATTTCTTCGGTCTCCCTGGATTCCGGATTTTGTTGGACTGCAAACGTTGACTATTTCTTTGACAGAGTTTGCTGCCGGTCTATTCCTACAAGACCCAGAGCACCTATCTTTCCGTCATTCCGGCGGAAGCCGGAATCCATCTTCTCCGCGTGCCCTGGACTCCGGCGTTCGCCGGAGTGACGGACATAGGATCTGACACACTTCCATGCCACGCTAACGCACTGAGGCACACTCACAAGCTGCAACCTCACTGGTTGTTTTCACCGATACTCTTGGTCCAATTCAGTCAACGATTTATTAGGCATTAACAGGAAAGCCGGAGCGATGCGAAGTTCTCAGCTAAGGGAGGGCGGACTTCCTTGCCGGCTCGAGGATTGTGCAAGGGAAGCCGTTGAGCGAGAGGGGTCATTCTTGCTACCTCTAGGGACATGCTAAAGCCTTTGCAAGGTAGTGAGTGTTTCGGTTCGTGGAAGTCAACGTGCCCAAGGAAGTTCCTTAATTGAAGACGGTCACGGATCGGAATATCCGTGACCGTCTCACTTCGTCTCTTGCGTCGTGCGCAGAAACTCAGATGCTCAGTCGATTTACGGCCAGTTGCCGAGCTTCTCGCGGATGGTCGCGACGCCCTCGTCCACGATGGCTTGCAGAGTCGGCTGGATTTCCTTGAGGAATGTTGCCGCATCCTGCTCGCCGGTCCAAAGCTTCTTGTCGCCGATGTCGTTGAGCAGAGTCGTAACCTGGCCGCCGGTGGGCAAGGAACCGACGTTCCACTGCGGGACGGCGGTGGCGAGTGCATCCTGCGCCACTGAAATGCGCGGGTTGCTGTAGCCCTGGAAGGCATCGTTGATGAAGGGCTCGATCTCGGGAATCCACGCCGGAATACGGCGGACGAACTTGCCGAGACGGCCTTCATGCAGCAGCCACGCCATGTAGTCAAACGCCGGCTCGCGCTTCTCGCTGCCGTAGACCAAACCGAGCTTGTGCTGGTTGGCATCCGGCGTCGACCGAACCACGCGCGGCATGGGCGCCATCACGAAGTCCACGCCTTGCTCCAACGCCTTGTCGGCGTAAGTCAGGGGCAGGCTGCGCGGGGCCGAAATCATCAGAGGCACCTGACCGCTCAGGAAGGGATTCTGACCGCCGAAGTAGGTATTGTTGCGATCGGCCTGCGGCGGAATCACCTTGTGCTTGTGAATCAGGTCGAAGAAACTCGTGTAGCAGTCGATCATCGCTTCAGAATCACACGTGGCGGTGGTGAGGTCCTGCGAAATCCAGCTACACTCGTCGCCCCAGAGCAACTGCCAGGAGCACCAGTCGTGCGCATGGTTGCCCATGGCCCACTGGCTTACTTCGTCGCCCTCGAATTTGCGCAGCTTGACCATTACGTCCAGCCACTCGTCCCACGTCCAAGAGTTCGCCACGTCGGCGGACGGATAATCAAGTCCCGCGGCATCAAAGTACTCGGGGTTGATCATCACGACGTGGGCGTTGCCGCCGTGACCCATGGGCAGCAGGTAGACCTGCCCCTGGAACATGGCATCGCGCTCGAGGAGATTCGGGTTGTAGACACTGAGATCGAGACCCCGTGCCTTGACCAAGTCGTCCATATTCTGCGCGAGGTCCTGCATCACCTGCGCAAAGGCGCGGCGCGGGAACTCAGAAATGTCAGGCGGGATGCCGCCGGCCTGCATGGTCTTGATCTTGGCTACACGGTCCGCCGTACCGCCAACCTGGGAAACGAGCTCAACGGTCGTTCCCTCATTCTCGGCGATATACGGGTCGGCCATGTTCTGCATGAACTCTTGCTCGAGTTCGGTGGGCACTTTAAGGAAAGCGACGATATTGACGCTCTGCATTTCCTTGGCGGGTGCCGCTTCTTTCGATTCTGGCTCAGCCGCCTTCTCTTCCATTGAGCCGGAATCCGCCGGTGCTGCGCCTCCGCAGGCGGCGATGACTATAGACGAAGCCCCCAGCATGGCCGATCCTGCGAGTAGGCGACGTCGAGACAACGTGCTATCGAGCATTGCGCTACCTCCTTACTTCAGATTAACTTGCGCTGCTGGCACGAGGTTCGTGCCAGTGCCACCCCTGATAGCAGTGGCAATTGTAGAGCGGTATTCCGCGTCTGTCAAATGGCGCTGCGGCAGGCGCGCCGGACTGTCCGGTCAGATGAGGCCACTGAAATTGAAGTTTCAAGAGAACCTGGGCTGCATGGCGCGGAAGTCCGGGCAGATGACACTTCCATTGAAACGTGCTATAACTGCCTTGCAGTACTCACCTAGAGGGTGGGCGGACTAGTTGTATGCTGAGTCGCCGCACATAAGGAGGGGGTTTTAGTCGTGGCACTCGGTTAAGAAATGCCCTCCATGCCCCGGGCAAGAGTCGCGCCCAGATCGCGGTGGAGAGTGCGTTTCCCTAAGAGCATGGAGTTGAGTTCAGATACTTTGCCCGCGCGCATGGGCTCGCGTGCAGGCACGGTAGAGACAGAATTGCGAGGAGACCATCAAATGAAGAGCGAACTAACTCGACGTACGCTTCTCGGTAGTAGCGCAGTTGCCGGTACCGGCCTGCTGCTGGCGGCTTGCGGAGCGGCGGCGACGGCGCCGGCCGATGCGCCTGTTGCAGCCGATGCACCAAAGCAAGAAGAAAAGACGACCGAGGCCCCGGCGGCTGCGGAGCAGAAGACGGTCAACTACCTCCATTACACCACCACGCAGGCGGTGTGGGATGAAAGCTTCGGCAGCCTTTTCGACACGTTCCGGGCGCAGAACCCCGACGTCGACCTTAAGGTGGACCCGGTTACCGGCGGTTTCAACGTACTCATCGATAAGGCTGTGGCGTCATTTGCCGGCGGCATCGTCTTCGATGTCTATTACGGCCACTTTTCCTACATCAGCCAGTTCGCCACGGCGGAGATGATCCAGTCGCTGGAGCCGTTCCTGTCGGCGGACCCCGAGGTCAGCAAGGACGACTATCATATCTGGGCCACGGAGCGCATCCAGGGCCAGGTGTATAGCATCGCCTGGTTCACCAACGGCAAGGAAGTTTGGTACAACGCCGATCTTTACGCCGAGGCGGGCCTCAAGACGCCCAAGGAGCATGAAGCCGAAGGCACGTGGACCTGGGACGCCTTGCTGGAAGGCGCGAAGAAGCTGACGAAGGTAGAGGGCAATAACGTCACGCAGTGGGGCTTCTTTACGCCCTCGTATTCATTCGGCTGGCACTGGATTCACCTGATGGCGTGGGGCGCGACGTGGTGGAACGATGACTTCTCCGCGCCGGCAATGCTCACGCAAGAATTTGCCGAAGGCACCCAATTTGCCGCGGACTTGGTGACCAAGCACCGCGTCATGCGCAACCGCAGTGTCCCGAGCGAAGACGACGTGGCGCCAGACTTCAACACGGAACTCTTGGCGGCCCGCACCTGGGGATCGTACGGCACCCGTACGATCCAGGAGAAGATCATGTCGCAGGAAGAGCCCTTCACGGTGGAGATGGAAATGCTGCCGAAGGGCCCGGCCGGACGCCAGGTTGTACAGTCTATCAACGCGAATTGGATCTCCAGTTCGTCGGAGCATCCGGACAGTGCCTGGGACTTCTACAAATTCTGGTTGAGCCAGGAAGGCCAGAGCTTCATCGTGCCGCTGGGCGGCGGACGCTACGTGGCGAACAAGAACTTTGAGGGCTTCACGGTCTACGACTACGAAGACCCCGCAGTCTACGCGCACGCTGCCGAGATCAGCGTTGAGCAGCGCCAGGTTGTGCAGCAGTCTGACGTCAACAAGGCGTGGTCCGAGAACTGGGCGGCCTTGGAGCAACAGACCAAGACGGTTCAAGAGGTCCAGGAAGAGATGCAGCGGGTTGCCGAGAACGCGCTCCGCGATGGCGGCTGCCTCTGCTAGCTTTTGCGCTCGACGGTCACCCATTGGTGACTTAAGCGGTCTTTGCTGAGAACAATCGCAGACTGCGATACGTAGGGGCACGACATGTCGTGCCCCTACGCTGTATTATGGACACGGCGAGAAATTGGCATATAGTCCACCAGCAAGCAATAGTGCGGAAGGATGAGTGTTGTGGCAACTGAAACGTCGGTAGCGTTGCGGGTGCTGGGTACCCATTGGTCAACGCCGAATGCACGCGATGCGGGTTGGGTCGAAGAGGCGTTTGATCTCAATCCGGCGGAGACCGGGTTCGTAGCGCTCCATTTGTGGAATGTGGGCGACGCGAACGGCCCTGCAATTCCGGAAGACTATTTCGTGGATATGGGCATAGCCGAAGGTCAAATGGAGTCGGTGCGGATATGCGACAACTACATCCGACCGGCAATAGCGGCGGCGCGAGCGGCCGGCCTGCAGATCTTCCACGTGGAGCCGGGAAACATCGCCATGAAGTACGACTCGGTCCACTACATGTTGGAAGAAGATGATACGAACCCGCCTCCCGGACCGGCGCGTCCGCCGGAGGCCAATCCGGGGTGGAACCTGGAACGCGCCGAACGCTCCCATGGTGTCGGCTACGGCGACTGGGAGGGCTGGCAGCAGTTGCGCATCATGGAGTCCTGCGACGCCGAGCCCGGCGACCAGGTGATCCTCACCAGCGCCCAATTCGACCGCATCTGCCGCAGCAAGGGCATCAAGAACCTCATTTACACGGGCTTTGCCGCGAACATGTGCATCCTGGGTTCCGCCGGCGGTACCCAACCCATGCTTGGGTACGGGTACAAAGTTTTCCTTATCCGTGAGGCGACGCTGGCGGTGGAGTATCCGGATACGTTTGCCGAGCGGCTCATGACACGATCCGCGCTGAAGTACTTCCAGCAGGCTGTCGGGGATACCGTTGGGTACGACCAGTTCATTGAAGCGTGCGAGGCCGTTACCGCTGCTGGGCGGTAGGGGAGTGTCTCGGCGGCGCGCGCACGTAGGCGTACAGGTACTTCTGGCAATGTCGTAGGGGTGTGGCACAGTTGCTGAAGAACAAGGGAGTTTGAGGCAAATGAGACGCAGGTCCGTTAGGCGCATGCTCGCTTTGGTGTGGGCGACGTTCTTGATGGTGGTGCTCATCGGCGCGGCAGCGTGCGGGGGCGATGAGCGTGTGGATGAAGAACCGAGCGACAAGACCGCTGCGGTCCAGGCGCCGCTGCGCGTGGTTACGACCTCAAATATCCTCGCGGATTGGGCAAGGATAGTCGGTGGCGACCGCGTCGAAGTCATCAGCCTCATGCCGGTTGACGTCGATCCCCACACATTCCAACCTGGGCCACGCGATGCGGCGCAGATCGCGGAAGCCGATGTGGTGCTGGCCGTTGGTCTGGGCATGGAGGGATTTTGGCTGGAAGACCTCTTGAAGAACGTGGCGAAAGACGCCTCCATCGTGCTGGCCTTGGGCGATCTCATTGAGCCTATTCACGCCCACGCCGACGAAGAGGAAGATGCTCACGAAGAAGACGCGGATGATCATGAGCACGACGAGGATGAAGACGAGCATAGCGACGACGAAGAGAACGGGCATGACGAAGACGATGAAGAGCATGCCGACGACGAAGACCACGAACACGACGAAGATGAAGACGAGCATAGTGACGACAAAGAGAACGGGCATGACGAAGATGATGAAGAGCATGCCGACGACGAAGACGAGCATGCTGACGAGGAAGACGGACACGGACACGTGCACGGTCCGGAGAACCCGCACTTCTGGTTCGATCCAATTCGCGTGATGGTGGCCGTTGACGCCATTGCTGCCCGGTTCGCGAAGCTGGATCCGGCGCATGCCAACGTGTACTTCACCAACGCGGCTGCGTATGACGAAGCACTTGATGAACTGCACCATTGGATCGAGCACGAGGTCAGCGAAGTCCCGCCTGAGCGGCGGCTCCTCGTGACCTCACACGATAGTTTCCGTTATTTCGCCGAGCGCTACGGTTTCGAGGTTGTGGGCGTCATTCTTGGCATTACCACCGACGTGGAAGCTTCGGCCGAACACTTGGCGGAACTGGTGGAGTTGATGAAAGAGCGGAACGTGCCGGCGGTGTTTGGCGAAACGATCACGAGCGAGCGCTTGGCCCAGACCCTGGCGAATGAGACCGGGACGACCCTCGTGCGGCTCTACTCCGACTCGCTGGGAGCCGCAGGCAGCGGCGCGGAAACCTACATCGGCATGGTGCAGGAGAACGTGAAGCGCGTAATCGAGGCGCTGCGATGACGTCGGATTCTCCAAATCCGACCGGCAGTGGCAACACGGACACGTCAGAGCCGTCGCTCTTTGTTGAAGACCTGGTCGTGGATCGCGGCGATATCCAGGTACTCAATGGCGTCTCGTTCTCGGCCAAGAGCGGTCACATTATGGGCGTCATCGGTCCCAACGGCGCCGGCAAGAGCACCCTATTCAACACGCTCACCGGGCTGCTCCCAGCCAGAGAAGGCCGAGTGCTTATCAACGGCAAACCGATTAGTAGTGCCCGGGGTTCGGTAGCCTTCGTCCCGCAGCGGCAGAACATCAACTGGGACCTGCCCATGACCGTGTGGGATATGGTCATGCTGGGGCGCACGCGACGCATCGGCTGGTTTCGCCGCCCAGGTCGTGTCGACAGGCAAGCAGTCGAGGACGCCCTCAAGCAGGTCTGGATGTGGGACAGACGGTCCTCGTTAGTCTCCGAACTTTCCGGCGGGCAGCAGCAGCGCATATTCATCGCCCGCGCTCTAGCGCAGGGTGTGGATGTCCTAATCCTCGATGAAGCCTTTCGGGGCGTCGACTTCACCTCCCAAGAGGTCATGACGCTGGTGCTGCAGGAGATGCGTGACGCGGGCAAGACCATCCTGCTGGCATCCCACAACATCAACTACATTCGACGGCTGTCCAACGATTGCCTCTGCCTCAACCGCAGCGTAGTAGCGTGCGGGCCCACGGCAGAGGTGCTCGTGCCTGAAGTCTTGGAGGAGCTGTATCGCTCGGTGGACATTTACCGAGCGTACGAGAGCGGGCAGAATTGATGGACGTCATAGCCGATGTCCTCGTAGCGCCCTTCCAATACGGATTCATGGTGCGGGCGCTCATCGTCTCGCTCTTGGTCGGCATTATGTGTCCCATCCTGGGCGCCTACGTGGTCACCAAAGGCCTGGGATTCATGGGCGATGCCCTCTCCCACGCCGTACTGCCCGGCATGGTCGCGGCCTTTCTCATTGGGGCAAATCCCTTCCTGGGGGCTATCCCCATGGGAATCGCCGTTGCGCTCCTGAGCGGCTATTTGATCAAGCGCGCGGGTGTCACTGCCGATACGTCGGTAGGTATCCTCTTTGCGGGACTCTTCGCACTCGGTGTGGTGATGCTATCGCTTACGCGGGGCTTACGGGTCAGTTTAGAAGACATCCTCTTGGGCCAGGTGCTGGGCGTTACCACCCGCGACGTGATGGTAACGGCCATCATGGCCGGCGCTGTTTTGGCGATACTTTACCTGCTGCATAAGGAATTCGTCTTCGCCAGCTTTGATCCTGCCGGAGCTTCGGTCATCGGCCTGCCCACGCAGGCCCTGGATTACCTCCTATTGGCTCTGCTGGCGGTGGTCATCGTGCTGGCCATTCAAGCGGTGGGCATCGTGCTGGTGTTGGCCATGCTCATCACACCGGCGGCGACGTCGTTCCTGCTGGTGCGCAACTTTCCCAAAGCGATGTTTACCGGGTCGCTCCTGGGAATAATCTCGGCTGTGGCGGGACTTTACCTCTCGTATCATTACAACCTGCCCTCGGGGCCTTCTATGGCTTTGGTGGCTACCGTGATCTTCGCGCTCGTGGTGGCAGTGAGGAAGGCGCGGTAGCATGTACGCGTTTAATTGCGGTGGCAAGTGCGGCAGACTATTCTTGCCCGGATGGGTCCCACCTCTATAGGAACTCGATGGATACGGCATGCCTATGTAGCCGCCTGTAGCGAGCGCTCGTGAAGAAAGGGAGCAATCATGTATCCGAACGGCGCGCAATTCTGCCTCAGCCTGACCTTCGACGTGGAGATGTGCACCAATTTCCCGTATTGGACGTCGGTGTGGGACCACCGTAAAGGGGCAATAGACGCGGACTGTAAGCACTACATCCAGAAACTGAACGCAGTGGCGGCGAAGTACGGCGTCAAGCTGCATTACTTTCTGGTGGGCAGCGCGTTGGAAGACCCCGATCTCGACTACTTGAGAGCGGGCGTGGAGGCCGGACACGCGTTCGGCAATCACACGTATACCCACGTAAACGTGCGGGCCCAGGACATTCCGCAACTCCAGGTGACCTATAAGGCGGCGCCGTGGCGGGCGCTCGGCCGCTCGGCGCTCACGTGCATCCGTGACGAGCTGCGCCAGACCAGCAGCGCGATGCGCAAAGCGCTCGGTGTGGATCCTGTGGGTTTTCGCACACCCGGCGGCTTTGTGGACGGTCTGCACGCCGTGCCCGACGTGCAGGACCTATTAAGGGATGAAGGGTTTGGCTACGCTTCTTCACATTTTCGCTTTCCGGTAGACCCCACTCAGAAACGCCCGCCGCGTGAGCGCTTGGAAGCGGCTATGCGCGAAAGTCTCGACACTTTGCAGCCCTACCGTTACCCCAACGGCCTGCCGGAACTCCCGCCCACCGGCATCACGGATATCTGGGGATTCCGTTATCTGAACCTCGATCGTTGGGAGTTTATCAACTTACTCAAGCACGGCATTGACCACGCCCACGAGAATGGGCAAGTGCTCACCATGACATTCCACCCACCCGTGCTCGCCGCCAGAGACCCGCACTGCGACGTGCTGGAAACGGTCTTGCCGTATGCGCTGGAGAAGTCCGGCGGCTGCTGGGTGGCAACAAACGATGAGGTCCTTGAGCACGTGTTGCCCAGCGTTGCTTGATCAACCAATCCCAAGCCGGATTTCTTAATTCCCTCTCCCCGTGGAAGAGGGCTAGGGTGAGGGCATCGCGTTTCCACGCTGGCAGACGAGAGACGTAGGGGCACGACATGTCGTGCCCCTACGTGTAATACTCTCCCATAGGACTCATTCCACAGGAATTCTTTGGTTTCAGGACGAAGACGAGATTCTCATCAAGTTTGCACGCACACTTAAGGAGAGTGCCCCGTGAAAAAGACAATTGACGAACTAGGCGTGACTTTCGATACGGAGTTCGAGGCGGCCGCGGCGGAAGACGTATCGCTGGCTGGTGACGGCACGGTGCACCTCTATACGCGCGTCGACCCGAAGCCCACCGGCTTTGACGAGCACTTCAAAGGCGTGCCCACGCAATACCGTTATAGCGTACGCGTTACGGCGCACAGGGATACACCGGCGCTGCGCATTCACGTGCACACGGACAAGGAGTTGGGCGGCTGGTACATTCAGTTCGGCGGCTTTGTAAAACGCCCGGGCGGCTGGGAGCCGATACCGCTGGAAAACGCCACCAACGTGCCGGACACCAGCGACGTGCTCGTCACGCTGGCGCTGGCTGAAGGGGAGTCCGTGGTGCTGGGCAGCATGCCGTTCATAGCGCCGTCGGAAATGGAAACGCAGCTTGAAGCGCTCATGCGAACCGAAAGTCACATCTGGTCGACGCGCGTCATTGGTGAGACGGCTAAGGGCCGCAAGATTTGGGCGCTGGAGACCGCCCCCCGTGCCAAGCGCATAGTGATGGCAGGCACCTCGCAGGGCGCGGAACCGGTGGCGGAGCGGCTGGTGGAACTGGCGCGGCGGCTCACGGTCGATCTCACGGACTCACGCTGGCTGCTGGACAACTACCAGGTGAGCTTGGTGCCGATGATCAATCCCGACGGCGCGGCGGAAGGCCATAGCCTGCTCAACGGCATTGGCGAGGTGGTGGCCGGCGGCTACAAGGCGGCGGTGAGCGGCGAGGCGTGTCCGATTGAGAGCAAGGCCCTGGCGGACTACGTCGCCCTGGCGCCGACGCAGGCCTATCTGGAGTTCCACGCCCACTACCGCACGATTCCTCCGGGACAGGAGGACCACCTGGGCGTGCGCAAGCTGCACCTGCTCAATCCCGGCATGACGGATATCTATACGCCGGACACGGATCCGGAGTATGTTGAAAGCTTCAATGCGGTCATGCGCCAGCGGCTTGGCGAGCACAACGACCACCGGCCGATAGGCCTGTGGTGGAAACCGGCGGCGTTCTTCACGCCCAACCTTGCCCGGCTCCATCACAACTGCATGTTCTACGCCGTGCAATCGTGGAACTACGACATCCAGGCCACCACTGGCTGGGCCGAGCGCTACCTCTACGCCGCCGCCGAAGGAATTGCTATCGCTCGTGGCGAGCCCACCTGGCGGGAGTGAGTTGCAGGATTCTGCTGACGAGGAGGCGTCCCTTAGCAGTCTGGATTGGGGGATAGCCCGTAGGCGGAGCCTTGATCCTGCCTACTTCATTGTGGATTGTTGAAGGGTTTCCAGTAAATCAGTATCCTGTTGCGATTCAGGTCGGCCACGTAGAGGTTGTCGTTTTCGTCAAACGTGGCCGCATAGGGCATGGAACCAAAGTCGTTCAAGAATCCATCGGGTACGGTGCTTGGGCCGAGAGGATCATTGTAGAACCCGACAAATCTCGGCCCCATGTAGCTGTTGTAGCCAACTACCATTCTGTTGGCGCTGTCAAACGTTGGTTCCCAGGTGGCAGTCTGCCTGGACCGAAGATAGGCTCTACCAGTTTCTACCGACCGCCTCGTTTGCCAAGAGTGTGCAAAGTACGATTCTTCCAACGCTCCCAGATCGCTGAACACCTTTGTGGCGGCAGGGGCAAAGATGGTCGAGGTGTTGCCGGCAGGGATCGCGTGAGGCGGGAAGACCAAGAGCCGCCAATTGCCTGAGACTTCCAGTGAGTGGTCGGAGACGAAGAGATTGCCGATCCGGTCGATGGCAACCGCGCCCGGATAGCAGAGCGTGTCGGCCCTTGGCGCGCCGGCTTCGTCTTGAGGCCTATCCCACGGTCCAATGTAGGCGCTGCGATTGCACTTGTTCCCCGTCGCACTCTTCTGTCCCAGAATAGCGTCAACGACAGGTTCGCCAAGTGGATTGCGCAGCCGCAGTATTCGGTGGTTGTGGGAGTCACTGATCCAAATCGACTCACCGTTGCCTACCGGAGCTATGCCGCGAATGTAGGGGCCCCCCGTAATATTGCCTCCACCTGAATGCAACTCTGCTGCTGGAATTCCAAATGTTGTAGGGCCTAGCCAAACTCTTTCACTAGACCCCAGCACCGGAAAGCTTGCACGGAAAGTAGAAATAGTCTTGATTGGAACAGAATTCTCCGTAAGCGGCAATTGATAGACCCTTATAAAGTGGGACGCGTCGGAGCCTAAGACCCATAACCTGCCGGCGCCGTCGACACTAATGTGGCCGCAGCATGTCTCCCATTCCGGTGACCAGTAGGTCTCTCCGACCACGCCGCTCGCAGGTGTGCCGTTTTTCAAAGCGGCAACCCCATTCCAGAACAACAGTCTCTTGGTATCGGAAGAAATCAGTTGATCCCCATACACCGCTATGCCGTGACTGTTGCGTAACTCCCTGTCACCCTTGTAGTTGATTCCACCAGGTGGGTAGAACAGCCGCTTATCCGGCAGACGTGTCGTCCCGCTCCCAAGCCTTGGAATCGGGGCCGGGAAGCGCAAAACATCCTGGGTGTGTCTGACAACCGGCATTAGCACATTCCCTTCCGCATCGATACCGAATCCGCCACCGCTGACACAGGTACCGGGATTGCCGGGTACTCTGGTCAAGTCTAGGTCTCCGCACTTCCCGTCCGGTTCATAAGAGTACTTGCCCAGAACCTTTAGGACGCTAGCGCCTTCCCAGTCCCAAAGCACAAGCATCTTGTTTTCGGAGTCGTTCACCCATACACCGTTGTTCTTCGGGTCAATCTCAAGCGAGGTCGGACGGTTGAAATTGGAGCCAAACACGGAACTCGCGCGCATTCCTGAAGCGAACGGCGGCTTGAAGACTAGAACGCGGTTGTTCCCCTTGTCGGCAACGTAGAGCCAGCCTCTGGCGTTCAACCTGATCGCCGCCGGAGAGTCGAGCTTCTTAAGCCCACTGCCCCATTCATTGCTCCGAAAGTTCGGTTGGCCCAGCACCAGATCGGCTTGTTTGGCGATCGTGCCGGTGGAGCGATTCATGGGAAAACGCAGAACGCGATGATTGGCGGCATCCGCCACCCAGAGGTTGCCGGTGGCATCGATTTCCACTCCACTGGCGAACCAGCCGAACCGAGATCGAAATGAGTAAGAGTGAAAACATAGCGTGTCGCTGGCGGGCACCAGTCTCGCACTATCCCGGTTGCAGACCATGCCGGAGAAGTCACTCTGCCCCCAGACTTCATCGGCGATGGAATCGGTCTCGAAGGGCCGGTTGTATTTTAGAACGCGATTGTTGAGGGAATCCGGCACATAGAGGTTGCCTTGGGCGTCCACCGCCATGGTCACGAAGGTGTGTTCCTCATCCACCGATATCGCGACATCGGTGATTCCACACAGTGTTCTGGCTGTGGCCGCGGCGCGCAAGGGGTAATCCTGTACGTTTGAGTCGCCATTGCAGGCGGAGTGGTCGAAGCCGGACGGCTGGCCGATGACCACGTCAGCGACGCAGGGCCCCGGCCCCGCATAGCATGTGCGGAGGTCAATGCCCAGTATCCGGCTGTTCCCCGCATCCCAAACGTACGCCCGGCCGGGGCTAACCGAGCGATCGACAACGACGCCGCCTGGGTTGAACACCTTGAACGGCACCACCTGCTCTTCGGAGACCTGCGAGAAGTCCGGCTGGCCGATGATGACGTCGGCCCACAGGTCTCCAGCCACACCTCTGACAGCCCCGGTTCTTGGAAATGGCGCAAAGTCGTTGAGGATCCTGGGTTTGCGAATGAGGTTCGCAAACGTCTGCGGGGACCTGTTGGCCCATTCTATGAGGTCTGAGACTCTGTTCAGTTCGAATTCGAACCCTCTGTTGAGAGGCGCAAGGCTGCGAATGCCGTCTCGCACCCAGGGCAGCGCTTCAATCGCCGCCGCTGCCTGTGGGTCGCTCCGTCTCAAGGACAAGAGCGACGCGACTACAGCGAGGTTCTTGACCGTAGCTCTCCCTAAGGCGGGGTGAGACAGCGCATTCTGAAGTGTGTTGGGATTGAAATCCAGCTCGAAACTCAAGGAGGTTACTACATCCAAGTCGGCTTGTTCGATTTCAAACAAGAAAGGCATCCGGATGAGCCGCTGCACGCCGGCCGCGTCAATGGCGCTCATGGCAGCAAGCTGTTCGAGCGTTGCCAATTCCACCGCATTGCGTGGCGGCAGCCAGCTCCTGCGAGCCTCCAAGAGGGTGTGCAGGACGCGCGGAGACGTGAACGCAAGCTCCTGCAAGGCCGCAGCGGCAGGCACTTCAAGGCCCGTCAGGCCGTCTCGCACCCAATGCAGATTCTGAACAGTCTGGACGACCATTGCGGTCACGTTAGGAGTTGGGGTCGGCGTTGGTGTTGCGATGGGAATAGGGGTCGCGACAGTGCCGCCGGGAGCGAAGTCGGCTTCCCACGCGAAGCGCTCGGTGTTGAGGCGTTGCACCAGGCCGTTGGGCCCGTTGATCCACGTGCGGTAGCCGTCGGTGAAGGCGGTCCAGTTGTCCGCCTTGCGCCAGACGAGTAGGCCGCCGGTGGTTTGCTGCACGCTGTCGCCGATGTGGTTGTAGTGCTCGTTTTCCAGGCACTCACCGACGATGTCATGGCCGATGAGATCGCGCAGCGTCTTGAAGCCCAGCACGAATTGGCACTCCGCAGCCGCGGCGGATGCGGGGAAGAGCAAAAGCACTGCGAAGCCGAAAAGTGCTGCAAGGTGCCGCATAACGAATTCTCCGTTCCGGCTGAGGAGTAAACGGGTCTCTTGCCGTAGCAGGCGGTTTATAGCTCTATTTGTGTATTTTCAATGTTGTCAGAACAGTTTACTGAGAGCGCCCGTCTTTGTAAATTCGCTCATTAGCGAATTTCGCCGCTCCTACTGTTTGTATTTGGACGGAGTCTGACTGAGCTGTTTCAGAAATGTACCCAATGCTTGCGCACGCTTGCCAAGGTGCTATACTACTTGCAAAACTGGCCGCTGACTTGGCGTTAGCCGCAGATTTGGCGGCACAGTTCGTGGTGACTGGTTGATACCGGTTTGGATTCCGAACAGTCTACCGGGGGGAAAGGCGAAAGGAGGAAAACCACGGCACTCTGTGTGAACGCCTAGTTTGACTGGGTCGGTCTTAGCAGTTCCAGCATCACGTCCGGCTCGAAAGCGCTATTTGTGAGGCGAATTGAGCATCATCGGTTTGAATGCATGTAAACGTACTAGTGGAGGAAGAGATTGTGAAAACAGCGGTAACCCGACGAAGATTGCTCGGTGGCAGCCTGGTGGCTGGCGCCGGTTTGCTGGCGGCTGCGTGCGGGCAGGCTATGCCTGCGGCCACGCCTGCAGAGGGCGAGGCCCCGGCAGCTAAGGAAGAGGCGGCCAAGCCGGCAGAAGAGACAAAGGCTATGGAGCCGAAGAAGGTCGTCTACCTGCACTACACCACCACGCAGGCGGTGTGGGAAGAGAACTTCGGCCAGATTTTCGATAATTTCCGGGCGCAGTTTCCCGAAGCAGAGCTGCAAGTGGATGCCGTGACCGGCGGTTTTGGCGTGCTTATCGAGAAGGCCGTGGCCTCGTTCGCGGGCAACGTGCCCATCGACATGTACTACGGTCACTTTTCCTATATCAGCCAGTTTGCCCAGCAGGAAATGATCCAGCCGCTGGACCCGTTCATCGCGAAAGATGCCGACGTGGCGCGCGAAGACTTCTACGATCACGCGCTGGAAAAGATTCAGGGCCAGATCTACGGCATCGCCTGGTTTAACCAGGGCAAGGAATTCTGGTACAACGCGGACCAGGCGACTGAGGCCGGCCTGACATCACCGAACGACTTGGTGGAGGAAGGCAAGTGGACGTGGGACGCCGCGCTTGAGTTTGCGCAAAAGCTCACCAAGCGCGAAGGTGCGAACACGACCCGCTGGGGTTTCTTCTATGCCTACCACTCCACCGGCTGGTTTGGGCACCATTTGAAGGCCTGGGGCGCAGACTGGTGGAATGACGACATTTCTGCCGCGACGATGGATACCCCCGAATTCGCGGCTGCGGTGCAAGCCGCCCAGGACCTCGTCGTCAAGCATGAGGTTTCGCCCCGCATCAGCAGCCCGAGTGAGAATGACGCGAAGGCGTCCTTCGAAGAAGAGACCCTTTCTTCGCGGCTGGCGAGCGGTGCCAATACGCGCAGCTTCCAGGCGAACATCATGTCCAAGGATAAGCCTTTCAACATCGGTCACGCCTTGCTGCCCGAGGGCCCCGGCGGACGCAACACGATTCAGGCGCTCAATGCGAACTACCTGAGTTCATCCGCGCCGCAAGCCGATCTGGCGTGGGAGCTCTACAAGATTCTGGTCGGGCCAGAGTCCGATCAGCAGATTGCCCGGCTCGGCGGCCGCCGCTACACGGCCAGCCGCAAGCAGAGCCCGGTGACCTTGTGGCCGTATGAGAATGCCGACGTCTACGCCCAGATGGCGGAACTCAGCGATGGCGCTCAGCAGATTGTCAAGCAATCTGAGGTCAATGGCGCCTGGAGCCAAGGCTGGAAGGACATCGAGGACGGCGTCCGCACCATCCAAGAAGTGCAGGAAGAGCTGCAGCAGGTTGCCACGATTGCCCTGGAAGAGGGCGGCTGCATCTGCTAAGTTGCGGACTGCATTATAGACTGAATGGAGTAGGGGCACGATATATCGTGCCCCTACGCTTTTGTTGGCAACGATGGTTTGGCGCAGGTTGCAATCCTGCGCTACGTTTGGAGAGAGCGGTTTATTGCGGGTTCGTCTTTACCCAATGCAGGGACGCTAGGTCCACCGGGAAATCTGATAATCCCGGCAGGGCACGACATGTCGTACCCCCCAATCAGGGGAAGACGATTGAGCAGAAGGACTCGTCCCGCTGCGCCGGAGGCAGGGGGCATGACACCGCGCTGCTTGTTTCAGTTGAGCGCTTCCCTGCACAAGGGGACGCACGTGCGGTACTATCTTTCATGGAAAGTAGCCCGGTAAGGTGCTCCTTGTCATGGCAAACAGCATTTAGCCAGAAAATCCCCAAATCCAAAGAAAGGACTACGGAGGCCGATGGTAGTAAGAGTTGGCATGGTCGGCGTGGAACAGCATGCGCCGCATGTGTTTGCGGGCATTGACGAAGCGGATGAGATAGAGCTTGTGGCCGTTGCCCAGGCGGGAGCGCGCGCCGATGAGATGCGGGACAAGTATGGCGCGCGGCTCTATGACGACCACGTGGCGATGTTTGCCCAGGAGCAACTCGACGTGGCGGCAGTTTGCCTGATTCCGGTCGATCAGGGCCGGGTAGTTGTCGATGCGTTGCGGGCCGGCTTGCACGTTACGGCGGACAAGCCGCTGATGATCTCGCAGGAAGAGCTCGACGCCACTGTGGCGCTGGTGCGGCAGCATCCAGACCGCAAAGTAGGGCAACTCTTCACGCTACGCGGTAGGCCCGGCTACGCCAAGCTGCATGCAATCGTGCGCAGCGGCGCCATTGGCCAAGTCGTGCAGAGCTACGGCCTGCGTTCCGCCCTGGAGAAGCGCGAACAACGCGCGCCGTGGTTCTTTGATGAACGGCTCTCCGGCGGCCCCATTCCCGATCTCCTCATCCACGATATCGACGCGCTGCGCTGGATTACGGGTCTTGAATACACGCACGTACTGGCACGGGAATCCAACTTTGCCCGGCCTGACGACCCCTACTATCGCAACGCCGGCCAACTCTTCTTCCTGCAAGAGCACAACGCCACGGCCATCATGGAGCACCACCGCCTGGTGAGCCCGGCCTTTGCGGGCATGGACTGCCGTATGAAAGTCGTGGGTACGGACGGGCAAGTTGAGGTCACCGCAACGGGTGACGTGATTCTCTACAACAGCGATCACGCAGGGCAGGTGGCAGATCTCCCAGCCGAGCTAAACGTGTTTGCGGATTTCGCCCTGAAGGCGTGTGCAGGCGAGGAGCCGCTGGTGGATACGGAGAGCGCTCTGCAATCCATGCAGGCGGCGCTTTCGGCCAAGGCGGCAGCAGAGGCGGATAGCCTGGTGGAGATTCCCCTAATCCGTTAGCAGGCTCTTGTGCGCTTGCTGTCTTTCGCGTGTATGTCCGACTGGTGTCTTGCTTGTGGGCAGACGAACAGGAGGGCCTTCGACAAGCTCAGGCCGATCGGGAAGCGGTAGTATCCGTTCGTGAGTGAGCTTGTCGAACCATGAACGGAGAGCAAGGATGCAAGGGAAGTGGCCTTCGACGGGCTCAGGCCGAACGGGAGAGGGATTTTGTAGGGGGGAGCGGGAGAGTCTCTGCGCAAGAGCAAGAGGGCCTTCGACAGGCTCAGGCCGAACGGCAGCGGACGACCGCCGTCCTGGAAGGAGCAGTGCCGCACGCAAGCGGGAGGGCCTTCGACAAGCTCAGGCCGAACGGAAGAGGGCTTTTGTAGAGGGGAGTGGGAGAGTCTCTGCGCACGAGCAGGAGGGCCTTCGACAGGCTCAGGCTGAACGGGAATGTGATTCTCGTTATCCTGAAGGGCCGGTCTGCGCGCAGAGAGTCGGGTTGGCCTTTTACAGGGAAAAGTCGAACGGGATGGGGGTCTTTCCGCTCGTGGTGAGTATTGCGGCAAACTCAGCACAGGTTTGCTGAACCATGAACGAAAGTACAAGGCGCTTTGGCTTTCAAACTAGCTAATTGCGCTAAATGTGTGCTTACACAGGCTCCGCGGAATATGTCCCGTACCGCAAGAGTGTGTATAATTCAGTAAATCAATCTGGAGAGGAGCGTGACATGGCTATAAAGACCCCTGCGGATGTCAGCTTGGCGGTGAATGGCGGCACGGCGGTGCGGAGCGCGGACAACCCGCTGCCGAGTGTCTTTCCCCGTTATGTACCGGAGAGCGCTTACGACAACGTGCGGTCAGTGCTGGATGGCGGCGTTGCGAGCAACTTAATCGGCCAATTTGAGGAGGCGTTTGCCGAAGCAACCGGCACGAAGTACTGCGTCTCCATTTCGAATTGTACGGCTGCGCTGCACTCGCTGTACGCCGGCTTGGGCGTCGGACCGGGTGACGAAGTCGTTGTGAGTCCCATTACCGACTTCGGCACCATCGCCGGCATTGTTGCGCAGGGCGCAATCCCGATCTTCCCCGACGTGGACGTGCGCACGGGCAACGTCAATGCCGAGACTATCGCGAAGGTGCTCTCGCCGCGTACGGCCGCCATCGTTGCCGTGCATTTCTACGGTCTGCTCTGCCCCATGGAAGAGATCGTAGCGCTGGGCAGGAGCAAGAACATCACGGTTGTGGAGGATGTCTGCCAGGCGCCTTTGGCGAACTACTCAGGGCCGACCGTGAAAGGAAAATCGGGTTCGCTGGGCGACGTGGGCGGCTTCTCATTCGACGCGGAAAAGCATTTGACGGCGGACCACGGCGGCGCCGTTACCACGGACAGTGAAGAGGTGGCCGCAAGAGTGCGGAGCTTTGCGCTCTCACGGGGCGCCGTAATGCACGAGGGCTATGGTCGCAAGCACGAATCGTTCGGTCTGAACTATCGTTTCGGTCAGTTCCAGGCGGGCTTGGCATTGGCCGAGCTGGGTGTGCTCGAGGAACAGAACGAGCGGCGGCGGCAAGGCGCGGCGCACTTGAGTTCACGCATCGATGAGATTGACGGCCTCACGCCGCCGTATATCCCGCCCGGCAGCGACCACATCTACTGGCTCTATCACGTACGTGTCGACCGTGACCAGTTCAGTTGCTCCCCGTGGGACTTTGTTGAGGCGCTAAAGGCCGAAGGCCTGGGCGCCAACGCCGGTGTCGCGCCTTATTACCTGGTGCCTGATAGCCACGTGTTCATGCAAGACAAGGCGCATGTGGCAGGCAGGTCCGGTTGGCCGTGGGACCATCCGATGAACGAATTTGCCAAAGACATCGAATACAGCGTCGACATGTGCCCCATAGCCAAGGAGCACGTGGATACCACCGTCCGCTGGGGCTGGACCGATAAGCACTCTGCCGAGGATATCGAGGACATGGCGACGATGTTCCACAAAGTGGCGGAGTTCTATCGCAGGTAGGTCATTTCGACTAAACCGCAGGCATGGCGGTGGAGAAGAAGCGAGAATTGGCGCCTCGCCTGTAGGTTGCCATAGCTCGTGATTGGAAAAGGAGCGCAGGCTTCTAGCCTGCGCTCTAGTCTGTTCAGTGAGTTGGCTTAGCGCTCACTTCTCAACTAAAGTCTATGGAAGTCCGTGTTCTTGGATTAGCCGCTCAAGACCCTTTCTGCCTAGGCCGGTCCCTGCGGGCAGGTGCCTTTGTGCCATGCCGTATGCGCAATTGGGATGCGCTTTGGCTCCACGAGATGAGTATCCGGCAGGACGTGATACTCTTGCGTGGGCGCTGGCCTATCGGACGGATGCAAGGTTATGTCGTGCTCGGCAAAGAACCGCTCCTGTTCGCCCACGCTATCCATGGTATCGAGCGTTAACGTCAACAGCTCTACCAGTCCCGCACGCACCTCGTCTAGGGTATCGCTAGCGTGCGCGACGCCCAATTCCTCACAGTCACCAACCCACTGCCCCTCTTCCTGAAAGAACCTCAGGGTAAGAATGACATAGCTCTCAGTCACAGACCGTCTCCCTCACTATGGGGCGCGACTGCTCTTGTCTCAACTCCATTGGGATGCAAAGTGCAGATCCGTCAGACTAAATCAAGATGGACGTTCACGACGAATTGCTCTGCGTCCTGCAATGAGCAAGTCTGGATGTAATGTACTCTCAGGATGACCGCTCGGGAAAACTGGGAATCAGGCATGGCTCTGTCGTCGCGGCAGCCGGTTGTCGGTGCGGATGAGTTCCTCCATGAGGCGCGCCTTCATCGCTTGCTTCTGGTTTTGCGCGGCGGCGTCATGCCACAGATTCTGCAATTGCCCGGGATCTGACTGGGTGTCGAACAGTTCACCGTACTCCTGCTCGCCGTCGTCGCCGACGTAGACCGTTAGTTGGTGGGTATTGGTCACGAGCGTGCGCAGGCGCAGGCCGATGTAGTCCTCGTCGTTTTCGATGACGATGGCATCCTGCACCGCATCTGCCGCGCCGGTGAGCAGCGGCGTGAGCGAGCGGCCGGGCAATGACGACATCTGCCGCTCGGCCTCCGGCTGCGGTATGCCTTTCATGAAGGGGGGCCCATACTCCGGGGCCTCCACTCCCGCCAGGCCGAGCAGCGTGGGCGGTATGTCCAGGTGCGAGACCAGCGACTGCGAGACCTGTCCCGCCGGGAAGCCCGCCGGCCACCGCCAGATGGACGGAATGTTCAGCATGCCGTCGAAGTGGAACGGCCCTTTGTTTAACAGCCAGTGGTCGCCGAGCAGGTCGCCGTGGTCAGCCGTGAAGACGATGACCGTATTGTCGGCCAAGCCCAATTCGTCCAGCGAATCGAGTATGCGCCCTACTTGTTCGTCAATGAAGGACACCATGCCAAATGTAATGGCCGTAAGCTCGCGCATGTGCTCGTCAGGCATCTTGGTGGCGAGCCGCCGGCCGGAGGTCCATTGGTCGGTCTCGTACATCAAGCGCATGTGGGGCGGCAGGTCGTCGAGTTCGTTCTCGCGCCGGGTAGCCGGCGGAATTGAATTACGGTCGTACATGGAAAACCACGGGTCGGGGGCGGCATAGGGATGGTGCGGATCGGGGAACGAGGCCCACAGCATGAACGGCTGGTCCTGGTTGGCGGCATCCTGCAGGTACGCAATGCTGCGGTCGGCAATCCACGTGTTGTAGTGGTATTCCGGCGGCACGTTGATGCGGTAGGATTGCTCCGCGCCGCTGGCCGCGGGCGTGGAGGATTGGCGGTTCCAGTGGGGGAGCACCTCCGGGTGCTCCCGCTCCAGCCACAGGTAGTGATTGTCGAAGTTGCCGGGCCCGTGGCCGATTGTCAGCTCCGTGCTCGCAAAGCCGTAGTAGGGGGAGGGCAGTGACGAGACTTTGCGATGGCGCCACATCCAGCGGGTTTCGGGAAAGTCGCGCGGGTCGAGCGTTTCCGGGTCCACGCCGATGGGCTCGCCGGCCACGCGCACGTGGATTTTGCCAATGCTGTGGGTGCGGTAGCCCTCGTCGGCGAGGGTGCCGGTGATGGTAGGAAAGGCCGGATCGAGATCGATGCCGTTGGTGCGCACATTGTGCCCACGTGGGGTGAGACCCGTGAGCAACGTGGAACGCGAGGGCATGCAGAGCGGATTGTTGACATAAGCGCGGGTAAGCAGCGCGCCGCCGGCTGCAAGGCGATCGAGGTTGGGGGTCTGTAGGGGCGTGTCGCCTCGCCAGTCACGCCACGCGCAGCGCATGTTGTCGCCGCGCATCTGGTCGGTGAGGATGATGAGGAAGTTCGGTCGTTCGCTCATGGGGTGCTCCTTTGTTCCTTGGTCAGAATTCTGGGAATCGTCGGTGAAATCTAACTAGACTCCACATTTCCGGTTTTCTTGGTCGCTGATCCTGCCGGGAACCGCTCTCGTATTGAGTATAAACCTCTTGGCGCGACCTGCAGTGTGCTTCTGTCAAATAGGGGTTGGAGAGTTTTCAGGCTATCTCCGAAATCACCCGGTGGAGGGATTTATCCTTCATTCCGGCGAAAGGGCGTTTGGGAAACCGAGGAATCCAGGGTTTCCCAAACGCCAGCCAAGTTGACTGCAGAAGCGTGCGCCAAAAAGGATGGGTTCCCGCTTTCGCGGGAACGACGGATAAGGTTGCATCCGCAACTCGAAACAGGAAGAGTGTATGGCTAGAAGACAGAGCATTGAAGCCCTAGTCTTATGCGAATATAATTGCCGCAATAGACTTCCCGGCGTGGCGCCGCAGCCGATTCTCTATATCCCGCAATCTGTCCGCGTCATGTCCTCATCCTAAGGAGCAATTACCCCATGAGTACCGAGCGTCGCGCGAGACTTGCCTTCATCGGTTGTGGTGGCTTTGCCACGGCCTCGATTTTTCCCCAGATACCGCTCATTCCAGAGATTGATCTCGTTGCCGTGTGCGACGTTGTAGAAGAAAAGGCGCAGCGCAACGCCCGCAACTTCGGCGCGCGCCGCGTCTATACCGACATGCATAAGATGCTCGATACGGAAGAATTGGACGGCGTGTTCACCATCGGCCCGGCGCCGCAGCAGTACGAGCTTGCGCCGGTGGTGCTTGAGCGCGGGCTGCCGGTTTATACGGAAAAACCGTCGGCCAATACGTCCGCGGAAGCCAAGGAACTGGCCGAACTAGCCGAGGAAAATGGCGTGTGGGGCCAGGTGGGCTTCATGAAGCGGTTCGCCGACGTGTACACCATTGCCAAGGAAGTCGTGGCGCGGCCGGAATTTGGTGGGCTGCACGTGCTCAAGGTCAAGTTCGGCCAAGGGAAATATCCGCAGATCTGGGGCATCGACTCCGCTAAGCGCGCGTTTCTCATCGGCCAGTGCGTGCACATCTTCGACCTGGTGCGGTTCTTCGGCGGTGACGTGCGCGCCGTGAACGCCCTCTACTACGAGGTCGGCCCGCAGAATTTCTCGTATCTCATCAACTTGGAGTTTACCAACGGCACCGTCGGCCACATGGACATCAATACGCTCGATTCCAAGGTGGGGACCCGCGACGTCATCGAGACGCTGGAACTCATCGGCATGGAGACCCACGTGGTCTGCGAGGATATGATGAAGGTCACGTACCAGCCCCACGAGCAGTGGACGGAGGCGGCGCCGGGTCTCGGTCGCTACAACTATACGCTCGATCCCTCCTGGACGGGTCTCGGCAAGAGCCAGACGAACTTCGGCTACACCAATGAGGTGCGCCACTTTGCCCGCCGCTGCTTGGGTCTGGAGAACAGCGGTCCCGACCTCTGGGATAGCTACAAGTCGCTCACGTTCGGCGAAGCGGTGTACAAGAGCTCCCACGGCGGCGGCCGGGTGCTGGTGGAACAGTAAGCTCCATACGGCTTGGCAAGTCTAGTAGGGGCACGATATATCGTGCCCCTACGTCAGTATGGCGGCACTTCATTGTCTTGATAAAGTGTTTTCCCGCGCAGGCGAATACTCGGCATTGCAGCATCTGTATGGCTTTGCTGCGCACTGTGCAAGCCAGCCTCGATTCGCGCAGGAGGCGGGGGACAAGCCTCAATGATGTCGCAATAAGACCCGCTCCTGAGCCGTTCGCCCTGAGCAAAGTCGAAGGGTGAACGGCTTAGGCACGAAATCGTCGGTTTTGGGGCTTCTACGCTCCGTTTGCGCTTCGACAAGCTCAGCACGAATGGAGAAAACTGAAGCCATCCTCTTTAATGCGACAGCATTAGGGACGAGCCCCCGCGCTGGGGCGGGAAGTTCTGCACATGCCGTTATGCCCGCGATCTCAGTGCTTCCCTCGCGTAGTCAATCCGTCATTCCCGCGGAAGCGGGAATCCATCTTGTCGCTAAAGCAGTATTACACACCCTTCTTGGCTAGAACCTAGGAATTCCTGGATTCCGGCTTTTGCCGGAATGACGGAGCGAGGATAAAAACCGTTTTCAACTAAAGAGGAGAGCAATCTGAAAGCACTCTCCTGGGGGAGAGGGGTTGGGTGAGGGCGACAGATTGTCAGTGCCGCACCTATTGGGTAATTGAGAGGGTGTGCCCGGCATTGATGCGCCTGCGACACGGGAATATAATTGCCGTAATACACCTCTTGGCGTGGCATCGCAGCCGGGTTCCCCAAACACGCAAACCGGTTGCGCCACGTCCTCACCCCAAGGAGCGAATTCCCCATGAGTACCGAACGCCGGGCCAGACTTGCCTTTATCGGCTGTGGCTCCTTTGCCACCGCCTCGATTTTTCCCCAAATCCAATTCATCCCCGAGATTGATCTCGTTGCCGTCTGCGACATCGACTTGGAAAAGGCGCAGCGCAACGCCCGCAACTTCGGCGCGCGCCGGGTCTACACCGACATGCACAAGATGCTCGATACGGAACAACTGGACGGCGTCTTTACCATCGGCCCTGCGCCGCAGCAGTACGAGCTGGCGCCGGTGGTGCTCAATCGCGGTCTGCCGGTCTATACCGAAAAGCCGTCGGCCAATACCTCGGCGGAAGCCAAGGAACTCGCCGAACTGGCGGAAGCCAAAGGGGTCTGGGGCCAGGTGGGCTTTATGAAGCGCTTTGCAGACGTGTACCTCATTGCCAAGGAGATCGTCTCCCGGCCGGAGTTTGGCGACCTGCACGTGGTCAAGACCAAGTTCGGCCAAGGGAAATATCCGCAGATATGGGGCATCGACTCCGCCAAGCGGGCGTTTCTCATCGGCCAGTGCGTGCACATCTTCGACCTCATGCGCTTCTACGGCGGCGACGTGAAAGCCGTGAACGCGCTCTACCACGAGGTGGGCCCGCAGAACTTTGCTTATTTGATCAACGTGGAATTCGCGAACGGCATGGTGGGCCAGATGGACATCAACACGCTCGATTCCAAGGCGGCGTTTCGCGACATCATCGAGAACCTGGAGCTCATCGGCCTGGAACAACACGTGCTCTGCGAGGACATGTTGAAGGTCACGTATCAGCCCTACGAGGAATGGACGCAGGAGAAGCCGCACTTGGGCCGCTACAACTATACCGTCGAGCCCGCGTGGAATAGCATCGCGCGCAGCCAGATGAACTTCGGCTACACCGGAGAGGTGCGCCACTTCGCCCGCCGCTGCCTGGGTCTGGAAGACTCCGGCCCCGACCTGTGGGATAGCTATAAGGCGCTCACGTTCGGTGAGGCGGTCTATGAAAGCTCCCACGGCGGCGGACGGGTAGAGGTTGCACCGTAGGGTCTCTGACTGGCCCTGAGGATCTAGTCAACAGGTCAATGTCTAGGCATGAAATAACTGGCGAGACTCGCGGGGACGTGCGGAGCATTCGATTTCCAGGTGTGCAAGAAGCGGGGGACAGGCTCCCGCGCTACAGGAGAATTCTTGAATCTGATGTTGGTTGGCATAGGTGACACCGGACGGGGAATCTCCAGTAGCGCAGGTTTATGGCCTGTGCCTCCTTGGCGGGAAACATTGTATAATCACCGGAGATGATCCTGACATAGGACGCCTACAAGCGAGTTCTTGAAAAGGAGAGGATTCTATGGCGACCGCGCAGTTGGTGACTTTGGCACCGGAGCAGAAGCAGTTCTTTGACGACAACGGCTATCTGGTTATGGAGGGGATGTACGACGCCGCCGAGATGGAGGAGATGCGGCGAGAGTTCCATGACCTCATCGCGAATCCGGACGGCCGACCCGAGGCCATAAGATACAATTTCATGGAGCAGGCGGAGGGGTATCCCATCGACCCCTATAACCCCAAGAACGTGCAGGGCATCATGGATCAGCCGCTGGCGAGCGATTACTGGTTCAACAACGTCACCGATCCCCGCATCGTGAATGTCTTCATCGACCTCTTCGGCCCGGACATCGACTTTCACAACGGCAAGGTGCGCAACAACCCGCCGGGCTTTACGAACACACAGGGCTGGCACCAGGACTGGCCCTACGAGCGCCACAGCAAGTCCGAGCTGGCCGCGGCGATTATCTATCTGGACGCCAACGACGTCGATGAAGGCTCAACAACGGTGCTGCCCGGCAGCCACTTGATGGGCGAGTGGGAGACGTTTCACGGCCATCAAGTGGCCGACGAGAAGGTGGAAGGCTACGAGCCGGTGCCCATGATTGCGAAGCCCGGCGACGTGCTCTTCATCCACGTGATGGTGCTGCACACCGCCGGCAACAACTACAGCAACACCTCGCGCCACAAGGTCATCAACGAGTATAAGAGCAAGGAAGCCGTCGACCAGTGGGGCAACCGCTGCGCCTACGCCGGTATGCCCGTGGCCCGCAACGGCAAGGTCTGCATCCCGCAACTCTAGCGATGCACGCAGCGACTCACCTCGGACAATAAGAGCCTTGGATGTAATAGGCCCTTTAGCAGTGAATTGCCTGCTGGTCTCGCCGCAGGCACAATATTTCGCTGCGGCGCTTTCTAAGTCACTTTGGGAACAATAGTCTTCACCAAATCATCCACATCTTGCTCGCTTCTGATTTGCATAAGCCTTACTTCATTTGGGCCACACAATTGCCGAAGTTTGGCGGTGTCGAGACCGCAAGCATGCACTATTCTCCTACTTGCATAACGCTTGAGGCTACTGTTCTTTTGCAACTCTAGTGAAAGCGAAAGCCTTCTGAAGATCTTGTCGTAGTAACCGTATACTTGGCTCAAGTAGATGAATGGCACGAGCAACAGCGATAGTACAAGGGGAAGCAAGAATTCTCGCAATGTAAGTGTCGTTGCAAGATTGCCCAAGTCGCCAAAAGCTCTCCATGCAGCTTGGACGATCACAATCCATCCGAAGAGGATTAGAGACGCCGAGGTGAATCTGGCAAGCCCTTTATGTTGCTCGTGAGACTCCAGGAAAGCATTGACCGCGACAACGGCAACTAGCGTCGGCCACAATAGGAGTTCGGCAATCAGGCTGAATGTGTACGAACTGACCAAGAATTCAATGATGACTATTACTTTCAGATTGTCACTTAGAAGGCTACGAAAAGTGACCTCTGAACCGCTTGATCCCAGCGATCCGAAGATTAGAACTGACCCGGAGAGAATCGCCCAAAGTATTGTGCCCTTGAGAAGTGCTGGTTCCCAGAACCCAATTTTGAGCAACCCAGTGACAGCTAATGTCAAATAGGCACAAGCGAGAGCGACAAGAGCAAGAAGTGCGACACTTTGAAAGATGCTCAGTAAGTCGGTGAGAAATTGGCGGGGACCGAGCAGCAGGGACACAATTACTAGAACAACTACAAGCCAAACTCCGGCTGCAATTTCCCTGTTGTTGAAAAGTTCCAGGCTGATCACTGCTGTCCCAATAGACGCCCTACCTCACTTTCCGCAGCTTGGCCTTCGGGGGAGGTGCGGAGCCATTGGCGGAGTTCGCGGCGGGCGATGGTGACGGTGAGGGGGCGGGGGCTGCCGCGCTTAGCTGTCTTGGACTCTGAGCGTCGGGCGCGGAGGGAGGCGAGTTGTTGGGCCGCGCCGGTGGCGGCGGCTTGGCCGGCGTCGGCAATGGCGGCGTGGAGGGGGACGGTAGAGTCGAACTCGGGGATGGGGAGTTTCCAGAGGTGCTTTTGCAAATCTCGTGCGCCGAATTGGCCCTTGGACATTAGCGGTATTACTGCTTCATGGAGCGCCTCACTGTTGATGATTGCGAGCAGGTAGTGGGCTTCCCGTTCGTTCTTGCAGGTTATCCAGAAGAGCTTATAGTCAATGATGACGGTATTGTCCTCGATGATCGCTGCTGTCGGCGCACCGGCGCTGGTATAAATCACACGAAGAGCATCTTCGCAAGTACTTTGCCGCCACTCTAGTTGAGCCGACAGTTTTCCGTAGTAGTCCAATTGATCCAGTAAATCCAAGTCGGTAGCAGTCGCCTTATGCTTCTCCCACAAGCCACTAACAGCCTGCCAGCGGTCGCGCATGTTCCGCGCAAGACTGCCAAGACGGATACCGCCCACGCCGTCGGGATCGGCAGGCAGTCTGGCGTCCTCTCGCTTTAGCGGTAACGTCGCCTTGAGGGGCTCAAACGTCGCATAGGGTACCACGGTTTCTCCTAAATGCACATCAAAGACGTATTGGCGCTCGATAGCCTGACCGGTGATTGCAGCAAGATCGAGGCTACGCCACGGCTCTTTATCATATGTGCCCCGCCGCGGGATTACCGTAACGGTCTGGCCGGCCTGGATGATGGCCGGGTTCTCACCCTCGTGCACGAAGAACAGGCAGCGCGGCACAATCACCGCGCCTTGCTTTGAGTGCTTAGCGTAATGAGACTTGCCTAGCGCGGAAGTGTCGGTGATGGGCACTAGCTCCCGCCGAGTGTCGGGCGCGCCGGCCTTGCCGCGCCACTGCTCCACTGTGCCGCGCAGGGGGTTTGCCACGGCGCTGTCTCCCGTGCTTTGCGCAAAGACGACGCAGGCAGGAATGGGGAAGAAGGTATTGGGTTCCAGCCGTTCCAGGTCCCATGCCCGCTTGTAGTCGAACTCCACCGACAAGGTAAAGCCAGGCGAGCGGTTGCGTCCCCGACCTTGTGGTTTGGAACGCCAGAGACCGGTGCGCCACTTGGTGTACTGTCCCGTTTGCAGCGCGCTGTGGGGCATGACCATGCCGATCTCGCCGCCGTTCTTCAGATAGAGGTCAACGCAGCGGGTGAAGAAGAGACCGGCCACGTCCTGGTGCGTGGCGTAGCGGCCGCCAGCCCAGATGCCGTAGCGGTCCTTGCTTAGATCCTCCAATGCCGCGCGCAGCGTGCTCACGGTCTGGTTGTAGTTCAACCACGGTGGATTGCCGATGATTACGTCCACTTTTTCGCGGCTGAGGACTACCGGGCGCACGAGGTTACGGGTGTAGTAGGCCCAGATGTGGTCGCGGCCGGCGGCATGGAGGCGCTGCATGACGGCGATGGTCTGCTGGAGCGTCTCCCGCTCGTAGGCGTCGGTAATGGCGTGGTCGTCCAGGGCCACGTGGGGGTCGGCGCCGCGTTCGATGGCGTCGGCTACGTCGCTCAGCAGCGGGTCGAACGTGTCGGCGCGCGAAACCAAGCTCACCGGAAAGACCAAGGTCGTGTTCTGCTCGTCCTCAACCTCGATAGTCACCGCGTAGTCGGAAAAGAGATCGCCGGTGTGGAAGCGCAGTTGCAGCGCGTCGCCGAGGTAGACCGGCACGGAGATGGGGTTGCTGTAGCCGGCGTTGGCGGCGGCCATGATCGCCGGGCGCGCCGCCAGCGTCCACGCGGCGCGGGCCAGGTGGACGGCCACCGGATGGACGTCGATGCCGTTCACCGCCACCCGCAGATTCTCTATAACTGCTTGGGGAGTCAGCCCTGCCTGCTGTGCTGCCTCCAAGAAATGTGCGACCGCTTCCACTAGGAAGGTGCCGGAACCGCAGGCCGGATCGAGCACGCGTTGGTTAAGCGGGTCTTCAACTAACTCGCGCACCATGGTGCGGGCGAGCCAGTCCGGCGTGTAATATTCGCCGAGTTGGCGGCGCTCATCCGGCGGAATCACGGTCTCGTAGAGGATCGCGCCCACGTCCGCCGGGGCGTTGCTCCAGACGAACCGCGCCACGCGGCGCGCCAGGGTCTTGACAAGGGACAAGCCACCCTCTACCTCGGCGGGCCAGGCGAAGAAGTCCGACTCGACGATGCCGTGCAGTCCCGTAGCGTTGTGAAAGCGGCGGCCATTCAGGAGGGCGGACGGTTCGCTCTCCGCGACCGCGGCGATGTCGATGCCAAACGACGCTTGCACCACCATGCCGATGGTCATGCTCAAGTAGGTGTGACGAACGAACAAATCGTCCATCTGGTCGCTGCCGCGGGCGATTTCGCCCAGGGCCGCCATGAGCAGGTTGTGCCACAGCCGCCGCTTGACGGCGATGGTCTCGCTATCAGCAGTGGCTTGGTAAAGTTGCCGCAGGGTGTCGATGTCACGTTGGTACAGGAGGCTTTCCGGTCCAAACCGCGCCTTGATGCTTTGCCGGTCGGGTTGCGTCTGCTCCGTCGCGGCAAGGGCCTCGTCACGAAGCCACTTGTAGAGTTCGGCACCGCTGTCTGGTGATTCGAGAGTGAAGGCGTAAGGGCGCGTGGTTCTGACCGCGCCCGCGCCGGGCCACCGCAGCAGCCAGTGCTTACCGTCCGTCAGGATGCCCAGGCGCACGCCCCTGCCCGCGGCCGCGGACTGCGCGAGATATTCGTCGAGTTGTTCTACATGATCTGGATTGGGCGTGATGCCGCTCGGTCCTATGCGCTGTTTGAACTCGATGAAGGTATCGAGCGCGCGCAGATCTACCGCTTGGCGGGAGCTCTGTGACGGCGGGTTTTCCTCATGGATGTCTTCCCCACGCACCAGACCGGAGTTAATTAGAAAGTCACGCACGGCGCTGGTGATGTTCGCCTCGGGCTCGCGGTTGTCGTGCCGCCGCAAGATGTCGGCGGCAAGGTCGCTGAATCGCGCGGTGTCTTCTGCTGCATCCATAGGTTTCTCAGCCTCAGATAGGGAACAAAGACTTGTGCCAGCTAGGAATATGTACTACTCTATCCCACGCGCGGCGTAGGGTCGAGGTAGAGTATTCGTCCGCGCGCCGCGTTTTGTTCCAAAGGCAGGGTACAGGCCTCGCGCTGCAATAGGATCCCTCTCTTGGGGGAGAGGGTTTGGGTGAGGGCGACTCTCCGCAAACGGTCGAATAGCCCTGCCAATTCCGACGATTGAGACAGAGAATTCTTATGCCAGAAGTACTCCCGGCGCCACGCCTTTTCGATAATACCTCCGACTGGTTTCCCATCAACCGCTCGTGGCAGTTTGAACCGGCGGCGGACATTCATGGGGAGATAGTGCCCAATGAGGTAGAAGCCGCCAGCGGGCATACGTTTGTGGCGACGCTCACCCTAGGGCCGGAGCTCACGCTGCCTACCGGCGCACACGTCACCATGGAAGTGCCGAGCACGTGGGAGTGCCACCTCGGCAATCCCTATCCGCGCGGCTTGAAGACCGTGGGCAGCCGTGACAAGAGCCAGATCCGACAGGTGGGGTACGGGTCGTACACCGATGTGGAGTGCTCACGGTCTGACGTGAAGCTGGCGCTGGCCGCCTCCTGGGGGCGGCACATGGACCTGGTGGACGTGGTGGTACAGGAGGGCGAACTGGGACCGGGGGATGTGGTGCGCATCACGATGGGACCGCCGGACGGCAGTCTGATGCAGGCCCAGCGGTACGCCCAGGTGGCGATCTTCACCGTAGGTGTGGATCGCGCGGGCGACGGCACGTACCGCCGCGCCGCAACCCATCCCACCGTGCGTGTGGTCGGCGCCCATGCCGAGCGCTTCAAGGTGTTTGCGCCAGCGGTCGTCCAAACGGGTGAAGACTTCAAAGTTCGCGTGCTGCCGGTAGATGGCTACAGCTACAATGCGGCGACCGGTTATCAAGGGCAGGCGGACACGCTAGCCACCGACGGCCTAGACGTACCGGAAAACGTGACGCTCGATCAGACCAAATCGCAATTGGGCGCCACTATTTCAGCCAAAGCCAGCCAAGAAGGCATTCACCGCATGACGGTAGTTGATCCCGCCACCGGCATTGCCGGAAAGGGCAATCCCATTGGCGCGGGGTTCTTGCCCGACCGCAACGTCTACTTTGGCGAGATGCACAGCCAGATGTGGCACAGCCAGGGCACCGGCACGACGACGGAGTTCTTCGAATGGGGGCGCGACGTGGCCGGTCTCGATTTCTGCGCGCCGGCGAACCACTACAAGATGCGCTTCGAAATCGTCGACGACGTTTGGCAGGAGGTCGTAGATACCACGAATGCCTCAAACGATCCTCACCGGTTTGTCACGCTGGTCAGCCACGAATGGGGCACGGGCAACCGCAACGGCCATAAGAACATCTACTATCGGGGCGACAGCGCAGAGTTCATCTGTTCGTTCGGTCCCGGCGGCATGACACCGGATGAGCTTTGGAAAATCCTGGAAGGCCGCGAAGCCCTGACCATTCCCCATCACACGAAGTTCGGCAACGTTACCAATTGGGACTACTACAACCACACGCACCAGCGGCTGGTGGAAATCTGTTCAAGCTGGGGCATATCGGAGACCGGCGGGCCCCACAGCGTGCAACGGGCGCTCGCCATGGGACACCGCATCGGCTTCATCGGCGGCACGGATTCGCATCACGGCTTGGCGAACCAAGGCAGCTTCTTCGTGGACGACGGCAACGGTCTTGCCTGCGTCATGGCGAAGGAACTGACTCGCGATGCCATCTGGCAGGCCCTCAATGAGCGCAGGTGCTACGCTACCACCGGCGACCGTATCCTCCTGGACTTCACCCTGAACGACGCGCCAATGGGTACCGACCTCGCCGTGAATTTGGCAGAATACGGACCACGACACTTCTTCATGCGCGTTGCGGGCACCTATCGCATCGACCGTATAGAGTTGCTCCGCAACAACGAGGTTGTGTTCACGGCGGATCCGCGGCGCGACTTTTGGGAGGGCGAGTGGACCGACACGGAAACCCTCGCAGCGCTGGCGCTCGCCCCGACGTTTCCCCATGACCGGCCCTTTGTCTTCTACTACCTGCGCGTCACGCAGGGCAACCGGCAGACGGCTTGGGCTAGTCCTGTCTGGCTTACCGACCGGAAAGGCTAACGCGAATCGCGGGGCTGACGAAATAGGCCGCGCGGGTTTATTCTGGTAGTAGGTAGTTACCCGCTGTCTCGGACTTGACTCTCTGACTGATTGGTTTCTATGGACTTGCTACGCCCGGGAACAGTCTCCCCATCCGCGGTCACTTTCAGGCTTGGCCGCGGTCTAGGACAGTGTTTGGTCGCGTTTGCGCTCGCGATGCTATGCGCGCTTTGGCTCACAATCGCGCCGGTGCAGGCCGCGGACGCCACGGCGCAAGAACAAGCGATTGCCCGGTTGAACGAGTTGCGCGCCCATGCGCAGGTGCCGCCCGTAGAAGTCGATGAAGCGTTACAGCAGGCGGCGGAGGCCCACGCGGCTTATTATGCCGAGAACGGTTTTACCGGACACTATCAAGTTCCCAGCGGCGCTGGCTATACCGGCGCGACCCCGACAGACCGCATCAAGGCCGCCGGATTCACGGGGTTGTGCACGGGCGAGTCGGCCTCCTCCATTGGTGGCGATCCGGTAGCGGCGGTAGACGCGTTGGTAAACAGTGTCTATCATCGGACGATCATGTTGCATCCGGCGCTGACGCTTGTGGGCTACGGGCAGAGCGTGGCCGGGAGCGTTTTCAACTTCGGCGGCTGCCTGGATGGAGCGCCGGATGTGGACCGGCTATTCATCTATCCCGGCGACGGTCAAGCGGACGTGCCGATTGACTTCCTGCCGAGAACCGAGCGGCCAAATCCGCTGCCGGACGTGGAAGGCTATGTCGGCAGTCCCATCAGTATCGGTGTCTCGCCGTGGTTGCAAGCCCCGCTGGAGTTTACGCGTATGCAGATTGTCGATCAGGCGGGTGTGCCCTTGTCGTTCCGGCGCGTTGACGACGATAGCTGGGCGTATTTCATGACGGAACTCCCCCTGGGCGCCGGGCAGACGTTTACGGTGAGTATCTCCGGCGAGGCCGTGGGCAGCGACGTGGGTACATTTGCGCGCACGTGGACGTTTTCGACACAGTCTGCCTTCCTGCCGCACACGCTGGCCTTGCGTTTCGTGCAGGGCACGCCGCGTCTCTTGACTGAGTACGAAAGCGATGACTATGTGTGCTTTAGCCAGACGACGGGAAAGGCGCCGACGCTGGCAGGCGATGAAGTCACGCTGCCGTGTTACGACATAGCAGACAATTCGGCAGCATATGGTGGCGTGCCGTTTCTAACGGAATTCCGGCGCATTGGGGGTATCGACGCGTTGGGCTACCCTCTCACGCGGGCCATCACCTATGAAGGTAGACCCACGCAGTTTTTCCAGAAGGGTGTGCTGCAATGGCAGCCGGCGACCCGATCCTTTGCCTATCTGAACGTCTTTGATCTTCTCAGCGAGCAGGGATTTGACGCGGTGCTTGCCAGCCAGTATCTCATTCCCCCGCCGGAAGACACTGCGGCGAGCGACGGCCTCAATTGGGAGCAGTCGGCTGCGCGGCACATTGCCATCATGCAGGACGCCCCGGCCATCGCCAGGTTTGTACTAAGGACACCGAATTGGCTCGACCGGTACGGACTGCCTACGGGAATCCAGGACTATGGCGATGTGGTAGTAGTGCGCGCCCAGCGCGCCGCATTTCAGTGGTGGCGGGTCGACACCCCATTCGCAAATGCAGGCGACGTAACGGTCGTCAACAGCGGCGAGATTGCGAAGGCGCTGGAAGCGTTTGTGCGCTAGGCCTCACGTAGACGGCAGTTTGTAGCCGCTCCTTTCCGTTAGGTACACTGAGTGTAAGACTTGGCATTAGGCATTGCGGCGCTAGAGATTCTCCCTGCATGATTATCGACTTTCACTCCCACACCTTTCTCAGCGATGGCGAGCTTTCTCCGGCGGAGCTTGTGCAGCGTGCCGTTGCCGCCGGTTACCGGGCGATCGCCATGACCGACCACGTGGGGTTTGCCAATTATGCGTACGTGTGTGAAGCTCTGCTGCGCGAGTGTGAAGTCATTAACCGCGAGCTACCCATTACGGCGCTTGCCGGGGTCGAGATTACCCACGTTGCGCCGCGCGCGCTTGGCGCGCTGGCAGAGCGCTGTAAAGCGGCAGGGGCGCAGGTGGTCGCCGTGCACGGCGAGACGATTACGGAACCCGTTCCACCGGGCACGAACGCCGCAGCCGCGGAATGCACGGCGGTTGACGTGCTGGCGCATCCCGGCGTGCTTTCGACGGAGGATGCCCGGGCGGGGAGCGAACGCGGCCTGGTATTCGAATTGAGCGGGCGCAAGGGTCACAGCGCCGCCAATGGCCGCGTGGCACGTGTCTGCGCGGAAATCGGCGCTACCATGGTTGTCAATAGTGACAGTCACGCGCCCGGTGACTTGCTCACCGAATCACTTGTAACGAAAATTATCCTCGGAGCGGGTTTGGACCAGGCACAGGTCGAGACAATAAAAGCAGAGAATCCGGCGAATCTATTGGCACAGATTCAGGGTGCAGCCAAGGGATAGGGCCGGCAACTGAGCAAGAGAGATCACATAGTGGCAGACAAGAGACAGAAACAACCGGAGAAACGTCGTGCAGCCGCGGACACAGGTAACGGTGGCCGGGCCGAAGAGAAAAAGGCACGCTCCCCGCGCCGCCGGGAGCGGGAAGCCGGCCTGATGGATGCCATGCTCCACCCGGTGGAGTTGCCGGTATTGGCCATCCGGGATCAGGTGGTCTTTCCGGGAATGACGGTGCCGCTCATCGTCGCGCGAGAACGGTCGCTGGAGGCCGTGAGCAACGCGCTCGACGGCGACCGCCGGCTCTTTGTGGTGACACAGCGCGACCCTACTATCGACGACGTCAATCCCGAGGATTTCTACTTCGTCGGCGTAGAGGTCAATATTCGGCGCACGCTCAAGATGCCCGACGGCAGTGTCAGCATCCTCGTGGAAGGACAGCGCCGGCTGACGATCACTCACTTTCTGCAGCTAGATCCGCACATTCGCGTACAGGCCATTGTCGTCGAGCCCCCGGCCACGGAAGGCGAAGAGCTGGCGGCGCAAATGCAGGCGATGCTCGCGCTCTTCAAGGAAGCAGTGGAGCTGAGCAAGGACTTGCCCGATGAAGCATACGTGCAGGCGATCAACACGCACGATGCCGGGGCCCTCGCGGACTTGATTGCTTATACCATCGACCTGACGACGCCTGTGCAGCAGGAGTTGTTGGAAGAGCTTGACGTAGGGCCACGCGTGGAAAAGGTGATCACCCACTTGCGGCGGGAGCTCGAAATCCTGGCATTGCAACGCAAGTTCGATGAGGATGCCGCGCCGACTTCTACAGACGCTGAGGAACACGAGCGCTTCCTGCGCGAGCAACTCAAGCTCATTCACAAGGAACTCGGCGAGACCGATCAGGTCAGCAGCGATATTGCCGCCCTGCGGGAACGCGTGGAAGAGACCCCGCTGCCGGACGACGTCAAAGAGAAAGCCTACAAGGAACTCGACCGTTTGGAAGCCATGCCCACTGCCAGCCCGGAAGTGAGCGTGATACAGACCTACCTGGATTGGCTATTAGCTCTGCCCTGGGGCGAGCCGGGTCAAGACGACCTGGACATTGAGCACGCCAAGAGAGTTTTGGACAAGAACCACTACGGCTTGCCCAAAATTAAAGAGCGCATCCTTGAATACATTGCGGTGCGCAAGCTCGCGCCTGACGTGCGTACGCCGATTCTCTGCTTTGTGGGGCCGCCGGGCGTGGGCAAGACGTCGCTTGGCATTTCCATTGCACAGGCCCTCGGCCGGAAGTTTGTGCGCATGTCCCTGGGAGGAATCCGCGACGAAGCCGAAATCAGGGGCCACCGGCGCACCTACGTGGGTGCGTTGCCGGGCCGCATCCTGCAGGCCATGCGCCAGGTGGGCACCGTGAATCCGGTATTCATGTTGGATGAGATCGAGAAGATGGGCGCTGACTTTCGGGGAGACCCATCGGCGGCCTTGCTGGAGGTGCTCGACCCGGAACAGAACAACGCGTTCTCCGATCACTATCTCGAGGTACCGTACGATCTCTCAAACGTGATCTTCATAACCACGGGGAATACCGTGAACACCTTGGCAGTGGCGCTGCGGGACCGCATGGAGGTAATTGAACTCCCCGGCTACACGGAAGAAGACAAACTACCCATTGCTACCCGTTACATCGTGCCGAAACAGCGAGCGGAGCACGGCTTGAAGAAGAGCAACGTCCGCTTTACGGAAGGCGCGCTGCGCCGCATGGTACGCCAGTACACGCGTGAAGCGGGCGTCCGCCATCTGGAGCGACAAGTGGCGACAGTCTGTCGCAAGGTCGCCCGCAAACATGCGGAAGGGGACAATGGGTTGGTCTCCGTGAGCATACGCAATCTGAATAGCTACCTGGGCGCGCCGCAGTTCTTCTACGGCATGGCGGAGGAGAAGGACCAAGTCGGCACGGCGACCGGTCTGGTGTGGACGGAATTCGGCGGAGACATCATTGCGGTGGAGGTAACCCTGGTGCCGGGAAAGGGCAAGCTCATCTTGACCGGCAAACTGGGTGAGGTAATGAAGGAATCGGGACGCGCCGCGCTGAGCTATGCGCGCGTGCAGGCCGACCGCCTACGCTTGCAGGACGTGGACTGGGAAAAGATGGATGTGCATATCCACGTGCCGGCGGGCGGCGTGCCGAAGGAGGGTCCCAGCGCCGGCATTACGCTCACCACCGCGCTCATCTCAGCGCTCACCGAGCGGGCAGTCCGGCGCGACGTCGCCATGACCGGCGAAATGACCCTGCGGGGCCGGGTCTTGCCCATCGGCGGCCTGAAGGAGAAGGTGCTCGCGGCCCACCGCGCCGGCATTCGCTCGATCATTCTGCCCAAAGAAAACACGAAAGACCTGGTGGATGTGCCGGGGCACGTCCGCGACGACATGACCTTTCATCCGGTTGAGAACGTCAGCGAAGTCTTGACGCTTGCTATGCATGCGCAGAAAAAGCGGGTAAAGGCAACGGCGTAGTTCACAGGAAGCCCGCTGGACTACAAGTGTTCCCCGCCCGTCTTGAGTGACCCGTTTGCATGATGCGTACCGGCTCCGCTAGTCACCACGGTAATGCCACTCTATGAACAGCGCTTGTTTGCAGCATCGTGCAGTCTGACGAATCGTGACGAAGTGAATTGCCAATCTTGTATCTATTCAATGGACGGCTGTTCCAAGGAGAGTTTATCGAGAAGTGATCCTATAGGAGCTACCAAGGGAAGCTGAAATGACCAGTAACAAATGCCTTTGGCTGATCGATGGCGGTTATATATACAATGCACAGCGGTCAATAGAATACGGCTACAACCTAGATTATCTCAAGCTTAGAAACAGGATTGAAAAGACGAACTCGATCTGGCGTGCGTATTATTTGAACTCTACGCCGAGCGAGCGGTCCGAAGGCCTGGACAACTTTCACAATTGGCTAAGGTCTGGACCGCCCGATGGACCCAAGATCATAACGAAACTCTACGAGCTAAAGACTGTCGAAGCAGATAGGGCATACTGTCAAGGCTGTAAGAGAATGGTGGAAGTGGAGTGCTCGCTGTGTGGCCAGCGTCAAATTACCAGGCAACAGCAAAAGGGCGTTGACGTTGGACTTTCTACCCTCGCGCTTACCCACCTCGAAAAATATGACGCTCTGCTGTTGTCGTCAGGTGACAGTGATCTCCTTGACGCCATTGAGTTTCTTTCCGAGCAGGGAAAGAGAATCATGCTCCTCGTGTTTCGGAATGGGGTATCTACGGAGCTTCAGTGCCGAGCCGATGAGATTCTTTGGGTGGACGACTTCGCGGAGGAAGTCGAAAAAGAGCCTTCCGCCAGCTACTCGTTGTCCTGGACATAGTGGAGCAGCGTGTTCGTCACGCGCTTGAAGACGTGGATTGCCCTCTGCGCGCCCAGATGTTTGCCCGCAGTGCCGTTGTTGATCTCATAGAACGCGTGGGGTAGGTCGAAGCGCTTTGCGAATTGGTAGCAGAGCGTGTTCGGCTGATGAATGCTGGCGCGTTCGTGGGTGGAGGGACCGTCGGTTTCCAGGCGCATGGTGTCGCAGATGGCGGCGTAGAGCCGGCGCTGCGCGGGGTCTTGAAACAGGTTGTAGTCGGCCACCTCGTACCAGCCGTCGTAGGGGAATTCGCTATTCAGCCGCCACCCGGTGAAGCAATGGAAGTTCATCCAGAGTGCCGGCTGCTCCGTCGCCACCCAGTCCCAGAGCAGCTTGCTCTCATGGGCTTCCGGTAGAGCGGCATCCGGCGTGTCGCCAAACGCCTGGTACATGTCGAAGCCCTCGGCGTTGAAGGCATTGCGGCCGAGCACGTTCCCATCGGGATTGACGGTGGGCACTATGAAAACGTCAAGCAGCTCGCGCAGGGCTTCCGCTTCCGGCAGCAGGGATGACATGAAGTCGGCAATGCCGAGCACGCCCCACACGCCCGCGTGCTCGTGCGGATGCTGTCCGGCCACGCAGAAGAGCTTCGGCTTGCCGGGCGTTCCCGCCCTCAGCCCCAGAATCTCACGACCCTGAACCGTGGTGCCCACCGAGAAGAGTACGCAGCGGTCGGCGCGCTCCGCCGCAAAACTGCGCAGGTTCTCGGCAAGCTCGCTGTAAGGCGCAACATACGTCATGGCCACGCGGACTTGCTGTGCCTCCTCCACCGGCACGGTGAAGACGGCATGGTCCTGCTCGCACAGAGGCGGCGCGCTCGGTAGGGGGCGATAGCGGTGGAAGTCGACGGACTTGAACCAGACCGTGGTGGGAAAGAGCGAGCGAAAACCGGTAGGCCCGCCGAACTTGGCATCCTCCCATAGTTCGACGGTCACGTCCGCTTGCGGGCCGTCATTGATGATGTCAAAGCAGAAGTAGCCGCAGTAGCCGCTCTGCTTGTCCCCGTCAACCTGCAGGCGAAAGCGGTCAACTGCCAGTTGCTCGATCTCCTTGCCGTTGCCGCACTCGACGTCACTCGTAATGCGTATCATGAAGTGCTCCTTATCGAAGGTTAGTACCGTTCGCGCAATCCAACTGCCGTTAATTCAAGAAACCAGCGTTGGCCGCAGGACACCGCTTTGATCGAAGGTGGACGCGCTGCGTTTCGTAGTTGCACGGTCTCAGTCTAAACCTACTAATGCCGTTGCGCCATGCCGTCTGCAGCCAACCAACAGATTGTTCCATGCCCGGGCTCCTCGCCATGGATAGCCGGCTCATTCTCATGGCCACGCTGGGCTATGCTAAGGTAACCGTGACAAGATTATGCGCGACCCGGATTGACGAGCGTGTGCAGCGTTGACCGGCAGGAGCCTACAGGACTCTCGTGATGGACCCAAGCGCCCCGGATTACGAGACTGGCGCCTCTACATTTGGCGTCGCTTACCCTGAGAACCCGAACCGGTTGTGGGCCCTGCCTCTGATAGGCGGCATGGTGAAGCTCGTCATCGTGATACCAATTGGCATTTGGTTCACAATTGTCGCCTATGCTGCCTTCATGCTTTGCTTCGTCAATGGTTTTTTCGTGCTCTTTGCCGGCTCGTATTGGAGACCGGCCTACACGTTGGCTCTGGGCGCGATGCGGCTTTCAGCCAAGGCCAATTGCTTCTTCCTCGGCCTTAGCGATACTTATCCCGGATTTACCCTCGACTCGAGCGACGACGTTCGTCTGGAAATAGCGATACCAAAGCGGCCCAACCGCTTCTTCGCTTTGCCGCTGGTGGGTGGTATGGTGCGCCTGGTAGTTCTCGTGCCAGTTTTCATCTTCCTATACGTGCTCGGCCTCCTGGTGGTGTGCGTGTTCTGGTTTGCCTGGGTCCCGGTGCTGCTCCTCGGCAGATACCCTGAAGGTCTCTTCAATCTCATGGTGTTTGTGATGCGTTTCCAGCTTAAGCTGTCCGCCTACATGTTTGGGCTGTCGGACCGCTATCCGCTGCTCGACGAAGGACTTGGCCCGGACGAATGGGGTCCCGGCCGGCACGATAGAGTCTTCAGGCCGCTTGGACCGGATACCTTTGGGTAGCTTGGACTCTACCGAATAGCCTTGGAATTCAAAGTGGCTATTTCCCCCTAAGCGAGTTTCAAGCGCGTCTGTGTTCCCGCGAAGGCAATGAGACTTGCGGAACCTCTGATCTCTTTGCATGCTATAGGTGCAGGGAAACGTGCTGACGCCAACTGCGTAAAGAGACTACACCATGGCGGAATGCGAAAACTCTACGGACCAACAGAAAACACAATCTAAGGCCGTGCGGGGAGACCGTAGTCAGGAACCAGACGATCGTGTCCGGTCTGTCCTACGGGGAGGGGAATTGCCGGCTATCAAGACCCGGCCGCTCGGCCGCCTGTTTGGTGTGCTGCGGCATGGGGGTGCTCCGGTGATATTGGAAGACATGGAGCGCGCCATCATTGAGGGGGCTTGTGACACGTGATCGACTGGACTTTCATTTGCTTCAACAAGAGAGTCGTGTCGAAAGAAGCGCGACGAGCAGGGTCGGAAGTGAAGTGGTGGAGAAGAGGGAGCGTGGGTTGCTTTGCCTATGTTCTAGCTTCAGTGCTTGCCGCAAGGATTGAACAGCACAAGAATCATGATTGCTCTCGATAAGCTGGACCGCGCGGAGATTGGGCGCTATCTCGCCGCGCAAGGCGTGCTGCCAGAAAGTACTTCGCCCACGGTTGAGCCGCTGGGCGGCGGCGTCTCGAACATCGTGCTGAGGGTTACGACTCCTGGGCAGTGCTTGGTGCTTAAGCAAGCGTTGCCTGAATTACGCGTGGAGGCTTATTGGCCGTCGCGGATTGATCGCGCGTTGCGTGAGGCCGCGGCGCTGCGCATCGTGGCAGACTACCTGCCAGGCGGCGTCGTGCCCGAGGTCTTCTTCATCGACGAAGAGAACTTCATATACGGCATGTCGTGCGCTCCTCCGACGGCGACGCTGTGGAAAGAGGACTTGCTCGCCGGGAAAGTAGACGTGCCGGTGGGCGCGGCGGCGGGCCGGGTGCTGGCACAAATGCACGCCATTCAGGAACCCGACATTGAGCGGCGATTCATCGATGATGAAGTCTTTTGGCAATTGCGGGTCGATCCGTATTACAACACTACGGCAGAGAAGCATCCGTCCCTGCGGCCGGAGTTTGACCGTGCGATTGCGCAGATGAAGGCGCGGAAGCTCGCGCTGGTGCACGGCGACTACAGTCCGAAGAATATGTTTGTCTTGCGCGGGGAGGAGCACTCCCGCTCCGTCTTGCTAACTGTAGCGCAGGGGCTTGTCCCCGGCTCCGGGCCAGGTGGAGGCGGCGCTTTGAAGATGGATTCTGCGCCCCGGCACGGGGCGAGCGTTCGCGGGAATGACGGAGTGGGCGCGTCACCGGACAATCTGGCGGGTGAGGACGACGGAGAATGCGCCAACCGTGTCCTGCTGCTCGATTTCGAAGTGGTGCACTGGGGGGATCCGGCATTTGACCTGGCATTCTGCATCAATCACCTGCTAATCAAGTCCATCGTCAATCCCCATGTGCAGGAAGGATACTTTCACTCGGTCGCGGCGCTGCTGAAAGGGTATCGCGCAACCTTGCCGGAAGTGAATTGGGATGAGCTTGAAGGTGAGACGCGCCTGCAACTGGGGTGCCTAATGCTGGCACGCATCGACGGCAAGTCGCCGGTAGAGTACATCACGGATGAGCCGACGAAGGAGACTGTGCGCCATGTGAGCCGCTTCATAATCCGGGAGCAACCCGCGACCATGGATGAGATATGTGCGTGCATTGCTGAGGAGACGAGGCACTGATGGGGGCAGGGAAGATGGATTTCGCGCCCCGGCACGGGGCGAGCTTTCGTGGGAAGGACGGAGGATCACACCGTTCGGCGATTGCACGCGTCCACGCCAGAGAGGTGCTGGATTCGCGGGGCGTGCCGACCGTAGAGGTAGACGTTACCCTGGCGAGCGGCGCGCGCGGTAGTGCCATTGTGCCCTCGGGGGCGTCGACGGGGCGGCACGAGGCCCTGGAGTTTCGGGACGGCAATCCGGCCCGCTACCAGGGCAAGGGCGTGCGCCATGCCGTGCGCCACGTGAACGAGGTGCTCGGACCCGCTGTGGTTGGTGTTGAAGCTACGCGGCAACACGAGGTTGACGCGGTTTTGGTGGATACTGACGGCACGCCGAATCTTCGCCGCCTGGGCGGCAACGCGGTGCTGGGCGTCTCCTTGGCAACAGCCCACGCGGCGGCGGCAGAGGTCGGCCTGCCGCTCTACCGCTATCTGGGCGGCAGCCAGGCGCGGGAGCTGCCAGTGCCGATGGTGAACATACTCAGCGGCGGGCTGCACGCGCGCGGGATCGTTGACTTTCAAGACTTTCTCCTCATTCCCCTGGGCGCTCAGAGCTTTGACGAGGCTCTGGTGATGGTGGGCAATGTCTACCACGCCATGGGTGAGTTGCTTACCGCGCGGGGCGCGAGCACGCTGGTTGCCGATGAAGGCGGGCTGACTCCGGCGATGAGCGCGGTTGACTCCGCAAGTGGCGCTGCCGGCGGGGGACTCCCAGCGAATGAGGCCGCCGTGCAGCTCTTGGTCCAGGCCATTGAGAAGGCAGGCTATCGGCCCGGTGTGGATGCTGCTATCGGCCTCGACGTGGCCGCGACTCACTTCTATCACGGGGGCCGCTACTACTTGCGCGCAGAGAATCGAATACTTGCTAGCGAACAGATGGTAGAGTTGCTCACACGCTGGGTGGAGACGTATCCCATCATCTCGATTGAAGACGGCTTGGCGGAAGACGACTGGGCCGGCTGGCAGGCGCTCACGGCAAGAGTGGGTGAGCGGGCCCAACTCATCGGCGACGATCTCTTTGTAACCAATGAGCAACGCCTGCGGCAAGGCATTGAGAATAACGCGGCGAATGCGGTGCTTGTCAAGGTAAACCAGGTCGGCACGTTGACCGCGGCCATGGCCACTCTGGGAATGGCGCGAGCCCACGGGTATTTGTCCGTTGTCTCCGCGCGCTCAGGCGAGACGGAGGACGCAACTATCGCCGACTTGGCGATGGGCGCCAGCGCCGGTCAGATCAAGATTGGCTCCATTACGCGCTCGGAGCGGCTGGCGAAATACAACCAATTGCTGCGTATCGAGGAAGAACTGGGAGCGCAGGGCGTCTACCGCGGACGCGAGGTCTTTAGGCGTTTTCTCGGGTAGTTCCGGTTGCGACGGCAAAGCGGCCTGCCTGGCGGGAGTACAGAAAAAAGCGTATAGCGTTCACACCAAGGTACTGTCTTCCCCCGTTCATCCTTCGATAGGCTCAGGACGAACGGGGGAATCGGTATTGGGCCTACATCTGGACTGTCTATTCTTGGACCACCCAAACCGGACTTGACCATGCCTGCACCACGCGGCCGGCAGAAGGCTCTTTCTGCCGCAGCCGCACGTAGTAGAGGGCGTTGGCTACGGGCTGCGGGTCGTCCCAGGCGAAGTCCAATGAATCAGCGTGGGGTTCCCGCCGGTAGACTACGTCAAAGTGCTGCGCGTCTAGGTCTCCCCGTAGAATCTCTATCCAAGCGATCTCCCCCGTGCCTACCGCCCAAACGCGTACACTCACCCCGTTGCCGCTAGCCGTTTCTTGCCCCATGAACGTGTCGTTCACCCACAACTTGAGCAGGATGCGTGCGCCGGTGGTGCCGTAGGTCTGGCGATTGTGGATGCTATCGAAGATACCGTTGCGCGTGAGCGCGGGCGCCCACACCGCCGCCAGCCCGGTCTGGCGTCTGCCCGGCTGCGCTTGGTGGTTGTCCGACGAGCAGATCGTCCCCATGCGTTGGCCGGTGAGCCAGCCTTCTTGCACATAGTGGGGGCCCACCGCCGAGTCGTTGAGCGAGAAGTCGCAGTGCTGATACGCCAGGGGATGATCGGGGTCGTAGTACTCGCAGAGACCGTGACCGGAATAGACCTCGACGACCCGGCGGAAGGTATCGTTGGCATATTGCCAGTCGATATTTGGGCCGGTGCCGCCGGGCAGGTTGCTCGCTTTCGGCGAGAAGCGTACGCCCGTGTGATGGGGGATAGTCATCGCTTCGCCGGCAACGAGCTGGTGCCAGAGGTCTTGCACGGTGCCGTTGTGGCGGCCGATGCGCACGTCGCCGTCGTCGCGAAAGTAGACGTTGTGGTGCGCCCACGGCGCGGGGAACGTGGCTTCGTAGCCGAGGATCGTGGCGAACCGGCCGGGGTCGTACCAATCTTGTGTGGCGAGCCGCATCTCCTGCCACATTTCGTCGGAGAGGCCCTCCACGTGGTCCGTGAGGGCATAGAAGTCCAGGCGCGCCACGTCCCGTGCGTAATGGAATGGCAGGTCGCCGGTGGCATCGAAACTGCGCCGGGCATGGGAGTGCAAATCGCCCCAGAAGACTTGCTCATCGGGTAGTTCAGAGGCGCAGAGGATCGGATTTGAGAGGGCCGCAAGAATCTTGCCGCCATTTGTTTCAGGCCGGTTCTCCCTGCTTGACCTTAGCTTGTTTCCCCCGTTCGCCCTGAGCCTGTCGAAGGGCAATGCCGTATGGCTAAGCTCAGTAACTGCCAGGCGCAGCACGCCCGGCGCGGTCGGCGTAAACGGCACCACGCACGTGCCGGTCTCCGGATTGAGCGTTACGGTCTCAGGGTGCTCCGCGTGGCCTTCCGCAATCGATACGGCAAACGTAGTCTGCGCGGACGTAGCGGGATTCTGCCAGGCATCCAGCGCCACGACGTGGCAAGCAGCTTCCGTGCCGACACGGGCGTGGGAAGGAGCGTAGGCGGCAATGTCTACCGGTTCGGCAGACTTCGTGACCAGCAGCGGGCATTCATCCACAGGCAGCAGCAACCTATCGCCGTCGGTGTCCGCGGTGATCACGGCGACATGCACGGGTTCCGGTCCGTTAGGATGCAGCGCGGCCGTGAAGCCGGGACTGCCGCCGCTCGTGTCACCGAAGGTCACATCGATCCAGTCTCCGGCGTGCAGGAGGCCTTGCGTCAAGGTAACTTCCGTGTGGTATGCGCAGCGGTTGGGTGGGCCGACCAAGGCATCGCGGGTAGCCTTTTCGAACTCCTCAGTGGAGCCGTCCGGCACATTGCAGCGGATTGCCACGTCTTCCCGGGAGGCACGGGCCGAGACGTAGTTAGGGCTGGCGGGATCAATGCTGTGGACTCCCTTGGCGGAGTTGCGTTGCCACGCGTGCCAGGTGTTCGGCAGCGCCACGGCAACAATGTCACCGGAGTTAAGCTGTCCGTCATCAATCGTGCAGCGCACGACCCACGTGCCGTATTCGCCAGCAGATCCCATCGAAGGTGTTACGGAAGCACGAATCCTAGGTGCCATAGAGAGTCCCCTCTGTCCAGGTTCAAGTACAACGTGATTATAGCGGTTGACGATTTTCCGATGGGGGAGTCATTTGCTCCGGAAGCGCAGGCCCTTCGACAGGCTCAGGACACGTTTGTAACCCGCGTGCGGCAGTGAGGAATGCTGCCCGCAGTGGTATGTGGCTGTGAGAAATCGTTGACAGCCTCCGACGCCTTTCAGATACTTGCGTCAGACAGGCTACGCGCGCGGCACAGCGCAGTGTGCGAGTGCGAGAGAATCGCGAGAATGCAAAGGAAGGACGTGTGAATACGTACATCGTGCTTCTCACCATGACCGGCGCCGAAGTGGACGATCTAGACGGGCCGCTGGAAGATGCCTTTGCCGACGGCGCACCCGAGACCCGGGCGACTATCGAGCGGCACGGCGGCAAGCTGCTGGAAATCTACCTCACCATGGGGCAGTACGACGGTGTGATGATTACCGAGTTTCCCGATGACGTCTCGTGCGCCCGCGCCATGCTGGCCCTGCGCAATACGGGCGGCATCACCCAAACGCTGCGGGCGTTTCCGGAGAGCCAGTGGCCGGAAATTGCCGGCGGCGAGTAAGCTTGGCTTCAACAAGGGCGGCGGGGCATCCTACAAGGCGGGGTGGTATCCTGCTACTATGTGGTCGCGCGTCGCTGTGCGGTTGCCGACACTCCGTGCGCCAGTTGATTGCATTCAAGTTGGCACACGTAGATAGGTGACCAGATGGAGCGGCCGGATGTGCACACGGTAGACTGAAGGTTCGCCCAATATGGGACTGCAGGAATTAACTAGTTTCCGAGCGCGATGAGGCAATGAAAGAGGAGAGCGATAACTATGAGTGACAACGGCAATGTGGACGTCAAACGCTTTAGCAAAGACATCACCGTAGGGCCGAAGAGCGCCCCGGCGCGCTCTATGTTCCACGCGATGGGATTCAGCAACGAAGACCTGGCAAAGCCCCTCATCGGCGTTGCGAGTACGTGGAACGAGGTCACGCCGTGTAACTATCACCTGGACCGCCTCGCCAAGAAGGTCAAAGAAGGCATTCGCGAAGCGGGCGGCACGCCCATAGAATTCGTCGCCATTACCGTCAGTGACGGCATTGCCATGGGCACCGAGGGCATGCGCACGAGCCTGGTGACCCGCGAAATCATTGCGGATTCGATTGAAGCCGTGGCTATTGGCGAGCGATTGGATGGTGTGGTCACCATCGCCGGGTGCGATAAGAGTCTGCCGGGCTGTGCCATGGCCATGGCGCGCCTCAACATTCCCAGCGTGTTTGTCTATGGCGGCAGCATCATGCCCGGGCGCTGGCGGGGTCAGGACGTGACTATCCAAGACATGTTCGAGGCCGTGGGCGCCCACGCCGCGGGCAAGATTACCGAGGACGAACTCATCGATCTCGAGCAACATGCGTGCCCCGGACCGGGCTCCTGCGGCGGCATGTACACGGCCAATACCATGTCGAGCGCGCTGGAGGCGATGGGGCTCTCCGTGCCCGGCAGCGCCTCACCGCCGGCCATAGACGAACGGCGCGATCAGGTGTGCGTGGATGCGGGACACCTGGTGATGGACTGCGTGCGCAACAACCGGCGACCCTCGGACATCATCACGAAAGAGTCGATGGAGAATGCCGTGGCGGTAGCCCTGGCGGCCGGCGGTTCCACCAATGCGGCCCTGCATCTGCCCGCCATTGCGTGGGAAATGGGTGTGCCCTTTGACCTCGACGACATCGATCGCGTGAGCAAGCGTGTGCCCCATATCGCCGACATGCGCCCCGGCGGCAGATACGTGATGGCTGACCTGGACAAAGTCGGCGGCGTGCCGCTCATCATGCAAGAGATGCTGCGAGCGGGACTGCTGCACGGCGACTGCTTCACGGCTACCGGCAATACCCTGGCGGAAGACGTGGCAAGCGCCCAGGTATCGGAAAACGGCCAGGACATCGTGCGCTCGGCGGATGATCCGATCTTTGCCGGTGGCACGATGGTGATTCTGCGCGGCAACCTGGCGCCGGAAGGCGCGGTGGTGAAGGTGGCCGGCGTGGAGAACCGCGTCCATAGCGGTCCGGCGCGGGTATTCGAGATCGAGGACGACGCCTTTCAGGCGGTGGTGAAGGGCCGCATCAACCCCGGTGACGTGATCGTCATCCGCAACGAGGGTCCGAAAGGCGGTCCCGGCATGCGCGAGATGCTGGCCGTGACGGGTGCGGTCTTTGGGCGCGGCTTGGGTGACTCTGTGGGCCTCATCACCGACGGACGTTTCTCCGGCGCGACCCACGGCATGATGGTGGGTCACGTGGCTCCCGAGGCGGCGATGGGCGGTCCCATCGGCCTGATCGAGGAGGGTGACCGGATCACCATCGACGGCGACAACCAATTGCTCACGCTGCACGTAGACGACGCCGAGCTCGCAGAACGACGCAAGCACTGGCAGCCCCTGGAACCCCGCTACAAGAAGGGCGTGCTGGCAAAGTACGCGAAGCTCGTCACCTCCGCCGCTCGCGGCGCGGTGTGTGAATAAGCGCAGCTAAGGGATAGACATCTCCGTCATGCTGCGCCCTCCGCGTAGGGGTACCCCTTGTGGGTACCCGATTCGCTTGGGCCATCGCGACAGCATGCAGCATAGAGAGGTTCAGTAATGGCAATAGCAGAACACATAGACCTTCGGGATCTGCCTGAGTCGGCGCAACAGGAGGTGTATGACTTCTACTTGTTTGTGCGGCAGCGCGTCCTGGCAGAGCAGGCAGTTAGCGTAGCCGGCGAAGGTGCTCTGCTTAGCGAGAAGGCACTGGCTGAAGATTGGGATAAGCCGGAAGAAAACCAAGCGTGGCAAGTATTTCAATAGGGGACGATACTCCATTCCCTGTCTCAGTGTGATGGGAATTAGCACGAACGCTGAAAAACGCGTAACGCGTGGGTTTGTCCTCATGAATGAGTTGATTGTCTCTCGTGCTAAAGCTTAAGTCCTGTCCAGTTGGCAAGGCATAGTCACTGGTTGAGGAAAAAGTGTATGGTAAACTGAGGGTGTCGGTAGAGATCGAAGAAACATGAGTTGAGCCATTACATGGCAACGATAGACACGCACAAAGCGGTGAAGACTCTGATAGGCGCAGGCTTTGAGGAATCACAGGCTGAGGCGCTGGTTGGAGTAGTCAGCGAAGAAAACGACGAGCTTGTCAGTCAGACAGGCATGCGAACAGAACTTCAGGCGTTGGAGCTACGATTGCGCGCCGAACTCGAACAGCGTCTCAACCGCCAGACCATGCAATTGGCAATGCTGTTCGTTGCGGCGCTCGGAGTGGCAGTGGCAATTCTGAAGTGGATTCCGTGAGCGCTGGCTCTATTTGAAACTTACTAGTCCATGGTTAAGTAGCGCAGGTTGCAAACCTGCGCTACTGTTTTTTCGGGCGCTCTCAGAATCGAACTCGCCGTTGGCAGCCAAGTCACGTAGAGTCACGACATTCCGTGCCCCTACGCTCATTTCTCAACGTCTGATGTGCCAGGGAGGGTTGCAATCCAGCATTACTTGCTTCTTGACCGTCTCGCGCACCTCTTTCTCCAAAATGGCACAAAACCATAGGTTGACCTTCCCACCCTGGGCAATCTCGTTGAAGATCAGATTGTTGTTCATGCAGTGGGTTTGCAGTCCGCCTACGCGACGAACCGCTGCACGCGAGATGTTCCCAATAGAACCCCATACACCTGAGAGGTCCACACACTGACCAACGTAACACACGAGACCCTTGCACTCTATGACATAAACGCCGCCAAGTCGCCAACACAGTGCAATCCGGAATTGGCAAAACGGTCCCAATCCATACTTGTGCAGTGGCTCTGGTTGCCCGACCCCGGGACGATGCCTGACTGGTTCGCCGCGAGCGTCACGTCTTGGCTCTATTTCGCCAACGTGCTCAATGCAGTGTGTGCCGAACGTGCGTTCTAAACGCGCCATTCGGCTTTCCTTGACCTCAATGTCCGCGCAGCAATCCATACAAACGACGATTGTTCTCAGACTAGGTTTGAATTGCAGCGGTCAGGATGAATCTCGGCTTCAGCGAGATTCCTCACTGTCGGACTATCCCACCTTCACCATCTCGCCAGTCTCGGCGGATTCGTAAGCGGCAAACACGGTATGCATCACCTTTGCCGCTTCGTCGGCGCCGAGGAAGGGCCGGCCGCCGGTTTGGACGGCCCAGACGAAATTGTCGATGACGGCCTCAAAGTGCGCCTGCGTACCCTCGGGCGAGCGGTAGCGGCGTTCGACGTAGCCGGGAGTCGGGCCGGTGAGCACGGCGTCGGCCACGAGTTCATCCGCCACCAGTGTGCCGCGCGTGCCGGTCACCTCCAGCCAGAGATCGCTATTGTGCAGATTGCCCGGCACATGGGCCCGGCCGACGCAGACTGAAGCAAGGGTGCCGTCTTCCATTTCGCAATTGAGCAGGGCCATATCCTCGATGTCGAGCTCGCGGTGGGGGCGGTTGAAGTACTCGCCCTTGACGCAGTGCACGGACGTGGGGGCCAGTCCCGTGACGCTCAAGATGGCGGTGAGCGGGTAGAGGCCGAAGTTCAGCAATTCGCCACCGCCATTGGCCACGGGATCGAAGAAGCCCCGCTCCTCCTCGTCCCACTTTTCGCCATGGCCGTAGGTGGCGAGGAAGTGGGCGTTCACGTTCACGATTTCGCCGAGCTCGCCAGCCATCACGGCGTCGCGCGCGCGCTGCAGCGATAGGTGGCCGACGCGGGCGATCCAGGCGAACGTGCGGGTAGTCCGGCGCGCTGCCGCAATCAACGCGTCGCACTGCTCCAGCGTGATGCCGATGGGTTTATCCACGAGCACGTGCTTTTCAGCGGCTATGGCACGGAGCGCGAGCGGCGTGTGCCGCGCGTATTCCGGCGCCACGCACACCGCGTCGACGTCGTCACGGGCGAGGAACGCATCGAGATCCGTCGAGTATTCCAGCGCGTACTGCTCAGCCAGATTGCGGTTGAGCGCGTGGTATTCTTCCGCAATGTCGAGATCGTCGGCGATTCCTACGAGGATCACGTCAGGGTGGCGGGCAAAGAACGGGGCGTAGTCATCCTGGTGACGGATGCCGCTCACTAAACCGATGCGCAGTTTCTCAGCCATTGGCAACCACCTCCTGCCACGTGACACGTCGGCGTTCGTGGAGCGACCGTTCCACGGCCTGCGAGAGGCGCGCGGCAGTTGAGGCTTGTTCCGCGCACAGAAGCGGAGCGTCGCGGCCGCTGCGCACGCTGAGCCAGTGATCGAAGAGATGCGCGGCCATGGTGTGGTCGGCGTTCTCGTCCCGCTGGTGCAGCATGCCTTTGGTGCCGTAGAGCAGCCAGTCGTCATGCACCGGGCCCGCCGGAACCTGTACCCAGGTTGCCATCACTTCGGCGGCTGGATAGTGGACATTCGCGACAATCGAGGTGGCATTGTCGTGAACCGACCTATTGGCGAATACCCATTCCGGTGCGTCGTCTATCAGCCCGGCAGCGGTTGCCAGGGCATCCGTTAGCGGCGCCAAGTGCGGCGCTGCGGGTGCGGGTTGGGTAAGCCTGCGCACGGTGACGTAGCGGACTGGGCCGGTGTTTTCCTCACCGAGCGCCAGCCGTATGGCGCGGACCGCCGGTAACGCATGGCTCGGTGCGCCAAGAAAGGGAGGTGAATTCGAAGATTCAATAAGCTTTCGCTCGTCCGGCGAAAGCGGCCCGGGGAGGCACAAGGGTTGGCCCGCGGTCAGCACTTGCTGCGCCAGACCCAGGCGTTCCGGGAGATTCCAGTGCAAAATGACGCTATCGAGCGCGGACGAAGCGAGCGCTTCCTCGAGACCGTCCGCCTCTATAGTCCGCGGCGCACGCTGGTAGCGGCTGCGCCACCGCGAACTTGGGCGCACGTTCACGGGGAACGGCCCGACCAGAGCGACCCAAGGATATTCCTGCACGTCGATCCACTTTCGCTGCCAGCAATGCTTGTCACACACAGCTTAACACAATTTTGATGGGTAGGTCTCGTACTTTGATCGAGTCTTGAGTGCGCAGCCAGAGCCGGCGCCAACGCTTCCGCTCCATGGGATTGTCTGCGCTCTGCAAACTTGCGCGCTCAGAGAATTCGGGTAGTTTCAACGTGAGAGAAAATGAACCCACAACGCTCTTTAGCCTTATCGGTGCGCTCCGGGCAGGTCGTTTGGTGCCCCGAGCCGCGGGTTTGGTTCTATTGACTCTCCGCTCGTAAGATTGTTGCTGCGCTTCAGGAGTGGCATAATGAAACGAGCTAGCGGCTCTTACCATGCGTTGTTCCCCACGTCTAGCCTATCTGAATTTGGTTGTAGCGAAGGCTTCTTTTGCAGAGACGAGTCCACTATTCTCCGCGCCACGCGCCGCGATGGCGCGTGTTTCTCGGCTTGGGGCTGGCTGCTGTTCTTCTCCTCTCATTCCTCGGAGCAACCGCTTGGGTAGCCACTCGGGATGGATTCTCATGGGTAAACGGCGCCGGAGCAGGTCAGGCGGAGCCGGGCAGAGACTCGGGGGGAAGCTCGGCTGTAGAGAAGAAGATTCTCGAGGACACGCCCACGACCGAGGAGCTCCCAAGTCAGGACTGGACTGATACTGAGACGTTCAGCGTCGCCATTATCGGCGTCGACACGCGCGCGAACGACGTAGGACGCGCGGACACGATCATGGTGGTTACCATTGATCCTGTCAAGAAGGCCGCGATACTCGTCTCTATTCCGCGTGACCTGTTGGCCTCGGTGCCGGGCTATGAAAGCCGGCGCATAAACGAGCTCTTCAGTATTGGCGGCGCCGAGCTTGTGATGCAATCGGCGGAGATTTTGCTCGGCACTCCGATAGACTTCTATTTGACCATTGACTTCGAGGGCTTCCGCCGCATCATCGACGCGTTGGGTGGGGTGGAGATTGACGTAAAATACGACATCAACGACTATCGCTTCCCGAATGCGGACGACACCGGCTTTGATCCCTTCGTCATCAAGGCAGGGGTTCATCACATGAATGGCGAAACTCTGCTCCACTACGTGCGCACACGCTTCGACGATCCGCGCGGCGACTTCGGCCGCATCGACCGGCAGCAGCAAGCCTTGGTGGCGCTCAAGAGCCAGATCCTCACCTTCCAAAGCCTAGTGAGAATCCCCCTCCTGATGAACGAATTGCATGGAATGGTCGACACCAACTTTCCACTCTATCCGCAACGGGTAGTCGCGCTCGCACGTCTGGGTCTTGCAATTCCAAGGGAACGCGTGTACAGCGAGGTAATCAGCTATGAAGACAACTTGGTGCAGGACATCGTCATTGATGAGAGAAAGGTGCTCCGGCCCAATGTCTATGCCGTGCGCTTGATGATGGAGCAACGCATCGCCGCCATGGGCCAGCTCGAACCGCTGCAGGGGCAGCAGGCTTCCATTCAGCAGGCGGACGTGGAGCCCTAGGCGGTACAGGAACAGTGTCTTTCACACTTCGTTTGCGCCGTCCACATGACCAGTTCAATGATCGCGCAGAGCTTACTTCAATGAAGGGATAGAGATGTCCGATTCTGCCGCATTGCCGCCAATGATCTATGACAATGTCTTGCAATTGATTGGGCGCACGCCGTTGGTGCGGCTCAATCGCTTGCCGGGGCCGGACTCTGCCGCAGTGCTCGTAAAGGTCGAGTCGCGAAATCCTGGTGGCAGCGTAAAGGACCGCATCGGACTGGCCATGATTGAAGCGGCGGAGCGGGAAGGCAAGCTCAAAGCCGGCGACACGGTGGTGGAGCCGACCAGTGGCAATACGGGCATCGGCCTGGCGATCGTTTGCGCCGTGCGGGGTTACCGGCTGCTGCTCACGATGCCGGAGGACATGAGCGTGGAGCGGCGCAAGCTGCTGGCATTGCTGGGCGCCGAATTGGTGCTGACGCCTGCCATCGAAGGCATGTCCGGCGCCGTTTACGCGGCGCAGGAACTCGTGCGGGAGCACGGCTACTTCATGCCGCAGCAGTTCATGAATCCGGCAAACCCGGCCATTCATCAGGAGACCACGGCCCGCGAAATCCTGCACGACACCGAAGGCAAGCTGGATGCCGTGGTGGCCATGGTCGGCACCGGCGGCACCATCACCGGTATCGGCCAGGTGATGCGCGACGAAGCGCCGCACGTGCGTGTGGTAGCCGTTGAACCGGCAAAGTCGGCGGTGCTTTCCGGCGGTCGACCGGGGATTACGCGCATCCAGGGCACGGGGGCCGGTTTCGTGCCGGGCATTCTGGACCGCAGTGTGCTTGCTGCAGTGCTTACCGTGGAGGATGAAGCGGCAATTGCCATGGCAGAACGCCTGGCAAAGGAGGAAGGTATCCTGGCCGGTATCTCCGCCGGTGGAGCGGTGGTGGCTGCGCTTGCGGTCGCGCAAGAGTTGGGGCCGGGCAAGACCGTGGTGACCATCATCCCGGATGCCGGCGAACGCTACTTATCCATGTGGGAGATGGACTAGCCGCGCGCAGATCTCCTAGCTCTTGTTTTTAGATTCGCCGCTGCCTTTCCTCTTCATTGCTCCGGCACAGGCGTCACTTGTTCCGCTATTCTGCGCAAGCAATCCCTGTTCCGTCATTCCCGTGTGCGCGGGAATCCGTCTTCTCTTCACAACGGACAGCGTGCGCCATACGGGCCGCCTCCCCGAATTTGCGTCAAGGCAGCGCAAACGCATTGAATCCAGTAGAGAGGTACGGGAGACACGGAATCCCACGCCACAGTCTCATGCTCACGCTACTCTGCTGGATGCAGCAGCATCTTGCCGAATTGCACCCGGGCGGCCATGCGTTTGTGCGCTTCCTGCGCTTGCTCCAGTGGGAAGATGGTATCGAGCACGGGGTTCAGAATGCCGCGGTCGGCGAGCGAGAGCACCTGTTGCAGGTCAAGGCGGTTGCCGCCCATACTGCCGAGCAGACTCTGCTGGCGGGTGTAGAGGTGACCGATGTCTACTTTGCCGCCGCGCCCCGTCGTTGCGCCGCAGGTGACGAGCCGGCCATTGGGCGCCAGCGAACGGATACTCTGCTCCCAGGTTGCCTCGCCCACGTGCTCGAAGACAACGTCTACGCCGCGGCCGTTGGTAATGCGCTTTACTTCATCTGCGATGTCCATCTCGCTGTAGTTGATCGTAGCCTCCGCGCCAAGTGCTTGTGCGCGGTCGAGTTTTTCCTTGCTGCCGGCGGTGGCAATGATGCGCGCGCCGAGGAAGCGCGCGATCTGCACGGCGTAGACGCCGACGCCGCTCCCGGCCGCTTGCACCAGCACCCATTCCCCCGGCTGAACGCGGGTACGGCGGTAGAGCATGTGCCAGGAGGTGATGGCGGCAAGGGTGAGGGCCGCCGCGGCATCGTAGGAAAGAGAGTCCGGTATGGGTACGGCAATTGACGCCGGTACCGTAATGTACTCGGCGTAACCGCCTTGATTGGGGCCTGTACCGATGATGCCGCCGTTGCTGCAGATGCTTTCCTCGCCCTGCAAGCAGTACTCGCACGTGCCGCAGAACGCCCACGGGGACACTGCTACCCGTTGTCCTGTAGCAACGTTTCGCACCGCCGCGCCGACTTGCACGATCTCACCCGAGATCTCCGAACCGGGAGTATGTGGCGGCTCGATGCCCGGCCGTGCGCCGATGCGCAACCAGATGTCGAGATGGTTGACGCCCGACGCGTGGATTTTGACGAGAATTTCATCTGCCTCTGGTTCGCGTATCGGCACGGTATCGAGTTGCAGCGTCTCGGGTCCTCCAAATGAATGAAAGCGAATTGCGCGCATGAATGTCTCTCCTCAAGTGACGGTACACAGTTGGTTCTATGCTTTGTAGTCTGTTGTCTCTGTATCTTGCGTCCAGCAAACATGGTACCGCGTGCACTACCGGTGCGCATCTTGCCGAACAAATGAAACAACCCAAGGAATGCGATGTGCGGTTCGCAACACAAGCCGCTACAGTGGGAGAGCGGGGGACAAGCCCCAATGCTGTCGCACTAAAGATTCGCACATGCCGTTGACCCTCCTAATCTTGAGCATCGGAGATTGAATCGGTGTGCGCCCAGCCGTTCGCCCCCGTATCACGTACGGGGCAGGCTCTGAGCACTTCGACAAGCTCAGTACAGGCCTGTCGAAGGGTGAACGGCGGGTTGGTTGCGGCGATCTATTCTGTCCGTTCATACTTCGACAAGCTCAGCACGAACGGACAGAATAGATCCCAATAGGTTTTATGCGACAGCATTGGGGACAAGCCCCCGCGCTACAGCAGAGCCCGGTCGCTTTCCGGTGTGGTTCTTGGCTAGGGCCATTCCCGCTGGTGACGCATTCCGTGGATAGCGTCAAAGGCTAGAGTTTGATGCGAGAACACACTCCGTTCGTGCTGAGCCTGCCTGTCCTGAGCCTGTCGAAGGGTCGGAGCATGAACGGAGTGTGCGGCGCACAGCGTAGGACAGAAGCCTAGCGGTGTCTTCATAGGGTCAGGTTAACAAAGTCGGTCAATTTCTGGGACTAATCATGTCAGTACCCATCGCACTAAGCATAGAGGCAACCGACAGCGCTGCCCGTGTCGGCACGTTGACCATGCCCCACGGTGCGGTGAGCACGCCCGCCTTCATGCCCGTGGCGACGCAAGCGAGCGTGAAGGCGCTCACCGGTGACGAAGTGAGCAGGCTTGGCGCGGAGATGGTGCTGGCGAATACGTACCATCTGATGCTGCGGCCGGGCGCGGACGTGATGCGGGAGCTTGGCGGATTGCACCGCTTCATGCGCTGGGCAGGGCCCATCCTCACCGACAGCGGCGGCTACCAAATCTATAGTCTGGGGCACCGGGTGGACGTGACCGATGACGCGGTCACGTTTCGCTCACATCTCGACGGCAGCCTACACGTTCTGAGTCCGGAGCGGGCGGTGGCAGTGCAGGAGGCGCTCGGGGCGGACATCATCATGGCGCTCGATCATCTGACGCCCCAACCCTCCGATCATGCAGCGGATGCGGCGGCGCTAACGCGCACGCTGCAGTGGGCGGCGCGATGTCGTGAGGCCAAGCGGCGGAACGATCAGGCGCTCTTTGGCATCGTACAGGGCGGCTTGCACCTGGACTTGCGGGAGCGCGCCGTACACTCGCTGGAGGATATCGGGTTTCCCGGTTATGGTATCGGCGGCCTGAGCGTCGGTGAATCGAAAGCCGACATGCACCGGGTGGTTGCGGCGCTGCACGCCATGCTGCCAGCGCAGAAGCCGCGCTACCTCATGGGCGTGGGATCGCCGGAAGACCTCTTGGAGGCCATCGGCAACGGAGTGGACCTCTTCGACTGTGTGCTGCCGACGCGCTTGGCGCGGCACGGTGCGCTCTTTGTTTCCAGCGGCCGCGTGAACATCCGCAAGGCCGCGTACCGCACCCAAGAAACGCCTGTTGATCCGGCCTGCGATTGCCCGACCTGCATGCACTATAGCGCGGCCTACTTGCATCATCTCTGCCGCAGCGAAGAGTTGCTCTACCACCGCCTCGCCACACTGCACAATCTGCGCTTCATTTTCCGATTGTTGGAAGAGGCGCGGGCTGCCATCCGCAATCAACGCTTCGTGGAATTCAAGGAACGCTTTCTCGCTGCGTATACCCCCGCGTCCGAGAAAGTGCGCGTGGAACAGCGGCGCAAGTGGCAGGCGCGGCAGGACGGAAAGAGAGACTAGGCCGCCTTCGACCGGCTCTGTCGAGCCCGGGCTCAACACCAGGAAATGCCGCCTATCAAGGCTATTCCGGCGGTTGCCAGCGCAGATTGGGACGGCGGGCGGCGGTGGTCTCGTCGAGACGCCGCACGGGGGCGGAAACGGGAGCCTCTTTGAGCAGTTCAGGGGCCGTCTGTGCTTCCTCGGCGATGGCGAGCAAGGCGTCAATGAAGGCATCGAGCGTGTCTTTGTTTTCGGTCTCCGTCGGCTCGATCATGAGGGCTTCCGGCACAATCAGCGGGAAGTAGACCGTGGACGGGTGGAAGCCGTAGTCAATCATGCGCTTGGCGACGTCCAGCGTGCGCACGCCTTCGGCTTTTTCCTTCAGACCCGCAAAGACGACCTCGTGCATGCAGGTGCGATCGTAGCGCAAGGCATAGGCCTCGCGCAGGCGCTCTTTGAGGTAGTTCGCATTCAGAACGGCGTACTCGCCGGCACGCTTGATGCCTTCGTCGCCGAGCGTGCAAATGTAGGTGTACGCGCGTACCTGGTTGAGAAAGTTGCCGTAGAACGAGTGAATGCGGCCGATGGAATCGGGGCGGTCGTAGTCCCAAGCGTACGTGCCGTCTTCCTCTTTCACGAGCGGCACAGGCAGGTAGGGCTCGAGGGTCTCGTTGACGCAGATCGCACCCGCGCCGGGCCCGCCGCCGCCGTGGGGTGTGGTAAAGGTCTTATGCAAGTTGAGATGCAGCACGTCCAGCCCCAACGCGGCAGGCTGCACCGTGCCCAGGAGGGCGTTCATATTGGCGCCGTCGCAGTAGACGAGCGCGCCGACGTCGTGGGCCATGCGGCAAATCTCCACAATGTCCTGCTCGAAAAGCCCGAGCGTATTCGGCACGGTGAGCATCAGGCCGGCCACGTCTTCATCGAGCAGCGCTGCCAAGGCATCCATATCCACGGTGCCGCGGTCGCTGGAAGGGACTTCGATGGCGGTGTAGCCGCACATGGCGGCGGTGGCCGGATTTGTGCCGTGGGCGGAGTCCGGAATGATCATCTTGCGGCGGGGGTTGCCTTGCTTCACGTGATGCGCACGCATCATCAGCACGCCGCAGAGTTCGCCGTGTGCGCCCGCCGCCGGCTGCAGCGAGCAGTCGGCATATCCGGTGATTTTCATAATTAACCGGGAAAGACCGTGTATGAGCGCCAGTGCTCCCTGAATCGTGCTCTCCGGCTGGTGGGGATGCACGAATGAAAAGCCCGGCAGACCGGCGGTGGCGTCGTTCACCTTGGGGTTGTACTTCATCGTGCAGGAGCCCAACGGATAGAAGCCATGCTCGATGCTGTAGTTGCGCTGCGAGAGTTGAGTGAAGTGTCGCACGACGTCGAGTTCCGACGCTTCCGGCAGTGCGAGAGACTCTCGCCGCCAGTGCGCGGGCACGGCCTCTTCGTAATCCAGTGTTGGCACGTCGCTGTCCGGCAACGAGTAACCATGGCGTCCGGGAGAGCTGCGCTCGAAGATTAGGGGTTCTGCGTTCTGCATCTTTGCGTTTCCTGGCTATGGAGAGGTAAATCAGTTTGCGTTTGTCGTGTTGTAGATATCAAGTGGAGACAGTTCAATCTCAGAAGCTATGGTTCGAATTCTTGTAGGGCGGCAACAAGGCGGTCAATGTCCTGCCGCGAATTGAGTTCCGTGACGCAGACAAGCATGTGACGGTTGAGTTCGCCGCGCAGATTGCCAAGGTCGTAGCCGCCCAGCACACCGTGCGCAAGGAGGTGTTCATTCACGTCGCTCACCGCGGCGGGGCAGTACACTACGAACTCTTTGATGTAGGGGCCGGGGGCGGTAACGGAGAAGCCGGGTAGCGCGTCAGTCTGGGCCGCAGCGTAATGGGACTTCGCCAGGCAGAGATCGGCCTTCTTGCGCATGCCGGCGGGCCCTAGCCAGCTCACGTTGATCGTGAATGCCAGTGCTGCGAGTGCTTCGTTTGTGCAGATGTTGGAGGTAGCCTTCTCGCGGCGGATGTGCTGCTCGCGGGCTTGGAGCGTCATGACAAAACCGCGCTTGCCGTCGATGTCTTTCGTCATACCCGAGACTCTGCCCGGCATCTGGCGCAGGTACTTCTTGCGCGTCGCGTAAAGACCGAGGCGCGGGCCGCCAAAGCCGGGCGGCAGCGCGAGGCTGTGTCCCTCACCGGTGACGATGTCGGCACCGTATTCTCCCGGAGGTGTCAGGATGCCCAGGGCTACGGGGTCCGCGCTCACGACGAACATGGCACCGTGGGCGTGAACGGCCTCCGCGATGTCCTGGCACTCGTGCACCCAGCCGAAGAAGTTCGGCACTTGCACCGCCACGCAGGCGGTATCGTCGTCGATGGCAGCGCTCACGGCATCCCAATTGTCGCGGAAGCCGCCGTCGTCGTCGATGGTGAACGCCGGCACCCGCACCAGGGTCAGCTCGCGGCCTTCGGCGTATGTTTCCAGCACTTCCAGCGTGGTGGGATGGAAGGTATCCGGCACGACGACCTTGGAGCGTCTGGTAATGCTGCAGGCGGTGAGCACCGCTTCAGCGGTAGCCGTGGCCTCGTCGTACATGCTCGCGTTCGCCACGTCCATGCCCGTGAGCAGGCAGACCATGCTCTGAAATTCGTACATGACCTGCAAGGTACCTTGGGAAAGTTCGGGCTGGTAGGGCGTGTAGCTCGTGAGGAACTCGCCCCGCAGGATGAGTGCGTTCACAATGCTGGGGATAAAGTGGTTGTAGCAGCCGGCGCCAAGGAAGCTCGGCGTTTCGAGCACGTTGCTGTTTTGCTGACCCAACGCGTTCAGGTGGCGGATGACCTCCGGTTCGGACATTCCCGGCGGCAAGTCAAGGTGCGGATGGCGCACGTGCGCGGGAATATCGTGAAAAAGGTCCTCGCTGCCGGCTACGCCAATGGCCCGCAGCATAGCCTCCCGGTCTTCGTTGCTGTGTGGTACGTAGTCCATGGCACCTACTTCGCTAAAGCAAGAGTCTTCAAGAGTTCTAACGGTCGCGATTCAAGAGACAACAAAGGACAGTTCTGTTTCCTTGCCCACCTTAATCCCATTGCACAATGCAGCGGCTCGTAGCTTGCATATTGACTGGAGTGAACAGCGGTTTGATTTCACTCTGCCGAGAGGGTTACGAGTCTCGCTACACATGTCATTCCGAGCGCAGCGAGGAATCTAGAATTGGCACTAGCGATTCTCATACCATTCGGACGCCAAGTCTCTCCATTCTGGGTTCTTAGACTCAATAAGGGCGACTTTCTTACTCCTGCGCCAACCCTTGATCTGTTTTTCACGCTCAATTGCAGACCTTACATCAGTTGTCTCTTCAAAATAGGCCAGCCAGGTCAAGTTGTATCTCTTTGCAAACCCCGGTACGAGTTTCTGTTTGTGTTCATGAATTCGCCGCTCAAGATTGTTGGTCACGCCAACATAAAGCGTTCGGACACCGTTCGTGAGGATATATACGTAGAACTGTGGCACTCAATTCACGGGTTGCTTTTTTAGATTCCTCGCTCCGCTCGGAATGACAGGTAATATGCTCGCCAATGTACGGCCGAGGGAATCGACACGCGGCGCGGACATGAGATTCTTCTCAGTGCGCGCCGGACTCGGCAAGCACTTCTTTGTAGCCGTCTGCGTCCAGCAGCGTTTCCCAGTCCTCGTCGAGATTCGACGGCCGGATCTTCAGCATCCAGCCTTCGTCAAACGGAGAATCGTTGACCAATTCCGGGCTGTCGGCGAGCTCGTCGTTGATTTCTACGATTTCGCCTGCGAGGGGCGAATAGAGGTCGGAAGCCGTCTTCACCGACTCGACCACGCCAAACTCGCCCATGATGTCAACCTGCGTACCCGGCTCGGGCAACTCTACGTAAACGATGTCACCGAGTTCCCCCTGCGCGAAATCGGTAATGCCAACGACGCAGAGATCGCCTTCCATGCGCGCCCATTCGTGCTCCTTGGTGTAGCACAATTCCTCTGGAATATTCATACGCTTCTCCGTTACAGTTTTCTCTTGTCACTTTTGCTGCGCGGCAATCCCCGTTTGCCGCCCCATGATACAGCAGCGTCGCCAATGACACCTAGCTATTTCCATATTCGCGCAGACAGCGCAGTCTCTGGCAGCGCCGATTGCGCCTACCAGCGCCTTCCAGCGGGTTTCAGCATGGTGCCGGCCGCGGCAATGGCGTGTGCAGCAACTCTCCGCGGTCTACTTTGGGCGCCGGTAGAACGGCAACGGGACCACTTCGGCCGCGCGCAAGTCCGCGCGCACGCGCACGTGGATCGTGGCGCCCACCAAGGCACACCCCGTCTCCACGTTGGCAATGGCGATTGCCTTTTGCAGTGTGGGACTAAACGTGCCGCTGGTAACGACGCCGACATCTTCGCCATCTACTACGACGAGAGTTCCCTCACGCGCGATGCCGCGGTCGATCAGTTCCAGGCCGATCAATTCTCTCTCGGGGCCGATTTGCCGCACATCCATGAGCGCCTCTTTGCCAACAAAGTGACGGTTCCGGAAACGCACGAACTTCTGCAGTCCCGCGTCAAAGGGATTCGTCGCGTCATCCAACTCGTGTCCGTAAAGCGGTAGTCCGGCTTCCAGCCGCAGGGTATCGCGCGCGCCAAGGCCGACCGGCTTTATGCCGCGCGGCGCGCCTTCTGCGAGGAGCGTATGCCATGCGTCTTCCGCGTCGTCCGCGGGGACGAAGAGCTCAAAGCCGTCCTCGCCGGTATAACCGGTGCGGGTCGCAGTTATGGTCTTGCCGAGAAAGGAGACCTGCGTGCCGCGGTAGTAGCGGATCGCAGCGAGATCTGCCGATTCACCAACCATGTCTTGAAGGAGACCAATTGCTCCCGGTCCCTGCACGGCGAGCAGAGCGAGCGCGCTATTCTGGATGGTGATTTCCATCGTCCAATGCTGGGTTGTTATTTGGTGTTCCAACCAAGCGACGATCTTGTCGCAGTTGGAGGCATTGACCACCAGCCGGTAGTGCGTCGGCAGCCGGTAGATCAACACGTCGTCCAGTACTCCGCCGTCCGGGCGACAAATGAGGCTGTAGCGGATCTGGTTTTCCGCAAGGTCGGAGACCTTGTTGGTCAGGATGCCGTCCAGGAACTCGCGCACGCCTTCACCGGCAAAGTCGAGAATACCCATGTGGCTGATGTCAAAGAGGCCGATCGCGCTGCGCACTGCCTGGTGCTCGGCAATGACGCCTTCGTACTGAACAGGCATTTCCCAGCCCGCAAAGGGCACAATGCGCGCACCTGCCGCGACGTGGGTTGCATAGAGTGGCGTACGCTTCAACTGCATCGTATTCCTAGATACTGATTCACGAAGATGCTGACTGTGGGGCTGCCCTTTCTACGCTTATTCTACTCCGTCTCCGCAGTGCCTTCAACGCACGGACATTGCCGCTCGCGCCGGGCGTGTCCCAGTGGGAGAGGCCAGGGATTTAGTTTCGCAGGCACAGGGGAGAAGCGAGATTGGGCAGCCAAGGCAGCGTGATACAATGGCACGGAAGGGAGAGGGATCACCTATGCCTCAGTTGCTGCTGCTTGGCTTGGATGCGTGCGGCGTCACACCGCTTTCAGATTCTGCACTCGCTCACTTGGATCGTTCAGTCTCGGTCCTCGCTTGCAACCCCCGGCATCCCGCAATAAAAGGGCAGTGCGGTGAGAAAGTGTCCCCTGCAAGCGCAGAGAAGGCTCAGAGTCTGCTTGAGAGGGGAGAAGACTTCACTTATGTCGCCGTCGGCAGCCCGCTGGTCGATGATGCCTGCGCCCGCGATCTCCACCGGCGTGCTACGACATCGGAATGGGACGTGCGGGTAGTCGCTGGGCCTAGCCTGCTGGAACAAGCCTACGCGAGTCTGGCGCTCGGCAGCGAACCGCACATGGTGATTAGCGGGACAGCATCGCTTAGCGGAACGGACGCGGCAGTCCTTGTGGTGTCGGCAAATGCCACGCCTCATGCCATGCAGGCAATCAGGCGGCGTTACCCTATCGCACATGAAGTAAGCGCTTTGGCTTTCGTGGATCAACCGACACCGGAAGTGCGCACGCTCTTATTCGGCGAAGCCATGATGCAGCAACCCGACGTGCTCTACATCCCAGCTTTGACGCCTCTTGAGCAACTCGACGAGCCCAAGTCTCTTCGCTGGATTATGGCGCGACTGCGTGCCCCGGACGGCTGTCCGTGGGACCAGGAGCAGACCCTTCACACCCTCAAGCGGCACCTGGTTGAAGAAACCGCCGAAGTCCTGGATGCCCTCGATGAGGATGATATGGACGCGCTGCGCGAAGAGCTTGGCGACTTGCTGCTTCAGGTCTACTTTCAGGCGCAGATTGCCGAGGAGCAGGGTGACTTCACGTTCGATGACGTGGTGCGCGGCATCAGCGAAAAGCTCGTGCGCCGGCACCCGCACGTGTTTGGCGACCGTTCAGTGGGCAGCGCCGATCAAGCCCTCGCCAATTGGGAGTCAATCAAACAGGCAGAGCATGCGGCGCAGGGCAAGGAGCGGCACTCGCTGCTCGATCGGGTGCCCCGCTCGCTTTCGGGTTTGGCCACGGCCCAGGCAATCGGCAAAACCGTGGTGCAGGCCGGATTTGATTGGCCGGACTTTCAAGGCGTGATGGCCAAATTGCGCGAAGAGATGAACGAACTGGACGCCGCTGAGACCACGGAGCAGCGCTCTGAGGAATTGGGCGACGTGCTGTTCGTCATGGCGCAAGTTGCCAAGTGGCTGGAGGTCGATGCGGAAGAGGCGCTGCGGGCTTCCAATGCCAAGTTTCGCCGCCGGTTTGCCTACATGGAAGAGGTCGCCCGCACCGCGGGCAGCGACCTCGGCGACTACTCGTTCGAGAAGCTCGACTCCCTGTGGGAAGAGGCCAAGCTCGCCACGAGCAATCCGTGGGGATGCCCCCGCTAGTGACTCCCTGGCAGCGGCGCATCTTCCCAGTTCTTCTCGCGGCATTCACCGCCCAACTCGGCGTACCGGCGTTTCTGCCGTTTGTGCCGCTCTACATGGAGGAACTGGGCATTGACGACATCGGGGTTGCCGCGCGATGGAGCGGCGTCCTGGTGGCGATCACGCCGCTGACGTCCACGCTATCCGTTCCCTACCTCGGTCTGCTCGGCGACCGTATCGGCCTGAAGCCAATGGCTCTGATTGGGCTGGGTCTCGGCGGCTTCACGATTTCTGCCTTGGCATTGGCGACCAGTCCGTGGCACCTGCTCATCGGCCGCATGCTCTTTGGGTTCTGTGGCGTGTATTGGACGTTCTTTGCGGCCGCCATAGCCGAGCACGCGCCGCGCGTGCACATGGTCCGGGCCTTTGGCTGGCTGCAAATGGTGAATTTCGGCGCGCCCATCCTGGCGCCCGTAATTGGGGGCGCAGTCGCCTTTGCATTCGGTTTGAAGGCGGTCTTCTTGCTGGCCGGGGTGATGTTTTGGATTGCCACCGCGATGGTCGCGGTATTATATCCCCGCGGAGAAGGGCTCAAGCCGCAACGCCCGCCAACGAGCAAAGGCTCACCGTGGCGGATGATCTACTCCCAGCCGCAGATGGGAATGCTCTCACTCTTGCTGATGGTTTCGTTCTATGCCGAGGGCAGCACGCTGCCCATCATCCCGCTCTACATGCAGCACCTTGGCGTCGCGTCCGACCAGGTCGCGGCCATGGTGGGGCTCATCACCGCTCTCAGCGCGGCAACCTTCGTGTTGGCAAACGCGTTCGTGGGGCGTGTGGTCCCTACGCGTCTGGCCCACATCGCCGTGCTGCCCGGTCTCATTGGCGCCGCCGTCGTGTGCGTGCCGCTCTTCTACGCAAGCCAGCTCTGGCACCTGCTCGTGTTTCGCCCGCTGCTTTCGCTCTTCACCGGCACCGTGCCGGCCTTGGCATATACGGCAGCGGAGCCATTCGTACCGCCGGAGCGCCGGGGCACGGGCTTTGGCTTGCTCACCAGCGTGGGCTTGGGCGGCACTGCTGTCGGCCGGGTCGCCAGCGGTATGGTGGCCTCGCTCTCGTTGTCCGGTGTCTTTCTGGTTGACGGGATACTCCTCTTAGGCGGCTTCAGTCTGTATGCCGCGTTTCGCCGGCGCTTTCCCTACCCTGAGGTGGATAGTGAGCAGTGAAAAATCCAGTACGAGGCCGGTTTGATGAGACTTAGGAATCCACGCTAGCATTGAATTGAGAATCACTCGTTGAGTCAACTTTCATTCCGGCGGGTACCGGAATCCAGTTGCAGTGCTATAGAGGATCAATCAGGAAAGCGACCATGCGCCCGCTCGCCAGCGGGTTCTCAGCTGACATCTGTACGATAGTCTACTTGCGAGTTCTGAGAAGAGAGGGTCATACGATTGCCCTTGGAGAGTGTCTAGGTGAAAGTCTTCGTCACCGGCGGCGCCGGGTACATTGGCAGCGTCGTCACCGAGTTGCTACTGGATAGTGGGCACGACGTCGCCGTATTCGACAGCTTTGCGACGGGACATCGGGCGGCGGTCGACCCGCGTGCGGCGCTCGTCTGCGGCGATACCGGTGATCCCGTCGGCGTGCGTGACGCCATGGTTGCGGCCGCGCCTGACGTCGTGGTGCACATGGCGGCCTACATCCAAATGGGCGAATCGATGCACAATCCAAGCAAGTACTTCCGCAACAATGCCGCCAACACGCTGCATGTCCTGGATGCCATGCTCGCGGCAAGCGTGCCGCATTTGGTGTTTTCGTCCACTGCCGGCGTCTACGGCACGCCGGGCAGTCTGCCGGTCACAGAAGATCAGCCGCTCAATCCCCTCAACCCCTATAGTGAAAGCAAACGCCAGGTAGAGAGCTTCATTCAGTGGTATGCGCAGGCGCACGGGATCAATGCAACCGTCTTCCGCTTCTTCAATGCGGCGGGCGCTACGTTGCGCTTTGGAGAAGATCACCGGCCGGAAAGCCACCTCATTCCCATCGTGCTGCAAGTGGCGCAGGGCAAGCGACCGCACCTCGATCTCTACGGCAGCGACTACGATACTCGCGACGGCACGGCCAGCCGGGACTACATTCACGTGCGGGATTTGGCGCAAGCGCACTTGCTGGCGATTGAGGAGGTAGACTCCCGCCCGGGGAGTACCCCGGCGAGTCCTGCCGGTCAAGGGGATTCGACTCGCGGAAACGACGGAGCGGGCAAGGTGACTATCTACAATATCGGCAGTGAACAGGGAGCGACCAATCTGGAGGTCATTGAGATGGCACGGCGTGTCACCGGTCGCACGATCCCGGTACGAGAGTGCCCACGCCGGCCCGGCGATGCGGCGGCTTCACTGGCGAGCGCGGCAAAGATCCGGCATGAGTTGGACTGGGAGCCTGTGCACTCAGACCTCGAGACCATCATCGGCAGCGCGTGGGACTGGCTGCAGCGGCATCCACAGGGCTACGAAACTGTTCCCTCTCCTTCTGGGAGAGGGTTAGGGTAGAAGGCTGGACAATGAAGATGGATTCCCGCGCAAGCGGGAATCACCATGGCCACCTGCCGGCCACACAAAGGAATAGAAATCGGACCCCGGCCTCTCCGTTCGTGCTGAGCATGTCGAAGCATCAACGGAGAGAACAGGGTGCGAAGTTACTACCTGCTAGCTCTGCCGTTCACCCTTCGACGATGCTCAGAGCGAACGGCTTGGTTACGTTACTTTCGAAGCAATGACAGGATGGACTTGGGAGAACAGCAACGGTGCGTGTTGACCTTCACACTCACACGGAATACTCGTCAGACTCTGAACTCGCGCTGGAACGCGCGGTAACAGGCTGGCAGCGCGCGGGCATCGACTGCGTGGCGGTTACCGACCATAACACTATCGCCGGTGCGCTGGCGCTGCGGGAGTGGGCGCAGCTGCGGGTGATTGTAGGCAGTGAGGTGCGTACGTGCGAGGGCGAGATCATCGGACTCTTCTTGGAGCAGGAGATCGCGCGCGGCCTGACGCCGGAGGAGACGATCAAGCAGATCCGCGATCAAGCAGGACTGGTGATGATCCCGCATCCGTTCGATCGCTTTCGCAATTCGCGCCTAAGCGAAACGGCCCTCATGCGCATCTTGCCACAAGTCGACATAATTGAAGTCTTCAACGCGCGTACGGCCCTTTCGCGGGACAACCGGCGTGCCGAAGCGCTGGCTGCCGAGCACGGTCTCATTCCGGTGGCGGGAAGCGATTCCCACACGGCCCACGAACTGGGTCGATCCTACGTCGAGATGGCGGACTTCGACTCGCCTTCTTCATTCCTCGCATCGCTGCGCGAGGGACATCTGGTGAAACGTCAAAGTTCCTGGTTCGTGCACGCCGCAACCCGGTGGACCAAGCTGCGCTCGCACCTTGGCTAGTAGCCCAACCCGATTGTATTGATGAGTAGCGTATGTTCGCACGGGACGTGCGCACAGCCTGCGCCATCGTGCCGTATTGTGGAGCGAGTACACCGCTGGGCTGGGCACAGGTTTGTAACCTGTGCTACCGGAGCTCCTCCCCCCCTCAACGGGAAAATTCGGGAATAATATAGAGAGTTAGCCAACGCCCCCGCCGGTCCCGGCGGGGGCGTATTGTGACCTAATCTTAGGGGTTCTTTGCTATCTGTCTGCCCGCCATCTTCGGAACAGCACCCACAGTGTGAGCGCACTGCCGGAGACTGCACCCGTTATTCCGTCCTTCACGGCAAGAACGAATGGCACAAGATCATCCAGTCCTTCTTTCGGCAACCAACTCCACGGCAGAAAGTAATGAACTGTCAAAGAAACTACAGCAACGGCTACTGCCAGACCTATTGGAAATGCGCACAAACTCAGCAGGACAAACAGACCCCGAATAGACAAGGATTCAGTGAAGTGAATTGCATCTCGCAAACCTCTCTTGAGGCGCAAGTCATGCGCCTCCTCAGTTTCCTGCATCTCGCCACGCGCCATAAGGCTTTGAGTGTCCCCCACGCTTTCCGCACCCGGCTCTGCCAATTCACGTGTGTGGGTTCCCTCACTCATGGCATGCCTTTACGTCGCTTCGCATAATACTCTTGAATGAGACTATCAGGAATGGTGCTCCCGATACCTCTCCGCATTCGCGTCTGGAACCACGGGCTTTCAGGCATATGGGTGAGACTAGAGAGAATCCATGCATTCTCTTTGGAATACTCTTGAAAGACCTTGTCTAGGATCGACTTCTCTTCCGGGTCCAGTTGGGCCTTAGGTATCCTAATTGTGGAAGTGACCGGTTGGTTTCCAAAGAGTTTGAGTGCATGGTAGACATCTGGCACCACTGGACCGTAGGTCCACACTTCAAACTGCTGCCTAAACAGAGGGCGCTCGAAGATCGCAAGCATCCAAGCATAGCTGAAGTAGAGCAGTTTCATTACGTGGAGGGGAGTTAGCGGGGCACTGGCGTCTAGGCTCTTGACAATCAAATAGTTCGCAACTGAGCGAGCGTCGTGTTTGCTACGCTGGCGAGTGAAAGGTACCTTCATGGCAAAGCCTCCTTTCGCATTCGTGTCCAGTGTATCACTCCCGGTTGTGGGGATAACTATTGAAGGTTAGCTAGACGTGGAACTGTGAAGCAGTTTGTGGATCGCTTCAGACGCCTCGTTCCCGCGCAGCTTACCTATCGTGTGCCATGACACCTTGAATTCGATTGAGACGCCGGTAGAATCTTGGGCAAACTCAAAGTCCACATTCCGAACTTCCGGATCGCTAAGACCGCTTGGCAAAGTATGAACGTCATTGAAGAGCATGTCGCAAAACTTCCCCAGTGCCTCGATTCGTGCCCTTTTCTTCATGTAACCGTCTTCCGATTCACTTGAGACTGTGCGCTCCTCTTCGGCCGACTCTATATCCATTTGAATTCCTTTTCCCCTTGTGTCGCACGTGGCATGCTGCGCGGGTGTTCTTTGACTTCGGTCTTGCCGGACGGCGTCTTGCGCAGGGGTCATTCCCCATGGGTGTTCCCTGTCTTTTGGGCAAGCTCTAGTAGCCCAATTGCATTTGCCATAGTCGCAAGGATTGAGCGGAATTCCTGCTTCTGCTCTAGGCCGAGATTCGTGTAGCTATCAAACTCACCCAACAATTCAAAGTACCGACGACGCAGGTCTACCAACACAGGATCGTCCCGTTGTTGCATACTACCCCCTCTAACAATTTATTCCGTATCCCCTTCTAGGCTCTCAAAGATTACTCCCGCCCGTCAAGTGCTACTCAACCTGCAAAAACGCACGATTGCTGTCCCCGAACAAGTCAGGATCGTACATTAGAACAAACCTGCCCTCATCTTCCGGCACAGTGAAGCAGACATTTCCCTCGGCATTGCCGTCGGGGAAAACCTCCGCATCCAAAGCGTTTGGTATGACGCCACAGCCGAAAATGTCGTGGTAGATCGCTCGCCTGTCACCAATGAGACTAAAGTCTATCTGAGAGAATGTCAGCGTTTCCTTGCTGCCGTTCCTTATCCTTACGGCAACGATATAGTGGCGTTTTCCAGGTGTGGGTGTGGCATTGAGGAAATTTGCTTGGGCAACGATTTGCGTTGCATTGGGTATTGCGTCAATCACTTGAAGCACAACGCCGTTAGGTGCGACGGCTTCCCCGCCTACGGGAACCGCATCATTAAGAGTCTTACCCGTAGCTTTAGGGACAGCCGTAGGCTCCGGCGTGGACGTCGGCGTCGTTATCGCTGTTGCGGCGGTGACGGCTTCCCGCTGCTCTGCCGGTACTTCCAGCGGTGCGTCCTCGTAATTTGTACCAATCACAAAGCCGATGCATCCGGCAACGGACAGAAGTGTCACCCAAAGCACGATCTTAAAGAAGATGCGCGTACACCCGCCTACCCCCGATCTGAGACTTGGTTTATCCTCAGCCTGTGGTCCGCCAACGGGAACAACGCGCTTGCCATGGGTGGATTGTGACATAAAGGGTGCCTCCTCGCAGCACTACGCGGACTTGGTTTGCCACAACCTAAGCCATTGGCGGTAGGACGCGAGGAGACACGGAAACCGTGTCCGCGTCATGCGCGATTCCTACCGCCGTATTTAGGTTGTGGCAGGCTCATCATGGCAAGGCTACTTGACACGTGTCAAGTAGCTATGATTGACTCGGCATATAGGAAACTAGATAGTGCGTACACCATGTGAAACGGGGGACTTGCGGATTTGTCCCCGCACTACCACTCTGAGGAAACCGGAGGGTAGCGGGTGCCCGCAATTTTGGGGGTAGGCAATGGACAAGGACTTGGGCAAGCAGATTGCCGAGAAGCTGCCGGACGACTTCAACAAGCAAATGGCAGGCCTGTTTGCCGACCCTAGCGAATCAGATTCCGATACGGCAAGTGAAGACCGACCATCCGCGCAATCAGCCGATCCAGACACTGATAGCTAGATAGCTCAATGGTGTTGACGCGGTCGGTGTATTCGTTCACGTATCGGTGAAGGTGCTTGCCGCTCATCTTGTGGTAGACGCCCTTGTGCCCGCGCTTAAGCAATGCCCACACGCTTTCAATGTTATTCGTGTGGACTTGGCCCCGGACGTATTCGTGCCTCTTGTGCCCTACGGCGTGATGGTCGTATCCCTCAATTGCCCGATAGCCACCATGCTCGTCACTGTAGATTGTTGACCCCGGCCGGACGTGTTTGTAGATTTCGGGCAGCAAGTAGTAGCCTGCCCTACTTGGTACCGGCATAGCGACTGTCTTCCCGCCGCGCTGGCGCATGCCGAATACCGCTTCCTTGCCCTTCCCGCCCTGTGTGCGACTAAGTCTCTTGCTCGCATGTTTGTTCCGCTCGAGTCCGCCCACATAGGTTTCATCCACCTCGACCTCGCCTTCCAAGATAACGACGTCGTCTTGCCCCATGGCTTCCCGCAGGCGGTGTAGAAGGTACCAGGCGGACTTCTGCGAAATCTTGAGCATCCTGCCCAATTGGTAGCTAGATATGCCCTTGCGGGCGGTGTAAAGCAAGTAACCGGCACACAGCCACTTCCGCAGGGGTATCCGGCTATCCGCCATAATGGTGCCGGTGCGGACCGAGAAGTGCTTGCGGCAATCTCGGCAACGGTAGGGCTGCGGCTTGGCGCAGCGGGCAACATTGAACGAGCCGCAAGTTGGACACACGGGCTTGCCGCGCCACCGGACGTGCTCAAAGTACGCGGCAGCGGATTCCTCGTCGGGAACCAACTCTAGTAATTCGTATAGGCTAATGGTTCTACCCGGCTTTTTCTTCACGTTCCCCCACCTTTGGACCGGCTTCCACGCCTCGATTATACCTCAGGACGGGGGATTTGTCAATATGCTTATGTCAAGGGAACACGGCAGCCCCTCTTGACTCGGCGTATAGGTTCCTATATATTGAGTCCGAGGTTCCCGACTGGACTCGAACTACCGTTTGAGCAATGGGAACGTGTGCTAGAAGCCCCGGAAGGGTATTGAACCCTTGCTTCAGGGAATACCAAATCCCTTTGCTCGCCAAGACCGGGGCGTACATGAAGTCCGCCACACTCTTTGCACGGAAGGTGGCGGGCTTCTTGCTATCATGCTCTCAGAACACAAGCCGGAGTGCAAGCCGGGGACTGATTGAAGCACTTGGTGGCATGTCTAATGTTGTGCTCGTGGCAATCCGACAATTGAGGAGAACGCAAGTGAACGCAACACCTTTGTCCAAGAGGACAATTGTCGAACACCGTCTTAACGGCGGGCAGCAGTCCGATCTTTATCCCGTATACGGTGAGCAAACCGTCAAGGATATGGTTGAACATTGTTACAATTGTGGATTGATAGAGGCGACTTGGATTGAGACCCACAACCCTGGGGAGAAACCCTATTGGTTAGCAGGGTTTGTTACCGAAAAGGGTAGAGCCTATGTAGGTCGGTAAGTGTCCGACGTCCCACCAACGCAAGAAACCGTGCCCACGAATGGGCACGGTTCTTTTTTCTGGCTAACTCTATATGTTATTCCCGAAAATTCCGGACCATTAGACTGGCGCTCGCCGAAGACTTGCGGATGCCGCCTTCCGACTGCAGGCACCGCTCCAGCGAGGAGGTTTCCTATTCGTCCTCCACGCCGTCTTCCGGTACTACTTCGATTTTCAACTGTCCTGCCAAGAGGTCAACTACGTCTATCTCATAGGTAAAGCGGTTTGCCCCCAGATTCAGTGTCTGCCCGGTGACTTTGCGGCCGTCGGCAGTCAGTCTGACAACGGCGTAGCGGAGGCTCGTGCGCAATCGCATGTATTCGCTAGTTGCGCCAATGGGGATATCGCCAAAGTCCACGTCGGCAACGCTCACCGCCGTGAAATCGAACTGTGATACGTTGGCAATTCTGACTTCGACTTCCACGTCACCTCCCGGGCCGCAGCCCGCTAGTGCGGTTAGGCACCAGAGCGCAAGGACGGCTAACGTGCAGAAGCGCAGTGCGGCTCCCGTCACGCTGCCGCTGCGGTTGGCCGTCCGGCTCTGCTCTAGGGCGATCTGCGCTTGCCGGGTAAACACGATTTACTGGTCCACTACGCTGCCATCCACGTGCAGCCGGGCGCCAGTGGGGCGCGGCACGGGCGGATATTTTTCCCCAGCGTTGGGCAATAGCTCAATGCCGATGCCCGGCGCATCCGGGATGATGACAAAGCCCTGTTCGCACTGTACGGCCGCTTGCACGATTTCGCTTTTTGGCGGCCGGTCTTCGCCGATGGGGTACTCCTGGATGGCAAAGTTGGGTATGCAGGCGGCGACCTGCAGGCAAGCGGCCGTGCTCACCGGCGAAAGCGGGTTGTGCGGCACGACGCCGACGTAGTGTGCCTCAGCCAGTGCCGCAATCTTCTTGGTTCCCGAAATGCCGCCAACGAGACACACGTCGGGACGTACGTACTGCACCGCGCCGCGCGTGAGGAGCATCTGAAACTCGTGGAGCGTGTGCAGCCGCTCACCGGTGGCAATGGGGATTCCGATCTTCTCTGCGATCTGCGCCATGGCATCGAAGCTATCGGGCAGCGTGGGGTCCTCATAGAAATAGGGGTGGTACGGCTCGATGCTGCGGGCGAGAACGACCGCTTCGGCGGGTGTCAACTGGCGGTGGATCTCGATGCAGAGGTCAACGTCGGTGCCGATGGCCTCGCGATACTGGCGCACATTGTCGGCTGCCTCGCCGACTCTCGCGGCGTGGGTCTTGAAGAAGGGCTCGTCCCTGTCTTCGTCGAGCAATGGATTGAGGTGCCCAACGGCCGTAAAGCCCAGGTCGCGGGCTTCCTTGCACCCCTGGACCTGCTCCGCGATGGTGCGGCCGTAGACGTGGTAGTAGACCCGCGCCTTGTCGCGGCACTTGCCGCCGAGCAGGTCGTAGACCGGCACGCCGTGTTGCTTGCCCTTGATGTCCCAGAGCGCAATATCAATCGCGGAGAGCGCGCCCATGATCGCCGAGCCCCGGAAGTGGGCGGTGCGGTACATCACGTTCCAGTGATGTTCGATGCGGCCGGGGTCTTCACCGACCAAGTAAACAGCGAATTTCTCCAGCGCCGCCTGTGAGGCTTCCAGATGACCCCAGGTGCCGGACTCTCCCAGTCCCGTAATGCCGACGTCGGTTTCGATTTGCACAAAGAGAAAGCGGTCGATGGGCAGCGCGTTGACGGCGGTGATCTTCATGCTGTCAGTACTCCTCGTTTTGTGGTGGGAGTTGCGGGATAACTCAGGAAGCGGTGCGTATTCAGGGCGCGAGTAACATCCGCTCGCATTGAGCACTGCGAAAAGCTCAGTACCGGCCTGTCGCAATGCTATCGGATGAATTGTTCGCTACCTGTATGGTATCTCCTTTGGGCGGAATCAACCAAGGGGTCTATCGTTTGTTGTGCTGTACGTGTGTCTTGGTAGGTCTGCAGCCAGACGAGGTTCGCATCCGGCGTGTGAAATGCGTTATCTTCTCAGTAGATTCGTTACGAGAGTGCCTGATGTTTCCACTTTTCTCTAAGCCCATTAGGCGTACCTTGAGCGATTGAGAAGCGCATCCGTTCGCACTGAGCTTGTCGAAGTGTGAACGGATATGAGAGCTAGCCGGAAACGGAAACTAGACGGATACGGATGGTAGGCGGACACGGTACCGATATGGTATTCGGAAGCCGAATTGTTGTGAAATCCGATTGAGCACGGAGACGCGTACGGAAGTGTACGTGCGTACTGATAGGCAAATCCACATGCGGATCGATAGGCTTGAGAGTGCAGTGCGCCGCCGCGCCGGAGAAGGGAGTCGCACGTGAACACCGGAGACCTGCTCGCGGAATTGCTCATTGCCCATGGGGTGGAGTACGTCTTCGGCGCCATCGGCGGGCAGGGGTATCCGCTCAATGACGCGCTGCACCGCCGTAGGAGCAGGGCGCGGCACATCGCCGTGCGCGACGAGCGCTCCAGCGCCTATGCTGCCGACGGCTATGCCCGGGTGAGCGGCAAGGTGGGCGTCTGTGACGCCGCGTTTGGCGTGGGCGTGCTCAAGCTGCCCTCAGGTATGGCAGAAGCCTATAACTCCTCGATACCTGTGCTCGGAATTTTGAGCAATGCCCCTCGCGACTGGATGGTGTGGAACGAACGCGGCGCAACCGCGCAGGGCGTGGAACAGGTTTCTCCTTTCACGCCGATCACAAAAGGCACGTTTCGTGTCACCACCCAGCATTCGTTGCCCGACACGGTGCGGTATAGTCTTCAACTTGCAACAGCAGGGCGGCCCGGTCCCGTGGTGTTCGACATCCCGGCCGACATATTCAAGGAAGAGTGGGACACAGGCTCGCTGGAAGTACAAGCGAATCCGCGAGCCGGCCGCTTTCCCGCGTGGCGCGCCCATCCGGATCCCGCAGACGTAGAGGCTGTAGCAAGTGTCCTCCGTGGCGCTGAACGTCCGGTGATCGTGGCGGGCGGCGGTGTCGCGATCTCTCAGGCGTGGGACGCGCTGCGAGCTCTCGCGGAGCGGCTTCAGATTCCGGTAGCCACCACCATCGCAGGTAAGGGCGTCTTTCCCGATGACCATCCCCTGGCGATTGGCGTTATGGGCGGACAATACGGTTCGGAAGCAGCCAATCAGGTGGTGGCTGCCGCCGACGTCGTCTTCCCGGTAGGCATGAAGTCTTCGCAGCAGGTGACCTCAGCGTGGACACAGCCTTCGCGTACACAAACAGCCGTGCACCTGGATGTTGACCCGGCGGAAGTTGGCAAGGTCTTTCCGGTGGCGGCTGGGATGGTGGCCGATGCGCGGGCGGGGCTGGAGGCGCTGGCGGTTGCATGCGCAGACATCCGGCCGGAGCGGACTGAGTGGCTCGACCAGATGAACGTCTTCAAGAGACAGTGGGAGGGCGTCATCGGGGCGGAAATGCACGATGCAGGAACACCCATTCGCCCGCAGCACCTGATGGCGCAGATTCAAGCGGGGCTGAATCCCGAAGACATCGTGGTCTCGGACGCCAGCTTCTCCGTGGGCTGGGTGGGCAGCTACCTACGCGCACTGCGGAGCGGGCAGCGGTTCTTGTTTCCGCGGGGTCTCGCTACTATGGGCTTCGGCATTCCGGCGGCGATTGGCGCGCGCTTTGCCCAGCCGGAGGGCAAGGTGGTGGTTGTGGTGGGTGACGGCAGCGTAACCTACGCGCTTGGCGAACTGGCTGTCCTTGCCAAATACGGCCTAGACATAACTGTCGTCGTCCTGAACAATAGCTGTTTGGGCTACAGCAAGATCTCGGAGATGTTGAATTACAGCGCAAACTACGAAGAAGTGGACTTTCCCGATACTGACTTTGCCATGATTGCGCAGGGCTTTGGCTGCGAGGGTTTGGCGGTGAGCGACCCCACCGAGCTTGGCCCGGCATTGGAAACGGCGTTTGCGCTGGGCGGTCCGGTGCTGCTCGACGTGCGCGTCGACCCGTGGCAGACGCCGGAACTCGACCTGCGCCAACGCTTGGCCGCCCTACGAGAGTAGTTGGAGGGTGACTCAAACCCCTGGAGTCCCGATGACAATAGCCGTCAAGAAGGTGGTCGCGTACATTACCCGGGGAGACGAACTCCTCGTTTTCACGCACCGGGACTATCCTGAAGCCGGCGTGCAGGTGCCTGCGGGAACTGTTGAAGAGGGTGAGACGCTCGACGCGGCGGTGCTGCGTGAGGTGCATGAGGAGACCGGCCTACCGCGTTCGTCGGTCCGGATTTTGTCATACTTGGGGTATCGTCTTTGGCAGGCCGGACCTCATTGCCATGAGCGGCACTTCTATCATCTACTGCTTACCGCTAAGGCTCCGGATTCGTGGTGCCACGATGAGCTGCACGCCGGCACCGGCGAGCCAATCGCGTTCTGTTTCTCCTGGGTGCAGCGAGACGATCCGGCACTGCACCTTGCCGGTGGACAGGGAGCGCTGCTTGGGCAGGTATCCGCCAAGTAGCGCGGCGGGGTAGAGCGGGTTAGGCGGACGATGCGTCCGGTTGTTTGCGGAGCGAGTGGCACGACATTAGAAAGGAAAGCCCAATGCGTTTGCGGGATAGAGTGGCCGTCGTCACCGGCGCGGCGGGAGGGCTGGGTGCGGTGTATGCCTCTGCAATTGCCAGGGAAGGCGGCGCGGTGGTCGTGGTGGACGTGTTGGATTGTGAGGACACGGCACGGGCCATCCAAAAGCAGGGACACAGTGCTGTGGCGATGCAGGTGGACCTGACGGCAGAGGAACAGGTGCAAGGGCTCGTTGCGGACGTGACAGCGCAATTCGGCCGGATCGACATCCTCGTCAACAACGCGGGCGGCGCAGGACAGGTGGCTGCAGAGGCCGAGATAGAGAAGATCGACCGCGCCCACTGGGACGAGATCATCGCCATCAATCTCACGTCAACCATGCTCTGCGTCAAGCATGTTGCACCGCACATGAAGCGGCAGCAAAGCGGCAAGATCGTGAATGTCTCCTCGCGCGCCGCACGGGGCACGGCGTGGTTCGCGCAGCTCACGCCGGAGTACATATGTGCCAAGATTGGCGTTATCGGCCTGACGCGGCAGCTCGCCAAGGAGCTCGGCGAGCACGGCATTAACGTCAATTGCCTCGTGCCCAGCTTTACGATAAGCGGCCCGGCGCTCCAGTCAACCTGGGACAATATGACTGATGCGGAACGCACGCGCATGATTGAAGCCACGGCCCTGCGCCGCTTGCCGGACCCTGAGGAGCTTGCCAGCGTGGTGGTCTTTCTAGTGAGCGATGAGTCTAGCTACGTCACCGGCGCCTGTTTGGACGTCAACGGCGGTTCGCTGATGTCTTGAGCCGTTGTGGTATAAGTAAATGGTGGTGTCGAAGGCCGAATGGGACCTCGTTTACGATAGAACGGGTCTTGGTCGGCTTTCTAGTAGACGTTGTGCCTCCTGCCCGGTGTCAAACGAGATTCCGCTTATAGGTTGATTGTTCTGCGCAAATCTGCCCTTCGACAGGCCTAGGGAGACCCTTCGACAGACACGGGGAGGCCGTTTCGACAGACTCAAGGTGACCCTTCGACAGGCTCAGGGCGAACGGAATAGCGGTTGATTCGTTCGTGCTGAGGGGACTTTGGGAAGCCGTTATTGGAGTTCGCACTTGCGCGTCGATCCGAAAGAATCGATGGCTCTATGGCATAGAAGTTGAAGCTACCAATGGCCGTTGCGATAACTGAAAAGAAACTAGAATCGTCGCCGCGGAATGGCGTTGGCGCGCCGCGTTGCGCGGTGCTTACGCTGGGCTGCAAGGTGAACCAGGCTGAGACGGAGGAGATCCGCGAGCGCTTTGCGCAAGCGGGCTTCAGGCCGGTGGCGTTTGGCGAACCGGCGGAAGTGAGCGTAGTCAACACCTGCACCGTGACCCACGTCGCTGATCGCAAGTCGCGCCAGATGATTCGCCGCGCCCAACAGGCCGGTCCGCACGGCGTATTGGTGGTGACCGGCTGCTTTGCCGCCGTGTCTCCGGCAGAGGCGGCTGCAGTGGTGCCGGACGCGCTGGTCGTGCAGCGAGACCGCCAGGATGAAGTGGTGGAAATCGTCACCGGAGCGTTGCGCGATCGCGGCATCGACATCCCCGAGCCGCTCTCGCCGGAGGAAGCGGCATACGCCGCGCTGCTGCAACCCCAGGCGAGCCGCACGCGCAGCCGGGTCTTTGTCAAAGTGCAGGATGGCTGCTGGCACGCCTGCGCGTATTGCATCGTTCCCCGCGCTCGTGGACGCTCGGTGTCGCGCCCCGCAGCGGAGCTTGTCGAGCGCGTGCGGCATCTCCATGCGGAGGGTGTGGCGGAAGTGGTACTTACCGGCGTGTGCATTGGCGACTATGAGGACCCCGCCACCGGCGGCAGCTTAACGGGGCTCATCCAGCGCTTGCTCGACGAGACCGACATCCCGCGCATTCGTATCAGCTCGATCAATCCCATGCACTTCGACTACGAATTCCTGGATTTGTTCGCCCATCCCCGTGTCTGCCGACACATGCATCTGCCGCTGCAGAGCGGTAGCCCTTCCGTCCTGAAACGCATGAACCGGCGGCACACGCTGGACGAATACCGCGAAATCGTGCGGCGAGCGCGAGAAGTCTGCCCCGAAGTCGCACTTACGACCGATGTGCTCGCCGGCTTTCCCGGCGAGACCGAGGAGCACTTTAGTGAGACGACCGCGTTCGTCGAAGAGATGGCATTTGCCGACCTCCACGTATTTCCCTATTCAGTACGACCCCGCACGGGCGCCGCGCACTTTGAAGGTCAAGTGCCTTTTGGCATCCGCAAGCGGCGTGTGCAGGAACTTATCGCTAGGGTGCCGGCGCTGCGACAGGCTTACAGGGACGGGTTTCTCGGCAGCACGCTGAGCGTGGTGTGGGAGGAGGAAGACGATGGGCTCTGGCGGGGATACACCGATAACTACCTGCGTGTGTACCTCAAGAGTGGTACGATTTCTGCAGGCATGATGAGTTCGGCGCGGCTGGGAAATCCCTACAGAGACGGTGTCTTGGGTGGAACGGTAGATGAGCCGCAGCCGGACGCAAGGGTGTAATGGTTCGCTGCCGCCGAATATGGCTTGACTTGTGCTTTGAAAGTTTAGTCAGCACTAGACGGCTTTGAGCTCTGGCACTCATTTGCCGGTCAATGACAATCTCTGAGGCATGAACCGGCGAGGACGTGCGGCGGTTGCAGAGAATCGAGGTGACAGATGGATTGCATCTTCTGCGGCATAGTTGGTGGAGGCCTGCCCACAGACCTGGTTTACGAAGGCGACGGCATAGTAGCGTTTCGCGATATCACACCGCAGGCGCCCACGCACATATTGATTGTCCCGCGGGAGCACATAGAATCGGTGGCTCAACTCGATGAAAGCCACGCGGCGCTGCTTGGCGAGATGTTCCTTGCCGCCAACACGATCGCGCGGCAGGAAGGCATCGGCGCATCCGGCTACCGCCTCGTCTTCAATTGCGGCCGTGCCGCGGGGCAGTCCGTAGATCACCTCCACCTCCACCTGCTCGGCGGACGCAAGCTCGGCTGGCCGCCGGGATAGGGCATAGCGGCGGCTGCACAGACCTGCCCTCGGAGTTCACTGAAGGTGCCAACAGCTGGCAGGTCAGTTCGCGGCAGACCGCTTTTGACCGCCTGCAGGCCCTTCTCTATTATTGAAACTGGTCGATTGAACGGGAGATCAGTGAGACGTGCGTACGGTTTACGATGACGTTGTGGAGCGGCTGGAGCGCGATGAGTGCCTGGCCGTTGCTACCGTCGTGCAGGCGCGTGGCTCCACGCCCCAAAAGGTGGGCGCAAAGCTGCTTGTGCACGAGGACGGGCGCACGCAGGGCACGATTGGAGGCGGCTGCGTGGAAGCGGAAGTGTGGAAGGCAGCCACGGCCGCGCTGCGCTCACGGGCGTCCCGCGTCGTTGAAGTTGATCTGAATGACGACGTGATGGGAGACGTATGCGGCGGAACGCTCACCGTCTTCATCGACGTCTGGCAGCCGGAAGCCGCTGCGGCGGACGGTCGGACGGGGGCTTGAATTCCTTTCGCCCCGCCATCGGCATTGATCTGCCGTGCCGGAGGGTGCGGCGAACAGTGGCCCCCACACCGCGAACGTCGCCGGCACGGTCGCGGAATTGCGACTCTTCCCCACACAGTTAGCAATCGTGCTCGAGCATTACTAATGCTTAGTCGGCAGATTGCTGGGTGCGATAGAGAGTTCTTGATCTCACAAGGTTTACACCTGTGTTAGATTTGGCGAAAGAGGCGGCTGCGGTACTGCGGAGGCGCGAATCGGCCGTAATGGTAACCGTGGTTAACGCGCGGCGGATCGAAGACGGCCTGAAGCTAGGGGCGAAATTCCTTATCGGCGCAAACGGAACGTGCCACGGCTCGCTGGGCTCCGCAGCGATTGAGAGTGCAGCGCGGCAGCAGGCGGTGGCCGCAATCGAAGAGGGAGAACCGCTGCTCAGGCAGTATGCGCCGGATGGCACCCTGGCCCCGCGCCGCGGCCGGGCGTACGTGGAGTTGCTCTTCGAGCCGCTGTTACCGCCCGATAGGTTGATTGTCGTCGGGGCCGGTCACATTGCCGTTCCGCTCCATGAAATCGGCAAGATCTTAGGTTTTGAGGTCATAGTGGTCGACGACCGCGAGGACTTTGCCACCGCGGAGAGGTTTCCCCATGCCGATGCAGTGCGCTGCATCCCCTTTAATTTCGTACCCGCGCACTTGGCCATTGACCGCGCGACGTATCTGGTGCTGGTTACGCGCGCGCACGAGCATGATGAAGAAGTGCTCAGGCAGGTGGCGGATTCCGCTGCGCCGTACATCGGCATGATCGGCAGCAAGCGGCGTGTGCTAACGGTGTATCGCCGGCTGCTCGAGGAGGGTATCACTCCCGATCAGCTTGGCCGCGTCTATGCGCCGGTCGGGCTGGCAATCAATGCACGCACGCCACAGGAAATCGCAGTGGCAGTCATGGCAGAGGTAGTGAGCGTAAAGCGTCACGGCGCTGGCAATCACTCGGCGCTGCGTGAGTTGCCGCGCTCGCTGCAGGCGGTAGCCAGTGCCTCACGTGCGGCGGTTTCTCCCCATAATTCGGAATGACCACTCCAGGGGATGCATATTCTGACGCGAAGTGATACTCTATGGTGCAATAGACTAATGGGAGTGCGAAGTGCCCACTTGGTTGGTTTGGTGTGCGTACGGGGTTGGGGCAAACTCTAACAAGACGTGGAGGGTTTCATGAGAGTGGCGGCAAGCATTCTGCTTGTACTTATGGTGATTGGTTTGAGCGCGTGTCGCATCGGCCCGACAGCGTCAGACAGGCCTTTGGAAGAACAGGCGGTCGTTGGTGAATTGAGCCTGGATGAGCAGGAACCGGCCAACGTCGTCGTGACCATCGATGGCGAAGGCGTGACTCCGTCGGCAATTGCCGTGCCGCGCGGTCCCGTGCACTTGGAAATACACAACAAGTCGCAGCAATCGCGTACGTTCACACTATCCGGCGAGTCAATCGATGAGCAAGAGGCGTCGATTCCCGCGGGGCAGAGCTACACGATGGAGATTATTCTTGCCCCAGGAATCTACGATTTTACGGTTACCGGGGGCGGCGCAACCTTGCAAGGGGTCATTACCGCGAACATACCGAATTCCATATAGCGCAGTGCAGCGAGCGTGACCCTCCACGCAGCACGTCTCGGGGCGTGAATTCGCGGCACTCCCACAAGAGCAGATGAAGAGCCGTGCAAACTGCTGCACGGCTCTTTGACTTAACCCTGGTCGTCTTTGCGTTCGTAGCCCGGCATGAAGCCTTCGAACATGTCTCGTCGCTGCGTCCAAACACGGTCGCCCCAGCCGTCTACCTGGGTGCCCCACTCCCAATCCGGCAGATCCGGCACGCGGTCGGCAGTGGCCGCGACGCCTTCCAGGAAATCGCGCGGCAATGCGCCCTGGCACTGGGCGGGCGGCTCTATGTCCAGCAGATGGCAGACCAGCGGCACGACACTCGTCATGTGCACGTACCCTAGCCGTTCGACCGGACGTTGGTAGCCTTGCTTCAGGCCGGGCCCCTGCGCCAGCAGGTATGCCAGATTGGACGATTGCGCCGTGCGGGCAGTGGGCAGATACGGCCCGTGGTGCGCGCCGTACTCCGCCGGTTTGAACACGTAGGGGTCTTGTCCCGCGGCGTCGCCACCGGGATAGCCGCTCACGAAGCCGTCCTCCATCGCGTAAACGATGTCGCCGCACTGGTCGCCCCAGCAACCCATGAGCGCGGCGTGATACTTCGGCAAGGCTACGGCCACCGGGCACTGCCCGGTCTCCGCGTCTACCCACGAGCGCAGCAGCGTGATGACCTCGCGCTGGATGCGCACGTACTCCTCCGACCCTTCCGGCGCGTTGACGAAGAGTTCGTAGTTACGCACGGGCGTGATGAAGACTTTCGTACTTTCCATGTCGATCTTGGCAAAGTCCTCGTTGGGGTCGAAGTGCGGCACCGGCTCCGTAAACGCCAGATAGCCGTTGTCGTGGAGCAGACGCGGGATATCCGTGGCGCGGAATTGGGGAATGGCGGCATGATCCGAGACGACAATAACCGCAGTATCGTCGGGTGTGTCCTCTAGCAGCGTGGCGAAGAGCCGGTCGGCTACTTTGTAGGATTCCCGGTACGCGCGCCAACCCTCCGCAGCATCTTCTTCGCGATAGCCGGGGCAGGCGGGGTCGACGAGCGGCAGGAAGTGATGGTTGATGTAGTCGAAGATGTGAATGTGCGTATAGAGCAGGGAAAGCTCTCGCTCCTCGAGCAGAAACTTGCCGGCGCGGGCGATCCACTGGCATTGGTATTCGATCTCTTCCAGGCACGTATCCAGGTCGGCGATGCCCCAGACGTAGGGAAACACCGAGGCGTGCTCGAGATACGGCCCGAAGCGCTCAACTAGCTCACGGCTCATGTCGACCGGCTCGCAGAAGTCGTCTACGTGCATGACCTGTGAGCGGTAGAGCAGCAGACGACTGGCATCGGGGGCGAGTTCGACGGCTTTGCAGCGAAAGGCGGCTGCTTGTGCGGCGCCTTCCACCGTGAAGGAGCGATAGATCCATTCGCTCCAGGTGCCGGGGCTTGTGCGGCCGAGTTCTGTGCGGCTGTCACGCGTCTGGCAAATGGCAATCGTGTCGTACCCCTTGCCCTGCGTGTCGAGAACCAACCCCCAGAGAGTCTGGTTTTCTCCCTCGCGTTTGGTGATGATTTCGACGGGAAACTCCAATGGGGGCTTGCCGCCTGCGGGACTGTCCGGGAGATTCTGCCAGGAGCCATCCTCGAGCGGCGGTTGTTGGGCGGTTTCCAGCAGCGAGGTTTGCACACTTTGCGCAGAGGCTTCAGCGGCTTGCGCGGGTCGCAGGCTGATGCGGGTGCTGTTTGTAAGGTCTGGGAGATTTGTGTAGCCCCAGGCAGGTGTGACTTCAAACGGCGTGCTGCCGTAGTTGGGATGGCCGAAGCCGTCGATGACGTGGGCCAGCGGGGACTGGCTGGGCGACGCCGCCGGGTAATGGATGGCGACGCTCTTGAGTCCGGCACTCGCGGCTGCTTCGAAGACGTTCTCAGCCGCCACCGCCGGACGCACGAACGCAGAGAGCGTCTTGTCTTCGTGCTTAGGATTGGGCAGATTCAGAAACCAGCGCGAAACGCTGTGGGTCCCGGTGTGCGCGCCGGTGGCGAGGGTGGTCCAATTCGTGGGTGTCCACACCGGCATTGAGGGATAAGCTTCGCCGACAATGCCGGCATCGGCCAGTTTCTTGAGGTTCGGCAGGATTCCTTCGGCGGCAAACCGCTCATACATGGGAAACATCATGCCGTCGAGTCCGATGACGTAGACGCGCTTGGCTTGCTTTGTCATAATTCTCACTCCTTAAGGCATTGGTTCTCTCTGTGCCTGATAGCTCAGCTACTGTGAACTTGTGAAAGGATCATCGGTAGCGCAGGTTTGCAACCAGCGGCAGGTAGGGTCGATCTTGTTGCACACTCTCCTCACGCGAAAAATTCGGGCAACACAGCCTCTGCTCTTTACTCTGGCGGGGGACAAATCACCCGCGCTACATTAGTACGACAACATTAGGGACAAACACTGGCGCTACGGCTGACTCCACACTGGATGGACGCAGAGCCTGCCCCGTGCTCGATACGGGGTTGCAAACCTGCGCTACCGCAAGAGAAGGGCGAGTGGCCTTCTAGAGTATGGCTTTGCGGCGGCTTGTGCGGCGATTTTGCGCCGGCCCTACGCTATGCGCGTAGCAACGTCCCGCAAGAAATCGCCTGCTCAACTGAAATTGCGAGCTCTTCACTCTACTTCTGCTTCCAGCAGCACCCAATCGCCCGCTTGTCTGCGCTCCAGCAGGGCCAAGCCCTCTGCATCGAAGGCGGCGAGCACCTCGTCGGCCTTCGCTTCGATGATGCCACAGGCGAGCAAGCGTCCGTCGGACGCGAGCGTTTCTCGCAAGAGCGGAGCCAGCGTGATGAGGGTTTGGGCAGTAATGTTGGCAACAACGATGTCATAGCCGGGAGAAGAATCGGGGAGCGGCAGGGTGCGATCCGTCACCGTGACGGCTCCGGAGAGTCCCGCTTCCGCCACGTTGTCGCGGGCGGCGGATACGGCGACCGGGTCAGTATCGAGTGCGTCCACCTGCGCCGCGCCGAGCAAGGCCGCGGCAATAGCCAGGATGCCTGAGCCCGTGCCCACATCGACTACCTTTTTCCCCTGCATGGGCAACCGCTCTAGCGCTTCCAGGCAGAGCTGCGTCGTGGGATGCGTGCCGGTGCCGAAGGCCATGCCAGGATCGAGCGCGACTACAATCTCGTCGGGAGCGGGATCGTAGTCCTGCCAGCGCGGCTTGATAACCAGGCGCTCGCCAACGTGGAGGACGGTATAGAATTGCTTCCAGGCGTTGGCCCAATCCTCTTCCGCAACCCACTGCGTTACCAATTCACCGACCAGGTCGCCGTGAAAAGCGTGGAGGTGCCACAAATCTCTTTCGAGTCCGTCGCGCCGCGCGGCCAGGGCGGTAGTATCGGGCACATAGGTGGTGAGGGTGAGCCACGCGTCCACCGGTCGGGGATCGTGGTCGACGGTCTCTTGCGCGTGGTCCTGGAAAATCGCAACGCCGCCCTCACCCCACTTGTGCAAGAGCGCCGCCACCGTCTCCGCCGTCTCTTGATGCGCCCGCACGGAGAGTTCCAGCCAGCGCTGCGGTGCGCTCATTCCTGCTGACCGCCCGCTGCACCAACAACGCGCTCAGTCACTGCGGGCTCATGAAAGCGCACGTTAGGATAGTCCGCAAAGCGCTGCCGCATGATTACGATGGCCTGCGGATTGTCATCGATGAGCACAAAGGAACGGCCGCACTCGTGGGCCGCCGCTCCGGTAGTGCCACTGCCCGCGAAGAAGTCCAGCACCGTGTCGCCGGGCCGCGATGACGCTTGAATGATACGCCGCACTATGCCAAGCGGCTTCTGCGTGGGGTAACCTGTGCGCTCTTTGCTGTTGGTCGGCACAATGGTATGCCACCAGACGTCGGTAGGCAGCTTGCCACGGGCTGCCTTTTCCGGTCCCACCAGGCCCGGAGCCATGTAGGGCACGCGGTCAACGGCGTCTGCATTGAAGACGTAGCGGTCGACATCCTTTACATAAACAAGGATATTGTCGTGTTTTGGCGGCCATTTTCGCTTGGTGCGGCCGCCGTAGTCATACGCCCAGATGACTTCGTTCAGAAAGCATTCCCTGCCAAAGATTCGGTCGAGCAGCACTTTGCAGTAGTGGACCTCACGATAGTCAATGTGAAAATAGAGGGTCCCATCCTGCGCCAAGAGACGATATGCTTCACGGAGGCGCGGTTCCAAGAATGCGAGGAAGTCATCAAACTCGTCGGTGTACGTGGCGCTGCCGGTGTGCGTTGTGCGGTAGCGCTTCCCCTGGAAACCCGTACGATCACCGTTGGCGGCAGCCACCGTGCGCAGACGTGTATAGTTGCGTTCTTTGCCGGTGTTGAAAGGCGGATCGATGTAGATGAGCGGAAAGGATTCGTCCGGAAACTCTGTGAGGATTGGCAGGTTATCGCCGAACCAGACCTGGTTCACCCCAGCGCGTCCTTCATCTTGTCAAAGAAGCCTTTGTCATCCTGCGGGTTCGTGGCGCCGCCGAACGACTCGGCGAGTGCGTTGAGCAGTTCCTTTTGGTGGGTAGAGAGCCGCTTTGGCACATCCACGTGCACATGCACGTGCTGATCGCCCCGGCCCCCGCCGTTCAGGTGCGGCACCCCACGCCGGCGCATCGTGAATACCGAGCCGGACTGGGTGCCGGGAGGAATGTCCAAGCTCTCGTTGCCTTCCAAGGTGGGCACCTTGACCGTGTCGCCAAGCGCGGCTTGCGCAAAATTGACATGGTAGTCAACGTGGATGTCGTCGTCTTCGCGCTCAAAGCGCTCATCGGGCCGCACCGTGACAAAGACGTACAGGTCGCCGCGAGGACCGTTTCTAGGTCCCGCTTCGCCCTGGCCGCCCAAGCGGATGCGCAGACCCGTATCCACGCCGGCCGGGACCTTGACGGTAATGGTTCGGTCTTGCTTGGTGCGCCCGCTGCCGGTGCACGTAGCGCAGCGGACGGTTGGGACTCTGCCTTCACCGCCGCAGCGCGAGCAGGTGGCGACCGTCGTGAACTGTCCGAAGAAGTTTGACTGCATGCGGCGGACCTGGCCTTGCCCTTTGCAGGCGGGGCAGGTGCCAATCTTGCTACCCGGTTCCGCGCCACTGCCCTCGCAGCCCGGGCAGGACTCCAGGCGGGAGACTTCTATGTCTTTCTCGGCGCCAAAGACGGCTTCCGCAAAGTCCAGCGTCAAGTCCATGCGCAAGTCCGCCCCGGTCTCCGGGCCGGAACGCGCTGAAGGGCGCGAACCCACGCCGAAGAACGCCTCGAAGATGTCCCCGATACCGCCCATGTCGGCAGGATCGACGCCGCGCGGATAGCCGCCGGAGCGCCCGTTGCTGTGCCCGAAGAGGTCGTACGCGCGCCGCTTTTGGGGGTCGCGCAAGGTCTCGTAAGCCTCGTTGATTTCCTTGAAGCGCCCCTCGGCATCCGGGTCCTTGTTGACATCGGGATGATACTGGCGGGCAAGCTGGCGAAAGGCCTGCTTGATCTCGTTTTCGGATGCGTCGCGGCTTACGCCCAGTGTTTCGTAGTAGTCGGCTTTGGTACTCATTCAGGGTCAATTCACCAGTACGGGACTAGGTTTGTTCGGATTCTTCAGCCGCCTGAGATTCGGCTTCGACTACAGGCTCCGCTGCGTCACCTTCTTCTGCCGTATCATCCGGGCTAGGCGGCGGCCCCACTTTGACGAGGCTGGGACGCAATACCCGGTCATACATGAGGTAGCCCTTTTGCAGCTCTTCGAGCACGACGACCTCGCTGCCGTCTTCCTCACCTTCGCGGAGCACGACCTCGTGATAGTTGGGATCGAAGGGCTTGTCTTGGGTGTCAATTGGCTCCAGTCCGCGCTTCTCCAGCACGTTGCGTGCCATTTGATGGACTAAGTCAACACCCTGCAGCCACGAGAAGAAGCGCAGCTCGCCGGGAATAGTGTCCAGAGCACGTTCGAAGTTGTCGAGAATGGGCAGAAACTCGGCCACCAGGAGCGCCGTGGCAAACTTGCCCTGCTCTTCCTGCTCCTGCTGTGTACGCCGCCGGAAATTGGCAAAGTCGGCGCGGGCGCGGGCGAGCGCTTCTCGCACCTGCTGCAAGTCTTCATCTTTCGCTGCCAGCGCTTCCTCTGCCGCCGCGAGATCGGACTTGAGCTTATCGACTTCGCCTGCCGCAACGGTACCGGCATTCGCCGGGGCTGCGTCTTCTTCGCCGGACTCAGCCGCAGTCCCGCCGTCCGGCCCTTCTCCGCCGGTTGCGGCAGCGGCGGCCTCCTCGGTTGCTTTCTTCTTGCTGTCTTTCGCTTTCTTACGTGCCATCTAGCCTATCCTGACGGAATGAATTCACCATATCAAGGGTCGGGTAACGGTTTGCCCTATTCCTAGTATACTCAATATTGCTGCGCGAAGAGTAACGGGGTGTGAACTCTCCCGTTGCAAGGGCCGGCGCGCCGGCGCGCGGATTGGTGAGCGTCACGGAGCGGATGTGAGTTGGCCATTAGGCGTTGTGGTCGCGCTGGAAGCGCATAGAGCAAAGAGGCGCCGTCCAAGCAGAACATGATTCGCGGAGTTTGCGTCAACGAACGTCGATCTGGAGGCAACAACATGGCAACACCAAGCACACCGGCACATTACGCCCCGCTGAATCACATTCGTCAGGTCTACGCGCAGACGGTGCCAACGTATGACTACGCGGCGCTGGGCCAGGCGGGTTTTGCCCAGTGGCAAGCGGAGCTTCGGGCCAAAGTCGCTGGCTTGTTAGGCGGCTTAGGCTGGCCGCGCGGCGAACTTGAGGCAAAGATTCTCTCAACGGTAGAAAAGGACGGCTACACCCAGCTAAAGGTCGAGATCACCAGCGAGCCCGGCGTGCGGCTGCCAGTGTACGTTCTTACGCCGAACGGCGGCGAAGCACCCTATCCCACGGTGATCGCGCTGCACGGCCACGGCTCGGGCGTGCAGGAAGTCATTGGTGAGCCTCAAAGCGAGCAGATTGCGGAGCACATGCGCCGCTGCAACCACGACTACGGCCGGCGGCTTGCGCAGCAGGGCTTCCTCGTGCTTGCGCCGGAGCAGCGCGCGTTTGGCGAACGCCGTGAAATGGAGGACGTTGCCCAAGCGCCGGGACAGTCCTCATGCCGCCAGGCAAGCATGAATGCAATGATGCTGGGCCGCACGATGATCGGCATGCGCGTGTGGGACGTGATGCGCATCATCGACTATGCCCTGCAGACGGGACTCGCGAAGACCGCTACGTTGGCCTGCGTGGGCCTCTCCGGCGGTGGGACCGTGACAACCTTTGCCACCGCGATGGACCCTCGCATTACGACGGCGGTGATCAGCGGCTATTTTTGCACGTGGCAATGGTCGATCATGGCGATGCGGCACTGCGAAGACAACTACGTGCCGGGCATTCTCCAGCACGCGGAGATGGCTGACATCGGTGCGCTGATTGCCCCGCGTCCCTTGCTCATCGAAGCTGGAACGGAAGACCCCATCTTTCCCCTCCCCGGCGTGCACGATGCGTATGACAAGCTGGCTAAGGTCTACGCGATGCTCGAAGAATCGGAACGGCTGGAGCTAGACGTTTTCGAAGGCGAACACCAGTGGCACGGCACGGTGGCGGTTGACTGGCTGCGGCGGTGGCTGTAGGGTTGTTTATCGCGGAAGGATTCTGTCTGCGCAATGCCTGCGTGCCTATCAATTGGAACCCCGCTCTTCTAGACCTCAGCTCTTCGCGAGGATGTGAGACACAACCGTTCGCACTGAGCTTGTCGAAGTGCCAACTGGTGGTCAGGCCCCACCGAACCTTGGAACGGTTCGTGCAATTGCCGAGGCTGAAATGAGGTTGCGGGCGCCCGCTCAATGCTCATCCGAGGCCGGCGCGGCGAGTTCCTGCGAGCGCCGGTACGCTGCCATGACCGCATCCTGCAATGCGGCGCGCACGCCGCCTGCTTCCAGTGCCTGCAGCCCTGCCGCGGTGGTGCCGCCGGGCGAAGTGACCAGATTGCGCAGTTCGGCCAGGTGCTGGTCCTGGTTCTGGGCCATGAGCACAGAGCCCTTCACCGTTTGAATGATGAGGGCGGCTGCCGTGTCTCGCGGTAGGCCGACGCGCACCGCACCGTCGATGAGGGCCTCCAGCAGCAGGAAGACGAACCCCGGCCCGCTGCCGTTTACGGCGGTTGCCATGTCCAGATAGTGCTCATCCGGTACTGTCAACTCAAGCCCGGCAGCCTGGAAGATAGCCTGTGCCTGCGCCCGCTGCTCTGACATCGTGGCGGCGGTGGCCGTCCATACCGTGGCTGCCTCGCCGATAGTTGCGAGAATGCTCGGCATGGCTCGCACAAGAGCGCTGTTTCCAAGGAGCGAGCCGATAGTACCGAGAGGGACACCCGCCATGATGGAAATCACCAGCGCGTCGTCTGCCAGTGCCTCCCGCAATTGCGGCAGCACCTCTTGCACTTGCTGAGGCTTGATGGCGAGGATGACTACGTCGGCGCCGGCAACCACCTTGGCATTGTCTGAGTCCACGCCTACGCCGTGGGTCTCCGCAAGATGAACGCGGCGGTCCGGAACGGGCTCACCGACCACAATCGCAGCAGGGGAGCACACATCCTGCGCGATGGCGGCGGCCAAGAGCGCCTCGCCCATGGCGCCACCCCCAACAACTGCCAACTTGCCGATCATCGTTCTTCCCTTTCAGAAGGTTCAATCTGCCACGTCCGGCCGTCCCACGAAAGTGTGACATAGCCGCGGACGGGAGGCCGCACCACCGTGACTCCCTGCGCCCGCCAATGCGCATCGCTCTCGTCCAGCCACGGTTCATCCAAGACGAGCAGGCGAGGCTGCAGTGTTGCCATGAAGTGTGCCAGCCGCGCGGGAGTGACCGCCCCTTGCACAATGAGCACCGTGACAGGCTGTACTCGATCTACCGTAGCGTCTGCTTGTATGATAGCAAGTTGCTGGCTGCCAAACCGGGCGAGCATGAAGTCAGCGGCGCTCTGCGCATGAATGCTCAGTGAGACAGCGGTGCCGAGCGCCAGACGATACCGGTCAACGGATGGCAGGTTGTTGCTTGCTGCCGGTGTACCTAGCTTCCATGCGTTCCCAGCATTCTGAAGGGTGTACACAATCCGATCGCGGGGTTGCAGCGTGTGCCGGCCGCCGATCCAAAGCGAATTGTTGCGTTGCCAAATCGGCAGCAGCCGGTCAAGGTCGTAGCGGCTGGGCGGCTCGCGAAAACCGATGAGCAGCGGTCGTTGGTTGGCCGATTCTACCATGACTGTGCTGCCCAGCGACCGTTCGAGCAACGTCACGCTGGGATGGCGGTTGAAGTCGGCGGCTGCGCTGCTCGTTAGCACCAAGAGAATGCTCCCCACCGTGCCGAGGCTGAACAGGGTAGTCCAGGAGAGAGGGCTACCTTGAATGGAGGAGCTTGTTCCAAGTTGTGGGACTCGGCGGCGTATCCAGGCTACGACGAGTGCCGTAAGGAGTACGGCGAGTGCTGCGGGAAGCAAAGTGCCTGCGGAGACGGTGAGCGACGGCCAGCGGCTCACTTCCGTGGCAATCCGAATGAAGGCTTCCAAGGGGAGATAGGCGCTCCAGGCCAAGACCTGACCGGTGGCGGTGTGCACCAGCCCCACCGCTGTTGCCACGGCGCCGCTGAGCATGATCCAGGGGATAAGCGGTATAGCTAGGACGTTGCTGACGAGAAAGAACGGCGAAACACGGCCGAAGACGAAGAGGAGCAAGGGGAGCACGAAGAGCTGTGCGGCGAGCGTCGGCGCGATGATGGCTGGTAAGGGATAAGGCAGCCAGCGCAGCCGGGTATGCAACGGGTCTGAGAGTACGAGCAGCCCCGCCGTGGCGGCGACGGATAGCTGAAAACCTACGTCCCAGAGGATTTTCGGATCCCAGGCCGTCATGGCGACCGCTGCCAGCGAGAGCGCCGACCAGGGATCGCGGTCCCGTCCCAGGGTGGCGGCAAACAGTAGCAGGATCGCCATGACCGCCGCGCGCACTACCGCGGGGTTTGCGCCAACCAGGACGGTGTAAAGTGCGACTCCGCCCATGCTCAGCCAGAGGGAGCGTCTGCCGAAGAAGCGGCGGGCGACGCTTTCCAACATGATGGCGACAATGGTCATATTGAACCCGGAGATGGCGATGAGGTGCGTGGTGCCGGAGAGGTCGAACGCCTGGCGCAGAGTTGCGGGGATACCGGCCCGCGCACCGAGCAATATGCCTTGCAGCAATGGGGCGTGCGGCCGGGGCAGAATGGTGTCAATTGTAGTAAGGAGTCTTTCCTTTACCCCAAAGAGCACGCGCAGATGAGGGGCGCCGCGTTCCCCCGGCAGGTATTCCACCTGAGGGAAGGCCAGCAGCGCTTGGGCGCCGCGCCGCTCGAGGTAGCGCTGGTAGGAAGGGCTATTCAAGCTTTCCAGTCCCTCCAGGCGTCCGTTGAGTTGCCACTCCATGCCATATTGCGCGGGAAATCGAGGTGGCAACGTCACCCATATTTGACCGGAAGTGGGCTGCCACGTGTCGTCTTCCCACATGGTCTCAGCGTAAAACTTGACTCGCGTACTCCGCTCTGAGCGAAGTGGCTCCGACGCAACCCAGCCGCGCATTGCAACTGCTTGAGCGAAATGGGATTCTAAGGGATTGACGGCGGAAGCCGTAGCCGTGGTGTGATAGCGGACTACGCCCAGCACGGCGGCGATGAGGAGCAGAGCGCCAAATGCCACGGGACGCGTGCCCAGTGCCGCTAAGCCAAGGCAACTCAACAACAAGAGGGCAAGCACTGCCAGAGGAAACGGCGGCAAGAAAGTCCCCAGCACGATGCCGATAAGAAACGCCGGTCCCAGGACGCGGGTCACTAGCTACTTATCCGGCATGTGTGAGTTTGTGCTAGATGGGAGGAAAAAGCTGCCATGCAACAAAGGTCTATCCTGTAATGTCCGATGATATTGATTCTACGAAATAGACTTCAGCTGCAACGCGCTTGGGCAGTTATTCAATAATAGCGACTATGTATTCCATGTGTCGCTGCTTGCACCACATTTCGGCTGCCTTGCGTTTTCGTTTTACGTCGTTGGAATCGAGACGGCTAGGGTCCTTAACCTCTATCAACACCTTTCTCTCGTCCGTATACTCCACAAGAAAGTCGGGAACATATCTGCGCTGATGTTTCTGTCCGTCAATCCAGGGGATAGTAATGCCGTGCCGCTTCATCCATTTTCGGACATGTGGGTCTTCCTCTAGTCGGTACATCATTAACTCTTCGGGACCGCTCTGAAACTTCTCAAAGTTCCAAGGACTCTTCCGCGGATTCCAGAAGTTGCCATGCTTGCTAGTCGCCATATTCTACTACTCCTGCGATCAATCCCGGTACAGAAGAAATCTGGGACTTCATTTGCGGTAGCATCTTGAACGCATATTCAACTTCCGATCGTTCCGCTAACCCCAGTGACGAACCATTTAGGAACTTAGCCCTCACGTGGTGAAGCAACGCGCTATAGACCCGATCCTTATATGTTGCGGCGAATCCGGCTTCGACGGTTAAGTCTTCTGCTATTTGAAGTAAGCCTTCTTTCACGGCCTCTCGAAGGGTGTCGTCAGAGACTACTACCGTTGCATCACTCCCGCCAGACGTCTCCGGGGCCGCTTGAATCGTAGTCCAACCGTCCCCACTCAACTCACGACCAACAACTCCCTCTATATCGACTCTTGTAATCTCCACAAGGGTAGGGTCGTAGTCTATTCCGTCCAGTGATTCTTGCCAGTCAATCAGCGGTTCAGGCGGAGGCTCAATATCCCCTACGTCAAACTCACCGTCATCGTGCACCGCCGGATCAACCGGTGGAACATCTATCACCAGTTCAGGCTTCGCTAGCTCTTGCTTTGGCGGGGGTGGGGGCAAGTCTTCGGTTTCGTCGAACAACTGGTCAATCCCAACGCCAGTCCGCCTCTTGGCGTTGAATAAATCCCATAGCCAGTTATGCTCCAACTTTGGGTGATCTACAGCGGCACAGATTTGGGGTTCATCGGGCTGTACGCCCTTCGTTCGCACGCGGCGCAAGCCGCGCCCGACTACCTGTTGCCCATAGACTTTGCTACCAAACTTGCGCAGCAGCAGGATCACACCTACTTCCGGCACGTCCCAGCCTTCGCGCAACATCAGGACGCTAACGACAGCCTTGTAGGGAGACCCAGTCTTTCGTTGCCTGCCTAATTCCCGCGCCTTCTGCCGTTCGGCTTCACTGCTGTCTTCTGTGACTATAAGTGTCTTGACTTTGAAGTACTTGCTAAGTGTTTGCTGCGCCTTCTCCGCGTCTGCTTTGCACACTGCTACGACAAAGAGGATTGGTTGATAGCGCCCATTTGCACGACGCTCTTGTTCTTCCAAGCGCCGCAACGCAATTGCCATTTGCTGGCGCATTGGTTCATCGTCAGTTACCCATTGCGTGGCGTTGAGACCGAGCCTGTCTACCTCATCCCAGTCTATTTCCTCCACCTTGCGTTGCTCGCCGCTGTAGGCGTCGGTGTAAGTCAACTGCACGGTCTTGATGTCGGGCTGGTATACCACCGGCGACTTAATGACTCCATCGGCTAGCGCATCGTTCACGCCGTATTCGTAGATCATGTCGCTGTCCGGCTCTTGGCCGTCGGCGCGGTCCGGGGTTGCAGTCGTGTCTACGCGGAGCGCGACCTTTTCCCGCATCCGCCGCAACGTTACGTCATATTCAGGCGCCGGGGAATTGTGCGCCTCGTCGTTGAATAGCGCGAACTCTGGGCCGTTCATAAGCGCCGAGAGATTACTCTGCCCGCTCCTATTGCTCTGATAGAATTGATGGATGTTGCCCAGAACCACGTTTGCACCGAGCAAGCTGGCCCAACCACCCTCCTTATCGCTGCCTAACGTCGTGAGGGCAAAATCCTCTGGCCCGCTATGGGCCCACTGAGGCAAGAGACTGCGGTCTTTGAATACCTTGCCGCCCTGAAAGTCGTCCTCCAAGCGGTCACGCACAATTAGATTGGGGCAAAGCATGACGAACTTCTGAATCCCGTGCGCTATGCGCAGCCATGCAATCACCGCTGCGATGACTGCTGTCTTGCCGCCGCCGGTGACGATGTTCAGCAGCAGACCGTCCGCGCCAATCTCAGTCTTGCCCAGAATCTCGTGAGAATAGACAACCCGCAAGAACGACTCCCATTGGTGGGGCCACAAGGTTCCCTCGCGCGGAGCCTGCTCATCGTCTTCCGCAGTGAGAGACGCAATGAGTCGATAGGATTCCTCACCAAGTCCTGGTAACCCATCACGTCGCCAGTCGCGGAATTGGTCCTCGTATTTGGCAAATTGGTTGAACACTTGCTATTCGACCTCAATCTCCGCAGTCCAGAGTCCTTCACCACCCATGTCGTCCTGTACGCGGCAGGCAATCCACTTCATTCCTTTCTTGGCAAATGTGAATTGCACCTGCAACACCGGCTCTTTCTTTCCCTGGCCTTTGCGCACAAAGGAATACTTCGGCGTACTGCTAAACCGCTCTTCGTAATCGAAGTCCCACTGCACGTTGATGATCTTCGCGCCGGAATTCATGACGATAGACTCGCTCGCGTCGAATGCATAGGTGAGGCGACCACTTCGTCTAAACCCGACCTCCACGCGTGGCGGCTGCACGAACGTTAGGAAGTTCTCGTAGTCGGCGTGCTCGGTGGAGAGTGCCGCTACGTGCTCGCGGAAGAGAGGTGAATCGATACGGATCATATCCAGTCGGATAAAATTGAGGTCTGTGTTTTCCAGCCAACGTAACCGATTCGCAGCCTCAGTAGCATCAGGGCGGAAAGCCCACGCTAGCATGAAGCCATCGCGCAAGTTGTCCTGCTTGTATCGGAGCGACTTGCGGATTGCATTGGCAAATGCTTGCACATCCTCCGCCGTGGCCGCGTTCTTCTGGTCGGGCTCTCCAACCCATACAGGAATTGCGCCTTTGTACCCGTGGATGCCCTCGATCTGTTCTTCATCCCGCGCACCGAAGCATCGCAGAACAAATGCGCGGAATTGATCTGCTGGGGCATTAGAAAGCCGCTGGGCCTCGTAGACTCCCCAATGTTCCAACGTGAAATCTGGCACGCCAAAGATTCCACCCATTCGGTCCTGAACCTGATGTGTCAACCTGTCTAAGGTTATCGCTACTGCTACTCTAGACTGGTCGCAGGCAATCCACCTCCTTTGCTCGGCGACTGGAAAATAGACAAGCTTCTCTTTTGTGCCCTCAGAACCGTCACGCTTCTTCACTACCCGTGTCTCTCTATTGACCCTTAGCCCTTGTGCTACCGCTGCAAAACTCCCACCTCCAGAAAAAAAGTCAGCCACAGTGTCTCCAGGTTCTGAAGAAGCCTCAATAATCCGCTGAAGAAGCTCTATCGGTTTCTGGGTAGGATAGCCAATTTGCTCCGTCTTGTCTGAAGGCATTAGCTTCTGAATCAACCACCAGTCCTCTGGATGCTTGCCCTTCTCGTTGGGACGATACCCCTCGTAAGTCTTGTTAGCCCTATAGGTCTTGTCGTATCTACTGGCATCGCTCTTTCGTACATCTTCACTGTATGGGATTCGTACAGAGTCAACACAGAACTTATACTCGGAACTCTTTGAATACCTTAGAATGACATCATGTTTCTTAGCAAAATCATTCTGCGGCACACCGCCGCCTCTGTAACACCAAATTATCTCATTTCTAAGATTCTCATGACCGAAGATCTTGTCCATTTCAACTTTGATGTAGTGACTAGCATGCCAGTCACAGTGCACGTATATGCTCCCTGTCTGATTCAATAGCCGCTTCATTTCGTAGAGTCGAGCATTGAGCCAAATCAGATAGCCTGGCATTCCTCCTTCCCAAATATCTGAAAAAGAGCGCAGTTCATTCTGATCGCCAAATATGACGTTATACTGCCGGCCTGAAAAAAATGGCGGATCGATATAGATCAAGTCTATGCTCTCGCTGGGAAGTTGACGCATCACGTGCAGGTTATCGCCCCAAAAGAGGCGATTAGGTTCCAGTTCAGGATGGCCGAACGACACGCGCTCGACTACCTGCGTTGGTAGAGAGACAAGCGGGAAGTGCTTGCGGAAGCCCCGCCGTCGATCCCAGCCCAACGGCTCCTTCTCCACCGGCACGCTGCCAAAGCGCACCGGCGGCCGCCAGAACTCCTCTTGCATGGGCAAGGCGTCTCCGCGCTCGTCCTGCTCGTCTTCCTCTGGCGGCGCAATGAAATCGCCCTTAGCCGGGCCGGCGCGTTCTTCCTCAGGGTTGCTGTTCGCCATTTCAGAGTTCCTCCAGCGCATTGAGCCTACCGGTGGCTCCCAACACGAGTGCAATGATAGCACGGCCAGTGTCCAACATCTCTTGATTACTCCATGCAGAGAGATTTGAAAGGAGAGCAGAGGCGCAGCCGCGCAGGATGCGCACGGTCGGTTGAGTGAAATTGAAAGTACCGCGCAGCCGACTTCTGCGACAGCTAAGTTACAGTGCTACGATTAGTAAGACGCATAGCAGTGGAGAAGGTAGAAAAGCGTGTTGCAGGCACTCGCCGGAGCCTACCTGCAAATTATCATTCTCGCCGGCCTGGCTGCCATCGGCGCGGTTGGTGTGGTGCTCTACATATCCGCGCGCACGGGGTATACGCTTGTTCACCCCGACCGCAGTTGGCGGCTGGATGAACTCCCCACCGAAACTCCCGCGCTCGAGCCTCTTGCCTTTCCGGCATCTGACGGCACCCGGCTTGCTGGCTGGTTTCTGGCGCATCCCCAGCCTCAAGGCACGGTGCTTATGCTCCACGGCTTCGGCGCGAACCATTTCGGCCTGATGCACTTGGCCTACGACCTTTACAAGCATGGACTGCAGAGCTTGCTGTTCGACTTTCAGGGTCACGGGGCGAGCGAGGGTGAGGTAACGACACTGGGACTGCGGGAACGACAGGATGTCCTGGGAGCGCTGGCGTATCTACGCGCGCGGGAAGACGTGGACCCCAACCGCATCGGTGTCTACGGCGTTTCCATGGGCGGCGCCACGGCCCTGCTCACCATCAGCGGCGGAATGGGAGTCCGCGCTATCGTGTCCGATAGCGCGTTCGCGACGCTGCGCGGCGCCATCGATCACGGCTTTCGCAGGATTGCCGGATTGCCCCCCTCGATCTTTCGCACGCCCACGATTTGGTTCGCGAGCCGGTTCGTCGGCGAAAAGCTCGATCACGTGCTGGGCAAGGTACGGCCGTTAGACCACGTAAAGCAGACGGGAAGGTGTCCGCTGCTGATCGTTCACGGTACAGAGGATGACGTGGTCTTCGTACAGGATGCCTATCAGCTCTACGTGGCGGCGGAAGGACCGAAAGAGCTTTGGATCATCCCGGATGCCGGCCACGGCCGCGCTCATCAGATGCTGGTGGATGCGTACGTGGAGCGTGTCGCCGCTTTTTTCTCGAACGCCTTTGCCGGCCCATCAGCAAGCGAGTATGCCAGACATCCGGCAAGTACGGATAAGCTTCCTTCTTCCCCCGGAGCCGAACCGCAGAGGGTTTGGTCTTAGGTGCGGATTAGACCGCGCGCAAAGTCGGAGACGGCGTCGAGGCGCGCCATGTCATCCGGCGTGAGCGTTACGTCGGCGGCTGCCAGGTTGTCATCGAGTTGGAAGTGATTCTTGGGGCCGATGATGGCAGAGGAAACGAACGGCTGTGCCATCACCCATGCCAGAGCAATCGCGCTGGGCGTGGTGCCGTGCGCGTGCGCAATGGCACGCACAGTGTCAACCACGGCCAGATTTGGCTCGGTCAGCATCAGATCGTAGTGCTGCGGCAGTGAGGTGATGCCGTCGGGACGCGCCGCAAAGCGCGAGTCCGGCGGCGGCGGTTCGCCCGCGCGGTACTTGCCGGTCAGAAAGCCGCCGCCGAGCGGGCTGTGGGCCACAATGCCAATGCCTAAGTCCAGCGCCATGGGCACCACCTCCTGTTCGATAGCGCGGTCTATCAAACAGTAGCGCGGCTGCTCCACCACCCAGGGCGTCAGGCGGTAGCGCTCCGCCAGCCACATGCCATGGGTGATTTGCCAAGCCGCAAAATGGGAGGTGCCGAGATAGCGCACTTTGCCCTGGCGCACTAGATCGTCCATGGCGCGGATGGTCTCTTCCAACGGCGTGGTCGGGTCCGGGATGTGTATGTAATAGAGGTCAATGCAGTCGGTTTGGAGGCGGCGCAGCGAACCCTCGATCTCCCGGCAGATGTGGTAGCGCGAGGACCCTCTCTCATTGGGACCGGCTCCCATCGGGTGGCCGAATTTACTGGCGAGGACGACCTCGTGGCGCCGTCCCTTTAGCGCCGCGCCCACGATCTCTTCCGACCGGCCTTTGAAGTAGACGTTGGCCGTGTCGATAAAGTTTACGCCGCGCTCCATGGCGGCGTGGATCATGCGCACGCCCGCGCCGGTATCAGTGTACGTGCCGAGCGGGAACGTGCCGTAGGCGATGGTGGAAACACGCACGCCGGTTGTGCCGAGCTGCCGATATTCCATGCAATCCCCAGTTAGTCGCTGTCGGACCCGCGCATCAATTTGCTAGCGTAGCAGAAGGCAGCGCCAAATACGCCGCCGAGGGCGGCGCCCAGCGCAACGCCGGTACCAACGTCATCCATGGCAGCTCCGAGGGCAGCGCCGAACGCTACGCCAAGGCCGACCCAAAGACCCGTTCCGTCCGTATTCGCGCCGGCCCGTTCACGTTTAGTCGGTTCGGTGTTCAAGATGTGACCTCTCTGTTACGTCCTTCTGACCCGCAAGAAGACAGCGCGAAGTCTTGCGCCTAGAGGGGAAATTCAATGTTAGACGGGTCCCATTGGAGCTCTTCGCCGGGAGACGGAAAACATGCCGACCGTTACTTTGATTCCAGCGCTCAGGCCATCCCGGCTTCGACAACTATCCAGGCATGGACATGCACTCGTAGACCTCGATCGAGCAGCCATCGCCCTGGTCGAGGAAGGGATCGGTATTGAGAATGGCCTGCGCCGCCGCCATATCCTCAGCTTTGAGAGTGGCATATCCCATGATTGTGCTTGATGACTCGGCGCTACCTGCAGCGGTCAGCACCTGCCCGCCGCCCAGCGGCGTACCGGCATTCTCCAGAGCGTCGGCATTGCTCTCCGTCCATGCCTGCCATTTGGCGAAGTGGGCTTGCTGGTCCTCCGGCGAAGCGCTGCCCATGCGTTGCATGGCTTCCGGTGTTGCGTGATAAAAGAAGATGAACTTCTGCATTGATTACCTCTGATGGTACAGATTGTGGGATGGTCACTTCTTTAATTCTAGCAGCAAGCGGTGGACACGGTGCCGTGCCTAAAGAATCGGACTCTCCGTTCTACCTTAACGAAGGCGGTAGCGCCGGCCTCCGCTGTAATGTAGCGCGGGGGCTTGACCCCCGCCTATTGGCGTGTTGCAAGAAAAGAGGCGGATGGATTCTCGCGTGCGCGGAATTGACGGATGAAATTGCCGACTACGCCGCTCGTCTCGGACAATTGCGGCCAAGCTACTCGACACTGTGCATTAGCTTGCCCGAATTTCGTGAATGACCTGGCGCACCAGCGACTGCGGTACGTCGCTTTCGATACGGGGTTTGCCAATGTCCTCCAGCAGAATCCAGCGCACCTTGCCGTGACGGTTCTTCTTGTCCAGCGCAATTGCGTCGTGGATAGCAGAGGGGTCCACGTTGGTATACTGCACCGGCAAATCGTATTTGGCGATGACTGCCTGCTGCATATCAAAGGCTTCTTTCCCCAGCAGGCCCAGGTGATGGGCGATGCGCGCTGCGCCGTGCATGCCGATGGCGACGGCTTCGCCGTGAAGGTAGGTCTGGTAGCCGGTGGCGGCCTCCAGCGCGTGGCCGATGGTGTGGCCGTAATTGAGGAGCGCGCGGATCCCTTGCTCTTTGGGGTCTTCCGCCACCACCTTCTGTTTCCAGCGCACGCAGCGCGGCACAACTTCCAATAAGAATCCCGGTGTTAGGTCGGCGGGTCCTCTGGCGGCTATATCCGCAATGAGCGGCGCATCGAAAAGGAGCGCGGTCTTGATGACTTCCGCCCAACCGGCCAGCAGGTCTCTCTGCGTTAGCGTATCTAAGAAACTGGTGTCTATGCACGTAATCAGCGCAGGATAGAACGCGCCGACGAGGTTCTTGCCTTCCGGCAGATCGACGGCCACCTTGCCGCCGATGCTGCTGTCGATCTGCGCGACCAAGGTCGTGGGAACTTGGACAAGGGGCATGCCGCGCAGGTAGGTAGCGGCCACGAAGCCGGCGAGGTCGCCGACCACACCGCCGCCAAACGCCAGGATAGCTTCCTTGCGTTCCGCCCGCTGCTCGGCGAGCCAGTGGTAGATGCGTTCGGCTGCGCGGAGATTCTTGCTTGCCTCACCGGACGGCACCAAGTAGGTGGTAACCGAGTGCCCCTGGTCGGCCAGAGTCTTTTCGAGCTTGTTCTGGGTATGCTGCGCAACGCGTTCGTCGGCGACTACAAAGAGCCGTCCATCAATGCCGTTCTGCGCCAGGGTACCAGACAATTCCGGCAAGACGTCGCGCCCTACTATAGTTTCTTCCATGCTTCCACCTCTTGCCAGAGCAGGTCCGCTGCGGCTTCATGGCTCTTGCCGTCGGTTTTCACAGACACGTGGCTTGCCTGGCTATAGTCGTGATGCCGCTCTTCGGCCATGGCGCGGATTCTGGCGAGTGGGTCCGGCGCTTTGAGGAGGGGTCGGGTGTGCACACTCCACTTCAGGCGATCGAGGATCGTCTCAGGCGTAGCCCGCAGCCAGACGACCAGGTTTCCCGCCCGCATGGCGGAGCGGTTTACCGGGTCGAGCACAGCGCCGCCGCCGGTACTGATGACGGCATGCTTCTGGGAGCAGATGTCTCCCACCACGCGCCGCTCGAGTTCGCGGAAGTAGGCTTCGCCCGTGTCCTGAAAGATCTGGACGATCCGGCGCTTTTCCTGCCGTTCGATTTCGCTATCGGTATCGACGAAACGCCAGCGCAGATTCCGCGCCAGTAGTCTGCCAACGGAGGACTTGCCCGTGCCCGAAAGGCCGATGAGTACTACGCTCTCTATTTTGGCAGCCCTTCCATGTAGCCACGGTAGTTGCGTTCAATTTCGGCCATACTGTCGCCGCCGAATTTCTCCAGAAACGCGTCGGCCAGGATGATGGCTACCATCGCCTCGCCGATCACGCCCGCGGCGGGCACGGCCGTTGTATCCGCACGTTCGTAATGGGCCTGGGCGGGCTCGAGGGTTGCCAGGTCTACGGAAGGCAGCGGGCTGCGGATAGTGGAGATCGGCTTCAGTGCCCCACGCACCAGAATTGGCTCCCCATTGCTGATGCCGGCTTCCAGTCCGCCGGCCCGGTTGCTCAAGCGGGAAAAGCCCTGTCCTCTCTCGAAGCGAATCTGGTCTTGCACCTGGGAGCCCTGCCGCCGGGCGTTCTCAAACGCCGAGCCGAATTCGACCCCCTTTGTAGCATTGATAGAGAGGATTGCCGCCGCCAGCCGGGAGTCCAACCGCCGGTCCCAAAAGACGTGGCTGCCCAGCCCGATGGGCACACCCCACGCCACCACGTTGTACACGCCGCCCAGACTGTCGCCTGCTGCATTCATTTCGTCGATCAACGCCACCATCTGCCGGCTCGCCTCGGGATCCGGGCAGCGCAGTGGGTCTTCCTCCAGCGCGTCCCAGTCCACGGCATCGGGGTTCTGCGTGACCTCATACGCGCTGTCAATCTCGATAGGGCCGAGCACTGAAACGTAGCTGGCGATCTTAATGCCAAAGTGGCTCAAGAGCGCGCGGCAAACGCCGGACGCGGCGAGGCGCGCCGCCGTCTCGCGGGCGCTCGAGCGTTCGAGGATGGGGCGAATGTCGTCAAAACCGTACTTGAAGACGCCGACGAGGTCGGCATGGCCGGGGCGAAGGTGGGTTACTTTCTTTACCGGACCCTCCACGGGTTCCACGGCCATGATCTCTTGCCAGTTGTCCCAGTCTTTGTTGTCTACCAGCATGGCAATGGGACTGCCAATGCTCTTGCCGTGGCGGACGCCTGAGAGAATCTGTGCCGCGTCTTTCTCAATTTGCTGGCGGCGTCCGCGCCCGTGGCCCTGCTGTCGGCGCGTCATGTGGCGGCCGATCTCTTCCGCCGTGATGGGCAGCCCGGACGGCATGCCTTCGACAATGGTCAGGAGGGCCTGACCGTGAGACTCACCGGCGGTAAGGATTTTCAATACGCGTAGCACAGTATTCTCATGCCTTTGTGTATGGTGGCCTGCTGGTGTATCACAGGGGCACACAACCGTCCCACGCCTGCCCCTGTGACAAAGAGCAGCCGCGGAAAGTAAAGTCCTAGTCCCTCACCATCAATAGCGGCTGTATGCCCTCACCCCGGCCCTCTCCCACAGGGAGAGGGAGATATAGCAGGGAATTACGTGCCAAGAGCGGCCAGCGCCTTGGCCTTCATCAGTTTAAGCGGCGCGGGCTTTCCTGTCCAGCGTTCGAATGAAGCGGCGCCTTGATAGACGAGCATGGGGAGACCGTCGAGCGTGCGCGCTCCGCCGGATTGGGCGTCGTGGAGCAGCGGCGTACAACTGGGCGTATAGACGAGGTCGAAGACGATTTGCCCGCCGTGAAACACGCCAGGCGGCAAGGGCGAAGATTCCGGTGCGGGGCCCTTGGCCATGCCCATGGCGGTGCAGTTGACGATGACTTCTGCTTCCGTCGCAGCGTGATGCAATGCCGCGCTATTCCACTCCACGACTGTGCTCCTCAAAGTCTGTAGCGTCGCGGCAAGCGCTGCTACCAAGCCCTCGGCCCGTTCACGGTGCCGATTGGCCAGCGTAATCTGCTCCACACCGGCTTGCGCCAGCGCCACGAGCACGGCGCGACCGGCCCCGCCCGCACCGAGCACGAGCACCTTTCTGCCGGCGGGATCTGTGGCGCCGTCCGTCCGGAGCGCGGTCAGGAAGCCGTGGGCATCCGTGTTGTCGCCGATGAGGCTGCCTTCCTCCTTGAAGAGCGTATTGACAGCGCCAATGGAATCCGCGGAGGCAGTGCATCGGTCAACCAGATGGGTTACGGATTCCTTATGGGGGATAGTCACGTTGAGACCGAGCCAAAGTGGGTCCTTGAGCTCGGTGATGAATGCGGGCAAGTCCTCTCCAGGTACCGGATACGGCCGGTACTGCGCCGGGATGCCATAGTGGTCGAATGCCGGCTGTTGGAAGGCCGGAGAGACGGTGTGCGAAAGGGGAAAGCCGGTTACGCCCACTTTTCGAGCATACTGCGATGATGGCATGCGAACTCCTGGCAGTGGCGCAGATAAGGCGCCGTTGACACGCAGGCAAGTAGGCAGGCCGCCGCCCAGACAATACAGTCTGGTCTGTGCCCAACGCGCGTATTATTCTCGCTTAAGCGGCCACTGGGCCCAATGTTGAATCAAATCTCTCGCTAATGCACGTTGAGTCGAATACGCACCGCAATGATCTTCAGGCCGCCCGCGGCCTCAATCCTATCGTCTCGGATCCCGGCGGTCAACGGATGCCTGCGGCAGCCTTACGGTTTGTCAATCGTAACGCGGCCCACCGGAAACGCTGCGCTCATTCAAGGGTCGGCGGGTGTAGCCCCCGTAACCGTCACCGTACTGCGATGCGCGAACTGTGGTATCATACCAGCTAAGGTCACGCTGGACACGTGATCCGGATATTCCGAAGAATTCTGAAAGAATGAGGCACGACGTATTGTAATGAATTGTCCAACATGTGGGAGTTTGAATAAAGGCAGCAGCCTTATCTGTGTGGCTTGCGGGCACTCGCTGGAAACGCTAAAATCCGCAATCGGTACCCCTCTACAGTCTGCGAAACCGCATCGCCTGATGATCTTCATCGATGCGGCCAACATTGAACGACAAGCCCGGGACATCGGCATCATGCGCGTGCCGTGGCATCTGATCCGGGACCAGCTCCGAGGAGAAGACACGCTCCTGGGAGCCTTTTATTATACCGGGACCGACCTGCGCGTAGAGGGCTTTCGCCAGCAACTCGATTATCTTGTGACCCACGGCTTTCGCGTGGTCCACAAACGATCGAAGGAACTGCCCGGTGGCGGTTACAAGGGAAATCTCGACATTGAGATGTCTTTGGACATGCTCGATTTCGTGGGGTTCTACGACAAAGCCTTTGCGCTGACCGGAGACGGTGACTTCATCCCCGTCTTTTCGCGGCTGCGCGACCGTGGCGTCCAGGTCATGGTAGGCAACTTTGGTGTGGGCAGCGACCCCGGCCTGAAGCTGGTTGCCGACGGATACATCGATCTCGGGCTGCTGCTCTCGCTGGTGATCGAGCATGAGAAGCTCCGGACTGAGCAAGCGCACTTCGACCAGCCGGAATTGCCGCTCGGTGAAACCCTGGATACGCACGTTGACCGCAACATGCTTGCCGCTCGGCTATATAGCCTCGGCCGCAACGCATTCGACCGCAACGAATTGTCACGGGCCCTGAACCACTTCTCGCAGGCGGTGCGCTTGATGCCGCGTCAGATGCGCTATCGGCATCGAATGGCGCTTTGCCTGGCAGCGTTGGGGCGCTTTACGGACGCAGCCAGCGAACTTGAAGACCTGGTACGCCAGCAGGATGACGATGCGGAGGTCTTCTACGATCTGGGCCAGGTATATGAGAGGCTGGGCGCACCGGAAAAGGCCTTGGAAGCGTATACCCGCTGCGGCAATCTGGACAGCCGGTACAAGGACGTCCAGGCACGCAAGCAGGAGTTGGAGCGCGCCACCAAGAGCAGCAACGGCCAAACGACGCGCGGTGAGGACGCCGCCCGTCCACGTGGACGCGGCACGCGGTCCCGGCAGACCTCTACACCTACGCGTCAGCCGCGTGCTTCGACGGGCTCAGCAAGAACGGAATCTCGTCCGGCGCCGGCGCGAGCAGAATCTCGAGAGGAACCTGCGCGCACGGAAACTCGTGCGGAGCCGGAACGAGCGGAGTCTCAAGCCGCGCCGGAGACTGCCGCTCGAGTGGGTGGCGCGCGCAAACGGACGCAACCGGAGCCGCGCAAGGAAAGAGACGCCAAGGCGGCCGAACAACCTGCAGCAGAACTATCCTCCGCCGCTGCGGGCATGGCACAGGCGTTTCAGCATATGCTGAACGGCAATCACAAAGATTCGCTCGCCGTGCTGGAACAGGCGGCGCGGCAAGAGCCGGAGAATCTGGATGTTGCTCTGGCTTGCGCTCAGCAACTCGCCCTCTCCGGCGAGCACACGCGTGCAGCGATGATGGCGGAGCAGCTTGTGCTGGATAATCCGCAGAACTATGCGCCGGTTGCGGTGCTCGGTCGCATTTGCTACGAGCGCGGGAAATTCGCAGACGCTCTCGAGCAGTTTACGCACGCTTTGGAATTGGCGAAGGGGGCAGACGGCGCGCAGGCCCAGGCGTTCCTCTACCGCATGCTCGTCTGGACGCACCTGGAAACCGGAAATGAAACGGAGGCGCTCGCAGCGGGCGAAGCGGGTTGCGCGGTCGCTCCCGATGACCAGCAGTTGCGACGGCTGGTAGATCGCGTGAAGGGGCCAACGCAGCAAGCCGACAGTGCTGATTCCTCCGCTGACGGAGAGCCTCCGGAGACCGGCGTCCGTGAAGTAACAGCGCCGGAAACTGCGGACATCGAACCGGCTGAGCAAGCCGCCGCGGCCGCAGCCGGAGCCAGCACCGAATAATAGGCGCCTCCACTTTGAGGAAAGCGCGCTCTAGCCGCGCCGCAGCCAAGCGTTGCGGTGCGGCCTGTCGTTTGTGCCCGCTTGCGGCGCGTTAGGCTTGCTGGTGCTATCCCGTCTCCACATTGCCCCGCTAGCGCCAAGGCGGTTCTATTCCCAATAACCCACTCTTGCTAACCGCACCGCCCGGCCAGTATCATGTTAACTAAGTGAATTAGTTAACAAAAGTAACTCAACCGTCGGTAAGAAGTGTTATGCGAATTTCAATGAAAGCGGACTATGCGGTTCGCGCCGTGGTCGACCTGGGTCACCGGTACGGTCAAGGCCTGGTGCAGAGTGCGGAGATCGCACAGCGGCAATACATCCCGGAAGCCTATCTGGACCAGTTGCTGACCGCACTGCGTAAGGCGGGTATTGTACGGAGCCTGCGCGGCCCGCAGGGCGGGCACGAACTGGCGCGGCCGCCCGATCAGATTACGATGGAGGTGGTCGTGACCACGCTGGAAGGACCGTTCAACCCGGTCGAATGTCTTGAAAATACGCCGTTCTGTGCGCTGGTGCCGGGATGCGGACAGCGGGAGGTGTGGCATGAAGTCCAAGCGGCGGTACAGTCAATCTTGAGCCGGCATACCATCGCCGACTTGGTCGCCAGGGAGAAGGAACGGCGCGAGCGCATCGTATACTATATCTAAGTGCTAACAAGCACCAATGGCTGAAGGAGGAAGCATGAGTAAAGTAGCCAAGCGGCGCAGCCTGTTTACGCCTGAACAGGTGCAGCGCTATAGCAGACACATCATCTTGTCCGAGGTTGGCCCAATCGGCCAACGCAAGCTAATGAGCGCCAAGGTCTTACTCCTCGGCGCAGGTGGGCTTGGCTCCCCCGCGGCGCTCTATCTCGCCGCGGCCGGCGTGGGCACGTTGGGGATCGTGGACTTCGACGAGGTAGACCTGAGCAACTTGCAGCGGCAGATCCTGCACGGGCACTCCGACGTCGGCCGGCCTAAAGTGGAGTCCGCCCAGGACCGCCTGCGCGAGGTCAATCCCGACGTCAAGGTAGTTGCCCACACTGAGCACCTTAACTCCGATAATGTGATGGAAGTCTTCGCCGCCTACGACGTCATTGTTGACGGAACGGACAACTTTCCAACGCGGTACCTCGTCAATGACGCCGCCCTCTTCTTGAATAAGCCGGTAGTGCACGGCAGCATTTTCCGGTTTGAGGGTCAGGCAACCGTATTTGAGCCCGGCAACGGCTGCTATCGCTGCCTCTACCCGGAACCGCCGCCACCTGAAATGGCGCCTTCCTGCTCCGAGGCGGGCGTACTAGGCGTTTTGCCCGGCATTGTCGGGTCCATTCAGGCGGTAGAGACCGCCAAGCTGATCTTGGGCATTGGCGATACGCTGACCAACCGGCTCTTGCTCTTTGACGCGCTGGCGCTGAGTTTCCATGAAGTAAAGCTGCGCCGCGATCCCGCGTGCCCGGTTTGCGGGGACAATCCGACAATTACCGAACTGATCGACTATGAGGCGTTCTGCGGCATGCCTGCCGTAGAGCAGACCCTGGACGTGACTTCCGGTACCACAGCGTAAACCTGACGACGCCGCACGACATTGAAGTGATTGTGGCTTGGCGGGCGACTCGAGACAAGCGGGAAAGATTGCGTCCTCGCCGGTCCAAGGACTGGCGAGGAGGTCTTGCGGTATTTCAGTAGATTCAGGGATTGAGAGCGCTAGTTGCAATGCTCCGGATGACCGCTGAGCAACGAGAAGCGATGATCGCGCACGTGCGGGCGGAAGCGCCCAATGAGGGCTGCGGCATGTTGGGCGGCAAGGACGGCGCCGTGCTGGAGGTGTTACCCGCGCGGAACGCCGCGGCAAGCCCAATCCGTTTCACCATTCATCCGGAAGATCTGCTGCGTATTGTGCGCGCGGTGGAATACGAGAGAGAATGGCAAATCGTAGGCATCTTTCATTCGCACCTTGCGTCTGCTGCCTATCCTTCGGCCACGGACGTGGCTGAAGCGGAATTCGACATGGGCAATGGCGAGACGGTGGAACGGTATCCGGGGGCGGTGCACATAGTCATTTCGCTGGCGAATCCTGCAGAGCCGGACGTGCGCGGGTACACGATTCGGCAAGGCGAGATCGCGCAGGTTCCGTTGCGGGTTATGCCTCAGGAGGCATCAGCCGGTCCTGCGACGTAGGCGTTTGTGCAGAAGAGCACCGGCACACCTGCGAGAGTCGATTAGCCCAGAGCGCGAGGCAGACTCATTCTCTGCCAAGCGGGACTGCAAGACTTCGTTTCGCGTAAAATGGCAGTAGGGTTGTGCACAGGGTTGCCAAGAGCGCGCTATCTACATGCGGTTTATTGAGCAGACAGGAGGACAAGTATGGCCAGTTCTACGCCCGCCGTCAAATCGACATACGACGACTACCGCAATACTCCAGACGATGAGCGTTACGAACTGTTGGACGGTGAGCTAATAGTGGCTCCGGCTCCCCGCCTATACCACCAGAGAGTTGGTATGCAGCTAGGTGCGCTGTTCCATATGTTCGTGAAGGAGAGGGGTCTGGGGGAGGTCTATTCCGCGCCATGCGACGTGGTATTTTCGAACACGGACGTCGTCCAGCCAGACTTGCTCTTCGTTTCCAGGGAACGAGAGCACGTGTTGCATGGCGGCGATAACGTCCGCGGTGCGCCCGACGTGGTGATCGAGATACTGTCTCCTACCACGGCCGCACGAGACCGGACGTTCAAGCGCGCGCTCTACGCCAAACACGGGGTGAAGGAATACTGGCTGGTGGACCCTGATACAAGGACAGTAACGGTGCTGGCGCTGGAGGAGCGCCGCTTTGAAGTTGCGGGCGTCTACGGCGCTGGGCAGAATTTGACCTCGCCCACGCTGCAGGGCTTTACCTTCGATCCGGAAGAGATATTTTAGCGCTCATGCAATGCGCGCCGTTTAGCGTGCGCTGCCCTGAGCGATGCAAAGGCTCTTGAATTGCGAAGTGGGGCAGTGAGGCTACTGTTCACATAGCATGAAGTCATGGAGCTGGCTCTTGCGACGTAGACTGCGCCATGGGGTCGGTATATCGCTACGGCAAGGCAACGAATGGAGAACAAAGAGGTCCTGGGAGGTTGATGAATGGCCACTACGGCACTCACCGAAAAGTACGAGAATCTCACGCAACTCATAGCTAATATGGGTCGAACGCTGATCGCATATTCCGGCGGCGTCGACAGCACGTTCCTGGCCAAAGTGGCCCAGGATACGATAGGACGGGACGCGGTGGCGGTCACGGCGCTTTCGCCAACCTATCCCGCGACAGAGATGGAGGAGGCGAAACGCTACGCAGCGGAGATTGGGATCGAGCATCGCCTCATCGAGACCCATGAGCTGGAGAGAGAAGAATACGCCGTCAACAATCCCGACCGGTGCTTCCACTGCAAGAAGGAACTCTTTACCGAGATGCAGGTGATCGCGGAGGAAGAGGGTTTCCAAACGATCGTGTACGGGGGCATTCTGGATGACTTGGGCGATCATCGTCCGGGCATGGAGGCGGCTGAGCTTCTCAACGCCCGCGCACCACTGGTGGAAGCCGAACTGCAGAAGCATGAGATTCGGCAGCTCTCGAAGGAACTTGGGCTACCTACGTGGGACAAGCCCGCCGGCGCCTGCCTTGCCTCGCGCATTCCCTACGGCATGCGGGTGACATTGGAGAAACTGCACCAGGTGGACCAGGCCGAGCACTTCTTGCACAAGCTGGGCTTCCGTCTCGTGCGCGTGAGGCACCACGGAGACATAGCCCGCATCGAAGCGCCGCCGGAGGACTTGCCGCGGCTATTCGAGGGTGATGTCCACACGCGGATTGTCGCCGGGCTCAAGGAGGTCGGCTTCAAGTACGTCGCTCTGGACATGCAGGGCTATCGCACTGGCTCCCTCAACGAAACGCTCGCGGACCACACCATCGTGCCGCTGCAAACGGTCTGATGATTTGGGCCACATTTGTCTGATGTGCTGATGAAACCGGGAAGGGTCCGCCCAGGATCCGAGCGGTTACGATATGTGTCAGCGTGCGCCCTACGGCGACCTGAACGATGCCGGCCACGGGTTGTGATTTGAATGGCAAGCTGGGCTGCATCCAATGGCTAGTGAAAGCCGCATACTCTTCGTCTACAACGCCGATTCCGGCCGGATGGCGCAACTCAAGGACTACGTACACAAGATCGTTGCGCCGCAGACCTATCCCTGTAGCTTGTGTCAGATCACTTACGGCAATCTTGGCATGAGGCGGGCCTGGCGGCGCTTTGTGGTGGACTTGCCGCTCACGGCAGTCTTTCTCCACCGGGACGAGCTGGCGGGAAGATACGCAACACTCCTGGCTGAGAGTTTGCCCGCAGTGTTTGTGGATGAAAGCGGCGACATTAGTCCTCTCGTCACTGCCGAGGAATTGAATGAGACGCCGGACTTGCCGGTCCTGCAGACGCTGGTGGCGGCCCGCCTAGAGCAAAGGACGGCAACGCTTCAACCCGCGTGAGCACAGGCGTGCTCAAAGAGAGGGAGAGTAGTCTGCTGTGGTCGGGGTGCCCGGATTCGAACCGGGGACCTCTTGAACCCCATTCAAGCGCGCTACCAGGCTGCGCCACACCCCGTTCGCAAACGCGATACACACCCCTGCCGAGAACCACAGTCTTGAGCCGGAGGCGGCAACCTTCGTCGCACGCATTCGTCGCTCAACGTATGCACTGCCTCACGATAGGGCTGCACCCCTATTGTACCAGCGGATAGAGCCTCGCTCAAAGACGGAGCCCATGGCGAATCCATCACTGAGCGCCCGCCGCCGGGGTTCGCAATAGCCGAATCGCGAGCATGCCGCAGCCGGCCAGCAGCATGAGAAACCCTATGAATGGTAGACCCAGCGGCACGCCATGCAATCCGGGGCCATAGAGAAAAACGAGCGTTGATCCGACCATGAGCGGCAGAGACTCGCGGAAAACCAGTACCTGTGAGCGCAGTCCCAGCAGGCCAAAGAGGAAGATCGTCACCATCAAGACTGCGCCGCCTTGGAACAAAAGCGGCACGGAGTTCAGCGAAAGATCTGTGAAGCGGTCCACAAATGTCTGGTTGGCGGAAGAGAGGCATGCCGCTTCGGATTCTACGCATGAGAGGGCCAGTTGCGGCACAACCATCGCCTCCTGCGCGAAAACCCCTGTCAGCAACGCGGTCGCGATGATGCCGACCGCCGCGATGGTGTTTGCGATAATTCGCGGCTGCGGCAGCAGGGCACGGAGGATGAGGACTGACCCTAGTCCCAAGAGACTGCCCACGGCCAGACCGGCGTGCACCAGTTGCCATCTCCCGGCATCTGCCGCAAGGCCCCGGATCTGCTCGGCCGCCGTACCGGCAAAGCCGGGATGCAGACCCGTATTGCTCAGCAACAAGAAGCTGAGCGGGAAGAGAACAAGGCAGAGCGCCTGAGAGATTCTAGAGAAGAGATTCATGTCGGAATGAGAAATCGCACTTGCCGGTGTAGCCGTTCGACATTCTGAATTGCTTCTGAAGTGACATGCGCCATGCGGGTCGAGTCCCATTGCCAACGGGAGACGCACCCACGCTAGCGGGATATGCCAGACGCTGTCAACCAAGGCGAATTGGGTATCGCGACGCGGCCGAATTCGGCAAACGAGCGCAGTATCGCTGCCGGCGTCCTCCTAGTTCGGGAAAAGGTGGAAACGACAGGTGTGCGGTACAAGTTAGGTGGTACAGGAGTCGTATACTTGATAAAATGAAGCAACTAAGTCATCATATTCCTGTAGTGTAGTTTCGCATACAAATCTAAGCGGATTCATGTGCTACCATGTGCTGCAAGCGCATCAATGTAAACAGGGTATCAGCGACACTCTAGGCTGAAAGAGATTCTCGATGAGCACCAACGTAGAAACCCAAGAGGCCAGCGGTCTGGGGCAGATTCTGTCGGGGCGCGCCCTCACGCGCATAGCCGTGGTAACGGCGGTCGTACTCTTCCTGGCGTATCTGGCTATGGTGAATTCGACACTAGCCGTCATGTGGTTATTCGGGCTGGCATTTGGCGCCATTCTCCAGCGTAGCCGCTTGTGCTTTGCTTCCGGCTTCCGCGACATATTTCTCATGCGCGACGCTAGCACCATGCGTGCCTTGGCAGTGGCGATTGGCGTTGCGACCATTGGCTTCTGGCTGGTGATGCAGATGATGGTGCCGGAACCGTCGTTTGGCGCCTTGCCTGCCGCGGCGCACGTGATACCAATTGGGCTGCATCTCGTAGTGGGCGGCGTGGCCTTTGGCTTTGGCATGGTGATCGCCGGCGGCTGCGTGTCCGGCACCATGTACCGCATCGGCGAGGGCTACGTGGCGTCGTGGGCGTCGCTGGCAGGGATTTTGGCGGGCCTGTATCTTTCAACGCTCACGTGGAACTGGTGGTGGACGAACCACATCAAGGACATGCCGGTGGTCTTTCTGCCCAAATGGGTGGGCTATGGCGGCGCGGTGGCACTGACGCTGCTGGCCCTGTCCGGCATCGTGCTGTTGAGCTACTGGTGGGAGTTTCGCTCGGGTCCAATGCCGAACTTTGCACTCGGCGGCAAGAACGAGATGCCCCCGATGAGTCTCGGCGCAAAACTGCGGCAAGTGTACGACCTGGTGTTCGTGAAGGGGTGGCCGATTGCCGTTGGCGCTATTGCGCTGGCGGTAGTCAACGTCTTCATTTACATCTACTCCCGACCACTGGGCGTGACCGGTGAACTCTCCGCCTGGTCGGACCGCATTGCCAGCGGCCTCTTGCGCATTAAAGCGCCGGCGCTGCTCGGCGTAGACGGTCTCGCGGGCTGCAATCTGACGGCGGCGACCGGTACGTGGTGGAACAGCGAGGGCCTCTTACTGGACGGTGGGCTCATCATCGGGGCGCTGGTGGCTGCTTTACTTGCCAACGAATTCAAAGTGCGGGTGCCGCCGGTGAAGCGGCGCTACGTTCAGTCGCTCATTGGCGGCACGTTCATGGGGTACGGAGCCGGCATCGCGATTGGCTGCACCATTGGCGCGTTCTTCTCCGCCATCCCGTCGTTGGGGCTGAATGGTTGGATTTTCGGCCTCTCGTTGCTGCCGGGCGCATACCTTGGTGTGCAGGTGATCAAGCGGATACCGTGAGGCGAAGTTGCTTCTCAGAGAATTCAAGTCAGGAGCCGCCGATACGGAGAGGCAGCCTCAAGCAGTGTGCTACGATGATGTCAATGAGAGATACCCAGCAATCGAGAGGAGCGCTAAGACATGAAGATCGACGTGCGTGGGGAGATTTGCCCCTATCCTATGATGAAGACCGCGGAGGCCTTGAAGAAACTGGATGGCGACGAGCCCCTTGAGGTACTCACGGATCACGCGCCCGCTTTGGGCACCATTCCGTGGGAAGCGGCGAAGAGCGGGTACGCAACGACCATCGAGGGCGCAGCCGACTCGGAATGGCGGCTGACCTTGCGCAAGTCCGAAGAGGAAGCCAAGCCGCAGGACCTCATTGCCAACTTGCAGGAGCAGCTCGCAGCGCTCAACGTCTCAGAATAGACACGCGACCGGAATACGCAGAAGAGAGACCGTGCCCCGGTGCCGGTCTCTTTTGCTATTCTGGTGCGGAGACACGCGTAGCGACTTACGTTGACGCTGAGATTGAACCACCTCTATCAGAAACTTTAGGGAGACATCAATGGCCTTTGGAGTAGGCATTATTGGCGCAAGCCGCGTGAGTGACGGTCATGCGGCCGCCATTGCGGCAGTGCCGGAAACGCGGCTCATTGCGATTGCGGAGCCGGTCTCGCAGCGGCGTGAACAGTTCGCGCGCGAGCACTCGTGTTCGGCCTATGCCAGTCATACCGAGCTACTCACGGATCCACAGGTTGATATCGTCATGATCGGGCTACCCCACTTCTTGCATACGGAGGTCGCGCTCGCGGCTTGCGCGGCAGGCAAGCACATCTTTCTGGAGAAACCCATGGCGATGACGCTGGCGGATTGCGATGCCATCATTGCCGCCACGGAGAGCGCTGGAGTCAAGCTGCTTGTGGGGCATACGGAGCACTTTCTCCCTGCCGGTTTGGCAGCCAGGCGGCTCATCCAAGAGGGACAGCTAGGCACGGTGGTCTTTGCCACCGACACTTGGTACCGCACGTTTGACTTGGCCAACCGCCCGCCGTGGTTTCTCGACCGCGCCGAGGGCGGGGGCGGCATGTGGTACATGAACGGCGTGCATATGCTCGACCGCCTTTCCTGGCTCATCGGCAGTCCCATCACCGCCGTGCGGGCCTGGGTGAGCAACCCGATGGTCGGTCAGAACGCCGACGATACCGGCCTGGCATGGCTGAACTTCGCCAACGGCACCCACGCCACGGTGCACCACACCGGCTACCCGCAGGAAGGACCGGAACGCAACGAGGTGGAAATCATCGGCACGCAGGCAAGAGCGCGCGTTGCCACCCGCGACGACCGCCTCTGGCTCAGTGAAGGCACCGAATATGTGGAACAACCGCTCTCCGATGACCGCTCATTTGCAGGAGCCTTCGCCCTGGAATTGACCGGCCTCGTGCAAGCAATCGAAACTGACACCGCCCCGCCGGTGGACGGCCACTGGGGACGCTACATCGTTGCTGTTGCCTTGGCTTGTGAGGAATCAACGCGGACCGGCGAAGTCGTGCACATTTCAAGAAACCTCTACGAAGACCTCACTTCTTGGTAGCAATCCAGATCGGTTCGCGTTCCCGAGGATCTATGAAACCGTGTGGGCGTCGATGTAGTCCCAATTGATGTCCCAGCCGAGGCCGGGGGCTTGGGAGACGTGGACGTTGCCCTCATTGTCCATGGGGTCGGTCTTGCTGTTCAGCCAGGGTTCGACTTCCTCGTAGTCGATATGGGGATGCAGTAGGCCGCGCTCGTAGTACTTGCCGGGATAGTTCATGGCGCAGAGCACGTGCAGGTTGCCGGGTCCGCCCACGTGCACCTCCATCTGCACGTTGAACGCCTCGCAGAGGTGGACGACCTTCATGAGCGGCGTGATGCCGCCCACGTCCGTCACACCGCCGCGGCTGATGTCTGAGGCGCCGCGGGCGATCCACTCGGCGCGGGTGTACATCTTGCCATCGGCGGTCTCCGGCCCGACCACGGGAATATTGAGCTGGTCGGCGAGCCAAATGTACGACGACGTGCTGAACTCGTCCATGGGCTCCTCGAACCAGTAGTAGCCGAGTTCCTCCAGCGCTCTCCCAATATACAGCGCGTCCGCGCGGCTGTAGAAGTGGTAGCAGTCGAGCATAAGGTCCATGTCGCCGCCCACGGCCTCGCGCACGGCGGCACAGGCGGCGATATCCATCTTTGGATTGGGAGCCCATTCGATGGGCGGCATCCAGGTGTGGAGCTTGAAGGCCGGATAGCCCCGCTCCTTGCACTGCAGCGCGAATGCCCCGTACTCTTCCGGCGTGCTGAGGCCGCCCGGGATCTCGTCGCCGCACATGGTGCTGGCGTAAGCGGGCACCTTATCGCGGGTTGCGCCGAGCAGTTTGTAGACCGGTTGACCCAGGGCGCGGCCAACCAGGTCCCAGATCGCCATATCCACGGCGCTGAGGGCGCGGTCGGTCAGATCGCGGGACATGCGCTGCCAGTGATGCAGGGTCTTCCAGATACGCTCGCGGTACATGGGGTCTTCGCCGATGATGGCGGGCTTGATGACGTTCTCCAACACCTGCGGACTCGGGGCGCCGAAGCAATAGCCGGTAGCGCCGTCGTCAGTGACCACGGTGAGCAGCGATTGTGTGGCCTCGTGCTCAGGGCCGGGATGGGAATGCCCTTCGGTGTCCCGCACGACGCGAGAGGGGTAGGTGAAGGTGCGGACATGCATGTCGGTGATTCTCATTGGTAATCCTTTTTGCTATGAATGTGCGTGCGGTCGGATCTCAAAATGCGGGGCAGACCCAAGCTATCGTGCGAACAGCCTCCCCTTGCGTCATTCCCGCTTTCGCGGGAATCCATCTTCAATTCCGCCGCGTGTGCTGAGGATTCCGGCTTCCGCGGGAGTGACCAATAGGTACAGATCTTTGGTCCAATGGCGGAGCGAGGGACAAGTCCTGCCCTACAAAGTCACCCAAGGAGCGGGGGACAAGCCCCCGCGCTACAGAGTCAACCAAGGGGCAGGGACTAGCCTCCACGCCGCAAAGACGATCCGGCGGCTTCTGCCGCTCATGGTACTATAGTCCACACTGAAAACGACGATTGGCCCAGCGAAACGCGTTGAGTGAGGAGTAGTGCCCGTGGCAAAGCTAGCAATCAGTGGCGGCGAGAAACTGCGCCAAGCGCCCTTTGGCGGTTGGCCGTTGGTGGACGATGCGACGGTTGACGCGGTGACGGACGTGCTGCGCAGCGCGCGTTGGAACCGGCGGCGCAGCGGCACGCGCACGGCGGAGTTTGAACAGCAATTCGCGCAATTCCATGACTGCGCCTACGGCCTCTGCGTGAGCAGCGGCACGGCCGCGCTGGAGGTGGCCGTGCGGGCCGCCGGGGTTGAGATTGGCGATGAAGTCATCGTGCCGCCGTATTCGTTCATGGCCACGGCGAGCGCGCCGTTGCAAGTCGGCGCCGTGCCGGTATTTGTGGATATCGACCCGGAAACCTACAACCTCAATCCCGCGCTCATCGAAGACCACATCACCGAGAAGACGCGTGCCATCTTTGCCGTGCACTTCGGCGGTCTGCCCGCCGACATGGATGCCATCAACGCCATTGCACGCAAGCACAATTTGCTCGTGCTCGAGGACTGCGCCCACGCCCACGGCGGCATACACGCCAATGGCAAGCTCGGCTCTTTGGGAGACGCGGCCGGGTGGAGCTTCCAGGCCAGCAAGAACCTCACCAGCGGCGAGGGCGGCTGCGTGACGACGAATAACGAGGACATCTACAAGCGCGCCGTCTACGCCCACGACTTCTGGCGCTCGCACGTGGAACTCGAGGACGATGATCTGAACGATCCCGCGGACACGCAGTTTCCGGTGCTTTCGTGGAACTACCGCATGTCGGAGATCATGGGTTCGATCTTGCATTCTCAGCTCGGTCATTTGGACGGATGGGCGGCGCGGCGGCATGAGAATTTCACCTATCTCAACGCGCGGCTCGCCGAGATCGAGGGCTTGGGGACCATCCGCGTCGATCCGTTTGTCGAACGCAACGCGCTCCATCTCTTTCTCTTCAAGTACTTGAACGCCGACGCCTTCGCGGGCGCGCCGCGCGAGGTTGTTGCTAAAGCGGTGGCTGCGGAAGGCATCCCGTGCAGCATGGGTTACGTGCGGCCCCTGCACAAGCATCCGCTCTTCCAGGATGCCCTGCACGGCGCGCTGCGCAGCGGCTTCCCGCTCACCAGCCACTACTACGGCCGCGAGATGGACTACCGCCAAGTGGAATGCCCCGAGGCCGAACGCCTCTGCCGCGAGGAGAGCCTCTGGATCGGCCATCCGCCCTTCCTGGGCACGAAAGAAGACATGGACGACATCGCCGATGCCTTTGTGAAAGTGCAAGAGAATGCGGGGGAATTGCAGGCGCTGGCGGCGGTGTTGTGAGTGTGGAGAGTGCGATCTGGGGCCAACTGGTATTGCCCAGCTACCTTCCACACTTCGACAAGCTCAGTGCGAACGGTAGATATAGAGCGCGGTCTTTCTCTAGAGTGGTCCAGTGCAACTAACCCGCGATATGCATTGAGGGCGTGGGAATCTTGCCGCCAAGGGCGCAACTAGGTGTGAATAAATGAGATACCGTTCGCACTGAGCCTGTCGAAGGGTGAACGGAAGCGCGATATTCAGGAGTGAGTCAAAACGAATGACTGCTGACAAATCGGAAAGTCTCCAACCGCCTTTGTGCTGCTATGATCCACAGATTGCGCCGATTGGGCGCTACGTGCTGGAGATGCTCTTTGCCGAGGGGTTGACCGGGGCGGAGGAGCAGAATGTGCGGGAGACGCCGCTGGCGGCGGAAGCTCTGCAAGGGCGACAGGCGGTAATCGTGGCGCCGTGCGGCGAGGATACCGGTGCGGAAGCGGCGGCGCTGGAAGCGCTGCAGCAGGGTACACCCACAGTCTTCTTGCGGCCATCCGAAAGTACCGCCGCGGAGCTTGGCCTCACCGGCAAGCAGCGGCGCTCAGCCAACGAGGCCTACATCGCGCCTGAGCGGGACCATCCACTGTGGTTCGCGGCGCTTGGCGACTTCATGCAGATCCACGGCTCGGCGGACATGTACGGTGAGTACGGTGAAAGCGAGCGCGTACTGGCCTGGATCGCCGGCCGCGATTGGGCCATGCCTTTCCCGGCCATCGTCACCGGCACGTATGGCGCGGGACGCTTTGCGGTCTTCACTTACGACCTGGCCACGTCCACCGTGCTCTTTCACCAAGGCCGCTGCGAGCAGGCGAGCACCGGCCCCAATCCCGATTTTGACGGCGACGGGCTGTTTTGCCCCAGCGATCTCTTCATTGGCTACCGTGATCGGACACTGCTCGATCTCCCGCAAGCCGACCTGCAGCAGCAACTCCTCATCCGAATTCTGGGATGGGCGAGCGCGCCGCAGGCCCCTCTCGCGCGGCTTTGGTACTATCCCGATGCCGCGTCGGCAATCGTGCTCGTCAATGGCGACAGCGATGGCATGACGCGCCCCCAAATGGAGTGGTACACCAACATGGTGGAAGCCCACGGCGGCGAGTACACGGTATATCTCATGGAAGAACACCTGCCACACCTCACGCCGGCAATGGAGCGGGACTACCGGCGGCGCGGGCACTCAGCCGGGCCGCACATCTGGCATTCACTCAAGCCAACGGTCGAGGAGATGCGCCAACGAATACAAGAAGAGGTAGCGCTCTTTGAGGAACGCTACGGGTATCCGCCCAAGACAACGCGCCACCACTGCGTCATCTGGCCGGGCTGGGTGGAGACTGCCAAAGCCTTAGCGGACGCCGGTTTCCGCATGGATACGAACTATCGCGCCGGCGATCACCAGCAGTACGGCTACTTGACCGGCAGCGGCTTGCCGATGCGGTTCATCGACGAGGAGGGCGAGTTTATTGAGCTCTTTGAGCAGGAGACGCTCTTCTGCGACGACTATGTGCTGGTGGACAAGAGCTTTCTGCCGCCGTTGAGCGAGGAACAGGCCATTGCGGTCTCCAAGGAGTACATCGCCGCCGCCCGCGACCACTATCACACGGTGGCACACTTTTACTTTCACCCGATCTATGCCACAGGTCTGCAGGTCAATACCGGGCAGTTTATCCGCACGGCGGGCTGGTTCGAAGCGGTGTTGAAATATGCGGCGCAGGAAGAGTTGCCGGTGCCAAGCACGGATAGATGGTGCGAGTTCAATGAGCAACGGCGGGCTACAGTCCTAGAGAAGCAGCGCTGGGATGCCGCCAGCGGCGTTCTTTTCCTCTCTATCGAGTCGCAGGACTTTCTGCCCGGTGGGACGCTGCTCGTGCCCGCCCGCTTTGCTGACTTGGAGATTGCTGAAGTGCTGCTGGACGGCGAGGCTATGCAGTTCACGCGCCGGAGTGTGGCGGGAGCAGCGCACGTGCTTGCCGTAGCGGACTTTGGCGAAGGCGCCCATGAGGTGGCCGTTCGCTACCAGTAGGCGATGAGGCGCATGTTGGTAAGTTGCTAGGAAAGGCAGTTTTGCCCCAGGCGAGGACCGGGCGAAACCTGCTAGGTCACTGAGAGAAAGAGGCGGGGGACAAGCCCCCGCGCTACGGTGCAGGAAGCCAGTAGGGGCACGATATATCGTGCCCCTACGTCAGTATGATAGAGTTTCGATATTCCCATAGCAGCTCTCGGCTATTCGTTTGTCCAATGTAAGAACAAATGCCACGACGTTAGAGAGCTAGCCCCGCAAAACCGTGCGGACAAGTCGACTTTACCCAGGGGCTTGATTCCGGTCTTCCCGCTCAGCCGCCTTGGTCAACTGCTATTCAGCTATCCCGCTATCCTAAGTCCGGCAGCATACCCATCATCCACATCATCATGAGCATCATGGCGGTCATCATCAGCATCATGAGCGCCATGCGTCCAATGAGGCTCCAGGTGCGCCTGGGCGAAAGCTCTAGTCCGAAGGCGATGATGAGACGGATGAGTTGGAATACTTCCCGCACGCTCCCGCGGTGGCGCTTGTCCCCACTTTGATTGCCGTCAAGAGGCACAAACAGGATGGATGCATTGTGGGTTAGCAGGTGAAAGGTCAGGGCCGCGGGTAGCGCGGGAGAAGCCTGGTTGCGGTCGAAGACTTCACGCAGGGCCTGGCGGCGAATGACGCGGAAGCCGGAGTTCACGTCGGGCAGCGGCCTGCCCAGCGCGTCGGAAGCCAGCATGTCAAGTACAAATGGCAAGAGCCGGCGCCGGGCCGGGATGGGTTTTTCGATACCAATGTGCACACCGACGGCCATCGTAGCATCGTTTGCTTCCAGCGCGTGTACGAGACGGGGTACTTCGGCAGTAGTGCCGAGGCTCGCAGCGTCGAGGGTACAGATGAGATTATGCTCCGCTTGCGCGCTTGCGGCCAAGAGGGCATCGCCCCAGTGGGAGCCGCCTGGCTGCGTTATCAAGCGGGCCGCAGGCACATCCTCTACTACCGCAAGAGCTGCAGCGCAGGGCTCGGGGCACACGATGAGAACTTCGCATGTGTGACCGCTGTCCGAGAGAAGGGACAGCGCTTTCTCCAAAGAGCGCGCAAGTCCCGGTGCGACTTCGAAGACTGGAATGATGACGGAGAGTGGGGCCGGTACTTGGCCCGTGTCGAGGGCGTCCGCCATGGGCTTAGACTTTCGTAATCCCGCACTTTGCGCTGCCGAAGCTTGCATCGGATCCGTACCAGGTCATCCGCCTTGCCTCGCAGCAAGACCGATGAATGTGCCAATTCAGTGTGAAACACCGGCCCAAAGATAGCTCTGCGGCCAACACGTTGTCGCCTGCAAATATACAAATGCGCAGAGCACCGTGGCTCTCGTTTTGGTGAAGGGGACAACCGGCCCTTGCTGGGTTGGACGGCTCGCGAACCTCACGGCAAGCGCCGAGCACCTCAGGGAGAGACTACCTTCTTCATGTTCGGTTTAGTTCTGGCGTGTACGCGGCGGGGATACTCATAGGTATCGACGCGGTCGTCGAGTTGCGCCGGTAACTCCTGCCCCAAGAATTCTTCCAACCGGGCGCGTTGCTTGAGCGCTGCCTCGGGCTCGCTTGCAAGCACATTCTGGGTCTCAAGCGGGTCGTCGCCAAGGTTGTAGAGTTCTTCCTGGATGTGTTGGGCGGCGGTCTCCTGCGTGACCGTGAAGCCGCCGCTGTCCGTCTTGCGCGGCCCTTGTTCGAAGTCAATCACATAATTGTATTCGTGGTCCCGCACCGTGGCGTGCTGCCCCCAGCCGGCGACGACGAAGTCGCGGTTCTTGGCGCGTTCACCAGTAACGAGCGGCCACATGGATGTGCCGTCCAGGCCATCGTAGGCTACGCCAAAGAGATCGAGCACGGTGGGCGGCACGTCTTGGTGCTGGACGAATGCGTCGAGGCGCTTCCCGGCGTGCTGCTTGTCAGGATGGCGGATGAACATGTTGATGCGCGTATTGAACCACTGGAGATGGTCTTCCGATTTACCAAAGCGGTTGCGGTCGAGCAGCTCTGTACCGTGATCTGAGGTGAAGATGACAACCGTGTCGTCAAGCAGGTGGAGCGCTTCCAGCTTATTCAAGAAGTGTCCGATCCAGGTATCCACGAACGTAACTTCACCGTAATAGAGGGCCTTCGTGCGCTCGATGGCGGCCTCGTTCTCGATCTCCGTACCCACCGGCCAGATGTAGTCCTTTACCGAGTCGTCCTTGTAGTACGCATCGGCGTAATGCAACGGTGGGTCCCACGGTTCGTGGGGATCGAAAGAGTCGATATAGAGATAGAACGGCCCGTAGGCGGCGTTATTCTCCACCCAGTCCATGGCGCTCAGGAAAACGCGCGCCGCCTGGAAGTCGTCTTCTTGCGTGCGCTCGCCCTGGTTCCACAGGTACTGCAGCATGCCGGTCAAGCGAGGTGAGTCGAGGCCCCCGTCCATGTGCTTCGTTGGGTCAACGGCCCCGGGTGGGAGTGTCTTCCAGTGGTCGAATTCCTGTCCGCGCACGAAATCCCAAGAGCAGAAGCCACGCGTGAAGTTCATCGTCGCCTTGAACATATGGTACGTGTCGGCGATGAAGCCGGTGTTAACGCCCGCTTCCACCAAGCGCTCGGCGACCGGCGTATGTTCCGGCGGGATCTTGTGCCAGCCCCGCGGCGATGGGCTTGATCCCAAAGTATCGTAGCCGAAGCGCCAGGGAAAACTATCCATACCGGTGAAGAGTGCCCGGCGTACGGGAATGGTAGGATAGGCGCAGCCGTAGGCCTCGGTGAAGACGACGCTTTCGGCCGCGAGGTTGTCGAGCACGGGCGTGCGTATAAAGTCCGCGCCAAAAGAGTGCACCATGTCGGTGCGCATGGTGTCGAGACAGATTACAACAACGTTCATACGAAAGTACCTTGATTTAAGGGGCGATCAACTCCGCCTATAGCTAAGCATATTTCTGGAATTCCGCGCAAGAAAAGTCGCGAGTGTGTAGCGGTATGAACAGGCGCCGCATGTACCTCTCCGAGCAGCCGCTTGCGCCGCAGATTGCGGCACCGCTAGAATTAGGAATCGGTGCCCTCTGGGCCATGGCATCACAATCTCCTCCATATCACTTGGGCACCGGTCACTAGCGCCTATGGAACAGACGGCACGATTTACCGGCGGTTTGCGCCAGGGACTGGCTGCGTGGTCGCGCCTGGGGTGGTTGCTTGGCCTCGGGTTCTTTCTCATCACCCTCGCCAGCCGCATTCCCTTTCGCAGCGAGACCCTCTTTGCCTGGGATTCCGCCAACTACGCGTTTGCCCTGGATGATTACAATGTCGCCTTCCATCAGCCGCAACCGCCGGGATACCCACTGTACGTTGGCAGTGCCAAGCTATTCTACGCTCTGGGCTTTGACGCCAACACCAGCTATGTAATCCTTTCGCTCATTGCCAGCGGACTGGCGGTCTGGTGCCTTTACCTGTTGGCCTGGCGACTGTACGGCATACAGGTGGCGGTTGTCAGTGCATTGCTGTTGGCTACGAGCAGCAACTTTTGGTCCCACGGCGAGGTGGCATATCCGTATGCTTTCTTGGCATTGTTCAGCACGTCGCTGCTGCTGCTGCTGACGGAGACGAAACTTGGGGGGCGCAATCTCATTGTCCCCGCCGCGTGCGTGCTGGGACTGGGCGCCGGATTCCGACCGGACCTCTTGCTCTTCCTCATGCCGGTGTGGGTTTACGCCTGGTGGGGCCGCAGCTTTAAGAGCCTTGCCGCCGGGCTTGGCGCGCTTCTGGTGATCGTCTTGGGTTGGGCGATCCCTACCATGCAACTCTCCGGCGGATGGGAGGCTTACCTTAATGCCTCAACCGAGCACTTTGGCTTCTGGGCCGGGCAAGCTTCCGGTCCCATGGGGTATGTCAAGAACATATTGGACAATTCCCGCATGCTGGCCACCGTGTTGTACAACGGTGTCGGCCTGGCGTTGCTGCCCATAATCTATTATGTTGGGCGTTACTTCTCACCGCAGCAAATTGTGAGGGACGCGCGCACCCGTCTTCTGCTGGTATGGATTATCGTACCTTTTGCGTTCTACATGATTGTCTTTATTGGCAATCCCGGCTACGTCTTGTCCTTTCTGCCCGGCTTGCTGGTCTATGCCGCGTTGGCGATTCGGGGCTTTGCCCGTGACTGTGAACAAGCCTACCGGTTCCTCATGACCCAGCGCGGCATGGTCACCACTGCGATTACACCGCATCGCGTCTCACTGGGTATTACTACCGCTCTTGTCGCAGTCATCGCCATCTCCAACTCCCTTCTGTTCCTATTTGCCTCCGGCCAAGGGCGACTTCAGGAAATCCGGCAGATTGACGAGACCCTCACCAAGCAAGTCCGATATATCTCATTGAACCACTCTCCGGACAACACGTTGATTGTGGCGTTCGACCGCTCTCACCAGCTCGAGTATTACCTCCAAGACTACTCGTTCCGCCTGCTCTTTGATCCGGGCGATCCGCTCTACTGGGAATCGCGCCAGGAATTCACCATTCCCGAGGGCATTACACAGGTCATTTTGCCGGACCTGGGTACGAATACCAGTGACCGGACCGAGCAGATCGAGGAGATTGGCTTGGGACCCGGCGTGAGCCTCTGGGTGGCGCACGTAAATCCCGGAGACACGTTGATTCACGGGTACCGGTACGTTACTGTGCGCCCGCAGGCTGAGGATGGAGCATGAGCTTCAATTCAGTGGCTCATGCTTCCGGACCGCGCGAAACACATTGCGGAAATTGCCTATTACGGTGGGGCTCCCGCACCTATGTTGTCGGTATTCTCAATGTGACGCCGGATTCATTCTCCGGTGACGGCATTGACGGAGACGTGCGGCAGGCTGTTTCCCAAGCAGTCCGTTTCGTCGAAGAAGGGGCAGACATCCTCGACATTGGGGGAGAATCGACACGACCGGGCGCCGCTGGCGTCTCCCTGCAAGAGGAGCTGGACCGCGTGTTGCCTGTGATCGAGGCGGTTCGGCAGGAAGTGGATGCGCCGCTCTCGATTGACACCTACAAGGCGGCTGTCGCGCAAGCAGCAGTGCACGCCGGAGCGGCGATGGTCAACGATGTTTGGGGTCTGCGGGGTGATCCTGATATGGGCGCAACGGTGGCAGCCTTGCGTGTGCCGGTGGTGGTCATGCATAACCGGCGGGCGCGAACTCGCGATTCGGCCCTGGGCGGCTACTACGGCGAGGCAACGTACGGTGACGTAGCGGAAGACGTTACCTCAGAACTTGCAGTCGTGGTTGCGCACGCGAAGTCTTGCGGCATCCCGGCCGAGAACATCATCGTCGATCCCGGTATCGGGTTCGGCAAGTCTCCCCAGCAGAACATCGAACTCATGGGCAATTTGGGCGCATTGCAGAGCCTGGCGCAGCCAATTCTCGTTGGCACGTCGCGCAAGTCGTTCATCGGGCTGACACTGGATGTTCCCGTTGCAGATCGCCTGGAAGGCACGGCCGCGACGGTGGCGCTGGCAATTGCGCAGGGCGCCGATCTCGTGCGTGTCCACGACGTGGGCGCCATGGTGCGTGTGTGCCGCATGACCGATGCAATCGTACGCGGGGCATGACTACTGGGTAGTGAACTGAAACCTCCCGATGCCCTACTTTGCGCTGTCCAAGCGACCTGCAGACTCTGTATCTAATCTGCAAAGGTAGTTCGATACTTGTCGAGCCGGCGAAACTTCATCCTTGGCGTCATGAATGGCGTCTTCTATGTCACGGGCATGGCCTTTACAAGCGCCACCGTGGTGCTGCCCTGGTATGTCAGCCAGCTAACGGAGTCCAACGTCATCATTGGCATCCTGCCCGCGATGCAATTGGGTGGATGGGCGCTACCGCAACTGTTGCTGATCAATTACATGCAGCGCCAGCCGCGCAAGCTCAAGTTCTACCGGCGCAGCGCGGTTGTAAGGAGTTGCTGCTGGGGACTGCTGGCGGTGACGGTCCTCTTGGCGCCGGAGCGGGCCGGTGTCGTGCTGCCTGCGCTCATTGGGCTCACAGCCATCGCGTCGCTCTCGGGCGGCTTTACAGGCCTGGCCTTCTTCGACGTAGTTGGCCGCATTGTGTCGCGACGTCAACTCGCTACGTTCTTCTCCTTGCGCAATTTCTTCGGCGGCATCGGCACCCTGGCGGCAGGACTGGTCGTGCGCTTTGTACTGGAGCAGACTGAAGTCAGTTTGCAGCCCATTGGCATCCTGTTCGTACTCACATGGGTGTTTACCACGGCGGGGTACTTGTCATTCAGTTCCGTGAAAGAACCCGAGGGACCTCCAGTCTTGCCGCAGCGCACGATTCGTGAGGACGTACACCGCATCAAAGAGATCGTACAAAGCGACCCGCCGTTTCGCATGTATCTCATCATCCGTGTGCTGTCGATGATGACCTTTGTTGCCATGCCTTTCTACGTGGTATATGGCGCTAATGTGCTGCACTTGTCGGCGCCTGTGGTTGCGTCTTCGGCGATAGCGCTAACGGCCGGCGTGATCGGCAGCAATGTCATTTGGGGATGGCTGGGAGCGCGCGGCAGTGGTTGGCTGTTGCTCGTAGCCTTGACTTTGTTCAGCGTATTGCCGCCGGCCCTGGCCCTCTCGGCACAGGTGCTGGCGGTTTCACAAGTGCCGGGCACCGTAATCGACTGGGTCTTCCTTGCCGTCTTCGTGTTCCTCGGCGCCGCCACCGGCGGCAGCGAAATCACGTTCTCCGTGCTCGCTATCGAAGTCTCGCCCGTGGAGGATCGCATAATCTACGTCGGCTTCACAAATACCCTCATCGGCATTTTGATCTTGCTTACGCCGGTGGGCGGGCTGCTTGCGGATCTTGTATCCTTCGAGGCCCTCTTTGCGGTGGGACTGTCGGCGGCGGTGCTCACGACCGTGCTGGCCGTCCTTGCGCTGCGCAGTTTTGCGAAGCCGCAAACGGAACTGGCGGAATCGCCAATGGCGACGGAAGCGGAATCGGCGTAACAGGACCAGGAACCGAGGCGGCGGGCGAGAGGCGCTGCCGCCGCCGTGCTGCCGTCTTGGCAGCATCGCGTTTGGCAATGCATTGCGGCACGGCGATGCGGCAGGGCATCTTGTATAATACCCAGGGATTACGCGGCAATTCAGAGAAGGAAACTGCAATGAAGATTGGGATATTCACTGACGAAGTGCATCCGGACTTTGCCACCGGGCTTGGCGTGATGCGCGAGCACGGCATCATGTACGCCGAATTGCGCACAATTAACGGTACAAACCTGATGGATTTGTCTCCGGAAGAACTGGACGACGTGGAGCGTCTCCTTGCAAATAACGGTATTCAGGTGAGCGCCCTCGGCACGCCGATCTTCAAGTGCCCGTTGGAGGGCAGAGAGAGAAAGATCCAGGGCGACACTTTTGGCGCGCAGGAGATGACGTACGAAGAGCATATGGCACTCTTGCCGCACTGTTTCGCGTTGGCGGAACGATTCGGCACGCGCGTCGTGCGCTGTTTTTCATTCTGGCGGGATGACGATCCGGAAGAGGTGTTTTCCAGAGTAGTGGAGCGGTTTGGCCCGGCGCTCGACCTTGCCGCCAAGCACGGTTTCGACCTCTGCATGGAGAACGAGCCGACGTGCTACGCGGGCGTAGGTGAGGAGTCGCACCGCTTGATCGAGGCGGTTGGCTCGCCGCATCTCAAGGCGATCTGGGACCCTGGCAACTGCCTGTGGGCGGAGGAAGAGCCCTATCCCAAGCACTATGCGGCCATTAAGCCCCATTTGGCGCACATGCACGTTAAGGATGCGCGCTGGGTGAATGGCGAGATCGAGGCGTGCCGTGTGGGTAAGGGCGAGACCGATTACGACGGCCAGTTCCGCGCGCTCGCGAAGGACGGCTATGATGGCGTCTACACCCTGGAGATGCACTATCAGGTAGAAGGCGGCCCGCCGGAAGCGGCGGCTATCGAATCCGCCAAAGCGCTGCGGGAGATGCTGACGGCTGCAAGTGCATAACAAAAGAAGGGCATCGGCGCAACGCGCCAATGCCCTTCCCTATGCCAGATTCAACTGATTGGTAAGCTGCTAATCCTAGTCAATCTCGGGAATGTCGAGATCCATACCGGGGTAGATCGTTTTCGGGTCTTCGCCGTCAAAGCGCCACTTATTCTTTTGGAAAATCACGTCCCACTTGGCGGCGTCGCCATATTCGCGCTGGGCGATGTCTTCAAGGGTTTCCCCTGGGCCGACTTTGACAGTCGTGCGGACCCCGCCACCAGACTTCTTCTTGCCAAACAGTGCATCCAGGAAGCCCATCGCTCACTCCCATCTTTGCTTTGAACGCCTTGCCCCAGACTTCGTCGTCCGCAAGAAAGTATAGCAGCTTCGCGTTAGGTTGGCAATGCCAGTCTGCCAATGGCTGATAGGCGGCGGGCGCACTCCAATGCGCGTGGAAATTGGCGCTATCCGCCCTTGACAGAAGACGCTGCGCGAGCCATCGGAGAGAACGACCTTTGGTACCATGATGACAAGCTTTCGAAACGTGTGCTTTGCCCGCATCCGGTACAGGGTATCTCCGAAGGGCGTTCTAAAAAAGCACAGCCCCAAGATAGCGTAGGAGCGCCGTAGTGCCCGATGTGTCGTTAGTATTGAGTCTTGCCCTCGCTGTGTTGGCAGCCTTTCTCTCGGGCCTCGTGGCCCAACGGTTGGGTCTGCCGGTCATATTGGGGTATTTGCTGGCGGGGATCGCCATTGGGCCGTTCAATCCTGTGCTGCAGGCCGACCAGCACGATGTGCAGGTGCTTGCGGAAATCGGCGTGATGTTCCTTCTGTTCGCTGTGGGCGCTGAATTCTCGTTACGCGAACTGCGCCACCTGGGACGGATTGTAATCCTGGGCGGGGTCGGTCAGATCGCACTGACGATGGCCGGAGGCCCCCTTGTGGGGCAACTGCTCGGCCTCACGTTTACGCAAGGCATTCTGCTTGGCGCCCTCGTCGCTCTCTCGAGTACCGTCGTCGTAATCAAGGTCCTCATGACTCGCGGCGAACTGCAAGCGCTGCACGGCCGCATTGCCCTTGGCATACTCATTCTCCAGGACATCGCGGTTGTGCCGATGGTCGTGATATTGCCGGCATTGGCGGTGGGAGGCGAGGACGTGGTATTGGACTTGCTTCTGCTGGCCGGCAAGGCGGCTGCGGTGTGCCTGGGGGCCTATTTCATCGGCGCTCGCGTGGCGCATTGGTTGCTTACCCACATTGCCCACGGCGAGTCCCGCGAACTCCTGATTCTCGCCGTTGTGGCAATCGCGCTCGGCACCGCATTCTTGACGCAGTTTGTGGGTCTTTCGCTCGCGTTTGGCGCGTTTCTGGCCGGGCTCGTACTAGCGGAATCGGAGTTTCGCACCCAGGTTGTGGCAGAAATTGTGCCGTTGCGAGACCTATTTGCCTCGCTCTTCTTCGTCTCGGTCGGCATGCTCTTCGATCCTGTTTGGCTCTTCAACAATGTGGGGGCTGTCGCCATAACCGTTGCCGGCGCGGTCCTCGGCAAAGTGGTCATTCTGACAGTGCTCCTGCTGCTGTTGCGCGTCCCGCCGCACGCTGCCGTCAGCGCCGCGCTCAGCCTGGGCCAGGTAGGCGAATTCTCTTTCGTCTTGGCACAAATCAGTGTTGGCGTGGGAGCGCTGCCGAACAGCATCTTCAATCTCGCCATCAGTACGGCATTGATCAGCATATTCTTGACGCCATTTCTCTTGCTGCTCGAACCGCAAATGCTGCGCGTCCTACGCGCTTTACCGTTCATTGGCACGCGGTTTGCCGAGCCGGAAACATCGCCGTACTGGGACGGTCTATTTCGCGGCCATGCGGTTATCTGCGGTTTCGGCCGCGTCGGGAGGGAACTCGCCGAGGCGCTCGATCTGCAGAACATCCACTACGTTGTCGTGGAGTACAATCCGCTGACAGTGCGTGAGCTTAGGGAAATTGGCGTGCCGGTAGTATACGGTGATGCGGGAAGCGCCGCGGTGCTGGCGCACGCCCGGCTCGAGGAGGCGTCGCTCTTGGCGGTGCTCGTGCACGATGATGTGGCGGCGGAAATGGCGGTACGCCACGCGCGTACGATGAATGGTGAGCTAGACATCATTGCGCGTGCCGGCAGCCAGGAGTCAATTCAGAAGCTGCGTGATGCCGGCGCCTCCGACGTTGTCCAGCCGGAATTCGAGGCGGGCGTGGAAGTGATCCAGCACGTCTTTCAAAGATACGACATCCACGGTGAGGAGCTGGAACACTTGGTCGGCGAGCGGCGATCCGCCTTCTATCGACACTGGGAGTCTCAGCAAAGACAAGAGTGGTGAGTTCGCGCCGTTTTCGCTTGGTTGCGCATCAGAGCCTTTGGCTTGTAGGGCTGTAGCCCCCGCAAGGGTCAAGAGACGCCGCTAGCACCGTTGGCATGCGGGAAGCTTAGGCGGTCTGCGGTGTGCGCCTCTCGATCGGCCGTCTTGTTTCGCACCGACCGTTAAGCGTCCCGCCAGAGCTTGCCGCGTTGCTTCACATTTTCAAGGAGTGACTCATCGAAGGGGGGAGGTATGGGAAACCCCTCCGGCTGTGGCGGCTTCCAGCCAAGGATGAGCAGCACCGCGGGATTGGTGTAATAGGCCGTATACGTCTGATGAAGCAGCGTCTTGAATAAGTCCGGTTGTGCTGCCTCTACCGCTGAGAGCGCCGCATCGCGTTCAGAATCGGATAGCGCCAAGAACGCCATGTGCGTGGATTCGGCTTCGTCTTCAGCCGTTGCTTGTGAACTCCGGCCGGCTGCCGCTTCGACAGCGTTCAGCGCGGCGAAGATGGGACGGCGCAGGGCAGGGCGCTCGCTGAGGAAACGGTCGAGGGTCTGAGCACACCCGGCATCGCCGGCGCCCGGCATTTCATCCTGGGCCGGAATCAGCCGGTCCTGTATGGCTGCGAGAAGTGCCAACTGTCGGGCAGTTAGAATGTCACCGTCTACGAGTTCTTTGCTCATCATGCTACCTCACGGAAATTATGCTTGAGCCAGTCCGAGACGTAAAGGGCAAGTGCCTGAATGGTGCTGGTAGGGTTCACTGCGGCCGAGGTGACAAAGATGCTGCCATCGATGATGAAGAGGTTAGGCACGTCGTGGGCCCGGCCGTAGCGGTCTACGACCGAGTTATCGGGATTCTCTCCCATGCGCGCCGTGCCCATGAGATGCCAACCGGTGTTGCGGGCAAGCGCTTGGTGCATGATCGCTGTGGCCCCCGCAGACTCCAGCAGCTCTCGCGCCCGCGCAATCCCGAAATCTAGCGCCTTGCGACTGTTTTCGCTGACAGTATACGAGATTCTTGGCGCCGGAATGCCGTTGCCGTCCGTCAGAGTTGGGTCAAGCTCCACGCGGTTGTGCGATTCGGGCAGGTCTTCGACCATGATGGCGATGGCCAGCATGTGAGCGCTGCGCTCGCGGTGCACACGATGGTGGGCGGCTCCCCAGGGCACTGCCTCACCGGGGAAGTGTCCGAGGGCGGTGGAGAGCGGACCGCTTTCGCGGCAGAGCTGAATCTTGATGCCGCGCACGAAGCCCCGATTCACGTCGGTCTCGTAGAACTCGTGACAATGCAAGAGCAGACCGACGGGGCCCGCATGCCCGTCGACTCTATCGGGAAAGACGCCGCTTACGAAGGCGATAGGGTGAAACATGAGGTTGGCGCCGACCAGGCCGCTCGCGTTGGCGAGGCCGTGGGGAAAGAGACTGGAAACAGAGTTTAGGAGCAGGCGGGGTGTGCCGACACCGTTGCATGCGACAATAACGACCCGCGCGCGTTGCTGGGCTATGCCGCCATCCGGCGTGTAGTACACGGCGCCGCTGGCGCGGCCGCGCCGGTCGACGGTGATTTCGTGCACGCGGGCGCGGGTGATGAGACGCGCTCCCTTTGCCAGTGCGGCCGGCCAATAGGTCACGTGGGCGCTCGACATTGCTCCCCGCGGACAGCCCATGTCGCAAGGCCCACAGTAGTTGCACGCTTGCCGCCCTTCGCCAAATGGAGCGGTGATGAGCGCATTTTCGGTCGGCCACCAGTGCCAGCCCAGCTTTTTCAAGCCGCGAATGTACGCTCTGGCGGCAGCATCGAGGCCAAGAGGAGGTGTCTGCCGGGGCAAACGCGGCGGTGCGCTGGGATCGCCGTCCAGCCCCGATACGCAATGTTGGCGTCGTTCTGCTCGTAGTACGGCTCCAGGTCCCAATACGTCAGCGGCCAGTCGTCGGCAACATCATCCAGCGACTTCACGCGAAAGTCGGACGGCCTGAACCGTGGAAAGTGGCCGCTCCAGTGGACGGTGCTGCCGCCGACGGCGTTGAACATCAGCGGCACGATAGGCGTGTCGTCGTTGTTGAGCGGATAGTCTTCCGGCCGCTGCCGCACGTTGGGGTCTTTGGCGAAGTCGGTCTGACGATGCAACTCCCAATCGACACTGGAATGAGGGTAGTCGGTGGGTTCAATCCAATCACCCTGCTCCAAACAGACCACGTCGAGCCCGCCGGATGCCAGCGACCACGCCGCCGCGGCCCCGGCTGCGCCGGCACCGATGATCAAGACGTCCGCCACGTCATGCGCGGTTGCCAAGTGCGCACTCCTCAACAGGCCCTGTGATTAGCCTTGAAACTGTCAATTTCACTTTCACCGTGTGGATTTATCTCTGGGGGAAGCCAGGGCAAAGGCCATTCAAGCGTGTATACATTTGCTAAACGAAAAGCACGCTCAAAGACATGTAAACTCAAGGGATATTCTGTCGATCCGCGCCGCACACACTCGTGCCAACCCAGTCAGCGAGTCAGTTGACTCGTAAGCCGGTGACTCCGCATGTATCCCGCCTGCTCACGATGCCACCTCACGGAAGTTCTGCTTTAGCCAATCGGAGACGTAGAGCGCGAGGGCCTGAATCGTGCTGGTAGGATTGACGGCGGCTGACGTTACAAACAGGCTGCCATCGATGATGAAGAGATTGGGCACGTCGTGGGCGCGTCCGTGACCGTCTACAACGGAATTCGCGGGATCGTCGCCCATGCGGGCGGTGCCCATCAAGTGCCAGCCCGTTTCCCGCGTAAGCGGTTGGTTGATTATCTGTGTAGCCCCAGCGGCGTCCATGAGGTCCCGCGCCCGCGCGATGGCGTAATCCAGATTCCTTCTGCTGTTCTCGCTGACTTCGTAGACAATTCTTGGCGCCGGAATGCCGTTGCTGTCCGACAGGGCTGGGTCAAGCTCCACACGATTGTGTGCCTCGGGCAGGTCTTCAATCATGACGCCGATCGTTAGCGTATGCCCGCTGAACTCGCTTCGCACGCGATGATGTTCTGCGCCCCAGGGCACCGCTTCACCGGGGAAATTGCCAAGCGCAGTGGAGAGAGGACCGCTTTCGCGACCCATCTGGAGCTGAAATCCCCGCACAAAGCCTCTGCTTGTATCAGTCTCATAGAACTCCTGGCAGTGAATAACCATGCCGAGCGGGCCCACGTGTGCGTTTATGGGTTCGGCAAAGACGCCAGTCACAAATGTCACAGGATGAAACATGAGGTTTGTGCCGACCAGGCCGTTCGAATTGGCGAGGCCGTGTGGGAAGAGACTTGACACTGAGTTGAGCAGCAGCCGCGGCGTGCCGACCCCGTTGCACGCGACAATCACGACCCGCGCGCTTTGCTGGGCAATGCCGCCATCGGCGGTGTAGTAGACCGCGCCGCTGGCACGGCCGCGCCGGTCTACGGTGATCTCCCGCACGCGGGCGCGGGTAATGAGGCGCACCCCTTTGGCCAGCGCCGCCGGCCAGTAGGTCACATGCGCGCTGGACATCGCGCCAATGGGACACCCCATGTCGCACGGACCGCAATAGTTGCACTCCCGCCGCCCTTCGCCAAACGGCGCGGTGATAAGGGCGTTGTCTGTCGGCCACCAGTGCCAGCCCAGCTTTTCCAGGCCGCGAACATAGGCCTCGGTAGCGGTATCAAGTCCCAGAGGCGGCGTTTGGCGGGGCGTGCGCTCCGGATTGGCGGGGTCGCCGTGTAGTCCCGAGACGCCGACGTTGGCATCGTTTTGCTCGTAGTAAGGCGCAAGGTCCCAATAGGTCATGGGCCAGTCATCGGCAACGCCATCCAATGTCCTGACCCGGAAGTCGGAAGGCCGGAAGCGCGGAAAGTGGCCGCTCCAGTGGATGGTGCTGCCGCCCACGGCATTGAACATGAGCGGCACGATTGGCGTGTTTTCGGTGTTGAGCGGGTAGTCCTCCGGGCGCTGCCGCACGTTAGGATCCTTGGCGAAGTCGGTCTGGCGGTGCAATTCCCAATCGACACTGGTGTGGGGGTAGTCAGTGGGATCGACCCAATCGCCTTGCTCGAGGCAGACGACGTCAAGGCCGTCCGACGCTAGCGACCACGCTGCCGCAGCGCCGGAAGCGCCGGCGCCGATGATCAGCACGTCTGCCACTGCGTTTGCTGGTGCTATGACGACGCTCCTCTACGGGGATCGTTTTTCAATGGAACCCGGGTGCCTTGCCGTCGGGCGGGATCTAATCTGGCAGTCTCCGCCATATACCGCAAGTGGTGCAAGTGTAACAGAATCCACAGGACTACGAAACGCGTTCTCCCATGGTGCACACGGCTGTCCGCGTGCGGGTGGACTTTGCCGGCAATCCGGCAACTCAACTATGAGAAGTGAGTGCGGGTTTGGACGCTCCTGCCGACGGTCTCACGTATACTATTTGCAATGAAATTGCAGTGACGAAAAGTGGGTTGACAGGAACCGGATAGAGGAGGGTAGGTATGGAGACGCGCAAACTTGGCAACACGGGGATAGAGGTCTCGGCCTTCGCGCTGGGCACCTGGGAGATGGGCGGACTGTGGTGGGGGCCGATGGCTGCCGAAGATGGCGTTGCTATTCTGCAGCGCGGGCTTGACCTCGGTATCACTACCTATGACGCTTCAGATGCGTACGGCAACGGCCGTTCGGAGGTGATATTGGGCGAAGCGTTTCGCGGGAAGCGCCAAGAGGTAGTTCTCGTGACGAAAGCCGGCTATCTGGTAGGCATCGATGGCGCGCAGATGCTCTTTGTGAACCGTGACGCGCCGCAGCCGCAATGCTACGAGCCGTGGTACCTCCGTCACGAGTGCGAGTTGAGCCTGCGGCGGATGCAGACCGACTACATCGACGCGTACCTCTTGCACGATCCACCGGTGGACGTGGTCAAACGCGAAGAGCCCTGGGAGACCTTGCGCGAACTGAAGCAGGCCGGCAAGGTGCGCAGCATCGGGATCTCTTCTTCCGTCACCGCCTGCTTGGAAGCCGTGAAGCGAGGGCATGCGGATGTGGTGGAAGTGTCGTACAGCGTGGCGCTGCAAGAGGCGGCGGCTGAGCTCTTTCCGCTCTGCGCGGAAAAAGGAGTTGGCGTGTTGGCGCGGTCGCCCTTCGCCTCCGGACATCTCTTCCAGGATGAAGCAATGGTGGAACGTCTGACCAAAGCGCTCGTCAAGCCGCCCATTCAATCGCTGCATGCGGCCGCTATCAAATTCGTGCTGTCTCATCCGCACGTGGCGGCGTGCATCACCGGCGTGATGAATACGAAAGAGCTTGAGGCAAACGCGCAAGCAGCCGAACCGCCGTTTCTGTCCAAGAGAGGGAGATTCCTGAACGATCAGCCGCTGGAGTCTTGAATGCAAGTCGATCTTTGGAGTGGTACTGTGAGACTGAGGGTGAAGGGATAGAAGAAGAATGTCACTCGCGCATCTCAAATCTTCTGGAGGTCCGCTCAAAGTGCAGAGAATTTTGGGAGATGCCAGGTCTGTTGGCGATCTCCTCAGCCGAAAGTACCGTATCGACTATTATCAGCGGGACTACAAGTGGGAGCCGAAGCAGATCCAAGAATTGATCGAAGACCTGACGAGTCGGTTTTTTCAAGAATACGACAAGAGGCACGAGCGCATTGAGGTGTCTTGTTATGGGCAGTATTTTCTTGGCTCTATCATAATTAGTGGCAAGGAAAACGAGCGGTTTATTGTGGATGGTCAACAGCGGTTGACCTCGCTGACCCTTCTTCTGATCTACCTCAATAGCCTTCAGCAGGTCCGGAGTTCAGATGAGCATGTTGATATTGCCAAGCTAATCTATTCGACCCAGTATGGTAGAAAGTCCTTCAACCTTGATGTAGAGGAACGTGATGATTGCTTAGACGCGTTGCTTAAGGGCGAGACCCCGGACCCCACCAATTCATCGCTTTCGGTTCAGAATCTGATCAACCGCTACAGCAATATTATTGAGTTCTTCCCCGATGACTTGCAGCGGGAAGCTCTTCCCTACTTCATCGATTGGCTAATCGAGAAGGTGATGTTTGTAGAAATCACCGCTCCCTCCGATGATGACGCTTATACGATATTCGAGACTATGAACGACCGTGGACTCTCACTGACCCCCACGGATATGCTCAAGGGTTACTTACTAGCCAATATACCTGACGATAGTAGCCGCTCCGAATCGGACAAGGTGTGGAAGGAACAGATTGCCGAGTTGCGCAACTTTGGCAAAGAAGCAGACGCCGACTGTATCAAGGCATGGCTCCGCAGCCAATATGCTGATAAGATCCGCGAACGCCGAGCTGGGGCGCAACCCGAAGACTTTGAGAGAATAGGCACTGAATTCCATCGATGGGTGCGGGAAAACCGAGATGGTATCGGCCTCAATGGCCCAGCAGAATTCGCTTCCTTTATTACGAAGGATATGAGATTCTTCAGTGACGTCTACGCAGCTGCGCGCCGGGCAGCGAATTCGTATGAGTCGGAATTCGGGTCGATATTTTTCAACGCTCAGAACAACTTCACACTCCAATATCCACTAATGCTCGCTCCGTTACTGATGACCGACCACGAGGGGATCGTGTGGCGTAAGATGCGTCTGGTTGCGACCTTCATTGAGATTATGCTCGCTAGACGCATGTGGAACTTCAAGGCCATCGACCATTCTACAATGCAGTACCGTGCTTTCCTCATCATGAAGGGCATTCGGAGAATGGCGCTTGAGGAATTGCGAGAAGACCTCACTAGACGATTGTCTCGGGAAGGAACAGAAGGGGATGATTACATCGACTTTACAACGCAGGAGGCATTCCACCTCCACGGTACGAACGGTCCCCAAGTACATCGACTGCTCGCCCGATTGACTGAATTCATCGAAGTAAGATCTAACGGTGCTGCTCGCTATGCGGAATATGCCAACAGGTCGTCAAAGAGAGGCGGCTATCAAATCGAACACCTTTGGGCAGACCATCCAGAGCGCCATATAGACGAGTTCAGCCACCCAGCAGACTTTGCCGCCTACCGCAGCCGGATTGGCGGTCTTGTTCTGCTACCCGCCCCAGACAACGCCAGCTACTCCGATATGTCCTACCCTGAAAAAGTCGAGCACTATGTCAAACAGAATCTGCTGGTTCGCTCCCTTCATCCTATTGCCTACAAGAATAACCCAGGTTTCACTCAGTTTCTTGAGTCTAGCCAACTGCCTTTTGAGTCCATGCCGGAGTTTCGCAAGGCCAACTTGGACGACCGACAAAGGCTATACACAGAAATCGCTAGCCTCTGCTGGTCTCCTGACAGGTTGAACGAGATTTGATTTGCTCAGTGCTACGACTGGTACACTTTGATTACAGAAGAATTGGAGACTACCCATGAACGATCGGTCACCGTCGGACCAGGACGTACGGCAGCACTTTACGGAGCGGGCGGCGACGTATACTGGCGGGCAGGGCGACACGGTGGAAGAGATGGTCGCCATGGCTGCTCCGGGACCCGGTACGGTAGCGCTCGACGTGGCAACCGGCACCGGACTGGTTGCATTCGCTCTGGCCGCGCAGATTACCGGGAGCGGCCGAGTCATCGGTGTGGACTTCACCGCTGCCATGCTCGCTCGGGCCATGGAGGAGCAGGCAAATGGCGGGCAAGTTGCTTTGGCGGCAGCCGATGCCACGCGCCTGCCGTTTTCCGACGGCATGTTCAGCATAGTTACGTGCCGTTTTAGCGTCCATCACTTCACGCACGCCGTTCCGGCCATGCAAGAGATGGCCCGCGTGCTGGCGCCGGGAGGACGGTTGGTTATCGGCGAATTCGGCATGCCGGAAGACCCGCAAAAGGCGGCGTACTTCAACCGCATGGAGCGCACACGCGGGCACTCGCACGTGCAGGCGTTCAGCGAGAGTCAGTTGCGCCAAATGATGGCAGACGTGGGCTGTCCGGTGGAGGATGCGCGCCTCTTGAAGCGGGAGATGCTGGCGAGCGAGTGGCTCGAGACTGCTAACACGACTGATGAGAATCGCGGGATCGTCAGGGCGATGCTCTGGGACGGTCTGGAAGGTGATCTGGCCGGCCTCTCGCCGCAGCGTGTTGGGGAAGACCTCCTGTTGACGCGCCATGAGATCGTTCTCAGCGGCGTGAGAGTCTAGGAGCGCGTCTTTTCGATCCTGGCCGAGGCAGTGCGTACCTCTTGCGCCAAGAGGCGGGGGACAAGCCCCCGCGCTACGGCTCAGATTGCCGAATTGCAGGACTTCCCCTCACCCTTGCCCTCTCCCCCAGGAGAGTGAACCGGAGGAGCACCGAAGTGGCGCGATAGTCCGATAGGACTCAATGCGACGCGGGTTACCATCCTATGCTAAGCGCCCCACCGAAAACATGAATCCCCTATCTTGGCTTGAAATCAGTCGTGGCGCGCTGCAACACAACGTAGCCACCATCAGAGAGCGGCTAAAGCCGGGGACATCTCTCCTGGCGGTAGTCAAGGCTAATGCTTACGGCCATGGCATGGGCGTGGTCGCCCAGAGCATTGCTGATCACGTTGACTGGCTTGGAGTCGATGCGTTGGATGAAGCTCTGGCGCTCCACGACACCGGGATCAGGCTTCCCATCCTGATCATGGGCTTTACGCCCCACGGCCGGGCGGACGAGGTAGTGCGGCATGGGTTTCGGCAGGTGGTCTTCGATGCAGCATCTGCTGTGCGCCTGGCGGAGCAGGCGGCGGCGCAAGACACGCACGCCGCCGTGCACGTGAAGATCGAGACCGGCACATACCGCTTGGGTGTTGCGTACCAGAAGGCGACTGCCTTTGTGCGTCAGTTGCACACGCTTCCCCATCTAGAAGTAGAAGGCATCTATACCCACTTTGCCACTGCCGAGGATACGGCTGATGATTCGTACTTCCGTTTGCAACGCAGCCGTTTTGCCAAAGTGCAGACGGAACTGGAGCGAGAAGGCTTGGCAGTGCCGTATCAGCACATGGCGGCCTCGGCGGCCGCGATGGTATCACCCGCCGCGCAGGGCAGTCTGGTGCGCTTTGGCATTGGCCTCTATGGGTTGTGGCCGTCGTTGGATACGCAAATTGCCATGACGGAGCGTGCGGTCCGTCCCCTGGCGCTGCAGCCGGCTATGCGGTGGAAGACGCGCATCGTGCACATGCAACCCGTTGCCCGGGGTGAAACGGTAGGGTATGGCCGCACGCATCGCACGCGCCGCGATTCTGTCATTGCCGTAATCCCGGTTGGGTACTCGGACGGCTATGATCGCAAACTGTCGAATGTGGGAGAGGTTAGCATTCGCGGCCGGCTCGCCCCCGTTGTCGGCCGCGTCATGATGAATATGACGCTCATTGACGTGACCGGCATTCGTGGCGTCGAGGTTGGCGATGAGGTGACCTTGCTGGGACCGGAAATACCGGCGGAGACTATCGCCACGCACGTGGGGACCATCAACTACGAGATTGTGAGCCGCGTCAATCCGGCCTTGCCGCGAATCGTGGTGCCCTAGTAGTCCTAGAATGTTGAATTAACGGGCATTTGCTCATGGCGTTGTTGCTCGTATGTGCGGAGCAACGACGCAGGCTACAGACCTGCGCTACCGAAGCCCCAATCACCGTTACACAAAGGTGAATCTGTACGCGGGCTACGTCGCCTCGACTCGACGCCGTGAGAAGATATCCCAATCGACCAAGAGACTCGCGGCGATGAAGATCGAGGAATACGTCCCGGTGGCGGTGCCGATCAGAAGGGCTAACACAAAGTCCTTGATAGCTAGTCCGCCAAAGAGATACAGCGCAAAAAGCGTGATGAGCAATGTAATCGACGTGTTGAGGGAGCGATCAATCGTCTGGTTGACGCTGAAGTTCACCACAGTGGGCAGAGGCGCGTGTGAGTACTTGGAGCGATTCTCCCGCACGCGGTCGAAGACCACGATGGTATCGTGCACCGAATAGCCGATGGCCGTCAGAATGGCCGTGATGAACATGGAGTCAATCTCCTTGTTCACCAGAAAGCCCAGCACAGAGAAGACTCCCAGCACGACCAACACGTCGTGAACCAGCGCACAGATTGCGCAGACACCATAGCGAAACGGCTGCGGCACGTGGCGGAAGGCCCACGTGATGTAGACCAGGATACCGACCGAAGCCACCAGCACGGCCAGAATCGCTCTTTGGGTAAGTTCCCGCGCGATCACGGGTCCCACGGCCTCGAAACGCAACTCCTCGGCCTGGCCGTGAACCTCCTCCAGAGCGCTGCGCACCGCTTGTTTGTTCTCTAGCGCGAGTTCCTTGGAGCGGATGATGACCGAGCCTTCGCCGGTCGCCTGCACCAAGGGTTCGCCAAGGTCCAGGCTCAGATAGATGCGCTTGATCTCCTCCGGCGGCGGCGTTGCTTCAAAGCGTAATTCATAGATTGTGCCGCCGGAAAAGTCGATGCCGGGTTGCAGGCGAAAGATGATGAGCGAGAGGATGCTCGGCACCAGGATGATCGCCGAGACGACGTACGCCCACTTTCTGCGGCCAACAATGTCAAACATCAGATACTGTTACCCCATTTGCTAGCATGTATTTGAGATCTTTTGCCAAACCGGTCGGAAAGCGTTGACCGGGCACTTCCTGATTCAGCTATTCTTCCAGCTTGAGCGTTTTGAGCAGCCTTCTGTATAGGACGCAATCGTGCGCGAATATGTAGTGCGGCGAGGTCACTGAAACGGTCACGCAACCCGCCTGCCGCAAGCTCGCCACAGCCGAGAGTACGTTCCGAGACTTGACCTGCACGGTTACGGCGAACCACGATGCGTCCCGCTCATCCCGGGCGAATACGCGCGCTATCGTCGGACCCAGTAATCCGCCCACTTCTGGGAGAGCCGCTAGCTTGGCGGCGACGGCTTCCGCAGAATCTCCTTGTATATTAGCGGTTAGCGTCGAGAATGGGCCCGCGCGCTGCGACGACTCTATGAATTCCAGGATCTGCCGCAAGGCCTCTCGCTTGTCTGGGCTGGCGCGCAGCCGTTCGCGGTTGCCGATCAAACACGCCTGTGTGCGTAGAATGACGCCGTGCTCGATCATCTTGAGCCGGTTGTCTTTGAGTGTGGCGCCGGTGGACACCAAGTCCACAATGATGTCGGCGTAGCCCAGCATCGGCGCCGCTTCCAGACCGCCCTCGGCTTGCACGACTTGAAAGTAGGTGATCCCTTGCTGAAAGAGAAACTGGCGAGTGAGCGTAGGAAATGTCGTGGCAATGCGTAAAACACGGCCCCGCTCCCGAAACTCCAGCGCCACTTCGGCAAGATCGGTCAGATTACGGACGTCGATCCACTCCTCCGGCACCGCGATGGCGAGTTTGCCATGAGAATAGCCAAGGTCTTCGGCGACCACCACCAAATCGTCGCCTTCCTGCCGCATTTCAGACAAGATATCGAGCCCCGTAATGCCGGCATCCGCGTCGCCGTTGCGTACTTGCTCGACCATTTGCCACGCGCGCTGAAAGAGCACGGCCACATTGTCCACCGTTGTAAGCGTGGCTTCGTAGGCCCGTGAATGTGGGCGCGTGACGTCGAGGCCGCACGAGTTGAAGAACTCGAGCGTCTGCTCCCCAATGCGTCCTTTGCTTGGCACGAGCAGTCGCAGGGAATCAGCCATTGATCGCCTGAACCACTCCTTCCAGGGACAATTCTTCTTCAGTCGCCTCTGTGAGGTTTCGGAGGGACAACCGCTCTGCGCAGTCGTCTACCAGCAGGAGAAAGGGAATGCCTCTCCTGCTTGCGTAGCTCGCGCGCGCTCGCGCGGCGCGCTGCCGCAGGTCTAATTCGGCGCGAATGCCGCGATCACGGAGTCTCTGTACAGTCCGAATGCCGGCAGAAGTGGCTTCGGTAGTTGCGGCAGCCACAAGCACCTGCGATTGCGGTGCTGCCGGCAGCGGCGCGCCCAGTTGTTGTAGCGCCAGGCGGAGGCGTTCCAGCCCAAATGCAAACCCAACCGCCGGAATAGACTTGCGCCCGCCGAGCGACTGCACAAGTTCGTTGTAGCGCCCGCCGCCGCACAACTGGCTCTGACCTGACGCGTCGTATAGTTCGAAGACAACGTCCGTGTAGTAGTGGAGCCCGCGTCCAAGGGCCAACTGCACCTGTATTTGCGAGTCGTCGATATCGTAGGCTGCGAGCGCGTCCATCACCTCGGCGAGACGGCTGAGAGACTGGTCTCCCAAGCCGTATTCCGCGAGAAAAGTCCCCGCACGTTGCAGGACGTCTCCCGGTGCTCCCGTGAGACTGTGCAAACCTTGGATAAACTCAAAAGCGCGTTCCAGGCGTTCGTCTTCATCTGACGCGCCCTGTTTCTGAAACATCCGGCCGATGATTGACTCTGCCGGTCTGCTGCCGCCGAGTTCGATGCCCATTTCCTGCAATGAAGCGCGCAGGGAGGCGCGCGCCTCTTCTTCGGAGCGTGGCAGTATCTCATCGTCTGCTGAAGCCGCGCGCCGCGCGGGATGGATCTCTTCCAGCCGCTTGCGCACGTACGCCAGTCCCCGCCCCGGTCTTCCCACGTCCTCCATGCTATCCAGCAGAAAGTGACGCAAACGCGAGGATAGTCCCAGGCTGCCAAGGAGTTCGAGCAGGATGCCCACGTGGCCGATGACAAGCCGATAGTCCTTTACGCCAAGGCGCCGCAGAGTCCAACTTGCCAGCGCGATAACCTCCGCATCGGCAGAGGGCCCGTCACTGCCGAGCAGTTCAACGCCCGCCATCGAAAATTGGCGAAAGCGGCCGCGCTGGGGCTTTTCGTAGCGAAACACCGGTCCGCTGTAGGCATAGCGCAGCGGGAACGGCAGGTTCTGATCGTTACTCAGGTAGTAGCGGACGATTGAAGCCGTAAGTTCGGGACGCAGCGCAAGGCGCCTGCCGCCAAAGTCCTCAAAGGCATACATTTTCGAGATAATTTCGGCGCCCGACTTGCGCAGGTAGAGGTCCGCCTGCTCTACCAGGGGGACTTCTATCGGAGCGTAGCCCGCAAGCTGAAACGCATCGAGGAGAGACTGCCGCACGTGAGACTGCGCAGAGGCCTGCTGGGAGTCAAGATCCAGCATCCCACGGACGGAGTCTACGGGACGGGTTTCTAGCGACATGGCGTGATCACAATTTAGGGTTCGGTTGTTTGCTGAGGCGGAGCCGGCTGGGCGGCAAGCGACTGCTCCTGCGCCTCTTTTACGCCGTACAGCCACGGTACATCGCGAAACTGCGGGAGGCGCACCACCACGTAGAGGAACGTCCGCGTAACCGTGATTGCCGTGAACATACTTATGATGACGCCAATGGCGAGCGTTACGGCAAAACCGCGGACAATGCCCGTGCCGAAATAGAACAGCACCGCGCATGTAATCAGAGTAGAAATGTTGGAATCCCTAATTGACGTCCACGCCCGTTCAAAGCCAACATCCAAGGCCGAGCGTAAGGTCCTGCCCCTTCGCAGCTCTTCCTTCAGACGCTCGAATATCAGGATGTTGGCATCCACTGCCATGCCGACAGAAAGTATGAATCCGGCGATGCCCGCCAGCGTGAGGACCACCGGCCATAGTCGGAAAATGCCAAGCACGAGAAGCGCGTAGATCAGCAGCGCGACCACGGCAACCACACCGGGCAGGCGATAGTAGATGAGCATGAAAACGGCCACGAGTACGAGGCCGATGATCCCGGCCCGGAGGCTGCGATTAACGGAATCCTGTCCCAGCGTAGGCCCAACGGTGCGATTTTGGGCAATTTCCAAGGGTACCGGTAAGGCACCGTACTTTAGCTTGATGACGATGTCACGGACTTCATCCAGCGTGAAGTTTCCGGTAATGCGTCCGCGGTTTGAGATCGTGCTGGAAATTGTCGCCGCGGAGATGAGTGTATTGTCGAGGGTGATCCCCAGCCATGTGCAGGGCGTCCCGCCGGCACGCACGCAGATGTTTTGAGAGGTGAACTCTTCGAAGATGGCTGCGCCTTCATCTTTAAGTTCAAAGTTGATCTGCGGCAGGCTGCGCTCGTCAAAACCGACTTCGGCGGACTGCACCATCGCGCCGGTGAAGAGCCTTTGATACTGCTCGCCTTCAACGAGGCCGCCGACCTCCACCGGTGGCACCGTGCTTCTGCCCAGGTTGACAAAGGCAAGCTCGCCGGTCTCGCGAAAGAGCGCAATGGCTTCATCGGGGTTCTCCACGCCGGGAAGCTCGACGATGATACGGTCGGTACCTTCCAGTTGGACGATAGGCTCGGAGACACCAAGCGCATTCACGCGTTCAGCGATGATGTCGCGCGCGGCTTCCATGTGGTCGGCGGTGATTGTTTGATCTTCCGCGGGAGTAGCCCGCAACACCACGTGCAAGCCGCCCTGCAGGTCCAGGCCCAAGTGATAACGGAGTTCGCGCTCAAGACGCGCTCCGCCAATGCCGACGTCAAGTCCGGGATTGTTCGGCCAATTGACGTAACTAGCCAGCGTGACGAATAAGACAATGAAGGCGAGTGTGATGAAGTAGCGTCGGTTCATTGACTTGCGGTTTCGGACCCTGACATTGCTGCGACGGGGTCGCTTGCCGGCGCGGCGGTGAGCGTTGCCTGTGCTTCGGTGCGCACGGCGAGCTCAATCTCCGCCGCGATGTCAGTGTTTTCTTTCAAGAACTTGCGGACGTTCTCCCGTCCGAGGCCGAGCCGGGTGTCACCATGAGAATAGTGGGCGCCCGCCTTGCGCACAATGCCGTACTCCGTGGAGAGATCGATGAGATCGCCCAATTTGGAAATGCCTTCATCGAAGAGAATATCGAATTCGCACGTCTGGAACGGCGGCGCCACCTTGTTCTTGACCACCTTAGCGCGGACGCGAATGCCGACCTGCTCTTGCCCGCTCTTTACATAGTCAACTCGCCGCACGTCTACGCGCACAGACGAATAGAAGCGGAGCGCCCGACCGCCGGGCGTGGTCTCCGGATTGCCAAACATCACGCCGATCTTTTCACGCACCTGATTGATGAAGATGACGACGCTGCGGGAGCGGTTGATGGCGGCTGTCAGTTTACGCAGCGCCTGGGACATGAGCCGCGCCTGCAGTCCCATATGGGCGTCCCCCATCTCGCCCTCTATCTCCGCCTTTGGCACCAATGCGGCCACGGAATCGACCACGATTACGTCCACGGCATTGCTGCGCACGAGCATTTCGGCGATCTCCAAGGCCTGTTCGCCATTGTCGGGCTGGGAGACCAACAGGTCTTCAATACCAACGCCGCACTTGGCCGCATACGTGGGGTCGAATGCGTGCTCGGCATCCACAAATGCGGCAGTGCCACCGAGTTTCTGCGCCTCGGCAACAACGTGTTGCGCGAGCGTGGTCTTACCGCTGCCCTCGTTGCCATAGATCTCGACGACGCGCCCGCGCGGCAAGCCGCCTACGCCCAGCGCGAGGTCAAGCGAGAGCGAGCCGGTTGGAACGACGGCCACAGGCACTGCCGCATCTTCTCCCATGCGCATGATCGAGCCTTTGCCATAGCGGCGCTCAATCTGACTAATGGCAGCCTGCAGGGCTTGAGTGCGTCCCTCCGCACCGTTCTTTTCGGGGGTCTTCGCTCGGGTAGCCATGGTTGTGTACCCACTCCTTGAACCTGGGGGACTTGGGAACTTCCATCGTCGTAGATATAATTCAGTATTCTCCATTATAGGCAATCGCGGCGGTGAAGCCTAATTGGAGGCAGAGCTTGCCATCGCGCAATAGCCTGCCGGAGAGTATTGGGCTGGGCGCGAGGACTGCGAGACCTCTGCCGCGCTTAGGGCGAGATTACCGTGTCCGGCAGGACCGCGGCGGTGCCGTCCTTGAACGAGTCGCGTCCGCCGCAGGCCAGCCCTACGTGGGGATGTACGCGCCTGACGGCAGCAACAATGGCATCGGAGACATTGCGAATGTCCCACTGCGCGTGCCGGTCGCTGCGAATGCGCGACATCTCCACGACTTCCCGGGCGTTGAGATCGGTCAGAATGCGGATGTTATGCCCGTTGGCCAGCGCGATCTCGGCGCGTTGGTCGGCGCCAAGGGAGAGGAAAGTCTCTTCCAAGAGATCGAGGGAACGGTGGTACATGTTGGCAAAACCGGCGTTGCGCACGAGAGGCGGCATGGTGCGCCCATGCGCAGGATTGTGGGCCTGGCTGATCTCGGTCTTCATGCGGTGACGGATGAACTGGTGATAGGCCGCCTCCGACATGACCATCTCAAACTGATAGTGCAGGAGTTCGAATTCCCGGAGTATTGTGTCGTGGGCGTGGAGGCCGCGATAGGCGGCACGGATGACTTGGCCTACCTGCTCCGGATGGAGGTTTGCCACTGCTTTCTGAGCGCCGGCAAGCGTCACTTGTGATCCGTGAAAGAGCAAGGCCGCGGCCACGTGTCGTTCACCGTCCGGATCGAAGCGAATGAGGCGTACTGGATCGCCACTGCCGTCTGGCAGCGGAGAAGCGGCATTGAAAGAGTCGTTCCCTTTAGGAGTTTCTGCAATGCCGAGCGCGGCGGCTGCTTCACCTATGGCGTCCAAGCCGCTTTGCGGATACGGCAGCGCGTGGATGTATTTCTCAGGAAAGAGCGACGGCGCGATGGGGTGAAGCTGCGTGAATAGCTTTTCACCGGTTTCGCGAGATTCGGGATGCGGCGAGGAGAGTAAGCGCGAAATCATGAGGGCAAATTCGCGGGCGTTCGTGGTCACCCCCACTTGGGTAGTCTGCGCCAGAGGCAGCACGTACCGCGCGTCCTCCGTAGCGCGGCGTTCGGCAGAAGCAGCGCGCATGCGGGGGTACTTATCAAGCAGGTAGGCGGTGCAGCCGGCATAGATTTCGCGGTATGCAGCGTAGCTCCGGCCAATTGCCTCTTCGAATAACCGCCGCGTCTTGCCGCGCCGATACTCTTTCGGCAGGTAGAACTGCCGGGAAACTTCCTCAAACGGTATGTACCGCCCGCTGTGCTGGGTATACGCAGCGAGCCGGTGCCGCACGATTTCCAGCGAGAGGAGGCGGGGAATATCCCAGATGGCGGCGCTGAAACAACCGTGCTCCGCTACGCTATTGTGGCCGTATTCATAGACCACACGTTGGTTGCGCTGACGTGCCAGGGCCGTATTGTCGCGCGCTTCCTTGATGAGTTGCGGCACCGGGGTCGGATCACGACTAATGCGCGCCATGCCGGCCGTGATCGCTTCAGGATTTCTTGCCGCTCGCCCGACAATCTGTACCCGGGGCGTGTACGACCAGTTGACCACGATGTTGGATTACTTCTCTATGAAATGCCTGCGATGGATAGAAAGTGCGCTTCAGAGAAACGCAGTGAGTGGCAGGAAATTAACTGCAACTCTTCGCGAGTCACCAAGCGCGAGTTTAGTATAGCACTCCCTCGTTATCTCACGCGGTCAGTATAAAGCTCAAGTTACACGGCCGCCCTATGACGGCTTGCATCAAGAGATCTGAACCAGAAGACGAAATGGCGAGGGATGCAACCCCCCGGTCGAGGATGGGAGTAGCACACTGCGCGTCAAGCAGCGCTTCAGTGTTCTCGTCGAATTCGCTAGCGGCGCAGGGGCGCGAAAGCCTCGGAGGAAGGTGTTGGCGTAGCGGGCGGCGGCTCTTCCGTCGGTACCGGTGTGGCGGCAGGTCGGGGTGTCGGTGTAGGCGTCGGTTGCACGGTGACAACTACTCGGAATTGCGTCGGATCCATCTCCAGCACGGTCACTTGGGGCGGCTCGCTGACATCCGGCGTAAGCGCATAGGTGCCGGGACCGAGTCCACTCAAGTTCAGGGATACGACCACGCTTCCGGGTTGAAGCGTGCGCAGGGCCGGCGCAAAGCCCCTCAGTGTCACCGTTGCTTGGGCAGGAATCACGATGGCTTCCATGCCTGGTTGCAAGTTGACGTAGGTCACTACGACTTCAGTTTCGACTAGGGTAATTATGGGAAGCACTTCGACAAAAACTTCCACTTCATTCGAGCCCGTGATGCCAATTTCTGGCGGACGGGCCAATTCAACCGTGGTTGCGAAGGATTGAGTGGCCCCATCCACAGGAATGATTTCCGTATAGACGAAACTAATGCCATCGAGTTCCTCCAGTCTGCCAAACAGCGTTACGGATGCGGGCTGGGCATTGTAACCGGCGACCCAATAGCCCGACTCAGGCTGACCCTCCACTCTCACGCGGACTGGTACTTCCTTGGATGTCGTAACTTGCTCAATCGGCACCGTAACTTGAACTACGGGCGGATCGAGTTGAACGCCGCTCACATCTTCGCCCTGCGCATCGCGTGGCACGGCTCTTTGGGTGACGTTTACGGTACTGCGGGCACTCCCAATCTCTACGTCAATCAAGGCTGCATCAACTAACTCCACTTTCGATGCGGGACCAATAACCTTCACAACGTCCGGCAGCAACTCAGGCGCTTGAAACCGGTAGCCCAGCAAAGGGCTGCCGGCCAAGTCCACACGCACCGGCACCTCTTTTTCCATGCGTTGCTCGACAGCAATAGTAACCGTATCCGGCTCTGCGGCAATGATGCGGATGCGCGAATCAGAGCTATCAGAATTGATCGGAAGTTCATGCAAGCCGACGCCGATTGAAAAGAGATCAACGACTATGCGGAAGTCATCGGCAGAGAGCGATTCCCAGATATCGCGTGGCGCCGCGATGCGTAAACGGATAGTGTTGGGCGCAAGGCGACTCACGACCAAGCCTTCACCAAGGCGGCTTGTTTCTACCGGAATCTCCGTGTCAAAGAAATCTTCCCGAACGGGATTCTGCTCACCGGTGAATAGGATCCACAACGTGATTGAAATCGCTAGGGCAAGGAGAAATCGTACCCCTAGCGTGTGGGTGATGAAGCGTCCAAGAATTGGCAAGAGGGAGCGAGGCTGGATCATGCGCAACGGTTACTTTAGAACTTTGCGTTCACGGCGACTGCGTGCGAAGGAACGAAACGACAGCCACGGCAGCGTCGTAGACCCTTGTTCCTCGCGAAACAGGCTGTCTAGATAGGTTCGCAGCTTGTCCTCGTCCAAGTGCCTCAGGAGCGTCCCGCTGCGTGCCACGGAGATGATGCCGGTCTCCTCCGAGATGGCGATGGCGATGGCGTCCGTCACTTCACTGACGCCAATTGCTGCTGCGTGGCGCGTGCCAAGGCCTTCGCCTTGGGGCACGTTCTCCGATAAAGGCAACATACAGGACGCGGCTACAATACGATCGCCGCGCACAATGACTGCCTTGTCGTGCAGCGAGGAACTGGGATTGAAGATTGTCAGCAGCAAGTCTGCGCTCACGTGACCGTCAATGCGGTGGCCGGTCTCAACCAGGTCTTCCAAGCCGGTCTCACGTTCTATGACGAGCAGGCCGCCCCACTGGTTCGCTGAAATCCGGCCGGCGACCTGAGCGACAATGTCCAGAGCACCGGCGACACCCTCACTTATGGGAATGTAGCGGGCCAGCGGGTGGGTGCCTTGCCGCCCCACTTGCTCCAGGAAGCGGCGCAACTCCGGTTGAAAGATGATGGGTATTGCAATCACCAGCGCGGATAGGACGCTCCGCAAGAGCCAGTCGAACACCAGCAATTGCAGCATGTTGCCGAGGATGAAGGCAAGAACGAGTAACACGACGATGCCGCGCACCAATTGGTCCGCGAGCGTCCCGCGCACGATCGTGAAGATGATATGGATGATGACGGCGACGAGGAGGATATCGAACGCCGCATTATAGTCTAAGCGGGACTGAAGCCAAAGAAGGTCTTCTAACACGCGTCACCTCTATGACAGCGTGACTCTCGTAGGTGATACTCGTGTCGGTTTGGAGCAAGTGCGAGCCGTGGCGCCTCCTGGAAGCGGCCGTTTCTAGGTCTGTTGGGTCTCTCCTACCAACAACTCCAATAATACCGCTTTTTGGGCATGGAGCCGATTCTCGGCTTGATCGAACACCACCGACTGTGGACCGTCCATTACCTCATCTGTGATTTCCATACCGCGGTGCGCGGGCAAACAGTGCATTACGATGGCGTCCGGTCGCGCGTGGCGGAGGAGGTCTGAATTCACTTGGTAAGGCGGGAAGGCGCGCTCGCGCTCGGCCGCCTCCGCTTCCAATCCCATGCTGACCCAGGAATCCGTGTAGACAACGTCAGCGTCACGTACTGTCGCAACGGGATCGCTGCACAACTCAAGGGTAGCGCCAGATTCTTGAGCGAGATCGTGCGCCCTCGTAACAATGTCGTCCGGCGGCAAATAGCCGGCCGGGCAGCCCACGGCTAGATGGTAGCCCAACTTGCCGGCGCCGAAGAGAAGGGAATTGGCTACGTTGTAACCGTCTCCGACGTAGGCGATTTTGCGCGCTGCAAGGTCCCCTTTATGCTCCTGCATGGTGAGGAGATCGGCTAAAATCTGGCAGGGATGCGTGTAGTCAGAAAGTCCGTTGATCACGGGAATATCGGCATGCTCCGCCAGGGATTCCAGGGTTTCATGATCGAACACCCGCGCCATTATGACGTCCACCCACCGTTCCAGATTGTGGGCAACGTCGGGGACGGTTTCCCGCACGCCCATCTGCAAGTGCTCGGCGGCCAGATCCACCACTTGCCCACCCAATTGCTGCATGCCAATGGCAAACGTGGCACGGGTGCGCAGAGAAGGTTTCTCAAAGATCATGGCCAACGTACGCCCGGCGAGCGGGCGGTACTCGCTACGAAACTCCGAAACTGAAGGCGCGGAAATGGCAGACTTCAGAGACCTGGCAGTTGCGAGGATTTGGTGAATGTCAGACGCAGAGAGGTCAGCGAGCGTGAGGAGATCTCGACCCTTCAAGGCTGGTTGCTTCTTTCATGTGCGGGACGCATAGCAGAATCAAAGCAGAATTCTACGGAAGCGTGGGGAGAGTAAGTAACAGCCATTATACCAGTACTGGCCAGTGCTCACAATAGAGAAGGCACGCTTTCACGGAGTTCGTGAGCCCTTCTCAGTTGTGTAGTTGCTTGCAGCCCATCGATTTATCCGAGGAGGCCAGACCTTTCTCTAGGGTAGGCCCAAGGACAATTGCTGCGGTTCGGGCTTGGGAGCATGCGAAATTTCCCTCCTGCGGAGGTCGTACCGCCGTTGCAAGATATTTACATAATCATAGATTGGCTCGGTGTACCCCTTTGGCGCGTATCTGCCGGGATAGAGCTGGCGAAAGGTGCCGAGAAGCCACGGATACTCACTCTGCAAATATTGCAGGAAGTGCTCCTTCACGCCGACGCCTAGATTGAGTACGTTCGCGGCCAAGAAGCAGGCATTGTGTGCCGCGGCTGCGCGAGCAATGTCTTCGAGATTCTCCTGCGTTGCCGTGAGGCCCGGTATGATCGGAGCGAGTAGCACGCCGGCATGCACACCCGCAGCCGCGAGTTTCTGAAGGGACCGTAGCCGCTGGTGCGGTGGGGCCGTGCCCGGCTCGAGCTGTCGCCACAACGTGCGGTCAAGCGTCGTAATGCTAAAGTTCACGGTGCAGTCAAGCCGCTCCGCTAGCTGGGCGAGAACATCCACATCTCGTACGACAAGTGAAGACTTGGTGATGACGGAAACCGGAGTGCGAAAGGCGAGCAACGCTTCGAGCGCCGCTCGGGTCAGGCGGTACTTGCCTTCAATGGGTTGATAGGGGTCGGTAGCAGTGCCAATCACCACACGTTGGCGCTGCCATCGTGGCGCGGATAGCTCCAAGCGGAGGACTTCAGCGACATTCGTCTTGACGAAGATGATTGAGGAGAATTCCTCGTCTGCGTCAAGATCGTAATAGAAGTGCGTGCTGCGTGCGAAACAGTAGTGACACCCATGGGTGCACCCGCGATAGGGGTTCAAGCTCCACTGAAACGCCATATTCCGCACGCGGGTGAGCGCCGACTTGCAGTGCACTTCTTCATAGTGGGCTTGTGGCATACTCGATCCTAAGCCGCGTCTCTTGCATTATCGAGCGCACGATTTTGAGAAGCTCGGTCGACGCCGGCCTTTGTACTCGCTCCTCGATGAAGACTAATTCACTTTGCGAACTCAAACCCAACCTCAAGCTGAAGAGCCGGGCAAGAATCGACAATCTCTTGCACCTGGAGGTGCCATGCGCGTAAGTGCGCGCCTAAGTGTACAGGCAATGCAGGAGGGGTTGCTTCGCTGGTACCGCGCGCACCGCCGGGATTTGCCGTGGCGGCGTACGAAGAGTCCGTACCGTAAGTTTCTTGCGGAGATGATGCTGCAACAGACGCAGGTTGAGCGCGTGGCGCCGAAGTACCATGCCTTCATTGCGCAATACCCCACAGTCCGCCGCTTAGCGGCGGCGCCGCTGGCTGACGTAATCCGGCTCTGGGCCGGCTTGGGGTACAACCGCCGTGCGGTATACCTGCATCGTGCGGCCCAGGCCGTTGTGCGGGAGCATGGCGGTGTGTTTCCGCTGCATTTGCAGGCGCTGCTGCGGCTTCCGGGCGTGGGCGCCTACACGGCGCGGGCGCTGCTGAGCTTTGTGGGAAATGCGCCGGTCGCGGTGGTGGATACCAACGTGCGCCGTGTGCTCGGCCGCGTGTTTCGCCAGGATCTCGAAGCAACTTTCGGTCGCGCCGGACCGACGGACCGGCAGCTACAGGAGTTGGCAGACAGCCTGGTGCCTGAGGGAAACTCCGCGCGTTGGAACCAGGCGCTCATGGATCTTGGGTCCACCGTCTGCACCGCCCGCCAGCCGGATTGCCCTCGCTGTCCTTTGTATGCCTGGTGCCAGGCGGGGCAGACAGGAGAAGTCACCGACCTGCCATCCCTCCGACCCAAAAGCCAGGGGACATTCACCGGCTCGCGGCGCTACTACCGTGGGCGGATCATTGCGGCCTTGCGTGAATCTCCACAGAGTGACGCGCTTGCGTTCCGAGATGTAGCGAGGGGCATTGAGGACCAAAGCACGGAAGAGCTGTCGGTGGACTGGCTGTGGGAACTTACGCATGACCTGGAGCGCGATGGTCTGGTGGTGATCGCCGGGGATCGAGACTCTTGGTCCGGAGCAACTCTCAGGTTGCCGGACTAAGGTGTTGCGACAAGTGGGTCTTGAGAAACTGTTGGAGCCTGGGTTTGATACGTGCCCAGGCGCCGTCCGGGTACGCCGGATCGCCCGGTGAGAGCCCGCCGAAGCGCCTGCCCGTTTGCGGTTCGCACCAGACCGTGAGCAGCCAGAAACCGGGGACGAGCTGCTCGGGTCGGTAGGAATCGGCGATGAAGCCGGGAGGACTCTCGGCGCTCCACGAATGCAGCAGGCTCCCGTTGTCGGCCAATGCCACGCATTCGTGGAAGTACGCGCGGCGATCGTTGGCCGTGTATGGTTGCAGGAGCGCCAGCAGTGCTTGCACACGCTGCTCGTCTGTGGCTTGGCTGCCCGCAGAGCGTGCCGTCAGCCGCTCTTCCCACGTGCTGCCCAATGCGGGTATGGCAATGCCGCCGTCTGAGGCAATTGCCAGACCGCCAAAGGCCCGGGACCATGCGACCGCCTTGCTCTCAGCAATGGCCTGCAGAGTCGGCTGCGTCTCCGGCGGCGGCGCAACGTGGGTGAGATGCGCTTCTTCCAGTGTAACGCGACGCAGCGGAATGTCTTCGAGCAGCCAGGAGAGGTGCGCGGCCTTGGCGCTGTTCGTGGTTGCGAGCAAGACATGCTGCCGCTGCGCGCGGCGGTAGTCTTCCGGTGTATTTAGGTTCCAAACGACGCTGGGATCGTCAATGTCCACGTAGGCCGTTTCGGCGCGGTGGGATCGAGCGATAGACTTTAGTCCCTGGGTCTCTTCACGTACCTGAAGCACTGCGTCGCGCAAAGCCCCTGCGAAAAGGGGAGGATGGCCCCGTTTGCCCTGATACCTGGGAATCGCAATTCGCTTCTCTGTCTTCGCTCTTGCCGCGATCAGTTGTGCGAGAATTGGCGCGGCGCAGGGCTGGTCTACGTTGACGATGGCGAAGCTAGACAGTGTAGCGGGAAGCGCCGACACGCCCTGCACGATGGAGGACGATCTTCCCCGTGCTGGGTCCGGATTATGCACAACATGAACCCCGGCCACAGTGTTGACATGCGGTGTTATGCGCTCGGCATGATAGCCGGTTACCAGCACGATGCGCGCGGGAGCAACTGCCGCAATTTGCTCAAGCTGGTATTGAATGAGCGGACGGCCGAACCAGGGCAAGAGCGCCTTTGGCAAGGGCCCTTCTGATGCAGCCGGCGATTCTGCAGCAGCCGCCATGCGCTGCGATTCCCCGGCTGCCAACAGCACTATGCCGACATCGTCTGCCACTGACCCCGGCATCGGCTAAGACGGCCTCGGCGAAGGCGTCGGCACCGGTTTCGGCGTGGGACTCGGCGGTACCGTGGGCGTAGGTTTGAAGTTTTCCGTCACGACGATGATGATCGGCGCGGACTCTCGCCACACTTCGGGGCCTTGCTGCACGAACTTCAGCGTGTGCTGACCCAGGGCAAATCCCCAGACGTTTTGCGGTACGGCCAGCGGTCGCGGGCCCAACCCTCCGGTCTCATCGGGCCAGATAACGCCCATGCGCTCATCATCGATGAAGACCTGCACGCCGTATTCATCCGGAGGCAAGCGGCCGTCGCCGGGACTTTCATACGGCGCCCAGCCAACACTCCGGTTGATCCAAAGTATGCCGACGCCCTCCGGCGGCACGGTGTTGTCGGCAAGCGTGACTTCGATAATCTTGGGGTTGTCCGGATCGCCGACGACCGGTGTGGGTGTGGGAGTTGGCTTCGTATTTATAACGACGCCTTGCGGTTGCGCGATACACCCGCCCATCGCCAAGACAAAGAACAACAGACCAAGGAGCAACTGCCAGACTTGTGGCCGACTATGCGGCACGTCCCGATTCTTCACGGCACCCCCCGTTCCCCGTCATGCGCGTGCAATGCACTCTACAGTCTAATGTAACTAGAATCTATCTAGTAGGACAAGTGCGATAAATTCAGTGAGGCCGATTTGACATGAGGTGTAAATTCTAGAGTGACTTTGGTTTGCGAAACAAGAGTCTAGATTCCCTAGGAATTCTTGCTTGCCTCGCAACTTTTGCATCTGACTTGTGATTTTGAAAACACGAAACAACAATTTGCTTAGTAGCGGGGGGTGCTCATCGCGATCGACGATGCATTTAAGCTGGCTGGTTCTACTAGCTGTAGTAACTTGACGTGCAGACCTAAAGGTCTGGTTCCTGGCTTGTAGTGGGGTTTCCACTAATACTCTGAGCAAAGCAATCGCCCACTGGTACCGATGCCGGGGATACAGAAGGCTATAATGCAGTTGGGTATTGATAGAGTGTGTCTGGAATTGGTACCGAATATTTGGCAGGAGTAATTGAACAAACCGATGTCGAAACTTGAAGAGACCCTACAATTGCCGATTGGTGCGCAATGGCTCAAGGCAGACTTGCATGTTCACACTCCCGCATCATCGGACATGGCGGAAAAATGGAAGGAGGCAACGCCAGAGGATGTTGTACAAATTGCCCTTGAAAAAGAACTCGATCTAATTGGGATAACCGACCACAATTCCGCTGATTGGTGCGACTCTGTAAGGGAAGCTGCTGAATCCACAACCTTAACGGTTTTTCCAGGCGTCGAAGTGTCTACGCACCAAGGGCATGTATTAGCACTGTTTGACACCAATGTCGGCAAGACCGAGATTGAGGATGTCCTGCTTGAAGTGGGCATCCGCAGAAATGAGTTTGGCTCCCTAGATGCTGTTACCGAAAAGGGAATAGTAGATGTTTCAGACGCCATAGTAGAAGCAGGGGGAGTTGCTATTGCGGCTCATGCTGACGGTAACAAAGGTTTTCTGAAGATGGTCAGTGCAGGAGGAGAACGAAAGCGTGTGTATGCCGCGGAAAACCTCTGGGCGATGGAGGTATTGGACTCTTCCATAAGGGACGTATATCAGGAAGGATCTAAGTCAGGTTACTCCAGGCGGATGCCGTGTCTTCAATTCTCAGACTGTAGTCCCAAAGGATCGAATAAACATCAACTCGATGGAATTGCCAATAGGTATTCTCTCTTGAAGATGGATGATAGGTCAATTGCTGGTTTGAAGTTGGCGTTAATTGACCCGATTGTTAGGGTGCGGCTTCCAGACGACGAGTCTCCTGCCCCAAGCCAGGTCATATTGGGGATGTGGGTTACAGGTGGATTTCTGGACGGCCAGAAAATTCGATTCAGCGACTACGTGAGTTGCTTGATCGGTGACACAGGCAGCGGCAAGTCTGTGGCAACGGAGCTTATCCGATTTGGGCTTGACCAGCAGACTGGTGTCGAGAAGATATATTCGGAGGTTGAGAGCCTCTTGGATCAGCGGCTTGGGGAACTAGGAACAGTTCACATACTCTTGCAGAAAGGTGATTCAACGTACTTGGTAGAGCGCGCTTGGGGAAACCCTCCCCAGTGTCCACATGTGCAGAGAGTGACTGATCTTGGCTTAGAGCCGATTGACAATCTTGATATCAGACTCCTATTCCCAATCAAGAGCTTTAGTCAAAGTGAGATAATTGAGTTTGCCCGCGAGCCAAACGTCAGGCTTTCACTGACAGATGACTTGATTGATTGCTCTGCCGAAGTGTCCTCAATAGAAGGCTTAAAGACAGAACTGAGAAGAAACAGTGCGGAGATTATTGCCTATGAGGCCAAAGCCGAAAATCTACGCGGTCAGGTAGCTGAAAAACCCAGTCTATCTGAAAGAGTGAAGAATATTGACAGGATATTAGATGACACACGTGTCTGTCAGCAGCAATTGTGGTATAGCGAGCAAAACCTCATCAGTGAGGTCGAGGAACAGATCGATCAGATGGCAGCGAAGTTGGAAGAGATCGCAGCGCCTCTCAAGCTGAGCTTAGCTTGGCTCGATGAAGTGAGGACCTATCCTAATCAAGATCTGTTGGACAAGATTAGAATTGCCTGCAATGTCTGGGAAGCCTATGTTGGAGGCATTCCCGTTAACGCGAAAGCCAAGCTCCAGGAATTGACTGACAGCCTAAAGCTGGCAGCGCAGCATTGGCAATCCCGTTTTGACATTGCGGAAGCTGACTATCAAAGGCTTCTGCAAGAACTCGACAAGGATGGTATTGGACTCCAAGCTCTATCGGATAGCCGCAAGTCGCTGCAGGACCGCATCGCAAGTTTGGCCCGTATGGAACAAGAGCTAAACGACGAAGTTCTACCGCGAATTTCATCGCTACTTGCAGATCGGGAGAGGCTATTGACAGATCTGCAAGCAAATCGAAGATCTGTTACTGCAAAACGCAGCAAGAAGGCAGAGGACCTTACTGGGAAGTTGCGTCGCCGAATTCGGCTTGAAGTCCATTCTCGTGCCAATGTTTCCGCCCTAAGGGAGTCCCTCTTGGCTATTGCGAAGGGGTCATACTTGTCTAGCGGCGACTTAGACTCATTGGCGAATAAGGTACATCCGGTACGGTTGGTTAAGAAACTGCTTTCGAGAGACTTCGACAGCTTGGCTTGCCAGTCCGGATTGGAATCACCCAAACTGGAAAGGGTCTTAGGCACAGTCCTGGATAAGAATAGGGTTGTAGACCTCTACGAGCTGCAGTTAGTTGATGTTGAGGATGTCATTGAGGTTAAGCTAGAACTCGATAGTGGAGATTACAGGCGATTAGAGGATCTTTCACATGGTCAAAAGTGCATGGTCGTTCTCATGATTGCACTGGCAGAGGGAGACTTTCCATTACTGGTCGATCAGCCTGAGGATGCCCTACATGCGCCGAGCATTGAGAAGGGAATCGTCGCTGCACTGAGATCAGGTAGGGGCGCAAGACAGTGCGTCTTTGCAACCCGAAACGCAAATATATTGGTTTCAGCGGACGCAGAACAAATCATAGCGTTGGAAGCGACTGCGGAGAATGGCCACGTAACTGCGACGGGTTCATTAGATCGCTTCGATCATAGAAAGCTCGTCATTTACCATGTGGAGGGTGGCGAAGAGGCATTTCAGCGTCGCAAAAAGATATACGCCCTTGAACCGACTGCTTGACTGCGGAGTGACTGCAATCCATGCAGAGAATCGCTCTTAGTGCTTTGATGTCTTGCTGCACCTCCGGCTGCCAACGGCACCCACCAATTGTGTATCTTAGCGTTGTACCAGGCTCCTATATGTAGAGCCTCTAATTGTCACCTTGCTTCTCGGCTCTCTACATGAGCAGTGCAAGGGGCAATTGCAAATGCCGAAAGTCATGTAGGTGTGGCCTGCCAGCATTCTACATAGTGGTGTGGACACTCCTAGTAGACTCTCAAACAACACTCTTCAATACAAAGTCAAAATATAGCTATTTCACCACTTGGAGCCACAGGTGAACAATCGCGAGTTTACGCCAGATTCCGAATACTCCTATGACCGATCCTCTGTCTGGCGCTGGCTGGTAAGTCACGCTTTGCGCTATCCGGTTCACGTGGTGGTCGGAACCCTCTTGCGCGCCGGTGTGGTGGTAGCCGCCGTACAGGTGCCGAAGCTGATGGGCGATGCCTTCGATGCTGTTGGGGGAGCAGACTCGGGTCGGAACGTGCTATTCGGCTTTGCCTTGGCCATAGTCGGCCTCAGCGTCCTGAGAGGCGTGCTGCAGTTGCTGGCAAACTACACGGCCGAGATTGTGGCGCTCCGCATGGAGCGCGACGTACGCGACGAACTCTACGTCAATCTGCTTGGCAAGAGCCAGTCCTATCACGGCCAGCAACGCGTCGGCGACATCATGGCCCGCGCCACAAACGACGTGAAGCAACTCAATCTGATGGTCAACCCCGGTTTACTCCTGCTGTCGGAGTGGCTGGTCAACATGGTGGCGCCCATAGTCGCCATTGGACTCTTCTTGAGCGTGAACTTGCTGCCGATTCCAATCCTCTTTCTCATCCTGTTTCTCATCGCCTTGCGGGGATATCTGCGGCGGCTTACGCCGGTGGCGGGCGCGCTTCGTGCGCAGTTTGGCGTCCTCAATGCTACCCTCACCGAGTCGATTGCGGGCATTGAAGTCGTTAAGTCGAATGCCCAGGAAGTGCAAGAGTACGACCGCTTTCGCGTAAAGGCGGAGGACTACCGCGATCTATTCGTCCAGCAGGGCAAGATTCAAGCACGCTATCTGCCGCTGTTGATGTTCTCTTTCTGCTTGGCGCTCGGCCTGGCGCACTCGCTCTATCTTTTTGCGAACGGCTCTTTGACGCTGGGTCAGGTCATAGCGTTCATGGGGTTCTTGGCCATGCTGCGGTTTCCCACATTTGTCTCAATATTTGCGTTTGCTCTCGTTAAACTGGGTACCGCCGGGGCGGAGCGCATTCTGACTATCTTGAATGCGGAAACGGAAATCGACGAGAACCGGGCCGGTATCGAGCGACGAATTGAGGGCGAGGTCGTGTTCGACAGCGTCTCGTTTGCCTATCAGGGAGCCACCGCGCTCCGGGAAGTCAGCTTCACGGCGCAACCCGGAGAAACGATCGCGATTGTGGGCCAGACCGGCTCCGGCAAATCCACGCTCACCCGACTCATCAACCGCATTTACGAGGTTGCAGGAGGGAGAGTACTCATCGATGGCGTGGACGTGCGCGTGTGGTCGATGGAATCGCTGCGCTCTCAGATCGCCACCATCGATCAGGATGTCTTCCTGTTCTCGCGCACGCTGGCGGAGAATATCGCCTTTGGCGTACGCCGGCCGGTAAGCCGCGAGGAGATCGAGGCGGTTGCGAAAGAGGCCCAAGCCCACGACTTCATCATGAGTTTCAAAGACGGATACGACACAGTGGTCGGCGAACGGGGCGTGACACTCTCCGGCGGACAGCGCCAGCGCATTGCCATTGCCCGCGCGTTCTTGGCCGACCCGCGCATTCTCGTCCTGGATGATTCCACCAGCGCGATTGACAGCGCGACGGAGGACCAGATACAACGGGCCCTGCGTAACATCTTGCGCGGCAGAACGACCTTCCTCATTACGCACCGGCTATCGCAGATTCGCTGGGCGGACCGCATTCTCGTGCTGCGCGGCGGCACGCTGGAAGACCAAGGTACGCATGAGGAACTCATTGCGCGCAGTCCCGCGTACCGCGACATCTTTGCGCATCGGGACGAGCGCTATGCCGCCGCTATGCCCGCCAGCTTCGGTGGAGATTAGCAGATGAGAGGGATCGTGGCAGGAGAGGGTTTCATCAAATCTCAGGCGAGCCATTCCATTTGCCGTCATTCCCGTGAAAACGGGAATCCATCCGATCTTCGATGCGTGCGACGCGCCAAGAGCGGGGGACAAGCCCCCGCGCTACGTACCGGATAGTCCCGGAACGGAATGGCCGGATGTGTCAGACGATATTGGATTGGTGGTTTGAGAGATGGCGCACGTCAAATCCGTCATTCCCGTGAAAACGGGAATCCATCCGATCTTCGATACGTGCGACGCGCCAGGAGCGGGGGACAAGCCCCCGCGCTACGTGCCGGACTGTCCCGGACTGGAATGGCCGGATGTGTCAGACAACATCTGATTGGTGGTTTGAGAGATGGTGCACGTCCGATCCGTCATTCCCGTGAAAACGGGAATCCATCCGATCTTGGACACTTGCAAGTTGCCAAGAGCGGGGGACAAGCCCCCGCGCTACGTGCCGGAATGTCCCGTACCGGAATGGCCGGATGTGTCAGACAGAATTGCATTGCGGATATGAGAATACGCGTGCGTCAAAACCGTTATTCCCGTGAAAGAGGATTCCATCCGGAATTCGAGATTTGCGACGCGCCAAGAGCGGGGGACAAGCCCCCGCGCTACGCGCCGAAGAATCCCGCGCCCCAAATGAGGTATAGCCAATGGGCTTTGTGATGGACGGACTGGACGCGGACGCGTACGATCGCGAATACAGCGATCGCGCGCTGCTGCGCCGCATCATCGCCTATTTCCGCCCGCAAGCACGGCCGATGCTTATGGTAGCGGCCGCGATCTTCGTGGGTTCGCTCACCGATACCGCGGTGCCGATTCTCATTTCCCGCGGCATCGACTTAGTGATTGCCAACCCTGCTACCCAAATGATGGTGCTTCTCGTCATCTCGATCCTGGTCCTGAGCAGCGTGTCGTGGGGTCTCAACTATCTCCGCCAGTGGATGGGCGCCGTGGCCATCGGCAACGTGACACTCAAGATTCGCGAAGACGCCTTCAACGCAACTATGGAGCACGATCTTTCGTTCTTTGACGATCAGCCGACGGGCAAGCTGGTCAGCCGCGTCTCATCGGATACGGACGGGTTCGCGGAGACGGTCTCCCTGACCATGAATCTCATCAGCCAGGTGATGCTGGTAATGCTGATGGGCTGTGTTTTGCTCGTGATCAACTGGCAACTCGGGCTGATCACCATAGCGATGGCGCCGTTTGTAGCGGCGATCTCGCTCGTGTTCCGGCGCATTGCGCGGGAGACCTCGCTGCATTCCCGGCGCATCATGGCGCGGGTCAACGCGCACATTGAGGAATCGATCAGCGGCATTTCCGTCGCGAAAGTCTTTCGACAGGAGAAGGCCGTCCACGACGATTTCGTGAAAATCAACCAGCAAGCTTATCGCGTGAATTTCCGGCAGGGAATCGTGCTCAATACCTTCTTTCCGGTCTTCAACGCGACCGCCGGCATCGGTGCGGCCGTCGTCGTCTACTTTGGGGGCTTGAATGTTGCTTCCGGCACTATGACCGTAGGGGACTGGTATCTATTCATACAAGCGCTCATGTTCTTCTGGTTCCCTCTCACGCAGATCGCCTCGTTTTGGAGTCAATTCCAAAACGGCCTGTCCGCCAGTGAACGCGTATTCGGCCTGATAGATGCTGACCCGCGTGTCGTGCAGACCGGCGACGCACCTGCCGACGACCTGCGGGGCGGTTTCGAGTTCAAGAATGTGCGCTTTAGCTACCAGCCAACGGAGACGGTACTGCCGGACTTCAGCCTGACGATCAAGCCCGGCGAATCAATCGCGCTAGTGGGCCACACAGGATCAGGCAAGACGAGCATCGTGCGGCTCGTGGCCCGCTTCTATGAGTTTCAGGAGGGCCGGCTGCTTGTGGACGGTCGCGATATCCGGTCGTTCAATCTGTCTTCGTACCGCCATCAGATTGGCATTGTGCCGCAGTCGCCGTTCCTTTTTAGCGGCACGGTGGGCGAAAACATCCGTTACGGCAAGCCGGACGCCGGTGAGGCGGACGTGCTGCGCGCGGTCGAGCATATCGCGGGCGGCAATTGGCTGGCCGACCTGCCCAACGGGTTGAATACCGACGTCGGCGAGCGCGGCGGGCGCCTTTCCATGGGACAGCGCCAGCTCGTGGCCCTGGCGCGGGTGATGCTGCACGATCCGGCTGTTTTCATTCTGGACGAGGCCACGGCAAGCGTGGACCCCTTTACCGAAGTCCAGATTCAAGACGGCATTGAGGCCATCATGCGCGACCGCACTTCCATCGTCATCGCCCACCGTCTCTACACGGTGCAGCACGCCGACCGCATCCTCGTCTTGGATAGCGGCCGTATCTTGGAAGAAGGCACCCACCAAACTCTCCTTGCAGAAGACGGCCATTACGCCGAACTCTACGACACGTACTTCCGGCACCAGTCATTGGAGTACGTGGAGAGCGTTGTTCATTAGGCTTTGAGTCCGCTGAATAGCCACAGGCAGATCTCGCCTAAGCAGATTGCACTCACAGGAGGCTCGACACGTCATGGAAGTACAAAGTCTTATCTTTCCCGGCAAAGACCAATGTGCAATAGAGAAGAGGGCCGTCCCTGACGTTCCTGGCCCTGGTGAGGTAATTGTACGGAATCGATTCTCGCTGATCAGCGCGGGCACAGAGCTTGCCATGTTCACGGAGACGCACCGGGGCTTTGCGGAGCTTGATTTCGACTATGCCAAGTTTCCCTTCCGGCCGGGATACGCCGCGGTTGGGGAGGTGGTGGCGGTGGGTGAGGGCGTCTCCGACCTGGCGGCAGGGACGCGCGTGTTCAGCCGCGGACGCCATGCGACGCATGCGTTGGTAACGCGCGATGCGTTGCTGTCGGTGCCGGACGGCGTCTCGGATTCGCACGTGCCATTCTTCGCGATGCTGCAGATCGCCATGTCGGCGGTGCGCCAGGTGCCCGTGTACTTCGGCGAAAACGCGCTGGTGATTGGCATGGGCTTGGTGGGCAATCTCTGCGCGCAACTCTGCAGGTTGGCGGGCGCAGGCCAAGTCGCAGCCGCTGACCTGGCAGCACCGCGGCTGGCACAGGCGCTAGCGTGCGGCGTGGACGTTGCCTTCAACTTGAGCGAAAAGCCGCTCGCCGATTGGCTGCCGGAACTCGGCCCACGCGGCGCGAATCTCGTGGTTGAGGCCGTGGGCAGCGGCGCGACCATTGACCTTGCGCTCAAGGCGGCGGCCGCTCACGGGCGCGTCGTGTTGCTGGGCAGCCCAAGGGATAAGTTCGAGCTCGATCCGTACTTCGATGTTCACCGCACGGGCGTGCATCTCATTGGCGCTCACGCCAGAACGGTGGACCCGGAGACTCGCGACCGGGACATTCCCTTCCAGTGGTCGCTGTTGGCAAGCGGACGCATAAACGTGGAGCCTCTCATCACCCACGTACTTCCGTTTACCGCAGGGCAGAAAGCCTACGAGGGACTGCGCGACCGTAAAGACGAATTCTTGGGCGTGCTCTTGGAATATCCGTGATTGGCGCGTGGATCTTGCGCCGTGGTAGGGAGTCTGTCGCGTAGGGGCACGATATATCGTGCCTCTACGTTTAACGATGGAGACCTTCTCCGCAATGGGGTCCGAAGGGCAGTCTTGGTCGATACGGGCTACGCGGTAGTGCTCAATGGTAAGAGAGTCAGTTGACGCGCCGGCCCTTGCTGTCAAAGACGTGCTGGACGTGGGGAGGAATTTCCATGAATATCAGTGTCTCCGGCTCATGGTGTTCGGTTTGCGGTCGCTGGATGCGGTATGAATACCGTCCCACGCGCACCGTGAGCAGCAGCGAGCGCTCGCTCAAGAGCGGCTCCACGATCTCGACCTTAGCCGGAATCGTGTCTTCCTCGTTCTCAGATCGAAGTACGACGTCGGTGGGGCGAATGCCGATGGTAACTCGCTCAGCCTGGTATTGCTGGAGCACAATCGGCGGCGGTGCGACCTTGCGGTCGTGAATATCCACGTACTCTCTGTGCACGACGCCGGGCAGCAAATTCATGGCCGGCACGGTAATGAAGTCAGCCACAAAGAGATTGAGCGGGCGCTCGACAATTTGCTTGCGGGTATCGACCTGCAGGATGCGTCCATCATGCATCACGGCAATGCGATCGCCCATGGTAAAGGCCTCGGATTGATCGTGGGTCACGTAGACCGACGTGATGCCAAAGCTCTGAATGAGGCGCTTGATTTCGACGCGGGTGCGCGCGCGCACCTTGGCATCGAGATTTGACAGCGGTTCGTCGAAGAGAAACGTCCGCGGGTCGCGTATGATGGCGCGCGCAATGGCTACGCGCTGCTGCTGGCCGCCGGAGAGTTTCGGCGGCTTCTGGCTAAGCAAGGTCTCGAAGCCGAGCCCCATCACCCGCGCCGTGATCCGCACCCGCTCCGGAATCTCGTGCTTGCGCTGGTGCATCTGAAAAAAGAAGCCCAGGTTATCCTCTGACTGCCAGTGCGGATAGAGCGCGTAATCCTGGAACACCATGGCGACGTTGCGATCCTGCGGGCTTACGGTAGTCACATCCTCGCCATCGAAGAGCACTTTGCCGCCATCGAGAATGTCAAGACCGGCAAGAACACGCAACAATGTCGTTTTGCCGCATCCTGACGGGCCGAGCACACTCAAGGACTCACCGTCGTCGATTTGGAGGTCTATCTCTTTGAGTGCGTAAATCAGGTCGTCTTCCGTATCGGCGATTACTTCATCGGCAGCTTCGCCGCCTCTAAACCGCCCGATGAGGTTCTTCCAGGAGAGGGAGCTGGGCTTCTTGTATGTCTTGGTTGCGCCTTCCAGGGTGAGGCTTGCCATCGCACTCTCTTTACGAGTCGCTCTGCGCAGCCTCTTCGGCGCTGCGCTTTGCGTCATACTGATCCAGAAGTTCATTGAGGACGCCGACGTGCGTGTGGGCGAAGAGTGAACCGGCCAACACGGGGTAGGCAATGGCTATGAGCGGAATGAACAAGAAAAGCATCACCAGTTGCACAGCAATTAGGCTGATGGTAACGCCGAGATTGTCGAGTGCCAGTAAGACTGCGTTGCGGAATGTTTGCAACACGGAAGTCTCAAGACGAATCATCACTGAAAACAAGTACGGTTGAATAGCTACCCAGAATACGATGCCCCAGAAAAAGAGAATGCTGAGGATGCGCATCAGTTGCGGTAGGTCCGCAGTCAGATAGAACCATGTGTTAAGCACGAGCGCGGCGAGGATTAAGAGATCGAGCGCCGCCACCAAGTAGCCCCTGATGAAGTGGGTGCGGAAGCTCTGCCAGTAAACCTGCATGCTTACGGCCTCGCCCGCCAGGTTCTTTGCGGCAAAATCGTAAACGGCGGCAGTGGCCGGGCCGGCAAGCGTGAGCAGCACAAGCGACGCGATCATATACGAAATGCCAAGTATGACCGGCGACGTATCCTGGGCGGTCTCCGCGTTTTCTGAAATGAGCGGCAAGAGAACGAGGTAGCTGTAAAGCCCGTACGGTAAACAGAAGAGCGCCCACAGGATGTTGCCCCTGATGACGGTGAAGAACTCAAAGTAGTGCATGCCCAGCGCCCGGCGCCAGACATTGAATACGAGCATCACTGCGCTAGGCTGTCCTTATGCACTTTCTATAGCGATTGCGGAGCAAGGCGATTCCGGCGCCGCATTCAGGTCGTGCCGCATGTACGAGCTTGAAAGATCGCTCTTTCCCAAATGTAGAACAATCAGTATGCAGGCGCAACTGCGCCGGTGAGCGCATGCTCATTATTGGGCTTGGTGCGCCCCTTGTGCCACGCAAATGGATAGGGAGGGGCGCTGATGTAATCTTCACCCCTCCCTATCTTCAGTTTCGGCCAAATTCCCGGCGTGCTGCCTGAATTGCAGCGCGACGCGCCTTACCGCGCGACCGCGGCAGCGCCAACGGTCCCTGCCACTGTTGCCATGCTCGCCTTGATGGAGGCGGCGACGTACGCCACGTCGTCGTCGCTCATCAACGGGTGGAGCGAGGGGCAGAAGAGGCGGCGGCCCACATCGGTGGAGACCGGCACGTCTTCCGGCGCGTGACCGAGCTTATTCAGGATTGAGTCGTAATCGGGAAGGGCGGCATTCATGACCCCACTGCCAACGCCGTATTCCGACTTCATATGCTCGTTGACCTTGTCGCGCGGCTCACCAGCCCACTCCGGCGCCAAGAGGACGGTATAGCCATACCACACGTGGTCGTAGCCCGCGGGAGTCTGGGGAACGATAACGCCGGGCGCATCGGCCAAGCACTCCGAGAGCAACAGCGCGCGGTCGCGGCGCAGGTCGTTCATCTCGTCCAGCCGCGCGAGTTGGATCCTGCCGGCGACGGCTTGGAGCTTGGTCAGGCGGTAGTTGGTGCCCCAGCCTTGCAGCCCCCAACCGAACGAACGGCTGCTGTTGATGTAGGCCGCATAATCGTCATCGTCGGTGGTCACCATGCCGCCTTCACCAAGCGTGGTCATGTTCTTGGTGGTCTGGAAGCTAAAGATGGTCATGGCGCCTTTCTTGCCGACCTTTGTGCCCTTGTAGCCGCCGCCGGCAGCGCGGGCGGCGTCGGCAATGACGGGAGGCGGCCCGTGGACCGGGTGCGGATGCCGCTCGGCAATGTCGGCCAAGGCGTCCATGTCGGCGGAAAGGCCGTTATTGTGCACGGGCAGGATGGCGCGGGTATTTGCCGTCATGCGGCGTTCCACGTCATTGGGATCGACATTGAATGTGTCGGCATGGCACTCGGCGAGCACAACTTTCGCGCCGACGCCGACGACCGCTTGGGCTGTGGCGATGTACGTAATGGCCGGCACAATGACCTCGTCTTCCGGGCCGAGGTTGAGCGCCTGCATCGCGCCATCAAGGCCGGTGCCGCACGAGTTCACGGCAAAGGCGTACTTCACATCGCAATACTCGGCGAACTCTCGCTCGAATTCCGAGATATCGTTGCCGCTAAAACCGGCCTTCCAATCCATGCTCTCGCGAAGCGCTTGCGTCAGCGCCTCCACCTCTTCCTCGTTGTACCACCCGCCCAGAGCGGGCAGAAAAGGCAGGTTGCGCTTTTCGCCGTTCAACAACGCTTGTTCTTCTGCGGACAGTGCCATGCCGATGCTCCTTGCATTGGGGTATTCGCTCACTTAGTTCACTGTATACAATGCCTCAATTGGAGAGGATTTGACAAGAAAAGTCATTAGCGGGGTGAGTAAACCTAGGATCTACAGTGTCACGGAGATGCGCTACAGGTCATTCCTGAAGATGTTAGTCAATTCGTTGAAAGAATTGGTGACAACTATCGGTAGTTCGGTTTGCAGGTGAGTCCCGATAGGATGTCATTCCGAACGGAGCGCAGCGCAGAGTCGAACCATGTTCGCGGAATCTAAAGCGTTGAGCCTAACAAGCATGCAAGACGTAAATCCTAGATTTCTCGCTTCGCTCGAAATGACAGGAACTTTCAGGACTCCCAAATTGAGGAGAGGATTCTATCAATGATTTACCTGACACTCACAATTCTGCGCTTGCCAGGGCGCTCTTCAGGAGTTCTGTGCCTCTTGTCAGGGCTTCCTGCAATTTGGCGGGATCGCGCCCGCCGGCTTGGGCGGTCTCCGGTCCCCCGCCGCCGCCGCCGCCGGCCGCTTTGCCGACCTCGCGTACGAGGTTGCCCGCGTGGACGCCCTGCTTGGACATGCCTTTGGTTGTCATAATGAGAAACTGCGGGCGATTGTTGAGGACGGTACCGAGCAGCAGTGCGCCGGAGTCGCCGAGGCGGTCCTTGATTCTGTCGCCTAACTCGCGAAACGTGTCCACGTTGGGTACGTCCACTGTGCCGACGACCACGAGCGCTCCGCCAACGTCTTCGGCAGCGGCCACCAGTTGTTCCACTTGCTGCCCCGTCTGGCCGCGTTCCAGGCGCGTGATCTGGCGCCGTTGCTGCACGATTTCCTCGCGCAACGCGGTGGTGCGGTCCACAAGTTCTTGCGGCGGCGCTTCCAACTCGTTGGAGAGATCGAGAAGCAGCGTGTTTTGCCGCTGGATGTGCCGCACGGCGGCGGGACCGGTGAGGGCCTCAATGCGCCGCAATCCGGCCCCAATACTGGACTCGTTCTCGATGACCAAGAGTCCGATGGTACCCGTCGCCGCGACGTGCGTGCCGCCGCAAAGTTCTTTGCTCACGTCTCCAATGCTGAGGACGCGCACGGTTTCGCCGTACTTTTCGCCAAAGAGGGCCAACGCTCCGGCAGCTACAGCCTCCGACGTTTCGAGGTGGTTGACTTCAGTAGACACGTTGGCTTGAATGTGTGCGTTTACGCGCTGTTCGACCTCCTCGACTTGCTCACGCGTGAGGGCCTCGGGATGGGCAAAGTCGAAGCGCAGATGGTCCGGAGCCACCAGGGATCCCGATTGCTGCACGTGCTCGCCGAGCAGGCCGCGCAGGGCCGCGTGCAGGAGATGGGTGGCGGTGTGATTGCGTGCCGTGTTGGCGCGGCGTTCGGAGTCTACGGCAGCCGTAACAGTTGAGCCGGTTGCTATGGCGCCTGACGAGACCTTCCCCTTATGAATGATGAGGCCGGGCTGCGGCGAGTAGGTGTTCTCCACCTGAAAGACGCCGTCAGGGCCCTCGATGTGTCCGGTATCGCCTACCTGGCCGCCGCCTTCCGCGTAAAAGGGCGTGCGGTCGAGGACGAGCAGCCCTTCTTCCCCTGTATCTAGCCTGTCGGTGCGTTCTTCACCCTGTTGAATGCCAACGATTGTGCCGGTGTCGGTGGTCGTCTCGTAGCCGGTGAATTCCACTCCCGCAAAATCGATGGGCAAGTTCTGGACGATGGCAAATTGCGCGCTCTGCCTGCTGCGTTCCTGTTGCTCGCGGAGAGCCTCCTGGTATTCCTCCTCGTCCACGGAAACGCCGCGGCTGCCGGCAACCTCTCGCGTGAGTTCGATGGGAAATCCGTACGAGTCGTGGAGCAAGAAGGCATCTGCCCCTGCCAGAGTTGCGTTGCCAGCTTGGGCCACGTCGTCAAGCATGGCGTTGAGAATGGGCAGACCTTGGCTGATGTTGCGCAGGAAGTTCTCCTCCTCCTGCGTAATGGTGCCCAGGATGAAGTCTTCACGCGCACGTGCCTCCGGATAGGCGGTGCCCATGCTCTCAATTACGGTCTTGCCCAGACCGGCCAGCAGCGGTTCGCGTCGACCGAGCAGATACGCGTGGCGCATGGCGCGGCGAATGAGACGCCGCACGACGTAGCTGCGCTCCGCGTTACCCGGTAATACGCCGTCGCCAATGAGAAAGACCGCCGCCCGCGTGTGTTCGCAGATGATGCGAATGCCGATGTCTTGCTCTTCGCTCTCGCCGTAGGTGCAGCCGAGCAACGCCGCAGCTTGCTGCACGACTGGCCGAAAGAGGTCGGTCTCGAAGATAGTCGGCACGCCCTGCAGAGCGATTGCCCAGCGCTCCAGTCCGGCGCCGGTGTCAACGCCCGGGCGGTCGAGGGGCGTGAGCGCGTCGGCGCTTATCTGGCTGAGGCTGACGGAGGAGTAGTATTGATTGAAAACGAGATTCCAGATTTCGAGAAAGCGGCCGCACGGGCAGGCGGGCCCCAGGCAGTCGTGTCCATCGGTATTCGGCGCCAGCTCGAGGTGGATCTCCGAGCACGGGCCGCAGGGACCGGAATCGCCGGTGGGCCCCCACCAGTTTTCTATCCAGCCGGGATAGCGCACGATCCGTTCCGGCGGCACACCGACCGCCAGCCAAGCCCGCTCGGCATCTTCATCGGGCGCGAGATCGTCTTGGCCGCCGAATACGGTTGCCCAGACCTGTTCCTTCGCAAAAGGAAAGCGCTCGGTCACGAGTTCCCAGGCAAAGGCGACGGCCTCTTCTTTGAAATAGTCGCCAAAGGCAAAGTTCCCCAGCATCTCGAAAAAGGTGAGATGCGACTGGTCGCCGACTTCGTCGATGTCGTCGGTGCGCAGGCACTTCTGCACGGTGGCAATGCGCGGCCGCGGCGGGTCGGCAAGGCCGAGGTAGTAGTCTTTGAACTGCTGCATGCCGGCGCTGGTGAGCAAGACGCTGGGATCGCCCTGGGGAATGAGCGAGGAGCCTGGCATGACGAGATGGTTCTTTTCGGCGAAATAGTCGAGGAAGCGTTGGCGGATATCGTCGGTGCGCACGGGTATCTATGCCTCACAAACAGTACAAGAATCGCTCTACAGCGACGAGCAAAGGGTAAGTAGGTCTATTGTAACGGATGCCTAGGGAATCAGCAGAGTCAGAAGAGTGCAAGTCATGGCGCCCATACGCAAGCAAGCCCGTTTTCATGCGCCCCGCGCAAGACTTACTGAACTCGTACCAAGTCAGGCTTGAACGGATGCCAACCGCTCTTGAAGCGGCGTCTAGCTCATTGATGATAAGACTAGAGGATAGGGTACAGATTACTTTGGGAGCATGTTATGCCAGAGTTTGAATCCCGGTTGACGCAGAAAGGGCAAGTAACCCTTCCCGCTGAAGTACAAGAATGGTTAGGTATTGCGCCGGGGGATGTGGTGCGGTTCGAAGCTACGCCGGAGGGTGTTCGTCTGCTGCCCGTGACTTCTCGGGTTGCGCAGCACTTTGGCGCGGCGGCGACTTCGGGCAAGACCCTCTCGTGGCAAGAAGAGCGCGCTACTTTCGAAGAAGGGATTACCGGCGAGATGTCCGCAGATGAGTGAATCCTCGACATTGCAAAAACACCCCGAGCGGACGGCGCGGGTCACGTATCGAAAGCGAACGAACCAGCGCAGGTTGCAAACCTACGCTACCAATCCAGGTTTAGGCCAACGTTGCCAGCGCAACTTCATCCCGACTAAACTCTGGGAATCACGGGCAGCGTGATGCGAGAGGGGCGGCCGGTGTCGTGGAGCACGGTCTGGCGGGCAGCCACCATCGTCGCATCCGTGTAGCCATCGCTGCCGGTGTTGAGGTTGCGATCCCAGTTGGGGAAGTCGCTGCTGGTGATGTCCAGGCGCAGTCGGTGCCCGGGCTGGAATACATTGGCGATGGGATTCAGGGCGATTGTAAATTCGTACACGTCTCCTGGTGTAAGCAGTTGCGGCGTCTCGTAGCCATTGCGGTAGCGGGCGCGCACGACGCCGTAGGAAAGGTTTTGTGCGAACCCGTTGGGATGCACGTCTACCAGCTTGGCCATGAAGTCGGTGTCCACGGCACTTGAGGCTGCGTACAGGCGCACGGTGGGTTCGCCGGTCATCTCCAGCGGCGCGGTCAAAGGCTCGGTTTGGTAGACGAGAACGTCGCGGCGGGAATTCAGCACGCTCTGGTCGAAGACGCCGTCTTGGTCATGCATGAGATGGACCGACGGCACGGGGTCCCGGGGATCGTACACAAACTGGTCGGGTGACTCTTCGCCTGGCACGTCAGGCGAGAGACTGCCGTCGCCATGGGGCGTCTGCGCATTGCCGTGGCTGTGCAGGTGATAGTCGGTGTACTCGGTACGCGCCAGCGGCCATTCATTCTCGTTGCGCCAGACATTGTCGCCGAGAATATAGAGGCTGATCGGTCCCTCGTCCATGATGCCGGTAGCGCGGCCCTTCAGCCAATGGTCGAACCAGCGGAGCAGGAGATCGGTTTGCTCAATGAGACCTGCGGCGCCAAAGTCGATCTCGCCTTCATAGGTGTGTAGGGCGCTCGTATGCCCCCACGGCCCGATCATGGCGCGCTGACCGGAGCGCGCTGCCGATGTGGCGGCGTGCTGCGCCATCAGGGTGTAACCGTCGATGGCGCGCACAAAGCGATCGTACCAGCCGGTGCGATGCATCACCGGCACGCGGACGTCCGGGTAGCGGTCCTGCCATTGAAACGTGTCCACCCCGGCCTCGGTCATGAGAATGCGATAGTACTCTGCCTGCGCAGAGCCGCCAAAGAGCTCGTCCGGGATGTCCTTGCGAGGTAGGTACCACAGCCACTTGTGCCGCTCTCGCTCCCAGAGCTGATCGGCTATCTCCTTGGTATGGGGCTCGCCGAGGCCCAACTTGAGACGAATGTCGGGAGCTATGGTGCACATTGACCAGGCGAAGCGCCGGCCGGGGCGGAAATGCGGTTCAAAGTCCGTGAGGCGCTGCGTCATGCCTTCCGCAAAGACGCAGCGGAGACTGGGGGCCGCGCTGAAGGCGGCGCAATAGGACGTGAAGCCGCCGTAGGAATTGCCAAATATGCCCACATCGCCTGTGGAATCCGCTAGCTGCGCGCACCATTCGATCGTATCGTAGCCGTCCTCGATGTCCGGATAGCCGAAGGCGAAGAGCGGCGTAAAGTCACCCTCCGAGGCATAACGTCCCCGCACGTCTTGCGCGACTACGATGTAGCCGGCGGCGGCCAACGTCTCGTAGGTAGGCGATGCGCTGCCGTCCAGCGAACCCTTGTTGTACGGCGTACGCGTGAGTATGACCGGAAACGGTCCCTCTGCCTGGGGGCGGTAGACATCCGCGCGGAGCAGGACGCCATCGCGCATCGGCACGGCGATATTGCGTTCCATAGTAACGGCATACGGCGGGGTGGCCATGGTGTGCTCCTTGATTCTGTTTTATGACCTGTGTTGTAAAGAGCGGCATTCCGATACTGTGCGTTGCGCGTGACCTCGTGCCAACCGGCGTGCAGCACTCCGGTTGTCGCCTTGGCAGGCGTTTACTTGGTTACAGGCCTAATGATATAGTAGGTTCGCCCCCAGACCAACCAATGCACACATTGCTCGAACCGGATCGTTGCGTTTGGCGGCACTCCCACAGCCAGCCTCGTGGAAGCGGCGTCAGCCATTGCTATTCGGTTCCTCTAATTGCTTGACGAGCAAAGCGGCCCACATGAAGCTCTCCGTTCTCATCCCTGTCTTTAACGAGCACGAGACAATTCGCGCCGTTCTGGAGCGCGTCGCTTCAGTTCCACTGGATATGGAAATTGTCGTTGTCGATGACGGCTCTTCCGATGGCACGACCGCTCTGCTACGGAACTGGCAGGACGAGCATTGCCGCACTATCTTTCATCCTGAAAACAGGGGAAAAGGCGCCGCGATCCGCACGGCCCTGGAGGCAGCGACCGGCGACGTGATCGTCATACAGGATGCTGACCTCGAGTACGATCCTGCGGATTTCGTGGCTCTGCTGCAACCGATTGAGCGCGGTGAAAGCAAGGTAGTCTACGGTGTCCGTTCTCTGGACCATCAAGAGACGATCCGACGTCTTGGCAATATCTTCCTTACGGTCGTGACGCGAATCCTGTTTCGCGTCTCGTTGCACGACATGGAAACGTGCTACAAGATGATGGCCAAAGAGGTCGTCGATCAGATTACGATTGAAGCATCGGGATTTGAGATAGAGCCCGAGGTGACGGCCAAAATCCTCAAACTCGGGTACGGCATAGTCGAAGTACCGATTTCCTATACGCCGCGACGCGAGCGCAAGCTCAATCCGTGGACCGACGGCCCCCACGCACTCTGGACCCTCGTGAAGTATGCGTTGCGCAAGTAGATGAGACAAAAAACTTCGGACGATTGACAGTTTTCGGGCGTTCTGTGTTGTATAATGGCGCCATACCAGTTCTAAGCGGTGGGTACAAGCATGACACGACGGCAGTTCATGCAGTCCGGGGCAGCAGGCATCGGTGGAGCGCTCCTCCTTGCCTGTGGCAAACAGGGCGTGCCCGACGAGCCCACGCCGGTGCGCGAGGACGTCTCCGTCACCATCGCGGTGCGGGCCGACGATAAGACAAATGCCGCCCTTGAGAAAGCGCTGCCGGCCGTTCGCTATGGGTTGGCTCCCGGTGGGCGCAGCGGCATGCCCAATATCAGCGAGATTCAGAGAGTGGTCTCAACCCCCGGCCGCTCATTTGTTGCCGCGATTCGCCAACGCGTCGCGGCTGGTGAAGCCCCTGATGTCGTGTGGTTTAGTCTGCACGACGACTTGCCTGAGATTATGCGCGGCGACTTGCTGCGTCCGTTAAATCCTTTCCTCGATAACGATTCCGACAACACGCTGAAGGGGTACCATCCCGAGTCTTTGCGCGCATTGCAGTATTGGGGGCAGCAGATGGCGCTCCCGGCAGCGCTTGGCATTCTGACCGTTCGCTACGATCTGGAGGCCCTTACCGCCCGCGAGGTGCCGCAACCAACCTCGAACTGGACGTGGGACGAATTCGCCGCAAGAGCCGGGGCGTTAACGCATGCCGCCAATGGCGCGAGTGTCTGGGGATTCGGCACCACGATGACCCCCGCATGGTTGCTTTTCATAGTGGGCGCCGGCGGTCGCGTGGCCGACCTCGGCGCCGGCAGCTCGACTTTGAATCAGTCGGAAGCGCGGCGCGGGCTGCAGTTCTGGATGGATCTTGCGCAGCAGTATGGAGCCTTTGCCAGCGGCCCGCAAGTCACACTGGATGCTATGATGAGGCAGCGTTTGGGCGGTTCCAACGAGCCATTGCGTCTCGACGTGATCACTTGGCATAGTGGGGAACCGTATTCGCCGGCGCATGGTTTCGTTGGGACGCCGCGCGGGCCCGCGCAAGCCGTGCCCATGTTGGTCACCGACATGATCGGCGTTTCGGCCCATAGCAACGACCTTGACGCGGCATATGCCGTTGCCAAGCCGATGGCGGCGCAACTCGGGTCAGAGTTGCTCGTTCCACCACGGAACAACGCCATAGAATTCATCCGACGACCCAATCGCATGCACCCTGAGCTTGCTTTGGGTCTTGATCGTGCGGACGTGGTCTTGCGCAGTCTCTCTTACAGTGTCGGTACGACACTTTCGTTGTATAGTGGACTTGGGAAGACTCTAACAGAGCAGATGGCCCTGCCTGCGCTCAGAGGCAGTCTTGGCACCGCCCGAGCCTTGGAGAGAGGCGCGGCAGTCGTGCGAGAATGGCTGGGTGCCCCGCCCGGCTAGCGGCGGAGCCTTGAGCTCGGTAACGATCACGACCCAATGATGCGGATGACGAGAAGAGAGTGCTTAGCGGCCCTGGCCGCCTTGAGCGGCGCATCGGCAACGCTTGCAGCCTGCGGCGGTGGCCCGGGGCGCGCGGAGGCGCGGCCCGAATTAGAAGGCAAAGCGCCGTTCCGCAATGCCCCCCAATCGGGCGAAAGCAGCCGTTCGGCCGAACAGGTAACGCTGACGTTTGCATTCATGGCCCGCTTGGCCGGAATCACGACTGAGGCCAGCAATGCCATCAGTGCCTGGGACGCGGAGCAAATCGACGGTCCAACGCCGCGTTCCACCCTGGAAGCGGTGGAAATCCGGCGGCCCAGCGGCAAGTCATGGCGCGATGCCTTTTGGGAGTTCGTTGTCGCGCGCGACGCGAGCGGCGTGCCTCTGGATATCGCGTGGATGCACTCTGCACTGGACTTCCCCCGGGCCTTTACTCACCAGATCCTCGCTCCGCTGGATCGCTATGTCCAGACGGATGACAGCGATCTGATCGAGTCGTTTGCGCCTAACGCGTTGCAGTTAGTCCGCTACCAGCGCCAACTCATGGGCGTGCCTCTGGCCGTGCTGCCTGCCATGGTGATGTACAACAGCGACAAGTTTAAAGAGTTCAAGGTCGCGGAACCGACGCACACGTGGAATCATGAGGACTTCGTCTTTACGGCAAAATCCCTAACGCGGGACATTGACGGCGACACGGTCACAGACTCCTGGGGGTATTGCGAGTGGAGCATACCCGGCTGGCTGCCGTTCGTTTTGCAGGAAGGCGGCGACGCGGTTGACCTGGATACCGGCACCATCAAGCTCACCGAACCGGCGGCGCTGCGGGGCATTGGTTTCTGGCAAGATCTTGGCCGCATCCACGGCGTGATGCCCCACGGCCCCGATCTTGATTCCAATACGTTGCGCGGCACCATCAATGGCCAGCGCCTGCAAACGGCGATGATATTCAACCCGTTCTTCGGTCGCTTGCGCGCCGACCGCATGCCTGCCGTGATACCGAAGGAGGACCGGAGCGGGACCCCATTGGGATTGCAGGAAGCCCTGGTGATGCCGGCAGGCAGCCAGCACGGTGAAGTGGGCTATGAGACTATCGTCCACCTGGCACATCACATCGGACAGACTCGGCTTGTGCCGGCGGTTACGGAAGCGCAGGGCTTTATTGCCAAGCCGGCGGGCAAGTACATGTCATTGCTGCTCGACCCCGTGGCCCGCGACGTTCTGCTGGAGCTCCTGGTGGATAGCGTACCGTCCCATCTCGCTACCGCGACCCAGCTAAGCTGGCAACTCTTCAGCCGGCTCACGCTGCCGGTGGCACGCGGGCAGGTGTCCATTGAGGAAGCGGCGCAGAGTGCACATGACGCGGTTGAAGACTACCTCACCCCCAAGCCGCCGCCTACGCCGGTGCCGGAGTCAACGTAGCCGCAGAGTGCTGGCGGGATCTTTCGTCCACGTGTGCCGGGGCTCCCCGTCCGTGTTCATAATCACTCGGGCGTGTTCTCAGCTCCGTTGGACGGACACCATCTCTTTGGTGCAGTCGCCACGGTTCCGTGCGTCCGCGGGGAGAGGCGGCGGCGCATTTTCAGGGCAGAGTGGGTCTAGAATTGACCGATGATGTCGCCTATGCCCTCTAGCAAGCCATCGATCAGCCCGCCGGTTAGCTCGTAGGCATAGAGAAACGAGACGATGAGGATGAGGACTACCAGCCCATAGAGAATGAGCCGCAATAAGGAGCTCGTTTGCCGCCGCGGAGGTGAGGTCATTGCTGGTTAGTGCTCCTATTCAAAGGCTACAAATCCGGGCTTGCAGACGACTCGGCGCATGCCCTGCCATAGGGTGTGCTCATGGGGCAGCCGGGTAGCGCGGCCCTGGCGCCCGGTAAAGGCATGGATGGTCTGTCCCCGCGCGAGAAGCGGCGATGCCCCCTCCGTTTCCCGCACTTCGTAGCCAAACACCACCTTTGCGCGTGACGCTGCCATGAGAGCGGTGCGGACTTGCAGGGAAGCATCGTAGCGGGCGGCGGACAGGAACTGCGCCCGACAGTCCACTACCGGTAAGTAGATCCCCTCTGCTTCGAGGTCGCGATAGCGCAACCCCAGTGCGCGCATGAGCTCAACTCTGGCCACTTCGAACCACGTGAAGTAGTGCCCATGATAGGCCACGCCCATGGCGTCGGTTTCGGCATAGCGTACGCGAATCGGGACGTCGAGTGTCATCTGGTGCGTCGATTTGCTAGTGTGCGTGGGTGTTTGGATGCCGCTGCAACCAGTATAGCGTATGCACCAGGCGTGACCAATGGAGTCTGCCCGCCGGGAGAATGCCTTGCGCAACGGGGCGTGGAGGCAGCCGCTAGGGTGAGGCAACGCGGTCTTTTTCCTACCGCGATCCACTCTCCGCGGAGATGGAGTCTCCTTCCCTCAGGCCAAGACGGGCGGGAGACTTCAAAGGAGATTGCGGAGAACTATGCTACACTTAAGCTGCTATGTTTCCCATTGAATCTCCACAAAGCAAGGGTCCGCAGCGCATCGTGGTTGCGATGTCCGGCGGTGTTGATTCTTCCGTGGTGGCCGCTATGCTTGCCGAGCAGGGGCATGAGGTGATTGGCATCACACTCAATGTCTGGCAGAAGGGCATGGTGGATGACCGTCTGCATGCATGCTGCTCCTTGAGCGCCACGCACGACGCTCAGCGCGTGGCGGACCGCATCGGCATTCCCCACTATTCACTGAATTTTCGTGAGATCTTTGCCAAGGAAGTGATGGCGCGTTTCGTCGCGTCTTACGCCAACGGCCGCACCCCCAATCCCTGCGTCGACTGCAATCAGTATGTGAAGTTTGCGGCGTTCCTCAAGCGGGCGCGGGAGCTCGATGCCGACTACCTTGCCACCGGACACTATGCTCGCGTGGAGCGAGACGGCGTTTCCGGCAGCTATCGCTTGTTGCGGGCGCTGGATCCGCAGAAAGACCAGTCCTATGTCCTTTACATGCTCGGCCAAGACCAACTGGCGCAGACTCTTTTTCCCATGGGTAACCAGACCAAGGATGAGACGCGGGCGCTGGCGCGGCGGTACGGTCTCCACGTGGCGGACAAGCCCGATAGCTACGAAATATGCTTTGTGACCAATGACAACTATCGGGACTTCTTGGAGACGTGGCAACCCGGCATCGCGCGCACTGGGCCCATCTTCTACAAGGATGGGCAGGTGCTGGGCAAACACGACGGCATTGTCAACTACACGGTCGGACAGCGACGGGGCCTGGGCCTGACCTGGCCGCGCCCCCTGTATGTGATCGCCCTGGACGCGGATAGCAACACGGTGTACGTCGGCGAAGAAGAGGATCTCTACGCGAGTTCTCTTCAAGCAACTGACGTGCATTGGGTGGCGGATGCCCCACCGGCGCAGCCGGTGCGCGTAAGCGTGCGCACGCGCTATCGCATGGAGCAAGTAGCGGCCACGGTTGAGCCAGCGGCAGCAGGGGAAGCGACAGTCTTGTTTTCTACGCCAATTCGGGCGGTTGCCCCCGGTCAGGCGACGGTGTTCTACCAAGGTGACGAAGTGATAGGCGGCGGTCGCATTGACCGTGCCGTCAGCCCGGCCCAGAAAGAACTGCTTGCGGCAGTGTGAGCGGCGCTTCGGGTAGCTGTCTGTCCGCTTGCGTCGCAGTGTGATAGGGCTGAGTGGCGGATATCTCTCTATCTCTGCCGGCGAGGGAACCCAGTTCCCGTTGAGCCACGGACCCACGTCGCGCGGCCTACTTGCATTGGTCCGGCTTCTCGCCTTGCCAACACATTCGCAGAGTTGCTGCTAGACTCTCGTTAGGCGCAATCTCTCTTGGTCGCCTAGCGATTAGACAGTGCTTCTTTGGAGCAGATTCTTCCACAGTGGCGCGACTTCTCTTCTTTGTCGGTTATCTCCTTGTGCTCGGTGCCGCCACGCTGGCGTTGCTCGGCTATCGCTTCTGGTACGAGACCGGCGTCGCCTACGGGCAGGACGCGGTGTACCCAATCCAAAATGCCGCCGTATACCGGTACGGCATAAACACGCGCTTCGACCAGGATCCGGATTGGGAGCGCATAGAGCGCGGCATGGCGCTCCTGGAAGAGGCGGGCTTCCGCTATATGCGGCAGGTCTTTGCCTGGGAGGATATCGAGCGTCCGTATAAGGGCAGGTACTGGAACGAGCCGGCCCAGGAAAGCACCTGGCAGAAATACGACCGTCTGGTCGAACTGGCCGCGCAGCACAACCTGACGATAATCGCGCGCCTGGAGCGGCCGCCGCCGTGGGCGTATCCGGAGGGTAAACCACCGGACGATGGACGCCATCAAGGGCCGCCGGCACGACTGGAAGACTATGGCGACTTTGTGTACGCGGTTGCGCAGCGCTATCGCGGGAGCGTCGGGATCTTTCAGATCTGGAATGAACCCAATCTGCACGGGGAATGGTGGCCGGGCAATCCGGATCCCGCAGCCTATGCAGCCATGCTCCAGGTGGCCGCGCAGCGCATACGGGAGGCTAATCCTGAAGCCATAATTGTCGCCGCCGTGCTGGCGCCGACCATCGAGACGGGGCCGCAGAACATCAGTGAGTTGCTCTTCCTCGATGCTATGTACGAAGACGGCGCCGCGCCCTACTTCGACGTCGCCAGCACGGCGTCCTATGGCTTGTGGTACGGGCCGGACGATCGCTACGTAGCGCCCCACCGTACGAACTTCGCGCGGGCGGTCCTCTTCCGCGAAGTGATGGTGCGGCATGGCGATGCCAATAAACCCGTGTGGGCCGGTGAATACGGTTGGGTAGCCTTGCCCGCCGACTGGCAAGGCCAGCCCTCGCCGTGGGGCAATGTTACGGAAGAAACTCAGGCGCACTATACGGTGGAAGGGATGGAACGGGCACGGCGGGAGTGGCCGTGGATGCCAATGATCAATCTGTGGCACTTTTACTGGCCGCAAGCGCATCCCGATGATCCCACCCAGCACTTTGCCGTGGTGGACGCCGACTTTGCGCCGCGTCCGGTGCTCACCGCGCTCCAACAGAATATGCGTGCCCCTCCCGTCCTTGGCCCGGGCCACCATCAGGAAACTCATCCGGCACTTTCCTGGGAAGGCGACTGGCTGGACATCGGAGGGGAGAGTTACTCGCTGGACCAGGCGCGGGGTAGTCCCCAAGCCGGTGCGCGCTTGCGCTTTCGCTTCCAGGGCACGGCAGTCTCGCTGGTTGTGCGCAGGGGTCCGGATACCGGTATTGCCGAGGTGCGCATCAATGGCTCTCAAGCTTTGGCCCACCGCCTGGACAAAGACGCAGGCGGCCAAGCCATGCTGGACCTCTACGCCCCCGAAAACCAATGGCAGCAAGAGGTGCTGTTGGCTGACCGGCTGCCGGACCGCGAGCACGTTGTCGAGATAGACATCACGGGCCGGCGCAACCAGCTTTCGAGCGACACCGGTGTAGACATCGATGCCATTGTGATTGTGCGCGATCGCCCCCTGTGGCCGTACGTGCTGGTAGGCGGGCTCTACGTGGGTTTCGCACTTGCCGTAGGTTGGGTTCTGACAGGATGGCTAAGACGGCGGCTGTGGTGCCGGCAGCTTCTCGAGACGGCAATGAGGTGGACCGCAAGCGGCATATGGCAGTATGAGTCGGCGCAGTTCGGTCTGCTGTTGGCGGTGGCGGGTCTACTGTGGATCGTGCCGGGGGCGGCGGCGCAGTACATGCTCCTGGCCTTGCTTGGCCTAGGGGCATTGGTTTGGCCGCGAGCGCTGCTATACGTTGTCGCAGCCACGCTGCCGTTTGCGGTTCTCGTGCCCGCCGCCGGCCGGCTCGCGCTGCCTGTCAGTGAAATCTTGGCCGTGCTGCTCGTGGGGTCGCTGCTGGTGCACACGTATGTTCAGCAGCGCTGGATTGTCGAGCGGCGCACATTCTTCTGGTGGGCCGTAGCGCTGCTCGTCATCGGTGCGGTATCGCTCTTGTTCTCTCACTACGGCGTATTCAGCCTGCGAGAGTTGCGGCAGACGATCGTCGTGCCGGTACTCCTCTTCTTCGTTGCAAGCTGGCTCCTGGAAAATCGCCAACAGGCGTGGCGGCTCATTCAGGCCTTCGTCGCGGGCGCGGTGATTGCGGCCCTCGCGGCGCTGGTAGAGCCAATCGCCAACCCTGCCGCTCTGATAGAAGCGGAAGGTGTGTGGCGGCTTGCCGGATTCTATCCCTCGCCAAATCATCTTGCGATGATAGTGGAGCGCGCACTCCCCTTTGTCGTGGCGGCCGGACTATGCAAGCTGTGGCCCGGACGCGTGGCCTGGCCGCTTGCGGCGGTACTTACCCTCGCATTGGTGGGCAGTTTTTCCCGCGCGGCATGGATTGCCGGACTGGTGCTGTTGCTCTTCTTCATTTGGGTGCACTTGCCGGAACTGCGGCAGAGAGTGCGATTCGTGGGAGCGGTACTCTTGGTTGCGGTGCTGCTGTTTGCCGGTGGCGTCAGTTTTGGACCGGAGCGCGTGCGTTCGCTCCTCAGCATCGAGCCCGGCACGACGACCCATATGCGGCTCATCCAAGGGCAGTCATCACTGCGGATGCTGGCTGACTTTCCAATCACGGGCGTTGGGTTGGATAACTACCTGTACGTCCATGCCGACTACCTGGACCCGGCAGCGTGGCGTGAGCCAAACCTCTCCCATCCCCACAATCTCTTCCTCGACTTCTGGCTGCGGCTTGGGATCGCGGGGCTGGTTTTCGTCAGCGGGTTCCTCGTGCGCTTCTTCCTGTTCACGCACCGCCTTGCCTATGCCAGCGATATGAAGGAGGTGCGCGCACTAGGGATCGGCCTGGCAGGGAGTCAACTTGCTGCCGTAACCCACGGGATGCTGGATAACTATTACTTCCTGCCGGACCTCGCGAGTTGGTTTTGGTTGACGGCGGCCGTGTGTGCCCTCGTTATCGCCAGCAGCCGCAGGCACAGGCGCAGGGTCGCGGCTTAGCAATGAGTCTTCGCAGGCGGTGGTCGAATGGTTTGAGAAGGGTGCCGCGGGGCTCTGAGGCGCAGCTCTTCCGGTTGTCTGGCAGCAGGCGTGCCTCACTGAATGAAGACCCGTCAGGGTGCCTTCTGTGCATCTAGTCAAAAGAGACTGCATTGCCGCTGCGAACGCTGCTTGTGTTGCTCGGCGGCACCGTGGCGGGAGTCAGAGTGCGCCACTTGAGAGTTCCTTGAAGGCTGAGAGAATTCTTATCCGGCGTTTTGTCCCCGTTCAGACTCGTGTGGTATCGTGAATTCAGAGCTATGAAGACCATTACTCTTGCGTCCACGCAACCTACCGAGCTGTTGGACATCACCAGCGACCTTCACGACGCCGTGGCCGAATGCGGTATACAAGAAGGTGTCTGCAGCGTCTTCTGTTTACACACAACGGCATGCATCCTCGTCAACGAGAATGAGTCCGGACTAAAGCAGGACTTTGAGGCAGTTGTCCGCGACTTGTTGCCGCAAGCCCAATATCGGCATGACTGTTTGGACAACAATGCGCGGTCTCATCTCACGGCCGGTATCGTTGGGTGCAACCTCATGATCCCAATCCACCAGGGCCGCCTCGTGTTAGGCACGTGGCAAAGCGTCTTCTTCGTCGAGCTCGACGGCCCGCGACCGCGGCGCTCCGTGGCTGTACAGGTCATTGCCTGCACCACCTGAGGTTGCGGTAAGACCCATCCACGCCTCAGTATGGTTCTGGCGCTGAGCGCGGTCGCACTCGGCTCGCCTGCTTCAGCTTGCCGCCGTTAGGTGTCTCTCTACATAGCATTAGGCTTTTCGTCGGTACGCCTAAGAACCGCCCCGCAGCGCACCTTGTCCGCTCACGGCTCTTACCCTAGAGCAGGTCGTGTTTCCCTGGGAATGCGACTCAACTTTTCCCGCATTCCCTCGATTAATCCTCTGGGCGACTCTCCGCCTGGAATCGGCTCATTGGAGAATGTGGGCCACATCGAACAGCACGAAGAGTGTCGCCAAGCCGATGATGCCACTCCAGAAGAAATGCAGCCCGATCTCAAATCGCCTGCACAGCCATGTCCAGCAGTAGAGCACGGCTCCTTGACTTGCCAGCAGAACAAGCAGAACAACAATGAGCAAGAAGAGATGATTGGTGTAGTCCCGCCACAGCGTCAACGACCAGAAGTCCAACCCCAAGACCGTATCGGGATGCTGCGGCCAGATGGCCACGCCGAGCAGCGTCCACGGAGGACGACTGAGCACCGTTTGCATGACCTCCGGTAGGGTAATCAAGAACAGATTTGCGACTTCAGCGGTGAGAATCCAAAGGTGGGCGAAGATAGGGGAAAACGGCGCCGCGAAGAGATTGAGGACGCTTTCTCTATCCTGCGGCAGACTCGAAGGGTGGGTAACATACGCTTGGGCTACCCGACCGGCCAGGAATGCGCCGCTCTCCGGTATCTGGGGTAGGATCTGGTTGCGTAAAAGGTCCAAATACCCGCCGTAGTGGTTGGCGACGGCAAGGGTTTGCACGGCGATTCCGGCGGCGCCCAGGGATACGGCGGCCCGCAATCCTCTCACTCCTTCGTCGAATAGCGCATTCTCCAGGATTGGCGCGGCCATGATTAGCAGAAGCGGCACGGCAGGGACCAAGTAGCGCGGTCCCCAGCTATCTCCGCCGTACCAGTCTGCGGTGCTGCTGTATGCGAACAGATAGAGTAGCGGAATGCCCGCGCACGGCAGCGCCCACCACTTGTGCCGCGCTATGAACGGTAGGCTCCCGAAGAGTGCAAGAATGAGGGGCGGAGCATAGATGAAGACGCTCTTACCCGGGCTGAGCAGGTTGCCGTAGAGGCCGATCCAAATGGGCAAGTCGGGCCAGTTGGTAAAGAAGTCGACGAGGTCTTCCGGCAGGGGCGCCGGTACGTCGTAAAGAGCTACTAGCGTGGCCAGCGCCGCTGTGCCGAGAGCTGCAATTGGCACTAAGAACGCGAGCGTATGCGCAAGAGCCCAACCAAGTGAACGCAGCAGCCGTTGCGAGCTCTGCAAAGAGACGAGCGCCGGTAGAGGCGCCAACAAAATCAGATTCAGCGCGGTGACGAATCTGATGGAGATTCCACCGAGAATGATGATGCCCGCCAGCAGCACCCACCCTATCTGCTGGTCCTGGACGCCTCGCAGCAGGAAGTAAACAGTCCCCAGCAATGCGAGAGCTATTCCTGATTCCGCAAAATCGAACCCCGCATAGGGCCACGCCAGCGTGGCCAGGCCAAAGAGCAAAGTCAGGGCCAGAGCGACCTGGCTGTGGTAACCCAGTCGGCGCGTAATCAAGAATAAGAGCACGGCACTGAGAGCGGTTACCCAGGCGTTGGTGAAGAGCGCGAACAAGCGCATCACGTAATCGGTGTTCTTCTGTTCCGACCACACGCTATCGCTCGCGCCGATCAGGATTGGCTCGTCGGTTTCAGCGTCAATCAGATTGAGGGAAGCAATGTGGAGGGTGCCCGCTTGGTGGTGGTACTGAATCGCCACGCTCTTTACGTTCACTCGCTGCTGGAACTGCAACTCCGATACGTAGATGCTGGACCTTGGCACGCCAAGGCGGCGAGCCACCGCGTTGGCTTTGGCATGAGCCACTTTTCCCAGCACGTCAGGATGTTCATAGGCACCTTCCGCCGTGTCCACACCGGCTTTCATCTCGCCGAAGAACCGGCCCGAGGGAACGGTATCCAAGGATAGTGTCGCAACGCGCGTACCGTTCGGTATGTCCTGTGACGCTTCAAGATAGGAGAAAATAACGAGTCCCCTGGCACGCGTATCCTCGAGGCGAATGTGAATGTTGTCGACAGTATTGGGAGTGCCTCGCCGGGCGAGCACAGGGTATTCGGCGAGCCGGTAGGAATTCCCATCGTGCCCCAAAGAGTCCTTCTGTGGGAGCACTGGATCGAGAATTGCGCCAAGAATCAAGGCGGGCTGCATCAAAAGCGGCAGCCCGATTTCCCACGAAGCAAGCTCGCTGTAGTCCTGCGTGAGATCGGCATTCTCGCGGTCCAGGAGAAGACCGCGACCCGTGGTCAGAGCAGAGCGCCCTTCCTGACTGTAGGATTGACCGCCGCCCGTCAGAGCGTAAAGGAGAAAGAAGAATAGGAAGATTGCACCAATCAACCCCGGGGAGTGCCGCGGTGCGTCTTCCAGGGTGGGCTCAAAGCCTGCGAGAGCTGTCGCGCGGGTAGAGTGAAAGCGACTCATAGTAGCGATAGTAGCAGGGCGCGGAGCGCGGGAGCAACCGAACTAAAGCTGCCGGCCGCACGGGATTAGAGGAGCGAGTGGCACCATTGCGTTCGGAAGCGCGCCCCACCGTTTCGTGCCCTTGCCACGATACAGGATCATCTTGAGGGTTTCATTTACGCAGTACCCGCAGGCCGCCTTTTCCGGAATGCAGGCGGCAGTCCAGGCGCATGTACATGATACTCAGTGCGAAGCGCCTCTGCTTGTTTTCGGCGCGGCTTTCGCCCGCAGAGCGCGGCATTGGGAGTGTTGTCAGGGGCAGGTCGAGCGGCAATCCGCCGTAAGGGGGACGCTACGGAGAGTTGCCCGGTGCCATGGCGGTTCTATGCACGCGCAGGCTGTGAGGTGGGAGCCACGGCCTCTTCGAGGCGTGCAAAGAAGTCGGGAAACGTCTTGGCAACGCACTCATGACTGCTGATGGCGACCCCGGGCAGCCGCAGGCCCACGAGCGCAAAGCTCATGGCGATGCGATGGTCGTCGTGGGGATCAATGGTCGCGCCCCGCATTGGACCTGGTTCGATGCGCAGGCTATCGTGCGATTCAGCCACGGCAACACCAAGCTTGCGTAACTCTTGAGCGGTGGCGCTCACCCGGTCAGTCTCCTGCAAGCGCGTGTGGGCTATGCCGCGGATGTGCGTCGGCCCGTCGGCGAATGGCGCCAGAGCGGCGAGGGTCATGAAAGTATCCGAAAAGGACCCCATGTCCACGTATACGCCGCGCAATTTGGACGGCCCGCTGACGATCACGTTATCGGCGGCTTTCTGCACCGCGCAGCCCATCGCCGCCAGCACGTCCACAAAGTCCAGGTCTCCTTGGGCGGATCCCGCTCCGAGGTTCTCCACTCGAATCGTGCCCCCTGTCAGCGCCGCCGCGGCAAAGAAATAGGAAGCGGCGGAAGCATCCGGTTCTATGTCGTACGTGCGCGCAACATAGTGCTGGCCGGGCGCAACGTGGAAGCGCCGGTCATCTTCACGGGTTGCCACGACGCCGAAGTCCGCCATGCTTTTCATCGTCATGGCGATGTACTGACTGTGTATCAGGCGGCCTTGCACCGCCAGGTCCAGTCCCTCTCGCATACAGGGCGCTACCATGAGAAGCGCGCTGAAATATTGACTGCTTTCGTCACCGGCCATGTGGGCGGTACCGCCTCGCAGCCCGCTCCCGGCAATCTCAAGTGGTAGGCAGCCATCGTTTTGAACCGTATGAATCGTGCCGCCTAGTTGACGGATGCTCGCGAGCAAGGGCTGCATCGGACGCTCGCGCATGCGTGCGACTCCGTCAATACGATAGCGGCCGTGGCCCAACGCTGCGAGTGCGGTGAGAAACCGCGCGCTTGTGCCGGAGAGGCCGACGAAGAGTTCTGCCCGACTGGCGGGAATCTTCCCCCCGTTGCCTTCCACCGTAAACGTCTTGGCGGTGTCATCGGCTCTGACCGGGATGCCAAGGCGGCGGAGCGCCTCGGCCATGTACGCGGTGTCGTCGCTAAAGAGCGCCTGGCGCAGCTTGGACGTGCCGTCAGCCAACGCGGCAATGATCAGTGCCCGGTTGGTATAGCTCTTCGATCCCGGCAGGGTTACGGTGGCGTGAATGGGGTGAGCGATGGGCTGGATACGCTTCATGGTCAAGCCGATTCTCCGAGACCGAGACCCTGAATGACGCGGTTCAGATAGTTGAAGAGTGCGGTTTGCGTTGCGATCTCAACGATGGCAGCGTCACTCAGGCCAAGTTGACGTAATCTCACAACATCCTTTTCCACTACTTTAGCGGGCGTGGTGGTGAGTTTTGCCGCGTACTCCAGCAAGGCCCGGTCCGTCGCCGAGAGGGGCGCGGTGCGAAAGTCGCGCATGACTTGAGCCACGAGCGCTTCGTCCCGGGTGCGGTGGAGCAACAGCCGGCTATGCAGCTCTTGGCAGAGCGCGCAGCCGTTGATGACGGATACGACCGTTGCAATCAACTCGCGCTGCACCCGCGACAACTCGCCGGGGCCGTACGCGATTGCCCGGTGCAACTGGGCGAGAGGAATGATTGCGCGGGGCACGAGGCTGTGCAAGCGCAGGAAATCGGGCACGCTGCTCCGCCGACCCTCACCGAGAAGCTCTTGGTAGACCGCGCGTAACTGCCCCTCCGCCGCGTCCTCTTTAATCGTCTGTACCCAGGCGTTCACGTGTTTCTATCCATGTTTAGCGGCGTGTCTTGGCTATGTGGCGGCGGCTTCCATCTCAGCGGTCGCTGCCGGCACTTCCCGCCCGACTGCGGTTGCCACTCTGCGGATGGCATCCATGATGTCGTAGAATCGCGGCGGTGTAACGCTCTGTGGTCCGTCGGAAAGCGCTAGTTCAGGATTGGGATGTACTTCAATCATGATACCGTCGGCACCGGCAGCGACCGCAGCGAGCGCCATCGGCTTGACCAACTCCCAGCGACCCGTGGCATGACTGGGGTCGATCACGACCGGCAGGTGCGATTCTTCCTTGATGACGGGGATGGCACTCAGGTCGAGCGTGTTGCGGGTAGCTGTTTCGAACGTACGAATGCCCCGCTCGCAGAGGATCACCCGCATGTTACCGGCGGCCATGATGTATTCCGCGGACATCAGCAAGTCTTCGATCGAAGCCGCCATGCCGCGCTTGAGCAGCACCGGCTTATCGGTCTTGCCCACTTCCTGCAAAAGTGTGAAATTTTGCATGTTGCGAGCGCCTAGCTGCAGGATGTCTACGTACTCGGCGACCAGTGGGACCCTGCGGGGATCCATAACCTCGGTGATGAGGGGCAAGCCGGTGGCGTTTGCGGCGGTACGCAGCAGTTCTAGTCCTTGACCGCCCATGCCCTGAAAACTGTACGGAGAAGTGCGCGGCTTGAAGGCGCCGCCGCGTAGAATGTGTCCGCCCGCTCCCTTTACGGCTTCCGCCGTGGCAATGATCTGCTCTTCACTCTCCACGCTGCAGGGGCCGCCGATGACGGCGACTTCATTGCTGCCGATGGTCACGTTGCCCACGCGGATGTGCGTGTCGCCGCCGCCCTCGCCGCGCGCCGCGAACTTGTACGGCTTGTCGACCGGGACGACCATTTCCACGCCCGGCAGCACCTGCACCCGCTCCATTATGCCGGGCGGACGCTTACCGATCAGACCGATCACGGTCTTGTTTACGCCCTGACTTATCGTGGATTCTACCCCGCTGTCTTCTATGCGCTGGCGTACGGCGTCGATCTGCTCCTGAGTCGCGTCGGTTCGCATTATGACTATCATAGTTCTCTACCTTATGTGCCCTTCCTCTGTGTGTGTGGTCTGGCGCCTCTCATTGGGAGGCTGCGTCGCTTGTCCGCCGGTTGTGCCAGCCGGGCTGGCACTAGTGCTCTTATATTCCCTCTCTCGATGGCTTTCACTCCTAACTGCAAAAGAAAAAGCAGAAAGCTTTTGACTTTCTGCTTGCGCCGGAGGGTGCTTTCTGCTCTCGCGTTCGTTGTCCATTTGGACAACACACATCTGCTTAAGCCGGACCCTCCGGCTTTGTAAACAGATAATAATAGCTGCGAGCGAGAATTGACACCCGTATATCCTTGTTCTGATTGCAGACCGTGCCACGCACGCTGCAAGGCAAATGGCATAGTAACAGGTGCCGAATAGCCTGTCAAACGACTTGGGGATTCAAGCTGCCGCGCGATGCTCGGTGCGTCGGAAATTGCCTGGTAAGGGTTTCTAGCCTGTCAACATGCTCACGGCGAGGGACGAGGTCCGGGCAAGGACCAACGGGAGAGGCTCTGCTCCACGTCGGCGCAGTTCTGCAGCAGCAAGTCGCGGCGTACATGCGACCTCCCGCCTGCAGGCTGGCCCTCGCCTGATTGCACAGCCACGCAGAGATCGGATTCTTGCAGGCGCAGTGTGCCTTCACTACTCAACTTAAAGCGCTGCTGCTGTGAGTCGGAGCAGGCCCGCACATAGAGCACCCCGTCGCCGGCTTCCAAACAGACGTCGTAGGCGTCCATGAAGAACTGGCCCGGTCCGGGGTGGTTGAAAATGAATAGCTCATCGTCGGCGCCGGGCTTGCACGTGTGGGCCTGGAGCGGCGCGCTCAAGTTGAGGTTGTTGCCAAAGCCCGCGACGTCCACGCAATAGAATTCCGGCTCGTCGAGCGGGTCCCGCAGCATGATGAGGCTCTCGGCAGACGGAGTTGGCGCTGCGGGCATGGCCGTGGGCGTTGGCACGTCCGTTGGTTGTGCCGCAGGTGTGATGGCCGCTTCGGACTGAATCTCAGTTTGGGACGCGCAGGACACGAGAATGGCAAGTCCAAATAGGCACACAAGCAAACGAGTCTTCATGATACGTGCTGACACTTCTCCTCATATTCAGCGATTGTCTCGCCGAGATTCTAGTCCTAGAATGTGAATTCTTTGTGAACTTCGAAACGCGGCAGACGTGTATTTCCCCCCCCCGACCTTACTATGCATCCAAAGGGTCACTGTGCCTATGGACGCACTTCGTCGCTCCGTAAAGTGCGCTGCTCTTGGCTGGAGCGGCAGAGCATTTCGCAGGCGCGGAGGATTTCCAAGTTGTTGCGCCCGCTGATTTCAGGTTCAACCTCGTCCGTAATGTAGCGATAGAAGTCGCCAATGACGCCTTGTTCGCTCCGTGTGGGACAGGGCGCATGCGGCACACTCTGGGGCGGCTGCGCCTTGCCAAAGTCCGCCTGTGGCGTTACTTGCCACTGCCAGTCAGCGCCATCCCACGCCAGGACACCTTCCGCGCTCTGCACGACGAAGCGGTAGTCGTTGCAGCTGGCAACGTGCGACATGGCGTACGTGGCAACGGCACCGCAGGCAAAGTGCAGCACGCCGGATATGCCCGCGTCGTGGGGGTATTGCGACCAAGGCGCCGTGAAGCTGCGGGCGGTGACTTCAGCTACCGGCCCAAAGCAGAACACCAGGTTATCGAGGTGGTGTACGCTCATGTCCCAGACCATCGCATAGTGGTAATCCAACGTACGGGGCGTGGGTCGATAGCGGTGGTGGACCAGGTCGATGAGGTGCGGTGTGCCGTAGTCTCCGCTGGAGATAGCGGCTTTCAGCGTCTGCACTTCCGGGCGATAGCGGTAGTTCTGCGACACGCAGAATCTCACGCCGGCGCTCTTCGCCTCAGCCACGAGCGCGACGGCATCCTGCCAATTCGTTGTCATACCTTTTTCGACCAGCACGTGCTTGCCGGCAGCAAACGCCAAGCGCGCACACGGGCCGTGGAATTCAGTGGGCGTACAGACAATGACGGCGTCGGCAGGCACGGTTGCGAGCGCGTCCTCGAGTCGCGGGAAGGAATTCGACTCGTCCAGGCCCGTAAGCGCCTGCGCCTCTGCAAGCAGCTCCGGCGAAACATCAACGAGCGCCGCAGGCTGAAAGCGCGAATCTGCGCTGAGCACTTCAAGCGGCCAGCGCCCGCGGCGGCCGACGCCAACGTGAATAGTCCGTATAGGCGCGAGCTCTGCCATGGGGCTATGCCTCCTGCGCGGCGAGGTGGCGGACTTTGTCCTCATCCACCTCGATGCCCAGCCCCGGATCGTCGGTGAGGAGGACTGCGTCGCCTTCTCGGGGCAGGGCCTTTGCCGCAATGTCGTCAGTGAGAAACTGCGGACCGTTCAATGCGCACGGGTGCTCGATGCCCCAGGCCGCTGCCAACTGCACGCTGGCGGCGAACGCCACGCTGCATTCGGTAAGGCCGCTGCACACCAACATGAGACCGGCGGTATCGGCCAGGGCAGCGCAGAGGTGGGCCGGCCAAAGACCGCCGGTGCGGGTCACCTTGAACGTATAGGCGGTCAACGCATTCAGCTTGATCATCGTCAGCAACGGCACCGGGCCGGAGATGGACTCATCTAAGGCAATGGGGACCGGCGACACTGCCGCAATCTGCGCGGATACGTCAGGCCTATCGGGCGCCACCGGCTGCTCGAGCAAGTCCACGCCCGCGTCCACTAACGCGCGCATGCGCTGGTGGGCCTCATGGGGAGGGAAGCCGCCGTTGGCGTCCGCCCACAGGAAGCCGTCAGGACAGGCCCGCTTCACCACTTCACACATCTGGACGTCCCACTCCAAAGAGCCGCCAACCTTTACGTTGCAACTTCGATAACCGCGCTCATGGGCTTCGCTCAGGCTGTCTGCAATTTCATCGGATGTACTCCCCGTCACCGTCCAACTCAGGCGCGCGCGGCCCGCCCGTCTGTGCCCGAGCACGTCGCTGAGAGGCACGCCGTAGTGCCGCGCCAGGGCATCATGGGTGGCGACGTCAATCGCGGCGCGCGCAATCGGCATGCTGAGGCCCCAGAGCGGGGCAATCGCGCCGTTCATTGCAGCATGCAGCCTGTCGAAATTGGCAAGCGGCAAGCCGATAACGGCGGGAATGAAGTGGTCTTCCAGTACGCTTACTACCGATTCACGCGTCTCCGGCGACCAGGTGTGGGAAGGCGAACCTTCGCCCCAGCCGATCGTACCGTCGCTTGCGGTCAGCTTAGTCAGTACGATCGGGCGACCGGTCGCGGCGCTGCCGACGGTGCCTCGGGACGTCCGAAACAGCCCTGCAAAAGGCAGCGTGAACGAGAATACCTCGATGCTCTCTATGGTCGGCATGTGCGCTCCCCCATGCGGTCTAGCGGTTCGTCGTTCTCTCTGTCACGTGGGTCTGTAGGTAGAGACTCAATCTTATTCCGTATGATAGCGAATGCAGCGGCTTTCAGTCTGCCGGCGCAGTAGGTGAGTCCGGGGTAGGTGGAGATTCCAGTAGGGGTCGCACGCGCAGCGGAGTGTCCATCCGATAGGTGATTATAACGCGGTGACCGGCTCGTGGGTCGGCGTACACCTCGTTGACATTGAGGTGTACCTCGTGAATGGTGTTACGGTCTTCCTGCCAGACAAGTATCAGCTTGTATTGGTCGACACCGTCCAGGTCGTACGCGTCGACTTGGAGCAAGAGCGCGGCCCGTTCATGCGTGGTGCGCATCATGTCGAAACCCCACCCTGTTCGTCCAGGCGGCGCGCCAAGCCTGCAAGGATGCCCCATACCATGCCGTCCGAATCGCTCTGCAAGGTCTCATACGCAGACGATGCGATAGCCAGCGTCGACGTGCCGTCCGGAGCGCGCAGCAGCGCGTATGCGCACACTCGTTGGGCAGCGGGCAGACACTCCACCGCGAGCGCCCAGTCCGCGCCGAAGGCTTGCCGCGCGTCAGCAGCAAGTCCCTCGAGGCGAGGGATGCTCCCCGGCCGCTCCGGATGGGCAGAATCGTCGTGCCTGAGCGACAGCGGCCAGAGGGCAGCGTCTGCTGTCAGAATGAAACTGCCGGCAAGGAAAGCGGAACTGCCCGGCTCCGACGTGAGGCTGCGGGTAACGTGGCCGCCACTGCCGACCTCAACACAGGCGAGCGTCTCAGCTCTTGCAGTGAGACGCTGTGCGATGCGTCGAAGGTGCTCTTTGGTGGTTGGCCCGGACACGTCTCAGGAATCACTTTCAAATATGGGTTCGCTCGGGCATCCTAGTAGAGTTGGGCCCCACTGCATTTGCACACTCAGCCCCGTGGCGCAGCAACGGGCCGTAGACATACATTCAAGTGGACCGGCTCCCCTCGCAATTTGATCTAGCGATTAAGGCCTGAGTAGACTTCCTTACGCTGCTGCCGCGTCACAGCGGCCGCGAAGCCCTATGCTCACCGTGCGGCCAGTCGATCAATCGCCCTGCTCAGCGGTATCAGGTGAGTTAATCTCTGCCTGCGCTTCGGCTTGCCACTTCTTCATCTCTTCCTCGATGAAGTAATTCACCAGGTCGCGGTAGAGATTGGCGATGACTTCGGGGTCAAGACCCGCCTCCCGGGCCCAGATTCGCCGTTGCTCGAGCATGGCTTTGAAGCGTTCCGGTGCGCGCACGGAGGTCGCGCTCGTCTTGAATCGGGACGCGGCCTGAACGTACGCGAACCGCTCGCCGAGCAATTTGACAACCGTTTGGTCGATGCGGTCGATCTCCGCGCGTACATCCTGCATGTCGCGGCAATCGCCGGGTTTTCTAACCACCATGCTTCCTTCCAAAGACGAGATACCGAGGCGCTATGCGGGTCTCTTGGAGCGCCGGGAGCATGACTCTGCGAGCAAGTTTTTGCCAGAGGCCGAGGCAGTCCGAGCTTACCGCCAGATGATCTCCCACTGCACCGGCGCATCGTTGAGCGGCTGGTTGTACTCGTCGAGCACGTTGAAGCGCAAGCCGTCCGCCCGCCGGGACTCAATCCGCACCATTCGGACTTCATCCGTCATAGCGTAGCATCTGATGGTGCGCGGCACGCCACGCCCTTGCGCAACGATGTCAGCGGGAAACGCCAGCGTGCGCACGCCCCGCGCCGTCTCCGTTTTGAAAGCCAGTTGTTCCCGGTCTGCGGCCATATTGCTCTCTCACATAGTATTCAATGCCACCAATGGGTGCGGTAGTGCTGAGTGTCCAACTCAGCGGGACAGCCGCGGCTCGATTAGGCCCTCTGTCGTGCCATCAGCAAGCAGCCGACTTGGCGGCACTAGTGTCACTCAAAACGGCAGAACTGTTGACGCGTTGGCACCGGGTCTCCCGCAACTAGTGGCCGGAGTGGCTTCCAACGGTCATCCCGCTGCATGCCAATTCTGTTGTTTCTATGATAGCATTAGGTTAGACGAAGTCGCCCCACTCTCGCACCGTCGCCTACCTGGGACCTCTACTTGCCTACCGCAACGCGCTCTTGCTCTGGAACTTGCTCTACTCTGACGGTCGGAGCGTTGGCGGGGCGCTTTTTCCGCCCTATTCGCAAGATTCTCTCAGAGACGACGTTGTTGAATGCAAGTTAGTCAGGAAGTCGTATCGAATCGCAAGGTGCGGAGATGTGGAGAAGTCATCCCTGGGTGAGGAAGTAAGCAACATGCCCTGGCTGCATGTGCCCATGGAATCGGATAGCAGCCCAACGTGAAGGATCAAACTATGAAAACTGCGCTCATTACAGGCATAACCGGCCAAGATGGGACGTATCTGGCTGAGTACCTCATCGGCTTGGGATATAGGGTCTACGGACTTATTCGGGGTCAGAACAACCCTAAGGCCGAGGCCGTACGGCAGCTCATTCCCAAGCTTGAGCTTGTCGAAGGCGACCTCCTGGACCAGAGCTCGTTGATAGGCGTGGTGGAAGCCACGCAACCGGATGAGGTGTACAATCTGGGCGCTATCAGCTTTGTGCCAGTCTCATGGCGTCAGCCGGTGCTTACGAGCGAGATTACGGGCTTGGGCGTAACGCGGATGTTAGAAGCGATACGCATTGTGAACCGCGAGATCCGCTTCTACCAGGCGTCGAGCAGTGAGATGTTTGGCAAGGTGCGCGAGGTGCCGCAGAGCGAGACCACCCCATTCCACCCGCGCAGCCCCTACGGCGTGGCGAAGGTGTACGGGCACTATACGACGGTGAACTACCGCGAGAGCTATGACATATTCGCGTGCTCAGGCATCCTCTTCAACCATGAATCACCGCGCCGCGGCCTGGAGTTTGTCACACGCAAGACGACGAACGCGGCGGCGCGCATCAAGCTCGGCAAGCAAGACAAGCTGCTGCTGGGCGACTTGTCGCCAAAGCGCGACTGGGGCTATGCGGGCGACTACGTGCGGGCGATGCACATGATGCTGCAACAGGAAGAGCCGGACGACTACGTGATCGGTACCGGGGCAACACATTCGATTGAGGAGATGTGCGCGATCGCCTTCAATCACGTCGGCTTGGACTGGCGGGATTACGTGGGCACCGACCCGCAGTTCCTACGCCCGGCGGAAGTCAGTCTGCTGGTTGCCGACAATGCAAAAGCGAGGGAAAAGTTGGGATGGGAGCCGACTGTAGACTTTGAGGCTCTCATTCGCATGATGGTGGAGAGCGACCTGAAAGGGGAAGGCGCTGCCGGTGAAGCGGCGTAACTCTCGGATTGTTGTAGCGTGTGAAGTATGGTATGGTGAATAGCCTAGGCACCGAAGGGTGCGGGTGTTATTATGCTTTCCGCAGGAAGACATGGAAATTCAGAAGGAGCGTGGTTGATTTGTCAGCAGTGACCTTGCGCGACGGCGAGAGCTTTGAGAGCCTCTTGCAGCGGTTTCGCTCATCGGTAAACCGGTCCGGCGTAATGCGAGAAGTCCGCTTGCGGCGGTTCTATCGCTCGAAGGCGGAGAAGGAGCGTTTGGCATTACAGCGGGCTATTCGCCGACAGCGTAGGCGTGAGGCTAAAGTTCGAAAGTCCATGGGGGTCTGAGAGCTGCGAATCGCACGTATGCTCTTCGCCTGGGAGGGAGCCAGCGTAGATTGCACGTCTGCGTTGGCTTTTGTGATTCCTGGGAGTGGCGTCTTCCCCGCCATTTACGCGTCTTTTGACGGTACGATTGACCCCAAGCTATAGTTAATCAGTGGAGCAGGCAAGAGATCTTTGGCGATCTCTACATGGCTGTTCCTTTTTGTGTGTTTTGTAGCGTGCGAAGGAGGAAATGCACGTGCAGCGTATTAGTCGCAGAAAGCTTCTCTATGGTAGCGCCGTGACCGGATTTGGTTCGGCGCTATTGGCTGCGTGCGGTCAGGGCATGGCTCCTGCTACTGCTCCGGCCGATGCGCCGGCGGAAGAAGCTGAGGCCCCCAAGGCCGAAGAGTCCATGAGCATGTCCGATGGACGGACCATCATTTCGTTTTGGTCGTACATCGGTTTTGGCTCCGCCGGACTGCACCCGCAGGTGCAGGGCCTGTCCGACATGGTCGTAAAGTACAACGCCGAGAATGAGGACAACATCCTCGTCGAAATCGTGCCTGGCAAGGGCGCGGACGAGGCCAAGACCGCGGCCGCGGGCGGCGTGCCTCCTGGATTGCACTGGCATGCGTGGCCGGACAGCACCAACTTCTTCGCCGCCGGTGTCACGGTGGACCACGAGGAAGAGTTGAAGCGCTTCCCTAGCTGGAACGAGCAGCGTGACGACTATTTCGAGCCCATGACCGCCAGCACCACCTGGCAGGGCAAGCTCACCGGTCTCCCCATCAACACGAATAACAGCATCATGATCTGGAACCCGGACATCCTTTCGACGGCCGGCGTCAGTGATCCGGAAGAGGGCTGGACCTGGGAAGACATGCTCGAGATGGCGCAGAAGGCCGCCAGTCCGCCCGATGTTTGGGGTTGGGACTACCATCCGCGCAGCATCAGCCGCTGGGACCAGGTGGCCGGCAGCGCCGGCTTCACGTGGCTGAACGAGGAACAGACCCGCTGGAATTTCGATTCCGACGAGGCCATCTGGGCCACGCAGATGATCAGCGACTGGATGAACGCCTACCAACTCGCGCCGTATAGGGACGAGTGGGGCGGCGAGTTGTTCCACGACGGCAAGACGGTCTTCGAATCCCAGGGCCCGTACCGCCTGCCCACCCTCCGCCAGCGCGGCGATAACTTCAAAGTGATCCACACCCCGATTCAGGCGAAGCGCCATGCGCCCAACGGCGGCCAGAACATCGCGGTATTCGTGCAGGCTAACGCCGACATTCTCGACGCGTCGTTGCGCTTTGCCCAGTACGCGGTTTCAGCCGATGCCCAGGTCTTCGTCATTAGAGCTTCCGGCGGTACCAACCTGCCGGTCAGCAAGTCCGTGCTGAACCACGAAGGCTACCAGGGCCTCATCGCCAATGATCCCGACTACGCCACGTTTGCGGCAGAACTGCCAAATGGCGGCCGCTACCCCGGCCTGCCGTCCGGTTACCGCGGCTTCCAGGGCCAGCTCTTCAGCGAGGGCTTCCACCCGGTGTGGCGCGGCGAACTGACCGCAGAGGAAGGCATGAAGATCGTCCAGGACATCGCGCAGGTGCAGCTTGAGGCTGACATCGCGCGCATGGGCGGCTAAATCGCCCGGCCAGCTCTCGTTTGAGAAAATACACAAGAAGCCAGCTAGGATAGACTAGCTGGCTTCTTGCTTGTGCCTTGGCGAGTGGATGGATTTGACCGCATGGTGCAACGCAAGCGCCACCTGAGGATGGCTGTCGTATAGTCCCGTATTGAAGCGTTTGGTCAGGAGAATGCCAATAATGGCGCCATACCGGGTAGGAGTCATTGGCTGCGGCCGCATCAGCAGCACCATCGATGATGAAGTGCAGGACAACGCGAGCGTGATCTTGCCGTTTGCGCATACGGCGGCCTACATGGAGGAGCCGCGGGTGCAGGTGGTTGCGGCTGCCGATCCGGTGCCCGCGCAGCGCGACGCCTATCGCGATCGTTGGGGCGTGGAACGCATGTATGAGAGCCATGAAGCTCTGTTACATAGCGAGCAGTTGGATATTGTCAGCGTCTGCACGCGCGCCGAGGAGCGGCCGGGGGTGGTAGTCGCCTGCGCGGAAGCGGGTGTGAAAGCTATCTTTGCCGAGAAGCCGCTGGCGTGGTCGCTTGGCGAGGCTGAGACAATGCTCGCCGCCTGTCGCCGCCACGGCGTAAAGCTGGGAGTTGGCTGCCTCCGCCGCTGGCATCCTTTCTACCGCAGGTCCAAGGAACTGATCGACGATGGCGCGATTGGGAAGGTGCTCCAAATCACCGGCTACTGCGGCTCATCGCTCTCGCATGACGGCAGCCATTGGGTCGATCTGATGCGTTATTTCGCCGATGACGCGCCGGTGGAGTGGCTGGTGGGCGAAATTAGCGACTCCGCAGCCCTGACGGATGACTGGGACCGCTACGGCGGCAACGCCTATGTGGCATTTCAGAGTGGTGCGCGGGGATATCTGCGCATGATGGAGACGGGAGCGGCCGTGCAGGAGTGGGACATCTTTGGCGAACGGGGCCGCATTCGGGCCTTGGACGGCGGCCGCGAGTTCGAGCTCTGGCGGCGCGCCGGCAGTGGTAAGGCTGACCGCCCGGTGCGCGAGGCCTTCCCGCGACCGCAGCGGCTGCCAAGTCCCACGGCAGGGGCGGTAGCCGACATGGTGCAGTGCATCGAGACCGACAAGGAGCCGGAGTGCAACGGCGAGGATGGGTACGCCGCCTTGGAGATTGCCCTGGCGATGCGGGAGTCCTTCCGGCGCGGCAATGCGCGTATCGACTTCCCGTTTACAGATAAAGAGACGCGACTCATCACGCCAACGTAGCGTGACGCGGGTCTCAATTCCGGTCGCCGCTTGCGTGCGGTAGGGGCACGATATATCGTGCCCCTACGTGCTAGGATTAATGTCGCCTTGGCAGAGAGAATCCACCCCCATTGTAAAAGGTAGAACTATGTCGCTCGAGAAACCAATTCGCGTCGCCATGGTCGGCTTGCGGCACCCGCACGTCGGCAGCCTGGACCCAGCACGGCCGTCGCCTGGATACATTCACACCTTCAAGCAAATTCCTGACGCGCAGATAGTTGCCTACTGCGAGGATAGCGATCCAGCGCTGCTGGACTTGGCGCGCGCATTCGATCCGGCGGCGCGCACGTACGCAAGCGTGGAGGAACTCCTGGAGCAAGAGAATTTCGATCTGGCATGTGTCGTGCTGCCGGCGAACGAAATTTCCGATGTGGGCATCAAGCTGGCGGAAGCCGGCAAGCACTTCTTCGTGGAGAAGCAATTTGCCCGTACAGCGGCCGACCTGGCGCGGCTGGTGAGAGCCGTGGAGCAGAATCAGGTAAAGGTACTTGCCGGTTATCCCTGGCGCTTCCATCCCGCGATGCAGGATCTGAAACAGCTCATCGACCAGGACGTCTTTGGCCGTCCACTCTCCTTGGAAAGCCGTCTGGTAACCACCCAGGTACGCCCCGGCAGCCGCGAGCCGACTCACTTCATGTTCACCGCCGAGAATGAGGGCGGCGGGGTGCTCCACATGCTAGGAGGACATTACATCGAGTTCACGCGGCACCTCGTGCAGTGCGAGGTGAAGTCGGTGCAGGCGCTCACTGGACGGCCTGTGGGTTACATTGACGAGCCTCTCGAAGACGTGGCTGTGGTTGCGATGGAATACGAGAACGGGGCGTTGGGCAGTTTGCATGCGGCGTATACACAGCCGCCTCTGGCGAGCGGCTATGACTCCAGTTTCGTTTATCGCGGCGAGCGTGGCTGGGCCGATTGGACTCCCGTGGGCGGGAATCAGTTGGAAATCACTAGCGAAGCGCCAGCGTGGTCCGGTGCGCCGCAGAAGAAGCTCACCTATACTCCCACGCCGATGGCCGTTTACGGTGGACACCGCTGGTCCTACGAGATCATGCGGCGCTTTGTCGAGGAAATTCACACTGACAATCCGCCCGCTGTGACACTGGAAGACGCGCTTCACGTGCTGCAGGTCATCGAAGCCGCGTATCAAGCGGCGCGTACCGGGAAGCAGGTTGCCGTGCAGTACGGGGTTGAGGCTGCCCTCGGTGAGTAGCGTACCTGCTATCGCACAGTGAAGTCATTTAGACAGCCGTGAAGAGCCACGGTTTCTGGTTGTCTCAGCGAGGCAGGGATCTAAACCTGCGGACGCACCAACTCTCAAAATTCTTGACACTGAAGTCCTGCTCTTGACGACAACAAACTAGATGGCTATCCTGCAACCAGACACCACTATTTTGTGGTGGTATCGGTGGTGCTCTCTCGTCAAGGAGGTTTGGAAATGGACAAAGCGATAGAGAGCGGATTTGGTCGACTTTCCCGCCGTGTCTTCTTAGGCGGGGCAGCGCTCTCCGGCGCCGGTGTGCTGCTGGCCGCTTGCGGCATGCAGGCCGGGCCTTCCGGTGACGGCGAGGAGATGGCGAAAGACGACGCGCCTGCAGAAGGAGAGGCCAAGGCGCCCGCGGCTGAAGGCGCGGTGCCTGTGCTCTTTTGGCAGTGGGGCACAACCTATGTCCCAGGCTTTGAGGCGCTAGTCGCAGAGTACAACGGGATGCAGCAAGAGGTCGCGCTCACGGTCGAAAAACCGCCGGGACGCTACTGGGATGAGCTACTTGCCACTCTCGCGGCCCAGACCGGCCCCGACATCTTCCTGATGAACGGCGTGAATATCAAGTCGTGGATCAATGGCGGCCGTGTCGTAGCTGACCTATCGCAATACCTTGCCGCCGATCAGCAAGCTACGCAGGACCTGGGGGCGGCGCTGCCGTCTTTCGTCGAATGGTACTCACAGGATGGTAAAGCGGCCGGCACGCCTTGGAATTACAGCACAAGCAACACGCAATACAACGTGGAGCACGTGGTGGCTGCCGGTCTGACCCCACCCGCCGAGCTCGGCGACGGTTGGGACTGGAACGCGATGCAGGAATATGCGGAGAAGCTCACCCAGCGTGACGGCGAGAACATCACGCGCTTCGGCCAGGGGCATCTCCACGGCATCGAGACCGGCTGGGGCAACTACCTTCAGATGAACGGCGGCAGCTTCTTGAGTGAAGACCGCACGCGGTGCACCGCTGCGTCGGAAGAAGGGATCGAGGCAGTGGCATTCTGCGTCGACCTGGTGCAGAAGCATCGCGTTGCGCCGACCAGGGATGAGTACACGGCAATGCGTGAAGGCGGCCTCCATCCGTCCGCGCTGATGATTTCAGGGTTGGTCTCCATCTTCTCCGCGGGGGACTGGTATTGGAATCGCTACAAGGACCATCCCGATTTGAAGTGGGACGTGACCTTCCTGCCCAAGGCGCCAAACACCGGGCTGACGGGCAACAACAGCAACTTCCGTGGCACCGTGATGAATCCGCAGTCGGAAGTGCCGGACGCAGGATGGAAGTGGCTGGCGCACTCGCTCACGAAGCCGGTGCAGGACAGCATCGTGGCGAACTTCAATGAGGTCCCGGCCAGGCTTGACTCCGCGCTGGAGCTCTATACCAGTACGGAGGCATCCGGGCCGCCGCCATCGCGCGCCCAGCTTGAAGATTCCCTCCGCGCTACCATATCGCTGCCGACCCACGACGTGGTTACGTGGACGCAGATGATACGTGAGGGTGTGAATCCAAGTATGAACGACATCTTCGACGCCAAGCTCGGCGTGGCTGAGGGCATGCGGCAAATGCAGGACCAGATCAACGCGCTCTTCGACGCGGGCGGGAGCTAGAGTTAGCCCTCTGCGCGCGGTTGGCTGAGCTTTGAAGGATCGTGCCGCCTAGACGCACGTTGGTTGGAGAAACAGAAGCGGGAGAACCACATCGGTTCTCCCGCTTCTTGATTCCTGTGACGTTGCCAAACAGTTGCCGGTTAGAGCGTGAAGCCGCATAGAGAATGCTGGAATTAGGCCGGTTGGTGGATCAGCTTCTGTAGCGACCGCAGCTCGCGCGGCGGGTCTAGCTTCATACCGTACTCGCTCCAGGAGACTTCAGCGACATAAATGTCACCCTTTGAGTCGACGGCGAGACTATGCGGCGAGTAAAAGCGGCCGGGCGCGTCGCCGTACGACTCTCTGCCCAGGCGCGCCAGCACGTTGCCGGCGGTGTCCAGAATGGAAACGCGCGGGCCAAGGTCCATGCCCATGTTGTTCGAATCTATGCCGCCGAAATATTCGCCGACGTAGACCAGGTCTTCGCCGCGGGGATCGGCGAGCACGCAGGCGGCCTTGGAAAGATTTACCCACTGGGTCAGGTACGTGCCGTCTGCCGCGAAGATCTGCACGCGGTGGTTCTCGCGATCAGCGATGTACACCCGTCCGGCGGCGTCCACCGAAATGTCGTGCACGATGTTAAAGTGACCTGAATCCGTGCCGGACGCGCCCCAGGATTGCAGCAATTCACCATCGCCCGAAAACCGGTGCACGTGGGCGTTGCTGTAGCCGTCGGCCACGTAGAAGTCACCCGAACCCGGTGCAAATGCCACCGTGGTCGGACGGTTGAAGGGCGCGCCGCTCATGGGCGCCGGCGGTTCGTGCGGCGTGCCGAGCGTCAGGAGCAATTCGCCTGCTGGGGTGAATTTGCGCACGGTGGAGTCACCGCTGTCGATGCAATACACAGAATCGTCCGGCCCGACTGCCACACCGTGGGGCGTGTCGAAGATGCCGTGTCCCCACGTGCGCAGCAAATTGCCCTCGGCATCGTACACCACCACCGGGTGGGTACCGCGATTGAATACGTAGACGTTGTCCTGGGAATCCACGGCTACGGACGTAGCCTCTTTGTAATTCGCCCCCGCCGGCAGATTGCCCCAATTTGCGCCCGTGGTGGCATACGTATACTGGCCGTCGCCGAGTGTGACCATTGTTGCCGTCTCTTCTCCTAGCTCCTAGGACTGTTTTTCAATTCTCGCTGTGAGCAAAAGCCGTCTGTGATATGTAGCAGTCACAGTGTAACCGTTTTGCATGGGATAAGCACCGCAACCTCTACCTTTCCGCACTCTGGGCCTTGCCCTGCGGTTTCTCAGGAGTGGCGGCGGAGTCCGGCTATGCGGGAGTTGCGATCCCTGCATCGGTCGGAATGCATAGTCGTAAGGCCATGGCGTTCCCACGGCGGGCCATGGCCGAAATGCAGCACGCAAGTAGCAAAGCGCAATCACATGGCACCACGCTGGGTCATCCACGCCGATTTAGACGCCTTCTTCGCGGCAGTGGAGCAACGCGACAACCCTGAATTGCGCGGCAAGCCCGTCATGGTTGGCGGCGCCGGCGGTCGCGGCGTTGTTACGGCGGCTTCCTACGAAGCGCGCGCGTTTGGCGTCCATGCGGCGATGCCCGGCGCCCGGGCGCGGCGCCTCTGCCCCCACGGCATCTTCGTGAGAGGCAGCCATCGGAAGTATCAAACCGAGTCGGCGCGTGTAATGGGTATCCTGCGCGAATACTCGCCAAAGGTTGAGTCGATTTCAATTGACGAGGCCTTCGTGGACGCGACGGGGCTGGAACGCTGGAAGGGCGGCCCGGTGGCCACCGCCAAGGAAATCAGAGAGCGGGTGCGGCAGGAGTGTGGGCTGACTATCTCTGTTGGCATTGCGAGCTCCAAGTTGGTGGCCAAAATGGCGACGAATGCAGGCAAGCCGGACGGCCTGGTGGTTGTTCCCCACGGAGAAGAGCAGACTTTTCTCGCTCCATTGCCCATTGGCGCTCTGTGGGGTGTCGGACCGCAGATCGAAGGCCGTCTTCGCGCTTTCGGCATCGGCACCGTGGGTCAGTTGGCCGCATACTCTCGAGACGCACTGGAGCGCGAACTGGGCGTATGGGGTGTCCATGCGCACCATCTGGCGAACGGCCGGGACGCCCGCGCGGTCTCCGGGCGGCGGACCGCGAAGAGCGTGAGCAACGAGTCGACATTTCCCCACACCGTCTACGACATCGCCACCTTGCTGGACATGGTCATGGCGCTCTCTGAAGAGGTAGGCAGGCGACTACGCGCAAAGAAGCTGACAAGCCGTACAGTGTCGCTCAGACTGCGTTCGGCAGACTTTCAGACTCTTTCACGCCAGGCTACCCTGGCGCGCCCATCCGACGCGACTGACGTCATCTACACGGAAGCGAAGAAGCTCCTTTTGGGCATTCGTCTCAATGCGGGCGGCTATCGCCTCGTGGGGGTAGGCGTGCACGAGACTCACCCGGCTGCGGGAGGCCAATTGCCGCTTTGGCAGGAACCCGAGGATCGGTTGAGCCGGCGCGACCGCGCCGTGGATGCAATTCGCGGCAAGTTCGGCATGCACGCCGTGGTGCGCGCGCCGTTGATCGACCCCGCGGAGCCGTGGGTAGCGAGATCCTTTAGCAGTAGTGCACGCGGGGGAGACTGAGATTAGCTGGGTGGTACCCCCGGGGTGATTCGAACACCCGACCAACTACTTAGAAGGCAGTTGCTCTGTCCACTGAGCTACGGGGGCAGGGCAGAAGTTGCAGGCACGCCAAACCGCTCCCGGAACGCTTGGCGCGGTGGTGGCGCTGCTTTTCGATTATACCCCAGCGGTGGGGTGCCCCGTAAGCGGCGGGGAGCAGTGCGCAGCACTATCAGTCAGTCTGCGCGGGGCTCTATTCGTATTGAGCATAGACTTCGTTCATCCTGAGCCCGTCGAAGGATGAACGGAGTCTATTCACATGGGCGGAGCACTGTCTCGTTCATCCTGCGGCAAGCCGAGGACCGGCAGGCTTTGCACGAAATGGATCTATGCACAGGGCCGGAGCGTCATCATTACACCGTGCCTGGGACGCAGCGTGATGAGGGGCTCCAACTCCACCGGATGGTCGGGGACGAGGTCAAGCTCGTACTGTTGGGCGATGGTGGCGAGCAGCAGTTGCGCTTCCAACATTGCGAAGTTGTTGCCGATGCAGAGGCGCGGTCCGCCGCCAAAGGGAAAGTAGGCAAAGCGGTGACGCTCCTTTGTTTGCTCCGGCACAAAGCGCTCCGGGATGAAGGCATCGGGATCCTCCCAAAAGTCGGGATGCCGGTGCGTTATGTACTGGTTCAAGACTACGGTGCCGCCGGCGGGTATGCGGTAGCCGCCGATTTCGTCGTCAGCAATGGCCTCACGCGACACGCTCCAGACCGGCGGCAGCAGGCGCATGGATTCCTCGACGACCATCTTCGTATAGGAAAGCTGGGGCACGTCGGCAACGGTGGGCAACCTCCCGTTCAAGACACTGGCCAGTTCTTGCCGCAGTGTCTGACCGGCATCGGGATTGAGGGCGAGCAGGTACCAGGTCCACGTAAGCGCGTTGGCCGTGGTTTCATGTCCGGCAAGAAAGATGGTGCGTACCTCATCCCGCAGTTGGTCGTCATCCATCGGCTCACCGGTGTCCGGGTCTCTGGCTTCCAACAGCATGGAGAGCAGGTCATCCTCTTGAGGCGAATCCGAGTGGCGGCGCGCCTGGATCATGCGCGTTACCACCGCGTCGATGGTCTGCCGGGCGTTCCGGGAACGGCGATTGCCCGGTAGAGGTATCCACTCCGGCACGTCAATCAGCGCGTAGAGGCGATTGCGGACCTCCCGTTGCGCCATCGTGACGAGCGGCTCAAGTCGCGCGGCGTCGCCCTGGACTTCGGCGCCAAACATCACGCGGCTGACGATGTTGAGCGTCACGCGCATCATCTCGCTGGAGACATCGAGCGGTGAGCCGCTTGACGCCGGGGCTTCCCATTGCGACAGCATCTTCTGGGTCTCTTCGATCATCGTGTCGCCAAAGCCGGCGACGCGTCGTCGGTGGAAGGCCGGTTGCATGAGGCGGCGCTGCTTGAGCCACGATGCGCCGTCATTGGTTACCAAACCGTTGCCGAGCAGCCGTCGGAGCCTTCTGTAGTCACGGCCGCGTTGATAGTTGCGGTGGTTTTCCTGCAGGATGTGACTGACGTGATCGGGATGAGTGAAGAAGTAGGCCGGCACATTAAGCAGCGTGTGGTGGACGATCTCCCCGTAGGTTTCGTGGAGGTCCACCATGAGTTGCAGGGGATTGCGCTTCATTGCGTCCACGGTGCGCAAGCCCAAGAAATCACGCGGGCCGGGCGGCTTGCTTTGGGCGTCAGTTACCGTTTTCAAGGCCATTGTGATTGCTCTTCCCTTCCATGGCGGCTGAAGCGCTCCTCGACCTATTTCTAGTCAGTGCTTTCCCTTGCTCAACAGCTTGCACGAACCTGAAACGGCACTAGAGGAATACCGTCGCGCCCTGCCAGATGAAGTATATCCCAAAGAGCGCTAGCAGGATGCCAAAGAGGTAGAGCGCGAGACTGTACACGCGATCCGTGATGAAGCGCCTCCCGGTAGCAAACACGATGGCCACCAGGGTAAACCAAAAGAAGTCGCTTGAAATGTGGCCCGTGGTGAAGGCAACGAGACCGAGCGCCCCGTGCGGCAGCGCGAGGGTTGTCATGGTGGAGATGCCTACAGTGGCCCACCAGAACGACCAATAGGGATTCGCCAGGCTGAGTACGGCCCCGCCCACCATGGGGTTGTCGGCGGGTCGGTCGGAAACAGATGTTGCTAGTTGCGCGCCCTTGCGGCGCACCCCACTTACGATTTGCCAGCCCATCCAGATCATCACCAAACCGCCGACCACGCCGATTGCGCCAAGCGCCGGTTCCCACTGGAAAACGCGGGCCAGGCCAAGCCATAGCAACACAACCAGAGCAACCTCCAGCAAGCCGTGCCCCAGCGCCGCGAGCGGGCCGGCAATTACGCCGTGCCGCGCGCTCTGCCCCATCACGAAAACCGTTAGTGGTCCGGGTGACATGGCACCCGAGAGACCGATGGAGAACGACGCTGCAAAGACGACTACGAATGATTCGAGAGCTGCCATGATGGTGCGGTGTTCTTGGGGGAAATCACCCGAGGGAATGCGCGTGGCCGCTGCTGCTTGTGACGGCCAGTGGGCGGGGTCGGGGTGTCATCATGATCCCGTTCTTGGGACGCAAGGTGACAAGGGGCTCCAATTCGACCGGGTGCCCGGGCACCAGGTCCAACTCGTAGCGCTGAGCAATGGTTGCCAGGATTAGCTGGGCCTCCAGCATTGCAAAGTTGCTGCCGATGCAGATGTGAGGCCCGCCGCCGAAGGGAAAGTAGGCGAACCGGTGGCGCCTCTTCGCCCGGTCCGGCGCGAAGCGCTCCGGGTCGAATGTCGCCGGGTCTTCCCAAAAATCGGGGTGCCGATGCGTAATGAATTGGCTGAGGACAACGGTGCTGCCCGATGGAATGCGGCATCCGCCGACTTCGTCATCAGCAATCGCCTCGCGGGAAAGGGCCCAAACCGGCGGCAGCAGGCGCATCGATTCTTCAACAACCATCTTGGTGTACGCAAGCTGCGGTAGGTCGTCAACGGTAGGCAATCGACCGCCCAGAACGTCGTCAAGTTCTGCTCGCAGCTTCGAGGCAGCGGCGGGATTGCGCGCGAGCAGGTACCAAGTCCACGTGAGCGCGTTTGACGTAGTCTCGTGTCCGGCGAGAAAGATCGTGCGGACCTCGTCGCGCAGTTGCGCGTCGTCCATAGATTCACCGGTGTCGGCGTCCTTGGCATTCATGAGCATGGAGAGCAAGTCATCGTGTGCCGACACGTCCGACCGGCGCCGCGCTGCGATGATGCGCGTTACGACCTGCTCGATGGTCTTGCGTGCCTCCCTGGCGCGGCGCAAACTCGGCAAGGGGACCCACTCCGGCAGGTCGATCAGCACAAACTGACGCCTGTGAGTCTCTTCCTGCAATTCCGCGACTGCCGGGCCGAGCTGTTCAGCTTCCTGCACTATTCTGGCGCCAAACATCGTGCGGCTCACAATGGCGAGTGTCAGGCGCATCATCTCGCTGCCAACATCGAGCGGCTTCCCAAGGGGAGCCTCAGTCTGCCACTGCGCAAGCAGCTTCTGCGTCTCATCGGTCATTGCCTCGCCGAAGCGAGCAATGCGATTGCGGTGGAAAGCAGGCTGCATGAGACGCCGTTGCTTGAGCCAAGACGCGCCGTCATTGGTCAAGAGACCGTTGCCAAGAGCCCGCCTGAGTTTGTCACTATTGCGACTCCGCCGATAGTTCCGGTAGTTTGCTTGCAGTACATGTCCGACATGGTCGGGGTGAGCAAGTAAGTATGTCGGGGCATTAACCAGGGGAGAATAGAATACATCACCGTACGCGCGATGCAGGGCTTGCAGTGTTCCCAGGGGATCGCGTTTTATTTTACGCAAAGTCCGCAATCCCAGGAAGTCTCCCGGTCCGGGCGGGGAGCGCAGTGCGGCAGCTCTAACCTGATTTGCCACTGTTTACTACATTCCTGTCGCGTTGCGGCTATACCTTAATGCTCTTGGAGTGGCTACTCCGGCGAGCTCAGCGAACAACGAGATTCCACGGTTCGGGGCACAGCTAGTCCATGAGAATCCCGCCGTTTATGGCGAGCGTGTGGCCGGTAATAAACGAAGAAGCGTCACTGGCGAGATAGAGCACGCCGTGGGCGATTTCCTCTGGCTTGCCGAGGCGTTGCAGCGGTGTGCGCTCAAGCACGGCACGTAGACGATCGTCGGGAATGCGGGCGAATCCGGTGTCTATCTGTCCGGGCGCAATGTTGTTCGCCCGGCCCCACGGCGCCATCTGGCGGGCGAGCGCTTTGGTGAACGCAATCATGCCGCCTTTTGACGCCGCGTAATGCACGCGCGCGCTCTGGCCGCCGTTCTGCCCGCTGATGCTCGCCATATTGATGATGTTGCCCCGCTGTTGCCCCTCCATGGTTGGGAATACGGCCTTGGCGCACAGAAACGCGCTGCGCAGGTTGTTCTCGATCAGGTCGTCCCAGTCCGCCGCGGTCGTCTCTGCCATCGCGCCGTGTCTGCCGGACTCACCGGCATTATTGACGAGCACGTCCACCTGACCAAACGTGGCTAGGGTGCGCTCTACAAGCATCTCCGTGTCTTCCGGCACGTTCACGTCAGCGCGCACCGCCAGCGCCTTCCCGCCGGACCCGATGATGCCTTGCACAAGCGCGTCCAGGGCGCTCTCGGTGCGGGCTACGGCAATCACGTTGGCGCCGGCGGCCGCGAGCACTTCCGCTGTCGTGCGACCGATGCCGCGACTCGCGCCGGTGACAATAATGGACCGGCCGGTGAGATCAAATGCGTCGAACATTTGGGGTTCCTTCCTGGCTATGGTTCGACAACTATGCGCTGGCCGTGGTCGAGGGAGATCATGTATTGATCGGAAACTGCACGGCCCAGGATTGGCTCGCCACCCAACGTGATGACTATCGTGGTCACGGGTGGAAGCTCACCAACTTGCACTCTTCCCAGGTACGCCGGGACATCCACCACAGATCCATCGGCCAAGTAGAACGAAAGGCTCCACTCGGCAGTCTGCCCGCTCGCAATAGTGTCTTCTGGTACCGCTACTCCACCGTCGAAGCCGGTATCCAGTAGGGCTTCGAATTGGGTCTCTCTTCCGCCGATTGTAAGACGAACGGGAAGGTACGGAAAACGGTCACTCTCCACACGCACGGTGAAAGCGCCCCGCTAGCGCCATTTCATGACGCTACGGTCGGGTCCTAGCCTGAAAACATAGCTGCCTTTGCCCAGTTGCTCCAAAGACAAGTCAAGAACCTCCTGAAGCGTGGGAGCGCGTACCAGCTTGCCCTTCGTTGAAATTGCTATAAAGTCACCAGAATGCTCTGCCTCAAGTGGCTTGCCATAGCGCTCATAGAGCTCTTCAGCCTGCTGGCTAAGTCTATTCTTGGAGGATTCAGGGGCACTGTGGGTCTCGACTGCCATTGTGTTCAATCTCTTCTCTATTGAATTTGAGAATAGTCGACTCACTTTGTGAGGGCTCCGGGACAATAGGCCTCTACACAACCAACGCGTTCAATGTCGAAGGTGGCTTCATCCCCACAGCACGAGTCTTAAGCGTCCTTCTATTCCTGTTAGTCCTCAAGTTAGGAAGCAGCAACGGCGGTGCCGTTCCGCGTAGCTTGTGTGAACATGCCCTGCGCATCAAACGCGATCTCCTCCATCTCGCCCATCCGATGCACGCGGCCGGTTGCCTCCAGTTGCGACGCGAGCGGCTCCGAGACCCAGAGGTCTTCCAGGTGTTTCGTGTCCTGGATGCGCATAATGCGCGCGGTCTCATTCTCGATCTGATGGCAGCACGCCAGCGCGACGAAGAGCGCCTCGCGGTCGTTGGCGACCGTGAGCGGTATGCGCGCGCCTTCCGGCCCTTTGGCGGTGACGACGTTCATGTAGGTCTGCACGGGGTCCAGCTTATCGACGATCTGCTGCAGGACAACATCTCCGAGTCCGATGCCGCAGGCGTTGCCTTCCGTATCTTTGGTCAGATCGCGCATAACGATGCGCTTGATATGGGGCGGGTGGGGCAAAGGGCCGCTCCAGTAGCGGTTGATGACGTTCGTATCTGCGCCAATGCCGCTGATGTCCTTGCCGAGCTGGTCGACGATCAGCACGTCGACTTCCTCGCCGGGCAGACGCGCCATGCGCTCACGGGCAATCTTGAGCAACTCCTGCTCTTCTTCCAGGATACGGTCTGCGGGCACTGCTTTAATCAAAGAGAGGCGGGAGTGGCCGTCCTCTACCAGCGCGAGGCCGAAGGGGACGGGCATGTGCTGAATGGTGAACTGGCCTACCGCCGGAATGAGCGTGGGAAACTCGTCAAAGCTGCGCCCGTGAAACGTATCGGCGCCCTTCTGCTTGCCAAGCCCGATGGCCAGCATCTTCATGAGGCCGGATTCGATATTGCCGTGAAAGTCGGTGTGCGGCTTTACGCGGTTTACGGGGATCGTGATGTCGGCCTCGGTATAGGCGGTCTTGTCGACCCAGACCGGCACGTTGTCTTTCACGTGGCCGAGCAGCACCGTTTCCATGCTGGAACGGATGGGGCAGCCCATCGCTTCTTCGGTTACACCATAGTGTTCGAGAATCTCGATTTGGCCCTCTGCCGTCGCCCCGCCGTGGCTGCCCATGGCCGGCACGATAAACGGTTCCGCGCCGAGTTGCTTGATCTCGTGCGCCGCCGCCTTGAGCACCTGGTCGATGCGATTGATGCCGCGGCTGCCGCCCGTAAGGGCGACGCGCTTGCCCGGCCGGATGGTCTCACGAATCTCCGGTCGCGCGAATTGCTCAGCAACGGCCGCGGCAACATCGTTGATGGTGGCAGTGACAAGCTCTTGCCGCATCCTGACCCAGCGCGGAAGCTTTCCTCGCTCGAAAATCTCCAATCCCATGGTTCAACTCTCCTTTGCAGTGTGCCAATCTGCACAGGGCTGCCTTGTGCTCTCAAGCGTCGCTTTCCCAGGTTCTCTCTTCTTTGCTTACTGTACCACCGTAATGCTATTGGTGCCCTAAATGTGCGGCGGCATTGGGTCTCCGACGGAGCGATTGGACTCAACTAGAGTCGTCTGTGCGTTTGGTCACCCGGCGTTGTCCTCTTCCGGCTGTTCGGCTGAGGAAAGATCCTCGTTCGACTTTTCGTAGGTGATAGCGCCAGGAAAGAGTTGCTGCGCTCTACGGACTATGGGATCGTTCGCCGGGTCCTTTTCATAGGCGCCTGCCGGTGACTCTCTTTGCGCCAGCGCGCATTCGATAGTAAAGTGCCGACCGATGGTCTGGGCGACTGCTTTCTCGACCAGAAAGAGATTGTCCGGCTGGCGCACCTTGTCGCGGTGCCACGAGTGGGCGAATTCCAAGGTAAGGACTCGGTCCTGCACAGATTGAGGCGTACAGTCGCGGAGAATACCGCGCAGATGGACGTTGGGGGGGCGGAAGGAGTTGATCACCGCGTCCCAGCGCTGTTGGATCTCCGCTAAAGGCGATTCCTCCGCTTTCGCCGCGGGCGCGTCCACAGGCGTTGTCTGCGGCGCTTGCGTTTCGGTATTGCCCGCGTCCTTCAGGGCCACCGGAGTGTCCGCAGCTGCCGCCGTCGCCGGTTCGCTGGCAGCGGGCCTGGGGGCCGGGGCTGATTGCGCGGATTCGCGGCGTGGTGCCGCACTCGTTGTCCGTGGCGTGGCAGTCATAGGCGCACCCGTTGTTTCAGTGACTTCACCTTTGGCGCAAAATTCCACCAAAGCGAGTTCGACGGGCAATTGGGGAAAGACTCCCAAGCGCAATGATTGTTCGGCCTCAGAAAAGAGCCGGATGGCTTGCACAATCTCGGAGAGCGAGATGCGCTCCGCCAGGCCGTCCATGAGCGCGGCTTCTTCCTCGCTCATTTCCAGCAACTCGGCCGCTTCCATGCCGCTCTTGTGGAGCAGCGTGCCGCGCAGGTAACGAATGGTCTCCCGGGCGAATTGCCGCATGTCCAGACCCTGGTCCGCGGCCTGGGAGAGCACGCGCAGACCTTCCCTGGTGTCGCGGCGCGCCAGGGTATCGACAAATTCAGCCACCACCGCCGTGTGCGCCAGCCCCAGCAAGTCGCGCACGTCGGCGGCGGTGACGCCGTCTTCGGCGTAGATGATGGCCTGGTCGAAGAGGCTCACGGCGTCGCGGGCACTGCCGCCGGCCATACGCGCGAGTATGTTCAGGGCTTCCGTTTCGGCGCTGACCTTCTCCGCCTCCGCGATCTCCTGCAGGCGGCCCACCAGCGACCGCACGGGGATGCGGCGAAAGTCGAACCGCTGGCACCGTGACAGAATCGTGGGCAGTACGCGGTGAATTTCGGTAGTCGCCAGCACGAATACGGCGTGGTCCGGCGGTTCTTCCAGGGTCTTCAAAAGCGCGTTCGAGGCTTCCGGTGTGAGCTGGTGCACCTCGTCTATCAAGTAGAACTTGTAGCGGCCGCTGACGGGGGCAAAATTCACGCGCTCGCGCAGGTCGCGAATGTCCTCGATTCCGCGATTGGAGGCGGCGTCGAGCTCCACGAGGTCGAGAAAGCGACCTTCGAGGATGTCCGTACACGCTTGGCACTTGCCGCACGGTTCGGGCTGGACGCCTTGTAGGCAGTTGAGGGCTTTGGCCAGAATGCGCGCCAGCGAGGTCTTGCCGGAACCCCGCGGCCCGGCAAAGATGTACGCATGTGCCACCTGCCCCGCTGCCAGGGAGTTCTGCAGCGTGCGCACCGTCGGCTCTTGGCCGACCACGTCGGCAAAAGTCTGCGGCCGCCACTTGTTGTATAAGACCACCCGCGACACGAACGTAGTTACTCCTCGTTCTAGGCAATGGCGCGCTGCTTGTATTCTATCGGCTGTTCCAACTACACGAATTCTCGGAGACCGGTCGATCCAAACGCCAAGCGCTCTCTGTGTAGAATTCTACGTTATTCCGAGCGCAGCGAGGAGTCTAGAAACTGTGGTCGCTGGGATGAGTTCTCCCGATTCACTCCGATCTCAGGGGAGTGTAAGTAGCTGAAGGGTGTCTGCTTTCAGCATGACAGCGCCCATGGGAGAGAGTATGCTGCCCAATTTTAATTGCCTTCGGTATGAAGGAGGCCAAAAGAGTGAGCAAGGCGCCGAAAGGTGCGTTTCTACACTATGGCAACGGGCAATGAATCGCTATAGAGCCGCCGAATAGTGAGTACTATGGGTGAGACAACGGCAAAAGAGAAAGTGAGTGGGAGGCGCCGAAGAGTAATCACGCTGGGTGAGATTGCAGGCAAAAGGGGAAGGTGGCGGGGTCCGTCATCCTGTAAATGTTGACTAATTCGTCGACAGAATCCCCTCTTCACAAAGCTGTGAAAATTTGACTGTCATTCCGAGCGGAGCGAGGAATCTAGGATTCACATCTAGCATGTTCGTCTGGCTCAGTACTTTAGATTCCTCACTCCGCTAGGCTCCGTTCGGAATGACATGTAATGAGGCCAAGAGCCACGCGAAAGCCATCGACTACTATCACGAAATCTGTCAACGAAATACCTGACACTTACAATTCCGGCGGAAGCCGGAATCCACTTTTGGCGTTTCCCTGAAAGCGGATCCCCCCTCAAGGCAGGCTTAGACTAGAGGTAAGGCTACGCGCTAAAACAAGACTGGATGAGTTTGCTCTCGCCGTGCGCTACTCAAGCCGGCGTGCAGGACAGTCAGCGCAATCGGGGTCTCTAGCGTGGCACGACTATTTGTGGTGCCGTATTGCGCGTAGTGCCGTCCTGTTTCCCCAGCGCAGGTTAAATGAAGAGGCCGTGCCTTTCCTTCGATACCGCTCCCTGAAGCGCCCACGCGGCGCGAGCTCCGGCCAAGCTTCCTTGCGGCACCCGAGAGTAACCGCTTACCGCTGCTTCCTTCCGGACCTGACGGGGTTCACGGCCTCTCGCCGCGCAAGACCCAGCCATCAACGCCGCTTACCACGCAGCAGCCTTCAAAGAACGCGAACCTCACGGAAAGCTGTCAACCCCGCTATAGCGGATTGCGGGTGCAGGGCACCGCTAGTTCCCCGTCTAGCACAGCCTCAATTCTCATGCTACGCAACTCCAAGCCACAGCGTCAAGGTGTGAAGTGCGAAGAGACTGGATCGGACGTGGTAGCAGACCAGTGTGCCCTGGCAACCTGTAAGGGCGGTTCTCAGGCCTTTGTGCCGAAATGCAATACTCTTCTTGCTTGACTACTTGACGTGGAATCAGTACGATTGCAGTAGTGGTAGGGATTTAGATACCAGGCGCCGACAGGTAGTTACTTATGCTATCAATGACATCGACGGCGGTGGAGCAACTGAAGAGCTTGATGACGCAGGAGAACCCGGGTGCGGGGTTGCGGGTGTTTGTGTCGCCGGGCGGGTGCTCGGGGTTTCAGTACGGCATGTCCATGGAGGAAAGCGCCGACGACGGCGACGAGGTGATCGAGAACGAAGGCGTGCGCGTATTTGTGGATCCGTTCAGCCTGATGTACCTTAGCGGCTCGGAGATTGACTTCAGCAACGCCCTGATTGGCGGGGGGTTTACTATTCTCAATCCCAACGCGGCGGAGTCGTGCTCGTGCGGCCAGTCGTTCGATACGGCGGAGAGTGCGGGTGAGGCGCGGCCGTGTAGTACGTGACGGATACTTAGGTAGATAGGTTATTGAAGTCCTGCTCTTGAAGGAGCGGGGCTTTTTTCTTTGGGGGAATGGGAGCTCTGTCGCGTAGGGCGGGGGCTTGTTCCCAGTCGGGGTGGGGGTGTGCGGCGGCAAAGAAAAGATGGATTCCCGTTTTCACGGGAATGACGGATTCGGCTATGCTGTGCCTGCATGCTGTCACTCCGGCGAAAGCCGGAGTCCAGGAGACGTGGAAAAGATGGGTTCCCGTTTACACGGGAATGACGGACTGGATTCCGGCTTCCGCCGGAATGACGGAGGGTAACTCGGCAATAGCGATAAGACTCTGGTGGAATTGGCAATGGCGGAGTGGGTGGGGCCGAGCCTCAAAGTGGCCGCGGACCCTATTTGTTGGGAGTGGAGCGTGGCTTGTGTAGGGCGGGGGCTTGTCCCCCGCCGGGGTAGGTGCGTGTGGCGGCGAAGAGAAGATGGATTCCCGTTTTCACGGGAATGACGGATGACGCGCCCCTCGCGTTACCCTCTCACATTCGCTCATCTAACCGCCCTCTTCGACATACAAGTGACGGATTGGGCGGGCTTTTACACTTTCGGGGATCGCGGACGTGGACGGCTTTGACGCCTGGGATAAGAACGGACGGACACCGCTTTGGCGCACTTGAGCTTAACGTTAGCGGTCGCTATCAACTCTTAAGGGTCTGCACGAATCGGATGCCGGCGGCCCCATTGGAAGGCGCACTTTTCTTGGCGTTTTTTCTATCTAATGCGAGACCCTTGCGGCAGGCGGAATCGAGCCGCATATAAGTTTGTAAACATTGTCCGTCAAGGCTGTTACCTGCTTTCAATCTGAACGCGTTCCAGGTATTCTTGACAGAGCATTTCTCCCGCTAGGTTTAGAGCCGGTCCTAGGAGCCGTGTGTCTGCATGAAGCAATTCACCCACCTGCATCTGCATACCCACTTTAGTTTGCTCGACGGCATGAGCCGCATGCCGGAGTTGATGGACCGCGCCAAAGAACTGGGCTTTGAGGCCATCGCGCTTACCGACCACGGCGTGCTCTACGGCGCTATCGAGTTCTACGAAGAGGCGCGCAGCCGGGGCATCAAGCCGATTATTGGCTGCGAGGTGTACGTGGCCACGCGTTCGCGCTTCGACAAGGAACCCAAGCTGGACGACCGGCAGTACCACCTCACCCTCCTCGCCAAGGACAACCAGGGCTACAGCAATCTTGTCAAGCTGGCGACACAGGCGCAATTGGATGGCTTCTACTACAAGCCGCGCGTTGACCATGAACTATTGGAACAGTATCACGAGGGCCTAGTCTGCCTCTCCGGCTGCCCTTCAGGCGAAATTCCCCGCTCGCTGCAGGACGGCAATGACGAAAAGGCGCGGAATCTGGCGCTCCGCTACCGCGACCTCTTTGGCCCGGAGAACTTCTACATCGAGATTCAAGACCACGATATGGACTGGGAGCAGGAGGTAACCGGCAAGCTCATTGCGCTGGCGCGGGACCTCGACCTGCCGCTGGTGGCCACGAACGACGGGCACTACACGCGCCGGGAGGATGCCGAGGCACACGACGTGCTCTTGTGCATCCAGACGAACAGCAACGTGAACGACACGGACCGCATGCGCATGGAGGTGGATGAGTTCTACCTGCGCAGCGCCGACGAAATGTGGGAGCGGTTCGCGGAGCTGCCCGAAGCCCTCACGAACACGATGAAGATCGCGGAACAATGCAACGTGGAACTGGCCCTCGACCAGCGCATCCTGCCGCACTTCGAAGTGCCGGACGGCCATGACGCGCGTTCGTACCTGCATGAAGTTTGCAGCACAGGCCTGGAGGCGCTCTATCCCAATGCCGATGACGCCGCGCGCGAGCGATTGGAGTACGAGCTGAGCGTGATTGGCGACATGGGCTTTTCTTCATACCTCCTCATCGCGGCGGACTTTGTGAATTGGGCCAAGGAGCATGGCATCCCGACTACGGTGCGGGGTTCGGCGGCGGGCAGCCTTGTCTGCTATACCGCCGGCATTACCGATATCGATCCGCTGCACTACGGGCTCATCTTCGAGCGTTTTCTCAACCCCTCGCGCTACACCATGCCGGATATCGACGTGGACCTCATGGACGTACGCCGCGACGAGGTCATCGAATATGTGACGGAGAAGTACGGGGCCGATCACGTAGCCCAGATCATCACCTTTGGCACGATGAAGGCCCGGGCGGCGGTACGCGACGTGGGGCGGGCGCTCGGTATGTCCTATGGCGAAGTGGACCGGGTTGCCAAGCTCGTGCCCATCATGTCTACGGTGGATGAGGCGCTGCAGGGAACACCGGACTTGCAGCAGCTTGTGGATGAAGACCCCCAGGTGAAGCGGTTGCTGGACCTGGCCAAGAATCTGGAAGGCGTGGCGCGCCACGCGTCGACCCACGCGGCCGGCGTGGTGATTTCGCGGGAACCGCTTACCGAATACGTCCCCTTGCAGCGAAACGTCGGCGACGACGGCGTCATGACCCAATTTGAGATGAACGCCATCGAAAAGATCGGCTTGCTCAAGATGGACTTTCTGGGTCTGCGCAATCTCACCGTTTTGGACCGGGCCGTGCGCTTTGTCGCGGCGAGTCGCGGCGAGACGATCGACCTCAAGGACATCCCGCTTGACGACAGCAAGACTTTCGAACTGCTCTCTTCCGGCGAGACGACCGGCGTTTTTCAGTTGGAGTCCGACGGCATGCGGCGCTACGTCAAGGACCTGCAGCCGGACCGCATTGAAGACGTGATGGCGCTGGTGGCGCTCTATCGCCCGGGCCCTATGGCGTACATTCCGCAGTACGTTGCCCGGCGGCACGGACGCGAGAAGCCAACGGCGCGGCATCCCCTGATGGCAGCCGTGCTGGAACGCACCTACGGCATTATGGTCTATCAGGAAGACGTCATGGCGGTGGCGCAGGCGGTTGCCGGTTACACTCTGGCCGAGGCGGACAAGCTCTGTTACGCGGTCCGCAAGAAGATCGCCCACGAATTGCAGGAGCATCGCGAGCGGTTTGTGCAGGGCGCGATAGAGAAGGGCGTCGCTGAGAATCTCGCGGAGGCCATCTTCGATGACTTTGAGCCCTTTGCGCGCTACGGTTTCAATCAAGCCCACGCGACCTGCTACGGGACGATTGCCTACCAGACCGCCTATCTCAAGGCAAATTATCCCACCGAGTACATGACGGCGGTCTTGAGCACGGAACTTGGCAACACGGACAAGATAATTGAGGCGGTGCGCGAGTGCGGTCGCCTGGAAGTGACCGTGGCGCCGCCAAATGTGAATGAGAGCGAATCCAATTTCGCCATCAAGGAAGGCACAATCTACTTTGGCTTGGCGGCAGTAAAGAACGTGGGCACGGCGGCGGCGAATGCCATCGCTGAGGGGCGCGCCGCGGAACCGTACCAGGACTTCTATGACTTGGGCCTGCGCATCGACCAACGCGTCGTGAACCGGCGCGCCTTGGAGAGCCTCATCAAGGTTGGCGCTCTGGACAGCATGGGAGACCGGGCCGCATTGCTCGCGAGTTTGGACGAGGTGCTCACTGCCACACAAAAGGCGCAGAGTATGAGCAACCAGGGCCCGACGCTCTTTGAGACGTTCCTGGGCGAGGAACAGGCCGCCATGCTCACGAGCTTCAGTTTGCCGGAGGTTGATCCCGCGACGTCGGAAGAAAAGGGCATCTGGGAAAAGGAACTCCTGGGCGACTATCTCTTGGAGAATCCCTTCAAGGCGCACAGCGCACGGCTGCGCGCCGCGGCTGATACGACAACGGCGCAGATTGTGCAGGAGCTCGAGGGCAAGCGCGCTACTCTGGCCGGCCGCGTTGGTTCTGTGCGCAAGATCTTCACCCGTAAGGGTCAAAACATGGCGATGCTTTCCTTGGAAGATGAGCAGGGTCAGATTGACGTCACCGTCTTCCCCAAGCTGTATGCGGATCGGTCTGCGCTTCTCGCCAACGGCAACTTCATCGTGGTGCGCGGGCGTGTGGAGCAAGATAGCCGCGATGACGTGCTGCGCGTCTTGGCGGAGCGTGTGGAGCCCCTCGATGATGCAACCGCTGAGCAGTCGAGCGACTCGCAGGCCGAGTCCGAAAACGGTGATCCAGCCATTACGGTCTCCGTAAACGTAGAGAATCCCCCATCTACGCGTGAGGACGGCCTCCCCGACTGGGTGCCTGCGGATTCAGAAGACTCCGCGGAGAGTTCTACCGAGGAGGTTGCCGTTGTGGCCGCGGACGGCAACGACGCGGAGACAGCGGAGACTCCTCTGGTGGACAGTCGCGTGGAGGAACGGGACGTCGCGACTGAGCCGGAGTACCAGACCCCTGAAGAACCGGAGGAACTCACCGGGCCGGAGGTCGAGTTGGTCTTCCAGCGCACGCCGGACGATACGCAAGACTTGGGCCAGCTTCAGCGGCTGGCCGAGCTCTTGAGCCGCAATCCCGGTGATACGCGTGTGGCGCTGCGCATCATTCTCAACGGCGTGCACGCGTGCATAGCCACCCACGATCGCATCGCGTTGACGCCTGAGGTGGAGAATGAGATTGAGTTGCTCCTCGGCACGGCTCCCCTCCGCGAGGCGGACGCGTGAACGTCAGGAGTGGCATCATCACCCGCTTTGCCTTGCCGTTGCGGCTGGGCGTTCTCTGTGTCCTCCTGCTTGCGAGTGCATTCGCTCCTCTTGCGGTACTGGAGGCCCGGGCGGACACGACGCAACCGGACCTACGTGCGGGAGAGCGCTTTACACTCTTGCTCGTCGGCCTAGACCGGCGCCATACCCATGAGCAATCCCGCAGCGACGTCATCATGCTGCTCAGCATCGAGCGCAAGACGCGTTCACTCTCACTGCTTTCGATTCCCCGAGATCTCTGGGTGAACATCCCCATCTATGGCTGGCATCGCATCAACGCTGCGTACTTCTTTGGCGAGTACTACGAGGCCAACGGCTCGGAACTGGCGCGCAAAACTGTTGAAGCGGTGTTTGGCGTGCCGGTGCATGCCGTGGCTGCAGTCGATTTCATCGGTTTCACGGCACTCATCAACGCCTTTGGCGGCGTCAACGTGACAGTAGCAAAGACCCTCGTCGACAATCTCTACCCTACACTTGACTACGGATACACGCGCATCGTCATCAACGCGGGCGAACAGCACATGGACGGCGAGACGGCGCTGATTTACGCGCGTACACGGCATCCTGACAACGACTTCAAACGCATGGGACGTCAACAGAATCTGATCACCGCGGCGCGCACCGAGCTTTTTTCGGACGAGATGATCGTGCGGTTCCCGTTGCTCCTGGAGCAGTTCAATCAGGCAATCGAAACCGATCTCACGCTCACTGAGCAACTCTTCCTGCTGCGAGACCTCTATCTGCTGAGTGACGTGCCGGTGAATGCGCGCGTCATAGAACCGCCGCTCGTGTACAACTATGTGACGGAGGGCGGAGCGCACGTGCTGCTGCCCAACTGGGCGCTGGTGCGCCCCGTGCTTGAGGAGATGTTTGGGAAGACCGAATGAGCGCTTAGGATCGGGCCTGCCTTTCAGTGTGACGAAAGTGGTCCAACGCTCATGCTTTGATGTCTGATCCTTGGTGCTGGTTCTACGACTGTAAGTAAGCAGAACACCGATCCCTGCAAATGTCACATAAAGCCTACCGCTTCTTTGGTACGGGCAAGGCATCCATCGTGGCTGAGTGCGGCCTGTGTCCCCTTCAACGGAGACTGACATTCATGGCCCAGCTCTCTTTGCTAAGCAGCTCGCTTTGATTTGCAGACTAGTGGCGCAAGGAGCTATTGCGTGTCGAAAACACTAACAGGCAAAGTCGCGCTCGTTACAGGCGGCGCTTCCGGCATCGGCCGCGCGACTGCGCTCCGGCTTGCGCGTGAAGGCGGGCGAGTGGTGATTGCGGACGTCGATCAGGTCGGGGGTGAGGAGACCGCGGGCCTAGTCTCGGGACTTGGCGGGAACGCCGCGTTCATTAGGGCGGACGTAAGTAAGACCGCCGACGTGAGCGCGGCGGTTGATATGGCCGTGCAGCAATTCGGGCGACTGGACCTTGCCGTCAACTGTGCCGGGGTGCTGGGCAGCGGTGCCTCCATGATCGACTTTACCGAAGATGACTGGGACGAGGTGATGGGGATAAACCTCAAGGGTACTTGGTTGTGCATGAAGCATGAGATTCCGGCCATGATGCAGTCCGGCGGTGGCGCGATCGTGAATCTGTCGTCAATCGCGGGACTGGTTGGCAGCCAGCATAGCCCTGCCTATGCTGCCAGCAAACACGGCGTCGTGGGACTCAGCAAGACGGCCGCGCTACAATATGCGCCACACAACATCCGCGTGAACTGCATCTGTCCTTCTGCGGTCCTTAGCCCCATGCTGGAAACTCTGGTGACGCGCAATCCACAGGTTGGCGCGAAGCTGAAGGCCTCGCAGCCGAACGGCCGCTTTGCCAACCCGGCAGAGATCGCGGAAGTGGCGGTGTGGCTTTGCTCTGATGCCGCATCATTCGTGACCGGCACGGCATTGCCGGTGGATGGCGGCTACACGGCGCAATAGACAGCATGAGTTGCCGCTGGTGTTATGCGTACCTGCCTGGGCGACTGCCAGTTCCTCGCAAGCTTGCCGTAGTCTTGCCGCCGCGACGCGACTGAGGCCTAATCCGAGTGCCAGAGATTGCCCGTAAAGGGCGGGAAGAGCGCCGTCAACAGGGCTTGGGCGGTGGGCGTGGCGATGCAATCGGGATAACTCTCTTTGAGCTGGTCGCAGGTGCGGCGCCCGCCGAGCAACTGCAGGAACGTCAGGTCCGGGAATTCGGCGTCGCTGGACGTGACGTCCTTTGCGTGTAGAGCGCAGATTTCCCTAATCCGACCTTGCTTGAATTCAAGCCGCAGACCGCTGCGGAAGAAGTCCAGCGTAAGCGTGCCGGTGTAACCCTCTGCGGGTGTTCCCAAGAGGTGTCTCTCCAGCGCGGGCCGCACGTGGCGCAGGAAGGCGGCAAGGTCCGGCACGCGGAGATACCAGGCGTAGCCCGACTGCGACGTTGCTGCCTTGCTTGGCAACCCGGCGTAAACGGGATTCTCACGTCCTAGCATGAAGTTGATCACGCCGCCCTTGCTCTCTTGGCGGCTGTCCGACTTCCGTAATGCCGCTACGTATCGATAGAGACTGGGTAAAAGCTCCGGCATGACGTTCAGGGAACTGACGCCGGGCGCGAGAGCGCACTGGGTCACCACCAGAATCCACGGGTCCGATCCCGAAGAATCGCGGGGTTTGTGATGCAGGATGAAGCCAACCGGTTGCTCATCGGGGCCCTCGATGATGAGCCATTCGTCTCGCACCGCGCTGCCGCTGGTGCGTCCCGAAAACTCCCACTGCCAGTGCGCGTCCGAGCGGACAACGCTGTAAGGCTGCCTCCGGGCGGCGTGGTCGTACACAGCCCGCACAAAAGCGTGATGGGCGTCGGTGAGCGGCCGCACCCGATACTGGGCCGCGGAGTCTGCGCTCGGCGCCGACACCGGCACCGTGCGGCCGTGGTAGAGGTCCAGGGCATACTCATAGCCGAACTGGCGGTAGTACCAGGGGATGCCGGTGATGGACTGGACCAGTTCCCCGTTGCTCTCACTGAGGGCGTGGATGACGTCCATCTGCGCGCGGACCAGGCCGCGCCGCCGGTACTCCGGGTCGGTGCCCACGTGCTCGATGCGGCCGCAGCTGAACGGAATGCCGCCGTACGACCAGGTCTGTGGGATTTCGCACAGGGACGAGACAATCTTGCCCGTAGTCGTATCTTCAACCACGGTGAAGTCGCCGGCGCGCGTCGTTGGATGCCTGCCTGACATAAGCTCGTGGGCCCAAATGGCGTTGGCGGCCGCTGACGAATCGTATTCGCGCATGCGTTCGTTGAAGTCGGACCAGGCCTCGAAGTCCTCGGGCACGGCAAACCGCAGGCGCAAGTTGTCGCCCAGGTCGAGGGGGGTCTCAGGCAGCGATGGGACAGAAGATGGTTGCATGTGTGCGAGAGGGTCGAGGTTAGACGATCAGATTGTCCGCGCCAATCGTACCACTCGCCGGGATAGGTGACTACAGGCAACTTCCCCACTGCCGTTCGTGCTGAGCCCGTCGAAGCATGAACCGCTCAGAGGGATGGGCTGCACTGGGATGAAGGGTGCACACTCGAGGCACCGTTCAGGATGCCGTGTGAGAGAGCAGGGCCGCCTGTAGCTGTGTTTGCGAATTTGAGAGTGGCGTGCTACGTTCAGTGCGGAATATCGTTGAGAAGTCTCATGCGCGCCAACCGGCCGGACGTTTGCGAATCAAAGCAAGAGCGCGGCCTAACGTACATGGCCGGCTCGGCATTGCCGGTGGATGGCGGTTACACGGCGCAGTAGAGCCCACGCGCGCGATCCCGGTCTAAACCACCGCCTCTGTCGCAAGACCGACCGTCCCTAACGGGAGAGTGCCGGGCGCCGGATTTCTAATCCCAGGACCCCTAGTCCGAGTGCCAAAGGTTTCCCGTAAACGGCGGAAAGAGCGCCGCCAGAAGCGCCTGAGCTGTGGGAGTGGCGCTGCAATCGGGATGGCTCTCCTTGAGTTGGTCGTAGGTGCGGCGACCGCCGAGCAATTGCAGGAAGGTCAGATCGGGGAAGCTGGCGTCGCTCGAATCCATCTCCTTGTGGTCGAGGTTCCTGCTCTCCGTGATCTTGCCCCGCTCAAATTCAAGCCGTAATCCACTGCGGTAAAAGCTCAAGGTAAGTGTGCCGGTGTAGCCTTCCGCTGGTGTTCCCAAGAGGTGTTTCTCAAGTGCCGGACTCACGTGGCGGAGAAATGCCGCCAAGTCCGGTATGCGAATGTACCAGGCGTACCCCCACATGGAAGACCGTTTCGAGGCTGGCAGACCGGCATAAAGAGGGTCGTCGCGTCCCAGAAAGAGCACGATTTCGCCCGGCTGCGTGGTTTCTGCGTCGTAGTCAGGGTTCCTCTGTGATTGGACATACCTCGATAGTTCCGTAAGCAGGTCCGGTACGACGTTGAGGTGACTTACGCCGGACGCGAGCGCGCATTGGCGGACTACGAGACGCCAAGGGTCCGGTTTTGTGGAAGGCAGAACCGGGTGGTGCTGGATGTAGCCAACCGGCCTGTGTGCCGCATCCTCGATGATGAGCCAGGGCCTGTAGACCTCGCTATCAGTGGTGCGGCCGGAGAACTCCCACTCCCAGTGCGCGTCGGAGCGCACCACGCTAAAGGGCTGTCGTTGGGCGTTATGTGCGTAGACAGCGCGGACAAAAGTCTTATCGGAGTTGGTCAAGAGTCTCACACGATATTGGGTCTTGATTTCCTGGTTCGGCGCTGGTGCGCTCACCACGCGGCCGTAATAGAGGTCGAGGCCGAATTCATAGCCGAATTGGCGGTAGTACCAGGGGATACCCGTGATCGCTTGCAGCAAGTTGCCCTTGGTCCCGCTGAGCGCGTGGATGACGTCCATTTGCGTGCGGATGAGACCACGCCGACGGTAGACAGGGTCGGTCCCCACCTGCTCGATGCGGTCGCAGCCGAACGGGATGCCGCCATACGACCAGGTCTGCGGGATCAGGCAGAGCGAAGAGACGATCTTGCCGGTGCGCGTGTCCTCCACGACAGTGAAGTCGCTGGCTCGCGCAATAGGATGCCGGCCGGACATGAGCTCGTGTGCCCAGACGCCGATGCGGTTCGATGACGGATCGTACGCACGCATGCGCTCGTTGAAGTCGACCCAGGCATCGAAGTCCTCCGGCACGGCAAAGCGCAGGCGCAGGTTGTCGCCGAGGTCGAGGGGCATTTGGGGCAATGGTGAAGTGTTTGGCGGCATCATGAGAACGCATAGCTCGCTGATCTGGTAGGTTGCTCGCCCAATCGTACCATTGACGAAAATTCGCTGGCTACGTGCGGCGGTGTTTGCGGATTTGAGAGTGGCGTGCTACGTTCATTGCAGAATCTCGTTGAGAAGTCTCATGTGCGTCAACCGGCCGGACGCTTGAGAATCAAAGCAAGAGCGTGGCCTAGCATACATGGCCGGCACAAGGAGCAAACCGTAGCAATGGCAGAGTTCACCACACGCCCCGTCATCAGAGGCACGTTCGGTGTTGTCACAACAGGGCATTACTTGGCAACTGCCCTTGGGATGCGCGTGCTGGAGACCGGCGGGAATGCCATCGATGCCGGTGTGGCGGCCGGCTTTGCGCTCAATTTGCTGAAGCCCCATGCCAACGGCATCGGCGGTGAGTGCCCCATCCTCATTCACAGCGCCGCCGCGGATGGGCCCAATACGGTTGCCATCAACGGTCAGGGGATAGCTCCGAAACGGGCGACAATCGAGTGGTTTCGTTCACAAAACTTGGACCTTATTCCCGGCGACGGCTTTCTGCCCGCCACGGTGCCGGGCGCATTCGGCGCGTGGGTGACGGCGTTGCTGCGCTATGGAAGATTGACCCTCAAGGAAACCTTGGGTCCGGTGGTGGACATGGCGCGCGACGGCTTTCCCATGTATGCGGAGTTGAGCCGGTCACTGGCATCCCACGCGGAGAAATTCCGCACCCGCTGGCCGACGTCGGCAGAGGCATTCCTGGACAATGGCGCCGTGCCGGCAGTTGGCTCACTGTGGCGGCAGCCTGACTGGGCGGCCACCTTTCAAGCAGCCATAGACGTGGAGATGCGGGAGCAGCATCGCGGACGGGAAGCGGGGTTGCGGGCCGCCCTCGACTATTTCTATCGCGGCGACGTGGCGGCGAAGGCTGCTGCCTTTGCGGCGAACACGGAGATTCTTGACGCCAGCGGTGAGCCGCACCGGGGACTGATCGCGGCAGAGGATTTCGCTGCTTTTCGCACCAAAGTTGAGCCTCCGGTTACGGTCAACTATCGCGGTCTGGATGTGTATAAGTGCGGTCCTTGGTGCCAAGGACCCGTCTTCTTACAGCAACTCACGCTGCTGGAGCAATTCGACCTGGCGGGCCTGGGTCACAATTCACCTGAGTACATCCATACCGTGGTCGAGGCGGCGAAACTCGCCTTTGCAGACCGCGAGACGTACTATGGCGATCCGGCGTTTGTGCAGGTGCCGTTCGATAGGCTCCTGAGCAAAGAGTACGCGGTGGAACGCACCGCGTTGATCGACCCGGCGGTGGCCTCGCCCGACTTGCGGCCCGGCGGTTTGCCGCCGCAGACCTTGGAAACGCTGCCCGGCGATCCGGCATTCTACGCCTTCGATACGACCCATTTGGACGTCATCGATGCGGAAGGCAACATGTTCTCCGCCACGCCCAGCGGAGGTTGGTTGCCGTCCTCACCGGTCGTGGCGGGTCTCGGCTTCCCGCTGGGCACGCGCGGGCAGATGTTCTCGCTCGATCCGGACCATCCTAATGCCCTCATGCCCGGTAAGCGACCGCGCACGACGCTGACACCGTCGCTGGCTATGAAAGACGGCAGGCCGCACATGGTGTTTGGCACGCCCGGCGGCGACATGCAGGACCAGTGGACGTTACAATTTTTCCTCAACGTGGTGGACTTCGGCATGGATCTGCAGGAAGCGATTGATGCACCGTCGTTCCATACCATGCACTTCCCCAGTTCGTTCTACCCCCGCGCGGCCTATCCTAAGAGAGTGGTGGTGGAGGGCCGTATTGCTGAAGAGACGCGCGCCGCGCTCGAGGCGCGGGGCCATGAGATTGTGGTGGGTGGAGATTGGGCGCATGGTCAGGTAACGGGTATTCGCTTCGACCCGGCCACTGGCTTGATTGAAGGCGGGGCGTCGCCGCGGACGATGGTGCCTTACGCCATGGGGCGGTAGAAGGATCGTTAGCGCAGGGCAACGAAGCCTGCTGCCTTGCCATTGTGTGATGCGGCGGGAGCACCGGTTAGCTGGCGATTAGCTGAAGACAAAGATGGATTCCGCGCCCCTGCGGAGGCGAGCTATTACGGGAATCACCATGGTCTTGCTCAGGCCGCACAAACGAATGAAAGCAAGAAGTCGACTCCTTGTCCGTCATTCCCGCGCACGCGGGAATCCATCTTCTTTGCGCACATCCTGGGTTCCCCGCCCCCTCGCGGGTGCGCGCATTCGCCGGAGTATCTGTGTTAGAAGTCAAGTTAATTTAGGGACCTGCAGCAAGGTAGTCCTGCCACGGTGTGCCGCGCCGGACGATGGCGTTGAGTTGCAGGAGCATTTTGCGCATTACCGCCACCAGGGCGACTTTGCCCGGCTTACCCCGCTGGCGCAGACCTTGGTAGAAGCGCTGCAGGCTGTTGTCCTGGCGGATAGCAGACAAGGCGGCGAGGTAGAGAGCGCGGCGCACGACGCCCCGGCCGCCGCGGATGGCGCGATAGCCGCGCTGCTGTCCGCTGTCCCGTGACCACGGTGCGAGACCTGCCAGCGCGGTCAAGGCCTTACCGGAGAGCTGACCGAGTTCGGGGAGGAAGGCGGTGAGGATGGCGGCGGTCAAGTCGCCGACGCCGCGCATGCTGCCGAGCAGTTGGGCGCGCTGGCGCAGGTGCTGGCTGCGCTGCAGGGTCGCTTGATACTGCTGGTCCAGCCGTTCTATCTCCTTATCCAGCCAGCGGATGTGGCGTGTGACGGAGCATTGGCTAACGGAGGAGAGGCCTTTGTCCAGACGGTTCTGTTCCTGCACACGTTGCTTGACGAGTTGCTGGCGGCGCTGCAGCACATCTTGGAGCTGTTCACGTTCCGGGGAGGGCGCCGGAAGGTCCTCCAGCGCCATCACGGCGCCGTACCGGGCGAGCACCTGCGCATCCAGGCGATCGGTCTTCGCTTCCTTGCCACAGGCGCGGGCAAAGGCCCGCACCTTGTTGGGATGCGCCACCTCCACTGAGGGCAGCGCCGTGTGCAGACGCTTTACCACTTGGCGCTCATACCCGCCGGTCGGCTCACACACTGCCACCGTGACGCCTGCAGCTTGCAGCCAACGCACCAGGGCGGTGATACCCACCGTGGTGTTCGCGAAACGCCGCACGGGGCCGCCCGCTACCGACACATCGAGTTGCGCTTTCCCAACATCGATCCCTGCCACAACTTTCATCCCGCTCTCCTTCCTGGCATACTGGTGGTGTCCTCCACACTTGCAGATGCGGGCCATTGGTCTGCCCAGGTATCTGTTCGGAGCGACATTCTGGCGCGAGGGGTGTCGTACTCCGGCGCGATGCAGCCAGGCCACTGCCTCGGCTCACCTAATGACGGACGACGCGCCCCTCGCGTTGCCACTCAACTTCGCTCATTTGCCCGCCTTTTTCAACATACAAATGGCGGAGATGGGCGGTCTATTTTCATGGCATGACGGAGCGTGCCGTGGCGGCCCTCTGTTCTGCAGTACAGGAAGAATGAAGTGACACCAGACTGGCCGGAGAACTTTCCTGATCCCTCCCTCGTACCCCGCCTGCAGCAATTGGTATGGGGCAAAGCAACCACGCAGTGCCTCTTTGTGGCAGCGAGACTTGGTATTGCCGACCTATTGGCGGACGGCCCGTGCTCTGTGGATGAGCTAGCGGCGGAGACTGAAACAAGTGCTGCGGCGCTGTATCGGGTCTTGCGACTGTTGGCAAGCCTGGATGTGTTTATTGAATTGGAGCCGCGGCAGTTTGCGCTCACGCCGATGGCCGAACTGCTGCAGGCGGACGCGCCGTGTTCCTTCCGTGACTATGCGATCGTGCACGGCAGCGAGTGGTACAACAGAGCGTGGGCGCATTTGCTCTACAGCGTTGAGAAGAATGAGCCGGCATTCGACCTTGCCTGTGGGCTTTCGCTCTTCGACTTCATGGAACAAAACCCGGATGCGGCCACCGACTTCGACAACTCGATGACAGCGCTTTCGCGCTTCGAGGCCGCCGGTGTCTGTGCTGCCTACGACTTTTCCGGTATCAGCACCGTGGTGGACGTGGGGGGCGGACACGGCCGCTTGCTGACTGAAGTGCTCGCGGCCTATCCCGCACTCAACGGCATACTTTATGACCGGCCGAACGTGGTCGACATGGCGAGACCGGGGCTGGATTCTTCGGAATTCAGCGCGCGCTGCCAAGTCGAAGGTGGTGACTTCTTTACGAACGTACCCGCGGGCGGTGATGTCTACCTGCTCAAGCACATCGTCCACGACTGGGACGACGAGCGTTCTGCGGTGATTTTGCGAAACTGTCGTGAGGCGATGAATGACGGTGGCAGAGTGCTGGTAGTCGAAGGGGTGATGCCACCTGGGAACGAGCCCTCGAACAGCAAGCTCTGGGACGTGGTAATGCTTGCGCTGACCTCCGGCGGGCGTGAACGCACGGAAGAAGAATACGCGGAACTCTACGCCCAAGCTGGTCTCACCCTTACGCGAATAATCCCCACCCATGCCGTGGTGAGTATTGTCGAGGGCACGGCAGCTTAGCCGGGACTTAGAGCAGATTCCGAAGAGATTCCTGGCATGATTCACGCTTGTCTGGTTACCAGTCAATTGATATGATGCAGGTCAAGTGGAAGCCACAGTGAAGGAGGGAGGGTATACCCACTAATCGGCGAGCGCCTTTCTCGACCGACTCTTATCTTTGCAGTAGAGACGTAGGTGCAGCCGCTTCGTCTAGGTGTAATGCAAGAGTTCAGCTAAGGGGAGAGCACAATGGCTAGAGTGACGGATGGGAACGTAACCCGAAGGCGCATGCTTGGCATGGGCGCCGGCATCCTCGGCGGCGCAAGCCTGCTGGTCGCGTGCGGCCAGGTAGCCGCGCCGGCTGCTGATGAAGCGCCGGAGATGGAAGAGAAGAAGGCCGAGGCCGAAGAGCCCAAGATGGAGACCGTGCAGGTTGACTTCTGGTCGCTCAACGGTTTTTGGGCGTCATTCACGGAGGGTGTGGGACTGGAACTCCGCGACGAGTTCAACTCGATGCAGGATGCTATCTTCATCAACACCATGCCCACGCCTTGGAGCGAGACGTTTGAGAAGCTGCCTGCGGCAGTGGCGGCCGACGCCGCGCCCGATATGTCATTTGCGCCGCGCTTCACCATCAAGACCCTTGCCCACGGTGGCCTGGCATCGGAAATGACCGAAATGGTCAGGGCCTCCGCCACCATCGATACCGACGATATGTGGGAAGAGATCTTGAATGACGCCGTGTGGCAGGGGCGCCAGTTTGGGATGCCCTTTACGCCCGACGCCCGCACGCTCTTCATCGGACACGAGAACCTGATCGAGGCCGGACTGGATCCGGAAAGCCCGCCCGCCACGTGGGATGACCTCTACTCAGCCATCGGCAGGATGACAAAGAGAGAGGGCCAGAAGATCACCCAGCTCGGCTACACGCCGCACTGGGGCCCCGGCAGTATCTTCGCGTGCTGGATGGTGGCCGTCTGGCAGTTGGGCGGCGCCATTATCAGTGCGGACGACAGCACCTCGACGCTCGACAACGAGACAACGGTGGCCGCATTCGAGCACATGCTCCGCATCTACGATTTGCAGGACGGCTTCGAGGCAGCGGATGAGTTCCGAGGCGATACCGATCCGCGGATAGCCTTCACCGATCGCGGTGTCAGCATGCTCTATACAATCTATGACACGCCGCACCAGCCCAACTACAAGGCGGGCTTCGACAAGCTCGACTACAGCGCAGCCGCGTTACCCCTACCGCCCGGCGGCAATACGGTGACATACAGCGGTTGCGGCGATAACATCATCCCCAACGGTTCCAAGAATCCGGATCAGGCCTTCACCTTTATCGAGTGGCTCTTCGAGGCCCCGCAGGACCTCCGCCACGCATTGGGCAAGAGCCGCCTACCCATGCGCAAGTCAGTAGCCAACAGCGAAGACTTTATTCAAGGTGATCCGTTGCGCAAGGAAGCTGTGGATTCAATGGCGGTTGCCGGGTTTGTGGTCGGGGCGCCGGGCGGCATCGGCCTCATCGGCATCCACTTGAACATGGCAAGAACCATTTTCAGGAAGGAAGTAACCATCCAGGAGGCCCTGGCAGAGGGCGACCAACTGGCCCAGGAAGTCTTGGACGAAACGCTGGCGAACTCCGTGCTTCAATAGACTTCGCTCGCTTGGCGAGAGTCGCCTTGGCTTGTAACGAATGTGAACCGCCTCTTGCGCGTTGATCGCGTGAGAGGCGGTTCAGCATTGTGTGCCGTCATATTGCGCCGAGGTGGCGGCTTGCGTATCATCGACCCAGAAACTAACAAGGAATCAAGGAGTGAAGCCGGTGCGAATACTGCTCTCTGGCGCGTCGGGACGTGTGGGTACGAATCTAACGAAAGAGCTGCTCGCGCGGGGACATCAGGTACGGGGCATGGTCTTTCCGGGAGACCCCAAAGCGGACAAGCTTGACGCCTTTGATATTGAGATTGCCAATGTCGGGTTGGATGACACTGAGGGTATTTCCAAGGCGGCCGAGGGGATTGACGCCGTTCTCCATACGGCCTGCGTGATGTCGCGGCCGCCGACCATGGAGAAATTCACCTACTACGACATCAACACCACCGGCACCATGCGCTTGCTCCAGGCAGTGGCGGAACAGGGCGACAAGCTGCATCGGTTTGTGCACATCAGCAGCGATACCGTGTATCCAATGCCGTCATTGCTTTACGCGCCGGTTGACGAGCAGCACCCGCGCCTGCCGATCAAAGAGTACGGCATGATCAAGGTGTTGAACGAGGAAATGGTGGAGCACTACCGCCGCGAGTATGGGCTAAAGACCACGATCATCCGACCCGGCGCCATTCTGGCCGGGGAAGAAATCTTCAACGGCTGGACGATGGGTATCGCTGCGCAGCAATATCGTGAAGCTAGTGTAGCCCAGCGCGGCCCGTTGTGGCATCCCGAAATGGCGGAAAACGTGGTCAAACTTGACGAGGCAGTCAAGCAACGCACCGACGACCCCAGCAAGCTGCTCATCAATTACCACGACCGCGACGGCAATCCCTGGCTCTGGCACCGCACGGATGCCCGCGACGTGGTGCACGGGATTATTCAGGCGCTGGAGGAAGAGGGTGCCGTTGGCGAGACTCTGAACATGCACGGCCCGTATGCGATTCCGTTCAGCGAGGGCACAGCAGTGCTCAGCGACTTGCTCGGCCTGCCGGTGCTCGACTGGGAGGCGCCGGCCTGCTGGCAGTACTGGGCGGACAACAGTAAGGCAAAGTCGCTAGTCAAGTATGCCCCACAGCAGGACTTCCACCGCATGATCGCCGACGCTGTGGCGCTGCGTGAAGGTAAGGAGACGACGGTCATTCCGGCATAGAGACTTGACCGTTGCCGGGCAATTCATTGGCATTGGAAGCGGATGACCTGAAGTTTGTGCGAGTTTGAGAGTGCAGAGTGCATCCGCTCTTAAGGTCGATGTTCGTTAACCACCATTCTAGATTTCTCGCTGCGCTCGAAATGACATAGAGGGCGGCGGGAGACCCTGAGAATCAAAGATGAAAGTCCTTTACATAGACATTGATTCCCTGCGCCGGGACCACATCGGCTGTTATGGCTACGAGCGGCCGACGACCCCCAACCTCGACCGCATTGCGGCGGAGGGTGCGCGTTTCACCAACATGTACGCCGCCGACACGCCGTGCGTGCCCGCCCGCGCGACTATATTCACCGGTCGCTGGGGTATCAAGACCGGTCTGCTCACCCACGGCGAACGGGCGCAGTCAATCGGCGATTACGGTCGTCCGGCAGGTGAGTTGAACACCAAGCCCTGGGAACAAGCCTCCCGTTACGCCGGGCCGACCTACCCTCCCTTTGGCAGTCGTGCACCGCAGGTGCAGCAGCATCTGGCTGTGCAGAGAGGCGAGGCAGGCTTGCGCACGGCGGCGGTTTCGACGTTTGCTGACCAGGCCTCGTGGTTTCGCACAGGCTGGAATGTGTACTACCGGCCGCAGTGGCACTTGGCTCACAGCCGCGTGCAGGCGCCGGTGATCACCGCCCACGCGCTCGCCTGGCTGCAAGACCACGCGCAGGATGACTTCTTCCTCTACGTTCACTATTGGGACCCGCACCAGTCCTATAAGTCGCCCAAGTCATACGTTAAGACCATGCTGGCCTATCCGCCGCCGGATTGGCCGCCGGATGAGCGCATCCGGGAAGACGCCGAGCGCTATGCGCACATGCCGAATTCCGCCGGATCGCACCATATCTGGGGCAAGGAGGACTTTGATTACTGGCTGGCGATGTACGACGCAGAGATTGCTTACTGTGACGAGTACGTTGGGCGGCTATTGGACGCGCTGGAGGCCGCGGGCGTGCTGGACGATACTCTCATCATTGCCGCCACTGATCACGGGGAGAATCAGGGCGAGCACAGCGTCTATGGTGACCACTGGGGCGTGTTTGAGACCGACGCCCACATCTGGATGCTCGCGCGTTGGCCGCAAGGCGGCATACAGCAGGGCACGGTGGTGGACGCGGCCGGCTATACCCTGGATATCGGTCCAACCCTTTGCGATGTTGCAGACATTGAACAACCCGCGCCCTGGCAGGGACGCTCTCTGCTGGGTATGATGCGCGGCGAACCGGAGCCTGAGCCTCGTCGCGACTACGTGTACTTGGAACACGGATTGTGGTCGGCGCAGCGGGCGATCCGCACCATCGGCGCCACGGACGGGCGCGACTGGAAACTCATCAAGAGTTACCACGGCGGACTGATGAACTGGCCGCTGAGGCAGCTCTTCGATTTGGCTAACGATCCGCGCGAGGAAAACAACGTTGCGGACGCCAACCCCGCTGTCACGCTAGATCTCGAATACCGCCTGTGGCAATGGGAAGAGGAGCAACTCCAGGGCTGGCCGGATCCGCTTAAGAAGGTGGCCCAAGAAGGTCCGCAAACGGTGGTGAGCGCCCTGGAGACTATGCGAGAGGGCCCTTTCCCGTGGCCGGATCCGGAAGGCCACGTGGTGCCTGAAAAGCGTCTTAAGTGATAGTGCAGGTTTGGTGTGTGCGAGGGGCAGCAGGGCTTGCGGGCGATGGGTTAAGAGTGGGGGACACGACGCATCGAGCCAAGAACAGGTGAGAGCAACTATGTCCTGGCAACCAGATCTTTCACAAGGTAGTAGTCTCTATTGGTAGCTTCTCACTGGAGCGTCAGAGTTGCGCCTGACATGCGCTATGAGCTCCACCGGCGCGAAAACGACCTACGCGAATTCATATAAGGGGACTCTCTTTTCCGGCTGGCGCTCTTGTTGGAGAAGCGTTTCAACCTTGCGTACTGTGTCCGGATGCAGCAGCGTATCCCCGCACTCTGCGCAAACTTCAGCCGGTACGTGGTCGATGACAATCACTTTCCCTTTCCGTCGTGCGGTGTGCACAATGCTCCTCGCTTCGTACTCTCCGGAACAGCCTTCAATGCTGCACTTCATGTAGTTTTCCTTCTCTGCCATGGTGTAACCCACTTGGGCGTCGTTGGTTCATACACTGTAATTATGATAAGAACGGGAAGAGCCGTCGTGCAAACGATATGCAAGTCCCGCCCCGACCGCGTAGAGCCGTATATCAAGCAACACGCGCCTCTGCGATGCTGCGGGTAGTCTTCCAACACCTGTCCCTGAGAGATTGCCTCCAGAGTCTCATCAAGTGCAATCTGCTCCTCAGTCATTTCTTTTAAAGCGTGTTGGGTTATGCGAATGTCATGGGCGCGCGCTTGCGCTCGAATCCGGTCCAGCATACATCGTATCCAAACACTACACCCTTATCAGTATAGACCCTGTTGTCCAATTGCAGGGAACAACGCTAATCTCCGGCTTGTCTGATACGTCATTACATGGTGTCCGGTTGCCACCGGTCCAGGCTCATCACGTGCCGGATCGCGCCAGGCGCGCCGAGGCGCGTATAGAGGTCCTCCGTCCAGCCGAACGTGCCGGGGCGTGGTCCGAGGAAGACAAGCTCCATAGGCCAGAGGAGACCGGCAGCTTGGGGCAAGTCGGCGTGTTGAAGCGCAAAGAGAATCTCGCTGGCGATGCCGGTGCCGTCCGGACTGGAGGCGTCGCTGAGCGAGGCCGGCAGATCGCTGAGTATGAGCGCATCCACGTTCCCGTGCAGCAAAGCCGCATACAGCGCCACCACCGCCATTTGGCCGCGCCCGGCCAAAACAACCCGCGAAGCGTCAACGACTGGCAGGTGAGCAACCGCTTCCAAGGCCCGCAGCGTATCATAGACCTGCATCGAGGCAATGGTGCGTCCCGTCAGCATAGCAGAACGGCGCACGTGCCAGTCGAGTTCCGGTCCCCAGGCGTTGTCGCCGGTGCCGCGGGGTTCGGCAATCACGCGCGCCCAGGAACTATCGAAACCATAGAGCCATTCCTCGGTGGCTTTGCGTTCCTCATGGGGAGAGCGCAGCGCGAGCACCGCCGGCGCATCCACATCGGATTCCGGCAGCGTCCAGTGGCCGTGCAGCCGCCAACCGCCTTCGGACGAAAACGCAAACCTGCCGCCGGCCACGGCTTCACCCCTGCCGATTTCGTACTCGACTTCCGCTGCAATATCGCCGGGAGCGCTGGGAAAGTGGCGGAATGACGTTTCCCTGAGGCCGGAAAGCGCTTGCTCCCGCACGTTTGCCAATTCCTCCTGTGAGGCTATGCTGGGCAGTTCCGGCAGGGTCAGGAAGTCTTCCTGAATAGTTGATGTCCGCTCGGCGGGCGGAACGCCGTTCTGGTATACCCGCAGCGTAGCTGGGTCTTCCTGGGCTTCCGGGCTTTCATCAATGTCCCCTACCGCATCCTCAGACACCTCGCGTTGCTCCAGGTAGCGCAGGAACCAGGAGAAGATGGCGCGGCGCGAATTGGCGTGGTAGGAGTGGGGGCCTGGCGTTTCAACCAAACGGACGTGCTCGCCGGCGCCTAAATGATCGTATATCTTCTTGGTGTCCGCAAACGTCTCGCGGATGGCGCGGATGTGAAAGATGCCGTCGCGATTGGCCGAGCCGATGAGCATGGGTCGCGGCGCGATGAGGCGGGCTACGTCGGCCAGCTCCCAGCTATAGGTGTTCACGAAGAACATGCAGTCGCAGTGGCCGTCCACGGTCTTCTCGCACACGTGAGAAGCGAAGGTGGCGGTGCCGCACACCGGCGCCACGACCTTCACGCGTTCGTCGGCGGCAGCCACCCACCAACTCACGGCGCCGCCGCCAGAGATTCCCGTCACCCCCAGTCGGTCGCCATCGACTTCCGGCAACGACGCCAGCAGATCAAGCGCCCGTACACCGGTCCAGAGCTCTACCCCAGCGGGCGTATACCCCTGGCTGTACCAGTTGAACCAGCCGCGATGATAGGTGCCGTGGTGGTGTCCTTCAATTTCGCCGCGCTGAATTGTCTCGATGAGCAAACAGGCAAAACCGAGTTGGGCAAACTTGCGCGGGTGCGCCTGGTAGTACTCCTTCTGCTTCAGCGCGTGCCCGCACACATAGAGCACGCCGGGCACCGGCTGCTTTACATCCGTGGGCATGTAGAGATTGCCGGTGACAAAGAGGCCGGGCAGTGCCTCGTAGTAGAGGTTCAGGATGCGGTAGCCGTCGCGCTGCGTCTCCTTAGTAATCCGCACATTGAGCGGCGGCCGCTCTGCCAAGGCCATATGGCTGGTAACGCCCATCATTTCAAAATACTGCGCGAGCCACTGCTCCCGTGCCTCAGACCAGTCTGCAGCGGCAGGCAGCGACCGCAAGGACGCGGCGTGCATCTGGCGAGCTTTTTGACATAAGTAGGTGCGAATGTCCATACGTTTACCTTTCGAAGATTAGCGTTGAGGCCCCTGCGGCGATCCTAGGTGCATCCAAAGTACCAAGAGCGCAACATGAACGCAAAATTCGTTTAGCTGAGGGTAATTGAAGGAGTGTTCAGCTTGCCGTTCGCCCAGAGCCTGTCGAAGGGTGAACGGCAAGCGTGAGTGGCTACGGAATCAATGTGCCTAGATTCAGGATTCGCCAACAGACAGGCATGCTGCAGGTCTTTGGACAATCATCCTGAGGAGCGAAGTGAGGAGGAATTTCAAATTGACGAGTTTTAGATTCCTCGCTGCACTCGGAATAACATGAAGCCTGATCCAACGAGAGAAATGGGCCTGTACCGACTACTTCCCGACGCTATTCCATGAAGAACGGTGCACAAGGCCCAGCGCTACACGTTTCGGCCCGAATCATTGGGAATGTAGAGCTCAGGCCGGCGGTCGTCCAAATAGGTGGCGATGGTGCGCCACGTTTCCCAGTCGGGGTTATCTAGTTCGAGCGCCGCCACCGCAATGCCTTCGCCCTCGTCGACTTTGGCGAGGTATCCGCCGGAAGGAGCGGCAATGCACGAATGCCCCAGGCTCTTCCAGCCCTCTTCCACGCCGACGCGGTCCGCCATGGCTACGTGGACGGTGTTTTCCAAGGCCCGCGTAGCCACAAGACCGCTCACCACGGAACCGCTCCAGCCCAGGCCGCGCTGCCAGTCATTGGTGATCCAGTCGGTGCTGTTCAGGATGACCTCAGCGCCTTCCAGTACGAGACGCCGGATGTACTCGGGGAAGATGAGGTCGTAGCAAATCGTCAACGCCACGCGAGTGCCGGCAATGTCAAAGAGGGCCGGCTCGGTACCGGGAGTGAAGGCCTCTCGTTCTGCCGAGAAGAGGTGGACTTTGCGGTAGGCCCCATGCAGGCTGCCGTCCGGGGCGAGCAGAGCGGCGCTATTGTAGTAGCGGTCCTTGCCTTGCTCAATCATGCCGGCCACAACGTAGCACTGGTGCCGATTGGCGATTCGGCCGAGCTTATCGGTTGTCGGCCCGGGGATGGACTCCGCCAGGTTGCCTATTTGGTCGCCGACAAAGTAGCCGGTGGTCGCGAGTTCGGGCAGCACGGCCACCTTTGCGCCTTGCGCCGCAGCGGCGGCAACGAGGCTGTCGGCGCGCGCGAGGTTGGCGGCCACGTTTCCGAGCACACAATCCATTTGCACAACGGCAAGTTTGAAAGACATGGCAATGACTCCTGCCTACGGTCTGAGTGTCTCGCAGCCGGTTCGATTTGCTTGCAAGGATACACCCTTCGACAGGCTCAGGGCGAGCGGAGGGGATGCGCGGCTAGCAGCGCTCAGGGCAAAGGGGGGAGCATGCGTGGCTAGCAGTGCTCCGGCCGAGCGAGGGGAAAGTGTGACTGGCGGTGCTCAGGGCGAACGGAGGGGATGCGCGACTAGCAGCGCTCAGGGCGGACGGAGGAGAATGTGTGACTGGCGGTGCTCAGTGCGAACGGAGGAGATGCGCGACTAGCAGCGCTCAGGGCGGACGGAGGAGAATGTGTGACTGGCGGTGCTCAGTGCGAACGGAGGAGATGCGCGACTAGCAGCGCTCAGAGCGGACGAATATGCGTATTCGACCCAGTGCCAAGAAGGTCTGAAGTGTTTTGCCAATTGCAAGCCCTTGTGTTTTCTCCACTACCAATAGACTTGCAGCCGTCCTGGTACGCCGCGGCCGGCGAAGCGGCAATCTGATTCTGGCGGTCAAATGAAGAACCGGAGAGCCGTCAAATCGCCGACTCTCCGGTTCAGTCTTGCTAATCAGCTAGAGCCATAATGCCCACACAGGCGGGAACCCAGCCTCTCTACCTAGGCTTCAAGCTCTTGGGTGATGAGCTTGGCGGCTTCTGCCAGCGCGCCTCTCAGATCGAGCTCACTCTCGCCCTTAATGGCGTTTTGCACGATCTCGAAGTGCGGGTTGGACGCGGTCCAGCGCCGATAGAACGGATAGTTCTTGCCCTTCGCGCCCACTTCAGGCGTTACGGCAATTACCGGGAAGTCCTCAACGGCACTGGCCCACTCCGCCGAGTTGTAGAAGTCGAGCCGCGGCGAAACCTGGTTGACCATGAGCAGCTTCTGCACCTGGGCCTCCAAGCCGCAGATGAAGCGGTTCATCTCGAACGCCATGTCAGCATGTGCCGTGCCGTCGGGCACGACAATCATGTTGATCCAGGTAGCGCCACTGGCGTCGCCATCCTGGCTGGGACCCTGCGGCGGCGGCACGAACCAGAACTTGAAGCCTTCCTGAAACTCGTCGCGGATGTAGTACGCAGCCCAAGTTCCCCAGTGGATACCGGAGCCACGACCCTGCGCCAGGATTTCCCGGCCGGACGGGAAGTCGTCAATCACGTCACGGTATTTCACGTGCTGCTTGGCGCGGTGGTCTGCCACTTCCAGCGCTTTCGCGGAATCGAAGACCGCTTCAGTAAGCTCTTCATTGTGCATGTCCCCGCCATTGGCGTACGTCCAGGCTGCGAATTCCGGCAGTCCGGGAATGTGATACGTAAAGCCGAGGCGTTCAAGCTTGCCGGCGGCGTTCTTCTTGGCGAGCTTCTCGCTGGCAGCCGAAAGCCCGTCCCACGTGGCGAGATCGGCGCCTTGCGGGTCGAGGCCCGCTTCGATGAAGTGTTCTTGGTTGATCACCATTACGTAAGAGTCCGGCCCCCAGAAGGAGATGCCGAAGACCTTGCCCTGCGCAATCCGGTATGGATTGGCACTAGGCATGAAGGCATCGGGTGCGACGTCCGGCGCTGTGGCGGTATGGGCCGAAAGATCCGTCAACAATCCGTTGTCCCAAAGGTCCCGCGCCCAGATGATCGAGCTGTGCATGACATCGGGCACGACGCGGGCCGCGGCTTCCGTTGTGAGTTTGGCGACGTTTTCGCCAAACGGCACGCGGGTGTACTCAATATTCTCTACCTGAGGATTCATTTCGCGAAACGTATCGCTCGCCCAAATAAACCACTGGTCCCAGGTAGTTGGGGTATCACCGACGGCGCGCCAGTCGCGGAAGACCAGCGAGATCTTCTCCATCTCCGGCTGCTTGGCTTCCTCTTTCGGCGCGTCGGCTTCCTTCATCTCCTCTTTCGGCATCGCCTCGCCTGTGCCGCCGCCACCACACGCTGCCAGCAGCAGGAAACCGCCTGCCGCGGCGCCCCCGGCAAGGAAATGTCTGCGGGAGAATGTATGCTTTGTTTCTTTGGTATCCATAGTCTTCGCCACTCCTTTTCGCTACTATGGACGCGCGAATATGGGTAAAGAATAGGGAAACTCCCGAGCTGTGTCAACGAATTTAAGCAGCACCCCACCCGTATTCATATGAAGGTGTTTGCAGATCTGCTGTCAAGCAAGACTATCCGTTCACCCTGTGCACTTCGACAAGCTCAGCGCAGGCCTGTTGCAGGGTGGTTCATGGTTCGACAAGCTCACCACGAACGGTTTTCGCGGACTCTGTAAACACCTTCTAAGTGTGCGGTTGGCGCCCGCGGGAGGCGCACCACTCTTCGTACGCAGGTACGTCTTCGCCCACCACATAGAGAAAGTAGTAGATACCGGTTTCGCCGAGAAAGCCGAAGCGCTTGCGCAGGTCCTTCTCCGTTGCGTCATAGTCGCCGTGAGACCGCAGGTAGTTCTGAAAGCTCCCGTGTTCCTCTTCCAGGTCGCGCATCGTCTGGGCGTTCTTGACAATGGCCGCCAGCTTGCGCCGGTTGCGTATCACGCGCTTGTCCTGGGCGAGCGCATCCAGGTCTTTCTCGCTCAGGAAGGCGATGGCGACCGGGTCGAAGTTGTGCATCGCCGCCTTGATATCAGTCCACTTGGCTTCCACCACGGCCCACGACATGCCGCTGTGAAAGACGGCTTTACACATGACTTCCAGGTAGTCGGCAAGACTCTGCGGATTGATCTTTTTTGGTGCTTCCATGATGACCTCACTTGTAAGGGGAATGCTGAAAAAGCCGGTGTCGACACGGGGAGTCCCTCTCGCGGTCTGTGAAGTATGGCAGAAGAGGCGGCCGTAATCAAACCTGATTGCGCAATACTACCGGGCACTCTCTGCTGCTGCGTCGTCCCCCAGCCTCTTGCCATAGCCACGGCGCAGTTCCGTTTGTGGGAGAGGCAAGTGAAGGGCTATAATCAATGGGATACCAACGAAAGGCGATGTAGTAGTGGCGGATTCTCAACGGTCTGACTCAATTTCACGGGCGGACGTGCAGCACGTGGCGAACCTCGCCCGGCTGGCGCTCTCCCCGGAAGAGGAAGAGCGCTTTCAGCATCAGCTCAGCGCGGTATTCGAGCATTTCGAAAAACTGAGCGCCTTGGATACGGAACAGATTCCGCCGACTGCGCAGGTCATACCCCTTAGGAATGTCATGCGGCCGGACACGGTCGAGCCATCGCTATCGGAACAGGATGTGCTCGCCAATGCGCCGGATCGTGAAGGCGATGAATTCCGCGTGCGCGCCATCCTAGACCTCTAGATTCCATTCAATCTGGACCCTTAGAATAGATTCACCCTCACCCTAGCCCTCTCCCTCAAGGGAGAGGGGACAAGAGCGATGCTTAGTCACGTGACGCACTCTAGCAACACAAGCGATATTGCCTAGTGAACCTCAGTGCATTGACTGTCCACGAGGCCCAAGACTTGCTTAGTCGTGGTGAGACCACGTCAGTTGAGCTTACAGAGGCGGTCTTGGCGCGGATCGAGGCCGTTGACGAGACGGTGAAGTCCTACGTAACCGTTACCGCTGACGGGGCGCGCGCGCAGGCACAGACGGCCGATGCTCGCCGCGCTCAGAGTAGTGCGCACGCGCCGCCTCTCCTCGGCATCCCTGCCGCCATCAAGGACGTGATTAATACCCGGGGTGTGCGCACCACGTGCTCGTCACGCATGCTGGAGAACTATGTGCCTCCATACGATGCCACCGTCATGCGAAAGCTCAATGCGCAGGGCATCGTGCTGGTAGGCAAGACGAACATGGACGAGTTTGCCATGGGTTCCAGTACCGAACACTCGGCCTTCTTTACGACGCGGAATCCTTGGGACACCGATAGGGTACCCGGCGGCTCCAGCGGGGGATCGGCGGCGGCGGTCGCAGCCGACGAAGCTATCTTCTCATTGGGCTCCGATACCGGTGGTTCCATTCGGCAGCCGGCGGCGCTCTGCGGGGTGGTGGGTATGAAGCCGACGTACGGGCGCGTTTCGCGCTACGGCCTGGTCGCGTTTGCGTCGTCGCTCGACCAGATTGGACCGTTTACGAAGGACGTGACCGACTGTGCCATCGTGCTGGAGGCCATCTGCGGGCAGGACCCAAAGGATGCAACCTCGGCGCCGGAGGCCGTGCCCGCTTGGCGCGAAGAAATGAAGCAGGACGTGCGAGGCCTGCGCATTGGCGTGCCGCGGGAGTACTTCGGCGAAGGCACCCACCCGGCAGTCGAGCAAGCGGTACGTGACGCCATCGAGCAACTTGTGGCGCTGGGGGTGGAGGTGGAGGACGTTTCGCTGCCGCATACCGACCACGCGCTTGCGACGTATTACATTATCGCGCCGGCCGAGGCCAGCGCGAACCTGGCGCGCTACGACGGCATCAAGTACGGCTACGCGGCGCAGGACGCCGAAACCATGTGGGAGGCGTATAGCCGCACGCGAGGGGAGGGATTCGGTTCCGAGGTCAAGCGGCGCATTCTCGTCGGCACCTACGCGCTCTCCAGCGGTTACTACGACGCCTACTATCTCAAAGCCCAGAAGGTGCGCACGCTGATCGCGGCGGACTTTCAGCAGGCGTTCGAGCGGGTCGACGCCATTGTTTCCCCCACGTCCGCGACCGTCGCCTTCAAGATCGGCGAACGCATTGACGATCCCATTAGCATGTATTTGTCCGACCTGTACACGCTGCCCGGCAATGTGGCGGGCCTGCCCGGCATTTCGCTGCCGTGCGGCCTCGCCGACGGGTTGCCCGTAGGGGTACAATTCGTAGGCAAACCGTTTGACGAGTCAACGCTCTTGCGGCTGGCATACGCGTATGAGCAAGCCAGCGGCGTCCGCTACACACCTGCCCTTGGCTAAGGAGCACAACTCACATGACCGCATCATCCATCGTAGATACAAGTGCAGCCAAAGGAACTGACGTCACCGCCCGGTTGTCCGCGCGTGTGCGCCAGGTGCCGGCCTCCGGCATTCGGAAGTTCTTCGATATCCTCGCGAGCATGGACGATGTCATCTCGCTGGGCGTGGGAGAGCCAGACTTCGTGACGCCGCCGCACATTCTGCAGGCCGGTGTGGAGTCGCTCGGCAAGGGCGAAACGCACTACACGTCCAATTACGGCCTCATTGAGTTGAGAGAGGCTGTGGCGGAGTATCTGAGCGATCACTACGGTGCGGAATACGATCCGCAAACGGAAATCCTGCTTACGGCCGGCGTGAGCGAAGCCGTTGACATTGCTCTACGGGCTGTGATCGATCCCGGCGACGAAGTTATTGTGCCGGAGCCGGCGTATGTTTCCTATCGTCCCTGTATCACGTTTGCCGGCGGCGAGCCGGTTGGCATCAATAGCTCGGCGGAGACCAACTTTCGCATCACGGCGGAGCAAATCAGCGCGGCAATCACACCACGCACCAAGGCGTTGTTGCTGGGTTTTCCGGCAAATCCCACCGGGGCTATGCTGCCGCGTGAAGAGTGGGAGCAGATCGTCGCGTTGGCTGAGAAGCACAACCTCATCATGCTCTCCGACGAGATTTACGGACGTCTCACGTACACGATGGAGCACACCTGCGTCAGCGCCCTACCGGGAGCGTGGGACCGCACCATCCTGCTCGGCGGCTTTTCCAAGTCTTACGCTATGACCGGCTGGCGCATCGGCTACGTGGCCGCGCCGAGTGCTGTGCTGGAATATATTATGAAAGTGCATCAGTACATCCTCATGTGCGCCCCTACCATGAGCCAGTATGCGGCCCTGCAGGCGGTGCGTCACGGAGAGGACGACATCGCACGCATGCTCGTCGAGTACACCAAACGGCGCTCGCTTATCGTAGACGGCCTGAACGCCATGGGGCTTGACTGTGTGGAGCCGGACGGCGCGTTCTATTGCTTCCCGAGTATCCGCTCGACCGGGCTTTCGTCACAGGCATTTGCCGAACGCTTGCTGCAGGAAGAACACGTCGCCTGCGTGGCGGGCGATGCCTTCGGCCCGTGCGGCGACGGCCACGTGCGTATGTGCTACGCGGTGCCGACCGCTGACATTGAAGTGGCGCTCGAGCGCATTGAGAACTTCGTCAAGCGTGTGAGAGCGTAGCGCTGTCACTTGTGTCAGCGCTTACTGCCATGTGCATTCAGCAACATAAGACTGTACCCTGAGTTTCTCAGTAAGAAAGGAACTTCCGGTAGCGCAGGTTTGTAACCTGCGCCAGCGCGTTGGAACGGCACGTCTGGTTCTGCAGATTTGTAGTGAGCGCTACAGAGAATGAGTGGCATGTCAGGTACTGTGGGTTTGTAAGCCTGATTCGAGTACGAAGTAGGCTCTGCGCCAACGCGGGAGCAAAGCAATGGCAACAGCCGTAACAGAGAAATATCGCACCGTCATTGGCCTGGAGTTTCACGTCCAGCTCCTGACGGAAAGCAAGATGTTCTGCGCGTGCAGCGCGCAGTATGCCGCCAATCCGCCCAATACGGTTGTGTGTCCGGTCTGTCTTGGTTTGCCCGGCGCGCTGCCGGTCATCAACGAGAAAGTCATCGAGTGCATCGTGATGACGGGCATGGCGCTCAATTGCGCGATCCCCGAGTATGCCAAGTTTGACCGCAAGAACTATCCCTATCCGGACTTGCCGAAGGGCTATCAGATTTCCCAGTACGATTTGCCTTTCTGCATCGAAGGCCATCTTACCCTTGATGAAGAAGATGGCGGGCGCACCATCGGCATCACACGGGTGCACCAAGAGGAAGACACGGCCAAATCGACCCACGTGACGGCGGCAAGCGGCGAACGGTATTCGCTCGTTGATTTCAACCGCTCCGGTGTGCCGCTCATGGAGGTGGTAACCGAACCGGATATTGCGTCGCCGGAGGAAGCGGCAGCCTTCGGTCGCAAGCTGCGTCAGATTGTGCGCTATCTCGGAATCTCCACCGGCAACATGGAAGACGGCGCCATGCGCTGCGACGCAAATATCTCGGTGTGGCCGGCGGAAGCGCCTGTGGGAGACATCAAGGTTGAAGTCAAGAACATGAACTCATTTCGGGCTGTGGAGCGTGCCTTGATCTTTGAACAGGAGCGACAGACTCGCATCCTGGAGAGCGGCAATGACACACGCGTGACTGAGACTCGCGGGTGGGTGGAAACGTCCGGCGAGACCGTTTCACAGCGGACAAAAGAGGAAGCCCACGACTACCGCTACTTCCCCGAGCCGGACCTGCCGCCCCTGCAGTTGTCACGTGTCTGGGTTGAGGGAGTGAAAGAGAAGCTCCCGGAGTTGCCTGCGGCAAAGAGAGAGCGCTTCAGGGCCGAATACGACCTCTCGGCATACGACGCGAGCCTGCTCACGCAGTCGCGCGACTTAGCCGACTACTTCGAAGCGGCGTCGGCGCGCGCCAAGAACCCGAAAGCCGTGGCGAATTGGATGTCGCGGAACCTTCTGCAGCGCCTCAACGAGTCCGGCAGCGAGATCACCGACTGCAAGATTACGCCTGATGCGCTTGCCAGAATGATTCTGATGATTGAGTCGGGCGAGATCAGCAATCGCATGGCCCAGGAAGTGTTCGACCAGATGTTCGACACGGGCAAGAGCGCTCAGGCCATCGTGAAAGAGCAAGGACTGGCGCAAATTAGCGATGAAGATGAACTCGCCGGGATTGTCGCCACGGTGATTGCGGAAAACCCTGCCGCTGTGCAAGACTTTAATCAGGGGAAGAAGCGCGCCATCGGTTTCTTGGTCGGTCAAGTGATGAAGGCCACGCGCGGCAAAGCGAACCCCGGCATCGTCAATCAGAAGCTGCAAGAGGTCTTGCGCCAAGACTAGGGGGAACCGGCGCCGGGCGTATGCAGTAGATCGTAAAATGGTGCGAATGACTGCTCGGCTCGATGAAGAGCCAAAGCTGTGCGCTGTATACCGGCAGTGACGCCGGTGACCGAGGAGGCTTAGTATATGGCTGAGCTTATTGATCAGCAACCCCGTGTCAATCCACTTTCGATCGCTCTCGATCAATTCGACCGCACGGCCGAGATCTTGCACCTCGATGAAGATATGCGCAAGGTGCTCCGCGTCCCAAAGCGCGAACTGACGGTCAACTTTCCCGTGCGCATGGACGACGGCAGGCTGGAGATGTTCTCCGGTTACCGGGTGCAGCACAACGTGAATCGCGGTCCGGCGAAAGGCGGCATTCGCTTCGCCCCCGACGTGGACATCGAGGAAGTGCGCGCGCTGGCGATGTGGATGACGTGGAAGTGCGCCTTGGTGGGCATCCCGTACGGCGGCGCAAAAGGCGGCGTCGCCTGTGAACCCAAGCAGCTTTCCCTCACCGAGCTTGAAGGCCTAACGCGCCGATTCACGACGGAGATCTATACGCTCATCGGACCGGAGTCCGATATTCCCGCCCCCGACATGAATACGGACTCCCAGATCATGGCGTGGATCATGGATACCTACAGCATGCAGCGGGGCTTTTCCGTGCCCGCAGTGGTGACCGGCAAGCCGTTGGAGATTGGCGGCTCCGCGGGCAGAACTGAGGCTACCGGCCGCGGCGTGACCTACGTGGTTGAAGAAGTGCTCGGCCACTACGGAGAGAGTCTGGAGGATAAGACCGTCGCCATTCAGGGCTTCGGCAACGTAGGGTCCCATGCCGCTGAACTCCTGGCGGCACAAGGGGCGAGGGTGGTGGCAATCTCGGACGTTAGCGGCGCCGTGTACAACGCGCGCGGCCTTGACGTGAATGCGGCGCTGCAGATCAAGAACGAAGGCGTGCTGGTCAGCGACCTGCCCGGCGGCGAGCGCATCAGCAACGATGAACTCTTGGAATTGCCTGTAGATATTTTGGTTCCCGCCGCCGTTCACGGCCAGATTACGGCGGAAAATGCGGACGAAATTCGCGCCCGCTACATTGCCGAGGCCGCCAATGGGCCGACGACGCCGGAGGCTGACGAAATCCTGCGCGAGCGGGGCATTGTGGTCATTCCCGATGTTCTGTGCAATGCCGGTGGCGTTACGGTCTCTTACTTTGAGTGGGTGCAGGGTTTGCAGTCATTCTTCTGGGAGATCGAGCAAATACGCAGCAGTCTAAAGAGCATCCTGAGCCGCGCCACGCAGGAGACGATCGCGACTGCGGAGAAATATGACGTTGATCTGCGCATGGGCGCTTCCGCTCTTGGTGTGAGCCGCGTGGCTGAGGCAACGCTTTCTCGCGGCATTTACCCGTAAGCGCCACTTCTCGTCGTCGAGGGAAATTTGCCGGAATTGGCGCCAATTCCGACACCTCTTGGTTGAAGGACGACTACAAAAAAGCAAGAAAAGGAGCGGGTCGCATAGCGACCCGCACTTTTATTGCGCTGCTTGGCGCCCTACCCAAGGGCGAAGTATCCAAGCCTATTCGATAGCAAACGTCACGCGGATATGCGCGGTCACGCTCACGGTTCCTCCCTGCACGGGCGCGCCGAAGCCGCCGCTATCGAAAGCCGCCTCCGCGGCAAAGCCGTAACCTCTCGCTTCCGGCCTCTCAATCCACTCTTCATTGACAACGAGTGCAGCGCCCAATTGCACGCCAAGCGTGTCGGCAATAGTCTGCGCTTTGGCTTGGGCATTCTTTACCGCTGCGACAAGCGCGTCTGTCACGATGGTATCGGTGTCGCTCAAGCCGAAACGCACGCCGCCAACCTGGTTGGCGCCGGCAGTCACCGCCGCGTCAAGCACCGATCCTGCTTTTTCAATGTCGTGGACCCTGACGCTTACATCGTTTGACGCCCGGTAGCCCACGATTTGGCGCTGTTCACCGGGTTGCACCAGCGAGCGGTCTTCGTAGACGGGATAAAGGTTGATACCGGAGGTCTGAATGTCTTCCACGGGAATACCGGCTCCCTGAATCGCGGCAATGACGGCCGTCATCTGCTCGCTATTCAGCGCCAGCGCTTCCTTGGCTGACTCACCCGTGGTCTGGACGCCGAGTGAAAGCGTGACCAAATCGGGCTCGGCGGTCACGGTGCCCTGCCCCTGCACCGAGATGCTGCGCTCAGAAGTCTTCTCCTGGCCGCCGTTATACACGGTCGCAGCCGGCGCTCCTGCGTCTGAGGCGGTAGGCGCGGCTTGCACGGCTGCGGCGGCGCACCCTGACAAGAGCAGCATGCCCGCAATCGCTAGGAGACCGATGAGCTTCTTCGTAAGTCGCACTACGCCCATTCCTTTCTTAATCTTGAAATACACATGATCCCATTGTACCCCACTCGGGGACGACACAGATGAGATCAACATGAGAATGGGCTTGGTCGGCTTCTTACGTGAGAGCGGTCAAGAGATGTACGCGGCGGCCGCCATCAAGGCGCTGAATGTGCCAGTGATTAAGGGTAGCGCGAGAGAGCCACAACCGTGTGCTACTATGCCATTGAGGTTTGTCTTCCCATCATTTTGACGGAGCATTAGTGTGTCGATTCCGGTCAAAGAAATCCGCGAACGAATGCCTGCCATCCCTTTGCTGCCGGGGTGCTATCTCTTTCGCGATAGCAAGCGCGCGGTACTCTATGTCGGCAAGGCCAAACTGCTGCGCAATCGCGTGCGTTCGTATTTCGGCCGGCAGGACCGGTTGCCCTGGAAGACGCGGAGCATGGTGGAGAACGCCGCCACGCTCGAGTACATCATCACCGACACTGAAATCGAAGCCTTGGTGCTGGAGAGCAATCTCATCAAGCACCACCGGCCGCGCTATAACGTGGTGCTGCGCGACGATAAGTCATTCCTTTACCTAAAAGTGACGCTCAATGAGAGCTATCCCCGTGTCCTCACAACGCGCCGCATCCTGGACGACGGCGCACACTACTATGGGCCGTATACGAGCGCCTATAGTTTGCGCGACACGATGAACCTGCTCAACCGGCTTTTCCCCTATCGGTCGTGCTCGCTCGATATGGAAAAGGAATACAACCGGCCGTGCCTCGACTATCACATCAAACGCTGCGCCGGGCCCTGCATCAGAGCAGTTTCGCAAGAGGAGTATGGGGGAATAGTCGAACAGGTGACGCGCTTCCTGGAAGGCCGGCCCGGCGACGTGATACAAAACCTCCGCGGCGACATGCGGGAGGCATCGGATGCCCTGGAATTCGAACGCGCGGCGGTGATGCGGGACCGCATCCGAGCGGTGGAGCGTGTCCTCGAACGCCAGAAGATTACGAACATACGCCAGGGCGACATTGACGTGATCGGCTTTGCGCGCGAGCAGGATGAAGCCTGCGTGCAGGTCTTTAGCATTCGCGGAGGCCATCTCCTCGGGCGTGAGAATTTTATTCTGGAGCACGTGTCGGACGAGGAAGACCGCGACGTGATCCGGGACTTCCTGCAGCAGTTCTACGGTCGTAGTATGCAGATTCCGCAGGCCCTCTTCTTGCCGGTAGGCATTCGCGGGGCTGAGTTGCTGCGCGCGTGGCTGCGGGAGCGGCGCGGCGGCAGCGTGACCCTCAATGTGCCGAAGATCGGTGAGAAGCGGCGGCTGGTCGAGTTAGCGGGAAACAACGCCCGCCAAGGCTTGCAGGACCACCGCCTCAGACACCTCGACAGCCAGCAGCGCGCCCAGGTGGCATTGACCGAGCTGGCGGAAGTGCTGGACCTGGATGAAGCGCCGGTACGCATCGAGTGCTACGACATTTCAAATATCCAGGGAGCCTATACGGTTGGCGCCATGTCGGTATTCGTCTCCGGTCTGCCGAGTACCGGTGACTACCGCCGCTTTCGCATTAACTCGGTGGACGGCCCCAATGACTACGCTAGCTTGCAGGAAATGCTGACGCGTCGGCTCAAACGCCTGAGCGTGCAGCGGGCAGAGGCGGAAACCGGCGCGCAAAGTGCATCTGATGGTGCGACCGATCCTGAGGAAACGGATGCATGGGGCATAAAGCCCGATCTGCTTGTCATTGACGGCGGCAAGGGGCAACTCAACGCGGTATTGGAGGTGCTGGCGAATTTGGCGCTGCACGACATTCCCGTGCTCGGTCTTGCCAAGCAACGTGAAGAGATTTATCTACCCGGGGAATCCAGACCGATTGAGCTGGCAGAAAGGTCTGAAGCGCGCAAACTGCTGCAGCGTATTCGCGACGAGGCGCACCGCTTTGCCGTAACGTATCACCGCACGGTACGCACCAAGCACACGCTTGGATCCCTGCTCGACAAGGTTCCCGGCATCGGCACGAAGCGCAAAGTAGCGCTGCTGCAGCACTTTGGCAGTGTGGACGCAATCCGGGAGGCTCCGGTTGAGGCTCTGGCCAGCGCGCCGAAGATGAACCGCTCCGTGGCGGAGAAGATAAAGGAGCATCTGTGAACGCTGCATGTGCCGCCGTATTTTGTCGCTTCGACAGGCTCAATGCAAACGGATTGACTCCTATCCCCTAGGTTGAGGGTTCGCGTTTCGAATGGCCCAGTGCAAATGGAGAGCGACCGTCGCGCACCCGATTGACTTCGGATGTAACAGCACGACAAGTCTTGGCCCTACGTGATTGCCGCGCGCGCTTGGTTTATCTCCCCGTGGAGCTCTGCTGCCGATTCGGATGCTGCCTCGGCAAAGTCACTCTCGTTGCTGGCATAGAGAATGCTGCGCGAGGCGTTGATGAGTATGGGTGCGGATGTGCCTGCCGCCTGCACGGTTGCCGGCAGGTCGCCGCCTTGGGCGCCAATGCCGGGGATCAGCAGTGGGAGGTCGGGGGCTACCCGTCGCACCTCCGCCAATTCTTCGGGATAGGTTGCCCCGGTTACCAAGCCGCAATTGTCGTTCACGTTCCACGACCGTACGGCTCTGGCCACGGTGATATAGAGCCGCTCGCCGGTCTCACTGCGCAGGTCTTGGAAGTCCCGCGCGCCGGGATTTGAGGTGCGGCAGAGCACGAAGACGCCGCGGTCCGGGCGACCGAGGAAGGGCTCCACGGTTTCGGCGCCGAGAAAAGGGTGCGCGGTAACCGCATCGAAGCCCAGCACGTCGAATACGGCCGCGGCGTAGTGCACGTTCGTCGAGTCGATGTCCCCGCGCTTGGCGTCGGCGACCGCGATCACGTCGGGCGGAATGTGCAGTCGGATTGCCTCCAGGGTTTCCAGCCCCCACGTGCCCATGCTCTCAAAGAAGGCGAAATTGGGTTTGTAAGCGGCAGCGAACTGATGGGTGGCGTCGATAATCTCGCGGCAGAAGCTAACCACGCCTTCTTGCGTAGGTGCAATGCCCGTCGGCAAACGGTGAAGGTCAACATCCAGACCAATGCAAAGGCTACTGGCTTTGTTGGCGCAGGTCTGGCGCAAGCGAGCGTTAAAGGTCATTGATATTATCTTCTTTCCCAGCTAGCGCAAGTTGAGCATCCGATAGCCCGCCGCTTCGAAGTGGCGCTGTCCCCACTGACTGACAAGGTACCTCGAGAACTGGGAGAGCGTGATCGGGTACTCTGTTTCTCGGGCTGTGCCAACGTAGTAGATAATGGGACGGTGACTCTGCTCCGGCACCGGCGCCTGTATCTTGATGCGTTCTTCTGAAGTGACGCTCGATGACGAATAGAGCAAGGCGGCGTCTACTCTCCCGTCTATGAGCCTGCCTGCCAGTTCTCGCTCATCTTTGCTCTTTGCTCGTTTTCGCCCCAGTGATTCCCATAGGTCAAGGCTCTCTAACGCCTGCATGGAGTAGATGCCGAGCGCAGACTGCTCCCAGTCCGCAACTCCTGTGCGACTCACCTCATCACGCAGCAAGTCCTGAGCAGACTGAATCTCTAGATTGCTGCTCTGCGAAGTGGCAATAACGAGCCAGTTGGATGCAAATGGCCGCATGCTGCCGATCTTGATGTGCCCCGCTTCGACAAGGGGTATACCGAAAGTGTCACCAGCGAGCAGTAGAGCATCGAAACGCTTGCCGCGAAATATGGACTCCATGATGGAGCCTGATGAAGAGAGCGAGAAGGTGAGGGCAACGTGCGGGTTGGCGCGTTCGAAATCATCCTTTAGCGCAGGCACCGCAGGCCCAAGACTAGCGTCCGCCAGCACGGAAATGTGCTCGCGGTTATCCTCCTCAAAGAGGGACCGCGCACTCTCGATCGGACTGCACGCGGCAGCGAGGCCTGTAAGCCCAATTTGACATCCATAGCGCAGAAGTGTTCGCCGGTCGCTCATGCGAGTTCAACACTTTAAATTGAAAAGCCGCCCGCCGGAATACTTCCGCGGGAGGCTGCTTGCATGCGTTTCCTTGTCCAACTCCTGGCGGACCAACACCAGTTCTGCTTCATGATAGCACCCTATTTGCTATCTCAGCAAGACACTGTTGCCAGTTAGGGCGTTGTAAAGGGACGAGGCGCGATACGCGATGGAGTGCCTCTACCCCTTACGCATGGTCTCCGCCTGATGCCTACCTGCCTTGTGTGCGTCGAGTATATAATCCTTGTAACGGTGTTGCGATAGGCAAAGGGCCTAATTCGGTCTGGCCAGGAGACGAGTGCTGTCGCTGAGCAAGAGGAAGTTCCATAGGGGCAAGATTGCCCGACTAAAGCGCAAGTTCTCACTTGAGAGGAGTAAACGATGAGCTACGGATTGGACATAAATGTAGGAGCGGAACGTGACTTCATCTCTCTGGGGGCGCTCGTGCACCGCCTGGACCCAGGGATCATCCCCTTTCGCAAGGCGAATTCGTGCGACATCCACGTGAGCGGCGGAGAATTCAACACTGCGGCAAATCTTGCCAACTGCTTTGGGCTGAAAACGGGCGTCGCGAGCGCGATGGTTGACTATCCTATCGGGCACCTTATAGCCGAGCGCGTCAGGGCTATGGGAGTGACGCCGTTCTATAGGCACTTTAAGCACAACGGTGTGAATGGGCCCAATATGGCTACGGTATACAGCGACCGCGGGCAGGGTGTGCGGGCGCCGGTGGTCTTCTACAACCGCTGTAATGAAGCTGCGGCACAACTCAAGGCCGGCGACTTCGACTGGGATGCAATCTTCGCGGGCGGCATTCGCTGGTTTCACAGCGGCGGTATCTTTGCAGCGCTTTCACCAACGACCTCGGACGTAATCATAGAGGGTATGCAAGCGGCCAAGGCTGCCGGTGCAATCGTCTCGTACGACCTTAATTTCCGCGCCAAGCTTTGGGAGATTTGGGGCGGCGAAGACCGCGCCGGCGAAGTGAACCGGCAAATTGTTGAAAACGTCGATGTCCTGGTGGGAAATGAGGAAGACCTGCAGACGGGGCTCGGTATTCCGGGGCCGGAGGTCGCCGCGACCTCCAAGCTCGACCCCAGTGCCTTTACGGCCATGATCGATCAGGTGGTGGGGCAATTCCCACAAGTCAAGATTGTCGCGACAACACTCCGCGAGGTCCACTCGACGAACCGGCATAGCTGGAGCGCGGTAGCGTGGATCAACGGCGAGACGCATCTCGCTCCCACCGCCGAACTCGACGTCTATGACCGGGTCGGCGGCGGCGACGGGTTTGCTTCAGGCCTCATCTACGGTGCCATCGCGGGCGAGAGCCCGGCGGATGCGGTGAGACTGGGCTGGGCGCACGGCGCGCTAATTACCACGTTTCCTGGTGACACCACGATGGCTACGGTGGACGACGTGCGGGCATTCGCGGCGGGCGGCTCGGCGCGCATCCGGCGGTAGTCTCGTTTTCGGGTACCCAGTTAGAGCCTTGACCCTTGCCGCGTCAATTGTATGTTGAAGAAGCGGTGCAAGTGAGCACCTGCACGCAGGCGGCGCGAGGGGCGCGTAGTCCGGCATTCCCGCAGTCGCCCGCCCCCATGCGGGGCGCGGAAACCATCTCGGTCTTTCGTTTAGCCTCAACGATACTGGCTCTTGATGGCTATGTCCTCTGAATATGCGCTTGGCGTTGACGTTGGAAGTACCGCGACCAAGGTAGTCCTCTGCGACAGCCAAGGGACTATCGTGGCGCGGGGCAGCGTACCGACCCACATTACCCGTCCGCGACCGGGCTGGGCGGAAATCGACTTCGAGCGTTGCTGGGAAGGGGTGGTCGCCGCTTGCCGGTTGGCCCTAAACTCTCTGGCTGATGATTCGGCAATTGAGCGCATTGCCGGCATTGGCCTCACGTCTCTCGCACCTTCTGTTGCGCCTCTGGCCCAAGACGGCACGCCGCTGCACTCGGGGATCATCTATGAAGACCGGAGGAGTGCGCCGCAAGTCTCGCGCGTATTGGCGCGGGAAAGCCAGGCGACCATCGTGCCGCGCACGGGGATCAGGATCGAGAGCGGCAGCACGACCTTGAGCAGCATGCTGTGGTTGGTGGAAGAGCGGCCCGAGCTTGTAACAGCATCTGCGTGCTTTGGCTCATTGACAACGTATCTGGCGCACCGGCTCACAGGATGTTTCGGGACCGATTGGGCGAGCGCGCAGCTTTCCGGACTGTTTGCCCTGAATGATCCACCCCGCTGGCTCGACGACTGGTGTCGGCAACTCGGCATTCCACCGGAAAAACTCCCTAGACCCATGCCATCGCAGGCACAAATAGGTAGAGTTTCCGCCCAAGCCGCAGCGCAGCTTGGTGTACCCGCGGGCACAGCCGCCGCTATGGGCGGGCCGGATGCCCAGGCTGCGGCGGTCGGTGCGGGGCTCTTTCGCCCGCAGGCCGGGCTGCTGTCCCTTGGGACCACCAGCGTCCTCACCGTCTGCACGGAGCGCTGCGCAGCCGATCCGCGCTTCTATACGCGCCGGCACGTTGTGCCGAACCGGTACCTTCGCGTGGCTCCCACCTTGACGGGAGGGACGACATTGCGCTGGGCAGCGTCAGTGTTAGGACTGGGGTCAATTGAAGAATTGGTGGACTTGGCGGAAACAAGCGAGCCCGGCGCCGGAGGTGCGATCTTCCTGCCCTATCTCATGGGCGAGCGTGCGCCGCTGTGGGATCGCGAGGCGCGCGGCGTCTTCTACGGTTTGCAGCTCAGTACCGGCCGCGCGCATATGGCGCGGGCCGTGATAGAGGGCATTGCCTTTGCGCTGCGCAACGTGCTCGCGCAATTGGAGGGCCATCTTGCCGACACAATATCCCCTCTGTATGTAACCGGCGGCGGGGCGTTCCCAGCGGTCGTGCAGACCCTGTCGGACGTTCTGGATCGCCCTCTAACTGCAATTGAAAACAGTGACAGCGCGGCTCAAGGGGCTGCTCTGTTGGCATTCGTTGCCGCTGGGGCGAGAGACTTAGACTGGCTGGCGTCTCGTCAGCCGAGTGTCCAAGAGAATTACGTGCCGGACCGAAACGTCCGTAGCGTGCTAGAACGGCGATTTGAGGCTTTTCGCACCCTGCATACCGCCTTAAATCAGAACTCTGAGGCACCGACAGAATAGCGGTTTGCGGTCTTGGCTGGTAGTTATACGCGAAGTAGGTATTCTGGGACTGAGAGCTAGACTTCGATTTGTCAGGACTAGAATATCTCGACGGGATCTAAGGTGAAGTTCCTCAAAGTAGGGGAAATCAGGACGTGGCCTTCACCATAGGTGCCGGCCGGAGTGAAGCCGTGATCACTTTGAATTAGCACCGTCACCGACTTTGCGTCGGTGTCCACCAGCCAGTATTCCCCGACGCCGTACTTGGCGTAGAGTGCGCGCTTATATGTCCGATCTCGCTCCGCCGTTGATGGAGAGAGGATTTCCACCACCAGGTCCGGTGCACCTTGGATGTTCTCGTCGGTAATGATATGGGATCGCTCATTGGAGACAAACAGCAGATCGGGCTGCACGACGTCCGTGTCCGAGAGTACTACGTCGAAGGGAGCAACGTAGAAATGGCCTGACTTGGCCTGTCTTATAAACTGAAGGAGCAGATAGGAGAGATTCATCAATACCCTTTGATGGACCTCTTTGGGCGCTGGAACCACTACTAGGTCTCCATCCAACAACTCGTAGCGCTTGTCTTCCGGTGCGTTGCGGTAGTCTTGGTACGTGAACTTGATTGTGGGCGCAGAGCTTGCCATGATTGCTCTCCTTGAACATCGGCCCCAACAGCATCATCATAAGCGCTTGCACGGTCAGGCAGCAAGCCTGATTGCGCTGTGCTAGTCAATCGCTTCTCGTTCCTCCCAAAGGTCGTCCACCACTTGCTCGACCACCTCATAGCCAAACCCCCGGCGGGCAAGAAATGTGCCTAGTTTTCCGCGGAACGCAGCAAAGTCTGAGGAGTCCAGCGTCGCTGCGCGCTTGCGCGCGGCCGCCCGTGCCAGCGCAGCCTCGTCGCCGGCGAAGCGTGCCAGCACATCTTCGATGATGGCGTCGGCAACACCCTTTTGGCGTAGTTCCCAATTCAGCGCGCGCTTGCCCTTGGGTCGGTGTGCCGTGCGACTCTCCACCCAGAAGCGCGCAAACGCCGCATCGTCCAGGTAGCCAAGTTCATTCAGGCGGCTAATAGCATGGTCGCATGCCGTCTTGTCGAATGACTTCTTGCGCAGATGGTCGGCCACCTCTTTGGTACTGCGTGGGCGGTAGGAGATGAAGTTTAGACCCGCTTCCAAGGCCAGTCGCTCATCGTCATCCCGCTGCCAGGCAAGCACGGTAGCGGACGGCACGGTGTCGCCGACATTCAGCCCTCGCGAAGCCACCGTTTCTGCGCGGAGGTGAATTTGCTCGCCATTGGTAAACTCCACCGCGAATGAGGTCCCCTTAGCGCCTCGCGGGCGCAAGGCGGCTATCGTTACGGCATCGGCCGGCCGCTCGGAAGCAGAGCTTCCTTCATCCATTACATCAGGACCATGAGTGAACTCATCACGAGGCGGCAAAGCAGAAGCCTCCAGACGTAGGCTTGGCGGCAACGGTCTATGAGTTCCGTCGCCCCAGCGAGATGCGCCGTTCATTGCCGGCCAGCAGCCGCGCGATATTGTCGCGATGTTGGTAAGCGATGAGCACGCCGCCGACAATTGCGTAGACGAGATAGGCGGTGGGGACTTGAACCCATAGCATCGCGATTGCAATGAGAACCGGGGCGACAGCTACCGTAGTGAGTGAAGCCAGAGATACATAGCGGCTGAAGAACATGACCGGCAAGAAAACCGCCCAGAGTACCGCCATAGTTGGCGGCACCATGAACGCAAGGCCCGCCGCCCCAGGTACGATGCCCCTGCCGCCGCGAAAACCAATGAAGACTGGCCAGTTGTGCCCGACGATTGCCATGAAGGCAGCAATGGCCTCTCCTTCCGGCCTGTCAGGAAAGAGCATTCGAATCAGGACAAGCGGCAGTATCACCTTCATCGTATCGCCGATGAACGATACCAGTCCTGCGGCAACACCAAAGGTCCGCCACACGTTGGTTGAACCCGTACGCCCGCTGCCGTGCTCCCGAATGTCCGTGTGGTGAAACAGGCGTGCCACGAGCCAACCGCTGGGAATAGACCCGGCGAGGTATCCGATTACGCCGAATATCACGTACAGGAGGAGATCAGCCATGATGGTCGTGGAAGAGCAGCCGTAAAGGCGTACCGTCAAAACCGAATTGCCGTCTGATACTATTCTCCAAGAAGCGACGATGGGAGAAGTGAACCAGCGAGGGTTCGTTTACCGAAAAAATGAAGGTGGGCGGGTGCGTGCTCGCTTGGGTAACGTAGTAGACGCTGAGCCGGCGCCTCCTGGTAGATAAGGTGCGGTTCGCCAACCAGCCACGCAGCGCGCGGTTAAGCGTTCCGGTAGAAATGCGTCTGCCTCTTTCCGCAAAGACCCGCAACCCCGCGGGCAACACGCGACCGAGATGATAGCCGGTCTCGGCGGAAATGACTTCGGAGGGTGCGTGCGGCATCCAGCGCAAGCGGCCCTGCACCAGCCGCTTAACTTCGTTGGCGTCTGCGTCGACCAGGTCCCATTTGTTGATCAGAACGACCAACCCCTTATGCGCCTCATTGACATAACCGGCAATATGCACGTCCTGTGCGGTCAGTCCATCGGCGGCATCGACCACAAGCAGCGCCACGTTGCAGCGCTCGAGAGCGCGGAGTGTGCGGAGCACGCTATGGGATTCTACGCCAAACTGCACCTTGCCGCGCCGCCGGATGCCGGCAGTATCAATCAATACCGCAGTGTCATCTGCATAGGTTACTACGGTGTCGATGGCGTCGCGGGTGGTGCCGGGTATGTCGCTTACAATCGTACGTTCGTGTCCGAGCAGCGCGTTGAGCAGAGCCGATTTCCCCACGTTCGGCCGCCCGACAATGGCAAACTGAGGGAGCGCAACCTCAGACTCATCCGCCACGATGCCGGGCAGATGCGCGCAAATGGCGTCCAGCAAGTCTCCCGTACCGAGGCCGTGTAATGCCGAAAGCGATGTTACGTCGCCAACGCCGAGATCATAGAACTCGTATGTCTGCAGATGGGAGCGTTCGTTGTCCGCCTTGTTCGCGGCGATGACAACAGGCTTGCGCGTACTGCGAAGGAGGCTGGCGATCTCCGCGTCCTGCGGCGTGATGCCGGCCAGAGCGTCAACGACCAAGACGATGACATTAGCCTCTTCTATGGCCGCTTGCACCTGCCCATAGACAGAATCGGCAAGAACATCGACCTCTTCAGCTATCCCGCCCGTATCGGTGACGGTAAAGGCACGGTCTCGCCACTGCACCACGCCATAGACGCGGTCTCGCGTCGTGCCGGGCACGTCTTCGACGACCGCTTGGCGCTGTCCGAGAAGGCGATTGAAGATGCTGGACTTGCCGACGTTCGGCCGACCCACCAGCGCGACTATGCCGCTGGGTGTGGCGACGGAGATAGGGGGCGGCGTCTCTATTTGTGGTTGATTGGATGTGGTACTCATCAGGACGACCCGTCTTCACTTGATCGAGGACCTAACGGATTAAGACTCTGGGGCCTCGCGTCGCAGCTGTGATCGGAGGCAGCCCTGTTTGCTTCCCAGACCAGTGCTCGATAGAGGTTAGGTTATTGTACACGAGTGTAGGAGGTGCTCTGCAATTGTGTAAGTTCGCCCAGGCGACAGAACGCGGAGAATCTTTTGCACAAGAGGAGGCGAATCCGGTTGCGCGCGCCGCTGTACTGTTACTTGTTGGCAGATCAGGCTCCAAGCGCCGCTACCACAGGTGAGGGTGCCCAGTGAGAACAGGATACGCTGACGACGGAGCAGCCTACCGCTAGGAAGCTACTGCATCAAGCTCTTTGAGCCAATCGACAACTTCCTGGACGGACCAATCCGGCGTTGACGCTCCTGCCGTAATCCCCACCGTGTCAGCGTGGGTGAACCAGGCAGTATCCAATTCCGCGGCGGTCTCAATATGGTAGGTCGGCGTGCCTTCCTCACGCGCAATCTCAGCCAGGTGCGTCGTATTGGCGCTGTTGCGGCCGCCAACGACGACCATTACATCAACCTGCGGAATGATGTCGCGGGCGGCGGCCTGTTGCTTCGTGGTTGCAAAGCAGAGCGTGTTGACCACGTGCACCTCGAGCGCGTCCTCCAGCGCGAGGTCCATGAGCCGGCGCGCAACTGCCTGAAACCGCTCTACCGTTTGCGTAGTCTGGGAGACGAGGCAGATCTTACGGCGCAAGCGTACCTCATCCAGCGCCTCCGCACTGGCAACTGCCACACCCCGGCCTTCGGACCAGCCGAGAATGCCTCGCACTTCCTTGTGCGTGGGGTCGCCGAAGATGAGGATCTGATAGCCGCGTTCGGCATGCTCCTGCACGATGCGATGCACCTTGGAAACGATAGGGCACGTGGCATCCAAGAGCTCAAGATTGTGTTCTGTGATCTGCTCGGTTACCGCTTTGCCGGTGCCGTGAGCCGTAATGGTGGCAATCCCGCTCGATGGGATGGCGTTCATGTCCGCGACGACGTTGATACCGTCATCCTCGAGCTTGTCTATCACGGACGGATTGTGAACAAGCTGCCCCAGGGTATGGATTTCGCCCTTCTCTTTGGCCACGGCTTGGGTCATCTCGATGGCGCGCTTTACGCCGTAGCAGAACCCCATTTCTTTGGCCAGGATAATGTCCATCGGCTACCTTATGTCAGATGCTTACGTGCTTTCATTGTACCGGAGCAAAGTTCAGCGGAACAACTTCGGAGCGCCCTTAGCCAATGAGCGCCACTTGATCGGCATTGCGGTGCGAGGCGCGGTTTCAATTGCCTAGGCCAATCTCTATGCACGAATTCTCGGCGCAGTCGCGCAGTTGAGGGAGTATGGCGGCAAGAATATTAAGCAGTCTGCCCTTAGGTGCATACTTCCGCGCCGCCGGTGCTGCAATCAAGATCGCCAACAACGGTTCTCACCGTTCGCGCGTCTGAGGGTGCGGCTGCGGCGTATGTTGCCGCATAGTAGCAGTTAGTGTTAGACGGGCGCTTCTCGGCTGTCGAGCAGCGCGACGAGGCGCTGCCTGAGCGACTCCGCGATGGCGTCGGCCTCATCACTGTCGAGCTTCTTCCCATAGTGCTCGTGCAGTTCAAACGGCTCGGCGAATGTAACGGAGACTCCCACACGCGGCATGGGAATCTTGCTTCCCCTCGGCAGCGCCTTGTCCGTGTTCTCAATTGCGGCGAGCACGATGGGGACCCTCTGGTGCACGGCGATGCGCACGAAGCCGGAATTGAACGGGCCGACCTCGCCGGTTCGGCTGCGCGTGCCTTCTGGAAAGAGGACGACGGCCTCTTCGTCTTTGAGCAGCTGCATGAGTATGCGCACGCTGCGCACGTCATTCGTCTGACGAATGATGGGATATGTTCCCCAACGGGGCAAGAAGAAGCGCAGCAGCGCATTGCGAAAGAGCTCTACCTTGGCCATAAACGTAAGGGCACGGTGCGGGCAGGCTACTCCCATGGCAAATGGGTCAAGATTGTTGCGGTGATTACCGATTATTAAAAGCGGCCCCGCACGCGGCGGCTTGGGTCCAGCGACGCGAATCCCTAGGTACAAGTGGAAGAGCGGCAAGAGGATCAAGCCGCCGATGATGAAATACCAGAACCAGTTGCGCATATTCCGGTGATTGCGCTGGTACTCGATGTCCGCCTCAGTAATCTGAGAGGGGTCGAATCGCGGTTCGATAGTCGTGCTCACGGCGACCTATTCCTGGGCGGCATTCGTCCGGCCACGCCTGACAGTTGCACCGCACTGAGATGGGGCTTGCGTTCGTACTTTCATAGCATGCTCGCTTGCAGCGCTTTCTTGCCTGTTCTCTCGTTCCCGTACAGGATACCGAAGCACATAGCGTTGCGCCACTTGCTGCGCTCATGTCAAAACACAGGCAAAGGGCCGCGTAGACCCAAGAGTCGTTCTTGTATCGTAAGACACTCTCCCCGAAGAATATCCGGATTCATGGGGCGAACACAGGTGCCTAATCCGAGGGGAATGGCCAGAAGCGACAGAGTTTCTTGGACTGGGTTGGCGCATATAGCAGGCTTGCCCGGATGCATTGACGCTCATTGTGGGACTCGCTTGCGATGGTGTGGCTAGCAGTGTGTTTACGGCGGCTGGGGTGCGTGCTACGCTTGACGCTGTACTCCAAAGCCTGTCAGACCCCTCTTACTCGGGAGCGAATACATGTTCACCATCACGGAATCTGCGGCGCATCTTATCAAGTCACAAATGGATTCGGAAGGCGAAGGTGAGATGTACCTCCGGGTATTCGTTCGCCCCGGCGCCGAGGGCATGCAATTCGGCATGTCGAGCGAAGAGAAACCCGGTAAGAACGATGAGGTCAGCGAACAGCACGGCCTCAAGGTGCTCGTCGACAAATTGAGCCTACGCACACTCGACGGCGTGGTCCTGAGCTTATCGGAAGATGGCGGCTTCAATCTCGGCAAGCCGGGGGATGCGGGGGAGGAGTCCGCTGGGGAATAGCGGACCGCCAGTCGCTCCGGATGCCAACCATGCCTCCAGGGAGGTTCTTTCGGGGTTGTTGGTAAGTGCTGCGCTATAATGGGGAAGTATGGAGGGGTGTCCGAGTGGTTTATGGAGATGGTCTTGAAAACCATTGACCGAAAGGTCCGGGGGTTCGAATCCCTCCCCCTCCGCCGCAGATGCTGAGTGCCTGCTCCTGTGCCGGAATTGTCGACCGCCAAACCGCTCTCCCGCTAGGAAGCTCGTGCAGCGAACCGTCATTCCGGCCGAATCCGGAAACCGAGGCGCGGAGCATGTGGGCGCATTGCAGTAAGAGCGATCCCCCACTCGCTCGATCGTTACCTGCCGGGGAGCCCAAGTGCGGCGCTGATTTCTTCAAAGCCCGATCGAGCGGCGTCTTGGGGAACGGAGCCGTGTTGGGACTTTGCGGCACCCTAGAATGAGAGCAAGAACGGTAGGAGTGCTGTCCGCTCGCGTTGTTTGCCGCCGTGGATCTCAGCGAATTCACATCAAGCCGCGCTGTGCCGTTTGCCGAATAGGCTATAATGAGGGTGACTCCGTGTAGCCATCCGGCCCTACTACTCGACGGCACGGAGGGCGCACCGGAGCGCAGGGAGGGGTCGCATAGTTGGTCTAGTGCGGTCGCCTGCTAAGCGACAGTGGGGTTAATAGCTCCACCGAGGGTTCGAATCCCTCCCCCTCCGCCAAGCAGTAGACAAGAAGATGACGGCGTCAACCAGAGTGCTGACGCCGTTCTCTTTATATTGCATATGCCGCGCTGCCGCGCTCGGTAATGTTTCCGGTCTGACGAGAGTTGACGGAGGCTGTGAATCCTAACGGCATTCTGCCACAGGCTGGCGCTAGTGTGGCTAGAGAGCAAGGTGCCGCTGGGGCACTCGCGATTCGGATCTTAGGGGGCCATGCGCGAAGTGCAGTAGTTGCACGCACATTCTACGCGAGCACTAATTGCGGGCGCACGTTGCAACCGGCACGGCGCAGGTTACAAACCTACGTTATAAGTGGGCGCAGGTGGAAATGCCGCGCTACCGGCGCTCGAACCCATTAACGCAAGAGTGTCGAGCCAAACAGGCTACGAGACAGCAGTACGCACGGCCCGTTCGATTGCCGGCATGGCATCCGCGACGGAGACCTGACCGGAAATAGCCTGGCGCAGCGGCGTTGTCAAATTGCGTCCCAGGGCTTGGCGGCCCAGCACCGGCGACGGGCTCTCTTGCTCGAGCAAGTCCAAGTATTCCGAGTACGTTGGCGTGAAGTTCGTCACCAGCTTAGCCATGGGGTATTTCCACTGCGGCTTGAACGGCAACGTCATGCTCGTGTTGCCCAGGTAGTCCTGCAGTGTTTCCCTGGTATAGAGGAACGTGAGCAGGTCCCAGCCGGAGGTGGGATTGCTGGCCGCCTCGGGGATGGCAATCTGATTCGACCAGACCTGCGTCGCGCCCGCGCTGCCGCTCGGTCCTTTCGGCAATGGCAGCCAGTGAAACACCAGGTCCGGATTTTCGGGCTGTTCCGCCGTATGCACGCGGACGGCGTGGTTGATCGCGTCGGCATTCACAACGGCCATCGAGGTGTCTCCACGCACGAAGAGCCGCGCGGTATCGACGTAAGGTGACGGCTCGCCGCTCACATTGTCCTCGGTGACCAGGTCGGCCAGGAACTGGAGTGCCGCCTGTGCGTCGGGGTTGTTTACCACAACATTCCCACCGTCGGCGTTATTCTGGAAGAAGCCGGTGTCATTGCTGTAGAGCCACGTCAAGACTTGCAGCCAGTTAGGGCTAACGTGCATGCCCGGACGCGTCACTCTGTCGCCGTCACGCTGTGTGAGGGTGGCTGCGGCTTCCCGGAGATTGTCCCAGCCCCACTGCTTGAACGCTTCTACGTCAACCGACATGCCGGCCTCTTCCATGTGCTTTGCATTGATGGCCAGACCGATGGCTTGCGGATCGTCGTAGGGGAGTGCATACACTTGCTCGTCAACGGAGGTGTACGGCAATACGCCTTTCACAAACTGCGTCAACTTTACCGTTCGCGGCCAGTTCAGATACGTGGTAAGGTTGCGCACCAGCGATGCCTCCGCCCAACTTGGGAGGGCACCCATGGGCACGTGCACGGCGTCCGGACCGCCGGTACCCGCGGCCGTGACCTGAGCGAGTCTGGTCTCCACCTCGCGCTGACTACCGAGAAAGACCGGCTGCAGTGTATTGCCGGTACGGGCAGCAAACAAGCCATGGACATCCGTAAGCCACTGCTGGGTGGGCCCGGAGGCCCATGTCCAGAATGTCACCAGTCCCGGCTTGCGAATGATGGGGATCGGCCCTTGCACCGGCGTTGGCGTTATCGGGATAAACGGCGTGGGCGTAGGCACACAGGGGCCGTCGCAGCGGCGGCGATTCAAGCCGGCGCATGCCGACAGGAGCGATGTGGCCGTGGCGCCAAGTCCTATCGCTCCCAAGGTGCGGAGCACGCCTCGACGCGTGTGTTCAGATGGGACCAATCCAGACTTCATGAGGCGTTTACCTCCAAAAATTGTGTGCTTTCAAGCCTTATGCAATCCATGTATTCTCAATTGGGGTGAGCAAGTCTGCTTAAGCGACTAGCATACCCTACCCGTGCTTCACAAGTCTACGCTCTTTGGCGCAGTTTTGCCACCTAGCGACACACGCGCGCGAGTTCTTTTCTTAGGAACTTCTTAAGTGGAATGGGCACGTCCCAATTATCGCTATGCTACGATGAAGTCAAGGCATTTCAATTGTGGGGATTTGGAGGGTGAACGTCCATGCAAGCATCGGTACCTTGGCGTAAGGAATTTCTGGCCGGCACGATAGCCGCCGCGGCCTTTCTGTCCATCTACTTTGCTGTGCGGTATGTGTGGCAGGTTGCGGCACTGCCTGAGGCAGTGGTGGACCGCATACTGACGTTCATTCCGCCCGTTCTCTTCGAGGCGGTCATCCAGATTTTTGGCTCCTTGGCCAAGCAGATCAACTTCGCAGCCATCCTCATCGGCATCATAGCCTTCGGCGGAGTCTTGGGCTTGCTTTACGGCCGCTTGCTGCGCTGGCTTGAGGTTGAAGAAGACAACAGCGGCACAACGCGTGCCATCCGCTACGGTCTTGCCTACGGCGTTTTGCTGTGGCTGGTCCATGGCGTAACGATGTCGCCGTTCGTGGAGCGCGGATTCTTCGGCACCGGTGCTTCGTCGCCGGCAATTGCCGCCGTGGCTACCGATATCGTCGCCTATTTGGTGTTTGGCGTGGTGTTGGCCTATGTCCGCCAGCCGTTCGTCGTGGAGCCGACCGAGTCTGCTTCCGCGGGCGTGCTCAGCCGCCGGTCGTTGGCGCCTTTGGCGGCGTCCGGCTTGGCCGTGGGCGGCGCCTACATGCTGAACCGCTCTTTCGCCGCCCAGGCGGAGGCTGTATTCGCCGGCCCCGTGCAAACAACCACCATTGCCCCCAGCGGCGAGACTGTGAACATCTTCCAGGAGGGCTTCGAGGGACTGGAGCCGTTGGTCACGCCCAACGACCAGTTCTACGTCATCTCCAAGAACAACATCGATCCCACCGTGAAACTGGACGATTGGGACCTCACGATCACCGGCATGGTGGAAAACAGGATGGTCTTGAGCTATGACACGCTGACGTCGATGCCCAGCCAGCAGCAGTATTCAACGCTTCAGTGCATCAGCAACGCCGTCGGCGGCGACCTGATCGGAAACGCGTTGTGGGAAGGCGTGCCGCTCTGGAACCTCCTGCTGCAAGCCGGCATCATGCCCGGCGTGAAGGACATCGTGCTGCACGCGGCGGACGGCTACCAGGAGAGCATCCCGATCGAGAAGGCCCAGGACCCGCACGTCATCGTGGCGTACCGCATGAACGGCGCCACTCTGCCGCGCAACCACGGTTTCCCGGCGCGCCTGGTGGTGCCGAACATCTACGGCATGAAAAACGTGAAGTGGCTGACGCGCATTGAGCCCGTGGACCACGACTTCAAGGGCTATTGGCAACAGCGCGGCTGGAGCGATGAGGCCATCATCAAGACTATGTCCCGCATCGACGCGCCGCGCAACGGCGCCTCGGTGAGCGCCAAGGTGGATCGTCAGATCCTGATCGGCGGCATCGCCTTTGCCGGTAACCGCGGCATCAGCAAGGTGGAGGCCAGCATCGACGAAGGTGAAAACTGGGTAGAGGCCGAATTGGGCCAGGCGCTCGCGCCGTTCTCGTGGGTGCAGTGGCGCACAATCTGGGAGCCCCCGGTGGCGGCACGCTACATCATCCGTGTGCGTGCTACTGACGGCGACGGGAATCTGCAGGACGAGACGGAATTGCAGCCGGCTCCGAACGGCGCTTCCGGTTGGCATACCATCAACACGCGCATCACCGGCATCAGCGACGGCCAGAATTAGGAGGATGCAGGCAAAGGTCTGTGGTAGGTAATCCTACGCTTATATTTCTTGGGGCGCGCTATGACACTTGTAGAAGAGGCGTGCGCTTGATCGGCTGCTCACCACTGCGCGATCCCAACTCATACGCATGCACGCTTTTTCGAAGTTGCTTCTGGGTCACACGTATGTTGTGTCCCAGAAGCTGCGCTTTTAAGGCTGAATCGGATCAGGCGTCTCGAAACTACGGGTGCCGGACAACCGGTTTCAACTAAAGGCGACCCGAGAGAGAAGGCATGCCCAAGGTTGCTGCCGTGGCATCGAGGTCTTCCACGATTTCGGCTGCAAAGGCAATGCCGTCGCGGAGGAAGTTTTCTTTCCGCTCTAATTCAATCTCGCCAGGCAGGTAGACGCGCTCGACGCCCTTGGCCTTATCCGAGTTGCGCATCTGGCGGATTTGCACGTCCATGCGTTGTTTGAATTCGTCCACCGGCATCATGTGACCGACGTCGAGTGCCATGAAGAGTTGACCCATGGCTTGCGGCGTGTTGGGGATGCCGCCCCGGCGCACGTCCTGACCGAAGAGCGCCCCCGTGAGCACGCCGCAGAGCGCATCCAGCACCACGGCGAGACCGTAGCCCTTGGGGCCGCCCACCGGCGCCATGAGCGTGGCGATGCCGGGGTCCGTCGTGGGAACGCCCTCATCAGTCTGTGCCCAGTCAATGGGAATTGACTCACCCTTGCGCTTCGCCAGGGCTACCTTGCCCGCCGCCACGACGCTCACCGCCATATCGAGCATGAGCGGGCGCTCCGTGGCCGCCGGTATGGCGTAGGCGATGGGCGTATTGCTCAAGCTGGGCGTGACGCCGCCGTAGGGCGCCATGACCTGAATGCCGTTGGTTGAACAGAAGCCGATGGCGTCGTGGTCGATGGCGCGCAGCGTATAGTAGGCCGCCGCGCCAAAGTGATTGCTCTCGCGCACACCCACCGCGCCGATGCCAAATTGCTTGGCTTTCTCTATTGCCAGGTCCATGGCCTGCACACCCGCAACCTGTCCCATGGCGTTACGTGCGCTGATGATTGCCGTGGCGCCGTTGTCCGACACCACTTCCGGCGTGGCAGTGGGATCGATGGAGCCAACCTGAATCCAGTTGGTATACAGCGGCAGAAAGTTACTGCCGTGGGTAAAGACGCCGGTGAGATCGGCGTGCACGAGCGACTGCGCCACGAGCGAAGCTTCCCCCGGCAGCATGCCGACTTTGCAGAATGCTTCCGTGTCGAACTCTTCCATGGTTGTGGCCGGGACGCGGACAATTCCAGCTTCAGCGGACATGTATCGGTCTCCCTTATCTCTCTTTTTCAAGCGATGGTCTAGCTCTCTAGGTAGCCACGCGCATCTTACACTCGTAGCGCGGGGACTTACCCCTTAGGGTTCACCCTACCATTCTCGGCGCCATCATCGTTGCTCTACTGTCCTGGCGCGCAGTTAGCGCGCACCCTCGTTCCACACTTCAGCGCGGCGCATGAAAACCTGCGGATCGTCTACCCACTCCGCAAAACCGATGCGCCGGTTGTTGGTTAGCCAGTTAATCTTTTCATCCAGGCAAGCAGCAAGCGCAGCATCGTCTGCAGCGAGGGAGAAGCCGCCCAATTCAACGGCCTCATCGAGGGCTGTCACCTCCAGGGAGCTGTCGGCGGCACGTGCCGCGTCGCGGTTTCCGATTTCGCCTCTGGCCAACGCGTCAATCTCACCGCTGCGAAGGGCCGCAATGAGCTCCGCTTCGCCTAACGCATCCCCGAGGTAGACCACCTGCGGCATGGACTTGTCCGGTGGGTAGAGATGCTGTCTTCCGTCAAGATTCTCCGTTGCCCCCGCGGCGGTGATTGCATAGTCCGCACTGCCGTCGGCGATCACTGAGCCCTGCGCGATATCCACACGGACGCCGGCCGCGAGCACACCGTTAGCGTCAACGAGCCCCGTCAATTCCAAGAGGCGAAACTCCCCGGTTGTACCGGCAAGCGCGCCCACGCGCACATCACTGGTGAGGTCGGCGTAACTGGATAGGTAGGCTGCGTCCTCGGCGCGCACCAAGAGCGACTGGCGAAAGATGATGTGGCCGCTGGTAAACACGACCACCTGTGTGCCTGAGGCATCGCGGGTCCGCGAATCGAGTATCGTAATGCCGCCTCCGACGATGTCGTACTCGGCTCCGGCTGACTCTAGCCAAATGCCTTCCCAGCGAGCGATGCCCCGGCGGGAGAACACCAACCCCGCACCTTCCATCGCCTCCAGGGCGCTAAGCAAATCCGCCTCATAGCCTCGATGGGTGTTGAATCCTTCGGCGTCCGGATCCATATCAACACTGTAGCTGACTGGCGAGAAAAATGCGTAAAAGCCCACGCTCAGCACACGCTCTCCATCAGAGCAGGCCACCGCTTGCTTCTCAGGGACTTGCTCAACCCTGGCAAGTCCCAGACCACAGGCGGCAAGGCAAAGCAGCAAGAAACCAAGTAACGCGGCTTTGACAAGGAACACGCGGCGGCGGACGACGGAGATTAACAGGGTCTTTCTCGACTTGAAATCAACAATGCGCGGCCTCATCTTGTGAGAATCTCACTGAGTTGCCAGTATAGCATTCAAGCCGACGAATCGCGGATGCGACAAACGCACGGCACCGATCCTGAAAGGGAATCCTCACACGAATTGGCAGAAGGCCCGTTCACTCGGAATCGACTAAGCAAAAAGCTAAGGTCAAAAGGCAATTGACGGGCAAACTCTAAGTGCCTAGACTGCTTGAAAGACAAAGTGGTCGTCAGAGTTCTGTGAATGGGGTAAAACAGCCGCAATGAAGCGATACGCAGCGCTTTTCGCCTTTGCCCTCTTTCTGCTCATGCCAGCTTCCGTTCTTGCAGCGGACTGTGAATTCGTGCTGGGCTTCAAGACCATACGTGATCTGATCGGTCACGACATTGTGGGTGAGTGCGGGGGAAACGAGCGCTACAACGCCATTGGCGACAGTGTGCAGAATACCACCGGCGGTCTGCTCGTCTGGCGCAAGTCCGACAACTGGACGGCGTTCACCGACGGTCATCGCACCTGGATCAACGGCCCCAACGGACTAGTGCAACGCCACATTAATGAACGATTCGAGTGGGAGTTTGACTACGCCCCGGGCGGACTTCACATTGTCAACTGTCGGACTGATAACGTTGCGACCTTTACACAACTCCCACCTCGATCGTCCCCGCGCGCAGAATCTACTGTGCCCCAGACCTCACCCTCCCTTATCGAATTGGCAGAGGCTTCAGGCTGGTATCGGGACGGCGTGATTCACAGCCCTCGGTCTCCTGAGGGCAAGGTGGTAAGTCCCGGCATTCGGTCTCCCGAGGGTGAGGTGCTGAAAGCGCTGGCAAGTATCGATAGGAACAGCCCGCATTTGGCAGAGGCGATGTCGCGTTGGGATTGGCTCTTCGACAATGAAATATCCAGGAATGAGTGGCACGTTGTCGAGTTCATCGCCCTTCTTGTCGAGAGGCTGCCCGCATTTGTGCCTCCCTTGATCGCACTGCCTTGGATTCACGACGGCGTAGATAAAATTGAAGTTGACGCGGTCGAACTCCTGTACCGAGAAGCCCTCTGCTACGATTTAGAGTTTGCCATTGAACAAGCATCGGCGCCGTGGGTCGTGGACGGCTTGAGCGCCGCTGAACAGCGCGTCATAGGCATACTGCGTGAAACGTATCATGGGTCGCAGGACTTGATTCCACCCCTTGCTCAGACGTCTTGGGTGCAAGACGGCCTCACCAGCGACGAAACATGGGCGATCTGGAGTCTTATGGGCCTATCCAGCAGGGGACGCCAAGACGACGCGACAGTGCTCGACACACTCAGAATGCCTTTCCTCAACGACTCTGTAGACTTGATCGACGTTCTAGTCTTGCGGTCATTAGGCGCATTACACCATAGCCCCGACCGCAGCTACCTGCGGCAAGTGCTGGCACATCCCACACTGCATGGTGGTATTGCAGACTCCCACAGAAGCCTGCTGTCTGTAATTGGTTGGGTGATTAGCTCTGACCCGAATTTTCATCAACCGGAATTGTTGGATGTCCTGATGGACAATTGGCAAGACCTAGTAGAAGAACGTGTGATTTGGCTGCCTCGAGGGGGCAAGACCACTCTTGCGGTTATTCACACGAGACCCGGGAGATTTAACACCATGGACTATCTGGAAAACGCGGTCCGAGATCACGAAGAATTCATGCTCGAGGCATTCCCAGATAGGTTTGTAGTAGTTTTTTTCTTGGATTTCAATTTGCAAGGCGGGGGCAATGCAGGTTTGGGTAGGATATTTATTGATCCCGGTAGCGAGAACAACGTCGGCACTATTGCACATGAAGTCGCTCACAATTATTGGTCAGAAAGCTCTGCTTGGGTAAATGAAGGCGGTGCGGAACTCTTACGCATGGCCTCGCAGCATGTACCCATCGAGGCCGAGCACGTCCATCTCTCATTGTGCCAAACAGCAGAGAACCTCTCAGATATTGACAGAATTGAATCTGCATCTCATGGATATCCGGTCATTGGACATGGATACGCTACAGTGCATTGTCCCTACGTCATGGGACAAGGACTATTCGTGGACCTTTACAATAGCCTGGGAGACTTGACGTTTCGAAACGGTTTCCGGCGTCTGTTTCTGGCCCCCAAATCTCATCGCGGCGGACCGTGCGAGTTCTGGGAGCGGGCGAGATGTCAAGTATGGAAGGCCTTCGTGACCGACGCTGACACAACCGAAGCTGCAGCAATAGCTGAATCGATAATCAACCGCTGGTACTATGGCTCTCCAAAGGGCGCTCAATAACCCTGGACAATGTGGGGCGCTTGTAAGGTCTGGGACAGCCGTCACGCCAAGATTGTCTTGCCAGATCTACCGAACACAGCCGCAATAGTTCTCGCTACTGCCTGGCTCGCACCGTTGGTCACCGTCGCCAAGTCGGTGTCACGTCAGGATCACACCTCATCGGGAGCCGGCTTCTTCCGGACCGCCCGTAGCAGCAGCCCCGCAATTGCAAGGCAAATAGCCCCGGAAACCCCAAGCAGCAAGACCGATGCTACGGTATCCAGGAAGTGCAGGTTGCTCACGCTTTCGGATAGCTCCTTCAGCGCCACGGCCATGCCGCCGCTGAGCACGGTCACGCCGAATAACCCGCGTATCCGCCCGGGGTCTACGAATCGGGTTGCCGTGGCCCCGACTTGCGCGCCCGCCGAGGCGGCGGTCAGCATGATGATGGCCATGAGCAGGTCCACGTGGTTGCCCAGGGCGTAGATGAACGTCCCCACCGAGCCGGTGATGATGATTTGGAAGAGGTCGGTGCCAATAGCCATGACGGTGGGGACACCCACTACGTAGACCAGCAGGGGCATCAAGATGAAGCCGCCGCCTGCCCCCAGCAGTCCGGCCATGAAGCCCACGCCAAAGCCAATACTGAAGGGCACGAATACTGAGATGCTCTGAATCCCCGATAGGGGCAACGACACCCGCGTCGGCGTGACCCCTCGCCCCGGCAGCCAGATGGCATGAGGCGGTATGCGCAGCGCTTGCACCTTGCGTGCCAGGCTCTCGGTAGAGACCGCGTCACCGACCGCCCCGGCGCGGCGGCGCACCTTGAAGTAGTCGTAAACGATGAACGATCCCAGCGCTCCCAGGAAGATGACGTACACGTACCGTATCACCGGGCCGATGATACCCGCCTCGAGCAAGGCCACGTTGAGCCGCTCCGCCAGGATTTCGCCGGGCACGGTGCCGCAGACCATCAGCAGTCCCAGCCTGAAGTCTACGTGGCCGAGGCCCTTGTGCTTCAGCATATTGATGATGGAGGAGCCCATCACCAGGGTGAGCCCGGTGCCCACCGCGTAAATGGGCGGTACGCCAAAGACCAGCAGTCCCCCGGTAATCAGGAACCCACCGCCCACGCCAAAGAAGCCGCCCAGGGTCCCCACGATCAGCCCCAGCAACACGAGGAGCACCGGGTCAACCACCACGCCGGCGTTGGGGAATACCATGCGCTATCCTCGCCCGCCGACCCGGCCACGGCTCCCGACCCAGGCGGATATGGCCCACCGTAGGACCAGTTCCCAGAGAGCGTAGAGGCCCAGCGCGGTACCCGCAACCACTGCCATGACCAGCAGGGCCCACAAGAGTGGAAACCGGCTGCTGAAATCTTGCAGGAAGCTCGTTAGCGCATCGTACATGTCCCCCAGTATAGCCAATTGTGGCTTGTGTACGTAGGTGGGACGCATGGGTGGTTCGGATACGTCTCAGCAATGCGACAGCCCGCGCACGGAAGCGTGGCAGAGATTGCTGGTACGCGTAAGCTACGTAGGTGAGGCACATGTGTGCCTTTTTCGCTCGGTTGCCGCATTGGTTGCCGATTCGTTCAATTCTCACTGGTACAATGGCTGGAATAACGAAGACTATCGGCTGACTACCTGTTGGTAGAGACGCTTCCTGTTGGTGGCAGTGCTGGAGAGGAAACCCGAATGAAACGCCTTGCCATTCCCTTCTCCATTGCCCTTTTCTTTCTCCTTCCCACGTCCGTTGCGGCGGCGGAGTGCCAGTTCGTGCTCGGCTTTGCCACTCTCCGCTCTCTCGTCGGTCCCGACACCATCGGCGAGTGCTTGGAAAACGAGCACTACAACCACAGCGGCGACAGCGTGCAACAGACCACCGGCGGCCTGTTGGTCTGGCGCAAGGCCGACAACTGGACCGCCTTCACCGACGGCTACCGCACGTGGATCAACGGTCCCAACGGCTTGGTGCAGCGGCTAAACACCGAGCGCTTCGCATGGGAAGCTGACTACACCCCCGGCGACGGCATCGCAACCCCGACGGCCAAGCCTATGCCAACTTCCACGCCCACAACCGCGTTGCACGCCACACCGGAAGAGGCCATAGCGGCCCTGCCCTGGGTTCAGGATGGCGTATCGAGTGAGGAGACGCGTGCGCACAATATTCTGCAGGACTTGGCGCGCCTCTCCCAAGAGACATTGATGACCTTGGTGGTAAAGTCCTGGGTTCAAGACGAGATTGGCTTTCTGGAGAGAGTAGTCTTATGGGAAGTCCAGAAGATTGCTGAGTGGCATCCGCCCTCAGCTCAGCGATTCGCTACGATGTCCTTCCTGGAAACCGTGGAAGTAGGCGACATCACCATGCTGCAATCCTTGACCGAGCTGAGAGGGAGCAGACCTGATACCCTACAGCGCTTCTTTGCCCAACCGGAGTTTGCCGCCGGACTTTCCGATGACCACATGGGACACGTGCTCCTATTCAGCCTTGATCTACTCTATCCGGCAGAAGCAGCTACAATTCGCTCTTTTTCCTGGATACAGGACGGAACGACTGACACTGAGCTAGGGGTTCTCCAATCATTTCAGCGGATCGCCATGATGTCACATAGTGTGCTTTTAGCCGCGATTCGAAAGTCCTGGGTGCAGGACGACCTCACCAAAGACGAACTTAGGGTCCTCCTGCGCCTCCCGACTCTCTCTCGAGACGAAACTCCTGGAGGGAGCGTTCCAACGGCTCTGCGACTTCTCTCAATGCCCTTTATGGATTCTATTGACGGTGCCGATGCCGCAGCGATGGAGGTGCTTTCGCTTTTCATCTCATCGCCCGATCGGAGCAAGCTGCATCGGGTCTTGTCTCATCCGACTTTACGAGATGGAATCGGGGATGAGCATACGGCGCTCATTTCGGTGCTGAACGCAGTAGACAATATCGCACCGGAGCTAATGGAGACTATGCTGGATCCCGGGCAGATTTTCCTTGAACGACAGACACTCTCACTATCAGAATTTGGGGGCGTGACTCTGGCTGTCATATCCGCCAGTCAAGAGACCACCAGTAACAACATGGTCTTGTTAGAACGCGCGGTGCGCAACCACGTGGAGTTCATGGGTACGCCTCTTCCCAAGAGCTACGTTGCCCTATGGGTAAATGATAAAAGCGGCGGAGGCGGGGGCGCATCAGGGATTCTCTATGTAGGCAGCCATGATAGCCCTGCCACCGTTGCCCACGAGGCTGCGCACGTCTACTGGCCCTTCCCACCAAGCTGGATTGCTGAGGGTGCCGCGACATTTCTAGAGATCATTGCGGAGAACGTGCGAGTCGGGACACCCGTAGAAGCGCCAAATGACGGCAAGTGTGCGCTTGCTGGTACCCTCTTGGAACATGATATGCGCGTTCTTGAGCGTTCACAAAGAGGGATGCGTGGATACCTTGGACTGTGTCCGTACAATTTGGGGTCGGGGTTGTTTGTAGACTTGTACCACAGCCTGGGGGACGACGCGTTTCGGCAGAGCTTTCGTCGCTTGTTTGTAAAGCTCTCGTATAGCCACCACATAGATGAGTGTAAGGGTGTCGAGCGGGGCGTGTGTTACGTGAAAGCCGCCTTTGTGACCGACGATTCTCCCGATTCAGCGATGATTGCCGAACCCATCATCAACCGCTGGTACTATGGATCCGAGCACGGCCCGCAATAGCAAGAGACCGGGGCGATGCGCATGTTAGCCTGCCGCTTAAGTGTGCATAGGGGAAAACAGATGAAGTGCTTCGCCATTCTTATAGGTCTTGTATTGTTTCTGCTGTTACCCGCGTCCGTTGTGGCGGCGGAGTGCCAGTTTGTGCTCGGCTTCAAGACGCTGCGCGACCTCATCGGCCACGACATTGTTGGCGAGTGCTTGGAAAACGAGCGCTACGCCGCCAATGGCAACAGCGAGCAGCCTACCACCGGCGGCCTGTTGGTCTGGCTCAAGGCCGACAACTGGACCGCCTTCACCGACGGCTACCGCACGTGGATCAACGGCCCCAACGGCCTCGCGCAACGCCTCAACACCGAACGCTTCGCGTGGGAAGCGGACTATGCACCTGACGGCGGCATTGCGACACCAACACCTATTCCGGAATCGCATAGAGCCGAACGTGCGATTGCTGCCTTGCCCTGGGTGCAAGACGGCTTGCGGGACGATCTGGAGCGTTCTACAGTTGACCATCTCCGAAAGTGGGCCGCGCAGTCCCCACAAGTGTTTTGGGAGTTGATCCAGAGTCCCTGGATGAATTCCAGCGACCTAAATATCTCTTCGAGCACTAGCTTCTATTCTGAATTGCTAGTTGGACGCATCTCTGCAATGGTCGATAGAGACCCAGAGGTAGCGAGACAATTGATACGAATGCCATTCATGCAAGACATCAGTCGCGGCGCATTTATTACGTGGGATATCCTACTCAGCATCTTCGATACAGACCGCGATGGCCTCTATCAGCTCCTGGAAGATCCACGACTGCGCCGCGGCATTGCCAGCAATCAAGGCACTGTGCTCTCACTGCTTTATCTGAGAACGATCGACCGCAGTGCTGCGGATGCAGTCGAGAGACTGCCGAGAATTCACCAACAAACGGAGATTGCAAGGGACTTGCTTCGTCTGTACCAAACATCGCGACCGATCTTTTGGACTTGGTTCAACTTTTGTACTGGGACAGACGACTACTTTCCAAAGGACCAGTACATTCACTGTCCGTTCCTAAATCCCTTAATCACACTCGCCGAGATCGATGAAGCAATCGCATTTCGGATCATCAATATGCCCTTCATAAGGACTTGGAATCAGGGAAGAGATGGAGCGGTTCTGTCGCTCGCCAAGAACCTGGCAGAGTCTGATCTCGCAGGCCTCAAGCAAGTTCTGTCCCACCCCCGACTTGCCGGAGGCATCACCGACGACCATATAACTACGTTTGAGTTGCTGGTTCTGGGACGAGAACGCCCGGCGGCGGCCGCGGCAATTGAAGCCTTGCCATGGGTCAGAGACGGTGTTGGTAGGCCGGCTAGGTCAAATGAAACTAGCCATTTGGACGGTCCTGAAGCATTGGAAGAAGACGCGGTACTCACTTTGGCTTCAATCGCCCGATGGTCTCAAGACGTTGGGTTGACTCTGGTGCGGAAGCCTTGGCTTTGGGACGGCGTGTCTCGCGCCGAAGAGCAGGTGTTGATCCAACTGCCCTCTGTTATCTATTGGTTGGACGAGGCATCAGCCTTGCAATTCGTGAAGATGCCTTTTCTCCAAGCGTCTGTGGACCCAGGCGACTCGAGTATATTGACTGCTCTGGTCGACATGATGACGTATAGTCCCAACCCGGATAAGCGAGAGGTACTGCAAGAGGCGTTGGCCGATCCATTGCTGCGAGACGGCATCAAGGACGGATACCGCACTCGCGTGGAGTTTGTAGCGATAGGCAAGCGGGCTCCAGAGATTGCAGCCGCCATTTACTCCTTGCCCTGGATCCAGGATGGGATAGACGACTCAGAATGGCAAGCAATTACCGTCCTCCACGAGGCATCGCTGCGAACGCCACAGCTTGTACCGGTCCTGGTGTCGTATCCATGGGCACAAGACGGCCTCGACAGGGTCGAACAAGACAGAGTCTGGCGACTCATGGGGGAAGCAGTCGTGTCCGGGCCCGACCCCACGCCGACGCCGGATATCAGGTCGAAGGTCGCTACGGCGAAGTGGGAGATCTCTGCATTGCGTTGGGTGCGGGACGGCATTGCGCAGTCCCCAGAATTCGAAGCACAGACTCATCGGGACTTGAAGAGAATTGCTCAGCTCAATCCAGAATTGGTAATCGCTCTTGTGCGAAAACCCTGGCTTCGGGACGGTTTAACGAGGCCCGAATACCAGGCCTTGAGAGATCTGTTCTATTTCGCTCGGTTCGACGCGGCAATAGCTCTGCAACTCGTGAACATGCCATTTCTCCAAAAGTCTCTGGATTGGGAAGACGCAAATACATTGGATGTTCTCGATTCCATGTTGGCGCCCAGTGCGAACCCAAGCATTGCAGAGGTTCTGCGAGAGGTGTTCTCAGATCCCTTGCTCCGCGGCGGCATCAAGGACGGCCAGCGACATGTGGTGGAATTCCTTGCTATCGGCCAGCAGCCTCCTGAGATTGCAACGGCCATTTACAGCCTGCCCTGGATCCAGGATGGCATAGAAGGATCTGAATGGGAAGCAATGACCGTCCTCTATGCGTCATCCATTGTCACACAACGATCTAGGTTTATCCCAATCTTGGTTTCGTACTCTTGGGTACAAGATGGTCTTACCAGAACCGAACAAGACAGGGTTCGGAAGCTGATGAGATCCTATTACTAGAGTCGGGCATCGTTTGGTTTGATTTGCGGTAGTCTCTTTTCTCACGATAGATTTCTATTCGATATCGACGGGTTTGAAGCGCAGTCTTCGAGTTGATTGAATGGCCTAAGTGTATGGTGATTACAGGATTGTCCCTGTTAGGTTTACGTGTACCAATCGTTGTCTAGTCCATCACTGTAGAAGACGCAGACATCGTGAAGGTCATGGGTCGTTTGCACTCCAGTCTCTAGATATGCAAGTACGAGTGCGGGAAAGGCGACTGCGTTGCCGGTTGCTCTTGATGATTGAAGTGTCGGGCAAATTTCCTGTACATAAGGGCGATTAACCGACGGAGTACCTTGATGAATCCTTATCACCCCGTTCTTGGTTCCTCTCTTTGACTTTCCTCGTGCGTTCGCAGGTTTTCCAGCTTTAGCAGTTGGCGATCCAGCGCCCGGCGTCGTGTGCCGGTGAGCGCGTCGAAGTCGTTGGAAAGCCGTTGAAAGTCAGACTCCAGTTTCTCCAGCGCGTCGGCGTAGCGGGACCACTCTTTGGAAAACGCGCCCAGCAGCGTGAGCATTTCCCCGGCGGTTTGCTGCATGGAGAACGACTCACTAGCCTGCCGAATGACGCTGAGCACGCCAAAGAGGCTGAAGGGCGAGCACAAGACGACGCGGCTCTCAAGACTGTTCTCCAGGATCGTGCTGTCGCGTTGGAGGATGAAGCCGTACACCTGCTCCAGCGGAATGAAGAGAAGCACGCAATCTACGGTGTTGGCTGCGGGGTCTATGTACTCGCGTGACGTGACGGCCTTCACGTGGCCGCGCACGTCGCGGAAGAACTGTTGCTCGAATTGCTCCCGGTCGGTGTCACCTTCTGCTTCTACCGCTCGCAGGTAATTGTCGAGCGGAAACTTCACATCCATATTGAGAAAGAGATCTTTCGGCAGCTTGAAGGTGAAGTCGGGACGCGTGCCCGCCGCGGTCGTCGTCTGCTTGGTGTAGTGGATGTTGGGCAGCAGGCCGGCTGCTCGGAGTACGTCCTCGGCCATACGCTCGCCCCAGGCGCCGCGGGCGCGGCTATTGGCGAGCGTTTCCCGCAGCGAGATAGTTGTCTCCGTAAGCTGCTTTGTTTGATCTGCGGTGTTGCGGATCTCCGTTGTCAGAGCGCTCAGCCGCTCTCCGCTCTGCGCCTGCATGTCCGTCATCAGCGTGCGAACTTGATCCAGGGCCGCCTTCATCTGATTGAGTTGTTGGTCGATCAAGTGCTTCTTGCTGTCCAGCTCCTGGGAGGACTGCGTCTGCTGTGCGCCGAGCTGGCTCTTGGCAAGCTGCACGAGTTGGCTCGTGCTCTGATTAAGCGCCTGCAAAGAGAGGCTGCTGAACTGGTCGGCCATGTGGTTGAGCAGCGTCTGCACCTGCTCCTGCTGGGCACGCTCGGTCTGTGCGCGCAGGCGCTCGCCAATGACCTCAGCAGTCCGCTTGCGCCACAGGCCAAAGAGCGCGGCAAGTGCGAGACCGAGCGCCAGCCCCGCCCCGCCGCCGACTATGAGTGAGGTGGAATCCATAGACGCGCCGTTGAATACGCCAGTTGGTTCTTGTGAACTATTGCCCAGCGGCTGTTGTGCAGAATACGGCCCCTCAGCGGCAGTTGCAGGCAGACTCTAAGCCAGACCCCGCCGCACGCCCGCATCGATATCAATCGAGGTGCCAGTGATCATGGCGGCTTCATCTGAGGCCAGGAACGCCACGAGATTGGCGACGTCTTCAGGGAGGGTCACGCGGCCCAAGGGGTTGGGCGCGCGCATCTCGGCGGCTGCCTGCGCCGCCGGAGTGCCCCGCAGACCCTCCGCCTGTTGCGCCATGTCGTCGATGAGGCCGGTTTCCGTAAGGCCTGGATTCACCATGACTATGCGAATGCCATCCGATGCGACCTCATCGGCAAATGTCTTCGTAAATGAAAGTAGCCCCGCATTCATCACACTTGCGATTGCGAGGCGTGTGGAGGGGTCGTGCGCGGAGCCGCCGCCGATGAGCACGATGGCACCGCCGGCATTGCGCCGCATATAGGCAACAATCTCTCGGGCGCACCGAATGTAGCCGAGCAACTTCAGACGTATCTGCTCATCCCAAGCCGAATCCGGCACGTCCAAAGTACCGCCGACGGTGCCGCCGCCGGCGCAGGCAACGAGGATGTCCAGCCGTCCCAGTTCCTTGTTGGCCGCATGCAGCCCGGCCTGGATGTCGCTCAGCCGCGTCACGTCGGTGGGAATGCCAACGGCCTGGCGGCCGGTCTCGCTGGCAATTGCCTGTGCTGCCTTGCTGAGGTCGTCCGACGTGCGCGCCAGGAGGGCGACGTCGGCTCCCTTAGCGGCGAGAGCATGGCCGATCGCCCTGCCAATGCCGCGGCTACCCCCGGTGATCACGGCTCCGCGATCTTCAAGTGGCCTGTCCATGTATCCGCTCCTGGATCGCGCGCAGCGCTTTACAGAGTCGAACCTGCGAAGTGATTGCAGTCCTGAAAGCTCTTTGTTGCGATTGTTGCATTGGGTTTGTGGAGAAGAGCAATAGAATGAACATCACATTTGCAAGAATTCAATGTTTATTCTATACTTTGTATAATCACTACGGTTGTTCTTTGGAAACTGCAAAATGAGGATTGTGATACCGGAGTGCCGTGCCGGCCTTCGCAGCAGTGACCATGCCAAGCATCTGTTCACGAGCGATTGGTACAATGAACATAGCGTAGCACACTTTTTCGCAGTTGTTCTTGACCTCTTGTAAGTGGGTGGGGCCGGGAAAGTGCATACCAAAGTGGTTGGTCGACTCATCCAAGCAAATTTAGCGGAGAGTTAACAGTGGCAAGATGGCAGAAAATTGCTCTGCTGATGGCTATCGTGGCGGCGCTCTTAGTTGTCGTCAGGGTCGTCGTATGGCCGCGCATTACGGGCCCCTCCGACGATGCCGTGCAAGTCGCAGAAGTGGAGTTCGTGACGGTGAGCCGGGGGACGATCATGACAACGGTCAACGCCACCGGCAGCATTGTGTACCCGGAGCAAGTGGCCCTCGGCTTTGCAACGTCGGCAGATCTTCGGGAGATTCTAGTCGCTGTCGGGGATGAGGTGGCGGAAGGCGCCCCGCTGGCATCCATAGACGACACCGATCTCCGGGTGGCAGTGCAGGAAAGAGAAGCGGATCTGCGTACCGCCGAGGTGAACTTGGAGCGGCTGGAGAGATCGCGACCTGAAGATATCCGGGCGGCGGAGATTGCGGTTGTGGACGCTGAAACCAAGCTGGCCGAGCTACTGGAAGGCCCGACGCAAACCGAGATTAATGACGCGGAAACGGCTGTGATTAGCGCCGAAGCTACTTACGATAGTGCCGTGAAGGCGCTCACAGTCCTGCGCAACCCGGAGGAAAGCGACGTCGAAGCAGCCCGCAACGAGGTCAAGAACGCGGAAGCATCTCTGTCGGCGACCCAGGAAAGCCTGGATGCATTGCGCGCCGGCGGCAGCGAGGCCAGGATCCAAGCGGCCGCCAATGCGCTCCTCCTCGCACGCAACAGATACCATGAGGAGCGAGAACGCATAAATGATGGGATCAAGAATCTCGTCGAGGAGTTGAAAGACACGGAAGAACGCGCGGAAGGCGACTATGACAACATAAAGGAGGAGATCAAGAATCTCGTCGAAGAGTTGGGGAACGCTGAAGGGCGCCTTAAAAATGCCAAAGAAGCGTATGAAGAGAGCGATAACGCCTCAACCCGGACCAAACTAGAGGATGCGCAGGAAGACTACGATGAGATAAAGCAGGAAGCGGAGGAAACGGTAGACGAGTTGCTTCTGCAACTCTTGCCAAACCCGCCGTCGGGCACGACAGCGGGAGAACTCCTCGGCGCAGTGAGAGAGGCACAGTATTCCTACGACAATGCGCAAGTATCGACCACGGATACCCAGGATGCGGCCCAGCGCGACGTGGAAAGCGCCACGCGGAACCTCACCGCCGCGCAAGACAAACTAGATGCCTTGCTCAACCCCTCAGCGGAAGACATCACGGCTGCCGAAAGAGAAGTGGAAAGCGCTCGGTTGAGCCTGGAAAACGCCCAGCGCAGGCGGACGGAACTCCTGGAGGGGCCAAAGAGCGAGGACGTGGCCAAGGCGCGCAACGAGCTGGAGCTCAAGCGCCTGGATCTGGAGGATAAGCGCACCGGCGCCAGCGCCCAAGACCTTGAATTGGAACGGCTGAAAGTCGAGCGCGCGCAGCGCAGCTTGGAAACGGCCCAACAAGACCTGGCGGACGCCACCTTGCGCGCGCCATTTGCCGGAGTAGTGGCGACAGTGGAGGGCAACGTCGGCCAAGAGCCGGAAGCCGTTGTCGTAACTCTGGTGCGCACGGAGCGGGTAGAGATGCACGCCCGGGTGGACGAGGCGGACGTGGGGTCCGTGGCGAAAGGCCAGCCGGTGATCGTCACCACATATGCATCCCCTGACGTCAAGATTCCCGGTGTGCTGGAAACCATCTCACCAATCTCCACCACCGAGCAGGGCGTCGTGCTTTTTCCGATTACCATCCGATTGGAGCCGGGCGACCAACGCTTGCGGGGCGGTCTCTCGGCCAACGCTCTGATAGAGGTGTCGAGCCGTGAGAATGTCCTCCTAGTACCAAATCGGGCCGTACGGCGTGAGGGTGACGAGCGGGTAGTCTACGTGCGGCAGGAGGGAGATGCACTGGAGCGGCGCGTCGTTGAGATTGGCGTGCGGGACAGTGAATTCTCTGAGATTGTAAGTGGCGTAAGTGAGGGTGAAGAGGTCGCTGTGCCGTCGCGGGCGGGAGGCAGCATTGGTGGCGGCCCCGTGGACATTCGCACGCGGTAGCGTGACGTGAGATTGCAACTCGGGTTAACAATGGCTCGTCATGTGTAAATGAGGCAAGGAACTTCATGCGCCAGAGCGTGATCGAAACGAGAAACCTCAGGAAGACCTACGTGATGGGCGATTCCGCAATTCATGCCCTCGACGGTGTATCACTTCAGGTTGAGCGGGGGGAATTACTGGCGATCACGGGGCCTTCCGGTTCCGGCAAGTCCACGCTGATGAATATCCTGGGCTGTTTGGACCGCCCCAATGCCGGCGACTATGTGCTGGACGGTGAAGATGTCGCGACGCTCGATGACAATCGTTTGGCCGAGATTCGCAACCGCAAGATTGGGTTTGTCTTTCAATCCTTCAATCTGCTGCCGCGTGTGAGCGCTCTCGAGCAAGTGGAACTTCCCTTGCTATATGGCGGCGGGAATAGGCGCAGCGTGGTCCCAAGGCAGTCCCAGCCGGAGGCCGAACCTGCATTGCATATAGGCGCTAAGGCGACTGAGATCTCGGGTGCGCAGCAGCGTGTCTCGGTCGCGAGAGACCTCATGCTGCAGCGCGGCGGCGCCGGGTGGCGCGACCGTGCGCGAGAGGCTCTGATTGCCGTCGGCTTGGAGGACCGAATGTCGCACAAGCCCACAGAGCTATCCGGCGGCCAACAACAGCGGGTCGCGATTGCGCGCGCGCTTGTGACCGACCCCGCGATAATTCTGGCAGACGAACCCACGGGAAACCTGGATTCCCGCACCAGTGACGAACTCATGGCCCTCTTGCTGCGGCTCAATAGCGACCGCGGGATTACCGTGGTCTTCATTACCCACGAGGAGGATATCGCCCGCCGCACAAACCGCATCGTGCGCATGCGCGACGGCCGCGTGGCCGCTGAGGAACGCGGGGAGATGAGCGGCGATCCGAGCTCCCGCGCTGGATCGGGGATAGGGAGTAACGCCGAGACTCTTGCGGGAGACTCTGGTGTCGATGCTGCCGAGCGAACGGAGCCTTCAATGCAGATTGGTCAAAGCGAGGCGAATTCGTGAATTTCGCAACCCTTAAGGTGGCAATCAGCGCGCTGGCTGCCAACAAGCTCCGCACCAGTTTGACCTTGCTCGGCATGATCATTGGCGTGGCGTCGGTCACCGCGCTAATGTCAATCGGCCGGGGCGTGGAGAAGCAAATCACTACAGAGTTGCAGGCAGCCGGAACGAACGTGCTCTTTGTCTTTAGCGGTCGTCCCGGCGGTGCGTCAAGCGACGACCCCGTCAAAGAGCTCACGTACGAAGATTCGCTTGCGCTGCAGGAACTGACGTGGGACGGAACGGTCGTAGGGGTGGCTGCGGAGAGTTTCGGCCGTAGCTTGAGCGTGGTCGTGCAAGGGAGGGATAGCAGTGTCAGAGTGGCCGGCGTCTCTGCCAACTATCTGTCAGTGCGAAATTTGGCCTTGGCATATGGACAGTCGCTTAGCCCTTCGGATATCGACACGCGCGCATCCGTTGCCATATTGGGTTCCAAAGTCGCGGAAGATCTATTCCCTGAAGATGATCCCATAGACCAGGTCATCCGCGCGGGGAACCTGCGCTTGCGTGTAATCGGGGTGCTGGAGGAACAGGGCGGCAGTGCCGGCTTCGGCGACAGCAGCGACAACATGGTCTTGGTGCCGATCACGACTGCGCAAGAACGCATCAGCCGGTGGGTCACTGCGCGGGGTGAACGGCCCGTCAGTTCCATCAGCATCGAGCTCATGGACGAAAAGGAAGAGACAATCGATGTCGGCGCGGCCGGCATCAGGCAGATCCTGCGGGAGCGCCATGAAATCCCCGAAGAAGAGGATGACGATTTCATCATCATGAGCCCCAAGGACCTCATAGAGGCGGTGGGCGCAGCGCTCGGGGTCTTCACGCTCTTCTTGGGTGCGATTGCGGGCATATCTCTGTTGGTGGGCGGCATCGGAATCATGAATATCATGCTCGTCTCCGTCACCGAGCGTACGCGCGAAATCGGTATCCGCAAGGCCGTAGGCGCAAAGCGGAGAGATATTTTGGTCCAGTTTCTCGTTGAGAGCGTGGTAGTCAGTGTACTCGGGGGCCTCCTTGGGATTCTGCTAGGCGCCCTCATCTCCTTCGGCATTTCACTTATCCCATTTGGTGGCGATGGGGATAGCTTGCAGACGGCGGTCACGCTCGATATTGTCTTGCTTGCCGTCAGCGTTGCGGCGTCGGTAGGCATCTTCTTCGGCATATACCCGGCCAATCGTGCCGCCCGCCTTGATCCCATTCAGGCTCTACGCTACGAGTAGGTTACGCAACGCGCCGAGTTGCGGTACCGGCACGACTCGCACTTGTTCCCGTTCGAGACTGTCATCCCTAAGAATCGGACTCTTGGGAGAGGAACCATGCAACAACAATCGTCGTATGATGAGCGGTATGCCGCCCAGGAGTACCATTGGGGCACCAAGCCGTCGGCAATCTGCGCACGGGTCCTGCAACTAATGCCGCCAGAATCACCGCTGTCTCTGCTCGACATTGGCTGCGGGGAAGGCAGGAATGCGGTCTACTTTGCGTCCAAGGGCTACAAAGTCACGGCCTTCGATCTCTCGGCAGCGGGAGTGGCAAAGACGGAGCGTTTAGCCAAGACGGCAGGGGCGCCTGTCACGACATTCCAGGCGGACATGAATGGGTATCGGCTCGAACAAGACTTCGACATCCTATTCTCAACGGGGGCATTCCACCTTATTCCCCGCAGGCTGCGTCAGGAACTCTTCAATCATTACAAGCAACACACAGACGTTGGCGGTCTGAATGTGTTCTCCGTGTTCGTGCGCAAACCCTTTATCGGCAAGGCGCCGGACAGCGATCCTGGCGCGGAGCCCTGGTATTCCGGTGAGTTGCTCACGCTCTACCACGATTGGAAGATCGAATACTGCACCGAAGAGATATTCGACTGCATGTCCGGCGGCATTCCCCACCAGCACGCCATGAGCCGGATGGTAGCGCGCAAGATATAGCGTTCAGAATTACTGACACTCTGACACCATCACAATGCTCGGGAATCCCGGGTTTCTAACCCGCGCCCCCCGGCCCGTAGGGGCAACCCTTGTGGTTGCCCGTGTATGCTACAAGTCTTTCCGTGCGAACACACTCATGCCGATCAGCACCGCCAGCGTAATGTATGCGAGCGCCCAAACGAACATAAATGCCGTGGGCTGGCTGGAGCCGACAAAGGGACCGCCGCCGGCCAGGATGGCAAGTTCCTGCACGTTCAATCGCTGGGCGGCCATGCGCCACAGCGCGTCCGAAGGCAGGAGCAAGCTCGATATTATGCCGATGTTTTGCATGACCTGATTGTCCAGCAGCATGCCGAGTTGCTCCACCATGCCGCCCACCAAGGCGAGTCCGTAGAGCATGATGACGGTCACGCCTGCCGTCAGCGTTGAGAGCAGCGTACTGGCACACACGGTAACGCATGAGAGCAGGACCCCAAGCAGGCCGAGCAGGAGCGCCGATTGCAGGCCCGACCAGGAAAAGAATCCTGCAAATAGCCAGGTAAGTATCAACAGGGCCACGGTGGTCACGATTGCGAACGTGGCCGCCATGGCGCCCAAGCCGCAGCACTTGCCGACAAGTACCTGCCAGCGCATTAGCGGCTTTGGAATGATGGCGTGGAAGGTGTTTTGTTCAACCTCCGTGGCAATGGCACCCGCCGACGTGAATATGGCAACCAGCGCCGTCAGCATTCCCGCCACGTTGAGCGCGGCAGCAAGGAGTTGGCCGGAGACGGCATCGCGGAACACATCCGGGTCCACAAAGCGCTCCGGCACATTCAGATCACGCATGACAAAGTACATGCCCAGACCGTAGAGCGCGAGAAAGGCGGCAGCCAACAAGACCCCGCCCAAGACGGCCTTCTTGCGTACCCCTTCCTGCAACGTAATCTTGGCTATGACGAATATTGGCAGCACTGGCTTTACTCTATCTTTGGCATGTGCGGTGCTCTTTAGATCGCGTGATTACGCGCCGGTGTCATCCACCGTGCGGACGAACAGGTCTTCCAAGCTCTCGTGGCGCAAGGCCACGTGGTGAACGGAGGCGCCTCCGCCCACGAGCAAGGAAACGACGTTCGGGACGTCGCCGGGGTCATTCAGGGCAAGTGTCAGGCGATCGCCTTCAAGTGAGGTCAATTCCCATTGCGAATTCACTTGTGCCAGCACTTCTTCAGCTAAGCCCTGGGCTTGCACGTCCAACAGGCGCTGTGTCGCGAGTAGCTCGTCCAATGTGCCGTCGCGCACAACTTCGCCGCGTTGAATGATCGCTACACGGTCGCACACGGCTTCCACCTCGGACAGCAAGTGCGAGTTGAGGAAGACTGTCTTCTTCTCGTCTTTGAGCCGGCGGATGATGTCACGCACGAGACGGCGGCCGATCGGATCGAGGGCGCTGGTGGGTTCATCGAGGAAGATCAACTCCGGATCGTGGATCAGCGCCTGGGCAATGCCAATACGCTGCAGCATGCCCTTGGAGAATGTGCGTAACTGTTGTGTAGCGGCACGTTCCAGATTCACTATGGCCAGGACCTCCGCGATGCGCTGGCGGCGCTGCTTGCCGCTCATGCCGTAGAGCTGCCCGTGAAAGTCAAGAAACTCGCGGGCGGTCAGCCACTCGTGAAAGCGAAAGTGCTCCGGCAAGAATCCGACTCTCGCCTTGATACGGTGATCACCCAGCGGCGCCCCGAGCAATGTGCCGCTGCCCTGAGTGGGGAATACCAAGCCCAAGAGCATTTTCACGCAGGTGCTCTTGCCGGCGCCGTTCGGACCCAGAAAGCCAAAGATTTCCCCGGTTGGCACGGCGAGATCCAGGCTGGCGACAGCCGGTGCTGTGCCATAGACTTTGCGGAGTTGCTGGGTTGTGACTGCAAGATCGGGCATGGTTGGGGAGAAGATTATCCGAAAAACATCCGGCTGTGGGGCTGCCGGGCGAAAGCGGCCCGCGCATTCTTGAAGAGGATCCTATCTTTGGCTGCCGGCGAGATGTCGGCGGCGTAGACTTTCGCAAGCTGGGAGGCGAACGAGCGTCCGGTGCCGTCACTCCCTTGCACGACGTGGTCGGCCCCGACGTACTTCACGAGCATTTCCGTGTAGCCGTTGGTTGCCTCGCAACCGCCAATGTCAAGGTAGATGTTCGGCAAGCCCCGCGCGAGCTTGACAGTGTACTCCACGTCGCCGCTCGCATGCCCCCACAAGAACGGCACGTCGGGATGGCGCAGGGCGGCGGCGCGCATGTCAAAGGGGTCGGTCTCGCCGGGAAGATTTCCGGTAACTTCCATCCACGAATGCTGCAACACGGGCAGGCCGTATACAGCGCACGCGGCAAATACCCCGTCAGCGCGAGGGTCGTTGGCTTTTACCGCCGTCCAGAGCTTCACTCCCTGCGGGCCGCGGTGGCGTTTGACGCGCCGCTCTAGTTCGTCTACCGCAAAGTTGCCGTGGGCGGGATTGAGATACCACATGGGAATGACACGATCCGGATTGGCGGCGGCGACCGCGGCGGTTTGGTCGTTGCAGCGCGTCACGAACTCTCGCGACGGGAAATTCGGCGAACTGCTGCCAATCAGATTGATGCTATTGAGGCACAAGACCATGTCAAGCATTTCGGCCTGGCGCAGCGCGCGAGCAAGCATGCTTTCCGAGCGGATGTGCACGTGGACGTCTATGATCATCGAACGTGGTTCTGTGTCTTTTCGGTTCGCAAGTCTGATCGGAATATTGACTAGGCTGGAGCGAGTATTGCCCTTTCGCGGCGTAAACTGTTCACCCTTCGACAGTCTCAGGGCGAACGGGCCACAAGCCGAGCATCGCTACTTTCAAGCTTGTGCCGCGAAAACTATTCACCCTTCGACGGGCTCAGGACGAATGGGCCGCAGGCCGAGCATCGCTACTCTCAAGCCTGTGTCGCGTAAACTGTTCACCCTTCGACGGGCTCAGGGCGAACGGGCTGCAGGCCGAGCATCGCTACTTGCAAGCCTGTGCCCCGTGAATCGTCCACCCTTCGGCAAGCTCGGGGCGAACGGATAAGAGGCTGAGGCACTTCCTTTACGGGGCTGCTGGCCCGTGCGATGTGTGAGTTTCACGCAGTCCTGACAGAATAGCCGGACGGCAATGTGGCGCCCAATGGCAGGGCCAGTGCTCAACCCCCTGATGCATGCTCGCTGGCACTTCCTTGGGGGCCGACCAGAATCGTAGCCCCCGCCTCATCCCTCATTCTATACTATGCCGTAGCGTATACATGAGATGAACCTAAGGACTACGCGTGGAGTTGCTATTCGGGTTCCACCCTGTGCGAGAAGCCTTGCGCGCTGGACGCGTACCCGAAGCCGTGTGGCTGGTGGCAGGCGCGAAGGGCTTGGGCGAGATTGTCGCGCTGGCGCGTGCCAGCGGAGTGCAAGCACAAAGTGTCACGCGGCAGGAGCTGGGCAGCCTCTGCCACAGCAGCCACCATCAGAATGTGGCGGCACGCTTTCCTGAGCGCACGCTGTACGCTCTGGACCATCCCCTGGCGGTGGCCGAGCAGCGCGGGCAGCAGCCGTTTCTCTTGGCGCTCGACCACCTGCAGGACCCTCAAAACCTAGGATCGCTGCTGCGAACTGCAGAGGCCGTGGGCGTGCACGGCGTGGTGATGCCAAAGGACAGGAGCGCACCCGTAAACGCTACCGTCGCCCGGGCGTCGAGCGGCGCCGTGGAGCATTTGGCGCTGTGTGACGCTACGAACCTTACGCGCGCGTTGGCGTGGTACAAGGAGCGCGGCGTTTGGGTGGTGGGTCTCGATCCCAGGGGAGAGACGCGGTACGATGCGCTTGCCCACGACTGGCCGGTAGCGGTGGTGGTGGGGAGTGAGGATAGGGGTTTGCGCCCATTGGTACAGCGCGCCTGCGACTATCTGGTGCACATCCCGATGACGGGAAGAGTAGCATCCCTCAACGCCGCCGTAGCCGGCTCTCTTCTGCTCTACCATATTTGGCGCCAACGCGCAGAAACACAAGGGAACGGCGGTTAGATTCGCGAGTCTAACATGCGCCGAGCGCAGGGAAACCAGCCTTCGACAGGCTCAGGCCGAACGGATGCTCTCCCTGAGTGCCCCTCATACCCAGCCGAGGCGCCTCAAGAGCGCAGGGAGGAACCAGAGGAACCCCAAGGCCGGCAGCGCGATGAGGGCAATCATAGCACCGAGACGAAAGGCCACCGGCCGGTAGCGGAAGACGACCTCATGGGACCCGGCAGGTACCCAAACCGCCTGGTAGTAGGCGTTCGCCCGCCAGATTTCCGTGGGTTGGCCGTCGAGGGTCGCTTCCCAGCCGGGCATGAAGGTCTCCGCGAAGATGAGTACCCGAGGTGTGGGCGATTCAACTCGCACGATGAGGTGTTCCGGTTGCGGGCGTTCCGTTTCCAGTGAAACTGCTTGAGAGTCGTCCGCCAACGCGTATCGCGGCATATTCAGTTTGCCCGATTCCATGCTCTCGCCGAAGCGAGCTTCCTGACGCGGAGAAACCACACCAAGCGGCGGCCCACCGCCCCAGAGGTCAATTCGCTGGAGCCAGTGTTTTAGGGGCCGGGCATAGCCAGTAAGCGCGTTGCGGGGTGGGAGCTCGAGAAAGTCAGTCTCCCGCTCCAGGACCACATCCTGGTCGACGCGGAAGGCCGGATCACTGAGCGCAAGCCGGGCGAGATCCGTGCTCTCCGCAAGGTAGACCGTGTCCACCGCGTATACCAGTCCCAGCGCGCGCTCGCGTTGGTAGAGTTTCACGTCGCCGCTGAATAAGAGTGTCATGGGCTCAGTGGAGAGGATGAACGGTGCGTGGCTCTCCGGACCGATGGCGCTCATGGCCACCAGATGCAGGGCGCCGCCGGCTGATGCGTACTCGACGGCGACTTCCTTGAAGGTTACGAGTTCGCCAAGTTCGATGACAGCGTGATAGTGGCGGCCCTGGGGGTTATCCGGCCACGTGCCAACCACCTGCGGCGCCTGGTGCGCCGGCCTCGTCTTCTCATACTCGCCCTCTGCCGTGTGGACGCCGGCAGCAAGGGAACGCTCGATAATGCGGCCGTCTGCGGTCGTAACGCGTAATGTAGCTACTGGCTGTGCCTGCGGCAGTGCTGCGGCATCGGTGAGGTACGAAATGATGCCAATGCGGTTGGTGGCAATGTCAGGCACGTTCGAAATGACTACGGTCGGATTTTCCAGCGAGGCAGACAAGGTGAACGTGGTGTCATAGTAGACGTCTTCAACCCACGGGTCGCGAATCTTGTCGTCGAGCAGATAGGCAACGCCAAACAGGTCGAGCATGCGCGGAGAGGGAACGGCGCGCAGCTGGTCGCGCAAGATCGCATCCGGCTGCGCGGCCGCACCGGGCTGCAACACGTCTTTCATGCGCACAAAGCCGTCCAAGGGGAGAACGCCTCCATCGTAGCCGTCTACGGTAGCAATCTGAAAGACCTGCGGCACGTTTGGCGTCATGACTTCGAAGTACTTTTGTGTGACGAGGAGATTGTAGGTGCTACCGGCGCCCAGATGGGCGAACTGCTCCCGCAATTGCGGCTCCACTCCTGGCGCATAAGCGGTACCGGCCAGGCTGAGGATGCGCCCTCCCCGATATTCGTCGCGCAGCGTAGCGGTGAGGGGTCCTGGATCCGTATAGGCGATGGGGGGCGGCGCCTGGTTGTATTCCAGGTGACGGGTCGCCCAGAAAAGTTCCAGCGCGAGCAGGAGCGGCAAGAGTATTGCAAGAGTCGGCACTCGGATGGCGAGTACGATGACGCCGACGCTTGCGATGGTGAGACCGCCCCACAGGAGCGCCAGATTCCACGAAAGTGTGTGCTGCAAGGGCGCAAGTGCGGCAATGACAAGTGCAGTCAGGAGAACACCACCGCCCAGCCGAAACACCGTTGCACGCAGTTGGACATTGCTGCGGCCATCAGTTGCCAGCCAGTCTATGCCAATACCGACCAGCACGCTGGCACCAAACGTGTACAGCAACAGCCAACGAGCGGGCACGCGGAAGAGGTCCATCCCAGGCAAGAGTTCGAAAAACGCGCGATAGGTCGGGATGTATGCGCCCAGTGCGAGAATTAGGCCCACAAGGGCAAGGCCGGCGAAGCCCCACGTGACGGGGCGGCGAAACGTCGCAACAATCGCGAGCAGCGCCAGACAGATTGCGAGTATGCCGATAAAGCCGAAGAACTCATCCGTGCTTACAAAGCCGTCGGTTGTGGGCAGCATGCCGGCTAAGAATTCCCGCGGGGAGAGTGAGAAAGCCGTAGCTTCTTCGTAGCTGAGGCCTCCCTGCCGAATGGAATGGTGCGTGAGTTGGAGCATGGGGAGGACTTGCGGCGCTGCCAGGGCTGCCGTGCCGGCGAACGCACCGCCGAGCAAGCAGAGTGCCACTACGGGGCGCCAAAGCAGTTGCGCATACCAGTTCCTCACATGCACGAACCACGCAGGTGCCGATGAGGGTCCAGTTCCGGATGGATGTCTTGGCGCGGCGGGAGCACTTGCCGCCAGAAAAGCAGGCCGGTAGCCAGTAAAGCCGAGCCAGTCCCACACGGCGCGACCCAGCCAATAGAGCATTACGGCGACCAGGGTCATGTATGAGGGCTGCGCATGACCGGCAAGGAACTGTAGCGCAAGCAGACAACTGAGCACCGTCGCCCAGCGCACACTGCGCCCGGAGTAGAGGTGGTGCGCAGTCAACACGGCCCACGGCAGCCACACCGCCGCATTGACCTGGTTGACGTGCCCTACCTGCGCACCCAGAAAGCCGCTGAGACCAAACACTACCGCAGAGCCTATGGCGGCGGGCCATATCAGGCCAACCACACGACGGGCCAAGACGTAGACGCCAAGGGCTCCCCACAGCAGGTGCAGGGCGATTGAGAGTGCTAGGCCTGTCTCAGGTGAGAAGAGCAGGTAGAGCGCGTTTGGCGGATAGAGCACCGCCGTCTGTTGATTGGCGAGGAAGGGGACGCCCTGAAAAAGATAGGGATTCCACAAGGGGAGATTGGCTTGCCGCAGCGCGGCCGCGGCGTACTGTCGATAGGGATAGAAGTATGTGGAAAGGTCATAGCCGGCCAGGACGCGGTCGGTGAGAAGTGCTTTCCAGAAGAACGCCGTAACAACCGCCGTGAGGATGAGCGTGGCGCCTACCCATGGACCGTGACGCCGGTAGAAGGGATGCGATGAAAGTGCTTGAATTGAGAATGCCATGGGTGAAGATTTCGCCTGATGCGCCGCTTGCTTGCTCCGTTAAATGATATGAGAGGCACTTTTCCGGGGCAAATGGGGTTTCTTGCGGGGGCGCGCGTCACTGGCCCGCCAGCGGCCACAGTGCCTTGCCAGGCTGTGCCGGAAAGAGACTAAGACGGACACCGCTGAGGAAAAGCAAAGCCGTTGGCAGACTGAGCCGGACAGAACGAAACGTGGGGCCGTGGTACCGACGCGTGACGAATCTACGTGATCTCGTTGGCCAGAATAATGGCTTCGGCGATGTCTCTCATCGGCTTGCGGCGATCCATTGCGAGCTTCTGGATGCGCCGGAAGGCTGCCCGCTCCGTGAGACCTTGAGAATCCATGAGCATGCCTTTAGCGCGCTCTACCAGACGGCGAGTCTCCAGGGTCTCTTTCAGGTTGACGTTTTCCAGCTCAATCTCCCGCAATTCGGCAAACCGGGCTATGGCTACTTCGAGCGTGGGCACGAGATCGGCTTCCCGGAACGGCTTGGAAATGTAGCCAAGCACGCCGGCCTCACGCGCGTCATTGACGAGTTCACGGTCATTAAACGCCGTCAGCAGCACGATGGGTGCGATTCGCTCTTCCAGCAGAATGCGGGCGGCCGTGATGCCGTCCATTTTCGGCATTTTGATGTCCATAAGCACCAAATCGGGGTCCAGACGCCGGGTTAGCGCCACCGCCATATGTCCGTCCGCGGCTTCGCCTACCACGGCGTAGCCCAGATCGGTCAGCCGCTCGCGTAGATCCAACCGGATGATGGACTCATCGTCTACTACCAGGATGCGCGCCTGCGACGTTGGTTGCTCAATACTCGCAACGTCCGACTCATCTGTTTTCATACGCTAGAATGTCCAAGTGTGCTATGTAGTCGCAATCCAACCGGCGTTCATTGCCAAAGCCACTTGGGGTCGATGCCATGCGCTGCATCTGATCGCGACCTTGCCGCCAGCCTTCTTTGCTTTCCATGATACACTACCCTCGGCACGGATGGATTTGCCCCTCCTCAGTAGGTTGCCTGCAGCAAGAGGCCTATCGCTCATTCCATGGATGTGGGTGCGGCTGACTTGCCTGGTGTTTACCGAAAACCAGTATGGAGCCGCACTTACCCTCGGTTGGCGCGGTCGTCAGACAGGAATCCTGGTCGATGCATCCCGATGAAGACCGCGCATTCTATGTAGCGCTCAGTTTTGTGCCGGATATGGGACCGGGTCGCATGCACCGCCTGCTCCGGCACTTTGGCACGATGTCCGCCGCGTGGCATGCAGTTCCCGCCGCCTGGCGAAAGGCCGGTCTGGAACCGGCCGTAGCCGCCACGCTTGAACGTGCGCGGGGCGATATTGACCCGGCTTTTGAGTTGGGTCGGCTGGCAAAGGCCGACGTCACAGTGCTGACTTGGGCGGATGCGGCATTCCCGCCGCTCTTGCGGCAAGTACCCAGCCCGCCAATCTGCCTCTATGTGCGCGGTGCTTTGGAGACGCGCGACGAGTTAGCGGTGGCTATTGTAGGTACCCGCAATGCGACCGCGTATGGCCGCGCAGTCACCCGACGCCTGGCGAGCGACCTAGCCGCAAACGGCGTCACGGTTGTGAGCGGATTGGCGCGCGGCATAGACGCCGCCGCGCACCGTGCTGCGCTTGAGGTGGGAGGGCGTACGCTGGCGGTCTTTGGGTGCGGCTTGGATGTCATCTATCCGCCTGAGCACCGGCGTCTTGCTCAAGAGGTCGCGGTACAGGGTGCGTTGATTTCTGAGTACCCCCTGGGACGCCAACCCGCGGCGGAGCAGTTCCCCGTGCGCAACCGGCTCATCAGCGGACTCTCGCTCGGCGTAGTCATTACCGAATCAAGAGAACGAAGCGGCGCGCTCATTACTGCCGAATTCGCCGGCCAGCAGGGACGCGACGTTTTTGCCGTACCCGGGAGCATTCTGCATCAATCCAGTGCCGGACCGCATCGCCTCATCCAAGACGGCGCCAAGCTTGTCATGGGTGTTGAGGACATTCTCAGCGAACTCAACATTCATCTGGCAGGAAGGCAGGCTGAACTTACGTCCGCCATTCCAATGAGCGTTGAGGAGGAACAAATCTATGCGCTGTTGGATGGCGACCCGGTGCATGTGGATGAATTGAGCGCCAGCACCGAAATACCGGTGCAAGAGGTCAGCAGTCTGCTCGCCCTGATGGAAGTGCGGGGTCTTGTATCCACCGTCGGGCCTCTGACGTATGCACGGGGTAGACAGTGAGACAGCCCAATGAATGCAGATCCCCAAGTGCTGCACGCCCATTTGGCGCGGGCAACGCCAGAGGAACAGGAGTTGGTCTTGCGATTTTTGCTCGGCAAGCGCACGGCGGCAATGGGGCGCGCGAGCCCACATCTCGATCTCTTCTTGGGAGAACTGCAGGTTGAGCTGCCCGGTGCAGTCGACTTGCTCGGCGACCTCCGCTTTCATCTGGGGCAAGAGCTGCATGGCGAGGTCTTGCAGTGGGCGCGTGGAGAGATTGACGCCGGACCACTGTACCAGCGCGTTTTGGAGAGGTTTCAGTCGTTGTTTTGTGGGGACTAAGGCCAGTAGATTGGCATGCTCAGGCTCTGCGTATAAGGTGGGGTCTCAAGTGGACAGGACGACATCGAATGTGCACGGAATCCTCGGCAAAGAGCTGAGGGCAAACAATGAGGTTAAACTCCTGCCCGGGAGTCGCGCCTTGAGGCGTGCGGGCAACGCGTTCCCGGCAGATGCACGAGCGAGCTCTTGAAAGCCGGTTGCGAACGGCGAATCGTCGTGCCATAATGGGTGCGAGCGGATAGATCGTGAGGAGAGCAATGCTAAAATTCGATATCTTCTTTGACGTGCCGCCATTCATTGAATGGGGAAGGCAACTCGCGGAGCCACTGGGGTTCTTGTCCATTACAACAAACTACGTGGTATTTGGCGCGGTAATGTTGGGTACCTTGGCTATTTTCCTTGCGGCGCTAGACTTCTGGGTCTTTCAATTCCGCCGCAAGAAACTGTGGATCGACTGGGACAAGCCTGAAGAGCCGTTTGAACCGCAGCCGTACGACGGTCCTTGATTGTCCAGGCATAGCGGAATTCCACGAAGACCATCGTCCACACCGGTGGCGGGCTTGTGATGCTGGGCCGTTCTCGTGCTTGCCAATTTGCGCTGACCCACAATCCCAAGACAGCCTTGCTTGCTTACGACCTCCTCGACCTGTAACCTCATGCTTGGTTTGAATGCGTCAGCTTGGGGCCCTCTAAGCCGCATTTGATCGAAGGTAGAACAGGTCCCTGCACTACTGTTGGTCGCTGCATTCTCATCCCGCGCGCATGAGGGGCTGGCTATGGCCGGAATTGCTTCCATGGCACGGTGTAGACAGGCCTACGGGCGGGTGAGTGGCTGCCCTCGGTTTCATCCTCTCGACGCCGCTCAATCCCCGCCTTCAAGCGCTACACCCAGGAACTGCTGCAAGCTTCGGCCAAAAGCAATGAAGCCAACGAAGGGTTAATTCATCCATGCCGGATGTGCCCGAGAGTGCGACTAGCCGCCGCCTGGTGTTTCCCGGACCGGAGCAAGTCTCTTGGGAAGAGTTTTCCACGCCTCATCCGCAGAGCGGCGAGCTGCTGGTCGAGACTCGGCGTTCATTGATCAGCATCGGCACCGAACTCGCGTTCTTCTCCGGCCGGCAGTGGAGAAACCCGGGCAGGGGTGTATTGCCAAAGTACCCGGCGTACCCCGGATACTCCAATGCGGGCGTCGTGGGGACTGCCGGTCAAGAGACGGCAGCGTGGCAGGCAGGAGACCGCGTTGCCAGCGCAAGCGGCCACGGCACGCATCAGCTTGTGCGCAGTCTCGAGGACGTTACGGCAATCGCCGACACGGTATCCGATGAGGAAGCAACGTTCTGCACATTAGGCGCGACGGTCCTCAATGCCTACCGGCGCGGTGCGCCCCGGCTTGGCGAGAGCGCAGTCGTCGTCGGGCAGGGCACTCTCGGCCAGTTGGCGGTTCAGCTCCTGCGTATAGGGGGCTGCGACCCGGTCGTCGCGGTTGACATTGCCGCGGAACGGCTGGCCCTTACGCGGCGGGTTGGCGCCGCTACTCACCGCATGAACTCAAGCGAAGAAGCCGTGGTTGACTCGGTCCAAGACCTTACGTCCGGCCGCGGCGCGGACATCGTCTTCGAGGCGACCGGCCTCACGGAAGTTTATGATCTAGTCTTTGCGTTGGCTCGACCTTACGGCAAAGTCGTGGGCCTGGGCTCGCCGCGCTATCCCGCGCCCGTGGATATGCAGCAGGTGCACATCAAGCCACTGCACGTCATCGGAGCCATCGGCAATCACCCCAGCGGGGATGCGGCTGAGTTCCAGTGGACGCGCAGCGCGCACATGGCTCTCTTTATGGAGTACTTGTCAGCCAGACAGGTGAATGTCCGCAACCTCATCACCCACCGCGTTCCGGCGCAGGACGCGCCGGACCTATACACTAAGCTCCTCCAAGACCGCACGTCTTATATGGGCGTAATCCTGGAGTGGTAGCGGCTCCAGCGGCGATGAACAGTCCTTCCCTAGCGCCAATCAAACAAGACCCCGAGAGAATCCTCCCCGCCTTCCCCCAGCATCGCGTAGATTGCTGCCGCGTCTGCCGGCGGCACGACGTGCGTGATTAAGTGCGCGGCCTTGAGGGCGCCGCTTGCGAGCATCTTAAGATAAAGTTCACGATGGCGCTGCTGAGTCCAGGGCGCCTGCGGCGTCTCCTCGGTGGGTGTCAGCGGTTGGAAGACGCCCATGAGCGTCAGGTCTCGCCGGAAGAAGTCTGCGTAGAGGTTTAGTTCCGCCGTGCCCATGGGGCCGCCCAGCATCACGATGATGCCGCGGGTTGCCGCTACGCGGAGGCTGGTCGGCAAGGCGTCCGGCACGGGTGTGGCGTCATAGACTCGTGCGACGCCGTTGCCGTCGGTGGCAGTCATCACGGCAGCGTACACGTCCTCCTGGGCAGCATTCAGCGCCAGGTCCGCGCCGCTCTGCAGCGACCGCTCCAAGCGAAAGTCCGCCACGTCCGTGGCGATAACGGGCCGGCAACCGGAAGCTTTCAGGAACTGCACCACCAACTGGCCGACTACTCCTTGGCCGGCCACGAGCGCCGCCTGCCCGATTTCCGGAGGAGCGCGGCGTACGCCGGCAAGCGCAACCTGGGCCAGCACACCGAGCGCGGCATGATCGGATTGCACGTCGGACGGAATGCGCTCGATCGCGTCCTCGCCTGGCGTCCGTACGTAGTGACTCGTATGGTTTGCCATGGTAAGGACGCGTTCGCCCGGCTGAAAGGAGTCCACGTCCGGGCCAAGTTCCACGATGGTGCCGACATTGGCGTAGCCCGGTCGAACCGGAAACGGCCGCTGGGGTACGCCGGAATCCGCGTATACGTTCATGTAGCGCTTGCGTTCCGTGCCCGCGCTGATGCAACTGAATTCGGACTTTACCAGCACTTGACCGGGCCCTGGTCGCGGGACTGGAAAATCATCCAGAGCAGCGGCAAATGCGCATGGAAAGACGACTACTTGCCCCTTTGACATAAGCTCGCTCCAGTGGCGACTTCCAAGGGTGAAAGGGTGACTTGGACGCGACGCCTATAGTGCTACGAAGTTTCTTCCGGGAGAACCTCTACCTGCTCCGCTCCAGCGACTTCCCTTGCCCAGACGGCAGTTGCACGTGCCACACCTAGGAGGCGCCGTTAGATGTCCGTCCACATTGCTTCTCCTGCGACGCATGCGGAGTCGAAGTGGATCTAGAGCACTAGAGAAAGACCATGTTATTGCGGTGCACGGCTTCATCGCCAAAAGACTCGGGCAGCAGCTTTGTAATCTCGCTGGATCTCTTACCCATGATTTCGCGAAGTTCGTCTGACGGATAATTCACCAAGCCGCAAGCGAACGCATCGCCGCCTGCGGCGCGGATTTCCACTGTGTCACCCCGACGAAACGTCCCTTCGACAGCAATAATCCCGGCGGGCAAGAGGCTGCGACCGTCCTTCAAGAGTGCGTCGGCCGCGCCGGCATCGACAATGATGCGGTGGCCGCGGGCAAGATCCGATGCCATCCAAGCGTCTCGCAGACTCTTAGTGCGGCTGACTTTGCTGGCAAAGCGCGTGCCGACTTCCTCCCCGGCCGCGACGGCCGAAAGAACGTCGGGAATCGTGCCACGGCAAATAACCACGTCGGTGCCCGCCGCGGTAGCCATGCGGGCGGCCTTGATCTTCGTCGCCATGCCGCCCACACTACTGGCGGATCCTGCGCCGCCCGCCATGGCTTCAACTTCGCGGGTTATACTCTCAACCACCGGCACGTGGGTGGCGGAGGCGTCATTCCGTGGGTCTGCCGTGTAGAGTCCTTTGATGTCAGTGAGGATTGCGAGCAGATCGGCATCTACCAGATTCGCCACGAGCGCGGAGAGCGTGTCGTTGTCGCCGATCTGTTGGAGTTCTGCTACGGCGACCACGTCGTTTTCGTTACAGATCGGTAGGACGCCGGATTCGAGCAGACCGAGGAGAGTATTGCGCGCGTTCATGTAGCCGTCACGCTGCAATTCGGTACTCGTGAAGAGGGCTTGGGCCACAGCAATGCCAAACGGAGCAAAGAGCTCCGCATACGTGCGCATGAGCAGCGGCTGACCGATAGCGGCCAAAATCTGACGAACCGGGATGCCCTTGCCGCTCGGTGACGGCACGCCGGCGTTCCTGCCGGCCGCCACGGCGCCGGAGGAGACCAATACGACTTCCTTGCCCTGCTCCCGCAGGGCGGCGATCTGGCGCACCAGGTCTGCCATGCGCTCGCGATCCAGTTGCTCTCCCCCGTGCGTGAGGAGGTTCGTGCCAAGTTTGACGACAATTCGACTCAGTGGTCTACTCATGCTTCGCTGTCCGCAGGCCTGGGGGAAGTCTCTGCATACGTGATCAGGATATCAAAACCGCATTGTTGCAAGGTAGCGGGACTTTTAGGCAAGATAATTCTAGCACGGGTGTATTACCCGTAAGCCGTGCTTGATAGTATCTCAGGATTCTACTCTAAGGGAATGGGATCAATGGGCACTGACGTGATCAGCCTTCTGCTGGCTGCATACGTACTAGGGGCAATTCCGTTTGTTTACCTGCTGGGAAGACTTTCCGGCGTGGATTTGCGCAATGAAGGCAGCCAGAATGTCGGTGGGACCAACCTCTGGCGCACGGTAGGGCCGGTAACCGGCGTTGTAGGAGCGACACTGGATATTGGCAAGGGCGTGGTGCTCGTGTTGGTGGCTCGGGCTCTTGACTACAATGATGGTATGGCGGGGTTGGCGGCAATTGCGGCGGTGGTAGGACAATGTTGGCCTGTCTTTCTCCGTTTTCGCGGCGGACGCGGCATATCGGTGGTAGGCGGGGCGGTGCTCGCCTTCTCGCCCCTCACCTTTGTCTTGGCCGTGCTACCGGCAGTCGCCGGATTGGTGGTTTACACTATTGCCACGAGTCTTCAGAAACAGGATGTAAACACGATCATTAGTGGCAGCGGCGGCAATAGCCGCACCGTTCCCTTGTGCATGATGCTCTCAATCGTGGCATTGCCATTCATTGGGATCGCCTTAGGCAACTCGTTCACGGTGGTGAGCGTGCTGGTGGCGTTGTCGCTTCTCTTGATGTTGCGCCGTCTCACCGCCGGCCTGCGCCAGGATTGGGGTTCAGCGATCCCGCTGACTACGCGTCTGCGCAACCGGCTTCTCTACGACCGCGCCCAGGCGTAGGGTGTAGCGCGGGAATCAAACCTGCCCCCACTGACTGCCCGCCTCAATAGCCCATTGCCGCAGAGGTTGGATAGTACGGATCAGCGGCGCCAATCAAGGAATCACCGAGCCTTTGTATGGCGACCGGACTGGCGAAGTACCGCGGCAAGAAGGCTTCCTCCGCGATGTGAACGCGGTGACCGCGCCGCTTGAGTTCCGCGCAGACGTCAGGATCGATGCGCACGCTCAGAATTGGGTCTAGGGAACTGCAATCGATGCGCGGTGCGTCAATCGCGGCTTGCATGTCCAACTCGAAGTCCACCAGATTGATGGCTAGCTGGGCGACGGTGTTGATTATGCGCCGTCCGCCCGAGGCACCGAGGGCGGCGAGCGCCTTGCCGTCTCGCTCCAGGACAATGGGGCACATATTGTTGAGCGGCTTCTTGCCGCCTTCCGTTGAGTTGCTCGTGCCCGGCTCCGGGTTGTACCACATCATGCCGTTGTTGAGCAGTACGCCGGTTTCCGGCACGACCACACGCGAGCCCCAAGCGGAGAGCAGTGTCTGCGTCAACGCCACGGCATTGCCGGCACTGTCCATTGTCGCGAGGTGCGTGGTGGATTCCGTGGATGAACCGGCGTTAGCGCCGGCGTTCGGCGCACCGTTGCCTGCCTGATACTGCCACGGGTCTCCGGGCGCGCGTTGACCGGCCGCCTTTACCGGATCGATGCTCGCGACGAGCGTTGCGGCATACTCCTTGGCGAGAATGCCGTCGAGAGGCACCGGCACGCGCGTGGGATCCGCCATGTAGGCGAACCGGTCGGCAAACGCCTGACCGGAGGCCTCGATAAACGTATGCAAGTAATCGGCCGAATTGTGGCCGTAGCCCTCCACGTCGAAGTTCTCCAGGATATTGAGGAGGGCCATAACCGTAGTCGCGCCGGTGCCGCCCTTCATACCGATGACATTTGCGCCCCGATACGTCCCCAACGCGGCCGGCGCTTGCACGGTGGCTTCATAGCCGGCAAAGTCTTCGGCAGTCAGGATACCGCCGTTCTCCTGAACGAAGCGTGCAATTCGTTCGCCCACTGCTCCACCGTATAGAACCGCTGGCCCCTCGTCCGCGATGGCGCGCAGGGTGACGCCGAGATCCGGCTGCCTCAAAATGCCCGCGGGCCCGGGGGTGTTGGCGAAAGGCAGCCGGTGCGGATTGCCATTATTCAGAAATGAGGCCGCGGTGGCCGGGTAACGATTCAATGTTGCCGCATCTTGGGCTTGCCACATGGTGTCGAACCAGGAGAGCGGATACCCCTCTTCAGCAAGACGAATGGCCGGCGCGATTGCGCGATCGAGGCCGATAGTCCCAAACCGTTCCAGGGCCGCCGCCATGCCGGCTACCATGCCCGGAATGGCGATAGAGGCGTAACCGTGGATGTTGGCGTCGTCCTTGACCAGGCGCCAGCCGAAGAGCTCATTGTCGTAGCCCTCCACCAGTTCCCACATGTCCGGTGTTGCGGCCTGCGGGGCCTGCATGGGAAAGGCAACGACCACCCGCTGCTGTGTCTCCTGCAGGAAGATGGACATGTAGCCGCCCCCGCCGACGCCGCTCATGGGCGGTTCCACCACGCCCACGGCAAACGCCGTCGCCACGGCGGCGTCTACCGCGTTCCCACCGTCTTGCAGCACCTCGAGACCCGCCTGCGCCGCGAGGCGATGCTTGGCGGCCACCATGCCTGCTTGCGCTCTTGCTGGTTGTACCTGCGCCTGCCATTGCGTTTCCAGGGACATGCTCTGCTCCTTATGGCTGTAAATTGCTTAACGTGCTCGGGCAGCGAATGCTTTTCCATGTGTTCGTTGGCCACGTCACTCCGCATCGTCCATGCTCTAGTAACAATCTGACATGCCCGCAGATTGAACCGGTTAAGTCGCGCACGCTTGCAGGCAGTGCCCGCCGCTTCCGTGCGATGGATAAGCACAAGAGTGCCGGTGTCGTCGCATAGGAGTTTGAATTGAGATCGAGGGCGAGCCGTGCAAAGCTGCGCTAGCCGACAGTGAAGTTGACATACCCGAGGGTGCGCAAAATGTAGAGCGCGGCAGCGGCGGCAACTGCCAAAAAGGCGACGATTTGGACAAGTCTTACGATGGGTTTCAGCAAGGCGCTCGCAATGTGAGAAATAACGGAGAAGACCACCAAAACGCCAATGGCGAGCATGACCCAAATGCCCCAATCGGGAACTTGGTCGAGTTCTTGCGGCCCGATGCTGCGCAGCCACGCTGTGGCGTCGTCGAGCGCATCTTCAACGAAGGCAAGCCAATCGTCCGTTTGCATGTGCTAGTCCTTTCCTGGCCCAACTCTCCTTAATTGTCGAAGCCCATATACCTCTCTGTCAACACCATGGTCCGGCAGCGTGCCTCATGATTTGGCCTGCCGCGAACGCAGGGCGTCATTGCGGTATCATTAATTCGTGGCCGTGGGTCGGGAAGTGGGGGAAGTCGGCTGTGACCGGAAACCAATAGACCCCGTTGTGACGCAGGATGCCTTGAGGCAAGCGCCGTCAACGGAATCGAGTAAGACAATCCAGAGAAACTCACTCTAGGGAGCGGTGTGATGTACACAATTGACTTGCAGGGCAAGAATGCTCTTGTCATGGGCGTCGCCAACAAAGAGAGCGCGGCGTGGGCCATCGTGCAGGCGCTGGCCGGCGCCGGGGCGCGCATTGCCTTGAACTACCAGGTGGAACGCTTGGCTGGCCGCGTGAACGATCTGGCAGCCACACTTGACAGTCCGTTGGTGGCGCCCTGCGACGTGACGCACCCTGACCAGGTTGAATCGCTCTTCGCCCTCGTCGAGCAGGAGTTTGGTTCGTTGGACATTCTGGTGCACAGTCTCGCGTTTGCAAATCGGGATGAGTTTGCCAAGGAATTCGTGGATACGTCGCGGGACGGCTTCCTCCAAGCCATTGAGATCAGCGCTCACTCCTTGATCTCGCTTTCGCGAGCCGCGCTACCCCTCATGCAGAAGGCCGGCGGTGGCAGCATCATGGCGCTCACGTATCTCGGCGGCGAGCGCGTGGTGGCGGGCTACAAGCTCATGGGTCCCACCAAGGCCACATTGGAGGCCAACATGCGCTATCTCGCCGAAAACCTCGGTCCGCACAACATCCGCGTGAACGCAATCTCCGCCGGCGCCATGCGCACCCTCTCGCTGGCCGGCATCCCCGGTGGGCGCAACTTCCTGCTGGACTTGCCGGAGCGCACACCGCTGCGCCGCAATATCACCCAAGCGGAGGTGGGCGACACCGCTCTTTACCTGGCATCCGGACTCTCGTCCGGCGTAACCGGCGAGACCATCCACGTGGACGCGGGGTACCACATCATCGGCCTGTAAGCGGCAGTTTCAACAGGCGGCCGCGGTAACCTACACCTTATCTACGTGAAGAACCGTGTTGACTGGCCCTCGAGTTCGTCTGCGCACTCAGTCGTCGCGAGATTCAATCTCAAGTCTCTCGAGCTCTTCGAGTTTGCGGTCAGACACTCGTATAGAGACTTCGTGAGCGAGGGTAGCCGCTTCCTTGCGGTGCTTGCGAGCAATCTTCAACGTGACCTTGCCCTGTTTGGCGTTAGGAACGTCTTGCACGAGTTCCATGCTATTCATCTGGATTGAGATGTCCGTCCTCAGAAAGTTCGTTCGGAACTCAACGTCATCGATCTGCTCAAAAGGCAGAACGACCTTCTTCAATTCTGACTTGAACGCGCCGGTAAAGACGTCCTTGATCTGATATTCGAGCTCAATGGCGTTGGCAGTGATTACCAAGAGTCCCTCGGCTTCTGCAAACCCCTCATAGACCTCAGGGAAGTGAAACGGTAGAGAGTTCATAGGCTATTGCGGCTACCCCCGGATTCAATTGAAGCAGTAGTCTCAGATGCAAACAACCCAACGGGCCGGCCTGATACGGCCCGGCAATACGGCCAATCGCATCTATCTTGTCACGGCTCTGAGACTATGAACACACTGCTAGACAGTTACGACGTTGGCGTTGGCACACCGATGCCAAACACAGCGGCGAGTATGCCCACAATGATGGCCATCACGATCCAGCCGATTATGGCGGTCAGAATTGCCTTGCCAGTTCCCACGTCAAGTGCCTGACGGATCGCAATCAAGCCGGCGAGAAGTACCCAGACAAGCAGGGCGAATCGCAGCAAGCCGCCGATCAGCGGAATAGCGCCCAAAATGCCCATGAAGATTAGGAGCACGTTTGGCGACTGCGCAAAGCCGAGCGTGCGCAGCATCTCCCCGTAGCTGGCGGTACCGCCGAATACGCTAGTGCCTATGAAGTACGTAACGAGCCCCCAGACCAGCCACCCGATCACCGCCACCAGAATCCCACCGATAAGGCCGGACACCGCGTCAATGGGGTTCAGAGTTAAGAGTTTCCACAAGGCTCCGCCAATGCCGCTGGCCAGAGCGACGATGATGACTACCTGCAGGGCTTGACTGGTAGCGTTGCGGTCGTGCTCCACCTCCTCATAGAGGCGAGGATCGAGCATGGCAGCCCGAATCATGCGGTTTACTAACATGGCCTGGTCCTTTCTGTGAGATTCTCGGCCTTCTTCAATAGCATTGCCACCGACGGGTGACAATTCGAACTTCTAGTTCTTGCCAAATAGTAGCACATAACATTAGAAACTGCAACAAGCTGTTTCAATATTGTGAATGAAAAGAGACCATTCTTCCGCGGCGGTTGGACTCATGCCGCGAAGAGCACATCAAGTGCGCATCTCCCTTTCGCCGGGCCTTACGCTTCTTTAGAAGCAATAGCCACGCTCTCTCAGACGCCGTTGAGCTCGAAGCTCTCAGGGAATAGTGCAAACGTTATCGCCACGAACGTCACGATCAATACGACGGCGGTGATGAGGGTTATGACGGTCGCCTTGCCGGTGGTGATGCCCAGGGTCTGTCGCGTTGCCACGACGTTTACGATCAGGACCCAAAGCGCGGCCGCGACCCCGAGAAGGCCGCCCAGTACTGCCCCGGCTGCCGGCACGAAAACCAGCGGCACGGAGAGGATGGTGATCACGGACGGCGCTTGGGCAAAAGCAATGGCGCGGAGCATCTCCACGTAGGTGGCCGTGCCGCCGAAAACTCCCGTGCCGATCAGGTAGGCGAGGAAGGCCCAAAGCAGCCAGCCAAGGATGGCGGTTGCGCCGGAGGTCGCAATGTTGGTGGCGAGATCCGTCTGCGCCGCGGTGTCTTCGGGGGCATTGAGTGTTTGCACGATCGTGGTGACGATGCCGATGACAAAGACTATGATGATGACCTGCACGGCCTGTGTCATCGACTCGCGGTCTGCCTTGATCTCATCGAAGACCAGCGGGTCGAGCATAGCGGCGCGGAACATGCGGTCGGTAAGCATGGATACTCCTTGTCCTCTCGTACTTACTCTAGGTAAACCTCTACCGACCTGCGGCTCGTCAGCCCCGCCGCGGAATTGAGCATTCTGCCGCGCGGCGCGGGGGCTTGACTCCGGCTGGAAGAGAGATACTTTCCGTCCGAATGGCGCCGGCAGAGGATGCCATCCCTATCGAAACGCGTGTAGAAGACGGCCTGTTGCCGGTGCCACGCCGGCATCGAATAGTGGATTGGCCCCAAAGCGTCCCCGCCTGCACTGTATACTGAAACGACAGAGTCGAATTGTCAATTCTCTACTCGCCCTCCCGCTCGCTGTCTTGTGCGGTGAGAGACGTGCGTTGCGCGCCTTGACACTAGCACGCAATCGCCGCACGATAGCAACTAACGAGTTTCCCAGCCGGTATTGGATTGTCCCCACGTGCCGGCGTCAATTAGATGCAAAAGGAGCCAGAAGCCATGAGTGTTGCCGTTGCTGGACCCCAACGACTGTCCGTGGACGACGTAGAATTCTTCAACGAGCACGGCTATTTGCGGCTGAAGCAGGTCTTCAGCCCGGAGGAAGTCGCGGCGCTCAGCGAGGAACTCGACCATATCATTCAGTACTTCGCCACCCACGGCAAGGGCTGGAGCGGCCCGTGGCGCAAGCAACTGATGGAAGCGGAAGCGGAGGAAAAGAGCCTCCTGGTGACCATCCACGAGTTGCAGTCCTATAGCGAGGCCTGGGCGCATGCGCTGGTGCAGGAGCGCTTGGTGCAGTCCGTTGCCGACATCATCGGGCCGGACCTGGAGTTCCACCACAGCACGCTCCACGCCAAAGGCCCGGACACCGGCACGCCGTTTCCCATGCACCAGGACTATCCCTTCTACCCCCACCAGGACGGGCGCTACATCGACGCCATCGTGCACGTGGACGGCGCCGACGATACCAGCGGCTGCTTGAAGTTCCTGGAAGGCAGCCACAAGCTGGGGCCGTTGGAGCACAGCCGCGAGGGCTCGCCGCACCTCGATCAGAACGTGTACCGCCTGGAAGACGCCACCTCCGTGCCGGCAGACCCGGGCGACGTGGTGCTCTTCAGCATCTGGACCATCCACGGCTCAGCCCTCAACGTGCAGCCCCGCTGGCGGCGCGTGGTGCGCTTCGGCTACCGCAATCCGCGCAACCTCCAGGTCAGCGGGCAGGCCATGGGCCGCCCCGGCATCATGGTCCGCAGCGTCCGCCCCAAGCTGGAAAACCAGACCATCGAGGTCTACGGCAACTGGGGGCCACAAGCGGTCGCGCCAAGAGATGACGACTAAGGGGGAACTTGCCGCTTAGAACGCGTTGAAAGAGCAGTATTGGAAGCTTGGCATGGATGTGCCAGGTGCAATTAGAGGGGATTAGCGATTTGCTTCGCTTTGGCTATCGCACACCGGGATTGCGGGAGCTGTCGTTTTGGGAGAAGGCGCAGCTTGCGGCGGACTTGGGGCTGCCGGTGATCGAGGTGGGGCGTCAGGAATTTGCCACGCTCGACGAGTGCCGGGAATTGCGTGATGCCTGTGGGGAGCTGGGCGTGGAGGTAACGTCCGTGGGCGGCTCGATGAACTTGTGCGATCCGGCCCTCCTCGAAGACACGAAAGAGCAGCTTGCGTTTGCCCTTGACGCGTGCGAGGTGTTGGACGCGGGCATATTCTTTACCCGCGTCATGGACTCCGCGCCGGGCGTGCCGCAGGCCGAGACGTGGGAGGCGTGCACCGGCATAACGCGCATGGCCTGCGAGTGGACGGCCGAGCGCGGCATTCGCTTTGCGCTGGAGGCCGATCCACCGTGTTTCGTGCATACCTTGGAGCGGGTCGAGCGGCTGATGGAACTGGTCGACCACCCGAACTTCTGGCTGAACTACGATCCCACCAATTACTACGTCGTCGGCAGCGACCCGCTGCTGGTGATAGAGCGCTACGCCGACCGCATCATCAACGGTCATGTGAAGGACGCCGTCTACCGCTCCGACGAAAAATCTGAACGTCCCGTAGGCACGGGCGAGGTGCCGTATGCGGAGATCTTCCGCGCCCTTCTCGCCCACAACCTCGACATCGCTATGCACATCGAGCACTGCCGCACGGTGGAGTGCGTGACCGAGGCGGCGGCGCACGTGAAGCAGGTGATGGCGACGCTGTAAGTCGCGGCAATTGCGTTGGGTCTTAGAACTAGCTTTCGCACCTGCATGATCCGCCGCTGTTCCTGCTCATAGTTCCTTTACGTTGCGCACGCTGCCTCGAGGCGCCAAGTTCTCTATTCGGTCAAAGGCGCGCAGGTTACAAACCTGCGCTACCGTTCGCTGAGCCTCAGAGCGCTTTTTGACGCAGGATTCGTCGTCGCGCACCTGCCGGAGCGGTGTGCTCAGTCTGCGTGTTACCATACCTTCTGCACACGGCAGAAAAGAGCGCGCCGTTAAACGCGGCGCGATTTCATTTTGTAGAAGGCACACGCCCCCGTGCAGACGTCGCAAGATACCGTAGCGGTGACTGGTTACTTCCAAGCGCTGCGGCTCTTCAACCGCAACGTGCGCATCTTCATCCTCAGCGCGCTGCTCCTGGGGTTCGCCTTCTTCGGCATCTATGCCGTACTCCTCAATCTCTATTTGCTGCGCTTGGGCTACGGGCCGACGGTTGTGGGCTTGGTAAACGGCATGGGATTTGTAGCGTATGCCGTGTTCAGCTTACCCGCGGGCGCTTTGGGGGCGCGTTTTGGCACGCGGCGCATGTTGCTGGTTGGGTTTGTGCTGGCGGCGGCGGGCATGGGGGTGCTCCCGGTCGCGCAATTCCTCTCCGGCAGTTTGCAGGTGGTGTGGATTGCGGTGGCGTATACCGTCACGTCCATGGGGCTCGATGCCTATTTTGTAAACAGCAACCCATTCATGCTGCAGTCCACGACCCCGCGTGAGCGCATGTATCTTTACTCGCTGCGAGTAGGCATGAGCCCTATCGCGGCCTTCGTGGGGGCGTTAGCGGGAGGATTTCTCCCAGGCACGTTAGCTCGGCTGCTACCCATCACCGATACGGCCTCGTTTGCGCTGGCGTTGCTCGTGGCGGCCTTCGCGATGCTGGCGGGCGTGGTCGCGCTTGCGAATACCACCCCGAGCGAAATCCGCTTGGCAGACCAGGAGCCGCCGGTGCGGGCGAGCAGGTCATCATCCGGACTGCCCGTGCTGATCATTACGATGATGGGTCTGGTCATCATGCTGCGTATTGCTTCCGAAGGTGCGCAGCGTACGTTCTTCAACGTCTATCTGGACGAGATTCTAGCCATGCCGACGGCGCAGATTGGTTTGCTGGCGGCTTGCGGTCAGCTCGTGGGGGGATTTGCTGCCCTCATGTCTCCCTACTTCGCCCGGCGGTGGGGTCTGGAACCGGTGATTGTGTGGGCGAGCTTTGGCATGGCCCTGAGCACAGTGGCGTTCGCGCTGATTCCGCATTGGGCCGGGGCAGCGGTTGGCTACGCGGGGCTGGTGAGCTTCACCTACATCCAGCGACCCTGCAGCCTGCGCCACACCATGGAAGTGGTGCCCGCCCGCTGGCGGGAAACCGCCGCAGGCGTCGCCAATATGGTGGCAGGGATCGGCTGGGGCACCATGGGCTTTGCCGGCGGTTTCTTCGTGAGCATCTACGGGTACCAGAGCTTCTTCCTGATTAGCGCGGCGCTCACCGGCATTAGCGCCGCACTCTTCTTCTGGTATTTCGGCTTGGGACGTCACACCATTCCCGGAGAGCCGCGCGCCGATGTAACGGAAAGCGATTCTCCGGGCGAACAGGGCGTTGCTAGCCGTTCGCGCTAGGCTTGTCGCAGAGCTGGCGACAGACTGCAGCATCGATGCACTGTAAATGGGCGCGCTCTCTACGAATGCCTCGCGGGCGAAGAGCGGTCTATGTAAGTGCAGAGGTCCTTCGAATTCCTCCTCAGACTAGCTGCCGCCAGTCCCGGCCATGGACCTGGAATTGCTCCCGCAAGGATGCCAATACTGCCGGGGGCAGCGGCCCGGCTGCAACGTCCCGGATGTTGGCGGCTAGTTGATCGACGCTGTCGATCCCGACTATGGCCGTATCGATGTAATCGAACGAGCGGCAGAAGCGTAGCGCCAGTGACACGCCGTCTTCAGGCGCACCCTCAGGCAGCGTGAAGTGCTGGGCGCGCTCCCAGTAGGCGTCGGCGTAGTCATAGGGAGAGGCGGTCCGGTTGAATGCCGCATTGGCGATAGGGCGTTTGGCGATGATGCCCAGGCCGGCGGCTTCAGCGGCAGGGAGCACCTCGTCCAACCCCTTCTGATCGACCACGTTGAATGATGTCAGCAACGTGGCAAACACGCCCATGCCAATGGCCTCCAGTGCGATTTCGTTGTCGCCGCTAGAGCCGATGTGGCGGGTCTTGCCGGCTGCTTGGGCGTCCTGAAGGGCGCGCAGCACGTCGCCGCGCCGCAGTACGTCGCGTTCGCAGGTATGGATGTGGACGAGGTCGAGGTAGTCGGTCCGCATGCGGCGTAGGGACTGGTCGATTCCTTGCGTAACCGCCGCGGCGGTCCACTCGGGCGCGGAGATGTCGCCCGCCGCGTGCCCGCACTTGGTGGTGAGCCAGTATTCCCTGCGGCGGTGGCTAATGAACTTGCCGAGGGTCTCTTCGCTTTCGCCGTAGCATTCTGCGGTGTCGATGTAATTGACGCCCCTATCGAGCAGGGCGTTGAGCAGGCGCTCGGCCTCCGCAGGCGAGCCGGTTTCGGTGGCGATGCGCGCCGCGCCAAACCCCAGCCAGCTTACATCCATGTCGGTTTGGCCGAGTCGGCGCGTTTCCATGCTGACACTCCTGTAGTTGCAATGCCTCGTTCTGTCTCCGGTTGGGGACGCTGCGTTGTGATGATTATACTGTTTTGCCGGATTACGTTGATCTGCTGTGATTCGCAGTCATGTGGAGAAGAATGCATGACATCTGCGATCGCTGTGTTGCAATGTGCGGTAACGACGATTCTAGCGCCCTAGATTTCTCGCTGCGCTCGAAATGACAAGAGTGAAGCAACGCTTGAAATCCTCAGATTGGTTGGGCATGTAGCTGCAAGTTTACTGTACATAATTGGCGATCAGACTTTGCGAACTCTTATATCAGCGTGCTACTGAAAGTCCGCCGCCAGTCGCGGGTCTTTGAAGGAGAATGTGGCTGCCAGCGCGAGAAGCGTGAGCACAAGGGTGACCGCAAAGAAGGGCAGGTAACCGGCAAGATCGATTAGTGCTCCCGCTCCCACCGCGGAGAGACCGAGAGTTGGCTGTGCAACCAAGTAGGCAACCATCGTGTACGTCCCTTTGTCGCCGGCGGGAGCGAGGTCCAATGTCAGATTGATGCGCGCAACCATCATGGCAAAGAGGGCGGCGTTGCCGAGTATCCAGGCCGCGTAGAATACTGGCTGCCAGGCAGGCAACAGAAGAATCAAAGACACAAAGTAGACGATGAGCGCAACGCGCATCAGAGCGCGATGACCCTTCCTGTCACCCACTGGGCCCCCGAGCAGGGCGCCAAAGGCGCTGGCGATAGAGCCTACGGCAGCCAGCAACCCCGCCGCAGCCAGCGGCACGGCCACCGCATCGAACGCAAAGACGGAATAGAAGTTTAAAACGGATTGAAGGAGACCGGTCAAAGCAATCACAACCAGGAGCCTCGTGAAGTCCCGATTACGCGCTACCTGCGCCGCCAAAGCGTATGTAAAGGCGCGCAATGACTTGAATGTCGTGCGCGGTGTCGCGGCCGGTTCGGCAACGCCCAGTATTATGAGATTGCCCAGCATGATGACGATGCCGCCCAGGACAAATACCAGCGTGAAATTCGTCGGCCAGGCCCAGGCCGCCAGCAGCCAGGTTGCGATGAGCCCGCCGATAACGCCGGCGATGCGGTGCACGAAGAATTGCCAGCCGCTCACGGTGCCGTAGCGCCGGCCGAAGAGAATGCTGAATAGCTCGAACGCCGGGGCAATCAAGGCCCCAAATGACAGCCACGTGAGGGCAAGCAGTGTGAACAGAAGAAGGATGGCTACTGCAGGCTGCTGCCAAAAGAGCCATACCGCCGCGCCGATAAGGGCGTACCAGAGCCCGATGATAGCGTGTAGGCCGGCAATAAACTGACGCCGCGACCGGAGCCTCTGGTTCAGCATGGCAGCCGGTATCAGGGCCGGCAGCGATGCGACGTGGGCAAGGTACACCAAGCCGACGAGGGTGCGAGAATCGGTCAACTGCAGGAGGAGGGCGTTGACGACCGGCGGCGCCACGAACGCAAGGCCACATCCCCACATTCCTTCCCAACCCAAGAGGACCAGGAGGTTACGGCGAAATATCCGCTCAGTAGACGGAGCGGAGAATAGCGACCCCAACGAGGCACCGACGCTTTTCACGGCACGCTAACCACCACGTAGGGTGTTTCGGCTCTTGGATGTGGCTCCGCCCAGGACTCACTTGTCATCTTGGGGAATGGCGTGGGGGTAGTGCCCGCCCTGATCGTCAAACGGCCGGTGCTTCTCGGAGAGTTCGTAACTGAGTACTTTCTCCATCGTGTCGCCCCACACGCCCTTTTGTATGTCGGGCGGCACGCCGAGCACGTCCATGCAATTGCGGTAGTCGTTCATCACGTCTTCCATGAGGAAGTACGGCACGTCGGTGCCGAAGACGATCTTTTCCCAGGCGTCTCTTCCCCAGGGATCGCGGTACTGGCTGTCGCGCCGCCACCAAAGAATCTTGCCAACGTCCTCAGGCGCGAGCATCTTCAGCGTAGAGCCGGTGATGTCCATATAGAGGTTGGGATTCCAACGCAGCACCATGCCGCCCTCGTACCACCAGGGATTGCCGAGGTGGGCGCCGATCATGACAAGCTCGGGCACCTGGCGCGCGATGTAGTCGAGGTGCACCGGCATCATGCGACCGGAGTGAACGTCGTTCTTAATGTCGTCAGCGTGGCGCGCCACGATGCCCTGGTGAAAGAGGATGGGCATCTCCAGGTCGGCAGCCTTCTGATAGGTGGGGATATAGGAGCGGTCGTCGTAGGCCTTGCGGGTCTTGATGAATTTCAGGCCACGGAAGCCGCTGTCGTGGAGCGCTTGCACCGTGTCGACCGCGTTGGCGTCCAGCGCCGGGTCTACCCAGCCGAAGCCGATGAGCTGGTCCGGGTGTTTTTTGATAGCTTCTTCGATCCCCTCATTGCTGCTGCCCGGCCCGCTGGTGCTCGTGGCCAGCAGGACTGTCTTATCTACGCCGAGCCTGGCCATGGTATCGATGAGCTTGTCGGCGTAGTCTTTTTCCTGACCGAGATGATGATGGGCGTCTATGACCACGGGTGTTCCTCCCACGAGTCGCATGCTGATGTGTGTCGTCTCATGGCGATTATATATCCATCCCGCGAGGATTGTAATTCCCGGCCGGACCCTCCCACGTTGTATGCCGAACGGTTGGCGGGGCGCCGCGTGTTCTGACAAGCATGGCGCTGGATTGGCAGGTGCAGGTGTTGACGCGGCATGCAGGCTATGGGCACCTGGGTCACGGCACCAAGCACGCTCGTGCTGCGCTCAACGGATACGCGAGACTGTGAAACGCTATCCTTTGATGATGGCATGTTCAACGCGAACAATTGGAGAAATGAACGGCATATGAGTGAGATTTGTAAATATTAACCTTGCATGGTATGATTCCTGGAAGATATTGTTTGGGAGAGCAAGGGACATCAGTTGGCTGCGATTGTCGTAGAAGACCTGCAAAAATCCTATGGTGACCTCCGGGCCGTGGATGGGTTGAGCTTCGCCGTGGAAGCGGGTGAGGTCTTTGGCCTACTGGGCCCCAACGGCGCCGGCAAGACTACCACGGTTGAAATCCTCATCGGACTGCGCGAGCGCGACGGCGGCCATGTGCAGGTCAAGGGATTTGACCCGGCGCAAGAAGGCGAGGCGGTGAAGGCGCAGATCGGCGTCCAATTGCAGCAAACGGAGCTCTTCCCGCTGCTTAGCGTAGAAGAGATTCTCGGTCTGTTTGCCAGCTTCTACCGTGACAGCAAACCGATTGCCGAACTCCTCGACTTGGTGGGGTTGCAAGAGCGGCGCAAGGCAAAGTACCGGCACCTCTCCGGCGGCCAGAAACAACGGCTCTCACTGGCTCTGACGCTCATCAACGATCCTGCCTTGGTCTTCCTGGATGAGCCCACAACCGGCCTCGACCCCCAGGCCCGCCGAGCCCTTTGGGACATCGTGGAGCAGATGCGCGATCAGGGTAAGACCGTATTGCTGACTACGCACTATATGGAAGAAGCCGAAGTCTTATGCCAGCGGGTTGCCGTCATTGACTACGGCAAAATACTCGCCCTGGGCACGCCGCGCGATTTGGTGGACGAATTCGTGCCGGAACGGGCCATTGAGATCGCGCTCGCGGATGGCTTGGACGCAAGCAGCTTGGAGGCTCTGACAGGCGTAACGCGTGTCGTCATCAAGAATGGCTCCGCCGCCATCTACACGACGAACATCCGCGAGACTATGGCGTCTCTCCTGCAGGAATCCGGCGAGTCTGCGTTGAACCTGGATAGCTTACGCATTCAGCGCGGCACCTTGGAGGACGTGTTTCTCCACCTCACGGGAAGGACCATCCGCGAATGAAGGCCCTCTGGACACTCACGTATTTCACCGGCCTGCAGTTTGCCCGTGATAAGGTAGCGCTCTTCTGGACGCTCGTATTTCCCATCGTGCTGATGGTCATCATCGGCTCCGTTTTCGGCGAATCTGATAGCGCCTCAATGCCGGTGGGGCTGGTAGTGCAAGATCAGGGGCCGGCCGGGCAGGCAATAGCGCAGGTGCTCGAGGAAATCGAGCTCTTCGAGTTGACTATTGGATCAGAAGATGCTGAACTCGCCGCGCTCGGCAGAGGCGACCGGCGTGCGGTCGTGATTCTTCCCGAAAACCTCTCGGCTGCCTGGCAGCGGCGCGAAGTCGCCAGTGTCGACGTCCATCTCGATGTCAGCCAGCAGCAGTCCGCCGGTACCGCGTTGAGTGTCGTGCAGCAGGTGATCGAGGGCGTACAACGGGAGTTTACCCAGCAACCGAGCCTGGTAACCGTGGAAACGCACTCGGTGCAGGCGGATGACTTTCGCCCGATAGACTACATCGCGCCGGGGATACTGGCGCTTTCCGTTGCCCAGCTTGGGCTCTTTGGCGCCACCACCTTGGTGGAGCAGCGGCAACAGCGACTACTGCGGCGGTTGCAGGCCACGCCGGTTTCGCGTTGGATGGTCCTGCTGAGCAACATCATCGTCCGGCTCGTCATCGCATTGGTGCAGACCGGCATTCTCCTGGGTGTCGCGTTGGGGCTATTCCGCATTCAGGTGGTGGGGTCGTGGCCCGCCATCATCGGCATCGTCGTCTTTGGCACCCTGGCGTTCATTGCGCTGGGTTTCCTCTTGGGCGCGTTGGCACCCAGCGCGGAAGCGCTGATTGCCATCGTGCAGATGATCAACTTTCCCATGATGTTCCTCTCCGGCGCGCTCTTCCCGCTGGACTTCATGCCCGAAATCTTGCGTCCGGTCGCCGTTGCGCTCCCGCTTACGTATCTCGCTGACATTCTGCGGCAAGTCATGGTGGATGCCACGCCGTACGCGACCGTGCTGCAAGGCATGGGTGTCTTGTTGCTGTTCATGGTGGCCTCGGCGCTGCTTTCGTGGCGTTTCTTCCGCTGGGAGTAGGTGGACTGCAGGCCTCGGTTGCCACGCCACACGGTCAAGAATGAAGAAAGCGGAACGGTGGATTAGTCCACCGTTCCGCTCAATTTTGCGCGAAATTAGGCTACCGGCCTACTCGCCTTTGACGAGACCAATCAGGGTGCCGTCCGGATCGGCAAACAAAGCGAACGTCACCATGTCGGGGACTACCGTAGGCGGCAAGATGGTTTTGCCACCCAATTGCTCCGCCTTATCAAGGTAGGCTTGCAGGTCGTCAACCTCGATGTAGATCTTCAATCCGGTGCGATCATCCTCCTCTTCCACGCCAATGATGCCGCCGCCAATGCCGCGGTCACTCCCTGCTTCTACCATCCCGTAATTCATCGGGTTGTCGGCGTCAATGGTCCAGTCGAAGAGTTCGCTGTAAAACTGTTGGGTCTTGGCGCTGTCGGAACCAACAATCTCAAAGTGCACGATCGGATTGGGCATGTACGCTCATCTCCTTTTGTATGCAGAACAGGTATGCGCATTCGTGCGGACACCCGTTCTCTTGAGTGGTCGACAGGTCGTCAACGACACAACAAACAACGTCTGCCCGGCGCGATGTGCTTTAAGTTAACTCTAGCACAGAAGCGAGAGCCTGCGAGGGGTGAAAAGTGCATGGCTAGCGCGGTTTAGAGTCAGTGTCAAGTCCTTGACATTGCGGGGAGGAGTGCTACACTCTCAACAGTGGCGAGGAAGGGATGCTCTGTGTTTCGAACTCGTTCATATGAGAAGTGTCGGGTAGAAGACTGATGGAGGTCAGAATCATGGCAGCCAGCTTCAGTACGATTACGCGACGACAGGTGCTTGCAGCAACGGTAGGAGCGGCGAGCGCCTTGACACTGGCAGCGTGCGGCGCAGTACCTGTAGCACCGCCCGCCGAGGCTCCGGAAACTGAGGGGAAGGCAGCGGCGCCCCCTGAGACTGAGGTGAGGGAACTCATCATATCTAACTATCACAGCCCGGAAGATCCGCGCTGGACAGCCATCTCAGAGACATATCGCATCGGCGAGGAGGCGCTGGGGATCAAGATCAACACTACCCCGGAGTACCGTGAGGTGAACACGAAGCGCGCCACCGAGTGGGCGGCGGGAACCACCACCGTAGACATCACGTACAACCAGCTCAACTGGTTTCTCCCCTGGGGCATAAGCGGCATGCTTGTGGACCTCAACCCGTATTTCGCTAAAGGTCCACGCGAGAAGGCAGATTACTTTACCACAGACTTGGAAGCATGGGGTTGGGGAGGCAAGTTGTACGCGCTGACGTTCCAGTTCGGCGGTGAGTGCTTCATGTTCAACCGGCAACTCTTCGAAAACGCTGGACTCAATTACCCCAACAAAGACTGGACCTACGATGACCTGCTGGAAATGGGTCGCAAACTGACCAATCCGGATGAGAAGCGCTTTGCTGTGCGGGTGGCGCAAAACCACATCTTCTACATGCATGGCACCTATGTCCTCAATTTCGGCGGGCCGCTCCTGGATGAGAAAAAGGAGAAAGCCCTCTTCGGCGAAGATCCGGGCGCCATTGCAGGTACCCAGTACAATGTCGACCTGCACCTCAAGCATCAGTTCACGCCGCCCGCTGAGCTGCGGGAGGAACTCCCGCAGGGCCAAAGTTACCTGGAGGCAGGGTTTGTGGCCATGGAGGACAACGGCATCTTTCGCCACAACACGGTCCGGAAGTTTCTGGGAGAGAATCTGGACTTTGCGCCACCGCCAAAGGGCGTCAACCAGCGGGCAGCCGTGCTCGGTAACGCGTATTCCATTCTGTCTCTGTCCAAGGTCCAAGACCTGGCCTGGGACTTCCTGATGTGGCTACACTCTGAACAGGGATTCCTGGAAACGCCGCAGTTCGGCGCCATCGCGTGGCCGCCGGTAATCACATATGCCAAGCATCCCAAGTGGTTGGAGCCGTTCGAGGGCACCCGGGTGCTCGACGCGGTAGACGTTTGGGAAAGCGGCGGCCATACGTCCGGCGTGCTGCCTGAGCGTGGCGAGGTACTCAAGGTCGCGAGAGCGGAAATGGGAAGCATGATCAAGGGCGAGACCACGGTGCCGGAAGGGCTGCGGACCATGGCAGACCAGATGAATTCGATCCTCGCGCAGCGTCCCCCTGAGTGGCGACAGTAGATCACTTGGCGGAGAAGGTGCTCGGTTGCGGTTCGTTCCCAATCTAGCGTGGACATAAGTCATCACGGATAGAATGAATCGAACCGTTGCACATCTCAGAGGTGTGTGCGATTGCGCAGGTAGTTTAATACAAAGGACAAAGGCGCTTGCGCTTGAGGCCGGTAAGGCGGTCACTGGCATTGAGGCTGGCGTTGCCACAACAAACGATGCCGATCTCCATGACCGGACGCTGGACCGCGGGACGAGCCAGACATCTGCCTGTCCAGCTGTTTTTTGTGGACCGTCGCAACGCAATGAGACAACGCAAAACGGCGAGGGCGAAGCCACAAAGAAGAGCGAGAAACAGAGGGAGCGGGAGACGGGACTCGAACCCGCGACATCCAGCTTGGAAGGCTAGCGCTCTGCCAACTGAGCTACTCCCGCAGCAAGCACTGCTACCCTCAATTATAGCCCGGTACGGGGTAGGGTCAACTGAGATGTGGGCCCGGTGATGGGTGTGAGGCGCGGCCGTCTGAAGTGGGACCACCAACTCTCTGTGGATTCAGCGAGATTTGGGCTTCCTGTAGCAGCATGCGCGCTGCGATGCGGTATAATCAATAGCCAAGAGACGGCTTTTGGGTTGACGGCACGGTGGAGGTACAATCGTGTTGCGACTTCTCACGCAGCGGCCGCATGAACTCATCGAGCCGTCTATTAAGGACGAAAGCCCGGTGCCGGGCTGGATTCTCATCTGGTCGCTAATCCTCATCAAGCTCTTCATTGGCGGCGCAATTCTCTACTTCTTCAATGCCGAAGAGTCGCTGATATTTGTCATCGGCACCCACTGGATGGCGCCGGCAGCGATCGTGGCGCTCCTCTTGCCGCTAGGACTTTTCTGGGGCCGCCTGTGGCGGGTGCGACTGCGGCGTGAAGAACTCCAGCGCGCGGAGTGGCACGTCGACCGACCGCGTAAACGTTAGTCCCGCTCCGGACTTCTGGCGCCGATTCCCTTCATTATTTGCCCGGCTTACACAGGCGCAAAGCGTTGCTCGGAATCCCGCTCAACAAGGCGAGATAGCGCTCCTGCGGGCACTTGACGTAGAGGTTAACTTAGTCTATGCTGGCACGGCATGGATGGGGGATGCCCATCTTTGGTATTTTTGTGTAGAATACCCTGTGTGATAGGGTAGATCCTCTGTTATCGGGTGCGAGCATGTGACAGAGGAAGCGTATGCCGCAATAGGAGGTTGAGCATGCGAAAAGGATTGTCCCGCCGGACGTTTCTCGGCGGAAGTGCGTTGGCCGGTGCGGGCCTGCTTTTGGCAGCCTGCGGTCAGGCGCAGATGGCGGAAGAGGCTCCTGCTGAAGAGGAGATGAAGGAAGAGCCCAAGGAAGCGGCCAAAGAAGCCGAGGTGATGGAGCCGGCAGTCGTTAACTACCTGCACGTCGACTTGGCCCAGAACGAGATCTGGCAGAACTCCTGGGGCAACATCTTCGATACCTTCGCGGAGAAGCATCCGGACCTGAATCTCACCGTAACCGGAACGAGCTTTGGTGAATTGCCGGCCAAGGCCGGTGCGGCGCAAGCGGGCGGTATTGCCTTTGATGCCGTTTACGGTTATTTTGCCTGGTTGGGTCCGTTCATCGAGTCCGAGATCATTACGAACCTCGACCCCTTCCTGGCCGCGGATTCCGACGTCTCTGCCGATGACTTCTATCCAGCCACGACGGAGAAGTACCAAGGCAAGATTTACGGCTTTGCGTGGTTCAGCAATGGCAAAGAGATCTGGTTCAACAAGAATCTCTTCACTGAGGCCGGTCTGAAGAACCCGGCTGAGAGAGAAGCCGATGGCGAGTGGACCTGGGATGCACTCTTGGAAGACGCCAAGGTGCTGACCAAGATGGATGGCGACGAAATCGTGCAGGGCGGCGTCCGGCTCTACGCCGGTTACACGTCTTACCTCTGCATGTACGCCTGGGCGTATGGCGCCGATTTCTGGGATGCGGGCTGCACAGCTCCCACCTTTACTACCGACGCATTCCGCGAGGCAGTGCAGTTCCACGTGGACGTGGCATTGAAGCACAAGGTCATGGGCGGCTCTTATACTGAGGGCACGCAGGCCATGTTCAACACCGGGTCCTTCAACGTCCGCACCTTCGAGGCTCAGATCACGCCGAACAATCTCTTTGAGATTGGTATGGCCCCGATGCCGAACGGTCCCGCAGGCCGTGTCATCGCGCTGGCGAACAACGCCATGTATCTCGGCGGCTCCGGTGTAAATCCCGACGGCGGTTGGGAGTTCCTGAAGCATACGTTCAGCGCTGACGTGGTTGACGCCGTTGCCGCTATGGGCGGCGGGCGCTACGTGGCCAACAAAAACGTCACGCCGGCCACGACCACCGACTACGAAAACGTGGACGTCTATCTCATGCAGGCTGCCAACAGCCGCATTACCCCCACGATCCTGAAGCAAGCCGAGTTCAACGCCGGCTGGCGCGAGACGTGGGACGAGATGGTTGCCGGAACTTTGACGGTGCCCGAGGGACTGGAACGCACGCAGGGTCAACTGGAGAACTGGTTGGCCGAGGGCGGCTGCATCCAGTAGCCACGCGTACTCCGGTATACAAACTGCAGAGCATCCCGCAAGGGATGCTCTGCTTCTTTGTCCGGCACTTTGGTGGGTGGATGTGATTGGCGGCTGTATCGAGGTGGATCGTATACACCATGTCTTTGGGTCGTTCTCTCCAGCGATAGAGTTTCGCTGGCAATGCTACCTCCCCAATTCTCGGATCCAGTGCGACTCCTGCGCCCAAGGGAAAAGAGTGCCGGCAGTCTAGGACAGCAGTTCGGCTTTTGGGCAGGCTTGCGACCAGGGATGATGAGACGCAATGGCCTGGGGCGTGGGAGACTATCTACACGTGACTTTATTCACAATGTTCGCTATAATGCCCCAGTTGCCAGTGTGCTGGTGTCGGTATTCCATGCCCTCAGTCCATGCATGCCTACGGGTGGCTGCCGAGGCCCGCAGCGAGTCCCGGCCAGCAGAGAGTTTGAGGACGAGACACGTCTTCAGGAAGCGAGACGAGCAGTGATTCCGGCCGCGCGAAAAGCCGTCCAAGAAATGTCGCCCTATGTCCCCGGCGAGCAGCCCCAGGGCTTGGGTTGGACGAAGCTCAATACGAATGAGAATCCCCACACTTCGCCAAAGGCGCTGGCGGCGTTGGAAGGACAAGCCAGTCAGGCGCTTTCCCGCTATCCCGACCCCTTAGCGCTGGATTTGCGCCAGAAACTGTCCGAGATTTACGAACTGGATGCCGACTGGATCTACGTGGATAACGGGTCGGACCAAATCCTCAATCTGACGTTTCGCGCCTACGTTGACCGGGGACAGACGGTGGCTTACACCTTTCCCACCTACCCCTACTACGAAGTGTGGGCGCACATGCAAGATGCTGAGATCCAGACCGTCGAGCCGGGCCCTGACTTCGCGGTGCCCATCGATGAGCTGGCGGGAGTGCAGGCGACTCTGACGGCAATCTCAAACCCAAATTCGCCCACAGGCACCTTTACGCCGCCTGCGGACATCGAGCGCCTGGCGCAATTGTGCGATGGGTTGGTGGTCGTGGACGAGGCGTACGTCGACTTCGCGTCTGCTTCAGTGTTGCCCTTGGTGCAGCAGTATGACAATATTATTGTGTCTCGAAGCATGTCCAAGTCGTTTGGACTGGCAGGGGTGCGCGTGGGGTATGCCTTTGGACGGCCGGAACTGTTGGAACCCTTGTGGAAGCTGAGGGACTCGTACAGCGTCAGCCGACCGAGCCAGGCAATTGCCGTCGCGACGCTGGAAGACTACGACTGGATGCGCGCCGTCTGCGCCGAGATTGGTGAGCGACGCAAGCGGGTCGCGCGCAGGTTGGCACAGGAGTTTCCCTGCATTGTCTATCCCTCCGACGCGAATTTCCTATTGGTGGAGCCGACGCAGCATGCCGCGGTGGATGTATTTGAGGCATTGAAAGAACAGCGCGTGTTGGTGCGGTATTTCCGGCAACACGGCTTGCAACGCTACCTGCGCATTACGATTGGAACAGAGGAAGAAATGGAGTCCTTCTTCAGCGCCTTGAACACGGTGTTGGAGCAGAGTGTCATGCCAACAACGGGAGGTACACAGTAACGTGGAATTAGTTTGGTCAGTGCCGATAGCCTGTCTGATTTCGGTGGTCTTTGCTATTTGGCTCGCATATGACGTGTTGCGGCGTGATCGCGGCACAGAACAGATGCAGGAGATCGCGGGAATGATTTTCGAAGGCGCGACCGCCTTCTTGAATCGGCAGTACCGCACCATCGCCGTGCTGGCAATTGTTGCGGCAGTGGTGATTGGCGCCATCATTGGCTACTTTGCATCAGACACCGAGCTTGGCATCAAAACCGCTATTGCCTTCCTCGTTGGCGCTGTCTGCTCGGGCATCTCCGGCTTTGTTGGGATGAACATTGCTGTGCAATCCAACGGACGTGCGGCAAATGCGGCGCGTTCCAGCCTGGAAGAGGCGCTGAAAGTGTCGCTGCGCGGTGGTGCTGTGTCTGGCTTCTTAGTGGTAGCGCTCAGTTTGATCGGTGTTGGCGCGATGCTCCTCATCTATGGCGGCAACAACCTCACGCCGGACAATTCGCTATCAGTTGTGAGCAGCATTGTTGGCTTTGGCTTTGGTGCGAGTTTTGTGGCTCTCTTCGCTCAACTTGGCGGCGGCATTTACACGAAGGCTGCTGACGTGGGCGCGGACTTGGTCGGCAAGGTCGAGCAGGGCATTCCTGAAGACGACCCGCGTAACGCGGCGGTGGTGGCAGACTTGGTGGGTGACAACGTCGGCGACTGCGCCGGCCGTGGCGCCGACCTCTTTGAATCAACGGCCGCCGAGAACATTGGCGCCATGATTCTCGGTGCGAGCCTGGCGGTCGCCACCAACAACCTGGCCTGGGTCCTGTTCCCGTTGATTGTGCGTGGCTTTGGGCTCGTAGCCTCCATCGTCGGCGTCATGCTGGCGCGTGGGGCAAATCCCGATAATCCCATGTCGGCTCTCAATAAGGGCTATTACGTTATTACCGTCCTTTCCCTCATCTTCATGTTCGTGTCGGTCTACTACCTCTTGGAAGACCTTTGGTTCTTCTGGGCGGGAACGGTCGGCATTCTGACCAGTCTGGCTTTTGTGTACATTACGCAGTATTACACCTCAGGTAGCTGGCGGCCGGTCAAGGAGATCGCGGAAGCCTCCCGCACCGGCCCGGCCACGAACATCATTAGCGGCTTTTCCATCGGTTTGGAGACGACCGCAACATCCGTATTGGCAATCGCCGTGGCGTTGGGCCTCTCGTTCTGGTTCGGCACGCTGGCTGAGGTGGAAGGCGTCAGCGACGCGGTGAAGGGCATCTACGCGACGGCGGTGGCGACCATGGGCATGCTCATGAGCGCGGCCTACGTTCTTTCCATGGATACGTTTGGACCGATCACGGACAATGCCGGCGGCATCACCGAGATGTCGGATGCGCCAGAAGAGGCCCGTGTGATTACGGACCAGCTCGACTCAGTCGGCAATACCACCAAGGCGCTCACCAAGGGCTATGCCATTGGCTCTGCCGGTCTGGCGGCCTTCTTGCTCTTCCAAGCATTCCTCGATGAGGTGCGGCATAATTTGGGTCTGGCGCACGATGCGATTCAGGTTGACCTGGTAAAGGTGGAAGTCTTTATTGGTGGCTTCATTGGAGCAATGGTCGTCTTCCTCTTCAGTGCGCTGGCGATTCGTGCCGTGGGGCGCGCGGCAGGCGACATCATCGAGGAAGTACGGCGTCAGTTCGATGAGAACCCCGGTATTTTAGAAGGCACCGTGCGGCCCGATTATGCGCGTTGTGTTGACATAACGACACGCTCCGCGCTTCGTGAGATGATTCTGCCGGGTCTGCTGGCGATTGCCGGCCCGATCATCGTTGGCATTGCTCTGCGTTGGGAAGCCGAAGCAGCGTTCTTGATGGTGGGTACGATGTCCGGCATTATTTTGGCGACAGTCCTTAATAACGGGGGCGGCGCGTGGGACAATGCCAAAAAGTTCATTGAGGCGGGCAACCTGAAAGATGCCGACGGAAACGTCATCGGCAAGAATTCTGTGGCGCACCATGCGGCCGTTGTCGGCGATACCGTGGGTGATCCGTTGAAGGATACGGCAGGCCCGTCGCTGCACGTGCTCATCAAGCTCTTCTCCACGATTACGCTCGTGCTGGCGCCGTTGTTCATCTAGACAGGATTGGACAAGCGCGCCGCGTAGCTGACAGGCGTTGCCAACAATAGGAATAGTATGCTGTAGGGGCGGTTCGCGAACCGCCCCTACATTGCATTTTGAGACTGTAGCAATAGCGGGCCGGCGGACAGCACAAACTCCCTCTCACCGTAGGAGAGGGTTGGGGTGAGGGGAGAATGTCCACGGCGCCCGTCGGATTTTGCGCGCGGCGAGCAGCCATGAAAGGTCTGGTTCGGCAGTGTTAGCCAAGAGGGCACTTCTGACAAGGTACGTTCATGCCTGAATTGTACTTCTACGGTGGCTGCGGGGAAATTGGCGGCAACAAGATCTTGCTTGAAGATGGCCAGACCCGGCTCTTCTTCGACTTTGGTATTTCTTTCAAGGTGCGAAGCAGGTACTTTGAAGAGTTTCTCAATCCCCGTCCTGGCTACGGCCTGAACGACTTCTTTCAGACCGAGATGCTCCCCCTATTGCACGGGATCTATCGGCCGGAGCTTGAACCGGACGCGGGATTTTGGGAGCGCTGGCGATCGGAACCGCACTATCGCGCGCTTGATAATGTGGACGGCGTACTCTTGAGCCACGCCCACGTGGACCACACCGGTTCGGTGTCGTTCTTGCGTCCAGACATACCGCTTTACACCACGGCGCTCACGGCGCTCATCTCCAAAGCGATACAGGATAGCGCTCCTACTGATATGGAGCGCGAGCTCGTGTACGCCGTGCCGCGTGAGAGCAGAGAGGGCGTGCTGCGCACTGTCTCGAAAGCATCCTTGCAGCAACGTCCGCTTCGTGTACTTGGTGGGCAACTCTCTCAGGACGCGGAGTTGTTTTGGCACGAATCGCCGCAGGCAACACGGAGCATGGAGGTAACTCCCGTTGAGGCGGCCGGCGAAACCATCGGCGCGGGCAATAAACTGCGCTGGTATCCGGTAGACCACTCGATCTACGGCGCGGCGGCATTTGCCGTAGAAACGTCGTCAGGTTGGGTGGCGTATACGGGAGACTTGCGCTGGCACGGGCGGCGCGGCGAGCAAACGCGGCAGGCGGTTGAGGCTTTGGCGGCACTGAACCCGGCTGTCTTGCTCTGCGAGGGCACACGCGGCGCGGACACGAACTGCGCTACCGAACAAAGCGTGCATGACTCTGCGTTAGAAATAGTGCAGCAGGCCGCAGACAAACTCGTCTTCGCCGATTTTGGGCCTCGTAACGTCGAGCGCCTTCTGATCTTCCATGAAATTGCCCAGGCAACAGGAAGGCAACTGGCAGTGTTGAACAAGGACGCCTACCTACTGGAGGCCATGCACTACGCCGCGCCGGATGAGGTGCCGGACATTGCCTCGGTGCCGGGCTTCGCGCTCTACCAGAAGGCCCGCGCCCGTCTGAGCGGATGGGAAAAGAAGCTGCTGGATCGCCATGGCGCAAGGTTAGTGCACGCGGAAGACATACGACGCGATCCTGGCGCGTACATCCTCTGCTTCTCGTTCTGGGATATCAACGAGTTAGCCAGTCTCGCCCCCATCCCTGCCGTCTACATCTACTCCAGCAGCGAAGCCTACGACGAGGACATGAGGATGGACCGCAAGCGGCTGCGCAATTGGCTAAAACACTTCGAGGTGGAGATCCACGGTCTAGACGAAGATGCAGATGGTCCGCTGCACGCCTCCGGTCACGCCAGCGGCACGGAATTAGTCGAGATAATCCGCCAGATCCGGCCCCAGAAACTCGTTCCCATCCACACCGAGAACCCCAGGTTCTTTCAGGACGAACTTGCGCACGGCGACACTGCGGTAGTGCTCCCTTCCTCCGACCGTCCATTGGAATTCTAGGCGAGTTTCTTGAGTTCAGATTCTGAAATATACGTTGCAGGTTGAGCGGAAAGTAGTTTCCGCGAAGACTGAGATAGATTGCCTGGTGGAAGTGCCAACTGGCTTTGTATTCCGCCAAGAAAAGATGTGGGAAGGAGGTCGGGGAGATTGAATATGGCAGGCACACAGGTTTGGCGCAGCCCTGAAGAGCTGATCTCCATTGGGTTCGAGCGATCCACTGTGGTGATGACGAATGAGGCCCACAGCGACCTGCGGCGGTGCATTCGCACGCGGGAGATTGGTCACCGCATTCTGCCCGTCGCCCATCAGGCCGGCGTGCGCCATTTGGCTATGGAGGCGCTGATGCCCTATGAGTTTGCCGAAGAAGCCAACCGGTTGCTTTGCATTCCAGACTACCCTAGCAAAGGATACCTAGCCCAGCCGGAGATGCGGCTCTTAATCCAGTCGGCGCTTGACCTCGGCTGGCTTCTGATTCCTTATGAGGCAGACTTTGAGGCGCAGCCCGCTGAGCTGAAGAAGGCGGAGAGAACCAACCGGGACGAAGAGGAGTTGGCGGGCAAGCTTAGCGACGTTGATATGAAGCGGATGAACTGGCGCGAAGCCCAGCAGGCGCTTAACCTCACCAACGCTGTGGATGCGCTGCCATCAGGAGCTAAACTCCTGGTTTGGTGTGGCTGGGGTCATCACGCGAGAGCACAATTCGAAGACGGATTTACTCCCATGGGCTACCGCTTCTGCCAATTGAACGGAACGGATTTCTTTGGGATCAATCAGGTTGTTACCGTTGACGCATATCCTGAAGACGCCCCGAAGGGACCGCATCTGGCGAAGCAATATGCCGCGGAACTTGCATTACACGGCGGCACGGCGGGGTTTCTCACAGAGGAGTCGCCTATCGCGTTTCTGCGCAACCGCAAGGACCACGACGCTTTTGTCCTGTCCACGCAGAATGAACTGGTCTAAGTCCTGTCTGCTTCTCTTCCGCCTATGGTCCTTTCACCCGAAAGATGATTACCGTGCTGAAGTCTTCACCATCGATCTGCACGCCGTAGCAGCCCGGCGCCCGCACGACGACCCATGTCATCATCTCCTCCCACCGGCCTGAGCCATCCGTAAGGCGACTGATCCCGGGGGAATATGGGGGAACATGCAGCGAAGCGTGAGCCAAATCCGGCGACGGGTCGCCGTCTTTCTTCCACTGGAAGCGTAGGGTTGCCGGACCGTCCAACTGGCGGCCTCGGATTACAATCGGGCCCTCATACTGCGGGTCGCGCGCCCACACCACTTTGTTCCAGTGCCACCCATTTTGTGCCCTATCAACATTCCCGTTTACACTCACGGTCAACAGGTAGAACAGGCTATAGACGGGCCCCTCTCCAATGACGTCAAAGTCGTAGCCTTCCACAAGGCGAGTGTCAGGTTCAGAACAGGCTGCATCCGGATCCAATGCCGGCAATTGCAGCGGACGCTGTTCGAGAGCCAGAACTAGCGCGTCCCAGTAAGGCGGACTATCACAATTGCCGTACCGGCGGCACTCTTGTGCAAGGCGTTCCCGCATCGCTGGCGCGCTTGGGGCCACGGCCGTAGCAGTGGCGAGCAGATGGACTGCAGGCGCTGCGGTCGGCGTAGCTGCTGGCGCTACGGGTTGCACGACACCATTGCAGGCCGCGAGCAACAGCAGGAGCGCGCCAGCCAAAGCTAGCGGGCAAACCATCCGGAAGCCATGACACTGCTGACGTCTTACGGTCATTCGTTCGTCAATCCGGCGCAAGCGCGGTTGGGAAACCGGGGTATCCGGGGCACGGCTAGGCGAAGATGTCTGGCATGCCCATTTGCGAGGCTCTTGCCAGCGGCTGCAAACTGCTTGCAGCCACCCATGAGGAATTGCCACGTCAATCACCGTTTACACACTCTCAGTTTTGTCAGTATACTCGATGAGAACGGTGAAACAGGAAACAATTCTGGGCAATTCATGCCGAGGGTCTTAGTATGGCGCTCATACTTCACATCACGCAGGCCGCCGCCTGGCAAGCAGCTCAGCGAGCGGGCAGCTACCCGGAACCGCCGCTAGCCCCACAAGGGTTCATTCATTGCTCCCGGTCCGACCAAGTGGTGAGAGTTGCAAACGCCAATTTTCGCGGCCAGCCAGACTTGGTGCTTCTTTGTATTGATACAGATCTTCTGACCGCTCCTCTAGATCCCACTGGGCTAGAGAAGGGTGAAGGGGACTTTCCACACATCCACGGCCAAATCAACCTGAACGCGGTGGTGGCGGTGCTGGACTTTGAGCCAAGAGAAGATGGGACTTTTGCGCTGCCCAGGTCACTCCGCGAGCTGAAGACGTAGGCGGCAGAGAAGGGCCTGTAGCTGCGGAATACCAGTACCCTCTCATCGGCTGCGGGTTAGTGGGTTTTGGTGCGCCCCAAGGTCGAGGCAGGGCACACTTTGGATATTGTCCTAGATTAGAGTGGTCTGGAACGAACCATCGGTTGGTTGACTGCTCGAATTGAGAGCCGTAGATTCCGGCTTTCGCCGGAATGACGATTCTGATTGCAAGTTGCACACATCGGCGGGTGGGCGCCGGTAGCAAACCTGCGCTACCGGATGAGCGTGGCGTTTCAAAAAAGGGTGAATGGAAACTCCGCCGAATTGAGAGACATTCAAGCGGCCGCAGGTTACAAACCCGCGCTACCTGGCAGAGCTTAGTCTCTTAGCATCCTGAAAGACTTACCAAAGAGCCTTTGCGCCAAACTCAGATGTGCACCGTTCCTGTGAACACCTCGGCAGGAACGAAGCTATGCCGCGCGCTGGCGTGGATGTGGTCGACGCCTTCGGTGGTGACCTGGGCTAGGGCAGTGTAGTGGGTGCTTTCGCCGCTGACGCCGCTGCGGTTGCCGCCGCCGTGGCCGCGCAGCCATTGGGGGTCGATGAGTTGCTCGTCTTTCCAGATGCCCTGCGTGGCGAGCAGATGGCCGATGCGGGCGATGTCGGCGGCGCACATCACCGCCCAGCCGGGACCGCTCCGCACCGGATGCCCGTTGACGCGGTACGGCGGGTCGAGATAAGTGTAGGAGTCGGGGATCTTGGGGTAGAAGTACTGCTGTGACTGCACCGATTCGCCGATGTACCAGTCCCAGCTGTCCGCCGCGATGCCGATTGTGCTAAAGAGCCGCTCGTCGAGCACGTCCTTCAGGTCGCGGTCCCAAACGTACGTGAGCGCCTGTCCCATGCGCCAGAAGCCGGCGCTGCTGTAGTGTTCCTGGGTGCCAGGCGGCACGTGCGCATAGAGGTCGTAGAAGGGGTCACCGGTCCAGTTTGCCCAGGACGGGCACGTTTTGTCGGCCTCCTCCTGGGACTTGCCTGCGCGTCCCGCAGCATAGTAGCTGCCAATCTCCATGGGAAAGCCGCCCTGGTGCGTGCGCCCGTACTTCTCGCCGATGATGTGCCGCCACGTCAGATTCATATGATTGCCGACGTTTAGATGTTTGTGGGGGTGGGAGAGTTCGCCTTCCCCGGACCACGTTTCATGAATCGGCGTATCGACATCCAGCAGACCGTCTTCAACCGCAAACCCGAGCAGCAGCCACATGAAGGCCTTGCCCATGGAGGCGGTTTGGAAACGGTAGTGCGGGTCGCCCCAGGTGTGCAGGCAATAGCCGCCGCGGGTGAGCATGACGCCCCACCGGTTGGCGGTGTGGTCTTCGCCGCCAAAGCTGGCGCCATGGAAGCCTAGCGTCCGGAGCCAGGCTTCGAACCTGCGGGGGTCGAGGCCGGCTTCCGCGGGAGTGATGGCTATCCAGTTTTCTTCCGGGTAGGTTACCCACGAGGGCAGATCAGGAATCACTTGTTTCCTACTCCAGTTGCCGGGTCTTTACTTTATTGGGGCAGTCTCGGCCGGACGGGCGCTCTGCGCCTCACACTGAGGTTTGGGCTAGCGAATTGCCGACGAAACTGCCCATCCCACGCCAAGGTATGCAAATTGGGATCGGTTCACTTGCTGCTTTACCCGCGCGTGCCTGACTCTAGGGTGCGACTAGCGAAGATGGATTCCCGCTTTCGCGGGAATGACGGTTTGCAATTTGCCAAACCTGCCAAATTTGGTTTCAGCTTGTAGACGATTTGGAGGCACTAGTAACAGTCTTGGGGCTATCGCGGCATTTCTCCCTTGCGCCTATTCGGCCCCGGGCGGAAGTCCGGCACGTGCATGAGTTTGCTGCCTTGCGCGATTGATTCAGAGGCGAGAACGGCCGGCGCGGCGGTGTCCATGGCCTTGTAAAGGTCAAACTCCTGCGGTGCGCCGTGAAGCAGCGCATCACGGAAAGTGGCGTGAATGTAATAGTCGGTGTCGCTGTGGCCGCTGCCGCGCGCTTCTGCGGGGGCATCGGTGCGTTGGGGTTTCCAGTCAACTTCGGCGTGGTCGTGCATTTGGGCGTCGGCCAGCCAGAGCTTGGGAGAGTCCTTGAGCGAGCGTGCCAGTTCCACCGAGCCCTTGGTGCCCATGATATGGCACCAGTGATTGTCACGCGGCGGCGTGGGCTGCGTGTAGGCGACGGCGAGGCGCATAAGGGTGTCTTTGGCTGTCTTCATGATTGCCAGTTGGATGTCTGGTTGTAGAATTTCCTCATGAATGTAACTTGGCGAGCGCGTGCTCATGGCGGTGACCTCTATTACGCGATCATCGAGCACCATGAGGATGGGGCTGAGTTCGTGTGGGAGATAGTGAATCGGCGGCATGCGGTTGATCCACGTGGGCTCGGCCTCGGGATGATTCGGTAAGTCTTCAATGGGCACAAACTGCGCCGTGCCCGGCAGCCGATGGTAGCGATACGATTCTTTGTAGCCTATGTACTGGCCTTCGCAGAATGTAATCTTGCCGAGCTTGCCCTCCTGCACCAGTTTCCGCCAGGCAGCGAACTCGCCGGAATGACGCCGTTGTTCACCGAGCTGATAGACCTTGCCGCTGCGCTCTGCCGCCAGCACGATGCGCCAGCAATCCTCCATGGTGTGCGCGGCGGGCACCTCGGAGTTGACGTGCTTGCCCGCTTCCAAGGCCTGCGCCGCCAGCGCTCCCTGCTCCCAGCAGCGCACCGTCAAGGCCACCGCATCGACGTTGTCATCGGCCAGAAAGTCTTCGTATCTATCGTAAACCGCTATCGATCCCGGGTCTTTGAGTGGTTCCAGCGATCGTTCGTGGAGTTCCGTAAGGGGATCGCAAATCGCGGTCACGCGATAGCCGTTGAAATTGTCCAGCATCTTCAGCCAGTGGCGGCCGCGCGGGCCTAGTCCGGTCAGTCCGATACGAATTTCATCCACGGCAATTCTCCAATTCTCAGTGAGTTGAAGTCCTAATAAACACTTGACTGAATTCTAGTCCTGGCGCCATACAACAGCACCTTGAACCCTACTTTGCTACTAGCTAAGAAGATTACGTCTGCCTCAACAACCGCTACCGCTAACCCTCTGGCGCGAACAGCGGCATCTGCGTCTCAGTCATTGAGTCTGAGAACGGAGACATCTTATGGTGCGTACAGTATAGCAGTGCAGACCCCCACGTTGAATTCAGGGTCATGGACCCAGGTGACCTAAGGTGAAAGTCCGTAGAAAGGGCGGAGGATTCGCTACTGTGTGGGGCCAGATTGAAAGAAGTAGTGTGTTTGCCCGATCGTGGAATTGAAGAGCATTTCGTCAATCTGAATCCCAGCGGCCGCGACCGTACTCTTTGGCAACGCGGTCCACTTCACGCTGGGCATCTCTTGCAGCGAGGGCTTGCCGCTTGTCGTAGAGCTTCTTGCCGCGGGCGACACCAATCTCAACCTTCACTCTGCCGTTGCGCAGATAGAGGCGGAGGGGAATGACGGTCTGGCCTTTCATCTGTGAGTGTTGAAAGAGGGTATAGATCTGGTCTTTGTGCAGCAGCAGTTTGCGTGCGCGGGTCGGTTCATGGTTGACGTAGCCGCCCCGTTGATACGGTGAGATGTGCACGTTCCAGAGCCAGGCTTCGCCGTTTATGATGCGCACAAAGCCTTCGGTGAGATTCACGCGGCCGGCGCGAATAGACTTCACCTCTGTGCCCTGCAGCATGAGGCCGGCCTCGAACGTGACGTCGATGTGGTAGTCGTGGAAGGCGCGCCTATTCGTCGCCACCACCAGATTGTTGGGGTCGCGGACCTTGGCGGCGCGCCGGGCTTTCTTTGTCTTTGCGGTTGCCATGGTTAAAGCATGCCACAGGGTTGCTCAGCAGGGAACATCGTGGAGGACGAGAATTCGAGTAACAGTGGGAGCTGAACGATAGGTGGTGAGGTTACTAGAACTCATCTCATAGGTGCATTGTCTGTGCAGATGTGCCCTTCGACAGGCTCAGGGCGAACGGAAAAGCGAAATTCCGGTCGTGCGGAGTGGGCTTCGCGAAGCCTGGGCTTCAAGAAGCCCTTGACGAATCACGACGCAGCGTGTGGAGCCGGTACAAGAGACGAATTTTACGCCGGTTGCTCACCCTTGGCGAATGCCTGCAGGTAGCGCTTGGCCTCCTGCGCGCGAGGGTAGCGGTTGACAATGTCCCAGAATGCTCTGCCGTGCCCCGGCTCGACGAGATGGGCCATCTCATGCATGAGCACATAGTCACGAACCCATTCCGGTACTTCCGCTAGGTGGTGAGAAAGGCGAATGGTCTTGCGGCGCACGCTGCAACTTCCGAATAGAGAGTTCTGGTTCGTCACAAACTGGGCGGAAACTATCTCCAGCTTGCCCGCAAAATACATTGCATTGAGTTCCGCAGCGCGCTTGAGCAGAGGATCTCCTGCATTGAGTAGCTGCTTCGTCTCGCGCAACTCCACCCGCTCTCGGACTTTCGCCACGTAGTAGGCTTCGTCCATGTCACTCAAGTGAGCCGGCACGTGAATGCGCAGCTTGCCATGTTTGAATTCGCCGGTCACGGTTTTGCTGCGCTGCGCGCTGCGCACGATTTCGATGTCTTGCGGATCGATTTTGTACATACGTGGCTTAGGCAGAAGCAGCGCCGGGGAGCAGTGAGGGAGACAAGTGACAGCGCGTTCGCACACGACTGGGCACTATGTTCTGAGCGGGGTTCTCGCCGATGCTATGGGATAGCGGTACCGGTCTTAGTCTTGATCATGTCGGAAAACGTCATCTTGGCGGAAACCATTTCACCGAGGATGCGCTCAAGCGCCATACCATGGCTGCACAGTCCATATATGGTGAAGAAATCGCAGTCACAGTGCCATTCACCATCCTTGAAGGACACGACGTGCTCGTTGTTGTCGCCGCGCACGCGTACAGTGAATTCTGTGAAGTCAAAGCGGTCCCGCTCTTCCGTGTAGCGGTTCGCTTTCTCCACTTTGCCTATCAGGCTGGAATACATTCAAGCCCCCCTTGTACTAGTGATCCAGACAAGCACACACGGTGCATCTATAGTAGGCACCAACGAGTTGCGGTAAGCATGCTGTGCGAGGGAGATTGCGCCGGTGGGGTGAGGAAATCGCAATTGAACGTGGCGTCTGCGCAGTGTTTTCCCCCTGAGTCTCAGTATACTCAGGGGGTCCAATAGGGTCAACGGTATTGTGAACGCGTTTCGTTCAAGCTAGAATACAGACAAGAAGCAGTTTTGAGCATTGCCGGAGGTGAATGTTCCGTAGCTCTACCGCCAACATTGCGATGGTCAAGCACACGACCGGATGCGCGTAGGTGTGGCGTGCGATGAACAGCATCAACAAGCGTGTTCTGGTTTTGAATCTTGATTATCGGCCGCTGAATATCTGCACCGTGCGCCGGGCGTTCGTGCTCTTGCTCAATGACAAAGCAGAAGTCATCGAACAGTATGCCGATGACCTGATTTCAGCCGAGGCCCACTTCACGTGCCCATCGGTGATCAAGCTGCACTACTTGGTGAAGCGTCCTCCCACGGGTCCGCGCTTGGTACGCCAAGAGGTCTTTCGCCGTGACAGTCACATGTGCCAGTATTGCGGCGTACAGACACGGGAATTGACGATTGACCACGTTTTGCCCCGCCACCGGGGCGGCGGCCACACCTGGGAAAACTTGGTGTCGGCGTGTAAGGACTGCAATCACCGCAAAGGCGGAAAGACTGCGGAAGAAGCGCGCATGCGTCTGCTTGCCAGCCCCGGCAAGCCCCGGCTCAACGGCTATTTGGCGCATCTACGGCACGTGCCGTCACCACCTCACGAGTCCTGGGTGCCTTTTCTCTATCCCACGGGCAAACCCACCTAGAGACGGACTCGAACTGCGACGATCCTTGGGATGTGCTACCGCCTTGGTCGGAGAAGGCCGGGATGGGTGTGCTCAGGGCTTGGCGCAAGACCACGAAATGGCTTTGAAGCGCCTTTCGAATCCGGATCCTGCCGCGATCGAAGCTCTAACCTGAAGCGTCCGTACAGCGCAAGCAGGTCCCTCATTGTGCCGTTGGCTACGGTGCACCGCATCACCGGATAGCCGCGGGTCTCGTGACCGGTCTCCGCTCGGCAGCCAGGTTGATCAATCGACAAATAGCTCCTTCTGTCCTGCACAACGAGTTGTCCCTCGTTCGCTGACTAGAGATTGCAGACCGCGCGCCTGGGTTGGCGGGGTCACGTGGAATGCAACTGCAAGGCAGCAGCGGGGTGTAACGGCGGGCTGAGAGCGAGCGCCGAGCACTTCGGCGCAACAGTCGCTCGTCGTTTGCCCCGTAGCCGGCGGCGCATCCACTGTCGATCTAGGCCCATCAAACAAACTGCGGCGAAAACTTGACAAATCCGGGAGCAGTCCTTTTAATGAGATAAGTTCGCAATAGAGATTGCTAATGCTTTTAGGTAGCATTAAGCTGTAACAGAAAGGACAATGCAGATGGTTGATTCGCAGCGCATGACCCGACGTGGTCTTCTTGCCTTAGGTGTTGCGGGCGCGGGTGGTCTCTTGCTGGCCGGATGCGGCACAGTAGCGGTATCGCAACCGGCGGCCGAACCGGCGCAAGAAGCCGCATCTGATTTCGCACCGGTAACCATCGAAAACTGCGGTGTGTCCATTACGTATGACCAGCCCCCGCAGCGCGCCGTAGCCATGGCCCAGCACGCCACTGAAGTGATGTTGACGCTGGGATTGCAGGACCACATGGTTGGCACGGCATACCTTGAAGATCCGATTTTGCCTGATCTCGCTGACGCCTACTCACAGATTCCCGTGCTCTCGGAGCTGTACCCTTCCAAAGAGGTGTTCTTGGGCGTGGAGCCTGACTTCCTCTACGCCGGTTGGGTGAGCGCCTTCCGCGAGGAGGTGGCCGGACCCCGCGAGGAATTGCTGGAACTAAACATAAACTCCTATATTGCTAATGCAAATTGCCTGGAAAGCAAGGCGACCATCGAGGACGTATTTGTCGACTTCCTGAATATCGGCAAGATCTTCGGTGTGTCGGAGCGAGCGGAAGAGTACGTGGCCGGCATCCGGGAGCGGTTGGCGGAAATCCACACTATTACGCAGCCGGCGGACCCAAAGGTTACGGTGTTCGTCTTTGACAGCGGCGACGAAGCCCCGTATACGGCTGCCGGTACAGGCATTGTGAATGCGTTGCTGGAAGAGGCCGGCGGCGTCAACATCTTCGCGGATGTTGAAGGCGGCTTCGCCACGGTGAACTGGGAGACCGTTATCGAGCGCGACCCGGATGTCATCGTGTTGCACGATGCATCGTGGTCCACTGCGGAAGAGAAGATTAAGTATTTGAAAGACACCGAGGTGCTCGCGGCGCTTAGGGCAGTCCAGGCAGAGCGCTTTGTCATCGTGCCTTTCACGGCCACGCAGCCGGGCCCCCGCAGTATCGACGTAATCGAGACCCTGTTCAAGGGGTTCTATCCGGAGTAAACCGGCCCGACAAAGGGATGCAATGGCCATTGTTGACGAGAAACCGGCGCGGTCGCCGGGCGCAGATGGCGCCGCACGTGAAGGCGCGCCCGGACGCCGGTGGGACGCACGCTTTCCTGTAGTCGTGCTCGCCTTGTTGGCGGCGCTCTTGGTAACGCTGACACTTGCCGTTACCATCGGGCCGGTGGCCATTGCACCCTTAACGGTCTGGCAGATTGCCGTAGCGCGCGTGACGGGGCTGGCGTCCGGTGAATGGTCGGCGGCCCACGAGAATATCGTGTGGCTCATCCGCTTGCCGCGGGTCTTCTTGGCGGCCCTCATTGGCGCTGGGCTCGCCGTAGTCGGCGTAGCCATGCAGGCTGCCGTACGCAATCCACTGGCAGACCCCTACATCCTGGGGATTTCGTCCGGGGCGTCCCTTGCCGCGGTGCTCGTAATTCTGATGGGCGCTTTCAAGCTCTTTGGTATCTATTCACTTTCGGTAGCGGCATTTCTGGGCTCGGTAATGTCCTTTGTCATCGTGCTTGTGCTCGCGCAGAACCGAGGAACACTCTCACCGGTGCGGCTGATTCTGGTTGGCGTGGCGCTGTCCTATGTGCTCTCGGCGGGCACGAGCTTCATCATATTTCGCGCCGACGACGCCGAGGGCATCCGGTCGGTACTCTTCTGGCTCATGGGGAGCGTCGCGGGCGCCAAGTGGAGCTACCTCACCTTGCCCTTGGTCGCGGTGCTGATCGGTACGACGTATCTGGTTCTGCAAGCGCGGCCGCTCAATGCGTTGATTGCCGGGGAGGAAACGGCTATCAGTCTCGGCGTGAACACTAACAGATTTCGTCGCGTGCTGATGGTGGTGGCGGCCATGATTACGGGAGTCATGGTCGCTTTGGCCGGCGCCGTTGGCTTTGTAGGCCTGATGATGCCGCACACCGTCCGCCTCTTTGTTGGCTCAGATCACCGCAGGGTGCTTCCTGTCAGCCTGCTCGCAGGCGCGATCTTCTTGGTTTGGGTGGACGTGCTCGCGCGTACGATTGTACAGCCTGAGGAAATGCCCTTGGGCGTGATTACGGGATTTCTCGGCGGACCTTTCTTCATTTGGATAATGCGCCACAGGCGTGACGCGCTGGGAGGCGGCCGGTCATGACACTGCATGTCGAAGGAGTAACTTGGGGTGTGGAAGAGCAGACGATCCTGCGGGACGTGGCGGTGGATGTGTCAGCGGGTGAGCTTGTGGGAGTGCTGGGTCCGAACGGCAGCGGCAAGTCAAGTTTGCTGCGTTGCATCTATCGCGCGCTGAAGCCCGATGCGGGCCACATCGCCCTGGATGGTGACAGCGTGTGGGACCTCGATGCGCGCGAGGCCGCGCGTCGCACAGCCACCGTCTTGCAGGAAACGCCCGGCGAATTCGAGTTTGTCGTGTGGGAAATGGTGCTCATGGGACGCACGCCCCATAAGGGCATGTTTGCGCGCGAAAATGATGAAGACCACGACCTGGTGGTAAGTGCACTGGCGCAGGTGGGCATGCTTTCATTTGCGGAGCGCTCGTTCGCGACCCTTTCCGGCGGCGAAAAGCAACGCGTGCTGATAGCCCGCGCGCTGGCGCAGCAAGCACGCTTCCTGATTCTCGATGAGCCAACCAATCATCTGGACGTGCGTTACCAACTGGAAATCCTCGATCTCGTGCGCAGCTTGCACGTGACTACCTTTACCGCGCTGCATGATCTCAATTTGGCCGCAACCTACTGTGACCGCATTTACCTCATGGCAGAGGGAGAAATCGTGGCAGCGGGAACACCGGAAGAGGTTTTGCAGCCTACGCTCTTGCGCGAGGTTTTCGGTGTAGAGGCCGAAGTGCAAATCCATCCCCGCACCGGCAAACTCCACATCGTCTTCCTTCCCGCCCATGCCGCGACGACGGTATCCACCAATGGGGCGTCGAAGTCCGCGGTGATGGTCGGTGCAGACTAAGTCCTTTTCGCGCCGTATGTAGGTAGCGCGCCATGGCAGACCGCCACAGTGAACACGAGGAAGACGCCCCATCCCCTGGGGCCGTGACGGAACCCAACGGTGCGCCGTTCGACACCGTCGTCATCGTAGGCCGCGGCGGCTATGGCGCGGCACCGCGCCAGGAATTGGAGCGATTGGTAGCGTCTGTGGCCGGCTCCGGCAGCTTTCGCTCCGTACGCTACGCCTTCATGGAGCAGGGGAAGCCTGCATTGCCCGCGGTGCTTGAGGATTGCATGGCCGCAGGCGCGCGCCGAGTGCTTATCATTCCCGCCCTCGTACCCATGGACCGCACGCTGCGCTGGTGGTTGCCGCTCGCAATTCGCGACTGGCTGCGCGAACATGCGGACAGTGAAGTGGAAGTTGCGCTCGCCCCACCTCTCGGCGATAGTGATCACTTGGGAGACGCGGTGAGCGCAGCAGTACTGGACGCGCATGGCTGTACGGATGTGCGCGACGATCCCAGCATAAAGGAGCGGCAGCGTTCCTGGAGTCACATACCCTCCCATCGGTATCACGTGCTCCTCTGCAACGGACCGCGCTGTACGCTGGAGAATGCCCAGGCTCTGTGGGAACACTTCATGGTGAAGGTCAAGGAGTGCAAGCTGCAGGGCAAACAAAGCGTGATGACGGCGCGCACCGGCTGCCTCTATCCCTGCGATCTCGGCCCAATCATGGTGGTGCATCCGGACGGCACGTGGTACGGCGGCGTGGACAAAGCCGCCATAGACCGCATCGTTGCCGAGCACCTTGTGGATGGCGAAGTGGTGCAGGAGTATGCGTGCACTCCCGGTGCGCGCCAGCGTACCAAACCGGGCATCCCAAAGTGATGAACTCTATTGCTTGGCTGGGACAACTAGAACTCCTCTCAAGAACAGTTCACTCTGTGTGAACTTGCCCTTCGACCCAGCGAAAAGCTCAGTACGGGCAGGCTCAGAGCTTGCCCGTACTAGATACAGCATGTCGACACGATACGGGGGCGAACGGAAGAGGCGAGTGTCCGTTCGTAGTGAGCTTGTCGAAGTACGAGTTGCCACGTCGATCCGAGTAGTGGGATGCCCATTAGATATCTGCGAAATAGCTCTTGGACTCGTCTAGTCTCTGCGGTCATTGAGTCAGACGACCAATCCGTACCTCGGCTCTATCGTTCAAGAGACGCCTTGTTCTAACGGGAACGGGGCGTTCTTTTTTTAGAGCTGAGATCGATAGCTGCTTGCGTAAGGCTGTCGGCGCTATGCGCTGAGGATGGACCCGGACACGCCTATGGTTACAGCCCGCTGGGGCAAGCTGCCGGGAGCACCGGCTGACTGCTCACCTGGCGCCTGCACGCACACCCAATGGCTCTCGTGGGAAGAATCGGATAGCCGAAATTGACCTTGTGCACCCCTTGACAAGGCAACCACAGACTGTTTTACTTTTAATGAAACGCATTCCTAATAGCGTTAGGGGTGCGTATGAGAGGGTTTTATGTACGTACGGAAAGGAAGTCGGAGATGATCTCTTCTCAGCGCATGACCCGTCGCGGCCTGCTTGCCATTGGCATGGCAGGCGCGGGTAGCCTCTTGCTGGCCGGTTGCGGCACGGTAGCGGTATCGCAACCGGCGGCGGAGCCGGCTGAACCGGCGCAAGAGGCCGAAACCGCTTACACGCCGGTGACCATCGAGAACTGCGGTTTTACCATTACGTACGAACGGCCGCCGCAGCGCGCCATTAGTCTCTCTCAGCAATCGACAGAACTGATGCTGGCGTTGGGTCTGCAAGACAGCATGGTCGGCACGTCGTTCCTCCGGGACTCGGTTCCCCCTGATCAACAGTCAGCCTACGAGCAGATTCCCGTTCTTGCCGAAAAATATCCCTCACATGAGGTCATTTTGGGAGCGGAGCCCGACTTCATCTACGCCGCCTTCGTAAGCGCCTGGAATCGTGAAGATGTGGCAGGGCCGCGCGATGCGCTCATGGAGCTCGGCATTGCCTCGTATCAAACGGCCTCCAACTGCAAAGACGGCAAGGTGACGGTTGAGGACGTATTCGAGGACTTTCTCAACATCGGGCAGATTTTTGGGATTGCGGAGCGCGCCGAGGAGTACGTCGACGATCTGCAGGCGCGCTTGGCGGACATTCGCGCCAAGACGGCCCCTGCCGATCCCAAGGTTTCGGTCTTCATCTATGACAGTGGCGGTGATACGCCGTACGCCGCGGTTGGTTCGGGCATTGTGAATGCATTGGTCGAAGAGGCGGGTGGGGTCAATATATTTGCTGACGTCGAAGGCCTCTTTGGGACGGTGAACTGGGAGACTGTAGTCGAGCGGGACCCCGACGTCATCGTGCTACTCGATGCCCCGGGGTGGTCTACGGCCGCAGAGAAGAGAGAATACTTGGAGAGCACCGAGGCGCTTTCCTCCATCAAGGCGGTGCAGAACAAGCACTACGTGGAGGTGCTCTTCACGGCCACACAGGCGGGCATACGTACCGTTGACGCCATTGAAACGCTGGCGAACGGTTTCTATCCTGAATAGACAAAGGATAAGGGTTTTAGCCAGTCTGGACGGTGACGGGAGAAGGGGATCTGGATTGGTGTACGAACCGGCGCTAGGATAATTCCAAGCGCCGGTACGTGCGACTCTTTCCACCTTTCACGGCCTGGCATTGCTCTGTTGCCGGCCCTGTTGCACGCTGGTAAATTCCCCTGTGCCTACGTTGGTTTTCCTCGGCGGAGACTGCACCGTTCCCTTAGCTTGAGGGCTTGCGGCAGCGGAGGTGGAGGAAGCATGCAATGACGCGAGTGGCGGCGAGCTTGGGGTGGATGGCAATGGACTCGTCGCTGGCATAGGGTTCCGCACTCTCTTCAAGCGTAAGACCGGCATTGGCAAGCATATTCAGCCATGTGCTCAATGTGTGGAAGTAGCGGGGAATGCGAAACTTCGCGAAGCGGTCTTTGAGTTCGTCTGGCGCGGAGCCGAAGATCCACTCCTCCACAGTGCCTTGCTCAGTGTCGAAATAGTCGCCGCACTCCATGGCGACCCGCTTTCCCGTCTCATCCTCTACCCACTTGAAGCGTGGTGTCATGAAGCAGGGGTGCAGAATCGAGAATTGAAAGAAGCCGCCGGGCTGCAAGACCCGCGCCACCTCACGGATAGCGCGGTCCTGATCGGGTACGTCCATCATGCTCATCGTGGCCATGACAAAGTCGAAGCCAGCGTCGGCAAAGGGCAAAGCGATGGCGCTGGCGTGCAAGTAGACAATACCGTGGGGCTCTTGTGCTTCTCGAGCCTGGGCGTAGCGGATGAAACGGCCGGAAATGTCCAAGGCGGTAAGATGTGCGCCCCGTTGGGCCACCAGCCGGGTATTGTGGCCCTCGCCGCAGCCGACGTCGAGACCCCGCAGGCCGGCAACGTCGGGCAGCATCTGCATGAAGGCAGGCGTATTGATATGGTCACGGTATTTGTCATAGCCCAGACGGGTTAACGTGGTCCAGGCCTCGGCGTTTTCATCCCAGAATTCGCCAACCGCGCGGTGGTCGAGCACTCTCTCGTCTTCTGTTGTCATGCCTAGTTCTCCAGGCGAATACGTAAGAGCAAAGGATGTGTATTACCGGATTCGCGCCCCATTGCGTGGTGAATAGTCCCCGCGCTTCGTAAGGGCGGTTCGCGAACCGCCCCTACTTGTCGCACGGTTGAATGTGGCAGGTTGTTCGGGCCAGCTCTTGGACGCGCTCTCTTACCAAAGCGGCGACCAATTCCGGCAGCCGAGCGCGTCATACGAGCATATCACAGGCGGGACACGACAGGCGGGCGATTGCGCGAAAACTGAAAGGCGGGTGCTAGGCTCATTGATGTGCCCGTTCAGCCTTCGACAGGCTCAGGCCGAACGGTTTGACAGGCTCAGGCCGAACGGTCTGGCAGGCTCAGGCCGAACGGATTGACAGGCTTAGGCGGGACGGCTCCACGGGTTCAGTCCGTACGGTTGTACTGGCTCCGGCCGAACGGGTCGATGGGGTCAGCGCCGATTTGTCCGACAGGCTTAGGACGTAAGGTACGACAAGCTCTGGTCGAACGGTCCGAAGGGCTGAGGCGGGACGGCTTCACGCGCTCCAGTCGCACGGGCCCACTTTAGTCTCGACCGCTGCGCAGCGCCTGCCAAAAGCGCGCCAGATCTTCACGGGGCAGCGCACCCAGCACAACCACGAGACCGAGATAGACCATGCCGGCAAACGCCATGCTGGGCAGTGCGGGCATGCCGCGCGTAAGCCAGGCTACGGCCAACATACCGACTCCGGCCAACAGCACGCGCCAGCCAACCCTAACCACTGGGATGGTGACTTCCCAGCGGCGCGCTATGATGAAGAATGGCGCCAAGAGCACGACTTCGGAAAGTACGGTCGTCACCGCCGCGGCCGCATAACCGTAACTCGGGACGAAGATGATATTCGTTATCAGATTGAACGCCGTGGCAAGCGCGAAGGCAATGGCAATCCACTTCTGCTCATCCAGAGCGATGAGTACATATTGGGTAATTGCATTTACATAACTCAGGGGTAGAAACCAGATGAGTATGGCGAGAGCGGTTGCCCCATGCGGCAGGAAACTGTCGCCGCCGATCACCCAGATAAAGGAAGTGGCGTACCAGCTAAAGCAGACCGCGCCCCCTACGGCAAGGACGAGCATGAACTGCAGCGCCTTATTAAAGATACTCTGGAGAGCTGGGCGGTCGGTGGGAGCAATCCGCGAGAGCGCCGGAAAGAGCGCCAGCACGAGCGCCGAGGGCAGCAGGGCAAAGGCCTCAACATACTTGTAGGCGGCGCCATAGGCCCCTACTTCCGCAATGTCCCGCGCTATAGTCAAGACCTGTATGTCGATGCGAAAGAAGAGCACGTTGAGCAGCGCGTTGAGCATCAATGGCAGGGACGCCACCATAAGCGTGCGCGCCAAATGTCCATCCCAGGGCGCGCGAGCGGCGGCATCGCGGGGGAGTGCACGCAGCAGCACAAAAGCCGTGACCACATTGGCGATGAGGGCGGTTCCAGCGAGCCCCACCATGCCCCAGCCAACGGCGATTGCCACAGTACCCAAACCGACGGTGAGCAGCGCCGTGGCGATCTGTACGAGCGCGGTGTAGTCCATGCGTTCGCGGGCGGCAAAAAGGGAACTGGCGGTGCCGGCGACGTTTGCCGGAATGAGTGCCACTGCCAGCAGACCCGCCGCCAAGATGGTGTTAGGCTGCACGATGTCGGCACGCCAGAAGCCCAACATGATCAATAGCACGACAGGTATGGCAGCTACGGAGAGCAACAGGCGAATGCGCTGCACAATGGCAAAGTACGCCGCGGCAGCATCGGGTCGCCGGCTCACTTCCCGCGTCAGCAGCACACCCAGCCCAAAGTCGGTGAGCGGTCCGAAGAATCCGATCAGGTTGACGGCATGGGCGTAGTAGCCGTAAGTTTCCAGGCCCAGCACACGGAGATAGTACGCGGCGAATACCCACATGAGGCCGCGTGCTATGACCATGGCCAATAGGGGCACGAGCGCGTTGCGGGCAATGCGCCGTAGGAACGCCGGTCCGGCATGAATCGCTGACTCGGCGGTCACGGTGCGTCGGGCGAGCCACCAGAACATGAGCAGGGCAAAGGCCGTTATGGCCGCGCCGCTGGTGAGAAAGACTAGGAGGGGAATCTGCTGAATCATGAACCTGTGGGGTTCATCACTGCAAGAGCGCCTTGACCTTGCCTAGGACCTCGCTGACGACTTGCTCCGTAGGCTGGCAGGCAAAGCGAGCGCGTCGTGCCCGCCAGTCAAGACTCTTGATTTGGTCGGCAAGCACGACTCCAGTTACCGCACCCGTGAGGGGAAGAGCGACTTCAAAAGGGTATTCCTTGACGATAGACGAAATGGGGCAAAACAACCCAAGGCCGGTTTTCTCGTTATAGTTCCCAGGGCTCAGAACCAGAGCGGGACGATGGCCGGCTTGTTCGTGCCCGGACTGAGGACCGCAGCGCAGCCACACTATTTCACCTCTGGCGGGAACATAGTTGCTCACTACCATTCTTCGTCGCCTTGGGCCGGGCCGGAATCCTGCTCGGAATGGGGATTGTCAACCGTCACTTGGGCCAGCATGTCGTCAAGATTATGGGTTTCCTTGCGCAGAACGACGTGGTCTTCACGCGGGATGATCTCAATTGCGGAGCCCTCGCTTACGCCCCATTGCTGCGCGATTGCTTTTGGTATGCGAATGGCTAAACTGGTACCCCACTTGGTAACGCGCGAAGTGGTGCCCATCAGAATATCTCCCCCAAAAATATGTAGGATATTGCAGTGCTTCTGCTTGGTCTAGGGATGTCCTTCACACAAAGTAGGCTGGCTGCAGAGCGAACGCTCGCCAATTCACCACGTAGACTAGACCGCAGCCCGCCAGGTCAGGGAACTGTCACCGCCGTGAGAGGTTTGCAAGTAAGGCTCAGCTCCCCTGAGGCGGACCTTCCTCGAGTGGATAGCCGTCCTTCTGCCAACCCACGATGCCGGGTCCGAGGTTGTAGAGGTCTTCCAGGCCCATGGCGGCGGCGATTTCGCAGGCGACCTGGCTGCTCTGGCCGACATCGCAAACAAAGATGATCTTGTCGTCCGCAAGGAACTCCCAAGGCTTCTGCAAGAGTTCGGGCAACGGCGCCAAGACGGAATCGGGTATGTGCGACTTGGCGTACTGATTGGGCATACGCACGTCTATGACCTGGTATTCGCCGCTGTCAATCATCTGCTTGGCTTCCGCACTGTCCACGGTGCCAAAGGGAATATCGGCATCTGCTTGCTGCGCCATCAAAAGCCTCCGGAGAGTGTGTTGTTACCGTATCCATTCTATATGAACCGAGGTCGTTTGACTCCGGTTTCGGACTATGCTACTTAGTTAATATGTTATCTAAATAAAGTCACTTAGTAAAGTTTTTGACTTGGCTTGGTCGCGATGACGGCGCGAAAGCGCGGCGGCAATCCCGGCAGGGAAGGTAGGCATTGAGCGTGGCGAGATTGGTGGCAGACGAGGCGGCCACTGGGGCTGCTGTCGAGGCAAGAATTGTAATAGAAGACGCCGCGAAGGTGTTTGCCGCGCGCAACGGAGACACTGTTGCGTTCCAGGGCGTAAACCTGGCGGTGCATGAAGGCGAGTTACTCTGCGTGCTGGGGCCGAGTGGCTGCGGCAAATCCACGCTGCTCAATGTCATTGCAGGCTTGGATGAACTTTCGCGCGGGAGCGTTGCCGTAGCCGGCGAACCCGTAGCAGGCCCGCATTACACGCGAGGCATGGTGTTTCAGGACTACGCGCTCTTCCCGTGGCTAACGGTTGAGGAGAACATCCGTTTCGGCCTGGATGCACGGGGTTTCAAGGGCGATAGGCACGCGATTGTTGCAGACCTGGTTGCGCTCACCCGCTTACAGGGATTTGAACGCGCCCGGCCGGCGCAACTCTCCGGCGGCATGGCGCAGCGGGTAGCGTTAGCCCGGGCGCTCGCCAATCAGGTCGAGATTCTGCTGATGGATGAGCCGTTCGGCGCCTTGGATGCCTTCACACGGATGGAAATGCAGGAAGAGATCGTGCGCATCGTGAAGGCGCAGGGGGTCACGACCGTCTTCGTAACGCACGACATCGATGAAGCGCTCTATGTTGGCGATCGCGTGGCGATCATGTCCGCCCATCCCGGCGAATTGCGGCGTGTCATTCCGGTGCCCATCGCGCATCCGCGCGATCGGGTGGACCCGCAACTGGTCCGCTTGCGGGAAGAGGTCTTCACCGAGTTCAACCTGGCGCACACTCGCGAGCAGTACTATCACATCTAGGAATCGCTATACATGTCGTTTACTCCTCGGCCGAATCGGAAGCTCTATCAAGGTGTCGTGCAGGAACTCTGTCCCGCAACGCTGATCGCGGCCATGCGTCTTACTTTATGTCCCTGTTTGGCCCCAAGAAATCAAGAGTCGAATAGTCCTTCCACGAAACTGAAATTGTTACTCTAGGAGAAGTCCAAATGTCGAAAAGTCTCACACGTTCGCAGTTTCTCGGTGCCCTGAGTGCCGTAGCTCTTGGTGCCGTTGCCAGTCCTTTGCTTGGCGCATGCGGCGGCGACGATGAGTCGGAATCGAACGGCGGGCCGGTTACCCCGTCCAAAGTCTCGGACACTACGGTCAAAGTCGGTTATCTGCCGATAACGGACTCAACGCCGCTCACGCTTGGGTATGCCGGCGGTTACTTTGCCGATCAGGGCTTGAATGCTGACAAGCCGGCGCTTTTCCGGGGTTGGTCGCAGCTTGCCGAGGCCTTCATGGCCGACCAGGTCAACGTGGCGCACTTTCTCATGCCCATGACCGTGTGGATGCGCTATGGCATCGGCTTTCCCGTTAAAGTGGTGGCCTGGGACCACATCAACGGTTCGGCGCTGACCGTGCATCAAGAGGGCGGCATCGATAGCATCAAGGATCTGGGCGGCAAGCAGATCGCGGTACCTTTCTGGTATTCGATTCACAACGTCGTCTTACAGATGGCATTACGCCACCACAACCTGGAGGCCGTAATTCAGGACCGCGGTAAGGAGTTGGCCGCCAATCAGGTCAATCTCTTTGTGATGGCGCCGCCTGACATGCCCACAGCCTTGGGTAACCGGTCTATTGACGGGTACATCGTTGCCGAGCCCTTCAACGCCGCTGGCGAGCTACTTGCGAACGGCAAGATCATCCGCTTCACCGGTGACGTTTGGAAGGATCACGCCTGCTGCGTCGCCGTGCTGAGCGAGAAATACATCAATGAGAACCCGGAATGGGCGCAGCGCGTGCTCAACAGTATCGCCAATGCGCAACTCGGGGCGCTAAAGGACATTCCCGGCACGGCCCAGCTTCTTTCCAAGGACGGCAGCGGGCTCTTGCCGCAGGCCGCGAACGTCATCGAGCGTGCCATGAGCAAGTACGATTTGGAGACCTACGGGCCCCAGGGCACCAACGCCATTCACCATCCGGAGTGGGGGGCGTCGCGCATTGGCTTTCAGCCGTGGCCGTATCCGAGCTACACCATCGAGCTAGTGAACCAGATCAAGCAAACGTTGGTGGAAGGCGATACGAGCTTCCTGGCCGATCTCTCCGGCGATCATGCCGCCGAGGATTTGGTAGAGTATACGTTGGTCAGAGAAGCCTATAACGCCGCCGGCGGTCCCGGTGCGTTCAACGTGGCGGAAGAAGAAGCGTTCGAGCGCCAGGAGATCATCGGCATTGAGTGAGGCCATGCGCACGGAAGGACGGTTAGCCGAGCAGGTCCGTGACAAAGCAGATGCTGACACGGAAACGGCGCAGTCCGTTGGTATTCCTATAGCTCGCCGTTGGGCCGCCCGCTTGCGGAGCGCGGGCATCCCGGTCATAGGCTTTCTCGTCATTCTGTTGTTTTGGCAACTGCTCACGAGCGGCCTGGTAGCGGATTCGACCATCGTCACGGCCTTTCAGCCGCGCAACGCGTTTCGTGAGCTCATTGGCTTTTTCGTCAGCGGCGTCATCTATTCCCATATCCTTGCGAGCTTAGAGCGCATTGTCCTGGGACTGGCATTGGCCGTCGCGATCGGAGTGCCGATCGGCGTCGTCATTGGCCACTACCGTACGGCCGAGCGGGCGTCGTCGCTGGCCTTTCAGTTCATTCGCATGATTTCGCCACTCTCGTGGATGCCGATTGCCATCATCGCCTTTGGTGTGGGCAACAATCCCGTTATCTTTTTGATCGCCATTGCCGCGGTCTGGCCGATGGTTATCAATACAGCCCACGGCGTGAGCAGCCTCGACCAACGCTGGATCCGGGCGGCGCGCACCTTAGGCGCCAACGAATGGAAGCTCGTGCGCATGGTGATCCTGCCGGCGGTCGTGCCGGACATGCTTACGGGACTGCGGCTGGCGGTGGGTCTGGCCTGGGTGATCCTGGTGCCCGCGGAAATGCTGGGTGTATCCGATGGTCTCGGCTACTACATCCTGGACACCCGCGACCGTTTCAACTACGGGGAACTCATGGCCGTCATTCTCATCATTGGCGTGATCGGCTACGCGTTGGACCAGCTCATCCGCCTGCTCCGCGTGCACGTCTCCTGGGACCACGGAGAGCGGTGAGTGGCCGGGCTGCGTGAATGTTTGAGGGTGGCGCCAAAGAGCGGGGGACAAGCCCCCGCGCTACTCGGCGGAATTGTAGGAAGTGCTTGCGGCCGTACCCTCAAGACCAAGGGAGCGGTGAGTGGCTGGCCTGCGAGAATGCTTGAGGGTTGCACCAAAGAGCGGGGGACAAGCCCCCGCGCTACACAGTGGAATGGTGGGTAGTGCTAGCGGCCGTACCCTCAAGACCAAGGGAGCGGAGAGTGGTCGGCCTGCGTGAATGCTTGAGGTTTGCGCCAAAGAGCGGGGGACAAGCCCCCGCGCTACACAGTGGAATGGTGGGTAGTGCTAGCGGCCGTACCCTCAAGACCTAGGGAGCGGTGAGTGGCCGGGCTGCGAGAATGCTAGAGGGTTGCGCCAAAGAGCGGGGGACAAGCCCCCGCGCTACACAGTGGAATGGTGGGTAGTGCTAGCGGCTTTGCCCACAAGACCTAGGGAGCGGTGAGTGGCCGGGCTGCGAGAATGCTAGAGGGTTGCCCCAAAGAGCGGGGGACAAGTCCCCGCGCTACACAGTGGAATGGTGGGTAGTGCTAGCGGCTTTGCCCACAAGACCGAGGGCGCGGTGAGTGGCCGGGCTGCGAGAATGCTAGAGGGTTGCGCCAAAGAGCGGGGGACAAGCCCCCGCGCTACAAATGTGAAAGAAGCGGGGCGGAAGGGCCGCGCCTTGGCTTGGTGAAGCGGTCTGCACTGCCGCCGGCCAGAGAATAATCGCAATATTTCGGCGCTAAGCGCCATTAGGTTCTGGGTTTCGCAGGTAAAGCGCCCTGAGATTATCCCCTCTCCTTCTGGGAGAGGGCTAGGGTGAGGGTCTTCATGGACGTACCGCATGATGTCTACACCACAGACGTCCTCGTGATCGGCGGCGGGCTCGCCGGCTGCTGGGCGGCCATTGCCGCCACGCGCCAGGGCTGCCGGGCGCTGGTGGTGGACAAAGGCTTCGTGGGTGGCTCGGGATGTAGCGTCTTTGCCGGTGGCGTGGTGCTGTATCTTACTCCCGATGACGATCCCGCGGATTTCGTGCGCGAACACTGCCGCGAGAGCGAGCTTCTGCTCGACCCGGCCTGGGTTGAGTGGCTGGTGCGGGCCAACTACGAGCGCATAGCGGAGTTGGATGGCTGGGGTGCACCCTTCGACCGTCACGACAACGCGGCGGAAGGCCAAGCGGGCGCGCTCCACCGCCGCCTGATCTACGTCGGATCGCGCGAGACGGTCTGGCGGCTCGGCCTCGACAGTGTTGAACTGATGAAGCTCATGCGCAAGCAGGTCTTGCGCACCAAGCAGGCCAAGCTCCTCGATCACACTACCATCGTCAAGCTCCTTGTACAGGACGGCCGAATCGTCGGCGCGATCGGCATTCGCAGGCAGGATGAACGGCTCTGTCTTATCCAGGCCAAAGCCGTTGTGCTGGCGGCGGGAGGCTGCGCTTGGAAGGGCACCCACTTCGGCCATGACATGCTCTGCGGCGAGGCGTACAAGCTCGCCTGGGACGCTGGCGCATCCCTAATGAACATGGAATATGCCAACGGCTATATTGCCACCAATACCCGTTTCGATAGTCACGGCCAGTGTATTCTCGCCGCTATTGGCGGCAAATACCTGAATGGCGAAGGCGAGCCGTTTCTGGGGAAGTATTCTGATAAGGTGCCGCCGGCCATTCACGTGATCGCGCGGGGCATGGCATCAGAGATTCGGGAAGGGCGCGGGCCCATTCAGCTTGACCTCTCAGCCGTTCCCGTCAAAGACCGTGAGATGTGGTTGCATGCCTTCAAGCATATCGCCGAACTCGCCCGTCGCAGCGGGCAGGACCTCTTTGCTGACCGCACCCAATGGCATCCTGGATTCAATGGCTCTGTGTCGGGTTCTGCCGGGGTCTACTTTACGGACACGACCATGTCTGCCAGCGTACCGGGCCTCTACGTGGCCGGTGACGCCGCGACACGCGGGTACGTGGTGGGCGCATCGAGCGGCATCACCTTTCTCAATCTCGCCTGGGCGAACGGTAGCGGGTATGCTGCCGGAGTGGGTGCGGGGGCGTATGCCCAGGGCACCGATGAAGAAAGTCTGGAAGCGGCAGCGTGGGAGCATGCTTTGACGGATGCGCTGCGCCCAATGGACCGTTCACCCGACGGACTGCTGCCTGATGCGGTATACGGGCAACTGCAGGCCCAAGCAATGCCGCCGGATGTGAATATCTTTCGCGATGGCGAACGCATGCAGAGAGCACTAGCGCATGTGCGGGCGTTGCAGCAGGAGGCGGTGCCCCGCCTCTTCGCGCCGGACTTTCATGAGCTCGTAAAGTGCTATGAGGTGGAGGCGACCGCCCTCACCACGGCTTTGATGTACGAGGCGGCACTATTGCGGACAGAGAGCCGAGGCTGGCACTTTCGTGAAGACCATCCCCAACGAGACGACACGGGCTGGCTCAAGTGGATTGTCGCGGCACCCAGCGCGGACGGTGAGCCGGACTTTCGGTACGTTCCCGTGCCGCGCAAGCCGTTGGAAGAGTTGGGAATACTTGAATCCGCGGCGGTGGTGTAGCCTCTCCTGCAGTAATTGAGGCCGCATGCCGGCTCTGAACCTGATTTGGGAAAACTCTGTGGAGATGACCGCTCTTGGCAATTGAGAAAGTCTACGAAGACCTCTGCATTGGCTGTACCCTCTGTGTGAAGGTCTGTCCGCTCGACGTGCTCCGCATGGATGACAAGAAGAAGGCATTTATTCGCTATCAGGACGACTGCCAGTCGTGCCTGCTCTGCGAGATATACTGTCCCACTGATGCGATCTACGTCGGTCCGGAGAATCCCCGCGAGGTGCCATTCAACGTGGTGGAAATAGCGCAGGTAACCTAGCGACCTTCTTGGCAGTGTTGACAGTACATGTTGTTTCGGGCAATGCGAAGAATCTGGTGTAGCGCGGGGGCTTGTCCCCCGCTTCGGACGGCGTGCGTTAGCGCGGAGTGGATGGACTCCCGCGCAGGCGGGAAACCATCTTCCTTGCGCGCTTCCTGGATTCCGGCTTTCGCCGGAATGACGGAGTTTGGCGCTCTGTTTTCATGGCAATAACGGAGGCCGTCGTGCTATTTTTGTAGCATTGAAGGTGTAGCGCACTGGTTCTTTCACTGAGCAATACCAAGCGGTCAAGCGACTAGAGTCTTCAAGAAAGAGAGCATTCCCATGAGCGACGTGTTTGATTTCGATACCTTCATCATGGCGTACTACGAAAAGCACCCGCCTGAAATGCACTTTGCAGGAGAAAGCCGCGACGAGTGGTACGTCTGGCAGCAACGTTTGCGCACCAAACTGCTGGAACTCATGGAACCGTTTCCCGAGCAGGTTCCGCTTGAGGCGCGGGTTGTCGAGGAGCGGGATCAATTTGGCGTGCACTACGAGAAAGTAGTGTACACCACCGCCGAAGACGTGCAGGTGCCGGCCTGGCTGCTCATCCCGGAGAACGTGACAACGCCGGCGCCTGGCATCATCTGTTTGCACGGTCATGGGGGGCCGCATGGCAAAGATCCCGTGGCGCATGTGGACCATGGCGAAGAGGAACTCGCAAGGATCATTGAGAACTACAACTATGACTACGGCTTGCAGCTTGCCAAACGCGGTTTTGTAACCCTATGCCCCGACGCGCGGGGCTTCGGTGAGCGCAGAGAAGGCTTTCGGCGTTTCGGAAAGCGGGACGGCTGCAACGTGAACGGCATCATGACTTACCTCTTCGGCATGAACCTCACGGCATTGAACACCTGGGACGACATGCGGGGTCTCGACTATCTTGGGAGCCGCCCGGAAGTGGACGCGGACCGGCTCGGTTGCATCGGCCTCTCCCTTGGCGGCACACGCTCGATGTACCTTTCGGCGGTGGATGAGCGCGTGAAAGCGTCTTCAGTGGTCTGCTATCTCACGACCTTCAAGCAGTATGCGCTGACGCAGGGGAACTTCTGCGGTTCGCAGTTCGTACCGGGGATTCTCAAGTACGCTGAAGTGGCCGATGTTTGCGGCTTGGTGGCGCCGCGGCCGCTTCTCATCGAGGCCGGTATACAAGACGGAGGTTTTCCAATCGAGGCCACCCGCGAGGCATATGCACACCTGGAAACAGTCTACGCGGCGGCGCAGGTATCGGAAAGCCTCTGGCTCGACGAATTCGACGGCGGGCACCGGTTCAGCGGCGCCAAGGCCTTTGACTTCTTCAACGCGTACCTATAAGGCGGAGCCCCTGGGAGAGGTGGCGGCGCGAGGCGCAGGGCACGACGGGGGCGCTGGGGACCGAGCCCAAGTATGCTTCCCAGCGAGAGTTCTCCGCATACGGTCTCGCTGCTTATTGAGCCAACGGGCGCTGCGTTATTCCTTGATTGGCCAGTCTGTCGTAGCTCGTGCTGTAGTTTTGTCCCGCCCACACCCAACGGTCTGCCGGGTTGCACTTGAAGCACTCCTGTAGGCTACTGCTTAGCGAGTGGGTTGAGAAAAGAGATGCGATTGCAATTCGAGATGAGGGTTGGTGCGGTCAGTGGAGGGGTTGCGCAATAGGGTGAGTAGTCGATGAGTTGAAGAAGGGGAGGAATCCCATGAGCGATGTGTTTGATTTCGATTCCTACATCATGGCGTACTACGAAAAGCACCCGCCGCTCATGCACTTTGCCGGCGAGAGCCGGGATGAGTGGTACACGTGGCAACAGCGCCTGCGTGCCAAGCTACTGGAACTCATGGAGCCCTTCCCCGAACAAGTGCCGCTTGATGCGCACGTAATCGAGGAGCGGGACCAGTTTGGCGTACACTACGAAAAAGTGGTGTACACCACTGAGGAAAATGTGCAGGTACCGGCGTGGCTCTTGATTCCGGATGATCTAGCGCAGCCTGCCCCCGGCATCATCTGCTTGCACGGTCACGGGTTAGACGGCAAGGATAACGTGGCGCATGTGGACTACGGTGAGGAAGATAGGGCCCAGACGATCGAACGCGCCAATTATGACTACGGCCTGCAGCTTGCCAAGCGCGGTTATGTGACCCTGTGCCCCGACGCGCGCGGCTTTGGTGAGCGCAGAAAAGGTTTTCGGCGGTTCGGCAAGCGGGACGGCTGCAACGTGAACGGCATTATGACCTTCCTGTTCGGGATGAACCTAATGGCGCTTAACACCTGGGACGACATGCGCGGACTTGACTACCTGGCGAGCCGCCCGGAGGTGGACGCGGACCGGCTGGGCTGTATCGGTCTCTCATTTGGCGGCACGCGCTCGATGTACCTTGCGGCCGTAGACGAGCGCGTGAAAGCGGCTGACGTGGTGTGCTATCTGACGACCTTCAAGCAGTATGCGCTCACCCAGGGCAACTTCTGCGGATCGCAATTCGTACCCGGCATTCTCAAGTTCGCGGAAGTGGCTGATGTTTGCGGCTTGGTGGCGCCGCGGCCGCTCCTCATCGAGTCCGGCATACATGACGGAGGCTTTCCGATTGCCGCTGCGCGTGAGGCGTATGCACACTTGGAGACAATTTACACGGCGGCGCAGGTATCGGAAAGCCTCTGGCTCGACGAATTCGACGGCGGGCACGAGTTCAGCGGCGCCAAAGCCTTCGACTTCTTCAACGCCTACTTATGAGGCGGAGACCGCGCGCGTTGTGGTGCAGCCGGTCACGGCGTACCAACTGGCGCCGGTTCCCCAGCCCCAAGATGCTGGGGGATGCGATCTCCGCGTAGACGGTCTCATTGGTTGCCGTGTTGACGACAACAGCGCGTACTTTGCCGAGCCGATGATTGTCTTGGTCGTACACCGGTAGGCCGCGCAGGTCTTGAAAGTGCGTCACGGGCGAGTCTGCCAGCTCTTGCTCAAAGCGGCGGAGGGACATGGCTTTACCTCCTTTTGGTTGCACATCCGCTCTTCTACCTGATTCCAGGATGCTTGAAGAGTATGAGAGCAGCGTGAAAGAGGGGTAAGTGTGGAATGAGTCTACTGTACCCAATCCTCTTTTTCGGCGGTTGCACAGCCTAGACGAGTTTCCAATTAGAGGTGAGTGCAATTGGCGGGCTGTGCATCGCACGAAGTGAATGACGTCAGAGGTGCCCGGCTTTCACGCAGGTTTTGAAGACAGTCTCGCGCAACTACTCCCTCAAGCGTGGGGCTGATGGAAAGTTAGTGAGACGCGCTAGGCAGGCTGCACCTCTCCTTCGAATTCCAGTTCCGGATCTTCCTCATCGTTTACGCGGAAGATGAACCACGCGGCAATCGCCATCATAGGCAGGAAGGCGGCGACGGCTGCCGGGCGTCCCCAGTCCAGCCCATCCACGATGAGCGACCAGATGATTGGCCCGATGATGGCCGCAAAGCGTCCCACCATGGCATAAAGACCGTAAAACTGGCCGATATGTTCAGCAGGTGCGAGGCGGAGCATCAAGGGCCTGTCGGCGGCCCAGGTGCAACCGAGTGAGTACCCTCCGAGCGGTGCGACAATCCAGAAAAGCACTGGTGTGAGGGCGAAGAGCGGAATAGAAAATGTCATAGTGATAACAAGAGACCAAAGCCCGAGCACGATGAGCAAGGAGGGCTTGGGCCCGATCCAATCTACGATAAACCCCCACGACAGCCCGCCCAGAGTGGCCCCGAGGATGCCGAGCATTAGTGCAATGTAGACCTCTGTTTCGCTAAAACCTACCTCATTCGTCAGGTAGATGCCCATGAATATGATGAATGTATTGGCGGCATCCGTGTAGAATACGCGGCCGATGAGAAAACGCCGCAGGTTTGGCAGTTTGTTTAGGCGGACAAGCGTATTGCGCAAGTCATGAATCGCGCGTCGAGCGGCCTTGCGTCCCAGCATGACCTTGCCTGCACGGGGTCTTTCTCGCACCCAGAAGAAGCACGGCAAGGCGAACAGAAGGAAAAGTATGGCAGTGAGTTTGAAGACGAGCGGCTTGCCAGCAGGATTGCTCTCTAATGCGGATAGCCCCAGCAGGTTCTCCAATACGACGAGTCCCATCAGGACACCGATGAATGAGCCCATATAGCCCACACCAACACCGATGCCGCCCACGCGCCCCCGGTTCTCTTCCGTGCTGACCTCAGGCAACAGCGCGTCGTAGAAGATTAGGCCGGATTGGTAGAAGACGTTCGCAACTATGAAGATTAAGAGTGCGATAAATACGCCGGTAATGCCCAACAGAAACGTCGCGAAGCAGCACACAAGTGTCGTGGCGATCAGAAACGGCATCCGGCGCGGGGTTTGGTCCGAAAGCGCACCAAGAAACGGCGCGGCCAGAAAGACGACAAACATGGAAAAGCTATTGGCGAGCCCATAGTCGCTGTCCTTCCCTCCCATGTCGTTGACGATCCAAAGCGAGAAGAAAAGCGACACGATGTTCATAGAGAACATCGTGTTGGCCAGGTCATAGAGTACCCAGCTTGAAACTGAAAGGAGTCTCGGTCGTTCAGGCGTGGCGGCGGTCGCGGCGGCTTCCATAGGCACCTTCAAGTTAAGTGTAGCTCCTCGCAGGAGCGGCGGCTTGTGCTTGCGTCCGCGGTTTCAGGACCAGACCTGGCTTGCGGCCAATGGGCTCCATCGGTCTGCCAGCGCTCTTCTCCTACCCAGTCGCGTTCACCCTGTCAGGGCTGGATGGGAGATCTGCTGAATGAGGTATTCACTTGGGCGCATGAATGCCAAGTTGCTAGGAGTATAACAGTTGCGTGAACGAGAGTCATTGCGCGAGCGAGCGGTCTGAATTGTAGTGACAAAAGGGCAAGAAGCGTCGGCGAAGCCGCTATTGCATACTATGTCGGATAACTATGTCAGATACGCGGCGGCAGATCCTTGTCGCATTTGATGTGCTGGGCGAACGTAGCATCGTGCTTGGCGCCAATATGCGAGTTTACCGCTGCATTGGTTCTTCGCGGTTCTCTCAACTAGCGTTCCCATTGCGAGGAAATGATCGGCTACCGGGCGGGCGAGGCGGGCATCAGCTAGGCGAAGGGTACCTGGAGTCTAGCGAGGTGCTCCTTCGCTAGAGAGGCCATCCCTGACACGTACGCCACATGATCGTCATAAGACTCCGGGGAAACGCGGGTATCGATGTACTCCACGGAGAGTGGCCCGGTGTAGTCGCTCTGTGCAAGGCCGCGCAGGAGTCCGGCGAAGTCGACTATCCCCTCGCCCGGCGGCACAAGAATCTTGTCAGGTGAGTTGCCGGCATCGCGGAGGTGCACAATGCGCGTATGTGGATAGGTAGCGGAAAAGTCACGGCCCTGCCACGGCCCGGCGTAGTAGTGAGAAGGGTCTAAGGCAAGACCGAGACGCGGCGCCGACTCCGCAAGCCGCACCGCTACCGCCGGAGTTTCAGTGTGGCAGTTCAGGTGGGTTTCGAGACAGAGGGTGACTCCGTAGCGAGAGGCAACGGCGGCAAGCTCCCGCAGCTCTGCGATTGCCGTCTCTAAGGGCATGTTGCTGGGAGGAGCGTTAATGCAAATTGCGGAGAGCTCGTGGGACGCGGCGAGCGCGCAGACCGCCGCAACCTGTTCAGCCGGCGATGCGTTCCCATTGCGATCGAGCCCCACATTCATCGTGCTGAGCGTCAGATTGTGTTGCTCCAAGCCGCGCCGCAGTGAGGCGGCAAAACTCTCACTTGCATGGACAAGGTCTTGGGCACTGACATGTGCCCAACGCTGCACACCCAGATCGACATAACGAAACCCCAATTGCTCGATGCGTCTCAAGGCGTCGTCTAGTGGTTGCTGCGTAAAACAGAGCGTGGAACAGGTAATCGACAACATGCGTTATGCTGTGAAGTCCTTATGCGACTATCTTTGGCTCGATTCACATTTCCGTTTGAGTTTTGGCAACTGAAGACTTTCGGCTTCTTCATTCGCCGCCATTGAGTCGACTTTCACAGGTGGAAGGCGGAGGTGAATTCTTGCAAGCTCTATTCTAGTGTTTGCCGACAACAAGCATCTCGTTCGCGCCCTTAACGAATTCATAGGGGACGGTTTGCACTTTGGCGGAGAGTCCTGCGCGGCGGAGCGAACGCAGCGCGGGATCCAGGTGCGGCGAGACCCGGCCGTTCAGATCGAGCAAGGGAAAGACTCGAACCTCATGTGCAACACGGCAGAGCTCACGTAGGGCCGCCGAATGAAATGCATCACTCATGTGCTCCGAGTAGAGAAACAGAAAGTTGGAACACAAGGCAAGATCGAAGGCCTTGTCCGCAAACGCGAGGCGGGGGAGCGCGGAGGCGACATAGCGACTGCCGCGCCTACTGCAAGTGAAGTCGCGGATGAACACTTCCATGGCGGTCTGCCGCATTTCACCGAGCGCCTCGATTGTCGGTATGGTGCCCCATACGAAATTGCCGCGCTTGGCGGGCATCTGGCTCATCATCGTCGCGTACGTCTCATCGAAGCGCAGCCGGAGTTCCCGAGCGCTAAAGATGTAGATGGGATCACAGGACACGACCTGGTGCCCGCGAGACATCATCTCCGCGTTGAAGCTCGCGGGCCCGTCGGCGCAGCCAAGGATGTTCTTGGTGAGGTCTCGGCGGCTGAGGGCAAACATCCCTTCGTACTCAGCCAGCGAACGTCCCCAGGGTACAACCTGAGATAGCCGGACGCCGGAACGTGCCATAGCCGGTTACCCTGCGCGCACCGTCGCCTCCCGCATGGCGCGGACGAGGTCGGCCAAAACGTCGTACCGCCGCCTGGAGGGGGTATCATCGAGAATGTTGATCAGGGCGCTCGCGCTGACCACACCCTCGGCCATTTGGGCAATGGTAGCGACGTGCTCAGGCCGCGAGACGCCAAACCCTACCGCGAGAGGCAGGTCCGTGTGTTTGCGCACACGACCCAGGAAGTCAGGCAGTGTGGCCGAGAGTTGCTCGCGCGCGCCGGTGACGCCGGTGAGCGACACGCAGTAGACAAAACCGCTGCCGGCTTGGACATTGGTTCGAATGCGCGAATCCGTGCTGGTGGGCGCCAGAAGGGGAATGAGGTCGAGGTCCTGTGAGTGAGCAAGGCTGCCGAACCCCTGACCCTCTTCCGGCGGCAGGTCGGGCACGATAAAGCCGTCAAGACCAATTGCGGCCGCCTCGTCCGCTACGCGCTCCAAGCCGTAGTGCAGGAAGGGATTGTAGTAGCCCATGAAGACAAGGGGGGTTGTAACCCCCTCAGTCCGCAGGTCCCGCACAAGATCAAATGCCATTTTGAGAGTGGTGCCTTGTTCCAATGCGGTTTGGGAGGCATGTTGAATCGTGGCGCCGTCAGCAAGGGGATCGGAGAAAGGGATGCCGAGTTCGACAATGTCCGAGCCGCCGTCGAGCAGCGCGCGCACCACGTGGGCCGTGTCCGCAGGCGTTGGATAGCCTACCGTAGCGAACGTGATCAGCGCGGCGCGGTTCTCCGCTTTCGTCCGGGCGAAAGTCGCAGCGATACGGCTCACAGTTCCACCCCCAATCCCTCAGCGACGATGGTCATGTCTTTGTCTCCTCGGCCGGAGAGATTGACCAAGACGATGTGGTCCGTGGGCATCTCACTCGCCAATTGCGCGGCGTGGTACATGGCATGGGCGGGTTCCAACGCGGGGATGATGCCTTCGGTGCGACAGAGGTGTTGGAAGCCTTCCAGCGCTTGCTGATCCGTGACGCCAACGTAGCTTGCCCGGCCCATGTCCTTGAGGTAACTATGCTCCGGGCCGACACCGGGGTAGTCCAGACCGGCTGAGATGCTATGGGGTTCGTAGATCTGGCCCTCGTCGTCCTGCAGCAGGTAGCTTTTGGCGCCGTGGAGCGTGCCGGGCGTGCCGGCCACCAGCGTTGCCGCGTGTGCCCCGCTTTCGATGCCGTGGCCCGCGGCTTCCACACCCACCAGGCGCACTTCGGTGTCATCCACAAAGGGGTGGAAGATGCCAATGGCATTGCTGCCGCCGCCCACGCATGCCACCAGGATATCGGGCAAGCGCCCAAACTGAGTCAAGCATTGCGCACGCGCTTCTCTGCCGATGACGCTCTGGAGGTCGCGCACGATAGTCGGATATGGGTGTGGACCAACCACGGAGCCGATGATGTAATGCGTGGTTTCGACGTTGGTTACCCAGTCGCGGATGGTCTCATTGATCGCGTCCTTGAGCGTGCGGCTGCCGGACATGACCGGTACGACGGTCGCCCCCAGCAATTTCATGCGGAAGACGTTGAGCGTCTGGCGATGCACGTCGACCTCGCCCATATAGACGATGCACTCGAGGCCGAGCATGGCGCACGCTGCCGCTGTGGCAACGCCATGCTGCCCGGCGCCGGTCTCGGCGATGATGCGGGTGCGCCCGATGCGTTTGGCAAGCAGTGCTTGGCCGAGGGCGTTGTTGATTTTGTGGGCGCCGGTGTGCGCGAGGTCTTCCCGCTTGAGATACAACTGCGCGCCGCCGATCTCGGCGCTGAGGCGGGCAGCGTGGTAGATCGGCGTGGGGCGTCCGACGTAGCGGTCCAGCAGGTCATTGAGTTCCTGCTGGAATTCAGCGTCGTCAGCAATGCCGGCGTAGGCTTCTTCCAGTTCTTCCAAAGCCGGAATTACGGTCTCGGGAACGTAACGGCCACCGTAGGGACCGAACTGTCCCCGCACGGTGAGTGGGGGTGATGTTGCCACTTGAGCGCTCCTGTTATGTTGTGCCGCCGCGCGCACGAAGCGCGACGCAGCATGGCGTTCTTGCTGGTCTTGGCTTAGCCGCGACTAACTGGTCACGGTCTGAGTAGCGAGCAGATTTGCATAGTCTATATACATGGCGGCTCGGACGTGATCCATCGTCTCGCCGCCCACGGCGCGTGTTCGCTCGATGCCGCCGCGCAATACCTCCTGGACAATATCGGGATCGTTCGCAAAGTCGTTTCGTCGCTCTCGAATGGGATCGAGCATGGCGTTGAGGGCTGTTGCCAACCGCTTCTTGACCTCCACGTCGCCAACGCGGCCCTTGCGGTAGCGGTCTTTCAGTTCATCTACTTCGGCCACGTCAGGGTTGAAGGCGTCGTGATACATGAACACGGGGTTGCCTTCCACGTGACCGGGATCGGTAGCCCTTAACCGCGTGGGGTCGGTGTACATGCTCATGACTTTCTTCTGCACTGTCTCCTCGTCGTCGCTGAGGAGTATGACATTTCCCAGGCTCTTGCTCATCTTGGCCTGGCCGTCAGTGCCCATGAGGCGCGGCACCTCGCTCAAGCGGTGCGTGCACTCCAAGAAGACCCGGTCGTAGGTGCGGTTGAACCACCCGGCGATGTCGTTGGTGAGTTCGAGCAGCGGCAATTGGTCTTCTCCCACCGGAACGCACAATTCGTCTCCGTCCGTATGAGGCGGCGGCGGCGTGAAGAGCAAGACGTCGGCGGCCTGTGAAACCGGATAGTTGTAAAAGCCGAGATTGCCCGCACGCTCACCGTATTGCGCCCGTTCGCTCTTAATTGTCGGATTACGCTCTACGTATGCCATGGGCGTGAGCATTGAAAAGTAGGTGGTAAGCTCAGTTAGGTCTTGAATCTGGCTCTGCAGCACAAAGAAGATGTTTGACTGCTGCGTGGGATCGAGACCGACCGCGAGCCAGTCGAGCACCATTTCGTAAACGGATTCGACGATGCGCCGGGGGTCATCAAAGTGCGTGCTGAAGGCCTGCACGTCGGCGAGCAGGAAGTAACACTCATACTCGCCTTGCATTTCGACCCAGTTGCGCAGCGCGCCGGCGTAGTGTCCGAGATGCGCGGCGCCGGTGGTGCGCATGCCGGTGAGGATACGCTTTTGAGGTGCTCTTGCCACAGCTTTCTTACCTCCTGGTTTAGAATCCTGTGATGACTTGGGGACTACTGTCCATGTGAATAAGCAGTCTTGGCCTTGCTTCAGCGTGTGCTCAACTGTACGTAGTGGTTCACTCCGGGTACGTCGGAACCAAAAACGTCTCCTCCGTCACTCCGGCGAAAGCCGGAGTCCAAAATGCGCGCGACGAAAATGGATCCCGCAGCCCCGTGAGGGGGCGAGCTTGCGCGGGAATGACGGTGTCCGTTGTACTGGCTTCATTGAAGTGATGGACTGGCGCTCCTCTACTTGCTTATCTTGTTCGTGCACCCATCGTTAAGTGACTAACTGTTCCCATCAGTCCCCCCACCACTCGAGTGCCTTGCGCTGAAGATCAAGTGAAGTGTACTGGTCGCGATACTCGCGCAGACCTCCGGCCCAGGTGAGACGGAGCTTGCCCTTGCGGCGCGGCTTGGCTTTTGTTTCTAGCAGAAAGCGCGCAAAGTCGTACACCTCCTGCTGCAACTCCGGTGGCAACTCCTGCACCAACTCTTCGAGGCGTTTCATTGTGCTTCCTCTCACAGTTAAGATGCATCTCTGGCGCGGTGGATGAATTCAGCAATCTTGTCCGGGTCTTTCTTGCCAGCGGTCTCCACGCCGCTGCTCACGTCGACTCCCCAGGGTTGCGCCCGCGCGATGGCTTCCCCAACGTTGTCAGGATTGAGCCCGCCGGCGATGAGGGCGGGGCGGTCGCGCGGCATCGCCGCCGCGAGTCCATAGTCCCACGACTGACCGGTGCCGCCCGGCCCGTTGTCAGCGCCTTCCAGCAGAAAGGCTGCGGCGTCAGGGAATTGAGCCATCCGCTCGAAATCTTTGGCCGTATGCAGGTTGATGACTTTCCAATAGGGGATGCCAAGTGCCGCGCAGTAGGCTGGTGACTCTCCACCGCACAATTGCACGTACTGAAGGCCAACAGCGGCGACAGTGTCACTTACCACGGCAGGGTCTTCATTGAGGAAGAGCCCTACAGTGGGCGGGGACGCGGAGCCGAGCGACCGGACAATCTCCTGTGCCCGGTCTAACGTCAAGCACCGGCGTTTGCCCGTGACGAAGTTCAAGCCAATGAAGTCTGCGCCATGGGCTGCAGCCGCCTGGGCATCCGCCGGCGCCATAATGCCGCAGATCTTTACTTTGGGCGGATGACTGTACGCCGCGTCAGTTTGGGTCTCGGACTCTCGAGAGTTCTTCATGCCCGCTGCCTATTCTGGACTCCGGCTTTCGCCGGGATGACGGAGGGTGAGTCGCTGATTGTGGATTCAGTTGACGGCAATGCTGCTGCAGCAACCAGTGAGGCGACCTTGTCCGCCGTGTCAGGAGCGGTAACCAACGCCTCGCCAATGAGCATGGCGTTCACATTCCAGCCGTGCAGCCGCGCCACGTCGGCGGGTGTATGGATACCGCTTTCGCTGACCACTATGCGGTCACCGGGAATCAGCGCGCGGAGTTCTGCCGTAGTTTGCAACGTCGTCTCGAACGTATGCAGGTTGCGGTTGTTGATGCCAATTACCTCAGCGTCGACTTCCAAGGCTTGCGCGGTTTCCTCCGCCGTGTGCACTTCCACGATGGCGGCCATGCCCCAATCTTTGGCACTCCGCAGTAACGCCCGCAAACGAGACTGCGGCAGGGCGGCCACGATGAGGAGCACCGCGTCGGCACCCGCGGCCCGGGCTTCGAAGATGTGGTACTCGTCGGTGGTGAAGTCTTTGCGCAGGGCTGGTATGGGCACGGCGGCGTGCGCGGCCGAGAGATCGCACAGCGAGCCCTGGAAGAAGCGCTCGTCTGTGAGCACGGAAAGCGCGCTGGCGCCGTTTTCGGCATAGGTCTGCGCCAGCGCCGCTGGATCGAGATCAGGTGCGAACACCCCTTTTGACGGCGACGCGCGTTTGATCTCGGCGATTAAACGAATGCCTTCTTGACGCAAGGCCGCCGCAAAGTCACGCGGCGGGTCCATGGCTTCCGCTCTCTGCACCAGCGCGCGGAGCGGCAAGGCTGCCTTTCGCTCTGCCAACTCGCGCTCTTTGTGTTGCAGGATGGTATCGAGAATCATTCGTGTGGTCCCAACTACCCCTTCAACGTAGTCTTACTCTGGCTTTTCACCCTCACCCTAACCCTCTCCCTCAGGGAGAGGGGACTTCTGCGGAGCCCTATGGTCTAAAGAGTCCGCATTGAACCGCGCTAGGCGAGACTCTGGCTAAGGCTGGCAAACGCATCCAACTTGGCGGCGGCTTGGCCGTTGTCGATGGCGGCGGCGGCTTGCTGCGCGCCTTCTTTCCAGTCACTCGCTCTGCCGCTGACCACAAGACCGGCGGCGGCATTCATGACCACCACGTCGCGGCGCGGGCCCGGCTTGCCTGTCAACACGTCGCGGACGTATTGGGCGTTCATTTCTTCCGATCTGCCCAAAACCTCACCCACCGGCGCTGCGCTGAGGCCAAAGTCCGCCGGCTCCAGGCGGTAGTCACCCACGTCGTTGCCGTCCCACTCGGACACCAACGTGGGCCCGCAAATTGAAATCTCATCAACTCCGTCTAACTCCCCATGCACGACAAGTGCGCGTCGCACTCCGAGCATTCCGAGTACACGCGCCATATCCCCAGCTAAATTGGCATTGGCGACGCCAAGCACTTGGTATCTGGCCCGGGCGGGATTTGTCAGGGGGCCGAGAATGTTGAAAATCGTGCGAATGCCAATTTCCCGCCGCAGCGGCGCGGCGAATTTCATTGCGGGGTGAAAGCGTTGCGCAAACATGAAGCCCATTCCCACTTCCTCAATACAGTGGGCTACCTCATCAGGGCCAAGGTCAATCTTGACGCCTAGCGCTTCCAAGACGTCCGCGCTGCCGCTCGTTCTCGTCATGGCGCGGTTCCCATGCTTTGCCACGGGCTGCCCGGCGCCCGCCATGACGAAAGCAGTCGCGGTGGATATGTTGAACGTGTCGACGCCTGTTCCCCCGGTGCCGCAGGTATCTGCTACCGGTTGACTAACCGCAACCGGCAACGCTTTCTCGCGCATTACCTCGGCACACCCGGCGATTTCGTCGGCAGTCTCGCCCTTAATGCGGAGCGCCGTGACGAACGCGCCGAACTGCGCCGGCGTGCACGTCCCGTCCATAATCTCAGTCATTACTTGGGCCGCTTCGTCACGAGATAGCGAACCGCCCTCGGTAGCTTTGATGGTCGCTTCTACAATCATCACTCTGCTCCCTTGTGCGCGGCAGCCGCTTGCGTCTCCAGCTTGCGATTCTGCTCGACGATATTGAGAAAGTTTTGAAGCAGCCGCTTGCCTTCCGTGGTCAGAATCGATTCCGGATGGAACTGGACTCCGTAAATTGCATGCTGCTTGTGGCGCACACTCATTATCGTGCCGTCATCTGCCCGTGCTGTTACGTCGAGATCCGACGGCATTCTCTCCGGATCGATGATCAGTGAATGGTAACGCGTGGCCACGAATGGATTATCCAGTCCGGCAAAAATGCCACTCTCTTGGTGATGGATCAGTGAGGTCTTGCCGTGCATCAGGGTTTGAGCGCGAATTATGCTACCGCCAAACACCTGGCCGATGCACTGGTGGCCGAGGCAGACCCCGAGCAGCGGTATCTTGCCCGCGGCCTGAGCTATCAGTTCGTTTGAGATGCCGGCCTCGTTGGGCGTGCACGGCCCCGGCGAGACCACGATGCCGGTGGGATTGAGTGCCATGACTTCCGCGACTGTCGTCTTATCGTTGCGCGCTACTTCCATCTCAGCGCCGAGTTCACCCATGTATTGCACTAAGTTGTAAGTAAACGAGTCGTAGTTATCCAGCATGAAGATCACGTTCCATCTCCTCCGCAACGTCAATTGCCCGCATCGTTGACGCGGCCTTGTTGCACACCTCTTGGTATTCTTCTTCGGGATCGGAATCCGCCACGATGCCGCCGCCGGCTTGAATGTAGGCCGTGCCGTCTTGCACGGTCATCGTGCGAATGGTGATTGCCATGTCCATGTTGCCGGAATAATCGAAATAGCCGACCGCACCGCCGTAAGGACCTCGTGTCGTGCCCTCCAGTTCGGAGATTATCTCCATGGCACGCACTTTGGGCGCGCCGGACAGCGTGCCCGCTGGGAAACATGAACGCAGTGCGTCGAACGCCGTCTTTTCCGGCATGAGTTCGCCCTCTACTTGGGAGACGATGTGCATCACGTGGGAAAACTCTTCCACCACCATCAGCGTGGGGACGTGCACGGTGCCGGGCCGACAGACTCGTCCGAGATCGTTTCGCCCAAGGTCCACGAGCATGATGTGTTCGGCGCGCTCTTTCTCGCTGGCGAGTAACTCCTCTGCAAGGGCGGCGTCTTCTTCCGGCGTACTGCCGCGACGACGGGTACCGGCAATGGGGCGGGTCGTGACGTGAGAGCCTTCGACTCGCACCAGCATCTCAGGCGAAGCGCCGACGATTTGCACGTCGTCCAGATTCAGGAAGAACATGTATGGTGACGGGTTTATCATGCGCAAGGCACGATACACCGAGTACGGATGCACGCCCAGCGGGCGGGACCACCGTAAACCAAGTACAGCTTGAATGATGTCGCCCGCGGCGATGTACTCCTTGGCAGCCAGCACCATATCATGGTGCTCTGTTTCGGTCTTGTTTGGGGTCGCCTCGCCGGGAATTCCCGTGCCGCGCACAGTCGGTACGGCACTCCGGAGCCGCGCATTGATGTCTTCAATCGCCGCGACTGCCACGTCATAGTTTTCCGCCACGTCGCCGTGGGGAGAGACATACGCAATGATAGTCAGGCTGTGCTTTACGTGGTCGAACATTATGAGGCTGTCGGTGAACATGAAGATCGCTTCCGGCACCGGCAATGCATTCTCCGCCGGCAGCGGGACGCGCGGCTCGAAGTAGCGGACGGTGTCGTAATTCAGATAGCCGACAGCGCCGCCTTGAAAACGGGGCAGACCGGGCATCACAGCGAGATTAGTCTTGGCAAGCTCCTCTTCCAGCAGTTTCAGTGGACCGGCGTACGAGCGCGTCTTTTGCTCGCCAATCTCGGTAAGGGTTGCCAGGCCTGCGTCCATGCGAATGACCTTGGAGGTATTCGTGCCGATAAAGGAGTATCGCCCCAGGCTCTCGCTGCCCTGCACGCTCTCCAGCAAGAACGAGTGGTCGCCCTGCGCGATCTTCAGGTAAGCCGAGACCGGTGTCTCCAGGTCGGCGGGGATAGTGCGCGATATAGGCACCGTGAGCCCCTGGGCGGTGAGTGAGTGCACCTCGGCAAGTTCCGGCTGTATGCCGCTAAAGACTGTGCCGGGTGCGGATTGTATTACTGCCATAGCTATTCCTCAGCAATTGGTCGTGTCCTGTTGTTGTCATCTTTCCGGTGCTGAACCGTCGCCGCGCACCGCCAGCGGCCGGGCAGAAAGCCAGGTACACAGTATGCTTTGCAAGAGTACGCTGTATGCGGCTGCGTCTGCACTTTCATTGCCGAATCCCTTGCTTAAACAGAAATCTCGTCCCCGCAAAGGGACGAGAAAAGGTCTCGCGGTGCCACCCTTATTGGCTGCATGCGCAGCCCACTTCATTCACTCAAGCACTCCCCGCGTATGCGGTTTCATGCCTGCCCCAAGTTATACGGTAGGGGTTCCGTTGACGCCTAGTCGGCAACTCTATTGCAGCGGACATCGGCAGTGCGCGTCCGATGCACAGTCACCTTTCAGGTCACAGCTCCCAGGCCCATTCCGCTGGCCGCGCGCCACCGGGATCCCACCGTTTCCCGGCTCTCTGAAGGCCGCCTTAACAGCGTACTCTTCCTGATCATCGCCTTTCGCATATTCAATTGTAAGTCACAATTCTACGAGAGTCCGCATACTCTGTCAAGGGCTGGAGAGTACGACGGTGGGTGTAGGTTCTACGACGATAGTGGGTGTGGGTATCACGACAGGCGTGGGTTCAGTCGGCGGCGGATACAGTAATTCAGTGACTGTTACGATGCGATAGCCTTGTTCCTTCAATTCGATCAATATGTCTGAGAGGGCCTCTTTCGTGTGAATACTGCCGAGATGCGCGAGAATGATCGCGCCGTTCTGAAGGCGGTCGTGGATGCGTTGCTTAACCAGTGCAGGCGTCGCGTCTTCCCGCCAGTCAATCGTATCGATCGTCCAGTAGATGCTCTGGTAGCCGGCACGGGCCACCACACGGCGGACATGGTGATTGCGCGCGCCGTAGGGGAAACGAAACCAGGGTTTCGTGCTCGCTCCTGTGACGTCCTTTATGATTTCATCCGTGCGGGAGAGCTCCGCGCGGATGGAGTCATCGTTCAGCTTCGTAAACTCGGGATGCGCATAGGAGTGATTGCCGATTTCATGTCCGTCACCAATCATCTCAAGGACGAGCTCAGGGTGGCGCTCGGCAAACTGCCCGGTGATGAAGATCGTTATTCGGACATCGTGCGCGCGCAGTGTCGCCAACATGTCGGAAGTGTAAGCGGCAATAGCCCCGCCGTCGAGCGTTAAGGCGACGGCAGGTATGTCGGGATCGCCACGTACAACTTCTTGAACGAGGACCTCATAGGGCAGCCCGGTGAGATCGGGTGTGGGGTAGGGAACGGCCGTTGGCGTGGCCACTACCGGTTCCGCAGTCGCTGTCGGTATAGGCGCAGGCACAGATGGTGTCGGCACTGTTGCGGTGGGCGGAATGGCGCGCCCATACGTCATCTGTTCAGCGCCGGTCTGAGCGCACGCCGCCATAAGAAACACGCAAATGGTCAACCAATGCAGGCCGGCCGGAACGGGAATCCGCAAGGGCAAGAGTGCTGCTACCCACAAGCGGAAGAGGCTGCATTCAGAACGCATGGGATTTTGCTCTGGCATCGGTGACGAGTAGTTCCATCGCGTAATGTGGCAAGGCACGGTAGGGCGTTGCGAGGTTCAATGGGCGGATCTGGCAGAAGGGCGTGGTTCAACCATCTATACTAGTGTAATGCTAGACTGATTCCAAGCTCAAGCGGCGGCGCATAGGCTCTGCTGAGAGAGTTGAATCGTCAACTAGGGTGCGGTATATGGAGAAGACTTGGAGACCGGAGGGGGTCGTGACATTGCAGAGGAGCATAGGGTGAACCGTTCCGCGCTGTTGAATGAGCTGTACGAGGCCAAGATTACTGCCGTGGTCCGCACGAAAACCGCGGAGCAGGCGGTGCAGACTGCGCAGGCATTGTATGACGCGGGCATCCGGCTGGTAGAGATCACGTTTACGGTGCCGGACGCTGCCGCCGTCATCGCCAAAGTGGCGGCCCTGAAGCCAAGCAACGGCTTGGTTGGCGCCGGCACGGTGACAACCGGGATCCAGGCGGGAGAGGCGCTGGCGGCGGGAGCGCAATTCATCGTTGGGCCCGTTAATCGCCCCGCGCTTGTGACGCAGGCGCACGAGGCGGACGTGCCCTGCATCATGGCCGGCCTGACGCCGACTGAAATCCTTGACGTCCACGAATCCGGGTCGGACATGGTGAAAGTCTTTCCCATCGATAGCGTCGGCGGACCGGGATACGTCAAGTCCGTGTTGGGGCCGCTTCCCGGCGTGCCTATCGTGGCATCCGGCGGCATCGACTTTGAAAACTACCGGGAGTTTCTGGAGGCCGGCGCCGCCGGCGTGGCGTTGGGTTCGGGTCTCATGCCGCCATCGCTTATCGCTGCCGGAGATTATGACGAATTAACGGCCTTCGCCCACCGCTTCGTGGAAGAACTGAGGTCTTCCGAGTGAGGATGTCACGTAAATCTGAGTGATGGTCTGTGGGATGTCCTACCCAGCGGATAGGGTATCCCCACATTCACGGAAAGGTCGAACGTGCCTGAGATTCTGTCACTTGGCGAGTGCATGGTGGAGTTCTTTGCCGAGGAGCCGCTGGCAGAGGCGGCGCAGGTGCAGAAAGCCTTTGCCGGTGACGCCCTCAACCTGCTGGCGGCGGCGTCTCGGTTGGGAAGCTCGTGCGGTTTTCTCTCACGCGTCGGCAATGATCCCTTTCAAGAGTACCTGCTGGATGGTTGGGCGAGCCTGGGTATCGACACGTCGCACGTGAAGCGGGTGGAGGGGCGCAATGGCATCTATTTCATCTCCATCTACGGGCACGGCGAACGCGACTTTACGTATTACCGCGCCGGCAGCGCGCCGAGCACCATGACCCCTGCGGACTTGGACCCAGACTACATCGCGCAGGCCAGGGTGCTGCATATCAGCGGCATTGCCCAAGCTATCTCGGAGTCGGCGCGAGCGACCGCGCTGGCGGCAGCGCGCATGGCGAATGAGGCGCACGTGTGTGTTTCGTTCGACCCCAATTTTCGCCCTGCTTTGTGGTCGGCGGCAGAGGCGCGGGCCGCGGCGGAAGAGCTCCTCCCGCACGTGGATATTGCCTTGCCCAGCGGCCCCGAGGAATCAGAGCAGTTGTTTGGCATGACAACTGCGGAGGAAACGGCAGACTACCTGCGTGGCTTCGGCACGTATGCGGTCGCGGTGAAACAGGGCGAAGCCGGCGTCTACGTGAGCGCGGCAGGCGGCACGGGGGCGGTGCCTGCGTACGCTGTCCCGCAGGTGGTCGACACGACCGGCGCGGGTGACGCCTTCGACGGCGCTTTTCTGCACGGGCTGGTGCAGGGCATGCCACCGCTCAAAGCGGCGCGCTTGGGCGCGGTCATGGCCGGGCTTAAGGTGCGCGGCAGAGGCGCCATTGCCAGTTTGCCCGGAAAGAGTGAGGTGGAGGCTGCGCTCGCTGCCTGGGAGTAGTTGTCCGTCGCCTCAGTCTTGAGCTTTCCCTTCATCCTGGGACCCCTCATTACGTAGGGCAGCAGAGAGTGCATGGGATACTTCTCCCTATTGAGAGGGGCCATAGCCCGTGATACGACAGTGGGATTTGTATCCGTGAGAGTCAAGAAGGCTTGACTTGCTGTGGGCTAAAACTCTGTAAGGCTGCTAGGTGTAGGGGCACGATATATCGTGCCCCTACCTTAATCCAATCGCGTGCGCGGCAGCCCTTAGAATACAGGTAGGTCTGCCAGGGAGAGCGTTTGCCACCAGTGGCCGGCGTCGAGCACCTGCAGCATGAAGTGCGGCGTGCCTTGCGGTGTGATGACTAGCGCCGGGTCGAGCGGTGGGTAGTTGGGACTGCTAAAGAGTTCTGCGCCCGCTTGCAAGAGGTTGTCCAACGAAAGCGGCTGCTGGAGTGCTGCCACCAGTAGAGGTTGACCTAAGGCAATGAGGGCGGCGGTTCCTGCGCCAGGGCGGGGTGTGCCCCGCAGGTGAGCGAAGTATTCCACGCCGTATACGGTTTCCAAATCGCCATACGGGTTGTCGGGCGGTCTGTACGCGGCGGCGTAGAGTAGGGCGGGGGCCGGTACGTCTTCAACATCGATGGCAAAGATGTCGCTCTTGACGTTGAGATAGTAGGTCTCTCGGCTGGAGAAGAGTCGAACCTCGCAGCCGGTGTCGGCTTCAGCATGGCGCTGGGCAGCGCCCTGCCACGCCTCACCCTGCGCGCACATGCCGCCAACACCCCACATAGGTAGTGATTTCTCACCACCTCCCAACTCCTGCACGAATCGTGCTTCCGGCAGCGTGAAGAGCAGTTTGTTTTGCCGCAGGCCAATGATGCCGGCGAAGCGTTGGTCTGCTGCGCCAAAGTCGCGGAGTCGCATGGGTTTGGCCTCGAGGGATCTTGCCGACCGCTATGATGCTCTCGACTAAATGGAAAGTTCGTTCATGGTTAGACAAGGACTTCGCGAAGCCCACTTACCACGAACGAACTTTCCGATTCCGTGCTCAATAAGGTGGCCGACCGTGACCACGAACACTGGAGGCTCGTCTCTAAATCAGGCTGAAATCACTGCGCGGATTCGGGCCGCTACGATTTGCGGCTTGTCGCCGTCCAAATTGAGCGGGTTGATGGTGACGCTCCCTTCCAGCGAGCCGTACTGGCTGACGGCGATTGCCGGATCGTCGTCGAATAGGCGGTTTACCAAGTCGATTGCCGTTACACCGTGCACTGAGTCGTCCAACGAGACACGCAGGGTGGGGTAGGACTTGCCATCGCGTCCAACCACCTCCGTCGACACGCCGGCTACCTCGCTTAGGTCCGCCGCAATTGCCTCAAGGCGCCGCAGCCACTCTTGGCGTGCGGCGGCGTGATCGCGGTTGACGTACTTCTTCACGGCTGCCAGCAAACCGGCGATTTCCTCTTTGCCCACTTTCATCGGACGGCCAATGCCCTGGAGCGGCGGGCCGAGCAAGCGGCCGCTGCCCAGCAACTGTTCGCGCAGCGTCCACGTTTCCACCATTACGTCCATGTCCTGATGCTGCAGCGCCACGGACTGGATGAGGTCGCCACGGCCTACCAGGATGCCGGAGGCTTGGGGACCCTGAATCGCCTTGCCCCCAGAAAATGAGACAAGGTCAGCCCCTGTAGCGATATAGCCTTGCAGGTTCTCGGCGGGCGGCAACCCACCGGCCGCGTCCACAATGACCGGCACATTGTGCTTGTGGGCGACGGCAACGGTGTCCTCCAAGCTCACGGCGCCCTCAACGGGCATGGCGACCCAGTGTACGGCGACCGTGCGTTCGTTAATCGCAGTCTCAATATGCCACGGCTCGGTATAGCCTCCGGTCGGGTGACCGATGTGTCCGACCTCTACAAACTTCGCGCCCGCCGTACGCAAGGCGTGGTCATACGCATTGCGGTGGAGGCGTTGGATGATGACCTCGTTCGGTATGGCGTCGGTATCCGGCAATAGGTTCATCTTATGGATATCGAGGCCCGCAATGCACGCGGCCGTGCCGACCAACAAGCCTGCTGCCGCGCCCGCGGTGACATAGCCGGCTTCCGCGCCCGTAACCTTGGCGAGGTAATCCCCTGCTGCCTGTTGTAGTTCTTCGATGCGCACGCTCCACTGGGCCGCCTCGCGCATGGCGTCGAGCACGTCATCTTCCATCGGCGTGCCGCCAAGACGCGTAAGCGTGCCGGCGGCGTTGATAACGCGCTTTACGCCGAGATCTTGATAGAAGTCACCCACCGTTACCGAATCCTTTCAGTATTTGCACTTTCAATTGCCATTGTTTCTTGTGAATTCTTGCCCTTCGACAGGCTCAGGGCGAACGGGACGTCCCCAAATAGTTGGTCAAACTTGAATTTTCTTGTTGACCGCCTACTTCAAGACAACGAGCCTCGGCTATTTGAGGGCTTGGCTCTATCCTGTCGATTTCTGTTTAGCGCGGCGGCGTGGCGTCCGGCGAAAGCGGGCCGAGCGTAGCGTCGCTGCCGCGGTCGAAGTAGCCGCGCACCGGATAGTTGTGTAATTCGTTGCAGGCCATAATGAGGCGTTCGACAGCGAGATTGAAGATGCGCTCGCCTTTCTCAGCGCTGGCCACAAAGGGATCGCCCATCACGCCCTCGTCCGCTTCGCGGCGGCGCTCGGGCCACTTGGCGAACTTGCCGACAACAGGATCGCGGAACCAGGGCGCGAGCCCATTGGGCGTGCGCTTGTCCAGGTCCACCATGTGTCCGCGTAGGTAGAGCTGCAGAGAGGTTTCCCACTCACCGCCGTGGCCGATCGTGTCGTCGCTGTCGCCCCACTCCTTCAGTTCATCCTCCACCATGTGGAAATACGTGATGTGGAGCGACCAGATGTCTTCCTGGGCTAGCTTCACTGAAGTCGTCTGCGTGGGTGCGACGTTGCCGCCATGGCCGTTGAGCATGATCATGCGCTCGAAGCCATTCGCCTTGATGCTGCGGCATACGTCACACAGAACAGCGATGTACGTTTCCAGCGTCACCGTGATCGTGCCGATATGCCCCATGTTGAAGTGCGTGAATCCCGTCCAGACCGGCGGCGCCACGATGATGGGGTAGTCGTCAGTGCGGGTAGCCGCTTCAGCCGCGAGATAGTATGGGATGCTGATATCGATGTCGGTAGGGCTGTGAGGTCCGTGCTGCTCAATGGATCCGACGGGGATGATAACGACGGGATCATGCTTCAAGGCTTCGTAAAGCTCGTGCCGCCACATCTCTTGCCAGAAGACTTTCTTGTTCGAGCCGTTGTAGGACCTGGTGTACATTCTGCTGCCTTTCCAATGAGTTCGAGATAGATCGGCGCTAACAGGGTACCATGCCATGGCACGGTAGGGGCACGATATTTCGTGCCCCTGCGGGCGGCGCAAGCGGCGCGCGTCTATGCACCGGCGTCGCGCACCGGCATGCCGCTACGCAGGCGACGGCACGTCTACCCAGCCGCGGTCTTGCACCGACCTGCCGACGGCTTCCATGATTTCCTGCACGCGCAGGCCGTCGACGAAGTCGGGACTCATGGGCTCGCCGCTGCCCAGCGCTTCCAGAAAGTCCTTGACGATGTGAATGAAGGCCTCGCCATAGCCGATGCTGTGGGCGGCGGCCGGCCAGTAGCCGTGCATGTAGTCGTGTTGTACCGAGTCTGAGGCGTGGATAATGCGGAAACCCGTGAGCGGTCCCGGATCGTCACCGCAGTAGTACTGCAACTCGTTCAGGCGCTCGAAGTAGAAGCGGATCGACCCCTTGCTGCCGTTTACTTCAAAGCCGAAATTGTTCTTGTTGCCGCGCGCCAGCTTGGTTACTTCCAGCATGCCCTGGGCGCCGCTGGCGAACTGCATGAGCACCTGCGCGCAGTCGTCTACGGTCACGGCGCCGCTGCCGCCCTCAGGCGTGGGCCGCTCCTTGATGTAGGTTGCAAAGTTGCCGCAGACACTGCTCACGTCGCCCAGCAGATAGCGCGCAATGTCGAGCACATGCGAGCCGAGGTCGCCGAAGACACCAAATCCAGCGAGCTCCTGCTGCATGCGCCAGCCGAGGGGTGTGGCCGGATCGGCGAAGCGCTCTGCCAGAAACCAGCCGCGAAAGTGGTAGATGTCGCCAAGCTCGCCGTCTTCGATGAGCTTTCTTGCCAGCCGCACGGCCGGGTAACGCCGAAAGTGAAAGCAAATGGTGTTGCGCACCCCGGCTTTCGCTACCGCATCCACCATCGCGCGGGCCTGCGGGACGGTGACCGCCAGCGGCTTTTCGCAGATCACTTGCTTGCCCCCTTCAGCCGCGGCGATGGCGACGTCAGCATGCAGATGGTTTGGGGTGGCAACATCAACCAGGTCGATGTCATCGCGCGTAACCGCTTCTCGCCAATCCACTGAGGACTCTTCCCAACCAAGCAGGTTCGCGGCTTCTGCAACCGCCGCGGCGTCGCGCCCCGCAATCACCTTGAGCCGCGGCCGGTAGGGAACACTGGGAAAGAAGAGGTTCACGTCACGATAAGCGTGGGTGTGGGCCTTGCCCATGAAGCGATGGCCGATCAGGGCAACGTTTATGTCTTGCACAGGCGCTTCCTTTCTCTATTCAACTTAGGCTCGTAGGTGCGGGACTGCTGCCACGAACGCACATCAATAATGTGCAGCCCCGTTGGATAACGCGGAGAGGAGTTTTGCCTTACGACGGAAAGTGAAAGTCTGCCGCCGTTCCACGGCAATGAGCGTAACCGACATGACGCCTAGGGTCAAGGCGCGGCAGTCTTGCCCGTGTTGCACTCCTAAAGGCACGCTGGGAGGGTATTGGCTTGTACGTCTATTTGCCGTATGGTCTAATGGTCACAGGTGCGGACGTAACGCCTCATGTGAGGAGAAATCGTTATGGCGAGTATCACCATCCAGCTCAGTGCGCCCAATCTCGAACTGGCATCCGTACTTGCCGACGTGACCGGCGGCGTGCTCCATCAGAACGGGCCGTGGCTCACGATCGAGGGCAAGAGGCTGGAGATCACGCGTTCTCGAGTCGAACAAGCGTGGGGACGGCCAATAACCGAGGAGAAGTGGCGTTCGCTTACGCAGAGCCGTCGCGGTCACGTGGTAGAGGCAACGGATCAGGTGATCGTCGTCCAGGACCAGCCGGTTGCATCCCAGGCTGCGCCCAGCGCCGGGCGGTCACGGACGATTACCTTGGATGACGCCTGGCTCATGGAAAGGCTTGGGCATGAGGCAAAGCGGCGCGGAGTTACGACGAATCAGCTTGCCGCCCAGGCAATCGAACGCTTTCTGCGCAACGCAGAGTCTAGTGAATAACGACGTACCCAGCTTGCTTTGCCAAGGTGCGTGAGTCTTCGTCGCTGCCGGGTCGCTTGGCGGATAGTGTTGAGGAGCGCGCAGGCTGGAGCCGCCGGTCGATTCTACAACGCTCTACAACTCCACTGGACTCGCGCTCTCCTCTAGACCGCTGCGCCGGATTCATAGACGCGCCCGCTCGAAAGCGGCAGCCCTATGCCGATTAGCCAACGTTGGCCATTGCGCGGCCGTGAATTCGGCACCTGCGTGCGTCTTACTCGCTTTGCGAAATGACTTGCCCGGGGCTAATAATCGAAAACTCACCCCTTGGACGGCACGATCCACTATGCCGCCTGGACAGGAAGGAGCCATTAGGTGTCGATAGAATCAGAGTTTGCTTCATCTAATGCGGTGGAGGCTGTGCGTTGGGACCAAGCGGCGCAACTAGAGCGGTATCTCGATGCGCTCGCTATCCAGGCATATGAATGGCGCAAAGCCAAGTGGCAGCGTGACTATACGAGTCTGCGGGCATACGCGGAATCCGTTGCGCCAAACCGCGAGCGCTGGCGCGCGATGCTTGGTATTTGGCCTACGGGAGAGGAGCGTGTGCCGCTTGAACCGGAGCGGCACGTGGTAGCGGAACGTGCAGACCACACGGTATTCGCGGTCACGTTTGGGACGTTTCCCAACGTCCGTTCCTTTGTCCACCTGCTTGTTCCCAAAGGTATTGCGGCCCACAGGCCGGCGGTCATATGCCAGCATGGGATGGGGGGCACTCCGCATTCGATTGCCGGACTGGTGGAAGAGGACGATGCGTACCACAAGTACGGGCAGCGGCTGGCGGAGCGTGGCTACGTGGTGCTGGCTCCCCATTGCATCAATTTCGTTGATTGGCGCAACCGCCTACACAACAAGGCCTTGCTCGTGGGACGCACCCTCATGGGACTGGAGATCTGGCGGGAGGTGCGGGCGGTAGACCTGCTGGAGACATTGCCCGAGGTGGACAACGAGCGCATCGGCTTCTACGGCCTCTCCCAAGGCGGCAAGATGGCGCTGTGGTTCCCGCCGCTGGAGCCGCGTATTCGTGCTTCCGTTATTTCGGCCTTCTACAACGAGCGCACCAAGAAGCAGCTCGTGGCCTCACCGCACTACCGGCCCTTCATAAACACCAGCGAACAGTCCTACTTCGAGCCGGATTTCCTCACCGAGTTTTCCGACTACGACCTGGCCTCACTCATCTGCCCGCGTCCGGTGATGATCGAACACGGGCAGAAGGACGCTTCCTACTACATTGAGTCGGCACGCGAAGAGTACTTTCCGCTAAAGGAAATCTATGAGCGCCTGGGTATCGGCGAGCGCTGCGAATGGGGTGAGTTTGACGGGCCTCACGAGATTCACGGTGTAGAGTCGTTTGCGTTTCTCGACCGTTGGCTAAATGACGGTGAGCCGCCAATCCGAAATGCCCTCCGTCATTCCCGCGAAAGCGGGAATCCAGGAGTGGACGCGGAAGGCTCACCACCGCCACCGGTGTTTGTGAACGACGCTGCCATCCAGGCCATGCGGGACGACACCAATGGCCAACACGATCGCTATTTGGACGACCTGGCCGATCAGGCATACGGAGTGCGTGAAGAGCGGTGGCAGCGGGACTATTCCAGTGCCGAAGCCTACACAGAGTCTGTAACGGCGAACCGCGAGGCTTGGTTGGCGATGATGGGCGGCCTGCCGCCGGCAGAGGAGCAGGTGCCGCTCGACCCTGAGCGGTATGTAGTAGCAGAGCGGCCGGGCCACACGGTCTATGCCGTTACGTTGGGCATGCTGCCCGGTGTGCGTCTGTTTGGGTATCTGCTGGTGCCAAAGGACATCACCGCCCCGCGCGCTGCGGTGGTGACGCAACACGGCCTCGGCGGGGCCGTGCAATCCGTGGCGGGGCTGTTGGAAGAGGATGATGCCTACCATCGCTATGGTCGTCGCCTGGCCGAACGGGGCTACGTGGTCTTCGCGCCGCACTGCATCAATGGCACGCCGCGGCGTGTACGTTTACATAACAAAGCAATAGTCGTCGGCAGACGCTTGATGGGCCTGGAAATCTGGCGCGATATGAAGGCAATCGACTATCTGCAAACGCTCCCGGAAGTAGACCCTGAGCGCATCGGCTTCTACGGTCTTTCGCAGGGCGGCACCATGACCCTCTGGCTCACGCCACTGGAACCCCGCATCAAGGCCGCGGTGGTCTCCGCTTTTTTCAACGAACGCACGCGCAAGCTCAATGTGGAATCCGAACACTACCGCGCGTACGTCACCACGGACGAATTTCATCAATACTACCTTGGTCAACTCTTGGAGTTCTCAGACGCCGATCTTGGCTCGCTCATCTGCCCCCGCCCGCTCTTCATCGAGCAGGGCACGCAAGACCGGGCGGTCTACTACAAAGAGGCGGAGGTAGAATTTGCGCGCCTCCATACCCACTACCACAAGCTTGGGTTAGGTGACCGCTGCGTGCTGGGCGTGTTTGAGGGCAAACACGAAATCTACGCCAAGGAGTCCTTCCCGTTTCTCGACAAATGGCTGGAGCACACGCCTACCGGTTAACTCGGGAGCATGCGCTGCTCCGCCCCCAGACTGGAGCTATGGGGAGAGCCCGCGCGAATTCACCGAATTCCAAATCAAGCGGTAGGTATAGCCAGGGTATCAGTCTGACAGAAACCCTACGGACCGCAGGTGTTCCACGCTGCGGACGACGCGCTCGTGGCGTTGCTCCAGCGTCGGCTCCGGCTCACCCTTGATGCCCTCGATCTCCAGGCTATAGGGGCCGAAGAACCCCGCGTTGTTGGTAATCTCGCCGATGCGGGCAAAGTCAACCGCGCCGCCGTCACCCATGGCCGTAAAGTACCAGTCCCGGTAACCGCCGCGGCTGTCCTTGAGGTGCATGTGCACCACGTAGTCCATGACGCGTTCAAGCTGCGCGTACACATCCGCGCCTTCGTTGTAGAAGAGGATGTTGCCCGTATCGAAGTTGATGCGAATGGCGTCATGCTGCAGGGCGTGCATGGTGTCTAGGATGGCGTCGGCGTTTTGGGTGATGCCGGGATGCGTTTCAAGGGCAATGGTAAGCCCATGACTGGCCGCCACGTCGCCGATCGCTCCCATCTTGTCGAAAAAGTCCTTCCGGTCTTCTTCCGCCGGCTCGCCGCCCAAGCCGACAAAGTACCTGGCGCCGATGAGCGCTGCCAGGCGCATGCGCTCCGCTATACGCGCAAACCCATCAGGATCCATGAGGTTGTCGGAGCCGTTGGCGCTGATCACGGTGAGACCGTTCGCGTCGAGTTCCTGCTTGAGGTTCTGAATGCCCTCGTCGCCCAGTTTTTCGCTGGCTACGACATCCACAGGAATTTCCAGCACGCCGCCGTGCTGCTTCATGGCGAGTTCGAGATGGGTGATGCCGGCTTGCGGCGCGAGGTCAATCGCCGCGCGCACGCCGTAACGGCCGTAACAGTTCGTAAAGACTTCCAGTAAGTTGCTTGGCATGACGTGCCTCCTATGTCTGTGGTTTAGACGTTACGCACACTTTTGCCTGGGAGAGGGAGAGTTGCGCTCGCTTCTCGTCTACGTGTACGGCAACACTGCCCCACGGGGTGCTGTGCTGCCTAGCGCTCTTCCTTACACTTTGGCGCACGGGGCTATTGTACCCTTACAGCGCGGCGCGTGCCGCCTCGTCTGTAAGCCAATAGCATTGTAAATGGCGGGCAAATCGCCTTGCCGTTACTTCCTGATGACGTGAGAGCGGTAGCAGGTTGCAAACCTGCGCTACCGATACCCTTATCATCGAGTGCGCGTGCTCAGTGGCGCACGTCAGCGTCACTGTATTCCGTGCGGAAGCCGGCGTGATTGGTCGCCGTGTTGCGGCGGTCGGCGGTGGTCTCGATCTGAGGCTCGCGCTCTGGGAGCGCGCCGTTTTCCAGGTAGACCGATTCACGCTGGCGGTGCTTTTCAATCAACTCGCTCTGCAGTTCCTGTTTCTTGGTCGCGCAGCTTGCTTCGTGGGCGAGATTGCGCAATTCCGCCGGATCTTCTGTCAGATTGAAGAGGTGTTCTGTCGGACCCTCGGGGTACCAGATGTACTTCCACTGCCCGTCGGTGATTGCTAGGTACACACACGGGATGCGCTCTGCTTGGGGCCAACGGGGGCCGCTCAAGCCTTCCAAGTAGCGTCGGGGATGCTCCAACTCGCCCCGTGCCAGTGCGACCAGATTCTGCCCGTCCGTATCGGTTGGCGGCTCGCCTCCCGCAACGGACACGAGAGTCGGCAGGATGTCTGCATGTGTAATGGGACTATCCACCGTCGTGCCATGGCGCCGGTCGTCCCAGCTCTGCGGTATACGAATAATAAAAGGCACGTGGGCGGAGGGTTCGTAAAAGAACGTCTTCGCGCCGTTGCGGTGATCGCCGAGCATCTCGCCGTGGTCGGAGGCAAACATGATGAAGGTGTCGTTGAAGAGGCCACTGTCCTCCAAGGCGCTGATCAGGCGGCCGATTACGTTATCAATCTGCGTAATGAGTCCATAGTACAAGGCCCGCGCCGCGTGGATGGCCTCGTCCGAGATGGAATCGAAAGCGCGCCGCTGCGCTTGCCGGTCAAACGAGATGGGGCAGTCCGCATCGTCACGCCACGCCCCAACCGCCGGTTCCGGAATCGGCGAATTCTGGTACATGGAATAATACGGCTCAGGCGCATCGAGCGGTGGGTGGGGCTTGGCAAAGGAGCACCAAAGAAAGAACGGCAATGTCGGGTCGCGGCGCACGAGGATGTACTCCACGCACTGCTCGGCAATCCACGACGTAAGCGTGAGGCTCTCGGGCACGGTGGCCAGGGTGGGATACAGTTCATTTTGGCCGATACCATGATGCATCGGCTGCTGGGCGTGGCCGGAGTGCCGCATGGCGCGGTAGTAGTCATCCGGCAGGAGCATCTCTTCGAACCCATGGCGCACGCGCTGGGGGCCAAAGTGCATCTTGCCAATGGCGGCGGTTTGATAGCCGAGTGCACGCAAACGAGTCGGGAGCGTCCCTTCCCTTCCCATTACATTCGAAGTTTGGTCGTTGTTGGCCACGCCGTGCGTGAACACCTGCGTGCCGGTCATGATGCCCAGGCGCGCGGGCACGCAGAGCGGGCAGTCGGCATAGGCGCGGGTGAACTGCACTCCCTGGTATCCCAGTAAGTCTATGTGCGGCGTGCGGAGGAACGGGGGTTTGGCATCTCCAATGGTGTCAAACCGTTGTTGGTCAGTGGTGATGAGCAGGATGTTCGGTTTAGCGGCGGGCATACGAAACGGTTTCCTCCTCTTCACAGCACGGCGACGGCGTTTAGCGGCGTCGTTTCTTGATGCAGCATTCGTACAATCGGTTAGTCCTACTTTACAGGATTCTGTTTAAAGGATCGTAGGTATTTGACTCAGACGCGAGTAGGCGGCCCGCCAACGGTGAATTTCGGATTAACGACAGCGGGGTCGGCATGTACCGACCCCGCTGTCCAGTCTCTACTTAGCTACTGGATTTCTGTTCCGTTACCCGCCACCGGAGAAGTACGCGGCCATCTCATCGGTGATGAGCTTCTGGAACCATTCCGCGTATTCAACCGTGTCGATTTGACCGAGCTGATACTGTTCGCGGTAGCGTGGGCGCGCCTCGTTGCGAATCTTCTCCCACGCGCTGTACTTCAGCATGCCCCAGCCGTGCGGCCGCGTCTGCTGTGCCTGTAGGAAGTAGGCCTTGGGATCGATGCCAAGCTGGTTGCGGAACTCGGCCTGCGAAACTTCAGAGTACGCGGGATCCAAGAACGGTGAAACCACGTGCCCTGCCGTCCGCGGGAAGCGTCCGGCGTTCTCAGGCGTCATGAACCAGGTGAATACCGTCCAAATAGCATCCTGCTTATCTGCATTGCCCATCTGCAAGCCGTGGTTCGAGATGCGGGCCGACCTGCTCGGGCCGTCCCCGTCGTACGGCAGCGTACCGGCTGCCCAATTGAAATTGGTGTCCTGGTTGATGAAGGACACCTGCATGCCGATCTTGCCGGTGACGAAGGTATTCATGCGCTGGCCGCCCTTGAGCTCGTTGGCTTCATCCGGGTTAGGCTGCGCATGGTACTTGACCTCAGTGATGTCCCGCCAGAATTCGAGCCCCTGCATGATACCGGGCGATGTGATGAAGGCAACCTTCTTGTCGTCATCCCACGGGCCCTGACCGAAGTAGGTACCGGTTGTCTCGCCGGCCGCGTTGCCGCCGCCCAAGCTGCCGCCAAAGCCGAACTGTCCGTCGCCGGTCAGCTTCTGGGCATAGTCGAGGAAGGTGTCCATATTCCACCACTTGGCGTTTACGTCCACCGGCGGCTCCTGGAGCCCGGCTTCCGCGAACATGTCCTTGTTGTAGGCCATGGCATCGGAGGATGTGCTGATGGGCATGCCGCCCAGCACGCCGTCGAGTACCCACTCGAACAGCGAGGACTCTATATACATCTCTGCCGGCACAAGCTTGGCGGCTTTGAAGAAGTCAGTCAGATCGAGGATAGCCCCAGCCTGAAACATGCGGTCCCACGTAAGCCAACCGTTGTGGACAAAGTCAAAGGACACACCGCCGGCATGGGCGGTCATGAACTTCTCGTAGGTGCCGCGCCAGCCACCGGCCTGACCGACGACCTCCACCTGAATGTTGGCGTGCTGGTCGTTGAAGTCATTGAAGATGGCGATTTCTTTTTCCTGGCGTGCCGGGCTTTCCGGAGACGCATAGACCAGGTTCACCACCTCCTGAGATTCGGGCTTTGCTTCCTCGGTGGTGGACTCTTCCGCAGGCGCCGCGTCACCGGTTGTCTGCACTTGCCCGCAAGCGGCAAACAGACCGGCAACCCCAAGGGTGGCGCCAGCGCCCATCAGGCGTCGTCTCGTGAAGTGGTCGGTAGACATAACACTGTCTCCTTAGTGCGCTTGAACACTGAACACCCATCAGCGAAAGCCAAGGCGACATACCCTTACTCGCTGTTGCTGTCAGTGTAGAGTCCCGCTCTCTTGGTTGTCAAGGATATAGTGGCTGGCTACGCTCATGGCGGCAAGGGCTTCTCGGCTGCGCAGGGAAGGACGACCCGTGCTCACGTTAACCCGTCAATTGCAAAGGGCTGTCTGCGTGGTCTAACGCTTGCCTAAGTCGCCTTCTAGGAAGTCGACGAACTGGCGAGCCGTGCGGCCGGAGAACCCGTTCTGTTGTTGGGCCCAGGTGATGGCGCGGGTACGCAGCGCGGCTGCGTCAATCGGCAGCTTGCGTTGCCCGGCAAGAGCCTTGACAATTTCAAGATACTGCGCCTGCGTGGGCGAGACGAAGGAAATACGAATACCGAAGCGGTCGCTGAGGGAGAATGTCTCCTGCATGGTTTCCTTGGGGTGGACTTCGCCATCCAGTATGCCGGCGCGGTCGGAGAAATTCTCACGAATGAGGTGACTGCGGTTGGAGGTCGCATAAATGACGACATTGCGAGGCTGGGCGGCGACGCTGCCTTCGAGTACGGCCTTCAAGGCTTTGTAGTCGGTCTCATGGGGCTCGAAGGAGAGATCGTCTACGAAGACAACGAAAGACTGCGGCCTTTCCCGGAGCACTTCGACGATGCGGCTAAAGTCGTTGAGATCATCCTTGGCTACTTCAACGAGGCGCAACCCACGGTGCCTGTAGCGGTGCAGCAAGGCTTTGATTGACGACGACTTGCCGGTGCCGCGATCGCCGCACAGCAGTACGTTGTTGGCGCGGTAACCCGCGAGCAGGTGCTCCGTATTCTGCTGCAAGAGCCCGCGCTGCCGCTCGTCGCCGATGAGCTCCTCAAGTCGAATGGGGTCGGGGTGCGCAATGCCTTGCAAGTGACCGCCTTGCGCCGAGTGCACCCAGCGAAAGGCGCTGTAGCGGGCAAAGTCTCCCGTGCCATGCCGGCGGTAGTGCGCTGCCACCAGTGGCACCGCGTCCCGCCAGTCTGCCAAGGCGGCGAGCGATTGCCGAGCTTCCGGCTGCGGCAGGCTGTTTGTTGAATTGCTCCCCGGGTGGTAATCCTCCCACATCAGATACGGTAGGGCGCCTTGCCAGCCTTGCCTCTCCGCGAACCCTCGCAACGCGACGCCATTCAGTTGGTAGAGCTCCTGGAGAATGGCGAGGTCCTGCCGCGCCAACGCGGTGAGCGCGGGACTGAGGCGAGCGGAGCCAACCCGCGCTGCGTTGCGGGTGAACGTGTTCTCTGCTTCCAAGATGTTCGCGAGGAGATAGTCCTGCCACACGTCTTCAGAAGACGGCGCGGCGTTGCGCTCCGCATGTTCGCTCAGGTGGCCGCTCAACCGAGCTACGGCCGCGAGAAACGGGCCTTGTGATTCCTCGGCGGCCACGCACCGCAGCATGGCACTGTAGCTCTGTCCGACGGGGTTGGTGAGAATGCCGTCGTAGAGCGCAAGCCTATCCAGATTCTCGAGTATTGCTCGCGCTCGCGGCGCGCTGAGCACCGAGTCGACATGTGTGCTTGAATTCCGCGTCTCAGTCATTATGCCTAGTCGGTTGGCGTCGCCGGACTTGAAGGGACTACTTGGCAGTGACCGTCATACCGACCATCCTCACTCTCAGTTTACTATGTACGCCGCGTCACTAGGACCTTCCTGCGATTGGTAAGAAAGGGTCAGTTCCCTCATGCGACGGGTCTTGCTGATGCGGGCGAGACGCCCGCGCTCCCGGATACGCCCGCGTTCCCAGATAGGTCAGCCCTCCATGCGACGAGGTCCTGCGGGAATCGCAGGTTACGGGCACTTCCCGTGCGAGCCCGCCGCTTTGGGACAGGTTTCTGCGTAATAGAAGCTTGCGGATGGCAAGTCCCCGCGCTACGGCTCGCTTCGATTCTCAATCTCCAATTGTCTTGCGTGGCTCTCTGGCGGCTAGCGTTACGTGAGCGGCAGCCATTTCCCCGCCCAGCGGTACCAGGGATCTTGGGTCTCGACCATCCACTCCATGAGACGCCGTTGGAGTTCGTGGTGGATATCCTGATACGCCGGGTTGTCACAGCGATTCTCTAGCTCGTAAGGGTCGCGTTCCAAATCGTAGAGCTCATCGATGGCGTGCGGATTGTACACGAATTTGTAGTGCTTATAACGGATCAAGCGCGATGTGAAGAGCCCGACCTCATCGCCATGGAACTCGCAGCCCAAGACCTCCCGCCACTCCGCTTCCTGGGGGGCGCGCCACAACGTCTGTAGCGCTGCCCCATCGAGGTTGTCCGGCACTGGGAGATCGGCGGCCTGCAGTATCGTGGGCATGATGTCGATGAGGCTGGTGAAATGTGAGGTGGTGACCCCTGCGGGTATCTGATCCGGCCAGCGCATAATCAAAGGAATGTGATAGACCTCCTGATAGAGCAGGGGGCCCTTGTTGAATTGGCCGTGGCTGCCGGTGAAGTCGCCATGATCGGTGTTGTATATGACGAGCGTTTCATCCCGGATGCCCAGGTCGTCGAGCGTTTGCAGCAGCTTGGCAAAAAGTGCATCGAGAAAGCTCACGTAGCCGAAATACTTGGCAACGGCCGGTTGCCAGTCCTCCCAGGTGAAGTTCTGCACGCCGCGATGGAATTTGTGCCGCAAATGGACCTGGGGTTTGTTTTCGAATGTGTCATAGAAATTCGGCCACGGTGGGGTCTCGTCCGGGTCATACAATGATGCCCACGGCTCTGGGACGACATACGGGTGGTGCGGCCCGTTGAAGTCGACGCGCAGGTAGAAGGGCTGCTTGTCCTCGTACTCGCGCAAGAGACGTATGCCCTCCTCCGCGAAGTAGTACATCTGGTTACCCTCTTCGGGTAGCTGTTCGGTGCCGGATATGAGGAACTCATCGTTCGGGTAGTCGGCATAGAGCGCGTCCGGCGGGGTCGGTGGTTGCACGGGCAGGCCAAGTCGCCGCCGATAGTCGGCAATGCTCTTCGCGCCCACGTCGTGAAAGCCGCGCGTCTTAGGCCCATGCGCGCGACCGATGTGCCATTTGCCAACGTGTCCCAGCCGGTAACCGGCTTCGTTCAGGAGTTCACTGAAGGTGATTTCCTCAGCAGGCAGCTCCTCACTGAGGGTTTCTCCCTGACCGCAGTTGTTGTAGATGCCGTTATTGTGGGGAAAGCGCCCGGTGGCCATGGATGCCCGCGCCGGCGAGCAGATGCCGGCGGGCGTGTAGGCCTCGGCATAATTGATACCTTCCTGTGCGAGCCGATCTAGCGTCGGCGTGCGGCAGATGGTGCTGCCATTCACACCTACCATGTCAAAACGCATTTGATCCACCATGATATGTAAAATGTTGGGACGTTTTGTGGTTGCCATGCGTTTTTCCTCGTTTCTCCCATGATTGCGCGTTGTTCAGATTCACTCTTCACCACAAAGACCATGTCTCCGGTCTACCCACACTTTGTTGGCTGTGGGTGGCGTCTTCTGAGAGCACGTGGCGGCAAGCGAGCGCAGATCCTGCACCGTACTCGATACAGCGTATCGGCACGATACAGGATTGCGATTTTGGACTACGGCACATGGGCGTGTGTGCGGGTGCTGCTCGCAGAGCTGCTCCGTATCGTGAAACTGCTGTTGGGGGGTACGGTAGTTGTTTCTCTGTCTTTCTCCTCCAAGGAGCGGGGGACAAGCCCCCGCGCTACAGCTCGCTTAATTCCCAACTCTCCTATTGACGTGCGTGCCCGGACGGTGGCGAGCGCTACGTGAGCGGCAGCCACTTGGCCGCCCAGTGCCGCCACGGATCGGTAGTCTCGTTCATCCACACCAGCAGGCGGCGCTGCAGGTCATGCCGGATTTCAGCGTACGCCGGGTCGTTGAACCGGTTTACCAGCTCGGCGGGATCACGCTCCAGGTCGTAGAGTTCGTCTGAAGCATGGGGATTGTACACGAGCTTGTAGTGTTTGTAACGAATTAGGCGCGACGAGAACATCCCGCATTCGTCAGCGTGAAACTCGCAGCCCATCACGTCACGCCAGGCCGCGTGCTGCGGGTCTTCCCAGAGTAGTTGGAGCGCTTTGCCGTCCAGGTTCTCCGGTATCGGCAGGTCGGTGGCTTGCAGAATGGTTGGCATGATGTCAATCAGGCTGGTGAAATGCGTGGTGGTAGTCCCGGCGGGAATCCGGCCCGGCCAACGCATGAGCATGGGAATGTGGTAGACCTCCTGGTAGAGTAGCGGGCCTTTGTTGAATTGGCCGTGGCTGCCGGTGAAGTCGCCGTGGTCGGTATTGAAGATGACAAGCGTGTCATCTCTGATGCCGAGGTCGTCCAGCGTTTGCAGCAGCTTGGCGAAGAGCGCATCCAAGAAGCTGACATATCCGAAGTACTTGGCAACGGCGGGCTGCCAGTCCTCCCACGTGAGGTCTTGCACGCCCCGGTGGTACTTGTGCCTCGTGTGCACCTCCGGCTTGTTCTCCAGGCTATCGTAGAAATTCGGCCACGGCGGGATCTCCTGTGGGTCATAGAGCGAGGCCCACGGTTCCGGGACGACGTACGGGTGGTGCGGTCCGTTGAAATCGACGCGCAGGTAGAAGGGCTGCATGTCCTCGTACTCGCGCAAGAGACGTATGCCTTCCTCCGCGAAGTAGTACATCAGGTTGCCTTCTTCCGGCAGTTGTTCCGTGCCGGAGATGAGGAACTTCTCGTTGGGATAGGTGGCGTACACCGCGTCGGGCGGCGTGGGCGGACGCAGCGGCAGGCCAAGGTCCCGCCGGTAGTTGGCGATACCCTGCGCGCCTACGTCGTGAAAGCCGCGGGTCTGGGGACCGTTCTCACGGCCGATGTGCCACTTGCCAACGTGTCCCAGCCGGTAACCAATGCCATGCAAGAGCTCGCTGTAGGTCAGTTCCTCGGGGGGCAGCTCCACGAGGATGGAGTCATCCATGTGGCAGTTGTTGTAGATGCCGTGATTGTGCGCATACCGTCCGGTCACCATGGAAGCGCGCGCAGGCGAGCAGATGCCCGCGGGTGTATAGGTTTCGGCATAGTTGATGCCGCCTCCTGCGAGCTTATCGATCGTTGGCGTGCGACAGATTGGGCTTCCGTTGACCCCCAAGACGTCGTAGCGCATCTGGTCGACCATGATGTGCAGGATGTTCGGTCGGTTGTTGGTTGTCATACGTCAGTCCTTAGTCAGTTGCCTGTTCTTGCGGGCACGAGATAGTCTCAGTTGCTTCCGGTGATCGGCATCGCGCTTGCTGGTCTCTCGCTATCTGAGGGTCCCACCAAGAGTCGCACTTTGGGGGAGTCGTTGGCGCAAGCCATGCGCAGGTTACAAACCTGCGCTACCGGGCCGCGAGAGGCAGGCACTCACAGGTTACAAGCCTACGCTACCGGGCCGTGAGAAGCAGGAATCCGCAAGGTACAAACCTACGCTACCGGTCTGCAAGAGGCAGGCACACGCAGGTTGCACACCTGTGCTACCGGGTTCGAGGGCGCGCCGGCTGTCTCGCCGAATACTGCACCAAGTATAGAGAATCCTACCGGAACTGCGGGACGTCGAGCCACACGCCGCCCTGCATAGCGGCATCGTGGGCGACTATGCCGGGCGCCGTGAATTCCACACCGCGCACGGCGTCGATGGGCGCTTTCGTGTTGGCATCAATTGCCGCGATGAAGTCCTGGACCATGAAGTACTCGGACGTGCCGTGACCGCCTTGCAGGGCCTCCGGCGGCGCGTTCCTATCCACGGTCGGACACGCAATCTCCTCTGCTCCCGTCTGTTTGGACATGGTGTCTACATTAAAGTAGCGTCCGGTTGAGGCGCCGGCCTCGATGTGACGCCCGTTCTCGATGAAGCCCTTGGTGCCGTAAAGCGTGTAGTAGACGGAATGGGGGTGCCGGTGCGCCACCTGGCTGCGCAGGATTTTAACTACGTTGCCTTTCGCCGTCTGAAAGAGCCCCACTTCCATATCCAGGTGGCCCAAGTCTTCCTCTTCAGGATGCATATTCCTCCCAGCGGATGCGCCGGTGGCCTTCACGATGCGGTCGTCCATGAGCGTCAGCAACGGTCCGAGCGTGTGGGCGCAATACCAGATTGGCGCGCGAGGCAGCCGCCATTTGGGCGTGCCGGTATCCGGGTCGCGCAGCAGGTCGGCAATCTCGTGGACATACTCGGCTTCCGCGTAGAAGAGTTTGCCTAGGGTGTCCTGCGCAACGAGTTTTCGCCACTCTAATATGTAGTGAAAGTAGCAGTAGTTCTCCGCCATCATGTAGACGTTGCCGGTGCGTTCCTGAGCGGCAATGACGGCCTCGCATTCGTCCAGTGTGTAGGCTACAGTCTGCTCGCAGAGCACGTGTTTGCCACTTTCCATGGCGGCAATCGCTTGCGGCGCGTGAAATTCGATGGGCGTAGCGATCACGACGACATCCAAGGCGGCGTTCACAAAGTCGTCGAAGGCGGTGAACAGCCTTTCATCCGGCAGGTTAAAGTCAGCCGCCATCGAGGTGAGGGTGTCTTCCTTCAGGTCACAGAGCGCTGCCACTTCGACGCGGGGATGCGTGGCCAAGGCGCGCACAAGACCGCCGCCGCGGCGCAGACCGACAAAGCCAACTTGAAGCTTGTCCATAGGCTTACCTTTCGGTTACTTCACTCAGGGTATCCCTGCGGTGCCTGAGTAGCACGCTAAGAAGGGCTCTGAATCTCACAGGATTTTCCCACACCCCCGTATCACGTACGGGGCAGGCTCTAGCTTTCTCCCTCTGGAGGGGGTAATTGTCGCGTTCGCCAAAGGATGCGCGCAGGCGGATGCCCGCGCAGCTCATCATCATAAATCGAAAGAGGGGCGTCGCACACGTGTGACGCCCCTCTCTTCTCCAGCCATGTGTTAGACGCTATGCGGAAGGATTCCCGTTGGACCTGCCATTCGCCTTGGCGTCGCGCAACGACATTACAATGCGCTCTGGCGTCAGCGGCATGTTGTGCAGCGGAATGCCAAGAGCATTGCTAATCGCGCTTGTAATGGCAGCCCCCGGCGGGACGATGCTGGGCTCGCCGACAATGCGCGTGCCCTTCCAGCCATAGGGATTGTGCTTTTCTACGATAACAGCGTCCACGTCCGGTACGTCCGCCGCGGTGGGGAGCCGATAATCGAGGAGACCGGGATTGCGCACGCGGCCGTCCTCGTCGTAGACGATCTCTTCAAGCAGCGCATAGCCGACACCCTGGATGGTGCCGCCCTGGATTTGGCCTTTCACCGAGAGCGGGTTAATGGCGAAACCGGCGTCCTGCACACCCACAAGATTGAGGATGGTGACGAGACCGGTCTCGGTATCAACTTCTACGTCGGCAATGGTACCGGCAAAACCGGGATTGCCGCGCTCGGGCTTGCCGTGGCCGGTGCCAATGATTGGGCCGTTTGCGGAACCGACGGCCTCATCAGATATACGCCGGTAGGTGACATAACGATCTTGATCGCCTGCCGCCCACATCTTGCCTTCGTCAAACTCGATGTCGTCCGCATCCACGCCCAGGCGTTGCGCCGCCACAGACTTCATTTGGCGGAGCACGTCGTGCGCGGCAGCGGCGGCCGAGAGGCTCATGGTGTAGGTGACCTGGCTGCCGCCTGCCACGGGGCCAAACGGCGCTTCATTGGTGTCGCCCTGCGTGACACTCACGTATTCCAACGGCACGCGTAGTTCCTCAGCGGCAACCTGTGCGATGGACGTTGTATTGCCCGTGAGGTTGATGGTGCCCACGAGCACACTGAACGAGCCGTCGGCTTCGAGCTTGATCGTTGCCGCGGAACCGCCTGCCCCGCCGGACCAGCAGCCGATGGCCGCGCCTCGGCCGCGCGGATTGCCGTTGCCGCTCTGGGACAGTGGCGTGCTCCAAACCGCATGGTCCCGCATGGCTTCCAAGACTTCAATCGCGCCAACATTGGGCAGCGGTTGGCCGTTGGGCCAGCGGTCACCCTCCGTAATGGCGTTCTTCAGGCGAAAGTCCACCGGGTCCATGCCCAGTTCCTGCGCGACCCAATTCATTACGTTCTCGATTGCGTGGGCGGAATTCGGCGCGCCCGGCGCGCGATACGCCCCGACACTTACCTTGTTGGTGAGTACCTCGAAGCCTTCCAGCTCCATGTTGGGGAATACGTAGCAGCTTCCCAGGAGCATGGTAGCCGTGGACATCGGCGAACCGGGATAGGCGCCCGTATCCATGACGACGCGGCCCTGCAATGCTGTCAGCGTGCCGTCTTGCTTCGCGCCAATCTTTACGTCGATTACGGAACCCGGCGCCGGGTTGGCGGCGACGAGCTCTTCACTTCTACTCCACACGACCTTTACGGGCCGCCGCGCTTTCTTGGAGAGGATTGCCGGAATAGGGGCGAGCAGCGTCATCTTGCCGCCGAAGCCGCCGCCGATTGCCGTGCCTTGCACAATGACCTTGTGCGCCGGCAGCTTGAGCAAGCGCGCCACGGTATCCCGCACGTAGAATTGCCCTTGGGACGTGACCCACATCTTCATGTCGCCGGACGGTGTGAAATGGGCCAGCGCCGCGTGGGGCTCAAGATACGCCTGGTGGACCATGGCCGCGGTAAAGCGGCCTTCCTTTATGACGTCCGCTTCCGCGAAGCCTTCCTCGATATCGCCGCGCCCAAATTGAACCTGGGACGAGACATTGCCGGATTCATCCAAGTCTTCAGCAGAGGAGGCAACGGAGGAATGGAAGGACATCTCCGTGCGGTCTACCTCACCACCATCGCCGTGGCGAATGACCGGCGCGTCCGGTTCCATAGCCCGCAGCGGGTCCAGCACGTGGGGCAGAGGCTCGTAGTCTACCTCGATGAGTTCCAGCGCCGCTTCCGCGTCTTCCATAGTGACGGCGGCCACGGCGGCCACCGCTTCGCCCAGGTAGAGTGCGGCATCGCCGGCAAAGACATTGTGCGGGCGAGAGGTGGGTTCCACCACGTCCTCGTCAAAGTCAGCGGCCGTCGCTACGGTAACGACACCGGGCGCCTCGAGCGCTTTAGCGTAATCGATACTCTTGATGCGGGCGTGGGCGTGGGGGCTGCGCAAAATTGCGCCCCACAGCATACCGGGTAGAGAGAAGTCCGCGCCAAACTTGGTGGCGCCTGTGACGTTCTCAATGCCGTCTATCCGGCTCACCGGCTTGCTGGCAACGCGCAGTGCGGTCTTCTCTTGTGGGCGTTCGACCACCTTTGCCATTTTTCCTCCTCCTCGCGATTGCTTTGTCTACTGGGTAGGGAAGGCGCCTGGATGTAGAGCCCAATCCTATTCGCCTTCGGGTTCCGGCACGAGCTCCAGTGGCTCGGGCGCCACTTCGATGCGTTCAACTTTGCCGTCAATGACCGAGTGCAATGCGGTCACGATGGTCTCATAGCCTGTGCAGCGGCAGAGATTGCCGGCGATGCCCATGCGCAACTCATCGTCAGTGGGATTGGGGTTGTCGCGTAGGTAGGCCGTTGCCATGACTACAAATCCAGGAGTGCAGATTCCGCACTGGGTTGCACCTCCGCTGACAAAGGCGGATTGGACCTCGTTGAGCCTGTCATCGGTCACCAGCCCTTCTACCGTGGTAACCGAGGCGCCCTCGGCCTCGACAGCCAGGGTCAAACAGGAGTGGTGCGGGTCGCCATCAACCAAGACCGTGCAGGCTCCGCAATCTCCCGTTCCGCACCCTTCTTTGGCGCCGGTTAGCCCCAAGTCCTCACGCAAGAAGTCGAGGAGCCGCACCTGCGGCTCAACGATGCGCTTCACCGCTACGCCATTCACCGTTAGTTGCAACGGATAGTCCATCGCTCTTGCTGCCTCCAGAGATAGTTATTTCCAGTTAGATATGACTTCAGACGGCTGCCTTGGCTCGCTCGATGGCGGTAGCCAGCGCGCGCCGCGTGTATACGTCCACCATCATGCGCCGATACGCTGCTGAAGCCCGCACGTCAGAAATCGGCTGGGAGTCTTCTGCAGCGGCTTCACCGGCATGCGCCAGCAGTCTCTCCGAAACGGGTTGACCCCGCAGCACTTCTTCCGCAGTCGTCGCGTGCGGCCACGTAGGCGCAACAGCAGCAAGCACCACACTCGCGTCCTTGACGGTAGTTTGATCGTCTTCAAGGGTGACTTGGGCCGCAATCCCGACTACGGCAATATCCATTTCACGTCGAGGCACATGCCGCACATAGCGCGTGCCGGTTTGGGCAGGCGCGGCCGGTACGTTGAAAGACTGGATCAATTCACCGGGTTCGAGGGCCAGTTGACCGGGCCCCGTCATGAGGTCGCCTACGAGAACGTCGCGCGTACCTTTGGTGCCGACGAGGCAGGCCATCGCATTCGCCGCGACCAGCGGTGGGGCCGCGTCGGCACTGGGGGCCGCATTGCCCACGTTGCCGCCGAGCGTTCCCCGATTGCGGATCTGAATAGACCCGAGCAGTTCGGCCCCTTCACTAATGAAGAAGGCGTGATTCTGAACGAGCGCACTGTGGTGCACCTCATTGCCTGTGGCCATCGCCCCTATAGTCAGCGAGCCATCGGCGTTTTGGCTAATGCCCTTCAGGTCTGTAAGGTTGCGTAAGCTGACGACAAGGGGGACCCTACGGTCGCGCTCCCTCATCTGCACGATCAGGTCTGTGCCGCCTGCCAAGACCCTGGCCTCGTCGCCGCGGTCGGCCAGCAAAGCACAGGCTTCGTAGATTTGAGTTGGCGCAGCATAGTCAAAGCGTCTCACGCGTCGTGTTTCCTCCAGATTGGTTGCCTGTCATGAAACAAGATCCAGATGCGGATTATCATCTACGTATTCGTGGATACCATACCACAGTACGCGTGATACGCGAAAGCAATTTTTGCGCACGCCGCGACGAGACTCCTCATTGCTGGAGAACAGATCTCATGCGACTCTAGACTGGCGGATTCGCGTTGAGCAATGTATCATAGAGCGTTGGTGAATAAGCGCCCTGGCGGGCGATGAGTGGCAGCCTTATCGCTTAGCCATAATACAATCCTTTAGGAGGAAACAATGGGGTTTTACAAAGCGGAATATATTTGGGTGGACGGATCGGAGCCGACATCCAAGCTGCGCTCGAAAGGAAAGATCGTGCCGGACGGTGAAGAGCCTCCGATTTGGGGCTTTGACGGTTCCAGCACGAATCAAGCGACCGGCGATGACTCGGACTGTGTCCTGCGTCCGGTGTATTCCGTTCCCGATCCCATCCGCGGCGGCGACAATAAGCTGGTTATGTGTGAAGTGCTGTTGCCGGACATGTCCCCGCACCCGACGAACACGAGAGCCGCTTGTGCGGCAGCCGCCGAAAAGTACGCGGATTTCGACATGTGGTTCGGCATTGAACAGGAATACACCTTCTTTGACGGCATCAAGCCTCTGGGCTGGCCGGAAAACGGTTTTCCAGCGCCTCAGGGCGGCTACTACTGCGGCGTAGGCTCCGACGAAGTGTTCGGAAGGCCGGTCGTTGAAGACCACATGGATGCGTGCTTGGAAGCGGGGATCATGATTTCCGGCATTAACGCGGAAGTGATGCCGGCGCAATGGGAGTTTCAGATTGGCCCACTCGGCGCGCCCGAGGTTGCCGACGAGGTGTGGCTCGCCCGCTGGCTGCTGTACCGCATCGGCGAGGACCACGATGTCAGCGCGCGCTTGGATCCCAAGCCCGTTCTCGGCGACTGGAATGGCGCGGGTGCGCATACGAACTTCTCAACTCGCCAAATGCGAGAAAACTACGACGCGTGCATTGCGGCCGCCGAAGCGCTGAAGGGCAACCATGATGAGCACATCGCTAACTACGGCGATCGCATAGAACTGCGCCTGACCGGGTTGCATGAAACGTGCTCCTACAAGGAATTCCGCTATGGAGTCTCGGATCGAGGCGCCTCGGTGCGCATTCCCTGGCAGGTGGACGTGGATCAGAAGGGCTACATCGAGGACCGGCGGCCGAACGCCAACATGGATCCGTATAAGGTCACGGGTTTGATTTTGAACACGGTGTGCGGAGACGCGTCCTGATCCAGGCGTAATCCTTGCGGAAGATCGCGCACATCCTATTTGGATAGCCTACAGGCAGCGATGCAGGTCTCGGACGGGTGGACCGTTGAGCGGTCTGCCCGTCTTGTAGCGCCTCAGGCTATACGCCATTGGGACACGCTCTCGTGTGCTGGCGCGAATGAGGCGGGCAAGTGCGGGTCGGGCTATTGCCGGTGAACCGCTACGCGGCGCTCGTAACGGTCAGGCGGCGTTATGTTTGGCTGACCACGTGCCGGATAGCGGTGGGAGATTTCCCGACGCAGGCAGGCATGCTTCTTGGGCAACCCATGGTATTCGTGACAGAGTGAAGTCGTATGCCGACCTATGAATACCAGTGCCGGGACTGCCGGCACCCTTCGACCCACTTCTTTCGCAGTTTTTCTCAGGTGGAGGAGCCTGCGTGTCCCCATTGCGCTTCTTCATCCATGGAACGTTTGATTTCCCGTGTAGCGGTGCACCGCGCCGGTATCTCGCTGGAAGACCCTACGTCTATGGATGACTTTGATGAAAGCGATCCGCGTGCCCTCGGTCGGTTGGCCCGAACCATGGGGGAGGAGTCCGGGGAGGACCTGCCCGGCGAGTATGAGGACATGGTGCGGGACTTAGAATTCGGTAAGGTCCCTGACGACGACGCATTTGCCGGCTCCGAAGAGACTGATGATTTTCCACTGTGACGGAATGCAATGACCTCTGACAAAGCAGCCCCCAAGCTAGGTGATGCTGACACACCGTACCGGTTGATCGCCTTGGACGTCGACGGCACGCTGCTCGACAATCAAGGCGGTGTCACACCGGGCACGAAAGCAACGCTGCAAACACTCGCGGCAGGGGGAGTTCACGTAGCGTTGGCAACCGGCAGGCGCTACATCATTGCGAATTTCCTTCCTCCTTTGCTTGAGATCCCGCTTCACATGATCCTCAGCAACGGCGCGGTAATTCGCGATCACACCGGTGCTATCGCGTACGAGAGCTATCTGCCGAATGACTGGGCGTGGCGCGCGGTGGAAGAAGCGCGGCGCCTCGGTCTGCAATCGACCATCTACGAGAACGCGGCTGTGGGGGATCGCATGCTCTTCGACGGCGATTGGCGGATCCACAAGAGCCCGCAAAACCAGCTCAGGCGGCGGCCGGAACTCGAATCCCTCTTTGTCGACCTCACTACCGTGTCCGACTTGCCGGATCCCATTGAGATTGTGCTTTGGGGCAGCGATGATGAGATGCAGTCTCTGGCAGACGCGTTGCAAGCCACCGGATTGGACTACACGCTGGTCTTTTGGCGCGGTCGAGAGTCGAGTTCCTTTGTCCGCGATGGGCAAAGCGCGCTAGAGATTTTGGGCCCGAATACGTCGAAGGCAACGGCGCTTACGTGGCTCTGCAGCCATCTCGGCATCGAGCCGACCCAGGTGGTGGCATTCGGCGATGACGTGAATGACGTGGAGATGCTGCAATTTGCGGGACTGGGCGTAGCGGTGGGAAGCGCGACGCAGGCCGCCCGCGACGCCGCCGATGAATACACGCACAACGACGACCACGAAGCGGTGGCGCGCACGCTAAGGCGAATCTTCGCAATTGGCTAGCGGGCTGACTGTGGCCGGTATCTGGTAGCGGCTGTTCTTAGCGCTGCCTACGGCATTGACTAAAGCGGCTTTCCAGAGCGCCGGCAGGTAGAGCGTCTCAGTGACGTACCTTTTAAGGGAGCGCGAAACACTGGGTGCGCTTACACTGAATTACGTCGCCGGTGGCTATCCATTCGCTGCAGAAGTGGGACCCGTAACATGCTAAAGGAGTGCGAGGCTGTGGAACCGATTCGTGTCGTCCAGATGGGTTTGGGGGCTGTAGGGTGTGGAATTGCCCGGGCCGCCCTGGGGCGATCCCAACTGCAGATTGTGGGTGCAATTGACGTCGACCCGGCCAAGGTCGGGAGAGACCTAAGTGAATTTCTGGCATCGGATACCCCGTTGGACGTCCCGGTTGTGGCATCGCTGGGCGACGTGTTAAGTGCGCAAGCGGTTGACGTAGTCTTGCAGGCGACGGGTTCGCACATTCCCGATGTGGTGGATCAATTGAAGGAATTAGCGGAAGCCGGCTGCAACATAGTCAGCACGTGCGAAGAGCTGGCATACCCGTGGGTGCGTCATCCTGAACTGGCGCTTGAGATCGATGCTAAGGCCCGCGAATGCGGGATAACGATCCTGGGCACGGGCGTTAATCCCGGCTTTGTCATGGATACGCTGGTGCTGGTGGCGACTGCGGTGTGCAGCGACATACAGCGTATCGAGTCCACGCGGGTAGTCGCCGCCCGGGAGCGGCGCCTGGCGCTGCAGCAGAAGATCGGTTCCGGCATGGAGCAAGGCGACTTTCGCCTGCTGGCGGACCAAGGCAAGATCGGTCACGTTGGGTTGCGGGAGTCCTTCTACCTGATCGCCGCCGGACTGGGATGGGACATGCCTGATCCGCAGGAGACCATCGATCCGGTGAGTGCATCGGCAAGGATAAAGACCGAGCATTTCGACATCGCTCCGGGGAAAGTAGCCGGAATTCATCAGACTGTGCAGGGGACCAGCGAGGGACGCGAACTCATACTGGATCTTACCATGAGCATGGCGGCGTCAGAGAGCCAGGACAGTATCAGAATTGAAGCCGATCCGCCGATGCAGTTGGAGGTCGTAGGCGGCACTCACGGCGATCAGGCGACGTGGTCGATGATCGCGAACATGGTCCCGCGTGTGTCGGCTGCCCCAGCCGGTCTCTTGACCATGCTCGACGCGGGCTTGCCCCGCGCTATAGGATAGGATCCAGCGATGGCACGCCCGTTGCGCCGGCTCTCACCGAGCAGTATCCGCACGTATGAACGCTGTCCCCAAATGTACCACTTGCGGTACAACGAGCGCGTGCGGGTGCCGAGCACGGCGGCACAGCTCCTCGGCCGGGCGGTGCATACGGTCATCGAGATGTTCTATAGAGAGAAACGAGACGGCAAGACACTCGATGTCGAAGCCGCGTTTGACGTTCTCGACGACGCGCTGGACGCCACCTTGCACGAATTGGACGAGGAAGGACGCGCGGAAGTAGAGGAACTGCGCGAACTGGGGTACGACCTGGTGGAGTACTACCTGGATGAAGTGGCCCCGCACATCCGGCCGCATCTGATTGAAGAACGCTTTTCCTTTAATGTGCCCGGCGTGGACGTGCCAATGGTCGGCTACGTGGACCTGGTCGACCAGGACGGCACCGTAATCGACCACAAGACCGCCGCTTCACCCTTTCCCGCCGATTACCTGGCACACGATATCCAATTGCTCACCTACAGCCTCGGCTACAACTCCCTGCGCATGGGCGCGCGCCAGCGGCCCGGACAGTTGCCGTTAATCAATCTTCTCCCACCGGTTCGCCTGGACGTGCTGGTGAAGGGCGAAGAGATTACCTACCAACGGCTTGAATTCCAGTACGAGCAGGGGCACGTCGATCAATTTGTGGAACGCGTGAACACCGTGGCCAAAGGCATTCGAACGGCGGACTTTCGGCCCTTTTGGCAAATCCGGGAACCCGATCCGGATGTTTGCCGCTACTGCGATTTCAATAGTGTCTGCACGTACCGGCTGCCTGCTTCCGTTGACGAGCAAGCGGATGGCGACGCCGCCAATTAGACAGATCCAGGTTCCGCAGAATAGCATATCTCAGCAGCCGCAATTCTCCGTTCCCCGTATTAAGGAGATCATGTCCCAATGCAAGTAATCAGGTGGTCGCGAATTGAGTCTTTGAATGAGGATGGCATCGACGTAGACTTCGCCGAGATCGATAGGCTGAATGATCGATGGTTAGATGTAAGGGATAGCGTCGAAGGCTCCAACCCAACAGCATACGAGAAGTTCAACGAGGAATTGGCGCGTAGCTGGGCGATTGAGACGGGCATCATCGAGGGGCTCTACGAACTTGACCGCGGCATTACGCAGACCTTAATTGAAAAGGGCTTCGAAAGTGAGTTCCTTACGGACAATCGCCCAAACAAGACTATTGGAGACACTATTACTACGCTGCGCGACCACCGGTCGGCGATTGACTTAATTGACGGCTGGATTAAGGAATCGCGACCTTTGAGTAAATGGTTTGTGAAGCATTTGCACGAAGCAATAACGCATAATCAGAAGACCTATAGGGGACTTGATCAATTTGGGAGACCGGTAGATGTACCATTGCGTCATGGGCAGTTCAAGCAATGGCCTAATAACCCAACGAGACCCGACGGAGTTGTACATGAATACTGTCCACCGGAACATGTCGAGAGCGAACTCGAGATGCTAACAGAGTGGTATCGGACCTATGACGGCACGCGGCACCCTTTGGCGGTTGCCGCGTGGTTACATCACCGTTTTGCTCAGATTCACCCGTTCGAAGATGGCAATGGTCGGGTGGTCCGTGCCTTGTTGACATGGCACTTGGTGAGGAAAAACTTCCTGCCGATCGTCATAACCCGTGACGACCGGCCAGCATACATCGCTGCGCTTGAGGAGGCGGATGCCGGAGACCTTTCTCTGGTCGTCCGCCTCTTGGTTCGACTGGAGCGGAAAACGCTGCTTAAAGCGCTGAGCGTAGAGCACGGTCACGTTCCTCACGTGGACACCATTGATGAAGTCATTGGGTTTTATTCCGACAAGTTTAGAATGAAACAGAGAGAGCGTGAGGCTGAATTACGCTCAGTACAGGATGTCGCCCTTAGACTTAGGGAGTGCGCGGAGATTGTGCTTGATGACGAGACCGAGAGGATTGCTGGGCAACTTGGCGAACGAATGGGATGGGTTGTGGAGCCGCAACTATTGCTGGGCGGGCCGGAGGAAGGCAACGAATATTACTACCGGCGCGAGGTGGTCGAGACCGGCAAAGATGCCGGGCATTGGATCAATTTTCAGGAACCGCGCTATTTTGTACGTGCCACGTTACGCAAGACTGAATCGGTCGATGTGGCATCACAGCGTAGTCCAACCATGGTTTTTGTTGTCTCCATACATAACATAGGTTATGGCCTTACTGGTGTCATGGCAGCTACGAGCTTCGTGCGGTTCGCTTATCCCAATCAGCCCGCAAGCGAAGATGCGCATGCGAGTGCTGACGAAGGAACCGAGCGTGATTCGAAGATTTGCAGCGACGAGCCGTTTCTGCTTACCGTCGCCGACAAAGCAGATGTTGCGAAATTGGAATCCCGATTTGAGACCTGGGTCACGAACGGTCTCAGCGTAGCGTTGCGTGGCTGGCTTGAAATCGTCGTTGAACAAGCATGATCTACTAGGATCAGCAGGTATTCGATAGCAAGAGTAAAGAGAAGATTACGCTTCTTTCACTCTCAACGGAGGTCTTGCTCAATCGGCATTGAGGGAAGCTAGACTTATTGTGTTTGCACGTGAACTGAACCTTCAATTTCTTAGAGCAAGATAAGAATTCCGGCCTGGAATCTTGCCATAGGCGCATGCCGTCAGTAATATGTGGCTATGGTGCATGCAGTGAGCATATGACTGCTCAGGTCGTGTGGCACACTGCCATCAATGGGGGAAACTGCAGAAACGCTGGAGGCACGGAATTGCCAGGCGCTGCAGTATGATGATGCAAATCTCAGGGCGCTATACAGCGCACGAGCACTATTGCACACAGATACCCGGTTTCTGGGGAAGCTTCGGTTTCCGGTGTGTATGGTGTTCTATACCGTTGCCGGTGCCTGATGTTTCCCTGGACAAGGGGTTCTTGAGTCATGTTATCCATTAAGTCGCAGAGGAACGACAGATTCGCGTTGCCCCATTCCCTGCGTAAGCGGTTACAGAGCCTAAGCGGCCGGGTGCCGGGATACGTGGTTTTGCTTGGGACCATAGTCAGAAGGCGCAGCATGCCTGCGGCCTACACCCAGGTCTTGGCGCAAGAGGCCGGCTTCGGCCGCATGCCGGTGCGGGTTCCCGGTCGAATGTTGCCGGGATTTCGGCGGTTAGGCTGGGTGGCGGTCTTGGGGGTTGCGTTGCACGTTTTGCTGCGTCAGCGAAGTGCCGGGCCTCGGGCAAACGGCTACAGGGCGGCGGGCTACAGCGTAGCCGGCCTGGAAGATGATGCGCGCACTCTCGTCGCGTTGGCTCGCTGGATCTTTGCGGGCATTGCCTCGAGGCGAACGCGGATGCGCGTTGAAGCGTAGGGCGGAAGGGTCCGTGTAGCCACGGGCCGGGAAAGCGTTGTGTATACTGCGTTGGAATGATGTTCGAGGACAGTGAATTACGGAGAGGCCGCGCGTGGCTATAACAGAAGAACGCTTGGGCCAGGAGATCTGGGCGGATCTGCAAAGCAACGTACAAGAGCGCATACATGGGGCGATCTTGATGTTGAGCGAGCGCGAGACGCAGATTGCGCTGATCGATCTTGTACGCATGGTTGCAACTCCGAATCAATACAGTGTGGCGGAGCGTATTTCGGTAGGGAAAGCGCTCTCTTTTCTGGGCGATCCTCGTATACGCACGCTTGAACCCGTGATGGCGCGCATACCTGCTGGCGGCTTCACTATGGGCACTGCCAGCGCCATGGTAGACCAGATACTGGATGGAACCGACACCGACAGCGGAGAAGCGCCGCACCGCACGGCGAGGGGCGCAGTGCTGATGGAAACGCCGGAGCGAACGGTTGAACTGCCCGCGTTTTCGATTGGTCGATTTCCCGTTACGAATGCAGAGTTTCGTTCTTTTGCAAGAACGGGCGGTGCGCCGGCACGCGACTACTGGGACGGCACGAATGTCGATCCCTGGATGCAGAATATGCCGGTGCAGGACGCGACCTGGGAAGAAGCGGTAGGGTATTGTGACTGGCTTGCCGACGAAACCGGTCGGCCCTATCGTCTGCCCACGGAGGAGGAGTGGGAGAAAGCCGCGCGCGGCACAGATGGAAGGCTCTTTCCCTGGGGCGAATCTTTTGAGTTTACGCGCGCGAATGTGTGGGAGGGGGGAGTAGCCTCGCCGACACCGGTCGGAGTCTATCCCGACGGGGTCAGCCCGTATGGCGTTCTGGACATGGCAGGCAACGTGGCCGAGTGGACGGCTTCATTCTTGGGGACGTATCCCGGTTCAGATGGCGGTGAGGTGATTTCGGCGCAAGTTGAGGAGTTTGGCCGCTACCGAGTAGTACGCGGGGGCTGCTGGCAGGACACCGCAAAGAGCGCGAGATGCGCCAGCCGGGGAAATCCAGCGGTTTATCCTAAGCAAGCAATTGGTTTTCGTGTCGCCCTCAGCCCTGAAGACTAGGTGAAGAGAGCGGTGAGATGGCGCGCCTGGAGGCGCTCGGTAGGTAATCTCGATTACTTGACGCTGGTGAAAATCGTGTGCTAGGGTACACTGTAATATGGTGCGTGGGGTGGCAGTGGCGGTTGACAGCAATTGAACAGGAAAGTAATCCGGTTGCCACAATGCGTGTGGCTCTTGGAAAGTCGCATTTAGCGTGAAGGTGGAAACTGATGGAAATCCTGGAGAGAACAATCGATAGCCTTCAGGCAGCAGGCAGAAGACTCGGCGCGCTGCGGAATGTGGGCGCGTGGACAGTCTGGACCAATATCGTCCTGGCTGTAATGCTGCTTACCATTTCCATTCCCACTGCCACGTCAGCCGCGGTTTACTCTCAGCAGACCACTCAGAACAACAATGCGGAGGATGAAGAGGCTGACGATGATAAGGAAGGGACCTTCATCACGCACGCCACCGGCGTCATCGAAGTAAAACTTGAGGACAGTTACGCCGAAACTCTTGAGACCTACGCTAAGAATGGTTACGAGTGGGTACAGGATATTGAAGTCCCGATCGACCACGCCAACATCATTCGGTACCGCGGCTATGAACCGGAGTTCCTGAGCGAACTTGGCGGCAAGACCGGTGAGATCATTAATTGGCAGGAAGAGACTGAGTGGATGGAGTGGAAGATTAATGTACCTAAGACCGGTCTCTACAACATTGAACTCGAATACTATCCCTTGGACGGCAAGCGCGCTTCCATCCAGCGGCGCATCCAGATAGATGGGGAATACCCGTTCCAAGAAGCCCGGCGGCTCGTCTTTGTGCGCTTCTGGCAAGACAAAGGGCTGCCAACGACCGATAACCAAGGCAACGACCGGCGCCCGGGCCAATTGGAGAACCCGCGTTGGGAGACGGTGCGCATCATTGACGGCGATGGCATGTATCCGTGGCCCTTTGACTTCTACCTGACTGAAGGCGAGCACGTGCTGCGCCTCATTACGGTGCGTGAGCCGATCGCGATCCGCAGCATGAAGCTCGTTTCGCCGTCACGACCGCCTACCTATGCTGAAGTCCTGCAGATGTATCAGGAGAAGGGGTATAAGAATGCGGGTGAGACCCTGATCCGGCATCAGGCAGAGCTTCCCGTGGAGCGGACCGAGGCCACCATCCGCATGGAATACACCTCCGGCCCGATGGTAGACCCGTACTCAGCCGGATATGTGAGACTGAATGCCTATGGTTCCTACCGTTGGCGCCGCGCCTTGCAGGCGGCTACGTGGGAGTTCGAGGTACCGGAAGACGGCCTGTACAAAATAGCCTGGCGACGCTGGCAAGCGTACGCAAGCTTCTTGCCGTCTGCGCGACGTATTCTCATTGACGGTAAAGTGCCATTCCAGGAGCTGAATAGCTTCCTGTTCACACCCGACAATGACCGCGACTGGCGTATTGTGCCCTTTGGCGATAAGGCGGGTGAGGGTGAGCCCTATCTGTTCTATCTGACCAAGGGCAAACATACGCTGACTATGGAGGTCACGGTCGGCCCATCGGCGGAGACCATTCGCGCCATCAACAAGGTTGTAACGGACCTGTCGATTATGGTGCGTGAAATTACCATGATCACGGGTGTCAATCCTGACCCGTACATGGAGTTCGATCTCACGTCGCGGATTCCGACCTTGGTGCCGCGCTTGGTCTCGAACTATGAACTGCTCGAAGAGCAAGTAGACCATATGACCATGGTCAACAACGGCGTGAAGCCGAACGTGGCCAACGTCCTGCAAGAAGTGGCGTTTCAGTTGCGCGACATGGCCCGTGACCCGGAGAGCATGTCCCGCCGCTTGAGCGACCTGAGCGCTAGTCAAGGTCGCCTTTCGCAGTGGCTGCTCTACCTGCGCGAGCACCCCCTCTGGCTCGACTACTTGCTGATCAGCAATCCCGAGATGGATCTTGGGGTCGGTAAGGCGAGCATCTTCTTGAAGGCGTGGGCCGGGTTCATGAACTTCCTGAGCTCGTTCGTCCGCAATTACTACGGTGTCGGCTCGATTTACGGCGACGATGACAATACCATCACCGTTTGGGTGGCGCGTGGCCGTGAGTGGGGCATGATCATGAAGGATATGACCGAGGATGATTTCACCCCGGCCAGCGGTATAGCCGTAAACCTGCAGGTGTTCCCACCGGCGCAGCTTAGCGCGGGTTCGGTGAACGTGTTGCTCCTGTCAGTGGCGAGCGGCGTGACCCCGGACGTTGCGACCGGTGTGTTGCCCGACGTGCCGGTGGAGTTTGCTATTCGTAACGGCGTAGCCAATATGAATAAGTTCCTGGACTATCAGGAGGTGACGACGCGATTCCGACCCGGGGCGCTGCTGCCCTTCCGTTGGGAGGGTGGAGACTACGCTATACCGGAAACGCAGGACTTCTTGATGATGTTCTACCGTACGGACATCTTCACTGAGTTGGGCCTGACTCCGCCTGATACCTGGCAAGACTTGTACAACATGATCTGGCTGCTTCAGCAGCGCGGAATGGACTTCTTCTTCCCGCCGGTAGGCGTGTCCGCTGGTGGCGGCATTTACGGCCTGGCTGAGTCTCTTGTGCCGGGGTTCCTGCCTTTCCTCTACCAGAACGGCGGAGACTTCTATACGGACAGAGGACTGAGCGCCCTTGACTCGCCGGAAGCCTTGGCCGGTTTCCGTGAGTGGACGGAGCTCTACACCAATTACAAGATTACGCAGCAAGCCGACTTCTACAACCGTATGCGTACGGGAGAGATGCCGATTGGTGTATCGGGCTTCTTTACGTATATTCTCCTATCCGTTGCGGCGCCGGAGCTTGAGGGCCGCTGGGAAATGCTGCCGCTGCCCGGTAAGCGCCGCCCGGACGGACAGGTAGACCGTACCTCAGGCGGCTATGGCCAAGCCGTTGTGATCATGGATAATTCAGATAAACAAGACAAGGCTTGGGAGTGGGCGAAGTGGTGGACGTCTACGCGGGCCCAAGCGCGCTTTGGTGAAGAGCTCGAGGCCTTGATCGGCACGGAGGCGCGCTGGAATACGGCAAACGTCAAAGCCCTAAACCAGCTCCCCTTCCCACAAAAGGATATCGAAGCAATCCAGGAGCAGTGGCGCTGGTTCAAGGAGCAGCCGGTTACGTTGGGCGGCTACTTCACGCCGCGTCACATCATCAATGCCTGGAATCGCGTGGTGCTGCAAGGGTGGAACGCACGTGAAGCCCTGGAAGAAGCAGTGAAGCAAATCGACCGTGAACTCATCCGCAAGCGTGAGGAGTTCGGATTGCCGGTTGATCTCACGAAGACGAAAGGGGGTCTGGAATAATGGCCGAAGTCAAGAGTAGCGGCCCGGGCGCGGAGGTGACGACCCAACCGCGACCGGTGGCAGAGCCGAAGACCGGCTTGCAGCGTATCATCGCTCAATACGGTGTGTCGTATGCGTTCCTGCTGCCCTACATGATCTTCTTCTTCGCCTTCTTGATCATCCCCGTAGGGGTGGCCATCTGGCTGAGCTTTACGTACTTCAATATGTTGGAGCCGCCCCGCGTGATTGGCTGGTCCAATTATCGCTTGTTGTTCCTCGAGGACGATATCTTTGTATTGTCCATCCGGAATACACTGTTCTTTGCCCTCATCACAGGGCCGGTTAGCCTGACCGCATCCTTCCTTCTCGCTTGGTTCATCAACCAGATTCGCGTGCGCACGATCTACGCCTTGGCGTTCTACGCGCCTTCGCTGACCAGCGCCATTGCTATGGCGGTTGTCTGGCGCATTGTCTTTTCCGGCGACCGTTACGGCTACATGAACTACTTCTTGATGCGCATGGGCTTCATCCAGGAACCGTTCCTGTGGCTCATCGACCAGCGGACAATGTTGCCGGTGATCATGTTCGTCATGTTATGGATGAGTATGGGAAACAACTTCCTCGTGTTCCTTGCCGGCCTGCAGACGGTGAATACAGAGCTCTATGAGGCTGGGAAGGTAGACGGAATCGCGCATCCACTGCAAGAGATGTGGTACATTACCCTGCCATCCATGAAACCACAGATGCTCTTTGGCGTTATCAACGCGGTGGTACTCATGTTCTCTGCGGGCTTTGAGATTTCGCTCTCGCTGGCGGGTCTCCCCAGTCCGTTGTACGCGGCGCATATGATCCTGTCGCACCTGTACGATTACGCCTTTATCCGGTTTGAAATGGGTTATGCGGCTGCAATTGCCGTGATACTCTTCATCATAACCTTTGGTATAGGGCAAGGCGCCTTGCGTCTGCTCTCCACCAAGGATGAATAGCCAAGGAAGGGGAAGCGGTAAATGATAATTCGAGTTGGCAAATTCAAGATTACAAGCGGTGAGTTTACGACCATCGCGGCGCTTACCATTCTGGCCGCGTTCATGTCGTTGCCACTGATCTTCGTCGTGTCGCATGCTCTGAAGCCGATCGACGAGCTCTTCCTCTTTCCGCCGCGCTTTATCGTGCGGAACCCGACCTTGCGTAATTTCCAGGACCTCCTGATCGCGACGTACTCCTTGAATGTTCCGTTTATCCGGTACATCTTCAATAGTGTGTTCGTTGCATTCTGTACGGTGATTGGCGGCGTGCTGCTGGCGAGTTTGGCTGCTTATCCGCTGGCAAAGCACAACTTCCCCGGGCGCCATGCAATCTTCATCGTCGTTATCGCGGCGCTCATGTTCACGCCTCAGGTGACGGCGATTCCGCGGTATCTGGTTGTCTACCAGCTCGGTATCATCGACACCTACTTCGCGCTGGTGCTTCCCAACCTGGCAATTCCCTACGCTCTCTTTTTGATGAAGCAGTTCATGGAGCAGATACCCGGGGCTCTCATCGAATCCGCGAAAATTGACGGCGCTACAGAGTGGACTGTCTTTTGGCGGGTTGTGATGCCGCTGGTGACGCCGGCATGGGCCACGCTGGTCATCATCATTTTCGTCGGTACGTGGAATGACATCTGGGCTCCCTTGGTGTTTACGCGTACGGAATCGATGCGGACCCTGCCCATCGCCTTGCAGACTCTCATCAGCCAGGGTTCGGTGGCACGGCAGGGGGCCTATGCGGCGGCCACATTTATTATGATCACACCACCGGTTGTCTTATTTACGCTGGTGCAACGACGTGTGATTGCGACCATGGCGCATTCAGGAATCAAGGCGTAACGCCTTAACAGAAGAGGGACTGACCCCAGTAACTGGTAAGGGATTGGCGAAAATGCGTGGAGACAAAGGATCACGATTAAGGGCACTGCTGGCGGTTCTGGCTGCGTTATGGCTACTCGTAACGTCTGCCGGTACGGCTTTTGCTTTGGAGCTCGATCCGAAGCTGTCGTATACAATTGATCCCCGCAAGCAGCGTGTGCCGTCGCCTCTCCCCTACATTTTCGAGAAAGAGATCAACGGCATTCACTTGCCGACGGGCGCCTTCAAGGAGCCTTCGGACCTCTTCCTCGACCATGAAGAGAACCTCTGGCTGGCTGATACCGGTAACGACCGCGTCCTGAAATTCTCTCAGGAAGGCGATTACCTCATGGAGATCAGCAACCTGAGTAAGCCGGAGGGAGTCTACGTCGATCCCGATGGGAATATCTTTGTTGCGGACACCGGCAACAATCGCATCCTGCGGCTAGACCCTAATGGGAATTTCGTGGATGAATTCTTCAAGCCCGAAACAACCCTGATTCCGGTAGACCACACGTTTGCACCCAGCAAGCTGGTGGTGGACCGCAGCGGGCGCATCTATACCCTGGAAGCCGGGAGTAACCTCGGCATCATCGTGCTCGATGGTGAGGGCAGCTTCCGCGGCTTCTTTGGCGCTACGCGCTTGGACTTCAGCCTGCGCAGACTGATCGTGAGTATGTTTGCGACGCAGGAACAGAGGCGGAAGATCTTCCTGCCGCAACCTACGCCGCACTCGAATTTGTACCTTTCCGATGACGGTTTTCTGTACACCGTGGTGGCGACTGCGGTCAAGGACCAGCTGCAAAAGCTCAGTCCGGTGGGCGTGAACGTTTATCCGCATTCGACCTCCGTCGCTATCTATATGCGGTTCTTCAAGGAAGATTCGCTGAAGTTCTACGGTGAACGAGAAGGAGCCGGTAGGCGGACCCAGTTCCCGCGCTTCTCCGATGTAAACGTGAATGACGCGGGTATTATCACGGTCGTGGACGCCAATTCCGCTAAGGTCTATCAATATGACCAGGACGGTGAACCGCTTTTGGCATTTGGCGGTAGAGGGGTGCAACAGGGCCAACTGGGATACCCGACGAGTGTGGTGACGGACGAGGCCGGGTCGTTGTATATCCTGGATGCGATTCGTAACAACATTCAGGTATACCGGCCGACGCTCTTCGCCAGACTGGTACACTCCGCGAGTAAGTTCTACTGGGATGGCAGATACGATGAGGCTGCCAATCTGTGGCAGCAAGTTCTCAAACTCGACGCGAATATGTACCTGGCCCATAGCGCGCTTGGCAAGGCACTGTACCGGCAAGAGCGCTACCAGGACGCGATGGTCGAGTATTTCAGAGGTTACGACAAGACTGAGTACGCGAAGGCCTACTCCGAGGCGCGATACCTTTGGATGCGCGCAAACTTCGGACTCTTCATGCTCTACGTGCTGCTGGGAATCGGCGCTATCATAGTCATTCCCAGAGGAACGCGGCGCATTTTTGCGCTTGGGTTCCAGCGAGGCATCCTGAAGCAGCAGAGTACGTGGTACAAGATCTATCGCCAGGCGGTTGGGGTCTTGCGTGACCCGATGGAGACCTTCTGGGCCTTGCGGGAGGATTCGACGTGGTGGACGGTGTGGACGATGCTTGGTCTCGCTATCATCGTGCGCATGCTTACACTCAATACGGTGAGCTTTCACTACTCGTCGATTGACCCCGAGGATATAAACTTTGTCCTTGAAGTATCGCGGATTATTGTGCCCTTCCTGGTCTGGGTGATAGCGAATTACGGTGTGAGCGCAATTTTCTACGGTGAGGGTTCGCCGAAAGTGGTGGCAGCGACGACTGCTTACTGCTTGCAGCCGTATATCATTATCGCCTTGCCCTTGGCCTTGGTATCCAACGTGCTTACGGGAGACGAGAGTGCGCTTTATGGCTTTGCAAACACTGCCATGTACTGGTGGATGGGCGTGCTTCTCTACCTGCAGGTGAAGGTAGTGCACGACTTCGAATTCAAACGAGCTGCAGGCGTGAGCTTCCTTAATATATTGGGAATGGTTGCCATATTTGGTATTTCCGCCCTCAGCTATTTCATGTCATCGCGGGTGATCCGCTTCCTCTGGGAGGTTGTCTATGAAGTTGTCACTCGCTAGAGGGTGGCGTGTTGCGCGGTATCTTGTACCGCTAATCCTACTACTGACCATCTTGCCGATCGCGCCGGCTATGGCCGCGACGACGTCAAATCCGGAAAGAGAGTTAGGGCCGGATTTCGAGAAAGTCAGCCAGGTTGATAGCCTGTCGCTCTATCTGAATAAATCGAATTCTCAACTGGCGGTATACGACGACCGCGAGTTTGGGCGCCTCTGGCGTAGTTCACCGATCCTCGAGAACCCCGAGGCTGTCTCGGATTCCATCAAGGCCCGGCTGAATTCGGTTGTTATCGTCGAATACACCGATAGAGTGCGCACCCAGACGCGTGTGGCTGACATCATTTCAGACCAACCGAATATGACGTTCACTCCCATTGACGGCGGTATTCAGGTTGACTATTTGTTTGAAGAGTTGAACATCGGCTTTACGATCAATTACTGGCTGGAAGATGACCGGCTGGTGGTCGGTGTCAACGAGGATAGCGTGCGTGAGACCGAAGAACGCCTCTTGGTAACTTTGGATATTCTGCCGTTCCTCGGCGCTGCGACCAACGAAGAAAAAGGCTATCTCTTCGTACCGGACGGTCCCGGGGCCATTGTGCACTTCCGGCCGGAACAGCCCGAGTACCGGCATAACTTCCTCGCGGAGGTCTATGGGCCGGCCCTCTTCTCATTTGAGCCGGAGCAACAGCAGGGCCCGATTCCAGTGCCTGTCTTTGGTCTGGTACGGGGCAATACGGCCTTCACCGGAATTGTCACCAAAGGCGACATGGATGTGAACATCAGCGCGGCGCTGAGCTACACCGCGCTGGGTTACAATCGTATATCCGGCCAGTTCATCTTCCGACGGAAGGCGCCGTTCCCACTGCGCCGTGCCTCCTTTGTCACCCGTTTCGAGCAGGAGCGCGTACAGGGAGACCGCGAGTTGAAGTACGCCTTCCTGCGCGGCTACGATGCGACCTACGTGGGTATGGCGAAGACCTATCGCGAATACCTAATGAGCGAGCGCGGTCTGCAAAGGCTGGAGGAGGCGAATCCCTTCCTGCACCTGCGCATCTTCATGGCGATGCAACGCCAAGCCTTCCCGCGCGATCAGTTCATAACCATGACTACCTTCGACGAGGCCTTGGCTATGCTTAAGACGCTCAAGGAAGAGCGGGGTCTCGATAACCTGCGAGTCACGCTGGTGGGTTGGAGCCAGGACGGCTATGACTGGTCGCTGCCCAAACGCTTGCCGCCTGAAGGAAAGCTCGGCGGTGATGAGGGTCTGCGCGCGGTGTCGAATTACGCAAACGCGAATAGTATTCCCTTGTACCTCGAAGACAATTACCTGTTTGGGTTCAGGAATATTGACTCATTCTTCCGGTTCAACCCGTTGACGGATGTAATTCGCGGGGCAAACCGCTTGCCGATCACGACGAATTACGTAGGTTTCAAGCGTAAGGAGGATGAGCCTCACACCGAGGTGCAACTGTTGCGTCCTGAGATCGCCCGTGACCGCTATGCCGCCGGCGATATTGCGAAAATGAGCGAATACGGGATTGCCGGCGTGGAGTTCCGCTTCTTTGGCAAAGTGGCGCTGAACCACTACCCCATTCTCTTTACCGGCAGGTCCGGTTTCACTAGCGGTCTCAGACTTCTTGGCATGATGGCAATTGCCTTTATTGGGCTCTACGTTGTGTTGGTTGGGACACGTCGCCCCGGTGACGCCCTTTTGGGCCAACTGATTGGCGGGCCTATTTGGCGGCCGATTGTCACTGCAGGTCTGTTGGTAGCCCTGGGGATTGGTCTGTTCATTGAGATTCGGTCCTTGCAGCAGCCGGTGGATACGGAGCAGGGCGGGACGAAATTAAGCCGTCAGGAATTTGTTGGTGTGTGGAAAGAGATCGTTGACATTAGCAAACAGGAGACCGGCACAGCCGTAATCCAGGGAGCTAATGCCTACATGCTCGATACCACCGACTTCTTCACACGGGTACCTCTGGATCGCTACAATTACGTGTTTAGCGAGGAGACCGTGCCATTCTTCCCCTTGGCAGTGCACGGGCTTGTGCGCTATACCGGTGATGAAAGTAACTTGAGAAGCGATCGCGATGAGTTCCTCCGTGCCATTGAGTACGGTGCGTTGCCGACCTTCGAACTTACCTCTAGCCCAAGTGTCTTGCTTACCCGAACCCAGTACAACCGCCTCTATTCGTCGCGGTTCGCCGACTGGGAGCCCCAAATAGTCGATGAGTACGAGTTATTCATACGGCAATTGGGCTATACCGTGAATCTGCTGATGGAGGATCACCGGCAGCTAGCGGTAGGTGTGTATGAAACCGTGTATGAAGACGGTACTCGGGTTATTGTCAACTACAATACACGTCGCTTTACCGACGGCGATAGCGCGGTCGAAGGCCAGAACTATCTCATTATTCCGCCGCGGAGGTAACGGCCATGCAATTTGAAGATAATTTTACATGGGTGATCTTGCTTACTGGGCTCGCCTTTGTGGTGCCGGCGTGCATCTTGTCGATTCGCGTAATCCTGTCGGCGGTAGGAGTACGCCTGACCTATAGATTCCAGCGTGCTATGGACGGATATTTCTATATCAGCACGTGGATTGTGGGTTTCTTAATCTTTCTTGCGTGGCCCTTGTTTCAGTCGCTTTTCGTTAGTTTCCACAACGTCAAGATTACAAGCTCCGAGTTGAAGCTGACATTCATTGGATGGGAAAACTACGCGGAACCGTTCTTGGAGGATATTCACTTCTTGCCCTTATTTACCAAGACGGTGGCGAATCTCCTGTCAGACTTGCCAATCATCTTGGTGTTTTCGCTCTTTGTTTCCATTCTTGTGGTCCAGGAAATGCCGGGGCGCGGCGTATTCCGCATGCTTCTCTTCATGCCGGTGGTGATTGGTTCGGCGATCGTCATTCGGCGCTTGTTCGGCGAGGGCGTGAGCACGGAGGCGATTGGGGTGAGCGTGCAGACACTGAGTGAGGTGGTCTTCACGTATCTCCAGGGGACTATCGCGGACTGGGTCCTTGACCTGGTCAACCGGGTCACCTTGGTGCTCTGGCGGACGGGTGTGCAGATCCTGATCTTTGTGGCGGGCCTCCATAGTGTGCCGATTACGATGCGGGAGGCTGCAAAGACCGATGGCGCCTCCGGCTGGCAGATTTTCTGGAGAATTACGCTGCCGATGCTTTCGCCGGTGATTTTGGTCAACGTTGTCTATACCATCGTTGACTCATTCACGGACCCATTCAATGAAGTTCTTACTTACATTCAGACCGTCGGCCTGACCCGAGACTTCCGGCTTGGCTATGCGGCGGCCTTAGGCTGGATGTACTTTGCCTCGATTTTCCTGTTCATGGCACTTGCCTTGGTGATCTCAAGCCGCTTTGTCTTCTACGCTGGTGAACGGTAGGGAGTACCTGGCATGGCAGATTCTGTATTCGTAATCCGGCAGCGCACAGGTGTACTGGGCGCACTAACCTCACGGAAGTGGTGGGAGTTGGTGTTCCTGCGCATTGCCACGTATATCATCCTGATTAATGTCTGCTTTGTCTTCCTCTTTCCGGTCATTTACATGTTTTCGACCTCGCTGAAGACGGTTGCGGACCTCGCTGACCTCACGGTCCTGTGGATCCCTCGTACGTTCTTCTGGAGAAACTATGAGCTAGCCATTAGCGGCATGCTCTACTGGCAGGCGGCCCGCAACAGCATCATCATTTCGTTGGGTTCCGGCATACTGCAGACCGTGGCCTGCTCATTCGTAGCGTACGGCTTTGCACGTATTCCGTTCCCGGGTCGCGATATCCTCTTCCTGCTGGTGCTCTTTACATTCTTGGTGCCGCCGCAGACCATCATCGTGCCGCTGTTTATTCTCTATCGCAACCTCGGGTTCATGGATACGTACTTCCCGTTCCTCATCCCGGCACTGTTTGGCCATGGCCTAAGAGGTGCGCTGTTCATTCTGGTCTTCCGACAGTTCTTCAGGAACTTGCCGTATGAGTTGGAGGATGCGGCTCGTATTGATGGAGCTGGGCCGTTCAGCGTTTACTGGCGCATTATGCTACCGCTGGCAACACCGGCCATCATCGTGGTGTTCCTCTTTTCCTTGGTTTGGCATTGGAATGACTTCTTCGAACCGACTATCTATCTTTTCGACCAAAACAACTTCACTTTGCCCTTGCGGCTCTCTATTTTGAGCGCGGCGTTGTTGCAGATGTTGGCAGGTCAAGGTGCGGGGGATGAGTTTAACGAAGCGGTAATCATGGCCGCGTCATTCCTTGTGATCATGCCGCCATTGATCATCTATCTGTTTACACAACGCTACTTTGTGGAAAGCGTCGACCGGACAGGCCTTGTCGAATAGACTTTCCTAGGCGCAGTGCGTCCTGCTGACTCCACATTGCCGGCAGAATACACACATTTGCCTGCCTTGTGCCCGTAGAGAAGTTTGGTCTCACTCAGCAAATGGATGGCTGATTGCCACTTGGCTATTCACGTCTGCCGGCGGCATTCCCCAGGTTGGTCCCATGCAGGGTGAAGTCCCGCAGTTCGATCAGCGGTAGTTTACATCGTGGCGCTTTGCCCTTGGGGGCGCGGAATTGCCGGCCTGCAACCGTCGCACATCCATTCCGCTCTGGCGATGAGGCTGCACACTCCCATATAGGTGTCGATTGGTCCGCATGCCATGGGGCCAATGAAGAGCGCCGCCAGTGAGCGGCAGCACCGTAGCATAGAGGAAGACTGTCCATATTCTGGCTAGCGAAGGAGCGGCAGACGTCGTTCCTTCATTGGTCTCTCGTGTGATCCCATAGATCGAGTCGGATGGAACCGTACAGGTATCAGCCCACGCGGCCTTCCCGCAGGCGCCCTGCGTTCCGCATTTGGGTCATAGCCATGGTTGTGGTGTTGGGCGGCGTGGCGTTGCTGTCTCGTCTAACCCCAGAGCCTTCGGGTCCGATTATTACGGTGGCCGAGAGTACGCCAGTGGCTGCGGCCAAGATCGTGGCCACGATATCCCCGCCACGGCCCCACTTCTCCTACGCGTGGCTGGAAGAGAACCCTTCACCGACGCTGGGGAACTTTACGGCGCGGGCTGCCTTTCTCGTAGACTTGTCTAACAAGAAGGTCGTCTATGCGCTAAATGAACACGAGCAACGGGCGCCGGCGAGCACGACGAAGATTCTCACCGCAATCATTGCCTTGGAGAAAGGCGACCTTAGCCGAAAGGTGCTGGTGTCGGAACGCGCTGCGGGCGCGGAACCCAACGTGATGGGTCTGCAGGCCGGTGAGATTGTGCCCCTGGATATTCTCCTCTACGGGATGATGCTCGATTCAGGCAACGATGCAGCAATCGCTGTGGCGGAAGGAACTCTGGGCTACGACGCATTCATTCAGGCAATGAACGCGAAAGTTGAGGAACTCGGCTTGCAGAACACTCAGTTTAGCAATCCGACCGGCTATGACGAGGATACGCTGCCACACTACTCTTCAGCCCACGATCTGGCGGCGCTTTCGATGTATGCACTGGACTTGACGCCTGAAATCCTCACCTATGCCAGTGTGAAACGGATTGAGTTTACTGCAACGAACGAGCATGGCTGGTATGGGCCATGGAATCTGAATCGCCTGCTGTGGACCTATGCAGGCACGTATGGCTTGAAGCCAGGATGGACCCCCGACGCCGGGTATTGTTTGGTCGCCGTCGCGGAACGGGATGGGCGCCACCTACTGGCCGTGGTGCTGGGCTCCACTCAACACTTCACGGACGCGGCAATCCTGCTGGACTATGGATTTGCCAAGGTCATCACGTAAATGGCTGCGTGAAGCTGTAGAAGGCTCTTGACCATCGGCGCGCTGTGCTAGACAAGGCATCCCCGCTTGCCGAGTTCTCGTGAAGACGGACCTCACGGTTTAGAGGGTGAATGACCACATGCCTGCGGGCCCGATCGGGGGCGTAAGAAGACCGCTTACAGGGAAAAGCTCCGCTTGGCAGTCTGAAGACGAACAGTTGGCCGGACTTGGCGAAAGCCGAACCCGGACGGACCCCCGTTCCACCTAATCGAGCCGGCAATCAAGAGCAATCCTACTCAGAGACATGAATGCGGATGCTGCCGCCGCTACTGCGCAACTGCAGTTTGGCTGTTCCCTCGCCTAGAGTGCCGCTATACCGGCCGGTGCCGTAGCGGTTGCGCGCTTCACCGGAGGCCCCCGGGAGATTCACGTCTACGCCGCCGCCTGTGGCAGCGGCTTCAATGGCGACCGCGGAGTCAGCGTCAAGCACGAGCATCACACCGCCGCCAGAGCTCTCGATGGCGTGCTCACCCTCGCAGAGCAGGGCATGGTTGATGTTCACACTGCCGCCTGCCGCCTTCACATGAAGCATCTTTACTTCCCCATGTACTGATACCGGCCCTCCAGCGGAGGCGGCGTGCAGCGACGGAATGTTGCCCGACACCCCAATAGCGCCCCCTGCAGCCTCCAGATTGAGAGCGCCGCTAGTCTCGCTAAGCTGAAGGGTGCCGCCCGAAACTGATGCTTCTAATGGTGAAGTAAGGCTATGTCCTGACAGGCTGCCGCCGGCAACCTTACAGGCCAAGGACTGAACGGGAGGGACGCGCAATGAGACGTTTGGCACACCGGCCCAAACGGCATTTGCGTACACCGAGAGCACATAGGTGTTGTCCAACTTGAGGACAGTCCACTCCCAGTCGTGCCCATCCCGATCGAAACTCACGTGCGCGTCCCCAGGGGCTTCCTCGATAGTGAGGCCGCCGCCTTCGACGTCAACTTCCATGCGGGCATCGGGCGGCATGGCAAAAGACTGGTCGTCTAGCTCCACAGGCGTGTAGCCTTGCTCTTCTCGCTGCCTTTTGCGCTTGAGACCCCGCAGCGGCATACGGATGGTGCCTCTCGGTATATCCGTAACCGCGCGCGAAATCCGTTCCTCCACCTTGGATAGCGTTTCGCCGAGGGAGCGCTCAACTTCCTCCCACCAGTTGCCCTCAAGAATGGATGAGGCCCCGCGATCCGCTCTCTCACTGCCGTTGCGGATTGCCCCGAGCAGACGCTCCGCGTCCTCTACCGAGATCTTTCCCTCGCGCAGCATTTCAAGTATCATTCGTTCTTCTGCGCCCATGGTGCTACTCCCTGTTAGCCAGGCGGCGTAAAGCTTCTTCGACGCTCAGGTCTCCGCTTTCCACCTCTTGAAGCGTACTAAGACGCTCGGCCTGCTGCGTGACTTCATCCGAGGCCGGTTCGTGCCCAAGCTGGCTGATGATTTCCTCCAGCCGCGCGCGTACCGTGGGGTAGGAGACTCCCAGTTCCTTCTGCACCTCACTCATGTTCCCCCGGGCAACAAGAAAGATCTCCACAAAGCGTTGCTGTTCGGAGGAGAGGCGATTGAAGGGATTGAGGTGAAAATCGCCTTCCAGCGCCACACTACAGGACGAACAGCTCAGTCGCTGCACGGTGAGTTCGCTTGAGCATACGGGGCAGCGCCCAAGCACTTCAGGTGTCTGGGAAGTACCCAAGATGTTTCTCATGGCATGCCTCCTCACGAACAGTTAAAGTATTCTAAGCTTTATCTTTAGAAAATATATCAGATATTACAGTTTCTGTCAACGGAGTGAGGAAAAAGTAAAGAAACTACACAATGTGTTTGCTTTTGCGTGTTCTTGGTATGTTTCTCTGGCGGGGATTGTAAGTCGTTGTCCTCGCGCCGTGTCACCAGCTTCCGGCTTCACACTTGGGCAATGGCGCGGCAATGCAAGGGAGCGGCTTGCTCTGACATTCGCAGGCGCTGGCCGGTTTACCAAGCGATACGTCTAGGACACGAGTGAGGAGCGTGTCACTGCGGAGGGCGAGTAGCCAGGGGTGGGGGTTGAACCAGGGGACTGCGGTGGAGGTCCGTCTGCGGCGATTGGTCCTTAGCCGCCAATCTGAGACATCGTGCGGTTCGCGCGCTGGAAGAACTCACCTTCGTTGATGCGGTGCTTGAGTTCCTTCTGCCAAATGGCGGCGCGAATGATGTGCTCCAACTCCTCGTCACTGGCTCCCTCACGCAGCGGCATGCGCAGGTCAGTCTCGCGTACTGAGAAGAGACAGGTGCGCAGCATACCCTCCGCCGTCAGCCGAATGCGGTTGCAGGTCGAACAGAACGGCTCACTCACGGGATTGATGAAGCCTACCTCGCCGTTCCCGTCGGCAAACCGGTAGACGCGTGAGGTGGAAGAAGGATCCGTAGGAATCGGCACTAAAGGAACGGGCATGGCGCGGTTGATGATGTCCAGGATTTCTCGCCCCGTGAGCACTTTCTCTTCGCGCCAGATGCCGTCTGCATCCAGAGGCATAAACTCGATGAAGCGGACGACATAGGGCTTGCGGCGCGCCAGTTCAGCGAATGCGACGACCTCACGTTCAGTAAAGTCGCGAATGCCCACGCAGTTTAGCTTGATCGGACTAATCGAGGGGTGCTTCTCAAGCTCCTCAAGGCCCTCCATCACGGCATTAAGCGCATTCCGCCGCGTAATGTAGGCGAACTGTTCGGGTACGAGGCTATCGACACTGACGTTTATGCGGGTAAGCCCGGCTTCCGCCAATGGCCCGGCCAGAGACTTGAGCCGAAAGCCGTTGGTGGTGATGGAAAGACTCTCCAAGTCATCGATCAAGCGCAGCCGGCTGATGAGATACGGGAGGTCTTTGCGAACCGTTGGCTCGCCGCCCGTGATCCGAATGTCACGAACTCCAAGCCGGACAAAGAGCCGGGCCAGCCGCTCGACTTCCTCGTAGCTGAGGATCTCATCACGCGGCACCCACTGCATCATCTCTTCGGGCATGCAGTAGCGGCACCGGAAGTTGCAGCGGTCAGTAATTGAAATGCGCAGGTTTTCAATTTGCCGACCGAAGCTGTCGATCAGCGGCTGCATCTGACGTTTCTCCCGTTCAATTCAGATACACTCTAGCGGGCGGCTGTTTCCGAGCGAAGTTATCTCACGTGCGGGTCTGACTGTTCGCCACTGCGGCAAGCTCCGGACTTGCCGGATGCGTCCGACCCCAACTCCCCCAGCCATTCCTGGCAAGACCACCTACTTTAAGTCTCATTATAGCGCAGCATCGTTGTTCAGGTGGGGAGCACTTTCAATATGTGCTTAAGAGCCTGATCCTGCTTGGGCAGCACTGTGCGCGGATCGAGCACAACGGATTCCTCTTCGATGCGGGCGACCACCGGCGGCACGCTTGCGCGGAGTTTCCCGGCCAGCCAGTCCGCGGAGCGCGCGGGGGCAGAGAAGCGTAGCACCCACGTCGGCAGCGTTGCGCCGGGGAGCGCGCCCCCGCCGATGGTCGATTCACTGGGCTCGATTGCCGTCGTTAGCTGCCGGCCATGTGCTGAATCCAATGCGCGTTGCCAGTTGCGCGCTCGCCGCTTGAGCCGCTCCGGCTGCTCGGAGATCATCTGCCACACCGGAATGTGGCTGGGCGCATCTTGCTTGCGGTAGTGAGCCAGGGTCGCTTCCAACCCGGCAATGGTCGCCTTTTCCAGCCGCAGCGCGCGAGCGAGGGGATGCCGCTTCATGCTTGCAATTAACTCGCCTTGGCCGACAATTAGCCCCCCTTGCGGGCCGCCAAGCAGCTTGTCTCCGGAAAAGCAGACCACGGCACACCCTGCGGCAATTGTCTCCTGTACCGTTGGCTCCCGGTGAAGTCCAAATACCGCTGTATCCAGTAGGGATCCGCTGCCAAGGTCATAGATCACAGGAATATCGTGCTGGTGGGCCGCGGCCGCCAGTTCGGCTGAGTCCGCGGCGTGGGTAAAACCTACCACCCTGAAGTTGCTCGAGTGCACACGCAGGATTGCCCCCGTAGCCGGCGTGATAGCGCGCACGTAGTCTTCCACGTAGGTGCGGTTCGTGGTGCCGACCTCCACCAGACGCGCGCCGCTTTGCGCGAGCACATCGGGAATGCGAAAACCGCCGCCGATCTCCACGGCCTCACCGCGCGATACGATGACCTCATTGCCGGCCGCCAGGGTGCTCAACACTAGGAGGATAGCAGCGGCGTTATTGTTGACGGCCAGCGCGTCCTCTGCACCGGTGAGAGCGACGAGCGCGTCGGCGAGATGATCGTAGCGGGAGCCGCGGGTGCCAGTTTCGAGATTGAGCTCGAGATTGCTGTAGCCGGCGCTTACGGCTTGCATGGCCTCAACGGCAGCCTGGCAGAGCGGCGCTCGCCCCAGGTTGGTGTGAAGGACAACACCGGTTGCATTGATCAAGGGTCGCAGGGAGGGAAGAGCGCGCTGCTCAGCAGCCTGTTGTACAGCCTGAGCAAGCTCATCGACTGAGGGAGCGTCCTCGCCCGCAAGTACTCGCACTCGAGCGTCGTCCAGCACCTCTCTGGCGAGTTCGACTTGCATGTGGTGGGGCAGGTCAGCCAACTGAGACCGGACTGCGGGCGCGTGCAGGAGGCGGTCTACACTAGGCAGCGAGCGGAGACTTGCCCTACGCGCCGTACTTGGCGAGCTTTTGCGCATGGCCCATAGCCAGGAGCATTGCGTCTTGTGCCGGGAAGCGGCCTAGACCGCCGTGCACAAGCGTGCGCTCCGTAAACTCAGAGATTTCGTCATTGATGCATGTCGTGCTGTAAAGCGCGAAAGGCACAGGATGCCAGGAGTGTCCGCTAAGAGCCGATGGCGATGAGTGGTCTCCGGTAATGACGAAGACATCCGGTTGGAGGCGCAGCAGGGCGGGAATCAAACTGTCGATCTCTTCCAAGACCTGTACTTTTCTGTTGAAGTCACCGTCTTCCCCGGCGGTGTCGGTGCCTTTGACATGGAAGTAGAAGAAATCGTAGTCTTCCCAGTTCTGCTGCAGAGTATCAAACTCATCCCAAATCGTGTCGCCGGTCTCCAACACCTCCATCCCTACGAGCTTGGCAAGACCGCGGTACATGGGATACGTGGCGATCGCGGCCGGGCTGAGTTTATAGACCTGTGGCATCGTAGGAATCTCGGGATAGCACGCTGCGCCGCGGAGCAAGAGCGCGTTCGCGGGTTCCTGCCCTTGCAACACCATAGCGGCTTCGGCGAGGAAGCCGTTGACAATCTGTGCCGTAGGCGCGGCTTCTTCCTGTGTTGCCGCTACGGTGAGCGGAGGAACGCCGGTCCGCTGCGGGTCCGTGTCTGTCAGGTAGTCCGAAAGCCCTTCGCCCCGAAACACTACCAGAGCCCGGTGCCCCGACTCCGTCTCCACAAACACCTCAACTTCGGGCAGGTGAATGTGCCGCAGCAGCGCACAGAGCTCGCGATTTATTTCGGTCGCAAGGCGCCCGGCGCGGCGGTCGGTGATGGTGCCCTCAGCGTCCACGGTCGCAAAGTTGGCACGGAAGCAGACGTCGTTCGGGGTGATAGGAAAGTCGATGCCGAGCGCGGAGAGCACGCCTCTCCCAATGTCGAAACGAATGGGGTTGTAGCCGAATAACGCCAAGTGCGACGGACCGCTGCCAGGGGTGATTCCCGGCGCAATCGGATCGGTCACGCCACAAATCGAAAGCCGGGCAAAGCGGTCCAGATTGGGAATGCGCGCGACTTCCAGCTCAGACTTGCCGACTTCCGGATGGGGCATACCGCCCAGCCCATCCAGGACAAGAAAGAGAATCTTGGACGGCGTCTGTTCCGAGAGATCTTGAACTAGGGCGAGCGGTATCACAGATTATTCCTGACTGCCAAATGCCGACGCTTCACCGGCCATGCTAGCAGGTAGAGACTGCCCTGTCTATGGCGCGTACTTCCTACCCAAGAGGGTGGGTGGAGAGGTGCGCCGGGCGGTACTATTTCTAGATTTCTCCGAACTTCTTGAGTTGGGCCTAGTGAGAGGGGTGGCTGAACTTGCCGCGCGTACTTGCTGCTGTAAGCCGGCGGCAGCAAGACGCCTCCCATGCAACAGCAGGTGTTGCTGGGAGGCGTGAGAATGCCTTTGTGACTGTGAAAGGGCATCCCGCTTGTACGGTAGAAGCCCGTCTCAATCCCCCGGCGACCGCCTAATCGAGCGAAACCAGGGGGTTAGGAGCACTGCTGCAACGCGGCGAAGTTGTCTGCCTCATCGCGTGCATTGAGCGGCTCATTAACTACCTTGCCTTGAATGACGCCGTCCTTGTCAATGACAAAAGTTCCGCGTGTAGCGACGCCCAATGGCTCAAAGAAGACGCCGTATTGCTGGGCAACGGCGCCGTGCGGCCAGAAGTCGGCCAGGAAGGTCGCCGGAAAGTCATTTGAGTCTTTGTACTGCTTGAGCGTCCACTTGGTGTCCGTGGACACACCGATAACTGCTGCGTCACTGGCGTCGTACCGACCCGCGTTTGCGCTCAGGCCGCGAAACTCGCCGTCGCAGATGCTGCTGAATGCGCCGACGTAGAAGACGAGCACGACGTTCTGCTTGCCGCGGTAATCGGAAAGCGATACTTCCTCGCCGTCTTGATTCTCCAACGTAAAGTCCGGCGCAACCTGGCCGACGTCCGTACCTTCTGCTGCCATGGAAAACTCCTCCTCAGTGTGTGATCGTGTAGGTTTGCGCTCAGTAATCCATCTTAGAACGATTGGCAAACTGTGACAACTGAGAGGGCCTTCGCGATGAGGAAAAGCGCCACCAAGGTGTGAATGTGGCCGTACAGCTCGCAGGTCTGGGAGGAGACTTGCCTTTTGCTCGCAAATGGCAGGACTAGATTGCAAACCCATAGACCGGATCGACGTGCAATCTAGTGCTTCGACCAAGGCTGTCTGAAGCCCAAGATTCGGGCAGCACTCAGCACGAACGGATTTTCGCGATTCCGGTCCCCTCCGTATCGAGTACGGGGCAGGATCTGGGCCTGTTGTAGGGAAGTTCCTTTCAGGGCAATGCACTCATGAGATTGGTCCTAACCAATGAAGTCTACGAAAACCGGACTAGACCACGCCATCTCCATATCGGTTTGTGTCACACGCACCCAGTACGCATTGACGCCCGGCTGTGGCTCGGGGTCGGTGAACGTGAACGAAGCAGTCTCCGAGCCGTTTTCACGTGGCGCGAGAGATACGGTCACCGTGCGGTCGAGAGGCCCCATATTGAATGCTCTCGGCCCATCCGCGAGTTCTTGCACTGGAATGCCAAGTGCGAGAGATTCTGCGGGAGCATGCGCGAGAATCTGCGGGCCGGACTTGCCGTATGCGCCAAAGCGCGGACGACTGATAAGGGAAGATTCAACGGCAAGATCGAGCATGGCATTCGCAGGATCATCGAGGGTAAGGACAACGCCGCTGCGATAGCCGCACGTTACAGAATGCCACTGCAGACCGCGGTCAGTGACCGCAAAGAGATGAGAGCGCGGGCTATCGAAGCGGATCGTCTCAGTTGCCGCAATCCTACTTCCCGTCAGCGTGGCTGTGCCGTCCCAAGTGACACCGGAGTAACTCGACTTGCGGCTGGCTCCTTGCCAGAGAATGCGCACCCGCTGCGGATCGGGCGTATCCTCATTGGCGTGAGCGTCAATCTGCTCAGGTCCGCGGTAGAGTTCCACGCTCTCCAGCGGCGCGGTGCCGGTGACACTGACCGTAAGGGTTGGCGGCGCGGACGTACTGTACCCGGCACCCATTGGGCGACCGTCTCCATCCACGTGTACGACCATACGCGCTCCGGTGGTGGCGTAACACCTGCGCGCCTTCAGCGCCTCGAAGAAGGCTTCCAACGTGAGGTCGGCAGCATAGATGCCGGTCAGCCCGGCTTGGGCATAGCGCCGGGGCTGGTAGCCGGGAGTGTCCGTCCCCGGCCTGCCCGTATGGCTGTCGCTGCCGCCGACAAAGCCAACAGTGTAGCGATTCTCCAGCGCTTCTTCCTGAAACCATTCAAATGAGCCGTGGGTAGATGTAATCTCGATGGCGGGTTCAACAGCAGGTTCGTGAAAGGATAGATCCGCGTGCGCTCCGCCGACGTGGGGCGTAATGAGCACGTCACTATGGCGATAGGCCGCGTAGAGATCGGTCACGTGGCCGATGTCCGTATCAATGTCCGACTTGTCGGCAACTTGCGCGTGGCTGTTGCGCCGGATGGGCTGATTGTGTCGGCGAAAATACACGTTGTGGTGCCCGCCACGGGCAGTCTCTGGCGACCATTCAAATCCCGGGAGAGGGACGAAGCGGCCGGGATCCGCGAAGGCGGCCTCGGCTTCCTGCTGCAGCCGCCAGTCTTCGGCGGAGATCATGTGGTCGTTGCGCTGATACCCGACGAAGTCCAGGGCGGCGACGTCGCGGGCATAGCGAAAGAAGTCGGGTATCTTCTCTGCCAAAGCGACTTGTCCGCCGTGGGGGTCCGCCCAATAGAGATTGTGCTCCTGCCGGCTTTCAGTAGCGAGGATAGGATTGCTGCTCGCGGAAATTCCAAGTTGTGCATCATGCACATGGATTCTGTGTGTGCCGACCTCGGATGCACGGCATCCTTCGACGACCTTGACGCCATGATCGTAGCGTTGGAATTCCATATGGAGAGCGGAATCCGGAATCAGCACGCCATCTGCGCTGAGCGACACCACGCCCTGGTAATCATGGGAGGGATTCCCCCATTCGTCTTCAGCACGAACCAAGAGGCGAAAATCCTCACCCCTGACGACGGTAGATGGCGCGACCGCTACGAACTTCTTTGCTTCCCTGCCCACGATGGTTACATGCGGCGAGTTGGGCAGTGTTTGGTGAGACCCGCCGCCGCTGGCATCAACGGCGACCCAGAAGTACCGCTTTGCCTCCAGGAAGGTCTGAGCGCGCGACCCCGGCCCGCCCCCACTTCGATCCCCAAATGTCACTTCAATGGTCTCCTCAGGCCGCAGGGCGCGTCCCCGCACCTGTAGAGAGAGAGACTTGATCTCCTCGACGAGAACATGTACCTGGGCGTCGGCGGGCGCGTGGACGGTCAAGTATTCGGCCTGGGAAGGCGCGGTAACTTGCGGGATGCCCCAGTCGGTATCCGAGTCCGTATATATCCGGATGCCGCCCCCCACAGCGATCCCACTCGCGCCCACCGTGTAGCGGAGCCGCCATGTACCGTAGGCCCCCGCGATCACGCGGCCGGACGGTTCCAGGGAGGCGGCTCCGTAGAGTTCAGTTATGTCGGGACCGGCCATCGTTTACCTCCGCCTCTCATTACTGCCCGAGATTCACGATAGGAACTGTCATCCTCGCAGATGGCGTCCAGTGGTTGCCAGGGCATTGCACCTGGTCGCTCGTAGTGTACCTTGAATTGAACCACCTCGTCTGAGAGACCAGCTTCTATCCAGCGTATGCACCCTGCCATGGCGCTCGTTTGACAGCGCTGCCGACGGTGTTCGACGCCCATAGAGCGCGCTCATCGTAAATGGGTCCCGTGCCACCAGTTTTGTAAGGGAGGCTACAGCAATGGGGAGCGGTTGTTGCCTATTCTATATATGAGGAGGCTAGAAGAAGCAGAACCGATGTGGTACAGGGTTCCAGGTGCCATCTCACGTTGAATTCAGGCGTCGCCTGCCCGAATTTGCAGGCATGAGGAGGTGCACAAACTGGCGTCATTTGAAGTATTGGTGGGTGTTGGATAGACTGAGAATTAGTAGGCAAAGCATACCAGATTACACTTGTGGTGAGGCTCGGGTGAGTCCTCGCGTAGAAGTCTTGAAGGGAGCCGGTATGGCCCGGGATATGCCCTGGTACGATCAGCTAATTCGCTTTGGACAGGTAGTGCTCCATGACGCTGATCCGCCGCACGTAGACATAAACTGGTGGCAGGAGCGTTGGCGCGAAAATGGGTTCGGCGGTGTAGCATTGAGTGCGGGCGGCGTACTGGCCTTCTATCCCACGGAAGTCCCGTTCCATCGCCGCAGCCGCTGGCTTGGCGAGCGCGATGTCTTTGGAGAATTGGTTGAAGCGGCAAAAGAGCAAGACTTAATCGTGCTCGCACGCATTGACCCAAGTCTCGGCCATGAAGACCTTTACTATGCCCATGCCGATTGGTTCATGGTGGACCACAATGGCAGGCCTCGGGGCGGGAACGGCCTGTACTACACGTGTGTCAACTCACCGTACTATCGCGAATACCTGCCTGCTATTGTGCGCGAGATTGCGGAGCGATACCCGGTGGACGGCTACCTCGGCCACAACTGGCAAGGCAATCGGAAGATCTGCTATTGCACCAATTGCGAGAAGCGCTATGCGCGGGAAGCCGAGATGCGGTTGCCTTCGCCGAGAAAAGGCTCAGCAAGCGCCGAAGAAGAGCGTGCACACCGGAGCTGGCAGCGCTGGCGCCGGGAAGTGGATGAAGAACTGTGGAGCTTCTTGGACCGGGTGACGAAAGAGGCCCGGGCAAATACCCTCTGGGTTGGAGATACCACTCACGGGAGAGTCGCCTCGCTGGCGGAATTTGTCGTCGGCCAGCATGAGAGCGGCCATGGCGATACCCCTCTTTGGACCGCGGGGCTGATGAGCCGCAAGGCCCAGGGCATTGCGGGCAAGGGGAAAGCTGCCTATGTAACGGTAAATGCAGGAAGCGGGGCATCGGGGGCAGTACCTCCAGCAACAATTCCTGTCACGCTTGCGGAGATTTTGGCACACGGCGCGTGGCCGTGGACCAGCGTTGCGGCGGTGCCGCGAGATCGCAGGGTCTTCAAGGAGTTGGCAGCGGCCAACGCTTGGCAAGGACAGCATCAACAGATCCTTGGTGCGCGCGTGCCGGGTGCCACGGTGGGAGTGCTTTATGCCGACAGTGACGATGCTGATGCTATATGCGGCTTGAGCAGCCACGTAATGGGCGCCTGCCTGGCCCTGCTGCGGGCGCGCATTCCCTTTGACCTTGTGGAGCTGGAACGCATACAGGCGGGGGCGTTGCAGGACTATCAGGTCGTTTTGCTGCCGAACATCAGTGAGTTGTCGGACGGCCACTCTCAGCAGATACGTAGCGCCGTCAGCGGCGGCCGCAGCCTGGTGGCGACGTTTGAGACCTCGCGACGAGACACCTCCGGCGAATATCGCACCGACTTTGGGCTGGCGGACGTGTTCGGTGTTACCGCCACCGGTCACGCGCCGCTGGATACTCTGGGAAATGCGCAGTACCAAGTCGGCGGCGACCACCCGATTGTGCAGTCCTTTGCTGACACCATCGTCTTGCCGGCGGCCGCACGGCTTAGCCTGGTGCAACCGATGACGAGAACGGAAACTCCATTGGTGCTGGTGCCGCCCGCGCCGGAAGAACCCGCAGAATATGCCCTGTCGGAGCTACCTCAGATTTCGCGGCCGGTAATGTTTGCGCGGGAGCAAGAGCAGAGCAGGATCGTTTACTTTCCTGGCGACATTGACCACGCCATATGGGAGCAGAACCAGACCGATTTGGCCGAACTGCTCGCGAACGCCGTGCGTTGGGCCCATGGCACTGAGTTGCCAGTGACCGTGGAAGGACCGGGCCTCGTGGACATTGGCGTGCATATTCTCGGTAACATGCTCCAGGTCCACTTGGTGAATCTCACCAGCGTAGACGCGTGGCGGGGATCCGCGGCAGAAGTCGTAGAATTGGGTGCCCAGGAATTGCGGGTTGTTTTGCAGCCGGGCAATGCGGTGCAAGATGCGCAACTGCTGGTAAGTGGTACGAGCGCCGCGCACAGTGTCAGCGACAACGTGCTGCGGGTCACCATACCGCACCTTGGCACGCATGAACTCGTGACCGTCCGTTTCGTGGCTGAATCTGCTCAGCCGGCGTAGAATCGCAGAGAGTCAGTCGACCATGCTTGCGTGAGAGACCCACGTATCGCTCAGGTAGGGGAGGGATACGGCAATAGGCTCCTCAGACATCGGATCCCCTGACGCAGGTGACGGCGCTAAGCAGAACGAGCGCCGAAAACCGCCCGAAATAGTGCTGGTAACGCCCCCTCCGGAGCCCAAAGGGTACGAGCGACGGCGAAGGTCCGGCTCCTCTTTTGTCCTGGCTGGGGGCTTTGCGGCGCTCATTGCCTTGGGCACGCTCCTACTCATGCTGCCCATGGCTACCGTTCCCGGCAAGTCTACTTCTCCTATCGACGCACTCTTCACCGCTACGTCAGCCGTGTGTGTGACCGGTCTCGTCGTGGTCGATACGGCAGAGCACTGGACTACATTCGGCCACGTCGTAATTCTTGGGCTCATTCAACTGGGCGGCTTTGGCTTCATGACCAGTTCAATTCTGCTCTTTATGTTGCTCGGTCAGCGAATTCGACTGCGTCAGCAAGTCCTGATGCGTGAGGCCCTCAATCTCTCGGGGATCGGAGGCATTGTAAGCATCACGCGCAATATTGCCATCTGGACGATCCTCGTCGAGGCGCTCGGTGTCCTGGCGCTCTCCCTCTATTTCGCGCAGAACAACGAGCCTTCGCGTGCGTTCTGGCTGGGGTTGTTTCACGGCATTTCGGCATTCAACAATGCCGGTTTTGATCTCATGGGCGGCTTTACGAGCCTTACGAACTTTCGCAGAGAGGAGTTACTCCTCATTGTAATTGGCGCATTGGTTGTGCTGGGTAGTACCGGCTATGTGTTGTTCGAAGACGTGGCGAGGTCCCGCCGCTGGGTACGTTTTAGCCTCGAAACCAAATTGATCTTGATTGCCACCAGCGCACTGTGGCTGATTGGCGGCCTGGCGTTCTTTTTGCGTGAACGTGCCAACCCGCTTACTCTGGCGGGGGAAGTGTGGCACGTGCAATTGGTTGATACGTTCTTCCATAGCATCGCCGCGCGCACTGCCGGATTCGTGACCCTCCCGGTTGGCAATATGACCGAGGACACGACGTTCCTTACGATGGTACTCATGCTTATCGGCGGGGCGCCGGGGTCAACGGCGGGAGGGATCAAAGTCACCACCTTCGCCATACTGAGTGTGACCATCTTGGCAGTCATGCGCGGTCGGACACGCACCACCATCCTGCGGCGCCGCATCCCACAGAGCGTCGTCTTTCGTTCTCTCGCTATCATCTCGTTGGCTGCGTTGCTGCTCATCGCGGTAAGCTGGCTGCTTGCTGATTTTGAACCGATCGGCTTCCTGCCCTTGCTCTTCGAAGCGGCTTCAGCGTTGGGCACCGTCGGCATGTCGTATGGGATTACGCCGCAGTTGCACGACGTAAGCCGCCTGGTGCTCGTCGCCGCCATGTTCGTCGGCCGGCTCGGACCGCTTACCCTTGTACTCCTGCTGGCCCAGAAACACTATCGCGAACGCTTAGAGTATCCGAGTGAAACGGTGCGCGTGGGATAGGAGTGAGTCTATGGCACAACAGCAAATCGCCGTTATCGGTTTGGGACGCTTTGGCAGGAGCGCCGCAATTCAGCTTGCCAGCTTGGGCTACGACGTTTTGGGCGTAGACAAGAGTGCCGACCTCGTGGACAATCTATCGGACGAACTGACACACGTGGTTCGGGCTGATACTGCCAATGAAGGCGCTTTGGAAGAGCTCGGCATTCGGAACTTCGACGTCGTAGTCGTGGGAATCAGCTCGGATGTACAGAGCAGTATTGTTACGACACTCATACTCAAACATCTCGACGTACCCTATGTAATTGCAAAGGCGCGTGACGAGCTGCATGGCGAGATCCTGGACAGAATCGGCGCGGACAAGGTGATTTACCCAGAGCATGAAGCCGGGTTGCGCATCTCGCATACGTTTATCTCGCGTGCCATACTCGACTATGTTGAAGTGGTGCCGGGCTATGGAGTCAGCAAGATTCGCGTGCCCGATCGCTTTGTGGGCCGCTCTTTGCAGGTGCTCGGCCTGGATGAGGAGAGTGGACTACGGGTGCTCATGATCGGGCGTAACAAGAGCGTGATCTATGACCCCTACCCCAACGAGCGCTTGCAGGACGGTGATGTTCTGATGCTGGTAGGCGAAGACCGCTTTCTCAGCGAAATGGAGTTGTAGGATTGCGCTTCTTTTGAAGCGTTTAAGACTGGCGAGTCACACCTCAGGAGCGGGGTACGCTCCCCATAGTAGGCCTTGAAATACTAATGCAGTAGAGGTGAAACGTCCCTCAAGGGACAGTTCGTTGCGGCATCTTCAGCGAATGAACGACAGCACGTGCTTGACAAACGCGGCGCATTGTGGTTTATTGAAAGAGAGGAGGGCGAGTGCCCTCAAGTCGGCACCAAAGGAGGGAGGTGAGCCATGAGAGGATTGCGCTTACCACTCGACAATCCGAGAGTGCTGTATTGCGTTTGGCAAGTGGACAGTTAACCCTCCATCCGTGAGCCAGACACCGAGGATTGATGCGGGTGGAGGGCAAAGAGCAGGATGGCGGGTTTCGCCTCTTGACGGTTAGTAACGGCTTCGCACTACTAGGGTGGGCGAGCCGCACTAGAGCCATTGCCCCCGGTTAGGGCGAAAAAAGGCGAGATTACGGTCCGACCCAGGAATGGATGCGAGCGCACCTTGGCTATGCCAGGGTGCGCTCTTGATTGCTCTGATCGACTTATGTAGGACAATAAGGCGGCACACTTGCCAGCGGATACCGGCCAGAGTGCTGCAGGCAAGTCTGGCAACGACAATCGCCGGTAGTGCACTTGGATAGACTTCCTGCAGGAATGAAACGGCTACTTTGGAGTAAGGCATGAGAGACATCCGGGCGCGGACGCCAAGCGTGATTTCTCGCGGTGAGGACGAACGTACACTCGTTATCACGTGGCGTGACGGCCACGTCAGCCGCTACGATTGGGACGATCTGCGTCGTTCGTGTCCCTGCGCGCTCTGCGCGGGTGAGTTGGATACACCCGGCTCCATGCATGCGGGCATCATCTTGACCGCGGCGCAGACATTCCTGGAGTCGATTGAGCAGGTGGGAAGCTACGCGATTCGCATCCAATGGGAAGACGGCCACAATACCGGCATTTACACGTTCGACGGACTGCGGGCCGGCTGCCCTTGTTGTGCTGATGCAGAGTGATGCATTGTACGGCTGAGGTTCTTTACAATGCCGAGATTCTCTGGCTGCGGTGCATTCCTCACTTGGTGACACTATCGGGAAGAGAGTGCGCGAGACGTACAGACTAGGCGTCCAGGTAGAGTCTTGCGCTCGGGCACAGGTCTTGCAGGGGGCACTCGCCGCACAACGGTTTCCGCGCCGTGCAAAGCGACCTGCCGTGGTGGATCAGCAGATGCCCAATGTCAATCCAAGCGGCCTTGGGCACGACTTCCATGAGGTCGCGTTCGATCTTGGTGGGATCCTTCTGACGGGTTAGCTTGAGGCGCTGGGAGAGGCGCGAGACATGCGTGTCGACGACAACTCCGTCAGCGACCTGAAACGCTACACCGAGCACGACATTGGCCGTCTTGCGTGCCACGCCGGGCAGCTCGAGAAGTTCAGGCATTGTGTTGGGCACGGCGCCGCCAAATTTCTCCAGCAAGACATGTGCCGCCCCTTGGATGTTCTTCGCCTTATTGCGGAAAAACCCGGTAGTCTTGATCGCTTCTTCCAGGTCTTCCCGCGGCGCTGCCGCAAAGGCTTCCACTGACGGATGCTGCGCGAACAGTCCCGGCGTGACGATGTTCACGCGCTTGTCCGTACATTGTGCGGAGAGGATGGTCGCTACCAGCAATTCCCAAGCGTTGCGGTGCACAAGGGCGCATTCTGCCGCCGGATAGGTAATGCGCAGGTGGGCGATGATTTCCCCAACGCGCTCGCGGAGAGCCCGTTTGGACTCTCTGCCTCGCTTACGCTTTGGTGGGTTCGCAGCCTTCTCTACAGACATCGAAAGAGCGGGTGGGGTGCCTAAGCGGACTGGTCGGAGCCTACCAGGTCGCCGCGACCCCGCAGGCTCTCCAGGTTCTGCGTATGCACGTGATTGCCTGGCGCAATGTCTTGCGTCGCGGCGCCAATGGACTCGCCATACTTGATAACGTGCTCGCCATTGTCAATGGCCTTCACCGCTACCTTGTGACCGAAGGGGATGTCGTCCAGGATCGTGATTTCCTGTGCCCCTTCCGGTCCGGAGAATGAGACCTTCGTGCCTGGGGTGAGGTCTGCGAGCGCGATAGCGGTATTGTCTTTATCGTCGATGATATGCAGTACTTGCTTCATGAGAAGTGTCCTCAGCGGTAGTCGTGCTGAAATCAGTTTTAGTCTTGATTAGCCTTGCATGTGAGCCTTCAACACGGCTGATTGGAGGTATGGATATGGAAAGATAGACTTCAACATCAGTTTTCCATATCTAGCGTTTTGAGATCAACTGCTAAGAAAGACAGACACTAGACTATTTTACGGAATCGCAGGGTGTACGTCTTCTCTTCCAACTAACGACTTGATCTCTACCGCAATCATCAGATCGTCCCCAGTATAGCCGAAGATGCCCGCATGGGACGTATCGTTGTCGACCGGAAGATGATTGATGCTAAGTTTCCGTCCGACGCTCACCATTGCAGCATCTTTGACTTCTTGCACGCAGACCACTGCGAAACGGCCATTCGGCCGCAACCGGAATCCCTTTGCGTCAAATGCATTTCGGATCATCTGAACAGCACCGCTCAAATCCGATGAATCGAAGTGCTCCAGCCAATTGACAGAGAGGAAACTTTCACCCTTCCGCAGCCTGAAAGCAGTCGCCATAGGCAACCCGTCTTCATCAACAGAACTTGGCTTACAGTAACGTGATATGTGGTCGTCGTCAGGAAGCGGATTGCCACGCATCGCTCATAATCTGGGACGTGAAGACTTCAACAGCCCTTAGTGCCTCGGTCTTCTCCAATGTACCGCTGACGCTTTTCCTTCGAGTACTGTGATGCGCAGAGGCGGATATGGCAGCAAAACGAATCAGGCTAGTTGGAAGGAACTCCATTGCCAATAGTCCACTCTCGCCAACTTTCCACTCCACTTGTGCATTCCCATCGGGACTTATACCAATCTGTGGGTCAGGCAGTTGTCTTTCGCTCATTAAGAAGAGCACTAACTCTCTCATGGAATCGAGCAGCATAGGCTGCTCATCAGGATCGTCTAATGCAAGTCGTTGGAGGTAAACAAGGCGATCGGCAGTTCCATCTAAGTTGAACAACCGGAGCACTGCAAATACCTCTTCCTGCTTAGTTGCAACGGTAATCTGCTTTCTCCACGAAATTCGTTGCCTCCGTGGGTGGCCTCCAAGTGTTTGCCAGTTATTGATCCATCCGGCAATCTGAGTCGAATACGACTGGTACTCGCTCTGTTCAAGTAACTCAAGATAGCGTTCTATCCACCTTGTCTTTGTCCCGGCCTCAAACTCACACAAAGAATCGCTACTATAGTTGACCTTGGACGCTTCTGCACCAAAGGCGGCATTTCTCAACACATTCCCAATCTCTCGGTCTTGACCCATTGGTGTAATGTGCATGAATTCGATCAGGCTGGATTCTTCTGCCAGTTTTTCAATTGATGCTTGTGTGCTGGTAGCTTGAAATTCCATACCTATGAGTCACCTATTAGCCTCTGCAGTACCGTAAGTATGGTGTCCTGACAAGCGGGCCATCGCTCAATCGCCTCGCGAAGCTCAGCCGAGTTGAGCGGGCCTTCATGATGTACATTACAGTCAATGACAACAGCGTTTTCGGGACTGTCTTTTCCTCTCCTTAGACTCTTCTCGTTCATGGTCAAGTACAGCAATGCGTCTCCCACGTCAAAGGTGAACTTGGGCAACATGCTCAGAACAAGTGGTTCACTCTCGAAGCGCACTTCTGGATTCAAGAACCGTTCTATAAGCCACTGCTGAGGGTTGTCATAGGCTATTGACACAACGCAATTTAATCCAAGGCTTCGATAGGGAACGTGGGGGAGCTTTTCCAAGTAAACCCTTGCTAGATTGTGAACTCTATAGCCGTCTCGAAAGGTTGATTCACACTCCTCGGCTACTATAAGACTCTCTTGAATTACTGTCCATTGTATATTGTTACTGAAACGAACTATGGACAGTGGCGGAGTAGTGATCGTCTCAACCACCTCCCAGTCCTTAGGTACAATCCCCTCTGCAACCAGGAAGTCTTGGTTGAGAATAGAAGGATTGTGAAACTCAGCCGTAACCACGACGCTCACCGAGTGAAGCCAGAAGGGGGATTCGCTTGACACTTGGGACCTCTTAGCTCGGAAGACGGCGACCTACTACGCTCGGAAAGAAGACCACTCCAATTCTCAATGTGTCCGGATGAACGATGTCTCGAGCACTTGCATGATTATCCCAAATATCTGGGCCACTAGCAAACTAAGATAGTCCAATGCTAAGTGAATTCGAGTAGGGGAATTGTCCCATCTTCCATTAACTATATCATTCAAATCTGGTCTAGTGAAACAAGCGATCTGCGCGAATTCTAGCTGACACTTATAGGCCAGGAAGCCTGTTTCACGTTGCCAATTCTTACCGGCTATCGTAGGTTAAGAGGTACAGGACCTATAAATGTCGCCCAATATGCACTGGCAAGTAGAGCAAATAATATGATAAAAGAGAGAATAACCGCATTGAGCGCACGCGCAGAAGAACTTCGGAGGCGCCTTTGACCTGGCGTCTTGGGAAGCAAGCATTGCCGAGCTAGAAGAAAAGTCTCTCGATCCCGGCTTGTGGGATGCACCTGCCGACGCCCAGCGTGTCATGCAAGACCTCGCCGGTTTGCGCCGTCTCGTCGATGACTGGATCGGATTTTTCGAGGAAGTGGAGGCGCTGGTAGAACTCGCCACGCTAGACGATCCGGCGCTGGAAACCGAGCTCGATGCCGAAGTTAGCCGCTTGGAGTCTGACGGCGAGAAACGCGAGATCCAGACGCTCTTCCAGGGTCCCTATGACGGGCGCGACGCGCTGCTTTCCCTGCATGCGGGCGCGGGTGGGACCGATTCCCAGGACTGGGTGGAAATGCTCCTCCGCATGTACTTGAGATGGGCGGAGACGCATGAGCACAAGCCGGAAATCCTCGACAGTACTCCCGGCGAAGAGGCTGGCATCAAGAGCGTCACGGTGCAGATCAGCGGACCATTTGCTTATGGCCGGCTGAAGGCCGAGCACGGCGTGCACCGTCTCGTGCGCCTCTCACCCTTCGACGCTAACAAGCGGCGCCACACGTCTTTTGCCTTGGTGGAGACGCTACCCGTAATCGATGATGACGTTACCGTCGAGATCAAGCCCGATGACATCAAGCTCGATACCTATCGTGCCAGCGGCGCCGGCGGCCAGCATGTGAACAAGACGAATTCCGCAGTTCGGATTACCCATGTTCCTTCGGGCATCGTCATCACGTGTCAGAATGAACGCTCGCAGCTTCAAAACCGCGAGGCCGCCATGCGCATCTTGCGGGCGCGTCTCCTGGAGCGCAAACTACAAGCACAACAGGAAGAACAAGCGGCGCTGAAGGGCGAGCACACGAGCGCGGAGTGGGGCAACCAGATCCGTTCGTATGTGCTCCATCCGTACACGATGGTGAAGGACCTCCGCACCGGTGCGGAAACCGGCAACACCCGCGCTGTGCTCGACGGCGACATTGACGCTTTCATCGAGGCCTATCTGAGGCAGCAGGCGGAGGACCTAAGGCACGACGCCGGAGGGTCACCGTAGTAAACGGAATCCTGATGGACAGAGTCGCACATAGACCCCATAGAAGCGCGCGTGCTATCCCAGTCAACAAAGAGCCGTATTCCGTGACTAAGGCAGGACAGTGCGGACGACGATTTGAGGAGACGAATCCGTGATTCCCGTGGTGTGCATTGTCGGCAAGCACAATGCGGGTAAGACGACTCTTATCGAGAGACTCATTCCTTGCCTGCACGCGCGTGGTCGGCAAGTTGCGGTCGTGAAACACGCGGCGCATGGCTTTGCGCTTGATCGCGAGGGCAGCGACTCCTGGCGTCTCGCGCAAACGGAGGCGGTCGCCGTGGCAGTCAGCGGCCCCGGAAGCGCCGCAGTCACCTGCAAACTGCCGGAAGACGCCACACTGCCACAAATCTTGGGATTGCTGCCCATGTCAGCAATTGATCTCGTGGTGGTAGAGGGTTACAAGCGGTCAGACTATCCCAAGATTGAGGTGCACCGCGCTGCCCTAGGAGCGGACTTGCTGGTCGCGGAAGACGAACTCACAGCCATCGTGTCTGACAGCGATAGAGCAGACGCGGTCCCGTGTTTCCGTACCGATGACTATCAGGGACTGGCAGCCTTCTTGGACGAGCGTTTTCCCCGCCCAAGTGCGGATCGCCAGGCCATTCGGCTCACCATAGATGGCAAGGAGATACCGACAAATGCCTTTGCGAGTAGAGTGATCACGGGTGGCATTCGGGGGATGCTGTCCGCACTGAAAGGCGTCGATGAGCCCGGCGACATACGCATAGAAGTGCGCCGTGGACACTGCAAGGATGATGCGTAGACCGTCTTGTCGAGTAGGGCCGTATGCAGCGTGGGTGTGGTGCAGGGATAGGGAGCCCGCGTCCGACGACCAAAGCAGGGCAAGAACTAAACAGAGCGGAGGCAGAGCTTCTCAGTTCTGCCTCCGCATTCATCTATCCGAAATAACCGGTCCTACGCCGCGGTGTACTTGCTAGGCTTGGGTGCTGGCCGCCGCTAGCGGCGTTTCGTCGCCGTGCCCTTCCACGACACTCTGAGCGTAGATGTGCTTATTCAGCGCATTCATATACGCCTTGGCGCTGGCGACGATGATGTCCGTATCGGCGCCGTAGCCGGTAACGGAAACCCCCTCGCTTTCCAAACGAATGCTCACTTCACCCTGCGCATCGATGCCCTCAGTGACTGCTTGAACACGGAATTCGGTAAGCTCCGCCGGCACCTTGACGATGCGATTGATGGCCCTGCAAACGGCGTCAACCGGCCCGTCGCCCAGAGCCGAGTCTTCAAAGACCTGGTCTTCATCATCGATGATGCGCACCGTGGCCGTTGGGATGCTCTTGTCGCCGCAACTCACCTGGACGAGGTCGAGGTGGAAGTATTCTTTGGCATGGAGCACGTCGCTGGAGAGCAGCGCCTCGATGTCACGGGCGGTCACGTTGCGCCGCTTGTCGGCTAAGTCCTTGAAGCGGTCAAAGGCCTCCTGAAACTCCTCATCGCTCAGGTGATAGCCCATCTTGGCAAGCTGGTCGCGAAAAGCGTGGCGTCCGCTGGTCTTGCCGAGGACAATGCGGCTGCCGCCCATGCCGACACTCTGCGGCGTCATGATTTCATAGGTCTGCCGATCCTTCAGCATGCCATCCTGGTGCAGGCCTGAGGAGTGCGCAAAAGCATTGGCGCCAACCACAGCCTTGTTGGGCTGCACCGGCATACTCATGAGATCGCTCACCATCCGGCTCGTGCGGTAGATCTCCTCGGTATTGATGCCGTGGGAAACCTGGAAGAAGTCCTTCCGCACCGTGGCATTCATCACCACTTCCTCCAGCGAGGCGTTGCCGGCCCGTTCGCCGACGCCGTTGATCGTACACTCGATCTGGTCCACGCCGTTCATGATGGCGATTAGCGAATTGGCATTGGCCTGGCCGAGGTCGTTATGGCAGTGGACGGAAAGCGTGATGTTGTCCATGCCGGGCGTGTGGGCGCGCAGGTACTGCAGGAGCTCCGCAAACTCATCGGGCTGCGTGTAGCCCATAGTATCCGGTACGTTGATGACTTTGGCTCCGGCCGCTATTGCATCGCCAAATAGCTGACATAAGTAGTCCCAGTCGCTGCGCGTCGCGTCCATGGCCGAGAACTCCACGTTGGAGGTGTAGCCCACGGCTTGTCGCACGCAGGCTACCGCGGCTTCCCGCACCTCCTGGCGCGTCATCCGCAGTTGGCGTTCCAGGTGGATATCGCTGGAAGAGATGAAGACGTGAATGCGCGGCGCTTCGCCATCCTTAATTGCGCCCCAGGCAGCCTCTACTTGATCGGGCTTGAAGCCGGAGAGGGCGCAAATCTGGACGTCGCGCAGCTTTTCCGCCAAGAGTTGGACCGCCTGGAAGTCGCCCGGAGACGTCCGTGGAAAACCCGCCTCAAGGATGTCTACACCCAGGCGTTCCAGTTGCTGGCCCAGGTAGAGTTTTTCTTCTACCGTCAAAGATCCGCCCGCTGCCTGCTCACCGTCACGCAGCGTAGTATCGAAGATTTGTAACGTTCGCATGCTGAATGAAGTCCTCTTTATCAAGTAGATTCGTTGTGTGCTCGGTGCACACCTGCTTTAGGAGGCGGTGAGGTCAGCAAGCGTGCAGGCCCGCCAGCAAGCCAGGGCTTGTCCGCCCAGGCGCCGGGTGGGCCTGAAATCACACTCCTCATTCACTTGAGCTAGCAGGAGGCAATACGATGGATGATTCCCTAAAGCCATCACGTCTCAATTCTCAGGTCGGTTCACTTCGGGTCGAGCCAAGGCATCATGGACCGCAGGTTCTTGCCTACAGTTTCGATCTGGTGCGTCTTGTCCATTTCGCGATAGGCGTTGAATGCCGGCCTATCCGCCATGTTCTCCAGTATCCACTCTCGGGCGAACTCTCCCGTTTGAATCTCGCGTAGAATCTGCTGCATGGATTCTCGCACATGGTCGTCAACCACGCGCGGGCCGCGGCTGTAGTCACCATACTCTGCCGTCTCGCTCACCGAGTAGCGCATGTAGTTAAGGCCGCCCTGATAGAAGAGGTCGACGATGAGCTTGAGCTCGTGCATGCATTCAAAGTACGCAATTTCAGGTTGGTAGCCGGCGTCTACGAGTATCTCGAATGCCGCTTTCACCAGCGCGCTCACGCCGCCGCAAAGGACGGTCTGTTCGCCGAAAAGGTCGGTTTCAGTTTCTTCCTTAAAGGTGGTGTTCAGCACGCCCGCCCGAGTGCAGCCGATGCCGCGTGCGTAGGCGAGGGTTAGCTCGCGGGCGTTGCCGCTGGCGTCCTGCTGGATGGCGATGAGACCGGGCACGCCATTGCCCTCTTCAAACGTGGCGCGCATACGGTGTCCCGGAGCTTTTGGTGCAACCATGCTCACGTCCACGATGGCGGGAGGGACGATCTGCTGGAAGTGTATGTTGAAGCCATGAGCGAAGAGGAGCACTTGGCCGGAACGCAAGTGCGGCGCAATCGACTCTTGGTAGAGGCTTGGCTGCACGGTGTCAGGGGCGAGCATCATGATGAGGTCGGCTTGCTGGGCTACCGCTTCCGTGGTGCCCACACCCAGCCCATCGCTTTCAACCTTCGACCATGAGCGACTGCCTTCATAGAGACCCACCATCACGTTACAGCCGCTATCGCGCAGGTTCAGCGCGTGGGCGTGCCCCTGGCTGCCGTAGCCGATGATGCCGATAGTCTTATCGTTGAGCTGATCGATATTTGCGTCTTCGTCGTAGTAGACCTGAACCACTGTTGCCTCTCTTCGCTCTCCGACTGTTTTGTACTTTTCAAGCAAGGGGCCGCCTCTCAGTCATGAGGCGGCCCTTTTTCAGCCAGTCGCCGTGCTACGCTGCCGGTCCCTCTTCCGCTACCATCGCCGGAGTCGGCATGGCGCGTCCCCGCACCATGGCTACCTCACCGGTTCGGCTCAACTCGAGGATGCCGAAGGGACGGAAAATCTCGACAAACGAATCGATTTTGTCCTCGTCTCCCGTAATCTCGAGAATGATGCTGCCCGGGGATACGTCTACCACTTGCGCGCGGTAGACGCTCGCAAGTTGCAGAATTTCCGTGCGCTTCATCTCAGGCGCGGCCACTTTGGCGAGAGCCATCTCGCGCGACACGTGGCGTTGCTCCGTGACGTCGGTTACGGACACTACCTCAATCAGCTTATCCAGTTGTTTTGCGACCTGGATCGCTTCTTTGTGGTCTTCCTCGACAACGATCGTCATGCGAGAGATGCCCGGACGATGGGAGTGGCCCACGGCCAAGCTCTCAATGTTATACGCGCGCTTGCGAAAGAGGCTGGCAATGCGGTTGAGGACGCCGGGATGGTCCTCGACCTCTGCAATCAAGACGTGTCTCATGCGTACCTCGCCTCTTCCACTTCGTCGCCCTCGATAGTCTCGGCGAGACTGGAGCCGGCCGGGACCATCGGGTAGACCTTTTCAACCTCGTCCACAACCAGGTCAAGTACCACCGGACCGGGGATTTCGGCCGCCTCTTTCAGGACCTTGAGCGTCTCTTCTTTCGATGTCGCGCGGAGGCCCGCCAAACCATACGCATCGGCTAGCTTGACGAAGTCAGGGTTTTCCAGCTTCGCGCTGATAAAACGGCCATCGTAGAAGAGGGTCTGCCACTGTCGAATCATGCCGAGGTGGTTGTTATTGATGATGGCGATCTTGACATCCACATTGTGTTCCTTGACCACCGCAAGATCCTGCAGCGTCATCTGAAAGCCGCCGTCGCCGATAATGCACCACACTTGCTCGTTGGGGCGCGCGTACTTTACGCCGATTGACGCCGGAAAGGCATAGCCCATTGCGCCGAGGCCGCCCGACGAGAAGAACGTGTTGCGCCGGTCGTACCAGAAGTGCTGTGCCGCCCACATCTGCGCTTGTCCTACATCGGTGACGACCACAGCCTCGCCATTCGTGATGTGGTAGATCTGGCGAATGACCCATTGGGGCAGGACGATCTCAGTCTCGCGGATGGCGAGGCTGGGATGCTCCTCCCGCCACTGGCAAATCTGCTTGACCCACGGGGAGTGGTCGAGTTTGTCGATTTCGTCGATGAGCGCGCGAATTGTGGGCTTGAGGTCGGCCACAATGCCAACGTCCGTCGTGACGTTCTTGCCGATTTCCGCAGGGTCGATGTCCACGTGGATGATGCGGGCTTCGGTAGCAAAGTCCTCAAGACGGCCCGTCACGCGGTCGTCGAAGCGCATGCCCAGCGATATGAGCAGGTCGGCGCGGTCGACGGCCCAGTTGGCGTAGAGGTTGCCGTGCATGCCGACCATGCCGAAAGACAACTCATGGCTCTCCGGGAATGACGAAACTCCATGAAGCGTCGTAATGACGGGGATGTTCGCCTTTTCCGCAAACTCCAGCAACTCGTCATAGGCATGTGAATAGTGAATGCCGTGACCGGCGAGGATGATGGGCTTCTCGGAGCCGTGAATTACCTCCGCCGCCGCACGCACGAGTGTTGGATCCGGCTGCATGCCCTCGTCAGGGTTGTAGCCGGGTATGTTGGGCGGCGGGAAGTTGTCGAACTCGACCTTTTCCAGATACACGTCTTTGGGAACGTCTACTTGCACGGGCCCCTTGCGACCCGTATTGGCGATGTAGAAGGCTTCTTCCATCACGCGCGGGAGCTCTTCGGCGTTCATGACAAGCCAGTTGTGCTTGGTGACGGGCAGCATGACGCCCGTGGCATCAGTCTCTTGGAATCCGTCCGTGCCGAGCAAGTTGCGCGGCACCTGGCCCGTTAGCGCCACTATCGGCACGGAATCCATGTGAGCACCGGCAATGCCGGTGACGAGATTCGTGACACCGGGGCCGCTGGTGGCGATACACACGCCCACGTCGCCGCTGGCGCGGGCATAGCCGTCGGCCGCAAATGCCGCGCCTTGTTCGTGACGCACTAGGATGTGGTTGATCCGGTCCTGATAGTGGTAGAGGGCATCATACAAGGGTAGGCAGGCACCCCCGGGATATCCGAATACGGTGTGCACACCGTGCGCCACTAAACTATCTAAGATAATCTCCGCGCCCGTCCGTTTCATCGGCTTTCAACCTCTTGCTGCTCTACGAATACTCTTCTTAGTCCCAATCTTGACGCTACTCGTCAGACTTTCGTACCTGTTACTTCTCCTGGCGGGGAGTGACGGCTACCGAACTGCAAGACATGGGCGATGTCCGACGACATGCGCGCCACGTCCTACAGGTTCTTGCCTCCGCTGTTGCTATCGATTCGATCAACTTCATGATACTAGCCAATGGTAGCTGTGTTAAGTGTCTGCACCGGAATTAGAAATGCAATTAGGCTTCCACCACACCGGAGCCATCCAACACCCGGCGCAAGACTACAAAGAGGCCGATGAGCAGCCAAGCCAGCACGAATATTGCCGCAAGGAGCGCTGGGCCCAGCCTCCACAACTGCGCCAGAGTCTGCTCGGCTACCGGCCAACTTCCTGCAAGTAAGCCGGCGATCAGTGCGATAGGAATGCCCAGGAACAACAACGCGAGCACGCCGAGCGCCAGAATTGTGATGGAAAGCGCTAGCACCGCCGTCAACATCGTTTGCTTGCTCCACCGAAATGCCGCTGAGAACCTATCAACCTCAATTGGCATGTCTTCGGCAGATTCTGTGAAATCATCTAGCATCGCCACGGTCATCCCATTACATGAGTGCCACTACAAACAAGAAACCCGTCCCTGCATCGGGGACGGGCATTCGCACATGCTGTTGCAGTTGGTCGTGTCTTGCAGTTTCGCGTGCACATTCGTCGCCTGACTTCTTGCATCTGCTACCGTCCGGCGACCGTCTCTTCGCTTGTGCATTACGCTTCTTTGGCCGGTGCTGGGAATGCTGCCGTCCCGCTGTAATTGGTGTGTGTTTTCTATCTAGTGCCGCCTAGGCGGCTACATGAAAAGCAAACACTGGCGGCCACAACTCACTTGTGTGGCCGCCGCGAAGCGCAAGGCTCTTGGCTATCGCAGCGGGGCTCATGGGAGCAACTATTCGCCTTTAGTTGGCACCAAACCTGATTACGACATTGTCACTTATATCATGATGTCAGCAGATTCGTCAAGAGCACCAAGCCCGATTAGTTGACAACAGTTCGCAGTTTCTGTTAGTTTTGGAGAAGGCTCGCGTAGCATCTCTTGTCGCTGCCTCATGTCCACATCATACAGCCTGAGGATGGCTGGCAGAGATACGTAGCATTCGGAGCGACACTCACAGATCCAAAGCATTTAGAATGCGGAGAAGGATTGCAGAATGAGGGAGTTTCCCGGTCGTCCCGATCTCCAGATCGTGCCTACATTGGAAGGCGATCAGGAAATCTTGCAGATGATGGCGGGTGTACTGTTTATCTGCGAAGCCTGTTGCTGTGGCAATGGTTACACGTTCCCCAGAGTTGAAAAGGCGCATTACTTGCGCGAATCCCGGCGCAGGGGCATCTCGGAACACGTGAACATTGTCTTCACGGCAGATGACGGCGGCGGCTGCTTGGGCCCCTGCAGTCTTGGAAACAACGTGTTCATGTACCTCTTTGGCAGGGGCCTATGGTTCCAGCGCATGAATTCCAAGGCTGACATCGACGCACTCTTCAGTTATCTGGAAGAGAGCATTCGTATCGGTGAGCCGGCGCCCATCGAGGGTAGTTTGGCCCAGCGCGTCTACACGAAGGTGCAGGGGGAGCAGGTACCGGTTGCGGCTACGTAGCAGTCTCCTTCTGGTCGCTCGGCCTGCCAAGGCTACTGCCTTGCTCCGCTAGTCTCAAGACTGCCGGAATTGAAGCGCAATTCCGCTTAGTCGCTTGATTGGTCGCGCCCGGATATCGTGCTGTCGCCGAATTTCCACATGACGGGCCTGCTTGCCCTTCCCTTTGAGCAAGCAATCGGGATCAGAAATCAGCGCGCCATACTCAAAGAGCAGCCGCACGCTCTCCTCCTGCGGAAAGATTCCGCAGAAATAGCCATACTCCGGATGCCGATAGCCTATGCCGTACCAGCCGGGATAGGCTTTTTCTATTGCTTTGGGAACCGTCTTGCGGACCAGCGTTCGCAGTCTTGCGGCGATGGCTTGCACACGAGGGCTGTGCCCCATGAGGATGTGATCGGGGGTCAGAACATCCCTGGACCGGGATGAGTCAGCGATTGCCACTGGCAGCGGCCTAGCTCGCGGTTGGGTCCGGCTGCATCATGCCAAAGATGTTGCCTTCCGTGTCCTTGGCATAGCCAACCCAGCCGACACCTGCCACTGGGGACTTCGGCAGGACAATGATGCCACCTTCAGCCGAGATCTTCTCCAAAGTCGCATCAAGATCGGTGACCTGGACCACGCACGTGTAGCAATTCACGGCGGCGTGCTCTTCCGGCGGGTCGCCCCGACGCCTGGACAAGCCGCCGTTGATGCCGGGCTCTTCGCCAGGGCCGGTCATGATAAGCCAATAGTCGGTGTCGTCGCTTTCCCACTTATGAAATTGCCAGCCAAATACGTTGGTGTAGAACGCGATTGCCCGCTCCGGTTCGGAGGCATGGATTTCGAAGTGTACGATACGTGACACGATATGCCTTTCTTAATTGCAGGTGAAGTCAAGACGCTTCAAATTGGATTAGTCGGACGGGCTTCCTTCAGTGTAGCTTAACCAGCGCACCGCATCTGAAGAGGTGTGAGGTTGGGCAGACTCCTGTGGGATGTGGGAGTTGCAACTTTAGCGGTGTAATCCAGGCTGCCACGGCCACTATGCGCGCAGAGAAGGTACGTCCCGTCGGTTGCTGAAAAGGGAGGGCTTAGGCTATTTTGCATCGAGAAGACGAGTGACCGTCTTCCACGTGCGGGTGGTGATATGCGGGCCATGAAGACTCTCAAGGCAGGCCATGAATTCTATGGTGCCGTACTTAGGGGAAAGGGTCAGCACACTGCACACCTCGCCAGAGGTCGCATGCACGATGCTAAAGCTCTCACTGGCCAGGTTGTCTTGCAATAATTCAGGCCTGGTCTCGGTCTCTGGGAGAAACGTCACGTAAAGTCTTGTTTGCGGGGTCTTGACCACTCCTTTGAATGGATCAGCCTGCACCAGGTGCTGCAAGTCCGCGATAGATCGTACAATGACAGGAACGTCGTAGCCGAATTCTTCCTTGAGCAATCGCTCTAGAGCCGTACGGAGTTGAGACGCGTCGGTATTCTTCGCTTGCAAGCGGATGTTGCCGCTCGCCAGCACCGTCTTCACGTCCGCATATCCCCGTGCCTCAAGCGCAGAACGCAGATCAGCCATCCGAATCTTGCGGTGACCCCCGACGTTTATGCCGCGAAGAAAGGCAGCATAGGAATCTATCACTTTCGCAGGACCCGTGGCAGATGACAACTAAATCCTCCGGGTGTCGTACTTGCTTCGCGCTGAGACTAGAGTCCGAAAAGCAAGAAAAGAACGTCTGCCGTCTTTGGCACGCTCACTGTGCGTTAGGCGAGGGTCGGTAGTCGCCGAAGCTCCACTCATAGCCTTCCGGATCGAGCGCACGGTATCTGCGGGTGCCCCATTCCGTGTCTTCAGGGGAGAATACGATGTGCGCTCCCGCGGCCTTGGCGCGCTGATAGTGGGCATCGACATCGGATACATACACATAAATGCCGTGTTCTGCCGGCTTCGCGTGAAGGTCTGCTGCGGTGCGGTCGGTAGCCGATGTGCCAAGCATAATGGCTCCATTGCCGAAGCCCATTTCGGCATGCATGACGTTGCCATCGAGGTCTCGGAAGTCGGTGACAGTGGTAAACCCAAATGCCTCGGCCAACCACTCCATTGCCGCCGCAGCGTCTCGGTAGCTCAGGTAGGGGAATAGGCTCGGAGGAGTACCGGTGTCCTTCTCGTTCGCGGTCACGGAATTCTTCTCAGACCCCTGTGCTATTCATTGCCGTATTTCTCAAGGTGCAAGGCATAGCCGTTCGGAGTTTGGACTTGCATCTCCCAGGAATCACGCTCTTCCCAATAGCAGTGAGGCTCCGAATACTCGAGGCCTTGTTCTTTGCATACAGCGATGACTTTGCTGAAACTATCAGTTTCCATTTGCCAGACGAAACTGGCTGCGGCTTGCGCCGGATCGAAGTCCTCCTTCTCCTGAATGCCAAAGTCAAAGTGACCGCAATCCATGCCGACAAAGCCGGGAAACTCGTCGCCCTGGTATGAAATCGTAAAGCCGAGGCTCTTGTAAAACGCTACCTCTGCTTCCAAGTCCTTCACATAAATGATCGGCACCAGCCGGGGGAACTCAGGCATATTACTCATCATGATTCCTTACGCAAGAACTGTACGACTGGCCAACGGGACGACGGACACGTGAAGCTCGACACAAGTAGGAATTGGCGGAGAGGGTGGGATTCGAACCCACGACGCCCTTTTGGGGGCGTAATCGTTTTCGAGACGATCTCCTTCAACCACTCGGACACCTCTCCAAGGGTCGTCAACTTCTACGATAGCGAAACAAACCCCACCGTACAACTTGCTCATGCATTGTGTTGTTGTCCAACAGGGGTGGACTTGGGGAAGTAGCAAGGCAGGAAACACTAGTTGTGGTGGATCCTGCTTCACACAGACGACTCGTATCAGACAGAGTCCATCAGGAGGTCAAACTGGAGATCCGGAGGCAAAGCGACGTAACGGCGCAGCCGTACTCGGCTAGGCAGCACGTCCGCTGTACCGCTGATCCTGGAAGGGATTGATTGCCGAGGCTCCCAAGAGACACACATGGCCACGGGGGTTATTGTGAGAGCGAAGCTCTTCAGAACCCTGCACCGCTCCCCCGGTCTGTCAGGTCAGAGCAGGTCGCGCGTGACTCTTGTTTAGCAGCAAGCGAATGGAAAGTCTAGCTGCCGGAATAGGGCTGCTGGGGAGGCTGCTCTTGCGGGGGTTCCCACTGCCCGGCTTCGGCCTGGCGCATGAGCGTGCTGATAGTCTCGCTGGGCTCTTCTTGTGAAGGATGCCAGCGGGAGAGCACGCCGTCGCTCATCGTAAACGTCTCGTCGGCGATGTCACGTACCGAGACGTCATGAGTTGCCATGACAACGGTGACGCCCTCTTGCCGCACAATGCGGGAGAAGAGGAGCATCATCTGAAGGCCGGTCACACTATCCAAGTCGCCGGTCGGCTCATCGGCCAGCAGCAGCGCCGGTTCATTGGCAAGGGCGCGGGCGATGGCCACACGGCCCTGCTCGCCGCCTGAGAGCTCAAAAGGACGGTGACTCGCGCGCTTGCTCAAGCCGACGAGGTCTAAGAGCTCCAAGGCCCGTTCGTGGCGCTTACGTCCGCCCATGCCCGCTATCCGCATGGGCAGTTCGACATTCTCGTACGCAGAGAGCACGGGCAGGAGGGCAAACGCTTGAAAAATGAAGCCGATCTTGTGTCGGCGCAGCATGGTCAACTCGCGGTCGCTCATCCCGCGGGTGTCATTATCCATGATTCTAATCATGCCGGACGTGGGGCGGTCCAAACCGCCAACGAGGTTCAGCAGCGTCGTTTTTCCGCTACCGGAGCGTCCTTGCAACGCGATGAGACGACCCGGCAGGATTTGCCAGTTTGCGTGCCGGACGGCATGCACATCCTCGCGGCCGACGTGATAGACCCGCGACACCTCTTCAGCGACGGCAATGTGTTGAGCCATGACTACAATTAGCCTCTATCGAAATCCTGTACACACTCTAACGTGCAATCCCAATCTGAGCTTGCGGCAGCCTAACGGCGCAGCAGTCCCCGCAGGCCCCGCTTCTCGTCTTCCTCGTCGGGAGAGGAGTACGCGGGTTTAACGACGATGCCGTCATCCGACATTTCCACAATTGCGCGATCGCGAATGCCAAATTGCTCCAGGTACTCCTGCGGTATCTGCAGACGACCGGCGGAATCGAGCACGACGTATTCATCGTGGCTGATTTCCTCTTCCCCAGCTATCTCGCTGATGCGGCGCACGGTTTCAGTGCTCGTGCGGCCGTCGCGAATGGCAACCACCCGGTCGACCCGATACGCCACGTTGGGGTCGTGACTCACGATGATAATAGTCGTGCCGAATTCCTCGTTGATGCGGCGAAACGTATCGTAAATCGTGCTGGCGGTCTGCGTGTCGACCTCACCGGTTGGTTCATCAGCCAGGAGGAGCGGCGGAGAGAGCGCCAGGGAGATGGAAATGGCCACGCGCTGCTGCTCACCGCCGGACAGTTGCCCTACACGATGCCGCAGTCGATGCCCCAAGCCGACGGCTTCCAGTAACTCGGTGGCGCGCGCCTCGCGCTTCTTGGTCGGCATGCCGGAGATGATCAACGGCATCTGGACGTTTTCCAGAGCGGTGAGGTACCCGATCAGATTGCGCGAACTTTGCTGCCAGACAAAGCCCACCATGTACCGCTTATACCAGACAAGGTCCGTGTCCGACATCTTGACCAGGTTCAAACTGCCAACGGTCAATGTACCGGCGCTCGGCCGATCGAGCCCTCCTAGAGTGTTGAGGAGGGTCGACTTGCCGCTGCCGGAGTTTCCGATAATGGCCATGATTTCGCCGCGGGCAACCTCTAGATCAAGCCCCTGCAGGGCGACTACCTCAAGGTCAGCGACTTTGTAAATCTTGACCAGATTGTCACAGACGATGAACGGTTCACCACGCTCTGGAAGCGGCGGTATCTTCTTCATCCTTGCTCTTCCCCAAACTTGATCGCCTCATGAATTCGCATGCGTGTCAGCATGGAGATAATTATCGGTACCGCGATGGCAAGGATAATCGCCAGGATGAAGTAGATCTTCGCTATGTCACCCCAGGCAGTAATCACGACAAATGACGGTATATTAGCATGTTCACCGGTCTTGATCTGCAGGAAAGGTATGAACACACGCCCTGCCACCACGCCGAATATGGTGCCGATCGTAACTCCCATCACAATGAGGAAGCCCTGCTCGAATATGTAGAGACCGATCAATTGCCGTATGGAGAGTCCCATCGCGCGCAAGATGCCAAAGTCCTGCATGCGGCGTTGGAACGAGAGTAGGGAATAGGTCAGGAATCCAAGAATAGTGAGAAGAATCGCAATCAGGAAGCCAACAGTGAGCATGCCGAAGACGCCGGTTCTGCGCGGGTCGTCGCGTTGGGAAATGACCTTTTCACGCGTGTCCTGTGTGCGCACAACGATGAAGTCCAGCTCGCGTAGCTTCTCTTCGATGGCCTCGATGTCGGCGCCGGGATCCGTCTTGACCCATGCGTCGTAGGGACCTAGTCCAATGTTGTCAAAGATGTAATCCAGGTTTGCAATGGCAAAGTAATCAGTGTCAGGGAACTGCGTGGGAAAGTAGTCCACCCAGTCAACAATCACGAAGTCGATCTGTCTTTGGCGCAAGTTAATGCGCACGCGGTCGCCGACTTTCAGCTTATGGTCGATCATGAAGTTGGCGCTCGCCAGAATTGCGTCCGGCTGGGCGGCAAGTTCATTCATCAATGTAACGAGCGAGCGGTGCGCGAAGTCAGGCCGCCAGTACATGACGTTCACGGCGTCCCAAGGATCAATGGCGACAATCTGGATTTCCGGTGTGGCCCGGTCCGGCAGAATGGCATTACCCTTGCTGTCCCACACGCGGGCGGCTGCCTCAATCTCCTCAACGAGAAGGTGATCGGAGAATGGCGCGATATACCATTGTTCCAGTTCCTCATCGTAGTCGCCGGATTCATAAAACGCCATGTCTGCGCCAATGCGGTAGTAAACAGAATCGGAGTGATTGCGCGTGAGGGTGGCGGCCACGGAAGCGCTGAAGGTCCCGATGGCGAGCGTCAGCACGAGCAACAAGAGCAAGCTGTTGTACTGACCGGCAGAGCGCGAGATGTGGCGCAAACCCAACAGTATCGATACGCCCCACACTCGGTTTCCGACACGCGTGACGAGCTCTACGATGTATGGGAAGAGCCGCACGAACAGCAACGCCATCCCGAACATGAATACGGAGGGGACAATGAGGAGGAGCGGGTTGGAGAAAACATTGCCCTCTTCTCCCAGAACGATGACTTGCCGCTGGTCTTGCAGCAGCCGGTAGCCATAGAACGACAGCGCCAGCAGCAGGATGTCTAGGAAGAAACGCTGCCACCACGGCCGGCGCAGTTTGCGCGAGGCTTCCTGCTTGAAAGTGACGATGCTGTGTCGCGCTGTTGCGGCGGCGGGCATTAGCGCCGCGCCTATGGAAAGCGCGATAGCGGCCAAGGCGTAATTGAAGGTGCTTGTCGTAATCGTGATGGGCAGCGGGTCGCGGCCGATGAATGTGAGAAACGTGTACGTACGCGCGATGAGTTGCGCAAGATAGACTCCCAGAACGGGCCCGACAACGAGCGCAAGAACGCCGATCATGCCTCCTTCCAGGAGATAAATGCCAACAATCTGCCACGTGCTCGCTCCCCGGCTCTTCAGCACCGCAATCTCATTGCGCTGGCGGTCAACCACCATGGAAGAGGCAATGCCAATGTAGTAGAGCACGATACCGATGACGGGCGCGGAGAGAATGAACAACAGAATCTTGAGGAAGAAGAGGTCGCGGATATACCGCAAGAGAATGTCTTCAGGTGAGATGTCAATCTTCACCTTGCCGAGAATTGTGCCTAGATTGGAGCGAATCTCGCTGATCCCCGTGATGATGGCCCTGGCATTGCTGGCATTGATGGCGTCAACGTCGAAGACCGAGAACCAGGTGTACTCATAGCCGATTTCTTCGTAGTCCGCGAGAATGACATCGATGAAGGTCTCATCCGGCACCATCAAACCTTCTTTAAAGTACTGGGGATGATAGAACCAGTAGATCTCATTCGGGTCGTTGGGGAACCAGCGTCCCACGATTTTGACTTCGATTGGCTGCGGTTCGCCGCCGGGCGTGCGATAGACGGTGATCAGGTGGTCGCCGACCTCCGCGCCGATAGCATCCAGCTTTTCGGTCATGATCACCGCTTCGATGTACGGATCGCCAGACTTGGCCGGATTGGCGTAGCGTCCCTCCAGGATGCGGACATGCTTGTCGAAGTCCGTAGCAAACGCGATGAAACCCCAGTCCGCGAACTGGCGTGACGACAAGTCTACGTCATCGCCCTTCGTGAGGATGGGCATGTGCTCGGTTTGGCAGTAGCGGGTAGACAGAAGCAAGGGAATGCCCATCTCAGTGGGCGCCGTTACCCGCATGTACTCGTCCGCTTGCTGGTATTGCAGGAGCGAGATATTCGTCTCGTTCTTCTGCTCGAACTTGCGGATAAGGAGACTGGCGCGGGGCTGGGCCTGCCGCGACTCTGTATCGCGCAGGGCGCGGTGCAAGAGCATCTCGCTCATGCCTTCGGAATAGAGCGGGACGCTGGATACGAGCGTGACCGTTACCACCAAGCCGAGGATAGTAGAGAAGACGATGTTGATGTTATTGAGCAGGCGCTTGGTAACGAGAACCAGGATGGAATAGGTCAATAGGTATCCCTTCGCGATGGACCGCTATTGCAACTGCGGACACTGTTAGCCGTAGAGGATGATCGTATGCAACGTGTGCAAGATTCTGACATCAAGTCCACATGGGCGCTATAGTCATCGCTCTCTAGGCCAACTTCATCACTGTCCTTGCAGGATCACGAATCCTTCTTCCAAACCGCTGAGGATTTCCACTTCCGTCTCAGTCTGGATTCCAATTTCCACGTTCTTGGCGCGTTTGATGTCGCCGTCCATGAATTCAACGAAAGTCCGCCTGCCAGAGCGCTTCACGGATTCTATGGGCACCTTAAGCACATCGTCTTTGTGCTGCACGGTAATGGTTACCCGTGCCAGCATGCCGATTTCCGCTCCCGCCTTGGGCCAGTCCACCAGCAGGTTAATTGAGCGGTCTTGAATCACGCCCTGTGTGGTGACGAGCGAAGTGGGGAGCTTGGTAATGGTGCCCTTGAGGACCTCCGAAGAGAAGGCATCAAGGGTGATGTCCGCCACCTGATCCAGGGCGACCTTCGGCGTGTCATCGTCAGAAATATCCGCCGTAATGATGAGTACGGTGGGGTCGGCTAGCCCAATGATGGGCCCATAGGCGCTCACCGGCTCACCCGCCTTGCCCTTGATGAACTGGATAACGCCGTCAAAGGGCGCGACGAGACGGGCATCCGCCAGTTGCTCCAAGAGCAATTCATGGTTTGCCCGGGCGCGCTTGAGGTCGTTCTCTAACTTCAGCACGTTACCGGCGTCTTCAGCATTGATAACCGCCTGTTCCAGGCTAGCCTGGGCCTTTTGCAGAGCGGCTTCTTTCCGCGCTACTTCTGATTCGGCATCCTGCAATTTCTCGGGAACGACTCCGGATTGTATGGTTACCCACGTCTCCGTAGCCTCTGTCAAGGCGGCCTCTGCCTCAAGCAAATCCACTTCTGCAGTGTCATAAGCTAGTTTCAACTCATTCTCGACGTTTGCAAGCACCTCCTGTGCTAGCTCCAGGTCGAATCGGGCCCGGTCCAGCCCAGCTTGCGCTACCGGCACAGACTCGCTCGCTTGCGCCTTCCCTTGGTCTAAGGCAAGCTGCGCAGCCTGCAGATCAAGCTTGGCTTTCTCCCGATTTGTCCACAGTAATGCCATTTCGGTGCCCGCCGGCGGAGGTGCGAGAAGCTGCGCATTGCGTTCCTCGATCTCCATTTCTGCTACGTCTCTTTTATCCTTATTAAACTCATCAAGTAATTCCTGCGCGTCTTCGAGCCTGGCAATGGTCGACGAGAGGTTACGGTTGTCTGCCTTTGCTTGCAGGAGGGCCGTCTGCACGATGTCAAGGGCCTTGCGGGCGAGCGCAGCGCCAGAGAGTCCCTCGAATTGCTCTTCCAAGGTCGGTGCATCCTCGGTCGATGCTTCCTCGTCGGACTCGCTCGGCGCGGAGTCTGGATCCATAAGTACTTTGGCCATTGCTTCTAGATTGAGCTCATCGATGAAACGCTGCAGCGCACGCTGGTGCTCCTGCAGAACGACTGTCGATCCATCTTCGTCGCTTTCATCGCTGGCATTCAATGCATCGCGGAAGCTAAGCTGCAGTTCATCAAACTCGTCGAGCAATCTTTCAAATGGATCTCGGGCATCCGAAGCAAATCTGCCCAGTTGCTTTATCGCGGAAAAGACTTCATCAAGCTCTTCTTCAAAGTCCACCGCAAACCCTCTAAGGTCTTCCCGATAGCCGTCGGCAATTTCACCTATTTCTTCCTTTAGCTTGTCCCGCTCTTTATTTACCGCTTGGTTGGCGGATTCCAGCGCTTGCTCTCTGGCACGGAGAGTCGATTCTTGCCCCAGCACCGATGATTCGGGGTTGCCGGACTGAACCTGTTCCAGCCGAGTCTGAGCGGCGCGAACGGCTTCCTCAGCATTGCTCAGGGCGAGTTCGCGTTGAACTTTCAAGTCGACCGGCGCGCCCGATCGATAGGCGGCAAGGTCCCGCTCCGCTCTCTCTAGGGCCTTGAGCGCGGCGGCATGGTTACTATTCGCTATGGTGTACGCGGTTTGCGCCTGGGCACGCTCCAAGGCAGTGGGCCCTGCCTGCGCCTCAGTAAGCGCTTCAAGGGCCTTTTCCAGGTCACGTTCCGCTTGATCTACGGCAAGCTTCGCCAGCGTGACGTCCGCCTGGCCGGTAGCGGCCTGGGTGCGCGCCTTGCTTAAGTTACGTTCTTGGTCTTGCAACGAAAGTTCAGAGTTTTGAATCTGAGTCTCCAAAGCGCCGGTTTCCAAGTCCGCCAGCAGCGTGCCCTTGACCACGGCCTGGTTGTATTGGACGTAGATGCCCTTGAGGCGGCCGTTTTGCTTAAAGAAGAGACTCTCTTCGCTCTCAGCAACCACACGGCCGAGGACGCGAACCGCATCGATGATCGAGCCGCGCTCCACTTTGACCGTGGGACGCTCGATCGATCGGACAGGGGGGCGAACGACTTCCTCTTCTTCGCCATCACCTGAAATGAAGGGGAGTGATGGCACGCACGCGGTGAACAGCAGCATGCTGCACACCAAGACTGCTAGAACTGATCTGGTTTTCACGCGGCTAATCCCTCGTTTTGGCTGAAATTCAGAAGGCAATGACGAGACTATCCCTTAATCCCTACATTATTCCACATTGTCACTTGCGGTGGGAATTACATAGTAGAAGTCTACTCACTTGCCGCGCAGCTTGTCCATCGCAGCGCAAGTTGTCAAGTTAAATCTTATAGGATTCTTAGACATTTGCGCATTGTTCGACCTCATTGCTGCGCATCGCTCGCGTAATCGCCCGGCATTAAAGAAGCCTGGTGTGCGAGGGGTGGTTGACCGGGCGAGCTTAGCCACATTCCTGCTGGCGTGCCTGAGGAGGCAGCACTTTCTCGGCACTTGTCGCCTGCGGACAATGGTGATATCCTCGTCGGGTATTCTCTGTGGAATACTGAGAGGAATTGGACTATTCCGCTGAGAAGAGGATGAATGGAGCGAATTATAGCGCTCATCAAGAGGTGGAGGTACTGAAAGTGACACAAAGCGATCTCATCAAAGACATTGCAGCTCGCACCGGAACTACCCAAAAGGCGGCAAAGGAATTCTTGGACGCTTTTGTGGAGTCTGTTGAAGACTCTCTCAAGCGTGGCGAAAACGTCGCGCTCCCCGGATTTGGCACGTTCCGTGTTGCCCAGCGCGCGGCGCGCGCCGGGCGTAACCCCAGAACTGGCGAGCCCCTGCAAGTTGCCGCTCGCAAGGCACCCGTCTTTTCCGCGGGTACCACTCTCCGCAAGTCTGTCGGCGGCTAGGGTACTGCCACTCTCTGTTAGAGGCTCTCTTGAAGGCGTCCGATTGGGCTCGGTCTATTGGGCTGATAGTAATCCTGCTTTCATTGCTGCTGGGTTGCAGTCCATTTCAGCAGACCGCAGTTCAAGGGCCGCAGCAACTCTTAGTGACACCGGATGACGGCTTGGAGCATCTCATCGCGTTGCTGCGGAACGCCGACTACTCGATTGACGTCGTAATCTACCTTCTCTCAAGCCGGGAGATTCAAGAGGAATTGACGGCGGCGCAACAGCGGGGAGTGCGCGTGCGGGTGTTGCTGGAGCAGAACCCGGTCGGCGGGGGAGAGAGCAATCGCAGCGCTCAGCAGTTTCTCACGGCGGGCGGTGTCGCCGTGCGGTGGTCGGACCCGGCCTTCCGCTTTACCCACGCCAAGCTGATCCTCATCGACGGCGTGCAGGCCGTCATAATGACCCTGAACCTCACGGCGAGCTCATTTCGATCGAATCGCGACTTCGCCGTCGTGATCGAAGATTCTGCCGTTGTGGCCGCGCTCGGTGAGCTTTTCGCGAGCGACTGGGCACGCGTACCGTCCCCAGCCTTCGCGCTCCCTCTCGTCATTAGCCCGTTGCATGCGCGGAGGGAATTGCAGGGCTTGATCGATGCGGCCCGCCAGAGTCTGGACCTCTACGTGCTCTCTCTGGAGGATGACGCCATTGCGGCCGCGTTGGGTGCCGCGGCGGCCCGCGGCGTGCGCGTACGGCTGATTACCAATCCGCCTATGGGCGCTGACAGCTATGCTGATGAGCGGGACCTGGTGCGCGCGAACGGCGGTTACATTGGATTCCTCGATTCCCCCAACGTCCACGCAAAGGTCGTAATCGTGGACGGTCAGCGCGCGTTCGTCGGCAGTCAGAACTTTACCGCTACGTCCTTGGATCAGAACCGTGAAGTCGGCATCATAGTTGCCGACGCGGATGTGCTCAGGCGTCTGCAGCAGACGTTTGAAGCCGACTGGTCCCGGGTGACTCTGGAGGCGAGTTTTCCGCAGATGCCAGCTGTTGCAGCTTAGCAATCGCGGCGACCTTTGCCACCGCCGAAACAGGCTGAAGGTGGTAAGGGTCGGAGACGGTCTTGCGTAAGCGTTCTTCGCGCCCAGCTCGTTTCGTGCCTTGGCTGCCGCGCATGCACCTGAGACCTTGTCACCGGTGTGTTTCAAGAGACTTGCACACGCACGGACTTCAGGCAGAGCTATCACGCCTTCCAGGGATGATTGCCGGGGCGCTATCCTGGGTCCTAGCGTGCCGGCATTTTGGGTCAGAGAAGGCGCGCCTGCTATGGCCTCACCATACCCTTGACGCTGTTCCGAAGGGCATGCTACGCTAATTCCTAGAAGTTGGCTAGGATATAGGGTCTCAAGACCCCTTGTGACGTGTCATGCTGGGGATATCGACAAAAGGGCACTACGGCCTCGTCATTATGACGGCGTTGGCCTCGGCGGTGGAAGGAAAGCCGCTTTCCTTGGCGCGGATTGCCGAGGAAACCGGCATATCGCTCGGCTATCTTGAGCAAATCGTGTCGACGCTCAAGGAGAATGGCTTAGTTGAGAGTGTGCGCGGCGCGAGGGGCGGATACGTCCTAGGCAGAGATCCGGCGGAGATTACGGCGCTCCAGGTCATTTTGGCAACCGAGCGCGAGATCGCGCCGATATCCTGCTCGCTGCAGCCGGAGGAAGGCGTTTGCTGTGAAAGGGTAGATTACTGCCCGACGGTTTTCCTCTGGGGTCGACTGGAACAGCAACTCAATCTTGCGTTAGGACATACCACACTTGCCGACTTGGCGCGTCATAGTAGCGGCAGCGGCCGGCGTGATTCTGGGCAGTTGAATATGATTGGGCAACTGCGAACCGGCGCCCTGCGATAGCGCGCCATAGCCGAGGCCCAGGTGTGAGTTGTACGGTGACAGGTGACCTTGCTGATGGAGAGCATGCCGCGATGGCACTATGGTAGAGTTGCGCAATCGGAAAGCGAAGAGAGAAGGGTAAGATAGAAGACGCGATGGCTACTAAGCAATCATATTTTCTCATTGATGATCTTCATGTGGAGATCGAAGAAAACGAAATCCTGCGCGGCGTGAACCTTGCCGTTAATCGTGGGGAAATCCACGCGATCATGGGCCCTAACGGTTCGGGTAAAAGTACCCTCGCGCATACATTGATGGGACATCCCAGTTACGAGGCTACCGCCGGTCAGGTGCTTTTCAATGGCGAGGACATATTGGAGAAGGACCCGAACGACCGCGCGAAACTCGGCATCTTTCTGGCGTTCCAGTATCCGCTGGCGATACCGGGCGTGAGCACCCTGAACTTCCTGCGCACGTCCCTCAAAGCGGTGAAACAGAAAGAGATCAGCGCGCGGGAGTTTCGAAAGCATCTGCTTGAGAAAATGGACCTGCTCAAGATCAGCCGCGAGTTTGCCGGACGCTATCTCAACGACGGCTTTTCCGGTGGTGAGAAGAAGCGGATGGAGATCCTGCAGATGGCGGTCCTGGAGCCGCAACTCGCGGTCTTGGACGAAATTGATTCAGGCCTCGATATTGACGCAATTCGCGCGGTGGGTGAAGGCATCTCCTCGATCATGCATCCGGAGATGTCGATTGTTATCATTACGCACTATCCGCGCATCCTCCACTATGTGCGGCCCGACTACGTGCACATCATGGTAGAGGGAAAGATCCGGCAATCGGGTGGCTTCGAGCTGGCGGAGGAACTGGAAGCCAAGGGATACGACGTGCTGCTTGATGAGGTGATGGTGGCTGCGTCCGAGTCGCGAGAAGCCTAGGGAGGCAGGAGTAGAAATGGCGGTTACCGAGAAGGATATCCAAGAGAGCAAGAAGGTCTATAAGGAAAAGTACGGGTTTGCCGATCCGGACCAGGCGATCTACAAAGCGCCGAAAGGCTTGGACCCGGAGCGCGTCATTGAGATCTCCCAGATGAAGAATGAGCCGGAATGGATGCTCAACTTCCGGCTGAAGTCTCTGGAGATCTTCAACAAGAAGCCGGTGCCGACTTGGGGCGCGAATCTCTCTAAGATTCCGTTCGAAGACCTCTCCTACTTCGTGCGCACCACGGAAAAACAAGGCACAACCTGGGAAGATGTGCCGGAATACATCAAGGACACCTTCGACAAACTTGGTATTCCCGAGGCGGAGCGCAAGTTTCTGGCGGGTGTTTCCGCGCAGTACGAATCGGAAGTCGTATACCACTCCATTCAGAAGGACCTGGAAGCCAAGGGCGTGATCTTCCTCAGTACGGAGGAAGGTCTGGAGCAACATCCGGAGCTATTCCGGCAGTACTTCGGCACCGTCATTCCGTCCGCCGACAATAAGTTCGCCGCGATGAACGGTGCTTTTTGGAGCGGCGGCTCCTTCGTCTATGTGCCGCCCGGAGTCCAGGTGACCATTCCGCTGCAAGCCTATTTCCGCATCAATGCGGAACAGATGGGGCAGTTCGAGCGGACCCTCATCATCGTAGATGAAGGCGCCTACGTGCATTACGTAGAGGGATGCACGGCGCCGGTCTATTCGACAGATTCATTCCACAGCGGCGTGATCGAGATCATCGTAAAAAAGAATGCCCGCTGCCGCTATACCACCATTCAAAACTGGTCCACAAACGTCTACAACCTGGTAACTCAGCGGTCCGCCGTGTATGAAGGCGGCGTGATGGAGTGGGTGGATGCCAACCTGGGCTCCAATATCACCATGAAGTACCCCAGCGTCTATTTGATGGAACCGGGCGCGAAAGGCGACATTCTTTCGATTGCCTACGCGGGCGACGGCCAGGTCCTGGACGCCGGCGGCAAAGCAATTCACGTCGCACCAAACACATCATCGAAGATCATATCCAAGTCCATCAGCCAGCACGGCGGGCGCACCTCATTTCGCGGTCTGCTGAAGGTATACAAGGGCGCGGAGCGGTCCAAGTCGGCAATGCGTTGCGATGCCCTGATCTTGGATAAGGAGTCGCGATCCGATACATATCCCACCATCGAAATTGAGGAAGAGCAGGTAACTCTTGGTCACGAGGCCGTGGTGAGCAGAATCGGAGAGGACCAACTGTTCTACCTCATGAGCCGCGGCCTGAGCGAATCGGAAGCGGCGGGCATGATTGTCAGCGGCTTCATTGAGCCTATCGTCAAAGAACTGCCGATGGAGTATGCGGTGGAGATGAACCGCCTTATTCAACTGCAGATGGATAAGGCAGTAGGCTAGATTGGACGCCAGCCGGGCGAGCCAGATTGCGTGAAGCACGGCGGAGCGCCAGATAAGAATGCATGGCGAGCTGTGCATCTTGTCTGGCGTCATTGCTGTCAGTGGCCTCAAGTGAGCGAATTTGGAATTAGCAAATCAGCAACCAGACATAACAGAAGTCAGGAATGGGTAGCGTGAGTCAATCGTCAGTCGAGCAAGCACCATTGACAGCCCAGCAAGGGATAACAGCCGAGGCGTGGCACGAGGTTTCGCGGGCAAGTGGCGACCCGGCGTGGGTGCGGCATTTGCGCCAGAATTCGTGGGAGGCCTATGTGGACACGCCGTTGCCCACACTGCGCGACGAAGATTGGCGGCGTACCGACTTTCGCGAGCTGCAACTGGACGACTTGCTTCTGTACATGCCTGCCGGCATGGAAGTGGAGAGCGAAGCAGAGCTGCCGGAGTCGCTCCGGTCACACATCGAGACGGGCGACACGTGGGGCGGCTTGGCCGTGCAGGTCAATTCGGAAGTAGTGCTTACCCGGTTAGACGATGCCTTGCGGGACCAGGGAGTAGTCCTCGCGCCGCTCAGCGAGGCGGTCCACTCCCATCCGGACCTTGTGCAACCGTATTTCGGCAATGTCGTGACTCCGGATGACGGCAAGTTTCCGGCCTTGCACGGAGCCTTTGTGGCGGGAGGCATCTTCTGCTACGTGCCGCCGGATACGGCGGTGGAGCTTCCTATTCAAGCTCTGATCTGGATGAATGCGGAGAACGTCGCCGTGTTCCCTCACGTGCTCTTGGTGGCGGATCGAGGAAGTCAAGTGACGTTTGTCGAGCGGTACGCCAGCCCGACCTTGGAGGAGCAGTCCTTCTCGTGCCCGGCAACGGAGGTGGTCGCCAAGGACGGCGCACAGGTGCGCCACGTTACGATCCAAGACTGGGGACGGCATGTTTTCGAGTTGGGTTTCCAACGGCTCCGCGTGGACAACGACGGTCATCTTCACACGATTCTCGCTGCCACGGGCGGGAGACTGGTCAAGAACTACGTCGACAACAGCTTTACAGGATCGGGTGTTGAGGCGTTTCACCGGGGTTACTTCTTCACCGATGGCACGCAGCACATGGACTATAAGACCATACAGGACCACTTGGCGCCGTATAGCACCAGTGACTTGCTGATTAAAGGTGCGTTACGCGACCGCTCTCGCGCCGTGTTCACCGGCGTCATCAATGTGCGTAAGGGTTCGAAACGAACTGACGCTTACCAGGAGAACCGCAATCTCTTGCTGAGTAAGCGTGCGCGGTCCGACTCTATCCCTATCCTGGAAATCGACAATGATGACGTGCGGTGCACCCATGGTTCGGCAACGGGACAGGTAGACCAAGAGGAACTCTTCTACGTAATGGCGCATGGGCTCAACAAGAACGACGCGGCACGCATGTTGGTAGAGGGTTTCTTCAGCGAAGTGATCGAGCATACGCCCCTCGACGGTGTGCAGGCACAATTGGCGGCTCGGGTCCATGAAAAGATGACCGGATGGCAGGTAGAGGATTGACGGATGGCAAACTTCGTGAGAGCGGCGGCGGTTGACGACATTCCGGAAGGCCGGGCAATCGTCGTAGACGTAGAAGGCGAGAGTCTGGCACTGGCACGCGTTGACGGCGGCGTTTACTGTATTGACAACATTTGCACTCATGATGGTGGACCTTTGGGTGAAGGCGAGCTGGACGGCACAGCCCTGGAGTGCCCGCGGCATGGGGCCCGTTTTGACGTCTGCACCGGGCGCGCCCTCAGCTTTCCGGCTGTGGTGCCGGTAAACACCTACGACGTAAGGATTGAGGGCCAGGATGTGTTGGTGGATCTGAGCTGATCCGCTCTCTGTCTTTGGCGCCCATCGGTTAGATAGGACTGCAAACAATGGAAAAAGGCGTCTTCGGCGAAGTCGGCTACGATGTGCACGCCGTGCGGCAAGATTTTCCAATCTTGGATCTCAAAGTACACGGCAAGCAACTCGTCTATCTCGACAACGCGGCAACCTCGCAGAAGCCCCAGGCAGTCATTGACAGCCTCGTGCACTATTACTCGCGGTACAACGCCAACGTGCACCGCGGCATCTACACGCTAAGCGAACAAGCGACGGCGGCGTATGAACAGGCCCGGGCGAAAATCGCAAGCTTCATCAATGCTCCCTCTCCGGAGTGCATCATCTTCGTGCGCAATACCACTGAAGCAATAAACCTCGTGCGGTATGCGTGGGGCAGCGGGAATGTGCATGCCGACGACGAAGTCCTGATCTCTGAAATGGAACACCACTCCAATCTCGTGCCGTGGCAATTGTTGGCGCAGGAAAAGGGAGCGGAGTTGCGCTTTCTGCGCGTAAACAATGAAGGCCGTCTCATGCTGGATGGCTTGGACGTATTGATCACGGAGAAGACGCGTCTCATCGCCGTTACGCACGTTTCAAACGTCATTGGTACCATCAATCCGGTGCGGGGCATCATCAAGAAGGCGCACAAGTACGGCGCGCTGGTGCTGCTTGACGCGGCGCAAAGTGTGCCGCACATGCCGGTGGACGTCCAGGACCTCGATTGCGACTTCCTGGCCTTTTCCGGCCACAAGATGATGGGGCCCACCGGGGTGGGTGTGCTCTATGCGAAGCCGCACTTGCTGGAGGCCATGGCGCCATTCATGGGGGGCGGCAGCATGATTCGCAAGGTAATGCTTACGGAATCTACGTGGGCAGATGTGCCGCAGAAGTTTGAGGCAGGCACACCCAACATCGCAGATGTCATTGCGCTGGGCGCGGCTACGGACTATCTCAACGAGCTTGGCATGGCCAACGTACGCGAGCATGAAATCCAGATTACCCAATACGCTCTGGATCAAATGCGCGAGATTTCCGGCATAAAGCTGTTCGGGCCGTGGGAAATGCAGACTCGCGCCGGTGTCGTCTCATTTGTGTTGGACGGCGTCCATCCCCATGACATAGCGCAGATTCTGGACAGTGAAGCGGTGGCGGTACGGGCCGGCCATCACTGCTGCCAACCGCTGATGCGACGGTTCAACGTGCCGGCCACGGCGCGAGCGAGTTTTTATGCTTATACCACCGAAGAAGAGGTGGACGCGCTCATAGAGGGTATCCATAAAGCACAGAGAGTGTTCGGGCATGCAATTGAACGATCTCTATAAGGAAATCATCCTCGACCATTACCAGAGTCCCCACAACAGGGGCAGGCCGCCGCATGCCCACATCGAGGCAGAAGGCAGCAATCCGCTGTGCGGCGACGAAATGGAAGTCTATGTCTTGCTCGATGGGGAGCGGCTGAAGGAAGTGCGCTTTGAAGGCGTCGGCTGTGCGATTAGCCTCGCGGCAGCTTCAATGATGAGCGAGGTGCTCGAGGGAAAGACCAAAGATGAAGCCGGCGCTATCGGTGAACTCTTCAAGGCGATGATGCATGGCGAGGATGTCACGCTGCCGGAAGAGATGGAGGACCTTGAGTCGCTAAAAGGCGTTGCCAACTTCCCTCTGCGCGTCAAGTGCGCTCTGTTGTCGTGGATGACCCTCGAACACGGTCTGGCCAATGAGGGCGCCGGTCACAGGGTCTCAATCGAGGTCGAGTAACGAGCTAACCTTCTCTTAGGGAAAGCGGTCTACTTTCCCGTCGTTCTGCGCAGGATCTCTTTCACGGAAACCATGATGGCGAGACAGGTCAAAATGGCGATCATGGGCGCGACCACAAAGGGAAGACCGGAAAAGAATCCCCAAACGACTAACCCGATGAGCCGCAGCACGATGTCCAGCATCTGCACGATCCTCCGCAAGCATTAGTTTACTCTGGCTCTAGTGACAACAGTGCAATGGTACACCAATTCCGCGTGACGCGCACCCCGCTTTCTGTGCACACGGCGACACTTCTATCGGAACTTCCAATCTCGAGTTTAGACGAGGGAATCTCTACTGCGCTGCGGCTCCATGGATCGCCATAGCGTTGAGGACCGGGACAGGAGGAGACATGCCGGCGAAGATCGGGTGCCAAGCGAGACTCTGGCTGCGTGAGACCCAGGACATTGGGGGCAAGCTGGCAACCATCGGCAAGGATCTGGCCGCGGCCGGCTATGACGGTCTTGAGATCGGCTTTGCCTACATCAACGAACCCGAGGACACGGCAGCCTATCGGCGGGCTGTGGATGAGAATGGACTGAAGACAGCAGGCATTCACGTAGGGGGCGCGTGGCACGACACGGCCCAGGTGCAAGAAAAGTCCATGCCCCAAGCGCGCGCCGCGGCTGACTTTGCCGGAGCCGTTGGGGCTGAATACCTTGTCATAAGCACGGGGCGGAAGCAGGACGGACAATTGACCCAGGAGGACATTTCGAGGCAAGTAGAGCACCTCTCAATGCTGAGCGCCTACGCGGCCGCTCAGGGTGTAACGCCGCTATTGCACAATCACCAGCATGAGTTTGATGATGGCGCGAGGGTATTCCGCGGGATCATGTCCGGCATCGACGCCGATACGCTTGGGCTCTGTCTTGACGTCAACTGGGCTATGTGGGCCGGCGCCGACGGCGTGGGAATAATGGAAGAGTTCTATCCGCGCCTCCGTATGGTGCATCTGCGCGACACGGTTAACAATGCGACGTGCGTGGAAGTGCTGGGAGATGGCGACGTGGCGCTTGCTGCGATCTTTTCCGCGCTCCGCGACAGGGACTATCCCCACTGGGTCCTCTACGAGTGGTCGGTTTGCGATCCGACAACCGAGCGTCCTACCGCCGAGATAGCGCGGCTTAACCGAAGCTTTCTCGGTGAAGCCCTGCGCTGACGCGAGACTTGGACTACAGTTGCTTGGCGGAGATCCTCAGCGCTCGGTGTTGCCCGATTGCGACACGTTCGTCCGGTGCTCTTAGCCGGTTGACTCAGGCACATTCACGATTGGCACGTTCGGACATACTCCGGGCATTCCCTAGCCGGGTAGATGAGGCATAGCACCTCTGTTGGTGCGAGACGAATTACCGGCGTATGGAGGGCGGAGGCGCATGGGAGTCGAACCCACCCAGGACGGGAGTAGCCCGCCCCGCAGACGGTTTTGAAGACCGCGAGGCCCACCGGGACCCGAGCGCCTCCACATGTCAGTCTAGCAGTCCCGCCTGCACCGCGAAAAGCCGACCCAATCGGCCGGCGGCCCTTCTGTGTTGTCGCGCGGGTGAAGCGGTCTGCCGTGGGGGCCTATGCACCGTCTCTTTCGACTTGACTTGAGCAAACTGCCCATGTGTCATTTGCGGCCGCAATCCTAAATAGCGCGCTGCGAAGACTCGGGTTAGAAACGGTCTACTTGACAGGGTGTTCCTCGGTTCGGTATCTAAAGAAATAGACGGGCCTTCGTTCGTTCGGTCTGGATGCACGACTTGCTTTAGGCAAGAACAGTGTTTTGCTAAACGGTCTTTGATTTCATGTTCTGTACCGAACGTGGGCAGCGATAGCAATCTAGAATTGGTCTTGCTCCACATTTCACTTGGGTTCCGGTGTCGTCTATGCGTGTAGGATTTAACCCTCGCCTGCAACCGTTTCGCCGTATGACCATGGCTGAACAGTTGCAGGAGACTCTGCATACAGGGCAGCAGCTTGAGTTTGCCGTGGTGGAAGTGAGTGTCGATGAGGTTGTCTATCGCAGAGGCCTGTGGGATACGTTCACCCAAGACGTACTGAAGATCATCACCCATGCGCCATTGCAGTTCCAGGTGAACCTATTTGCGGATGAAGGCTTCGAAGAGGCGCCGAGCGACACCACCCCATTCCCTCGTTCCGTTTACTTACGGCGCTTGGTACAGACGATTGAATTCTTCGAAGCCTATGCGCCGATGTCGCTCTACGTCGTACACGCGGGCAGGCGCAAGTCACACATTGACGATCACTTGCAGGCGCTCCATGAGGCTTTTCAGGCGTTGCTTGTGCTCTATCCCGGTGTGCCGCTCGCTATCGAGAACGGCGGTCGCGAGTCCGTTTTGCACTTCCCGGACGACTTTCTCACGTTTCTCGATGCGTTCCCCTCGCTGCGTTTTGTGTTGCAGACCGGACGCGCGTTCCAATCGGTAATGTGGGACAACGATCAGCTTGGGCGCTATGTGCGCAAGGCCGTGCGGTTTGTCGATCGCCTGGCGGCAATTCGCTGGACGAATTCCAATCCCGTCACTGACCCCGATCGTCCTCTGCAACTCGAACTCGACCGCGCGCCCGACTTCGGATTGATTATGCGCGGACTGGGGCGCAATCCGGCCTTGGTGCACTTACTCGACACCGTGGGCGGCCGACCCGCCGCCTTGGCGCGTGAGCGCAGGGCGCTGCACGCTCAGGTAGACCGGTAGAAGCGAATTCTGACACAGCGCCGCTGGAGGCAAGGCCGGCATCGGCAGCGCTCGAGTACGCCGCTTGCGGTTGGATTCGGCAGTTGGATGTTTATTGTACTCCCCCACTGAAGTGCGCCAATCTCCCTGCCGTCAGTAAGCCTACGGTATAATTGCTGGGGGATGAGCGCCGCAGCCTTCGCGATAGGGTGAATGAAAATCGCACCCGCTAGGCGGACGTTTTCTATGTGCCCCTGCCGAGTTCTAGTCATAAGGCGACCGTAGCAATGGATTCAGTTGCAACAGATTCTGCCCTTGACCGCATCGAATTTGATTCCCAGGGACTCGTGCCTGCCGTAGTGCAAGACGCGGCGACAAAGCAGGTGCTCATGTTGGGCTTCATGACCAAAGGGATGCTGGCAAAGACACTCGAGACCCGGCAGGTGTGGTTCTGGAGCCGGAGTCGCCAGGAGCCTTGGCTCAAAGGGGCAACGAGCGGCAATTACCTCAATGTCGTGCAGGTCTACCGCAATTGTGAAGAGAATTCGCTACTCATTCTGGCCAAGCCGGACGGCCCTACGTGTCACACCGGCGCCGTATCGTGCTACTACCGCACGCTGGACGAGGAATAGGCATGGCTAACGAAGAGAAGCCTGCGGGTGCGTCCGCGACTGTTCTCGACGACGTCTTTGCGATCATTCGTGAGCGGCAGCGGCAGTTGCCGGAAGGTTCTTACGTCACGCACCTCTTGCAGGGCGGAACCAATCGGATAGCCCGCAAGGTGGGAGAAGAGGCAATTGAGGTAATCCTCGCCGCCAAGGATGCAGCGCCGCAGGAGCTCACGGCGGAAGTGGCCGACCTCTGGTTTCATAGCCTGGTGCTCTTGGCGCAGAGTGGCTGCACGCCTGACGACGTGTATCAAGAACTCGCTCGACGGCACGGCAAGCGCCCAACCTTCGAGGAGAAGGCCGAGGCCCAGTCACAACTGCCTACTGTTGAGGACGCCTGATCAAGCTGCTGCCAACGCCTCAATGTCTCGTGTTGGGCACAGACTCTGCCGTCCCGCGCTTCCGCTACCCTCTAGCTTCAGTGATTTGCGGCGACCAGGTGCCCGCGAGTAGGGTCAAGTCGTGCCTACGCTCGAAGCAGCCTGCCACCCGGTTTCGGTGAGCAAGCCCATCAGCGCCGCATGCGCCTTGGCAAAGAGATCGTGTCCCGTGTAGCCGAATGAGCGCCCGGCCACCTGCAGGTGCGGCTCTAGCGAGAAGAAGCCGGAGTAGCCATCAGCTTTGAGCGCGCCCAGGAGCTCCCGCCACTCGGCGGCGCCTTCACCCGCTACGACGACTTTGCCTTTTGGCGACTCCTTGTCTTTGACGTGTACGTAGTGCAGCCAAGGTTTCAGCGCGGGGTAAGCCTCCGTATACGGCTTCACGCCGCACGCAACGAAGTTTGCCGGGTCGAGTGTTAAACGGAGATTGTCCGCTCCGACCGATTCAAAGATGTCTTTGCAGCGCTCCGGATTGTCGCCGTAGATGTCGCTCTCGTTCTCGTGGAGGAGCAGGATGTCAGAGCGGTGTTGCCGTGCCGCTGCGCAAAGCGCCTGTAAGCGCCGCATCACCTCATCGCGGTGCCGGGCCGGGTCCTCGCCCTCCGGTATGAAGAATGAGAACATGCGGATATACGAAGTCTCGAAGATGTCAGCGGCGCGCAAGGCACCCTTGAAGCGTTCCAGATGTGACTCAAAGTCGTCGGTGACCATAATCTTGCCGATTGGCGAACCGATTGCGGAAACACGCATGCCGCGGCTATCAAGTTCGCGTTTCGCCGCACGCAATTCGTCTTCCGTCAGGTCAACGATGACCGCTTTGGGCTTACCGTCGAGTGCGAGACTGCGCACCTCGACATGTTCGATGCCGATCTCACGCATGGCGTCAAGTTGGGCAGCGAAATCGTCGGTAATCTCGTCACTAAAGCCGCTGATCTTCTCGTACATGGAGGCGTCTCCTCAAGTGCTTCTGTGCGGTTTAAGACACTGAATTTGGTTTGGGTCGTCTGTACCTGAGAACGTAGCCGCAGGATCTGTTATTTCACGTACTAGAATAGCGTTCTGCCATGCACCATACAATCTCTTGGTTGCCGCCGCAGGGCGCGAGTTCTTCGGCTCCACAGGATTTCACGTGGTACACCATTCGCCGCTGCACGCAGGTGAAGACGACATGCAGCGTTGCGGGCGGGTTGTGTGCTCTCTTGCCAGCGGCATGCGGCGCCTTGGATTGTGTCGCTCAGTCACTGGATTGCGCAATCGAGGACAAGAACTGGCGCCGAATAGGAGTGCAGGGCATGCGCCCGGCGTCTGCTACTGTGCGTAAGTTGGTATAATGGCTTCAGTATTGCGCTCGCACTGAAGTTGGGCGGAAATCTAACTCGCATTCCTTGTCAGGTGAGTTGCATGTAGGTGTAGAATTGGGTCAAACTCTTGCATTCTTGCCGTCTCGTTCACAGAGAAGGGCAGCGAGACGACACAGAGGAGAACGCTTCCTAGTGCAACAGTATTTGCAGATTATCCAGATTATCCTATCCGTGGCGCTGGTTGCCGCGGTGCTCTTGCAAGCGCGCGGTGCTGCCCTGGGATCGGCGTTTGGCGGTTCCGATACAATCCACAATACGCGGCGCGGCGTCGACCGGTTGCTGTTCAATGTAACGATTGGGCTTGCTGCGCTCTTCATCATCGTTTCTGTGGTCCTTGTGCGTATCTAGTATGCCGCAGGGGTGAGGAATGGCAGATCAACCGTCGCCGTCTCCGACGCAGTCGCCATCTTCGACGCAGTCGTCGTCTTCGACGCGGTCGCAGTCTCCGACGCAGTCGCCGTCTCCGACTAGGTCGCCCGTTTCTTCCCGCATTGCCGGGGCAGTGATTGTCGGCGGTATTGGCTCGCTCTTGGCGGCAGCTTTACTCGCCTATTTTGCCTACGCCGCGACCGTTGTCGATGTGCCCGACTATGGCGGCACGTACATCGAGGGGACTCTGGGACCTCCGCCAACGCTTGTACCGTTTCTCGCTCAAGATGAAACGGCCCGCACGATTTCGGCCCTCATCTTCAATGGGCTCACGCGGTTTGCGCCCGACGGGTCGATTCAGCCCGATTTGGCGACGGGCTGGGAGATTGATTCTCAGAACCGCTCCTACGTATTTCATCTCCGGGAAGACGTGACGTGGCACGACGGCATGCCTTTTACGGTGGATGATGTGCTGTTTACGTTTGCCTTGCTGGCGAGCCCGACGCGCAATGATCCTGTCTGGCGCAACGTGCGGGCGGAACGGGAGGGCACGCAGAGCGTCCGCATCTTTCTCCTCAATGACGTGTACATCCCGCTGCTCGAATATGTGACGATCGGGATTCTGCCGCGGCATCGCTTGGATGGTGTGAGCGCCGATCAAGTCATCTTCACGCCATTTAGTCTGGATCCGGTGGGCACGGGTCCGTATCGCGTAGAGGAATTCACTGAAGACTATGCGCTGCTGCAGGCGAATGAGCAGTATTTTGGCGGCTCTCCTCTCATCCGCATTCTGAAGTTTAAGTTCTACCCAAATGCTGGGGCCACCATTACCGCCCTGGAGCGGGGCGAGGTTGAAGGCGTGAGCTTTCTACCGCCGGCGGATTTCGACCGTGTCAGCGAGATTGCGGATGTGCAAGCATATAGCGCGCCCCTGGCAGGCTATACCATTCTTTACTTCAATTTGCGTCGCACCCCGTTCTTTGATCGCAGGATCCGACGCGCGATTGCCCATGCCATTGACCGCGAATACCTTGCCAGCGAGGTGCAGGGGGGTACTGCGGATCCTTTGGAAGGGCCGATTTTGCCAGTCCCTTGGCTGAAATCACCGGATGTCGTGCGGTACCCTTACGACCCGGCGCGCAGCAGGGCACTTCTCGAGGAGGCCGGCTGGTCACTGGGTCAGGACGGAGTTCGCGTTAGAGGTGAAGAACGACTTACACTTACCTTGCTTACTACCAACTTGCTAGGGCAAGTCGAGTTAGCGGATGCAATTGTGCGCCAGTTGGGAGACGTCGGTTTTGACGTAGACGTTCAGGTAGCGGGCCCCTCCGGGTTGCTCAATGACTTCTTGCTCACGCACGATTTCGATATTGCGTTGTATACGTGGCTGCTCAACGGCCTGGATCCTGATCCATACCTCACGTGGCACTCCAGCCAGGAGAGCGGTTGGAATTTCTCTGGGTTCATAGATCCCCGGGTTGACGAGGCGCTGCAGAACGCGCGCCATACCTTGGATCAGAGCGAACGAAATCGGATGTATGCGGATTTCCAGCGTGCATTTGCTGAGGAAGTACCGAGTCTGATGTTGCTCAGCCCGCGTTACACCTTCGCGGTAAGGAATACAGTGCGCGGCGTCACCGTGCCCGACATTCTGCCAACTGTTGAATCCCGCTTGTCTGAAGTCGGCAGTTGGTATATCAAGACTAAGAAGAACGTCCTCAATGTCCGCGGCCCCCTGGAGGGGTTGCGAGTGCCGTTCTTTTCCTAGAGGAGCACGTATTGGATGGCTGATCTGAAAGTTCCGACCGTACAGATTGTTGCGATTGGCACAGAGCTCGTGCTGGGTCGCATTCAAGACACGAATTCGTTCTGGCTCTCCCAGCAGCTCACTGAGTTGGGCGCGGAAGTACGTCGGATTACGGTGCTGCCCGACGTGCTCGAGGAAGTCATTCCCGCACTGCAAGAAGCCGCCGAGAGCGGTGTGGATTTTGTAGTGGTGACGGGCGGACTGGGCCCGACGCCGGATGATCTCACAGTAGAAGCATTTGCCAGGCTGCTTGACGAGGGAACGTATCAGGACCGTAGCCTTCTGGAAGACTACATGCGCAGAAGGCAAATTTCAGAGGATGAACTCACGCCGGGTTTGCGCAAGATGGCGACGGTGCCGGAAAGCGCGGTGGTGTGGGCCAGTCCGGCGGGGTGGGCGCCGTGCATCCAAGTCACCCAGTTGGAGACGACCTTCTTCGTGCTCCCGGGGCCACCCCGCGAGATGGAGGCGCTCTTCGATCGGTACGTTGCCACGGCGGTTTCAGAGTCGCTGGAAATCAGGAGCGCCGCGCGTCGAGTCTTCGTGAATATGAGCGAGTCCGAGATTTCGCCGCTCATCGAAGAAGCCATGCAGCGGTATCCCGGACTATACGCAAAGGGGTATGTAGCCCTGCGCAGCGACACCCATTTGCCGGTCGACTTCGTGGCGCGGGCTACCTCAGACCGCGAAGCCCGCAACGTGCTGAGCGACGCTATCGATCTATTCTCATCCGGCGTGAAGGCGTTGGGCAAGGACATCCATTACTAGGGCGCCGGAATGCCAAGATGCTTGGCCCCCTAGCATCGCGTTCCTCACGCGGCCTGGCTCTTCTCCAGCGCTTCCCTAGCAGCAAGGAAGTTGGCGTTGAGCTCAATCGCCAATGTGAAGTCACTGCGTGCCCCTGCGAGATCTCCGGTCATTTCGCGCGCGCGTCCCCGCCAGTAGTACCATTCCTCGGCCGACGACTCCGCTAGATGGAATTCTGCTAGTGCGATCACGTCCTGGTAGCGCTCTTGTGTCCAGTAGGCTTCGAACGGGCCGAATTGGTACCACAACATGCGCCAGGGCAGACCCAGGTGCCGCGCCCAATCGAAGGCTTGGACGGCGAGTTGCGTGTCACCCAGATTCAAGGCGCTGGTGCCCAGGTTGAACCAAGCGAAAGCATCGTTTTCATCTTGAGAGAGTTCCCGCTGTGCAACGCGCAGCGCGTGCTCCCACATCTCTTTGCCTCTGTGGCTGTCCGTCAGTACGGCCTCCACTGCAGCCTGGCTTTCCGGAGGATAGATGACTACGTATAGGCGATTGAAGACCTGCCACTCTGCGTCAAGTGCCGCGTAGGGCACGGTTACATTCGGTCCCACATAGGAGTCGTGAGCCTGGAAGGTCGCTGACTGCTCATCGTAGCCAAACAGCACGCGATAGTGCCCCATACCGTCATCGGGTTCGGGCTCGAACCAGAACTCGACGATCACGGGGAAGCCGGCAACCAGGAGTCGCTTCAGGAGGTCCAGGTCGCCCCCCACGCCGACGTGTGCTTGAAAGCCAATGCTCTCAACGTAGGCCGCGATCTCATCCGGGCTGACGTTCTTGTCTTCGGGGTCGGACTTGAGGAAGGGAGCGACTTCCTTTTGCGCTTCCGTGCGCCCATAGTAGCTGAGCACCATGCCCACAGAGCTCGGCGCACAGTTATTCCAGCCCTGATACTCGTGTCGCAAGCCCTGCAAGCGGGTGGAAAGCGGCAACACGCCAGAACTAGGGGGCGAAGTGGATTCACCCTCCGGCGCAGGGACAACTGGTTTCGCCGGTGAGAAGTCCGCCTGAACGCTGCCTGGGAGAATCTGAGGAGACGAAGCCGGCTGTGTAACTGACTGGCTCTGCCGCTCAAGCGGGAGACTAGCTGTCGCAATCTGCGTTGAGGACCGGTCAAGGAATCGGGGAATACCTATGCCGCTCGCGGATGCGGCAAAGGAGCCGATCAGCACTCCTACCACAACTACGAATGACCATAGCGGCAACCTGGAGGTCTTTCTGCGCCTGCGGGGAGGTCGGGAAATCACCCTGACGCGTACCGGCCTGCCTATCTCCCTCATAGGAGCACGCTCCAGTTGAGTCCTATTCTAGGTTCATTATACTGCACATGATCCCGATCCACGGCTAACCTGGGCGGTGTTTTGTCTGCTACCGGTCGAGCAGTTGGTAGTTGCCACCTGAGGATAATTGCGGAAATGCACCTTACGGCGGGTTGGGCTACAAGCTCTTAGATGGGACTTAGGGACGGCCTGCCTTCCACGGCAACCCACATTGAGTGTGCGCCAGAGGGTGTGAAGTCTCTCGCTCGGTGGGAAGGGGGCACTCTCCTGCCCAAGACCACGGCACTGCCTCGGATAGTCTCCGATTTGCGGCGCTAATATGCATGCATTTGACGCCGTCGCGTGAAGCCAGCACGCAGCTCATAGCCCTCTTAGCAGGATTCCCGTAGAAGTTAAGTCTCTAACCTTAGATGGCGTTTGCTTCATCCCGGCAGAGGCTGCGTATGCGTGGCATGGGGAGAAGGACGCCCGGGCTCGTCGGACTAGGGTAGGGCTGGGCTCCGCGCAAGTGCGATGGTGAGGTCCCGAGAGGTCTTGTCGATCAACGTAATCCGAATATCGCCTTCAACGAGCACAATAAGAGAGGAGGCGCACAAACGTGCGCCTCCTCTTCATTTCTCCCAGCTAAGCGCTAGCAGATTCGGCTAATGCCTACTCTGCCGGCTCGTTCAGGATCTGGTTGGCAAGCTCGTCAGCCTGCGCCAGCGCAGAAGCGATCTCAATCTTGCCCTGGTAGGCATCATTGAGAATTGGCCGTACTTCGGCATTCTGCTTCAGGAAGCGGCGGAACGGGTAGACGCCCGGCAGTTTGGCCAAGTCTTCGCGCGTCTGGAGCACCGGAAGGTCGGCAACGCCAGCGGTCCACGCTTCATGGGCAAACAGGTCAAGGCGCGGGGAAACCGCCTTGTTGACCTCAATCTTATGCAAGGCTACCTCTAAACCGCAGAACCAGTTGAGGAACTCAACCGCGCCGTCCGGATTGCCTGCGCCCAGCGGCGAGACGCACGGGTTCATCCAGGACGCCGTAGCAAACTGACCGCTGTCCGGATGGGCCGGGTACCCAATCTGCCAATACTTGAAGTCACGAGGCACCTCAAAGTACCGCAGAGTTGGGGTCGAACTAATGTCGTAATGCATGCCGGCCTGGTTGGCCTGCAGCAGTACGTGATGCCTGGGATCTGTGAGCGTGCCGCCGTCGGGCGACTTGGCGCTGACATCTTCTCTGTTCCAGAGATTGAAGAGGAATTGCATCGTGTCGCGCGCCTCTTCGGTATTGTACTGCGCCTTGAATTGCTCAGCATCGTAGGCGCCGGTGCCCGTCGTCAGCACCCATGCGGCCCAGCGCGCCAGCGCGACGTTGTCCGGCAAGAGGAAGCCGGATACGGTAATGTTTTCGCCTTCCCTCTTCGTCATGGCGCGGGCAGCGGCGGTCAGGTCGTCCCAGTTCTCAATATCCCCGCCATTCTCATCGAGACCAATGTCGATGAGCAATTGGCCGTTGACGACGATGGACTGCGACTCAGGACCCATGACTGGTATGCCAAAGGTGGCGCCTTCAGCTTGTCGGAATTGGTTGGAAGCCTCGAAGAACTGGTCTTCCTGAATGTGAGGATACTGCGTCAGATACGGCTCGTAGTCCATCAGTAGTCCCAGGTCCCAGTGGTCGCGGGCCCAAATGATGGAGTTGAAGGCCACGTCCACCGGCGTACCAGCCGCGATAGTCGTGCGGAAGTGCTGGCGCACAGGCTCGATGGGATCCCGGCCCACGTCCTCCACCGGAATACCGGTGCGTTCCGTAAACTCTGCCAACGCCCACGGTACCAGTCCGCCCGGATCGATGCGAGAAATCCACCAGTGCAGGAACTGAACCGGAGGGGCTTCCTCGGCTTGCTTCATCTCTTCCTCGGCCTTGGGAGCTTCCGCTTCCTCGGCCTGTTCTTCCATGGCAGGGGCAGCCGCGCCGCCGCAGGCCGCAGCAAGGAAGGCACCGGCAGTGCCAAGTCCTATGCCTGCCAGCAAGCTTCGCCTGCTGAGCCCTTTGCGTTCATCCAAGGAATCCATAAACGAATCCTCCTAAATGCGGGGTGCGTGCCCCTTCAATTAGAGTCTTTCTCTCGGCTGGATTATAGAGGCCAAGTGCAGGAGTGTCAAGGATAGGCGCGACTCACATACGTTACCTGGATAATCCCAAACTTGAGCAGTACCAAGCGTATTCCCGCGTACCCTTCGTATACCCGATTCGGGTATAGTATTAGTGTGCGGCCAAACGGCATTCCCCAATGACTGGCTGCCCACTTCCATTTAGCGCCCGCTTCAGGCTATGGCACGCTCCAATTCAATGAGCCGGACTGTCTATGCCACCCACGGCGATGATATTCCGGCAATCATCCGAAAGCTCCAACGCAGGCGCGGTTCTCCGGTTGTGCTGGTGGCGAACAATTGCCCGGCACTACATGAGAGAGAGAGCCTTGAGTTCTTGCAGCGTCAAGCGGAAGAGCTAGACCTTGACCTTACGTTGGTTTGCGGTGACCGTACCGTGCGCGAAATTGCAGACGCTTTGGGTATAGCAGTAGTCAAGTCTTTGGGGGCCTTGCACACGTCGGACCGGCCGGAACAGAGAGAAAGCTCGGAGTTTGCAGGCGCTGGGTCTTCTCGGGTTCCCGACACACGGATCGAAGCGCCAAGCGCCGCGGAGACTACGATACATGCTCGGTCTACCGCCAAGGGTATGGGCTTGAATTCTAAGCAGAGGCGAAGCAGAAAGCCCCTTTCACTTGATCGGTCGCTTTCCAGCGTTCTGGCCGTGGCCACGCTCATCGTCGTACTGCTCTTTGTTGTGTGGGGTGTGCTCTACATCGTGCTGCCAAACGCCAAGATCGAGTTGACACCCGTTCAGCAACGATACAGCACAGTCTTGCAGTTGCGCGCTGATCCGCAGGTTAGTCGCCTTAACGCGGCTACCGGTGAGATGCCGGCGCAGTTGGTCGTCATTGAAGAGACGGATGAAATGACAATTCCGGCAACGGGAACCAGAAGCGAGCCGACTGCCCGGGCGGAGGGTAATGTCGTGTTCCGCAACCGGATTTCTCAATCCGTTGTGGTGCCGCAAGGGACAGTGGTCCTTTCAAATGACAACAGGAGATTTACGACGTCAGCAGAGGTCACTATCCCGCCGACATCCGGCACCAGCGGCCTATTTGGGGCCAAGCGCGTTGCCATTGTCGCGCAGGAGCCCGGCCCAATCGGCAACGCCGACTCCGGTGCTATAACCTATATCGAGGATCAAGCTCTAAACCAACGTCTGATCGTTGACAACGATTCACCCATTCAGGGAGGCGGGGAACGCGCCGTCACCTTCATAACGGAGGAAGACCGCCTGAAGCTCTACGATCAGCTCCGTGATGTTCTCAAGCAGCGGGTTTGGCAGCAACTGAGAGATAGGTCTGACCTGAAGGAAAGCACCTTTGTCACATGGGATGCGGATGTAATTGTGGATGAAGCCGTCTATGACAGTACCGTGGGCGACGAAAGCAACGAAGTCACGTTGCGCATGAGGGTGAAGCTGCGGGGCACGGCATTCTCCAACGTGTATCTGGAGGAAGTAGTACCGGTCATTCTGGCAAGAATTGTGGAAAACCAATTGGCAGACTACGCATTGGTCTCGGATACTGTGGAAGCCGGTGAACCGAAGGTAGACGGTATAGCCGACGGTGTCGTGCAGCTTTCACTTGAGGCACAGAGTGATCTGGTGTCTACGTGGAATCTCGGGGAGATCCGTCGGGACCTGGCAAATGTCACGCGAGAAGAAGCGGAGGACTATCTGGACAGCTTGATGGGTGTGGGCGACTTTTCGCTGGAGATGGGTCCCGACTGGTACGACCGCATGCCGCGGCTGTGGTTTCGCATTGACATTGACGTGCTAAGTCCCCTGCAATTGGCTGCCTGACACCACTGGCAACGAAGCATGCGGGTACTGTGTCTTGATATCGGAGAGAAGCGTATTGGTGTGGCCTGTGGAGAATCCTCTATTGGCTTGGCGACGCCCCTTACGACCATTCAGCGCAAGACTTGGCAAGAAGACTGCGACGCGGTACGCCGGCTGTACGCTGACCAAGGAGCTGAGGCGCTCGTAATCGGTTTGCCGGTCAGCCTCGACGGCGCACTGCACTTCCAGGGGGAACGCATTAGGGAAGAGGGTGAGAGACTAGGGGACGCGTTAGGCATGCGCGTAGCCTTTTGGGACGAACGATTCTCCACCCTCATAGCGGAAGAACGCCTGCAGGCAAGCCCTACGGCCAAGCGTGGCAAGACCCCGCTCGATGCCGCCGCGGCCGCCGTCATCCTAGAGTCTTTCTTCGCCGCACAGCCGGAATAACTGCCTCCCTGCCGTGCCGAGAAGTACCGGTGAATGCTACCATGACTCTATGAGCATTCACCTCACGCGGCGGGCAATACTGCGCGCACTCCTCGCTTCAACTCCAGCGCTCGTTGTCGCCGGCTGCGGTTCCGGAGATGAGTCTTCCGATTCAGAATCGGAGTCGCCGATTGAGCCCGGCGCCGAGGTAGTACTTACGATTCCCCCCGGCAGTACGACGGAGCAGATTGCAACTATACTGAGGGACGCCGGTGTCATTCGCAGTTCGTTGGCGTTTCGCTTACGCGCCCGTCAAACGGGCGTTGACGGCTCGTTTCAGGCCGGACAGCATGTGCTGCGCCGCAACATGTCCGTAGATGAAGCTATCCAGGCGCTACAGCAGGCCGAGACCCATGAGCGGGTGCTCACTCTCATCGAAGGCTGGCGTCGAGAGGAGATGGCGGCCTACTTGCAGGCACAGAATGCGCTCAATGCGAGCGAGTTTCTCATCCTGACCGCTAGCCCCAGTCCGGGGCGCAGTTTTTTGGCGGATCTGCCGGACACGGCCTCGCTAGAAGGCTATCTCTTTCCGGATACGTATCGCATCGAGCCCGATACGACAGCAGCACAGTTTGTCGACCGCCTCTTGAGCCAATTTGCCAGCAAGATTGGCGGCGCCGTAAATGAAGGCTTTCAAGCCAACGGCCTCACCATCCATCAAGCAGTGAGCCTGGCCGCCATTATTGAGCGAGAAGCGCAGGTTGCGGCGGAGCGGCCCCTCATTGCCAGTGTCTTTTACAACCGATTGCGCATCGGGATGCCGCTGCAGGCAGATCCCACCGTGCAGTATGCCCTGGGCTTCCAGGAATCTGAGGGCCGGTGGTGGAAGAAAACAGTGACCTATGACGATCTCAGGGTAGAATCGCCTTACAATACTTATGCCAACCCCGGATTGCCGCCCGGACCGATCTGCAATCCCGGCCTGGCCGCGCTGCAGGCGGTAGCGGCTCCGGCGACGTCGGACTACTACTACTTTGTCGCGGTAGGCGACGGCTCCCACGTCTTCAGCCGGACGCTGGAAGAGCACAATGCCAATGTGCGCAAGTACCGCTCTTCCTGAGAATGCCACCATGGCACGGCAACGGCGTTCCCAGGTGGCAGACAGAACGCAATAGCGAGAGCCGAGAGGCTTTGTTTACCAACGCCAAGCAACAAACAGATTCAGTCGCTTCCCTGCATTGTAGAAATTCGGCGCTTAAGCTAGAGCGCGGTTAGATACGAAAGCCGGTACCACCAACGAGTTTGCGAATGGTTGTTTTCGACACGTTACCGCCTGAAATAGAGGCCCAGTGGGCTGAGCTGATCTTGCCCTGCGAGGAAACGCTGCTGGTCGCCATGTCGGACATCCGGCATGACGGCCACTTTGGCGTGCGTTGGATGCTGCTTACCAATAAGCGCGTCGTGGTGCTCTCCGACCAGGCGCCGGGAGTTGACGGCCAGGTGAGCATTGACCTTGCCGAGATCTCGGACGCGCGCGCCGAACCGCTGGTCGGCGGCGGCCGGCTTGAAGTAAGGCGCAACGGTTACTTCACGCCCATTATCGAATACTCTAGCTCCCTGGGCGCCAAATTTACGGAGATTGCCCGCGGCATCCAGCAGCTTGCCAAAGATGAGCCCTTTGCGGTAACGACGGACATTCCCCGCGCCCGCTGCCAGAAGTGCCAGGCGCTCCTGCCGGATAGGGAACGCAACTGTCCTCGCTGCGTGCGCAAGATGGCGGTAATGCTGCGCATTGCCAGCTATCTCAGGCCGTATAAGCCTCTGGCGGCTGTGCTCATTCTCGCTACCTTGGGCCGCGCGCTGCTGCAATTGACGCCGCCCCTCATAACGAGAACCATGATCGATGATGTCTTGGTGCCTAAAGAGAACTTCGCCTTACTGGCTTGGCTTGTGGCAGCGCTTGTGGCCGTAAATCTGGCGACAGGAGGGCTCGAAGTCGCGGGTAGCTGGGTTGGCGCGTGGCTGAGCACGCGGGTAATAGCTAACATGCGCGCGCAGCTCTACCAGGTCTTAGAACGCATGTCGTTGACGTTTCACAACCGCAAGGGACAAGGAAATTTGCTGTCGCTTGTCACCCGGGACACGGAGAGCCTGAATTACTTTCTCATTGACGGCGCACCGTACTTGGTCGTCAACAGTGTGATGCTTTTTGGCGTGCTTACAATCCTCCTCTTGATGAGTTGGCAGGTCACCCTTCTCGTCCTATTACCGGTGCCATTCGTCGTGCTGGGAGGCACAGCGCTGGTAAAGCGCATGCGCGTGCTCTGGTCGCGAGTTTCTCAAAACTGGGCGCTCTTGCACGGTCAACTGAACGAATCGCTCTTGGGAATTCGGGTGGCAAAGGCCTTTGCGCAGGAAGAGGCAGAAATCGGGCGCTTCGATCGCCGCAACGAAGCGGTTGCTCGCGCCACCGTCCGCGAAGCCAGGTTTTGGGATAGCTCCTTCGCCGTGCTGAATTTCGTCACCGGCGCGGGAGTGTTCATCGCTTGGTTTGCCGGGGGTAGCGCGGTCCTCGGCGGCGCTCTGTCGCTTGGCGACCTTATGGCTTTCATCCAATTGTTGTGGATGCTCTACGGTCCCTTGCAGTGGTTCAACCGCATCTACAACTGGATGTCAAGGGCGTTGGTGGGTGCCGACCGCATTTTCGACGTCATGGATACGCCGACTGAACCCTACGCGCAACTGGGCAAATTGACTCCCCGGCCGCTGCGGGGCGAGGTGGAGTTTCGCGAGGTGACGTTTGGCTACGACAAGACGAAACCCGTTCTCAAGAAAGTGGACCTGCACGTTCACCCTGGTGAAATGGTTGGGTTGGTGGGCAAGTCTGGTGCCGGCAAGAGCACTACGGCGCACCTGGTGTGCCGCTTCTACGAGGCCGATCACGGACAGGTGCTAATTGACGGCCACGACATTCGCGACATCGAGTTGACCTGCCTGCGCGACCAAATCGGCGTTGTACTGCAAGAGCCCTTCCTCTTTAGCGGCACTATCTTGGAGAATATTCGCTATGCCAAGCCGGAGGCGGCTCTGCCGGAAGTCATCGCGGCGGCACGGGCGGCAAACGCGCATGACTTCATTGTCGCCAAACCGGAGGGCTATGACTCGCTGGTGGGAGAGCGCGGCAATCGACTCTCAGTGGGAGAGAAGCAGCGTGTCTCCATTGCGCGCGCGGTTCTCAAAGACCCGCGCATTCTCATCCTCGACGAGGCGACCGCTTCCGTAGACACCGAAACGGAGTTCGCAATTCAGCAGGCTATCAGTCGTTTGATCAAGGGCCGAACTACCTTCGCCATAGCGCACCGGCTTTCTACACTGCGCAATGCGGACCGGCTGGTCGTTATGGATGAGGGGACAGTCGCTGAAATCGGCACCCATGACGAACTCTTGGCGAAGCGCGGCATATACTACAAGCTGGTGGAGATGCAGCGTACGGTGTCCCGTCTGAGAGCGGTCGAACGCTAGTTTGTGCGGGGAAGAGTGTGGCTCCGCAAGTGCACCCATTTGAAGTGACATAAATCCATGTACGGGGCTTGCCGAGGCGTGAGCCCAATGCGATGTCGAATTGCTTTGCCAAACCGAGATAGAATAGGCGCGTTAGGTCCTAGTACGGAGAAGGCCGAAAGTGGAAGATATAGCAATTGCAGACGAGGAAATTGTGCAAATTGCCGACATTGGCGCTGGTGCGACCGATGCGGCTGAGATCCGCCTATTTCGTGGCCCAGGCGGCGAACTCAGGGCCGAAATAGACGAGGACCGCTGCCTTCTGCGAGGCAAGGCAGTGTGGGCGTTTCCGCTGTCGCTAAAGCAGTATGTATCAATCCTCGATACGAAAGACAAGGAATTCTGCCTCATAGAGAATCCCGATGAACTCGATGAGGAGTCGCGAGGCATTCTCCTTGAAGCTTTGGACGACTACTATAGGGTTTACCGTATTCGCTCCGTGCGCGCCTACCGCAACGAGTGGCGGACGTCGTTCTGGACAGTAGAAACCGATCACGGCATACGCGAGTTTGTCATGCGCTGGGAACTTGATACCGTCCTCTTGCCATCTGAGAATGAGATACTCATCATTGATATCGATGGGAATCGCTTTCATATCCCCGATTACCGGGCCTTAGACGAAGACAGTAAGCGAGTCTTTGATCTGCTGTTCTAGGGAGCACCGTGTGAAGCTGCTGACAGTCATCCGGCATGCGAAATCAAGCTGGAAACAGCCCGGCATGGAGGACTTTGCGCGACCTCTAAACGGTCGCGGCAAACGGGACGCCGTAGCCATGGGGCAGCGCTTGGCAGCGGCGGGTTTTCAGCCGGATGTCATCGTGTCCAGTCCGGCCAAGCGTGCCCGCAGCACGGCTGTGCGGATAGGCAAGGAAATCGGCATTCCCAAGGCGGCAATCGTGTATGAGGAAGACATCTACCATGCTACTTCGGATAGGTTGCTCCTCATTGTCAGGAAGCTCGATGATTCCCTTGACCAAGTGGCGCTGGTGGGGCACAACCCTGGGTTCTCTGAGCTGAGCGGTCTGCTGTCCCGGGAATACATTGGCGACATGCCGACGTGCAGCGTCGTGCGTCTGCAACTTGCCGTTTCTTCCTGGCAAGAGGTGGCTAGGAAATGTGGCAATCTACTCGACTTTGACTATCCGAAGCGGCCGCCTGACTCAGATGCTGAGTAGGCGACGTGGAAACTGCAAGCAGTCTGCGACCTGTCGGTTGGAGTTGAATGCCGCAGTTTCAGGCAGTTCTTGCCGGTAATGGGCTGCCGGTTACCAGTTGCATAAACCATATTTGGCGAGAGTGAAAAGGGAGGACCAACGGCCATGACGATCACGGAGGTTGAGCAGACACTACTCTTGGTGCCGTTCAACGAGCACCATGACCTGCACATGACGCGATTGAGTGGGGATTGGCGCCTGGTTGAGGTTTGTCGCATTCACACGGATACCGGCTTTACCGGCATAGGCGAAACTGTCGTGGAATACACCTGGGGCAGACCGCCGGACGACCTCAAGGAACGGTTGGTTGGAACTGATCCACACCAGCACCTCTGGGACTCGTCACTAGGCGCCGGGCCGGAGATGGCGCTATGGGACTTGGCGGGAAAGGCTGCCGGCGTGCCCATTCATCGGCTTCTCGGTGAGCAGGTGCGTGCGCGGGTTCCGATTTCTTGGTGGTGCCTTGATATGGCGCCAGAAGAGTGGGCAGCAGAGGCGCAAAAGGCGCTCGATGGCGGTTACACGTCGATGAAGCTCAAGGGCCGACCCTGGCGGGACATGCATGCCCAATTGGCTGCGGTGGAGGCTGTGATACCGAAATCAATGCACCTTGACATTGACTTCAACAGCATGCTTGTGGATGCCGGCACGGCCATACCGTATTTGCAGGACCTGCTCTCCTTTGTCAACGTCTCGATTTATGAGACGCCGATTCCGCAAGGAGACGTGGCAGGAAACCAGCAAATCCGCCGGCATGTTCCCCGGCCGCTGGCCATGCACTACGGCACGCCGCCCATCATGACGGCGTTGCGGGACGATGTGTGCGATGGATTTGTGGTAGGCGGCGGACTGGCGAGCGTGCAGGAGTCCGGAAAGATTGCCGCCGTTGCCAACAAGCCATTCTGGTTGCAGCTTGTGGGGCTGGGGATGACGACGGCGTGGTCTTCACACCTTGGCGCCGTACTCTCGCACGCGCTCTGGCCGGCGATTTCGTGCATGCACATCTGGGAACACGATCTGCTTGCGGAGTCATTTGCAGTCAAGCGCGGGTACATGGACGTGCCCACGGGTCCCGGCCTCGGCGTAAGCTTGGACGAAAAGGCTATCGACCGCTATCGGGTGGATGGGAAGGAAACCAGACCGCGCCAACTCTTCCGCATTCAGTGGCCGGATGAATTTGGGAAAGACGCCACCAGTACCTATGCCGGCTACGAGCATGACTTGCAGCGGGGTTTTGACTTAGGCCATGACCCGCGCTTTGTGCGCGGTTCGCGCATGGATATCGAAAACGACGACGGGTCTACTGCCTTCGCGGCGGCGTTCGCCCAAGCCAAAGAGAGCTAAGCCAAGAGACTGGATGGTTCTACCGATCACAGGGGTGATCGGCCGAGACTACTGGTTGGCGAAAAAGTCGGCGTTAATCTGGATGTAGTTTCGCCACTCATCCGGAAGGTCGTCTTCAAAGAAGATTGCCGTAACGGGGCAGACCGGCTCACACGCACCGCACTCGATACATTCGTCCGGATCGATGAAGAATTGCACCGCATCATCGTCGGAATGGATGCAGTCTACAGGGCAAACGTCCACACACGAATTATCTTTGATGTCAATGCATGGTTCGGCGATCACGTATGTCATTGTGGCAAGCCCTCTCCTTTAGGCATGCGACCTGTCCGTCCCCTCTGCGGGGTCCCAATGGCGTCCTCTGCTCTGGCCCTCGTGAATTCACCCGTACGCGGTCACCAATGAGGTAGTTGGGAGCGCAATGGATTTATCCCTCTCACCTTAATTCTATGAAGTGCAACTCGGGTCGTCAAGGAAGGCTTTAGGGCCACTGCCGCCGCGAATCCCGGTCGCCGGCCGTTTAATTCTACCCGATCCGCCTACATGCACGGTACTAGGGAACCTGCTACAATACTGCCCGAAAAGTACCCGGTGTCGAATCCGGCCGCTGGTCTGAAGTCCCCCGCAAGCCGGCACGGGACGATGGCTGTGGAGACGCGCTTGGCTGAGCAATTGATAGGTTGCCCCGATGGGTAAACAGGACAATGTCCTGGCGGATCTGCGCAAGCAGATAGATGAACTAGACCGTGAAATTGTAGACCGGTTGCAGCGCCGCGCCGCTCTTGCTATCCGCGTTGGCGAAGCAAAGGGGCAGAGTGTGCCCATTTACGTGCCGGAGCGGGAGTGCACAGTGCTCTCGCAAGTCGCGTCCCGGGCGAAGGACGGACCGCTCGATTCGAAAGCCGTCACTACAATCTATCGAGAGGTGCTGTCTGCTTGCCGTGGGCTAGAAAAGGTCATCGCCGTAGCGTACTTGGGTCCGGAGAACACCTTTACGCATCAGGCGGCGTCTCAGGCGTTCGGCAGTGCGGCGAACCTTGAAGCGGCAGCCTCCGTGGACCACGTATTTCAGATTGTTGAAAAGGGTGTGGCCGATTACGGTGTGGTTCCGCTGGAAAACTCCACAGAAGGCGGCGTAACGCCTACGCTCGATTCGTTTGTCCAATACTTGGACAGCGCGATTCAGATTTGTGGTGAAGTCGTGCTGCCGATTGCGCACAATCTCATTTCGAGTTCGCCCCGAGAAGCAATTCGGGTGGTGTACTCTCATCCACAGGCCTTAGCGCAGTGCCGCGGCTGGTTGGCTGAAGAGCTGCCGCATGCCGACATGGTGGAGATGGTGAGCACTGCCGCGGCCGTGACCAGGGTCAAATCGGAGGAAGGCTCCGCGGCCATAGCGAGTGAACTGGCGGCACAGGCTGAGGACGTGCCAATCGTGGCGCACAGCATTCAGGACCGGGTTGACAACGTCACGCGCTTTGCCATTTTGGGTAAGCAGTTGCCGGCGCCAACTGAGAACGATCGCACCGGTCTGCTTTTCAGTGTCATGGACCAGCCCGGCTCTCTGTACAACGCGCTAGGCATCTTTGCCAAACACGATGTGAACTTGACGTTCATTCTCTCGCGGCCGTCCCGTCGCCGCACGTGGGACTACTATTTCTTCGCAATCCTCATCGGTCATCCGGCGCTGGAGCCGGTGCGAACGGCGCTCGCTGAACTAGCCAAAGAGTGTGTGCTTGTAAGGGTGATGGGCGCATGGCCGGTGCGCACATTCCCTGAGAGTTGACGCTCTTGGTGCCATGGTCCGCGCCTGACGCCGCGGACTTTGTCTCTTCAAATTCCTTGCTGCAGCGAGCATCCGGCGTACCACTATACTGCAGTGGAAACCGTTCCAAATGAGCGCCGAATCCCCCTAGTCCCGAGTGTCTCCGCCGTGGATTGCTTTCCCATTGGCTGCCGGCTGATTCCTCGCAAGGCACCGGGAGTTGCCGTGTGCCGAGAGTCTCGCCACAAGGAACTGCGCCCTTGAGGAGATTTTCGATTGGCAGGGTGTGGATCAGCGCCTAGCGCTCGTAGTCGACGACGAGCACGTCCTCGACGATGGGCAAGATGTAGTTGTTGCGGGCGTCTTCATGGGCGGGGTGGGGAATGTACGTGTCGAGAGCGGCCCGGTCTTCGAATCGCACCAGCAAGCCGTGGGTAAACCCCTGGCTGCGCTCGCTGAAGTTCTCTCCCACGGTGATTTCCAAAATGCCCGGAATTTCCTCCTGCAGACCCCGCAGGGCTTGCTGCATCGCGTCTACGGCTTCCTCGCTGACGCCTGCCTTCACTTTGAACAGCACCAAGTGCTCGACCATTTCTCCACGCTCCTCGTGATAATGAACGTACTCGACTCCCGCGCGTTGCCTATGCATTATGCCCGCCGTACAAGGCGCGGGCAACAGAGTCGCGAGCTAGTCGGCATTTCACCATTTCACGGGAATCCATCGTGTCCTGCAAGTGCGCTGGAGACAAGATTCCGTGGGCACTACGTGGGTCGTTAATTTGAGCCGGGAAAGTCCACGCCGCCTGTTACAGACCGAGGCATATTGCAATCACATGCAGTTGTTGACAGGGCAATGGGTTGCTGATACCGTGCAAATCGGTTGCATGCTCTGTATAACGGACAGAGCGCCTAGGATTTTCCCGATAGTCAGCATGCGACGCGCAAGGCGAATTCCAGCCATAAAGTACTGCTCCGGGACGGTAGGTAATGGGGGTTGAGGCAACGCAAGAAGAGAGTGTTGTTTCTCGCGACGGTGAGAGTGACACCGAACGGGCAGATGCTCCCCCCAAGGCCCCCCGACGTTCTCTCGCCCTGTTGTTGCTTGGCTTGCTGACGTACTGCGGCTACGGCATCTTTCAGGCGCCGCGCCTTGTGGCGCTCGCGGTGCGCACTCAGTCATTTACGGGTTGGATTGGCGCCATCGCCTTTCGGGCAGCCGGCCACATAGTCTTGTTGGCCCTTGGGATAGTTGCCCTTTGGGCTACGCCACTCGCCGCCGGTCAGATCTCTGGGCGCGTACTTGAAGAAGAGTACGAGCGCTATGGCGTGCTTCCGGCGTTTCGCGCTAGCTCGGCAGAGACGGTCTTTCCCGATGTGATTGAGCGTCCAATTCTGCTGGAGACTACGGTGGTGCGGCGGCCGCGGGATGATATCCTTGCATACGAAGTGCAGGGCAATGATACGCTCGTTGACATCGCGGACCGGTCTGGCATCGGCCTTGATACGCTGCTCTGGGCAAACGACATTGCACATAACCATCTTCTCTCGATTGGAGACAAGCTGCGCATACCACCGATTGACGGTGTAATACACTCCGTACAAGATGGGGATGTGCTGCACGAAATTGCCGAGAGGTTCCAAAGTAACCCGGTGGCAATAGCTGAATATAACCGCATCGGGCTCTCGACCACCCTTGTGCCGGGAATGGAGTTGATTATCCCGAACGGCATCTTGCCTTTGGAACTGCGAAAGTCGAATGGAGAAACTCAGTTATCGCAGCGTGAGCAACCGGTGGCGGCGTTCGGAGAGTTCCGGTGGCCCGCGCAGGGCGTCATTACGCAGTATTTCCACTCCCGCCATTACGGGCTGGACATTGGCAATCGCACAGGGACCGCAATTGTGGCCGCTGACGCCGGGCAGGTTACCGCGGCCGGTTGGAGCGCACTCGGCTATGGGTACCGTATAGTTATCAACCATGGTAACGGCTGGGTTAGCACGTATAACCATCTCAGCACCTTTGCAGTGACCGTGGGCGACTTTGTCAAGGCTGGTGAGTACATTGGGGCAATGGGCAGCACCGGTTACTCTACCGGGCCGCATCTGCACTTTGAAGTGCTGTACCACAACCGTTTCATGAATCCCCTGCCGCTCCTCAATTGAGTAGTGGCCGTGAGTCCTCACCGCGACACGGCGACAGCCATTTACACCTTCAGAATACATCCCTGTAACACCCGGCTCGCTCCACCCAAATGAGTTCCTTACGGCATGATGCCTCTCTCCGTCCCGTCAAAATAGCGCCATCCGTGCTGGCCGCGGACTTCGGCCGCTTGGCGGCGGATGTGAAAGCGGCGCATGCTGCGGGCGCCCACTACTTGCATTTTGATGTGATGGACGGGCACTTTGTGCCCAATTTGAGCTTTGGGCCTGCCGTGATTCAGAGCGTGCGGCATGCGTCCTCTCGTGTCTTTGATGTCCACCTGATGGTCTCCGAGCCAATTCGCCACCTTGATCTCTTCCTGAAGAGTGACGGTGGCTTATTCACCGTGCACCTCGAAGCTTGCAGGGAAGTAGAACGCACGATTCAGGCTTTCCGCAGTGCCAAGAAACGTGTCGGCTTGGCAATCAAGCCCGGCACGCCGGTTGAAGCGCTTATTCCGTACCTTCCCGATCTTGACCTGGCTTTGGTCATGACCGTTGAGCCGGGATGGGGAGGACAGGCGTTCATGCCGGCAATGCTAGAGAAAGTCCGTGTGCTCCGGCAGGCAATCGACCTGGAAGGTCTCGACGTCCGGCTCCAAGTAGACGGCGGTATTAATGCCGAAACGGCGGTTGCGTCAGTCTTGGCCGGCGCGGACGTGCTTGTGGCGGGGTCGTCCATCTTTGCTCCCGGCCAGTCGGTAGCGGACAGTATGGGCCGCCTGACGGCTGCACTGCAGCAGGCGGGCTACTCGCTCGCTCCGGTGGAGTAGCGAGCCAAGGCCGGGGAGCGGGATGCGCCCTGCTGTTGAGTCGCCTCTCGGAGACCGAGCGCGGTGATTGGATCACTTGCACAGGCACTTCCCGGAAGGTTGGCGACCCTACGGGCAGAGGCTTCGCGGATAGCGGCTACTAGTGTTAGGTTTTTGCAACCAGGGCGCCAGTTGCGTCTTTCCAGTCTGTCTGTTTCACTAGGACGAGGAAGCAAGTAGCCGGAGGCGCTCTGCGTGCTTCCGCTTCGGGTCGTATGACGGTCTGGGCAGCAGAGTTTGCTGGACCCACACAGTTAATGTCGAAAGTCAGGACTCTCATCACAGTTGTGCTCCATTGAGAAAGCTATCGCGAGTTTGCTTTCAATGAGGTTGCAACGCACCCGTGGGAGTCAGCGTGGATTACGGATTTGCAGTTAGGTGAAAGGTCTAACGCTATGCTTAGGTTCGGTGTTTTTGGGTACGGCATGATCGCAGACGTGCACGCAGAGGGACTGGCGCACATCGAGGGCGTTGAGCTCGTTGCCGTCTGCGGGCCGCGTGAGGTTGGCGCCCAGGAGTTCGCTGATAAGTTCGGCATTGAGCATGTGTACACCGATCCCGATAGATTGCTTGCGCATGATGAGATCGATGGTGTGGTGGTGGATGCGCCGGACGCCTTTCACCATGATCTAGTAATGCGTTCGGCGCAAGCGGGCAAGCACATCTTTTGCGAGAAACCCATGGCGGTCACAGTGGAAGAGGCCCGTGAGATGTATACGGCAGCGCGTCAGGCGAATCTTCGCACGGTGGTGGGGTTCTCCAATCGCTGGAATGTGGCAGCCAACAACATTCGCAAGCTCATCGAAGATGACGTCATTGGTGAAGTTGTGCATCTGCATACGCAGAGCCTGAACCCTGCGCTCGTACGCTCCGACAAACCACGCTTCACCTGGCGCACCGACGCCAAGCGCACCGGTACCGGCATCCTGGGTGACCTCGGCTCTCACCACATCGATCTCGTGCACTTTCTCGTGGGCGACATCACTGAGGTCAGCGCCAACATGAAGACATTCACACCGCAGGTATTCGATGATGACGGCACGCCCCATGCTCATGACCTCGACGACGACACAATCATCCTCATGCAAATCGCGAACGGCGCACACGGGACGATCGGCGTGAGCAGGCTCGGTTCCGTGCATTCCAACTTTCCGGTGGGCAGGCGCCATACGATGATCAACGGGCGGAAGGGCGGCATCCTCTACGAAAACGCGCAGGGCTGGCTCTTCATGCCCGGACAGGAAGGCGAGCCTATTCCGGGTGAGCCGCCTACCGTGGATAAAGGGCACGGCGGGCAACTATTGGCGGGAGCGACCCGGCAAATGGAGACCTTTGTGCAGTCTGTCCGCGAGGACCGCGAAATCACACCGACATTCACCGAGGGCCTCAAGACGCAAGAGGTACTGCACGCGGTGGTAGAATCATCCGAAAGTCGTTCGTGGGTGACGGTGCAGCGCGTTGACTAGAGGATTGAGCCCGGGTCCTGGGTTTGATCACCATCTGCACAGAGGACTGGTAGAGGATCGTATTCGGCCTTAATCGAAAGGGTAGCTGGCACTATGGCGAACTTCCGTTACGAAGAGCTCAAGTGGCCCGAGGTCGGCGAGGCGGCGCTGCAAGATCCCGTGGTCGTCTTACCCGTGGGTACCATGGAGCAGCACGGGCCGCACTTGCCCCTGTTGGTTGACTACATCATTCCGCACCGTATAGCTAACGATGTAGCCGAGCTCCTTACGCCTGATGTGATTGTGATGCCGCCGGTGGTCTATTCGTTCAATGAGCACCACATGGACTTTCCCGGCACGATCGCTATCAACATGTACACGATCATCGACTATGTGGCGCAGATCGGCTTTAGTCTTGCCCACCACGGCTTTCGGCACATCGTGCTCCTGAACGGCCATGGCAGCAATGTGCCAGTGCTGGACCTCGCCATGCGCCGCATCAACAACGACAGCCCGGCGATTAGCGTACTGGCGAATTACTGGGCCCTGGTGCGGGATGAAGACTTGCCGTGGACTCGCGATTCACTCGGCGTGGCGCATCACGCCGAAGAGGATGAGACCTCTCTCATGCTCTATCTCTGTCCGCACTTGGTGGACATGAGCAAGGCGGTGCGCGTTGTGGAGGAGGTGCAGCGGAGCGAGCATATTTGGGGGGCTTGGCCGGCCAATACCAGAGTCCACTTCCAGGAATTCTATAGCCGCAATACGTCAACCGGCGCTCAGGGCGACCCCACTATCGCCACGGCCGAGAAGGGCGAGATCTTCTACAAAGCTGCGGTCAAGCGCACCGCTGAGTTCCTCCAGGAGTTCCGTGCCCGTGAAATCCGGCCGCAGCGCGATTTTCACCCCAAGCCACAGGAATAGCGATTCCCATAGTCTCCAGGAACGCTAATAGCAAAGCGCGAGCCTCTCGCGATTTCAGCGATAGACCCGCGCTTGGAGCGTTCTGAGAACTAAATTACGGCAATCTGTCCGCCGTCTACCACGAGTGCATGGCCGGTCACGTAGCGGCTGAGGTCGCTGGCCAGAAAGACCGCGCAGTCGGCCACCTCCTCCGGTTCGCCTACGCGCCGGAAAGGCACCCGCTTCAAGTATTCGGTAATCCAAGCCTCATCGGCAATGCCTTCTTCATTCAATGGCGTGCGAATATAGCCGGGGGCGAGGCAATTGACGGTGATTTCGTGCTTCGCCAGGTCGATGGCAGCGCTCTTCGTGAGCAACGTGACAGCGCCTTTTGACGTATTGTACGCGGCCAATTCTTCCTCACCCATGAGGCCGTTCACAGAGGACATGTTGATGATGCGGCCGCCATTGCCCTGGGCCACCATCTGGCGGGCAGCCACCTGATCGCAGAGGTAGACGCCGTGCATGTTTACCTCTGCCATCCGGTGCCAGTCTTCATCCTTGATATCCACGAAGTCGTGCTCCATGGCGATTCCGGCGATAGCGGCCATGATGTCGAGCTTGCCAAATTCCGACACGGCCCGTTCTACGGTAGCTTCGACGTCGGCGCGCTGCGTAACGTCGCAACGGTGCGTGAGGAATGTGGCGCCGTGCACCTTAGCGCTGTCTGCCGTTTCACTCAGGCCGTCCATGTTGAGATCGGCGCCGAGCACACTGGCGCCTTCCCGCAAGAAGGCCAGGGCAATGGCGCGCCCGATGCCGCTGGCGGCACCCGTTACAACTGCACTCTTACCGACAAGCAGATTTGGCATGTGGCTTTCTCCTTGCAATAGCTGTCATGCATAACATGTGCAGATTCTCTGGGCGGGGAAGAGCTGGCAGATCCGGTTCTTGTCATTAAGGCTAGGCTGATTGGCACGGCTTTCATACGTCCGACTCGCATTCTCCGCCTGGCAATCTCGCGGGCAGTGCCGATGCCGACTCTACCCCACGCGCTACATGTCTTTCAGCGCCTGAGCCACGGCGTCTACCGTCTGGCGAACGTCCTCCTCGGTGTGCGCCGCGGAAACGTACCACCGACCCGAGGGAATAGTCCGCACGCCGTGGTCGATGAGTTTGCCTTGGAACGCCGCATACCTATCCTCATCGCAGGCCCAGTTGTCGCGGAACGTCGTAAGTTCATCGAGCTCCGTGAACCAGGCAAACAGCACAGGACCGTTGCCTTGCACCAGGACGGACTGACCTGCAGCCTGCGCGGCCTGTCGAATGCCATCCATCAGGCTGCGTCCGACCGTGCGGATGTGGTCGTAGATCGCACCGTCGTCACGAGAAAGGACATCCAAGGTGGCGTTGGCGGCGGCAAGCGTGATGGGATTGCCGTTGTACGTGCCGCCATGCATTACGCCGCTGCCCACGAGATCCATGATGTCACGGCGGCCCCCGAATACGCTGAGCGGGAAGCCGTTCGCGACCGCCTTGCCCAGTGTCACCAGGTCCGGCGTTACGCCCAGCAGACCCTGGGCGCCGTTAAGGCCGACCCGAAAGCCCGTAATGACCTCATCGAAGATAAGCAACGCGTTCGTGCGCGTGCAGATGTCCCGTAGGCCTTCCAGGAAGCCCGGCTTGGGCTGAATGAAACCGCCGTTGCACATGATGGGCTCAGTGATCACAGCCGCTACGTGCCGGCCTTCACGGTCCATGAGACTTGCGAAGGCATCCAGGTCGTTCCACGGCAGTACCAGTGTCTCCCCGGCCGCGTGGGGAAGTTGCCCTTGGCTGCCGAGCACCGGATGGGGAAACGGCAGCGCTCCGGCTTCATCTTCGGAGTGCGGGTGGTCGCTGACGAGCTGGTCGTCCAACCACCCGTGGTAGTGACCCTCAAAGCGCACGATCTTGGTGCGGCCGGTGTAGGCACGAGATAGCCGGAACAGCGCGTGGTTGGCCTCTGAGCCGCTGCCGCAGAAGCGCACGACGTCCATGGCGGGGATCAGGGAACTAATCTTCTCTGCTACGTCTACTTCAATCTCGTGCTGCCCGCCATACGTCTGTCCCAGAGCCACCTGGCGCTGTACTGCTTCCACTAATTCGGGGTGGCTGTGACCCAGAATAAGCGGTCCGTACGCGGCCACATAGTCGATGTACTCATTGCCGTCCACGTCGAACAGGCGGGAGCCCTTGCCGTGACTGAAATAGAGTGGTGCCGGGCGCTCCTGCAAGCGAATATTGCTGCTCACTCCGCCGGCAAGATGCTTGCGCGCCCGCTGCCACAGCCGCTGGGAGTTGTCGATCCTTCTCACTTGTACGTATTCCTTCTAAACTAGAGACTGCAATAGGCCAGTTGTAGGAGCGTGCTCCCTCACCAAGGAGGTCATCAACGCGTTCCCACAGTAACGCAGTAGTTTCCCGTTGGGACGTCCAAGATGTGCTTTCCGCCACTGCTGGAGGCTGAGAGCCGCGATTCATCATCCGCATACGTGATGTCCTCAATGGTCTCATAGGGACCTGCCGGACATGCAATGGTCTGCTGCTTCTCCGTCCAGTTACGAAAGATGATGGTATTCCGATAGCGGCGTGACGACACGCCGTCTTCCCAAAGCTGGCGGACCTCAGGCATGGTCAGGAATACGTTCGAGGAATGCTTTGTTTCGAGCCACGAGAGATACGCATCCCATACTTTGAAGTTATTGTCGACGTCGTCGGTGAATGCCGTGAAGTTGCGGCGGTGACTGCTGATGAAGGCCGGCCGGTCGGCTTCCCAGGCAGCCACGGTCTCCGCTTGGACGCGGGTAAGAATGTCCTCTTGATCTGCCGTCAGGAATGGCTCAAAATTAATGGCTCGTCCTGCGTACCACAGGTCGCAGAGCGGTGATTGTTTCCCGGTCTGATCTTCCCCTTCACGGTCGGCGATTCCAACCCTGATCTGCAGACCTTGCGTTGCCCAGGCAATCTCAGCCTCGTCCGAGTTCCGCACGCTCGTCGGCGCAAAACCGAATGTCCGAATGAAATAGCTCAACGCACCCCGCACCCACTCCTTGCGCTCCGGTTCCGCCATGTCTTCGTGCTCCGGCACCCGCTCCTTCACGGTCTCGCAAACGTACATGTTGTGGTCGAACATCCGCTGCGCCCGCGCTTCGCCTTCGCGCAACCGCTTGAGCCAGCGGTGATGGCTGAAGTGGTGAGTCCTGCCGTGATACTGTGGCGCCCAGATTCCGCGCTCAATGCCTTCGCGCGCTTTGGCGACAATGTCACCCCGTTCCCAACCTTGGGAGGCACATTGGTCGAGACCAAAGTCAACATAGTGGCGAAATCCGGTGGCGCGGATGGCATCGTAGTCTGGGCAGCCTACGATATAATACGGTTCAAACACAATCGGCTGACCGTCGCCGCTGCGGTGCGCTTCTAACAACTGATACGTGCGCTCAAGATCCGCCGGCGTTTCCAAACTTCCCGACGACCAGCGGGTTTGCATGAGTTCTTCATGTTTCGTAGCGTTGTAGGCTTCTTCAGTGGGGGCCCATGCGTTCATGCCCCAATCATCGCTCCAAACGACGACGGCCGGATGCTCACGCCAATTCACTTTAGAATTCATCGTGGATTCCTTGGTCCTATTGCTGGAAAGATAGCTTGCGGTACGGCATCTCGCTCGCTGAACGAGAGCCTAGTATGGCAGTCACGGAGGTTCTTGACCGGAATCGCTGCTGCGAGAGCGTGCCACAATAGTTCCATGACTTGGTAGGCATTAGCGACGGCATCTCCAATTCTCCCGCCGCTCGTAGGAAACACTGATTCGCTCGTAGTCAATGCCGGGATGCGGGAGGACGGGTGGTTGACCCGGTGAGACAGCGCGCGCCGCGTTGAGCAGAGACTTGCCGTCGTCCTGGCGCTAGATCCAGTCAATGAAGTGGTAGGCCCAGGGCGAACAAGGAATCGTGTCACAGACCCGCTCAATCACTGGGGAATTGGCACCGAATGCCGTCACGCTGCCCTCGGCAAGGCGGGCGCGAAGATCAAGCCGGCCCAGCAGCCACCGGTGGAGCATCTCCTCTTTCATCTCCAAGGTCAGTGTACTTTGACGCGTCTCGGGGTCAATGAGGACGTATTCGTCCTTCGGCGTGTTAACTACGAGAGCGGTGTTGTACAGATCGAAGCGTTCGCTCCAGTGCTTTTCAAAGAAGCTTGGCACGTCGATGACTTGCCCCATGATGATCGTGCCCCGCGGGTCCGGTATGAAGCCATTCGCTTGGAAAAGCGGGAGGAAGGGATCCTCGTCAGACGCCTGAACATTTACGCCAAGTTTTCGTTCGCCTGCGACGGACGCCACGCCCGTGAGAATGCGATTGGCGATACTCAGGTCCGCTCCGAGCGTCGCCATCTCCAGCACATTGGCCATACCGTTGTGCCGCGTGGTGCGCATGCCCAGAATTGCGTATCCCAGGAGTTCATCGCTCTGGATAATGTGAACGAAGGAGAAGTCGGTTGGAAACTCCGCGTAGATCGAGGACGTCAAGGCGCGTTGCCAATAGTCTCCCCTGCGCTGTGGATAGCCTCCAAAACGCCCATATGTGCTATCGAAGATAGCAGCTAGGCGTTCCATGTTGAGAAAGATGGATTCTTTGCCCGCCAGGGTGACTCCCGGGGGAAGGTAACTCGTCTCCGGGGAGCCATAGTTGTAGTGGCGCGAATAGAGCAGGTCGTAGTGATCGGTGGTGGCGTAGAAGCGATAGCCGTCGCTTTGCTCGTCGCCTCGGTAGACAAAGAGCGCGTCGGCGCGTCCAGGCAGGAACTCCCGCGCCTTTTGGATCATGCCCCGCCCAATGCCTTGGCTGCGGAGCTCCTCGCGGGTGCCGACGGAGTTTTCAAACGCCGCAGTAATGGTCACGCCCGGCGCGATTACGGTCTCCCGCAGCGCCAGTGGAATTGCACCCACCACCTCTTCATCGAGGAGGGCAATGGATGCCAGCATGCCGTCTCTTTCCCAGTCTTCCTGCGATACGAGCGCTTCCGCGAAAACTTCGTTGCGCAAGGCAAGCGCACTGAAAACGTCCTCTGGCTGCATCTCACGGTACTCGATTCCTTCCATACGGGTACAGCCTCACGTTTCCATGGTTAGTATTGGACTGAGTAAACTGGCCTCTTTGCGTCTGCTCTCAAACGGGCACATGCCGCTGGTATTGTAGCACAGAACCGTTTGACTTGCTTACGAAAGAGCATGCGCACGGGCGACGCGGAAAAAGCAAATCAGCGGCGCCCAATGGGCTGTCGGATTCGCAGTCTCTTGCCGGCGGCGCGAGGGTACAATCGAGGCATGCGCAGCCTAGGGTGAGCAACTTGGTCATGACCGTGGACAGTCCGGTGTCCCGGTAAGAGAACGCGCTCTCAAGTCGTAACGATCAGCGCGCCGCGCCGGCCTCGATCTGCGACTCTAAGTCCGTCTCTTGTTCCATCAACGCGCGGAGTGGCTTGGGGAAGACCTTCCAGAACTTCGGCAGATAGCGGCCAAATTCGTCCAGAATGGCTTGCCCGCGAGGGCTGCCGGTAACAGCAACATGGCGCTCCAGCAGGTGACGGAGCGTGCTGATATCTTCGCCATCCGTCAGCGGCTCGATGTCCACCATCTCCGGGTTGTAGCGACGGGAGAAGGTGCTCTGCTCGTCGAGCACGTAGGCAATGCCGGCCGCCATGCCTGCGCCAAAGTTGTACCCCACTTCCCCGAGAACCACCACAATGCCCCGGGTCATGTACTCGCAACAATGGTCGCCCGCGCCTTCCACCACCGCTTCCGCGCCGCTATTGCGCACGGCAAAGCGTTCCCCTGCCTGCCCGGCAACAAAGAGAGAACCGCCGGTCGCGCCATAGAGACACGTGTTGCCGATAAGGACATTCTTGTCAAACGCCAAGCGGGCATCCGGTGAGGGAATGACAGCGATCTCGCCACCGGTCATGCACTTTCCTACATAGTCCTGTGCCTCACCGTGCAAGGTCATTCTCATGCCGGGAACGGCAAAAGCGCCAAAGGACTGACCGGCGCTACCATTGAACGTCAGCGCCACCGAACCTGCGGCAAGACCGGTGTCGGTGTGTTTGTCGGCAATTGCTCCGGCCACCCGGGCCCCGATGCTGCGCATGTAGTTCTGCACATCGTATGTCAGGTCTACACGTTGCTCTCCCGCAATACCGGCGGCGGCGTCCTGCAACATGACGTCATCGAGCGCGGAGCCCTCGGGGTTGTTCCACTCTTGCTGAGAAACGCGCGGAAGAATGCCGCTGGGATCGACTTCTGCCAGCAGAGGGAGAAGGTCGATTGTATTGGCTTTGGCGTTATCGGGCACTTCTCGCTGGCGCAAGAGGTCGGTGCGCCCAATGATCTCTTGAATAGTGCGAAAACCCAACTGTGCCAGGAATTCGCGGACCTCCTCAGCGACGAGCGTGAGGTAATTGATGATCATTTCCGGCGTGCCGGTGAATTTCTTGCGCAAGTCCTCGCGTTGGGTGGCGACACCGGTCGGGCACGTATTGAGGTGGCACTGGCGCGCCATGTCACAGCCAATCGCCACCAGACTCCCAGTCCCGAATCCGAACTCTTCACCGCCCAGCATAGCGCCAACGATAACGTCGCGGCCGGTCTTGAAGCCGCCGTCTACGCGCACGCGTATGCGCGAGCGCAGATTATTGCGCATCAGAGTCTGCTGTGTTTCGGCCAGACCCAATTCCCAGGGCAGTCCGCCATTCTTGATGGAACTGAGGGGCGACGCTCCCGTGCCTCCGTCTTGACCGGAAATGAGCACATAGTCCGCATAGGCCTTGGCCACGCCTACCGCCACAGTGCCCACCCCCGCCTCGGAGACGAGCTTTACGCCAACGTGGGCGCGCGGATTCACTTGCTTGAGGTCATAGATGAGCTGAGCAATATCCTCGATCGAGTAGATGTCGTGATGCGGGGGCGGCGAGATAAGCGGTATGCCGGGAATGGCGTGCCGGATTCTCGCGATGAACGGCGAAACCTTGAAGTCGGGCAGTTGTCCGCCTTCTCCCGGTTTCGAGCCCTGCGCCATCTTGATTTCCAACTCGCTGGCGCGCACGAGGTATTCCGTGGTCACGCCAAAACGGGCACTGGCGACTTGCTTGACGGCGCAGTTAGCGGAATCGCCGTTCGGTAACGGGTTGTACCACTCGGGGTCTTCCCCGCCTTCGCCGGTGTTGCTCCTGCCGCCAATGCGGTTGAGCGCGATGGCAATGGCTTTGTGGGCTTCCGGTGAGAGTGCTCCCAGCGACATGGCTTGCGTGGTAAACCTGCGCCGGATTGACTCGACCGATTCAACTTCCTCCAACGGCACCGGGCTGCGCGGGACGAATTCCAAGAGGTCGCGCAAACACGTCGGCGGCCGATCGTACACCAGTTCTGTGTAGCGTCGATAGTCCTCCATGTCTCCTGAGACCGCCGCCTTCTGCAGCGCTTTGACGGAGGCAGGGCTGTACGCGTGATATTCGCCGTTGCGTCTGAAGCGATAGAGGCCGTAGTCCGGCAGTCTGCCATTCTTCCGTTCAGCAAAGGCCTCGCCGTGCCGGCCCGCAACCTCCGCCGCGATTTCCTTTAGGCCGAGACCTTCGACGCGGGAAGGCGTTCCAGTGAAGTAGTAGCTCGAAACGCGGCTATTCAGGCCGACGATTTCGAAAATCTGTGCGCCGCGATAGCCGCTCAGCGTACAGATACCCATCTTCGACATGATCTTCAAGAGGCCGTCGTCGACTGCCAAGCGATAATTCTGCCACGCCGTGAGCGTGTCAACCGTTTGCCGCCGGTCGGTCTCCGCCAGATGGCGAATAGTCTCCAGCGCGAGGTAGGGGTACACGAAACCCACGCCATGCCCCAGAAGACAAGCAAAATGGTGAATATCCCACACTTCGCCGCTCTCGACGACGATACTCGCTTGCATGCGCTTGCGCGCGCGCGCAAGGTGCTGATGCACGGCGGACGCCGCGAGCAGAATCGGCATGGGCGCGAGGGTGGCGTCCACGTTTAGATCGCTCAAGACCAGGACTGTCCGTCCTTCGTCTATGCTCTGCTCAGCTTGCGAGCAGAGTCTCTGCAAGGCCTCTTCTAAGCCGGGCCGCCCTTCATCAACCGGATAGAGCGTGGAAAGCGTAACGGAAGAGAAGGCAGGGTCAATTTGATGGACGAGATTTCTGAACTGGGTATGATCCAGCAGGGGACTATCAAACTCCAAGAGGTGCGCGTGTTCAGGCGTTTCCGTGAGCAAGTTGCCGCGGGTGCCAATGTAGCTGCGGAGCGACATGACGAGAGACTCGCGCAGCGAATCAATCGGCGGGTTCGTTACCTGCGCAAAGCGCTGCTTGAAGTAGTTGAAAAACGATCGAGGTTGGGTCGATAGCACCGCCAAGGGTATGTCGTTGCCCATGGACCAAACGGCATCCTTGCCTTCTTTACCCATGGGATCGAGGACAACACGCAACTCTTCGTTGCTGTAGCCGAAGACTCGGTGCAACGTGCCCAGAGTGTCTTGGTCGAACCCCAGGCTATCCTCCGGTTTCGGCGGACGAGCCTGGGACCGCACGCGGTGCTCCTCGAGCCAGGTCCGGTAGGGAGCTCTACTGGCCAGCCTCTCCTTGATGTCGCTATCGGTCAATAGGCATTGATTCTCGGTATCGACCGCCAGCATTTCACCGGGGCCAATGCGTCCCTTCTCAACAACGTCGGCATCCGGAACAACCTTGGCGCTTGCCTCTGAGGCCACGATCACCATTCCGGACCGCGTCACTTTGTAGCGGGCCGGGCGCAGGCCAATGCGGTCAAGGCATGCGGCGGCAATGCGGCCGTCGGTAAACGCCAGCGCCGCCGGGCCTTCCCACGGTTCCGTGACGCCGGCATGGTAGGCATGAAAGGCGCGGAGGTCCGTGTCCATGTCCTCGTTGTTTTCCCAGGCTTCCGGCAACATCATGGCGAGCGTGTGCAGAATATCGCGACCCGAGAGGTGGATGAGTTCCGCAAGATTGTCCAAGGAGGCGGAGTCGCTGCCCTCCGGTTCGATGAAAGGTATCCCGGCGCCCACACGCTCGTCCCAGGACGCGTCGATCATGCTATGCTCGCGGGCGCGCGTCCAATTGCGGTTGCCCCAGAGCGTATTGATTTCGCCGTTATGGGCGAGGTAGCGGAAGGGCTGCGCCAACTGCCACGTGGGAAACGTGTTGCTACTGTAGCGTTGATGGAAAACGGCCAAAGCGGTCTCGAATTCGGGGTCTCTGAGGTCCAGATAGAACTCGGCAAGTTGCGCCGCGATAATGAGGGCTTTGTAGACCACTGTACGTTGCGAGAACGATGGCAAATAGAGTTCATCGATGCCCGCGCGGCTGGCCGCTCCTTGTATTGACCTTCTGGCCACGTAGAGCGCCCGCTCAAACGCAAGATCGTCCATGCCGTCAGGGCGTTGCACGATTACTTGCTGAATGTCGGGAGCCGACTGCGCCGCAATAGCGCCCAGTGCGGTTGTATCCACAGGCACATGCCGCCAGGCCAGCAGCGGGATTCCTAGTTCTTCCAGAACGTTGTTTACGATCTCTACCGCTTGCACGTTCGTCGTAGTGCCGGCTTGGGGCAAGTAGACCATGCCGAGACCGACATCTGTAGGATCGACATGATGGATGTCTCTTGCCGCGAGTTCTCTTTGCATCAACCGCAGCGGCACCTGAGCAAGGATGCCTGCGCCGTCACCGGTGCGGCCGTCCGCGGAGACCGCGCCGCGGTGGCTCAGTCTAACGACTGCCTCGATAGCCGTTTGCAGGATGCCGTGGTCCGGCACGCCTGAGATGCTCGCCACAAAGCCCACGCCACAAGAATCAAACTCGAATTCAGGGCGATAGAGGCCGTCGAACTGGGGTGTTTGAACTGGCAATGCCGGATCCGGATAGCTCGATTGACTCATACAAGATTTCTCATAGCAGTGCTTGAACGGTTCGCGATTGTCTTGCGAGGTCTAGAGTACATTGCGTTTAGGGTATATCCCTTAAATATCAAAAGAGGGACTCCATGTAGGAGTTCCTCAAGCCCGCCATTAGGTACGCTCCAATCTGCATATCCATGGCAAGTCTGATTAATAGTAGCGGAAGGGAAATTGCCCGTCAAGCAGATACAACCCCACTCCTGATTAGAAATTTATGGCTTGTCATTTTGAACCGTTCTTGCCTGCTACCATGCATTGAATGAGGGTTCACACTTGGAAAATGCTCCCTCGCGAACTAGCGGAGATGTGTCCGCGGATTCCGGATTGCGGCGCCTGCGCCCCTGGTATTGAACTTGCACCGAGTCACGGGGCGTTTAGGTACTGGATAGGCAGAATCTGGAGATTACGATCCTAAGCCGACCCTCACCGGTGCAGTCTGCGAAATTTCTGGATGTCATGCGAGGGCCTGAAGAGTCGACGCTGCGGCTTGATTACTTGACATATCTAGTCGTTGAATCTTGTCATTGGCGATGATACAATCGGTTTGCGTGGGTGATTAGCTCAGCTGGTTAGAGCGCTACTCTTACAAAGTAGAGGCCGCAGGTTCGAGTCCTGCATCGCCCACCAGACAGCCGCCGAGATAGCTCAGTCGGTAGAGCACAGGACTGAAAATCCTGGTGTCGCCGGTTCGATTCCGGCTCTCGGCACCCTCTACGCGCAAGAGCAATTCTCAAGACGTGACGTTTCGCTGGCGCCCCATTTGCGCGTGTAATCACTCCGCTGCGTAGTCTGTTGAACCTACTAAACCCAGTAAAGTGCCTGGGAACAGTTACTTGATCGATCCGGCCCGTTTTGCTACTGAGATCCAGCAAAGACAGTGCCCTTGATGTAAGCCCCTGTATCGCTACTTGACTCAGGCGCCCTTCTTGTTCCTCGAGGGAGCGCACTTTCTATGTCCAAACCTCTTGCCGAAATTTCGCTCGACGCCGCGCGACTCCCGGACCTCGAAGCCGCCATTCAGCACGAGTGGCTGGTGACCAACGGCATCGGCGGCTACGCCAGCGGGACGGTAACGGGCATCAATACGCGCCGGTACCACGGCCTGCTGGTGGCCGCGCTGGACCCACCGCTCGGGCGCACGGTCATGCTGGCAAAGGCAGATGAGGTCGTTGCCGTTGCGGGACAGACTTTCGAAATCGGCGCCAATGAGTTTCAGCCGGACGTCATACATCCCCAAGGCTATGACTTGCTGAATTCCGTTCACCTCGAGGGTCAGGCGCCGGTATTCAGCTATCGCGTGGGACGGAGCATTCTTGAGAAACTCATCTGGATGGCGCACGGCCGGAATACCACCTATGTGGCGTACACCCACCGCGCTGGCGAGGAACCGCTCACGCTGACTGTGCGGCTCTTCACCGCTCTCCGCGACTTCCATGGTCTCACGAGGGGTTCCGACTATGCCCGCCCTACAGTCACGCTTCATGACGCCAATCATGCAACGGTCACGACCAATCAAATCGAGCTACCGCTGCAATTCATTGTGGCCAAGGGGAGTGAATTCGCAGCGAAGGAAGAGTGGTACTGGAATTACCTGTATCGTGAGGAGAGAGAACGCGCCCTGGATTACACTGAGGACCTTTACCATCCGCTCGAATTCACGGTCGAACTTGCGCCCGGCGACAGCACGTATCTCATCGCGAGCGTCGAGCCTTTGGAGAGAATCGATCGTGACGTGGTACTTGCCCTCCGCACTGAGCAAGAGCGCACCAAAGCCCTGCTGCAACAGGCTGACATTGACGCACTGGACGATCCGGTGGGCGCGCAGTTGGTTATTGCCGCCGACCAGTTCCTGGTGGAACGGCCATTGGCGGAAGATGAGCATTCGACGACGGTGATAGCCGGCTATCCTTGGTTCGGCGACTGGGGTCGTGATGCGATGATTAGCCTGCCGGGTCTCGCGCTGGCGACAAATCGCGCCGACGCAGCCAAGGGACTGCTGCGGACCTTTGCAGCGCACGTCAGCGAAGGTATGATCCCGAACCGATTCCCCGATGCAGGAGATACACCTGAATACAATACTGTGGATGCAACCCTGTGGTACTTTCAGGCGCTGCACGCGTACTTGGAGACAACGCGCGACCACAAGCTGCTGCGCGAACTCCTGCCCGTGCTCAAAGACATCGTCCGCCACTATTTTCACGGCACCCGCTACAACATTCACGTTGATCCGGCGGACGGCCTGGTGTGGGCGGGCGAACCGGGGGTTCAATTGACGTGGATGGATGTGAAAGCGGGAGATTGGCTGCCCACGCCGCGCATCGGGAAACCTGTGGAGATTCAAGCCCTCTGGTATAATGCGCTCCGCCTGCTCGAGGGGTGGTGTAACGCGGCGGAGGAGCCGCTTGATGACATTCCCCAGTGGCGGAAGCTGGTGGAGCGCCACTTCATGGAGCGCTTCTGGTATGAGGAGGGAGGCTATCTCTTCGACGTCGTCGACGGACCGGATGGAGACGATTGCTCGCTGCGCCCCAACCAGGTTCTGGCGCTCAGCTTGCCGCACACGCTCGTTCCCGAAGACAAGGCTCGGCAAGTTCTAGCGGTCGTCTCCCAGACTCTGGTCACGCCTCCTGGGTTGCGTTCCCTTGCACCTGGGAGTGAGCAGTACCGCGGACACTACGGCGGCTCGCTGTGGGATAGGGAAGGAAGCTACCACAACGGGACGGTGTGGGGCTGGCTGATCGGACCGTATTTGGACGCCGTTCTGCGCTTCAATAGCGACAAGGACGCGGCACGGGTCATACTAGATGCAATGACGCATCAGATGACAAGCGGGGCGCTCGGAACCATCAGTGAAGTGTTCGATGGCGATGCGCCCCATGCGCCCCGTGGCTGCTATGCGCAGGCTTGGAGTGTTGCCGAGGTGTTGCGGCACTGGCGCACGCTGCGCGCGTACCAACCGATTGCGGCCAACGGCGAAGAGTCTCCTGCATGACCTGAGCCGCACAGGGGGCAAACCCATAGGGGACGACAACGCGGCATGGGGTGAACATCCAGAAGGAAGCAGCACCCCTTCGGTAGTCCGGGACGGCCAGCACTGCGGGCTAGGCTAAAGAGAGTGGAGAGAATAGCATGGCACAGCGAACGGTTGTGGCAGAATTGGCGCTCAAAGGCGGCACGCCGGTGCGGGACGTCAAGCAGCGTCCTTTCCCACGCTGGCCGGTCTTCTGGGATGACGAGAAACAAGCGGTGCAGGAGGTTCTGGAATCCGGTCACGTGAACTATTGGACCGGAGAGCGCGGCCGCGAGTTTCAGGCGGCCTTCGCCGCTGCCATGGGCGTCAAGGAGGCAATTGCCGTAAACAGCGGCACGAGCGCGCTGCACGTGGCTTTAGCTGCCGCCGGAGTAAAGCCCGGCGATGAAGTCATCGTACCTGCGCGCAGCTTCATTGCGTCAGCCTCGGCGGTCACCAATCAGTTCGCGGTGCCGATCTTTGCCGACATCGAACCCGCTACCCACAATATCGCGGTACAATCCGTTGCCGAACGCATTACGCCCCGGACTACCGCGATCATCCCCGTGCACCTGGCCGGATTGCCGGCAGACATGGGCCCTCTGCTCGATCTTGCCCGCAAGCATGACCTCGCCGTGGTTGAGGACTGTGCTCAAGCCCATGGTGCGACCTATCGTGGCAAGAGGGTAGGCAGCTTCGGTTCGGTCAATGCCTGGAGCTTTTGTCAAGACAAGATTTTCACGACCGGCGGCGAAGGCGGCATGGTCGGCACCAGTGACGCGGCGGCCGCCGAGGTTGCCCGCAGCTTCCGTGACCACGGGTTCAATGAAGCTGAGCGGCGCAGCGCACTGGCGCGGGGCTCGCTGAACCAATACACGCACTATCGGGTTGGCTACAACTATCGGATGACGGAGATGCAGAGCGCCATCGGACTCAAGGCGCTGGCCCGACTCGATTGGCACCTCCAACGCCGCCGCGAGAACGCCCACTACCTCTCCGCGGGACTCAGGGAACTGGACGAACTGCTAAGCCCAGCGCTCGAAAATCCGGAATCGGAACACGCCTTCTATTGCTACTATGTCACCCTAAACCTGGAGCGGCTTTCGTGTACGCGCGATGAGTTTGTAAGCGCATTGCAGGCGGAAGGCGTGCGGGCCGCCCGCGGTACCAGCGCGGAGTTGTATTTGGAGCCCGTGTACCAGCAGCGAGTCGGCTACGGCAACCAGCACGCGCCGTTCGATGCGATTGACTACGCTGAGGTCGAGTGTCCCCACGCGAAAGACATCGGCCAGCGCTCGTTTCGGCTGGAAGTGTATCCGACATTGCACGAAGACGACCTGGATGATGTGTTGGCAGCGATCAGGAAGGTAGCAGCGGCATATCGGCTCTAAGGCGCGTGCAAACACAACGAAACCAAGCCAGCGAAACGCCTAAGGAAAGAGGACCTGTGCCAAAGACTCTTGGCGCGCACGTCGCGGGTATTTATCTGCTATCTGCGAGTAAGGCATCGATCAAATAGGCAATGCTAAAGCCAGCCTCGTCAACTCTACAGGCAGATGTCGCCCCCAAGGAGACGCTCAGCTACCGTCCTCTCACTCTCTTGAATTACTCGCTGGTAATTCTCATGGGGCTGGGATGGAATCTCATCGGCCCCTCCTTACCTGCCATGCGCGCCGAATTCTCACTGAGCCTCGCCAGCGTGGGGATTGTCTTCCCGCTGGCAACATTGGGCTTCGCTTTGGCGGTCATGGTGGCGGGATATGTGGTCGATAGCTACGGCCGGCGGCCGGCATTGATTGCCGCAAGTCTAATGCTGGGGATTGGGTATCTGGGGTGGGGATTCGCGCCGCATTGGGCCGTAACTGTAGTTTTCATGCTCTTCACCGGCGGCGGACTGGGCTGCATTGACATAATTACCAATGTGACGGCCTCGGACGCAAGTTCGGGCAATCGTGTAGCCGAACTCAATCGCTTGCACATGTTCTTTGGACTGAGTGCCGTATTGAGCCCGCTACTGATCGGGCTGTCGCTTGACTTCAATTGGCGCCTGCCAATGATTGCAATTGGCCTCCTGGGTTTTGCGAGCTTGCCGTTCGCGATGCGTGTCCAACTACCCCAGACGGCAACTCTTGAGCGACTCAGCCGTGCCAACGTAATGCCCTTGGCGCGCAATGGCGTCATCGTGACTGTCACGGCTGTACTCGTGCTTTACATATGGGTCGAAGTCTCGATGATGGGCTGGAGTGTGACCTATCTCACTGATGTGTTTAGTGAGCCGTACGGACGCAGCACCGCGGTCGTCTCGCTGTTTTGGGGCGCGATCTTCCTTGGTCGTCTCGCAATGGTGTGGTTGGCCCGTCACTTTTCAACGGAACAAACGCTGCAGATTCCGTTGATCGCCAGCGTGCCGCTACTCTTGGCTCTGGGTCTCGCACCTTCCGCGCCGGTGGTCTATACGGTAGTCTTCTTGCTCGGTTTGTGTGTGGCGCCAATCTTTCCTACCATGTTTGCCTTGGCCTTGCAGCGTTTTCCCCGGCGGCCCGGTACTGTGGCGATCTTGCTTCTGCTGGGGGCTGCCGCAGGCGGTGTACTCCCGCCCTACGTCATAGGAATCGTGGCAGAGACTCTCTCCTTTAGAATCGCCATGCTTAGCCTTGCGCCAATCGCGCTCATCATGCCTGTCATTACGTACATGGCCTTTCAGCGGTCAAGACTAGCGGCGGACGACTCGTAGGATCGGCGCCTTCACGCCACCGTGGATGGAGCGTGCCCGTGGCCACCCTTCTGTGTGCGGCGAATTACGAAGCGGTGCGTAGGTCCGATTCTCTGGGAATTCCTGTAGCTTTGGGCGCGGCGGCAGCGAGCATGTCGCCCGCAAGGAAGAGCGCTACCAAATCCGGGTCAAGTCTTGGCCCGGCCATACCCCTCAGAGTCTCTACGGCGCGCGGAGCTGCTAACGCGGTTCGATAGGGGCGATCGGCAGTCAGTGCCGCGAAAACGTCGGCGATGGCAACAATGCGCGCCAGAGCTGGCACGCCGGATCCTGCGAGGCCGTCGGGATAACCGGAGCCGTCGAGGCGTTCATGGTGGCTGCGGACCGTAGAAGCCACCATTGAGAACGACTTGCCTGCGGCAAGTGATGCGTTTCCCGCCGCCAGCAGCATGCGTTCACCGTGGAGCGGATGCTCGCGCGCGCATGCTCGCTCCTCTGCATCTAAGGGTCCGGGCTTCCGCAGAACATACTCGGGGACCTGTAGTTTGCCGATGTCGCGGAGCATGGCGCCCTTGCGCACCGCGTCGATCTCCACGCGGTTCATGCCTGCGGTTTCGCCCAGAGCCACCGCAAGCGCGCACACCTGGCCAACATGGCCCGCGGCATAGCCGTCTCGGGTTGCTGCCGCCTGGGCCATGGCGAGGGCCACCGATTCCTCTGCCTGGAGCGCAACTGTGTAGTACTGCTGAAGCAGAGCGCCGTAAACGAGATTGCCTAGCAAACGAAGACTGCGCGCGGCGTCATCCACAGCGGCGAGTTTGGACGGCACTGTGCGCCGAAAGTAGAGACACATCACGCCGAAGGCGTCGCCATGGTAAACGAGGGGAACCGCCATGCCGTCACGCACGCCGGCAGACGCAAGGACAGGACGCAATCCCGCCTGCAGTTCCGCCGGCATGGCCGAGGCAGTGGCCACCTGTCTGGTCGAAAGAGCGATCTGCGCAAATTGCGCTTCGACTGCCTTGGCAGGAGCGGCATTCTCGGTGCCCGGCACTGAGGCGGGACAGGCGGAGAGAAAGGTCTCCTTTGCCTCGGCGGGCAGGATGGCGGTATCCGCAAAGTGGATGCAGACGCGTTGGGCGCCCAGTTGCTCGCGCAGCGTCTCGAAGAGAAACGCGGGTAGCTTCTCAACATCGCTTGCGGCTACCTGGTCAGCGACAAGCAAAACGCAGTCGAGCAGCCGTTTTGGCCGCGAAAACCTATCCAGGAATCCCCAAGCCATGCGCTATGTCCTTACTCCATGCAAAGTTGCATGCTGAGGAAGGCACCCGCCATTCAGAAGAACCCACCCATCACGGGAGATGCTGCGAATACTATGCCCGGCCCTCGGCTGCCTTCTCTCCCGCAAGCTGCACCTTTTGCCAGTCATAGTCAACGACTGGGTAGAACTTCTCGGGGTGTTTGAGCCGCCAGATCTGCTTGCGAATGACGAAGTTGTCCGGCTCGATCTCTAGGGCGCGCCCCCAGGCGTCCAGAGCTTCATTCGTTTGTCCGAGTTGATGCAGAGCGGTACCGAGACCGAAGGCGGCATTGGCGGAATCGCTGTTAAGGTCCAAAGCTCGCGCAAATGCTTCCGCCGCACGCGCACTCTCGCCCTCCTGCAAACAGGCCTCTGCCAGGGCAAGGTGCATGTCCGGATTGTCGCTGTCTGCCGCCGCTTGCTCCAGCAACACCTCGATCTCGAACGATTGCTGCGCGACCGTCGGCACCGGCGGCACATCGCCTAACGGCGTTGCCAGCAGCGTCTCAAGTTGCTGGACGATATCCTCGCGTTCAACGCTGAAGCCGGTAAAGAGCTGAAAGCGGATGATGCCCGCCTCGTCCACGTATACGCCGTTCGGCACTGCCGAGAAACCGTACAAGCGAAAGAGGAGGCCGCTGGCGTCGAGAAAGGTTGGAAACGTCACGCCGGATTGCTCCACAAACGCTCGCGGCTGCTCCACACCGCCGCCATCCATAGCTACGGAGAGCATCTGGAAGTTGTCAGCGGCGTGCTTCTCCGCGAATTGTTGCCAACCTGGCAACTGATCGCGGCAGCCTCACCACGAGGCCCACATATACAAGAGCACGCGCTTGCCGCGAAACTGGCTCCACGTCCAGCGCTTGCCATAGACGTCCGGCAGGCTGAAATCCGGCGCCACCGTGCCAATTTCAGGTCGTTGCAGTGTTACGCTCACAATAAAATCTCCTCTGTGGCTCGGATTGATCTTACCAAGTCATCGCTAAGCGCGGACCACTCTGTAGACTTAGGTCGCCAAGGGGCGATCCCGCGCGGTTGAATTGCAAACCCGCTCAGTTGCCGAAGGCGAGAGATTCAATTCTGTAACAGCCGCCGTCGCCAATGAAGGGCTCCGCCCCGCCCAATGTGCGTGGCTCACGGTGATTCCTCTTCATGCCGTCTATACTTCAGACCCGCCGCAACGCATGTGAAGGATATGTCTGTACCTCAGGAGTACCTTACTTGTAGGATTGGGGTGACGCCGCGTAGTCCCCTCGTCTGCCGGCCATGAACGAACCGCCCGGCGCCCGCCGGCGCATCTCAAGACGGCTTCAGCCCCATGCTATACCCCGTACCGGAGCGAGGCAAGTAGCAGGGATTTGGGCGCATTTGGTCAGCGTGTCCAGACGAGATTACGGCGAATTGCCAATGAGGCGGACGGCGGGGCGTGCCGCTCATGTTCAACTCAGAGAGGGGCGATACACTCAAGGTAGAAACGCGATGCTCTGAGTGGTAGCGGGGAGAATGATGACAATGAAACGGCTGCTGGCAGTGGCACTGGTGATGGTTCTCTTGCTCGGATCGGGGGTCTACTTCTTGCGGTCGTTTATCTTTGGCTCGCTGTTTGGCAGCGCATACGCAGAGCCCGCCCATGAAGTCACTTTGAAAGACGGCAACATCGAAATTCGCCGCTACGAGCCGTATGTGGTCGCAGAGGTGACCGTAACCGGTTCCTTCGACCGCGCGACCCAAACCTCCTTTAGTCCGCTATTCCGGTATATCTCGGGCAGCAATCGCGGCCGTGAAAAGATCGAAATGACAACGCCGGTATTGGTGGAGCCTGACGGTCAGGCTAGCATAGAATCCGCGGCAGCGGCTGAGCCGGTAAAGCTGGCGATGACGATACCGGTCATAGTGGAACCCCAAGCCTCCGCCGGAGACGAAAGCGGGCCCACGCTGGTCGGCAGCGATATTGATGCCTGGACGATGGCATTTGTGCTGCCTGCGGGCTACACGGCGGAGAGTGCGCCGCTGCCCGACAACAGCAACGTGGTGCTCCGCCAAGTCGAGCAGCATGAAGTTGCCAGCATTCGCTTCAACGGCCGGTTCTCCAACGAGCGTGCCGAGCGGCAGCGCGCCCAGCTAGAAGAGTGGCTGCAAGCGCGGAATCTCGCCCACAAAGGAGACTGGCGCATCGCCACGTACGATCCGCCGTTTACTATCCCGTGGTTCCGCCGCAACGAGGTGCTGGTGACCCTGCAGTAGCGGTACGCTCACCCGAGCGAGATAATTCCACCGTCCCTCCCACCGTGACGTGAAGAATGGTGGGATGTTGGCGGAAGATTGTCCGCAGCCAACCGGCGATTGCCCTGACAAGCGCCATTGGAATCCGGCTTTTGCCAGTGTGCTGAATCATGCAACGGCGCATCGCGTAGCACGTCGATGGCCGAACCGCCTGCGATTGCTCAGGCGGGATTCCCGTGCTATACTCCGCCACAGAAGGGCAAGTAGCTCAGCTGGTTAGAGCGCCACGTTGACATCGTGGAGGTCGGAGGTTCGAGTCCTCTCTTGCCCACCAACGAGGACATAATCGAGAACCTTCTTGTTGATGTACAGATTGGGGCCTGACTTGGCCGTGCTCGACAAGTATTCCCCACCTCCCCTTGGGGTCGTGAAAGCATGGCTTTCATACCGAACACGTACGTGTCCTCCCTTGCACGACTCCATGTTGTCCCATGCCAATTCATATGTCGGACTGGCGCAGACCCAGAGTAGCAGCCGGAAGACGTGACACAGTTTCTGTCTGCAATGCTGGGTTTGACTCTCAGTTCGGTGCGGGACCTGGCGCCCATTATCCTCGTCATAGCAATCTTCCAGGTTGTGGTGCTTCGCCAGCCCTTCCCCGATTTGCTGAGCGTGCTCATTGGGCTCCTCTGTGTGATAGCTGGGCTGACCCTCTTCATCCAGGGGCTGGAAAGCGGCCTCTTCCCCTTAGGAGAGGCGCTCGCGCAGGGGTTCGCACAGAAGGGCAGCGCTACCATCCTGTTAGCCTTTGGCTTCTGCCTTGGTTTCGGCACGACGATAGCCGAGCCGGCCCTGATCGCCGTTGCCGCCGAAGCCGCCGCCGTCGCTGCTGAAGCCGGCGCCATTGTAAATGATGATGGCGCGCGCGCAACCTACGCCTTCGAACTGCGCATGGTCGTGGCCGTATCTGTTGGCGCCGCCATCGTGCTGGGCATACTGCGTATCCTCAAAGGCTGGCCGATCCACTGGCTCATCATCGGGGGATACGTGCTGGTGACCGCCCTGACAGTCTTCGCTCCAGCGGAGATCGTCGGGGTGGCCTACGACTCCGGTGGCGTGACTACCAGCACCATTACGGTCCCGCTGGTGACGGCGCTTGGCGTTGGGCTTGCCACTTCCATCCGCGGACGCAACCCCATGGTCGATGGCTTCGGTCTCATCGCCTTCGCCAGCCTCACGCCAATGATCTGCGTCCTTGCATATGGGATGGTGGCCTAGTGACCGACTTTCCCCACACCTTTGCCGATGCCTTGCTCTCCACCCTCTTGGACGTCGCGCCCATCGTCGCCATCCTGCTGCTGTTCCAGCTCGTCTTTCTGCGTCGCAAGCCGCCCAACCTGCGCCGGATAGCTGCGGGATCCGTCCTCGTCCTGGTGGGGCTTGCACTGTTCCTCATCGGCTTGGAGAATGCGCTCTTTCCGATTGGCAAGACTATGGCGAGCCAGCTCACCGACCCCGAGACCATTGGAGCGGAGCGGCTGGCTGACGGCATCGACTGGCACGACTACCTACCGCTCTACGCCTTTGCCGCTGCCATCGGCTTCGCGACGACCGTGGCCGAGCCTTCCCTCGTTGCCGTGGCGATAAAAGCCAGCGACGCGTCGGGAGGAACCGTTCACGCCTGGGGACTCAGGATCACCGTGGCTGTGGGCGTTGCCGTGGGCGTTTCGCTGGGTTGCTTCCGCATCGTAACCGGCACTCCCTTGCCCTGGTACATCATCGGTTCCTACATCGTTGTGATGTTGCTCACATTCAAGTCCAGCCGGACTATAGTGCCCCTGGCCTACGACAGCGGCGGTGTCACCACTTCGACGGTGACTGTCCCCGTGGTCGCCGCGATTGGGCTGGGCCTCGCCGCGAGCGTACCCGGAAGGAGCCCACTGATTGACGGATTCGGACTCATCGCCTTCGCCAGCGTCTTCCCAATTATGTCCGTGCTGGGATACTCTATTGCTGCGTCCTGGCTGGCCCGCAGGCGGAAATCCAAACTTCCCAAGGAGGCTTGAGCCGTGAAACTAAAGCTGATCGTGGCCTTGGTGAGCGACGAAAAGACCGATGTAGTCGTAGAAGCGGCGCGCGCGGCGGGCGCCACCGGCGATACGATCGTCACCAGTGTGCGCGGCGGTGGTCTGATGCCGGAAAAAACCTTCTTCGGCCTCGACCTCGCGGCCAAGCGCGATCTCGCCCTCTTCCTGGTGGTCGAAGCCCGCGCCCGCGAGATCCTCGAGCGCATCCGCGACGCGGCACAACTCGATTCCGAGCCGGGCGCCGGCATCGCTTTCCAAATACCCATAGAAGACGCAGTGGGACTCAAGACGCAGATACCCACAATCCTGGAGGAGTTGGAGTCAGAGATATGACAGAGAGTGATCCCATCAGGGTAAGAGACCTCATGGTCGCAGAACTGCACACGATCGACGGGCTCGCGACCGTGGCCGAAGCGATGGCCATGATGAAGCGCCACCAAGTCAGTTCGCTCGTTGTCGACCGTCGCAACGAGGATGACGAATTGGGCCTCGTCGTGGTCGCCGACATCGCCAATGGCGTATTCGCCGACAACCGCGCACCGGAGCGCGTCAACGTCTACGAGATTATGTCGAAGCCCCTCCTGACTCTCCCGGCGGAATTGCTTGCCAAGTACGCCATCCGCCTACTCATGCGTTTCGAGATTTCTCGCGCCGTGGTAGTCGACCAACACCGCAACGCCATCGGCATGGTGACCCTGCGCGATCTCATCATGGGCCACGCGGCGGAGTGACACAGCGGTAACAGCAGTCAGTAGGTGCATGTCTGTTGCCTTGGCATGACTCCCGTTAGAGAAACCGAAACAGGTTCCTGGGATTTCTGCTTCAGAGTGGCAGCCTCGTGGTGGACCATCGAGGCAGTCGACATATGCTAAAGTCAGGGCATGGTAGGAATATGGTATAAAGGCTGTTGTCATTGATTCCAAAAGCTAGCAACTGGGAGACAACTCATGAACGACTACGAGCGCTACATGTTCGACCTTCAAGGCTACCTTGCTGTGCCGGGAGCACTGTCACCTGAGAAGATCGCCCAGCTCAACAGCGTGCTCGACGAGCACATCGCCGCGGAGTGCCCAACGGACATGCAAACCCATAGGTTTGAGAACCTGCTCGACTGGTCCAAGGACTACCGCGACCTAATCGACAATCCGGCCATCTCACCCTACCTGGCCAATCTGCTTGGCGATCAATTCAGGCTCGACCACGTCTATATCGACGTCATTAGGTCGGGTAAGGGCCCGATCGGGACTAACCTCCACGGCGGCGGTGCTCCCTACAACCCCACGTTCTACTACCGCTTCCATAACGGGATGATGTACAACGGCCTTTCCGTGGTTGCCTATAATCTGAAGGATGTCGGCCCCATGGACGGCGGCTTTGGCTGCGTGCCAGGCTCGCACAAGAGCAACTTCAAGTTCCCCGAAGAGTGGAAAGCGATGGACGAACCGGGCCCCTTCGTGGAGCGGGTAACCGGACCCGCCGGCACCGCCATCATCTTTACCGAGGCCCTTACCCACGGCACCCTTCCCTGGAACGGCGCCGACGAGCGCCGCACTATCTTCTTCAAGTACAGCCCGCACTCGCTCTCATGGTCGGCCAGCTACCTGGACCCCGATGACTATGCAGACCTGACCGATTCCCAGCGCGCCATCCTTGAAGGTCCGAACGCTCGGTACCCAACCCGCGCGAGCGGTAACCTACAAGGTTAGCCCAGGTGATCTGCCCCTCAACCATCTGTCCAGGGCGCCCTTTTACTAAGGCCAAACGCTTTTAGCAGGCACACACTATTCAGCGCCGCCTGGCTTAACTTTCTAAGCCCTTTATGGCAGATGGCAGTTCCCTGAACGTAGCGATCCTGGCGGTTGCTTCGGACAAGTCGTGGGCTGCAGTGAACTCGTTCGCAACCACGATGCAGTCAATACCCGCCGCAACCGCCGAGTTCAAGCCTCTCGCCGAGTCTTCAACAACTACCGTTTCGGCGGCAGCAGCGCCAAAGCGTTGGAGTCCTTTCAAATAGGGCTCGGGATGTGGTTTAGCTCGCTCGTAATCCTCCCGAGTCAAATAGAATTCCATATGATCCAGGATGGATCGATTTTCGTGTATTAGGGCAAAATCAGCGGGTTTGGAGGTAGTGATTATGCCCATCCTGTACTCACCGGCGAGTACGTCCAGCGTTTCCAAGACACCTTCGATTTCGATGTCTTCCGTTCTAAGATATTCCTGGTAATAGACATTGCGGACCTCACGCTGCCTGCTGATGGTTTCTTCATCGATACCTGCCGCTTTGGCTTGGGTCCAGGTGGCCCATCCCTGGGTCATGTCTCGGAGGTATTGGTCACTATCCAAGGTGAATCCAATGTCAGCCAGGGCTCGCTCTCCGGCCTTAAAATACCAGATTTCGGTATCCACCAGCACGCCATCATGGTCAAAGAGGATGTATTTCTTCACTCTTGTGCTCGATTCAAATCCGGCTTAACAATCAAGCTAAACTGGCGAGCCCGGGCGACGGGCCGTCGGAGATGAGCTAACGGTGTTTGCGATGCGAAAACTCCAACGGTGTGTGAAAACTCCGTTCACCCTGAGCACTTCGACTAGCTCAGCACGGGCCTGTCGAAGGGTCGTTAGTGGTTCGACAAGCCTGTATTGAGCCCACCATAGTGCTCACCACGAACGGATCCGGCGACCTATTGAACACCTTCTCAGAAAGAAATCCGGCTGGGCCAAGTTGAGCGCCTGGTCTGCTTATACTTCATGTTCATTGGATAGGGCATTCCGTCAATTGCAGCGGAAGCGAAATCACCGTGGCAGTATTGTCCCTCACACATCTTCACGCGAATTCTTCAAGGCTGCTTACCAATCGCGTCTCGATCTGGCTTGGATTTACACACCACGGAACGCCTTCTCCAACGCCGCGATGTCCAGCTTGTTCATTTGCAGAAGAGCCGCAGTGACGCGTTCCACCGCCGCCGTATCCTCACTCGCCAGCATTTCGCCTAGGGCAATAGGCACTAGCTGCCAGGAGACGCCGAAACGGTCGGTGAGCCAGCCGCAGCGGCCATCCTCACCGCCATTGGAGGTCAGGATCTCCCACAGCCGGTCAACTTCGTCTTGATCGACACAGTTGACCGCGAGCGATATCGCCGGGCTATGCGTATACTGGGGTCCGCCGTTGATGATGCAGAACTCCTGCCCCGCTAACTCAAACTTGGCGACCATGATAGCGCCGGTCTCGCCCATGCCGTCTTCGCTAAAGCGCGTGATGTCGGTAACACGCGCGTCTGGGAAGCACGACGTGTAGAGGTCGAGCGCTTCCTCCACCCGGCCGTCGAACCACAGATTGGTGACGATCTTCTGCATGGATAAACCTCCTCTTACCTGGGAGCATTGACGCTGTTGGCAGGGATTGCAATTCTGGGCACATTCTTGTACAGCAGCGTGAGCAGCGTGGCGGTGGCCTACATTCAGGTCTAAGGAAGGCAAAGCCCTGCATCCGCGCCTGATTACCGGCCTTCCAGTTCTTCCTGCAGGCTCTCCTCTTGTTCCACTTGCTCGCCGGTCATGGCCTCGGCGAAGTCAGCGGTCTCATAGAGCGGTCGAATCTCGATTTCGCTAGGGCCCGGCATTGGGTTGGGACAGCGCTTCACCCATGCCACGGCCTCGTCCATGTCCTTTACTTCCCACAACCAGTACCCCGCCACCAGTTCGCTGACGGCCGGGAAGGGGCCGTCAATGACGGTTCGCTGTTGTCCGTCGAAGGCTACTCTCTTGCCTGCCGACGAGGGCTTGATACCGTCGGCGTCGCGCATGATACCTGCGTTTACCAGCTCCTGGTTGAATTCCCCCATCGCCTCCATGAGTTCCATAGAGGGCAAGATGCCGGCTTCACTTTCGGCGGTAGCCTTGACGAGCACAATGACGCGCATCTGGGAGCTCCTTAGCCTGTGGTCAGTCTTCCGGAGGAGAGACTTGCTCCAGGAAACTATACACCACAGTAGGATGGTGAAACTAAGCGTGGAGAGAATCCAGCACCGAAGCGGGCTCCGGTCAGGGACCGGGCGGAGTCCGTGTCTCCCTGTAGCACTGTGTCGGAGTGCTGGCGCTCATTGACGCAGATGCCGGCCTGGCTGACGAGAGCCATGCGTCATTCCATCTTCCCTAACCGTTGACCTCGCTCGACCACCCGATCCAACGCTACGCCCCAAAGGGGAGCGAGTGCCCAGCGCTGCCAGCAGCAATCCTGCCGGACTTCGCAGAAAGTGATAAAATGTCCCAGAATTTTGGGGAGTTGGATACGCTTGTATTTATCGCGTGTGGTTGACTATTTGGTGCTTCTACACGGAAGGCGAGAGGCTGTCTTTACCAATTGACCAGCCAATTTCCGACGCCTTTGGCGGCGTGGATGCCGGGAACGGAATGACCGTTCCTGAGTCCGCACCAACCCGCAACGCTGTTGTAGAGGGGCATTCCCCCAACACCGCCTCACGCCGTGGAGCCGGCAGCGATGAGAAGGTGTGAGGCCCCGACGGTGTACCACCGGGCGTAGAACGAGGAACCGGGATCGGGGGGAAGCTCTCGTCTTCTTTGGCGATGGCGCTGAAGCGCAAGGTCAAGTCGGTCAGCCAGCACCCGGGATAGTGTCAGGATTCCTCCCCTGAAGCAGTTCGCGTTACCGCTCTCCACTCCGCGGGTGGGATCAAGCGGGGCGTTGACCCCAGTGCAACAAGGAGCCGCCGATAGTGTTCAACCTGGCCGAAGAATTGCTGCTCCTGGTCATGGATGAAGACAATGGCGAAGCGACCAGCGTTCCGGCGCGCACCCTGGGCTATGCGCTTGCCGGGGCGGTGCTGCTGGAGCTAGCCCTCCAGGGCCGCACCGATACCGGCCTTGAAACCCTGGAAGTGATCGACCCGACTCCGCTGGACGATGACCTGCTGGACCCGGTCCTATCCGACATTGTGGAGGTATCGAAAGGCGGGCCGCGCAACCCTGAATTCTGGGTGCGGCGGGTGGCCGAACGGTCGGAAGAACTGCGTACTCGGACGCTGGAACGGCTGGCGGCGGCCGGCGTGGTCGAGGCCGACGACACGGGGTTTTTCTCCCTCTCTCGGCTGGTGGCCCGGGCCCGGCGCTACCCTGCAACCGACGGCCAGCACGAAAAGGAGGTGTGGCTCCGGGTATTGCACGCCATCTTCAGCGACGACATTCCAGACACTCGGGATATCGTCATCATCAGTCTGGCCAATGCCTGCGATGTATTCCGGCAGATGCTGTTGCCTGAAGAGTACGCTGAAAGGCGCGAGCGGATTGAGCTGATCTCCCGGATGGAGTTGATTAGCCGGTCGGTCACGGACGGAATCCGGAACCTGACGCTGGCGGAAGCCCACGCCCGGCGCCGGGGCATACAGGAAAAAGGCGGCGGCTGGCCCCGGGCGTCGGGACATTTGCCCCTCATCGGCCATGCGCTGCAATTCCGCAATACCATCAATGGCTTTCTGGCGGAACAGTACCAGAAGCTGGGGCCGGTATTCGAAATATCCTTGCTCGGCAAGAAGTGGCTGGTGCTGGCGGGGCCGGAAGCCAACCACTTCCTGATGCGGGAGGGCAAGGACTATCTGCATACCGATCACGTGGCGTGGCAGGGATTTGCCCAGCAATTCGGCGGCACCAGGGCCCTCGCCGGTATGGACGGCGCCGAGCACCTTCGCTTGCGGCGCGCCATGCGGGAAGGCTATTCGCGTAGGCAACTGTTTAAGGATCTGCCCCATGCGGTTTCCATCGTGGACAGCGAGATGCGGGAGTGGCCGGAAAACCGTCCGGTTTCGGTTTTCCCTACCGTGCAGCGCATGGTGGTCACTCAATTGGGGACGCTGATGTCCGGTGCCTCGCCTCGGGAGTTTGTTGACGATATACTGACCTTTATCCACGCGCTGGAAATGGTCTACTTGGCCAAATTGTACCCCAGGTTCATGGCACATACGCCAAAGGTGCGGCGCGCCCGCCGCCGCGTCGAGGCCCTCTTCGAGCGGATGCTGGCGGCCCACGAGCCGTCTTTGCGCGCCGGGGAAACACCGGACTTTCGGACTCCCTGATAGACATACGGCGCTCTTCCCCGGACTTCATTTCGGATGCGAGCCTGTTCGTTGACTCCATGGGACCATACCTGGCCGGAGCGGACACCTCATCCGCAGCGACATCCTTCATGCTCTACGCGCTGCTGAAGCACCCCGACGTCTTGGAGCAGGTGCGTGCCGAAGCCGATGAGCTGTTTGCCAACGGAGCGCCAACGGAGGCAGGGATAAACGATATGCCAGTCAAGCAGCGGGCCATCCAGGAAACGCTGCGGCTGCATCCAATTGTGCCGGTGATGGTGCGCACGGTGGCAAACTCATTCGAATTCGCCGACTACTGGATTCCCGCCGGCACCGCGGTGTGGGTGGCCATGCCCGTATCGCATCATCTCCCGGAGATCTTCCCAGATCCGCACCGTTTCGACATTGACCGTTTCCTGCCGGAACGCCGGGAGCACGGCCAGCCCGGGGCATACGTGCCCTTCGGTTTCGGGCCGCACAGTTGCCTGGGACAGGGGGCGGCGAAGGTCCAGATGGCGCTCCTCAACGCGACGATCCTGCACCGGGCGGAAATCGCGCTGGACCCACCGGACTACCGGTTGAAACTGGATTCCATACCCGTGCCCACTCCGCACCGGAGCTTCAAAATCCGGGTGACGCGATGGCGGCACTAGGGAGGGAATAACCATAAAGGACGCCCCCCAACCAGCTCCACGGTACCATGACCTGGACGCGCTGCGTGCCGTGGCCACCTTGCTCGGCATCGCGCTGCACGCGTCGTTCTTCGTGCTGCCCGAATTGATATACCCTTGGCCGGTGCACGACAAGACTGTCGGCAACGACCCGACCTACCACATCATTCTCGACATCACGCATGGCCTCCGGACCCCGGTGTTCTATTTGCTCAGCGGCCTGTTTACCGTGTTGCTTTGGGAGCGTCGGGGGCTCCGCGCCCTGGGGATGCATCGCCTCAAGCGCATTGGGCTGCCGCTGGCCGTCGGGTGCTTCACCATCGTACCGCTCACCGCCGTGGCGATGGCCCTGACCTCGGGCCGGGAGCATCCTTATGATTTCCCGTTCTGGGTCCTACCGATACTTTGGGTATTCGCCACGATGCACCTGTGGTTCTTGTGGAACTTGCTGCTGATGCTTGTCCCATTCATTATCATGGTCCGCATGGGGGTGGAGTTCCGCAACCCGAAGGTCTGGCTGCTGGTCATTCCTATCTCGGTGGTGGCCGCTCTGCTGATGCAAGAGCCGGTCTTCGGGGCAGACTCCATGCAGAGCATATTGCCCAAGCCGGCGACTCTCGTCTTCTACTCCTGCTTCTACTTCTTTGGCGCGTTCTTTTACCAGCAGGGCGTTGCGGTGCGCCGCTGGTGGACCGTCGCCCTGTTGCCCGCGGCGGTCACCTTCTGCATAGGGTTCCTCCTGCTGCGGGAGTATGCGGCTGAGGCCAAGCCCTTCACGCACGGCGAATTGCCCGAACACGTGTGGATGTTCAGCAACTCGCTGACGGCGGTGAGCGCCCTGGCGGAAACGGCTTTTGCCTGGCTGACGTGCTTCGGCATGATGGGACTGTTCCGCTGGCTGCTTTCCAGCCCCAACTTTACGGTGCGATACCTTTCCGATGCCAGCTACTGGATATACCTGGCGCACCTGCCGCTGGTTATCGTGGCCCATTGGGTGTTCTTGGATTGGCCCATCAGCTACCACCTGAAATACATCCTGACCTGCGTCAGCGTCACCGGCTTCCTGCTGATTACCTACCAGTTGTTCATCCGTTACACGTTCATCGGCTACGTCTTGAACGGGCCGCGCACTCGCCGCCAGCGTACCGAAAGGCCGGCGGAGCCGGCTAGAGCATAACCGGTTCGCAACGCAAACGCTGGTCATGAAAGGCGGCTTAGCGAACCGGCCGGGAGACGCCGAAACGGTCGGTGAGCCAGCCGCAGCGGCCATCCTCACCGCCATCGGAGGTCAGGATCTCCCACAGCCGGTCAACTTCGTCTTGATCGACACAGTTGACCGCGAGCGATATCGCCGGGCTATGCGTATACTGGGGTCCGCCGTTGATGATGCAGAACTCCTGCCCCGCTAACTCAAACTTGGCGATCATGATAGCGCCGGTCTCGCCCATGCCGTCTTCGCTAAAGCGCGTGATGTCGGTAACACGCGCGTCTGGGAAGCACGACGTGTAGAGGTCGAGCGCTTCCTCCACCCGGCCGTCGAACCACAGATTGGTGACGATCTTCTGCATGGATAAACCTCCTCTTACCTGGGAGCATTGACGCTGTTGGCAGGGATTGCAATTCTGGGCACATTCTTGTACAGCAGCGTGAGCAGCGTGGCGGCGGCCTACATTCAGGTTTAAGGAAGGCAAAGCCCTGCATCCGCGCCTGATTACCGGCCTTCCAGTTCTTCCTGCAGGCTCTCCTCTTGTTCCACTTGCTCGCCGGTCATGGCCTCGGCGAAGTCAGCGGTCTCATAGAGCGGTCGAATCTCGATTTCGCTAGGGCCCGGCATTGGGTTGGGACAGCGCTTCACCCATGCCACGGCCTCGTCCATGTCCTTTACCTCCCATAACCAGTAGCCCGCCACCAGTTCGCTGACGGCCGGGAAGGGTCCGTCAATGACGGTTCGCTGTTGCCCGTCGAAGGCTACTCTCTTGCCTGCCGACGAGGGCCTGATGCCGTCACCGTCGCGCATGATACCAGCGTTTACCAGTTCCTGGTTGAAGTTCCCCATGGCCTCAATGAGTTCCATGGACGGCATGATGCCGGCTTCACTCTCGGCGGTTGCCTTTAGCAGCACAATGACGCGCATTTGCAGAATCCTTATCGGTATGTACTTCAATGAGGAAGGATGTCATTCAAATGAACAGTACACCAGAAATGGGAGATGGGTCCAACCGAGTAAGAGATGCGAAAGCGCAAACTGACATTGATGCCGCGGACGTGGATCACGCGTGCTGTAGTGGTTGCAAGGGTGCGACAGGCCAAGTCTCTACGGATGCATTCGGTCCCCCTGCCGAATCTCAAGATCTTGTGCATGCTTGACTGGCATACTCGGCTAAGCTGTGGCTAGAATGGAGCAGCAGGCAGAGTGGAGACTTGTGAGTGGCCTGCAGTTGGGCTCAATGAGGAGTCGGACAGCATTTCAGTTACGCATCACTTCAACCATGCCATCGCTGTAGTTGTTGTGCTGGGAGACTGGGTCTTCAGCGACCTGGACTACTTGTCGAGAGCCGTTCCGCTTGCCCAAGGATCACCACTTCGGTCTCTGCGGAGCCGTTTCCAAATCTCAGTTACTGGGCGAAGTGACAGAGGCTACGATCGCGATTCCCGTTTCTCGTTGAGTCTCCAAACCCCAGGCGGATCGCAATTGCCTTCTCATTGAGTTTATTGACGTCCTAAGTGACTCCACATTGCGTCGCTTCTTTGAAGTCCAAGTCGACGGCGGTCGCGAAGGTGTGTTCGAGACTGAGCGTGCTCAAATCCAGTGTCGGGACAGAGTCATGTCTCCAATGGGTTGGTGCGCTCGATGCGAGGAGAGATGGAAGTCACGATGCTTTGACTTGCTTCGAGTTCGTTCAAAAGGACGCACATGAGTCCGCAGTCGCATCCTGAAGAATGGCATGCAAGACCGCAGGTACTGGATGAAGGAAAGTTTTGCACTAACTGCTGTAGCCTCAGCTCTACGTACTGTCTCAGTGTGAGCTAAGTAAGCGATGAAACTCCTCCGACGCCTCAATCTCTTAGCCGGTACCACACCGCATTGGTTTGGTTCACACCTGTTTCACATGGACGCATGGAGAGCGGAAAGCAGAAAGTTTGCCATTGGCGGCCTAATCGTTGCAATTGCGCTGTTCACAGCCGCAATGAGCTATGCAGTCCGTGTAGGTGCCCCAGTGTCCTTAGAGTGTAAGTACTACTACACCGATGCAGGAGGCGGCAATAGTGCCACAACCAGTTGCGACAGTAGAGGTCTGCCCGTGCTCCCGCCCAATCCGGTTGGCACGGTAACGGGTTGTGCCGTCAGTGATGGGGGATCTGAATGTCAATTCAGTTGCGGGTCCGATCCCAGATCATGGTGCGGGATCTTTGACGATGAAATCGTGGAACCGCAGCCTACGCCAATTCCACCACCAACACCTACGCCGACACCTACACCCACTCCCACGCCAACACCGACTCCAACCCCAACACCCACGCCTACGCCGCTGAGCACACCCACTCCGACGCCGAGACCTGCCCCAACCGCAACCCCTGAACCGCCGCCGACTCCGCGGCCTTCTCCCACTCCGACACCGGCGCCTTCACCCTCGCCCACGCCACGACCGTCACCGTCGCCCAGACCAGCGCCTGTCCCAACGGCCATCCCGCCAACGCCCACACAGTCGCCGACTCCGACGCCTACACCAAGCCCGACGCCCACGCCGGAATTGAAAGCAGTGCCTACGGTGGCTTTGATAGCCAAACCCACGGCCGACGCTGCTGGAACTGTCAGTGAGACCGGTGTACCCTCGCCGACCCCGGAGCCCGCCACCGTCTCCGCGACAGCAACCGCCGCCGTCTCCGCGACGGCGACCGCCGCTATCCCAACTCCTGAGACAGTAGTTCAGCCCGTGCAGCGCAGCCTGCAGCGGCTGGCCGCCCCCGTGATCAGCGACACCGTCCCCCGTATTCGCAATACGCTGGGCGGCATCGCTTCCACGCCGCGCAGGCGCATGACGCTCATGGTCATCCAGGGCCTTGCCAGCGTCTTTGCGCTATTCGTCTTTGGCTACTTGATCCTGCGCAGGCGCCAATAGAACGGCATGATCGACGAAGAACGGTTTTTACTAGTTGGTGTCCTGCCGAGACGCTCAGCTATACCAATTCTCCACTCTCTACTGGTGCAGCCACCGTAAGGGGCAGGGTCATGGTGAATTCCGTGTACTCGCCGAAGACCGAATCTACCGCTAGATCGCCTCCGAGCCGGCGCGCCACGTCGGCTGCGATGGGGAGACCCAGACCGGCGCCGGAGACACCTTCCCGCGTAGAGAAGAAGGGGTTGAAGATTTGACCAAGCACATCATCGGCAATGCCCGTGCCGTTGTCCCGCACTCTGATCTCCGCGGTGTCGTTAACCGCCAGGGTAGCGACGGTCAGGATGGGCTCATAAGTGTCCTCTGAGGCCTCTAGCTTCAACTGCATGGCATAACAGGCGTTTCGAACGAGGTTCAGCATGGCTTCGCCGAAGTCCGTTTCCACCAACGACAGTTCGCCTATCGTATCATCCAGGTCGAAGACAATTCGTACCGCAAAGCCCTGGTCGCCAGCCTCGAAACTGTTGACGCCTGACTGCACCGCGTCCCGCACCAGGCTGTTTAACTCTGTGATGACAGGCTCGCCGCCTACGACTCCCAAGCCACGCATCCGCTCCACAATGGCGAGCGCGCGGCCCCCGTTCGAGAGGACGCGGTTCAAGCTAGCGGTCATCTCCTCAGTGATGTCATCCAGCAGAGCGGTATCATCCTCTGACATTTTCCCCCGATACGATTCCAGCATTTCTGACAACTCGCTATAGAGTTCCAGCGACCCTTCGGAGAAGTTATTGACAAAGTTCAGCGGATTCCTGATTTCGTGAGCGACGCCGGACACCAGTTCGCCAAGCGCGGCGAGTTTTTCCTGAGCGATCAAGCGGGCCTGGGCCCGTTTCAACTCTTCGTTGGTCTGCCGCAACTCTTCATAGAGCTTTTCGACCAGATTGAGGCGTTGCACTTCGAGCGCTTGTTCGCGAAACACTTCCAATGCACTGGCCAGCTCGCCGATCTCGTCTTGCCCCACTTCCGGCACCGGCGTTTCCAGGTCCCCATCGGCCATGTGCCGCATGCGCTCCGACATGCGCGAGAGCCGGCGCACCATACCGTTGCCTACCCACAACCAGGCAGCTAAGGTAGCTACAATCACGCTGATGACGCTGATGCCCGTCAACAGGGTGCGCCCCTCATCGAAACTGCTGACCGCCAATCCGAGCGACTCCGCGGAATGGGCGCGTGATGCATCCAGCAGACGGGACACAGCGCTTTCCAACGCCAGACTGGATTCATCGAATGAGGCCGTTAAGTCCTGGATGTTCTCAGTCAAAGCCAGTTGGAGACTGCGGACGTAGAAAACGCCCTCGCCTTCCCCCAAAGACGCTACCGCTGGGTCAATGCCGGTAGCATGCAGCCGGGTAAAATCGTCCCACAGCCGTTGCAGGTCGGCCTCACTCTCGGCTTCCAACACCTGTCGCAGGACAGACAACGCCGCCTCTGACTCGCCGACATTCGACCGGGCTGTTGCCAGAATCGAGCGGTAATCAGCGGCGACCTGGTCTGTGCTATTCAGAGCCTCGCGGCTGCGGCTGAGGCTATCGATCAGATCTGCCAGACCGTAGGCTGCATCGCTCACGGCTTGGGCATCCGGCTTCAGTTCAGCAACACCGCTGACTACGTCCAAGGCCGCGTCAATCCGCTCCAGCGATGCGACGACTGCGCCGCCTGCCAATTCCTGATTGCCCGAGCCGGATCCCGCGGCCAAGCCCAATCCCACATTCCGCAGACGTTCGGTCTCGCGTGCTACCGTCCAGGATGCTTCCAACGCAGGGACTGATTCAGACCGCACCTGGAAGTTCAGGTCGCCGCTCTGCTCGAAGTAGAAGACCCCCACAGCGCCGGAAACCAGGGTCAGCACAACGGCAATGCCCAGCGCTATGTACAGCCGCGTGCCGATTCGCCGCCAGCGGTCGAGGAGGAATCCCATGCTCCCATCAACTCCTGAGCGTGCAACCTGACGAAATACGACCCCTTTGGCGTGGTTTCGAGAGGTTTGCTCAGTAAGTAGATTATCACAGCAGAGACTCCCGAGGGTCTTTGGCAAGATGCAGGGGGGTGCTTGACTGTCTCTGGCGTGATAGGCCGTCGCGCCAACCGAAAGTGGCGGTCTTCTCGCTGATGATTACCGCAGCAGGCGGAGGGCATCGCCCCAGCGGCAATGTGTTTTATTCACATCGTCAAGTCCACCAAAGGGCAATGATATCTTCAGTCAGAGCGATGGCTCACTAAAGTAAGCCCGCGATGACGAAGACGAGACTAGGTTGAAGTCGAACCTGCCGGGAGTTTCCGCCGCTCAGCCGGTTGCGGGTCCTGTGCGGGGCTCTCAATGGGCTCAAGGCGCAGCCTCAGTCCCATGGCGCGGGTGACCTTTAGCAGTGTTGCTAGGGTGGGGTTGCCGTCTTCAGATAGCGCGGCGTAAAGGTTGCCGCGGTTTAGACCGGTGTCGCGGGCGAGGGCGCTCATATTCTGCGTCTGGGCGACGTGCTTGAGAGCGGCGCGAATCACAGCCCCGTCTCCCAGATCCTCATCCACCGCCGCCCTGAGAAGCCCCCGGGCATCCTCTTCACTCTTGACGTAATCTGCTGCGTCGAACTCTCGATACTCCTCAGACATTAGCTCCTCCATTCCGTCGCAATCCGCTTGGCTCGCTCGATGTCTCGCCGTTGGCTGTCCTTATCGCCGCCGCAGAGGAGGACGATCAACTCAGCGCCTCGCGTGATGAAGTAGATCCGGTAGCCGCGTCCATGCTGAATTCTCATCTCGGACACGCCGCCGCCAACAGACTTCACGTCTCCAAGATGTCCATCTTCGGCCGCCAGCAATCTGGCGACGATGCGGTTTACCGCCTGCCGGTTCCGCAGCCTGCGCAGCCACCGGTCGAACGTCTCGCTGCGCAGGATCGTGTACATGGCTGCATTGTACGATATACCGTACAGCATGTGAAGGGGAAACGAGGCATCGCGGCCAGAGAATTGGCAGTATAGGTATCATCTTCTACCAAAGATCTTGACGAATAGGCGGTTTCGCTCCCCACTGAGTTTCTTGTCTAAGAATTCCTCCAATTCTCTCCGGTTCAGCACAGTGCGGCCGCCGACGCTGGCGTTGTCATCGATGAGGGTCGAGGGCACGTTTTCCCAATCGAATTCGCGCCGGCCGAAGGTGTCCTTCTGCTCAATGACGATGACCTTATCGTTCTCCACAATCCAGCCTGTGGGTTGGTTGCCCTCTCTCCTCATGCGGGTGGCAGGTCGTAGAAGGTGTTCTAGCTGTGACTTCACACGTTCGTGCCGCTTGTCGGCGTAGTCGTCCCACGTGACGGGCGCACACCACTTGGGCGGGGATTCTTCCAGCAGTTCCCCTATCAGCTCTGCGAGGAGTGTGGAGGAGAACGCTAGCCAGTCGGAGGGATGGGGATCATCGTCGAAGCGATCGAGCGCTCGCCCCAGATACGCACGGTAGAGATGCGTGGAGAGGTTGCGGCGCACGTCCTGAATCTTCAGGTGCAGCTCGTGGCGCAAACCTTCCTTGTAGGAAGGCAGGGCGGTGGTCGTGTAGATCATCAGGCTGCGTTTGACGATCTGGTCGGTAAAGGCCTTGAGTTCCTGGTTCATGGAAAGCACGAAACAGGGATACTCTGCCTCTTGAGGCGGATTCTCGTCCTTGATAACGTCCTCGCCGTGGCTCCGAATTGCACTCCTGCCGATGTCGTCGAATACAGCGGGGAACCGCTTGTACGCGTACTGGATGGCTCTCAATTTTGCCTTCGTGAAGTTCGTCTTCTCGATGCTGTGCGATTTGCCAAACATGGATGTCATGAGGGTGTCGATCAGGCTCGTCTTCCCGCAGGATGGCTTGCCGTACACGATGGCGAACGTGGGAAAGCGGAATATGTCGCCTTGGTGGCTCGCCAGCGTGCGCATGTCGCACATGAACGGCGCAAAGTAGAGCCACGACCAGAGGATGAAGTAGTCCCGCTGGAGTCGTTCCACCCCCATGCCGCCCTCAAATGTGCCCTCGTAATTGCCGAAGAATTCCACCAGCAGTTGTGCATCCTTCTTCGCGGCATCAAGATCGGCGGCGAGGGAGTATGGTTCGCCGAGGAGAACGACGCGCTTCGCATCTCTGTCGATGGACAGTTCGCGGTGGTCGGTCTCATCCTCGGACTGCACGGTGCGGATGCGACTCGTTTCCCGGACGATCTTGCGCTTGACATCGGGAGAGATGATCTGCCTCCCGTTGCGCGGCGACGGAATGAGATTCGCCACGACCGGCGGTATGGCCGCTTTCATTCTCTCTATGCGTTCGATTTGCATGGGCACGGCAATTTGGGCGCCGGCTTCCTCTTCCTGCTCGCCCTCTTCGCTGTCAATCACTAGAGTAGACAGGTCATTCGCATCGAGGACCGGCACCTCCTGAATGTCAATCTCGGCGTTCTCGACGCGTGCGGGCGGCAACGGAATCTCGTCTGAGGCCCGGTCCCGGATGGACTCGTACATGCCAAGATAGTGGTCCCAAGCGGCGGCATCGTTGTCAAAGCACACGAGCGTTTCGGACTGGCGTCCGCCAAACGCTGTTTCGGAGAGATTGGCGGAACCGATAAGAGCGCGGGTGTTGCCGGACCTCGTGTCTTCGAGGAGGTAGAGTTTCGCGTGGGCGATCTGCTTGCGCAATACCCAAAAGCGCGCTTGACCTTCCCGGACACGAGCGAGAATGAAGCCATGACGCTCATCAGGTAGATTCTTGATGGCGGCACGCGTGTCGCCGATGGCGACTTGCTGAAACGCCAGGATGTCCTTCAGAGTTCGCAACGTGCTCTCACAGCCAAACACGCATTCGAAGTCGCTAAAGCCATGCCTGTCAAGAAGCCGGACGATGGCGCTCACGCCGGCTGAGTACGTGAGAATGCGAATGCGGTCGTAGCCGTCAAAGAGCGACCAGGAGAACTTCGATTCCGACTCAAAGTGGGCGCGAGCCACACGCAAGCCGCTGCCGTCGTCAAAGTCGAATTCCTGCATCTGTCCATGCTCGGGCTCAATCAACGCCATATTGGCATTCCCCTGAGGCGGCGAGAAACCATCTCACAAGTGCACTGCTCTGTATTGACCGGCCCTTCGACAGGCTCAGGGCGAACGGTTGGGATCCAAAGAGGGAAGACCCCCTTCCGTTCGTGCTGAGCTTGTCGAAGCACGATTCAACATGCTTGGCAACGCGTGACATAGCGAGCAACGAATTAAATGGCGGGCGACGCCTAACATGGCGGGCGACGCATAATTTACCCTCTGAATTCCCTGCCGATAGTATAATGCAAGACGCCAGCGGCCCGATGGTGCCGGAGTATTCACCGGTGACGATCGTCGTGCCGTGGGGAATTTGATTAGTCCGGTTCTTTACTTGCCAGTGACTGTTCCCAAGTGAGCATGCAGTCTCACTAATAGCTATTCCGGCTCAAACACCAGTTCCGGCACTACAACCTCCCACTTGTTGCTGTGCAGACGGTCTTGATACTCCGGCTCTGACTTCTCTTTGTCCCATGAGACAACGGCCAGAACCGTGGCATATGCGCAGTGCATGCCTTCGGGTGGCGCGAAACTGCTCGCCAGCCGGCCTACGACGGTTCCGTTGCGATCGAGAAGCTCCCATCGCTTATTCACACGCACAGCCAGTACATCACCAGGCGCAAGCGCGGCGATGGCGCGATGCACCGGATCGTTCTGCCGCCTGTAGCCGGCGAAGCTGAGAAAGACATCGCGCAGGCTGAGCCGACGATAGTGACGCGCCAGTTCCGGCCTTGCCGGCGGGAGGTCGGCGAGCGGCACGCGCTGCCGCACCGAAGGAAGCTCTGATACAGTGGCTTGGAAGGGATGCTTCCCGGAGAGATGGGAGAGAGCAAGTGTCTGCCGCGCGCGGGTCATTGCCACGTAATACAGTCGCCGTGGCGCATCGGCATCTTCGTCGCGGCCAACCCGATCCCAACCGCCGTCCAGTACAACGACGTGATCGAATTCCAATCCCTTGGCCCGGTGAGCCGTGAGCAGCAATAGCCCTTGCTGGCGGCGGCGCACTTCGCGAGACCACTCGGCCAGCCACTCGATGAAGTGATCGACGGCAGTTTCGGTGCCCCCGGTTTCCAGGGCGGACTCGGACAAGGCTTCCTGCAAGAGCTCGATCCATGGACCTGTGGGTTGCCAGTCGATCCAGTCGTTCAAGACAGCGCTTGTCACCAGGCGAGACTCTCCTGCGCGCAGCCAATCCACAAGCGTTTGCGTCTCCCTGAGATGCCAGACGCCGGTAAACTCCTCATTCGCCATCTGCACCGGGAGGTCTTCAAGCTCGCAGAGGCTCCGCACCGGATCCAAGTAGCGCCATTCGCGGGCGATCACCGCGCAAGCAGACCAATCCCAGCCAGGTTTGAGGCCGGACATTCTCTTTAGCTCCGCCACCACCGTTTGCGCTTGAGAGATCGGCGTGTCCCCGGCTGGCAGTAGCTGGACTTGACCGCGGGCGACAGGATCAAGTTCAGTCCACGCGCCGCCAGCCGCTTCGCTGGCTCGCGCCCGATCGACGTGAATGGGATGCCCGGTCTTCATCCGCTCGCGTGCGGGTTCAATCACCGCATTGGCCGCCGCGATGATGTTGGCGGTAGAGCGGTAATTGTCAGTCAAATACATCGGTCTTGCCGCGTAGTCCTCTTCGAAGCGACGGATGAACTCGACCGACGAGCCACTGAATGCGTAGATGTTCTGATCGTCATCGCCTACCGCAAAGAGACTAATCTTGTCGTCTTCCTCGGATAAGGTCCTGCCTGCCAGGGCGGACATTAATGCGTATTGGTCCGCGCCAATGTCCTGGTACTCGTCAACGAGTATCCAGCGGAATCCTGCCAGTAGCCTGGCTCGGCATTCGTCGGCTTCCTCGGGCTCCAGTCCTTCGCCGCCCAGCAGGGCCACCGCCCGCCGCAGGATTTCTTTGAAGTCCCCTTCTTGCAGTCGATTCGCGCGACCCGTAAAGCTCGCGCCGACCAGACGCATGGCAAGCGCGTGGCAGGTGAGCACAATCACCCCGCGCGCGTCCTCGCCGATGAGTTCTCCCAGGCGGCGACGAATCTCGACCGCAGCGTGCCGGTTATAGGCGAGGGCCAGAATGCCGCGTGGATTCTCGCGCCTCACGCGTACCAGATAGGCAATGCGGTGCACCAGCACACGCGTCTTGCCCGAGCCGGGACCGGCCAGCACCAGGACGTTCGTCTGTTCGCGGTCGTCAACGACAATTCGCCGCTGGATGGGGTTCTTGAGGCTCTCGACGATGGTCCGCCACGACTCCGGTGTAGTTTGCGGCGGCGTGTCCTCACGCAGGACATCCCGTTCTCGATCAGGCAGCCAACGACGCAGAAATTCCTCCCTGCCCAGCGTGAAGTAATCCATTGCTAAGCGCAACGCCTCGGTTATCGCATCCAGACCCCGCTGCATGTATTCCGCAATCACGTGGATTTGCAGCACTTGCTCGTCGTAATGGAGCTTGAGGGAGGCAAAGTCGGCCTGGGCGAACCCGCGTCTTTCCGGCTGCAGTTGGATAGTCATGGCTTGGCGGAAGACCGTGAGCCCCTTGTTGAGCCGAATGACTTCCTGTTCGTGCAGCCATAGCAGTGCGCGATCCGTCAGTTTGGCGGGATCCTTGACCTGACTGACTAGGGTCATGTCGGATCTGACTGCATCCAGCAATTTGCCCAGGGTTGTCTCGGCGAGCAGGTCAGTGCCGCGGCTGCCGGGAGGGAGACAGTTCAAGAGGTGATCCAAAAGACGTCCGGCAGCGGCGCGGCGCAATTCGGCAGTTTTCCGCAAAGAACTCCAGTCGCGCTGCAAAGACACATACATGGTTTCCCTATCGTAATCCCGCACGCCGAGGCTTCCCCCTCCGCCGCCCTCACCCCGCCCGTCGCCGGCAATACTGCGGACGATCCGCCGCACGAGTTCCGGCAGGGCGTAGGTATGACCACTGTCCCTTAGCCGTTGGGTGGCCGCACGGAGATGCAGGGGCCATGAGTCTCCCTTTTCCATGTCCGGGGCAGACTCTTGCATGAGGTCGATCAAGCCCACTTCCAAGCTCGACGCTTGCTCGAAGCGTTGCCGCGAATGACGTTGAACACCTACGTGGACGAATGCGGTCAAGACGGTGTCGTTGCTGGCGATGCCCAAGCGCTCCAGATCGTAAAGAGCAGTGCGCACGCCCTCTGGGCTCAGACCCGATGCGGCCATGAGCTCGTCGGTGGAAATGCCCTCATCGGCATCCGCGTCGATCAGTGCCTCTGCGATTTTCAGCAGTTGATTGCGGTAGGATTCGGTAATGCGGGCCTTCCTGATCTTTTCGGTGGCCTCGTCCACCGAACTCACCCGCAGGGAAGAAGGGAACACGCTGACGCGGTTTTCTCTTCGTTCCAGTAGCTCGGCTTCTTCGAGCCACGCTACCGCGGTCCGCGTCCGGGTATCGTCGGTGGCGGAGTCTCGCCGGAAGTCCTTGTCTTCATCCTCGCCGAGGATCTCACCGGCGGTGGCCACCACTTCTCCCTCTGCTCGCTGGTGTCGTTTCATCTTGCGGTCCAGATTGCGCAGCGCCCGCAGCACGCCGTGGATTTCCCGCCGCGTGAGCCGCGAACGCGCCGACATGCCGAATTGGCGTTCCACGTCGTCAATCGTGTAGAGCAGCACGCAGCGCGCCCCCTGTTGATCGCGACCGGCGCGGCCCGCTTCCTGTAAATAGTTCTCCAAGGAGCCGGGAACGTCGGCATGGATCACCAAGCGCACGTCCGGCTTGTCGATGCCCATGCCAAAGGCGTTGGTGGCGACGATGACGCGCAGTTCGCCGTCAATGAACCGCTTCTGGACGTTCTTCTTGGTCTCCGGCGGCAGCCCGGCGTGGAAGAGTTCGGCCACCATGCCTTTTGCGTCCAAAAATTCCGCGACCTCCTGGGTTTGCTGACGGGTCGCGCAGTAGACGATGGCGCCACCTGAGCCGTCACCGGGCAGATCAGCCGTGAGAATCTGGTGAATGTCAGTGAACTTGGTACTGCTGCTCGTCTGCGCTACCACGAATTCCAAGTTGGTGCGCTGAGCGCCGCCGTCGTAGATCTTTAGAGTGATGCCAAGCTCATCCTTGAAGTAATCCGAGACTTCCGCTATGACGTCGGGTTTGGCGGTAGCGGTCAGACACAATACCGGCGGCACCGGTCCCTCCCCGGCCCGCTTGCGGATGAAGCGTCCGACGTAGCGATAGTCTGGGCGAAAGTCGTGCCCCCACTTGGAGAGACAGTGCGCCTCGTCCAGCACCCAGGCGCCGATTTCGCGTTGCTCAAGGACACGCTTTACAGAAACACTGCGGAGCTGCTCCGGCGCGATGATAAGAATGCTGGCGTCTCCGAGCCTGACACGGTCAAGAGCGTTGGACCGCTCGGGCATGGATAGGAGGCCGTTGATGGTGACGCAAGATCCAATGCCCTTTGCCTCAAGTCCCGCCACTTGGTCGGCCATCAGTGCGACCAGGGGCGAAATTACCACCGTCAATGCGCCGGTCTTGTCATAGCGGGAGAGAGCGGGAACCTGATAGCACACCGATTTACCGGTGCCGGTGGGCAGAATGCCAAGCACATGCTGCCCCGCCATGGCTGACTCGACGATAGACTGCTGCATAGGTCGGCCGGTCTCGTCCGCCGGTTTCGGACGAAAGCCGGGAAAGCCAAACCAACGGGTAAGCTCCTTGCGGGCGTCGTGCCGCTCCCGGCACCAGGCGCAGGCAGGGTCATCGCAGGCTGAATCTCGCAAGCGGCGCACCAAGTGGCTCGCTGCGGGAAACTGATGGCGCACCCACGGCGGCATCACGGAATTCCCACCGGCTACCGAGAGCCACGCCAGCACATAGGCCAGTGCCCAGCCGTGGCGGGCTGCATCCGCAAGGGCCTCGCTGGCGTGAGTCTGACAGGCGTTGCCGGCCAGGCGCGAGCGCATTGCGGTAATCGCCTCAGAATCGGACGGCCTCCCGGATTGCCTGAGCAGCGTGAATACCCAGTCGAAACCGGTGCCTTCGCCTACGCTTGTCAGCCAGTGCCAGGCTGCTAGCAGGTCTTGCGGTGCGGCGCGCAGGGCTTTCTGCTGATCGCCAAAGACCTCTAGGGCAAGCCTCGCATCCAGCTCCGGATCGTTGATGCGACCGCGCTTGAGTTGTCCGTCCTGGTAGTGTTTGACCAGGTGGTGATAGGGATTGCGCGGAAAGGCGAGGGGATTGAGCCGCAGCGTATCCACGGCCGGCAGCCGCAAGAGCCGCAAGCGTGGATTTGCGGCCTGCAGAATTGGCACGTCGAAGGCAATGAGATTGTGACCCAGCACAAAGTTCGCGCCCGCAGCCAAGTCGTCCAGCTTCGCCAACGCAGCGGCCAAGCTCCCGCCGCTAGGAGGGAAGACTAGAGTCCTGCCGCTGTCCGGACGCAATCCGGCCAGCGTGCGGATGCGCCGGTCGGATACGTTAACTTCCAGGTCTACACTGAGACAACGGGACAAGAGCCGGGTTGATTCGTCAGCCACCACCCTGAATCCGTCCGTTTGCCGGACAAGCTCGGATTCAATCGACGTCACATTGGCTTGTTCGAGGGATTTCGAAGTCCTGAAGAATAGTATAGTGCAAAGACGTTTTGCTATGAAACGGGGCGGCTGTCCGCCTGGTTACCGTAGGAATAGCAGAAACTTCCCCATCCGGAAAGCTGCGACTCCGGACGATGGTGATCCAGTGGCTTCTGCGTTGAGAAGACGCTGCACCTGCTCGGCCGCTCCATGGCTGATGTCTCCCATACTCAGAGAGCCTCATTGTGGCTGACGGGTATATGGAATTCGCATTGAACGGAAAGAGGGCTGGAATTGAACAACACGAGGGCTGGAGACGAAATGAATGACGAATTCGATTACGCAGAGCTACGTGAGAGTTGCGACACGCTGGCGCCGGATGGTTCTGAAATCCGGCTGTTGTCACAGACAGGCCGCGGCAGCATGGTGCACTGCACGCTGCATCCCGGACAGGTATCCGTGGCCGTTGCGCACAAGACGGTGGAAGAGATCTGGTATTTCCTGGTAGGCACGGGGCAAGTCTGGCGGCGCCGGGGAGATCGCGAGCACGTAGTGAATGTGGCTCCCGGCGGAAGCCTCTCTATTCCCGTTGGCACGCACTTCCAATTCAGGGCTACCGGCGGAGGATCCTTGAGATTCGTTATCGTCACGCTGCCGCCGTGGCCGGGGGAAGACGAGGCCTATCGCGTCCCTGGACATTGGCCTGTAAGTGGGTAAGTGGTGCGCAGCGCGAGAAAAGCGTTTTAACGCCCTTGCCGAATTTCCACCCTTTCAGGCAGGCCGTAGGCTGCCGCGCCTGCTGGCTCATTCTGCCAGCAATTCCACCGGCATCACGATACGCTGGAGTGTGAATCGCACGAGTCTGCTTCAATGCAGAAGCCAACAGGCACGGAAATCTTGTTGGCAGATGTCCCGCGATCCGAGAAAAGGCTAGCAGCGCTGATTGCCTGAGGCGTTACACCAAGTCTGCTTCATCCACCAACTGCTGGGCTTTTTCGCGGTCTTCGGCGGCCAGCGCCACGAGCGTATGGCCGGCATTGCGCTCGAGAATGTGCAGGCTCTGGATATTCACCCCGGCCTGCTTGAACCGCTCCGCCACCTTCGCCAGAGCGCCCGGCTCGTCGGGCAGCCGCAGCACCAGCGATTCGTCCGTAACTGCTTTGAAGCCGGCAGAGGAGAGCACACGCAGGGCCGCGTCTTGGTCGTCCGTGGTGAGCGTGATCGTGCCCTGGTCGTCGCCACCTTCCGCGCTGATCGTCTCTATGTTGATCCCCGCGTCGGCCAGCGCCCGGCTGATGTCGGCGATGACGCCAACTTCGTTTCTCGCTACGACGACAATCCTATTCATGCTGTCTCCCCTTGCTCTACAGATGCTTCATGGCAGTCGGCAACCACCTGATCGACTATCTCGCGAGTCACGTGTGGCATGGTGATCAGGTGGGCTATCCCCTCATAAGGCGCAAGCTGCCACTTGCGCACCACGTCCGCCGACGGTTTCGGGAATACCACCGTGACCGAGTTCTTATTGCGCCACGCCTTAATGCCGTGGTCGTTGAAGCGCTCCACCGCATAGGCGGCCACATCCAGGCACGCGGCGACGATTTCGCGATATCCGTCCAAACCGTGTTGCTCAAGAGCGTACCACATGATTAGCGGCGTCAAGGCATTGCGGGAACCGGCGAGGGTGGTGTCCAGCACGCCTACGTATTCAATCGAGCGGGCGATCCTCGCCACATAGTCGCTCCGCGTCAGGGCGACGCCACAGGGCAACGGCGAGCCGATCATCTTGTGGCCGCTAATGGAAACGCTATCGAATCCGGTGCCGAACCCATAGGGCTGCGGGTCATCGACAAACGGCAGGATCATCCCGCTCAGCGCCGCATCGGCGTGGATGTAGTAACTTGTGATGGCTAAATCGTCGAGAATCGCGCGCACTTTGCTTATGTCGTCCACGGCGCCTTTCATAGTGGTGCCGATGTTTGCCATGAAGATGACGGGTGCGTCGCGGTTGATGCGAATGGTCTCACGCAAATCGTCGTAGTCAATCTCGCCGTTGTCCTGGCTCTTGATCATGATGTTGCGGGCCTTGAGGACGCGCAGGATCTTGACCACGCTGTAGTGCGTATCCTGGGAAAAATAGACCACGCCATCGGGAAACATCTCCCGGCCCAGGTAGATGCCGTACATGTTGCCCTCGGTGCCGCCGGACGTGACATAGCCCCAGGCATCGTCACGCGGCAGATGCATCAGGTCGGCGAACGTGCCTATGACCTCCTGTTCGAAATCGTGGGTGTTGCTTTGAAAATTACTGTCGTGGAATGGGTCGCCGACGTTGTTCGCACTGTAACTGAGGAAGGGCAGCAGGGCGCTGTAGTCAAAGTCCAGGTTGCAGGGATAGCCCACCGCGCGCTCGCGCAAATCGGCGAATTCGCGCAGCAAGTCGTCGAGCCGTTCCTGGATGGCGGTTACCGTCTGCATCGTTGTCTCCTCACTGCATAGTCTCCACTTCGAGGATAGTGCAAGCGGGAAGTTAAAGCCAATGCAGGGGGCAACAGGACTCACATACCTTCTTGTGGCGCTTTTGGCAGGTGAGACTGAGTCCGTTGCTACCAATCAATGCTGCGCGCCCATGGGAGTACGGGCCGGTCTGGCAAGAAAGAGTTCCGCACGTGCGTCGGACGGTTGCGCGTGTTGACGCCTAAGGGACGAGAAGGAGTCGGAATCCGTCGGCAAAGGTGGTGAGAAGCGCCTGCGGCCGGGGGTCGAAAGTCATGCGGAGCAGCGTGAGGCAGTGCCCGGCGTAGGGCGTGATTGTGCCCCGCGTGGTGGGACGATAAGAGGGACTGAATGCGGCGGCCAACCCAAGCAGCACCACAGCCACGAGCGCAGCCAGAGTCTCGGCCCTGTGCAGCGCCCAAGACTTTGCGGCCTGGCAGCCGCGCCGCCCGGTACGCTGCGGGCGATACTCACGGAACGTGCGCGGAACGCTACCAATTCTGTCTACGAACTGACTGCCTTGGTCGCGGTCCTGGCGCGGACCGGTCGCATCGCCGTCGGGGCATTGACCGAGATTGTCCCTGTACCTGCGCATGATGCCGCCTTCCTTGGCGGTTACAAAGGGCCGACCGCCGCAACGGTACATCAACTACGTACACGCTCAGTCCCTCTACCTCCAGCGTAGGACAGGGAGAGTGGGAAGAGTGCGGTTGCTTAGGGAAAACATATTTAGGTCTTAGCAGGCTCTCAGAGATGGGATTGGCAGGTGTAAGGAGGGCTACTAAAGAAGCTCAGGACTCTTCGCAGGCGTACGCTAAAGTTGGCCGAACGGTAAGGTCTGCCCCGGCTGCCGATACCACGTACAATGGTAGTCACGTACCTCGCAGTCAAAATGGTTTCGACTAAGGGAGCTGCAGCAGAGATGGCGCGCCAGACTGAGCCGAGTGTGAACAACGCTGTGCAGAGTGTGCTGCAAGGCATGCTATCCAATAGCGAAGTGCGCTCTGAGAATACGCGGACCATCACCGGTCAGGCGGGCAAACGCCCCGACATACTCATCGAGGACCCTGGCCGCGCGCCGGTGGTAATCGAAGCGGAGTACATGCCCGGCGCGACTGTGGAAGAGGAGGCTCAGTCGCGATTGGGGCTGGAAGTGGCGGCTAGCGGGCGCGAAATCGAAGCGGCCATCGCGCTGCGCTACCCGGACGCGATTGGTGACGCCGACGACCTTCCTACCGCGTTGCGGCAGGCCCGTCTCTCCTACTGCGTCTTCACACTGGAGAGAGAGGAAGCCAGTCGCTTCCCAGCATCCGGCTGGCTGGAGGGCGCGCCGGAAGACGTGGCCGATCTCATTCGCTTGGTCTCCGTGCCGCAGCGCGCCGTGGACACAGCCACCGACACGCTGGAGCAAGGCATCAGCGCCGCCGCGAAGATTCTGGACGAAATGGACACCAACCGCCAGGCCGTCACCAATGACATTGCAAGCCTGCTCGGCATGAGCAACGTGCCCCAGACCCGCCGCATGGCCTGCGCCATCATCGCCAATGCCCTGGTCTTCCACGAGCGCATCGCCGGCATGTATACGGAGGTCAAGTCGCTGGAGATGGTCTGCGGGGACGTGGTCGCCAATCCGCAGGGCGCGGTGCTCGCGGCGTGGCAGGACATTCTGCAAATCAACTATTGGGCCATCTTTGCCGTGGCGAAAGACATCCTGGCGCATTTGCCCGCGGCTGAGGCGGCGCAAATTCTGCAACGCCTCCGGCATACGGCGCAGGAAGTGAGCGCTATGGGCGTGGAGAACTCCCACGATCTGACCGGCCGCATCTTCCAGCGCCTGATTGCCGACCGCAAGTACCTGGCGACCTTCTATACGTTGCCCGCGTCGGCGGCGCTGCTGGCGCGGCTGGCGGTGGCCAAGCTGCGCGGCGTGGACTGGTCGGACGCGGCGGCCATCGGCAAGCTGCGGGTCGCCGATTTCGCCTGCGGCACCGGCGCGCTGCTCTCGGCGGTCTACGCGCAGATCGCGGCGCGCCACGAGCGGGCCGGCGGCGATCCGGCCGCCCTGCATCGCGCCATGATGGAGGATGTCCTCTACGGCTGCGACGTCATGCCCTCGGCCATTCACATCACCGGCTCCACCCTCTCCGGCGTGGAACCCGCCGTCGGCTTCCGCAGCTCCCGCCTCTACACCATGCCCTACGGTCGCCAAACCGACGGCACGGTCAAGATCGGCTCCCTGGAACTCCTGCAACCCTCGGATGTGCAAACCCTCTTCAACACCAGCGATCCCGCCCTCCGTACCGGCAGTGTCGGTGAAGAAACGGCGGCACAGGTCACGGTTGATATGCCGGATGAGGAATTCGATTTAGTAATCATGAACCCGCCTTTTACAAGGCCGGGATCCGATTGGGAGGGCAGCGCAAGGGCTGAGGACTCCATCAAGCACTTCAAGGGATTGAATACCGAGTTGGTTACCCAAAAGGATATGGCAAAGAGCTTGAGTAAGTACACGAAAGGCACTTGCTACCACGGCTATGCAGGCATTGCCTCAGCGTTTGCGGCGCTGGCCCACAAGAAAATCAAGCCCGGTGGGATCTTGGCCTTGGTGCTTCCCCTATCTGCCGCCTCTGGTCAGTCTTGGCAGAACTTTCGGGAGATGATCGCTGGCGACTATACAGGGTTAAGTGCACTCACCCTAGCCGCTGCGGATAACGACGGTCTCTCCTTTTCGGCGGACACGGGAATGGCAGAGTGTCTGGTGATTGCTCGCAAGATGCCGGATGAATCACCCGATGACCGTGGGATATTCACGTCTCTAAGGCAAAGGCCTCAGGGAGTTGCCAACGCAACCTCGCTGGCAAAAGAGGTAATCGGCAGCAGCCAGGTGAGACGCATCGAAGACGGTCCATTTGGTGGTACGCCCCTGATGATTGGGCAGGACTTGGTCGGTGAAACTGTAACTGCTCGCTATAGTGGTCACACTTGGGGCGCAGTTCGCTTGTCAGATTATTCTGTGGCCCAAACTGCCTATGCCTTGTCGGAGTCAAGATTATGGCTCCCAGGCTTAGCCACTAATCAAGAGTTGAAAGTTGCGGCTCTTACCGAGGTAGGTAGGCGTGGATGGCACGACATAAACATCGCTGGCTCAACAGGACCTTTCACGAAGGCGCCACCCAGTGAAACTTCTACATATCCTTCATTGTGGAGCCACAATGCTAAACAAGAAACGCGAATGGTGTGCGTTCCAGATTCCCAATTGCTTGTAAAGCTAGGAAGGGAAGACAGGGCCGCCATAGCTTGGGCTACCGCAAGTCGTTCTCACATTTCTCGTGACTTTCGCTTCAATTCCCAACCATTGACAGCCGCTTTCACTGACCAGCCGAGTATCGGCGGTCGAGCTTGGCCAAACGTGATGTTTGACGACAGCGAGTTGGAGTTTGCATTCGTGGTTTGGGCTAACAGCACTCTTGGCTTGCTGAGCTACTGGTGGAACTCCAACCGGCAAGTTGCTGGACGAGGAACCACTAGTGTCACCGCAGTTGAATCGCTCTCCGTCCTCGACTTCCGCGCCCTCAGCGACGACCAACTCCTCACGGCGGAACGCATCTTCGAACAGTTCCGCGACAAAGACCTGCAACCGGCCTACCTCGCCGACGCCGACCCCAACCGCGCCCTCCTCGACCGCCGCGTCATCTGCGACCTCTTGAACTTCGACGAACAAACCTACGAAGCCGTCCGCCGCCTCGCCGCCAAATGGTGCGCCGAACCCTCCGTCCACGGCGGCAAACCCCGCCCCAAAAGTGCTAAACTGGTTGTTTAGGTACTCGCTTGAAGCCAAAGGGGGCAGAACCAGAATGGCGTATTATCACGTGCGCATTACGCCAAGGAAAGGAGCTTCCCAAACAGAAGTAATGTTGGATCTGGAATACTCTGAAGTTCAGAAACGCTTTGTCTTGCCACGCCAACAAGGAGATCCGATCACGATCAATGGCCGAACATTCGACCTTAGTGAAATCAAGCAAATCGCAATTGCAAAATCATTGGAGAAGTCTGCGACACTGATTGATAGGATTGAGAGAAAGAGGGCCGCCAATCCGTATCCTAGCTTTGGATTAGACTCGTGGGGAATTATCGAAGAAGCAGAAGACATAACAAATCAATTGATATCCGGACCACCAGGACAAGGTATTACTTCTGATGCAAAGGACGGAGGAGAGGCGCGGCCCCCAACGGACACAAGAAGAGTATTCGTCGTCCACGGAAGAAACGAAAGAGCACGGGAGGCCATATTCACTTTCTTGAGGTCGATCGGTCTTGAACCTCTTGAATGGTCACATGCCGTATTGGAAACCAAGAAGACCGCCCCCTACGTTGGAGAGATATTGGACGCTGCATTCAAGCAAGCCCATGCAATTGTCGTTCTCTTTACACCTGATGATGAGGCTCGCTTGCTAGGGGCCTTTGGTACGTCTGGCGATCCTGAACATGAGACTGAGTTGACTGGCCAAGCACGACCAAATGTCTTGTTTGAGGCAGGGATGGCTTTTGGTAGGTCGGAAGAGCGGACTATTCTTGTGGAACTTGGTAATCTAAGGCCGTTCAGCGACACTGCGGGGCGCCATGTCATCCGGTTGGATGGCAGTACTCAGCGACGCCAGGACTTGGCAAATCGTCTGGACTCTGCCGGATGTCCAGTAAACATAAAAGGGACAGATTGGCATACTGCAGGAGACTTTGAGGCCGCAATTGAATCTGTGGTACGAGTACAATCAGAAACCGCAGAGGCATTGGAGCTGAGAACTGGAACTGTTCAGGACACGAATCTTTCGGAGGAGGCAAAAGAGCTTCTCAAGGAAGCAGCCAAAGACGAAAGCCGATTCATTATCAAGACAAGGACGGCGATGGACTTGATAATTCAGACAAATCGCAAACCCTTTGGAGAGAGTGGCGACATGAAGTCTCAGGCTAAATGGGAACAAGCCTTGGTTGACCTCACTGACAGAGGGCTTGTCAAGAGGCAGGGCAAGGGGTTTGAGGTCACACAAAGGGGGTTTGAAACCGCCGCTGTCCTTGGGACGTGAGGATAGTCGAGCTTTCAAGACGCAGTTGTTCAGTTCACCGGATGGACGCAGGTACAATGGTGAGTTTGCGTTTTCTGCCGAGATTTGAGGTCTCGTTGTTTTAGGACAGGATGTGGAAGGCTCTGCGCAAAATTAGCAATCTAGAGATCGCCCGGGGCGACAACTAAGTTAGGGCGATCTATGACATCAATTTGTACTGCGAATACCGAGAATCTGTGCTCTAGTGTTTCTCATCCTTTGGCGGATTCGGATCATTTCCAGGAGGGACGGTATCTGAATCTCTCCAGCGACCGTCTCTGCCCTGAATTACTACTTCTCCCCCACCGAGGTTTGAGACAATCTCTTTTGCTCGCTCTTCAGCTTCACGCTGAGTAGGCAAGACCTCGCTGGCTCTATCTGCGTTTGGGCCGATGACGGCCCAGCCATCTGAACGCCTGGTAACAAATCTATTATTCTTGGCCATAATTGTCTCCATGTTGTGTTGCGCCCCACACTAAGATACTACATATAGCTCAATTTGGCAAGGGTCGGGGGAGTTTGTTCGTCTCTGTCAACCTGTATCTTCCCAAAAGGAGGAAGCCCCACCTAAAGAATCAACCAATATGACCATGGTCATGACTATGGTACTATTGGAATGATCATCTGCAAACCAGGATAGGAGCCATGGCAACGGACAAGCAAGATGCGAGTGGCGGGACGGGAGTGCCCGGCGGAGCGCGGACTCCAGATGAAGCGGGGGTTCCGATTGAGTTGCCCGTGCCGCCCGGCGCGCGGGTGGTGAAGGCGTCGGAGTTCAAGGCGAAGTGCTTGCAGCTTATGGACGAGGTGGCTGCGAGTGGCGAGGAGATCATTATCACCAAGCGGGGCCGTCCGGTATCGCGCCTGGCGCCGTACCGGATTGGTTCCACGGCCCCTTTCGGCCGTGATCGGGAGAAAATTCAGATACTTGGCGACATCATAGAACCCATCGACTTGGAATGGGAGGCCGATAAAGACCCGGATCGGGTGCTGAATCCGTGATCATCCTCGATACGCAGGTCCTGGTCTGGTTGTTGTTCGACGACCGGCGGCTTGGCAGGCGGGCCCGCCAAGCCATTGCGCGCGCGTGGGCTGCAAGTGAAGCGGCCGTATCCGCGATCACCTTCTGGGAGGTTGGCATGCTGCAGGACAAGGGGCGGCTTACCTTACTGATGGACACCGGATCGTGGCGGGCGAGCTTGCTTGCGGAGGGTCTCTGCGAAGTCCCCGTGAACGGCGCGATAGGGATCCGGGCAGCAAGTCTCAGTGGGTTCCACGGCGATCCGGCCGACCGCCTCATCGTCGCCACCGCGCTGGAGGGTCACCGCCTCATCACCGCCGACGAACGCATTCTCGCCTGGCCGGGAGATCTGGACCGCCTGCGCGCTACCGAGTGAGGGCGGAACAACCTGGTCAGTGAGGCGGACTGGCGGGGGACGCAGGTTACAAACCTGCGCTACCGGACACGGGCTTCTCAGTACTTCCATTTACCGCGTGTCATCCTGCATGCGCATCCTCGCCGAGAGGTCTCGTTGTGCCGGCCCCTCTCCATGGCGCGCGTCACGCTATTCTGCGTTATGACTTGACACACCCATAAAGCTGTGTCATAAACTTGCTTGATTCAAGGTGCGCTTGGGTGCAATCGCACATAGTGCACATACAGTCGGTCTTGCGCACATCTACCAAAGGAGGTCTGGCGGCATGGCAATTCTGCACAAAGTCTTGGGGGTGTACCTGTTCGTGGTGGGTTTCTGCGCGTGGGGCTTGCTCATCGCCACGCCGCTGTACCACGATGGCTCGCCGGACTATCCGCACTGGCAGATTCTCAACTACTTCATGGCGGCGGCGGTGCTGCTCATGCTCGTCAAGGGCTTCCTGATGCGGCGGGAACGCGACACCCAGGAAGGCGGCAGCAGTGATTCCATTGCGCACCTGCGGGTGAGCATTGCCTTCTACGGGACGATAGTTCTCTCCATGCTCTTCTACTGGGAGTGGTTCTGGACGCTCAATCCTGAGAGCGAGACCGGGGACGCGGTGACCTCGCACCTCGTCTACTTCCCCATCGTCGATGCGCTCTTCGTCTTGCTGTGTCTCTTGATCGGACGCCGCTTCTGGCAAGAGGGCAGCGCGTAGGATAGGCGGGTACGACACGGCAGCGCATCAGTGGCAACGTGAATCAAGAGGGTCGAGACCGGATGGCGTGGTCTCGACCCTTCTCTAGGCAATTTGAAATGTGGTGGCGCACCGAGCGAAGTGCCCCAACGGGCGCCTGCTTCCGGGCCCAAAGAGCGGGGGACAAGCCCCCGCGCTACGGGTGGTACGTGAGGATTGAGCATGTTGGGACGAGCCCCGGCCTAGTCCGCACCCCGGCACGGGGCGAGCTTTCGTGGGAGAGACTAGCACAGATCAGATGGATTCCCGCTTTCGCGGGAATGACGGACAGTGCGGCTCTCGCACTTCGCTCTGAATCGGCTCATGTGCTCAGTTTCTACCAGAGCACTATACGGCCGTGTCTTGTCGATCCGCGTGTTCTCCCTGCGCGAAAGATGCAGGGCGCCACCCTAGTACAGGCTGTCCTTGTTCGTGGAGTAGCACCACTGGGAAGTCAGCAGGAAGTGTACCAGCGCATCCTGCGCTTTCGGCGTGCCGATACGCTGGAGCGCGTGGACGGCTTTGCCGCGCACGTAGCGGTTTTCGTCATTCAGAGCGTGCGCGAGCGCCGGCGTGGCCTCTTCCGCTTTGTCGCCAATCCGCGCTAGTGCCAGGGCCGCCCCCCGACGCATGAACTCGTCTTCATCGCCGAGGGCCTCGATGAGGGCCGGCACGCCGTTGGCGGAATCCTGCAAGGAGATGCCGAGCGCATCCACGGCATGGCGGCGCACCTCGATTGACTCATCGTTGAGCGCCGCTGTCAGGGCCGGCATGACCTCATCGCCGAGATAGCCCAGGTCGGCCAGGGTCTCCACGGCCATGCAGCGTGCGCCCTCGCTCTCATCTTGGCAGGCATCCAGCAGGGCGGGCACGGCGGCCTTGCCGATGGTGCTCAGCGCGTAGCTGGCGTTGCGCCGCACGGCCTCATTGTCGTGCTGGAAGGCATCGATCAGCGCGGGCACGGCGGCCTCGCCCAGCGATCCCAGCGCATAGGCGGATGCCAAACAGGTGGTTTCGTCGTCCACTTTGATATTCGCGATCAACTCCGGTATCGAGCCGTTGCCATTCGCCGACGGCGCGCCGTTGTTTGCCGCGCCGGAGTACCAACGCCACATTTGGCTCCACACGCCATTCAAGGCGCTATCACCATCGTCGGCCCATTCGCTGTCCTGGCTATTCCAACTCGGCGCCTGGGGCTCTTCGATGCGGGCGAACATGAACTTCATCATGTAGCGCTTCTTGTCGGTGGAGTTGCCCATGCCCCGGTGCCACAGGTCGTAGTGGACCATCAGCACTGTCCCGGCTTCCACGACTACAGGCACCTCGCCCTCGGTGGTGTCCAACCGCATGTTGAGGCCGATGGGGCCGACCAGCCAATTGTAATAGTGCGTGCCCGGCAGCACGCCGGTGGGGCCCATCTCCACGGTCGTGTCCTGCGGGTAGTACATTGCCAGCAACCAGCGGGTGCGGTGCCGGCGGCGGGTGAAGGAGTCCCGGTGAATCTGCTGACCCTCGCTGTGGGGGGGCCGGTAGTGACAGTGGCGGTGGGGGTGAACGAAGTAGTTGTTGCCCAGCACTCCCGCCAGCGCGCCGTCCACGGCCGGATCGTCGAGAATCTGGCGTATGGCGGGGATCCTCGCCATCAGGTTGTTGCCGGGATTGCCGTCTTCCTCGAAGAGGGCTTCGGTCTGGTTCCAAACGTCCTGATGGAACTCCCGGGAATGCCCAGTCTTTACGGCGGTGTACCCATTGCGGATGAAGTCGCGCATCTGTTCGTCGGTGAGCCGTATCATTGCTGTTCATAACCTCCTGTGATGCTCTTGCCAGCGATTGAAATGCCTACGCCTTGGCGCCACTCGTTCAAGCATCAGGCGCAGATTCGCAGACGAATTCTCCGACTAAGTGAGGAATTGCTTTCACTCTATTACGGCATGCTCCTGCTGTCAAAACTACACAATAGGTGCCGCGCCAATGGTCGTATTGTTCCCCTAGAATGGACATTGAAATTCTATGTCCAGTAACGTCCAGTGCAGGATTTCCGGTCGTCCGCAAAGGGTGCGGCCGCACGGAGGCTTCCAACGCGGTGGTCTGTCCAATAAGATGAAATAACAACAACAGAGCGCGAACGTGAATCGACCTGAATTGAAGCAGTCTGCCTATCGCATGCGACGCGCCACCGCAGCCGACTGTCCGGCCATGGCTAGAGCGCACGCAGAAACCGAGAGTAAGAACGATGTTGGAGCTTGATTTCCGTGTGCAACGACAAGAGAAGCACTGGAGGGTCAAGGAGTCAGATGAGTGCGTGTTCTTTGTGGATGTCGACTTGCCAAATCCAAGCACAACTGACATGCGACGCCTCTTTGAGGCCGCCGACCTCCAGCACCAGCGTGCTCGCACTGCATTGGACATAGACTTGAGTTCCCCTAAAGAGATGGAGCGACGGCGCAGGGTCAATGTCTGGCTCCATTCCCCGGTGATGCTTGAACGGGCAGGCTACATTACGCCTGAAAAACCGGAAATGTGCTACGGCATCGCCGACGACGCCGGCCTACATCTCGTTGCCAGTGCCATGCCGTGGGACGACCCACGTGTGATGCAGATAGTGCTCCATGAAGCCGTCCACCTGTGGTGGGCGGAGCAGGTGGGTAAGGCGCCGTCGCTCCTGAATGAGGGCATAGCCGTGTATGTTGAGTCAATACTGGGCGCCAATGCGGCGTATTCTCGCAAAGAACTGCGAGACTCCTGGCAAACCCATGCCACCGGAGCTGGGCCCGGCTTCTTGCGGCAGCTCTGCAAGGATGAGGTCTTTTGGACGCAGGATGCCGCCAACGAGCCCGTGTTCATGGTCGGCGGACATCTCGTTGCATTCCTGTTAGAGACCTATGGAATGCCAAGTGTTAGGAAAATCTTCCTCAAGTCGCACTTCAATGATCCCAAGCTTGCGGACCACATAGAGGACGTGGTCGGTGAGTCGATTGAGCAATTGGAGTTACGGATCAATGAATCGACCGCCAGCACATAGTTACAGATGGAAACATGAGCCGTCTAAGCAAGAAACAGAGGGACCCAAGTGATCGAAACCGGGATTGAAGGTAAAGTCGCGCTGGTAACGGGCGGCAATCACGGCATCGGGGCGGCGGTTGCGTCAGCGCTGGCGGCGCAAGGGGCAAAGGTGTTCATCACCTATTTCCGACTAGAGAGTCACTATGACGCGAGTGAGCTGCAGGCCGCGCAGGCTGCGAGCGTCGGCGGCGACCGGCTCTATCGGGCTAAACAGCAGCAAATCGCCGACCATGTTCTTTCCGCGATCAGGAGGGCTGGCGGGACTGCAGCGGCGCTGGAAATGGACCTCTCCGAATCCGATATGATCCCAAACCTCTTCGACCGCTGTGAGACGGAACTGGGTCCCGTAGAGATTCTCATCAACAATCATACCTACTGTGCTCCCGAGACCTTTGATCCGGCTAGAGTGGGGTCGAACGACTCGGGAAGCGGCGTGGGGCTTACGTCGGCGGAGGGCATTGACCGACACATGGCCGTGAACGTGCGGGCAACGGTGCTGCTCATGCGCGAGTTCACTCGCCGGCACATAGCGCGGAAAGCGGAGTGGGGACGGATCGTCAACATCAGCACCGACGCGGCTCACGCCCACGGCAGCAACGTGAGCTACGCCGCCAGCAAGCACGCTATCGAGTCGTACAGCCGCTCCGCTGCCTCGGAGTTGGGCCAATATGGCATCACGGTCAACATAGTGGCGCCGGGTCCAATCCAAACGGGCTACATCACGCCCGCCATGGAGCGCGAGATCGCAGCAGAGACGCCGCTAGGCCGGGTCGGCAGGCCGGAGGACATTGCGCATACCGTGGCCTTCTTGGTCTCGGAGCAGGGCGGCTGGCTGACAGGACAGTTGCTGTATGTCGGCGGTGGGTACCGCATGCATCAGTAAGCACAGGGACTGCATGGGTAGTGGTACGATGCTCAACTAAATCCACGCACCAAGAGCGAAGATTTGGAGAGAGTTCCGCGTGCTAAAACAGATTTCCGCTAACGTCCTGAGTTGGTCTGAGCTTCACGGTGCAGCGAGGAACGAACCATATTATTGGTATAGCTATCTCATTCCGGTGCCGAATCGAAACATCCTGGTACTCATCGACCCGCTCCCACTATCTAATGAAGAGATGCTTGAATTCGAGCAGTTTGGAACGCCCACCCACATCTTGCTTACCAACAACTACCACCTCCGCGAAGCGGCAGCCTTCAGGCAGAGATGGGGCTGTGAGATCCGGCTTCACGAAAATGGACTAAAAGATGCAGAGGCGCGAGTAGACAAGCAATTGCAGGATGGGGACGTGTTGTGGGACATGATCGAGGTCATCCACATTCCTGATGTGAGCTTTGCGGACGAGGTGTCGTTCTTCGTAAGGGGAGAAGGAGGCACACTGATTGTTGGAGACGCGCTCTGTGGAGGGAGAAAGGATAGAGGTGTTCCGGATGGCAGTCTTTGGGTGAATGGGCCGGAGTACTTCCCGGACCTTCAGGCGGCCCGGAGGGGCCTCAGCAAGCTGAAGGCGTACACATTCGAGAGACTGTGCTTTGCGCACGGGTCTCCAATCATGCAGCGGGCCAAAGAAAAGTTCGATCATTTAATTGGGAATGACGATGCTTGGGCGAAACTGAAAGTGGAACAGGTCGAAAGAGCAAGTCCGCATTCGCGGGAGTTTCTGAAGTATAGGCGGCAAACAGGAGTCTCTAACCTGCGCCTGACGTCTGACTGCCGTACGGTTGAGACAGGCGTTAGCGGAAGGATAACTTACGATCGGTTCTTTGCGGTCGTTGCTATCGTTTTCTGTACCTTTGATCGTCACCTGTCTCCCGCATTATCATGACCGTAGCATTGGCACGCAAGACCAAAGGCCATATTTACATAAGGAGAAAGAGCATGTACATTATCGTCGCGCCGATCAAGATAAAAGAAGGCTACAAGGATGCCTTCATCGAGGCGATGTTGGGTGACGCCAAGGGCTCGGTCAATGACGAGCCCGGTTGCCTGCGGTTCGATGTGGTCCAGGATGGCGGCGACCCGAACCGCATCTGGCTTTACGAGGTCTACGTGGACGAGGCTGCATTCCAAGCGCACTTGCAGACGCCGCACTTCATCAAGTGGCGGGACACGGTGAAAGACTGGATGGAGGAGCGGCCCGAGGGCGCCGGCGCGGGTGCGGGCAGCACCAACATCTGGCCGTCGGACGAGGAGTGGCAGTAGTATAGTCTGCCGGTAGCATGCCTCAGCCGGTGCCCTTCGACTGGCTCAGGGCGAACGGGCGGTTTGGAGAGTCCTAGCTACACCTTCCCACTATTGCCCCTTGGATTTGGCTTACAGATGGGAGTAGGTGGAAAGGTCTGTGGAGTAAGCATCCGTTCGTCCTGAGCCTGCCTGTCCTGAGCCGGTCGAAGAGTGAACGATAACTGACCGCCCAGTTCTGAGCCCCAAGAGCGGGGGACAAGCCCCCGCGCTACGGCTTTTTCTACGCCGCACATCCAACGTAGAGGCACGATATATCGTGCCTCTTGCCTCGTGCCAAGGCGCGGAATCCGCCGCTACCCCTAACCCGCTCTGGACTCCGGCTTCCGCCGGAGTGACGGATCGCGAGGGTCGAAGGATGAACGGATGCTGGAGCAGGTAGCCCCATTGTTTTCGAGCGAAGCATTGAAGTACATCGTCTTGATGATATTCAGCTCGTTTCAGGAAACCTTTAGATCCGTCATGCCGGCGAAGGCGCGATTGGGAAACCGAGGAATCCAGGGATCGGTGTAGTTCATGGTCACTGACCACTAAACTGCTTTTCACTCCCTTCCCGATTTTCCCCGCAATGGGGAACGGGACGCTGAGGTTTCCTTAAACAAGAGCGCATCGACCTATCCTTCCACTACCGCGTGCGCTGGCCTTCTCTCGTCACCCATGTTGAACTTCTGAATCCTCCCATTGCGGTCTTTGCGTGAAAAGGAAGTTCTTAAGTGGCAGAAGAACGAGGAGAGGTACGGACGAGGTCGCGGATGTTTCGAAAGACAACGGCCTTGTCGGGGATAGCGGGTTTATGAAGGTTGCCTGTGTGCTCATTACCCATCTGCGCGCCAAGTGCGCGTTGCGGCGGCAGCCGGACTTAGCGGCGGCGCCGGCGGTGGTCGTTGATCGCTCAGAGGGAACGCCCCAGGTTATTGATGTCTTTCCGGCCGCCACCGGGGTTACGGTGGGCATGGCGCTGGAGGAGGCGCTTTCCCACAATGCCGGCACCATCGTCATCGAGGCCAACGAGCCGGCCTACCGGCGGGTCTTCCGGCAGGTGCTCACTTCACTCCAGGCGGTAAGCGACCGGGTGGAGCAGGCGGCGCTGGGCGTCGCGTACGTGCGCCTGGACGGGCTCGAGACCCTCTACGGCGGTGAAGAGCGGCTGATTGCCGCTTTATTAAACGCTGTTCCTCAATACCTGGCGCCACGCGTGGGCGTGGCGGAGGCCAAATTTCCCGCGCTGGTCGCAGCACAAGCCGGTCGGCCGGGTGAGATAACGCGGGTGCCCGCATATGCGGCGGCGTTCTTGGCGCCGCATCCCGTGACGCTGCTGCCGCTTGCTCCGGAGGCGCATGAGCGCCTGCACCATTTCGGCTTGCGTACCTTGGGCGACGTGGCGGCCATGCGGGTGGACCAACTCAGCGACCAGTTCGGCGCTGACGGCACCCGGGCCTGGCAACTCTGCCACGGCATTGACGATGATCCCTTTATCCCGCTCAAACACGAGGAGTCCGTCACCGCGCACGTCACGCTGCCCTTTGTCTCCACCTCCCTGGAACTCTTCCTGGTGACGCTGGACGGTCTGCTGCAGAGCGCCTACGCGCGGCCGGAGATGCGGGGACGGTACGCCGAGCAGGCAACCATACAGTGCGGTCTCTTCCGGTCGACTTCGACGCAGTCGCAACCTCCATGGGAGCGGGTGATCAACTTCAAGCACAGCGTGGGTTGTGAGCGGGCCGCGCGCATCATCCGAAACCGGTTGGAGGCCGACTATCCGCCCGCACCCGTGGAGGAAGTGACGCTGACCCTGGCAAATCTGACAGGCGAGGCCGCCGCGCAGATGGGGTTGCTCCGCGACGTGCGCAAGGACAAAAGCGACCGTTTGGTAGAGGCGGACCGGCAGCTCCAAGCCCGCATGCAGGGCAAGCGATCGCTGTTCCGCGTGGTGGATATCGCGCCCTGGCATCCCGCGCCGGAGTTGCGCGCGCTGCAGGTGCCCATCGATCCGGCAGTGAAGGACAGCATGAAGCCGCTGGCCACGCCCACGGCGGCGGAGGTGCGGGCAGGTGAGGATAACCGGCCCGTAGCCGTGCGCCTGAAGAACCGCTGGCACCAAGTGGCCGGCATCGACGATCAGTGGTGCTTCGATCTCTGGTGGCTGGCCGCGCCGCTGACGCGCACCTATTACCGGGTGCGGCGGGCGGACGGGATGCCGCTCACCCTGTTCCACGACCAACGGGACGGCGGCTGGTACCGGCAGGCCGCGTAGGTGCAGCCTGATGTCTTCACCACAGGCGCAGTCTTCGACCAAGTCGCCGTCTTCGCCACAGGCGGAGTCCGCCGGATATGTTGAGCTGCACGCCAAGAGCTTCTACTCTTTCGGCACGGGAGCTTCCCACACCCACGAGTTGCTCACCCAGGCCAAGGCGTTCGGGTACGCTGCGCTTGCCCAGACCGATACCAATCTCTGCGGGGCGCTGGATTTCGCACGCCTTGCCAACAGCCTGGAGATTCGTCCCATCACGGGAGGGGAAATAACCCTGTCGGATGGTGCGCGTATCGTCTTGCTGGCCAAGACACGCGAGGGCTATGGCAACCTTGCGCGGCTCTTCACCCTGGCAAACGCCGTCGACCGCCGGGAGCCGCGCTTGGACCCGGTGCATCTCCCCACGCATGCCGCCGGGCTGATCCTGCTCACCGGCGGCCGCGACGGACCGCTGGCGCGCTTGGTGGAGGCCGGACGCCACCAAACGGCGCTGACGCTGCTGCAAGAATACGTGGCGTGGTACGGCCATGAGTCCGTGTACGTGGAACTGCAGCAGAACTTCTTGCGCGGGGACACGAAGCGCAATGGCGAACTGGCGCGGCTTGCCGGTGAGGCGGGCGTGCCCGTGGTCGCCACCAACGACGTGCTCTACCACGCGCCGGAGCGCTACCGGCTGCAGCACGCGCTCGAGGCCGCCAAGCGCAACATCACCATCGACCAGGCGCTGCCTCACCTCAAACCCAACCACCACCTGCACCTGAAGTCTCACGCCGAGATGGAGCATGTCCTAAAAGACTATCCAACAGCTATCGCCAACACTGCCAAGATCGCGGAACAATGCACTTTCGATCTCAGCACCGATCTTGGCTACACCCTGCCCGATCCCGCCGTGCCGGAGGGCTTCACGCTTACGCAATACCTGCGCACGCTCTGCGAAGAGGCGGCGGTGCGGCGCTACGGCGCAGTCACAGCGCAAGTGCGGGCAAGGCTGGACGAAGAGTTCGACCTGATCGAAAGGCACAACCTCGCCGGCTTCCTGTTGCTGTATCGGGAGATCGTAGGCATTGCGCATCAGATCATGGTGGAGCGCGGCTTGGTGGACCCCGCAACGCCGCTGGAAGAGCGGCCGCCGGGGCGTGGGCGCGGCTCGTCGGTGGCGCTTCTGGTCGGCTACCTCATCGGCATCAGCCACGTCGATCCGCTCAAGTGGGACCTCACCCTGGAGCGCTTCATCTCCGCGGACATGACCATGTTGCCCGACATCGATCTGGACTTTCCGCGCGATCTTAGAGACCCGTTGCTGGAGCGGGTGCACCGCCACTTTGGGCCGGAATATGCCGTGCTGGCCGGCGCCATCGCGACCTATTCGGTGAAGGGCATCATCCAAGACCTGGGAAAGGCGCTGGGACTGCCCAGGGAAGATCTGGCGCTCCTTTCCAAGCAACTCCATTCGCACCATGCTGACAATCTCAAGGAAGAGATGCTGGGGCTGCCGGCGTTCAAGGATAAAGTAACCGCCGCGGGCTGGCGCGATCTCATCGCGCTCGGCCCCGCGCTTATGGATGCGCCCAAGGGAATAGGCCAACACGTCGGCGGCATGATCCTCAGCGATAAGCCCATTTCGGCGCTGGTGCCCATCCGCGCCGGCGCCATGGAAGGCCGCTTCATCATGGACTGGAACAAGGACTCCGTGGCGGACGCCAACTTTGCGAAGATCGACTTGCTCTCGCTGCCTGTCCTCGACCAGATCGAGGAGGCGCTGGACCTGATTGCAGCCAGAGAAGGCAAGCGGCCCGACCTGAGCCGCATCGATCCCGCAGACCCGCAGGTGTACGACATGATCAACGCGGGGCGCTCTATCGGCATCTTCCTGCTGCAGTCGCCGGCGCAGCTCAAGATGGGACAGCGCCTGCGGTCGCGTACTCTGCTCGACTTGGCCTACCAAGTGGCGCTCATCCGTCCCGGCGTCGGTGTGCAGGGCAGCGCCGTTTCGCAGTTCGTGGAGCGGTACCGGCACGGCGTCGCCTGGGACTACGATCATCCTTTGGAGCAGCGCGCGTTGGAGCGGGGCTACGGCATCATCGTGTGGCAGGAGCAGATAGTGCAACTCATCATGGACGTGGCCGGCATGACGGCGGCGCAAGCCGACGAGGTGCGGCGGGCGTTCTCCAAGCCCAATAACGCGCACCTCATCGCCATGCACTGGCAGTATTTTTTAAAAGGTTCACGGAGTAGGGGAGTGCCTGAAGCAGTTGCGGAGAAGATTTTTTCTAAAATCAACGGCCACTACATGTTTCCCGAGAGCCACAGCCATGCTTTCGCCATCACCGCCTATCAGGCCGCCTGGCTGAAGCGGTACTATCCGCTGGAGTTCTTCATCGGCCTGATGAACAACCAGCCCATGGGTTTCTATCCGCTGGAGACGCTGAAGCAGGACGCGCAGAGCTTTGGCGTGCCGTTCCGGAATCCGTGCATAAACCGCAGCGAGGTGCGCTGCACGCCCGCGGAGGACGCGGTGCTGCTGGGGTTGCGGTTCGTCAAGGACGTGGGCGCGGAGATGGCGGAGCGCATCGTGGACGAACGGGAGAGCGGTGGCTCGTATATAGGGGCAAGCGACTTCGTGCGACGGACGGGCGTGAAGCCCAAAGCGGTGCAATCGCTCGTGCAGGCGGGAGCATTTGATGAAATCACATCGACTGCCGCGCCGCATCCACAGGATGAGACGGCTTCACAGAAGATGCTGGTTTCGGGGAAGACACTGGCTTCGAAGAAGACACAGAATCGGAGGGAAGCGCTCTGGGATGCCGGTCTTGCCATGCGTCCCGGCAGGCACGGGCAGCGCGCCTTCGCGGTGGCAACGGCGGAGAGCGTGCCCCGTTTGGCGGACTTCAGTGATTTCGAGCGCATGGTGGGCGAGTACGCCGTCATGGGTATTCATCCCCAAGGGCACCTGATGGAGCACTTCCGCCCCTCGTTGGGGCCAGAGGTGCTGCCCACCGTCGCGATTGAGGATGTGAAAGAGGGCGAGCGGATCCAGGTAGCCGGCTGGCCGGTGGCGCGGCAGCACCCGCGCGGCCGGGACGGCACGGTGTTCGTCACCATCGAGGACGAGGTGGGCAGCGTCCAGCTCATCCTCTGGCCGCGGGTCTTTGCCCGCCATCGCCGCGCGCTCGGCAGCCAGGTAATCCTGGCGACCGGTGAGGTGTCGCGCTGGGACGGCACCACGAATGTCATCGTTTCAGCGGTGCGGGCGCTCGACACCTCGGTGTCCATGCCCGCTTCCCACGACTGGCACTAGACATAAGCTCGGCACTGTAGCGGTAGCACGGGTGTGGGATAATGGCACGCAAGAAGGTCCAAGCGTGTCACACCGAGTGGAGGGGGCCATGTGTGGCAGATATAGCCTGAAAGCAGACATATCCCAGCTTGCCATGCGGTTCGAGTTCGCCGCCGACGACGTTGCATACCAACCGGCATACAACATTGCGCCGACACAGCAGGTGCTCACGGTCACGAATGACGGCGAACGGCAAGCCGAGCACATGCGTTGGGGGCTGATCCCGTCCTGGGCGAAGGACATGAAGATCGGCTACCGCATGATCAACGCCCGCGGCGAGACCGTGGCGGAGAAGCCGAGTTTTCGCACCGCTTACCGCAAACGGCGCTGCCTGATACTGGCCGACGGTTTCTACGAGTGGCAGAAGCTCGGCGGCAAGCAGAAACGGCCCATGCGGATCACGCTCAAGTCGGATGAGCCCTTTGCCTTTGCCGGTCTCTGGGAAACGTGGAAAGACCCGGAAGGCGAACTGATAAAGTCCTGCACCATCATCACCACGTCGGCGAATGAGTACCTGAGTCCCATTCACGACCGCATGCCGGTGATTCTCCCGCAAGAGCAGGAGTCGTTCTGGCTGGACAAAGAGGTGGAAGACCCCGTGGCGCTTTCCAGCGTGATTGCCTCGTATCCCGATGATGGCATGGACGCCTTTGAGGTCTCTGCGCTGGTCAACAACACGCGTAACACAGGGCCAGAAGTGATGGCGCCCGTGTCGCGATTGGTCTAAGGCCTATGCAACAAGCGTGCAGCCCACGGTGTGGCAAACGCCGAGCGAATCCACACAAGAATAACTAGGGTACACATGGAGCAGTCATCGCTTCCAGTCGGCGAATACGTGGAGCCCACCGGTCAGGGCGGGTTGCCGCGACGGACAGATTACGTCGGGCAATACGTCAAACTGTCGCCGGTGAATCCCCAAGCAGACGCGGAGCAACTCTTCGCAGGCACGCAAGGCTCGGCAACCAAGGAGCAGGTGTGGACGTATTTGCCGTACGGTCCTTTTGACAGCGTGATGTCAATGCAGGAGTGGCTGGCACAGCGATCAGCGTCTGATGGTGAACTGTTCTTCACCGTTCATCAAAACGAGTCTCGATTGCCCGTAGGTATTGTGAGTTTCATCAACATAGATGAAGAGATGCGACGCTTGGAAATCGGGAACATCTGGTATACGCCGGCGGCGCAGCGGACCCAGGCGAACACAGAGGCCGTGCATCTCATGCTGTGCGAGGCCTTTGACCGCCTCAATTACCGGCGTGTCGAATGGAAGTGCGACTCCCTGAACGCGCGTTCGCGGGCTGCGGCGCTCCGCTTGGGCTTCACCTTTGAGGGCATCTTTCGACAACACATGATTCGCAAGGGACGCAATCGCGATACCGCCTGGTATGCGCTGCTAGACAGCGAATGGCCCTCGATCAAAGAGAACTTCGAGCGATGGCTCTATCACAACCCGGATAGGAAGTTATCGCTCACCGATCTCAATAGCGGCAGGCTCTAATGCGGCGCACTTTCGCCCAAGGTTTGTCTGCCACGTCCAAGATTACAAACCTCTGTAGCCCAGCAGAGCAGAAATTACGTTGAATTCTGCTGTCTTGTGTCCTTGCTCAGCCTATTGAAGCAGCGGCGGGAGCGAGCGCCGGGGCGACTTCTTCTCTCGTTGCCAATTTGGCCCAGTGCTGGCCGACCAAGGCGGGAAAGAGGTGTTTACTGGTTTCGTTGCCATAGAGGATGCAGTCCTCCAGCCAGACCCGCTGCTTGAAACCGAACTCCCGGCTCTGTATCAGGGAATATAAGACGCAGGCGCTCCCATACTGGCCGCAGAGCGCCACGTTCTCGATGCCGGCTTGCTGCAGGAGGTATTCCAGGCCCGTGCCGGTAAAGACGGAGCCCGTCGTCTTGCGGATGAGTATCTCTCCCGGCAGGGGCTCCAACTGGTCGATCACCGACATGGCGGGGGTATCGAACAGGTCGTAGTCCCGTTCGCGCATGTGGAAAGGGGCGTCGCGCTTGTCGAGCGTCCACCTGGCGCAGACGGCGTGGACGACGAGCGCGCCGGCCTCGCGGAATATGCGGAGCGCGTCAGTCACGTTGGGAATCACGTAGTCGAGCTCGCGCGCAAACCACTCGGCTCTCTGGTGGTCGCCCTGCGCCAGCCACACTGGATTGCAGAACCGGTTCATCATGTCAATGATGATGAGGGCGGTCTTTTCGGGCGCCAGGACGTCATCTGCAGCCAAGCGTTGCGTTACGAAGTCGTCTGTGTCGATGAGCATTCGGCAATCTCCTTTGCAGATAAAGTGGTAGAGGTATTGGGTACGCTGAAGCGGATTGCTTAACGACCGGGAAGATCTGGTAGTGCAACTATGGACATCAAGTCATGCACGATTCAGTCGCCCTCACCCTAGCCCTCTCCCTGTATAGACCGGGTTGATGGGTAACACTTGTTCGGGCTGATGGGTTACACCTAAAGGCATGGAGAATCTTGCAGCAGGAGGATGGCCATGCCGTGGAAGGTGGAAACACTTATGTCTGCTCGGGAAGAGTTCATCGCCCTGGCACTGGCTGACGGGGTGAACATGAGTGAGCTGTGTCGGCGCATGGGGATCAGTCGGAAGACCGGGTACAAGACGCTGCGGCGGTACGCGCAGAGTGGTGCAGACGGTCTGCAGGACCGTTCGCACCGGACGCACACGTGTCCGCACCGCACGAGCCGGGAGATGGAGGAACGCATCATCGCGTTGCGGCTGGCGTATCCCAAGAAGGGCGCGCACGTGCTGCGCAGGATGCTGCAAGACCAGGGGGTGACCGACGTGCCGGCCAAGAGCACCATCAGCGCCATCCTCAAACGCCATGGGCTTATTGACCCTGCAGAGAGCGCCAAGCATACTCCCCAGGTGCGCTTTGAGTACCCTGCGCCCAACGACCTGTGGCAGTTGGACTTCAAAGGGCATTTCAGCATGCAGCACGACCGCTGCCATCTGCTCACGCTCCTGGACGATCATTCTCGCTTCAACCTCACGCTCCAAGCCTGTGCCAACCAGCGTGGCGAGACGGTGCAAGACCGCCTCACCACGGTCTTTCGCCGCTACGGCCTGCCCCAGGCCATGCTCATGGATAACGGCTCACCCTGGGGCAACGACGCCGGTCAGCCCTACACGCCCTTCACCGTCTGGCTCATGCACCTAGGCATCACCGTGCGCCACAGCCGACCCTACCATCCCCAAACCCTCGGCAAGCTCGAACGCTTCCACCGCTCCCTCAAAAGCGAATTGCTGCAGGGCCGTACCTTCACCGACCTGGAGCACTGCCAACGCGCCTTCGACACGTGGCGTCATTTCTACAACTTGGAACGCCCGCACTATGCCCTCGGCCTGGACACTCCCATCAGCCGGTACACTGCCAGCGCACGCTCCTACCCCGAGACCCTGCCTGCCCTTGAATACGACCCCGACGATCAGGTGCGCAGCGTCGACGTCTCCGGCCGCATCTCTTTCCAGGGCAGCAGGCTGCGGGTGGGCAAAGCTTTCACCCACAAACAGGTCGCACTGCGACCCACCCCAACAGACGGCGTCTGGAACGTGTACTTCTCAAGACAACGCCTAAAATCCATAGACCTCAGAGAACAAAATGTGTAACCTATCAACCCGAACATCTGTTACCTATCAGCCCAGTCTGTACACTCCCAGGAGAGGGGACAAGATCGGAGCATCGCTAAAGGCCGAGACCTAGGATGAGAAGGTACTAGGCTTCTACCTCAACCGGCTCTGTGTCAGACTTGCGACCCGAGTCATCGACCCAATACCCGTAGTCCAAGAGTTCCTGGTAGGTATCCGGCCGCCGATGGTTCCAGGCATCTTCGCGGAAACTCGCTAAGCCGGTTGAGCCGCCGCGGTAGACCATCCGCGGGCGGTCGAGGTCAAGCGCGGCCACGGCCACGCCCCAGTAGCGGCCACGGTCGGCTAGCGAGATGCCGTCCGGACCGATGACGCTGCTGCGATTCAGGCACATGCCCGGCATCCAGGGTTCGTGGTCGGTGAAGCCGTAGTTCACCGGACAGACGTAGACGCAATTATCGATGGCGCGGGACTGGATCACCGCTTCCCAGCCGACCTCCCCGTACATGCTGTACATGGTGGGATGGTAGATGATGTCGGCGCCCTTCAGGGCGAGGATGCGGTAGCCCTCAGGAAAGAAGACATCGTAGCAGATGGTTATGCCGATCTTGCCGAAGTCCAGGTCGAACACCGGCCAGGAATCGCCGGCGGTGATCCCCCACGCTTCGATTTCAGTGACCGTGAGGTGGACCTTGTTATACTCACCCACGTAGTCGCCGTTGCGGTCGATCACCATCGCCACGTTGCGGCGCAGTCCCTCGTCATCCAGGCCGAGGACTGGGGCGACGACGTACATACCGCGTTCCCGCGCGACCGCCGCCATGCGTTGATAGGTCTCGCCCCCAGGCACCGGCTCGTACCAGCGTTCGTCGGTACCGCCGGAGTTGATACCGCGCACAGGGAAGGCCTCGGGCAAGCAGGCAATATCCGCCCCTTGCGCCGCGGCCTCGTGGAGCAGTTCCTCGGCCTTGCTCAGGTTGAACTCGAAGCGCTCCTCGTCGGTTTCGCCAAGGACAGTATTCGGCGTAGAGCAGACAGCTACGTTCGCCAAGCGAGCCATGTCTCATCTCTCCCTCTTGTGCTTTTGGCTGGCCAAGTTTCCAGGTCTCCTCGGACTTGACTCTCTCTTGCGTCTTCACAAGGGCGAAAATCCCTCACCTTGGCATTGTACAAAAAGAACTAGGGGAGCAAGCGATGCTCCCCTAGTTCTGTCATCGGGTCTACCAGAGACAACCGCGATCGTCCAGCCAACCTTGGACTTGATCCTGCGTTTTCTGCAGCGCCTCCGGCACCGTTATGGCGCCTTCCAGGATCGCCGGCCACGTCTCGTTGCGCCAGATATCGTTGAAATCGCCCTGTTGGATGAGCGTGGGCGTCGCGTTGGCGATTGACGCCATCGTCTTATAGACGCTGGCGTCCTCGTAGTCCTTGGTCGTGATCGGTTCGCGGCGCAAGTCCGCCGGATAGCGTCCGCCGCCCTGCGGGACCCAGATCTCCTGCAGGTCGCCGATTACGGTGTGCTTGATGAAGTCCCAGCCGCCCTCGGCATTCTCCGCCTGTGAACCGAGGTGGATGGCGACCACGGCATAGGCGGCTTTACGCCCGCCAGGCCCATTTGGAGTCGGCGCCATGCCGACTTCAAACAGGTTCGTCGGCGTGACTTGCTCGTTGATGCGCCGGATCTGGAAGTGACCGGTGTGATAGATGGCCGTATTGCCCTCGAAGTAATTGCCGCCTTGCACGCGGTGCTTGTTAAAGGTATCCGCTTGAAATTGCACCGCATCGCGGAAGGCATCGCTGCCGAAGCCGGCTTGTGTGCAATCCGGATTCCAGAAGTCGGCCCCCCAGGCCCAGGAGTAGTACGTCAGCACAGAGGGAACGTGCGGCTGGGTGCCCATGCCGCCTACCACGACTTCATCGCCTTCGACCTTGGTCAGCTTAATTGCCGCTTCCAGAGCGGCATCCCACGTCCAATTGCCCTCAGCCTCGAGTTCGGTCGGGGTCTTGAGGCCGGCATTGACGATGAGGCTCTTGTTGTACCAGATCTCCCGCGAGTTGATCCACCAGGCCACGCCGTAGTTTTGGCCCTTGTGGATCCATTTGGCGGCTTCGTGGAAGTTCGCGGGATCGATTTCCGCATCCGTGGCAATGATGGGATCGAGCGGCTGGACAATATTGCCCGCCACAAAGGTACCTACCCACCCAAAGTAGCCGTAAATGATGTCGAATTTGATCCCGCCGGCTTGCGCCGCAGCCGCTTTTGTCGGCAACTCGCCAAACGCAGAGTCGGCAATCGCTATCTTCTGATCGGGATTCTTCGCCTCAAACGTCTCTACCACCTCCGCCCAACCGTTGCGCCAGGTCTCATTCTGGCCTTCCAGCACGTGAAGGAAGTTAATCGTCTTGGGGCCTTCATCCTTGGGAGCGGCCTCTGCTGCCTTGGGGGCCTCGCCCTCTTGTCCTGAATCGGCAGGTGTTACCGGCACCGCGCCGCAGGCTGCCGAAATTGCGACCGCCCCGGTTACTAACGCGCCGCGCAGTAATGATCGTCGAGAAAGTGTATCCGCCATCGTTTCCCTCCTCTAATAGAAGGACTCTGACTATGGGAAAGCTCCGGAAATTGAGCGGCTGATGTGGTGCTGTACTCCGCCTCCTTTCGCTCCATCAAGCCGCTTGGGCATAACTATAGCAGGAATCTGCTTTTAGTGACAATTGTCAAGGACTTGACATTCCTGCTTGTATTGGAAGAACAGGCTGGTCGTCATTTCTTGGAGTGGACATAACCTCCCATGCTCCCGGCATCCGCGGCTAGGTGTTTACCTTACTAGGAAGGCGCCGGCCGCCGCCGCAAATGTGCCGCTTGGCGCCACTCTACGGGCTGCGCTCATTTCGTCGCCGTATGGCATGCCCGCGCGCCTTCGTCTACAGTATTGTTGCGCCAGCTATTTGTTAGTTCTAGTGCGCCAAACCAACGGCTAGCATTGCGATAGTCATTCAAGAAGTGAATTCTTAGACACGGCCTAGTGACTAAACGGTCGGATGGGAATCCTAAATCAACGAGGAATAGACCAATGAAAAAACTCAGTGCAACGGCATTTCAACGCGCCAGCGCTTTTGTTATGGAGCAAGGAAGGGTCTTGGATCGTGCGCTGCTCGAGTTTCACTTTGGGGATGGGACCCCCGAAAGCGTGCTGGCCGCGCTGGCAGCGTATCAAAATGACGACGGCGGTTTCGGCCACGGCCTGGAACCGGACCTAAGAACGCCGGCGTCGTCGGTGATTGCGACGACCGTGGCGTTTCAGAACTTCCGATCATTGGCTGTGCCGGCAGATCATCCCATGGTGCGGCGAGGGCTTACGTATCTCCTTGACACGTTTGATGAATCTCGACAGGTGTGGCCGATTGTCCCACCTGAGGTAGAGGACGCGCCTCACGCGCCATGGTGGGACTACGCGGGGAGTGAATTGGGCTTTGGCGGGTTCTTGAGTAACCCGCGGGTGGAAATTGTGGGATATCTCCACGACTATAGTGCGTCAGTGCCGGCGGACCTGCTGGAATCGGTAACGGCAGCAGTGTTTGCGCACTTGGACTCTCTGCCTGATGAAATGGAGATGCACGACCTCATCTGCTTTGTCAGCCTCGCGGAAACCGCGGCGCTGCCTCAATCCCGCAGAGACTCCATCTGGGAGAAGATCGCCGTGGCGGCGGAGCATGGCGTGGCGCGGGAACCGGAGCAATTGACCGGCTACGTGCTCAAGCCTCTGTACGTAGTATCTGCCCCGAATGCGCCCCTTGCAAGCCGGTTTGGCAAAGAAGTGGCTATGAACCTGGACTTCGAGATCGAGCAGCAGGGCGCGGACGGCGCATGGTCGCCGAACTTCTCGTGGGGTGACCAGCATCCTGAGGCGTGGGAAGTCGCCAAACGCGAGTGGCAGGCTCGGATTACCTTGAAGAATTTACGAGTCCTTCGAGACTTCGACCGCATTGAGACTGGTTGAAGTCATGCTGCGGTATGGGTAGAGAAGAGATCGGTGACATGTAGACAGAAGTTATGCTCTCTTTGATTTGGAAGCGAGATGTCGCTGAGGTTGCATGTGAAACGAGTGAGCGCACTTCTGCTTGATTTGGACGATACACTGCTGGACGGCAGCTTATTCCCGCAATCCATCGCGCGAACCTGCGAGGAGCTTGCGATGCTGCAGTCGGAGCTAGAGGCAGAGCGGCTGCAGGAGGCCAATCACGCAGTGTTCAGCATCTATGGGCCGGATAGTCATGACGCTTGGACGCGGGGCAGACTGAGCGGCGCTGAACTCACTCTTGAAACCTGGCGCAGGACACTTCAGGCCTGTGGCAATCATGACGACACGCTCGCTCAATCTGCCGCCAAGACACACTTGCGCTTTGCCTGGGATTCTTATCAGCCTTTCTCTGACGTGGCGGAACTCATGAGTGCATTGCGGCAGGCACGCGTCCCGCTAGCTTTGGTGACAAATAGCGCCGCCGACACGCAGCGAAACAAGATCGAGGCAATGGGTATCGCCAGTTGGTTTAGCGCCCTTTCCATCTCGGGTGAGACCGGCATTGCCAAACCGGACAAGCGTGCGTTTACCTTTGTGCTCAAGGCACTTGGCGTATCCGGCAAGGATGTGTGGCACGTGGGCGATAGCCTGGCGGCTGACGTTGCGGGCGCGAATGCGGCCGGTATTTGCTCGGTGTGGCTGAATCGGGACGGAGCAGTACGCAGCAAGAATGATGCCCAACCTGATATGGAAGTCGCGTCGCTTTCCGAATTGACTCCCTTTCTCCTGCAATGAGTGCTAAGACTGGCTATCCCTGACGCGACGCGGGATGCGGTCAGCAATCACTGAACGGACAGAACACACGGCTAGTGCTTCACAGCCCTCAGACGTGGTAGTACGTCACATCGTCTAGCTCATCCACTCCTAAGGCACGTCCATGGTGCGCAAGCGGTAGAGCGCCAGCAGGAAGAAGGCCACAATTACGACGCCTGTGCCGACGATGGCGGCTTGGTACTCTATTACCCGCCCGGTTAGGGCCGCGAAACTCTCCTCGTCCATGCCGTGGAGCAGCGCGAGTGTGTAGCCGCGCACGCTGAGATAGCGGACGCCGCTTACAATTGTGCTGAGCAATCCCTCCCAAACCAACACGTACAACAGACCGTAGGCCAGCGCCCGTGGAGTCAGGAGGCCGGCAAACGTAAAGATTGCAGCGTAAGCGGCCACCCCTGACGCGAGAGCGACTGCGAGTGTTCCCAGCACCTGGACCTCAGCGCCGACGAGCGCCGACGCTACGACGCCGCTAGACACCACCAGCGGCACCGCTACGACCAACGTGGCAAGCAGTTTCGCAACCACAATGGAGATCCGTGAGACCGGCTTTAGTACCAGGTAGTAGAGCGTCTTATCTTCGAGTTCGTTGCCGAAAGCGGCGGATGCCAAGACCATCGTCACGATGGGCATGATGCCGCCCACGACCATGGCGTCGATAATCGGCTCTACGAACGCGGCATCGAACGTTGGCTCGGCGTCGCCCAGCAGTTCGATGAGCAGGATGAGCAGCGACGGCAGGGCGGCCAGCAGCAGGATGACGAGGACCCGCCAGCGGCCGAGAAGCTGCCGGAGCGAAAGCGCGAATATCTCGGCCATCTAACCCTCCACGATGTAACTAAAGACGCTCTCGAGCGATTCATCCAGCGGTTCCACGCGCTCGAGGCGAATGGCGCGGTCCTGGGCGATGCGGGCGACCGACCGTTGCAGCGCTGCCACGTTATTGCTGAGGACGATCACGTCATTCTCCGCGCCCAGCGTGACCGATTCGATGCTCTCCAACGCGACCAGTGCCGCCGCCAAACGCCGGGGGTCGCTGGAGACGATGCGGACGGAATAGGGCTGCTCGTCGAGCTTGGCGCGAATCGCCCGGTAGTCGCCGGACGCGGCCAGCTTGCCGCTGACCATAAGCAGAATGCGGTCGGAGAGCGTTTCCACCTCTTCGAGAATGTGGGAGGAGATGAGGATCGTCCGGCCTTCATCGGCCAGTTGGCGCATGAGGTCGTGAAACTCCAGGCGCTGGCGGGGGTCGGTGCCGTTCAGCGGTTCATCGAGGATGATGGCCTCGGGCTCGTGCACGATGGTTGCCGCCAGCCGCATGCGTTGCCTCATTCCGCGCGAGTACGTGCCAAGCGGCCGGTTTTGCGCGTCGACCAGTCCGACTCGCTCGATTGCTTGCGCGGCTGCCTCTGAGACGGACGTAAAGCCGTGCAACTTGGCGGACCACTCGACGAACTGCTTGCCGGTTTGGAAGCCGTACACCGCCTCGTGCTCCGACATGACGCCAACGCGGCGAAAGAGGTTGGGGTTGTTGCGCGGCGTTTCGCCTAAGATGGTGACGCTGCCGTCGGAGGGGGCGGTAAGGCCCTCCATCATCTTCAGGAGGGTGGTCTTGCCCGCGCCGTTCGGCCCCAACAAGCCGGTGATGCCAGGCTCGATGGCCATGGAAATATCGTTCACCGCCACGACGCTGCCGTACCACTTGGAGACGCTCTCGACGGTTATGACAGGAGCAGGTGGGCCGGTCATAGCTTCATTCTCCAATACCGCAGTAGCAGAGTCGCGCCTGGAGCGACAACCAGGACCACATACCAGGCAATGGGCACGGCCACGGGCAGTTCAGCGATGGCGACGGCTGTTTGGTCGTCTTCAGCCACCGTGTCGAATATTTGGTCGATGAGGTGCGTGGGGGCGCGGCCGACGTCCAGTAACGCGAACCACTTGGCGTAGTCGCCAGCTATGCGACCGCATTCTTCTTCTCCATACTCGGCGACGACCTTTCCGCTGTCCACGGCGTAGTTAACGGAGGTCGCGCACCACTCGGCTGTGAGCATTGCCGACATTGGCGTCGTGATCACGAAGGCCGCAATGACGAACGCCGCGGCGTAGGCCCGCCGCTCAGTAAATGCCGCCACCGCCATGGGGATCGTCGTAACGAAGCAGGCGACGATGACGCCGCCCAGGATGAAGCGGGGAATATCCTGCCAGTTCTCCCGCAGGAAGTCCATTGGCGCCTCGGCTAAGAGCAAGTTGGCTGCCAGAACGAGAACTTGGCTGCAGAGCGTTACCGCGAGAATGACGCTGAGGAAGGCGGACCAGCGCGCCGCCACGTAGTCGAAGGCCGTGAGCGGGCGCACCAGATACAGCGTAAAGGCGCCGCTCCGCCGGTCGGGAATCAGGAGTTCGGGGGCGATGATGGTGGCGAACAGCAGCAGCAAGAGCGCTGTAATCCGGTAGAAATTGGCGTGGGAGTCGCCGGTAGGCGAGCTGAACGGCGTTACCGCCGCCATCACGAGGAAGACTGCAGGCGGAGCGATAACAACGAGCGACATCAGCACCGGCAGGATCTTGGCCCGCGCGCCCCGGCCCAGACCAACAGTGGTGCGGAAGCTATTCACCCACAGCGACTTGACCGCTTGCACTCTGCCGCCGCGCGGGCCGTCGTAGTGCTGGTAGCCGAGATCGTAGATTTCGCCCTGCGCTTGGCTCATTCTGCGCTTCTCCGGAAGATATCGGATAATTCGCCGCGGCTGGGGGCAAGCCGCCGCAAGCGGGCCTCCGCCTCGATTAGGGAGTCGCGTATGTCGTCGAGCTGGTCGTCACTGTGGAGCCGGACCACGACGGACGCCCCACTGATTCTTGGCTTGAGTTCCCTAGCAGTGAGCGCGGCGATCAGCTCATCTCTTCGATCGTCGACGTCAATGAAGTACGACTCCGTCTCTTGCGTAAATTCAGAGACGTTTCCTTGCTCGACGATAGCGCCGCCTTCGATCACGATAATTCTCTCGCAGGTACTCTCGACGTCCCCCATGAGATGCGAAGACAGCATGATGTTTATGCCGAATTCCTGGCCCGTGCGTCGCACGAGCTCAAGCATTTCTTCCCGTCCGGCGGGGTCAAGACCGGCGGTGGGCTCGTCGAGCAAGACCATCACCGGATCGTGCACCAAGGCTTGCGCCAGCTTTACCCGTTGCTTCATGCCGGTGGAGTACTCTTTGATGTGGCGATAGCGCTCTTCGTCCAGTCCGACGTGGCGGAGCATGTCGGCGGCGCGGGTGCGGGCATGCTTGGCCGGAATGCCGCTCACCTGGGCCATGTGACTCAGGAACTCCGATGCCGTCAGAAAGTCAGGTAGGCAATCGTGCTCCGGCATGTAGCCCAAACGCGAGCGCACCGCGACGTTTTCGTAGGGCTTCTCTCCCAGGACCGTTGCCGAACCGGCAGTGGGCTGCAGGAGCCCCAGGAACAGCTTCATGGCAGTACTCTTGCCCGCGCCGTTGGGCCCCAGCAAGCCGGTGATGCCCTCACGCACGTGCATGTCCACCTCGTGCAGGGCGATGGTCTGGCCGTAATGCTTGGTGAGGTTGTGCGCTTCAAGAAGGGGTTGGCTCACTGCCGTTCCGCTCACTTGTTCCTGCAAAGTGCAACACCTGGACTACCGACGAACCCACTCATTGCTGACAAATGTAAATCTATTCTTTAAGATTATAGACTACGCCTTGGATATTAGCAAGTCATATTGGGATGAGAATTCAATTAATGTATTACAAAATTGAATACATGCTTGACAGGCATGGAGTAGGGACGACACTGTTCCGTGAACTCTCTTGGCAAGGCCAGTAGGCAATGGGCCCCTCAACAGGTCCTACTGATACCAGCTTGCCTGCATGTTGTAGAGCGTGGCATAGCGGCCGTTCGCGGCCATGAGTTCGGCATGGGAGCCGTTCTCGATGATGGCGCCATCCTCCAAGACGAGGATGTTGTCCGCCATGCGCACAGTCGAGAAGCGGTGGGAAATGATAAGGGCGGTCTTGCCGGCGACCAGTTCACGGAAGCGCTGGAAGAGATGGTACTCAGCCTCGGCGTCCAGGGCGGCGGTGGGCTCGTCCAGGATGACGAAGGCGGCGTCGCGCATGAAGCCGCGTGCCAGCGCTACCTTCTGCCATTCGCCGCCGGAGAGCTCGACGCCGCCTGAGAAGTCGCGGGTGAGAAGCGTGTCGTACCCCTTTTCTAATCCGGCAGCCACCTGATCTGCCCCGGCCCAAGCGGCAGCTTGACGCAAACGCTCATCACTGGTATCCAGTCTGCCTGCTCCCACTGTGATGTTCTCGCCCAGGCTCAACGCAAACTGGGCAAAGTCCTGGTAGACGACGGCAATGCGCCGCCGCAGGCTTTCCAAATCGTAGGCGTGCAGCGGCTTGCCATCCAGCAGGATTTCTCCCGCGTTGGGGTCGTACATGCGGGTGAGCAGCTTGACGAGGGTGCTCTTGCCGGCCCCATTCACGCCTACCAGCGCCGTTACCCTGCCTGCGGGCAGCGCAGCAGAAATTCTCTGCAAGACATCCGATTCACCCTCCGGATACTGAAAGGTCACGTTCTGCAATGCAATACCCTCTTGAAGGAGTTGCGGTGCGTCGAGTGCGTCTGAGGGAGCGGGTAGAGCAATGTGCGGCCGGCTGCGGTCGAGGAATTGAAAGATGGTCTCAAGCCGCAGCGTCATTTCGTAGAGCCTCCCCGCCCATTGGCCGATGTAGCGGAGCATGGTTTCAGTTTGCGTGATGGCCCCGAGGTAGAGAGCGATGTCGCCCACGGTGAGATGGCCGGCTCCGGCTTGGGCCGCCACGTACCAGAATCCGCCGCCCAAGGCCAGTGCATAAACTGCCCCGAAAAAGCCCGTGTTGCGCAGATGCATCAAGCGCAGACCATCGAGTTGACGCAGCGCCTGGACGCGACGCACTTCAAACCTGTGCAGGAAGAAGTCGCCCAGCCCAAAGACGCGTACCTCCTTGGCGGATTGCGGATCGGTGGTGACCTGGGTGTAGTACTCCATCTCTCTAGCGGCGTGTGATTGCTCGACGAGGGCCGTATTGCGGTTTCTTGCCATGCGACGCTCGCTGATGAGGTACGGCACGGTAGCAAGTACGAGTGCCAACGGGATGAGCGGGTGTAGCCGCACCAGCAAGAAGAGTAGACCCGCCAACGTGAGGGCAGGCCGCACGCCGCTCTGGAGAAATCCCACCAGCCGCGGCACCATATAGCTGCCGAATGTGACCGTTGCGAAACTGCCTTGAAAGGACGGCCGCTCAATCTGGTAAAGGTCGACCAAGCGTCCGCCCGCTGCCATGAGCCGGCGGTCGAATTCACCAATCGCCCGGCTCTCCATCCGCGCCGTGAGCAACTCCTGCACGGGTTCGAGCGCGGTCAGCGCGGCCATTGTAAGCGCATAGAGGACTGCCGTCAGGAGGATTGCGGAGAGCGCAATAGCAGCGCCGCCTACAACCAGCGCGAGCTGGTCCAACAGTACCTTGCCCAGCCAAACCTGCGTCACCGGCAGGGCGGCAGCAACCAGTGCCAGGGCCACGTAGACCGCCGCCACGCCTGGCGCCGGTGACAGGCCCATGTGGAGACCGCGCGTGAGCAGAGTAACAACAGAGCGGGTGTCACGGATGTATTTGCGCAGTCGATTCATTCGTCCTCTTCCTGCTTCTCGTCCGCGGTGTACTGTGCGGCCTGCAGGCGGTAGAGACTAGCATACTCTCCGTCTTCCGACATGAGCGCATCGTGCGTGCCCGCTTCGGCAATGCGGCCGTGCGCCAAATAGAGAATGCGGTCGGCCATACGAACCGTAGAGAAACGGTGACTGATGAGCACAGTGATCTTGTCCCGCGTCAGCGCGTGGAAGCGCTGGTAGACCGCGTACTCAGTCTCTACGTCCAGGGCTGCCGTCGGTTCATCCAGGACGATTAGGGCGGCATCGCGCATGAAACCGCGCGCTAGCGCAAGTCGCTGCCATTCGCCGCCGGAGAGTTCCCTGCCGCCAAATTGCCGACCGAGCTGGGTCTCAAGGCCGTCCGGCAACTTCCCAATGACTTCATCGGCGCCGGATTGGGCGGCGGCCGCGCTGATACGCTCTCTGTCGTGAAGCGACTCCACCTGCCCCAGCCCCACGTTTTCACCGGCCGTCATCTCGTACTGCACGAAGTCCTGGAAGATCACGCCCATCTCTTTACGGAGGTCGGTGAGGTTATAGTCGCGCAAGTCAACGCCGTCTAGGAGGATGCGCCCGCCAGTGGGATCGTAGAAGCGAAGCAGCAATTTGATGATAGTTGTCTTGCCGGCCCCGTTGTGCCCCACGAGCGCCGTGGACTCATTTGGCCCTAGGCGGAAGGAGACATCCTCCAAGACCTGCGTTTGGCTGCCGGGATAGGCAAAGCGCACGTTCTCGAAGACAATTCCTTGTTGAATGGGACGCGGCGCCGGTCTGGGATCGCTCGGCTCCGGTAGGTCGGGCGGAGCATCGAGGACACGCTGAAACGTACGCAGTGAGCCAAGCGTAATGGGAAGGTAACCAATTTCGAAACCGATGCCGAGGAATTGCCGATGGAGAAGCAGGGCGCCACCGCCGTAGAGGACGAATGCACCCAAAGACTGCTCTCCTCTGTAAATGAGCCACGCCAACCAGATCCACAGGCCGCCGACTGAAAGCGCTGCGAGCAGGCTTGCCAGCGATACCCGCGGTAGCATGGCGTTGCGCAAGCTGTCCAACTCGCCCACAACGCGGTTGAAAACGGTTTCGTATCGCTGCGCAAAGAACTTGCCCAATCCGTAAAGGCGCACGTCCTTGGCAGGTTGAGGGAGTACCATCATGGCACGGTTGTATTCGAGGCGGCGCGCTTCCGGCGTTTGATAGTAAAGATGCGTACTCATGCGATCGCCAAAATCCCAATGCTGAACCAGGGCGGGAATCGCGAGAAGTATGAGCAAGAGGGGCACTAAGGGGTGAAGGGTTACCAGCAACAGCGCCATCCCAGCAACTGAGAGCAAGGCAAGCAACGCCCGCGCGCCGTTGGTCATGACTTCCAAACCGCCGCCTTCCTCAATGTGCGAGCGGGCGTATTCTAAGTCGTCTGCCAGTTGAGGATCCTCAAAACGCGCCAGGCCCTGCCAGCGATTGACAGTGCGCATGAGCTCGACAGAGAGAAAGCCCGTTATGCGGTCGCCAGCCATGACATGCAGGGTAGCGGAGAGCGGCTGAAGGAACTGAGCGAGGCCGACGGCGGCGGCCGCGAGTCCAATCCAGGCCGCCAAGGGCAGCATGCGCACTATGTCAGATGCCTGCGCGGTTAGGGCCAGGTCGAACGAAATGCGGTCGACGATTGCCTGCGAGAACCACAGTTGTAGCGGCGGCAGCGCGGCCTGCACCACCAGGAGGATTAGTGTAATCGCGACCAGAATTGGTTGCGCCCGCCATGTCAGTGAGAAGGCCACGCGGCAGAGATGGAGTGTCTCCAACAGCCCTTTGAAGAAGGTCCAATCGCCCCGCAAGTCCAAGAGAGCCTTTGCCTTCATGGGAATTAGCCGTCCCTACCTGCCTGGCAAGCGTTAGTTTGTTCCGTTGTATAGCGCTCGGTTTGGACGTGGTCTACAGTGACGCATGGCGTTGCGCCAAGCACCAGCGACTGTTTGCCTTCCACGCCTCTACTCCCCACAGATGAATTTGGAGCGCAACTCTTTCCGGTCTTGATCTGGTGCAGCATGCTCGTTGCCATGCAGAGGCGAGTACTAGAGAATTGCAGGACCGGACTACTGATAGACGTAGCTCTGCAGCCAGTGCTTAGCTTGCTGAATTGCTTGCTCGATCGTCACTTCTTCGCGAGCGAGGGGCAGCGTGACGTTTTCCTGCACCCATCGCGTTATCTTCCAGCCGCTGGCGACATGGGAGGCTTTCGCTCTGGTCATAGACTCCAGAGCCGTCTCTTTGACTGGCTGGGGAAACACCAGGTCGAAATGCTCGCCGTCCGGGCGTTCAACAAAGTCCCAGCCCTCATTGGTGGTTGGCAGGACGCGGCGCTCGCCGAGCCAGAGGGCCAGCGGCACCAGCGCCGCGTAGGACTTCTCATCCTGCGCGCCAGGCGGCATGCCCAGCGCTTCCACAAGACCGAGAGGCGTGGTGTTCGAGGCACCGCTCGGCAGCGGGGTAACGTACCCAAAGGGTTCAGGCGTGTGACCAAAGAAAGGGGTGAAGTGCATGCCGCGCTCGTAGTAGTCCTTGGCCGCCCCTAGTTGGTCTAATGTCACGTCGGGTCCGTGGGGCAGGATGCCGTGAACGCGCCCAAACTCATCCCAGGTCTTCAGCGCGCGAAACGTGGCTTGTTCTGCCATGTCGATTCTGCCGGTATCGAGGTCAACTCCCATGCCGCCTTCCTGCATCAGGAGCGGCAACCAATCGGGAAACCACCCAAGCGACGCGAAGCCCCAGCGGTTTGTCGCGCCGTCATTGTCGGTATCCTCGGTGAGCCGCCTTGCCGCGTCTATGAAGTTTTCCCACGTCCAGTCGTGGGTTGGCGCAGGGAGGTCGGCACGCCGAAAGCGTATGGCATTGTGCTCCAAGACGGCAGGGGCGATCTGAACCGGTAAAGCCTGCGTCTCGCCGCGAACGCGCACCAGACGGCGGGCCTCTTCCATGAAAGCCTCCAGCGGCTCCTGCTTGTCAGCTTGCAGCCAGCGGTCAAGCGGCGCCAAAGACCTGGTCATGAAGAGATCGATGCTGTCCACGAAGAATGGCAGCCAGACCACGTCTGCAGTGACGCCGCCCGCCTCGCCGGCAGCCAGAAAGTCGCGAACACCCTGCGTCGCACGATCGGCATACCCGTCTCCCTGGGGAATCGGCATGGTCACAAGCTCTAGCGTAGACCCCTCTTGCAGACCGGGAATGCCGCCTTTCTCCCACACTTTCAAGACTTCCTCGCCATCGCGAATTGTCTCCGGATCGTCGAGAACTGCCATGCTGATTTGCTGGGCCTCGACGACCGCATCGCTGCCGGTGCCCTTGCGCGCGACAGGGGCGTCTTCTACGGGCGGGTCGTCATCATCTCCGCAACTTGCAATGAGAAGCGCCTGCGTGCCGAGCAAGGCAAAGGCGAGCCATTCGCGTCTTGTCATAGCAGATGTCTCCCGGTTGCGATTTCGCGGTGTTTGAGTTCTCGAAGTTCTCGCACGAGAGGCGTATGTGACTGCATGATAGCAAGCGCGTAGCCGTATGACTAGCGCCGGGGCGGTGTTTGTCCAACCGCGAACGAGACCTCGCTTCGCCAGGTACGTAACGGCAGGGGGGAGCGAGGATCTTCCGCTGAGCGGTCTTCACATGCAGGCTTGGTTTCCTCTAGAGCCGGCCGCTGCGTTGTGCCAGGTAGAATTCCGTTATTACCGTGACGAATGAGAGCCATGTCCGGCTACTGCAATTCGGACTATAGCAGCTGCTTCTCAAGCAGTGATAACCCTGCGGCTGCCGCAGCGCGTGCAAGACTGGAGTCTAGAGTGGCAAGAGTCCCAGCGCGCCGATGCGCTAGTTCAATATAGACCGCATCGTAGAAGGAGAGGCCGTGTGCGCGAGCCAGCGCGAAAGCAGCCGCTAGGTCCGGGGTGGTGTCGGTGCGGATGGGCAACTCACCCAAGGCATCGAGGAATTCTGTTGCCTGCTCCGCTGAGACTCGCCCGCGCCGCTCCGCGATAAGTAGCACATTGCGTATCTCTAGGTGCCAGAGTTGCGGCACGAGTGCGCCATCTTCCGCAAGGCGCGCGAGCGCCACATCAGCGCGCGGATCGGTCTCGTCGCTGAAGAGCCAGGACGCGGCGACAGACGCATCGAGAATCAGCACACTCAAGAGCGATGGCCTTCATGGCGCGCAGCCAGAATCTCTTCCGTCGTCATAGCGACGCGGCGCCATCTCGCGCGGCGTTGTTGGAAGCGTTCTACGGCCTGCCTGCGGGATTCGCTTTCTTGCGCGTGGGCCGGCACCAGGTGGGCAATCGTCTTCCCGTGGCGGGTAATGGCAATTGTCTCGCCGTGTTCGACGGTACGCAGCAGGTCCGCGAGGCGTGCCTTGGCCTCGGTGGCTTGGATTTTCTTCATAGCAATATCTAACCGGTCAATATAACCGGTTAGATATTATCACGGATGTTTGACTTTGGCAAGAGCAGTCACAGTTGTGTTGCAATGGATCGGAGATCGGCGAGCATCACTAACCGCTCTCTAATAGCATGCTTACATTCTTCTAGTCTGGGCGCGCAACGTTCGCCCCCGTATCAAGTACGGGGCAAGCTCTGAGTCTGTCAAAGGGTAAATGAAACAGCGAAAAGTCGGCAAATGGCCGTTCGTACGTCGGCATGGGCTTCGCGCCGCCCTTAGCACGAACGGCTTCCATCGGCTGTGCAGACTTCATCTCGGTAGAACGTAAACAGACTCTAAGTGAAGACCGCCCCAAAGGGCGGTCTTCACACACGCTTTACTGCAGTCGACTACCGTGACAGCTCGTTGCCAGACTCGCGCATGGACGTGGCGAGAGCGCAGCAGCCGCGCTTACGGCAGCTTATCCGGCCGGTGCTTGGTGGCTTGGCGGCCGATCTCGTAGAGGCCGACGGCTGCGCCGCCAGCCAGTATGCCCAATACCAGGCTCGTAAACCAATCCGCGCCGCTGATGTTGCCGCCGACGCTGCCGGCGATGGCGCCGAGCACAACAGCCGCAATGGGGGCGAACCGTTTGGGTAGTCCCGCTTGCTTGAGCGCGGATACCAAAATGCGTACGCCAACGGTGATGCCGCCCAGTCCGGCCAACTCAGTTCCAGTCATTTGCCTTCTCCTTTTTCCTCAGAGGGATCCAAATGCGATGGGCACGTGGCAATTGCGGAGCATATCCGATAGAAGAGCGAATTCCGCGTGCTCCTTTAAGGAAGATTCGCGACTATTGGCTATCAGATCTTGCCGTCCCACTTTTCGTTGAGTTCGCGCAGCCGTGCATCGCGCGTCATGCCGCCAAGATCATCGGGATGTCCGGCGCCGTTGGCAATGCGAATGGCATAGGCCAGGTCGGTGCGGTCTAACATCAATTCCCCGTACATCTGCTTCAGCATGGCGTCGCGCTGTGCGATGATTTGCTGCTTTTCCTCTTCCCACTGAGCGTACGGCCGCGGCTCCAGCGGCAGGTGCGCGACTATCCCGTTCACGATGCCCAGCGCAAAGCGGTCGGGGTGCTCGTGCAGGTGTTGTGCATCGCTCTCGCAGTCGAGAAAGGCCAGTTCCAGCAGGACATCGTTGGGGAGATGTGAAAACGTGTACCAGTTGGTGCGAGTCGCGGCATTCCCCGGTTTCAGGCCCCGGTTCGGCACCAGATTTAGGTCGGATATGCCCTTTTCCAGCGCCGCGGCGAACGCCCGTGACGCTGCGTCGCCATCCTGGTACCAGACCTCGCAGCCGGTCCCGCCGCCCGCATTGGCGTGAATGCTGACGTAAGCGTCCACCTGCTCGGCTAGCGCCAGACTGGTGCGCGCGTGCAGCGGGACATGCCGGTCATCCTCGCGAGTCAACAGCACGGTGTAGCCGCGCTCGCACAGTGCCGTGGCAGCCTGCTGCGCTACCGCGAGCGTCACCTCCTTTTCCTGGAGTCGCAGTGTAGGCCCGGTGCCGGATGGTGACGTTGCTATTGGCAAGCCGATGGCGCCCGGATCACGTCCACCATGGCCGGGGTCTAGTAGAATCTTCATGCTGCCGCTCTCCTTTGCTGACTGTGCGTTGAAAAATCCTGATCCGTCGTAGGGGGTTATCGTGTTCCGCTGCTGACGAGACGCCGGCACGGGCAGGCCGCGCTGTGCCGGTTCAGCCTCGCTGCCTTGCAATAGCAGACGAAGACAAGCATTGTGAAGATATAGCTGTCGTCGCGCATTGCCGAGGTTCCCTGCGATTCAACGTCGCACGCAACCCACAGAGAGAGGTATTCTGCTGAAAGACCCGAACGCAATTCGCATTCGTGCCCTGGCGACGTCAGCTCTTTCGATGCAATGCTGTTTCGCAAAAGCGGACGTGCGTTTCCGACCGCAGGTGCTGCGCTGCGCCTCTCGCTAGGGAGAAGCGCTGTTGTCTCAGTTCGAGATTGCGTTTTAAAGTCGGGTGCGGCACACAGAACGATGAGTATAGAGTATAATCTAAGTAAAGAAGCATATAGTCAACAATTGCAACGGAGGCTGCTTTGATCGCATTCATCACCAGTCTTGCCCTGCGCCGGCGCTCTGTCACGGTTCTTGCCGTCTTTCTCGTGCTCGTGTGGGGCATGTTTACCTACACCAGACTGCCGGTAGAGCTCTTTCCCGAAGTGGATTTTCCGATTGTCACGGTTTCGACCTTCTACCCGTCTTCCAATCCGGAGTCGGTTGCTGAAAACGTAACGATACCGCTGGAGGACGCAATCGCCGGGATGGAGGGCTTGGATGCGATCCAGTCCATTTCCACCGAGAACCTCTCAATTATCATTGCCACTTTCAATTTTGGCACCGACATGGAAGAGGCGGAGAACATCGTCAATTCCAGAGTGGCAGGTGTCTCATTTCCTGATGGTGTAAACGCCCCCAATGTCGGTCGCATTGACCCGGATTCGATTCCCGTTCTGCGCGTAAGCGTTTCGGGAGACTTGGAAATCATCGAGTTGCAGGAAATCTTGGAGACCAGCGTCCTGCCGAAGATCTCCGGCATTGACGGCATTGCCAGTATCGAAGTTACGGGGGACGTGGAGCAGCAAATCACCATCACCGTAGACCCGGACCGGCTCTTGGAAGAGCGCATCTCGTTGTTCCAGGTTTCTCAGGCGTTGCGGGAGAACAACATCACCTTTCCCGGCGGGGCAATTACGCAAAACGGCCAAGTGCTGACAGTGAAGACAGTCAACAAATTCGCGTCGCTGGATGAGTTGCGGCAGTTGGTCATTCCCCGCGCCCTCAGCGGTCCACCAGCGCAATCCGGGGCAGCTCCCCAGCCGTTGCGGTTGGCCGACGTCGCCGAAGTGCAGCTAGGAGCGGGCACTGCCCGCAGCATCTCGCGCACAAACGGCAAGCCCAGCATTGGCATTTCCGTATTCAAGGAGCCCGACGCTAATACAATCGACGTCACTACTGGCGTGGAAGAAGCTCTGGCAGACTTGGAGATCCTGCCGCCAGGCGTAGACGTGATCATCGTCTACAATGACGGGCCTCAAATCCAGGCACAGATCGACACGCTGGAACGCGAGGCGATTCTGGGTCTGACACTTGCCTCGATAGTCGTCTTCGCCTTCTTCTTGACGGTGCGCCCAAGCGTTATCAGGGGCGTTTTTCGAACCTTGCGGCCGACGCTGGTAATTGTCCTGTCCATCCCACTCAGTATCTTTACCGGCGTCTTGCTCATGGACTGGCAAGGCCTGGCGTTGAACTTCATGACATTGGGAGGCTTGGCAATCTCTGTTGGCCGTGTGGTGGATGACAGCATTGTGGTGCTGGAGAACGTCTACCGCAATATCGAGGGCGGTAGGGAGCGCTGGCGGGCCGCGCTGGACGCAACCGTCGAAGTAGGCCCCGCCATTACGGCCTCTACCTTGGCGACGATCGTCGTGTTCGCGCCCTTGGCCTTCATTCAGGGTTTGGTAGGAGCGTTCTTCTTCCCCTTTGCGTTGGCTGTGAGCTTTGCGCTGATTGCCTCACTCGTGGTGGCGTTGACAGCAGTGCCCGTGTTAGGCGCCTATCTGCTGCGCCCGGGCGATCTTCCCGAAGGCGTCGGCGAAGAGGATGATGTCCCGGAAACAAACACGTGGATGCAGCGCATCTACGTGCCGATGTTGCGGTGGTCGCTCGGGCACAAGACTCTCACGCTGCTGGCGGCAATCGTCATCGCTGGGGGCAGCTTTGGGTTGCTGCGGTTCATTCCGATCAACCTCTTTTCTTCCGGGAATACTGAATTCGTCACCATCAACATGGAGTTGCCGCCAGGCGCCCGCGCCGAGACCACGCTTGACGAGGTCGTTGCCTTGGAGGAGCAGATTAGTGAATTCTCTGCCATCTATAGCTCTACAGTTGGCACCGCTGCCGGCGCCTCGGCGCAGAGCTTCACTGTAGGATTCAACGAGTCTTCCACATTCGTTCAATTGAAAGACGATGTACCGGAAGACATCGTAGACATCCTCCGCCAGCGGCTGCCGTCTACGGATGAACGCAGGGTTACCATTGTGGATGTTGGCGGTGGACCGCCTGCCGCCGGCTTGGAGATTAGTATCACAGGGAACGACTATCGCGAGATTGCGCCTATCGCATTGCTGCTCGCTAACGAACTTCAGTCCATCGATGGTATTGAAGACGTCACCAGCGACGTAAGCGAGGCGCGGGATGAAGTGATTGTCAACGTTGATCCTGAGCGTGCCGCCGCGCTCGGCTTGAGCACGCAGACGGTCGCATTTCAAATCAACCAGTTCCTTGTGGGTCAGACCGTCACTCAAATCGACGTGGACGGCAGCCCGGTAGATGTGGTGTTGAGCGGACCTGCCGATAGGATTAACAGTGTTGAGACCATCAGGTCGCTGATCATTGCCGGACCGTTGGGTATCGCTCCTTTGAGTGACATTGCTTCGGTGCAGGTAGTGGCGGGTCCCGTAGCAATCAACCGCACCGACCGCTTGCGGTCGGCGGGCATCAGCGGCGACATAACCGTAGATGATACACAGGCCATTGGCGCGTTGATACAGGAGAAGATCGACGCCCTCGACCTGCCTCCGGGCGTGACCGTGACCAACGCAGGCGTCTTCTCGCAAATCACGGAAGGCTTTGAGGACATCTTCATCGCCATGGCCGTCGGCGTCGTGTTGGTTTACCTCGTGATGGTTGGCAGTCTCGGGTCGTTGCGGAACCCATTTGTCATCGTTACCAGCCTGCCGCTCGCCTTGATCGGCGCACTGGCGGCGCTGGCGATCACCGGTCGTTCGCTGGGTCTGCCGGGGATGATGGGAATACTCCTGCTGATTGGTATCGTCGTCACGAACGCCGTGGTGCTCGTGTCCTTTGTGGAGCAACTAAGGGAGAGCGGTATGAGTGTGTACGATGCCCTCATGCAGGGCGGGCGCATTCGACTGCGGCCCATCCTCATGACCGCGATTACGACGAGTTTCGCCCTAGTCCCCTTGGCAGCCTTCTCCGAGGACTCGGGCGGGATCCTGGGCGCGGAACTGGCAACGGTTGTTATTGGCGGTCTAGTGAGTTCAACGTTCCTGACTTTGTTGGTCGTGCCTGTGGTCTATACGCTGGCCAACCAGAGCATCCCCGGCTTGTTCCGCCGGCGACCTCAGCGGCGCTCTCCGATTGAGCGATTGGAGGTTATGGAGGAGATGTCTGCCGATTGAGACTGACGGCGATTCCTGGTGTCTGCTTGGCGCGAGCGCTTCCGCCTCTCTTGACTTGAGCGCGGTCAGGCGCGAAAGCCGCTGCGGCGTGGGATCGCAAAGCGGGAAGAGAGCCCGCAGCGCGTTTTCTCTGCTGAGTTTCCCTCATTCGCATTTCCTTGACATTGCTGCCGTACTCTCGAATAAGCGGCAGATGTCACACTACCCACCGAAGGAGGTAGCGAATGAGGAAGAAACACTGGCTTATCGGACTACTCGGGCTGACTGCGCTTGTCCTCGGACTTGGCAGCGCCACGGTCCTGGCCCAAGAGAGCTCCGGGGAGCAGACTCGCTTGGGGCTCTTCGCGCGGATGGCCAACATTCTGGGGCTTGAAGAGGAGCAAGTCCAAGAAGCCTACGAGCAGGCACGGCAGGAGCTGCGCGACGAGCAATTCGAGGAGATGGTCGGCCAGCGGCTGGACGCTCTGGTGGAAAGTGGTCACATCACCCAGGAACAAGCCGACGAGCTGCGCGAGTGGTATGCATCTCGGCCGGACTCATTCTGGCTGGCCAGCGGGATGGACCGCGGCAAGCACGGTCACTCAAAGCGAGGCCGCATGTTTGATGGACGCGGCTATTCTGCAAAGGGGCCGGCAGTCCAGATGCCCGCCGCCTCCCAAGAGAGACTTACGCGGTATCTCGACGCCTTGGTTGAGGAGGGACACATTACCCAAGATCAGGCAGCCCAGTTACGCGAACTGTATGCATCGCGAATGGGGAAGCTGCAGCATGACGGTCGATTTGATCGCGGCAAAGGATCCACTTGGCAGCGGGGCCGCGGGCAGTCACACCAAGGGGGCTTCCATATCTTCAGAGGTTTCGCTCCGGGCAAGGGATTTTCCGTTCCGATAGCGCCTACTACCGTCCCAGATTCCGCGACACCGACCACTGCTCCGGAGGCAACCCCGGCAGCTCCCGCCGACTCCTCGGACGACAACTAGCAATGCGGGCTAGCGGAAAGCTCGTTTCAGCGCACATCGAAGTTCTCTAGTACTCACACAGCAACATGAGAGCCCCCGGCAGGTAGGCAAGAGTGCCGCTTGCCGGGGGCTCAATTGTGGCGATCCACCTTCATAATTTCTTCAATATTGCTGATAGACTTAAAGTTGAGCGGACAAGCCTCCGTCAACAAGACTCGCCTAGCAAGACTGCGTAAGCGAGCCGAGCGACGTTGGCGTACGTTGAGGCAGGGCCGCACGTCTTCAAGGCGATATCCCCAAGGCGGAGGCTGCTCCTCCGACCTCGCGCGACCAAGCATGAATGCGTCAGTTTGGCGACAAGACAAGCCGGATGCCCAATCCTTGGACTTGGAGAACGAATACCATGGCCAGCACGGTTCTAATAGTCGAAGACGATCGCGATACGGTAAACCTCGTGAGCCTCTACCTCAAGCGTGACGGGCACAGGGTCCTGAGCGCCCATGACGGTGTTGAAGGCTTACGTCTTGCCAGAGAGGCCCGTCCTGATCTGGTTGTCCTGGATCTGATGCTCCCGAAACTGGATGGAATAGAGGTCTGCGGCAGGATTCGACGGGAATCCACCGTGCCAATTGTCATGGTGACAGCACGGGTGGAGGAAGAAGACCGGCTCAAGGGGCTTGACTTGGGGGCCGATGACTATGTGACTAAGCCCTTCAGCCCGCGTGAGCTGGCGGCCCGCATCCGGGCCGTGCTGCGACGCACGGCCAAGGAGGACCTCGAGCGCGGACCGGCTGAGGTGGCATGGAACGGCGTGACGGTCGATCTCCATCGCCGCACGGTGCTGGTGGATGACCTCAAGGCGTCCCTCACTCCCACGGAATTCCGCATTCTTGTCATGCTCATCAAGGAGCCGGAACGGACGTTCTCACGCGAGCAGATCATCGACCGGGTCTTTGGCTTCGACTTTCAGGGCTTCGACCGGACGGTGGATGCCCACGTCGCCAACATAAGACGCAAGATCAGACCGCTGGACGGCCCCGACCACATTCAGACCGTCTACGGTGTGGGATATAGATTTAGCAATGACTAGGTGGTTCTTCAGCCTCCAGTTTCGCCTCATCGTCGCCTTCGCGTTCGTGCTCATGTTGGCGCTGGCGGCGGTCGGGATGTATAGCGGACTCGCGGCGGAACGTGAGGTGCGGAAAGTGCGCAAGGCCTCCGACGAAGCGCTCATTGCCAGAATTCACGAAGCTTTCGCTGAGTACTATGCGGCCAGGGGAAGCTGGAGCGGCGTCGGGGGCACTGTCGAACGGGTGAGTTACTTGACGGGACGAGAAATCGCCATCCTCAAAACGGAAGGCGCGCCCATCGTTGCTAGGAGCCGGTCGGACAGAGGTGAGCGTAACCGCGATATTCAAGATTTCGCGTCAGCGCGCATCATTGTTGACGGCGATCACGTGGGCTCCGTCCTCGTCGGGCCGGTAGCATCACGGCCGACGTTCAGGCCGTACCGAGGTCCGGCACGGTCCCCTGCCCAAGGAGAAGCGTTGCGTGAGATTCAAGAGCCTTCGCTGCGGCAGTTCACCGATACCGCCTTCCGCTCGCTGCTGTGGTCGGGACTTGGCGCGGGATTAGGGGGCATTCTGCTCGTTTCGTTGCTATCACGGAGGATGCTGCGGTCGGTGCGGACTTTGACGGCGGCGGCGCGAGAATTGGGCAAAGGCGATCTCTCGCAGCGGGTCGCCGTTTCCGGTCGGGACGAGATTGGAGAACTGACAAAGACGTTCAATACTATGGCGGAGGGATTGGAAAGCGCTGAACAGCAAAGGCGCAACATGGTCGCCGACGTAGCCCACGAGTTACGTACGCCCTTGACCAACATTCGAGGCTACGTAGAAGCCGTACGCGACGGTGTGCTTCCCGCCGACGAGTCCGTCATGGAGAACGTCCACCGCCAGACGATGTATCTTACGAAACTCGTTGAAGACTTGCGCTTACTCGCGGAAACGGAGGCAGCCGACTTCCGGCTTGATCTTGAACCGGCATCCATGGTCGAGGTGGTCTCACGATCGGTAGAGGCGTTTCGTCCCCAGGCGCAGGTCGCAGGCGTAGACATTTCTTTCCCTTCTCGCCCCGAGACGGAGGAGTCTGAGCGCCAAGTCAATCTGGATCGAATGCGCATTGAGCAGGTCGTGAGCAACCTGCTGCAGAATGCAATTACGCATACGCCCAAAGGGGGTAAGGTAGACATTTCGGTCTGCGTAACTGGACACGCTGTCGTGGTGACCGTTACAGACACCGGAGAGGGAATTCCGAGCAAGGACCTGCCTCACGTCTTTGACAGGCTCTATCGCGTCGATCCTTCGCGCACGCGAAGTACCGGCGGCGCGGGTCTCGGGCTGACTATTGCGAAGCAGTTAGTCGAGGCCCACGGCGGTTCTATTCGCGTAGAGAGCACAGAGGGCGAAGGTAGCAGCTTTACGTTTACGCTGCCGCTGAAGTAGAAAACCTCCCTTAGACTCCTCGCATCCCTTTCTTCGAGCAATGAAAGCCGTTCACGCTGCGGCAGCCTGTGTACGAACGGCTTGCCTGCGCTGTTTTCTGGCAAACCGCTTAGAGGCAGTGGTTGACAAGGTTCCACTGAGCTTCCAAGAACTAGCGCGCCTGATGGCAGATTTTGTTGCCGCTAAGCGCGCCCTCTCTAGCGCTTTCTCTAGATCTCTGTAGAGGAAGTCTCCTGCACCTTAGCCCGTTACACCCCTTGACGTTGCAATGTAACCGATAGATACTTGAGATAGGGGTTTCTCCCGCTTGGGAGAGTGGTTCGCGAACAAGGAGATTGCATATGAATGCGGCAGGGCCGCGGGCTTTGCTTTATCCGGAGACTTCGGTATTACCGGAGACTACGGATTCACCGGAGGCTGCAACATCGCCGCATACTTCGGTGAATTCGCCCACTCAGGCAACACCACTGACGCGCCGTGCTTTGCTCGCCCGCGCTCTACTCGGCGCACAGGTACTGCTCCTGGCTGCCTGCGGCGGCGATGACGAGGATGAAGCGGAACAGCCCCGCGCCGCGCCAACGGCGCCGCAGGCTGCGGTGCCGCCTGCGCTGGAGCCTACAACGCTCACGGTCGCTTCAATGTTGGTGGAATTTAGCTCCGTAATTGGCAGGGCCGTTGATGCGTGGAACGAGGGCGAGTTTCCCGGCGCGTCTGAAGACATCCGGCTGGAGCGCCTCACGATTCAAATATCCTCGCGGCGCGGGACGCTGGAGCTTCTTGAGCACATACAAGAGCGAGTTCAAGCGTTCTTGGCCGAGCGGGAGTCTGCCGGCACGCCGCTGGACGTGCTCATGGTCAATCGTCTCTTTGACTTTCCCTGGGCGTTCCGCAGCGGCATCATCCAGCCGCTTGATCGACTCCTGCAGCAAGACGGCAACGATCCACTAGCAAAGTTTCTGCCGTCCGCCTTAGAATTGGTGCGCTCTCGGGGCCAGATGATGGCATTGCCCGTATCCTTAGGCGCCGGCGTTGCGCGGTACAACCCCAAGCACTTTTCAGATGCCGGCTTGCCTGTGCCGGATAATGGCTGGACGCGTGAGGAATTCGTTGCTGCTGCTCAACGACTTACGCAAGACACCGATAACGACGGCAAGGTGGATAATTGGGGATTTCGTCCTATAGATAACTTCATGAACTGGCTACCGTTCGTTATGCAGGAGACGGATAGGGACGTGATAGACCTGAATACAGGCGAAGTGCGTCTCATGGACCCTGCAGCCCTGCGTGGCCTGCAGTTCTGGGATGACCTGGGGAGAGTGCACGGCATCATGCCCCACGGTGACGAGGTGACAGCGGACCTCTACAGCTTCCAGTTCTGGAATCGGCATCCCAGCGTATTCTTCTACTACTTTGCGTCCCCCGGCACCATCTCTACGGGTAAACAAGCCCCACTCCCTACCGGCCCGCGCGACATCACGCCATTGTATTTGGGCGCTTCCCTGGCAATGCCCGCAAGCGCCCGCGATACTGCCCAGGCGTACGCGGCGCTGGTCCCGCTGGCAAGCTATCTCGGCGAGCGATTCTTACTCCCACCGGTGATTTCCGGACAAGAGTACATTGAGAAACCGCAATCTGGCTACATCAATCTCATGCTGCCGGAACACGACCGGCAGCTTGCGTTGCATGCATTGCAAACTGCCCGCCCATCCCCACTTGGTAGCAGTCACATGATGCTTGCTCAACTGTTCGAGAAGCTATCACTGCCGCTCGCGCGCGGAGAAATGGTCGTGGAGCGGGCGGCGCAAGAAGCGCAGAACTGGCTGCAAGCCTATTTGAACGAATAGCGTCCTCGTAGTGCGTAGGAGCATGCGGGCGGAGAATCGCTTAGGGAAGATGGCTACTTCCTGCAATGACCACAACCGGTTTGGGAAACCTGCGATAGCTCGATAGGCAATTCGGCTGCGCCTTGCGCAGGGCAGGACTATCGAATTGGAACAAGGATTTACAGCTCATGACGAGACGTGAGATTTTTGGCCGCGCGTTCATTGGCGCGCAAGTCGTTCTCTTGGCTGCCTGCGGCGGCGATGACGAGGACGACGATCAGCCGCGTGCTGCGCCGGAGGCTCCCCAGGCCTCAGTGCCCAAGGTCGCCAGAGAGGCGACGACGCTGCGGCTCGCCTCGGTTCAAGACCAGTTTGCGCGCGCAGTTGAAAGGACTGTGGAGCAGTGGAATGAGGGCGAAGTCTCCGGCGCTCCCGATGACATCCGGCTGGAGCAAGTGGGAGGTCCACGGGTATCGCCGTCGAGTGATATTCTGACATTCATCGAGCGGGCCCAAGCCGGAGCGGCTGCCTTTCTGACCGAGCAGGACTCTGCCGGCACGCCGCCGGACTTGATCTCATTCAACCGGTTCTTTGACTTTCCCTGGCTCTACGGGAGCGGACTCCTCCAGCCACTTGACCGCTTCTTGCAGCAGGACCAGACTGAGCCTCTCAGTGGATATTTGCCAGCCGCGCTTGAGTTGGTGCGGTACCAGAGCCGGACGATGGCGCTGCCGGTTGCTTTGGATCTTGGTGTGGCGCGATACAATCCCAAGCAATTTACGGAGGCAGGCATACCCTTGCCCGGCGAGGGCTGGACGCGCGAGGAGTTTGTAGCGGCTGCCCAACGGCTGACACAAGATACGGACGAAGATGGCGAGACGGACAATTGGGGCTTTCGACCGGTGCACGTGTACGCAAGTTGGCTGCCCTTCATCTTTCAGGAAATGGAAGACGACCTGGTCGACTTCAACGCCGGGGCCGTTCGCTTGACGGACCCGGCGGCAGTACGCGGCTTGCGGTTCTGGGACGATTTGGGAAGAGTGCACGGCATCATGCCGTACGGTGCGACGACTACCGAAGACCAATTTGGCACGAACTTTACCGCCTTGCTCACCAGCATACTCTTCTGGAATTTCCTGCCTCCCAGCCAGAACCTGCCCGGCAATCAGGCGCCGCTGCCGTCCGGGCCGAGGGAGAGCACGCCGATGATGCTCTCCGCGGCGTTGGCAATTCCCGCCATAGCACCCGATGCCGCTCTGTCCTACGAGGCGCTGCGGCCTCTCGCCCATGTCTTGGGACAGCGCCTTTGGTTACCGCCTGTAATTGCGGGACAACAGCATATACAGGAGCCCAGTTCTGACTATTTGCAGCTCATGTTGCCGGAATACGAACGGCAACTGGCCCTCAACTTACTCGCTACCGCCCGCCCTTCCCTTCTGGCAACGAGCTTCTACATGACTTATCAGCTCTTTGAGAGGATGGTACTGCCATTGGCGCGCGGTGAGGTGGGTGTAGAGCAAGCCGCTCAGCAGGCGCAAGACTGGCTAAAGCCGCACTTGAGTGAGCCATAGCGTACTTGACTGCCATGTGCCCAATTCTGATTCAATGTGCCGCCAGGGATTCTATCTGAGATGGGCTCAAATAGAATCCCGAATTCCCATTTGGCAACAAAACGCACATCGTGAACTGACGTCAGATCTCTTACTTTTGTGGCGATGCCAGCCGGAGGACGCAAATGACCACAGCTAAACGCTTGACAAGGCGAGAGTGGCTCGGAGGTGCGCTGCTCGGTGCTCAGCTTCTCTTACTGGCTGCTTGCGGCGGTGATGACGAGGACGAAGCAGAGCAGCCGCGTGCCGCGCCGGAGGCGCCGCAGTCTTCGGCGCCAGAAGCGCCGCAGGCCTCTGTGCCAAGGGTCTCTCGAGAGCCCGTGACGCTGCGGCTGGCCGCCACGTTTGACGGGTACATTCCGCCTTTCGACGATGCAATTGAGCGGTGGAATGCAGGTACAGTGCCAGGTGCGCCGGAAGACGTTCAATTGGAGCGCGTCCGGATAAACATCGCGCGACCTCGTGACCCATTGGAACTCATCAAAGGCGCGCAGGTCGCACTCTCGGCGTTTCTGAGCGAGCAGGATTCTGCCGGCACGCCGCCGGACCTGCTCATAGTCAGCATGTTTTTCGACATTCCCTGGGTGTTGCGCAGCGGGCTTGTCCAGCCCATCGACCGGTATTTACAGCAAGATCGCTCGGAGCCTTCAGAGAAGTTCCTTCCCCCTGCCCTGGAGTTGGTCCGCTATCGAAGCCAAACGATGGCCCTGCCCATTGCGCTGGATGCCGGCGTGGCACGGTACAAAGCTAAGCAGTTCGCGGATGCCGGACTGCCTTCTCCTGCAAAGGGCTGGACCCGTGAGGCATTTGTCGCCGCCTCTCAAAAACTGACCGAGGATACCGACAGTGATGGCACAGTGGACAAGTGGGGATTCAATCCGAACAAATACTTTTTAAGCTGGTTGCCGTTTGTCTTGCAGGAACTGGACAAGGATGTTCTGGACCCACACACTGGCACTGTGCGTCTTACGGACCCGGCGGCGCTGCGCGGGCTGCAATTTTGGGACGAACTGGGGCGCGTGCACGGCATCATGCCCCATGGCGCGACGGTGACGGCAGACCAATTCGATGTTGACTTCACAATCCTGCTTAACGGCATTCTCTTTTTTCGGTACTTTCCTCCCAGCACCATGCTGGCGGGCCAACAAGCCCCGTTGCCGGCCGGGCCGCGGGAAGTAACGCCGCTATCAGTGTCACAGGCGGCGGCGATCCCGTCGGTGGCGCCCGATCCCGCTCTTTCCTACGAGGCGCTGAAGCCTTTCGCGCTTGATCTCGGTTCCCGCCTCCTCATGCCACCGGTGATCGCGGGACAGCAGCATATAGAAAAGCCCAGCACCGGCTACTTGGAGCTCATGTTGCCGCCCGAGGACCGGGAACTCGTCTTCCACCTGCTCGATACCGCCCGACCATCGCAACTAGCGAGCAGCTTCTCCATGACGTTTGAACTATTCGAAAGGCTGACGCTACCTCTCGCGCGCGGCGAGATTGATGTTGTGCAGGCAGCCCAGCGGGGGCAGGACTGGCTGGAGTCCAACTTGAATGAGCCGTAGGTGGTCTTTTTGTCTGGAATTCATTCAATGAATTGCCGGTGCCCAAATGTGGATCGGTCTCAAACGGTTTCCTGAATACCGTTTAGACAACGGATTACTTTTTAAAGAGTGACGTCTTAACAAATTTCTCGTGGCTATGCTAACCGGAGGATTCGTGTGACTATGGCTAAACGACTGACAAGGCGAGAATGGCTCGGAGGCGCGCTGCTCGGTGCTCAGCTTCTCTTGCTGGCCGCTTGCGGCGGGGACGATGAAGACGACTACCAGGAAGCGCCGGCTGCGCCACAGGGCTCCGTACCACAACCCTCAAAAGACAAGGAAATACTGACGATTGCCATGTTTCGCAGACAGGGCCCGATGTTGGAGGCAATTCGTCAGTTGAATGAGGGTAGAGTGGCCGACATTCCGGCCAATATTGAATTGCAGGATGCTGAACTGACGTTTTCTGCCACTGGTAATTTGGAAGCCACGCAGGAAGCATTTGTTGGTGCCCTTTCCGCGCGAGTCTCTGCAGGCACCGTGCCGGACCTCATGGTCTTTGCCTGGCAAGCAGACTTTCCGTGGCTCTTCAAGAGCAGTCTCCTGCAACCCCTAGATCGGTTCATCCAGAACGATGCAAACCAACCCTTGGAGCAGTTCTTCCCTCAGTCCGTCAAGCTTGTGAGATTCCAAGGGCAGACCATGGCACTGCCAACCAGGGTGACCGCGGGTGTTGCCCAGTACCTCCCCGAACTTTTCTCCCAAGCGAATATTGCCCCGCCGCAGCTCGGGTGGACGCGTGATGACTTTGCCGCTGCTGCGAAGCAGCTCACGCAGGATACGAACGGTGATGGCACAGTGGACCAGTGGGGCTTTGGCGTAAGCCACTTCTATGCTGACTGGCTGCCTTTCGTATTGCATGAAACAGGTAAAGACGTTATTGACCTAGAGACCGGTGCGGTTCACCTGACTGATCCGGCGGCATTGCGTGGGCTTCAATATTGGGATGATCTTGGACGAGTGCACAAGATCATGCGCTATGTACAAGAGATTTCATCGCATCCACCGGGAATCCGCCGCCCGTATCGCCCCAGCAGCACAGGCATCCTCTTTGAGACTGCCTTCGAAATAAGCAGTACCGGCGACCGCGAGACAGCGCCTATCCCTGCAGGGCCGATGGCAGGCACACCGCTTATGTTATTCGATGTCACTACGATTCCCGCAGGTGCGAGAGACCCTGATCTCTCTTACAGCGCTCTCGTCCCGCTTGCGTTGCACTTTGGTGAGCGCAGCCGGCTGCCAACGGTGAAGACGAGCTTAGAACACATCACTACGCCGGGATCTAGAGATCACCTCAATATTCTGTTTCTCGAGCATCAGCGGGAAGTCGTTCTGGACATTCTCAACAATGCGCGTCCTTCCTGGATAGCGAGTAGCAATGCGATCAATAGCTGGCTTCTCAATAATCTGACACTGCCATTGGCGCGTGGGGAAGTGACAGTGGAGCAAGCCGCGCGGCAGGCACAAAACTGGTTGCAATCCTACATCAGTGAGTAGCGGTGATTTCATCTGGATTTGCTTGACCTGAAACGCATAGACTGTAGAAAGATGCGGTAAGATAGGCACAGAAGAGATGCAGCGTCTACACGGTGGGGAGGGCGCGCACAGTGCGTGACTTTAACCGGCGCGAGTTAGTAGCGGCGAACCAAGACGACGTACTCATAATGGTGTCGGACATCCGCTCGACCCTGTTAGCAGGGTTTGTAGGCGGTATAGGCATTATGAGCGCCTTCATCGGGGCTGCCGTAGTCTTCGCCAGCCTTTGGGAGCTCTTGCGCCCCTTCTACTTCGGCATACTCATCGCCGCTGTTGGGCTTGTGATTTTTGTCGCGTTCCTCGGCCTCACCGGGTACTTCGTCCCGGAACTCCTCAATGCAAGGGTCGTGGGGGCCTTCATTGCCATCATGCTGGTGCTGATATTTGCCGTGGCTGCGCTCATGGCAGATACCTCGGGTCCGACCGTGTTTACCGATACCGGGGGATTGCTGCTGAAAATGGCGCTTGGCATTCCGGTGCTCATTGGCAGACTTTGGGTGGTTGTGCTGGCCGGTGGGATACTTGGGACTGTGGTAGCCGCGGTGCAGCGGGATGCCTTGCAAAAAGAGAAGCGCATGCGCCTCTATTTCACATCGGTCTTTACGATTGATGTCGAGCCCCACACCTTCCTCGCAATTATGGGCGGTAACGTGCTGGCGATCAGCGCGATAACCGCCGCCTTCTCGCCGCCGCTTACGAGCGGTCTCGCGGCCTCCGTGGTGCTGACCCCGGTGTGGGTGCAGGCCGGCTTTCTCTTTCAAACATACTGGCGGCCGCTCATGTTGCGGGTGCTGGATAGACGCGTTGGTCAGGAAGTCTGGTATCGGCGGAACATAGGCCTGATGGAACTCCTGCAAGGGGAAGACTCCGACCTCACGGGCGCCACCTTCATGTCGGCCGGCGTGGATTCGGACAGAATGGTGGCGCAGGTATCGGGCTACTTCCGACACCCGGACCAGATGAAACGCGTGCAAGAGAGCGCCATGCGGATCCGCGGGCTTACGGCAGTGGAGGTGGAAGACCTTGCCGTCAAAGAGGCTGAGGAGGAATTGGCGCTTGACGATGGGGTTATCGGTTTGCTGCGGTGTCCGAAATGCCGCACTCCCGTACCCGATGGGCGCCTGTTCTGTACAGAATGCAGGACGTTTGTGCAAAACGAGGACCTCGGCCACAGGGCGCACTTTCTCCCGCGCTTTCTCGCGGCGTCGCTGGACCTAAGTGTGCCGGTAGGGCTCATCCTGCTGTTCGGACTCACGGGCTTTAATCCGGCGGACGGGTACAACTTTCTCACTGTTTTCTGGCAATACATCTTCATGCCCCTCGTCTACGGCATATTCTTCGTCACTTTCTTGGTTCGGGGTACTACGCCGGGCAAGTCATTATTTGGGTTGGAAGTGATCCTACTGGGACAACAACGATACCCTGGTTTCAAGACCATGCTGCGGCGTGAGGTGGTCGGCAAATTCGTCAGCCTGCTGCCCCTGACGTGGGGCTTCTTGTCAGCCTTCTGGGACAAGAACGCCCAGACGTGGCACGACAAGATGGTCGGCACGGTCGTTGTGCGCGATCCTGACGTGTGGTAGCGTGCTGTGGTGCTTGCTGAATCCATGGGATGTACCTTCCTACTGTCTTCCAAAGTTGTGGGGCTGGTGCATAAGCCGACCCAGGACCAGGGCCTTTGGCTTGTAATCCGAGAGCACAGTCCACGAACTACCGATCTAGAGACCGAGCGGACAGGGCGTCTGCCAAGAGCAGTGCTCTCCGATTCCAATGCTGCGTGTAACTACCCTTGCGTCACAGTGCTGGATGAGTCACACTTAAATGCAGGTCAAGTGGGAATAATCAAGGCTAGTTGAGCACCCCATGATCCCTCGCCGAGTCTCCAAGCAACTCAAGATTGGCGACGTCACCATTGGCGGCGGCGCGCCAATTCGGGTGCAGTCTATGACCACCGCCTTCACGCGGGACGTGGAAGCCAGCGTGGCGGAAATCCTCAGTCTGGCTGAGGCGGGATGCGAGATCGTGCGCGTGGCGGTGCCCCACAAGGAAGACGCTGACGCGCTGCCGGAAATCCGCAAGCGCTCGCCGATTCCGGTAATTGCCGACATTCACTTTGATTACCGCCTCGCCTTGCGCGCCTTGGAGGCCGGCGTGGATGGGTTGCGCCTCAATCCCGGCAACATCGGCAGCAGAGAAAGGACGCGCATGGTGGTGAAAGAGGCCAAGGACCGCCAAGTGCCGATGCGCATCGGCGTGAACGTCGGGTCTTTGGAGTCGCGCCTCATCCCCGAACTCATGATGCTTGAGGGCGATGAGAAGATCGAAAAGACGGCGGCCGCGATGGTGGAGTCGGCGCTCGACCACGTGAAGATCCTGGAAGACATGGATTTCACCGACATCAAGATTTCGCTCAAAGCGTCGGACGTCCCAACGACAATCCTGGCGTACCAGCTCATCGCCGACCGCGTTGAGTATCCGCTGCATTTGGGCATCACCGAGGCGGGCACGCCCAAGGCCGGCATGGTGAAGAGCGCCGTGGGACTGGGCGTGCTGCTCTATCAGGGCATTGGCGACACGTTGCGAGTCTCCTTAGCAGCGGAGTCGACAGAGGAAGTCTTCGCGGGATACGAGATTCTAAAATCGCTCGGACTCCGCGAGCATGGACCAACCCTCATCGCGTGCCCAACCTGCGGACGCTGCGAGATCGAACTCATCGAGTTGGCGGAACGCGTTGAGGCTTTCCTCCAGAGCGTCAAAGAACCCGTGAAAGTTGCCGTCATGGGCTGCGTCGTAAACGGACCGGGCGAGGCGCGCGACGCCGACGTGGGTATCGCCGGCGGACGCGGCAAAGGCGCGCTCTTCCGCAAGGGCAAACCGGTGCGCAGTTGCAAAGAAGAAGAGCTCTTCGACTTGCTCATTGAAGAGGTCGATGAGATCGTGGCGCAGAAGCAGGCCGAGCGGGCCGTTGCGAATTAGACCGTTAGAGGGATAATCGATGGCAATCATTGACACGCACAAGGCGTTCGAGCGCCTGACTTCAGCTGGCTTTGACAAAGATAAAGCGGAGGCCATTCTGGATACTCTAGGGGAGACAGGGGAGTCCCTAGCCACCAAGGCCGACCTCCGAGACTTGGAGCAACGCATGACGATCCGCTTGGGTGGGCTGGTGGCAGCGGGAGTGGCAATCTTGGCCGTTCTGGAATTGTTTACCCAGTAAAACGAGAGTTTAGGGACAGATGCGACCCGGAGCGAGCTACTAACTGTTCGTTCTGCAGTTAGCGGAGGCACACGTCATGGCAAAGCAGATTTACGTCGGTACGGAGAATGGCGTCTTTCGGCTTACACGTGAGAGTGACGGTTGGGCATTGCAGGCATCCGGTCTGGGCGACCAGGAGATTGAGGCTGTTGCCTCCCATCCGGACGGCCAGCACGCTATCACGGGCACCCATGGCGCAGGACTCTTTACGACTGCCGATGGTGGAGAGAGTTGGGAACCCATTTCCGGCTGGCAGGGCAGTCCGTACATTCGCTCGATTTCCTACCATCCCCACGACCCGCAGATTGTCCGTGTGGGAACCGAACCGGCCCGCGTGTGGTGCAGCCGCGATGGCGGGGCCACGTGGGCAGAAGAAAGCGGCTTTACCACCCTCCCCGGCTGTGCGGAGTGGTTTCTTCCCTACTCGCCGCGCGCCGGAGCAGTTCGCAAGATAATCATGCTGGATGGCGGCGATGCGGCAGTCTGGGCCGCCATCGAGGTGGGCGGTTTAGCTGATAGTCGCGACGACGGGGCTTCGTGGGAGATCTCCGAGAAGATCGGCCAGTGGGAGTATCCCGCCGAAGGCCTGCACCCCGATGTCCACAGCATCGATGTTCATCCCGCCCGGCCGGAAACCATCATGGCTGCCACGGGCGGCGGCGTGTTCCGTTCGGTCGATCGCGGTACGTCGTGGCAGCACCTCATCGATGACTACACCCGTGGCGTCTGCATCAAGGCGGACGATCCCGCGACGGTTGTCGTCGGGCCTTCCCGCCGTGTCGGACACCTGGGCAGGATGATGGTGACCCGCGACGGCGGCGATTCCTGGCAGGATGCCGAACAGAACCTCTCATTCCCGCTAGATCGCATGTGCGAGCACATCGTTTGCGATGCAGAGGACGTGTTCGCGGTCGTGCTGGATGACGCGGTGTACCATGCGGCGTTTGCCGACTTGGCTTGGCATCCGGTAGGCAGCGGGCTGCCTGCTCCCACCTGCACCGCGATTATCGCCTGAGCGCCTTGCCTGCCAAACGGCTAACTCTTGGCCGCAGCATTGCCTCCCGGCTGCATTGCGGGGTCAGCAGAATTCTCGCGCTGAAAGAAGCTATTCACCGATTCCAGGAACTTATCCGGTTCTTCCTCATGTGGACAATGGCCGCACTTGGGAAAGACTACGAGTTCGGCGTTGGCGATGTCCTGCTGGAAGCGATAGCCCCAGTGCAGCGGGACCACAGCGTCGTACTGTCCCCAAATGACAAGAGTTGGGGCGGTAATGTCCTTGAGGCGATGAGCGATACTGGTCTGCCCGAAGTCTCGCGCCAGCAGCGGCACCACGCCGCCCATTCCCGGCGTCAAGAGCGGCAGGTAGTAACCATCGATCATTTCAGGCGTGCAGACGGGATCGGGATTGTAGAAGCAACTGCGCAGGTACAACGTAATGAGGCTGCGCTGCCGTAGTCCCAGCGCTACAATTGCGCTGCCCAGCGGCGTGGCGGCAAAGCGGACGAGGAACGGCATTATGTGGTAATTGAGGGGGTAGCCTGCGGCGCTTATCAGCACTAAACTCTCAACTCGCGCGGAGTGCCTTATCGCCAACGCCGCGGCGATGGCACCGCCCATGGATAGACCGACGATCTTGGCGGATTCGATGCCCAAAGCACCCATAAAGTGCGCCACCAAGTCCGCCATACCGAAGGGGGAGTAGTCTCCCGCAGCCGGCTTGTCGGAGAGACCGTGGCCCTTCAGATCAAGCGCGTATACGGTGTGGTTGCGGGCGAATTGATCGAAGACGAGACGCCACGCGAAGATGTTTGCCCCGATGCCGTGAATGAGAACCAGCGGCGGACCCGATCCAGCGGCTCGATAGTGGATCTGAAGCCCCTCTACCGTGACGAAATGACCGTCCGTATGTAGCGCCTCCACTGGAATCGGACGCGGCCGTAGGCGCGTATATACCATGTACGCAGCCAAGGCTGCGACTGCCACAACGATGCCGCGTCCAAGCCAACGAAACATGCACGCAATTCCAGTGTCTGGCCGACGTTTAGCCCACGCTGCTGCGCTTCTACAGGCACCTGCGTAAAGTCGTTTGCGCCGGTCGTTTCTCGTAGTTCTCTTTCTCTATGGTACACTAAAGCCTCCGCAGCCAGACTTGCGCCGCGCTTTCTTATTGATGAGGGTTTGCTCTCCATGACAAACGGTCTATCGGGTATTCGTGTGCGCGTGCCGGCAAGCACCGCCAATTTGGGGCCGGGCTTTGATGCGTTCGGCATGGCGCTCACTGTTTACAACGAGTTCATGCTGCGCACCGCGGATAGCGGACCGCACATCACTATCGAAGGCGAAGGCGCCGCGGAACTGGCCGGCAGTGAGGACAATCTCTTTGTGCGGGCCTTCACTCGTGTTTTCGATGAGATAGGGCAGTCCCCGCCTGCATTCCACCTGCACATGAAAAATCGCATTCCGCTCTATCGGGGGCTTGGCAGCAGTGCGAGCGCGGCGGTAGGGGGTCTCGTGGCGGCCAACCAACTGCTGGGAAACACCATTTCGGTAGATCGCGTGCTGCAAATGGCATGTGACATCGAGGGTCACCCCGACAACGTGGCCGCAGCCTTGTTCGGGGGACTGATCGTCTGTGCGGCGGAGGGCGGAGACATACCGGCGTACGCACGGGTGCCCGTGCCGCCGAACCTCCACGCGGTGGTCTGTGTACCCGATCAGCATTTGCCCACGGAACTCGCCCGCAGCGTAGTGCCGCAAGAGGTGTCGCTCGGCGATGCGGTCTACAATGTCGGTCACGCTGCGTTGCTGCTCACCGGCATCATGCAAGCGGATGAAGCATCTATCCGAGCCGGCATGAGTGACCGCCTCCATCAGCCGTATCGCGCCGAAATCTTTCCCGCCATGGCGCCCATCATGGAGGCTGCGCTGGCGGCGGGCGCGTGCGGCAGCGCGCTCTCCGGGGCCGGATCGTCCATTCTGGCGCTCGCCTTTCGCCACCCCGATGAGATTGCCGCGGCAATGCTTGAAGCTGCCCACGCCCACGACACGCCGGCGCGTGCGCTCGTGCTTTCCTGTGCGGAAGAGGGTGCCTGCGTCGAGCCGCTCTGAACCAGAGGCAGGGCCAAGCGGCCGCTGTTTGACCGGTCACCATCGGCGGGCACGAAACTCGTTCAACTGCCCAAGGAGCGTGGCTCACTCCACCACAAGAGGCACCGGCGCAAAGGCGTCCACGTCCACCAGTCCGCGATTGGTGATCTTGAGATGGGGGATTACCGGCAGGGCGAGGAACGAGAGAAGCAGGAAGACATTCTTGCTCGTCGTGCCGGTGTGACGTGCTGCGGTCAAGAGCGCTCGGTAGTCCGCCACAACGGCAGCGGCATTTCCTGTTGACATAAGGCCGCCAATGGCGAGAGGAAGAGCGGTGAGAGTGCCGCCGATTGCGACGACCATGCCGCCCCCAATCTCGATCACGTGATTGGCCGCCTGCGCCATGGCTTGTTCATCGACGCCTGCTACGATCAGGTTGTGGCTATCGTGGCCCACGGTGGAGGCAACCGCCCCTCGTTGCATGCCCAGCCCACTGACGAAGCCGATGGCCCGCAAACCGGTGTTGTGATGACGCTCAAGCACTGCAATCTTAATGGCGTCTTGTGATGTGTCAGCCTGGATGGCTCCGTCCTCGACCGGCAACTTGAGTACGCTGTGTCGCGTCGTCAGGCTTCCATCCACGGCGCCGATGACGCGGACGGCGGCCTCCTTGCCAGCGCCATCATAGGGAACCCTAAAGTCGGCAGCGGTCGGCGGGCGCTTAACCGCAACCGAGCGCAAGAGCTTGCCATAGTCACCGGGAGCTTTGGGCCACTCCGTGCTTGCTCCGTCCCAGACTACTGTGCCGCGTCTAACTACGGTAGTGCACTCAAGGGTATCCAGCGATTCGAGTACGGCAAGGTTGGCGATCTTCCCTGGGGCTATTTCGCCCATCTCGGCGTGGCCGTGGTGACGAAAGAAACGTGAAAAGTAGCGCGCAGGATGCAGCGTGGCCATGGCAATCGCCTGGATCGTGGCTTGCATTCGGTCTACGTTTCCATGCTGCACCAGGATGTGCCGGGCCCGTTGCACAATCCGGTCCATGTGACCGTTCTCGTGCAATTCCTCCGCATCGAGGTCATCGCTACAGAGCATGGAGCCTTCCAGGTTTTCCCGCCTCTCTACCAGGTAGGGCAGTATAACGTCCAGGTCCTTTGTCGCGCTGCCGTAGCGGATGGCGACGGTCATGCCTGCCCGGCGCTTCTCCAGGGCCTCTTCTCCCGTGCGCGACTCGTGATCGGACATGATCCTGACCGTGCCGTCGCTCTTGCCGTTGGTGACGTAGCGGTCAAGGTCTCGCCCGGAAACGCCCGGCGCGTGTCCATCAACCACTTTGCCCAAGGTAAAGGCACTTTCCACTTTGGCGCGTGCCTCGCCGATGTCATGAATGATGCCGGGGAAGTTCATCATCTCCGCGAGGCCGTAGACGCGCGGGTGTGGCAAGAGTTCCTCGATTTCGGCGAGGTTTAGCGAAGCGCCGGAGTCTTCGAAATCGGTGGCGGGAACGCAAGAAGGAATGCCAATGAAGATGTCGAGGGGAGCGACTTCCGCCTGTTGGAGAAACAGCTCGATGCCGTCCCTGCCGGCCACGTTGGCGATTTCGTGCGGATCGACGAACACGGCGGTCGTGCCGTGGCCCACTGCGGTATGCGCGAATTCAAGCGGGCTGAGCAGGCTGCTCTCGATGTGGAGGTGGGGGTCTATGAACCCGGGTATAACGTACTGACCGGCTATATCGAGCGATATCTCCGCGGGTTCCGTAGACGGCGTGTCCGCTACGCCGTGTATCAGCCCATTCTTGATGAGGACATCGCCAAGGTAGCAACGCTTCGCCACCACGTCGACTACACTACCGCCGCGCAGTGCGAGATCAACGCTCATTGCTCTGTCTTATCGGCGTACAAGTGCTCGCGGATCGTAACGATGTACGGCAACATGCGGAATTCCTCGCTGGCGTCGGTACCGTAGCCTGCTACCCAGCGGTCGGGGACGTCAAATCCGACGAAGTCCAGGGTCAATTCGGCGCGATTGCGCGCCACGGCGGGTGAGGGATGCTGAAGGCGCTTGGAGAGCAGGGCGCAAACTCGCACCGAGCGGACACCCGCTTCGACGACACGTTGCTTGAGGGCCTTAAGCGTGAAGCCCTGGTCGATCAAATCTTCAACCAGGAGCACGTCCTTGCCTGCCAGGTCCGCGGGCAACCTTGCCATGCTCACTTCCCGCACTTTATCATCAGGCTGCTTGATCGTGTTGCCGTACGTGATGGTGCGAATGAAGTCGTAGCGAAATTCCAGTCTCCCAAGCCGCGAAATCTCGCGACCAAGGTCTGCCGCAAAGACGAAAGCGCCCTTCAGTACCACCAATAGGACGAGCTCCCTGGTGTCGGCATACGCATCGTGAATCTCCTTTGCCAGGCCCGACACCCGTTGCTGCAATTCCTTTTCGGCAATGAGGATGCGATCCACTCTATCTGCCAGGTCGGCAGGCAGCGGGACATCGCTATCGGCAGCCAGGCCTCCATCCGGCACGAAAACGGTTTGATCAAAGCGCATTACGACCAGGTACTCTTGATAGCATTGAGGTGATCGTGTTGCTGGAGCTTGTTACGCATTGCTGCCGGCCGTTTCGCGGGCAAGTTCCACGGCAGTATCGACAAAGAGTTTCTCAGCCTCGCCAGAATATCCGGAAGGTGTCTGTGAACCGTGGCGATAGGCCATGACTTCGTATCCGCCGAATGGAATCGCTTCGGCTGTCGGCACGTAGCCGATCATGCCGTTGGCGAGTTCGACGTGCAGCGCTTCCATACCCAGTTCAGCCTTCACGCGCTCCTGGACTGCCAAGCCATATTCGAGGAAGACTTCGCCCGGGTAGCTGGCAAAGACGAGGTTGCCCACACGGATCACCTGAATTTCCGCCTTGGGCTCCAGGAGCAATGTGTCGGATTCGTACTCTGCGACGCGATTACGTACCCACTTCAAAGAATCGCGGCTGATGCGTTCTCCCGAATCCGGCCATGTCTCAGTTTCTAGCGCCTCCTTGTAGAAAGAGACATCGGGAACCTCGCGGATGGGGATGGTGACCACGCGGTGAGCCACGGCGACGCCTTCCATTGGAGCGCTGTCAATAGACTCGCGCACGCGGACCACTTCGGCGCCCAAGCCCCGCCAGACACTCTCGAGTTCTTCGAATGTCGCGGAACGGAAACGGCTGCCATCGCTGGTGAAGTTGGGCCGGATGTTGCCGCAGCAGCCCAGCAAGAAGGCTGCGGTGTGGTCTCCACCATAGGTATGCTCGACGAACGCCTTTGCGCCCCCCGCGTAGTCGGCGCTCAAAGCGTAGTTAGAGGCGCCCATGCTCGTTGAATGGCAGGCATAGTGGAACGCGGTGGCTAACGGCGTGCCGTCCTCGGCATCGAAGCGGAGCACGGCAACGGTGTGATCGACGACGCCGTCAGGATTGGCGCGCATTTCAGTCTTCCCGTCGGTCGTGAGGCGGCGGTTGACGGCCAGGGGAAAACTGCCGGCGCCCAAGCCGGCCACGACAGTTTGCAGGCGTCCGTTCGCCACCTGCACGCCGCCCGCTAGTTTGCGTTCGAGTTCGCGCATGTACGCATCGTTGAACGGCGCGTCGTACCGCCACTCCCGCGTGGTAGGGCCGGAGTGCGTGTGGGAACAGGTGATCATCACGTGGCTGCCGGGAATGTCCGTCCGCTCCTCAACGAGCTCACGCACGGTCGCGGTACTCTCCTCAGTAATGCCTACGAGATCGCACGAGACGATGGCGGCCTTCGTCTCACCATCCGAAAACACCAGAATCTTCGCATAGAGGTCGTCGTGAATGTCCTCCGCCCCATGGTCGCGCGCGCTGTAGCCGCCCATCCACGTCCCGACGGACGGGGTAATATTGATGCTCGCTGCTCCCACCTGTACTTGGTTCGCCATGACATGGTCCTTTCTTAACAGTTTGCGTTCGTGCTCAGCAGTTATGTAGCATTTCCTACCTTAGTTTGCAGGAATTTGCGTTGCCATGCCAGTGTACTCCAGCTTGAGTGAGGCTGCGCAGAATTCGGCTACGTCCGCCGCGCAGGTCTCGATTGCGGCACGTTGGGACCGGGAAAGCCGGCCGAAAGGCTCTACCGAAACGTGCAAGGACTCTCCGCGTTTTCGCTGTGACCATACCCCGGCAATGCGGCCGTTGATCAGCACCACGGGAGAGATCCAACCGGCTGCGCGATAGACGCGCTTGTAGTAGGTCTCGTTTACAAGGTGCGATTTGCTGCGGTGTCCGAGGAGATATACGTCAAAGTGCGGCAGCAGGCGCACTTCTTCATCCGCGAGCGCCGCGTTCTGCAGCGCATGCAAGTCACATTCCAATATCGCCGCACGCACTCCCTCGACTTCAACGGTGCACACTGCGTCTTGCAGCCTGCCCCAAATCTGGGACGCATCTCTGACGGCCATACCCGCCCAGGCGGCAAAATCCTGCACCGTAGCAGGGCCGTAGGCGCGCAGGAAGCGCTTCAGCACCCATTCTTCAGCCATTTCACCCGGTATTTCTTCCCAATCCTTCAGCCATAGGTCGCGCCGCACAAAGGTGGCCTCCTGGCCCTGATTGGGACCAAGACAGAGGTTGCCCTGCAAGCAAACGTACTTGCCGAGTCCGCCCCAACCGTGCTCGAGCAACTCCCGGATCTGCGGGGCGTTCTTTCGCAGGCGTGGCAAGATTGCCTGTGAGACTTCGCGGCGGGTCTGCGGGGTGTCGCTCAGGGCCGCGAAGACAGCTTCGGCCATTACCTCGATGGCAGCAACGTCCACACCGTAGCGCGCCATCCAGCGTTGCTCCTGCTTCAGCCTATAGGGCTTGAGCGCGGCGACATAGAGTGGGAGTTCGCGCGCTGGCAATAGATGCAGCGTGCCGCGCATGCACCAGACTTTAACGAGAGTGCGGTCCTGCCAGAGCGCGCGTTCGATCTCCGGGGCGCTTAGGCCGCGCATCCGTGCCCGCAGCGCCAATTGGGCGGCAGACATAACCTGGGCCTGCATGCCGCACGATGCGCTGACGACGTCGAGCAATCTACCTGCCGGGGCAGGCTTTACGAGATGGTGGCGTTGGAGCCGGTAGGCATGCACCTGAGACCACGTTACGCTACTCATGTCGCAAGACCCCTATGCGCTGGCACAAGGCAAGTAAGCGCCTGCTCTACTCGTCGATGCCGCGAAAGCGGAACCCTGTTTTGTTCCGTTGCAGCGCGGGACAGCGCACCGTCGCAGACAGAAAGGGGTATCTTGCCCGGCGCCATCCCGTCGTCTGTAAGGAGTGAAGTGCGAGCGCAATCCCCACAAGACGTCTGAGATTGCTCGCGTCCGCTCGGATTGATACTAGGTGTCAACTCTCTGTGCGCAGAAAGTGCTCAAAATCCAAAGGCTGCGTGCTCCCTTGGGCAGCACGCAGCCTTTCAGTATTCGCCAATGTGTGGGTCACACCAGTCTACGAAGCGCCAAACGTACTAGGCGTCGACATAACGCCAAATTGTGCCGCCCAGCGAGACGGCCCAAACGGCGTGGTCTTCGGCATAGTTAGGCGAAACCAGCAGAGATACGATCGCCTTGTTGTCCAAACCTTCATTGATGTTCTGCCACGTCAGGCCTTCGTCACCGGACTTGTACACACCCCGGCTCGTACCGGCGTAAATGGTCGAGTCATTCTCGTACTCAGGCGAGATAGCCAGGCAAACGACTGCCGCCGTAGCCTCGCCGATGGCGTCGCCGACCCAGAGGTTCTTGCCGCGCCACATGGGGCGGAAGAAGCGAGTGGCGGTGGCAATGAAAAAGTTGCTGTAGTCCTCTTCAGTACCGGAGTAGTTCGGCGGCATGGCAAAGCTGATCCACTGCGCTCCGGTCGCGTGAACGAGTATACGCTTCCAGATTTCACCACCGTCGGCCGAACGCCACACCGTGATGGTACTCGCGTAATCGCCCTGGGAAGCGCGGAAGGTACCCAGCAGCAGCGTGTTGTCATCGGCAAAATTCGGTGAAAGCGAAACGCCGATCACGTCCTCCTCGCCAAACGTCTCTTCTGCTCTTTCCCAAGACTGACCGGCGTCCTGGCTGAAGTACAACGCGCCGCCTGGGCCGCCGGCAACGACCAGGCGGTCATCTGCATAGGTGCGTGAGACGGCCAGCACGCGGAGGTCTTGCGATTCGTCATCTATGCCGGCGTTGCTCGCTTGCCAGCTCTGTCCGCCGTCGGCAGAGATCGCAATCCCCTGGTGCGTAGCCGCAAAGACGGTGGAGTCGTTAGCATAGTCCGGCGAGATCAAGAGTGACGCCACTTGCATCTCTTCGATGCCGGCGCCGGCCGGCTCCCACGTGGCGCCTTCATCCATAGACCGGAGAACCCCATCCTCCAGGCTGGTGGCAAAGAGCGTACCGTCCTGGTGAAAACTCGGGGAGAGCGCCGTACCAAGCAGAGAGCGCGCGGCAAGGCCCGCCACGGCCGGTTCCCAATGGGCAGCGTCGCCGCCGGCACGCAAGGCGCCTTCGCGGTGCACACCTGCCAAGACTATGTCATCGTCACCGGTTCCGGTGGTGAGCAGGCACAATACCGAAGACTCCTGATCGATCACACTTTCCCAGGTTGTGCCCCCGTCGGTTGAGCGGTAAATCGATCCTTCCGCGGTGCCGGCATAGGCGAGTCCATCCGCGGCAAATTCAGGCGAAAGGCAGAGCGCGTTGATGGAAACGCTGTCCAGTCCGCTATTGGCCTCCTGCCAGTTTGTGCCGCCGTCAGTGGACTTGAAGACGCCCATGTCTTCAGTACCGACCAGGATTGTGCGGTCATCCGCAAAATTCGGCGAGACGGCGATTGCCTGCAGCGCCATGCTATCGAGCCCTCTATCCACCAGCCGCCATGCGCGGCCTTCGTCCAGGGTCCGATAGAGGCCGTCGCCGCCGGCGATGAAGGCCGTCTGATCTTCCGCGAAGTCCGGCGAAATTGCCACGGCCTGGATGCTGAGCTCCATGATGCCGAAATTGGCCGAATTCCAGGTACGGCCGCGGTTTGTGGTCTTGAACACGCCGTCTTCCTGGGTACCGGCAAACATCACACCATCGTCGGCGAAGTTCGGCGACACGGCCAAGCACGTCACAGAAGCGGCGCCCTGCCAGAAATCAAGTTGCTGCCAGGTCTCACCGCCGTTATCGGAACGATAGACGCCGCCTTCCAGTGCGCCGGCGAACGCTACTTCGTGGTTCGCAACGCTGGGCGCGAATGCGAGCGCCTGGATGTAAGGGCTCGTAATACCTTCGTTGGAAATCTTCCAGGTCTTGCCCCTGTCTTCGGAGCAGAATACTCCGGCCATCGTACCGGCCAATACCAGGTTGTTTTCGTTGAAGCTCGGCGAAACGGCAAGTGACGCAACTGTGCCGCCGAGGCGCTGGCCAACCACCTCCCATGCTTGTTTTTCCATCACTGCGGGCCCGGAGTTACTCATCGATTCTCCTTCCATAACGTGTCACACTCATAATGCATAGAGAGTCTTGCGGGCTGAGACCATGTGGCCTCGTTGTGAAGTGCACTCTAATCTACGCGCCGGAGGACGCGTTTACTTTTCCTGACATTCTCTTTATAGCAGACCCTTCAAAACACAATTAAACCGCGCGCTCTTTTCGGGCGCGCAGCAAGAGGCCGCTTGGTATATTACTGTAATGCTACCAGACCTTCAAGATAAACACGAATTTAGTAGTATGGGAGCGGGATTCAGCGGCCCTTAACACCGTAAACTCTCCTCACGTGCGTGTGTCCCGTTTTTCGCCAGGCTTCGGCAGCGTGCCTGGCGTACGGCACGCAGGTGCAGTAGGATGGATGAGCCGCTCGCCGGTACGATCTGTCATCCTGGTTGCAATGCGTAGGTAAGCCTGGATCGACTATTCTCGGGCGGACCACAGGAGCGCCAACGTGAAGGTATCCAACGTCAACACCCACAATCTCAGAGCGGCCATAGAACTTGGCTGCAGGACGATGTCAAGCGTCTTCAACGCCGATGACAACGACATCCCATTCTTCGGGTCCGAGGTCCTCCCTAACCCCCGGCTGAGCTTCAGCACGGTCCACTCCGAATCTCATGTGCCGGGCAGGCATCTGAACGCCCTGCTGAATGCCGAAGACGCGGCGGGCGTCTCGATCTCGGAAGAGGCGGTTGAGAGTCAAGCCGCAGCGGCTTTCTTCTCATATTCCGGCCCCGTGCCTCTGCCCATGAACCGTGACCGTGTGGACGGGCCAATCGAGAACTTCAACGATCACAACGTGCGTGAAGGAATGCACGCCCTCTACGCCCTGGTCAAATATCGAAACTCCGCAAGAGCGAGAGATTTGGCCGAATCCAGCATCGAGTTCATCCTCGATGTGTGGGACCCGGTGGACGGCTGGGACCGGGAAGGGATAGCGAATGCCCACGGGATCCGCTGGACCCGGCAGACCACGTTCATTACGGGAGTCGGCCGCTCCATCGGCCCGCTGGTCAAGTACTACCGTGCCACCGGCTCGGGCAAAGCGCTGGAACTGGCGTCTCTCCTGGCGGAGAAGGCCATGTCCGAGTTCTTCTTGCCAGACGGGTCGTATGACCGCGAGACGTTCGGCGTGCACACGCACTCGACGACCTGCGTCATGTCCTCGCTGGCGCAGCTTGCGGACCTGACCGGTGACGCCGCGCTTCTGGATCGGGTTCGCGCCTTTGCCGAAAACGGGTTGTGGGCGATCCGCGACGAATTGGGCTGGGTGATTGAGAGCAGCGCCGACGACGTCCCACCTGACAAGGGAGAAGGCAACAACACCGGCGACATCGTCGAAACCGACCTGATACTCGGCCGGCACGGCTATCCCGGGTACTACCAGGACGCCGAACGCATACTGCGCGGGCACCTGTTGCCCTCCCAACTGCGCGACGTGGATTTCATCCCCGAACCTGCCAATCCGGCCAACGAAGACGGTCTGAGGAATGTGCGGGAACGGCACCTAGGAGCGTTCGGGTTTCCGGCGCCGTACGGCCACCGCCCGCTAGGGCTCGAGCGGGTCAGCTTCAACATGGATATTGTCGGCGGGGTGGTCGGCACCCTCTGCGAAGCTCTACGGGAGGGCGTCGTGAAAGGGCCCGATGGCGTGCGGGTGAACCTGCTGTTGGATCAGGACACGCCGGACGCGCGAGTACAGGCGGGTGAAGGGTCTGGCTGCGTAAGCGTAACGACCAGACACGCGGCGCCACTATGGATCAGAGTGCCCCGTTGGGCCGACAGGGCGTCGTTGCAGGTCAGGGGGACGGAAGATCATCGGTTCTTGGGAGACTACCTGTACGTCGCCCGACCTGAGCCGGGCAAACCGATTTCATTGGAATACCCGGCGGCACGGACGGAAATCGTGCTCGCTCACCGCACGCGCAACATCAGGACGGTTCTTGCAGGAGACGCGGTGGCGGCGATGGACAACTGCGGCGCCGACCTGACGTATTTCGACCCGCTCGACTGACTGTAACGCTTTGGCTTGTGGCTGCGTACTGATTGCGCGTAACTTTCTTCCGGCGACACAGATGTTCGGTACGTTCCGGAAACGGCAGATTCTGCTGTTTTGTGCGCGAAGTAGCTTGCGAAGACAGTGTCTTGCGCAGCCGATGGGCTTGACGGCATTCCAGTCGAAGTAGAAGCAGACCACTCGCCTGGTTCGCCGGCTCCTCACATTGTGGGACAGCCGGACGCCACGGTCCGAAAGTCGTGTGAACGCGTCTGAAGTGCTTTCCGTCTTCAATTCACGCAAACCCCGGCCAAACTGCGCCCTCTGCAAGGGACGCAGAGAATTGCCGCTGGGTAAGTGACTGTCCTGCTACCAGACCTTCTAGATAGAAACGAAGTCCGCGCAATGTGGGCGACGTCCTGCAGTTCAGAGACACACGCTAGCCTCTCTTGAGGCCAATCCATCCTAATGTACCTAAGCTTGCAGTCAGCCTTATCTCTACGTACCCTTAGAGAGCAATTGCAGTTAACTATTGCCTTGCAACGGAGACTTGCGTGCTCGCGAAGATTTCGGCAGCGACGTTAGTCGGACTCGAAAGTGCCCAAGTGGAGGTTGAGGTCGACCTCGCCGACGGCCTGCCGTCCTTTGTCATCGTAGGCTTGCCCGACACGGCGGTACAGGAAGCGCGCGAGCGGGTGCGCGCGGCCATTCGCAATGCGGGATTCGTGTTCCCTCAGAAGCGGGTTACCGTCAATCTTGCGCCCGCCGACGTGGCCAAGGAAGGCACAGGGCTCGATGTCGCCATAGCCATCGGTATTCTCGTCGCCAGCGGTCAATTGGCGGCAGAGGGGCTGGAACAGTCGCTCTTTCTCGGCGAACTGGCGCTGGAAGGGGCGCTGCGGCCTACAAATGGCATTCTGCCTCTCGTGTCCAATGCCCTGAGTTGGGGTATACGCGCTGTGTTCGTCCCTGAGGCCAACGGCGGAGAGGCGGCAATCATCTCCAATCTCGCGGTCTATCCGGCAAGGCATCTGCGCGAATTGGTCCTGCACCTCAATGGAATGGAGTCTCTTCCCCGAGCGCGACCCCCTAGAGCGAACGACGACGCCACCGTGGTCTACGATGTCGATCTGGGGGACGTTAAGGGCCAGGAGCACGCGAAGCGCGCGTTGGAAGTGGCGTGCAGCGGCGGGCACAACGTGTTGTTTTCCGGCCCGCCAGGAACGGGCAAGTCCCTGCTCGCCCAGGCAGTTTCATCGATTCTGCCGCCCCTCACGCTGGATGAGGCCATCGAAGTTAGCAAGATATATAGTGTCTGCGGGCTTTTGCGGTCTGACGAGCCCTTGGTCTTGAAGCGACCATTCCGTTCCCCCCATCACACCGTCTCACACGCGGGTCTGGTTGGCGGAGGACGCTTTCCACGGCCTGGTGAGATCAGTCAAGCGCATCGTGGAGTCCTGTTCCTCGATGAGATTCCGGAATTCCCCAGCAACATGCTTGACATGCTCCGACAGCCGTTAGAATCCGGAGCAGTTACCATTTCCCGTGCCTCCGGATCGTTGACATTCCCTGCGCAGTTTTTGCTTATTGGAGCCATGAACCCCTGTCCGTGTGGTTGGTATGGCGATCCGGTACGGACCTGTACGTGCAACCCCGCCATCGTCACGCGTTACCAGCGAAAGCTGTCCGGCCCCTTGCTCGATCGCATCGACATTCACGTGGAGGTGCCGCGCGTGGATTACGACAAGCTAACTGAGGATCGCCGGGGCGAATCCTCGGCGATCGTGCGGCAGCGCGTTGTGAGCGCCCGCCGCATTCAACAGGAGCGCTTCGCCGCGCTTCCCTTCAACACGAATGCCGAGATCGGACCACGACACGTGCGAGAGTTCTGTTCACTGCAAACTGAGGCGCAGAACCTCATGAAGACTGCCATGGACCGCATGCACCTTACCGCACGCAGCTTCCATCGGGTGCTCAAGCTCGCCCGGACGATTGCGGACATGGACGAAGCCGAGACCATCGCCGTGCAGCACCTTGCCGAGGCCCTGCAGTACCGGCCGAAACTAAACACTAGCTAGCAAGGTCGCGTTCTTCCTCCGCTTCTCTATGCCCGCCGCTAGTCCATTCTGAATCTGTTGACTACTAGTGGTTAGAACCTCCCAAAGGGATCAAACCTGTCGTTCAGTATTCCTCTTCAATACCCACATTCAGTTCCCCGCATCGGCCAAGTCCTGAAGGATCTGGCGAGTTAAGGACGGCCAAGACTGTGCTCACACGGTGCGCTATAGTATAAGAACACCTCGCGGCGCTCGTCGTTTGAGACTGTGCCCCGCGCCAATTAACCGTCATGAGCCTTATAGGATTCTGGAGTGGAAAAAGACACGAAGAGCACAGCGGAAGTAAACCACAGCGGGTCGCCGCGCGGACATGGGCGGTTTCGTGTACTCGGTCTCTTTCAAGAATTCGCTCATGCCCAGGCCTCCAGTGGTATCGTCCTTCTCGCCTGTGTGATTGTTGCCCTGGTGTGGGCAAACTCGCCCTTCGGCTCTTCCTACTATGACCTCTGGCATCTGCACCTTGCCGTCAAATTCGGCAACGTTGAATGGCTGAACGAGGCATTCGACAGGCCGCTCGAGTACTGGATCAACGACGGCCTGATGGCGGTCTTTTTCTTCGTGGTCGGCCTTGAGATTAAGCGTGAGGTGATTGCGGGGGAACTTGCCTCGCCCCGCAAGGCGATGTTGCCGATCATGGCGGCAATCGGCGGCATGGTGGTGCCCGCGGCTATCTTTCTCTGGTTCAATTTCGGTGGACCCGGGCAGCGCGGGTGGGGCATTCCCATGGCTACCGACATAGCCTTCACCCTCGGTGTGATGGCGGTTCTTGGCACCAAGGTGCCGACGCCAATCAAAGTGTTCCTGACCGCTCTGGCGATTGTGGACGATATCGGCGCCGTGCTCGTGATAGCCATCTTCTATTCGAGTGGAATATCCCTGACGGCGTTGGGCATCGCGGCAGTGTTCGTGTTGCTGCTGATTGCGGCCAATCGCTTGGGGATTCGCAGTACGCTGGTGTATTTCCTTTTGGGAGCGTGTGGGCTCTGGCCTGCCTTCATCTTTTCAGGTGTGCATCCGACCGTGGCGGGGGTTATCGCCGCCTTTACGATTCCGGTACGGCGGCGCATTGACAGCGCGGAATTCACCAACCTGAGCCGGGTCTACATCGAAGAGTTTTCTCAGGCATCAGGTCGAGGCGAGAGTGTGCTGGCAAATGAGGAGCAGGTATCTTTGATGCGCTCCATCGAGCGCACGGCGTTGGGTGCCCAATCCCCATTGCAGCGTTTTGAGAATACGCTGCATCCGTGGACCGTCTTCGGCATCATGCCCTTGTTTGCGCTTGCCAATGCCGGTGTCGCGATAGGCGCAGACTTTTCAAGCATGGTTGAAGAGCCGTTGGCGCTGGGCGTGGCGCTTGGTTTGCTGGTGGGCAAACCGCTTGGCATCATGGTCTTTTCTGTGGTCGCGGTGCGGCTGGGGCTCGCCGCGCTACCCAGCCGTGTGCATTGGCTTCACGTGCTCGGCGCCGGGTGTCTGGCAGGGATCGGGTTTACCATGTCGCTGTTTATTGCCAATCTCGCAATGGGCGGCACAGATTTGCTGGAAGCCGCTAAGATCAGCATCTTGGTGGGCTCGCTCCTGGCAGCGGTGCTCGGCTGGCTGGTGTTTCAGTTTGCCCCGGTCTTGAGTCGTATGGGGAAAAGCAGTTGACTCGTACGGAGTGCTAGCCGGCGCTTGCGGCGGGAGCGGTTACCGAAGCTAGCCAAAGAGGCGCGCGAGGTTGCTGGGAATCTTGCCGGAAGCGAGCGACTTCATCAGGGTTTGCATCTGGCGGAAACTGCTGAGAAGCTGATTGACCTCGGCAGGTGTCGTGCCGCTGCCTGCGGCAATGCGCCGCCGCCGCGATCCGTCGATGATGGCCGGATTGCGCCGCTCAGCAAGTGTCATCGAATAGATCATGGCCTCCACGCGGGCGAACTGGCGCTCGTCCATGGCCGCAGCCATGGCGGGATTGCGCATGAACTTGCTCATGCCGGGGACCATCTCCATTACCTGGCTCAGCGAGCCCATCTTCTTGATCTGCTGAAGTTGGTCGACGAAGTCTTCCAGTGTAAAACTGGCACTGCGTATTTTCTTCTCCAGCGCGGCCGCTTCCTCGGCATTGATGGTCTCTTCAGCGCGTTCGATGAGGCTGAGCACATCCCCCATGCCGAGAATGCGCGAGGCCAGGCGGTCCGGATAGAATGTATCGAGCGGCTCGATCTTCTCACCGGTGCCCAGGAACCTGATAGGTACTCCTGTGACGCTCCGCACCGATAGCGCTGCACCGCCTCGTGCGTCGCCGTCGGTCTTTGTGAGAATCAAGCCCGTGAGCGGCACCTGCTCGTGGAAAGCCTGGGCGACACTGACGGCTTCTTGGCCGGTCATGGCATCGGCAACCAGCAGCACTTCCTGGGGAGATACGGCTGCAGCGATTTCCTGAATTTCAGCCATCATGTCCGCGTCGATTTGCAGACGCCCCGCTGTGTCGACAATGACAGTGCCCAGGCGCTCGTTGCGGGCGCGTTCGATTGCACTGCTCGCGATTATGGCCGGCTCTTCGTCCGTGCCCATGGCATGCACCGGCACGTCAATCTGCTTGCCGATGGTTTCAAGCTGTTCGATTGCCGCCGGCCGGTAGATGTCCGCGGCAGCCAGTAAGCAGCGCTGACCCTGTTTGCGCAGTGCGAGGGCAAGCTTGCCTGCGGCTGTAGTCTTCCCTGAGCCCTGCAGTCCCACCAGCATGATGACGTGCGGCGGCGAACCGGTGAGTGTGAGCGGCACCGGCTCCCCGAGCAGTTCGATGAGCTCCTCGTGCACGATTTTGATGACTTGCTGGCCCGGCGTCAGACTCTCCATTACCTCGGCGCCGACCGCGCGCTCGCGGAGCGCCTTGAGGAATTCCCGCACCACCCGAAAGTTTACGTCCGCCTCGAGGAGCGCCAGCCTCACCTCGCGCAGGGCGGCATCCACGTCCGCTTCGCTCAACTTGCCGCGTCCACGCAGCCGCTGAAAAACGCCCTGCAAGCGGTCTGAAAGTGTCTCAAACATGTTGTGCGTCCACCATCATGAATCTCTTGTCATTTGCGTAGTTACCTTGTTTGCTCCATGCCTGGCCACAAGGTTTTGGGACTCCAAGTACGTCTCGAACGATTCCCCGCAGTCCGCCCAGAACCCCTTCAGAATATCGTACTCCAAGTTGCCTTCCTGGAGATAGTGGTTGTTGACATCGGTAATCTCCAACTCTCCGCGCCCGGAAGGGCGGAGCGTGGCCACGACGTCGAACACGCGCTCGTCATAGAAGTAAATCCCCGTCTGCACGAGGTTCGACACAGGATGTTCCGGTTTCTCCGTGATGCTCCGGATGCGGCCATTCTCGATTTCGACCACGCCATAGCTGGATGGATTCTCGACGCGAGTCAGCATGACCCTGGCACCCTCACCTTGCGCTTCGAAGTTACGGCGGGCGGCCAGCAAATTCCCCTCGATGATGTTGTCGCCGAGCATCAGCAGCAGCGTGTCGCCTTCGGCGAAATCCCGGGCCAAGCCGAGAGCGTGGGCGATGCCTGCGGGACGATCCTGGTATGAGTAGTGCAAGCGCTTGAGCCCAAATTCGCTGCCGTTGCCCAACAAGCGTAAGAAGTCTCCGGCGTTGTGGCCCCCGGTAACCAGCATGATGTCCGATATGCCGGCGTTCACGAGCGCCTGGATCGGATAGAATACCATCGGCTTGTCATAAACTGGCAGCAAGTGCTTGTTGGCAACCCGAGTCAATGGGTCGAGGCGACTGCCACTCCCTCCAACCAGTATGACGCCCTTCACGCCGTGTGTTCCTTTCGCGCTATGCCAGTAACTGCAACCCGCGCGCTAATGCTGCGATGACGTGTTTACGTTGGAACGGTCTCGCTTAGCAAGGCCCGAACGAATCGCTTGCTATCGAATGTATCCAGGTCGTTCAATTGCTCACCGGTGCCGACCAGTTTGATGGGCAATTGCAGCTCGCGGGCGATGCTAAACGCGCTGCCGCCCCGCGCCGTGCTATCAAGCTTGGTGAGGACTACGCCGGAGACACCAACAGCATCGCAGAAAACCTTCGCCTGATTGAGCGCGTTTTGACCCGAAATCGCGTCGATCACGAGCAAGGTCTCGATGGCGGCAGCGCCGGTCCTGCCGGTGACAATGCGTTGGATCTTGCGTAATTCATCCATGAGGTTTGCTTTCGTATGGAGGCGGCCGGCGGTGTCCACGATTAGATGTGAAGCATTCCGCGAAAGCGCTGAATTAATGGCATCGAAGACTACGGCGCCCGGGTCTGCGCCCGGTAGTTGGGCGATCACGGGCACGTCTATGCGCTCCGCCCAAAGCCGCAACTGATCGATGGCGGCCGCGCGGAAGGTGTCGGCAGCCGCGAGCACACAGGAATGCCCCTGAACTTGCAGCCAATGCGCGAGCTTAGCCGTCATCGTGGTCTTGCCGGAACCATTCACGCCCACCATGAGTATGACGGTAAGGGGCTGAGCCGCAAGCAATTCCGATGAGCCGGCGCCGAGTTCCGCTACCAAGAGCTCCTCGATGAGGTCGTGCGCATCGCTTACCGCGGCCAAGTCGGTCTGGGCGATACGCGCGCGCGCGTCTTCAACGAGTTCTACTGCAAGGTACGGGCCGACGTCGGCCATGATTAGGGTAGCTTCCAGCTCTTCCCAAAAGTCTTCGTCCAGCTCGACTCCCGGCCGAAAGAGGTCGCGCAGGGCGGCAAAGGCGCCGCCGCGACTCTTCTCCACGCTTTCCTCTAGCGATTTCCCGCCAAGTATCTGCTTGAATTGCTTCACGATGCCGCTCTCTAGCCGCTTTCTATTCGAACGAAGTGCCTTCGTCTCGGAGGCCGCAAAATGCAGGGGAGATTCTTGGTCCACCCGCAGCGTCAGGGCGGATTGCCAAGGATTCGCCCCCCGAACTTCACTGAGTGAGGTACACTCCCACTTCCGCTAGCGAGGTATACTCGGTACTTCCGTAGTTATCGAGAATGACTAATCTTACATACCACGTCGGCCGGGTTTCATACGTGAAGCGTTGCAGAAGCGGGCTGTCGGCGAGGGTGAATGTTCCTACCTCTTCCCAAGGGCCATCCGCCGACTCTGTGCTGACATACACGCGAAACTCGCGCGCCCACGTATCCACTGGGCTTTGTTCGCTGGTTTGGAGCGTAATCGTATTGGAATACGCCTGGCCGCCCGCCAAGACTTGCCGTTCTATCGCAATGACGAACTCTTGCGGGAATGTGGCACCGCTGGACCGCCAATCGGGCACCTTCGGGTCCGCCCAACCGTCAACGAGGCGCTTGGCAATATGATCGCCTTCCACACGCTCGCTCGAGGCGGTGACAATCTGGCCGCCGACGATCGCTTCAACGAGGTTCAACCCTTCCGTCGTCTGGAGTGTACCGCGAAAGGCGCGTGCCACGCGTGCGGCCTCCTCCGGCTCGAGCGTAATCGAGGCGAGCTGCCTGCCAATAATGCCGGCGGTTGCCAGGATCAACACTGCAAAAATGACAAGAAACACAACAGAAGAACGGCGGGGGGCAACGTCTTTAAGTTTTTCCAGAAACGGACGCTGGCGGCGCGCTTGAATGGCATCGAAATGTGTTGCGCACGGCTGGCAGAGGTTGCGTTGTCCGCGCGCTGTCAAGCACTCATCGCAGTAGACAGTCCCGCAGCGGTCGCACCGAGTAGTGGTCTTGCGATGCGGATGGTTGTAGCACGCGTACTGCTCACGCAGCAGGATCCTTGCCATAGCGACTGTCCAGGAGCTTCATGCCGAGGGCGCCTCACTCTGGGCCGTACACCGTGCACATGAAGTTGCCGGCTACAGCGCCTGAGGCTAGCGTACGGGGCGGGGTTCCCGCTCAGCATCGGTGACACGTTCGTTTACGTAGACATCTCCATTGCGAATTTTGAGATTGAAGAAGCAGTCCGGATTTGTACAAACCCACGCTTTAAACGTCACCGATGCGCCCTGGCCGCCAAAGTCGGAGAACGGCACCAGCACGCCCGTATGACATTTCTGGCACTGGGGAAAATTGATCACGGTATCCATAGGTTCCCTCTTCCTGTGCCTTCAGCCGAACCCTAATTGCAACTACGCTTTGTGTAAGGTGGGTGAAGGACGAGTCCATTATACCACCGGGTATCTTGGCACTACTACAGATTGACGGAGTCTCCGCTCGAGAGGGGAAGTGAGCGGTGACACACGCACGGTGGCAATTCGCGTGCCGTGGCACCCAGGATGGTTGCACGGCACGCTAGAGGCTATGGAGAAAGACGCTATGCCGGCGCGTTGGGATGTATTGGAGGGGTAGGACTTAGAGGTGAACGGTGCGACCGCCATCCACGACGAAGCCGGCGCCGGTTATGTAGGAGGCGTCATCTGTGGACAGAAAGACAACTGCATTGGCAATGTCACGGCCCGCACCGAGGCGTCTCATTGGCGTCTTCTCGCGAGCCTGCGCGATCCCGTCTTCAATGCTGAGACCGTCTTCTGCCAAGTTTTCCCGCATCATCTCGGTATCGATGGCGCCGGGGAGCACGCAATTGACGCGGATTTTGTCGTCGCCGAATTCAATCGCCATGGCCTTGGTGAGGGCGATGACGGCGCCTTTGGTGGCAGTGTAAGCCGTGGTGCGCGCGGTGGTGGCAATGGCGCGGACGGAGGCGATGTTTACGATGGAGCCCCCACCTTGCGCAATCATCGCGGGAACGCAGTACTTGCTACACAGGAAGAGTGCGGTCAGGTTCACGGCGAGTACCTGGTTCCACTGCTCTAACGTCGTCTCAACAAGGGGCGTATACAGACCGATGCCGGCATTGTTGACGAGCACGTCGATGCTGCCGAAGTGATCTCGCGTAGTTTGCGCCAGGCGTTCGGCATCCCCTTCGCTGGCTACGTCAACCTGTACGCCCAGGGCCGCGCCGCCGGCGCCATTAATGCTGGCGGCTACACTGGCCGCTGTTGCGTCATTCAGGTCGGCCACTACCACCTTGGCGCCGGCTTCGGCCAAGCGTTCGGCAGTGGCGCGGCCGATACCGCGTCCTGCGCCGGTTACAATCGCCACCTTATCGGTTAGTTGCATTTTGATCCTTTCTTGGCAGCCTACCGCAACCCTTTACCAAATTAGCGAAATGTCAGGTTCGCCCACTCGTCGGCGCTCGCGACGGCACTATCTGGCCGTCCGCGGCTGCGCGCAATGTGACCCTGTTCCTTGCGCAAGGTGGGCTGCGTGGCGTCTTGGTAGCGCCAGTCGAAACTCCAGCGAATTGTGTCGCTGTGGTTTGGTTGTCCACGGTGGAACAGAAGATTCTGAAAGAGCACCACGTCCCCCGGATTGAGCTCCACGTCTACAGCCGCTCCTACGTGGGGATCCAAAGCCTCTTGCGCGATTTCCAAGTAGTACTCTCGGCTCTCGTGGGGCACGGTGCCGAGTTTATGGGTGCCCGGCACAAACTGCATGCAGCCGTTTTCCGCGCGGGCAGGCACCAGCGGGGTCCACACATTGACCATGCGCTGCGTCTCAACCCCTTGCTTGTCGCCGCTGCCCTGCTCCGTATAGCCGCCGTCCTGGTGCCAGAGGACCTCCGTGCCTTTCCATTCAGGCAGTTTGGGTCGAGCGCTGTAATTCGGGTACAGGCGAATTTCCGGTCCGAGCAGCGCTTCCACCACGTCTAGCAGGGACGGACTGAAGAAGAGGTCGAAGAGGCCCGCCAGGTGCAACTCCCTCCGGAACGACTTCGGGGCATCATCGAGGTGATGCTCGAAGAGCCGGAAGAAACGGGTTTCGAATGGCTCGGTTTTTAGCGAGTCTTCTATCGTGCCGGCTGACACCAGCCGTTGTGCTGCTTGCTCCACGAGTTCTTCCATCGCGGACTGCGCTTGCGCTACAACACGCGCCTCGAGAAAGCCATGGAGTTTGACGTATCCTTGCTCTTCGAACTGCTCGCGCAGGCTACTCCCATCCATGAGTCTCTCCTCGCATTCTTGCTCACAATAGTCGCTGCGTTTGGCCACCAGCGGGTGCAATTGCAATCTGTTTCTAACGAGCATGGTAGCACAGAGATCGGGGGCAATCGTGTTCCGTTGCTTCGTATGGACAGTCTCGGCCCTGGGTAAGATGGGCGGGATGTCTCAGCGCGTCCTGTCACTAGAAGCCGCATCCTCGTTCGGCTATACTTGACACGATGTTCAATTCCCGCCGCCGGGTTCTTTGCAGAACAGGGAACGGCGCGGCGCTGGCGCGAGTTGGGCACGTCGTATGTCTCAGCACCTGAGAGGTAAATGGGGAAAATGCGCAAGATCGGTTTGGTGGACTTTGATACGTCCCACGTTGTGCAGTTTACGAAGCGGCTCAATCACCTGGACATCGCGGAAGAACAATGGGTGGACGGCGGCACGGTCGTCATGGGTTTCCCGGGTGAATCGCGGGTCTCGCCTGAGCGAGTTCCGGGATATACGGATGAGCTCCGCGAGATGGGTGTGCAGATCGTCGACGATCCGGTTGATATGATCGGCCACGTGGACGCCGTATTCATCGAGTCCAATGAGGGCAACCAGCATCTCGGACACGCCAAGCCTTTCCTTGAGGCCGGACTGCCGCTCTTTATCGATAAGCCCTTTGCTGCCACCACTGCCCAGGCCCGGGCCATTTCCGACCTTTCGGCGCAGCACGGCGTGCCGATTTTCTCCGCCTCGTCTTTGCGCTACACGGAATCGGTGATGGATGTGCAGGCCTCTCTGGCGGATGAGGGCGGCGCGCTGGGCGCCTTTGTCCATAGTCCGGGCTCGGAGCACTACGCCAATCCGGGGCTGCTCAATTACGGCATACACGGCGTCGAGGTGCTCTATTCGCTAATGGGCCCCGGCTGCCAGGAAGTGTGGGGCGCACGCACCGATGGCGCGGACCATGTGACAGGGCGTTGGGACGGTGACCGCCTGGGCACCGTGCGGGCCATTCGCGCCGGCAGCGCCGGGTACGGTTTGACCGTATTCTCGGAGAAGCGCACGGTCACCTGTAACATCGACGCGAGCAACAACTATCGCAATCTCTTGCGCGAGATAATGGCGATGCTCGACTCCGGCGCGCCGCCGCTTGCGATCGAAGAGACTATTGAAATCATCTCGTTCATCGAGGCGGCCTACAAGTCTGCCCAGAATGGGGGCGCGCCGACGCGGTTGGAGACCGCATCCTAGGCAATCTCTAGGCGTGAGAATTCTGCGGCAACATCACGCACTGAGGGAGGGGCGAATCTGCCGCATCGCGGTTCGATAGCGGCATCGATCAAGCGGACAACCATAGTAGGGGACTGGGGAACGCGGTTTCTCAGTCCCCTTGCTATGTGTATTTCTAGTCAGGAACGACACGAACTGATCCTCTTGAAGCGGGCCGCTCGTTCGGCCTCGAACTCAGCGTGGCGGCGACCGGGCGCCGCACCGTTTTTGTTTACCGATTTCAAGGTGCTAACATGAAGAGAGAGCAACCAGTCCGCTAGTTCACCTAAAGGAACCAACGTGGCACAGCGTGTCTTACTCTACACAGGCAAAGGTGGCGTCGGTAAGACTACATGCGCTGCCGCAACCGCACTGCGTTGTGCCGAGCTGGGATACCGTACTGTTGTCCTTAGCACTGACTCTGCGCATAGTCTCGGTGACTCTCTCGACTTGGAGCTGGGTCCGGAACCAGTAAAGGTCGCGCCGAACCTGTGGGCGCAAGAGACCGACGTCTACTACAACCTGCGCAAGCATTGGGGCACAGTCCAGGAATGGCTCAGCGCCTTGCTGGCGTGGCGCGGCATAGACGAAACGCTCGCCGAAGAGATGGCAATTCTCCCCGGCATGGAAGAACTGTCGAGCCTGCTCTGGGTAAACATGCACCATGAATCAAACGAGTTTGACGTGGTGATAGTAGATTGCGCGCCGACGGCGGAGACATTGCGGCTGCTGGCGTTTCCGGAGGACGCTCGCTGGTGGCTGGAGCGTATCTTGCCGCTAAAGCGCCGGGTGGCACGTGTGGTGAATCCGGTAATCGAATCGGTCATCGGCATGCCCACGCCGGGCAGTGAGGTCTTTAACCAGGCGGAGGATCTGGTTCGTCAGCTTGGCAGACTGCGTGATCTATTGGCCGACAGACAGCGCGCCTCCATCCGCCTGGTGCTCAATCCGGAACGGATGGTTATTCGCGAGGCGCAACGTACGCTCACCTATCTTTCTCTCTACGGCTACGGCACTGACCTCGTCATCTGCAATCGCGTGCTGCCGGATAGCGTTCAAGACTCCTATTTCACGGCGTGGCACGCCGCGCAGAGAAAGCACCTACAGTTCATTCAAGAAGCCTTCTCACCGATACCAACCCGGCGGGTGCCGCTCTTCGCACAGGAGGCGGTTGGGCTGGAGATGCTCGGACAGACCGCGAGTGCGCTCTTCGCGGAGGATGATCCGCTGGCGCTCTTCTATGACGGACAGAGCCACGCTGTTCAAAGAGATCAGGGGGGCTATGTCTTGGACATCGCGTTGCCGTTTGGACAGAAGGGGAAGATTGACGTGATTAAGCGGGGCGACGAGCTAACGGTGCGCATTGGCGCGTATCGCCGGAACATCATCCTACCGACAGTGCTCGCACGCTTATCTCCAGGCACGGCGCGGCTTGAAGACCGCACCCTGCGCATTCCCTTTGCCGAACAGGTCGAGAGCGCTGTATAGCACGCGAATACCCAAGGTCTCTCACAGCAGTTCACTTAGGAGCAAACGGCATGGACCTCGAGCTACGTGGCAAGACTGCGATCGTGTCCGCAGGGAGCAAGGGCCTTGGCAAGGCGATCGCCCTAGGCTTGGCTGCGGAAGGGGCTCGGGTAGCCATTTGCTCCCGCAATCCGGACAACCTGTCTCAAGCGGCGCAAGAGATATTGACTAAGACTGGTTCCGAGGTGTTGGCCGTGCCGGTAGACGTCACGAAACCCGACGCCATTGCCAATTTCGTCGGAACTGTGGTGCAGCGACAGGGCAAAGTTGACATTCTGGTAAATAACGCGGGCGGCCCGCCGATGGGCGCGTTTGCCGACTTTGAAGACGGGGATTGGGAGAGCGCGTTTAATCTCACGTTCATGAGCGTTGTGCGCTTCATACGGGCGGTGCTCCCTCACATGCGGAAGACCGGCGCGGGACGCATCATCAACGTCACTTCCACATCCGTGAAGCAGCCGTTGGAAGGCCTCTTGCTTTCAAATTCAATACGGCCCGCCGTAATCGGCCTGGCGAAGTCGCTGGCGAGTGAATTAGCGTCTGACAAGATCCTCGTAAATAACATTTGCCCGGGGAGCATCCACACCGACCGCATCAAGGAGAACGTCGCCGCGCAGGTCCGGTCTACGGGCCAGCCTGAAGAGAGTATCTTAGAGCAGTACAATGCCAAGATTCCTCTCGGCCGTCTGGGAGAGCCGGTGGAACTGGCGGACCTGGCCGTGTTCTTGGCGTCAGAGCGGGCAAGCTACATAACGGGGGCGACGTTGCAGGTAGACGGCGGCCTGGTTCGCTCCATCATGTAGCATGGCAGCGGTGTAGCGCGTCTATCCAGCAGGCACCCCAATTTGCTGGGGCAGCGCCGCTCCGACTATGTCCCTGATGCTCGCCAGCCCTTCTCTCTCGCAATACGCTTGCAGTCCGGCGATGATGTCGAGAGGCGCGCGGTGGTTATAGAAATTCGCCGTGCCCACTTGGATGGCCGTTGCTCCCGCCATGAGGAACATGAGCGCATCATCCGTTGTGCCGATGCCGCCAATGCCGATGATGGGGATATCTACCTGCGGCGCTACTGCGTAGACGAGGCGAAGGGCAATACTGCGCACGGCCGGCCCTGAGAGGCCGCCGGTAGTAGTTGCCAATGCAGGACGCTTACGCTCCACGTCGATAGCGAGCCCGGTGAGCGTATTCATAATCGCCAAGGCATGAGCTCCCGCCTCAGCCACTGCTATCGCCACGGGACGTATGTCCGTGACGTTAGGCGTTAGTTTGACGATCAAGGGAAGTGAGCAGCGCTCGCTCACGGCTTGCGTGACCTCGGCGGCCAAGACAGGGTCGGTGCCGAAGTCAAGGCCATGCGCGACGTTCGGACAGGAGATGTTGAGTTCAAGCGCAGCAATGCCCGGAATTCCATCGAGCATCTCGGCGATTGTGACATACTCTTCCAATGAGGCGCCGGCAACGTTGGCAATGACCGGCACATCCCATTTCGCCCACAGCGGCGCCTTGTCGCTGATCAGCGCTTCGACGCCGACGTTCTGTAAGCCGATGGCGTTGAGCATGCCGCCCGGCACTTCCACAATGCGAGGCATGGGGTTGCCGGTACGCGGTCTGAGCGTGACTGCTTTCGCCGCGATTGCTCCCAGGCGATTCACGTCGTAAATGGGTGTATATTCCGTGCCGTAGCCAAAAGTGCCGGACGCCGTGATGACGGGGTTCTTGATAACGAGACCGGTGGAATGGCTGGGCGCGATGTTGACTTCCAGCGTCGGCATAGTGCCTTACCTGACGGTACGGTCTCTCAATGGCAAGGTGAACAAGCGTACGAGGTGCTGCGTAACGACGGCTTCCCGGTCTAGAGGCGTGCAGATCACGGCTTAGGCTCTGCGAGTCAACTGTACCATATGGCATGCGTGCGGTATACTAACACTGTTAAGGCCCGTTTGCTGCTACTGTTCTGGCACGATGGGCGCGGCGCTCCAGCCGAGGGCGCGTACCGAAGCGAAGAGTATGCAATCGCCATTCCCTGCCGGGAATGCAAACTGACGAGAAAGTGATTGACATGAAAGCGGGCATCCACCCCACCTATCACGAAGAGGCAAAGATCGTTTGTAGCTGCGGTAACGAGATTACCACCGGCTCAACATCGGAATCGCTGCGTGTTGACCTGTGCTCAAAGTGCCATCCCTTCTATACCGGCCAGCAGAAGCTGGTGGATACGGAAGGGCAAGTCGATCGTTTCATGCAGCGGCTGCGGCGCTCGAAACGGCTTCAGGACTAGACACACGGGGTTCGCACGCACTTCGATGGGCGCAACTGAGCGGCAATACTCATTTGGGATTGTGCGGAAGTCGTCTCTCTTGAATGCGATGTCCCGGCAGCGTAATACCGCTGCAAGTAACGCTGCGGGAAGGATGTCTGTTGTGCCTGGCTGTGAATGCCCGGTGCAGAACACATGACGCGGCCTCTGTACGGCGGACAAGCGGTACTGGAAGGCGTGATGATGCGCGGTCATCGCCATATGGCGGTGGCCGTCCGACATCCCAAGGGGCACATTGTTACCTGCGCCGAGGCGTTGCCCCACCGCCTCTCCGGGAGTGGCATAGGCAAGATCCCATTTGTGCGCGGCATGGTGCTCTTGTGGGACGCACTAACCCTGGGAACGCGCACGCTGGCGTTCTCCGCACAGGTCGCGACCGCCGGCGAAGATGACTCCGCTGCGCCTAAGGACCTGCCAACAGGATCCGCAGTGCGCGGTACACTGCTCGGTACGTTGACGTTCATAATCGGTCTCTTTTTTGTGATGCCGATGCTCATTGTCGGCATCTTTTATGGTCAAATCGGCAACGCGGCGCTTGCCAGTCTCGCTGAGGGTTTGCTTCGTCTCCTCCTGCTGGTTGGCTACCTGTGGCTGATAGGGATTTCGCCCAACGTAGGACGCGTGTTTGCCTACCACGGCGCCGAGCACAAGGCCGTCCATGCGCAGGAGCGAGGACTGGACCTGGAGCCCGAAACCGTGCAAACGTGTTCCACCGCGCATCCCCGCTGCGGCACGGCGCTGCTCCTGGTTGTGATAGTGTTGAGCATCGTATTGTTTGCATTGTTGGGACATCTGCCACTGTGGTTGCGTATACTATCTCGTATACTCTTGGTTCCGGTATTGATCGGGCTTGCTTACGAGTGGCTGCGATTCTCTGCGAGGCATTTTAGGCAAGTCTTTGTCAGAGCGTTAGTGTGGCCGGGCCTATGGCTGCAGTCCTTGACCACCCGGGAGCCTGATGACGGCCAGGTTGCCGTGGCCATAGCCGCGCTCCGGGCTGTAATATCAGCGGACGACAGAGCAAGAGAACCGACCCCATTGGGGTCTTTGGAAACTGCTTGAGAGCATGTGACGGAAAATGTTAGAAAAACTGGCCGAAATCGAAGCCCGGTACCAGGAACTCAATCTGCTCATGGCTGAGCACAGTAATGACATTCCGCAGATTACTGCGTTCGCCAAGGAACAGGCCTCACTGGAAAAGGTGGTACTCCTTTACAACGATCTTCAGCGTGTGGACAGAGAGATCAGCGGCGCCGAAGAGTTGCTGGCTGAAGAGGATGACGACGAGCTCTTGGAAATGGCGCGGCTAGAATTACAGCAACTCGAGAGCCAAAAGGAGTCGCTCCTTGAGCAGACGCGGGCCGCATTGGTGCCGAAGGACCCAAATGACGACCGCAATGTCATCATGGAGATACGCGCCGGCGCGGGTGGTGATGAGGCAGGGCTCTTTGCCGCAGACCTCTTTCGCATGTACAACCTCTTTGCGGAAAAGCAAGGCTGGAAGACAGAGTTCTTGTCATCCAGTCCGACCGGCATTGGCGGTTTCAAGGAGATTATTTTTCTCGTCAAGGGGCAGGGCGCTTACAGCCGCCTAAAGTTTGAGGGCGGCGTGCACCGCGTGCAGCGCGTGCCCGTCACTGAGACGAGCGGCCGTATCCATACTTCTACTGCCACGGTCGCCGTTTTGCCCGAAGCGCAGGAAATCGACGTCAGCATCAGCCCGGACGATCTCACAATCGACGTTTACCGCGCGAGCGGTCACGGCGGTCAAAGCGTCAACACTACTGACTCGGCTGTGCGCATCACGCACCTGCCTACCGGTCTGGTGGTAACGTGCCAAGATGAACGTTCCCAACAGCAAAACCGCATCCGGGCGCTGGCAGTCTTGCGTGCCCGGCTCCTGGAGATGGAACAGCGCAAACAACAAGAGAAAGAATCAGCCATGCGCCGGAGCTTGGTTGGGACGGGAGAGCGGAGCGAGAAGATCCGCACCTATAACTTCCCGCAAAATCGCGTGACGGATCACCGCATCAACCTCACCATTTATACGTTGGACCAGATGGTTGACGGTAATCTGGAGGGAGTCGTGGACGCCCTCACAACCACGTACGAGTCTGAGCGCCTGGCGACCGCGGGCGCGGAGGCGTAAACTGGCACTTCGCCTCCGTGTTTGAGAGTCTCGCAGGAAGACTGTCTGCCCCGCCCTCTGGTAATTCTCCGGTTTCTTACTAGCGCCCTTGACACAAGCGCACGTGCTATTCGCAAAGACATGTCACTCACCTCGCCAGGTTTGAGAGATGCTCTCCGTTGGGGAGCGGAGCAACTCAGAGCTTTCGGATTAGACTCTTACGTTCGCGAGTCCCGAATCCTACTGAGGCACGTGCTGGACTGTAGTGAAGAAGACCTTGCCGGTGAGCGCATCGCTGCACTCTCGGACAAGGAGGTAACCGAGTTTAGCCAGCTGATCGCGCGCCGCCAGGAGCGTGAACCCATCGCCTACATCACAGGCTGCCGAGAGTTCATGGGCCTCGAGTTCGCAGTGGACTGCAGGGTGCTTATTCCGCGACCTGAAACGGAACTCTTAGTTGAGAAGGTGCTAAATCTCTTTGTTCGTAGCCCTGTGACAGGCGTCCCCAGAGTGTCTAAACAAGGCAATGGGTCGCATCCGCTCATTGCCGACGTCGGTACCGGTAGCGGCGCAATTGGCGTTAGCATTGCAAAATACCTCCCCCATGCCACCGTGTACGCTACAGATGTGTCTGCCGACGCGCTGGAAGTAGCGCAAAGGAACGCCGCTTCCCACGAGGTAGCGGATAGGATGGTGTTCTCGCTGGGGAATCACTTGACAGCGCTGCCGAAACCAATGGAAGTGATCGTGTGCAATCCGCCGTATATCCCGGAAAGTGAGATTCCGAGTCTTGATCGCGACGTGCGTGACTATGAGCCGACCGTCGCATTGTCCGGCGGGAACGATGGGCTCATCGCTTACCGCTCGATGTTCCCTTTTCTGCAAGTCTATCTTCCGCCTGGCGGTCATGCCTTCTTCGAGATTGGTTTTGACATGGCGGCATCACTGCGGGAGCTTGCTTGGCGTCTCGCCCCTGGCGCCCGCGTGTCCGTCTATCGCGATCTTGCCGGATTCGATCGGGTGCTGCATTTGGCCTTTTAGCGGCAGTTGAGAACCTGTGTGCAATCGGGCCGCCGCACTTCGCGGCGCGTCTACGGAATAGTGTCAAAGGATGGAATACCATGCGCATCACCAACGTTCGCGCCATCTGCACCGCGCCGGCCGGCCTTGCGCTAGTCGTCGTCAAGATCGAGACGAGCACGCCCGGCCTCCACGGGGTGGGTTGTGCCACATTCAGGCAGCGGCCCCTGACCGTTGTAACGGCGGTAAACGAATACCTGCGCCCTTTCCTCGTCGGCAAAGACCCGTCCGCCATCGAGGACATCTGGCAGTCGTCCTACGTGAATTCCTACTGGCGGAGCGGTCCGGTGTTGAATAACGCCCTGGCGGGCGTGGATGCGGCGCTGTGGGACATAAAGGGCAAGTGTGCAAACATGCCCCTGTACCAGCTTCTTGGCGGCAAGTGCCGGGAATTCGTACCGCTCTATACCTCCGCTGGCGGCGAAGATGTGCACGCGGCGGAAGAGTCCGTGCGCGCGGCTATGGAGCAGGGATACCGCTACGTTAAGTGTTCGACGAGCGAGCCGGGATTTAGGTCCTACAGTGCCGGTAGCAACGCCACGGGTTGGAAGCGCCCGTCTCAAGGCGAGAGTGCCGGCAAATCTGGTGGAGAGGCTTTCGAAGTGGATCACGGCGTTTTGGAGGGCTACTGGGAGCCGACACCGTACGTGCGGCAACTGCCCCGGCTTTTCGAGCACCTGCGCAACCAGTTGGGCGACAGCGTGGAGTTGATCCACGACGTGCACGAGCGCATCCCGCCCATCCAGGCGCTTGGACTGGCGAAAGCACTTGAACCCTATAATCTCTTCTTCTTGGAAGACCCGCTGGCGCCGGAGGACAACGCCTACTTTCGCATCATGCGCCAGCAGACCACGACTCCCATCGCCATGGGCGAACTCTTCGTCAACCAAGCCGAGTATGTGCCCCTGATTCAGGAACGGCTCATCGACTTCATACGGGTCCACATCTCCGACATCGGCGGCATTTCGATGGCACGCAAACTGGCCGCCTTCTGCGAATTCTACGGCGTGCGCACGGCTTGGCACGGACCGGCCGACGTTTCGCCGGTGGGACACGCAGCCAACATGCATCTGGATTTTGCCTGCCACAATTTTGGCATTCAGGAGCAGCACAGGTTCAACCAGGCCGCGCAGGACACATTTCCCGGCACGCCGGAGATCCGCGACGGCGCGATGTGGTCGAATGAACGCCCCGGCCTCGGCATAGATCTCGACGAAGAGCTGGCGGCGCGATTCCCCTTGCCGGAAATGCCGTATGGCGGCGGCTGGGCGCCCCTGCGCCGCGCCGACGGCACCGTTAACCGGCCGTAGGACGCACTATCCTGAGCCTACACGAAGTTTCTTTGCGCGAGGGCGGTGCGCCGGGGGCTTATTGGAATTGTGAATGTTAACTAATTCGTTGATAGGTTTTTTCCGGTCCGATCAGACAAGACCTGAAGTACGCCTCTTTCCGTCATTCCCGCGAAAGCGGGAATCCATCTTCTCCGCGTGCCCTGGACTCCGGCATCCGCCGGAGTGACAGGACTTGCGCGCTCGCCTGCTATAATTAATCAGGCGGCTCTATCGCTTTCTTCGCAAAGCGCCCACCTGCGCCTGTAGCTCAGTGGACAGAGCATCGGTCTTCGGAACCGAGGGTCGGGGGTTCGAATCCCTCCAGGCGTACCAACTCTAACGCGAACAGGATATGAGCGGAAGGGTTAAACCTTCCGCTTTCGTTTGAATAGCACTAAGCGATTAGAGAAGGCCTGTATCGTACCTGCCGGCATTGAGGAACGACTGTGAACGACCAGAGTGAAGGCACCGTCATTCGCGCATCGAATCTCACGAAACGGTTCGGAGAGATTGTCGCCGTGGACGGCATCTCGTTCGAGGTCAGCCGCGGCGAAACCTATGGCCTGCTTGGCCCGAACGGCGCGGGCAAGACCACCACCATGCGCATGATTAGCGGGCTCTCCCCGCTCACCGCCGGCACGCTGACCGTGGCAGGCATAGACGTGACCCGCCAGGCCCGGGAAGTCCGCAATGTCCTCGGTGTCGTGACGCAGGAAGACGGCCTCGATACCGACCTTGACGCCAGGCAGAACCTCATTGTGTTCGGCTTTACCGCCGGACTCTCTTGGAAGGAAGCCGAAAGACGCGCGGACGCTGTGCTGATGTTCTTCGACCTGACCGACAAGGCACATGAGGAAATCGACTATCTGTCCGGCGGCATGAAGCGGCGCCTCGCTATTGCCAGGGCCTTTATGACCAGCCCTCGCGTCATTGTTCTTGACGAGCCCACGACCGGCCTTGACCCGCAGGGCCGCAATCGCGTGTGGCAAGAGCTGGAGACCATGAAGCAGGGCGGTGTGACCATTCTCATGTCCACGCACTACATGGATGAAGCCGCGGCGCTCTGCGATCGGCTTGCCATCATGCACCACGGTAGGATCCTCGCTGAAGGAACACCGGACGAGCTGGTCACCCGGCACGCAGGCTCGGAAGTGGCGCAGGTGCGCGTATCCAACGGTGCGCGCCAGGACGTGGTGGACTGGATCGGCAATGCCGGCCTCGACTATCGAGACGCCGGCGCGGTCATCACCGTGACGTCCCGCAACGGCGCGCGCCCGGATCTATCGGGATTGGCAGGTGTGCGGGTCTCCTACCGGCCCTCCAACCTGGAGGACGTATTTCTCACCATGGCGGGCCGCGGGTTGACGGACGACGAATGATGGCTGCAACAGCAAGTACCTACATCGCAGGCGTCAGGCTGCGGAGCATAGCCGGCATTTGGTACCGGCACTTCCTCGTGCTCAGGCGCAATCTGCTTACGTCCATATCTTGGTACTTCGTCGAGCCTTTCGTGATTCTCGTGGCCATTGGCATCGGTGTGGGCTCCCTGGTGAATGATGTTCAAGGCGTGCCGTATGCGCGGTTCATAGCTCCCGGCGTCATTGTGGGCTCCGCCATGTTCCACGCCGTTTTCGAGTGCGCTTGGGGAGGGTTTATGCGCATCCAGAAAGGTGTGTATGAGACCACACTGACCGCGCCGGTGAGCACACGGGAGGTCGCTATGGGCGACATCTTCTGGTCCATGACAAGAACAATCGCAACGGCGGTATGCATTGGGACTGTAGCAACGGCCTTTGGCTGGATAGACCCCCTCTCCAGCGTGGGGGTCCTACTGCCGGCGGCCTTGGTTGGTGTGCAGTTTGGGGCGCTGGGGCTCATATTCGCCGCGCTTTCACCGAACGTGCACATTCTGTCGCTGATTTTCACCGTGGTGGCGAGTCCGCTTTACTTTCTCAGCGGCGCGTTCTTTCCCATCTCTTCCATGCCAGATTGGGTGGAACCGCTCGCTTGGGCCGCTCCGCTGACGCCCTCCGTGCACCTGGCCCGAGGATTTGTAACCGGTGACTTGGGCATGTCTCATCTGCTCGCGGGTGTATACGTGATCGCTTGGATCGTTGTACTCTTCCCCATCGCCGCCACCCTCTTGCACCGCCGACTGGTCAAGTGAGCGCCGGACCTTCCGCCCGAATGAGAGGGGCCAGCGGCACACTCTACGGATAGTGTTCAGCGGCTGCGGCCACCGCATGATGACATACGGCGCTCGTAGCTAGTCGGCTTATGGGTGTCCCGCACAGCGCAGCCCAAGCGTGCGAGTGTAAGCAGGGCTACACTCGGTGGACCGCCAAAGTGCTACAGTGAAATTACTGGAGCAATGGGTCTGAGTGGAGGTAGCTGACGCACTCCGGCGCAGCGAAATGCCGCCGGAAACCTGCACTCTCACCGTGAACGATTGCAATCTGATCCGAGTGGAAAACGGCGTATTCTTGTTACTCTACCAAGGAGGGAGCAGTATGCGATTTCACCGGGATGTAGCGCTACAGGCGGCGCGGAGCCAGGACGATGCTCTAGCCACAAAGGCAGGCGGCAGTGTACAGGCTGCTCTAGGGCCGCTCGGTTTCGTGCTCGGCCTGTTGGCAATCGTCGCCGTGCTCCTGCTCTCTTCGTGTGGCGTAGTCACCACAGTTGAACCCAGAGAGGAGCCCGCCCAGGAGCAACCCGACGTTGTCCGCGACTATGAGACGATTGTCGCCGATCTTCAGGACAATGCCTCAGCCTTTGCGTACGCCATTGGCAAGCCGGGTGGGCAAATTACGTACTCCACTATCGGTGAACCGCTGACCTTCAACCTGGCGCTTGCCAATGATGCTTCGTCATCCGGGTACCTCAGCTATCTTTTCGAGGGCCTCACCGAGACTTCGTGGCTGACCAATGAGGTGGAACCGGCCTTGGCGGAGTCTTGGGAGCACTCTGAGGACGGCTTGACCTGGACGTTTCACCTGCGCCAAGACGTGACGTGGCATGACGGTGAACCCTTTACGGCCCACGATGTTGAATTCACCTTCAACCGCATTATCTACAACGACGACATTCCCACCAATGATCGCGCCGCCTTTACGTTCCGCTACATCGACGCGGAGAGTGGCGAGTGGACGGAAGGCCGCATGACCGTGCGCACGCTGGATGAATACACGGTTGAGTTCGTCCTGCCGGTGTCATTTGCCCCGTTCTTGCGCTCCATGGGCCAGGCGATCTATCCAAAGCACATTCTCGAGTCGTACATTAACGACGGCACGTTTGACTCCGTGTGGGACATCGAGACCGACCCACAGGAAATTGTCGGCACCGGACCCTTCACGATTGAGCGCTACGACACTGAAGAGCTGCTGGTGCTGCGGCGCAATCCGAGTTACTGGCTCAAGGATGCCGCCGGCAATTCCCTGCCGTACCTGGACACCATCGTCTACCACATCGTGGAGGACTTCGAGACCGAGCTGGAGATGTTCCAGGCCGGCCAGACCGACGTCCATGGGGTCTTGGGTGAAGAGTACGAACACCTGAAGCCGTTCGAAGTCGAGGGGAATTACACTATCCACCGGCGCGGACCCGGCTTCGGGACGTCGTTCCTCACCTTCAACATGAATCCGGGATCAAACGCCGAGACCGGTGCGCCGTATGTTGCGCCGGAAAAGCTGGCGTGGTTCCAAAACACGCAGTTTCGCCGGGCGATTGCCCACACCGTTGACAAGGCCGCGATTGTTGCGGAGATCCAGCATGGGCTCGGCTATCCACAGTGGTCGTCCGTGAGTCCGGCGGCCGGCGACTTCCATAATCCCGGTGTGCGCCGCTACCCTTACGACATCGCCGCGGCCAAGCAAATCCTGGATGAGCTCGGCTGGGTGGACACCAACGGCGACGGCATCCGCGAGGACAAAGACGGCAACACCATCGAGTTCACGCTGGCGACGAATGGTGATAATAGCGTGCGCGCGGCCATCTCCCAACGTATTGCCGCCGGCTTGCTGGCAGCGGGCATCAAAGCCAACTATGAGTCAATCGAATTCGGCGAGCTCGTGAACCAGTTGACCGCCACCTACGATTGGGAGGCCATCGTCATCGGTCTCACCGGCGGCACGGACCCGTATAGCGGCATCGCAGTCTGGCACAGCAGCGAATTCCTGCACCTCTGGCACCCCAGCCAGCCCGAACCCGCTACCGATTGGGAGGCCGCGATCGACGAGCTCTACATCCAGGCCAGCCAGGAACTCGACCACGCCAAGCGCGTGGCACTCTACCACCAGGCCCAGGCCATCGTCGCCGAAAACCTGCCCCTGATCTACACCACCCAAGGCGAACGCCTCACCGCCACCCGCAACATCTTCGGCAACACCACCCCGACGCTGTACGGGCTGTGGGATATCCGGTACTTGTACAGGTTGGATCAGTAGGGTACTGTAGGCCACCAAGTCACGCAGCGGCGCTGGCAGTATCTTCTGCTGGCGTCGCTCGGCATTGTGTTCTCGCACGATTGGTGAATAGGTGCCAATGCATTCGAGAAGGTTCTTGCTATCGTCAGATGTATGTCCAAGTCTTGCCATATAATGGATATGATCTAGGAAAGACCGAGTGCAGAACGAGACTGGCAATTGTCGACTGACCCTGACATCACTGAAGAGAATGACCCAGAACACCTCAAAGCTCGCATTTTGGCGTCATTTGAGAAGCAAGGTTTTGTGTTGCGGGACAATCGGTTCTACCTGCCTAATGACTTGAATAAGGACACGATAAGATCCCTGCACGCCGAAGCGGTTCACCAAAAGCTGATTCAGCGCAAAAAGGGACTTCTCAAACACGAATCCTCACTTTTGCGACGTTTTGCTTTTGGGAGAGAAATTGATATCGATAAGATCTACCCCAAACTGGTCGAAGTCCATCCGAATTCAAGTGACGAGCTCTTATTCCGCTATGCGAGTTTACACTGGAGCATTCCGGTGTCTTCGGGATATGGGCGAAGATTGAGATTTCTTGTAGTGGATCAAAACTCGAACAAGCTAATGGGCCTATTCGGTTTAGGTGATCCAGTCTTTAGTCTAAGGAAACGGGACCAGTGGATCGGTTGGGAAAAAGAAGGTCGAATGGAGAGGCTTCACCATGTTGTAGACGCCTATGTGTTGGGGGCGGTTCCGCCGTACTCTTTCTTGCTAGGAGGCAAGCTTATTGCTTTGTTGGCCGTGAGCAATGAAGTACGTGAAGCATTCAGGGCCAAATATGAACGAAGGGCATCCTTGATCCAGCAAAGAGAGCTACCCGGCCAGATTGCATTGGTTACCACTACCTCTGCCCTGGGTAGGTCGTCACTCTATAACCGCTTGAGATTCAATGATCGATTAGTGTTCAGGTCGGTAGGGTTCACTCAAGGGTATGGTGAATTCCACGTTTCCAACGGAATTTACGACTCTATGGTGAAGTTTGCTAGATCTAATTCAAGAGCCACTGCTAAGCATGAATCATGGGGAAATGGATTTAGGAACAGAAGAGAAGTCCTTCAAAAGGTGCTCACTGCATTGGGATTGCCGCAGGAGTGGCAGAATCACGGAATTAATCGCGAGATTTTCATTTCTCCGTTAGCAGAAAATGCTCGTCAATTCCTAGGTGGCGGTGCCTCGAAGCTGGAATACTTTGATCAACCTGTAGACAAACTCTTCGATTGGTATCGTAACAGATGGCTGATGCCACGCAGTCGGCGAGAGAAACGGCATCTTGACTGGAATCCTCAAGAGTTGCAGTTGTGGTCGGATGGAGAAGACATTGGACGAACAGTCTAGCTTTAGGGAACTGCCAAAATCACTTGTCGATGAGGTTCTAAACCGAACAAAGGGGGTAGGGAAGGAACTGCTGGACTCCTTTGAGGAGTTGCGCGAGAAAAGGCAAGTGTGGCGGGACCAGCTTGTTGACTCTGGCAAAGCAAGACGAGACTCCACTCTGCCACGAGTGCAGAGCCCTACCACATGTGGAGTTGACGGTTCCTATGCTGTTGAAAGATTGCTCGCCACAGATCTGGTCGTGGCAGGCGCAGTAGCGGTTGAAGGTTTGACGCCCCCTTCTGAGAAGCGGTTCTGGCCCGAGCCCAACCACTTTGTGCATGTCGAGACTGAACCTCATAGTCCTGATACAGGGTCTGTTTTGCGCGCAGGGATGATTGGGATGGAGTTGCTACTGGCCGCGAACGCCCCTCATGAGCTTGTTCTCTTGGATGGTTCATTTACCACGCCGGCCATTTACTTCAATCAAGGATTCAATAAAGCTAAAGAGTATCCTAACCTCAAGACCGTTGAAGACTATCTGATTAAGAAGATTAGGCCTTTCTTGGAAGCTTACTGTTCTGTGCTAACAGCCCAGCGTAATGACCGTCAGTGGATAGCAGTGCCAAAATACACTACCCGTCGAGAAATTGGGGGCCAATTGAACTGGCCCAAGTCTTATGATGATCGCGGGCTGCTTAGCTCAATCTTGGAAGCAGGTGAATACACGTCACCCACTCAACTATTGCCGCCTTCCCAGCCATGGCACATCGACACTTCAGTAGCCGATGGGATTGTCGAAAATGCTGAACGGGATGAAATCAGCAAATTGGTTGACCAAGTCACTAACCTCTTGGGTGACATCTATGTTCTCTATTATCGGCCCCACTCCTACATGCCAGCTTTGCGGTTGGAGATGAGCCGAGCAATTGCCGACAATCAAGGTCGTTTGAGCATAGCATTTCAGGGCATCAAGGATCAGTGTGGCACGGCGGCCATCATGGAGCCGTACCCACTCTATCTGGCGGACAGGATGGTGAAGCACTTGCCCCAAGCTGTTCCTGCATTTCGCCAAATTGCCAGCCAGTATCTAGCAGAGGACTATCAGGGTAACATCGATGATGTGTTTGTTGGCCTTCATAGCTATCGGACGGAGGCAGGAAGGTAGCAATGCCGAATCAAGAAATGAGCCAGTTGGTTGACCAGTCCGAGAGAATAGGCGTAATTGGTTCCCCATCTTCTACATCGGAACTTGCTCTTGACATCTTGGCTAGTGCGGTCAACAAGAAGTTGGTAGGCGAACTGGCTTTGTTTCGCTACCTACAGGATAACTCTGATCACTATGCGCTCGGACAGATCACAGAGATAGCACTGCGAAACATCTGGCATGAAGACCCAACCATGCGGAGCTTGATTCGCCAGCGTGGCACGGTCGATGCTGTGAGCGAACGTCAGGATACCCACCAAGGTGAAATGGGCGTCAGTGCAGTCTTTGCTGACCAGAACGGTAAGTACCGCCCTAGCAGTCTGGGGACTGTCCCGGCTACAGGCACAAATGTGCACTTAGTGGATGATAGTGTGCTGGACGTCTTGCTTGAGCCATATAAGGAGCAGTTGTTTTATTTAGGCCACGTCTACGGATCTACGCCTAGACTACCGTTGTGGTTTAAGCACTTTGATTCTGGCGCGGATGGAGCAGGTGAGGCTTATCACTTAGGGGTATTTGGCAAGACTGGATCAGGAAAGTCAGTCTTGGCCAAGATGATTATGCTGGCTTATGCCCGTTACAAGAGTATGGGCATTCTGGTAATAGACCCGAAAGGCGAGTTCTCGCAGGATGTTTCGGGTTCGGGAGCTATGGGGAGTTTTCAGCTTCCGGTCAGAGAAGCTTTGGCTGGGATCAAGAAAACGACAAGAGTCATAAGTGTGAAGGACCTAGTTCTAGATAGGTGGGAATTGTTCGCCCAAGTCCTTAGCGAGTCCTCGTTTTTTGATAAGCTCAGCGTTTCTAAAGGTGGGAAGCAAGAAGCAGCTGCCGGAGTCTTGAGTGACAATTTGCAAAAGAAGAAGGTCAAACTGACAGACCTGCACAAGCGAGAGTCTTTCGATAAGGCTTGGGACATTCTTGGCCAAGAAAGTGTGCAGGAACTTTTCTACCTAGGGGCTGAAGCTCGCAAGCGCTTCAATTCGCAGTATGTCGATGCTGACCCCGATGAATTCTATGAGTATTGGCAACCGATCACGGGCCTATTTGACAAGAGTCGAACCGGAACACAATCGGTGGGGTCAATCCTGAACAGCTTGTTCAATCCCCAGGACAGACCTCTGATCATTGTGGACCTAGCCGCTCAAAGCAGCGTAAGTCTGTTTTGGAACGAAACGATTCAGGCGCTTATCATTAGGCGGCTCTTGGAAGGAATTCGAGTCTCTGCTGAGAACGCTTACGCCAATAAGAGAAGTCTCAATACGCTAGTCCTAATGGATGAAGCACATCGTTTAGCCCCGTCTGGAAGCCTGGACAATGAGACTATCAAGCAAGTCCGGAGAATCTTCATAGACTCGGTGCGGACAACCCGAAAGTATGGGGTTGGTTGGATGTTTATTTCACCAACGCTGTCGAGTCTTGACCGCGCAATTACAGATCAATTGCGCATTTACTTCTTCGGGTTTGGTCTGTCGATGGGTAGTGAATTTCAGGCTCTGCGTGATTTGGTTGGTGGCCGCAGCAAAGCCTTAGATCTTTATCAACTCTTCCGTGACCCGCAATCATCGTTCGATCTAGCTTCTCGAGAGTACTCATTCATGACCATTGGCCCAGTTTCTCCTCTTTCGTTTGCCGGTACTCCCCTCTTCTTAAATGCCTTTACAGCCCCCCAAGACTTCCTGAATGCAAACGATTCCCTGGAGCCGTCGTAAATGGATCGGAGCTAGGCAGCCAAGAGGCAAGCGACGGGCTACTCCAGGCTGTCGAGGCGGTTGGAGAGGATTTCGTCGATGATGGCGACGGAGAAGAGCAGGGCGAAGGGGATGGCGAGCATGAGGAAAATCGAGACGAGCGATATAAAGAAGAGCACGGTGTCTGCGGTGCTGAGGGTCGACATCCACTGAATGAACATGTGTAGCCTCTTCTCGCCTTGCTGCACGGAACGCCGGGGTGTGTTTGCACCCTTTCGTCGCCATGCTCTGAGGGGTTTAGAATTGCAACGGGCTTCAAGCGGTGCAACCGCGCGGGGCCGCTGGGAAATGCAATACAGTTGTCTCAGTGCGCCTAGATCGGCAACAACTCCAAAGCAGCCAAGATGCCAACTACCACAATGGCTACCCCATAGAAATGCAGCCGCATGCGCAACTCTAGCTCTCGGAGATCCGCCCTTACGGCGACTATGTCTGCTTTGGTTGCCAGCGACTCGTTCGATTCACCGTAGGGCATCATGTAAGATCTTTGCCTGCGAATTTGAAAGGCCTCCCGCCTTCAGTGCTTCATACGTCCTGTGTGTGAATCGAATACCGCTATTGCAATTCTCCGCTTTCATGGGAGCGCTTCCATAGCCATTACAAACTGTACCAATTGCCGGGAAGGAAGACAATTTCAAACGACAAGGCTTTCGAGCGAGCAGTGATTCCCAAGAGCTCACGCGCTGGAACACTCCCAGCCTTGCCTCATCACCCCTCTTCCGGCCAGTCGAGCATCTGCACGGTGACCTCGCTGCCGGGCTCGACATAATCTGTGTGCTCAGAGATGATGGCGAGGCCATTGGCTTTGGCAAGGGACGTAAGCAGTTGCGAGCCCTGCTCGCCGGTGAGCCGCGCGGTATAGCCGTGGTCGTCGCGCTCCACGACGACGCGCACGAATTGGCGCCTCCCGTGATTCTCCATGCTGTCGAGGAAGCGGGCTTTGACGGTGGTCTTGTGGAGGTGGGTGTGCCCCTGCATGACGAGGAGCGCCGGACGGACGAATTCCTCAAAGGTGACATAAGCGGAGACGGGATTGCCTGGCAGGCCGACGACGGGCACGCGGCGGGTTGGACTATCGGATGAAAGATGGATTCCCGCTTTCGCGGGAATGACGGAAGAGTGCGCACTGACTACTGCTTCGATGTGACCAAATGCCAGCGGCTTGCCGGGGCGCATGCGGATGCGCCAGAAGTCAATTTCGCCTTCCGCGCCCAGCACGTTGCGCACCAGGTCGTAATCGCCCATCGAAACGCCGCCGATGGTGACGATGAGGTCGCAGTCATGGCAGGAAAGCAGTGCCTGCCGAATCTCATCCACGGAGTCGCCGACCACCGGCAGGCGGCGCGGGATGCCGCCGTAGACGGTTACCAGCGCTTCCAAGGCATGGGCCGCGCTGTTGCGGACCTGTCCGGGCTGCAGCGGTTCAGCGATATCGATTACCTCATCGCCGGTGGGGATCACAGCCACCACGGGCCGCCGGTAGACCGCCACCTCGGTCTTGCCGAGGGAAGCCATCACGCCGATCTCCGCCGCGCGAATGCGCTTGCCCTGGGTAAGCACCGTCTCGCCGGTCTTGATGTCTTCCGCACGGAAGCGCACGTTGTCCTGGAATTCAGGGGCCAGCAGAATGCCGACGGTGGCGGGATCGCCGCTCGCGCCGGGGGGCGTGCCGAATTTCGCCCAATCCGTGCGGTCGGTATCCTCGAACGGCACCACGGCGTCGCTGCCCGGTGGCACCGGGGCGCCTGTCATAATACGCACGGCCTCGCCGGATCCCAGCGGCGCGTCCGGCACGGCGCCGGCGGCCAGGTCGCCGACCACCCGCAAGTGCACCGGCTGCCCCTCACTCGCCGTCTGCGTATCGGCAAAACGCACGGCATAGCCGTCCATGGCCGAGTTATCGAACGCGGGAACGTCCTCGGCGCTGACTACATCCTCTGCCAGCACGCGACCGAGGGAATCCATCAGAGGAACCGTCTCCGCCTCAAGTACGGAGAACTGGGAGACGATGCGCGCGAACGCTTCTTCAACGCTGAGCATGCGGTCTTTGGGCATGCTGATTCTCTACCTTCCGCAGAGCTAAGTTTTAACCGACCAGAGGCGAAGATGCACGCCATTGCGGCTCTGCCACATCCGAGCACCTGACTAGCCCAAGAGGCGGGGGACAAGCCCCCGCGCTACTTAAGACAACCCCGTCAGCGCTCCCTCATTCGGGATGCACCGAACGTGGCCCCCCGCTTGCTGTCTGCATCAGCGCAGACGACAGGCTTACCCCTGCAGGTTGAAGACCACCAGTTTCAGGTCGGTCATCTCTTCGATGACGAACTTGGGACCCTCGCGTCCCATGCCGCTCTCTTTCACGCCGCCGAAGGGCATCTGGTCGGCGCGGTAGCGGGAGGTGTCGTTGATCATCAACGCGCCGATGCGCACCTGCTTGGCGGCTTTCCAGGCGGTTTCCAGGTCGTTGGTGAAGATGCCGCCCTGCAGGCCGTAGCGGGAGTCGTTCGCCAAGGCAATTGCCTCATCGATGTCGTCGAACACGGTTACCGTAACCGCGGGACCGAATAGCTCTTCCTGGAAAATCCTCATGTCCGAGCGGACACCGCTTACCACTGCGGGCGTGACGAACTGGGCATCGCGCGAGCCGCCGCAGAGCACATTCGCGCCGTCGGCAGCCGCCTCCTTGAACCACGCCTCCACGCGCTCGGCGGCGCTCAGCGTGACCATGGGGCCGACGTCGGTGCTGTCTTCGTAGGAAGGCCCGACGTTCATCTTCTCCACCTGGGGCACCAAGGCCGCCAGGAATTCCTCCTCTATGTCGCGGTGCACGAGGATACGTTGGGCGGAAGTGCAGACCTGACCCGCGTTCATGTAGCCGCCTTGGGCAACTCCTTCAGCGGCTGCTTGCACGTCGGCGGTTTTGTCGACGATGACGGGTGAGTTCGCGCCCAATTCCAACGTGGCGCGGCGCAGGCCGATGCTATTGCGCAGGTGCTTGCCGACTTCAGCGGAGCCCGTGAACGAGTACATGGCAAAGCGCTCGTCCTGAATGAGCCACTCGCCCAGGGTTGCCCCGCCCCCGACAAGGAGATTCAGGTGTCCCGGCGGCAGCCCGGCATCCATGAAGGCCTGGCAGATCTTCACCGCCGTCACCGGCGTGGCGCTGGCGGGCTTGAGGACCACCGTATTGCCGGCCGCGATGGCGGGCGCGATCTTATGCGCCACGAGGATGGCCGGGAAGTTGAACGGCGAGATGCAGCAGATGACCCCAATCGGCTGACGCATGGTGAACGCCAACCGGTTCTCGGATGCCACCGCGGCTTCCACCGGAATCTGCTCGCCATGAATGCGCTTTGCTTCTTCCGCCGCTACGAGGATCGTGCTGGCGGCGCGCGCCACCTCTATCCGCGCCTCTTTGATGGGCTTGCCGCCCTCCATGCTCATGTGGAAGGCGATATCTTCGACGCGTTCAGTAAGAAGTTGGGACGCCTTGTAGAGAATCTCGTAACGCTGGTAGGCGGAGAGTTCCTGCTTGTCGTAGGCCCGCTGGGCTGCCTCGATGGCAGCATCCAGATCGTCTTGCGTGGCTTCCGGCAGCGTGGCGAACACCTCACCGTCGTTGGGGCTGCGCACCTCCAGCAGCTTGCCGTCCGGCCGATCGAGCCACTCGCCATCGATCAGTAATCCAAAGTGCTTTGTATCGGTATTGACCGCCATCCTTCATCGTCTCCTTGCGTAGGCTTGGTGAGTTTATGCTAGTTCCATATCACCATAGCATAGGCATTAGCCCACGTACACGCAGATTTCGGTAGGGGACAGGACGAGTGCTTTGCCGTGTTTGCAGGCACTCTTGTGGCACGCCGACAGATTCTGCCTTGTGGGACAGCCCCTTCAATCCGCGCCTCAAACAATGGAGAGGGAGTGCCCGGACTCTATGTGTATGGAGTACGTCGGCATTGTGATCAGATTTTCGCCAACGATGATACCCAGTGTGTACACGCTCGGATGTATATGAGCGGGCGTCCTGCCAGTTCACGGTGCTATCATGGCCGTGGATGCTTGCGTCCCGTGCCAGCCTCGGCGGGATTGGTCAGCAATTAGAGAGAAACGAACACTACTCAGGTGCGAAGGAGGAGGTAAGTCACGTGCCAGTGTTGCCCTATAGGGGCGTGATGCCTCGCGTTGGCAAGAACGTCTTCATTGCGGAAAACGCGTATGTCATCGGCGACGTAGAGCTCGGCGACAATGCCAGCGTATGGTATGGCGCCGTGCTGCGCGGGGACTTCGCGCCAATTGTCATCGGCTCGCACACCAGCATTCAGGAGAATTGCGTCGTGCACACAGACCATGGGTTTCCGTCTCAGGTTGGATCCCATGTCACGACCGGGCACACCGCCGTTATTCATGGCGCGTCCGTGGGCAACCACTGCATTATCGGCATGGGTGCATTGCTATTGAACGGCGCCTCCGTGGGGCCGGACAGCATCGTCGGCGCGGGAGCGGTGCTGGCAGAGGGCAAGGAGTTCGCGCCGCGATCGCTAATTCTTGGCGTGCCGGGCAAGGCGCTGCGTGAGGTTACTGAGCAGGAGATCGAGCGCATCTACAGCAACGCAGAAACGTACCTGGGCTACGCGCGGGAGTATCTAGAAGCACGGGGACTGTTCGAGGAAGAGTAACCGCCCAATGCATCCGGGCGCCTGTGCGAATCGGTGTGGGCTGTCTGCGGCTGTTCCCGGCTACTGATTGTCCGGCGAATTCAAGCCGTGGCGAGGCCGGTGGGACTTTCGGTGGTCGAAGTCCTCGCTCTCAGCAGCCCTTACTCACCCTCGACATCACTGATGGGCTCGCCGCAGTGGGGGCAGACTTCCGGGTCATCCTGGCGCTTTCCCATTTCTCGGGCAAAGCCGGATGCCAGAATGCCGGCGGGCAGGGCGAACATGCCCACGCCCATGACGGCGACGATCGCGCCAAGAAAGCGGCCGATCGGCGTTACTGGATAGACATCCCCGTAACCCACTGTAGTCAAGGTCGCCACGCCCCACCACATCGCCGCCGGAATGCTCGAGAATACATCCGGCTGTGCTTGGTGCTCGACGAGATACAGGAAACTAGAGCCAATGACGAGGAGCACTCCGGCGACAAACAGGGCAACCAGCAGCTCGGAACGTTCGCTGCGGAGCACTTTGCCAAAGATGCGCATCGATTCGGAATAACGGCTGAGCTTCAAGAAACGCAGTAGACGGAAGAAGCGCAAAGCACGGATGACGCGCAGGTCAATGGGCAGAATCATGGGTAGGTAGAAGGGCAGGATTGCCAGAATGTCGACTACCGCGTGCCATGATCCGGCAAAGCGGATGCGGCCGCGAATCGAACGCGCATAACGGGGGTCCGCGACGCACGTCCAGAGGCGCAGCACGTACTCCATCGTAAATACCGCCACCGAGAAAACTTCAAAGTAGAAAAAGACGGCTTTGTACTGCGTTGCCAGGTCCTCCACGGTCTCCACGATCACCGCGACCACATTCAAAGCGATCAATACAAAGAGGAAGAGATCGGTTGCACGGCTGGCGGAGTCTTCGGGGTGTGCCACCTCCAGAAGTTCGTAAATTCTCTGCTGAATCCGTCTCATGGCGTGCGCTTCTCCCTCAGGGCGTAAATTGATTTGCTGAGCTTAGGCTTCTATACGACATGTATGAGAGCCGTTTGACGGCAGTTATACAAGCTAGTCAAACACATTCTACCTTCACTGTGCGCTCAACGGACACGCATCCGCTTGACGTAAATCAATCGCTGTGTAAAGATAGTAGGCGTTCCCGTCGCATTCCTATTGCCTTTCCCCCATTTGTCAATGTCTTCTAAAGAGACGCCGGCCGACCCGCCCCTCAAGCTCTTCACGCTTCAAGAAGCCAATGCTCTCTTGCCGCGATTGCGTGCAACCGTCGCCCGTCTGCAAGAGATCTTCGTTCAGTTTCGACACTACGCTGAAGGGGAGTCGTATCCTGCCCCATTGCAGCGCTCCAATGGCCATCCCAAGGGGGAACCGGCTTCCCTACCGCAGTTGCGCGAAATTCAAGCCTTGCGCGATGAGGCAGAGTCGTTGATCAAAGCCGTCGTGGACTTGGGTGTCGCGTTGAAAGACATCGAGCAGGGATTGATCGACTTTCCGGCAGAACGGGATGGACGCATCGTCTTTCTGTGTTGGAAGCAAGGCGAGGACGAAATCCGTTTCTGGCACGAATTAGATACCGGATTCGCGGGTAGAAAACCCCTCTAAGGCACGTTGGCACAGACTGCTGCATGAAGATCCTCAAGCGCCTCATAGCCGCGACATTTCGGCACCGCAACTCTGCCTTGTTGGCGTACGGTGCATGGCTAGCCAGCACGGTCTTGAGCCTCGTCACGCCCGCGCTCTTCAAGGAAGTTATCGACAACGGCTTAACGCCGGGCGATCTCCGCTACATTGCGTTCATGAGCGGCGTCATCGTGGCAGTTTCCCTACTCGCCGCGCTCTTTCTCTTTGGCAAAGCCTTCTTCACTGCCGTCGCCTCACAGAAGACCGGCTACGATTTGCGCGCGCAGCTCTACGATCACCTGCAACACCTCTCCTATGGCTTTCACGACAGAATTCAGGCCGGGGAGATGATCTCCGTAGCCCTGAGCGACATCGAGCTGATACAGGGCTTTGGCACCCAGGCCATTATCAATATGCTCGATACGTTTCTGCGCTACTCTATCGTGCTCGGCATCATGTTCTGGCTTAGCGGCGAACTGGCTCTCTGGTCATTGCCGCTCCTCCCGATTTTGGGCGTAATTTCCTGGTTCTATAACAAGCGGGTTCGGCCTGCGTACGGATGGGTCCGGCAGCAACGCGAGCGGGTGGTTATTGCCTTGGAGGAAGCCATCAACGGTGCGCGCGTGGTGAAGGCCTTTGTGCGGGAAACGCATGAACAGGAGAAGTTCAAGAAAGAAGGACGCGAACTCGTACGCCTCATGATGCGGGCCGTCAACGTGAATGCAACGCTCGGTCCACTGATGAACATGGTCTCGGTACTTGGGATCGTCATCGTGCTGTGGTTGGGAGGGCGGCTTGTCATAAGTGGTGATCTCACGATTGGAGCGCTGGTGGCATTTGTTGCCTACTTCCAAATGCTCGTAGGACCGACGCAGCAGCTCCCCGGAATAATGGACAGCATTGCAACGAGCATCACCAGCGGCGAGCGCTACTACGGTGTTCTCGATACGCGCTCACCGGTGCGCGACCAGACCGGCGCCCACGAACTGCCGCCGGTAACGGGTCACGTCGTCCTGCGGGATGTAACGTTTGAATACGAGCGCGGCTTTGCCGTGCTGGAAGACATCAGCGTGGAGACCGCGCCGGGCAAGATGATCGCCATCGTGGGGCCGACCGGCAGCGGCAAGAGCACACTGCTCTACATGATTGCCCGCTTCTATGACGTACGCTCGGGTTCGGTCAAGATTGACGGCCACGACGTGCGGGATGTCACCCAGGACTCGCTGCGGAAGCAGGTTGGTATCGCGCTGCAGGAGCCTATGCTGTTTGCAGATACCATGGCGAACAATATTGCCTACGGACGCCCCGATGCGAGCATGGATGAGATTGTCGCCGCGGCGAAGGCCGCTCAAGCCCATGACTTCATCATGGAGTTTCCCAATGGTTACCAACACCGCATCGGCGAGCGCGGCGCCGGCCTCTCCGGCGGTCAACGGCAGCGCACCGCGCTTGCGCGCACGCTCCTCCTTCAGCGTCCCATCATCATGCTGGACGATGCGACGGCCAGCGTCGATACGGAGACGGAGTACCGGATCTACGAGGGTCTCAAGAACTATGCCCAAAGCTCTACGAGACTCGTCGTGGCGCAGCGTGTCTCGACCATCAAGGAAGCAGACCTAATCCTCGTCATGGAAGAGGGCCGCATTGTCGACCGGGGTACCCACGAGGAACTGGTGCAACGGAAAGGATTCTACGCCCGCATTTACGACATTCAACTCAGGGACCAAGAGCGCATGGCCGCACTGGCGCGTGAAGCGAGCCGGGACGCGAACGGAGACGGAACTGCCCATGGCTGAGCGCTCGCAACAGTCCACGCCTCCTCCGACCGACAGCAGCAAGAAGCCTGACAAGCCTTCTGTTGAGCTGGCTGACGAGGAGGAGCAGATCAAGGGCGAAATAGACCTCAAAATAATCGCCCGCCTCTTCGGCTATACCGCCGGATTCCGCTGGCAGATTGTCGGCGGGGTCGTCGTGACCTTCACGTATACGGTGGCCAGCGTCCTGCGGCCATACTTGCTCAAGCTGGCTATCGACGGCCCGCTCGCAAGCGGTGATTTGCGAGGGCTCGACATTCTTGCCATTCTTTATCTAATCGCTGGACTCGTGCTCTTCGGTGCCATGGGCGCGCGCCAGTGGATTATTAGCTGGTTGGGCCAACAGTTGCTCTTCTCGGTGCGCCAGGGGCTCTTCGAGCACCTCCAACGCCTGGGGCTGGGCTTCTACGACCGCAACCGCGCCGGGCGCATCATCACGCGTGTCACCAGTGACGTGCGGGATATCAATCGACTGGTGACGGAAGGCATTGTAAACACCGCCACGGACCTCTTCGTCTTGGTGGGCATCCTCTTCATGATGCTCTACATGCACTGGCAGCTAGCGCTCTTCACCTTCATCGTGCTGCCCGCCCTCATAGGAGTGGTATTCTTCTTTAAAGGCAAGGCCCGCAGCGCCTGGCGTCTTGCGCGGGAAGACCGCAGCGTGATGAACGGCAACTTTGCTGAGAGCATCCTCGGCGTGCGGGTTACCCAAGCATATACGCGTCAGGCGGAAAACCTGCGGCGTTTTCAGTCCCTGAGCGATCGCTACGTCGGCTCCATGCTCAAGGCCAACGGACTTTCGGCTGCGTTTTCACCGACAGTAAGCGTTATCAACGCGGTTGCCATCGTAATCATCATCTGGTTTGGCGGCGTGGCCGTTGTTCAGGACACAATCTCGCTGGGAGTCTTGGTGGCCTTCCTCAGCTATGTGCAACGCTTTTTCCAACCGCTGCAAAGCATCTCGTCACGTTTCAACCAGATGCAGTCCGCCATGGCGGCAAGCGAGCGCGTATTTGCGCTGCTCGACCAGGAGCCGGATGTCGTCAACGCGCCGAATGCCAAGGCTCTGCCGGCAGTGCGCGGCCATGTACGCTTCGACAATGTCTTATTCGAGTATGTAGAGAATACGCCCGTGTTGCACGGTATTTCCCTGGAAGCCCAACCGGGCGAGCTCATCGCCATAGTGGGCCACACGGGTGCGGGCAAGACCTCGATCATCAATGTGCTGTGTCGGTTCTACGACATTAAATCCGGTGCCGTGACAATTGACGGCTCCGACATTGGCGCTGTTACCCTCGAAAGCCTGCGCGGCCAGATTGGACTCGTACTGCAGGAGCCATTCCTCTTCTCCGGTACGGTCAAAGAGAACATCCGCTACGGCAGGCTCGATGCGACGGACGAGGAGATCGTGGAGGCGGCCAAGGCCGTGCGTCTCCACGACTTCGTGGAATCCCAACCATTCCGCTACGAGACGCTCGTGGGCGAGCGGGGCACGCAACTCTCTATCGGCCAGCGGCAATTGCTCTCATTTGCGCGGGCCTTGCTGGCTGACCCGCGCATACTGGTGTTGGATGAGGCGACGTCCAGCGTGGATACGGAGACCGAGCAACAGATCCAGGAGGCCCTGGCGCTTCTCCTGCGCGGCAGGACGAGCTTTGTCATCGCCCACCGTCTTTCCACTATCCAAAACGCCGATCAGGTCATCGTGATGGATAGAGGCGAGATTGTGGAGCAAGGCAGCCACGAGGAGCTCCTTAAGCAACGCGGCAGCTACTTTCAGCTCTATACGATGCAGTTTGCGGACCAAGAGTGAGTACTCCGATAGAGGTTCTTGATTGGGCTCAGTCCCAGCACCCAGAGTAGTGTTGGGAAGAGGACTTCCTGCTTTGCAGGCTGCTGCGTTACCCGAATGCCGGCGACGGTCGGCGTGCAGAGGCGAGAGGTGAGCAAGGCAGGTGATTCTTGCAAGATTACGACGCAGCGGCCTACTCATCGGCCTCGGGGACGACTACGAAGTCACTCCAACCGGGTAGTGACATTCCGCAGGCATCGCTCAGGAAGAAGTCTGCGCATCCTGCCGCTCCTGCTTCTGCAGCAGGCCGAAAGCAAGAATCGCCAAGAGGGTCAGCGGCACGAGTCCCGTGATGCCGAGCGGCGCGCGAATGAGCGAATCAGTGTCCAGCAGCAGGAGAAGCGGCAGCCCGGCAACGGCATTGATGAGGCCGTGTCCAAAGGCGGCAGCCAGGACGCTCCCCGCCGCGACACGCAGCCACGTGAGAATGACGCTCCACCCTAGCGCGAACCAGACCATAAGAACCATGCCCAGCCAGGGGTGTTCGGGATAGTTATATCCCATGAAGATGGCCGGGGCGTGCCAGATGCCCCAGATGAGTCCGATGAGCAGACTCGCGCGACCCATGCCTAGGGGTGCGAGTTTCGCCAGCAAATAGCCGCGCCAGCCAAGTTCTTCACCAAGGGCAAAGAGGCTGTTAAGTACCGCCGCCAGCGTGAATGCGGTGACGATGTTGATGAACACCACTAGGATTGGGTCGTTGAAGGGATAGGGCTGGTCGGCAAGCTCACTCCGCAGCGGTTCAAGCGGCGTATTCACCTCCTGGATGCCGAGTCCAACGCTCAGGCCCATCGCCGCAATCAGGTAGAGGAGCACGAAGAAGTAGATGCTGGCGTATCGTTCCAGGTTGCCACGCTGTACGCCGAGTTCTCGTCTGGACATGGGCGACACATAGCGACTGCATATAATCGCGGCAACGCCTGGCCCCCACATGGCGAGCAGAGAGCCAGCCGTAAACACGAGGAGGTTATTCAACCCGCCCAACAGGTAGACAACCGCCCAAATCCCCCAGGTCAGGCCGAATGCCAAGCCGAGGAAAACGCCAAGGTTCTTCCACTCGATCTGTGGTGTGGCATGGGCCCGCTCAGATAGTCCTACCTGTGGTTCACTTGCTTGCATGCTGTCGCGCTCTACCGTTGCAGAATGGCGGGGCGCGCGATGGTCTTGCCCTGCCACTCCACCGTAATCGTCGGCCAGTCAGCGGAGGCCGCCGAGAGCACCTCAATACCTTGCTCGGTTACCAGGGTCGTGTCCTCGCTCTTGACACCCGCTATGCTGGGATTCCACGCGAAGGCCTGATTCAACTGTATCACCTCTGCGCTTGCGGGAGACGCTTTGTAGTCTCGGGACTCATAGCCACATGCGCCTCCCTGATGGTGGTAGCGCCATTCATCCTCGTAGCCGGCCTTGGCGTACTCACTCACGGCTTCAGCAAAAACGTCCTTCGCGGGGCGGCCCGGTACCGAACCGAGAATGAAGGCCGCGTCTACCTGCGCGCAGGCGGCTGACTTTTCCTGGATTTCCCGCGGAATGTCTCCGAAGTGCACGAGGCGCGACACGGAGCAGATGAGTCCGTGCCGGCGGGCGCACAGCACAAGCATGGCATACCTATCGAGCTGTTTTGCCGTAGGAATAGGGTGTCGATAGCGGAAGATGCGTTCATCGGTCGCGACGAGTGTGAGCGCCGCCTGGATCCCCTGGGATATGGCTATGCCGGCAATTAGGCTGGCGATGGCGTGCTCCGTCATGCCGGGAGCGATTTCGTGAGCGGCCAGTTCAAGCACCTGTGCGGCTGCCTGTCCCAGCGCGCGGTATCGCTCGATCTCTTGCGGTAAGAGCTGAAAACGCATCCGCGCAATGTCGCCGGTTAGCTTTTGCGCTCCCTGGATGTCGCAGTCGGCGCCGGTGCGCTTGCCCTGAGCGACCGTATTCCAATGGACCACTTGCGCGCGGTCCACATGCCAGAAAGGCGCAACCGGGGTCCATTCCGGAGGCACGAGGCCTTCCTCCGCTTGGAAACGCGGCATCTCGACGCGGTCGGCCACCAGGGACTTTTCATCGGGCGTGTAGATCAAGTGGGCGCCGGCGTGCTCAGTGGCAATCATGATGAAGCCATCGCGTCCTCCCGTCGCCCATGCAAAGTTGGCCAGACGTCCGAGAACGAGAGCGTCGAGATTCTGATCAGCCAGGAATTGGGCAATGCGTTCATGTTTGATTTCTAGTTCATCCATCGTTTGCATTCCTCTCGCAGACGTTTTCTCTACACAAAGGCACGTCCATCTGGACTGCCGGTTTAGACGCGGCAGAGCCCAACGGGCGCCTAGGCGTCTGCTGCATATTGTCGTATGAATGCCATGGCTTTCTCAAGGGCGCGGGAGCGGTGGCTGATGCGGTTCTTCTCGCTGGACGAAAGTTCGGCCATGGTTCGCTTTTCGTCAGGAAGATAGAATACCGGGTCATAGCCGAATCCCCAGGTGCCGCGGGGCTCTTCTGCGATCATCCCTTCACACAAGCCGCTCGCTGAGAACAGCACCGAATCGGCGAGAGCAAGCGCTGCCACGCACCGAAATCGGGCCGTGCGCTGTGGGTGGGGAACGTCCTTGAGTTCCCGCAACAGCTTCCGATTGTTGGCCTGGGCGTCTTCCTGGGGCCCACTGTAGCGTTTCGAAAGCACACCCGGCCTGCCGCCGAGCGCGTCAACCTCCAGCCCGGAATCTTCTCCAAGCACGAGCAGCGACGTCTGTGCCGCGACATGTAGCGCTTTGTGCTCAGCGTTTTCCACGAATGTCGCATAGGGCTCGTCGGAAGGCAGCGACAAGCCGAGGTCGGTAGCGGTAACCGGTGTCAAGGAAACGTCTCGCAAGAGGTGCCGGATCTCTTCCACCTTATTGGGATTGCCGGTAGCAAGCACGAGAAGTGGACGTCTTTGACTCGGCATGGATTCTCCAGCAGCGGGCTCTTGTCTTGGGCAGCCCAAACCAGGTTCAGGCTCAACCACTGCACGATTCGACAGGCGATCGATGCTAGGGTGTTTGTTGCGATTGAGCTAGGCGCGTCGACTTCAGGATAGCAAGTTACACGGTTGCGGTCCTGTTCGTGGCGGCATGTTGCTCGCGAGAGGCAGGTGGACGGCGTAAGGCATGTGGCGGGACCGGCGCGTTGGGCGGAAGGATGAGTGCTACCGAAAGGAATCGCTGGCGCCGCTGGGTACAGATTGTGGCGCGGTTTCGGGGCAAAGAGGCTGGTTGTTCTTGGCCATGGGCCGTCCCGTGCTGGCGGCCCCACCCGGCGACGCCATCGCGGGCACCGACTACCGAGCGGGCTGCAAAATGTGCCAGACGCTGGCGATCTCCTGCTGCAACTCAGTGTTATGCTCAAGCTCCTTACTGATCTTGTCGCAGCCGTACATCACCGTGGTGTGGTCGCGGCCACCAAGAATTCTGCCAACTTCCGGCAGTGAGACTTGTGTTTCTTCCCGCATCATGTACATCGCTATCTGGCGGGGCCGCGCAATAGACTTATCGCGCTTTGGCCCGGTGAGGTCTGCCACCTGCACGCGAAAGTGCGTGGCGACGGCGTTGAGGATCTGTTCGGGCCTGAAGGCGTCTTTGCGTACATTGAACAGCAATCCATCCAGGACTTCCGTTGCCAAGTCTTGGGACGGCTGCTGGTTGTTCAACTTCGCGAACGCCAAGAGTCGTGTCAGGGCTCCTTCGAGTTCTCTCACATTACTCACGAGATGCGTCGCCAAGAATTCCAGCACTTCGTCAGAGACAACCGCTTCTTCCTCCTCGGCCCGCTTGCTCAGGATCGCAATGCGAGTCTCAAGGTCCGGGGGTTGAATGTCCGCGATCAGTCCCCATATGAAGCGGCTGCGCAGTCGTTCGGTGAGGGTCTCAATGCTATTTGGCTGCCGGTCGCTGGAGAGCACGATTTGCTTGCCGAATTCGTGGTAGGCATTGAACGTATGGAAGAACTCCTCTTGCGTCTGTTCCTTGCCGGCGAGAAACTGCACATCGTCAATGAGAATAATGTCTGCGCTGCGGTAGCGATCGCGGAATTCATCGATACGTTTATTCTTGATGGCGCGAATGAACTCGTTCGTGAATGTCTCGCACGTTACGTAGACGATATGCCGGTTGGGTTGGGCCAGCATCACCTCATTGCTAATGGCGTGCAGCAAGTGAGTCTTGCCAAGACCCGCGCCTCCGTAAATGAACAGGGGGTTGTACGCTTCCGCCGGGCGTTCTGCCACTGCTTGCGCGGCGGCCGCGGCCAAGCGGCTTCCCGCGCCAATCACGAACCGATCAAACGTAAACTTCGCGTTGACCATTCCCTGCGTGTTCGGATCGCGCGGCAACTGTGTCTGCGCAACATCCGGGAAGCTAGGCGCCGGTGTCGCCGGTCCATCTGCGGTGGGATTTCGCCGGGCCTGCTCGGAAGCGGATGAGGATACCTCATAAACAACCGAGACTTCCTGTTGACAGAGTCGTGCCAGGATTTGCTCTACCAAAGCGTGGTAGTTCCTCTCCACCACCTCTTTGGCAAAGGTGTTGGGCACGCCAACCCTAAAAGGGGCGCCGTTAGCGTCAATGAGATGAGTATTGCGAAGCCAAGCCGAATACTGTCCGCGCGGCACTTCCAGTTCAAGTTCGCCGAGGACAGTTTGCCAGAGCGTTCGCGGTTCTAAAGTAGACATAGAGCAGGGGAACCAAGGGAGAGGCTCAATCGCTAAGCAATCATGCTATCAAAACCCTGAGCCGAGGGCAAGCATTGGCAGTCTATCTGCCGTGCGCCCCGGCTACTCGGACGCAGCACCCTTCCCGCCGCTCTAGCGTCGCCAACGTCCATGGTGGCTATTGCTTTCGATCTGGAAGACGAACGCGGGAACTCGGTGAGAACGAGGCGAAGGGAGCGCAACCCACCCCTTGCCACACAACAGAGGAGATGGCCCAAGAGGGTATTGCATCGTTGGGTAAAATGGGTTGAAATCCGCTTGAATCTCTGTCATAGTGAAACTAGCGAATGCGCAGTGGCAGGAACTCCCGTCAGGCAAGAAAGAGGAAGCAATGGCTGATCCAATTGCGGTGACAGATGACAGCTTTACGAAAGACGTCACGGAATCTGCACTCCCTGTCGTCGTCGACTTCTGGGCATCATGGTGCGGTCCTTGCAAGATGGTAGATCCTATCGTCAAGGAGCTCGCCAATGAGCTTGAGGGTAGGGTAGTGTTCGCCAAAGTCAATACGGACGACAATTTGGAGACTCCTACGCGTTTGGGCGTTCAGGGCATTCCAACGCTCATCTTCTTCCGCGACGGCCAGGAAGTTGGGAGAGTCGTGGGATTCCGGCCCAAGGCCCAACTGCTCAAAGCCATCGAGGCCGATCTCTTGCAGACAGCGTCTTAGAGACTCAGCCGGAAACTGGATTGCGACGAAAGAAAGCGAGCCGGTCCATGCGGACCGGCTCGCTCTTTGATTCCAATCGGATCGCCTGGCGTCCCACTGCTCTGTAGCCATGGGGCTAGGCAAATGGGCATGGTCGTAGCAGCCTATTCCCCTTGAGCGACGTCCAGAATCATCGTGTGGATCAGCTGCTCGACCGGGGCGAGGTCGTCAGTAAAGACCTGAGTCTCGACGGTTGAGAGTTCGCGATAGTGCTCCGATGCTACAGAGAGTACAACCCGCAGGCGGTCGTCCACGTCCTGGCTGACGAGGAGCGGCTGTATGTTGTCGAGAAAGTCCTGTGGTGAGCTTGACTGATTGGTGGCTACGATGATGCTGTTGATCGTGCCTGGAATGTCGATGATATAGACGTTTGGGAAGACGGCCTTCATCGTGCCGGCGATTGTGTGGACCAACCGAAAATCAGTTGACGTGCGTCCAACATTGATTACTGCCACACCATTGGGCGTCAGCCGGTCACGCACATGCTGGAAGTACTCCTGCGTAGTCATCTGAAACGGAATATACGGCTGTTGGTACGCGTCTGTGCCAATCAGGTCATACTTTCGGTCGTCTGTCATGAGAAAGTAGCGTCCGTCCTGCGCTACCACCTCGAGATTGGGCTCGGTCATGTCGAAGAACTGCCGTCCAATCTCCACAATTTCGGGGTCGATCTCGACACCGACAATCTTTATCGGACCGTAGATCTGCGTCATCTGCTTAGGTACCGTGCCCGCGCCAAGCCCAATCATCAAGACATGCTGCAGATCGGCGGGCTTAACGTCGGGAGCGAAGTACGGCGCCGCCAGGTAGTAGTCCCACGGCCCGCCCGTGAGGAGCCGCTCAGGATGGTAGATTGAGTGTGTCGCCTGCCCTTCGTTCAGTTCGAGACGGCGCATGCCATCTGCTTCTTCGATGACGCGAATGTAGTTGTAGGCAGATTCTGCTTCTTCAATGACTACTCCTGTGTCCGCAGGCTTGATAGTCACTTGGGGCACAATTGTCAGCCCCACGAGCACGAGCAGGAAGACAAGCGGATAGAGCCGCCGTCTACCTAAAGCGATGATTGAAAGAATAAGCAGCGCGAAGGCAAACGTCAGGAACGTGTTGCGCGTGCCGATGTTTGGCACCAGCACGAGCGTCGGCAAAAAAGCGCCGAGCAAGCTGCCGACCGTGGAGATCGCGTAGAGCTGGCCGGCCACGCTGCCTGACTGCCGCACGTCGCCATCTTCCAAAGATAGCCGTATTGCAAAGGGCGAAACACAGCCGAGCAACGTAATCGGAATCGCAAGCAAGAGCAACACCACCAAGAGTGAGCCCCAGAAGACGCCGAGAGAGTACGTGGCGAATGCGACTTGGGAGTACTGCAATATGGGGCGGGAAACAAAGGGCAGCACGCCAATCAGTACCGCCGCCACCGCCGTCAATTGGTAGAGTAATTCTTCTCGTGGGTAGCGGTCGGCCAAACGACCGCCAAGGTAGTAGCCCAATGTCAGGTAGAGCAGCGTAAATCCAATGACGTTTGCCCAAACGAAGAGCGATGTGCCGAAAAACGGGGCGATGAGCCGGGACAAAGCAATCTCCGTCCCCAAACTCGAAATGCCGCCTACGAAAACGATGAGAATAAGTAAAACGCGCGATGTTCCCGTCATGTCTAGGGTCTAGGCTCCTCCCTATGCCTCTTGCATATCTGATTTCCGGGTGGCTTGATGCAGGTATACCGCCAGCACAATGCCGGCCGCCGCGACGATAATGCCGGTCACCTGCGCTTGCTTCAATTCCCAGAGTACGATCTCATTCAGCCGCCAGTTGAAGATGATGATCTGCGCGAGAGAGTATCCCACCAAGTAGAGGGCGAATATCATGCCCGGCGTGCGAAAGCGGTGTCGCAACGGCCAGAGAATGGCAAAGATCACGGCATTACCCAAGAGCTCATAGACCGCGGCCGGATGGTATGCGACTGTTGTGCTCGGCGCGAACGTCGCAGGATGCGTATACAGAAAAGCCCACGGGAGCTCGGACGGGTAGCCGATCACATCGCCATTGACGATGTTGCCAATGCGGCCAATGCCTTGCGCAGGCAGCGCAAGTATGGCGGCGGCATCAAGCGCGGGCCACACCCCTATGTTGGTGCGCCAGCACGTGACCAGGAGTGCAATCACCACCCCAAAGATGCAGCCGTAGAACGCCATGCCCCCTTCCCAGGTAGCTATTATGCGCCAAGGCTGTTGCAGATAGGGCTCAAGGGGTTGCTGGATAACGTAATAGAGCCGCCCGCCAATGAACCCCGCAATGGCTGCCGGCCAGAAGAGCATGTTGATCTGATCGTCATTGATGCCGCGCTCGTTGGCGTACCTGCGAATGGTCCAAACACCGGCCAAGATTCCCAAGACGTACATGAGGCCGTACCAGCGGAACGCTATGGGTCCGAGCTGGACCAGGACAGGGTCCAAGTGGATGGTAATGACTGACGGTATGAGCATAACTGTGTGAAGGGTGAACCCCTGAATGTGAATGACCCTGCTAAGTAGCTATGGCAGCGGTTTCGCTGGCAGCGCGAGCCAAGTTACCGCTCTCGCGGACACGGCGTAGTTCGTGCAAGGTGTCCTCGAATGCGTCTACTGCTTGCGCGACATCCTCTGCTGTGTGCGAATACGTGATGAAATTCACGCCTCCGCGTCGAATGAGCACTCCGCGCTGGGCCAGGCCGGCGAGGAGAAAGCGCCACATAAGGCCCTCTTCTTCAGCGTCGCCGGCGTCTAGGAAGCGTTCGCCTCCGATGGGAGCCAGACCATAGGCTTCCAGCGCTACTCCGGCACGCTGCGCCGCGCCATTAATGCCGTCTCTGAGTAGGTCGCCCGTCTGATGCAGTTGTGCCTGCACGTTGTGCTCGCGCATCACGTTCATCGTCGCCACCGCGGCAGCGAGCGACAGTGCCTCACCGCCGTACGTGATGCTGATTACGAGGTCTTCCGCTGCTTTCATCACTTCTTTGCTACCGACGACGGCTGCCAATGGCATTCCGTTCGCCATGGCTTTGGCAAAGGTGGCGATGTCCGGTGTCACGCCAAAGTACTCCTGCGCTCCGCCCATGGCCAGGCGAAAACCGGTAACGATTTCGTCATAAATGACGAGCGCACCATTCTTGTGCGCCAGATCATTCAGCCCCTGGAGATAGCCCGGGTCCGGCTCTTTGCCCATGGATGCCACATCCAGAGTTACGGCGGCAACCTGATTGTCGTGGGAACGGAAGAGGTCTTCAAGGTGATTGAGATCGTTGAACGTAAACTGCCTAATGCTTTGTTCTAGAGCCGAGGGTATGCCGCCGTCGTTGCGGTTTGCGCTCCACCCATCGGACCAACCGCGATAGCCGTTGTTGAGGATAATTTCGCGCCGGGTGTACGCGCGGGCAATACGTGCCGCGGCGTTGTTCGCCTCGGCGCCGCCTTTGAGGAAGCGGACCATTTCGGCGGCGGGTACGGCGTCGATGAGACTATCTGCCGCTGCAACCTCAAGCGGTGACAGCAGACCGTAGATGATCCCCTTGCCTAGCTGCTCTGCTATGGCCGCATCCACCTCAGGGTAGCAGTAGCCGAGAACGATGGGGCCGAGGGCATTCACAAAGTCGATGTACTCGTTCCCGTCGACATCCCAAATGTGCGAGCCGCTCGCGCGTGCGGCGTAGATGGGATAGGCGCCGAAAGCATAGGCGCCGGGCCGCTTGCTACTGGTTTGAGAACCTCCGGCAATTACGTCTTGGGCGTGTGCAAAGAGATCTAAGGACTCAGTGAATTGTACGACAGTTTGTTGCGCCATCACCGACTACTCCTTATTCGCGTCCTGTACAGCTACCGATTCATGCGGATAGCCATTCGTTACCCAGTACCCGTGTTCCGATAGTTGGCCGTATGTTTCAGGCCGGCGGTGCTCCCACATATTCTCACGGAAGTTTGCTTCACCGGAGTTCCCCATGCTGCGCACAATGCGGGGACGATCCAGGTCAATTTCGGCCACTGCCATGCCCCAGTAGCGTCCCAGGTCTGCCAGGGCAACGCCGTCAGGTCCGATTACGCTGCTCCGGTTGAGGCACATGCCTGGCATCCATGGCGCCTCGTCATCGATGCCGTTGTTGACGGGGCACACGTAAACGCAATTGTCGATAGCCCGCGACTGAATGACCGCTTCCCAGCCTACCTCGCCGTACATGCCGTAAACGGTCGGATGAAAGATAATCTCGGCTCCCTGCAAAGCAAGAATGCGAAAGCCCTCCGGGAAGTTCACGTCGAAGCAAATCGTAATGCCGATCCTGCCAAAGTCCAAATCGAAAACCGGCCAATCATGGCCGGGGACGATTCCCCACTCTTGGCTTTCCACTTTCGTCAAGTGCACTTTGCGGTAGCCGCCAACGTAGCGACCGGCGCGGTTGAATACCATTGCCAAGTTGCGCCGTATTCCTTGCTCATTCGCAAGGATTGGCGCTATGACGCTGATGCTGTGGCGCTCGGCGATCCGGGACATGCGCATGTAGGTCGGGCCGCCGGGTACATCTTCGAACCAATTCTCGGCCTTGCCGGCACGACCGATGCCTTTGACGTGAAAGACCTCGGGGAGACAGGCTATGTCCGCGTCTTGTTCCGCGGCACGGACGATCAACTCTTCTGCTACGTCTAAGTTGTACGCATGTTTCTCACCGTCAGTGCCATCCGGCACGCGGAGCGGCGTAGAGCAAACTGCCACTCGCACAGTTCGCGCCATTGGGACCTCCCTGGTATCCGCTTACGCACTCATCTACAGTACTAGAGAGCACGCCGCTTGTCACCTTCACAACCGGTTGATTTGGCCTTGCCGCTCTGCTTGACGGCTGGGGGGCAGTTTGTCACCATCGATCTGTTTCCACGGCTGGGTCTTGACAGGAAGAGACTTATCCGAATCGCATAGGTAACGGCACCTTGCTGCATAGAAACTCCTCTCTCCGCGAGGTAATTTCCTACTTTTTCATCCTTGGTTGTGTTGCGTTTGGCGGCCCGGCCGCGCACGTGGCCATGATGCATCGAGAGTTGGTGGAGCGTAAGCAATGGCTCAGCGAACAGCAATTCGTCGATCTATGGGCGGCCACGAACCTCATTCCCGGTCCCAATTCCACCGAGATGGCGATTCACATCTCAACGGTGCGGGCCGGCTGGCGCGGCCTCATTGGAGGCGGCATCGCCTTCATCCTGCCTGCGGCGCTTATGGTGACCGCGCTCGCCTGGGGCTATACGCAATTCGGGCACCTGCCCCAGGCTGCGTGGATACTCTATGGGGTCAAGCCGGTTGTCATCGCTATTGTCGTGCACGCGCTATTTGGCTTGCTGCGTACCGCCTGGCGCAGCGTTCCGCTCGCGGTGTTGGGGCTGGCGGCGGCGGTCATCGCTGTGCTGGGTGTCAATGAACTGCTGGTTTTATTTGGATGCGGGCTGCTAGCGGGAGTCGTCGTAGCCGCTAAGGGCCATCTGCCTAAATTACCGGCCGGAACAAACCTCGCGGCTGTGCCGCTCGTTACGCTTGGCACGGCTTCACCCGTTGCCAAGCCGTTGGTTGGACTCGCGGGTGCGCTGTTGGCGCCGATCGCCGCGCCGTTTGGGTTAGGCCAGTTGTTCTTTACTTTTCTCAAGATTGGCGCCGTTCTGTACGGCAGCGGCTACGTGCTCTTGGCATTTCTGCACGGCGACTTTGTTGAAGGATTGGGGTGGCTTACGGAAGACCAGCTACTCGATGCCGTTGCCGTGGGTCAACTCACTCCCGGTCCGCTCTTTACTACCGCCTCGTTTGTGGGCTACATCACCGGATTCGAGCACTTCGGCACCACCCAGGGCGCCCTGTTGGCAAGTGCGTTGGCAACGGTGGGCATATTTCTACCGTCATTTCTCTTCGTAGCTGCCATCAACCCCTGGATCCCGAAACTACGCGACTCCCGGTTCTTTGGCGCCGTGCTTGATGGTGTTGTGAGCGCAGCCATCGGTCTGATGGGGGCCGTAGCGCTTTTCCTGGGACAGGCGGCACTCGTTGACATTCCCACGATAGCCGCCGCGGTGATTGCCATTGCTTTATTGTGGTTTACTAAGATCAACTCAATCTGGCTGATCGCGGGCGGGGCGGTGTTCGGTGTGGTCGTGCAACTGGCTCTCCCGTACGTGATGTCGTAGGGGAGCGCATTTCGCGTGCGCGCGTTTCCGGAGTGGTAGAATAGTGTCAAGCCAGCAGTCAAGAAGGAGTCAATAGCCATGCAGAATGTAATTCTCGGAAGCTCCGGCATTGAAGTCTCCCGGTTGTGCATCGGCACCGGTACGGTCGGATGGAACGGGTCATCGAATCAGACCCGGCAGCTTGGCACTGAAGGCCTGATCGACCTCCTCTGCTACGCCTACGACTCCGGCGTGCGTTTCTGGGATACCGCCGACCAATATGGTTCCCATCCCCATGTGCGTGGGGCCTTAGGCGTGCTGCCGCGCGATCAGGTTGTCATTACGACGAAGACGACGTCACGCACTCCGGATGGCATTCGGGCAGATGTCGACCGCTTCCTGCGTGAACTCGGCACCGATTATGCCGACATCGTGCTTTTGCACTGCCTGACGGAGCACGACTGGACGACGCGGTACCAGGACTGCATGGAAGCGCTTTCGGCGTGCAAGAACGAGGGCAAGATTCGCGCTGTGGGCGTTTCCTGCCATGACTTCGAAGCCTTCAAACTAGCTGCCGTCTCTCCCTGGGTAGAGGTCGTGCTTGCCCGCATCAACTACGCCGGCGTATTGATGGATGCCTCGCCTGAGGAGGTCATTCCCGTGATGGACGAGATGGCCGCGCGCGGCAAGGGAATCTATGGGATGAAAGTCTACGGCGCGGGCAAGCTGCTCGACGACCGCCGCAAGGCGCTTGAGTACGTGCTCGATCTCTCCAGCGTTGCTGCCATCGTATTGGGCATGGAAAACAAGGCTGAGGTTGACGAGAACGTCGAATTGATGGAGTCGCTGGTTGGCGTTCCCGTTTAGTCGTCCGCGTCAAGAGGAATTGTTGGCACGCATCCCCTCGGCTCATTGGTTGGGTGCAGAGCCGGCCTTCGACAGGGTCCGGGCGAACGGGAAATTGACTGTTCCATTTGTGCTGGGTTGAGTTGCGCGCTGCCCTTTGCACGATCAACTCTCAGGGGCTCAGCACGCACACTCTCAGGGAGTTCGCCCATCAGCACGCAAGCGCTCAAGAGCTTGCATAAGGTCGGACTCCGCGACGCTCTCCTGCGTGCTCGATCCCAGATCCCGCAACAAGACGTGGCCTTGTGCCAGTTCATCGTCCCCAACGATCACGGCAAAGTCAGCGTGATGATTTCCGGCCTGGCGGAGTTGCGCTTTGAGACTGCGCGGCCGATACGTCATCAGCGCGCGCATGCCTCGTTGTCGGAGTTCATTCACCAGGCGGGTGCCGTACGTCGCAGCCCGCTCGCCGAGTGTTGCTACGAACACGCTAAAGGGCCGGGACTCGTTGGGGATGACGCCTTGCCGTTGCAGGTTGAGAATAATGCGCTCGATTCCTGTGCCGAATCCTATCCCCGGCAGGTCGCGCTTGCCAATCTGCCCTGCCAGGCCGTCGTAGCGGCCCCCGCCGCCCAACGCGCTCTGCCGCCCCACTGCTTGCGGCCAGACCTCGAATACGGTACGCGTGTAGTAGTCCAGACCCCGCACCAGCGTGTGGTTCAAGGCATAGCTTATGCCCATCGCCTCCAATGAGCGCTTCAGCACGTCGAAGTGCTCCTCACAGTCCTCGCAGAGGTTGTCCAACGTGTGCGGCGCATCAGCGATGAAGGGTTGGCACGAATCCTCTTTGCAGTCCAGGAGGCGGAGTGGGTTGCGTTCCAGGCGCGTCTGACAGTTTGCGCACAGAGATTCTACGTGAGAATCGTAGTATGCCTTCAGTTCTGCGATGTACTGTGGACGGCAGGCCGCATCGCCAATGCTGTTGAGTTGCAGCGAAACTTCGGTCAGCCCAACGCTTCGATAGAGATGCAATAGGAGGCTAATCACCTCGGCATCGATGGCGGCAGACTCTTCGCCGAGCGCTTCCACGCCGAACTGGTGGTGCTGGCGCAAGCGCCCTGCCTGAGGCCGGTCGTAGCGGAAAATTGAAGCGACATAACTGAGCTTGACCGGTTGAGGCAGCCGGTGCATACCGTGCTCCAGATAGGCGCGCACCACCGGCGCCGTCCCTTCCGGTCGCAGCGTGAGGCTGTCACCCCCGCGATCGGCAAACGTGTACATTTCTTTCTCTACGATATCCGTGCCTTCACCCACAGTGCGTTGGAAGAGACGCGTGTCTTCAAACACAGGTGTACGGATTTCGCCGTAGCCGTACGAATCGCAGATGGCCTTAAAGTGAGACGTTACGTAGCTCCAGTACGCTTGTTCGCTGGGTAGAACGTCGGCTGTGCCTCGAGGGGTCTGCAGCACGTCTTACTCTCCTGTCTGAAGTGCGCTAAGGCAGCGTGTTACCCGAGCGGCCGTAAGTCCCCTGATCGCAATCTGCTTGCGTCGTGCCGCAGCGCCCCGCCGCAGCATGACCGCAGCCCTGGGTACGCCGAGGACACGGGCAAGAAACGCTATCAACTCCGCATTGGCCTTCCCGTCCACCGGTGGCGCCTGTAAACGGACGCAAAGCGCGCCAGCGTGCGTTCCGGCAAGTTCAGTCTGCCGCGCTCGCGGTCTTGCCAGGATAGTTAACTCGCAGCCGTCTGTGGAATCTCTGATGTCAAACGCCGGCTGCGACATTCGCTAACCGCAAATCAACGAGAGCAAGAATGTCCGGAGTAGCTGTAACAGAATGAGCGCGACCAATGGGGAAAAATCGATCATGCCGGCACTTGGCATATAGCGCCGGATGGGGCCAACAATCGGCTCCGTGATGTCATTTAGCATTGCAATGATGGGGTTGCCCGGGTCCTGCACAAACCATGAAGCTAAGGCACGAGCGATGATAGCGAAGATCAGCGCTAGCGTGAGAAAGTGAACAAACGTACAGATTATCGCGTTCATGCGCTTAAGAGTTCCGTTTAGGTACTTTGTAATGCCGCCATCGACGCGCTCGCGCGCTCCGGAGGTGGGCGCTCGCCAAAGAGTGCCCTCCCCACCCTAACTATGGTAGCACCCTCCTCTATCGCGATTGCATAGTCGTTGGTCATGCCCATGGAGAGTTCCCGGCACGGGTGATCGGGCAGCATTGACTGCAGCCTAGCGCGCAACTCCCTCAGGGTGCGGAATTCTCCGCGGAGTGTCGTCTCATCATCGGTGAAAGACGCGATTGTCATCAGCCCGTCTATCCGCAGATTGGTGAGCGTCCCAACGTTCTGGGCTATCGTGGGCAACTCGGACGGTTCGAAGCCGAATTGGCTTGCCTTGCCCGTAACATTCACTTGCAGTAATACCGGCAATTGCCGGTCCTGGTCAGCCGCATGCCGCGCAAGGGCCGTGGCTAATCGCATGCTGTCGACCGACTGCACGTAATCGAAGAGCCCCGCAGCCTGTTTGGCTTTATTTGATTGGACGTGCCCGATCATGTGCCATGCGAAAGATGCAGGCAGCATCGGAATCTTCTCGGCCGCCTCCTGGACGCGGTTCTCACCAAATGTCCTGAGCCCGGCAGCGGCGCCCTCCTCGACGGTGTCCTTGCCGAATGTCTTGGTGACGGCAACGAGCGTTATCTCGGAGGGGTCTCTGCCCACGCGTACCGCAGCCTGGGCAATCCGTGATTTTACGTGCGCGACGTTATCTGCGATGGTCATGAGCGCAATCGTCAGTCATTCCGCTAATCGGAAGTTTGGTTTGGGCCGGTCTCGACAACTCTACTGTAGCAAATCCACGGCCTGCGTGCATGGGGACAACTCTGCCCGCGTACCTGGAGCCCGCGCCAGCAACCTACCATAGTCAAAGCCCCCCGCCTTCAGTATAATTGATGGTAAGTAACCGTTAGTGCCTGAAGGAAAGGCCCGGTTAAACTAGCGTGAGCAGTGACCTAGTTACTTTGAAAAACTAAACAAGAAACTATTAATCAATAACCTAGACGAGGAGAATCTCAATGCAGCGCAAGTGGATAAGCGACGGTGGACTGCAGGTGCGCATGTTCATCACGATCTTCCTACTGGGTGCGGTGTACGTCTTCTTCTTGGCCGCTCTTTGGTCGCTGGGCGCGGGCGCCATGACAATGCTGGTGTTCGCGGGTGCTCTGATGGCCGCGCAATACTTCTTCAGCGACAAGATGATTCTGTGGTCGATGGGCGCCAAAGAGGTCACGCCGGAACAAGCTCCCGATTTGCACGCCATGATCGAACGTCTCGCGGCAATGGCGGATATGCCGAAGCCGCGGGTTGCCATGGTCGAGCACTCCATGGCGAATGCCTTTGCCACCGGCAGGGACCCCAAGCACGCGGTCGTGGCGGTGACAACCGGGCTCATCCACCAACTGAATCGGGATGAGTTGGAGGCGGTGCTGGCTCACGAACTCAGTCACGTAAAGAACCGTGACGTGATGGTCATTACGTTGGCGAGTTTCTTTTCTACGCTTGCATTCATGATCATGCGCTTTGGGATGTATATGGGCCTGTTTGGCGGCTTTGGCGGCAGGGGCCGGGACAGCTCAGGCAACGCGATAATTCTGGTGTACTTCGTGGCGCTCCTGGTATGGATTGTCAGCTTCCTCTTGATACGGGCGCTGTCCAGATACCGCGAGTATGCCGCCGATCGCGGCTCCGCAGCGCTGACGGGGTCACCATCTCATCTTTCGTCCGCCCTCCTGAAGATCAGCGGCCGGATGCAACGCATACCGAAAGATGACTTGCGCCAGGTGGAAGGCGCCAATGCATTCTTCATCATGCCCGCCGTGAGCAAGAGTTCTTTGATGGAACTCATTTCGACCCACCCGTCGCTGGAGAATCGTCTCAAGCGTCTCGCCGCGCTCGAACAGCAGATGGAGCGAGCGTAGTGAAGTTCCTGGACGCGCTGCTGGGTCGCAGCCGGCCGGTTCGCTCCCATCTGGAAAGCCTGATGAGCATTTCCACGGCAGCGTTTGCCTTTGCTGCAAGCAACGGACTGCACAGCAACGGCAACGCCGGAATCTGCTTCCGTTCGCTATCGTCCAGCCAGTTCTCAAGTCTGCAGCGGGAGCTCGCTGACTTGCTGGAAGTGAGCGGCAAGGAAACGGGCACCGAAACTCTGATCAAGGAAGATTCCTTCGGCTTCCACTGGGTGGTGCTTGAAGACCCCGACTTTGAAGACTTGGTCACCACCATCCACATGGTCAGCCTTACCCTCTCCGAACACGGCTACCGCGACCAGCTCCTTGCCGCGGCCTTCCATTTCGAGGACATGGAAGGTACGGGGATGTACTGGATCTACAACTACAAGCGTGGATCATTCTATCCATTTGCCCCGACGGGCGCACGCACACGCGACAATGCCCTGGAACTGCGGATGCAAGCGGTCGCCGATCGCGAACTGCCCTTGGAGGCCGACCAATCCAAGTGGTACGCGCTCTGGGAATTGCCGGTCTAGCCAGTACCTCGGCGCCAAACAGGGTATGGCACGGTCTACTAGTCTGCGGGGTGCTTGAGCAATCTGCTCGCCTGGCCGGGTTGCGAGAGGCAGTCTAGCAACTGTCTAAAGGATACTTACCGAGAAACCTCTCCTGCACGGCTGAGATCAATCGCAATCCGTATCCGTGCTTACTGCGATGTAAGACCGCGAAACGCCAAGAGAGGAGGCAGCACATTTGCGCTGCCTCCTCTCTTTGTGCTTTGTCCGTTCTCTGCGCGATGGCCCTTGGGAGCCATCTGCGGAGCAGGTGACCGGTATTCTTAGAAAATCGACTCTTGCGTCCGCATATCAAACGCGTGGCACTTATCCACGTCAACCACCATTTCGATATCGCGACCGACCACCGCTTCAGCGCGCGGATCGAGCCGGGCAACGAAGTCAATGTCGCCGGCGAGGCAGTAAACGTACATTTCAGAGCCCAGTGTCTCCACAACGTCGACGCGGGCCGTCATCGAGTTACCTTCGGTGACGTCCAACGCGGCAGGGCGGAAGCGCGGGTCGAACATGTCCTCCGGCCGCCAGCCGAAGTAAATCCTGTCCGTCTCGGCCCTGGCCAGCGCGGCGGCCTTGTCGGGCGGCCAGCGGAGCTTGAAGCCGCCGGTCTCAACCCACATTTCGTCGGCATCGCCGGAGAGCGTGGCCTCTTGGAAGTTCATGGCCGGGCTACCAATGAAACCGGCCACGAACATGTTGGACGGATGGTCGTAGATGTTCTGCGGCGTGTCTAGTTGCTGCAAGACACCGTCTCGCATCACAGCGATGCGGTGCCCCATCGTCATTGCCTCTACCTGGTCGTGGGTGACGTAGATCGTCGTGGTCTCCAAGCGGCGGTGGAGCTTGATGAGCTCCGCACGCGTGGTAACGCGCAGTTTGGCGTCCAAGTTCGAAAGCGGCTCATCCATCAAGAAGACGGCGGGGTCGCGCACAATCGCGCGTCCCAACGCGACACGCTGCCGCTGGCCTCCGGAAAGCTGCCGGGGCTTGCGGTTGAGGAGTTCGCCAATGCCGAGCATCTCAGCACTCTCACGGACACGACGATCAATCTCTTTCTTGGGCGTGCGGCGCAACCGCAATCCAAACGCGAGATTATCGTACACCGACATGTGCGGATAGAGCGCGTAGGACTGGAACACCATCGCGATGTCACGGTCCTTCGGTGGCACGTCGTTGACCAAGCGGTCGCCGATGAAGAGACTGCCTTCCGTAATCTCTTCAAGGCCGGCAATCATGCGCAGGGTCGTGGACTTACCGCACCCGGAAGGGCCGACGAGGACGAGGAATTCCTTGTCCTTCACTTCCAAATACATGTTGCTCACCGCGACAACTTCGCCAAAGCGCTTTGTTACGGCTTCAAGAGTTACACTAGCCATCTGCAGCAACTCCTTCTCTAAGTTTCGCTTCTCCCACCCGTTATCGATCGGGCAGCGTATGGCCTCATACACACTGTTACGCCTGCGGGCCGGTCTCGGCGGCAATACCACACCAACCGTGCGCCGCACAGTACACGTGAAGTTTACGCTATGAGTTCAGGGTCGTCAAGTCCGCATAGAGTGTTCGATTTTCCCCACCTGATTCTTAAAGAACCCGCGGCAGCATGAAGAGGCATTATTGCGGGAAGAGAGCGAAGTACAGCACGACAAGGACGACCACCAGTGTAACGCCAACAATGGCGGTATTGACAGGCGTCCAGAACGGTGACGCTTCCTCAGTCTGCACGTCGGGAAACTCGCCGGATGCCTCAAAGTGACACTCCCGGTGATAGGTCGCGAAGGTGCGTGGTGCCGTGTACCCGACCGGCGCTATTCGCGTCGGCGCGCCGGTCTCATCGGCGGCAACCACTAAGTCTTCCTTCTCAGTTATGGCGCCGCCGCACCACTGGCAGACCGGGAACCCCTCTGGAGACTCATCGATCGGGCCTTGCGCCTGATCCTCGCTGTCTAGGGGGCCCTGCCGTGCTTCATCCGCGGGTGGGGATTCATCGCTGTGGTTCTTCATGACGCTCCGCTATCGATCCTCGCAGGCAATTTGCTGAAAAGCGAACTCTACATTTGCTTCTGTCGGACTTTGGTGAAGTGAGGAAGCGACGGCCACGGTAGTTGCTAGCTGCCGTGCCGTGCTGCTAGATGGTCAAGTAGTCCGCGCTTGCGGCAAACAACCCCTCAGTCATGGCACGCACGTCGTCAAGCGAACACTGGGTGGTCGTAATCGGGTCCAATGCAATTGCTTCATGAACGTGGCGCCGGTCCTGTTCCAGCATCGCTTGCACAGTAAGTTCTTGTACGCTGACATTGGTGCGGTTGATGCCCGCGCACTGGGGCGGGAGATCGCCAATGTGGCAGGGATGAAGCCCCGCGCTGTCCACCAAGATTGGCACTTCGACGTTGCAGCCGCGGGGAAGGTTCGTAATCAGATCAGTGTTCGGTACGTTGCCGTTGAAGCGATAGGGCGTGTTGGTTTCTATAGCGTGAAATATGAACGAACAGTATTCATGCGTGCGGTTGAATGGAAGAGGGTCAGGGCCTTCGAGCTGGCTCCGCTGGTCCGCAAAGTAGTCTTCACGCCGTTCCTGCCGCGCATACATGAACGACTCGCGTATGACCGCTTCGTCGTCCAGCAGATTCCCGTTCTCGTCTCTCGCGACGTTATTCTCCTCGGCCCAGCGCCTCAGGTGTAGCGGCATGAAACGGGCCCGGTCTGCCGCGGTGCGGCGAAACCACGGCGTGTACTCCGACATGTGGTGACTCGATTCGGTGACGAAGTAGTCAAAATGACGCAGGATCTCGAAGCGAACGCTGTCTTTGCCGTAGACTTCGGCATCCTCCATCGCCGCCCGCAAGCGTGGATACAAGTCTTCCCCGCGGTAAGAGTGACGACGGAGCTGCAAGAACCACGCTTGGTGGTTGATGCCGGCCACCCAGTACGACACCTCCTCCGGCGGCAAATCCAGGTAGCCCGCAAGCTGCCCGGCGGTGCCCTGCACACTATGGCACAGGCCCACAGCCCGTACGTTGCTGGTGGCGCCGATGAGCCACATGTTGATGTTCATGGGGTTCGCGTAATTGATGAGTAGAGCATCGGGGCACAGTTCATCCATGTCCTGGGCAATCGCGGCGAGGACGGGAGCCGTCCGGAGCCCTCGGAAGACGCCGCCGGGACCGATCGTGTCGGCCACAGTCTGATAGACACCGAATTGGGCGGGGATTCTCCAGTCCTGCATGCGGAGCGGCTGACCGCCGACGTCAATTGCCGTAATGACATAGTCGGCGCCGGCGATTGCTTCCCGCCGATCGGTGGTGGCGTTAACGGTGGCGCCAAGCCCCTGTTCCCGGATGAGCCGCTGCACGAATTGGCTCGTGATCGCCAGCGTTTCGCCGTCAATGTCCATGAGCGCCAGCGAACTCTCGCGGTGCTCAGGCCACGTCAAGATGTCGGTGAGGATACGGCGGGCAAACGTTACGCTGCCGGCGCCAATGAAGGCGATTTTTGCCATGCTGTTCTGCTCCCCAGGATTCCAGCCATGCTTAGAGGCATAGTAGGCTGCGAATTGCGCAGGGTCAAGCGCAGCGGTAAGGAAAGGGTGGCTGGCGGCCTAGCGGCGGCGAGCAAGCTGTAGCAGGCGTGGAATAAGCCGTGTGGCGGCGTAGTAGCCGGGGCGATTCAGCACTAGATCGTACGCCCCGAGGCGGCGCACATAATGCGCTCCGAAGCCGCTCTTGAAGCGGTACACGCCCCACAGCGGATCGCTCTCAGCCATCACCGTCGGCGCGCCCCAGAGGTCGTACCAGCGGCAGCCGCGCTCTATCAGCCACTGGATAGCGTGCCACTGCAAGAGGTAGTTGGGCATCTTGCCACGGTGCCGCTGGGAGGATGCGCCCGTATAGAACCACCCGGTGTCACCAATGTGTATGAGAAAAAGCCCTGCGATGGCCTCACCGTCCACGCGCGCGAAGAAGCACTCTCCTTGACCCGACTGATGAAACAGCGACCACAGGTCATGGTAATAGCGCTCCTCCCGTATGGCAAAGCCGTCACGGTTGGCGGTGTCCGCATAGAGATGGAATAACGCTTGCCAGTCGGAAGAACGCTCGATTTCCACGCCGCGCCGCGTTGCCAGGCGAATGTTGTAGCGTGTCTTTGGTTTCATGGATGCCAATAGCGCGTCTGCCCCGCCTGCCAAGTCAAGCATGGCGGTATGGGGAAACTGAATCTGCTGGCGGCTTGCTTGCCAACCGCACTCTTGGTAGAAGCGGGCAGTGCTTGTGTCGGCCTCCGGAATATCGGGATCAATCTTTACATAAAGCGCCCTCGCCTCCCGTGCGGCTGTGGCGACGCGATCCAGGACGGCAGCGAAGAGCGATTGATTGGCGTAATCGAGCACGGGGCCTTTGGGCACGTAAGCGATTCTCAAGGGAAACCCGGGAATCCGGCGGGTAAGCAATGTGAAGGCGGCTGCAACCTGACTGTCGTGTTCGCACAAGTAACGCTGAGCCTGCCACCCGTGACGCTCTCGCAGCGCGCCCCATTCCCAGGTCTGGAGGAAATGCTGGCCTGGCAAGGCCTGCAGTGCCTGAGTCCAGGCAGGATACGGTACGTCGGCGATGACCTGTAGGTTGGAAGGATTCAAGGCTCTGGGCTCACCACGGGCATTCGGTAGGATGGTTTTCTCAGGAGTCTGATCGTCATTGACCTAAGACCGACAGCGATCCGGCCCGTTGTTCCCGTGCAAGCGGGAAGCCATCTTCATTGCAGATAGTCTGTACTGCGGCGAGAGCCGGATCGTCGACAGAATGTAGACTCGCCCCGACTCTAGTCTGCTCTCAAAACCCAGGCAGCACTTTTCGTGCTAGCGGTGACAGTCGCCGCCAGAGCCAGAAACGACGAGCGTCCAGTGCCGCAACCGCTGTAGGTGCATAACTGACGACTCGCGGCGAGAAACCGCGCTTGAATCGATGCACCCCCGCCAGGGGGTCTCTTGGGTCGGCGGTGGCCGGCATGCCCCAGAGATCATAGGTGTGACAGCCATTGTCCTTGGCCCAACACATGGCGTGCCATTGCAAACCATGTCCAATACGTAGGTCTCGCCCCGCCGTCGCGCTGGCGCCAAAGAGGTATGTGGCCGTCTTGCTGAAGGTAGTCAGCAATAGGCCGCCAACAGGCGTGCCGGCATGCTCAGCCAAGAAGAGCGTCGCCGATCCGGCCGCTTCCAGCGTTTCGCGCATGGTCGCGAAGTAAGGCCAGGTGTGGATGCCAAAACCGTCGCGTTCCGCCGTCTCCGAGAGCAACGCGTAGAAATCTTGCCAGTCTTTATCAGAATTGGCGGCGCGTATCTTCAGCCCCCGCCGGGAGGCCGAACGAATATTGCGGCGCATGCCGCTGTGAAAGCCGGCGAGCACTTTTTCGGGCGGCGGTCGCAGATCGATAAGACCGGTTGCCGGGGGCTGAATGTAGTCTGGCGTGGAGCTAAAGCTGGCAGGCAGATCCGGGCCCTGGTTCGCATCCCAAGGCGGTTCTACCCAAAGCGCAAACGCACCCGCGCCTCGTGCTTCCACGGCAACGCGGTCTACGATGGCACTTGCCGGTGTAGATTCTCCGGCTGCGCAGACCGGACCCCGTGGTAGGTACGCTAGAGACCCCAAAAGCGGTATGCGGCGCCGCAACCACTGGGCCGCAGCGACTGGCTGGCCGGCACGCTTGCATAGCGTGCGTTCTGCTCTCCAGCCGGTACGCGACTTGAATTCACCCCAAGCCCAGCTTTGGAGCAACTCACCGCCCCAAGCAGCAACCAGCGCGTCCCATTCCTGTTGATTGTGTGCCGTAGCGAAAGTCAGATCAGTCGCCGCATCGCCTGCGGCGACTTCTCCGATTCCCACGGTCTATCCCTCAGCAGGCTGCGGGACTCCTCGTGCCGGCTCTTTCCGCAGCCGACCGAGGGCGAGCACTAGTCCGCCCAAGCCGAGGATGATCACAATCAGGGGCGCCCAGGGTCCGACGTACGGTATGAACGAAATGCCGTAAAGAATGAGCAAGCCAATCAGCAGCCCGAAGAACTGGATGAGGCGACGGTTGCCGTCTGCAAAGAAGCTAAGAATCAACCGTCCAATGGTCATGCCAACAAAGACCTGGGCTGAGAAGAGCGCAATGCCATAGAGCAAGAGCGTAATCAACCCAAGCGGAATGCCGACGACTGTGATCATCACGAGGATGGAGACAATCGGCACAACGATCAGGAAGACGATGCCCATCCCGATGCTCATCAGCGGGTTCTCGAGTAGTTGATTGGACGCCGTGACCGAAAGTCGCGGAAAGACGAGGAGAAACACCGTGCCATAGACGGCGGTCATGATGAGACCGGCAATCCCTACAGCGATCGAGTCAAATGAAAAGCCAACATCGATGTCGGTTGTTTCTTCAACCATCTCATGTGTCATTTCGCCGCCAATTTCGGCACCGCTGGCAATCTCAGCTTCATTCTCAGAGCGATAGGTGAGGTCGCCGCCGATGCTTGCGCCGTCGTTAATGATTAGGTTCGAAACGCGCATGTCGAATTCTGCGCCAATACTGCCATTGTGGGTCACCTTGTCGGCAACACCGGCAACGCGGCGCTCCACGGAACCGTCAAGCGTCATCGTAGCTACTGTCAATATCAGGTCACGGCCGACTATACCGCCGGAGATGAGGTCAGCGGTGTTGCTCAGAATCAGCGCATCCTCGGCAACCATCCCCGCTATCGTGACACTATTGGCGGCGATGCGCGCACCCTGATAGACGGTGCCGTTTATGGTGACATCGGTGGCGGCAAGGCTCACATTGCCGTTTACGGTCCCGTTGATTTCAATCGTTGTGCCGGCAGCAAAGACATCGCCATTGACAGTGCCGTTGACAATTAACGTCGTGCCAAGCAAATAGAGGTCGTCATCGATGACTTCGCCTTCACCAATAGTAATCGAGGTATCGGTGCGAAAGTCTGCCGCGTGGGCGACGGACGCACCCAGGAGCGTAAGTAAGAAGGCAATCATCAACGCGAGACTGAGGCGTTGTTTCATTTGAATACTTCTCCTTGTGAACAAGGGGTCGTTCTCGCCAATTCAGATTCTGTTGCTTTCAGGGTACCTTATTTGCGATGTGCACTGCCACTGTGCCCAGCCCCAGGTAACGATAGGATACCTCAGGAAAACCCGTTGTCCGCATAGCCTCAGCGAGAGTCGGCGCGTTGGGAAAGGCTTGCAATGACGTAGGCAAATAGGTGTACGCCTCCTGGTGTCTGACCAGCATTTTCCCCAATAACGGAACGACATTATTGAAATAGAGCGCAAAGGCGTTGCGAAATCCCGGCACGGGCGGATGCGTGATCTCCAATGTGATGAAACGTCCGCCGGGGCGAAGAACGCGGTAGCACTCCGCAAAGAAGACCTCCAGGTCGACCAGGTTCCGGAGCAGAAAGGCGTTGGTTACGACATCAACACTGGCATCGGGTAAGGGCAACGTCAGCACGTCTGCCCGCAAGAATTCGATGGGAAAGCGCTGTTCTTCGAGGCGCGCGTGTTTTTCACGTGCCAACACAAGCATCGGAGGAGAAAAGTCAACGCCAAGAATCGCGCACGGGGCCATGGCTTCCTGCATAACGGCGAAGCTGAGGTCACCGGTGCCGCACGCGAGGTCCAGGACTACGGCAGGATCGGTGGCAACGATTTCGCGCGCCACCGTGCGCCGCCAGAGATGGTGCGCGCCCGCGGTCATGACCGAATTCATGAAGTCGTACGTCGGCGCGATGGCATCGAACATGCGCCGCACATACGCCGGTTTCTCTTCTTGTGAGATCATCACATTCCGTTAGCGCTGCGGATTCGTGGATGCGTGTGGACTGCGCGTTTGGTAATGCTCTGCGCAACTAGCCGGCGCGCAGGTCAGCAACGACGTCTTCGTCCAGCGGAAAGATAGGGCGCACGCAGTGCTCGTACGGCAGCGAATCAAGATTGAGGCTCGCGGAGCCGGGCGTGTCCAAATGGACGATACGGGCCGCAATCGACTCGTACCACGTGCGGAAGCCGTTGGGCGACTTGGCAACAACCAGGTCAAAGTCTTGCGGTTCAAGGCCGAAGGCCTGGAATACTCTGCGACCAACAAAGAGGATGAGTCTTTCGGTAGTTAGCACGGCAATGTTGCCGATTGTCAGCACGGCCGTGCGGCCGGCTTGCTCGATCACGCCGTTTTCATAGGCGAATTCACCATCGTGCAAGCTCTTTACATAAACGGTCGCCGTAAACGGAGTGTGGCGTCCGGGGTCCATGGTTCCGCCGAGTTGGACGGTGATGGTACTGCCGACTCCCGCTTCAAATGCGGCGGCCACGGCCGGCGCGTCGATGAGGGGGACGAGGGCCCGTTTGCCGTATTCCTGGCTCAGCAACCCCTTAATCACGGCGTTGCTGTCGCCCGGCGCGCCGGAAGACGTTGCATCGGCGGCATCGGAAAAAATCGTGAGACCGGGAGTCTCCTGTGCCTGGGCAACTGCCTCAGAGAGCGGCGTGAGTTCTGCCATCCACAGGTCGCGGTTTTCCCACATGTATGACGCGATGCGTTCGGCTTCTGCATTTGCCCGCTCTTGGTCGCCATCGGTCGTTACAAGCACATAGGACTGCAGATCGGGCACGTCCGTGAAAGGATTGGAAAGATAGATGTTGCCGACGAGTCCACCCGGTGACTCTTCGACCGCCTGGCACATGCGAATGGCTTCGCCAAAGCGTCCGGTTGCCGTGAGCAGCTCATCGCCCCGTGCCATGAGCGGTATCTTGACGCGGGCCGTCGTGGGTGTCGCGTTTTCCTTCAACATGCTCACCAGGCTTCGGGCCGCCCGCGCTCCCGTTTCATAGAAGTCCGTGTGCGGATAGGTATGGTAGCCGACCATCATGTCAGCCGTGCCGAGCATGCGATCGGTAATCACGGCGTGAAAGTCGAGGGAGGCGACAACGGGAATTGCTCCCACGCACTCTCGCACCGCTGCCAATAGCGTGCCTTCGGGATCGAAATTGGTCTCGCTTGCCATGGCGCCGTGCAGCACGAGCAGTACAGCGTCTACGTCGCTAACCGGTTTGATTCCGTCGACGATGTCCCGAATCAGCCGGTCGAGAACGGCATCGGCGACCGGACCATGGGGCACGGCCCACGCTGCCATGGTCGGGACAACCTCAATGTCACCTTGTTCCGCAAAGACATCGAGCGCGCCTGCTATCTCGGTGTTCGTGCCCTGCAATTCCTCAATAATGGCCGCGCCGCGCACAACCCGAAAGTCCTCATACTGGGTGAGATGGGGATTGAACGTCGCCGTTTCTTGCTGCAATTCTGCGATCAGGACGCGCGGCATGGGACCTCACTCCCTCCAGTAGGTTCTCAATTACTGTCTTCGTTCCACGACATAATCAATCAGCATGTCAAGGGATTCGCGGCTGTCGCCCATGGGCAAGGCCTTTAAGTTGGAGCGCGCTCGCTCGCCGAATTCTCTGGCCTTGGCGTACGCAATCTCTATCGCTCCGGAGTGGCGAATTGCCTCCACGGCTTCCCAAACACTGTCGCCGCCCGCCGCTTCTTGCTTGAGCAGTCCGCTCACGGCCGGATGAGCGGGATTCTGGCGCAAGAAGATGATTGACGGCAGCGTGATCGTTCCTTCGCGCAGGTCACCGCCGACAGGCTTGCCCAATTCCTCTTCCGTACCCGCAATGTCGAGAATGTCGTCCACGATTTGAAACGCCGTACCCAGATTTTCTCCAAACCCGCGCAGTGCTTCACGCTCTTCCGTCGAAGCCCCGCCGACCAGCCCCCCGCCATCACAGCACAACTCGAAGAGAGAAGCGGTCTTCCCCTGTACCTTGGCGTAGTATTCGTCTTCGAGGACTTCCATTTGTTCGATGTCTGAGAATTGCGTGGTCTCGCTGGCAACCATACGCATCACCGTTCGCGCCAGCATGCGCACGAGCTCCGGATCCCCCAACTCCGCCAAAACGTGGGAGCACTTGGCGAAGAGATAGTCACCGGAAAGCACGGCGAGTGTGTTTGACCACACGGAGTTGGCCGTGGGCACGCCTCGGCGTACGTAAGCATGGTCGATGACGTCATCATGAATGAGGGTTGCGGCGTGGAGAATCTCGATTGCGGCGGCAACGCGGACGGCCCGGGAGTCTGCCGGCGCGTGGATCGACGCCGCAAGCAAGGTCAGCAGTGGCCGCAGCTTCTTACCGCCGGCCGCCAGGATATGGCGCACCAACTGTGAAAGCGCGGGATTGGGAGTTTCTCCCCAAACCGATGATAAGTATTCGTCAACCTCGTCGAGCCCTGCGACGACAGGGAGCGTAATCTTCCCCATGGCAGATACCGGGTTAGACCGCTCGATCGAGGTGGGTGAGTCCGAAGAACGTCTGGGCATTCCTATCCGTAAACTCTTCCACTGCTTCAGGCGCCGCGTTTCGCCTCAGCGCCACTGCTTCCAAAGTGAACCGAACGTAAGCGGGCTCATTCCGCTTGCCACGGTGCGGCGCCGGCGCGAGATAAGGGCAGTCGGTCTCCAGCAACAATCTATCCGATGGTACCATTTTTGCGACCTGATGCAACTTCACGGCGGAGCGAAACGTCACGGGTCCCGCAAGAGAAACCATACATCCCAAGTCAAGGAATGCCATTGCCTGAGCGCTGTCTCCGGAAAAGCAATGCATGACTGCCTGTCGGGGAGGCATCGCCTGCGTCAACATGCGATGCACATCTGCAAACGCTTCGCGCATGTGAACGACTACCGGGAGATTGACTTTCGCGGCGAGTGCTAACTGCTGGGAGAAGGCCATGGCCTGACGGTCTTTGGAGGCGAAGTTTCTATAGTAGTCTAAGCCGGTCTCTCCGATAGCGACGACTCTTGGGGCCTTGGCAAGAGACTCCAATTCACGCCACGTTTCGGGGGTACACGTCTCGGCCTCATGCGGGTGAATGCCGACCGTCGCCCAACAATTGGCATACCGCTCGGCGATTGCTACGGCTGCCCGGCTCGTGGGAACGTCCACGCCCACCACGATGATTGCGCTTACGTTCTTTGATTCCGCGCGGTTCACGACTGCTGGGAGGTCTTCAGCAAAGCGTGGCACGTTGATGTGGGCGTGGGTGTCCGTCATGCGCGCAATTACCGGGGCCGGTCACGTGCTCTCGGAGAATTCCGGTACTTCCAAGCGAGGAAAGAGCGGCTTGCCGGCCGTAATTGTGCGCTCCGGGGTTACACCGCCCCACGCAAGGCCGCGTTGCCACGCGCCGTCAGCCAGCGGAGATTCTCCGAGGCGGTCCAGAATGGCATCCGCCGTCTGCGGGATGTAGGGACCAAGCAGGAGTGCAAGGATGCGCACGGCCTCCGTGACGTTGTAGAGCACCGTACCGAGGCGCTCCCGCTGATCGGGAGATTTGGCAAGCTCCCAAGGCGCGTTTTCTTCAATATATTGATTCGCTCGCGTTACAAGCGTCCAGATGCTATCGAGCGCGGCGTCGAGGTCCCAGGATTCGAGCCCCTGCTCCGCTCCCGCAACGGCGCTTTGCGCCATGTCGCGGAGCGAAACGTCGAGTTCGGTTTCTCCTGACGGCGCGGGTAGGGTGCCGTCAAAATAGCGCGCTATCATGGCGGTCGTGCGATGCACGAGGTTGCCGAGATCATTCGCCAAGTCGGCGTTGTACCGGTTATAGAAACTCTCCCACGAGAATACGCCGTCCTGGTCGAACGGGATTTCCCGCACCAGGTAGTAGCGCACCGCATCAGCCCCGAATTCGTCCACCATCTCAAAGGGGTCTACATCGGTGCCACGGGACTTACTTATCTTCAAGCCGCGGAACATGATCCAACCGTGGGCCCACACGGTCTTCGGCAAGGGGACACCGGCTGACATGAGCATGGCGGGCCAATACACACAGTGAAAGCGGATGATGTCCTTGCCAATGACATGGGCATCTGCCGGCCAGTAGCGTGCAAACAAGTCGTCATCCTGCCCATAGCCGACGCCGGTGATGTAGTTGGTGAGCGCATCGAACCAAACGTAAATCACCTGCTCTTCGTCGAAGGGTACGGGAATGCCCCACGTCTTGTTGGCGCGTGAAATGCTGAAGTCCCGCAACTCTCCGCGCACCATATTGACGACTTCGTTGCGCCGGAAATCAGGCAAAACAGACTCCGGATGCTCGTCATAGAATGCCAGCAACCGGTCCTGGTACTTGGAGAGGGCAAAGAAGTAGTTGTCTTCTTCCGTCCATTCCGGCTCGGCATCGTGCACCGGACACTTGCCGTCTACCAAGTCGTCGTCGGCGTAGAAGGCCTCGCAAGGGAGGCAGTACCACCCGGCATAGGTGCCTTTGTAAATGTCGCCGGCGTCGTAGCACTTCTGCAACAAGAGACGCGCCGCGTGCTTGTGGTGCTCCTCCGTCGTGCGGATGAAGCCGTCATGGGATATGTCGAGCTTGTCCCACAGGTCGCGAAAGAACTCCGCCATCTCGTCGCAGTATTCCTGCGGGTCCTTGCCCTGGCTTCTGGCTTGGCGCTCCACATTGAGGCTGTTCTCATCGAGGCCTGTAAGAAAAAACGTATCGTAGCCCTTCAAGCGGCGATAGCGCGCCTGCACGTCACTGCCGATGGTGCAAAAGGCCGTGCCAATATGGGGCTTGGCGTTGGGATAATAGATCGGAGTTGTCAGATAGTAGGTCGCCATAATCTTAATCTAAGGGAAGCAGCGTGACACTGAGGGGTCTGGTTCGGTGGTTGCCGTCACACCATCATACCACGCAGGTTAATAAGACCCAACCTACCGTACAAGCACCAAAAGCGCTCCCGTGGTTCTTGGGCACGGCAGGGAAAGATACAACCTATGCTACACTGCCTGACAGACAGTATTCATGCCGGAATGTCCGCGTGGTAGAGAAATTCTGAGAGCTTTAGGAGGTGCGCACCGTGTCACAGATTCGGACCCTGGTTGATGCCAAAGTGCCGATGCGGGACGGCGTGGCCCTATCGGCCGACATTTTCTTGCCGCCGCACGCAGAGCCGGCGCCAACGGTGCTCGTGCGCACGCCATACGGCAACAACACCGATCTTCACATTGAAAAAGGGCGTAAACTGGCGAGCCAGGGCTATGCCGCGGTGATCCAGGACGTGCGCGGCCGGTGGGACTCTGAAGGCACCTACTACCCGGTTAGCAATGAAGCCGACGACGGCCACGATACGGTGGAATGGGTTGCAGAGCAGCCCTGGAGTACCGGCAAGATTGGCATGGCGGGTGGTTCCTACCTGGGCATCACGCAGTGGACGGCGGCGTGGCGCGGCAGTCCGCATCTGACCTGTATCGTGCCGCGCGTCGCCCCATGCGATTTCTATGACTCCCCGGGATACACAAATGGCGCTCTGCAGCTAGGCGTTCTCGCTACCTGGGGATCGCGGACTCACGGCCGCACGGCCCAGAACATTGAGTACGAGGACTGGGTACGCGTCTTTCGCACGCTGCCCGTGGCCGACGTCACCACTGAGATCGGCCGTGACCTAGACTTTTGGAAAGACTGGATCCGCCATCCTCACTACGACGACTACTGGAAGCCATCCAGCAACAGCGAGCATTGGGAGCATGTCGTCGCGCCGGCGTACAACATGGGTGGCTGGTTCGACCTCTACTCCAAGGCAACGTTCGACAACTGGAACGAGCTCCGCCTTCGTGGCAAATCGGAGGAAGCCCGGCAGAGTCAACTCATCATGGGTGCGTGGCCCCATGGGCTCTCAACCTCGCGGGTTACGGGTCAAGTGGACTTTGGCGCCGATTCAATGGTTGACCTAGACGGGGAAGAACTGCGTTGGTTCGATTACTGGCTGAAGGGGGAGCAGAACGGCATCCTCGACGAACCGCCTTTGCGGCTCTTCATCATGGGGCGCAACGAGTGGCGGAGCGAGCACGAGTGGCCGCTGGCGCGTACGGACTGGCAGCAGTGGTATTTCCATTCGCAAGGGGCCGCCAACACGTTGAATGGTAACGGCAGCCTCTCTATTGATGTGCCCGGAGACGAATCGTCAGATAGCTACACGTATGACCCGAATGCGCCGGTTCCAACGCTTGGCGGTAACAACTGCTGCTCGCCGCACATTGTAGCGTGGGGTCCCTACGACCAGCAGAATATCGAGATGCGCCAGGACGTATTGTGCTATACCAGCGAGCCGCTCGTGGAAGACGTGGAGGTGACCGGCCCAATCAAGGTGGTGCTCTACGCCGCCAGCGATCGGCCCGATACGGACTGGACGGCCAAGCTGGTAGATGTCCATCTGGACGGTCGTGCAAATAGCCTCTGCGACGGCATAGTGCGCGCGCGGTTTCGCGAGGGACGAGAATCGTCGTCACTCATCGATCCCGGCACAGTGTACGAGTACGAGATTGACCTCTGGGTAATCGGCAACGTTTTTCTTGCGGGACATCGAATCCGGGTTGAGATTTCGTCAAGCAACTTCCCGCGTTTCGACCGCAATCTCAATACGGGTGCAGAAAACAACGGCTTGGAGGATCGCTGGGAACTGGCGCGTCAGACGGTGTTCCACAGCAAGGCGTATCCTTCCCACATTCTCTTGCCGGTGATCCCCGCTTCGTGAAGCGGCCGCGGTTGCTGAATGCCGGCGATCTGCCTGGCCCCAAAGTGCTGTACGACCGTCTTGTGCACTCGCGAGGTAGATTGATGCTGCAGACTCTAGAACGATGGGAGTGTGCAGGGCGTTAGCCTACTGAGCAGTGGCAGGTCGCGCGTGCCGAGCGCCCGGAGTCAGCGCGGCGGCGGCGCGCATGAGACGGCCCACGGATTGGTAGACCATAGTGCAAGTGCCCATGACAAGAGGGTCGGAGAGAAATCTCTCCGCCCCTCTTTTATTTTGCGTATTGAAACGTCAGGGACTGTCAACGGTCCTGTCGGTTCATGCGTTTCCGTAAGAACGTCGGGACCTCGAGGTCATGTTCCGTGTCGACGTCGCTCATCTCTTCCTTGCCAATGGGGATGACCGGGGGCCGATCACCCGCATCCGAGCCGCGCGGCTCCGCGGCGCCGCGGTTACTCGGGCGCCGAATGTCCTGTTCATCGAAGCCGGTGGCAATCACCGTAATCTGAATATCCGAACTCATTGACTCGTCAATCACGGAACCGAAGATAATCTGGGCGTCGGGATCGGCGGCGTTGGAAATAATCTCCGCGGCCTGTGAGACCTCGTGCAAACTCATGTCCGGTCCGCCGGTGAAGTTCAGCAGAATGCCTTTGGCGCCGTCGATGGACAGTTCAAGCAACGGGTTGGCCAAGGCATCGCGCACGGCATCCGCTGCACGGTTCTCGCCGCTGCCGTAGCCAATTGCCATGTATGCGGTGCCGGAATTCTGCATAATGGCCTTGACGTCATTGAAATCAAGGTTTATGAGACCGGGTTGCGTGATGAGGTCGGAAATACCCTGCACTGCCTGCCGCAATACCTCATCCGCCAAGCGAAACGCTTCCGTAATCGGTGTATTCTTGGGCGCAATTTCCAGAATTCGGTCATTCGGAATAGTAATCAGCGTGTCCACGTGCTCTCGCAATTTGCGCACACCCTCTTCGCTGATGCGCCTGCGTGGGACGCCTTCCCACGTAAACGGCCGCGTGACCACTCCGACCGTGAGTGCCGCGATATTGCGTGAGATCTCACCAATGACGGGCGCGGAGCCGGTACCGGTGCCGCCACCCATGCCGACCGCAATAAACACCATGTCCGAGCCGCGCAGCGCGTCCTGCAAATCTTCGTAGGCTTCCTCCGCCGCCTTCTCCCCTACCGTGGGCTGTCCGCCGGCTCCCAGGCCCTTTGTGAGCTTGTCGCCGATTCGGATGCGTCTTTCAGCCTGGGAACTCATCAAAGTTTGCGCATCGGTGTTTACGGCAATGAATTCAACACCGCTCACCCCGCTTTGAATCATGCGGTCTACGGCATTGCCGCCAGCCCCGCCTGCGCCAACCACCTTAATGTGTGCCCACGATTCTTGGCGTTGCCTCGGGTCCAATCTTCCCGAGTCATCGCTCGAGCTTGAGGGAAGTCGAGAAATGCGACTCTCTGGATTGTCTGCCATGACTACCACCCTACATTGCTTTAACTCATCGGAATAAGCGACCGCATGACTGTTCCAAGTCTTTCCGCCATCGTACCAAAAACAGCGCTCATGGGCCGTCGAACCCGTGACCTTTCAAGGCGAGCGGCGTACATGGACAAGCCGACACTGGTAGCAAACTCGGGTCGGCTGAGCTCCTCGCTCATACCCCGCAGCACGGGTACCACCCCTTGCCGCACCGGCAAACCCAACACCGCTGATGCCAAGTCTTCTAGCCCATGCAACTCCGAACCGCCGCCCGTAAAGACCACGCCAGCCGGCAAGACATCGAAATATCCGGTGCGCCGGATCTCGTCCTTGATGAACTCCAGTAGCTCTTCCATGCGAGCCACGACGATAGTCGCCAGGTCGCGATGCTCCAGCACCGTCCATCTTCCCGGCAAAAAACCGGGTGCATCGATCTCGGTCTCGTCTTCCAGCGCCTCTTCACTTACCGTAGCGTACTGCAACTTCATCTCTTCCGCAACCTCTTGGGGCAATTTCAAGCCGTACGATATGTCCTTAGTGATGTTGATGCCACCAAGAGGAATGCTGGCGGTGTGCCACGGCACCCCATCCGTGTAGAGCACTATGTCGGTTGTACCGCCGCCAATGTCGACGAGAACGACGCCAAGCTGCTTTTCCTGCTCTGAGAGCACGGCATCGGCGGCGGCAAGTGCTTGGGGGGTGATCTCGCCGGCAACGACCATATCAGCCGCATTGACACATGTTGTGAGATTGCGAACCGATCCCACGGTGCCGGTAATCACGTGAACTTCCGCGCCGAGCACGTTGCCATACATACCGGCGGGATCCCGGATACCCTCAGTGCCGTCCAAAATGAAACCAACGGGAAAAGCCATAAGCACCTGGCGGTCTTCAGGTATGGCGGCTCTGTGCGCCATCTCCAAGACCTCGCTGATTTCAGTATGGGTGATCGCGCCCTTGGATCGTTTAACCACGGTTTCTACGCGCAAGATCTGCGAGGTAATGCTGCACCCACTGACGCTGATGTGTGCAGTGAGCGGCGTCTTACCGAGAGACTGCCTGAGGTCTTGCAGGCACGTGCGAATCGAACATGTTGCGGCTTCCATGTCGACTACGGCGCCACGCACTACGCCGTGGGTTGGGGCGATTCCCACACCCACGATTTCAGGTAGTCCGTCAGGAGAAGCCTCACACGCGAGGGCGCGTGTAAAAGTCGATCCCACGTCAATACTGACGAGGAGATTGCTTTTGCCCACGTTTAGTTACCTACCTTGCGGGAAAAACTGGCTACATTATAACTTTTTACTCATGCATCAGCAAATTCTTAGTTGGATTGCTGTCAAGTATGATTTCTTGCCACTTGCAGCTACATGCGAAACGTCGGACTCCTGCTCGGTCGCAGATCGATGACGTCCGCAGGGATCTGCTGCTCTCGCGCAACTTTGAGTACCGTCAGTAGCTCCTGAGTCTTTTCGACAATACGGTCCGCGCTGCCGTACTTCGCGGTCCATCCCTCTTCCGCTTCAACGGAAAGGCCTTCCAACGTGGAATACCGAAACGCACTAATGCCTATGCCGACACGCGTCAACAGGTCGCGCAGCAAGAACGCCATTTCCACGGCACTGGAGTCCACGAGGTCTCCCGTGTTCAGGGGCACCCCGGTGTCGTCGATCAAGGTCACTTCGAGTTCTGGCGCATCGCCGCTGCCCAGGATCACACCGTCTCGCGAAACAAGGAAGACATGGCCGTTGGCGATCCACCGTGCCTCCGGCTGCCGTTCTGCCATCTCTACGACTGCTTTGCTGGGTAGAACGAGGAAGAGGCGGGCATCCGCAACGGCAGGAAGCTGCGTTATCTGCTGCTTGACCTGATGCGGATCGAGCAAGAAGATCGGCTGCCCCACCAGCCCCGTGAACGACTGGATCTTCACGAGTGAGTTGTCTCCGGCGAGCGTTGGCGGCGTGATGCGGCGAATCGCGACAATCGACACGTGAAACTCCGGCGAGGTGAGCGCGCCCCAAAGGGCAAACGAAACGGAGAAGCCAAGAATCAAGGAAATCCAGCGATGGCCGAAACTGCGCACGCCGCGGCCGAGAAAGCGAAATAGGCGTCCGATTGCGCCGAACTTGCCGCTTGTTTCAGGGTTGTGCACGCGTGCTGCCATGGACTTAAATTTCCCACTCTCCGAAGAGTTCGACTTCTCGCTGCAGCGTTACGTCTGAGTGGAGCTTGACCGCTTGTTCGATTGCTCGGATCAGTCCGTAAACGTCGTCAGCCTTTGCCGGGCCGTCGTTGACGATGAAGTTGGCGTGTTGCCGGGAAACGTGCGCCCCTCCCATAATTCTTCCCCGCATCCCTGCCTCATCTATGAGTTTCCAGGCACTCATTCCGGGCGGATTGCGAAAGACCGAGCCGGAACTCGGAGCCGTGGGTTGCGTGCGCTGACGGGTCTGCAGCCGCTCCTGAATGGTGCCCAGAATTCGATCCGGGTCTCCTCGCGTCAGTCGGAGTTCGGCGCCTAGAACCACAGCATAGCCGGGACGTTCCTTGATCGTGCTTGTTCGATATGCATAGGCCATTTCATCCGGATAGATCCACCGCTCTCCCTGGCGGTCGAGAGCCCTGACGCGGGAAACGGAATCGGCTGCCGTCCAGCCATATGCTCCGGCATTGTTCACGGCCGCCCCACCCACGGTTCCCGGTATTGTTGCCGCGCCCTCCAGGCCGGATAGTCCAAGGCTGGCAGCCCAACGCGCCGTGCTAATCAGAGAGCACCCCGCATCCGCCCAGATGGAGACCTCATCGGCGCATTGGCCCCGGTTTCCACCATGGTTTCTGACTACGAGCCCACGGACTCCCGCTTCGGCGGCTATGAGATTGGTCCCGTCTCCAATCACCCGAAACGGGACCGCGTGCCGGTAGGCTTCTGTCACGACGATACGCAGGGCCTCCCGGGAGCGAACACGAATGAGCAGATCCGCCGGCCCTCCCACCCGCACCGACGTGTGCTTGGCCAGGGGCTCGTGCCACGCGGGTTTCAGTCCTAAGAGCGAACGCGTAGCGACGGCAGCAATGGCGGCCAGCTTGGCTGATGCAGGTTTCCCGATTGGCGGACGTTCGCTTGCCACGGCTAAATCACTCACAGTGATGTTCCCGCTGGGGTGCGAGTTTGCAGGTATTCAAGTATCGGGTCGCACAATTCGGTAATGTCGCCGGCGCCCATGACGATGACCAAGTCTTCGGATTCAACAATCTGCGCTACCTGGGATAGCGCGTCTGCCAGGGTGGCCGCATACCCCGCATAGCGCGGTCCCGAAACCGCGCGCGCCAGGTCGGCACTCGAAAGCGTCAGCGGCTCCTCCCTGCCGGCGGGCTGATAGGTCTCCACGAGGATGAGCCGATCTGCATTGCCGAATGCGTCGCGAAACTCGTCGAAGAGGTCGGCAGTACGACTGCGTAGGTGCGGTTGGAAAACGCAAATGATCCTTCCCGCGTGCCAATCTCTGGCGGCCTGTAGTGACGCCCTGACTTCCGTAGGGTGGTGGGCATAGTCGTCCACCAGAGTGACACCATCGATTGTCCCACGTAATTCGAGCCGCCGCTTGACACCGCTAAACCGACTGAGCGCCCGCGTGACGGAGCCTGCAGGTATGCCGATGGCATCCAGCGCCGTTACGCAGGCCAAGGCATTGAGTACGTTGTGTAATCCCGGTACCTGTAGCGAGAGGCGGTGACGTTCACCGCTATCGTTTTGGATTTGCGCTACATAGCCGCTGCCTTTTCGTGGCGACATTTCCGTGCAGACCCAATCTGCATTGCCGCTTAGCGACCAGGTCATTTGCTTGGCGTTGGTGTTACTGGCGATTCGGCGGCAGGCGGGGCTGTCCGCGTGTGTCGCTACGGTGCCGTGGTCGGGTACTTTGCCGACGAACGCTTGGAAAGCGCTTTCAAGGCCCTCCAGCGTACCGTAAGTGTCGAGATGGTCGGCTTCCACGGCTGTGACTACAGCCACTGTCGGGAAGAGCTCGAGGAATGCTCGGTCGAACTCGTCCGCCTCGATCACCAGCGTCGCGCCTGTGCCCCAATGGGCGTTTTGGGAGAAGTCCTGGGGATCGCCGCCAATCATGAAGGATGGATCCTGATCGTTGGCACGCAAGGCGTGTGTGATCATCGTACTGGTCGTGGTCTTGCCGTGCGTGCCCGCCACCGCAATGGTAGTCTTGCTGAGAGTGAGGGCTCCCTGCAGGACTGCGCGCTTGACCGCGGGTATGCCGTGTTGCGCCGCCGCGGCGAGTTCGGCGTTTTCCGGCAAGATGGCCGAACTGAATACGGCAAGGTCACAGCCAAGCACATTCGTGGCCGCATGTCCGATTGCGACGTCCACGCCCAGGTCGCGCAGGTAATTGAGAGTGGCCGAGTCGACTAGGTCGGAGCCGGTGACCTGATGTCCCTGCGTGGTAAGAATGCGTGCGATCCCCGACATTGCCGCACCGCCCACCCCAATGAGATGGACACTGCGAGTTTCGGCTTCAAGAAATTGTTGTAATTCGTGAGCGTTCAGAGAATGCCCTTACTGCATGGCGGCGCGATCGGGCCTGGAATGCCAGCGACGGCGGCCGCTCTGCTTCGCCGCGTTTGTTGTTTGCATTGAGATATTGAGCAGAATACCCATGGCAATTGAACTTGCCAAAAGCGAAGATCCACCTGCGCTGACAAAAGGCAGCGGAATGCCGGTAAAGGGCAGCAGCCCGGTCACCACAGCCATATTGAGGAGCGCCTGCCCGAAAAGCCCGCAGGTCAGGCCCAGGGCGAGTAACTGGCCGAACATGTCGGGGGCCTTGGCAGCCACGTTGAACCCCCGCCACGCGAGCAGCACATAGAGAATGAGGACGGCCAGCGTACCGATGAGTCCCAATTCTTCGCCTATGACAGCATAGATCGTGTCGGTGTGCGGCTCGGGCATGTAGAAGAACTTCTGCATGCCCCTACCAAGACCGACGCCGGTAATCTTCCCCGAGCCAAAGGCAAGGAGCGCTTGAAAATTGTGATGCGCAACATTGTCTTGATACTGCGGGTTGAAGGGATCAAGGTAGGCCGTGAGGCGTTGCAGCCGATAGGGGTGGAGAACTATGGCATACCACGTCGCGAGAGATCCCGCCACGAGCATGCCAAGAAGATAGAGTAGTGGAATGCGGGCTGCAACGAGAATTGTCAGGCCGATGCATAGAATCATGGTCGCTGTGCCGAGGTCCGGTTGCTGCGCCACGATGGCGGCAATGAGCCCGACCAATAGGGTAGGTACCAGGAAGTAAACGAGCCGGCTGACCCTTTCGTCGCGACTAGCCAGAACCTGTGCGAGGTAAAGGGCGAGGATCGGTTTTGCAATCTCGCTGGGCTGAATGCTGACCGAGCCCCAGCGTATCCAGCGGACCGATCCCCTGGCCAAGTACCCAATGTCCGTAACTGCCATCAGGACCAACACGACAATGACTGCCGCCAAGAACCAGAATGTGATATTCACGCCAAAAAACTGAATGCGGCCAAACCAGTGATAGTCAATGCGCAAAGTGGCAAGTGCCGCCGCGAAGCCTACGACGAGAAACATGAGCTGGCGACGAAAGTAGAAGTGCGGATCGCCGGTCTCAGCATAGGCGACGGCGATGCTGGCACTGTAGATGGCGATCAAGCCGATCAATGGCAATGCCAACATCAGGACGGTCAGCGGCACGTCCGGCCAGCGCGCACGCTTGGCGTCGTCAGCATTGGTAACCGGGACGGACCTGGGCAGGATTCGTAACACTGGTGTCAGCCTGTTTCCTCACGTATGGTCGTCTGCTGAACCGTTGCCGGCGGAATGTGATAGTAGCGGAAAAGTTCCGCGGCGACGGCGCGAAACACCGGCGCTGCAACCAAAGAACCCCATGGTTCGACGGTCGGGTGATCAATCTTGACGAGTATGACGAACTTAGGGTTCTCCACGGGGCCAAATCCCACGTAGGAGGCAATCGTCAAGTCTTCGTGATAGCCGCCCGTTTCCAGGGGGATTGAGGCTGTTCCGGTCTTCCCTGCGACCTCATAGCCGTGGATCAGGTGCATCTTGCTTTCCGAACGCTTGCTTGCGTTCACGAGCATTGACATAAGCGTATTGGCGGTGTCCTTGCGGACTACGCGGCGCACGGCCTGCGGCTCAATGCGCCGAATGCCGGCCTCGGTATGGATCTCTTGCACCACGTAAGGCCGCATGAGAACGCCATCGTTGACTAAGGCGGCAACTGCGGTCACGAGTTGGAGCGGCGTAACGGCAATTCCCTGACCATACGCGTTCGTCGCCAGACTCGACGGATACCAGTAAGGGGATTTCGGATCGTGAACGTCACCGGCCACTTCTCCCCACAGATCAACACCGGTGAGTGCGCCAAAGCCAAATGCGGACACGTATTCATAGAACTGGTCTTTGCCCAACAGGTCGCCCACGAGTACCGCGCCGACATTGCTCGAATGCGCGATGAGATCGGTCATATCGCTTTCGCCGTGGCCCTTCTCGTCCCAGTTCTTGATCTCTACGCCGCCATACTCCACTGAGCCGGAGTCGAAGAAAGTCCGTTCGGGCGTGATTACGCCTGCGTCCAGTGCTCCAGCCAGGGTGATCAATTTGAAGGTGGAGCCCGGCTCATACTGCATACTGATCGCCGGATTGGCGTAGGCATCCCGACCCGGCGAATGGAACGCCTGGTAGGTATTGGAATCGTACGTGGGACGACTTGCCATGGCGACAATTGCTCCCGTTCGCGGATCCATGACAATGACGGTCCCGCCAGACGCACCGAACTCTTCAAGCGCCAGTTCCAGTTCCCTCTCGACAACGTGCTGCACGGTGCTGTCCAACGTCAGCACAAGGTCTGCACCAGGCTCCGCAGGCTGCAGAACCCACGTCGCTTCGCCGGCTTCACCGCCGAAAGGCGCGCTCGAGCTAAGTCGGCGTCCCGGCGCACCCCGCAGCATTTCTTCGTAATGGCCTTCTATGCCGTATTGACCGCTGCCGCTCTGGCTATAAAATCCCACGACGTGCGCTGCAAGCATGCCGAGCGGATAGGTACGGTAGGGGACGGCATTCAAGTAAACTCCGGGAGCTTTGCCTTCACGTAAGAGTCTCTTGATACGTGCGCTCGTGTCCGGTGTTACACCCTTTGCCAACACCGCATAGCGCGTATCGGGTTGGTCCAAGAGGGCGACCAATTGCTCTCTCGGCATGTCAATAAACAGGGACAATTCGCTCGCTATGGCGGCCGGCGAGGTGCCGCTCCCTCGTACAACGTTTGGCGCCGCCTCAACGTCATCTAGGTATTCGGCGGTTGCCAGCAAGGTGCGATTCGCGTCGAGTATGCTGCCGCGCTTCGGTACGATTTGGGTATCCTGCTGGTATTGATCCTGAGCCTGTGACGCCAGTCGGTCGCTTTCCAGAATATGCAGCCAAACAAGCTCGCCCGCTACGACAAGCGCGCCGAGTAGAGCGAATGCTTGAATCAGCCGGATGCGCCCGGTACCCATAGTCTTACCACCCATTGAGCAACTCCTCGCCAAAGAGCGCCGTGAATTGCTCGCGGACGAGGTCCCATCGGGTGCTAAAGGGCAAGTCTGCCTCTTCAGCGGTCCCATCCAGCGGCAGATTGAGTTCCTTGGCACGTTCAGGTACATGTGCAAAGTGCACACGACGCGCCGGAACCATGCCCAGATCCTTGCGGGCAACGAGCTCAATGGTGCGCAGATCACCCGCGCGGGCGATCTGAGTTCGCAATAGCTGGTTTTCGCGCTCGACTTGCTCGATCGTGCGTTCCAAGAGTTGGATGCGAAAGCCGGCGTCGGCAACTTGACCCGTGGGCATCAGATAGAGCATCGCGACGAGAAAGAGCGCGAGGATGCCCATGTCTACGGCCACTAGCGGGCTCAATTCGTAATACCACGGCTTGCGTGCAGGGCTTTCGGTGCCAGCGTTCGCATGTTGAAGGACTGTGTCTTGCTGTGCCAATTGCCGCCTCAGCGTTAGGGAATGCGCTCGGCAACGCGCAATCGCGCGCTACGGCTGCGTGGATTTGACGTGACCTCTGCGTGGGCGGCCCGGATTGGCTTGCGGGTCAGCACTCGCAGGGTCTCTCTAGGATTGCAGACGCATTGGGGGATAGTGCCCGGACAGATGCACTTTCCGGCGGCACGCTGCATGAATGCCTTGACGATGCGGTCTTCCAAGCTGTGAAAGGCAATCACGGCCAGGCGACCGCCGTATGCGAGCAGATCGCGTGCCTGTTCCAGGGCATGCTGGAGATGATCAAGTTCCCCATTCACGGCAATGCGCAGCGCCTGAAAGGTCCGTGTGGCCGGATGGATGCGTTGCCTCTTTCTCCCATAGGCGGCTTGCACGATTTCGGCCAGGTCGCAGACTCTCATGAGCGGGTGGTCTCGCCGTCGCTCGACGATGCGCCGGGCGATACGTCTGGCAAACCGCTCTTCACCGAATTCCCAGATCAGATTTGCCAGTGACTCCTGACTCCACGAATTCACGATTGTCGCCGCGGTAAGCTCCTGCGCTGGGTCCATGCGCATGTCCAAGGGGCCTTCTTGTTGCCAGGAAAACCCACGTGCCGGATTGGATAGCTGCAAAGACGACATTCCCAAGTCGAACAGAATCCCTTGAGCCCTGCGAATGCCGCTTTGTTCGGCCATGGGGAGAAGCTGGGCAAAGTTGCCGCGCTTCAAGACTGCGCGCTCCCCAAACCCCCGTAGTCGTGCAGCGCACCGCGCCAGCGCATGCGGATCGACGTCCAGCCCCAGCAAGTGGCCGGCAGGAGTGCTCTGGGACAAAATCCCGGCGGCGTGGCCGCCGCCGTTCACGGTGCAATCGATGAACTGTCCGCCATCGCTCGCCCGCAGCCCCTCCAGCACCTGTGGAAGCAAGACGGGTATGTGTCTTGCAGACGATCGTGCTGCCATTGGGCAATCCCTGCTATTACAACTGCTAGGGCAAGACTACAATCGCGGGCTCATGTGGGGACGAGCAGCGGTTTACGTGCGTGGAGTTGCGTTCCACTAGATACCGAGATCAGCAAGCTGTTCCGCCAGGCTGCCCCCGGCAGCTTCGGTTGTCGCCTTGACCGCGTTCCAATCGTCCAGGCTCCAGACTTCAACGCGTTGGTAGAGTCCAATGACCGCCACGTTCGCTGTAATCCCGGCATATTCCCGCAAGTATTGAGGCAGTATAGTGCGTCCTTGGGTGTCGAGCGAGAGGTCAACGGCGCCCGAAAAGAGCAGGCGGCTTAGCGTGCGCACATTGGGCTGGGTCTGCGGTAGCCGGCTGACTTTCTCCGCAAGCCCTTCCCACTCCAGGCGGGGATAGATGACCAGGCACTTGTCGAGGCCGCGGGTAACGACAGCGCCATCTGCTAGCTCGTCACGGAACTTCGCCGGAATGGCGAGGCGGCCCTTCTGGTCCACTGTGTGCTGAAATTCACCGAGAAACACGCTCAACCGCCCACTTGGTGGAAGTTATCCACACTTTGCCCCACTTTTCCCCACTCTTATCCACAAGCGCAATTATAGCCTCAGCCAGCAGCGGCAGTCAAGATCATCTGACGGTATCTTGGAAAGTTTGAAGGCTGTCTTCTCGCTGCGCTTCTGTGACACGTTCAAGAGGCTGCAGCCGGCGGAGTCCCAGATTGACTGGATGTCTTAGAACATTGCCACGGCGCCCCGCGGTGCCGCGCAAGACTTCCCGTCCATGGATGGGTTTGCAGGCACGACTGAGCCTCACACTGGGTAATTGGTTGCGGCACCCGGCAGGTCCGCTAAGGAGTCGCGGGGGTAGCCAACTCCGTGGCGCGCTGCGTGGCGGTGCTAACAGGCTCAGAACGGAGCGGTAAGAGTCAAATTCGGGAAGAATGAGTGCAGCCTGGACGCCTAAGCTACACTAGAAGTAGTCTGGCGGAGCGTGATTGTGCCATTGCCGACAAGCGCTTAGTGCGAAACGGATGGGCAACTCTAAACGCATGACAATTTCGGAGGAAGTCACGGAGCGTGCGCGGAGCCTGGGCTTTCGGCCGGTTGGCATTGCGCCGGCGCATTCTTTTACCGAGACCCGGGCAACCGCGCGCGCCCGCTTGAAGGCAGGCCACCTCGACGGCATGCCCTGGTATACGCCCGCGCGCGTGGAGCGGGGCACGCGTCCCGCCTGGCTGCTCGCGGATGCCCGCTCCATAATCTCGCTTGCCCTGCCGTACAATGTGGGCGATGTGCCGGTAGCGCTTGGCGGCCCCGCCGGCCCCAACGGCATTGTTTCGCGCTATGCGTGGGGCCGAGACTACCATAACGTGTTGAGGAAGAAGCTCAAGTCACTGGTGGCGCTGCTAGAGTCGAAGCACGCTTCCGCGCGCTTCTATGCAGATACGGGGCCGGTCCTCGATCGCGCGGCCGCCTTCCGTGCCGGCGTGGGCTGGTACGGCAAGAGCACGATGATCCTGACCGAGGAGCAGGGCACATGGGTCTTCCTTGCCGAAATCATCACCGATCTGGAGCTGGAGTACACGCAGCCGCTAAAGAAGAACTGTGGGAGCTGTACACGCTGCATTGACGCCTGCCCCACCGGCGCCATTGTCGCACCGTATCAGGTCGACGCCCGCCGGTGCATCGCCTACCTTACGATTGAGAACCATGGCGGCATACCCCGCGAACTCCGGCCTCTAATCGGTACCCGCGTCTTTGGGTGCGACATTTGCCAAGACGTTTGTCCGGTCAACCGGTACGCGGCGGCAGACGGCGACGCGGACTTTCGGCCGAGACCCGGGGTTGGGCCGGCGATACCCTTGTTGCCGCTGCTCGAAATCTCCGAGGATGAATTCCGGGAGCGCTTTCAGGGTACGCCCCTCATGCGCGCGAAGCGGCTGGGAATGAGGCGCAACGCCATCGTCGCTTTGGGCAATGCCGGCGACCCCGTGGCGATTCCGGCCCTGCGACGTTTGCTCCTGAATCGCGCGGAGGACTCGATGCTGCGCGCGCACGCGGCATGGGCCTTGGGACGCTTCAACGATTTGGCGGCGGCGGAGGCATTGCGGCAGGCGGTAGAGCAGGACATCCCGGCTGAAGTGCGAGTGGAGGTAGAGGACGCCCTCCGTACTCAGGAAGGGCAAAAGCCAGCGGTCAATCGCGTCCGGGCCGGCAAGGACAATCCGACTCCGGCAACGCTCGTTTAGGGGAGGCAGGTCTTAGACCGGTACCCCGGGTGGCCGCCGTCCGCAGCACACCTATGGAAACAGAGCGATCACGAGTCGATCTCGTCGTTCCAGATGACCGAGTCAAACGGATCGTGGACAAAGTGATCGACCGTCTGCCCTCTCTCCAGGTGTTCATTCACGATGGTGCGCACGTCCCGCGGCAGAATGTTGCAGTAGAAAACCCCTTCAGGGAAGACCTGCATCACCGGCGCTCGTAGACAATGGCTGAGACATGTCGCCGTGTAGACATGGACTCGTTCACTCAAATCTTGCCGGTCTATCTGCTTCTTGAGTTCGGTCAGAATGCCCCGGCTTTTCTGGTCGGAGCACGTCGCACCTATACACACAAAGACTCGGCGCGGTCGACTCTCTTCATCCTGATAGTCGGTTTCGGTATTGGGCTTGTCGATTTGCTGTTGATCCGGCTTCCTCTTGGCACGAGATGTTCGTTGGTACTTTCTACGTTTTCGTGAATTCTGTTTTGGCATGTTCTATTGCCCTTTGGCGAATCCAATGCCTTCTGCCTATCCGGCGACTCTGGTTCACGATTGCAATTCAGAGTGGCTATAGTGGTGCCCTGCCTCTCAGTTGCAGGCTGTGTGAAACTCATTACTTTCGTTAACAGTCCGCTGCTGACAAATTACTTGCCACCGAAGATTGCGCTAGCGCCCGCGCAGGGCACAAGTGCTGGATACTGTAACGAGTGCGCCTTGGAACACAGCCATCGCGATGGGAGGACTTGTGGAGCCAATTGCTCCGCATTGGCTGTTGTGCAAAGCGTGCCACCACATTGTCCTTTTTCGAGCCACGTCGCCATAGCGCTCAAATACCCAGTTTGGCGATCCGGCGCCAGTGTCTAGACCGCCGCGCCAGCACACGCCCGGCTCTGCCGAGAGTGCGGCCGGCTTGGAATAAGTATACGAGCCGCCCGATGGCATGTAAACCGGTGATGGCACTCCATCGGTTGAGACACGGCGGCCTGGAACGCAGGTCTGCACAGAGCCTCAGGACTGGGATTCTGTGCCGCGAAAGCAGCGCGATCCGCCTATCACTTCCGGGAGTATTCACTTGGGAATTGCAGTGAATAGGCCTGCATTGTAGATGCGGAAGTGCCGGTTCCAATCTCAATACCACTCGCAGCCCCGAGGAAGACCATCCGGTCAATAGACGAGATGGTGCAAGAGTTTCCCGCAATGCTAGAGTTTTCATCCTAATGCTATTCAGGACGTGGCTCGCCATCGAATACTCGAATGTAGTCAGGTAATTCCTTTTGCCCTACTCTTCGCTCTTACAGGTGACTCTCTTTTCCATGGATTTCGCGGCGATGAGAGCCAGAAATACCGCTCTGGCGCCTCAGTTGAGAGCGGCGGCAACCTCAAGTATCTTAGGAGAGAGCAGTTGCCTGCAGCCGGCGTCGGTAGGAGACACTATCGCTACATTCGACTACATTGTCATCGGCAGCGGCATTGCAGGTCTCTACGCCGCCCACTACGCGCGTCAAAGTGGTTCTGTTCTGATTCTGACCAAGGGTCGTCTCTCTCAGTCCAACACGCGTTATGCGCAAGGTGGGGTCGCGGCTGCGGTCGCCTCTGGCGACAGTCCGGCGCTCCACTGGCACGATACGATGGTCGCCGGCGCGGGACTGTGCGACCCCAATGCCGTCATGGCGATGGTGTCTGAAGGCCCCGCCTGTGTCCGCGAACTCATGGCTCTGGGTGTTTCCTTCGACACGCTCCACGGTGAGATTGACCTGGCAAGAGAAGGGGCGCACTCCGTCCCCCGGGTGCTCCATGCGCGCGGCGACGCTACCGGCGCCGAGATTGAAGGGGCTCTCTCGCGCCACACCCGCCGTACGGCGGTAACGATCCGCGAAAACCACCTCGCTACCAGGCTATTGGTGCAGGGCGGGCGCTGCGTAGGGGTCGAAGCGCTCGACGAGCGCACAAGGACCTTCCACGTCTTTCGCTCCCGCAATGTCATCCTCTGCTCCGGGGGGGCCGGCCAACTCTTCGCCTACACGACAAATCCCAATATCGCCACGGGGGACGGCGTGGCTCTGGCATTCCAAGCCGGCGCCGGCATTGCGGATATGGAATTCTTCCAATTCCATCCCACGGCATTGCGAAAGACCGGGGCGCCCTCGTTTCTAATTTCAGAGGCGGTACGCGGCGCTGGAGCATACCTGCGAAACGATAGCGACGAGCGGTTCATGGCGTGCTACCACGATCTTGCCGAACTTGCCCCCCGCGACGTTGTTTCGCGCGCTGCCGTCAAGGAGATGGCGCGCACAGGCGGCGATTGCGTCTACCTGGACTTGCGGCACATGGACGCCGCCGAGACGCGGACCCACTTTCCTACGATCTACTCTCGCTGTCGCCAATATGGCATTGACATTACAACCGATCTCATACCTGTCGCCCCTGCGGCCCATTACATGACGGGGGGAGTACTTACCGACCTGTGTGGGCGCACATCAGTGCCGGGCCTCTACGCGTGCGGTGAAGTGGCATGTTCCGGCGTTCATGGCGCTAACCGACTTGCGAGCAATTCACTACTCGAAGCGTTGGTCTTCGCGAGGCGCATTGTTCTGGATACTCTGGGAATACCAGCGCCAGACTATGATCTGCCGGAAGAGGGGGAACCGGCGCTGGCACCGAGTGAGCATGTTCGCATCTCATTGCCGCCTGTTGCCACGGACCGCAAGCGCGCGGGGGGAACGCTGCCTGCGCTCAAGCAACTGATGTGGCACAATACGGGCATTGTGCGGGAGGAGGCCGCGTTGGTCGCGGCAGAGGAGCAGGTGCGCACGTGGCTGGCGCGCACGCCAATTGGTAAGAGGCGGCGTCAGCACGAGTATCGCTCGTCGCTTATTCTGGGGCTGCTCCTCACAACCGCGGCTCGCATGCGTGAAGAGAGCCGCGGAGCACACTTTCGCCAAGACTATCCCGAGCCAAGCGATGCATGGCGGCACCGCATCGTCATCTATCCGGAGACTAGTAATGGTGGATAGATCGTGGGACTCTATTCCTGAGTGTTCTCCGAGGCAAAATCCGACGTGACCGCCCCAAGTTTGCCTTTCTCACCGGACCGCATTGACGACGTCTTGCGCCGCGCCTTGGCGGAAGACGTAGGCGCGGGCGATGTCACGGCGCTCGCCCTCGTCCCTCCCAATCAAGTTGGGACGGCGGTAGCACTCTCTAAAGAAGCCGGTGTCTTGGCGGGCAACGCCATTGGGGCCCGGGTATTCACACTGCTTGATAGCGCCGTGCAAGCGACGCCGTTGCTTGAGGATGGCGACGCGCTCACTCCGGGCGCTCGCTTTCTGCGCATCGAGGGCCCTCTACAGAGTATTCTGACAGGAGAGCGCGTAGCTCTGAATGTGCTTCGGCACCTATCCGGCATAGCCACGCTCACGCGCGCGTTTGTAAAAGCCGTGGAAGGCACGGGAGCGCAGATCATCGACACCCGCAAGACAACGCCCGGGTTGCGGCTCTTTGAAAAGTACGCCGTACGCGTTGGAGGCGGCCACAATCACCGCATGGGTCTCTTTGACGGTGTGCTCATCAAGGATAACCACATTGCCGCGTGCGGATCCGTTGCCACGGCGGTAGAGAGAGCGAGGGAATCCGTCCATCACTTGCTAAAGGTGCAGATTGAGGCAAAGACCTTAGAGCAGGTAGCCGAGGCCTTGGAGGCAGGCGCGGACGGGATTTTGCTGGACAACATGTCGCCGGAAACCATGGCTGAAGCGGCGGCGATGGCTCGGGGCAGAGCATTCACGGAGGCTTCCGGGGGCATTACGCTTGACTCGGTTAGAGAAGCGGCGTGTAGTGGTGTAGACTTGATTTCTGTGGGGATGCTCACGCATTCGGCAGCGGCGTTAGACCTTAGTCTTGATATTGAAGGGTAGGCGGATGGCTCCGGCACTGGTATTTGAGCGGCAGTACCGAACGCCCTCGTCTGAGGGCTATCGTGTGCAGAAGGAAGGAGTACCGCTCGCTCAAGTTGAACTGCACTTTGCGCACTCGGTCGTCTATTGTACGCTGGTCTTGTTTCAGGAGCTCTCCGAGCACGAGCAGTTCGCCGTGATCGAGGAAATCGACGATCACCTCGTCCTCTCCGCCGAGGTTCCTCGTGAGGACCTCATGGTTACGGTCTATCGCGGCAAGGAAGTCGGATTCTACAACGATGACATGTTCAGCCACATGCGTGCTGAGGAAGAGTTGCAGAGCGCGCCCTCCCAACAGGCGGACGACCTGGGGCCTTACGGCGACTGAGCCGCTTCTGTAGGTGCTAAGCAGGTCGGGCAGCTATGCCTACCGAGACTGCACGAGGGCGAGCGATCCCTCAAGGGCCAGCAGCCGTTCCTTCCATGGCAGACCGCGCGTATAGCCGCCAAAGGTGCCGTCACTGGCGATCACCCGGTGGCAGGGCACGATGACGGGTAGCGGATTCTGTCCCAGAGCATTGCCAACGGCCCGATAGGCCTGCGGCCTGCCGATGCGCCTGGCAACTTCTTGGTACGTCGCGAGTTTGCCGAATTCTATGGTGTTCGTTTCTGCCCACACCGCGTTTTGGAAGGGAGTGCCGCTGAGGGCGACGGGAATGCGGAATGTCTGTTCTTCACCGGCAAAGAACGCGTGCAGTTCCCGCACGGCGGCATCGACTATCGCCTCCGCGTCGATGTCTGCGCCGGTAGATATGCCTGCCTCTTCTTCCAGCGCTTTGCCGGCTGCGAGAGCGTTCTCGTGCCCAAACGTGGCCCCGCAGACCCCAGTGGGCGTCGCAGCTACGGCGAACCATCCCCAGTCTTCTGCCGCCTCAGCTATGCGAACGACACATTGACTCGCAAGTCGGTAGTGAATGGTGTACCCATTCGACGCCGGTAGACTTTCACCCTTCATAGTCGAGCCCCTGCATTCGCGAAATCTGCCACAAGACGTTTAGACACTAGCTTGAGCTCGCCGCTAGACTCTTGCCCCAGGCACAGGCACGGACTCCAGGAGCTCGAGAACAACGTCGTTTGTGCTCGTGTTGCGCACCCCCGCGCCAGGACTAACGATCAGGCGGTGAGCAAGCGTCGGGACGGCCATGTATTTTACGTCATCGGGAGTAGCGTAATCGCGTCCCATGAGGGTTGCCCGCGCCTGCGCGGTGTGATCGAGCGCTAGGCTGCCGCGGGGACTCGCGCCCAGGTACACGTCAGGGTGCTGTCGCGTGGCGTTTACAAGCTCCACAATGTACTCTCGCACCAAGCGGTCAACATAGACTTCCCGCGTCCGCTGCTGCATTTTAACCAATTCGCGAACTTCCACCACTTGACCGATTTCGTCCAAGGGCTGCGAGCGTTGCTGCGTTTCCAGGACGGACATTTCATCGGCGCGGCGGGGGTAGCCAAGCTCAATGCGCATGAGAAAACGGTCGAGTTGCGCTTCAGGCAGCGGAAACGTACCTTCATACTCGATAGGGTTCTGCGTGGCGAGTACGAGGAAGGGGTTTGGCAGGGGGAACGTCTGACCTTCAACCGTCACATTGTGCTCTTCCATGGCTTCAAGTAAGGCCGATTGCGTCTTAGGGGTAGCGCGGTTGATCTCATCCGCCAAGACTATCTGCGCCATGATGGGGCCGGGGCGGAATTCGAACTCATTCGTTTTTTGGTTGTAGATAAACACTCCGGTAATGTCGCTTGGCAACATGTCAGGCGTGAATTGGAGGCGCTTGAAGCTGCATCCGATGGACCGCGCAACGGCTTTCGCGAGCGAGGTCTTGCCGACGCCAGGCACGTCTTCGACTAAGACGTGTCCCCCGCAGAGCAAGGCAATCAGGGTCAACTCTACTTCGGCGTGCTTGCCTATGATTACCCGCTCGACGTTTTCGATCACACGCTCAGCGAAATCCCGGATGCCTTCCATGGTCGCGACCCTACCCTTCTTGGCACGCAATCTGGTTTCTTACTCAAGTATACACGCTGCCACTCTCGCGCTCGGGTCGAAGGCAGCCGGAGTCAAGCGCGGGGTCCGCAGCGCAACAGAGAGCTTACGTTGTGCCACGGGGCGCCCATTGCTTGCCTAGCTCCATTGTAGCTACTATGCTGAATTAAACCTGAGATCAACTGAAGGAGCATTGTAGTGACCTTAGAGCAAATCGGCCTGCGTCGCAGAATCGCGCGAAATGAGACACTTTTCGGCGTATTCGTGGATGCGCCCACCATCTCACACGTGGAGACCCTTGCAATCGCAGGATTTGACTTCGTGATCATTGACCAGGAACACGGCCACATTAGCGCGGAAAGCCTGGTGCATCTCGTGAGCGCATGCGACCACTTCGGTATCGCTTCCCTTGTGCGCATACCTACGCTGGCTTCCTGGCTGATCGGCCCCGCGCTTGACTGTGGCTCCTCGGGAGTTCAGGTGCCGTTCGTCTCAAGCGCGGATGAAGCGGAGGCTGCGGTTGCCGCCGCACGGTTCGCGCCTGACGGTGAACGCGGTGTGCATGTATTTCTGCGGGGCGGCCAATACGGCGCCTTGGGAGCGGATGGATTCTTCAGGGCGTGCAACGAGAACCAGGCCGTTGTGCTCCAGGTAGAAGGCACCCGCGGCGTAGAGAACCTCGAGGAAATCGCCGCCGTGCCCGGCTATGATTCAATTTTCATTGGGCCGTACGATCTCTCGCAGTCGCTTGGCGTTCCCGGCCAAACGGGGCATACAAGCGTCGTGGATGTGATTGAGCGCGCGGTAACTTTGTGCGAGCAGCACGGCAAGGTGGTCGGCACGTTTGTGAATACGCCGGAGGATGCCGCCAAGTGGGCAAAGCGGGGAGTGCAGATGGTATCTGTTTCGTGCGACACGAACATCTTCTTTCGAGCGTGCACGGATCTGCGCCAGTCGATAGCTGAAGCTACGGATGCGTAGGCTGCCGAATTCGCTGGTGGGGGGCTTTGGATTATTGTGCCCGGCATGGTCGACACCCGGACATTGCACTCCTGACCCCGCAGCACTCTGTGCTCGACGATTGCGCGGGGCACTGGAACAGATCGCACGCAGCCTGCTAGAGCGGAACTCGTAGGAACTCCTTGCCTAGGATGATCTCGCCATTGAATTGGGAGGCTACCTCCGCGACCACGCGTTCCGCTTGGCCCGGCGCCGGCTCACCCAGTGTTTCGGCGCCAATCGCGCGCGTGGTGTGCACCAAGACGAGGCGCTTTACTTGCGCCTCCGCTGCGACGCGGCCGGCTGAGAGTGTCCCAAGATTCGCGTCGTGCTCTTCCACGCGAGCTTGTGAGCGGGACATGTGGCACATTGCAACCAATGTATCGGCGTTGAGAGCGAGTTCTATGAGACTTCGGTCCGGGCCGGCATCGCCGGTGAACACCACGGATCCTTCCTCGCTATTCAGACGGTAGGCGAGAGACTCAAGCCAAGGCTGCACGTGCTGCGCGGCGGAGCACACTACCTCCCAATCCTTGCCGTCGCACACCGGTCCGGGTCCGATGTCCTTGACGGACACTGACGGTGGAGTGCGCGGCAGAATTCCGCCTCGCTGCCGGTACCCTCTTACGCTTATTGGATGGTTGATTCTTGCTTTGATGTCCGGAGCATAGGCCCCGGTGTCAGAATTGATAAGTCGGTCTGTAAGCTGCTCCGTGTACTGTGGCCCGAACACCTGTAGCTGGGCCACATCCCCGTAGCCGGTATCCCAGCGAGAGAGGAGAAAACCGGCGTAATCCGCATTGTGATCGTAGTGATGGTGCGTGAAAAAGAGACAGCCAATCGTCGCGGGCGCCAGGCCCGCCTTGAGCAACTTGTAGGTAGTTGCCGGCCCGCAGTCAAATAGGAGATGATCCGTCCCTAGACTGACTACATATGCGGAGCCGTATTGTGTGGCACTTAGTCCCGGGGTGCCGGCACCCAGTATTAAGAGTTGCACTCTACCATCCTTGACAATGCTCGCCACTTAGATGACTGCGGTCTTCGCTGTTTACCGCCAGCAAGGCAACAATCGCAGACACCCGGCCCCATGGCATATCACAGGGATGCCGCTGCCAGCATGGATCGCACGTGACTTAGCGGCGCGCCACGCAAACCGGGTGCCTGCCGTACGCCAGCCCGCTCTTGAGAGCAGCCTCGCGGCTAGTAGCAGAAGAAGAGTCCTGGTTGTGAGACTTCCTTTCCGGCTCAGTCCTTCCACCACACGGTCCAGAAGTCGTCGCGCTTTGCCGGAAACGTAATCCGTGCCGTTGCGCCGCCTTGCGGCTCGTTCTCGATCAGGAAAGTGCCGGATAACTCATTGGTTACCAATTGCTCCACGATGCTCAGGCCCAGACCCGCATGGGTTTGCAGGGAGAAGTCTTCCGGCATGCCACTCCCACTGTTCCACACGTCAACGGCAACGATGCCGTCACCGTGTGTCGCCGTCACGCGGATGCTCCCTCTCGGATGGCCTTCCAGGCCATGCATGATGGCATTTGAGACAAGCTCATTGAGCACGAGCGCAAAGAGCGTGGCCTGTTTTGAACCGAGCTCAATTGGCGCAGGCTCGATTGAGAACTTGATCTCTTGGCTGGGTGGCACCAGGTCCTTGAGCACTATCTCCATAATGCGGTTTGCGATCTCACCGACTGTAGCCAAACCGATGTCTTCTTCCGAAAACAGCTCATGGACGGCGGCGATGCTCTCCACCCGCGCCGCACTGAGGCCCAGAAGGCCGGCCGCCTCCGGAGACTCTGCCCGCCGCATCTGTAGGGAGAGAAGGGAGGCTACAGTTTGGAGGTTGTTTTTTACGCGATGCTGCATTTCCCGCATGAGCACCGCCTGGCTCTCCAGGGCTTTTTGGGACTCCTGATACAAACGCGCGTTTTCTATCGCCAGAGCCGCATCATAGGCAAACATCGAGGCGAGCTGAATCTGTTCTTCGCTGAACTTACGACCCTCAACACTAAAGACACATATGCCGCCAAGCACTCTGTCGCGGGCGATGAGGGGCACCCAAAACATGGAGCGGATGCCCTCAGCCCTAAGCTGAGGTTGTACCAGAGCTAAGACTGGATCGTTCTGAGCGTCTTCAAAATGCACTGAATTGCGATCCAAGATTGACTGTCCAATCGCTCCCTCTCTTGCTGCAATTCGAAACGTCTTATAGTCTTCGCTAATGTTGTATCTCGCGACTACGAAGATCTCTTGGGCAGTCTCATCTAACTTGAAAATTGCCGCTTTGTCTGCGTTCGACAGCTCAGCGGCGTGCCGCACAATCATGTCGAGCACCTGATTGAGGTCGAGGCTCGCGCCGATTGAGGCCGACACGCGCTGCAGCGTCGTGAGCTGGTTCACTTTTTCGCGCAGCTTCTCGTCCGTTTCTCCATAGAGGCGCGCGTTGTCAATTGCAATTGCCACCTGGCCGCAAACTGTTTCAGCAAACCCGACTTCCTCTTGAGAGAATTCTCGGGGCAGGCGGGTTTGAATGTCGAGAACGCCGATCAGCCTATTCACTGTGTAAAGGTTGATTGGGACCGAAAGTAAACTGCGCATGGGATTGTCGACAAGCTCTGGGAATTTCACATAGCGCGGGTCTTCCCAGGCATCTACTAAGGCTAGGGGCTTGCCGTCCTGCGCCGCCCGTCCGGTGATACCCTCACCAAGGTCGAAGTGAATGCGTCCGACCATATCGGGATTCAACCCCGTAGTTGCACGCAGTGTAAGTCGACTCATCCCTTCATCGAAGAGATAGATGCTGCAGTCATCGAGTTGCAGCACATCGGTAACGGCCCGCACGGTCAGGTCCAAGACTTGCTCGAGGTCCAGAGTAGAATTGGCGGCGTTGTTTACCTCTTGGATTGTGGTAAGGTGGCCGACCCTTGCCTTGAGATTCTCTGTGTCAGTCTCTGCGCGGATCTGTGAACACGCATGCAATTGTTCCAAGAGGGCATAGTCGACAGACTGTGAGAACCGAAGCAGCTTGGCCGTGCTTTGCGCCGAATGACTGTCAAGTAACGGTAGGACAAGCGCGAGACGCTCTGCAAAGGTCTGTGAAGCTCTAGTGACGGCGGCGGCATCGGGAAGATCGTCTATCAGCGGGCCTAGCAGGAGCGTCGCTTGGGGATCAGGGTCGTTGCAAACTGCCTCTGCGAAGTCATTTAGTTCCCCGGAGGAAGGCTTAGCCCTTCGGTCGAGGAGCCAGCGCAGATCAGAACTGGTGAGAAGCTTCGTGCTCATACCTAGCTGTCACTCTTCGTGTGCAAGTCCGAAGATGGTGCGCTGCATGCGATGGAAGACCCCACCGGCTCCGAGTGTATTCGAACCCCGGATTCGCCGTAAACGTGAGCGTGCTTCGGCACCGCGTCCAAGCAAATCTGATACTATCATGCCACAGTAATCCGGGTGTGCGACATGCTTGGCTGAACACGTTGGCAGTCTCTTGCAAGGCAGTCTAGACAATGGCAATAAATCGCCATTTCCTTTGGGAACCGAGCGGTGACTATCTCGCCCGCTTTCGCATTCAGGACTTCATGAGAAGCCACGGCATTCCCTCCTGGCATGAACTCATCAGGCGGTCGCAGCGGGACATCGGTTGGTTCTGGGACGCCGCGTTGACTCACCTTGGGGTGGAATGGTCAACGCCATACGACGCCGTCTACGATGACTCGGACGGCATGCCTTGGACGAAGTGGTTTCCCGGCGGCGCTCTCAATGTCACCCATAACTGTATCGACCGCCACGTCCGGGACGGTCGCGGGGCAGGGCTTGCCCTCATTTGGGAGAGCGACGACGGTGAGACCCGCACGGTCACGTACCGGGAACTCTACAAGCGGGTTTGCAATGTGGCGGCCGCGATGCAGCGGATGGGCATTGCCTCCGGTGATGTCGTAGGCCTGTGTGCGCCGGTGTCTCCTGAAGCCGTGGCGGTGATGTTTGCGGCTATGAAAATCGGCGCCGTGTGCATGCAGATCGCCGCTCGGGCTGTGCCCCAGGATGTCGTTGAGTCGCTCAATCGGGGACGCGCGCGCTTGCTTTTCACGGTCGATGCGTATCCTCGCGGGGGCAAGTGGACTGACTGCGCACCAACGCTGCGCGCCGTTGCACGAGACGTGCAATCGCTGGAGCACATGGTAATAGTCCAAAGGCGGGACTTGCCGGGGAATATCTGTGAGAAGTCACTTTGCTGGTCGGACTTTCTTGCCCTTGGCAATGGAGACGCATGCTCGCAAACGGTACCGGTGGATGCCGAGCACCCGAACCTCATTCTCTTCACCTCCGGCACTACCGGAAAGTCCAAGGCCATAGTCCATACCCATGGCGGCTCGTTGGCGCAAGTCATCAAGGAGGTAGGCTATGCCTTTGATTGTCAAAGGCACGACCGCTTCTGCTGGTTCACGAATTTCGGCTGGATGATGGCGCCCTGGGAGCTAATGGGCGTCCTCTTCTTTGGCGGCACGGTGGTGCTCTATGAAGGAACGCATGTCTACCCCACCCCGCACCGGATTTTTGAGCTGATTGAGAAACACCGCATTTCGATCTTCGGCTTCGTTCCCACTGGAATTCGTCAATTGGCTGCGCTGGATGAAGATTTCAGCGCCCATGATCGCTCTTCTTTGCGCATCCTGGGGTCTACGGGTGAAATCCTCGATAGGCAGGCGTGGCTGTGGTACTTCAAGACGTTTGGCGAGGAGCGTTGCCCGATAATGAACATCTCGGGCGGTACTGAGGTCATCGGTTGTCTCCTCTCGCCGCTACCGGTGATGCCGCTCAAGCCCGGGACACTAGGTGCAGCGGGCTTGGGTATGGACCTGGCTGTGGTAGACGACGAGGGTACGCCGGTCTTGGGCGGCCCGGGCAATCTTGCGTGCCGGCAACCGTTCCCCTCCATGACGCGCGGCTTTCTTGGCGAACGGGAACGCTACCTTGAGACATACTTTCCGCACGGTGAGAGTCTGTGGATTCATGCCGACCGCGTCGAGGTGGATGAAGACGGCATGTGGTATATTCTCGGACGGAGCGACGACCTCATCATCCGCGGGAGTATCAACCACGATCCCGGCAAGATCGAGCAAGCGTTGCTTTCCTATCCCGATTCACCTCGAGTAACCGAGGCAGCCGCAATCGGTCCACATGACGACGAACTGGGCCAGAGAATCGTGTGTTTCGTCGTTCCCGAACACCCGCTCAGTGCGCCCGAGGCGGATGCGTTCGTATCCTCCCTTCGTAACCATGTGGGAACAGCGTATGACCGGGCGGGTAGGCCGGATGAAATCTATGTTCTCGATGCGCTACCGAAGAATCTGGCGGCAAAAATCCCGCGCGGGCAAATCAGGCGCGCCTATGAAGGCCGGCCTTTGGGGGATGTGACGAAGCTGGATAATCCTCAGGCGCTCGCCGCAATTCAATCAGTACACGTCTAAGGAAGGTCTGGGGGATGCAAGCCAAGGACATTCAGCACGCCTCGATCGTTGGCGCCGGGCTTATGGGCGCCGATATCGCCGTTGTCCTTTCATTGGCGGGGATTGCCGTAACGTTAGTCGACATAGCCGACGACCGGCTAGCATTAGCGCAAGAGCGCATGCGGATCAGCATGAACTCACTCTGCGAGGTCGGGTTGGCATCACGACAACAAGCAACAAAGGCGATCCACCTTGTGAGTGGGACGACTGACCGGGCAGCGGCAGTTGCAAATACGGACTTCGTGGTTGAATCTGTGCCGGAAGACCTGGCACTGAAGAAAGAGATCTTCGCCGGTCTGGATGCAGAAGCGCCACCGGAGGCCATTCTGACAAGCAACACGTCTTCTCTGTCGATTTCGGCCATGGCTGCCGCCACACGCCGTCCGCAGCGCGTGGTTGGGAGTCACTTCATCTTACCGGGAACGGTGCTCCCTTTGGTGGAAGTTGTGCGTGGTGACCAAACGAGCGACAAGACGATGCAGACGACCTATGAAGTCTGGCAGCGGGCCGGAAAACAGCCGGTGATGGTGCAGAGAGACATTCCCGGCTTCATTCACAATCGACTACAACATGCCCTAAGCCGCGAGGCTATTTCGCTTTGGGCAGACGGCGTGGCCTCCGCCGAGGAGATAGACGCTGTAGTTGTAAACGGCTTTGGCTTGCGCCTCGGTCGTGTGGGGCCCTTGGCCCAGCGGGACTTGGGCGGCATGGTGATGAATGTCGCGATTGCCGCTTCGCTTTACCCGTCATTGAGTACGCTCAGCGATGCGCCACAGGCTATGAAGGACCTGGTGGAGGGTGGTGCGCTAGGCTTGGAAGCGGGGCGCGGGTTCCATGACTGGAGCGAAACCGATGCGCGCGAGATGCGGCGCAATGTGGAAAGGTCGCTCCTCGCGGACATTCTGCACCGCCAAGATGGTCAAGATGAGCCGCACGCGTAGGCTGTCTGACTGGCCATTCAGACAGGGTCACATCATGCCGGCAAGGATTGGTTTCCGGCAGCCAAACTCTTGGAAATGCGGATAGGCAGAGGCAGAGCCTAGTTTAGAGGTCTAGCGTTGACCTTGAAGGGCTCGCCTCAGTCGCACCTGCAAATCTCTTTAGGCGTCATCGAGTGCGGCCACGCCGGGAAGCGTCTTCCCCTCCAGAAACTCCAGAGTAGCGCCGCCACCGGTTGAAACATGCGTGATCTCTTCTGCTACGTTACAGGCTTCCACCGCTGCCACGGTTTCACCGCCGCCCACGATGGTCACTGCTGAAGACGTAGCAAGAGTATGCGCGATGGCGGTTGTACTACCCGCGAAGCGCGTCTGCTCAGAGAGCCCAAGCGGGCCATTCCAAAGTACGGTTTGCGCCGAGGCAAGGACCGCTTGAATGTCCTTGACCGTATCCGGGCCGATGTCACCAATCATCATACTAGCGGGAACAGCGTCGACGCCGACCGTTACTCCTGCGCCTGTGGCATCGGCACGTGGGCCGACCACAACATCGCGAGGCAGCAGGACTCTGACACCTGACTCCTTGGCTTCCGCGAGCAGTTCCCTGGCAACCACGAGTTGTCCATCTTCGACGAGACTTTCGCCAACTGCCAACCCTTGCGCCTTTAGGAGCGTATTCGCGATGCCGCCGCCGACTACGAGGGCACTAATCTTTCGCAAAAGGTGTCGCAGCACGCCGATTTTCGTTGAGATTTTGGCGCCGCCGATCAATGCGACAAAGGGCTGTTCCGGGGATTGGAGCAGTTGAGAGAGCGTGGCGATTTCCCGTTCCAGGAGCAGGCCGGCTACGCTTGGCAGGTAGGCGGTCACGCCCTCTGTTGAGGCGTGTGCGCGGTGGGCAGCGCCGAAGGCATCATTCACGAAGACGTCGGCCAGGGCTGCAAGTCTCTGAGCGAAAGCGGCTTCGTTGGCTTCCTCCTCCGGATGAAATCGCACATTCTCCAAGAGCAACACTTCGCCCGGCTGCAATGCCCGCGCCGCCGCTTCGGCTTTCGGCCCAACGCAATCGGGAGCGGTGTGTACCGGCACGTCGAGCAAAGTCGACAGGTGAGCGGCGATAGGTGCTAAGCGCAGAGACTCGTCTACATTGCCCTTTGGCCGTCCCAAGTGGGAAACAAGAATGATCTTTGCTTCCTTCTTACGCAATAGGTCGATGGTCGGCACCGTCGCGCGCAGCCGCGCGTCATCGGCAACGCTGCCGTGCGCGAGCGGAACATTGAAATCTACGCGTACAAGTACACTCTTATTTTCTACATCAATGTCCCGAACGGTCTTCTTTGAGGCTGCCATTATTGAAGATCCTAGAATCTGAGGTTTCATGCAGGAGCGTGAAGCAAAGCAACCGGGCGTATCATGGCTAGACCCTAATCTTCCTCTACGCGCCCGTCTGGCTTTCGCTCTCCCGGGGGAGTGCCGAATTCACACTAGCTTGGGAGGAACTGCCGGGCTTCGCGATCGTTTCTAGCTCTAAGGGCTTTTGGGATGAAATGAATCCGGTCTTTCTACATTCTCCAGTTGGTACAACACATACTTCGACAAATCGTCCGCAAGGACTTCGCGCCGCACTGCGAACTGAACCCTTCTGCTCAGTCTCAATTCGAGCGAATACGCTGTCTCTTGCTCCTGAGGGTATGTGCAACGCATAGCTCTCATCACTCTCTCTATGATGAGGATAAGCTTCTCCGGAATCAGTACGGCTCTGAGATCTTTCATGGAACGCTATGTGAAGCAATTCTGATTGCGGTGTGGGGTGCGAAGATCGTACAGCACTGGAGCTGCATTGGCCAATCGCGGCGCACAAGGTTCTCTGCCAAATTCCCACTTTGAAAGACAACGCAGACATCTGATGATGTACCGCATTTGGGCACGGCAACATCCCCATTACTACTCACTGCTCGAGTCTTCACTGTTGCAGTTGACGCTGCGATTGCTTGGCCAGACTACCTCGACTCTGTGAGGGCATTGGGCGTGGATAGATCCACTATAGAAGACAACAGACTTCAAAGCCAAGGTTGCCCGGTGCAGTAGCAGTGCCCGAGTAAGGAGAAATGGGAATCTCCTTGCTTTGCCGCCCAAGTCGAACACTAGTCTCTTGCGCGATGAGACTACGTTACTGACAAGAATCCAGTAGGAAACCCGGTGGGGTAGGCTTTAGGCAGGAATCTCTTGGGGAATAGTTTGAGCGACGCGGGCCGTCAAGTCGGCAATACGGCACGCATAGCCCCACTCATTGTCGTACCAGGAGAGCACCTTGACCAGCTTGCCCAAGACTTGGGTAGATGGCAGGTCAACGATTGAGCTCCGTGTGTCTCCCCGGAAGTCCATGCTTACCAGCTCTTCCCCGGAGCAGCCGAGAATGCCGTTCAAATTCCCTTGCGCAGCCGTCTCGAATGCCTCATTCACTGCTTCAACGGTCACGTCTGCGGCAACCTCACACGTAAAGTCAACCACCGAAACGGTAGGTGTCGGTACGCGGAGGGCAAAGCCGTCGAGCCTACCCTCGAGGTCAGGAATTACCTGGACCACGGCCTTGGCCGCTCCCGTGGTGGTAGGAATGATGTTGAGCGCTGCCGCGCGCGCGCGGCGCAAGTCCTTTTGTTCCAGATCGAGAATGCGCTGGTCGTTGGTATACGAATGTATCGTATTCATGAGACCTTGTTCGATGGTAAAGGCGTCATGGAGTACCTTTACGACCGGCGCCAGGCAGTTCGTCGTGCAGGAGGCATTTGAGACAATGTGATGCTCAGCCGGATCATAGGCCGCGTCATTCACGCCCAAGACCACCGTGACATCTTCCTCTTTCGCAGGGGCCGAGATGATTACCTTCCTAGCTCCCGCCTCAATATGCTTAGCGGCGGAGTCGCGATCGGTGCCGACTCCGGTTGACTCGATCACTACATCGATGTCTAAGTCTCGCCAGGGTAACGCAGTCCAATCACGTTGGGAGAGCGTTTGGAGTTGCCGTCCGTCAATTGTGAGAGCGCCGTCGCTTACAGCAACCTCACCGTTGAAGCGGCCGTAGTTGCTGTCGTATTTGAATAGATGCGCGTTGGTTTCCGCGCTTGCCAGATCGTTCACCGCGACCGGGTCAACGTCCGGAGCCCGCTCCAGAATTGCCCGCAGCGCCAACCTACCTATCCGGCCAAATCCATTGATTGCCACTCTTGCCATACGATTCTCTTACCTCTCTCAACGCCTTGGAATATGTACCATGAGGGCGTGAAACACGCCGATCTATCACGACACCTTCAACGCTTCTGATTCTGCGCGCCTGCGTTCTCGCTTGGATGCACCGAAGTCACTATACACGTGCATCACGGCTTGGGCGAGCTTGGGCGCGCTATGCTGATAGGGAACCTCTAAGTCGATCACGTCGGCGGCTATGACGGGAATCCCGTCGATTTCTCGCCGTTCCGCCGGCAGTTCCACAAGCTCGTAGGATCCATTGGCCGACTGCACGGACGTTTGATCGTTCGCCAACACAACATTGCAGACACCCGATGGCGCGTGCTGCTTGAGCGCGGCGAGATGTTCTTCCACGCCGTAGTGTGTCGTTTCCCCCGGTTCGGTGGCCACGTTGCAGACGTAGAGCTTAAGGGCTTTAGACGCTGCAACAGCTTGGGCAATCTCCGGTACCAGCAGGTTGGGGAGGAGGCTTGTATAGAGGCTGCCGGGCGCCAGAATGATGTAGTCCGCTTCCAAGATTGCTTGACTCGCTTCGCCGAATGCCATGGGATGCTGCCGATCGAGATATACGCGCGTGATGGCTGAGTCTGCCGTCCCGACCACAGATTCACCGGAAATGGTACGACCGTCCTCGAGCTCGGCACACAGCTTGACGCTCTCGAGAGTCGAAGGCAGTATCTGACCGCGCACGGCCAATACCCGCGATAGCTCGCGTATACCCGATTCAAAGTTGCCGGTGAGGTCGGCCATGGCAAGCATCATGAGGTTGCCGAGGCTGTGCCCTTCCAGTCCGTCACCCTTGTCGAACCGGTAGTTGAGCATCCGCGTCATCAGTGGCTCGGCAACCGCCAGCGCGCCGATGCATTGGCGAACGTCACCGGGCGGCAGGGCGCCAAACTCGCGCCGCAGACGACCGGACGACCCGCCGTCGTCGACGACCGTTACGATTGCCGTCAGGTTATTCGTATGCTCTTTGAGGCCGCGCAGGAGCACCGCCTGGCCGGTGCCGCCCCCAATTGTGACAATCTTCGGCCCGGTATTGAGAATCCGGCGAGCGTACACGCGGTCCACCAGCCGCTCACCTTGGCTTGGCGCCTGCACGACTTCCATGAGCGAGGCGCTGAGCTTCAGAATCGCTATGATGGTCAGAATCAGCCCGACACTGCCTACGAGGAGTTCTCGGTAGGGGTGCGGGATGAATTGGAGTGTTACGGTTTGGACGGGATCACTATAGGGTTGGACAAAGTCTACGTTTCGGTAGACCCAGGCAAGGGCCATGGCGCCAGCAAGGGAGAGAGCCATGAAACCGATTATTAGCAGCGCAATCCACCGCTTTACATGCATACCGGGGTATAACCACTTGCGAGAAGGAAACATCGTGCTACTGGCCTTTGCTAGAACTGGAGCATGAGAGCACCGCTGACCTCATGCCTGTGAGTAAGATGTCGGCCCGTCGCTGCAAGGGTGCGCAGCGGCAAGTCAAGCGCGAAGGTTGATGAAGTGTGTCTAACGGAGACTGGGGAGAACGGGGATGGATGTTTGTGCCAGGAGGAGGATTGCCATCTTTTGATGCGGTTTGTGATCTTGTACTGTGTGGTCTCATTACGTTTCTTATCGAGCGGTAGCGCGAATCATACGACACCAAACATGCCGGCAAGACAGCCGGCCTTCCGCCCGCAACGGCCGCCTCACTCTGTCTCTTACAGGCGGCCATCGTAATTCTAGATTGAGAAGTGGGACAATTTGGGGATGTTGCAGGATATGTGCGGGATGAACTTCGAGTTATTTAATGCAATGTGTTGCGCCATGCATTGACTAGCGAACAATAATCATTGCTAGCCATTCAACGCGGCCTCATTTGCAGCGAAACCGGTTGGGGTGTGGCTTCGTTTTCACAAGCGCGATCAATCGGGACTTCGGTTGCAGCGTTATTCTGCTCAATGTATTTGTGTTCAATTAGCCAGGCTTCTACGTCCTCACCCGATACGTCAATGAGCACATGTTCGTCGACTGCTACACACGGCTGCATCGTCTGACCGGTACGCTGTACCATCTCAGCAAAGTTCGCGGCGTTGTTGATGATGTCGCGATCGTCATATTCCAGACCATACTTTTGAAAAACGGCGCGTACCCCGTTGCTCCAACCGCAAAACGGTTTCATCCAGGCAACGATGGTTGGGCCACTGGATTTGCTTTCTTCAGTACTCATGTCTGCTTGTGCCATCAAAAAAGTCCTCGTGATCGCTGATTGCTGTCTGCTATTGGGCTAATCCAGCCCTAAGATACTAGTATAGATTATCTCGACGTTGCGTGCTACACTCTCCGCGTGAATTTAACTCTATTTGCTCTCAATCCAAATGGGACTTGCCCAGGCCGCGTTGCCGTCACTCTGAAATACGCGAGCGTAGTAGTATCCAGGTTGTTCCGCGGGGCAATCTTTCCACTCGTGCTCGCACGCGGCTCCGTTTACTGATAGCGAGTAAACTTCCTGTCCGTCGCGTATCACGTCAATACGGTCGATTTCGTTCGTGCCAATTGCAGCCACGCGGATTGTGAATTCCGTTTCGGCTGCAATAGCGCTGCCCATGATCGCGCCATTGACGCTGAAGTCAAGCAAAATGTGCTCGCATGTCGTGGCATACGTCCGGCGGGCCAGCAGCGCTTCCCATAGCGATTCCCGCGTGCAATCGCTGGCAAGGACGGCAGTGATTCCGCCCACGGGGCGCAACCGAAAGCTGATGCCGCCCATGGTATCCATCCGCGAGCCGGGATGACCGCGGTGGTTATCGGTGCCGCCGACAAAACCCAGGCGCAAGCCCTTCGCCAGCGCGCTGCGCGCCGAGGAGCCATTGCCGCCCAGGACGACGGGACCGCCAATTTCCTCCACTTCGAACGAACCGCGCAGTTGGCAAATCTCAATGTGCCGCTGAAATTCAGGATGGTGCGCGCTCCAATCCGTCGGCTGCCAGCGGCCAAAGGTCGTGCCGCCTTCTGAGTGCGTGTTTGGATGGTGCGGTATGACGAGGGCGCGACCGGGCGGGAGCTGGTCCCAGAGTTCGTTGGCGTCCTCTGGCGTAGGACACGGCATGTCGTCGTCGAGATAGTACACGTTGCGGTGCCCGTAGGCGCTGGCCTTGCTGTACTCGTAGGCGAGGAACGTGGTGAACTCTCCGGGAGCATTGTAGTGTTTGGCGCATGCTTGGCTGCGCTCCCAATCCGTGCCGCCCTCATGGTCGGTGACCGCCACGAAGTCCAGTCCGCTGATGTACCGCGCATACCAGTAAGCGTCATCGATATCACGGACGCCGTCGCCGGACAGGTTGGTGTGATTGTGGATGTCGCCCCAGTAGATGTTGTAGCCGCTTGGCTGAAAGTGCGGCGCAACCGGCCAGCTCTTGCCAATGATGCCGCTGGCTTCATCTCGTGCTCGCACCAAATACGTGCCAGATCGCGATGGTACTTCAATCTGCGTCTGCGCCAGACCCCTCTCTCCCGTTGTAGCAGTTTCAGCGGATTCAGACGTGCCGTCATTGCTTTTGACGGTTTCAACCTTCAGCGATCCCTGAAATTCCTCGCACACATTGCCTAAGGCGTCTCTGGCGTGGATGTAGACGCGTGCCGGGCCAGATCCTGCCGTATATTGCGGCACGGCGATATCGAGCCTGGCCGGCTCAGCAGGCAAGACATTCAGTACTGGTTGCTCCCGCAGAGGGAAGTGGCGACCCCCGCCGCGGACGGGATAGTCCGGGTTGCTGTAATCGGTATTGCCTTCAATGTCGACGCCCACCGCAAAGAACGAATCGACGCTAATGATGTCCTGAACCTGCGCCGGCTGGCGAAAACCGGATACGTAGCTGCCCGGATGTCCCAGCGTTACGGTCAGGGTATCGCCAGCATGCAACGGCTGGCCTTCGAGCACGGCATAGATCACGGGGAATTGCGAGTGGTGGTAGGAGAGCGGGTGGGCGTTTACCACATTCACGCGGACACTCGAACCGGCGACATTGGTGGTGGCAACCACGTTGCCCACGTCCCAGCGCTGCTTCTCACGGTGCGGGGGCGCTATGCGCACGCCGCCCCCCAGCGCGATACCTTGCGCGCCAACCGTCACCACGATGTCCCACGTGCCGTATTGGCCTACCGTGACCGGATCTGCCGGTGTGATACGGGCGGTGTAGTCGGCCGGCGCTAGGCCGGCGGTCTGTTCATGGATGGAGTCAGATTTCATGAATCTTCATCGTTCCTGGGAATCACCGGCAGCACGATGTGGGAGGGTCGCACCGGCTCGTGAAAGACCGTATTGTGCGCTTCTTCGAGCCGTGTGTGGCGTCCCAATGGCTCTCCGGTGTTAGGGTTTACGTCGAAGCGAGGGAAGTTGCTGCTGGAAATATCCAGCCGGATGCGGTGGCATTTCGCGAAGACGTTACTCGTGGGATACATCTCGATGGTGAGAGGCGTTGGTATTCCCGGCTCAAGCATCTCCGCCTTCTCACGGCTGTTGCGGTAACGAGCCCGCTGGATGCTATCGGTAACGTTCATGGCAAAGCCTTCGGGGTAATCGCCATTGGGCGGGTGCACGTCGAGCAGTTTGACCGTGAAATCAGTGTCGACGGCAGTCGAACTGATCCAGAGTCTAACGGTGAGCGGACCCGTGACCTCAATATCCTCTTCTAGCGGCGGAGTCTGGAAGACGAGGACGTCTGGTCGGGCGGCAAGCGGCAGGCTGCCGGAGTAGCCAAAGAAGCGCTCGTCGCCGCGCTGATCATAAGCGCCCGCCACGAGCACGGGGTCGCCCGCCGAGAGATTGCCGCCGATGGTTGGCACGGGATTAGCGGGATCAAACGTGAACGAACTCTGACGTTCCTGCTTTGTGGGTGTTGGTGTATCCGGGCTCAGGCCGCCGTCGGCGTGCAGGTAGAATGGCGTCCACGCGGTGCGCGCGAGCGGCCACTCGTCTTCTGCGCGCCAGTGTCCGCCGTGGTCCAAGCGGCCGTCGCTGTTGCGCTGGCCGCTGCCGCCGCCCATGACGAAGATTTGCACGGGCTTGGTCTGCGCGACTCCGGTCTCTTCACCTTTGAGCCAGTAGTCGTACCAGTGGAGTCGCAGTTCGTTCATGTCGTAAATGGCGGCGTCACGCCCGAAGTCCACGTCGCCGGCATGGGAGACTTCAGCGCTGCCGGTGCCGTGGGTGAAAGGACCCATGATGAGCGTCTGCGGCGAGTTCTTGCACTCGTTTAGCTCGACATAATTGGTGCATGTTGAGCGGGCGTAGGAATCGTACCAACCGCCAAAGTAGACGGTGGGCACGTCGGCATGCTCGTCGTAGAAGAGTTCCGGGCCGTAGCCGGGGCGTTCCCAATACTCGTCCAGGTCGCCGTGGGTGAGCACGTCCAGGTGCCATTGCTCGTAGCTGGGCAGTTCAGCGAGTGGTGAAACGCCTTTCTTGAGCGGCGCCTGCTCCACCCACTGCGCCACATTGGCAAAGGCGTTATCCAGGCTTACGCGAAGGCGCGGGTCGCTGAGGGCCTCTTTACTCGTGGTTGCCATGCGAAAGGCGTAGATCATGAAGCGCATCTCGCAGGCGCCGTTATGCCGCATGGAGGCGGTGTGGTAATTCCACGGCCCCTCTTCCACGAACATACCCGCGAGACCGGGCGGGTTGAGCGAAGCGAGCGCACTTTGCGTACATCCGGCATAGCTGCAGCCCGTGGTAGCGATCTTGCCGTTACTCCACGGCTGCTCGACGATCCACGCGCACGTATCGTAGCCGTCCGGCCCCTCGTCGCCAAAGGCGTACCATTCGCCTTCCGAGGTAAACCGCCCCCGCACGTCCTGGATCACCACCACGTAGCCCCGCCGCGCGTAATAGTGTCCCTTCCGCCGCAAGCCGAGACCCGCCTTGTCATACGGCGTACGCTCGAGAATGACAGGAAACTCGCCCTCCACCGCATCTAAGTCGTCTTGGGTAAGCCCGATGCTGCCCTGACTGCCAACAGCCGGCCGCGCCGGACGATAGACATCCGTGCCCAGCTTGACGCCATCCCGGGCGGTCATCATCACATTTCTGTCGACCACAACGCCGTACTGTTGTGATGAAACTCTCTCCGTGGTCACTGCACCACCTCTTTTCGTCTGCTGGCGTTCTAGCGATTCCTATTGGGCAACTGTGCATCAATAGTTGACCTACAGTTTGCCAGATTTTAATTTACGTTGTTCAGCACAAGGATTCTGACCCTCATATTGAAGATACCCTAACGGTGTTTCGGGAACGTGGGAAGCTCTAGTGAAGGCTACCTATATGCGGAGTTACTGGTGACAGAGTTCTTGGGTCTTGGGCAGAGCCACGACACATTGCTGAGACTTACTACTTGAGGTATCTGATCGCCAAGGGATTGTATTGCTCAGCGACAACCAAGAATCACTCGCACTTGAGCTTTGAGTTTGGGAAGCTCTCGCTCGACCACTTCCCATGTAAGTTCAAGGTCGACCCGCCCGTACGCGTGAATCAGTCGATTGCGCATTGCGATGATGGGAGACCAGGGAACTTCTGGATGGGCCTCAGTCAGTTCATTTGGCAGATTACGGGTCGCTTCACCTATAACTTCCAGCCTTCGAATCACTGCGTCTTGTTTCTCACGCGAGTCAAGAAACGCTTCCCTGGTGAGGCTTTCGGTGTAAACCTCAATCAGGCTAATGCTTTCTAGGATGTCGTGAAGATAGACGCAGGAGTCTGTGGACATGGGCTCAGAGAATAATCACTTGCTCTGCGAGAATGCGCTCCCGGAGGCGCGGGTGGATTGAGTTATAGGTCAGAATATCAACCTTACGGCCCAATGCCTGTTCCAGGTCTATGCCGAGTCCGGCGAGGTCCAGCAAACTCGCGCCAACAGGCATTTCCACAAGCAAGTCAATATCGCTTTCCGGTCCAAGTGTATTGTGAACCACAGAACCGAATAGACCGGCTCGTCTGGCGCCGTACTGTTTCAATATCGGTACAGCAACATCTTCAACTGACGTAATGGAGAGTGGGGGATTTTGCTTTGCATCAAGACTCATAAGCCTAGTCCTCTGCCTGTTGCCCGTCACACATTCTCAGGGAACACAGCGGGTCTCTCCTGTGGCAGTAGTCTCTGGCCACAATGCAATCATGTCGAGACTATTGTAACCACTTCCACATATTCAAACCCTCGTCACCCACACCGGGCTGCTCCACGCCTGGGCGACCCGTCCGTGGACGAGGTCGCGCTGGCGGACACGGACGTAGTAGATGGCGCGGGCGGGTGGATTGTTGTCGATCCAGTCGAGGCTGAAGTCCAGCGGAGCGCTGCTGCCGGGGAACCACTCTTGGTGAACGACGCTAAAGCCGTCGTCAGGTCGATCGAGGTCTGCCCGCAGGACGTGAATCCAGCGCAGCGGGCCGGTACCCAGGGCCTCTACACGCACTTCCACCGGCTCGCCGGTAGCTATAGAAATCTCACCGCCCATGGGCTCGCCGTTCACTGAGAACTCCAGGTAGATGCGCGAGCCCGTGCTTCCGTAGGTGCGGCGGTTGCGGATAGCGTCGAAGACGGCTTCTCGGGTTAACTCTGGCGTCCAGACCGCCATGGTGCCGAATCCCTCTTTGCCCGGCTGGGAACCGTGGTTGTCCGAAGAACCGATGGTGCCGAGCTTCAGGCCCGCCAGCCACGCGTCAACCGTGTAGTTGCCGGGGTCGCCCGGGCCGTTGAAGGTGAAATCGGAAACGTCCATGGAAATCGGATGATCGGGCGCGTACTCCTCGCTCAGGCCGTGGGAAGAGTAGATCTCGATAGACGGGCGAAAACGCTGATCGTGTCTGCTCCAGTCGTGCTTCACGCCGCCGCCCGGCCGCGCAAAGCCGCCGGTATGGTGGGGGATGGTGAACATCTCACCCTCCAGGTCTTCACGCGCTCCGCGCTCCCAGATCTCCTCCGGGTTCTCTTCATCGTTATAGCGGAGCGGCCCTGCGCCGCTGCGGTAGTAGACGTTGTGGTGACCCCACGGCGCGCCAAAGCTGGCTTCATAGCCAAGAATGGTGGCGAATCTTCCCGGCGCATACCACTCTGCCGTGTAGGCGACGTTTTGCTGCCAGTCCTCCTGGCTCATGCTGCGCCGGTCGTTGTGGTCGGTGGCGCTGTAGATGTCGAGCAGGGAAGCATAGCGCGCGTACCGAAAGTGGTCGTCGCGAGTGCCCGTGCCATCCCACGAATAGTCGCTGTGCGAGTGAATGTCGCCCCAATACAGACCGCCTGCGGACGATCCATCTGCCCCTGCCCCGGCCGCAGCGACTTTGCTTGGATTCGAGAGACCGTACAGTTGTCCATCATCGGACGTGCCCCGCAAGCGCAGTACGCCGGCCTCTGTCGGTGTGACACTAAACTCCCGGCAGCCCCAAGTGCCGGCGTCCCCCAGCGTGACGGGGCTTTGCGGCAATGTTGCCTCACCTGATTCGACAATCAGATAGACGGCGGTCTCCGGCGCAGGCACGGGATTGTGAAACTCGTCCAGCGCTACCATGCGCACCCGCATGTCCTGGCCGACCGCGCCTCTGGACTCGAGGACAATGAGGAATTCCACCGGGGGACCGGGCTCGTTGCTGAGCCAGGGCAGGGCGGCTTCGGGCAAGAGCGCGAAATCGCCGGTACCCTCAGAATCTACCGCAGCGCGCACGCGCTCCGGCGAGCCGGTCCACAGCGGCGGCGTAAAGCCCCGACCGCCATGGCTCATGTCGCCATAGACTACATCGATCGAGTCACCCGGCTGCAATTCGCCATCCGTTACGGTCACTTGCACCGTCCAGGCATACCGGCTGCCAGGCGGATAACCCACATTGCGACGGTACGCTTTGGCGTACTCGCCTTCGCTTGCGTCCAGTACATCGCATAGTAGGCACACGTCCGGCCGGTCAGAGTGCGCTGACTTTGTCACAGACGCCGCAACGTAAAAGGGTGCGGTGGGATCCACGCTCTGCACACGGCGGGCAGAGTTGCGCCACCACTGGTGCCAGCGTTCGGGGAGCGCTACCTGTATCCCGCCTCCGGTCGCAATGCCCCTCGAGCCCGCCGTGTACGTCACTACCCACGTGCCCCAAGTTCCTGCGCGGCCGTGGTTTGGCGTAATCGCCAGCGTACCGGTTTCTTGGCTGTCTTTTGGAGTAGGCACTTTTTTCAGCTTTCTTTGAATTCATTGGTTACATGGGACTTGAAGATTGAGCCCGGGGTTGCCTGCAACTCCCCGGCCTGATTCACTGCGAAGTCCGGTCAGGCGTAGCCCGACACTTGGACGTACGTGAGATCAGTCGCCATGACATTTCATATTCCGGCGAAACTCGATCCAGCTCACGCAGAGCGGCCGGTCTGTTTTGACTTTCCCCGACTACATAGCACAATAGCAAGCGAAGTCAGTCTATTCAACGTTCGCCGATTGAGAGAGGGAATGGCGTCCCCCGGGTGAAAGGGCGCACCATCACAGAGAATGCGATCAAAGCGCTCGTTGCGGAGTTCATGGGGACGTTCTGTTTCCTGTTTGTTGGGATTTGAACCATAGCCACGGGTGCGATCTTGTTGTTGAGCGGTGGTTACGGGCTCAGCTTGGTCGCAATCGCGCTTGCCAGCGGCCTTGCCATCGGCGTGACCGCAGCGGCCGCAACACTCATGGGAGGACCGCTCACCGGCGCAGCATTGAATCCGCCGCGCATCCGGTCCGGCACCAGCGGCCGGCTTCTGGAAAACCAGCTAGTTTACTGGGTAGGGCCGCTCTGCGGCGCGGTCTTAGCCGGTTTGATATACGGTTGGTATCTCATGGCTAGGGAAAGGAGCGTAAACACCGCTTAAGCAGACTTGGCAATTGTGGTAAAATCCAGGCGAGTGACATTGTGAAGAGGTGCACAAACCGCAGTCGTAAGGTGTGAACCTTGGCAAAGACATTGGCAGAACAGACATCTACGGAGCAGGAGCAGTCTGCTGCTGAGCAGGGGCAGTCAGGGCGTCACATTGTCATCTACGATACGACGCTGCGCGACGGCGCGCAGGCCGAGGGGCTCTCGTTTGCCGCTGCGGACAAATTGAAAATCGCCCGCAGGCTGGATGAACTTGGCGTCCACTATGTAGAAGGCGGTTACCCGGGTTCCAATCCCAAAGACCAGGAGTTCTTCCGCCAGGCACAGGACATCGAGTGGAAGAACATCACGATTACGGCGTTTGGCAGCACGCGACATAAGTCGACGAGTGTGGAGAAGGACGCTGGCGTGAAGGCGCTTATCGGCACCGGCACCCGCGCCGTCTGCATCGTGGGCAAGGCATGGGACCACCATGTCACCGCTGTGCTCGATACAACCTTGGAGAACAACCTGGCAATGATCAGCGAGACCATTGCCTACCTAAAGCGCCACGGCCTGGAGGTCTTTTTTGACGCGGAGCACTTCTTTGACGGGTTTCGCGCCAATCCGGACTATGCAATGGCTGCCTTGAGTGCTGCCAGTGAGGCCGGTGCGGACTGCCTTGTGCTCTGTGACACGAATGGTGGGAGTGTTCCCAATGATGTCAGAAGCGTGACCCGGCGTGTCGTCGCCGAGTTCGACGTGCCTGTCGGCATCCACGTGCACAACGACGCCGACCTGGCGACCGCCAATACGCTGGCGGCGGTGGAGTGCGGCGCTTCGCACGTGCAGGGCACGGTGAACGGTGTTGGAGAGCGTTGCGGGAATGCCAATCTGTGTGCGGTAATACCAAACTTGCAGCTCAAGTTGGGGTATTCGGTGATTCAACCCGACCAGATGCAGCATCTCTCAGATGCGGCGCGCTATGTGAGCGAGATTGCCAACATGGCGCTCAATCCCTACATGCCCTATGTGGGACACTCCGCTTTTGCTCACAAGGCGGGGTACCATGCCGACGGCATGGCCAAGAGCCAAATCGCGTATCAGCACGTGGATCCCGCGCTCGTTGGCAATGAAATGCGCGTGCTCATCTCTGAATTGAGCGGGCGCAGCAGCGTTCTATCGCGCGCAGAACGGCTGGGTCTGCGCCTCTCACGCCAGAGTGAAGACCTCCACGGCTTGGTGGAAGAAATCAAGGACTTGGAGCAACGCGGCTTTCAGTTTGAAGGCGCCGAGGCGTCTTTCGAATTGCTGATCAAGCGCCGCCAGCCGGACTACGCGCCGCCGTTTACGCTCTTGGACTTCCTCGTCTTAGTTGAGACGCGCGGCGGTCGGAGCATTCTATCTGAGGCCACAGTCAAGATCCAAGTGGGCGATGAGGTCCAACACACAGCCGCCGAGGGCAACGGTCCCGTGAACGCATTGGATACGGCCATGCGCAAGGCTTTGGTTTCCGCCTATCCCCAGCTTGAGCATGTGCGGCTGTTGGACTACAAAGTGCGCGTCCTTGACGAAAGCAGCGCGACGGCAGCGGGGGTGCGCGTGATGATCGAGAGCACTAACGGCCACACGGAATGGAGCACGGTGGGGAGCTCGACAAATATCATTGAGGCGAGCTACTCGGCGCTGGCAGACTCCCTGGAATACGCCATCCTCGTGGCAGACCGATAGAATGACCCCGCACATTCATTGCCCTGTGCGAGTCCGTCCTTCGACAGGCTCCGGGCGAACGGAAATGTGAACAGTCCGTTCGTGCTGAGTGGTCTTCGCGAAGCCTGGGCTTTAGGAAGCCCTTGTCGAATCACCGGATGGCATTTCGCTCCGATTTGCTAAAGGTATCAAGCCGAGAGGTTGAGCCAGGAGCATGGTACGGGCTCAAGGCAATTGTCGCGACTCTAGCTTTGTGGGCCCGCTCGCCTGCATTCCCATTGCCTCAATCTTCACGGAGTGAATCAGGCACTGTGAAAAGTGGTACCTGCACGACAGAACCTGGCCCGAAGACCGTGGAGACATTCGATCTGGTCGTGTACGGGGGTACATCGGCTGGCGTCGCGGCTGCGGTCCAAGCCAGCCGGATGGGCCGGTCGGTGGTTCTTGTAGCGCCGGAGCGCCACCTTGGCGGCCTTTCCTCCGGCGGCCTCGGCTTCACGGATACCGGCAACAAGGCCGTAATCGGCGGCCTTGCTCGCGAGTTCTACCACCGCATTTGGGCGCACTACGAGTCCCCCGACGCCTGGAAGTGGCAAGAGCGCAAGAATTACGGCAACAAGGGCCAGGGTACGCCCGCCGTTGACGGCGCGCAGCGGACGATGTGGATCTTCGAGCCGCATGCGGCGAAGAAAGTCTTCGAGAATCTCGTCGCGGAGCACCAAGTCGACGTGCGGCGCGGCGAATGGCTGGATCGCGAGAATGGGGTGGTCCTGAAGGACGGTCGCATCCGGAGCATCACGACTCTCGGCGGGTCCACCTTCGCGGGTTCAGCCTTTATTGACGCGACCTACGAGGGGGACCTCATGGCGGCCGCAGGCGTCTCGTACCGGGTCGGACGGGAAGGAACCGCAGAGTTCGGCGAGGAATGGGCCGGCGTGCAAAAGGACGCCCGCCACCATCAACACCATTTTCCCGAAGGGGTGGATCCCTATCTCGTCCCTGGCGATCCATCAAGCGGCCTGTTGCCGCGCATCAGCCCGGAGCCACCGGGCGCAGACGGGCACGGGGATCGCCGCATCCAGGCCTACTGTTACCGGCTGTGCCTCACCAAGGTGCCCGAGAACCGCGTGCCCTTCACCAAGCCGGTCGAATACGACCCGCTTCAGTACGAGCTGCTGCTCCGGGTCTTTGAGACTGGCTGGCGGGAAGTGTTCCGTAAGTTTGACCCGATTCCGAACGCTAAAGTGGATATGAATAACCACGGGCCCTTCAGCGCCGACAACATCGGGATGAATTACGCGTATCCGGAGGGATCCTACGCGGTCCGGGAGCGCATCGTTGGGGAGCACGCGAGTTACCAGCAGGGTTTGCTCTATTTTCTAGCCAACGATCCCCGCGTGCCGCGGGATGTTCACGATGCATGCGCCCAGTGGGGGCTAGCCCGTGATGAATTCACTGACATCGGCAACTGGCCCCACCAGATTTACGTCCGGGAAGCGCGCCGGCTGGAGGGCGAATTTGTCATGACCGAGCACGAATGCCTCGCCAAACGGGATGTGCCGGAGCCGGTCGGCATGGGCTCGTATGTCATGGACTCGCACAACGTACAGCGCTATGTCACGGATAAGGGAGATGTTCAGAACGAAGGAGACATCGGCGTGAGACCGTTGCGCCCGTACCAGATCGCCTACGGGTCGCTGACACCGCAACGGGAGGAAGTGCAGAACCTGCTCGTCCCGGTCTGTGTCTCATCGTCGCATATTGCCTATGGATCGATCCGCATGGAGCCGGTATTCATGATCCTGGGGCAGTCTGCCGCGACGGCTGCGGCGCTCGCCATCCAACACGGGATCCCCGTGCAGGACGTCGACTACGCAGAGCTGCACGCCCGGCTGAGCCAAGACGGCCAGGTCCTGGAGTTCACGCCCGCGCAATGATCGGGCCGGAAGGGTGTCCCGCCCCGCGCCCGGTTCTGAAAGCGGCGGCGAGTCACCGTTTTCTACCGCTGTCGCCAGAACGGACTGCTATTCCTATGCCGTGGGAAGGTAGTCGAATGGCAGGTTTCGCTTCATGTCACGCAAGTTCAGGCAAACCTACTGCAGAGGATCACGCCCGCATGCGTGCGATCCACTGCTCCGGGGCGTTTATCTCAGCAAGTGTCGGTACAGTACTTTGCGAGTCCCACACCTGATTGAGAAACGCCATGCTCTCAGTGTCCACGACATGACGCACGAAATTCTCGCCAAGCCGGTATTGCGCTAGTTTCATGTCAAAACCAAGCAACCGCATCAAGGCGCGTTCCAGTGAGCCGCGTTTCCGCTCCTCCAGCCGCTGACGCATGGCGGGAAAGCCGTCTATGAGTTGCTCGCCGAGAGCGTCCATAATGTAGTTGCTGTAGCCCTCCACGAGGCTCATCACACCTTGCACGCGCATGAGCATGTCGCGCTGCTCCGGCGTCGTGAGGAGGCCCATCACCCCTCCTAGTTGCTCACGCTCGTCTCTCGCTTCAGCACCAGGCAACAGCATAGCTCGCAAGGGATGTTGGGACTCCTGCAGCAGCACCCGGAAGCTCTCCACGTACGACTCGATCAAGCTGCCAAGATAGCCTGCCAGCCAAGGCGCCACCTGAAACTGAATCGCGTGGGTGGTCTCATGCAGCGCTATCCAGAGCCGAAACGCATCCGGTGGGATTGCCAAGCGTTGTTGCAGGCGGCGAATGTTGGGTTCCACAAAGTAAATCCGGCTTGTCGGATCAGTGATTGGACCCGCCTCGGCGGCAGGCGGCGCCAGGAACGGCATGTCGAATTGCCCCAAGACGTGCCGGGAGAGGAATCCCAAGACGATGCCCATTTGCGCGGAAAGCGTAAGCTGCATACTGCCGTGGGCCAGTTTGAACAACGTATTGCTATTGGCGCCTACGCTGTCGAGGTACACATCTTCCAGAGGCTGGAACAAGCGTTGTACGGTGCCGAGGTTGCGCTGCACCCAGAGAGGGCGGTCAAGCACTTCTACCTCGTGGTCGCGCGAGAACGTGGAAAGCTGAATGAATGGCGTGATTTGGTCGTGGCTGAGGAGCACGAGCGCGCGGTAGTCTGCAAGCAGACTCTCTCTCGTCTGCGCCGGCAGCACGCTGTCGGGGTTGCGCGCGGCAATGCGGTGCGCGATTCGTTCCGTACGTTGCCAGTCGATGATGTCGGGCCGAACCCGCGCCGCGATCCTGCGCGCGATCATGTACCCGCCACTGAGGAGGACACCGAGCGCGACGCCGAAGAGCGCTGCCCTTTGCTGGTCGCGCGTCACTGTACCACCATGCGCGGCACGTGTTTCAACTGCTCAAATAAGCTATTGTTGGGTACCAATGGGGCCTCCCTTGGGCGGTGCGCACCTAAATATAGCATACCCGCGCTCAGCGCGGGTATGCTCAAGCAACATCCAATCGCCGCCGTCAAGCCGCCTCTACTTGGGAACAATCGGCAAGACGCGGCTGACAGCTTCGCGAAACGTCCCAACCATGATTGCGGTTCAAGTGGGCGACGCGACAGTTTCCTTGCCCGAGGCGGCCTTGACCTTGGCGGCCAACTCGCTGTCCGTCCCGGCATCTACCGCGATCTGCATGAATTCCTCCGAACTCATGCCCAAATCGCGCAAGACCTGCTGGTCCATGGGGCAAGGATAGATGTACTCGCCGATGTAACCGCCATGTTGCGCCCGCGCCTTGTCGGCCATCCGGCCAATCCACTCAAGTCCGTCAATCACGAGTTCGCGTCCACGCGGCTTCCATTCCTCTGCCATCGGTCTCTCCTTCCTATTGGTCATTCGGCTAACGCATTTTCAAACACTGTGGCCACTAACGACCGGACCGGCTCGGCGGGAGACTTGCGCGCGAGCGGAAAAAGCGCCAGTTGCAGTACTTGCCGCAGTCTTTCCCTCAGCACTACGCCATCGGGGGTAGGAGTGCCGAGCTTCCCGTCGAGCAGCAATCGTGCCGCCTCGCTCCACAGTAGTAGATGATGCATATCCAACTGCGTGCTTTCAATGCATCCACTTTCAACGTACCACCGCTCTTCTCCATAGGTCAAGAGTGACTGGGGAAGGGCGCCGGGCGTGCTCGTGCCTACAAGCGCGGCATACTGCGCGAGCCGCGCTTCCGGCCAATCGAGGCCGATGACGGCAAAGTCGAGAAACCATACCTGAGCGCCGTCCGTCAGCACGTTGCGCGGCGTACAGTCACGGCCACCGAATGTCAGACTACTGTCACATAGAGAGTCCGCCATTACGTTCCATGCCGCTTGCAGCGCAGATTTCCAATTCTTTGATATTGTGAGGCCCCATTGATCTGCAAGCCGCATGTACGTTTCCGGTGCGCTCCGGCAGCGCTCGCGCATTTCTGCGTGGCGGCGTTGCGACTCGCCGGTTGTGTCTAGCGGGAGTCGCTCGGCGAGGCCTGCGCATGCCGTTTCAAGGGCAACGCAGCCGTGCAGCAAACCTTGGGCCAACGTGCGCAGGGCCTGTTCCTTGCAAGGCAGAGGTGCGCAGACTTCAGATGTCGCTGTTGCCAGTGTGCAGTGTCCAATCCACTCCGAAGTCAATGCCCCCAGACGGGGTTCCCACTGAAGCGGTCGCACGACTGGCGCACCAAGAGAATGCAGCATCTTGAGCATGCCAAACTCGACTTCGCCCGATCCGGTGTGCACATGTTTCTTGACCGCAATCTGCCGGCCGGAAGCAAAGATCGCATGCCAGACCGCTGCGCCCTGGGCGCCCCCTCCCTGCACCGTACGCAACGAGCGGAGCGGACCCAGCGACGATTCTAGGTACTGCCGCAAGGCTTGGACGAATTCACCTTCGGGTATCTGTGCCACGCTGACTTGCTACCTGCTGTGCACGTTTAGGGGCCGCCAATCATAGGGATTGCCTAGTAGAGGAGCAAGAGCCCTGGTGAAGAGTGGGCGCGAGAAAGGGAGTTTCTCGTCCTTTATTCGGGGAATTTGGCCTATGGTACCATCGCCATGGCGAAGCTGGCGGCGTGGCCGATGTCTCGAAGCGGGTCGGCGCCGGAGAGAAGCGGAAGCATTTGAGACTACGCCATCGTTGGCAGCGAACCAGACATTGTCGACTATGTAGTCGGGCTGGGTGAACACTCTATTACCAGGTTGACGCAGTTCGGGTGGCCAAGAAATCGATTGAAGACTCACGTTCAGATGTAGCATGAGGTGACCCAAGAGCAGGTTGGTCATGCCGGGTCCTATTAGCAATCAAGAATACCTTGACCCCGGTTGGCTCACCAACCGGTTGTCTGAACGGGGATGTCTTCCCGCAGGTGAGGTGCGCTGCATTGCGCCGGGGAAGTCATTCGCATCGACTGCTGCCTTCCTTACTCCCCTCAGTATCACCTATTCGCGCAATGCGCCGGCCTCGGCCCCTCGTCACCTCATGGTGAAGATCTATCGTAAGGATTGGTATGGCGGCGGGCTGGCTGAAGCGGTGTTCTATCAAGAGTTCGTCGCTGCCATGCCGACTGCACCGGTAGTGTCCTGCTACGACATAACCATTGTCCCTGAGCACTACTACTGCCGCTTAGTGTTACAGGATATCTCGAAGACCCATGCTCCGCCGGCGGGAACGCCCAGTCAGGCACAGCTCGAAAATATCGTAGATGGATTGCTGCAGTTTCACTCGCAATGGTGGGAGCATCCCCGCATCAGCCGTAGCGACTTTCTTGGCCGGGCCGGCGGTCCGCTAAGAATGGTCCACGCCACCAAAGAGGCGACGTTTCTGGATTATTGTCAACATATCGCGAGTTGCTTTGGTGACTTTGCCGATGATCTCAGGGACGAGCTTCCCGGCGATTGGCGGCAACTCTGTGAACGAGCAATCGCGGCCTGGCCCGGCTTGTTTCTAAACCGGATCTCGGCAGGTAAGGCCCTCACGTTCATCCACGGCGACTTCGGTCTGTGGAACATCTACCTGCCGCATGATCCTGCAACACATCGACTCTACATTCTGGACTGGGAAACGTATAAGCGCAGTATCGGTGTCTACGATCTAGCGTACATGCTCATTACGGCCGACAACTTGGGTGATCGCGACACGCGGGACCAAATGGAAACCCAGTTGCTGCGCCGTTACTACGACGGGCTGCTGGCATACGGTGTCACTGATTACGCTTGGGAAGATTGCGAGTACGACTACCGGCTCTCCGTCATCGCCAATCTGTTCCCACCGATGGGATGGCAGCGGCTCGGGGCGCTGCAGGCAGCTATCACCGCATTTCACAATTGGGACTGTGCTGATTTGCTCGACTGAACCTATCAATTTGTGAAGTCTTGTCCGCAGTTCTCCCAAGTATTCCTCATGGGTTTTCCTATGACGAGAACCCATGGGCAGCCCCAACCGCATAAGAGTACTTTCCATCGCAAATAGACGCAGGAGAGTGAGTCTTGCACTTTGTTCGGGGTGTTTGGCCTATGGTATTATCACGGTGGTGGTTAGGGTAAAAGCGAACTGGTGATTAAGGATCCTGGGAAACCTTCATGGACACGCGTGAGCTTGTCGAACGGCTGCAAGCCATCGTCGGCGAAGAGCATGTAGTATATCTGCCTGAAGACCTCATCGTCTTCGAGCGCGACGCCTCCATCGATGCCCAGCTTCCCGCCGCCGTCGTATTCCCGCGCACCACGTCCGAAGTCAGTGACATCCTGGCGGTAGCGAGCGAGCTCCGGGTGCCGGTGGTGCCCAAAGGTGCCGGCACGGGCCTCTCAGGCGGTGCCGTGCCGGAAGAGAACGGCATCTTGCTCTCCGTTAGCCGGATGCGGGACATTCTCGAGATCGATGAGGAAAACCGCACGGCCCTGGTGGAGCCCGGCGTCGTAAATCTCGAACTCTCCAGTGAAGTAAAGCACCTGGGTCTTTACTACGCGCCTGATCCATCCAGCCAGTATGCGTGTACGCTCGGCGGCAACGTAGCTGAGAATTCCGGCGGCGCGCACTGCTTGCGGTATGGCTGCACGATCAACCACGTTCTCGGGATGGAAGTGGTCTTTCCCGGCGGCGAGGTGGCGTGGCTGGGCGGTAAGGCGACCCTTGGGCCGGGTTACGACCTGATGAGTGCGATCATCGGCTCAGAAGGCACCATGGGCGTTGTCACCAAAATCCTGGTGAACCTCCTGCCTGTGCCGGAGTCGGTTGAGACCTATCTCGCTATTTTCGACAGCGTGCCGGATGCCTGCGAGGCGGTGTCTTCCATTATCGGCAACGGCATCATTCCCGCGGCCCTTGAAATCATGGATCAGGTTGTCACCCGTGCCATAGAGGAGGCCCACAAGGTCGGCTATCCTTACGACGCCGGCGGTGTGCTCATCATCGAGATCGACGGCATGCAGGAAGAACTCGATGAACAGCGGGAGGCTATTCTGAGTCTCTGTCGAGAAGCACGCGCCCGCGAAATCAGGGTGGCGCAAACGGCTGCCGAGCGGGAGGTCGTGTGGAAAGGGCGCAAAGGGGCCATCGGAGCTTTGGGTCGTCTGGCGCCGAACTACTATATCCAGGACTGCGTAGTGCCGCGCACGCGTATGCCGGAGATCATGCGCTTTGTGGAAGAGGTGGCAACGCGCCATGACATCATCATCGCCAACGTCTTTCACGCCGGAGACGGCAATCTGCATCCGAACCTGCTCTTCGACGTGCGCGACAGCGACCAGGTACGGCGCGTGATTACCGCGGGAGAAGAGATTATCAGCGCCTGCATTGATGCGGGCGGCTCGCTATCGGGAGAACATGGCATCGGTACGGAGAAGCAAGAGTACATGGACTGGCTCTACAGCGAAGAGGACTTGGAAGCCATGCGCAAGCTGAAGCGCGCCTTCGATCCCGACTGGCTCTTCAATCCTACCAAGGTATTTCCCACCGGCGAAGGGCCGCACGCCGCGAAGATCCACATTGGCAAGGCCCCGGTCCATACAACGGCTGCCGCGGTTTGGAAGTAGGATGCAATTTCGCCTTGGTGACTGAGACCCTCCACACCCAGCTTGCGCAGATTGTCTCAGATGAGGCGATGACTACAGAGACTCCTACCGTTGACGGCATGCGGCCTCCGCTGGGTGCGTCACCAAAGTCAGTTGCTGAATTGACAACGGTAGTTGGCGAGCTGCACAGGGCTGAGGCTGCAACCATTCTTGTCGGCGGCGGCACGATGCTGGACTTGGGCGCGCCGCCAAAGACTGCGGAGATGGCCCTTTTCACAGGCAATCTCAACACTGTAGTGGCGTATCAACCCGCCGACCTCATCGTAACCGCGCAGGCGGGAGTCACCGTGGCTGACCTTCAGGCGACACTTCGCGAACACGGTCAAGTACTGCCGCTGGAGGTGCCCCTGCCCGCGCGAGCGACGATTGGCGGAGCAATAGCGACAAATGCGAGCGGGCCGCTACGTTATGCGTTTGGCACCGCTAAAGACCTTGTCATGGGAATGCAATTCGTCCAAGGGGACGGCATCTTGGTGAAGAGTGGGGGCGAGGTTGTGAAGAACGTGGCGGGTTTCGGTCTCCATAGGCTGCACGTCGGCGCTCTCGGAACGCTGGGGGCAATTGCCACGGTTACCTTCAAGGTTTTCCCCCTGCCCCGGGCGGACCAAACACTCATTTTCGCCTTTGATGACACAGACTCGCCTTTCACGGCGGCAGCCTCTCTGCGCGCACATCATCCGTCGGCCGCGGTGATTGGCAATGTGGTCGCACAGCAGTGCTTGTTTAGCGCAGTTCGCAGTGCCCACGTGCTGCTTGTCCGCTTTATGGGTGCGCGGGGGGCCGTCAACCGGCAAGTGCGCGAAGCTCAAGCAGCGGGGGTTGCGGCGGGAGCGACCGCTACGGAAGTCATCGCGGAAGCCGATAGTGCGGCCCTTTGGCAACAATGCGTGGACGTAGGGGCGGCTGGTGCGCCTTCCGATATCTTGTTCCAGGCTAACACGGTGCCAACTGAATCGCGGCATGTCTATGCGGACTTGATGCGCGCCGCGGAATCATTGCGGGGCAAGGCAGGGATAATCGCTGACCCGCTCAATGGCTCTTTGAAGTGCGGCATTCTCCCGGCGAGCGAACAGGAGCAAGTGGCGCGGGAACAGACGTCGGCGCAGGCCGAAACGCTCCGCTTCTTGCAACATGCCCGTGCCGTGAGCCAGGAACATGGTGGCAGCCTTGTGCTACAGCGGGGCGCGCCAGCGCTAAAGACTGCTTTCGATGTTTGGGGGCCGAGCCCGCAAGGTATGAGCATTATGCAGAACCTGAAACAGACGTTCGATCCCCACCATATTCTCAATCCAGGTCGATTTGTCGGCGACATTTAGTAGCAACCTATACTTACCCGAGTGAGCAGCGCGAGCGTGAAAACCGATGTCGGTCAACCGGGGCTTGTAATTCCGGATAACGATAGCGAACGGGTGCGCTTTGAGGGCCTTACCGATGAAGATTTGGCCCAGTGCGTGCATTGCGGCCTTTGCCTCAACGCATGTCCCACCTACCGCGAGACCGGGCTGGAGATGGAAAGTCCGCGCGGCCGTATCTATCTCGTAAAGGCCGCCAAGGAAGAGCGCATTCCCATCAATGAGACATTTCTGAAGCACATCTTCCTCTGTCTCGACTGCCGGGCGTGCGAAACGGCGTGCCCATCGGGAGTGCAATACGGTAAGATCATAGAAGCGGCGCGCGGTGAAGCGACCCAGGTGAGACCCGGCGGTACGGTACCGCGTGCGCTGCGCTGGCTGGTGTTCAAGCAGCTCTTTCCTTTTCCGCGGCGCTTGAAGGCAGCGGCTAGGCTCCTGCGCTTTTACCAGTCGTCGGGCTTGCAGTTTCTCGTCCGGCGCAGCGGTCTGCTGAAGCTCTTCGGCACTTTCGGCCAAGCAGAGAAACTGCTGCCCAAGGTTTCTAGGAAGTTTTACGACGCCCCAGAGGCAGAAATTGTACCTGCGCGCGGTGAGACGAAGCGCCGTGTGGGTTTTGTGACCGGTTGTATCATGCCGTACTTTTTCGGCGAAACGAACCGGGCGACCGTCCATGTGCTTACGCGCAATGGGTGCGAGGTGGTCATCCCCAAGAGTCAGCGGTGTTGCGGCGCGCTGAGTACGCATGCCGGGGCTCGGGAAACGGCGAAAGACCTGGCTCGACGGAACATCGATGCATTTGCGCAGTACGACGTGGACGTCATCATCAGCAATGCAGCCGGTTGCGGGACTGCCCTCAAGGAGTATGACATCCTCTTGCAGCTCGATCCTGACTACGCGCTTCCCGCCCGCGAGTTTTCCGAGAAGGTGAGAGACATCAGCGAGTTTCTCGCCGAAGTCGAGGTAGATACCTCGTTTGGACCTGTTGCAAAGCGGGTGACCTATCAGGATGCGTGCCATCTCGTGCACGGACAAGGCGTGCGCACACAACCTCGATCACTGTTGCAGGCAATTCCCGGTCTCGAATTTGTAGAGATGAAGAATTCCGATCACTGCTGCGGCAGCGCCGGCGTCTATAACATCACGCAGGCGGATATGGCGCAGCGCGTGGTAGCCCCGAAAGTGACGAACATCAAGAATACCGGAGCCGACTATGTGGTGGTCGGCAATCCAGGTTGTATGCTGCAGATGGATAACGCCCTGGCGGCGGGAGGGGTATCCACCCGGTCGATACACACGATGGAGTTGCTCGAAGAGGCATACCAGGCCGCTGAGGCAAATGGAAATGCCAACTCCGGCAAGAACTAATGCTCGGTACGCAGGTCGCAGCAAAGCGAAGAACGTGCGGTCTGCGAGTGAAGGTTGAATTGAGAACACTGACCCTCGAAACTGGGATGTATCCAGGAAGGAGTCCAGCACGATGGGTGAAAATGGCGTGAGAGATCTCACGATCATTGGTGGGGGGCCCACCGGACTATTCGGGCTGTTCTACGCGGGTGTGCGCCACCTCGACACGCAGCTTGTGGAAGCGATGGATGAGATTGGCGGCGCCCTTTCCGCGCTCTATGCAGAAAAGTACGTTTACGACATGGCCGGTTTTCCGGCGATTCTGGCAAAAGACCTGGTCGCGGCTATGCACGAGCAAGCCGATCAGTGGAAGTATCCAATCCATCTATCACAAAAGATTCTTGACTTTGAAGAGCAAGACGGCCATTACGTACTGCGGGCGCAGAGCGGCGAAGAGTTCAAGAGCAAAACGGTGCTCATCGCAAACGGCAACGGCGCATTCGCGCCGCGCAAACTGAGGCTTGCAGGTGTTGAAGAGTTTGAGGATTCGCAGATCTTCTACACGGTCAAGAATATGGACAAGTTTCGTGACAAACGTGTGTTGGTCATCGGCGGCGGCGATTCCGCCTTGGACTGGGCGCTGGCTCTTGAAAAAGTCGGCAAGATGGTCACGCTCATCCACCGCCTCCCGGTGTGGCAAGCGCACGAGGCGACCGTTCGCCAGTTGATCATGTCGGAAGTTGACGTGCACTTTCCGCGGCACGAGGCCAGTCAACTGCACGTAACGGATGGCAAGCTTACCGGCGTTACCATCATGAATCTCGTGTCGAAAGAGACCTTCGACCTGGAGGTAGATATTATCCTCATTTGCATTGGATTCCTGATGGATACGGGAGTCATTCGCAAGTGGGGTGTGGAACTGGAAGGCAAGAAGGGCATAAAGGTGGACCCCGCAACCATGGAGACCAGTCGGCCCGGGGTTTACGCGGCAGGCGACATTTCTGCCTATGAGGGCAAGATCAACCTCATTGCGTGCGGCGCTTCCGAAGCGGCGATGGCAGTAAATCAGGCGGTACGGTATATTAACCCCGACGCGCGGCTGGCTCCGGGTCACAGCAGCGATATGGACATCTTTACGAAACGCGACGACCCGGAGAAGTAACCGCTATCACAAGCCCTTCGCGGAGGAACGTCATTGGCCACACAATCCGGTGAAGTAGAGAGCGCGGCAGCCGCCAAGTACGCGGCGCTACAGCGTGACATTGCAGAGTGCCGCCAGGAACCCGGTTCCACACTCAATATGCTCCACGCCGTACAACGCCAATTCGGCTACTTGGAACCAGAAGCCGTAGGGTTGGTGGCAGACGCAATTGGCCTGACTAAAGCGCAGCTCTACGGGGTAGCAACCTTCTATACGATGTTCTTTTTTGAGCCAAAGCCGCCGGTGATTGCGCGGGTGTGCGTCAACCTTTCATGTCACTTGCGCGGTGCGCAAGACATTCTGCACACGCTGGAAGCGGCCGCCGAGGAGCAGCCGGGCACATTCGAGGTGGAAGAAGTAATGTGCTTGGGTCTCTGCGAGCAGGCTCCGGCCCTATTGGTCAACGAAGTTGCCGTTGGGGAGGTCTCAGGAGCGGAAGCGCTAGAGAGGGTCCAGGCAAAAGTGGCTGAAATCGGGGACAGTACTTAGAGCGCATTTGTAGCCCGTCGACCGCGAGGAGCGTCAGGCATGGAACAGGTCTGTTTGCGGCGAATTCACAACGAGAATTCGCAGGATATCGAGTCGTACATGGCGCACGACGGCTATACTGCGCTGCGCAAGGCGCTCACCGAAATGACCCCCGAAGCGGTGCACGAGGAAGTGCGCGCGTCGAATATGGGCGGCCGGGGCGGAGCGGGGTTTCCGACGGCGATGAAGTGGAATTTCCTGGTGGGGGCCCGGGGAGAACCCAAGTATGTGCTCTGCAATTTCGACGAGAGTGAGCCGGGCACGTTTTCAAACCGCATTATCGGCGAAGAAGACCCCCATCTCCTCATCGAGGGCTGTGCTCTGGCGGCCTATGCCACCGGCTGCTCCATCATCTTCATCTACATTCGCGGTGAATACTTCCTGGCTTACGAACGGGTAAAGCACGCCATCCAGCAGGCTTACGATCGCGGTTTCTTGGGCCAAAACATCCTTGGTTCGGACTTTTCCGTGGAACTGTACCTGCGGCGCGGCGCCGGAGCGTACATTTGCGGCGAAGAGACCGCCATCATGAATTCTCTTGAGGGCAAGCGCGGCTATCCGCGGGCGCGGCCCCCCTTTCCGGCCAATGAGGGACTATTCGGAAAACCGACGTTGATCAACAACGTAGAAACGCTCTCGAACTTGCCTGACATCGTCCTCAATGGCGGCGAGTGGTGGAGCAACTTGGGCGTTAATGAGGGAGCGGGGTTGAATATCTACTGCCTCTCCGGCCACGTGGAGCGCCCCGGAGCCTACGAACTACCCATGGGCACCACTGCGCGCGAACTGGTTTACGAATACGGCGGAGGGGTCTGGCAGGGCCGCGAACTCAAGGCCTGGAAACCCGGCGGGGCCTCCAGCGCCATCTTGCCGGCCGACATGATCGACCTCGTCCTTGACTTCAAGCCGGTGCAGGCTGCCGGTACCATCCTTGGGACCGCGGGCGTTATCGTGATGGACGACCGGACCTGTGTCGTCGACGCGGCGATACGGGACGCGACGTTCTTTGAAGAAGAGTCGTGTGGCTTCTGTTTCCCCTGCCGCGACGGCACCCGTGTGCTGCGCATGTTATTGGAGCGCGTGCGTCACGGCGTGGCGGCTCCCGATACCATGGATCTCGTAGAGCATGCCTCCACCGACATGATGGGCGCTTCCTTCTGCGGTCTGGGACAATTCGCACCCTGGCCGGTGGTGAGCACGGTGCGCAACTTCCCCAAGGAGTATGAGGCGCACGTCCTCGAAAGGACGTGTCCGGCCGGCGTGTGCCCCATGGATGGCAAAGAGCCCGACGAGCACGTCGACCGCCGCACGTTGCAGGAAATGCTCGTGGCGCAAAAAGGTGGAGTGTTGGCCAAGCTTCAAGTTGAATGGGGCTCCATCCGGAAGCGGCGAATTCCGTAGCCGCATACACGGTGTTCTGCTCGGCCAGCTACCGCTCGCGTGAACCAGCCTGCTTTGGATTCCCGAAGCGCATCACTTCCGTTTCAGCGCAACGCTGCCGGCGAGGCCATCACTGCCGACTGCCCTGCAATTCACCCTCTTCGGAAGGTACCTGCTGCTCTTCCATATAGGTCTTTGGCACTTTGAGTATGGTTCCCGCGCCAAGCGCAAAGAATAGCGCCATCATGATGAATACGGCGGGGTAGCCGAGCAGCGGCTGAATACCATTGAAGATGTCGAGCACGACCCCCGCAGTCAGACTGGCGAGTGCGTCACCGCCGGCCGTCGATAGATTCGTAAGTCCCATATATAGTCCGGCTGCTTTCGGATCGGGTATGAGGTCGATAGCTAACGCCCAATCAGCAGTTACGAAAATGCCTACCGCTACGCCCAGTATCGAAAACCCTACGAGTACCATAGGGTAGTTCGTTGCAAGAGTCAGTGACAGGGAGCCAACCACGCCCACGCTGCAGGAAATAAATACCAGTGTACGCCTGTCCATGCGATCGGCTATCCAGCCGGCGGGTAGGGAGATGACCGCTGCCACAACGATGAGAACGCCGAGCGCAATGGTCACGTATAGTCCTGCGTTGTCAGCGATGCCCAGGCGCTCACGGATGAAGAAGAGCAGCAATTGATTCCCTGCGAGCAGCCCCATGAAGAAGAACAGCCGAGAGAAGAGCACCCAGGCGAAGCCCGGTCGCTGCCGCAATTCGGCGATTCGGGTGCGTAGCTCATGGATGATGCCGGAGAATTCAGGCTTCTCTTCCAGCGGATCCTCATGGATAGTCAGTGCAGAGATCACGGCCACCATGACGAGCACGAGGGTAGCCACGAAGAGGTAGCCGCCGGGCGAGCCGCGGTCAAGAAACGCTCCCGCGGCAACCGCACCGAAGAGCGTTCCCAATTGCTTGGCAAGTCCCAAGAATCCCGAGGCGCGACCCCGCTGGCTTGCAGGTACGATATCCGGGACGATGCCCTGATACGGCCCAAGCGCACTATTACCGGAGATTTGGAGCAGGACAATCACTGCCAGGAGCAGAGCGTAGTTGCCCACAGCGGCCATGAGCAGCAGGAAGAGCGCGCTGACAAGAGAGCCGACAAGCATGTAAGGCCTGCGTCGTCCCCAACGCGCCATGCTGCGGTCGCTCACGCCGCCCATGACGGGCTGCACGACAACAGCGACCAAGAGACCCACAAATACCAAGATACCGAGATACGTGCCCTTCTGCGCTGAACCCACGAGTGTCTCCACACGGTCCGGCAGGTAGACAATGTTCAATCCGCCCCAAACGGTGGAAATGCCAAGCCAAAAGAGGCTGAGGTGCGCTAAGTACGGCAGTGAGACAGGCTTAAGGTCTCTACGCGACATTCTCATTCCTAATCTCGGTGAATAGCACGAATTACGACGCTGGTCGGTACAAGCAGCTCATTCACATAAGAGCCTGTTTTCTTATCGCTCCAGCGGCGGCGTGTGCGCCCTTTCCTCCAGTATAGAGTCTGGTTCGCCGTCTGTCCGTTCTCCGTAGTCTCTCAACTGTCGCCCTCCTCTATAGAAGAGGTAGCACGCACCGATTTGTATGACGTGATACAAGTCATTGTGATTGAAGTTGCTGTGGAGTCTCACCTTACGCATTTGTATGAACGCGGCGATTAGTGACACCGCTACACCGCCCAGAACGTAGCGCGAGTTTGAGGCGTTCCTGCGCAGGGCGGCCCGTCCGTGGAGAGCGACGATTCCTGCCATGGCGGTGCCGTAGTCGATGATAACGTAAAGAAATCTGTCATGGCTTGCCATCCAACCGCAGTATGCCAGCAGCTTTGCGACCGTCGCCGCAAGCAGTTTCATTCTCAGGGGTTGAGGCGCGGACGCATAAGCTGTGCTTGCAAACATGCTTGCGCTGGTGAATCCCGTTGCAAAGGTTGTCCCCTTCCACAGCTTGCGCCGCGTCGACGGTGATTGATCGCCCACGGCATGCGAGATGCCGCCAAGGATTGCCGCTATGGCTGCAGCCATAAAGCCTAGTCCCCAGAGCATTTGGGAGTACTGCCGCTGCGCGTAGCCCTCGCGTAACAGGGCGACACCCCACCGTGCGTTGCAGAATCCGAGCACAACATCGGTGAGAACGGTCATGGGTTCGTGGATTCTGATGGAATGCTTCTCCTTGGAGAGGGTGTTTGCAAGAACTAGGGAACGCTCTCATTGGTGCAGGGGCACAAACGAACACTCCAGATAGCGTCCCATCCACTCGAATCCCACGCTGTTTCATCGCCTAGTCGATCGCATCCGCAAACATTGTGGCGTAATGGCGATACCAGTCGCTTTGTATGCGCTCGTCCGGGTCGTAGCGCCGCTTTTGGCGAACAGACTCGGAAAATTGCGGGTAGCACTGTTCCACCTGCGAACGGGTGGCGTGCTTGTGATAGGTCAGATAGTAACTGCCGCTATGCTCGATAGCCCGGTCGATGAGGCGGCGAAACGCCGCCGCGGCAGCAGCTTGGCCCTCTGGCGTGTGAGAAACATGGAGATTGAAGATAATGCAGGCAAAACTCTCGCGTGCCCATGCCAGGAAAGACTCGTCGTCACGCTCCACGAGACGAATCGTGCCGTAGACGACTTCGGTCCCGTGCTCTAGAAAGTCCTCCCGGACCTGAAGCATGAAGGTCGCCAAAGATGGGCGCGGCACATAGACTTCAGTGATAACTTCCGTCGCCGGCGCGGGAGCACCCAGGTACTGGTCGAGCGCGAGGTGGTAGTTCTCCTCGTAATACCCCAGTTGATGCAAGTCCGACCAATAGATCTGTCCGTCTGTCGCCAGGTAATGGGCAACGTATTCTTCGAAAGCTTGCGGTTTGTTGGCGTGCGCGTAGAGAATTAGCCGGCGCCAATCGTCAACCGTTAGTTCCCTCTGCTCATCTGGGATAGGGGTGTCCGGCGAGACGGGTTGATAGCAAGAAAAGACCCCTCGCGTTAGATAGTTGTCAGAGGAGTCATCAATTGAATACTGAAAGTCACCGTAAAGGAACCCATCCTCTACGCGTTGCTCGAACGCCGGCATGAGTTCTTCAATGTCAATGACGCTTACGACTCGCCGCAGTTTCTGCAGCGGCACAAGGCGGAGCGTGACGCTGTAGACCACGCCAAAGAGTCCATAGCCGCCGATGACCAATCGGAACAACTCGGCATTCTCTTGGCGGCTGCAGTGCCGGACAGTGCCGGTGGGGTCTACGACCACAAACGACTCGACATCACCGATGATCGGCCGCATACTCAGGCCGCGGCCGTGGACGTTTGCCGCTAGCGCGCCGCCGATGCTCATGCGGTCGCCGCCGGTCTGTTTCTGAGCGATCGCCCAGTCTTGCGCGTGCCCGGCCCCGGCCTGTCGACAGGCCGCAATCAACTCCGGCCAAAAGATGCCGGCCTCGACCGTGATTAAGCCTGATACCGCGTCGAAGGCCAACACCTTGTTCATGGGAACGGTATCCAAGAGGATGGTATCAGCGCCGAACTGTTGCCCTCCCATGGCGTGCCGGCCGCCGGCGATGGAGATTGCCTTACCCTCGCGTTCCGCAACGGCCATTGCTGACTGGATGGACTCCAGCGAGTCTACTGACACGACCCGATCTACTGTGGTGGGATTGAGTTGCGAATGGAGATCGTTGACTTCGATGCCCGGCATGTATGCGTGCTCTCCTCTTACTGACTTCCGCGCAGGAGCGTTGGATTGAAGTCGGGAATTTCGGACACCGACGGAAAGTACGGTCGAGGGACATTGTGGTATGTGAAGTGCTTGAGCGTCGGCGGCGTGGCGCCCGGCGTATCGAGAACGAACTCGCCTTTCGCTATATCATTGTACGTTTGGCGGTAGTTCATGGGGTTTTTCGCCACGATGAATTTGGCGCCTTCGATGTCCATATTTAGAGCGCGGAATTGCTCGTCGCGCCACTCGTACGTGCCGTACGTCGTGATCAGAATCTGGGCGCTGCCGCACTCGAGCACGGCCGAAGGCCCCATTTCAGCCCATTCATGGGCCCAGATGCCGCCGGTGTACTGAAAGTTGCCGTCGCCCAATGTCCTCACCGTGCCGGACAGGGACAGTGGGCCACCCCACTGGGGGTCTACCTTGTGTCCCAGCGCGACCGAAACGGAGTTGCCTTCGCCGGCCTGATGGCAAAGCGCGGCTGCTTCCGGGTCGACCACCGGTATGATTGCAAAGCCTTCGCTGAGGTTCTGCAGGGCGGGAATCGTAGCCACGCTGTCCCCGGCCGCACCGCCGCCAACGCAGTCGGCGCATTCCACCAAAACGACTGGGCCACCCGCGATCCTTAGGCCCTCTCTGACCGCCTCTTCAGGCGTCAAGGTGTCCGGCTCAAGCGCAAAGCGCTTCTCCCACATGAGTCGCGCAATCTGGTCTGCGAATTCCGCTGCCCGCTCTTCGTCCGCGTCTGTAATCACCAAGCCGCCGCCGCCCATTTCCGCAATGTCAAGAGTCGCGTGGGCGTGGAAAGCGCTGGTGGACAAAATGCCCGGCTGCTCTTCGAAGGACTTTGCCAAGCGCATCACGTCGGCGAAGGGACCCTCTCCCACGGTGCTCGCATTGATGGCGCTGGTGAGAATGGGCACTTTCGCCATCGCCATCGTCGGCTTGTGTACGCCATCGAGCGCGCCGAGCAGCAGCCGGGCGCCGCGCACGCCTGTGGTAAAGGGATCAACGTGCGGATATGTCTCCCAGGCAACTAGCCCGTCTGCATGGCGCATCATTTGGGTGGTGACATTGGCGTGTAGGTCGAGCGTGCCTACTACCGGCACGTCAGGCCCCACGATGGCGCGGGTGGCTACAATGAGATCACCTTCCACATCACCGATTTCCGTGGTCACCGCTGCGCCGTGGAGTGCCAGGAGAACGCCGTCCACAGGCAAAGCACTGGTGAGATCCGCAAGCAGGTCCGCTTTCAACTGGGCGTAACACTCTTGCGCGATCGGCCCGCCGGGATACGCACTCGCCACGACGAGCGGCACAATCTCGGCATCTTGTTCCCGCAAGGTATGCAGCATTCCGCCAACGGCGCCGCCCTCAATTGACATAACATCTTGGCCGCGTGCGAGCTGGCTGCGCGCGAACTCGGCGTGCTCGATGAGCTTCCCTCCGAACTGATTGCATTCGGTCAAGATCGAGCCGACAGCTACCCGGTGTGATCGTCCCATAGAGATGTCTCCGATTGTGCGCTATTGTCTAATCCGCGAGTCTCCGAACGTGTCACAGTTCCATGACGTCCGCCAGCGCGGCTATGCTTGGCTGCTCCAGGTGCGGCGCGGCCGGCGCGACTTGATTTATGACGTCGGGCCACTTTACGCCGGAGCCCGTGATGACACAGATAACCGTCTCACCCGGCTTAAAGTATCCCTCTCCATGCAACCTGACAAGACTGGCGATAGTGGCCAGCGAGGCACTCTCGAAGAAGAACCCCCTGCCTGCCATTCGCTGAATTGCCTGGCGCAACTCGTCTTCCGATACCGCCGTTGCCGTGCCGCCGGAAGCGTAAACTGCCCCCAGAGCGTGCACGCCGCAACGGCCCTCGATGATTGAAGTCGCTAGAGACTCCGGCTCCGGTTGCACTTCGATTTCCCTGCTGTCATGTGCCAGCGCGTGAAGCAGCGGGTGGGTGGCTTCCGTTTGGCACCCCACCATGCGCGGCAGGCGGTCTATCAGGCCCATGTCGCGCAGGTCGTTCAATCCCCGCCACACGCCATAGAGGCTGTCCCCGCCGCCGGTTGGCACGAGAAGGGCATCCGGCGCCTTTCCGAGAGAACTCGCGATTTCGTAGCCGATAGTCTTATAGCCGGTGACGCCGTATGGACTAGCGAGCGGACTCGGGTCGGAGGAGCCCACCGGCAGCCAGCCATGGTCCTCCACGAGTTGCCGCATCATGCCGCCAATCTCTTTCTTTGGCATGGTGACGACGTTGGCGCCATGAATCTGCATCACCCGGCGCAACAGCTCCGATGATGTTGGGTACCCAATGATGAGTGCGCGTAGACCGGCGAGCGCGGCGTAGGCAGCCACGGCTTGGCCCGCGTTGCCGGTGGAGGACGCCACAACCTTGGTGTGGTCGAGCTGGCGTGCCATGGTGATGTTTACCGCAGCGTGACGGTCCTTGAACGACCAAGTGGGATTCATGGTCTCATTCTTGACATAAACCTTGAGGCCAAGCTCATCACTCAGTTCGTCCAGAAACGTGAGCGGTGTGCCGCCTTCATCCAGGCTCAGGGCATCGCCTGCCGCCGGGAGCAGGTCGCCATAGCGCCAGATATTGTGCTGCGGTCCCGCGTCCCACGCCGCCCGGAAGCCGGCAGGTGCGCCATTCTCAAGGCTGACCTGAAAGTCCAGTGGGCCTTGTCGGCCCGCTTCAAAGCAGCTTGGGCAGCCAAACGTATAAGTCCCAATCGCGTAGCGCTCGTCACACCGCACGCACTGCAGCCACTGTCCGTCTGTTTCCACCGCTGTCACGCAATCACCCTTTCATGGCTTAGCTTCGATTAAAGAATCCCCCGCCCTAAGGATACTACCCCTGCGCCAAGCGGAGGAATGTTTCCCGGCCCTCACGGAAGAGCTGCTGCATGCGTTGCCGGTGGGCGGCTTCCGCAAAGCGGCCCTTCTCCGTTACCCATTGGAGTGAGCGCCCAATCTGTCCAACAAAGAACTGAGCAGACTCTCTCGTCGCGGAGTCTTTACTGCCGGCCTTCAAATAGACCGGGCTCGTATGCGCCCATTGGGCATGGCCGTAGCTGTCTCGACTCTGACCGGAGCAGCGCGCCGCAATCCAGCCGTTGTGCGGTGCGGCTATCGTTGCGCAGAGTTTGCCCTCCGTGCTGCCGCTCGACGTGTGCTCTCGGGCAACTACACTGCCATTCATGATGATTTCGACGCACTCGATGGGCCGGTACGCTTGCCACTGCACGGTTACGCGCACCTGCTTTGGCTGACGGGCCCGGAGATCGAGGACTGCGCCCGGTGGCTCGCCTTCCACCAAGAGTTCGAGCACCGGACCATTCGTGATGTACGAGCGACCGGCCTGCAGCGTTTCCAGCCAGCGGTCATATGAGAAGGAGTCTTCCAGGTGCGTATATACGCGATTCGCCGAACAGATGTACCAGTCAGAGCCGGTACTCGCCGGCAGCTTGAAGCCGCAGTTTAGGAGGTGATACCAAAGATCGTACTCCGTATCCAGCCAGTACGGGTCGAAGAGGTTGAGCGCATCAATGCGATTGAGGGAGGCGGCAATCGGCGCTTCCATGCCCCAGCCGTTGTGGCACCAGATTACGACGCCGCCTTGCGCTTTGGCCGTATCACAGGCGTCGAGAAGGGGCGGGTAGTCCGGGTCGGAATCATCCACGAGCACGCCGCGGCTGAGGGGATCAACCTGCTCTTGTAGCCGCACAAGCATCACGTGACCGTAGCCGGAGCTGCTGTCGCCCAGCACGGCATTGTGGCGCGTTTCCTCCCCAACGTCGAGCACCCAGTGCGGTCTGGTAGGATGCGCCATCTCCCCCACCGGGAAGCGATTGGAGGCGTAGGCGAACTCCTGCTGCTGGAGGATGCTGATGACGGTGACAGTCAGGTCTTCGACTTCTGAATCGAATCGGAGGCGTTCCTCGGGACGGGTCTCGAATTCGCGGTAATGAATGTGGGTATTGCCGGGATACCACCCGCTGTCGTCGAGGCGAATCCACCGCCGCAACGGCAGCGAGAGGTCTACGGTTCCCTTCAACGGTATCGTGACTGTGACGTGAAGTGGCGCATACTCGGTACCGCGCTCCACTCTGACGTCAGCCTGACCACGGGGCAAGTCTAACGAAAACGTGCCGTCGGCGTAGAAGAAGGGATTGGTGGTGCCTACGGTGGCAAGGGAATCGTCAGGCGCATGGAAGAGTCCGCCGCTGCCTTGCACGGAGACTTTGGCAGCGAGCGGACTGCCGCTCTGGGCATCAACAATAGTCCCTGCAATTGTCCCCATGGATTTCGCAGTTCCACTAGCCTTCGTCAGATCGTCTCACCACGCTTCCGGTCGGTAGCGCAGGTTTGCAGCCTGCACCAGGTCTGTTGAAAGCCGGGCAGAGAGAAGCCTAAGCAATTGCAATGGAGAGGAGAAAGCGATTCGACCGTGAAGCGAGACATGCACTGAGTCTACGCCGCCAGGACAGTGTCGTTGATTGCCCGGTTAGTTGCCACCCAGCAACCGCCGGGCTTGTCGAGCGCGCGGCGTAGCACGGTGTCCAGCATATCACAGTGCGGGTCGCGGGCCGCAAGATACGATGGGTGTGCAAGGAGACTGAGAATCTGGCCGTTCTCGTAGGCATGGTCCACTGCTATCGTATTGAGATGAATGTACTCCCAGCGGTCCAGGTCCAATGAGCGAAAGGCAATGGCATCGCTTATACCCATCATCGGAATCTCCGGCAGGCCGTTGGGGTAGCGATACGGTTGCAGAGCGTCGAGACTCTGCCGCACGGCGGCTTCCATGTCCGCGCGGGGCGGATGCCACGGGCGCTCGGTGGGGCACCGGTAATGTGCGGAGGCAAACTGGAAACCCTCGTCTTGCAGCAGGGACTGAACTGCAGGTGCGTCTTCCAAACCATTCGGGAATGCGCCCGGCGTGCGAAAGCCAGTTGTGTCCACATCCAACCGCTCACTTAGAGCCCGGCTTGTCTGCCGAATCTCATGACGCAAGCATTCGAGTGGCGAAAGTTTGCCCGCGCGCCACGGCGCCCGCCTGTAAGACGCATGCAGTTCCTCGACCCGCGCCGCCTTTACGTTTATGTGCCGATACGTGTGGTTGTCGAGGGCATGCCCTTCCGCGACCAGCCGCTTGAGGTAATCGATGTCTGGGTCTTCCAAGGCGCTGCCGACGACAAAGAACTGTAGCTTGACATCGTAATTCTTGGCGACGTCAAGCATGGTGTGAACGTACTGCTTTACGTTTGGGTCAATAGCCCCGTAGTCGTCGTAGTCGGATGTCCAGTACGGGAAGTTGAATGACATCTCGATGTCGAACGTCAGACTCAGACAGAACTGCGCGCCGTTGGGGTACATGCTTCCTGATCCTTCGCATTACCACTGGCACAAAGTGGCTACAACTTCATCTTCTCAAGGCACAAACCTGAAGTGCTGTCTCAATCTCTTCCGTTCACCCTTCGACAGGCTCAGGGCGAACGGATGAGACTGTGTCTTGGCGCAACTCCATGGGTAGAGTCGTTCGTACATTGACAGGCTCAGCGCGAACGCGCCTTGTCCTATGCCCGGTAACGGTCCGTCACCTTCGCCAGGATAGTTGCCATGTCTTCCACGTCCTGGTCGGTGTACTTGTCCGTCCAGTTCCAGCGGATGGTTGTGTCCACGTGCTCCTTGGCAATCGGCACCATGTCGGCGCTGTACTCGATGTCCTTGGCGAACTCGTTCATGGGATGGTCCCACGGCCATTGCGATTCACCGGCCACTGTCGTCTTGGTGTGCAGAAACGTGTGGCTGTCGGGCACCAGTTGCCAAGGCCCCGGCTCCGCCTTCAGGCCCTCCGCCAGGAGCGCGTCTGAGAGGTCCCACAGGCCGCACGTGAACGCGTCGAGGTCCACCCGCAGGTAGTAGTACCAGTAGATATGGTCGGCGCCCTCAGGAATGTACGGCGGGATCAATCCGGGAATGTCCTCTTCAATGCGTTGGCTCAAGGCGGCCGTCGTCTCGCGGCGGCGCTGGTTTTGCTTTTCGAGAATGTGCAGCATACCCAGCACAAAGGCGGCTTCGAGTTCGCCAAAGCGCATATTCAGGCCGAAGCGCACGTGCTTACGTCCATATCGCTCCACCGGAACGCCACCGCGCGCGACGCCAAACAGGTGGACACGGTCGGCAATATCCTTATTGTCCGTAAGCAAAGCGCCGCCGTGGCCGCCGGAGAGATGCTTTTCGGCATCGAACGAGAACGCGCCCACGTCGCCCAGCGTACCCGCATTGCGGCCCTTGTATTTAGCTAACGGCGCCTGGCACACGTCCTCGATAAGCAGGATGTTGTGCTTCTTGGCAAGCGCCACGATATCGTCCATGGGACAGAGCAGCCCGTACCAGTGAACGGCGATGATGGCCGCCGTGCGCTCCGAGATGACTTTCTCAATGGTCTCGGCAGTTACGTTGCCGGTGCGAATGTCCACGTCAGGGAAAATGGGGATCGCCCCCTGCGCCATGATGCCGGCCAACGAGCCAAGGTCGGTAATGGGATTGACAATAACCTCTTTGCCGGGGCCGATGTCCATCGCCGCGATGATGGTATGCAGCGTGGCGGTGCAGTTGGCGAGGGAGACACAGTATTTCGCGCCGTTGACCTCGGCAAACTCTTGCTCGAAACGCGGCAAATAGCCGGAAGTCAAGCCCTTCTCCAGGACTTCCCTAATGTTGTCGTAGGATTCTTGCGGCACGTCGCGGGGGAAGATCCCGGGCAATGGGTCGTCCGCCGACCGCACCGGCGTCCCGCCCTCGATGGCTAGTCGTGTATCAACGGGGGTCTTGATGGCCATGGCCTATGCTCCTCTTCTCAGCATAGTAGTGACAGGCACCGCAACATTGGGCACCTGTCACTACACTTGATGTTGTAGTGCTTGACGGCAGCTTAGCAGATGCAGCCGCCCTCTTGCAGCGCTATTGCCGAAACTTGCTGGGCCTCAGCGATGGCCTCCGCTACGGTCTTTTCACCCGCTTCCATCTGCCCCCAAAGCTCCGACCATGCACCGTTGATGTCGGCCTGTCTTACCGCTTGGCGCAGAGGAATGCTGACATCGGCAATCGCCTTGTACGTTTCCGGCTTCTCGAAAGGATATTGCACAGCGGGCGTATAGGTGCGGTTGGGCGGGAAGCGGCCGCCGCCGAGGTTCGCCCAGTCCGGTTGCACCTCTTCACTAATGAGGTACTTGTATAAGTCCCACGTCGCGTCCGGCTGCGGCGAACTGCGGGCAATCCAGAAGGCATTGATCAACAACGGCGTGCCGCGACCAGCGGGTCCCAACGGGACGTTGGCCAAATCGACGTTGAAAGGCGTTTGCCCCTCAACAATCTCCTGGTTGATGGTCCGCGTGTACCAAGGTCCGGTAAGGACCATGCCAAGTTTCTGCTCGGTAAAGTTCGGCGCAACGTCGGTTTCCTTTCGGGCGAGCGGCGGGTGCACCTGATGCTTGACAACGTGGTCCAGCACGGCTTGCACGGCCTCGGCCGCTTCAGGCGAATTTATGGCCGGCGCGGTGAAGTCCTCGTTCCACCAGCCGGCGCCCCAAGACTTCAACGCGATCACGATGCTGGAATGGGCGTTTCCATTGAAACTCAGACCCCAGCGCGTCACGTTCGTGCCCTCGCGGGTGGTCAGTTTGGTTGCCAGTTCGGTAAGGGTATCCCAATTCAGGTTGCCTGCGGCGTCCAGGTCGGCCGGAGACGTCAGTCCCTCGTTGGTCATCATGTCGGCGTTGTACCAGATCGACCGGGCGCCAAGGAACCAGGCAATGCCGTATAAATTGCCGCCAATCCGCTCAAGGGCACCTTCGTAATACTCAGAGAGGTCGACGTCAGCATCCTTCGCGATGAAGGGATCCAGCGGCTGGATGATGTCCGCGGTCGCGAATTGGCTGATGTAGCCGAACCAGCCATAGTACATGTCATACGCAATGCCCGCGGCGCTGGCGGCTACGGCCTTTTCCGCCACCGCAGTCAACGGCCAGGTAACGATGTCCAACTCGACCGTGACATCGGGATTGCGCTCTTCATAGCGGCCGAGGACTGCGCCGTAGGTTTCGTCCCACACTTCCTGCTGCGTGGTGAAGTGCATGTACTTGATGATCGTCGGTTCCATGACCTCCGGCGCCGCCGTCGGTTCCGGTTCCGGCTCCTCTTTGGTTTCGGGGGCTTCTGCGGGGGCAGGGGCTACTTGACCGCAAGCTGCCAGGAAGACTCCGCTTACACCCAGACTTGCCGTGCCGGCCAAGAGGCACCGACGAGAGAATCGCTCTGCAGTTCGCATAATGCTCTCCTTGCCAATATCCGCGGCGAAACTGGCTGAATTTTACCCCCCTTTCTTGTGCTGTCAAACTAAGATCTGCGGAAATGCTGGTAGTGGCCGCACAATGTTGCGCATTATTTCGGGTCCCTGTTCCGACCGCAAGGCAGTTTGCTTGGCGCCCCGCCCCATCCTTGACTAACGCAGTCTCACCGACGGTGTCACGGACAGCGGCCTGCCCGTCCACATCGAACAAGCCACCTCGTGCTCAATCGCACTGCCTGAGTGTGGTTCGTCAGGCACACCGAGACTAGCGCAGGGCAAACGGATTGCGCCCTCTGTCCCGTTCACCCTCCGCCAACTCAAGAGAAAAGGCGCGACTCGCCCTGCGTTGACCTAGCAGATGCAGCCGCCCTCTTTCAGCGCGTTGTCGGCCACTTGGTGAATCTCGGCCAAAGACTCTGCAACAGTCTTCTGGCCTTCTTCCAACTGACCCCAAAGTTCGCCCCACGCGCCGTTGACGTCAGATTGCTTTACTACCTGGCGCAAGGGGATGCCGACCTCGGCGATGGCCTGGTAGGTCTCCACACTCTCGAAGGGATACTGCACGACTGGGGGATAGGTGCGGTTTGCCGGGAACCGGCCGCCGCCCAGGTTGGCCCAATCTGGCTGCACTTCCTCGCTGATGAGGTACTTATAGAAATCCCAGGTCGTATCGGGATCCGGCGAGGTGCTGGCAATCCAAAACGCGTTGAGGAGCATGGGCGTGCCGCGGCCGCCAGGGCCGACCGGCACTGAAGCCAGCTCGACATTGAACGGCGTTTCGCCTTCGTAGATTTGCTGATTGATGGAACGCGTATACCAGGGCCCATTTAGGACCATTGCAAGTTTCTGCTCATTAAACGATGGCGCAACGTCGGTCTCTTTGCGATTAATGGGGGGATGCACCTTATGCTTGACGACCAGGTCCAGCGCGGCCTGCACCGCATCGACTGAGGCTGCCGAGTTGATGGCCGCGCCGCTGAAGTCTTCATTCCACCAATCCGCTCCCCACGACTTGAGCGCAATGAGAATACGGTCGGGGCGATTGCCACCAAAGTACAGTCCCCATTGGGAAACATTAGCTCCCTCGTGGGTGGTCAGTTTTGTAGAAAGCTCCGCCAGCGCGTCCCAGGTGAACTTCCCATCGGCATCCAATTTGCTCGGCGAATCGACACCGGCGTTCGTCATGAGGTCGGCGTTGTACCAGATGGTGCGCGCGCCCATGAACCAGGCGATGCCGTACAGCCTGCCGTTGATTTTCTCCAAGGCAAAGTCGTAGTACTCGGAGAGATCGAACGCGGTATCCTTCGCGACGAGAGCATCGAGCGGCTGAATGATCTCGGCAGTGGCGAACTGGCTGATATAGCCGAACCAGCCATAGTACATGTCGTACGTAATCCCTGCCGCGTGCGTCGATACCGCCTTTTCCGACAAGTTCGTCAGCCCGCCCGAAACGAGGTCAAGCTCCACCTCAACGCCCGGGTTGCGCTCTACATAGCGGTCGATGACGGCGCCGTACGTGTCATCCCACACCTGCTGCTGCGTGGTGTAGTGCATGTACTTGATGACCTTAGACTCCATTTCCTTGGGAGCCTCTTTCGCCTCGGCCTGCGGCTTTTCTTCCGCTTGCGGCGCTTCCATTGGTGCGGCGGGCACCTGACCGCAGGCAGCGAGCGCCGCGCTGCCTACTCCAAGACTTGCCATGCCGGCCAAGACAGACCGGCGGGAAAACTTTCGAAAGGCATCCATTTCCCCACTCCTCGACTACCATTATGATATTGACGGGAGTCTACTACCCGTCTTGAATGTTGTCAAATCTTAAGACTCGATTCTTGTACGGCCCTGGGCGGCTGCATACCTTCGCAGTAGTGCCTTTTTGCGCTATACTGAAAGAGGGAAGTGCGCCTCTCTCGCCCCCATCGTCTAGTGGACCAGGACGCAGGCCTTTCAAGCCTGTAACGAGGGTTCGATTCCCTCTGGGGGCGCCACCTTCTTTCAATCCAGCCAGTGTTCTCTCACGCTGAATTCAGCGCTCTGCTGTGTCGAGTTCCACCTCTTTACCACACGCGTCCATGTCAATTGGATCGCTATCCGCCACATCTCGTGTGTCGCAATTTGCCCGACTTCCGTTAGGGGCCATTCATACAGATTCCCGTGAATCGGTCCCCGTCCCACGACCGCACGTCTCATCTTGCCCTATGACCATCACTCCGCAAAGATCCATTTCGTGATCTTCTTGTGTCGGATTATCCAAGGTCTTTCGCGAATATTAAGATTGACTGACTAAGGAAAAGTTCTCTCTAACGACTTGACTAGAATTCATTAAAGTGGTATTAACGGTGCGTGTATATCACCTATATAGCGGGCAATCTCGTCTCAATGCCTGAGGCGGTTGCGCGGAAAGGGCAGGTATCATGCGAACCTCAAGACGCACGTTCTTAGCAATGTCGGCAGGCGGGGCAGGGATTGCGATTCTTGCCGCTTGCGGCGCGGTGCCGGCGACCACGATGGAAGAGGCCCCGGCAGAGGAACCCGAGAAGGAGGCCATGGAGGCTCCCGAGGAAGCGAAGATCCTCCCCGTTACGTTTTGGTACCATTCCTTCCCGGCCTGGAACTTCGATACCGAGGAGCTTCCCAGGGCGCTGCGCAAGCAGTTCGACGAGACTTCCGGCTTCAAGATGATTCCACTGGGACGTCCCAACGGCGGCTTCAATGACGTACAGACGGTGGTGGCGGCAGGAACGGCGCCGGACGTGGTGAAGACGCAGTCGTGGGTGCAAAACGAATGGGGTGTGCTGGAAATCGTGCAGCCGCTCGATCCCTGGCTGGGGACGGCGCAAAACACTCAATTCGACGACCTGTGGAAAGAGAAGCTGAACGCCACCCAGTATCAGGGCAAGACCCACGCGCTTTCCTACAGCATCGATGCCCGCATAATCTTCTCCAACACAGTTCAGTATCTTGAGGCCGGGCTGGATCCGGAGAACCCGCCGCTGACCTGGGGTGAGATGGAAGAGGCCGTCACCAAGACCTTCAAGAAGCAGGGCGACGACATTCAGGTACTTTCGTGGGACCCCTTCCGCGGCTCCGGCGGCGTGCACACGTGGATGGTGCCCTATTGGCAGCTTGGCGGCGAGATCTTCAACGGCGACAAGACCAAGTTCACGGTCAACAACGAACTCTCCGTCGAGGCGCTCACGTGGCTGATGCGCATCTATGATCTCCAGGGCGGTTGGCCGAGCATTGCACCGTTCCATACGGACAAACGTAACCGCGAGCAGACAGCCAATGGCGAGATGACGCACTATTACGAGGGCAATGCCGTGCGCAACGCCTTCTTCCGGAAATTCCACCCGGACTTCGAGTTCCACTTCTTCGGCTACCCCTTGCCTTCGGCTGACGGCGTGCTCTCCAATTATTCCGGCGACTGGGCGTTTTGCATGCCGAACGGCAGCGCCAATCCGGACGGCGGCTTTGCGGTGATAGACTTCTTCTATGACGCGGGCGTCAACTTGGAGTGGTCGATTGTCATGGACCGCATTCCGGTGCGGAAATCGGTCGCGGAAAGCGAAGATTACATCCAGGGCGATCCCTTTAAGCAGTTGATCATCAAGGAGATGGACGGCGCGCGCTTTGTGGCGAGTGTGCCTGGAGCCCGCGGCATTCTCGGCGCTACCGGCGAGGCGATCAACAGCATCCGCAAGGGCGAGGCGACAATTCCAGAGGCAATGAAGCTCTTCGAGGAGAAGGGCCAGGCGTCCATGGACGAGTTCCTCGAGAACCAGTAGAGCGGAGTTGCGGCCACACTGATTCGGCGTGGGCCACTAGGAGCACGGGGGAGAGGAGTCCTCTTCCCCGTGCTTGCTTTTTCCTGGTTTGCCTCGCATGGAGTAAGGCCCGTGCCAATGCTGTGCCATGGAGTTTGCTCACTGCTTACCTCTCGCGGAAGACCAGGCCAGAGCACTCCCAGAGCGTTGACCGCTGGCAATAAAACCTGCTACTATAATGGTGACTGGAAAAGAGTGACCAGTGGGGGTCTCTTTTCCGTCATATTCTTTTATAGGAGGGTGCGGGCATGGCGGAGCAGCATATGCTGACGCCTCAAGGCAGAGATAATCTGCTGCAGGAATTGGAAGAACTCAAAGCCGTACGACGTCCTGAGATTGTGCAGCGAATCCATGAAGCCATGGAGTTCGGCGGGGATCTCTCGGACATGGGCGAATACAATGAGGCCAAGCAAGAGCAAGCCTTCGTTGAAGGCCGTATCATTGAAATCGAGCATATCCTGCGGGATGCGGTGGTCTCAGAACACCATGCCAGCGCTGAAATTGATCTGGGTGCCACGGTTAAGGTCACCGATGCAGACGGCAATAGTGAGACGTTTACCATCGTAGGCGCCCCGGAAGCCGACCCTCTCGAAAACCGCATTTCGAACGAAAGTCCCGTGGGCCATGCCCTCATGGGTCACCGCGTGGGCGAACAGGTGACGATTGAAGTTCCCGCCGGCATACTGACGTATACGATTCAAGAGGTAATGTAGCTACGGAATCGTCAGACCAGTCAGGCACCTCACCGGAAGATTTTCGCCTCCGCAAGCTCAAGGGTTTGCGCGCAAAGGGCATTGACCCGTATCCCCTGCGCTTTCAGCGCACCCATTCTGCGCAAGCAGCCCTCGATGGTTTCGAGGAACTTTCTACATCGCAAGAGACTATACGCCTTGCCGGACGCATCCTCACCATGCGCAAGATGGGCAAGGCGGCGTTTGCCCATATCGAAGATGCTTCAGGCCGCATACAGCTTTACCTCCGACTTAACATCCTCGGGGAGGACTCTTACGCGACGGTCGTAGACCTTTACGACCTTGGCGATATCGTCGGCGCGGAAGGCATCCTGTTTCGTACCCGCACGGGCGAAGAGACCCTAGAGGTCCGGCGAGTTGAGATGCTGGCGAAATCGCTGCAAAACCCGCCGGAAAAATTCCACGGATTGCGCGACATGGAGACCCGCTTGCGCCGCCGCTATTTGGATATGGCGGCCAATCCGGACGTGCGCCAGACATTCGCTGCGCGCAGCCGCGTGGTCCGGGAGGTTCGCGCTTTCTTCGACGGCCGAGACTATCTGGAAGTGGAGACGCCGGTGCTGCAGCCTCTTTACGGCGGGGCGTTCGCCCGGCCGTTTATCACGCACCACAATACGCTGGACCAGGACTTCTACCTGAGGATTGCCACGGAACTCTACCTCAAGCGATGCTTGGTTGGCGGCTTCGAGCGTGTCTATGAAATCGGCCGCACGTTTCGCAACGAGGGCATGGACCGCGACCACAACCCCGAATTCACGATGCTCGAGGCGTATCAAGCGTACGCTGACTATACGGACATGATGTCGCTCCTCGAGCAGCTTTACTACGCAGTGTCACTTGCCGTGCATGGCTCGCCTACCGTCCCGTACGGCGATGATGTGCTCGACTTTACCCCGCCGTGGCAGCGGATACGCTTGCATGAGGCTATCGAATCGGCCACCGGAATCGACATCTATGCGTATCCAGAGTCCGATGCCTTGCTAGCTCAAGTCCAAGCCCAAGGAATTGGCGTGCCGGAACGGGTGACGTGGGCTACACTGGTGGAGGAACTGCTGGAGGAGTGTGTGGAGCCGAAGCTTGTGCAACCGACGCTGCTTCTCGACTATCCGGTGGCGCTTTCCCCCCTGGCCAAGCGCCGGGAGGACGATCCCCGGCTGGTCGAACGGTTTGAGGCATTTGTCGGGGGCTTGGAGATCGCCAACGCTTTTAGCGAGTTGAATGACCCGTTGGACCAGCGACAGCGCTTCGAAGAACAGGTGAAAGAACGTGCCGCCGGTGACGAAGAGGCGCAACCTCTAGATGAGGACTTTCTCTTAGCCCTGGAGTATGGAATGCCTCCAACGGGCGGCATCGGCATCGGGATTGACCGCATGGCAATGCTCTTTACGAACAGCACTTCCATCCGTGACGTGATCCTCTTCCCACCCGTACGCACCCGGGAGTCTGAGTAATGCTTAACATGCGCCGCATTCGCGAGCAAACAGATGAAGTGAAGGCGGGTCTCGAGCGCCGTGGAGAAGATGCCAGTGTCGTGGACCAGCTCGTGGCCTGGGACGGCGAGCGCCGCTCATTGCTACAGGAGAGTGAAGCGCTAAAGGCGGAACGCAATCGCACGTCCAAAACGATTGGCGCCGCTAAGGACAAGGAGGCGATGACGGCATTGCGCGAGCAAATGCGCACCGTCGGCCAGCGGATTAAAGAGCTTGATGGCAACGTGGCGGAGGTCGAGCAGCGCATTTCGGCTGCAATCCTTGAGATTCCCAACGTGCCGCACGCCAGCGTTCCGGATGGTACCACGGAGGAAGAGAATTACATTCATACGACCTGGGGGGAACAGCCGCAGTTCGGCTTTGAACCTCAGGCCCATTGGGACATTGGCGCGGCTCTGGACATCCTCGACTTCCCGCGAGGCGCGAAAATTGCCGGAGCGCAATTCCCTCTATTTAAGGGTGACGGCTCGCGCCTGCTGCGGGCGCTCGGCAGTTGGATGCTTGATTTGCACGTGCAGAAGCATGGGTACGTAGAAGTGTGGCCGCCCTTTGTGGTACGGCGCGAGGTGATGACGGGCACCGGACAGCTTCCCAAGTTTGAGGAAGACATGTACCGCACGGACCCCGACGATCTCTTTCTGGCTCCAACCGCCGAGGTCCCGGTCACCAACATCCACAAAGATGAGATCCTCGATGCCGACCAACTCCCAATCAAATACACGGCGTACACGCCCTGCTTTCGCCGCGAAGCCGGCGCCGCGGGCAAGGATACGCGCGGCTTGCTGCGCCTCCACCAATTTGAAAAAATCGAAATGGTGAAGTTCGTCGCGCCTGAGACTTCGTACGCTGAGCTTGAATCGCTGCGAAACGATGCGGAAGAGGTCTTGCAGCAGCTCGAATTGCCGTACCGCGTGGTAGAGCTTTGCGGCGGCGAACTGGGCTTTGCCGCGACGAAATGCTACGACCTGGAAGTCTGGTGCCCTGCCATCGAAAAGTGGCAGGAAGTCTCTTCTTGCTCCAACTTCGAGGACTTTCAGGCCCGGCGCATCAACGTACGCTACCGTCCCAGCCCGCAGGCGCGGCCGGAATTCGTCCACACGCTCAATGGCTCCGGCTTAGCCTTCTCGGCCCGCCTTTACGCCGCCGTGCTGGAAAACAACCAGCAGGCCGACGGCAGCGTGACTATCCCGGAGGTCCTGCGCCCATATCTCGGCGGCATGGAGCGGCTTACTCCTTCTGCTTGAACTGGTTCGAAGCGACTTTTCGGCCGGTCGATCCTGCGTAAGCGGGAATTCGTTTTGTGTGCCAGGAATTGAAGGTTGGGCATCTAAGAGCGGGGGACAAGCCCCCGCGCTACGGTGGAAATGGGGCTATCCGAATCCGTCATTCCCGCGAAAGCGGGAATCCATCTTCCTCTTGAGTGATCGTGTTCACCTACCTAGTGATTCCTGGACACTTCTCCTTGGCCAACCCTGGACTCCGGTTTCCCGGAGTAACGGCAATACACGCATCCCTAGGCGTGATACCCAAGCAATTGCGCCCGTCATTCCCGCGAAAGCGGGAATCCCTCTTCTCTCCTCTTCGTTCAGCGGTCATTCGGCCAGCGGCGTAGGTCTACGCGGGCAGGTTCCGTTTCCAGCTCTTCCAGTTCCGCTACGTACCGCTCGTGGAGCCGTTGCGCCACGTCCGGATGGTCGGCAATCACGTTCTTTTCCTCGCCCGGATCTGTGGACAGATTGTAGAGTTCTGCCGTTTCCATGCCCCGGTTACCGGGGTCCATGAGCGTCCACTCCCCGTCGTTGACCGTGCTGTAGAGCAGTGCGTCTTCTTCCGTGGGCAGGAGCGGCGAACTGATGGCGGCATCGCGGTGGGTGTCGGCGTCCCCGCGCAACACGGACAGCAGCGAGCTGCCATGCAGTCCCTCCGGCACCGGTGTACCTGACACTTCTAGCACCGTAGGCATCACGTCGATTGCCTGCACCAAAGCATCGGTCCGCCGCGAAGCTATGCCCGGTACGTGCACGAGGAGCGGCGTGCGCGAGACCTCGCGGTACATGGGCCAGCCCTGCTTTGGCTCTAGCACGGTGTGCTTGCCAATGTAGCCGTGCTCGCCAATGTAGAAGCCATGGTCCGCGTTGAAGACGATCAAGGTGTCGTCCCACAGGTCCAGGTGCTTGACCCGCTCGATGAAGTGGCCGAACCATGTATCGACGAGTGACACCGATCCGGCGTATAGGGCGCGGGCGTGCCGGATTTCCGGCTCCGTAAGGTAGTCGCAGCGGTCGTAGCGCGGCCAGAAGATCTTCTCGCCCACGTAGCCGGGATCATACATGTCGATATAGTGCTGCGGCGGGTCCCAGGGCTCGTGCGGCGTAAAGGTATCGATGTAGAGGAAGAACCTTTCGTGAGTGTAGTTGCGTTCCAACCAATCGGCGGCTTGCGAGAAAGTCTGTGCCACGAAGTGCTCACGCTCTTGGGTGCGGTAGTGGACGTTCTTTAGGTAGCGCACAGCGGCTTCCGGCATGCGGATTTTCTCTGGAGCGCACGGCAGTTCGACCGGCACAGGATCGGTGATATAGGGCTCGCCGGCTTGGCCGCGCACGGCTTGCCAGCCATCAAAGCCTTGATGAAAGTTCATGCCCGGCCGGAAGAACTGCACGTGGTCGACGATCATTTGATTGACATACCCCTGCCGACCGAGGAGTGTTGCCAGCGTATCTTCCCCAGGCGCGAGCGGGGCCCAGCCCCGGGTCTGAAAGACATAGTGCCCGGCTAGCAGGTCCGTGCGATGAGGAATCGTGGGGAAGGAGCCAACGTAAGCATTGTCAAAGCTGACGCACTCCGCGGCGAAGGCGTCGAGGTGCGGCGTCCGAATGCCGAGATTGCTATTGGCCCCAATGTGGTCGTAGCGAAATGTGTCGGAGACGATGAGGATTATGTTCATGACCCTACCTTCTCTCTTAATCCGGTATCGCTTACACTAACTCGTTTACGCGTCGACCTTAGCAGGTTCAGATCGCTAATCTGCACGCCAATTCTCTGGGAAATGTCTGTCGCAATTCATGGTATCCTAAGGCAATCGTACGCTCAATCGGGTAGCTCGTTTCCGCTGCCAATGTGCATTGCGTGCAAGTGGAGCGTTCGAGCTTGTCCGCTGCCTCTTATGACCGACAGAGTCGAACACTCACTGGAAGCGAGCGCAAACCGGCTCCTTCAGCAAAGAGCGCCGGTGCGGAGACATGGCTGAAATACAGATCGGCATTCAAGCCAACGCATGGCTCCGCGAATTCCCAATTGCGGAGAACCTCGATACTGTCCTCCGGCAAATCGCGGAGTCCGGTTACCGTGGGGTAGAAATCGGCTACCACTTTCTGGCGGGGGGACGCTTCAATGCCATTCGCCCCGGAGGGGCACCGCCAGCCGGCGACCGCGACGTGACGGCGATCCCCGATCCGGCGGAAGTCGGCGCGCTCATCACAGACCACGGTCTCGAACTCGCTGCCTTGCATACCGGTGGCAATTTCCACGCCGAGGATATCGCCCGCGAGCAGACGCTGCCCAATCTAGAAGTCATCGCGACCTTTGCTGAGTCAATTGGCTGCCCGCATATTCTCATCAGTCCGGCCGCCAAGCAGGATGGCCCCAAAACGCCGCAGGAACTCGAAGTACAAAACCGCATTTTCGCTGAAGCCTGCGCGCTTTTCGCGGCACATGGTGCGCATTGCTACCAGCATACACACGGCCCCGAGTTGGAGAACGACTTTCGCGAAGTGCGGCACATTCTGGAGTTGGATCCGGCGCTCATCAGTCTCGCCTACGACATCGCGAACGCCGCGCGCGTCATCGGCCCGGTCGGAGCCGTGGACTTCATCGAGACGTTCCGCTCGCGTATTGGTTACGTCCACTATAAGGACTGCCGGTCGGACGGTGTCTTGGTGGAGGCCATTGGCGAAGGCGCCATTGACTGGCACGCCGTGGCAACCAACCTCAGGAGTATTGACTATAGCGGCTGGGTAGTCGTTGAGATTGAACCGGGACACGGCATGGAGGCGCATCGCTCTGTGTTGGAGGACGCGACCTTGAGCCGGCAATACATGAACGCAACATTGGGCGTGTAACCGGGAAACAGGCAATGGCATACCGACGGTTCATCGACGCCCATGTCCACTACCCGCAAGCCGCCTTCGACCCCACAGGATCGCAGATTCCGGTCGAACGCCAGCTTGAAGAGCTGCTGGCCATGGAACGCGCGCTCGGCTGTCGTCGCATGTGCATGCTCTCGACCGGGAAGCCGCCTACGCATGAGGCCGTAGCACGTCTCATCCAAGAAAACCCTGACCTTATCATTGGTTTCGGCTACATCCGCCTCGGGATCGACGAACCTTGCGTAGTGGATGATTTACGCGCAATGGGCTTTCGCGGTTTGAAGACCATTAGTCCCAGGGACAACTATGACAGCAAGGCCTTCTATCCCATCTATGAGCGGGCCGAGGCACTCAACATGCCGATGCTCTTTCACACGGGACAGCTCTTTCGCGCCCCGGGGACAGGGTCGCGGGAAGAGGACGTCAGCACAGCCCGCATGATGCCCTGGATGCTCGATCCGATCGCGCGGGCGTTTCCGAAACTGACACTCATTGGCGCGCATCTCGGTTCGCCATCCTTTGCCGAGGCAGCCTGGGTCGCGCGGTGGAACGAGAATGTCTTCTGGGACTTGTCCGGCCCGATCACGATCCGCTACGGCAATCGCAAAATCGTGCACGACATGATGTACCAGGCAGTGGCCGGCGCGGGCATTACGCATAAGCTCGTCTTCGGCTCAGACGTCACGCCACCGGAGATACCGGACGTCGTGACTGCGTACGATGCCTTTCTGGACCGTCTTGACGCCGATTCGTTGGATAAAGACCAGGTTTTCTATGGTAATATGGCGCGAATTCTCGGTATTTCGTGAGCAACCGAGCCATGGCTGACTACGCTTTTAGCGCAATCCCAATGTTAGAGCGTCCCGGCAAGCCCAGGGTCGCCGGCCAGACCATGATGATTGACTTTGGGCTGGGGCTGGGTCAGCAAGAGGACATCCTTCAGCTTGCGAGCGAGTTTATCGATTCCGCCAAGATCGCCGTCGGTGTGGCTCGCCTCTTGCCACGCAATTTGGTGCAGCGCAAGATTGACCTCTACAAGCAGTATGACGTGGTGCCCTATCCGGGTGGGCAGTTCCTGGAGTACGCGGTGCTCTGCGATGGCGTGGAGGCCTTTCTAGCGGAAGCCCGCGCGGTGGGTTTCCCAGCCATCGAAGTATCCGACAACCTGCTATCGGTTTCGTTGGATGAGAAGCGGGCGCTCATCTCCAAGGCGCGGGAATCCTACGGCCTTGAGGTCTATGGTGAAGTGGGTAAGAAAGAAGGCCTGGCAGTTACCGTCAGCCTTGAAGAAGACATAGCGGCATGCTTGGAAGCGGGCAGTAGCAAGGTGCTCATCGAGGCTGCGGAGATCTTTGCTCACGGTCGCGACAAAGCCCTGGCCGCGCAGCTTACGGAAGCCGCGCCGCTTGAGAAGCTCATGTTTGAGCTAACGGGTCCTTGGATCGAAGGAACCCCCTATTCCGAACCGGACTCCTTGGCCCGCTGGCTCATGCAGACGTTCGGCCCAAACGTGAACATCGGCAACGTCCTGCCGGAGAGCCTGATGCGCGTTGAAACCGCGCGCCGGGGACTCGGGGTCAATGCGGGCGGAGATCTCCCGAGCGGACTATTGGGCGACGACACCACGTCAGACCGATAGAACGTCGATAGGTTTCGTCTCAAAGCGGACCGCCAGAATTGCCGCAAAGACCACACCGGCGCGAATCTGCGACTCCGATGCCTTCTCTGCTTCTTTGCTTCGAGGTCTCTCGATCAGGCCCTCGCGTGAAAGAAGCGTGCGCCACTGGCACTCAAGCATAGAGCCGGTCCAGCAGATCGGGAATATCCGTCAGTTCCTGAATCTCGCGCACTCCCTCTGCCGCCGGCGCCGCATCGCGGTTGAGCAAGACAGCGTGAAGACCTGCCTGCCGAGCGCCATAATAGTCATTGTCCACGTCGTCACCGACGTAGAGCACGCGGTCGGGAGTCACCTGTAGTTTCTCTATTGCCGCGTGATAGATGCCGGGATGCGGCTTTTGCTCGCCAAAGTCCGCGGAGTTCACGATCACGCTGAACCAGTCTGCCAGGCCCAAATCCGCGAGGTGCGCGCTCAGGAGCGCGTTGTAGTTACTCACGACGCCGAGTGCCAACCCGCGTTGCTGCAGGGTGTGGAGCGCGGGCTCCGCATCGGGAAAGACGGTGAGCGCAAAAAGGTCGAGCAAGTGTTGGCGCATGCGGTCGCGAGGAAAGTCCAAGAGTGCCAGCTCGCTGAGCACGAGATCAGTAGCCTCGTATTCCAACCGTCTCAACTCATCCTCGCTGCGCACCAGGGGAAACTTGGTGCGGTAGAGAGCGACCTCCGCGAATATGGCGCGTTCCGCGTGTTCAGGCGGTACGCGGACGCCGTCTGAAGCCATGAGCCGGCACAGGTGGGCAACGGGCGAGCCCGCGGAGACCGGCGAAAAGAGCGTCCCAAACGCGTCAAAGAGGACGGCATCCAGGGATAGCGCCACAAGAACCCCAATTCTCAATCATGCGAGTGGAACCTGATTCCATGCTACCACCACCGCCACGGCATGGGGTTCTCGTAATAGTGGACCGGCACTGCCGGTACCTTGGCCTGAAGCTCGAGGGCGAATTTCTCGAGACCCGGATTCTCACTAACCTCGTGACTCGTCTCAATCAATGGCACGCCGGAATCCTTGGCAAAGTGCATCCCGTAGTTGTCGCTCTCTCCGGCAATGAAGACGTCGCAGCCATACTTGAGAATGGACTGCATGTAGCCCACGTTTACGAAGAGGCCCAAGCCGCCCCAGGGCAGTCCTGCCCGCTTCACCGGCGCTGCCGGATCGTGCGGGGTCGCGCGCACCGCTGCCATGCCCAGGGCAGTTCTTACGTGCTCCACAAGTCCGCCATAGGTCGTGTCAGGCGGCAGATCATACGCCTTTAGATACGGCCCTTCGTTCACAACCGGTACACCAAGTCGGAGCTTTTCAGCAAAGGCATCGAATATACAGTGACGGTCCAGTGACCCGTGCGAACGAATGACCGCTATACCGTGTTCAGCAAGCAGGCCGAGACGCCTTTGGTTGACTTGCCAGCTCAGGTAGTCAACCGGCGTCGCGCTGCCCGGTGGACGCCACGATGGAAAGTAGAGGTCCTCATGGGCGATGATGAGATTGTCTCCTGCCTTACCAGCGTGCTGGATTGCGTCGAGGCTTGCCATCCAGCAGATTTGGATGCCGCTGACATCCTGCTCGCGATCGCCAAACAGGATGCCTTCATCGCGGCCCAGCTCGCCGCAGGTCTCGATTAGTGTCTGCAGAATGTCCACAGTACGCATTGCTTCACCCTTCTCTCGGCGGAACTTGCATGAGCAACCTCACTGCCTCATGATAGCGAATAGCACTATGGCACGAACGGTACATCGCCCGATTTGGGTTCGTCATTGCTTGGTGTAAAAGCAGTACGGTGAGTGCCCTCAACTGCAAGGATCCCCCAGGATGCGGCAAGTAGAATTAGGGGCAACGAGAGCGGATGAAGTCCTCCCGGAGCGTGCACCGCTCTGGGCAGGCGCTGCCAAGACGCAGATCACGCCGCCAATTGGAAGTCTGCTCCAGAGCGGCATGACGATTGAGTCAACCGGCGTCCTCGATGACCTCTATAGCACGGCCGTAGTCTTGGACGACGGGGAGACGAAGGTCGCGCTGGTTGGCAACGACATCATCTACATGGAAGCCCCGCTGGCGGCGGAAATCCGCGCCCGCATTGCCGCACAGACCGGGATTTCCGGCGAAAACGTCCTTCTGAATGCCTCGCATACACACTCCGGGCCGAACATCTGCGTCATTTCGCCCTACGAAATTGATATGGCGTACCGCGAGTGGCTGATCCAGCAAATCGTCGACACGGTAGCCAAGGCGGAGGCCGCCCTCGAGCCCGCATCACTGGCTATCGGTCAAGCGGAGGGCATGTTTGCCGTCAATCGCCGCAAGGTCGTGGACGGCGTATCGAGCATGCTGCCGAACTACGAGGCGCCCGTTGACAACCGCGCTCGGGTGCTGCGCTTTGATCGCTTGGATGGCACAGTGTTGGCTGTTGTTTTCTCAGTCGCCTGCCACGGCACCGGCTTCGACTACCGGGGCAACGACCCCCTCATAGGCGGTGACTACATTTGTCCGGCCAAAGACGAGATCGAGCGCTCATTCGCCACGGAAGGAGCGCCAATCGCGGTCTTTCTCACCGGCTGCGGCGGCAATATTCGCCCGCGCGTGCTCAAGCCTGACGGCGCACGATTTCATCCATGCACGCCAGCGGAGATTGCGGCGCTCGGCCGCGGCGCGGGCGCGGTGGCTGTGCGCGCGGCACTCGAGAGTCACATAGCCGTCGGGTATCCCATCGCGGTAGCCAGAGAGCAGTTTCCACTCCCCTTCCAAGACCCGCCAATGCTTGAAGAACTGCGGGCCTATCGCGCCGACCCGCGCCGCAGCCGCTATCACCCTTGGGCTGAAAACCTCATCAATATGCTCGAAAGAGGTGAGGAACTGCCGCGCACGGTGGACATGGAAGTACAAGTCCTGCGGCTCGGCGGAGTCTGTATCGTCGCTATGGGCGGCGAGGTGTTCGTGGAATTAGGGCTGGCAATCGAAAAGGCATTGCAAGAGAGCCACGAGGTGCAGATGGCCCTCACCCTTGGTTACAGCAACTCGGAAGTGGGCTACGTCTGCACGGCCGGCGCCTATCCCGAAGGCGGCTCCGAACCGGCAGACTTCTACCGTTGGTTCTGGTATCCCGCGCCGTTCAGGCCGGAAACGGAGGAATTCGTCGTTGAGCGGGCCGTTTCTCTTGCCCGACGGGTTTGTAACTTGAGTAACTGAAGAACGCCATTGATGGTAGTGGCAGCGCCAGTATAGCAAGGAAGCGAATGATGGCTGGAAATGTTCGCATGGGTGCGGTCAAAGTTAACATAACCCCGCCCGTAGGCACACATCTCGGTGGCTACGGCAATCGCCAGCGTCCGTCGGATGATATCCACGATGAACTCTATGCCTCCGTGTTTGTATTTGCAGACGACACCACGACCGTTGCCGTCGTTGGCGCCGATCTCGTCGACATATCCTTAGAGCGCACGCACGCAATTCGCAAGAAGATCACGGCTGCGACGGGTATTCCGGGCTCACACGTGATGTTGGGCATGACCCACGCCCACAGCGGCCCCAACACGAAAGACTGGGGCGCGGGATTGCCGGGAGCTGGCATTCCCTATCCGGGCGGCGTCCCGGAGGAAGAGTTGAACTATGCACTGCCAATCCTCGATCACGACTACCTTGCCGAACTGGAAAACAAGCTAGCCGGCGCGGTGGCTATGGCGGCACAACGGCTGCGACCCGTCGAGGGACACATCGGCACGGGCGAATACGGCCTTGCCATAAACCGCCGCGGCGAGCGGAACGGCGAAGTGGTCAACTGCCCGCGTCCCGATGGTCTCGTCGATCACTCCGTACCGGTGCTGCGCTTTGATACGGAAAGTGGCGAGCCGGCAGGTATCGTCTTCAACTACGCCTGCCACCCGACGAGCATGAGTGACAACTATGCCATTAGCGCCGACTATCCGGGCCCCGCGCGGTCGTTCGTGGAGGACGTTTACGGAGACGACTGTGTGGTCGGCTTCTTGCTAGGCTGCCACGGCGACATTCGACCCAACTACACCGATGAGACGGGGACCCGCTTTCGCTCGGCGGTATTCTCCGAACTCGAAAGGGAAGGCCGCATCATGGGCGCGGAGGTGGTGAAGACGCGGGAACGCATCAGCCCGCGCCCCTTAGAGGGGGTGGCTGCTGCCAGTACGCCCATAGTCGCGCCGTTTGCGGAGCCGCCGACTGCCGACTATCTGCGCGAGGCACTGGAGACCGGCGCGTTTCCCGATACCGGCCGCCGACTCCCCTTCTGCAAGGCCCGATGGGCGCAGCGCATTCTCCGTCAGCTTGAAGCCGGTACCTTGGCCGACGGCTTAGAGACGGAACTGCAAGTGATACGTGTCGGACATTTGGTATTCGTCGGCTTTCCCGGGGAGTTTTTCCTGGAGTACGGTATGGAGACCCGGTCCCGCGTCAAAGAGCAGTTTGGCCTCGACGTTGTGCACGTGAGCATGGCGAACGACATGATTGGCTATGTTGCCTCGGACCGCGAGATTCCACGCGGAGGATACGAAGTCGGCTCTTACCAGGACGATGAGCTGGCGCCGGCTCACTACAGAACGGGAACCCAAGGTCTATTCGTAAACCGGGCTCTTGAACTTGTGAAGTCGACTCTAACTTGAATTCTAGTGGGGTCTTGCCGGGCCCATTGGCATGTCTCGAATCTGGAATGGCAAACCAGCTTTGAACCAGTTCAGGCACGTTGGTACGCATGAATTGAACGATCGTGCCACGCGTGCTACGATTCTGTGAGCCCCAAAGTCCTCTTTCTGCCACGCTCACGTTTCTTACCGGAAGACTTGCATGCAGACTCCGATTGAACCCGGCATCTTTCTTCCCGTGCTCGACCTCTGGCTCGATTCACGGCGGGTGAAGCCGGAGGGTTTTATTTCTCACGCTCACAGCGACCATTTGGCTTCACATCACAATGTGCTCGCCACCGCCGAGACCATTGCCCTTGCCGCCCAGCGAATGAAGATCAAGCAGGCGCAGCCGCTGCGTTTCGGTGAGCCGTTGGAGCGCGACGGTTATGCGCTGACGCTCTTGCCAGCGGGCCACTGCCTCGGCTCGGCGCAGGTCGCAATTGACGTGCGCGCTACGGGTGAGCGCATCGTATATACGGGCGATCTGCACCTGGGGGATGATCTCTTCGGGCAACCGGCGGAGCCCATTCCCTGTGACACGCTCATCATCGATGCCACGTTCGGACATCAGGACTACGTCTTCCCTTCCCGCGCCACCGTGAGCGAGGATGTGTGCGGATGGGTGGAGGATACCCTCCGTTTCGGTGAAGTGCCCGTTGTCCTCGCGTACAGCCTCGGTAAGGGCCAGGAGGCGCTGCACATCTTGCTCGAAGCCGGCTTCGAGGTGCAGGTGCACGAGTCCACGGTTGCGATGACAGAGGTCTACCAACAAATGGGTGTGCAGTTTCCGGGTTCATTTACGTGCTGGCGCGGGCGGCGGGTGGAAGGGACGGTGGTGCTGATGCCCCCACACGCGCGCAGCCGGCGCGAGATGTTCGCTCTCGAGCCCTACCGCTCGCTGCTGCTCAGCGGCTGGGCGATGGATCCCTCCTGCAAGTATCGGATGCGCGTCGATGAAGCGCTGCCCCTCAGCGATCACTGCGACTGGAATCAGCTTAGCGCCTACGTGGAGCATGCACAGCCTCAGCGCGTTTTCACGATGTTTGGCCCGCAGCACTTTTCCGCTTATTTGCGCGATAGAGGCATCGATGCCTGGCCCCTGGAGGCCCGGCAACCGGCAATGTTCTAACGCGAACGGCGCGCCGGGGAGTCTGGTTATTGTCTGCTCTTGCGCCCTTGTCACTTTGCTGGGACGGTCCATTGGGCGATAATGTAGGCGGTGTGCTAACAAAGTGTGGGACAGTCTTCGCGATTGTGGCGCGGACCCAGGGTAGTTTGCCACGGGGTTGATCATGAAATCCCGCCGCGACCCGGGCTCTCCGCACCGATGTGATAGGCATTAGGCAGCAAATCCATGGAGGAGACGAGATGGCACAGGCGACAGTTGAGGTAACGGCCGAAGAGCAGGCCTTCTACGCAGAGAACGGCTATCTCCTGATCAAGGGTCTGGTTTCGGCTGAGGGTATTGCAGAACTCAAAGAGCGGCTGGAAGAGTACATGTACGACCGTCTGCACGTACCGGAAGGTGTAAAGATCCAGGTAGAGCCGCGAGTCGAACGCGGCGAGGTGCCCTGGCCGGAACGGCGCGGTGACGCGTACCGCAAGATTGATCGTCTCGTCGTCAACGATGACCGCTTCCGTGCGCTGGGGACGATGCCCGGAGTGGTGGAGCGCATGCAGGCGCTCATTGGCAGCAAGAACCTCAAACTCTTCCGAGACTCGGTCCTGATGAAACCGGCCCAGGTTGGTTCAGCCAAGGGTATGCACCAGGATTCGCCCTACTGGCCGATTGAGCCGATGGAGTTGAGTTCATGCTGGATGCCCTTTGAGCCGGCTACCCCGGAGAACGGCTGCATTACCGCGATCCCCGGCAGTCACAAGCGCGGCCCCGTGCCCCATGAACGCGTGCCGGATGACTATATCGTCAACGAATCCAATTACGATCCCAGTGACGTGATTGCTGTGCCAATGGAAGCCGGCGACGGTCTCTTCTTTCATAGTCTCTTGCTCCACGGCACTGCGCCCAATCTTACGGCGAACTCGCGGCGGGCAATTACGATGAGCTACATGGCCGCGGAGTTCCAGTACACGGGGGACACGCCTAAGCCGGACTACCTGCGCATTTGCGGCGAGGACATCCCTGGCGGAGTCTAACGTTCGCGAGGCAAAAACTCCTAAGACTTTACCTTGGATAGTCTATGCGGAGTTGCCAGAGATTCCATAGGGGGTACTTATTGGCTGCAGCCCGTCTGAATGAGAACATCCGCTACGAGCCTGACGATCAATGCTCGCTATTCGAGGCGGTAGCCGTCGGGGCCCAAGGCGTGCTGATCGTGGTGGCGCCAGCGGTGTTGATTGTCGCCATTACGGCGGTAGCATCCGGTCAGGATGAGCGCTATCTCACGTGGGCCGTGTTCGCGTCGCTCATCATCGGCGGGGCTGTGACGGCGCTGCAAGCCGCAGGAATCGGGTGGCTGGGCACACGGCACATCCTCATTACGGGCACCACCCCCAATTATGTTGCCGTCTCAGTCCTGGCACTCCAAGCCGGTGGTCCCGCAACGCTGGCAAGTCTCATTGTACTCTCTGCAATCTTCTACTTGGCAATCGCGGCGTGGCTGCCCCACTTGCGCCGGATCATTACGCCGGCAGTCTCGGGCACCGTGCTGATGTTGATCGCGACCATGATATTGCCCGTCGCGTTCGACCGGCTGAAGGAGGTCCCGGCAGGCACGCCGGAGCTGGCTGGACCCGGCGTTGCGCTGGTGACGCTGGTAGTGACGACCGTACTAGCTTTGCGCGCGCCCACAAAGTGGCGACTGTGGTCGCCGCTCATTGGCATCGGCGCGGGCTGTGTGGCGGCGGCTCTCTTTGGCATGTACGACCTGACGAGACTCTTGGAAGCCTCATGGGTTGGAATTCCCGCTGGCGGATTTCCCGGACTGGAATTGACGCCAACGGCAGCCTTTTGGGCGCTGCTGCCGATGTTTCTAGTCGTAACCCTCGTGCAGGCGATCAAGACAATAGGCGACGCGGTAGCAGTGCAGCAGGTCTCGCAACGTAAGCAACGCGCCATCGACTTTCGCCAAATCCAAGGCGCACTCTATGCCAATGGGATGGGCATCTTGTTGTCAGGTCTTGCCGGCACACCGCCCACCAGCGCCTACTCTTCCTCTACTGTTTCGCTCATCAACCTCACCGGAGTCGCCGCTCGCCGCGTCGCCTATGCCATTGGCGTTATCTTCTTAATCTTGGCGCTCTTTCCCAAGGTGACCGGCCTGCTGCTCACCATACCTAACCCAATAATGGGAGCGTTCTTGCTGGTAGCCATTGGAATTCTCTTCTTCGAGGGCATACGGACAGTTTCACGCTCAGGATTGAGCTTTCAAGATGCAATGGTGGTCGGACTGTCGTTCTCAATCGGCGTGGGACTGCAAAACCAGAACATCTTTGCCGGCATCTTGAATTCGCCATGGGATGCGCTGCTCGGCAATGGCATCACCATTGGCGCGGCGGTGGCAATTGGACTAACTGTCTTGCTAAACTTCACCGGCGCGCGCAGCCGACGTTTGGAGACCCGGCTGGACATCTCCAATCTTCCTCAGGTTGACGCCTTTCTGCAGGAGGTTGCCGCCAAGTTAGGATGGGGCACTGCCTCCGCTGACAGACTCCGCTCCGCCGGTGAAGAGACGTTGTCGAGCTTGCTGCAGCCGGGCAACGAATATCCAGCGGACGGGACGCCGCGCCTGCTCATTGTCGCGCGGCCTGATGTTAATGCCGTGGAATTGGAGTTTCTGGCCGTATTCGCTGAAGACAATCTGGGAGACCGTCTCGCCCACTTGGACGAACAGACCGAAATAAACGACGATAGGGAAGTTTCGTTTCGTCTGCTGCGGCACTACGCCTCTGCGGTCCGGCACCAGAAGTACCACGGCTTGGACATCGTGACCGTGCGAATTGAGGGTGGGTAGCAATTGTTCCAGACGAAAGTCGGTTCTTGCAAACGCTGGACGGCGCGACGGTAAATGCGCGAAAACTCCGGTTGGTGCCGGTACGTCCGATGAGCCCGCCGCACTTCAACAGTGCGCAAGGAAAACGCTGACGACTACCTGCGATTCGTTAGAACTTCGCTACCTTGCTGCGGTTGATTCCCCTCATCCCATGTGCCAAGGCGCCTTGGCGTAAAGGCCTGCTTCAGCTAGTTATAGACTCTGCGACAAACTCCCGCACTACGGCCGCACACTCCTCCGGCATCTCCAATGGCAGGAAGTGCGTAGCATCGGGCAAAAAATCGTAGTCCACGCTCAGTATGTCGCTGAGGTCTAGTGTCGGCAAGTACGAGTAGGGCAAGGTTGGATCAGCCCCAATCACCTTGATGGGACAGTTAAACTTCCCAAAGTCCACGAGCACGGCATAGGGGCTGGCATAGTCCACGATTTGCGCTTCATATTCCGGTGGACACCGCAGTTCAAAGCCCGAGCCCTCTTCACTCTTTCGCAACGTGGCCTGCGCAATGAGTTCAGTAACCCCGGGAACGGTGTGCCGGAAAGTTGGCGCAAAGCCAAGCAGTTCCTCGAAGTCCTCTCTGGACTTGAACCGAAACGTGCGTCGCCTGGCATACCCTGCCGCCCGCGTGGCGGCCGTGTCGAACTCCTCGTAGCTGGCGCCGGGCTTGCAAAGCGGCGGATCAAAAAGGACTAGTGCCGCGTGACGGCTACCCTTCGTCGGCGAAACGAGCGTAGCCAGAGAAGAAACGGAATGATATACGCCAATCAGCGGCTTCGCTCCGAATTGGGACTCTATTGCATCCAGAATGAGGTCGTGATCGTTGGCAAACGTCGCAACCGTGTGCTCCCTCATTGAGGTAAGTGCATTCCAACCATGGTTTCGCAAGTCATGCACAATGACGTCGAAGTCATCCGTGAGCAGAGACCAAAAAGGGTAGTAAAGGTCAATGGCCAGACCGTTGCCGTGGCTCAGCACGAGCCGGGGACCATCCGAGTTGCCGTGGCGCCGTAACGTTATTCTGGTTTCGTCGTCTACTTCGACCTGGTAAGTCGAGATTGGTTCAGGAACGGACCAAACTGGTCTTGCGTCCGACATAGATCTGTCAGTCTTTCTCCAAAGGCGATTTGACCACTTCGTACGCGATGGCAGCCGCAAAGTCCTCGTTGCCGAGGTCTTCAACATGCCACGATATTCCCGGACTCTGCGGTATCTGCAGTATACTCTTCCTCACGCCGCGCAATACGGAATCCGGGATTGCGATGCCGGTAGCGTCCAAATGGAAGCCTTTGCCAACGGCCTTGAGCAGCGCTTCCTTGAGTGTCCAGAGCTTGAAGAAAAGGTAGGTCTTTTCAAGACCCCTCCTTGAATTGAGCTCCGTTTTTTCTCTCTCGTTCAACACACTGTCGATGAGGAATCCCAGTTCCCGCTCAGAGTCGCGTTCCTCGATGTCCACGCCCAGACGCCCGGCCCGCGAAATGCCAATCAACCCATGTCTGCCACTGTGGCTAACGTTGAAACTCACCGGGGCCGGCATGTTGTTTACCTGGGCAACCGGCTTGCCGTAGCGTGTGGTTGCAAATCCAAGCTGCCCATTGTCACACGCTAGATGCTCACAGAGCATGGCGCGCAGTGCGGCCCGACACAAGAGAAACCGGCGACGCGGTCCGCTGTACGCGTAACGCTGCCAGCGATCCTTCTCTCGGCAATCCAGCAACCGCACCGCCGCACCTTCCCGTGCGGCATGGGGCGATAGGTCTACATGGACGACCGAAATGCCGCGAATGTCCTTGAACGAGTGCCACCAACGTACATTAAGAACAGTCTCAAACATGAAATACAGACCACTGCCTGCGTATAAAGACCGGCACACCCAATTGGAAGACATGCGCCGCCCCCTCGTGGGAGCGGCGACGTTAGCGATCTATATGATGGTCGCTCTGACCTCAATGAGATGAAGGGCTCTATCCCAACTAAGCAGCCTGCGAGTCCAGAAAGTCGATTAACTCCTGCAGGCTGTTGAGCGTTGGGCAGTCCTCACGAGAAATAGTAACGCCAAAATCCTTTCCAACTACCTTACCGAATGCAACGATGTCCATAGACGAGACGCCCAGGTCGCTCAAGCTGGAATTCAAATCTAGCGAAGCATCTAGCGGCTTGCCGTCAACTTCGAGGTTCTCTGCCACAAGCTTTCTTACGCGTTCTTCGGTTGAAGCCATGAAAACTGTTCTCCTCAAGACTACTATTCCTGATAACTATTGGCAGCATAGCAAGAGGTTTCTAACCAGTCAACTCAAGGGGCCCAAGAACACCTCAATTCGGGCTCACGGATTAGTTTGCATGCGATTGTCCAACGAGGGTGCTATTTGAAAGTAAGTCGACTTAGCGCTCAAATCCAGTGGCGGCGGCGTTGGAAGGGATAGGACGGCAGTGAAATGCGCCGTCGCCACTCTCCGGCGAACAGGCCTGCAAAGTCAATCGTAAGCCCGGCTTCATATGCAGCGGCCACAGCTTTGTGGAACCCGCTATCGGTGGTAGTCGGCGACCCTTTTTCCGGCGTATCAATCGTACTCTTAATCACGACGGGGATGGGTGCACTAGTCTCTGCTGCTTTAGGGGTCGGCCACAAGCCCTGTAGCGTATTGCCTAGCGCCGTCCGCGGGCCAATCTCCACGATCGCATCCACTCCCAGCTCGGACATCGCATTGGCGCAGCGCTTAAGTGCCGAAGGTTCGGTTTGCCGCTGCCAACCCGTTAGGTCAAGCGTATCGCCTGTTTCTGTCACATGACCGGTAGCGACGCTTAGTAGCGGAAGAGACAAAGGCGCGAATGCATCGTCAGCGAGAATTCCGGCCAATGCACTTGCAGTCGGTTTCTCAGATTTCTCAGAAACTGAAGCTGCCATCGAAGCGCCGAGCGCAACGGCAAGGCGCAGTCCATCCTCTAATCCAATCGCGCCTGCGGCCTGCGCTGCCACGATTTCGCCTACGTCTCCGCCAATTACCACGCTGGGACGGACGCCCACACTCGCCCACAGCGCCGTGAATGAACAACCCAGAGCGTAGATTGCAGGTTGCGTGAAGGTCGGGTCGCTTAGAACCGCCGTAGTGCCAGCCTGACCGAACATCACATCTAGCAACGAAGTATCCTGCTCTTCTCGCAGCACTCCATCGCAGCGATCGAGGATCGCACGCGCGACCGGTTCCTGCTCGTAGAGGGCCTTGTCTAAGCCTGTCCACCGGCCCGAGTCACCGCTATAGACGAAAGCCACCCTATCTCCCGCGGACGGTTCGGAAGTGTCAGAATTCTCTTCGGAGGCAACGAGCCTGCTAAGTTCTGCTCGCAAGCCCTTGGCGTTCTCGAAGGCCAAGCCTGCGCGGTGCGCAAAGTGGCTGCGCCCAACACCGGCAGTCCATGCCATGTCCGCGAGAATGGAACCATCTGACACGTCAGGGGCGGCAAAGTCTGTGAGCGTGTCGTCAAGCCAGGTCAAGTAGCGTTCCGCAAGCTGGCGTAACGCTTGGTGGGTCTTGCCGGAGAGAGGTAGGAGACGTGCAGAGGGAACACTTGCATCTTCCATTTGGGAGTCACCGGCGACGCCATTTGAAGGTGAAATCTCTACTCTGCGCAGCGCGCCAGAAGGCCAACGATACGGTTCATCCTCTACAACTTCGGCATCTGGTGAATGATAGCCTTCTACTACGACATGCGCGTTAGAACCTGAAATTCCAAACACATTTATGCTTGCTATCGGCGATCGTTTCTCAGTGGAGGGCCAAGGGGTCGCTTCGGACGTAACGTGCACCGGCAGGCGCTCCCAATTGATTTCGGGATTCGGCGTACTAAAGTTGAGATGCCTCGGAATAATCTCTCGATGCATGGCGAGGATGGTCTTGATGAGGCTTGCGATTCCTCCTGCCGCCTCCAGATGGCCGATATTCGTCTTGACGGATCCGATTAGCAAGGGGCTATCGGGCGCGCGCCCTTTGCCATAGACTTCGGATACGGCATTCAATTCAACCGAGTCGCCCACAACCGTGCCAGGCCCGTGGGCTTCCATGTAATCAACGTCGGCAGGAGTGACGCCGGCCTGTGCCAGGGCATCCTCCATAGCGCGTTGTTGCGCCGGCCCGTTCGGCACGGTCAGGGCCAAGCCGGCGCCGTTTTGGTTGACGGCCGAGCCGCGAATCACACCCCATATCCGGTCGCCGTCGGCCTCGGCATCGCTCAGCCGCTTCAGGATGACCATGGCACAACCTTCTCCGCGCACGTAACCGTCTGCCGCGGCGTCAAATGTCCAGCATTGCCCGCTTAGAGAAAGCATGCCCGCGTCTGCCAAGAATCCCATTATCGACTGTGAGAGGACTGCATTTGCGCCGCCCGCCAGGGCTAGGTCAATCTCTCCTCGCTGTAAACTTGCAGCAGCTTGATGAACCGCGACCATTGACGCGGCACACGCAAGCTCGAACGGTACAGCCGGACCCTCCAGACCTAGTGCAAAGGAGACCCGTCCTACAGCTACGCCTCCGGTGGTGCCCAAGTAATCGTCCCTCTCGCCGATCTCCGCGATGATGCGGCGATATTCGCTGCCGCCTATTCCGGCATACACACCGGTGCGGCTGCCTCTTAGAGTATCGGGATCAATTCCCGCGTCCTCGAGAGCGTGCCAGCTCGTCTCCAACAGCATTCGCTGCTGCGGGTCCATCATGCGTGCTTCGATGGGTGCGATCTTGAAGAACCGAGAGTCAAATTGGTCGATATCGTCAACGAACGCACCCCGCCGATTGGCGTCGTCGTCGGCAGCGGGATCTCCGGCCACTCCGGCCCAGGAACCCGAGTCCTGGCGGCCGTCGGTCACCATGTTCCGGCCCGCTTCCATCAGACGCCAATAGCCATCGAGATCTTCAGCACCCGGTATGCGACACGCCATGCCGACAATAGCAATCCCGTCCTGGTCGGTCGAATCCCTCGGAGCCTGTCGTTGTACAGGCTGCTCGGCAAGGATCTCAGGCGCTCCGGCACCGGCAGCCTCTTCCGCTCCGCCGAGTTCCCCGGCCAAGTGGCGGGCGAGGCCCGTAATGCTCGGGTAGTCGAAAACGACTGTGTTGGACGCCGTGTACTCACCGGCGAAACCGCGGTTGATCCGGTTGCGCAGCTCCACGGCCATGAGCGAATCCATGCCCAATTCCGAAAATTCAACGGAAAGCGCGGGCTGCGTCGAAAGCCGCATGACTGCCTGGAGTTCCTGCTGCAAGAATGTTGCGAGAATTGTTTCACGCTCAGTGGCGGTTGCTCCGCCCAGGCGAGGCATTAATTCCTGCGTAGCATCGGCAAGCTCTTCCTCCCCGGTTTCGGACTCGGAGAGCAAGTCTTCTAGAAGCGGCGGAGTGTGTTCGTGGTTCTGCGAGAAGACGTCCCAGTCAACGGCAGCGGCCAAGCTCGAAGTGACATCCTGCCGCATGAGCCGTTCTAAGGCCTTGGTGCCCTGCTGCGGCGTCATCCAGCCCGTGCCCGCAGCCTCCAATTGCTGTGCTATGCGCTCACGCTGCTCTTCAGCTTCACCCAGCCCCGACCACGCTCCCCAGGCGATGGACTGTCCGGCAACGCCGAGCGCGCGACGGTGGGCCGCGAGCTGGTCGAGGAAGGCGTTGGCGGCCCCGTGATTGGCCTGTCCGGCATTGCCCACGACACCGGTAATGCTGGAAAAGAGGACGAAGAGATCAAGGTCACGGTCGAGGGTGGCGCGGTGCAAGTGCCATGCTCCCAGCACTTTGGGCCACAGCACTTCCTCGAAACTCTCCCATGTTTGGTTCGACAGCGCAGCATCCGAAAGGACGCCGACACTGTGAATTATGCCTCCAAGCGGCGGCAAATCATCCTCGATGCGCGCCAACATTGCATCCACTGCCGCCGGTTCCGTGACATCGGCGAGCTCAACGCGAATTGAAACTCCCCGGTTTCGCAGCGCTGCAATCGCTGCCACCGCCTCCGGATCCGGGTCACGCCGCCCATTCAACGCGATGGCGCCTGCGCCGCGATCCGCTAACCAACCAGCGAGAGCGCAGCCAATCCCGCCAAGTCCGCCCGTCACGAGATACGTCCTATCGTCACGCAACTGCCCAGTCTTGATAGGGGAATTGGCTAGCACTATCTTGCCAATATGGCGTCCCGCGCGCATGAAGTCCATGGCCTTTCCCGCTTCCGCGAGAGACCATCGAGTGTGAGTGAGCGGTTGGAGCACACCCTGTTCCAGCAGGGCCATTATTCTGCGTAACGCATCTCCCGGCCGTACGGGATCGTGCTCTTTGAGAGCATCCAAATCCAATATGTCATAGGCGACGTCGGGCCGGGCCGCAGCCATTTCCTCTTCACTGAAAATGCCTACTTGTGCTAACTCCACAAAGCGTCCGCCGTGCGCGAGACACGAGAGGCTTGATTCGATAAAGCCATCGCCCGTCAGACTATTCAGTACAAGCTGGACTCCTTCTCCGGCCGTAGCGGCGAGGATTTGCTTGCCGAAATCTGTCCGACGGCTGTCAAAGACATGCTTTACGCCCAAAGAGCGGAGAATGGCCTGTTTTGGGGCGCTCGCCGTCGCATAGACCTCCGCTCCCAAAGCATGGGCCAGTTGAATTGCGGACATGCCCACGCCGCCCGCGCCGGCATGGATCAATACCCGTTCACCCGCCTTGAGCTGTGCAATATCAAACGAGAGGGCAGCCGTCACGAATGTCGTTGGGATGGTTGCTAGTTCGGTCGCCGAGTACTCCGCCGGGGCAAGCGCAACCAATTCCTCCCGCATAGTTGCCTCCGGCCCAAACGTGCCGAACGCCAAGCCGACGACGCGGTCGCCTACGGCAACAGATGTCACGTCGGGAGCAACCTCCAAAACGCGGCCGCAGAACTCTCTACCCAGCAAGCCCTCTTCGATGAGGGCAAGCGAGCGGAAGACGTCCCAGAAATTAAGCCCGGCGGCATCAACGGCTACACGCACCTCCCGCGATGCCAAAGGCCGGGCGGGAAGTGGGGCCGCTCCCACTCTCTCAAGAGATCCGCCAGGATCCGGTTCCAGCATCCAGTGAGAGTCTTCAGGCAGGACAAGAGGCTCTGTCGCGCTATTTCGCACCAAGCGCGCCGCCCGTCGCAGTCCCCCACGGTAAGCGACATGAGTTTCAAGGTCCGGAAAGAGGAGTTCATTGACGAGGTCCGCAATGGGAAATTCCTGGCCGGGATCCAGGTCCAGCATTCTTGGCCCAAATTCGGCGGCTTCTTGCGACACAACCTTGCCCAAGCCCCAAAGGGTTGCGCCGGAGAGTTCTCCACCTTGCTCTCTCTCAAGCACCTGTCCCCCATGAGTCAAGAACCAGGTGCCGTTCGATGGAATGACATCGGCGTCGAACATGCCCTGCAAGAGAGCGAGGGCGCTTGACCCAACGCGCTTTACGTCCGCGGCGAAATCTTCGGTCGTGGCCTCGATCCCATGTCCGTCTAGTGCCGTCAGGTTGACCACACCCTTCAACGGCAGATCTTCCGGCAGACCGGCGAGCAGCGCGCTCCAAGATTCACGACTATTCATCGCGATCGATTCCCGTATGAATGGAGCATCCTTGTCCGGCGCCTCCGCCTCCGAATGAGTTTCGTCATCCACCAAGACTACGGTCTGATTTCGCTGTGCCAGTTGCGCTGCGAGTTCTGCTCCCCTGCCGGTGCGGTCTGCGGCCAGCACCCAAGTTCCCGCCTCATCCAGCACTTTGGAAGGCCCCCGCGCCAGAATCACACCGCGTTCCGGCTTCCGGCTGGAGTTATCGTTCCCACTTCCCAAGACCTCAATTTCCTCGAAACCCGATTCGCGGAGTGAAGGTATCCAAATCTCAGGGCCTACCAGAGCATGGTCAGGCCGAAAGTCGTCGGCGAAGCGCCACCAACCATCTAACTGTCCGAAGGTCAAGTCCAGCCAGTTCTGACCGCCAAGCGTTTCCAGTGCTACCAATAGGCCTGATGGCGCTAGCAGCTCTCGACAGTGTCCTAGAGTTTCCAGCAGATAGCGCGTCGCATGGAGCACGTTGCCTGCGATTACCAGGTCGTAGCCGTGCGCATTGAATCCCTGTGCTACGGGGTCTTTTTCAATGTCTAGGACTTTGTATTCGATTGACGCCTCCGCGCCGCCAAACCGTGCTTCCGCTTCCGCAAAGAAACCCGCTGAAATATCGGTGTATACGTAGGTGTAGCGACCCTCCGGAAGCTCAGGCAAGGCCATTGCGGTCGCTGAGCCGGTGCCGGCGCCGACCTCCAGGATTCTCAGGCTCCGATCATTCGGTACCTCGCTCAAGAGCCGGGCAACCGCGTCCCCCAGCATCTTGTTGGTGGCGCGAGCCATGGGCGCCTTGCGATAGAGGTCTGCCGCGGTTGGCGCGCCACTGCTGAAGAGCAGCGTCAGCGGGTCTGCTTCACCGCGCAACACGTCTGCCAGGGCCCTGGCGCTGCGCCCAAACACACCTATCTCATTCTCTCCATGCGCGTATCGCATCTCTATCTCGTGAGCGAACGCGTCAGGGTCGCTGAGTGCGTCTTTGGGCAGGGGATCATCCTGTCCTGCAATCACGGCGAAGTCTGCGTCGGCTTCTTCCAAGATGCCGGCTTTGACCTGCATTTCCAACATGCGGCGGAATAAGCGTTCATGCTCATCCAACACGTTCAATTGTTGCCGTAGAGCTTCCGGCACAACCGTCTCGCCAACTACCCGCTTCCAGCCGAGTCTCTCCAAAGCTACGCGCGCATAAGACCACGCGAGCCGGTTAAGATCAGTGAGCAATTCTGCTCTGTCGTCAGCGGCGACTCCCTCCTCTGCAAGAAATTGCGCGAAGGAAGCTGACTTGGCTGCTACGGCTGAAGGGTTCACGAGAAAGTCGGCGGCCGGCATGCCCTCCGGCAGCGCGCAATCCCGCCAAATCACTTCATACAGTAAGTCTTCTACGTCCTCGGAGGCCGAAAGCAGTGCCGCCCGCGTGGCGCGCTTGACGGTATAGCCCTCTATGCCGCCGATCTCCGCCCCGTCCAGCGAGAATAGCCGCAGATCACCGGTCAAAACTTCCGGTGCCCCATCTTCTCCTTCGCTTGTTTTCCCACCGCTTTCGCTATCCCGCATGCGGGCATGGCAAACGAACGTATCCGGCAGCCGGTTCGTCAGCCACAGCTTTTCCCATCCGAAAGGTAGGTAGGCTACATCCTCTTGCGTGTCGAATTGCTGGCGGGCGGCTGCCATGACTTGAAAGCAACCGTCCAGCAGAATGGGGTGCGCCTCGACGCCACTCCGGTCAACGCTATCCGGCAGAGCCACCACGCCCACCGCTTCTGAAACTCCGGTATGCAGATCTTGAAGCGTGCGGAATCGCGCGCCAAGCGTGACGTTTACGTCAGCGCGCGCCCGATAGAATGCCGACATGTCCGTCGCCGCCAGACCTCGCCGCAGTTCATTCAATCCGATGGACTGACCAGCCTGGCTCTTTTCCAATGATATCCGGCCTTCTACGTGCAGTGTCCAGCCATCTTCGTCCAGTCCCTTGCTATAGACCTCAACGTTGCGCTCGGAACCGGAGTCAGACGCGCCAAGAACGAGTTGCACGCTTCGGCTTGGGACGTTAGATCCGTCTTCTGATTCGTCCTCCGGCAAGATGAGTGGACTCAGAAGCTGAAAGTCCTCGACCACAGCGGACTCCCTGCCGTCCGGCCACGCCGCCGACAGCGCCATGGCGCCAAAGAGCGCACCCGGTACGACGTGCCGGCCATACACGAGGTGGTCGTCCAGCCATGCCGGATCAGACGCCGACAGTTCGGTGGCAAACAGCACTTCACCGTGAGGTGATTCGTGGCGCGAACCCAGCAGCGCATGGTCTGCGGACGACCTGCCGCGCCTGGGCGCGTCGACCCAATGGCGGCGTCGCTGGAATGGATAGTCCGGCAAGGAGATGCGACAGCGGCTTTCGCCGGCGAAGAGTCCTGCGAACGAGACTTCAAGCCCTGCCTCATATGCTGCCCCCACCGCCTCGACAAAGCTGCTCTCCGGCTCATTCGTCATGCTTTCTTTGGGAGGCCGTCGTAGGCTTGCGATGACGATCGGAGGTGCCACGGCTTGACCATTCTGCTGCTCCGGCCACGCGAGCGTAGACATGGGTCCCAATACTGCGTGCGGGCCGACTTCCACAACGACGTCAACCCCGCTTTCCGCGAGAGTCTGGATGCCTTGGCTAAATGCCACAGGCTCGCGGGTATGCCGACGCCAATGGGATACGTCAAGCAATTCATCCCTTGCCACGATACGACCAGTAACATTGCTGACTAAATCGATCGCCGGAGGGCTAATTGCGATGTCATCCAGGGCAGCTTCCAGGCCTTCCAAAGCCGGCTCTACCCAGGCGCTGTGAAAAGCCTGTCTCGTGTTCAAACGCCGGACCCGGATGTCCCGAGACTCAAAGTGTTCCATTACTGCTTCGACAGCCGGAACCGTGCCGCTTACCACCTGATGCGCGCCATTGTATGCCGCAATGCTAAGTTTATCTGCACCAAACGCTGTGCCTACTGCTCGCATCGCTTCATTGACCTGTGGCTCAGGGGCAAAGATCGCGGCCATCGCGCCTTCGCCCGGCAGCGCAGCAAGCAGGGCACTTCGCCTGGTTATGAAGCGCATGCCCGCCTCCAGTGAGAATACGCCGGCCGCTTGCGTAGCGGCGTACTCTCCTAAGCTGTGACCTACAACTACGTCAGGGCGAACGTCCACACTGGCCCACAAGGCCGTCAGTGCGCACTCCAACGCGTAGATCGCCGGTTGCGCCCAAGCCGTATCGACCAAGTCCCCGGTAGCTGTGGCACGCCCAAACATGACATCGAGCAGGGAGGCGCCTCGTTCTTCCTTGAAGATTACTTCACACTGGTCTAGTACGACGCGAAACACCGGTTCGGTGGCGTAGAGGTCTTGCCCCATACCGGGCCATTGGCTGGCTTGGCCGGTGTAAGCAAACGCCACCTTGCGTGGGGCGGCAGTCTCCGGCTCCGATGGACTCTCGGAGAGCGACTTCAATTGCTGCCGCAGAGATTCGGAATCGCCAAAAGTGAGGGCCGAACGATGCGCAAAGTGGCTGCGGCCCGTGCTCGCCGTCCATGCCATGTCGGAGAGCAAAGGACTGTCGGCTGAGTCTCCGATCGCAGGGTCCGCGGCATGCTTATCGAGCCATGCCAGATAGCGCCCGGCAGCTTCCTGCAGAGCCTGGCTATTCTTGCCCGACAAGGGTAAGAGTCGGGTCTTGCGGGCAGTGTGTTCATGTACCGCCGGTAGAGCCGAGACATCCTCCGGCCGCGTAGCCGCGATGGAGTACGGCGCGCCCGTGGGCCAACGACTACCAGCGCTTGCGTCGCTTGCTGCTTCCGGCCGGTTGTAGCCCTCCAAGATGATGTGGGCGTTTGTGCCCGACCAACCAAAGCCGCTCACGCCCGCCAGCGGCGCGCGTCCATCGCTGCGGGGCCATTGGGTTGCTTCCGATGTGACGCGCAATGGCAGGCGGTCCCAGTCTATTTCGGGGTTCGGCGTCTCAAAGTTGCGGTGTTTTGGAATGAATCTCCGGTTTATGGCAAGGATGACTTTCATCACGGCCGCAACGCCTGCCGCGGACTCTAGATGGCCAAGATTGGTCTTTACCGATCCAATGAGCAAGGGTTGTTTCGGGTCACGGTCAATGCCGTAGGCCGCGCCGGTTGCTTGCGCCTCGATCGGATCGCCCACCGGCGTTCCCGTGCCGTGAGTCTCCACATAGTCCACCTGGGCAGGCGAGACTCCAGCACGGCGCAATGCATCCGCGATGACTATCTCCTGAGCCGCACCGTTGGGCACGGTCAGCCCCTGGCTCGCGCCGTCCTGGTTGGTAGCTGAGCCGCGAATAACCCCCCAGATGCGGTCGCCGCTCGCCTCTGCCTCGCTCAGCCGCCTGAGGACAATGATCCCGCAACCTTCGCCGCGCACGTAGCCGTCAGCCGCCGCATCGAACGTCTTGCACTGGCCGTCCGGCGCCAACATGCCCGCGTTCCCGCGTAATTCATAGAGGCGACCGGAAAGGGTGGCGTGCACACCCCCGGCAAGCATGAGGTCTGCTTCACCCCTTCGCAGCCCAATCACCGCTTGGTGGATTGCCACAAGTGAGGACGAACAAGCGGTGTCCAACGCAATTGCCGGTCCCTGGAAACCCAGCGCAAAGCAAACGCGACCGATGGCTGTGTTGATTGAAGTGCCGCTTACGGAATATAGGCTGGATGCGGGCTCGGCGGTGACGCTGGAACCCAAGACCAATTCGCGGTAGTCCATGTTGCTGATGCCCGCGAAGACACCGGTGCGACTGCCTATGAGTCGTGCCGGGTCGATGCCGGCATCTTCCAGCGCCCGCCAACTGGTTTCCAGCATGAGCCGCTGCTGCGGATCCAGCGACTGCGCTTCGACCGGCGAGATGCGAAAAAACTCGGCATCGAACCGGTCGACTTCGTCAAGAAAGGCTCCGAACAGGCAGGCCCCGTTTTGCACGTTAGCGTCCGGGTATAGTTGGCCCACGCGGCCGACGCCGGAACCGGGAGTGCCTTGTGTCACGGCACTGCGGCCTGCTTCCAAGAGATTCCAGAATTCGTCAAGATTAGGCGCCTGGGGAAAGCGGCACGCCATGCCCACAATGGCAATTGGTTCGTCCGGCTGAGGAGACTTTCGGCCGGCGGGACTTGGCTGGGTTTTCACGTGCGGGAAACTACTCTGATTGTCAGCTGACTCCATTGTCAACCTTTCATGGCGCTAGCATTGAACGCTGCCACAGTTCTTTTAATAGCCGTGTAGTAGATGTATGAATTGGGTGAACTAGTGCAGGACCCGTCGCACTGAGGCAACAGCATCTTAAGGGGTATTTTACACTGAAATGCCGTCACGGTTCGACAGTGCTCGGTGAGCAAAGCAGTTTAGGGTGACATAAGACCCCCTTGCCGGGAGTTTCCGCCATCCGGCTAGGGGGCCCTATTCTCGGGCTAGTAGGCCTGAGCTTGACTCTACTCGTTGTAGAATTCTTGGATAGACGGCTCCTGGAGCACGGCGTCCCAGCGCGCGGCGACGTTGTCCAGCGCGTCGCGGGCGTCAAGTTCGCCGGCGCCGGCTTTCGCCAGCTCTTCCAGGATGATCGGGCGCATCTTGTCCCAACCGGGTATCGGTTGGCGGCCCAAACCGACATTCTGCAAATTGCTCAGCAGGCCGGACAGAAACGCGTTTTCCTGCACGTAGGGAGCTTTGGCGGCTACGGAGACGCGAGGCGGCAAGAAGAAGGTAAGCTCGTCATACGCGATGAGGACGTCGTCCTCATGCACTGTGAGCAACAGATCCCACGTCACGTCCGGGTTCTTGGTGGCGGCGCCCATGCCCAGCCAGTCGTTGAATGAGAGGCTGACGGCGCGCTGGTCGCCCATAGGCTCAGGCGCAACGACGATTTGGTCGACGTCTTCCGGCGCATCTGTTGCAACGCGGCGGCCAATGGCGGCGTTACCCCAAATCATGGAGACGTAGCCGCCGGCAAAGCCCGCACCGTAGCCACTGAATTCCGGCCCGACGTACGATGAGCCATGGGGATTGAAGCCGAGCTTGCGCCGCAACTGGAATTCCAGTCCCGCGATGGCTTCCGGCCCGTTCACAAAGCCCTGCGCCTTGCCGTCAGTAACCCATTGCACGCCGTTGGACTCTACAATGCCGTTTAATTCGGCTTCCTCGGGATCACGGCCGAGATTACCCGGACTGAAACCGTAGCGCTCGATCTCCTTGCCCAATACCTTCCACTTCGTCATCGTGGTGGCAAAGTCGGCTTGATCGTCCATAGTCCACGCTTCAGGCGGCGTCAAGCCAGCTTCCGCCATGTGGTCATCGCGGATCCAATACGAGCGGTTGGCGGCCATCATGGGCATGCCCTGCAACTGGCCCTTTACACGCACCGTATCGAGCGTACTGGGCAGGAAGTCCGGCTCCATGCCCCACGTTGCAAAGTACGGATTGAGCGGAATGGAAAGCCCCGCCATGTAGATGGAGGGCGCAATGGCTTGCCCCATCTTGAAGAGATCGGGCATTTGACCGGCGGCCAACCCGACCGAGAGTTCCACAAACGTATGCGCCTGACCGCCAGTTCGTGGGGTGAAAACGACCTTACCGTTGGGATACTTTGCCTGGAAGCGCTCGTTCAGGATGCCTTCCGCCCACTCTTGCCAGCGGCCGCCGTCTTGTACGCTAAGCGTGACCTCTTCCGTCTTTGGTCCTGCTTCCGCGGCAGGCTCCGCAGCCTTCGGCTGGTCGCCTTCCATGTCGCCGGTTTGTGTCTGCACCTGGCCGCAAGCAACCAGTAGCCCTAGGGCCCCGGTAGCTACACCGGCGCCGAGCAAGCCGCGACGAGTCATGTGTAGATTCCGCATTGTCCAACCCCCTCTGTGTGGTTTGCTGATCGCTGCCGTCTACAACTGTGCCGCATTCTGTGTTCAAGACAGAGCACAGTAGCGCACTTGCACTAATTCTAAATGGCGTCAAGCAGGTGGTCAACTGGCTATGAGCAAGGGACCGAGCACAACACATGCTCAATACCGAGCTTGGAAATTGCTCTCATTACGTCTCTTGCGAAGAGCTTCTCGTTTGGTCGACCGGACAGCGCTGGTGTTACATCTCTGGCGCCAGCAAGACCGGGTATCTGTTTGCTACTGTCCCACTCCCCTGCTACACTCATGCCATCATTTTGACCCCAATTGGTAGAGGAGCAAGCGCAAATGGCGGTGCACGCCTTTCAAGTATCTACGAGAATTCTCAGTGGTCCCGGAGCCGTCGCGGAGATAGGCCCTACTCTGTCCGCGCAAGGCCACAGGAATGTCCTTGTAGTTACCGACAAAGGCATCGTAAGTGCCGGATTGATCGCACCCGTAACGGAATCACTGCAAGCAGCCGGCGTTGCCGCGTCGGTGTTTCAGGACGTAAGAGCCGACCCGGAAGAGAGCATAGTTGGCGCGGTGGTGGCAGCGTATCGAGACTCTGAAAGTGACGGCCTGCTGGCGGTTGGCGGGGGCAGTTCGCTGGACGTTGCCAAAGCCGCTGGCGTCGTTATTTCCAACGGCGGCGCGGTAGCGGATTACGAGGGTTTTGACGCATTTGAGAATGATCTGCCGCCGCTCTACGTCGTGCCGACAACGGTAGGAACCGGCTCAGAAGTCACGTTTGCCGCGGTCATCACGCTGCCTAGCCAGCAGTTCAAGATGTCCATCTTGAGCACCAGGTTGGCGCCGCGGGTTGCCTTTCTTGACCCCGCCATGCTGACCACGTTGCCGCCGCACGTCGTGGCGCATTCGGGCATGGATGCGCTGACTCACGCCGTGGAAGGTATGACATCGCCCCTATCCACACCGTTCACCAATGCCTTCAATCTCCACGCGATACGACTCATCAGCGAAAACCTCCGTGCTGCCGTGGCCAACAGCGGCGATACAGAAGCCATTGGCAACATGCAGTACGCTGCGTGCATTGCAGGCGTTGGTTTTGCCCATTCGCGGCTTGGCATCGTCCACGCCATGGCGCATCCGGTGGGGGCGTACCATCATCTGCCACACGGGCTGAGCAATGCGCTCCTGCTTCCCCACTGCCTCGACTTCAACCGGATTGGCTGTGAACCGCAGTTGGCGACCGTGGCCCGCGAATACGATGCGACCTATCCCGGTCAGACCGAACGAGACGCCGCATTAGCCGCCATTGAAGCCATTCGAGACCTGGAGGCAGATATCGGCATTCCGTCGACGCTGAGCGAGGCCGGTGCTACCGACGAGCACTTTGACGCCATTGTCAAGGACACGTTCCGCAGCCGCAATATCGACATCAATCCCCGCAGGGTTACGGCAGAGGACATACGGCAAATCCTCTACAACGCGCTTTAGTTTGAGCTGGCCACAGCTTAACGAGCCTCGCTGCTGAGAGACTGTGCAGAATCCCCTCATGGCTGAGTGCTTGCTGCGGCGGAACTCTTTGAAGTCACGGAAGTCTCACTCTAACCGCCACTTCAACGTCCGCGCCACTATTGCTAGCGAGCCCAGGCCAAAGACGGCAAGAATCGCCAGGTCTCGCAACAGGATTGGGGTTATTTCCGGCTGCAGGGCGGCGCGAAAGGCCTGCGCGGCGTAGGTCGGGGGAAGAATCATGCCGGTGTACTGCAGGATGGCCGGCAGACGATCGAGCGGGATCATAACCGGCGCAAAGAACATGATGAAGAACATGGTCGCCTGCGCCACGAGGCCGGCGACGCGCCAATTGGGAATGCCTAAACCGATAGCCGCGCCTACGCCTGCCAATGAGATTGCACTGAGCGGCACGACGGCGAAAATGAGGGGGTTGAGCGCCAGCGGAAAGCCAAAGTACCAGCTACCCACCAGCAGCGTGATGATCATGCCGGGAATGGCGGCGATACCGTTGCCGGTAACCACCGCCAAGATGAACGCCGTCTTGCTGATTGGCAGGGAAGCGTAGTAGAGAATTGCGCCGTTGCGCCGCGATTGCGCCATGTCTTGGGCGACCATCATGATGCCTAGAGTGACTAAAGACATGACTGCCGCCCCAGAGACAAAGTAGCGGCCGATTTCGGGCTCCCGCGACCCCGAGATAAAGGAAAACGCAAAGACCATGCCGAGATTGAGCAGCACCGAGATCGACAGAATCATCGTAATCCACTGCCTGAACTCCAGCACAATCACGGCAGACAGGTGGTAGTAGTTCCGCCAGAAGTGGGCAAAACGCCGCCAGGCCGCATGGATGCGAGTCGTTTGCGTACTTGTCATAAAGTTCCTCTAACGCAGGGCGCTCTCAGCGCCAACATGTTCTTGATCTGACAAAGGCGCAGTTTCTTCACTATCACTCTCCTCAAGAGACCGGCCGACCATCTCTACGTAGACGTCCTCAAGCGAGGCGGTTGCGAGACGAAAGTCCTCCACCGCATCGGTTCCGATTTCAGCCAAGACTTGATCAATCGTCTGACCCACCCGCTCCTGCGGCACACGCAGCAGCAGATGCCGCGGACGTGGATGGTGCAGTGCGCCCAACGTGCTCAGGTGTGCTTCCTGGGCCCGGGTGAGCGCGGCGCTGTCTCGCAGCCAGAGCTCCAAGCGGATGGAGTCTCCCAGGCGGCTCTTCATCGCGCCGGGCGTGCCTTCGGCGAGCACGCGTCCTTCGTCGATGAGGGCGACTCTGTCTACGACCCGTTCGGCCTCGAGAACGTTGTGCGTAACCAGCAGGCATGCGGCGCCCTCGTAGACAACCTGATGACGAATGGCTTCCCAGACTGCTCTGCGGCGCAGGGGATCAAGGTCGTTAGTCGGTTCATCCAGCACCAGGAGCGGCGGACTGCCGAGCAGGGCCATGATGAAGCCGGTCATCCGCTGCATCCCGCCGGAAAGCTGGTTGATGGGCTTGCGCCGTATTTCGTCGACCTCGAATTGCTCAATGTAGGAGTCGCGCTGGCGCAAAGTCTCCTGGTGGGAAAGACCCTTGAGGCGACCGGTGAAGTAGATGGCTTCTTCCGCCAACAGGTCGCGCATGGCGAATGACGTCTGCGGCAGGTAGCCGATCATGCGCTTGACGCGCTCGGGATCACGGTCGGCATCGACGCCAAAGACCCACACGTTGCCTGATGTAGGCCGAATGAGGCCCATGACCTGTTGAACGAACGTGCTCTTGCCGGCGCCGTTAGGGCCGAGAAGGCCGTAGACCTGGCCGCGGCGAATAGCGACGTTCAGCTTGTCATTCGCCACTACCCCATTGCGATACTGTTTCGAGAGATCGCTGGCTTCCACAGCCAGGCCGGGTTTGGGCACAAGAGTCTCCTTAGCGCAGTTGTCTGAGAGAATAAACGGACGGTTAGCACTATTGCTTTGCCTTCTACTTTCATAGTAAGGCAAACAAGGCTACCGTGCTGGAGAGGGTTCACGTCTTGCAACCACGTCAGGCGACATGGATTGGATGCGGGAGGGGCTGATTGAAGAGGTAGCCCTTCTCATTGAAGGGAATTTCGTCGGGCTGGGTGTTGCCGGCCGCGTCCGTCGCGCGGGTCATGAGGGTGTGTTTGCCTGCGGGAGCATCCCATGCGAACTCGAACCGCGCCCACGAGTGCTGGATTTGAGGCTCCAGCACCCGGGCGACCTGCCACGTAGAGCCGCCGTCGTCGCTCCACTCCATCCGCACGACTGGTCCGAACGGCGAGTGCGCATAGCCGTGTAGGCGATGTGGGCCCGGGGCCAGTGTGGCGGGCCAGGGGAGCGCAAGTGCGCTCTTGATCACTTGGGTAGTGAGAATTTGACCCAACGCCTGGCCCTCCGGCGGATAGGCATCCCCAATGAGAACGTAAGAGCTCGTATTGTTGCGTGTCCAGTGTTGTTCGGCGGAGACGGCAATTTGGCCCAACCACTTGACGCTGGCGCTGCCCACCCAACCGGGGACAAGCGCTCGCAGTGGATAGCCGTGGTCCTTGGGTAAGTCCTCGCCATTCATTGCGTAGGCGAGAAGCGTGTCGGGGTCCAAGGCCTTTTCGATCGGCAAGGCCCGCCGCCAGCCTCCTTCCGGAGACTCTGCGTCCAGACCGACCAGCAGCACGCTGACGGCATCTGACTTTACTCCTGCCAATTCAAGCACCTCTTGCAAGGATACGCCAGTCCAGATCGCGTTGCCGACGGCGCCGGTCATCCACTGGGTGCCGTCTGCCGCCTTTCCCTTCACCAAGTCAAACATGGCGCGGTGATTGCCGGCGCACTCCAAGTAAGACACGACTGTCCGGCTGGGCAGTCTGCGAATGTCCGCAAGAGTGAACTCCTGCGGATGAGTAACAGCGTCGCCGTCAACGGTAAGCCGCCAGTTCTCCGCGGTGATATCCATGCTGGTGGAGTTGTTTCGCACAAAGAAGAGGCGACTTGGGGTAACAAATCCCCGCATGTCCGCGAGGTAAGACTCTAAGCCCTTCTCACCATGCCGCAAAAAGGGCGTCGCATCTTTGTAAAACGCAGGCGCTGCATCTTGCCCGGCGGCCGGCGCACTTGCTGGCGTACTCACTGCGGTGCTCATTGCCTGACCCGCGCTAGAGGGCACGCGGGCTTCTGCGCACGCCATGAGAACTGCCGCGGCCCCTCCGGCACCTAAAAGCCCCAAGAGGGTGCGGCGACTAAGGCCGCGTTCATGGGCCAGTAAAGTAAGCCAAGCCGGGATTTCAGAACTGGATTCTCCCATCAGTACACTCTCACAAACTGGAATTCCATCGTCTCTAGGAAGAAATAAGACCCCCGAAAATGGGGGTCTCTCTACGTAATAGTCTTAAGGGTCATTCCTCACTGGCCCACCTCGCGAGCGCTTTATTCGGTGCGCTGACTTCCTCGACGCTCGTGTAATAGTAGTCCCGCCAACCCTCTTCGGGTATGCCGGTGAAGAGCATGAGATTTAGAGGATATGTGCCGCTGTCGGTCGCAGTGCGCATGTCGTCGCGAAACAGGAAGGTCGGCTTGCCCAAAGCGATTGCCATGCCGAGCTCGACCATTACGCCTTCATCGGGAGGGACGCCGTTCACTACGGCGAAAATGCCGTCGGAATCAATGACGTCGCGATAGTCAGCCTGGCCAACCTGGTATGCCCACGAAGAGTCCGAGAAGTCAACCTGATTGTTCCGCGCGAAGGGCTCCCAAACTTCCAAGCCAACGGATTCGAGAGCCGCGATAAGCGGTGGCAACAGCATGGTCTTTTGCTGAACAGAAAAGCCGTAGGGGTTGGCTAGATAGATTGTCTTAGCCAGGTCTGGCCTCCTGGGAGAAGGGTCTAACGCAGAAGGATGTCCTAGTCGGACGGATTGCGCAGGAGATCTATCGACGTAGGAATAAGCAAGAGCGCGAGTGAAATGTCGATCAAGACCCAGAGCTGATTATCGCTATTGACGGGATCCGCCCACTGCACGCCGAACCAATTCCACAAGTGTGCAATCAGAATACCTGCCGCGAAAAAGAAGAGGACGTTGGCTTCCAAGTATTTCCGCGTAACGGGCGGGTTGTCGCTATAGTCCTCAGCTTTGTGCTTACGCTCCATGGCGATGAGTAGGACTATGATCAACGCAATGATTTGGAGCGGGTTGAGGATTTGCCAAACCGGAATTGATGCATCGGACCACGTCGGATCGTAGAACTGGGTGGCTAGGAAGTGCAAGGTAACTGCGACACCGATAATGAGCAAGTAAAGCCCCGCCAAACGCTTGAGCGCTGCCATGCTGAACCCTCCCTACAGCATAGAGTCACAACCGAGCACATGGTGAATGGAAGCCGAAACCTTGGTAGCGGGGGAGGGATTCGAACCCTCGACCTTCAGGTTATGAGCCTGACGAGCTGCCACTGCTCCACCCCGCGTCGCTGACCCATCGTAAATGGGTACGCTTTGCAAAAGCGCCCGCATCTCAGATGCGTCCGCATCAGAATGCGTTTTGAGTAGACCGATAAGCCCCATTCTGTCGCGAACAGCCATCTCTCTTGGGCAACAGCTTGCGCTGCGCCTCTTTGCGGCCTACCCGGGACTCAGCGAGCAGCCTCGGCGTCCCTCTCTTGGCCTTGCTCCGGGCAGAGGTTACCCTTTTCACTCCGACCGGCACTCCAGTGAAGTGCAACCGGCCGGCCATAGTCTCTGTGGCCCTATTCCTCGCCTCGCGGCGGACGGGAGTTACCCGCTGCCCTGCTCTCTGGAGTGGGGACTTTCCTCACTTAATCCACAATCGAAAGACGTGGACGCTGCGCGGCTGTCTAGTCTACTCAGCAGTATTCAGTGTAGCACAGCAAATAGCGGCACACAACCGCCTGGTGTTCATAGTGTAGCTCAGAGTTCGCTGTCAATAGCACTGATCGAAATGTAAAACCTGGCTGGCGGTACGTGTGCTGGAGAGGGTGCCGTGAGCGCAGAAGTCGAGCAAAAAACCGGGTGGGAACGTCCTCGTGCATAGTCCTTATAGCGATTGAAGGGAAGATTCTTCAGTCCATTCCGGCCGTTCCCTGGCGATGTTTGCGAGTATAGCATCCGCGTCGGCAACGATGGGTTCCCCATGTGAAAGCAGCACCGTCTCGATGGGTAGTCTCTCCAACAGGCTCGGCAGACGTGAGCAGAATTCGTGGCTGCCTATCCAGATCCGGCCGTCAGGCGTTCCCCACAGCGCGTCGGCTACGACCAGCGTGCGCGCGGATGAGAGGTAAAACGCGACCTCCGGATGCGGCGCGCCAATGAAGTGTGCGTCAATCTCTCCACTGAGCAGTTCGCCTTCGCGGAAGGTATGTGTCGGCAGGCAATTGAGCGAGTCTCGCGGCGTAGCCTCGTGGACCCAAATACTCACCCCAAATTGCGGGAAATAGCGATCAAAGACGGCTTGCGCGTCGCGATCATGCCAGTCGGTGCTGAGGAGCACGGTTACCGGTTGACTTCTTGCGCGCACCGCGTTGTCCAGTGCTTGCCAGAACTGTCGGCGGGCCGACGTGCCGCAAGGAGGCGCGAGCGGGTCTATGAATATTAACCCATCAGAAGTCTCGTAGCAGACACTGCCGACATCCTGCGACCAACCGAATCCGGTCTTGCGAATAGGATTCCAGGGAGACCAGTCCGGATGCGGAGCGGTCCAACGCCACAATCCTGGGCGCACGGATTGCATGGTATCTGCTAGAGACACGAAAGTATTAAGCTCATTTCCAGTGCTTTCGGCTTACCAGTTAATGTGCGTTCACTCGTTGAAGGGTAGGTACGATTTAAGGCTGCACCGAAACCTATCGGTGTCATATGACCGCGACGGGGAGTCTCACGCCGCGGTGTTGACCTTGGGGCACAGGAGCCACTTCCCTTTAAGTACTTCGGCTGCAGAGTCAATGGCCTACGTGTGTCTGATCACATAGGTAAGCCGGGAGACCTCTGTAAATCCCAGCTTCTGGGCAACCCGCAGCGACGCCAGGTTGTCTTCACCGCAACTCCAGACCGGGATTCGTCCCGACTCCTGAATTCGGCTCGCGACAATCGAGGCTGCCGCCGTCGCAAACCCACGTCCGCGCCACGGCTCGTTCGTACCGACTCCGATATCGGCGTAGCGATCGGTTTGGGCAGTCGTGTGGGCCGATCCCACAATCTGGCCCTCGACCACTGCGGCAGCGACAGTCCCCTCATTGAGCAAGGCAGCAATCCCGCCAAAGTCTGTGCCGTCGAAGCCAGCGGCCTCCAGCAAGCCGATGTCGTCTGCAGTCAGCTCGCGTACCGCAGGATCAACACATTCAGATACCGGCTTGGTCAACGTATGGTAGACGTCGCCGTAGTAGCTGACGCGCTTTCCAGTGCCAGCCTTGATGAACGCACCCAGTTGGGTCGAGACTGCGGGTGAAACATTGACCGCTGTCCAGTTGCCGAGATGTCTTAGCAAATCCCACAGACCTTGCGCGTTGTGACCGAGGCCGGACGGCTCCTCCGGCAGACTCTCGCTCTGTATGACCACCGCATCCAGAGACTCCGGTTCGCCGACCGCGTAGGCTTTGCAAGCCCCAAGCTTCAGAAGATGGATCGGACCCACGGTCTCGGGCGTAACGTCTATGGCCTCAACGACCCGCTGGAGTTCACTAGAGTTCAAGGGTCTGGGTGGCCCGCTAGTCGTTGTCACTAGCTTTCCCGCCTTGTGTTCTTGTTTGAGGTTCTGCGCTCATACAGCGCTGATTCCAGTTTTGCTACTTCGGGCCACCATTCCTGCACGGCGCCAACCTTGATTCGACCGGAAGGTCCGCGGGCCCGAGCCAGTTTGACTTGCTCACATGTCATTCTTCCCAGGTGGAGTTTGCTTGTGCCGCTGTCTTCAAGGTTATTCAGTGCTTCGGCAAGTGAGCTTCGAGGTAATATCGCCTTAGGCTCCCTGCGGAGCACAACAAAAGCAAAGCCCCTCCGTATGGAGGGGAACTTAGTTTTGCTGTTCATGGTGATGCGGCCCGATTAGCAGGTAAAGGGTGATGAAGGGGGGAGAATGGGTAGGTGGGTGGGAATGGGAATAGGGAAAGGCGGGATGGGTGTAAACCCTAGAAAGGAGGTGATCCAGCCGCAGCTTCCGCTACGGCTACCTTGTTACGACTTCACCCCCATCATCAGCCCCACCCTCACGACGTGCGTCCCGAATGGGTTCGCGGAGGCCGCTTCAGGTGTTGCCGACTTTGGTGGTGTGACGGGCGGTGTGTACAAGGCCCGAGAACGTATTCACCGCGGTATGCTGACCCACGGTTACTAGCAACTCCGACATTCAGAGAGGCGAGTTGCAGCCTCTCATCCGTACTACCGGACGGTTTTGAGGGATCCGCTCACGCTCGCGCGCTTGCATCCCGTTGTACCGCCCATTGTAGCGTGTGTGTAGCCCAGGACAATAAAGGCCATGCGGACTTGACGTCATCCCCACCTTCCTCCGCGTTGCTCGCGGCAGTCCGACTAGAGATGTAACTAGTCGCAGGGGTTGCGCTCGTTGCGGGACTTAACCCAACACCTCACGGCACGAGCTGACGACAGCCATGCAGCACCGGTGGACGCTCTGCGCGGTTACCCGAGCAGTCCCTAGCCTTTCGGTTTGGTACGACGTCCATGTCAAATCCTGGTAAGGTTTTTCGCGTAGCCTCGAATTGAACCACACGCTCCGCTGCTTGTGCGGGCCCCCGTCAATTCCTTTGAGTTTCAGCCTTGCGGCCGTACTCCCCAGGCGGGGTGCTTAGCGGGTTACCTTGGGCACTGAGGGCGGAGAAAAGTCCGACCCCAACACCCAGCACCCAGCGTTTACGGCGAGGACTACCGGGGTATCTAATCCCGTTCGCTCCCCTCGCTATCGCGCCTGAGCGTCAGAACAGAGCCAGGTCGCCGCCTTCGCCACGGGTATTCCTGGCGATATCTACGTATTTCACCACTCCACCGCCAGTTCTGCGACCCTCTCTCTGCCTCGAGCTGCACCGTCCCGCTTGGCATCTCCTGGTTGAGCCAGGAGCTTCCACAAGCGGCTAGCGCAGCCGCCTACGCGCCCTTTACGCCCAGTAAATCCGGATAACGCTTGCCCCCTCCGTATTACCGCGGCTGCTGGCACGGAGTTAGCCGGGGCTTATTCCTTGGGTACCGTCTTACTTCTTCCCCGAGAAAAGGAGTTTACACCGCGAACGGCGTCATCCTCCACGCGGCGTCGCTGCGTCAGGCTTTCGCCCATTGCGCAAGATTCCTTCATGCTAAACCCCGTAGGGCTCTGGACCATGTTTAAGTCCCAGTGTGGCCGACCATCCTCTCAGACCGGCTATCCGTCAAAGCCTTGGTGAGCCGTTACCTCACCAACGAGCTGATAGACCGCAGACCCCTCCTTGTGCGCCGTGAGGCTTTCACCGCCAGTCGGGAAGACTGGAGGCATTATGCGGTATTAGCCCGAGTTTCCCCAGGTTATTCCCCACACGAGGGTAGGTAATCTACGTGATACGCACCCGCACGCCGCTCGTGGCATCCCATGCAAGCACGGGAGCACGCGCACGACTCGCATTGATCAAGCACGCCGCCAGCGTTCATCCTGAGCCAGGATCAAACTCTCCATAACAAAAGGGAAAACAGAGTTAAGGAACCGCCGTATCCCGGAAAGCCCGAAGTCCCGCTCACCTACGAAAAAACGCCCTTACCTTCATCACTCTTCACCTGTTAAGGAGCCGCCTGCCGAAAAACAGGCAAAGGTCATAGTAGCACTCCTGGGCCGTAAGAGTCAACTGGGTTTGGCAGATCATCCTTAAGTGATTTACCAGCTCTCGTGAGCCGCTGCATCGGCCGGCTAACGTGCACAGCGCTGGCCCATAGCAGGAGGCACTGAAGCCGACAGTGGAGCGTTATCGGCACACGAGAGTGTAACAGCTAAACCGAAAAGACGCGGCCTTTGTCTGGCGATAGAAACTCTCGGGTTCCTGGAGTCAAGCCTGTTACCTGCACTATCCGGCTGCTGGTTGGTGAGAATCCGGACCGGGAAAACAGGCCCCTCTGGCAAGTGCCGGCGGGATTTGCGTGGCGGGCCGACGGTCGTGAGGATTCACCCCTTAGGAAAATTAAGACGAATGCTGGCCCCGAGCGTCGCATGTCAAGGAGGGCAAGTCCCCTATTCGAGGGATACCGGCAAGCATCGCCCCGTGCTGAATTGGGTTGCCCTGAGGTGCCGGCAGACGATCAGTGTTGTCGTAGCCGTCGAGCGCACCCATCACTTGACAAGGTGCGGTGAAGAGATACATTGTCTCTGTCAAGAGAATGAGCACCTGCGTTCGGTATGCGCATGTATGGAGAATATCGGCTTTGTGTCTGTCCGCCGAAAAACTCCCAGGGCTTCTCTTCCCGAGGGAGGCGGACGACTGGTTCCAAGAGTCTTGCTTTGGCCAATGCCAACAGTGAAGACTGAAGTGCGGTACGTCTATGCGACCTTCAAAGTGCAAAAGACGAGGTGGCGAAACCACAGCGTGTCGGCGATCTGCGTGAAGATTCAGCGGTAATAGAAAGAAGCTGAATCTGCAAGGCGGGCAGCTTACCGTCAAGAGATATCTGGACGCCGTGCAAACAACCGCGGAAACCGCTCTCGAGGCAGGCGATTGCATGTGCGAGGAATCTTCGGGCGAGCGAAAGTAGCACCCGCTCGCTGGGTCTTCTCAGTCAATTCCATCCGAATTCCAAGTAAACGCAGAATAGCTGCGGGATGTTGTCCGGCCGCATGGGCGTCAACGCAGGATTCTATCGAGGGGAAGCAAAATGGCCACGAAAGCGAGTTCTGCGCTGCGACTGCACGGCCGGCACTGGCGTACGCGGACCCTTGCCACCGCCGGCTGGGAAGAAGAGGAGGTTGCGCTTGATCCGGATGAAACCGGATTCGTGGCTTTACATCTGTGGAATGTCGGTGACGAGAACGGCCCTCCCGTCCCGGAAAAGTTCTCTGTAGATATGGGCAAGCCGGAGACCCAAGCGGAGTCGGTACGGATAGCCGCAGCATACATCCGCCCGGCGATCGACGCGGCGCGCGCTGCCGGGCTAGCGATCTTCCACGTTGAGCCGCGCAACATCGCTCTGAAGTATGAGTCAGTCCATCACATGCTGGAGGAAGACGAGCTCAATCCGCCGCGGCGGGAGCCGGGACCGCCGGCGGTCAATCCCGGCTGGCGCAAGGAACGCGCGGAGCGGACCCACGGCCGCGGATACATGGCGTGGGAAGGCTGGCAACAAATGCGCATCCTTTCCTCGTGTGAAGCTGAACCGGGCGACCAGGTGGTCCTCACCAGCGCTCAATTCGACCGCATTTGCCGCAGCCGGGGCATCAAGAACCTCATTTACACCGGGTTTGCGACGAATATGTGCATTCTGGGATCGGAGGGGGCCACGCGACCGATGCTGGGCTACGGGTACAAGATCTTCCTAATTCGTGAGGCCACGTTGGGGTCCGAAATCCCGGAGACGTTCCAGGAGCGCTTGATTACTAAGGTTGCGCTCATCGAGTTTCAAAAGCACGTGGGCGACACCATCGGCTTCGATCAGTTCATTGCGGCCTGCAGCGCGGTGGCCGCAGCGAGAGTCGACGAGTAAACTCAGCATGGGATCACAACTGATGTTTCCAAATGGCGCGGAGTTTTGTCTCAGTCTGCGGCCCGCAGTTGAGATGTGTACGAACTTCCCTTACTGGACGTCACAGTGGAACCATCTAAAGGGCGCGCTGGATGCCGACAGCAAACACTATGTACTGAAAATGCATGAGGTAGCGCGCTCATACGGGGCGCCGCTCTACTTTCTCTTGGTGGGAAGTTCCTTCGAGGACCCAGACATTGACTATCTCAAGCAACTGGTAGACGCTGGTCATGAGGTGGGCAACCACACCTACACGCACCTTAACGTGAAGGCAACGACCGTCGAGAGCCTGCAGGCGGTGTACGCAAACGCGCCGTGGCTTGCCAACGGGCGCACGCCGCTACAGATCATTCACGACGAGGTGCGCGCGACGAACGCCGCAATCCGCGAGCGGCTAGGCGTCACTGTTACTGGATTCGGCACGCCGGGCGCATTCAGCACCGGACTGCATGACGTAACCGAGGTCCAAGCGCTGCTCCAAGAAGAAGGCTTCACCCACGTCACCTCGCACTATCTTCATCCGGCGCCGCGGGGAACCAAGCGCCCGCCGCTCGCTCAAGTCGAAGCCGCCATGTGCAGGAACATAGACAGGCTCCAACCATATCGCTATCCAAACGGCCTGCTGGAAATCGCGCCTATGGCCCTTACCGACATCGCGGCCTTTAGGGTTCTCGATCTGGATCGTTGGGAATACGTTAGGCTTCTCAAGACGGCGATCGATCACGCCCTCGCGAACCGCTATGTCCTGAGCCTTGCCTTCCATCCGCCCGCGATGGCCGCGCGCGATCCCCACTGCGACGTGCTCGACACGGTGATCCGCTATGCGCTCGAGAAGCCTGGCGGGTGTTGGATTGCGACCAACGGCGAGATTACTTCCTATCTGGAGTCGAAGGAGGCACAAGGCTAGTCTCAAGCCCTTGGTGAATCACCTTGGGAAGTGGGAGCCGGCATGTCCCGCAACTTACCGCCGGCGACCATTACTCTAAAGTGAGTGGCGGCGCCACGAACGTAGACCAATAGTCCCTTTGTCTCATTGCCACGCCGGCACGCCTTCAATTGACGAGAAGGCGATTTGCTTGCTAGACTGAGCTAGGAATGCTCTCCGCACGGTGGCTGTAGCTCAACAGGTTAGAGCTCTGGACTGTGGCTCCAGCGGTTGGGGGTTCGAGTCCCCTCAGCCACCCCATTCTTCTCATTTCACCAGTTTTTCCTGCCGAAGGTTACCCCATGCGGCCGGCTGTTGCAGGTTGGCCCCATGGGCATTTTCACCTAACCGTCTCAAGCGAGATATTTCAAGAGCATGGGTCCAAGTGGATCCTACTCCTGGCAAAGAAAGGCACGCTATTCGTGATTCCTGCGATTGATCCGAATGTCGATTACAAGGCACTGGTGCGGCAAGCCTATGACGCATGCGCGGCAGCGTACGATGCATCACGCAAGGCAGAGCCGGGGATAGAGATGCGGCACTGCTGGACCGGCTGGACGACGGCGCCGCGGTGCTGGACATTGGCTGCGGGGCAGGCGTCCCAATCGCCAAGTCTCTGGCAGCGCGCTTCCGCGTCACGGGCGTGGACATTTCACCGGAAATGGTCCAGAGGGCACAACAAAATGTGCCTACCGGCGACTTCAAGTGCGTAGACATCATGTCGGCCACGTTCCCTCCCTGCAGCTTCGACGCAGTGGTAGCGTTCTACTCGATATTCCACCTGCCCAGAGAGGAGCACCCGGACCTGTTTCGGCGGGTGCACCGGTGGCTCAGGCCAGGCGGATATCTGCTCTGCACCTTGAGTCACTTCAACGAGGATGGGTACACGGAGGATGACTTCTTTGGAGAGACGATGTATTGGAGCAACTACAGCCTCGGCGAATACGCAGGGATTTTGAACGGCGCGGGCTTCACGCTGCTTGAAACAGAATCAACGGGATCCGGCTACGAAGAGTCAAGCCAGGAAGCCAGCGAAAACCACCCGCTGGTGCTTTCACAAAAGCATTGACAGGCACTTCCAGAACTGCCCTTTCAGCTGTTTTTGATTTTCCGAAAGAACCATCGAATTCTGAGGGATTGACTGGTTGACGGCTGGCTTCAGGAAGAATACAATCTCGCTATCTGCTCGCAGACCTCCTCCATTGGTTGAGGGCGGCAAGATACCGACAGTTTCAGTCAGAGTGCTGAGCGACAGCGAGGTTTCAGGACATGGCCAGTTATGAGAAGCTGAAGAGCCGTTTGGACTCCGGCGGCGTGGTCATATTGGATGGGGCTATCGGGACGGAACTCCAAGTGATGGGCGTGCCCATGGACCCGGCCTCCTGGTGCGGCCCGGGGAGCTATACCCATCCGGCAACGGTGCGTCAGATGCACGAGCGCTACATCCGCGCGGGGGCCGACATCATAACCACCAATACGTTCAATACGCTCCGACCCGCGCTGGAGGCCTCTGGCTACGGATCATTAGTGCGAGAAGTGAACGTACGCGCCGTCGATGCCGCCATCGAGGCCAGAGAGCGGGCCGCTGTTGACCGGCCTGTGTACATCGCCGGTTCAATCTCATGCCGCATTCCCATTCGTGATCGCAAGACCGGCACTCTCCTCGGCGGCACCGGCTACGGCTACGGCGCCAGTCTTTCGGCGAAAGAGTTGCGTTTTCACGCCAGGGAGCAGGCAGACATTCTGGCCGAATCTGGAGTGGACTTTTTTCTGATTGAGAATCTGTGGGCGGACAACGATTCCCGGGCGATCGCTGCCGAAGCGGCAAAGAGCACCGGACTGCCTGTGTGGGTGGCATTTACCGCCTCGATTGGCCCGGACGGGCAGACAGTCAGAATGGACTTCGCAGAAGACCGGAATTACAGTATCGGCTTGGGCGCGCCGATGTGGACCGAGACCTGGCGAACGGTAGACAACGAAAAGACACTGGACGATGCGGTAAGAGAGATAGCCTCAATCGGCCCCGATGTGCTCGGTGTGTTCCATAGTAGGATTGAGGACACGACCAAAGCCCTTCAGGTGGTCTTGGATGCATGGAACGGCCCCGTTCTCTCGTATCCCGACGCAGGCAGGGAAGACTACCTTGACACCTGGCAAGACAGCAGTGTGCTCAATGAAGAATCCGCAACGGAACTAAGACAAGAGGCCACGGAGTGGGTCAGCATGGGGGTGCAAGTCATTGGCACGTGCTGCGGATTTGGCCCCAATTACGTAAGCGCCCTCGCAGACTCGCTGGCCGACGAGATTTCGACGCCGCGCGTAGGTGCATAGGTCACGCTGCTGAACTGATTGGCTCGAGTACGGACACACTCACAAGTAGGGGCTTCGGCACTTTCAGGAGAGAAGCCATATGGAGACCAAGTCTCTAGTAGTCGTAGGCGCCGGCGCGGCCGGCACTGCCGCCGCCATAGAAACGGCCCGGTCCGGCGTGCAGGTGACGCTGATCGATGAGAATCCCATCAGCGCATCCATGATGGGCTTAGACGTGCCGCAGGCCTTTGGCAGCCGATTTGCAAGCGACCTCGGCGACAGGGACCGGATGCTCCAGCGGGTGTCTGCGTCCAACCCCGCACTGAATGAGGCTGAGAAAGCCGGTGTCGACGTACAACTCGGCACGTGCGTCTGGGGGGCCTTTCGCAATACGGATACCAGCAGGAAACTTGACGGCCCACAGCTTGGCTTGGCCGACGACAAGCATTCCTGGGTCGTAAAGTACGACCGCCTCATCGTGGCAGCCGGCGCCCGAGACCTAAAATTCTCGTTTGCCGGTTCAGACTTGGCGGGAGCGATGGGGGCCAACGGTGCTCATTCGCTGCTGAGTCGCTATCAGGCATTGACGTCGCGGCGCATGGTGATCTTGGGTTCCGGCAACGTGGGACTTCGCACGGCAGAGATGGCACTGGCGAATGACATAGAGGTAGCCGCCATTGTGGACGTGTCGTCTTCCGTGCGTGGCGACGAGTCGCTCATGCAGGGACTTCAGCAAGGCGGCGTTGACCTCTACACCTCCCATACCATAAAGGAAGCAGTTGGCGGTGAAGACGGTATCGAATCCGTCGTGCTCGTCGAGCTAGACGAGAACAGCGAACCGGTCAGCGGTTCCGAAAAGACGATCGCCGCCGATACGGTGTGCCAGGCCATCGGCCTGGTGCCCAACATAGAACTCCTCAGTCTCCTGGACTGCGACATTACGTTCAAGTCCGAGCTTGGCGGCCACGTGCCGGATTACGATGCGCACATGCTGACCAGCCTTGAAAACGTGTTTGTCGCAGGCGACGTTGCCGGATTGCACGACGGGACGGTCCTGAACCTCGAGATTGCGCGCAATCAAGGCCGTGTCGCCGGCATTGCCGCTGCCGAGTCGCTAGGCGCCATCGACAGTGCGGAGGCTCGCGCCCGGCGCGCCGAAATTCAGGCTGAGTCTGTCGCCGCTGGTCCGGCCGAAGTACATTCCATTTGGAGCCAATGGTTGCGATCACTGGTCAATGTAGGTGGACTGGATGTTCTTGTCTGCGAGTGCGAGGAAGTTTCCCGTGAGGAACTCATAGACCTGCAGCCGCCGCGTTACTTGGAGTGGCGCTCGGAGCAGATGAAAAACCGCAGTCTTCGGACCCAGTTGGATGATGGCCGGGTGGACCCGGACCAAGTTAGGCGCTTGACACGGGTCGGCATGGGTGAATGCCAGGGACGGCGCTGCCGGGAGCAGGCTTCGCTGCTGCTGGCTGCAGAGTCCGGTACCGATATCGGTGAAGTGCCGTTCATGTCATACCGTCCTCCCGTGCGCCCGCTGCCGCTAAGTGTCATGTGGCCGCACGATGAAACAGAGGAGATGCGCGAGAATTGGGTCAAGTGGTTCATTCCCGTGAGCAGAGTGTTGGGATAGGCAAAGATGAGCGGTTCAGCGGAGTGGCAGCATGCCTAATTTGAGAGCAGACGTAGTCGTGATTGGGGGCGGCATTTCGGGTCTCAGCACCGCCTATCATTTGGCCAAGGCGGGCAAGGACGTCGTCGTCGTAGAAAAGGGGATCGTCGGAGCCGAGGCTTCCGGGCGCAACGGCGGGATGATCAGTGAACGCACCGACGAGCCGGCCTTGGTCCCGTTGGCGGTGGAATCTGTGCGCTTGTGGCCGACGCTGGACGAAGAGTTGGGCTATCCCACCGAATTCGTGCAAAAGGGTAGGCTGCAGGTAGCCGTATCCGAAGAGGAGATGGGCCGCTACCTTACCGAGTGTGAGGTGGGAGAGCGCTTCGGCGTGAACGTGGACGTGCTGGACCCCCACGAAATACGAGACTTAGTGCCTTGTGTCACCGATAGGAATCTCGGCGGGATCTTCTTTCCCAAGGGCGCTCACGCCAACCCGCAGCGGTCGGTGCAGGCATTTGCCTGGGCGTTTCAGGACAGGGGCGGAAGCCTCCTCCAGCATACAACCGTCACAGGCTTCAAGCTCTCCGGAGGACGTGTCGCGGCGGTCGAGACGTCTGTCGGCGACATTGAGGCCGACACGGTAGTTTGCGCTGCGGGACCCCAATTGGCGCTGATGCTCGAGAAGGTGGGCGTGCGCGCTCCCTTAGCTACAGCAAGGGCGGAAATCATCGCCACCGCTCCCATAGCGCCGCTCTTTCAGATGGCCCTGGTGGGTAACGGTCTTTACGGGCGCCAGGCCAAGAAGGGCAACCTGCTCTACGGTGGCGGTCCCCACGAATGGATCGATGTGGGTCTGACCTCTGATCCCGGCAAGCCTAACACGCCCCTCATTCGGAACATCGCCAGACGGCTGGCAGACCTGTTTCCAGTGGCGGCGGACGTGCCCGTAATCCGGAGTTGGGCCGGGGTGATCGAACAGGCACCGGATTCCTTGCCGATCATCGACATTCTGGACCGGCCGAGCAACTTTGTGTTTGTCTCCGCGTCGGCGCATGGCTTTGCTATCGCCGCTGCCACGGGCAAGGTCGTGAGCGACTTGGTCCTCCACGGCGAGACGAGCGTTGACATAAGCGGGCTGCGCATGGACCGGTTTGGCGAGGTTGCGCCCAACTGGCGGGAAGAGCTTGGCTGGGTGCCGGTCCCTGTTCGGAACTGACTTCTGCGACCGTCCCAGGGTTTCCATGAGACCCTAAGTGATCACGGCGGTGGCTAATCTGCACTCCAGTGATCCCCGCATTGACCGCTGACTATTGCCTCTCAATTGCGGAGGGTTGCGGCCTGATTGCAGTTGAGCCGAGGAGTCGCATTCCCCAAACTGCTCGCGCATATCGTACTGCCAAGGATTCCGACCGCATATTGGCGACCCAGCGATGACAATTGCGGTCGGAGTCGACGAGACTGGAGGTTTGGCGGCTGTGAGAGACACCCAGTCCTATCATGTCAGACTCGCGGAGCCTAGGGACCTCAAGGCAGTGCAGGACCTGTCGCGACTCTGGGCGGAAGAAGGCTGCACGACCGGCTATGTGCCATGCGACGCTGAGCATCTACAGAGCTGGCTAAAAGGTGGCTACTTCTTCGTGGCCGAGTGCGAGGGCGTTGTCATTGCATTTGCTGCGGGCATAGAGAAGCTTGGCAAAGGTGCCATTTTCCAGCCCGAGGGTGAGCAATACTTGAACGTTGATGAGGTCTTTGTCCATGCCGACCATCGCGACAAGGGCGTTGGCACGCGTCTCGTGCAAGTTCTCCTGAGTAGAGCGGAATCGGAGGGCGTGGTGCGCTCTATGGTTGGCTCCAACAACGTGGACTGGCTACCTACCGTTCAATTCTATGCGCGGCATGGATATCGGATGTTCGCGATCCAAATGTACAAATAGCCCCGACGAATGGCGCGCAAAGCGGGCCTCCTCTTCAATGGCCGGGCCAATCTTGAAGACATCGGACATTCCAAGTTGATGTACTCGTAGTTACTAGCGGAGACCCTGGCGAGAGGGCAACACTAGCTACAGAACCATGGTGGCCCAGGGGAGAAGGCCGGTGAAAGCATCGATTCGCTTGGACCTCGATCACCACGTCGGTGAGATTGATCGGCGCATCTTTAGCGGATTTGTGGAGCATCTCGGCAGGGCAGTGTATAGGGGGATCTATGATCCGGCTAGCCCGCTGAGCGACGCCAACGGCTTTCGCACGGACGTGGCCGCAGCCCTGCGAAAGCTAGGAATGCCGTGCATGCGCTATCCCGGCGGCAACTTCGTTAGCAACTACGATTGGCGGGATGGCGTGGGGCCGCAAGACCAGCGTCCGGTGCGGGCGGAATTCGCGTGGAAGAGCATTGAGCCCAATACGTTTGGGGTTGATGAATTCGTAAAGTGGTGTCGCTGGATGGACATTGAGCCCATGATGGCGGTCAATCTCGGCACGCTGGGGCCCCGTGAAGCGGCAGAGCTTGTCGAGTACTGCAACTTTCCCAACGGCACATATTGGTCCGACGCGAGACGACGCCACGGCAGCGCAGGTCCTCACGGCATCAACCTCTGGTGCCTGGGCAACGAGATGGACGGCTCCTGGCAGGCAGGCCACTGCTCGGCGGAAGAGTATGCCGCGAAGGCCCAGCAGGCCGCCCGTCTCATGCGCGGGATCGACCCTGCCATAGAGCTAGTGGCCTGCGGCTCCACCGGTCGCTACATGGATACCTACCTGGAATGGGACCGCGTTGTGTTGGAGACCTGTTGGGAAGACGTTGATTACATATCCGCCCACCGTTACAGCCGCAACTCCGAGGATGACAGCGCGTGGTTCCTGGCAGAGGGCGTGGAGATCGACCGGGTCTTGAGCGACTACGCCGGTCTGCTGAACTACGTGCGCGGCGTCAAGCGAAGCGACAAACGGATCTACGTTTCTTTCGACGAGTGGAATGTCTGGTACAAGGACCGCATGATCGATGGCGCATGGTCTCACGCGCCCCGCCTACTTGAAGAAATCTACAATCTTGAGGATGCCCTGGTCTGCGCGCAATTCCTGAATAGCTTTCTGCGCCACGCCGATATCGTGAAGATCGCCTGCTTGGCTCAGATCGTCAACGTCATCGCACCCATTCTCACTAAGCCCGACGACCTGCTCATCCAGAGCATTTACTATCCATTCCAACTCTTTTCACGGCACGCTAGTGGCGTATCGCTAAAACCGATAGTGGATGGACCAACATACTATGCCGGCGCCCGAGGTGAAGTGCCGACATTAGATGTTACGGCAAGCTGGAACGTGGAGACGAATACGCTGAGTCTTTACATCGTGAATAGAAGCCTGGAGGAAGACATCGACGTTGAAGTCTCCGTCGGAGGCTGCAGCATCGCAGGCAGTCCTGCGGCAACCGTCCTCACCGGAGTCAATCCCAAGGCGCACAATTCCTGGGAAGCGCCTTCTGTAATCGCACCCGAACCCGGCAGCGTAACCGTAGGCTCAGAAGGACACATGCTGTTGAAAGCGCCTTCACTCAGCTTGACGGTCGCCAGTGTGCAATTGGGCCAGTAGGACTAGCCGGTTCCATCACACGAATCTTGGGGAAAGCGCGGCTCCGCTAGCAACAATACCAATAGGTGAATTGACCATCGGCAACGCTCTACAATTGCCGGCGTCATCGGGGAAGATGACGAGAATGGTCTGGGGTTATTGCGCAAGCGCAACCATTCTCGCGACAAGCCTACTCACGGTACCACGACGCCTGCTTGCTGTAGAGATCAGCATACGTGCCGCCCTGTGCCATGAGTTGTGCATGACTGCCTTCTTCGATGATGGAACCGTCCTCAAGCACGATTATCCGATCAGCCATGCGCACGGTGGAGAATCGATGACTGATCAGGATCGTGCTGCGGCCTTGGGTGAGTTCCCTGAACCTCTCGTAGACCTCGTATTCAGCCTGCACGTCCAGCGCAGCCGTGGGTTCATCCAAAATGAGAATCTGGGCGTCACGGAAAAAGGCGCGAGCCAGCGCTAGCTTTTGCCACTCTCCGATGGAAAGTTCAGACCCCTCCTCAAATTCTCGCCCGAGCTGCGTGTCGTAGCCCTTTGGCAGTTTGGAGATCATCTCAACGGCGCCGCCTTGCTCCGCGGCGCGTTCTATCGCCGCCCGGTCCTCCAAGCGTTCAACACTTGCAATGCCGATGTTCTGGGCGGCCGTGAGGTGGAAGCGGGCATAGTCTTGGAATATCGCGGTGATGTTCTCCCGCAAGTTGGTCAGCTCGTACTCGCGTACGTCCACGCCGTCCAGCAAGACTGCTCCCTGTGAAGGATCGTAGAGGCGACAGAGCAGCTTGACTAGCGTCGTCTTGCCGGCGCCATTGTGTCCTACAAGGGCGACGCTCTCCTCCGGCCCCACCCGGAAACTCACGTCCTTGAGTATCGTCCGGTCTGTGCCGGGATACGTGAACGATACCCTCTTTACCTCTATCCCCTCGCGCAACGGCTTGGGCACGTGTTTGCCGGCGCCCTCCGAAACCGGCATTGGCGGCTCAAGATCAAGGAAGTCCAGGAGATGAGAAACATGGAGTTGACACGTATGCACGGTGCCAGCGGTTTGTAACAGCCGATAGAACGTCTGCTGTACTAAGAAGATAACTCCAACGTAGAGCACGAGGTTGCCGGGCTCGATTTCACCAAGAGCGGCTCGCCACACCGTGTAAACGAGGACGGCTCCCGCCGTTACCGGGGAAATCAAAGTGAGCAAGGTCACAATTCTTGCCTGGCGGCGGCGGAAACTCTGCACGAGCTTGAACGACTGCTGGAACACCTCCCGATATGAATCGATAAAGAACCCGCCAAGTCCAAAGAGACGAACTTCCTTGGCCGCGTCCTGGGTGGTGAGCACCTGCGCGTAGTAGTCCAGCTTGCGTTGGTAGGGCGCCTGCGAGCGAAACACGGTGGTGCTCTCCACTCCCGTGCTCAAGTACGCAAGATAGGATGGAATAGTAGCGAGAAACACAATGATTGCGGCTAGGGGGTGCAATTGCGAAAGCGTGCCAAACAGCAAGATAACTACTACGATGTACGCTAGCAACTGCTTTGTCGTCATGTAGAGCCGCTGCGCCCACGTGTCCGTCGCCCGCCGTGCTGTCTGCAACTGGTCGTAGAACTTGGACGATTCAAACAACGTTAGGTCCTGAATAGATACTGCCTTCTCCATGAGCCTCATCTGCAAGGCGAACTGCAAGCGATCGATCTGACCGGGAGCGACGACTTCATATGCCCACGAGGAGAGATAGCTACTCAATCGGTAAACGACAAGCAGCAGTGCCACGATTATTGCCATGCGCACCTGTTGGGCGATTACGGCGTCAACCAGGAACTTCATGAACCAAACGCTGAGCGGTTCGAGCGTAGCCTGGAGGATGTCGAGCACTATCATTACGGCAGTATGACCGGGTGCGGCCGCAATGAACAGCCGCATACTCGGCACGATCCGGCCATACTCCCCGAGAAAACTCTTAAGCTGTTCTCTATTGATTTTCAGCATAGCCGTTTACTGTTTCGGGATATGATCAAGAATGTACTTAACATAAGTATAAGAGTAAGGAGATGGCGAGCTATCGCTTAATTCGAGCGAGAATTGAGATCACTGTCTTTTGACTTGGTTCCGGCGCCACGTGAAGTTATGGTGATGCTCTCATCCCACCCTATGACGAGAGCGTGGCGCTTGCCAATCCTCGCCTTCTCATGATACAGAAGGGGTGCGGGTTTGCAACGAACTGCAAATTGAGGACACGATGACGAGACGAATACGCATTCGCTGTGGCGACGTGGCAGCGACGGCGAAGCTCAATGGCTCAGGCACTGCCCAGGCAATTTGGGACGCACTCCCTATTGAAGGCAGCGCCAATGTCTGGGGCGATGAGATCTACTTTCGCATCCCGGTGTCGCTGGCGGAAGACGACGCGCAGGAGGTGGTCGAGCTTGGCGATCTCGGCTATTGGCCGCCGGGGGATGCCTTTTGCATCTTCTTTGGGCCGACACCCATGAGCCGCGGCAGCGAAATTCGCCCCGCATCGCCAGTGAACGTGTTTGGCCGTTTGGAAGGCGATCCCTTGGCTTTCAAAGGTATTACCAGTGGTACAGCAGTCGTGATTGAGCAAATTGACTAGACGCAGAGTTTTCTTTTAACGAGAGCGCATGAGAACCAGGAGTAATTGGCATGGCGTATGCATTGGAAGACGAATTCGGCGACATCATTGGTAAGGCACGGCGGGGCTTGGGCCTGAGTGTTGCCGCGGTGGCGGAGCAGATGGGTGTCAGCGCGGGCGACATTGAGAAAATGGAAAGCTATGATCTTACGCCTGATCAGGCGGGCATTGAGCGCCTTGCCGGCGTTTTGGGGTTGGATAGCGGCCGCCTGGGCGCCATCGCGCGGGAAGAGTGGGAACCGAACCCCTGCGACTATACTGCCGCCAAAAGTGTCACCATAGAGCGCTTCCTTGTTGAAGAATACAATGCGAATGTGTACCTATTGGTCAACAGCGACACCAACACCGCTCTTCTGATAGATGCCGGCGGCCTCGGTGAAGAGGTCGTGCGCCACGTGCAGCAGTCCGGCGTCCGTTTGCTGGCCGTCCTGATCACCCACGGACACAGTGACCATACGGACTGGGTAAGCGCCATTCGCAGCCAGACCGGGGCAGACGCCTATGTGCATGCTGCTGACATAGCCATTAACCAACAAAAGCTGGGAGCTGACGTGCAGGCGCTGCAAGGGGGCGAAACCTTGGAGTTCGACGGTTTCAGCGTGAACGTGGTGCCAACGCCAGGCCACACGGCGGGGAGCGTCACGTACGTAATCGGTGCAGCCGCCTTTCTCGGAGACACCTTGTTTGCCGGTTCCATGGGGCGGTGCAGCCTCAGCTACGACAGCATGCTGCAGACCATTCGCGAGCAGATACTTTCCCTGCCTGCTACCACAAAGTTGCTGCCGGGACACGGTCCGGCTACGACCGTACAGGAAGAGCGGGCGCATAACCCCTTCCATGGCTAGTGCGGGTGGGGAATGTCCCTGCGGCAGTGAGCATTGGGCTCCCCTTTGCTGTTTCCGGCGTCGTGTTCTTGACTGGCGCCGGAACGTGCCAGTCTACCAGAGCGGCGCTATCCAAGTGTTGTGCCAATCACGATGATAGAAGAGCGGCAACCGGCTCTTTGTGTCGGCTTGCCGGCGTGAACGGGACCGCAGGCTGTCTCATCGTGCTTTGGCTCCCGTACGAGCAAACCGCCAATCCTTCCGTAATGTAGGCTCCCGTACAAATCCCAATCTGAATGGGTGCTATGCTCAGAGTAGAAGAACTCATGCAAGGCGGGGCGGTGCTGATCTTTGACCGCCACAAAACTGAGGGGGCCGCATGAGGAACATCCACGCTTCCACTCGCAGGGCGAACGTGCGGACACGCCGTCAGGATAACGGTCGGCTGGCACTCTATAGCCACACGCTTTCCTGCATCTCCAGGTTGGAAATCTTTGCGGAGCTCTTGCCCCACGAAATCAGCGAGATCGACCATGCGAGCGCAACCGTGCAGGTCAGCAAGGGCGGCATGATCTACGCGCAGGAAGAGAACCGTGAAGTGCTCTTTCTCATCAAGGAAGGCCGCGTCCAGCTCTACCGCATCTCGTTTGAAGGGCGCAAGCTTGTGTTGGCCATGCTCGGGCCGGACATGTTCTTTGGTGAGATGCCGCTCTTTGGGCAGGCAATGGGGGATTCGGTGGCCCAAGCCGTGGATGACACGACGCTCTGCACGCTCGGACGTGCCGAAGTAGAGCGGATCTTAGTCACCTATCCCCGGATCGGCCTGCGCCTGATTCAAGTGCTCAACGAGCGGCTCCAGGAAGCGGAGGAGCGCCTGCACGAGAGTGCATTCATGACGATGCCTGCCCGCACTGCCGCGCTGATCTTGCGTTTAGCAGAGGATTCCGATGAAGTGCACGGCCTCACCCACCAGGACTTGGCGGACATGCTCGGTGTCTATCGCGAAACGGTTACGGCAACATTGGACAAGCTGAAACATGACGATCTACTGGAGATCGGCCGCAAACGGATCACGTTGACCAATCGCTCCGCTCTCGAAGACCTTGTTCAGGGATCTGCCAGTACTCCATAGCAAGGAGAGAATCTCGCATGAATCGACCGACACGCAGACTCATGAGTCGCCGCAACATTCTGCTCGCAGCCGGCACTGCTACGGCAGCTATTGTAGCTGTAGCGGCCTGCGGACAGATGCCGGAAGAAGCACCCGAAGAGGAAGCTGAACCCGCAGCCGCATCGCAAGCGGAAACTGCCCAGCCGAGCCCCTCGCCGGACCTGCCCGCCAATCTCCAGTTCTCCACACTTGGTTGGAAAACAGACTTCTCCAAGCACAGCGTGCCTTTGGACCAGATCAGCTCCGGCGGCCCTGGCAAGGACGGTATCCCGTCTATTGATGAGCCGTTATTCATTTCGCCTGAAGAGGCAACCCTTGACGTCGGCGATCATGAGCCGGTAGTGTCCGTGGAAATCGACGGCGAGGCAAAAGCCTATCCAATCAACATCCTGGTCTGGCACGAAATCGTAAACGACACCATCGGCGGCGTGCCGGTAACGGTCACCTTCTGCCCGCTGTGCAATACCGCTATCGCCTTCGACCGGCGCCTCGACGGAACGATCTATGACTTCGGCGTCAGCGGAAACCTGCGGTACAGCGACCTCATCATGTATGACCGCCAGACCGAGAGTTGGTGGCAGCAGATTACGGGCACGGCTATCGTCGGCGAACTCACCGGCAAGAGACTCACTTCCGTACCGGCGTCTATGGTCTCATTTCTCGATTTTCGCACCACGCATCCGGAAGGTGTTGTGCTGTCCCGCGATACCGGTACCATCCGGCCGTACGGCAGAAACCCGTATCCCGGCTATGACAATATCTCGCGCTCGCCTTTCCTCTTCTTCGAGCCGGTTGACGGTCGGCTGCCGGCCATGGAGCGGGTGGTCACCGTGTCACTGAACGGCGAAGACGCTGCTTACCCCTTCAGCGAACTTGCGGCGCAGAGTGTAATCGAAGACACGGTGGGCGGGCAGCCAATTGTGGTCTTCCACCAGGCGGGCACGGATTCGCCCTTTACACAAGGGCAGGACATTGGCGCGGCTAGCGTTTTTGCGCCTACCGTCGACGGCCAGACTCTCAAGTTCAGCGTAAACGACGACGGCGAGATCAGGGATACGGAAACGCAATCGAAGTGGAATGTCCTCGGCCGCGCGGTTGCGGGGCCCCTGGAGGGCAAGCAACTCCAGGCCATCGTAAACGGCAACCACTTCTGGTTCGCTTGGGCCGTGTTCAAGCCCGAAACGCGTGTCTTTGGCTTGTCCGAGTAGCAACCGGCTTTGGAATTCGATCGAATACCAGTTGTCTGCTCGGTCGGCAAGAAGCTTCTGCTGCCGTTTCAGACGGCAGCGCATGGGCTCCGGTCAATTGCGGATTTCACCAAAGCGCGTCGGATCCCAGTGGGGAACGGAGCGGGCGGTCCGACCGGTGGTTACAAGGTCCCTGATGATCTCAGCGGTGATGGGCGCTTGTTGAATGCCCAACTTGTAGTGACCGACGGCGTAGTAATAGCCAGGCAGCGCAGAAGGCCCGACGAGCGGATGGCCGTCGGGGCTGAAGGGGCGGAAACCCGTCCAGATTTCTTCGATAGTCCCTGCGGCGAGCGCCGGGATAGCCTGGATCGCGGCTTGGAGTATGCCCTGGACCGCTCCTGCGGTGTTGCGCCTGTCGTAGCCGGCCAATTCGCTTGTCGCTCCCAAGACTATGCGTCCGCTCTTGCGCGGGATGATGATGTATTGCGGCAAGTTAATGAGGTGGGTGAGCGCGACGGCATCCGCGCGCAAAGAGAGCATCTGGCCCCGCTCCGGTTGCACCGGAATGTGCTCCGGCGCTCCGCTCAACGTGCCACCCCAACTGCCGGCCGCATTTACGACTGTCCCCGCATTGAAAACTTGGTTTGCCGTGCGCACGCCGGTAACTCTGCTTTCTTCAATTATCAAGGCCTGGGCATCACATCCTGTGTGAACGTCGACGCCCGCCCTGCGGACTCCTACATCCAGAGCGCGCAGCAGTCGCCGGTTCTCGATGTTTGCGCACGACGTGACCATGCCGAGCCTCACAGGCATCGTGATCCCAGGCTGCCGGGCTTGTACCTCTCCGGGTTCGATAAACGCACATCCAAGCTCTGCGCCTTCCAATTGAGGTTGCAGTGCGCGCATGTTGGCTTCATCGTCCGCAGTAAGGGCAAGGTGCAACGCGGGGTGGCGGACGGCTTCAATGTCGATGCCGGTCTCTTCTGCCAATGCGGGCGCCAAGTCCAGCAGCATCTCGCTGCCTTCGACGCGCAAGGCAAAGTCGGCAATGCTCTCGTAGGGATACGGTCGGCTCATGAGCACACCGGCAGACGCCCACGACGCCTCTCTGCCCACCTCGCTGCGCTCGAGCAGCGCCACAGAAAGGCCGGTGGCACGCACGGCGCGCGCAATCAAGAGCCCGACAATGCCGGCACCGATAACGGTGACGTCGTATGCTTTCATCGCTTTCGCTCACTCCCCACCAGTATTCTTGAGATCCATTGAATCCTCTGACATACAATTCTACTTTACCGGGTTTGTCGGTAGTTCGCGGGTTTGAGAGTACCGCCGCTGAATCTGGTAGAAGCTTCACGTGACGTCTTGCCGGACCTACCGCAGACCGGCACCCCTTCTGCCTAGGGAAGACGTGCGTTCCGCTGGCGTACACGCCCCTTTAATCCAGTGTGGGCAGTTGTGGCATAATCGAACAGGCTGCCATGCAGTTTTCCTCGCAATCGCGCCGCTTGCAAGCATGCCCGGAGGACCTGTTTATGCCGGAGAAAGTGCTCTTTGACACTGACATCGGCACTGACATTGACGACGCGGTGTGCTTGGCGTACCTGCTGGCACAGCCCGCGTGTGAATTGCTCGGCATCACCACGGTGAGCGGTGAGGCAACGAGACGCGCCATGTTGGCGAGCGCCCTGTGCCGGGTGGCCGGCAAGGACATTCCGATTCATCCGGGCGCGGAAGAGCCACTTCTCATAACGCAGCGGCAACCGCAAGCACAGCAGGCGGCAGCCCTCGGCGACTGGCCGCACAGGAGCGCATTTCCGCATGGCTCTGCGGTGGAGTTTCTGCGGCAGACCATTCGGGCAAACCCAGGAGAGATTACGCTGCTTGCCGTAGGTCCAATGACCAACGTCGGTCTCCTCTTTCGCGTCGATCCTGAGATTCCCCGACTGCTAAAGCGCCTGATGCTCATGTGCGGCCAGTTCTTCGGTCGGTCGCCAGGTAGGGGGCCGGTGGAATGGAACGCCGCATGTGATCCACACGCGGCAGCCATTGTCTACCAGAGTGGGGTTGCAATCCACCGGTCGCACGGCCTAGACGTCACCCAGCGGGTCCGCATGCCCGCCAAGGAGGTCCGCGCGAGGTTCCAGGCGCCGCTGCTCCAACCGGTGGCAGCCTTTGCTGAGGTCTTCTTTCGGCGTAGGGACGAGATTACGTTTCACGATCCACTTGCCGCCGCCACGATTTTCGACGAAAGCATTTGCACATTCGCGAGCGGCAATGTGCACGTTGAACTAGAGAGCCCGCGTCTGGCGGGCTACATGCATTGGCAGGCAGACAGCGGAGAGGGTTCCCATCAGGTAGCAGATACGGTTGACCCAGATCGATTCTTTGCCCACTATTTCTCAGTGTTCAGCTAAGGAGAGCGAGCATGTTTGAAGGTAAGGTTCTAGGCATCTATACAGCTCCGGCAAGCCGCGAGCCGATGGTCTCACACGAAGAGGTGCGCGTCGTACCAGGGAAAGGCATTGAAGGCGACCGCTACTACATTGGGAATGCTACATATTCGGACCGGGCGGGGCCGCACCGGGAACTGACCCTGATTGAGCTTGAGTCCATCGATGCTTTGGAACGGGAGTATGGATACCGCCTTGAGCCTGAACTCTCTCGTCGCAACCTCCTGGTGTCCGGCGTGCCGCTCAACCATCTCATCGACCGGGAATTCACGATAGGCGACGTGCGCTTGCGCGGCCTGCTGCTCTGCGAACCGTGCGCCAATCTCGCGGAAACGAGCGGACACTCCCATATCATCAATCACCTGATGCACCGCGGCGGGCTGCGCGCCGAGATTCTGACTGAAGGCACCATTCACGTAGGTGAAGCCATCTTGCCAGGTGGCGGCGAGTAGCCCGTAAGTCATCAACGAGTGTGCAGCGCTGTCCGACTTGAGGTCCTCCCCTCACTCTAGCCCTCTCTCAAGTGAGAGGGAGTGGTGGAACATCAGCGGAGTCTCAGACTATTATCCGGTCCGGTAGCCGAGCGTACCGCCACCGTCTGCATAGAGTTCGGTCCCAGTGATGAATGTCGCCTCGTCTGAGACAAGAAAGAGCGCAGAATCGGCCATCTGCTGTGGCGAAGAAATGTATCCCAGCGGGGCCCGCGCCGAAACGCCGGCACGCACCGCGTCTACATCGGGCTGCATGTTGAGAAAGCTCTCAAAGAGTGGGGTGGCGACGCTTGACGGGCAGAGCGCATTTGCCCGAACGCCATATTGGGCGCAGTCCAACGCAAGCGCTCGGGTAAACGTGATTACGGCTCCCTTGGACGTGCAGTAGGCAATAGAGTGCGGTTGGGCGTGGACGCCCACCATGGAAGCAACGTTGAGTACCACGCCCTTTGTTTCCTTCAGGGACGGTAATGCGTACTTGCAGGTCCAGAACAGGCTCTTGACGTTGATGTTCATGATGCGGTCCCACTCGTCCTCGGTGGTACCTTCGACGTCGTTATCGACATAAATGGCGGCGTTGTTTACGAGGATGTCCAACGCCCCAAATTGAGCTTCGGATTCCTCGAGCATGGCGCGCACGTCATTCTCGCTGGAAATGTCGGCGGCGATGGCATGTGCCCGCCCGCCTGCCTGCTCTATGGCGGACACGACTCGCTCAGCGCCCGCCAGATTAAGTTCTGCAATTGCGACGGACGCGCCTTCGGCGGCGAAACGCACTGCCATGGCTTCCCCGATTCCACTTCCGCCTCCGGTAATCAACGCAACTTTGTCCTGCAATCTCATGACTCAACTCCTGTGAAGTACTCAACGAGGCCCCAATCCCCTTGGGAGCACGTTGTCCCTGTGACAACTCTCGTGCAATTATACCGACTGCCGGGCCGGCCCGATGTCGCAAGAGAGTCTGTGCAGTAGTCCCAAATTGACGGTCAATTCCCTAGACAGTAGCATGCATTGGGAGCACCAAACTTCGCACAATCCGTGACGCTGTATAATTGCCGGGCTCGCCTGCGCGTGATGACGGCACTAGAACCGACCCGCGCTGTAGGTCACCTATCACCGGCTCACAGACGTTCATTCTTGTAACGTACGATTGTTATATATGCCCAATGAGTGGGACTTTAGTTGTCGGACAATCCGGCGGGTCAACTGCCACGCTGAGCAATACGCTGGCAGGCGTACTGGAAGCGGCGCTGCGGAGCGATGCCGTAGACCGCGTCTATGGCATGTGCAACGGCATCGAAGGCTTGCTGCAAGAGCGGTTCGTAGACCTGAGTAATGCCTCCACCCATCTTCGCACCGCGCTGAGGCAGACGCCTTCTGCCGCCTTGGGATCGTGCCGCTACGGTTTGCAGGATTCTGACGCCGAGCGCGCCTTGGATGTGATAAAGGCCCATGACGTCCGCTATTTCATCTACATTGGCGGGAACGGCTCGGCACTCACCGTACAAGCCGTTGATCGCTGGTCACAGGCGAGCGGCTATGCGTTGCATGCGATTGCAGTGCCCAAGACCATTGATAATGATCTCTGGGGAACGGACCACACGCCGGGCTATGGGAGCGCCGCGCGGTTTGCGGCGCTGGCCGCGATGGATGGCGGTTCGGATTCCTGGGCGCTCCGCACGCACGATCAAGTCAAGATCCTGGAGACGTTTGGCAGGAACACCGGGTGGGTAACTGCCGCCACGGCGCTTGCCAAACGCGATGAGGCTGACCCACCCCATCTCATCTATGTTCCCGAACGGCCTCTCACCCAGGAGCGCTTCCTGCGAGACGTCCAAGCTGCCTATGACCGTTTTGGCTACGTGCATGTAGCCGCGTGCGAAGGATTGCGCCGTCCGGATGGCGAGTTGCTGTTCGCCTCGGACCGAGCTGTGGACAGAGATGCTTTCGGCAGAGGTCAGCTTGGGGGAGTCAGCACGCTCCTTTCCGAGCTGGTAGCAAGCGAGTTGGGGCTGAAGAGCCGCACTGACAAGCCCGGCACCATGCAGCGTGCGTGCATTTCCCTGGCATCGACCGTAGACCTCGAAGAGTCCTTCCGGGTTGGAGAGGCCGCGGTGGAAGCGGCCGTTACCGGTGCCACGGCTATGATGGTTGCCCTGGAACGCGCGCCCAGCCCTGAATACGCTGTGACGACCGGTCTTGTGCCCGTCAAGGACGTCGCCGGAAAAGAGCGACCGCTCCCGGACGCGTATCTCAGTGCTGCGGGCAACCATGTGACCGCGGCATTCGTGGACTACGTGCGGCCCCTTGTCGGCGCGCCGCTACCGGAGTACGTGCGTCTACGCTCCCCCAATGTTGCCAAGCGGATCTAGTCGCGGTGCCAATAGCGGCAACCTGACTTGGCACAAGGAGTGTCAATGTGCGGGTCTTCCAACCTCCTGACTAAGTGAGAATTGCCCTACATGAAGAGTCTGCGCTTGCTAGTGCGACCGGCGGCCGGTCTGCCCCGTACCGCAATCATCCTCAGCACCGGTTTTTTCTTTGTCTTCATGGGTGCTAGCGCATTTCAACAATTCCTCATCCCCTACTTGACAGACAAAGGGGTCACGACCGCATTTCAGGCATCCACCATACTTGCGCTGGTGTACATTTCATTTCTCGTGTGGCGGGCCGTGGTTGCATATACCCTCTACTACTTGGGCGAGTATTGGAGTACGGTATTGGGCGCGACGACGTATTCTCTCTTTGCCATAGCCGCTTTCACGTTGAATCGCTTTGAGCTCCTGCTGATCGCCGCTGGAATGTGGGGTTGGGGCGCTGCGGCCATGTGGATCTCGAGTACCACGCAACTGTTGGACGCAACTGCCGCGACGCACTATGGGCGTGCCAACGGCCTGTTGTACACCGCGACCACGGGCGGGCAAGCCATTGGCGTGCTCTTGCTCGGGCTCCTCATGAGCGTTACGCGTGTGGAGTTTGGGCCACCAGTTGCGGCTGCGATCACAGGCATTGGCGTAGCGACGTTTCTCTTCTTGCCTTATCAGCACACGAAGCGCGTTAAGCCCCGGCTCGCTCCGATATTTCAGGTATTGACCGTGCCAAGGACCGGCCTGGCCGCGCTCTTTCTCTTTCTTTCGTCCCTTGCCTTCGGCCTCATCCTCGGCAGCTTCAGCCAGATCATCGGGAGCGGCCAAGGACACGGCATGCTCGCGCTGGTAACAGCGGGATATTGGATTGTGCGCATCTTTGGTAGCTATGCGGGGGGATTTATTGCGGACTGGCTTGGCCGCGAGCAGGTTCTCGTCCTGTCGTTCGGGATAGCGGGCCTGGGACTGCTGCTGCCCACGTTCTCTGGGGGGACGGTTACCATGAGTATCGCGGCTCTCGCCATGGGCCTGCTGAACAGCACCGTACCGGTGGCGACCAACGCCATGATCGGCGACCTAACCACCTTCAGCAACCGTCACCTGGCGATTGCGTCGCTGTTCGTGTGGCGAGACCTTGGTGTCGGCATCGCCATTTTGGCGGGAGCAGCCCTCATTACGCTCATCGGCAGCGAGCAGTTGATTTTCGGGATATTCGGTGTAGCGTTCTTGGTCTCCGCCGGATTCGCCTATTGGCTCAAAGGGCAACCAATCGTGAAAATGAGCTAGGCTACTCTCGAACCCGCCGGTAGACGCAAGAGTCCTACCGGCCTAGCGCCGGCACAATCGATCGATGCCAAAATCGAGCAGCGCATGAGACTCGGATCCAGCGGCTCTGAAGGGAATAAGAAAAGAGACTACGGGCATTGGCTTGCCGTGCAGTCTCTCAGGTGGGCCGAGTTAGCTTGAAACGGAACAAATCGGGTAACTACCGACCCTGGTTATGAACCGAAGCAGCACAGGGCGAGTTCAATTCTCCTTTGCCGAAGAGGACTTAGACTCGCCGCCGGACTCCGGTTTTGCCGTTCCTGCCGCCTTGGATTCGGCTGTTTCCTTTGCCGGAGCCTCCTTCGGCTTTGTGCTGCCATTTTTCTCGCTTTTGCCATTGTCTGTCCGGTTATCCGTTATATACCACCCGCTACCCTTGAAGATTACGCTTGCGGGGTGGAATACCTTGCGCACCGCCCCCTCGCACTGGGGGCAATTTGTCACCGGAGGGTCACTGAAGCGTTGCTGCCGCTCAAAACGAAACGTACAGGCTTCACACTCATATTCGTACAACGGCATTGAATACACATACCTCCGCAATCGGCCTTAGCATTCGCTCTGTCGATTGCAACCTATAGTCGCGAATGCTCCACCAAGTCTACACTAGACTGCAGTGTCGGAGCTTCCTGCTACTTCCCCTGAAAGCCGCCTTTGTTCTGTCCTCACATCACACTCGCCGCGCGTAGCCAACTGACCGTACTTATTCGCGAACCGATGCCGGCGCAACACTGCACAATCAAGTTCCAAGTATACCACTCATAGCTGGGCTTGTTTTGGCAACTTACGATGCGGGCAACTTACGATGCTTCAGGCAGGTGTAACGCCAGCGACTCCAGGGCAAGACGCGCGTTGACGTTGGCGCGCACCCATTCGCGTGCCTCATCGATGCGCTTGATCACGTCAACAGTTTCCTGGGGCGAAATACTGAGCTCAATATCCTTGACCAGAGCATGGCTGCCGGCATCTGCACCGCCCGGCACACCCGCTTGCGACAAGAGATATGCCCGCCACCACTCGCTCCACAGGTCGAACAACCGTTCCAAGTCAGATGCATCGTCCATGAGCCGGTCGACAATCTCCAGGCGTGCTACGCGGTCGGCTCGCAGAGTGTTCAGGAGCAGTTGGACGATCAACTCTTCCTGCTCGCGCAGTTCCGGGTGCGTGCTGGCGTCAATCGCCCAACCCATGCGGCCCAGGCTTGCTGCCGCCAGAAACGCCGCATCGTGCTGCGGCACTCCCCGGCGGCTCAATTCAGATTGAACGAGACGTTGCGGTAGCGCGGTTAGTCGCCACACTTGGCAGCGAGACAGCAACGTCTGAGGGACGAGGTGAGTGGAGGTTGCTGTCAGAATGAGGGTATTCAGCGCTGGTGGTTCCTCCAAGGTCTTGAGAAGGCGCTGGCTCGCTTCCGGCTGAAGCAGATGGGCGTCTATGATTACCGAGACGCGCTGGGTTGCCTGGTAGGGACGGAGGGCGACAGCTTGTTGCAGCGCCGCTACTTGCTCCATGCGAATTGACCTGCGACCTTCCTCCAGCTCCACCAGATGCAGGTCGGGGTGCTGCAACCGCGCTATACCCTTGCATTGCACACACTCCCAACAGGGATCGGCCCGTTGGTCATTGCACAGGATTGCGGCGGTCAGGTCGATCGCCAGAGTGCGTTTCCCAACGGATTCCGGGCCGGCGAAGAGGATGGCGTGCGCCAGTGCCTGTTGGTTCATGGCACGTTGCAGAAAGTTCAGTACCCGTTGATGCCCTACCGTTTGCCACATGTTAAGAGTCTTCTAGGTGCAATGGATCTCAGCAATGAACTCCGCCCAACTAGGCGACCGCTGAGACTCCGCAACGTATCCGTTCAAGATCTCCTCGTACGCCTTCGCGTTGTACGTGCCCTCAGCACCCCAAAGGGCCCTCCAAAGCGCCGCTTCAATGCGGAGGCCGTTGGCCACCAGCTGTTCGCACGTCTCGCGTGCGTGTTCCAACGGCACAGGAGAGAGAGAGCGTGCTTCCAGGTACGTGGCGAGATGGGCGAGAACCGCCGCCAGCGCCTCGTAACGCGCGTCCTTGAGCGCCGGATGCAAGTAAATCACCGCCCAATTCCCTAAACGCAAGGCCGCAGTGTCGAGCAGATCCGGTGCATATCCTACTATGGCGTTGTCCAAGTAGGGAACAAGATGGGCCGTTACTTCTTGTTCGGCGAGCAAGGTCCGAACTTGCGCGAGCAATTCGTCGCTGGGTCTATCGAAGGGATTAGGCTGCGGCCGGAATGCTTCCATGGGAATGAGGTTGGCATCTTTGTAGAGTATGCCGGCGAAGACTTGCGTCACCGTCCCGGGTACGGGCTGGCCGGGTACAGTCTCGACCCAGCGCTGAAACGCGGCACGCTGGAAGCGCTGCACGACGAACGGCCCAATTTTCTGGGGTTGGGTCATGGGCAGTCCGTACAGGAGGATCGAGATTTCCAAATTGCCGGGGTCGAGCGGATTCTGCAGGAAATAGTCCGCAATCCCCTGATCCGTAAGCCAGGAGAGTCGAATTGAACGGGACTCTTCGAACGTAGAACCGCCGTCATCCTCAATTGGTTGGGGTATGCCGCGATCCAGAAGCCATTGCTCTAGACCCTCGTTGTCAAGGAGTTCAAACGAGTTGGCGAGAGAAATCTGGCCGGTAGCCTTGTGCCAAACCATTACCGCTCGCTCGAGGACGAGGTACATGTCTCCGGTCGCCGGGTCCTCAAAGGGAGAGGCCAGCGGGTAGCCCAAAACGGCTCCGCCGCCAAGCGTACGAAACATCAGGTAAAACTGGGGGCCAGCGGGGATATCAGGGATTACGAACCCGAATCCTCGGCCATATCCGGCTGCCTGGCTATAGAAGCCCTGGCTTGGCGTCTCAGTCTGGGAGAGCGCGTTGCCCCTTGCTGTCGCTAGCGCGGGGGTAACACCAAGGAGAGAGAGCCAGAGTGCAACGAGGAGGCTGACAGTGAAGCGCCGGCCGCTAACCAACAAGCGATTTCTTGGCATTGGGGTCATCATTGAAGACTACGCCAAGCACGTGCGCATTGATCTGTGCCAGCATCGACTTGGCTCTTTGGATCTGATCACGCCTGGACTGATTGGCGCGCACGACGAGCAGGACGCCATCAACGTACCGCGCCATCGCCGCCGCATCCGCCGCCGTGAGCAGTGGCGGCGTATCGAGGATCACGTGGTCGCTCTCCGCGGCAAGATCCGCAATGAGGTCAGCCATGCGCCGCGAGGCAAGAAGCTCAGGGGCATTTTCCGGTACCGCACCGGCAGTAAGCAGGTTCAGCCCTTCAGTTCCGCAGTTTTCCTGAAGCACCGGGCCTTCCGAACCATTCAAGTAGTCCGCAAGCCCAGGTTCCTGGGAGACTCCCAGAACGGTATGCAAGCTGGGCGCGCGAAGGTTCGCGTCGACGAGTGTAACGCGGAGACCCAGTTGCGCCAGGGACGTTGCAAGGCAGGTTGCGATTAGGCTCTTGCCTTCTTGCGTGCCCGCGCTGGTCACCAAGAGTGACTTCTGCGCGTGTTCTTCCGCTTGAAAGCGGATGGTAGTGCGCAGGGAGCGAAATGCCTCGTACGCAGGGCTGCTCGCATCGAGAATGGGCTGGAATGATGGTGTGAGTTCCGTCATGTTCGTTTCTTGCCTCGCGTTGTCAAGCGGCATTGCAAATCTCTACGAAAGTCGTTCCAAAAGCTCCCGTTTCACGTCGAATTCGGAGGAATGCTAGCAACTATCGGCACACCGAGGATGTGTTCGACCTCTTGTCGGAGACGAACGCGCCCATCGAGAAACTCGAGCGCGAGCGCCAAGACTACTCCGGCAATCACACCAAGCACCAAGGCGACAGCCACATTGAACCGCAGTCGAGGACCTATCTGCGAAGCGTTGGTCGCTTCATTCAGGACGAGTGCCCGTAAGAACACATCACCCCCCGGTCCGCTGCTCTGCTCCTGCTTCGCGAGCTTCTCCAACTCTCTGGCAAACCCATTTGCCACGGCGACTGCCTGCTGGGGAGAGGAACTCTCCGCCTGAATGACTACTTTGTAGTTGGCTGGAACGACCACCATGCGTACGCTGCCAAGCACGCTACCGGGAGACACGTCGAGTTCATTGTTTTCAATGACGCTCTGCGCCACTTCCCAGGTTTTTACACGGTCTACGTATGTGTTGAGCAGCCTCTCCACGGCCTGGATCGTCCAGTAGTCAATGACGTTTGGCGTAACCGAGACGCTGACTTCAGCTTGATACACCGGTTGCTGTTGACTGCTATAGAAGTAAGCTGACAAAGACGCGACCAGAGCCACGACAACCACCAGCCAAGAGCGCCGCCGGATCACCCCGGTATAATCCTGGAGTCGCAAAGAAGCGATCTCAAGCATGCGCTGTGCCTTCGCTATCTGAGTACTGGTCAGGTACCCTCTGCCCAGACTCCTCCGCAGACTGGGCAATCGGAGGGATGATTGAGAGCACCGGCAAGCTAAGCGCCTCTTCGACGTCCTCTCGAGATCGACATATGCCTGATAGTACTTCCAGGACAAACGCTAGCCCCGTAATCAGTAGAAATGCCACGAGGGTGCGAGCAAACATGTCTAACCCAAGCCGTATCAGAGACGTGGCCTCCGGATCGCTCGCCGGGTCAATAATGGTCAGGCTCACTATGTCGTCGCGTACGGCGAGAGAGTACTCCTTGGCATTCAATTCCAGAAGCGTCTGTGCGGCGTCGGCCAAGGCCTGGGCGACTAACGGCTCACTGCTAGTGAAAACTAGCTCTAAGACTCGATGGTTGTGGTTGCTGCGAAGCGAATCTTCAATCTGTTTTGGCGTAAGCTGCAAGTCATAGCGCTCCGCGACCAATTCAGAAATGCTTGCGGCAAACGCCTGCCCTTGGACTATTTCCGAGAAGTCCTCAATGTTGTACTGAGCGAGTAGTTGACGGTAATACTCTTCAGAGTAGTACGATTCGCCGGTTTCCGGTGTCGCTGCTGGCGGCACCGCCTGTACGTGGATGCGAACGGAGGACTCATACGCGTTCGGCCAGATGAGCGCTAAGAGTGCGCTCCCTATAAACGCCACGAACGTGACGCCCAGTATCAACCGCTTTCTTGCGCCAAGAATTCTCAGGTATGATTGGATGCTCATGGGTAGATCGAATGGAGTCGAAACACCTCACCATCATATCAGATTCCCAGCCGCCAACAGCTAAGACGGCGCATCCGAACCGTTTGAAGCGCGGGGGAGCGACGCAGCGGAGTCGATGAGGGAGACAACTTTCTCCTTGAATACTCTCGTGTCAAAAGCAGCCGCATGTTCGGCAATGCGCTCGGTATTGAATTCCATTGTTGCAAAGCGCTCGATCGCATCGCAGAGCGACTCCGCCCGCTGTTCGGTAAAGAAGAGCCCCGTCCCATTAGCAACCACAGTGTCCAAAGCGCCCCCGCCGGCGAAGGCAATGACCGGACGTCCGGAGGCCTGGGCTTCGACCGGAACGAGCCCAAAATCCTCTTCACCGGGAAAGACCAAAGCCTTGCACTGCGACAGGTGGCGTCGCCGGGTCTCGTCGTCAACGTACCCCAAGAATTGGACGTTTGGTTCAGCCAGCGACTCCAAGCGCGCACGGTCTCGTCCGTCGCCAATAATGCGCAACGGCAAGCCCAGCCGATTGAAGGCTTGGACGGCTAGGTCCACCCGCTTGTAGGGCACCAGCCGCGAAACAATCAGGAAGTAGTCGCCAGTGCGGTCTGAAGGAGAAAAGTGCGACGTTTCCACCGGAGGGAAGATGATGGACGCTTCGCGGTTGTAGTAGGACTTGATCCGGTCAGCAATGGCCCGGGAAATTGCGACGAAGTCGTCAACACGCGCGTTCGTGGCGACGTCCCACGCCCGAATCCTTGAGAGCACTGCGGGCAGCACCGTGCGTGGCAGCCAGCCTATCCGCTCCCCTGCCAGGTATTCGCGTGTATTCCATGCAAAGCGCATGGGAGAAAGGCAGTAACAGATGTGCCGGGCATCGTCTCGGGTGATGACGCCTTTGCACCATGCGCTGCTGTTGCTCAGGACTACGTCATACTCGCGAAGGTCAAGCCGCTCGAACGCGGCAGGGTACAGCGGGAGCAGCCACTGATGTCGGGGGTAGCGAGTAAGCGGCCCAAGCTTCTGCAAGAAGGTCGTGCGGATATCGAGCGAACGAAACGCCGCAGGCATGGCCTCAGGCCGGTAAATGGAGGTGTAGATGGGCGCCTCCGGGAAGATTTCGTGAAGGGTGAGGAGGACGTTTTCAGCTCCTCCCATCTGGTTGAGATAGTCATGAACGAGGGCGATGCGCATTGGTGTCAGTGGGGTTCCTTGGCGCCTGGGAGATGAGTCCGGAGAATTGGGATACCGATGACGTCACTGAGAGAACGAGCCACTCGCGGCCCGCAAGGTAGTTTCTGACTTCAATTGCCGGGATCAGGGAAAGCCAGCGAGCGATACGGGACATCGTTGATAGCTTGCCTACAACTTTGACAGGCTGCAAGGCGTAGTAGTCTGCCAAGGAGCCCATCTCGCGGCGCATCATCGCGCCGGGATTTACTTGCTCCAGGTTGGCCTGGATGCGATGGGATCCAAATAGCGTAAGCCGCTGGAGCTTGTTCCTAATACAGTGTGCACCTGTGTGCGTCAATCAATAGGCGCCGTCGCGGCGCAGCACCGCTGGGATGGTGCGAATGATCAGGTTGATATCGAGGCCGACCGACCAATTGTCGATGTAATAGATGTCCATCATTACCATTTCTTCGAATGGGACGTTGCTACGTCCATTCACCTGCCACAATCCGGTCAGGCCGGGCTTTACGCTGAGCCGTCTCCTTTGCCAATCCTCGTATTGGTCGACCTCTTCAGCGAGGGGTGCCCGCGGGCCGACAAGGCTCATGTCGCCGCGGAGGATATTCCAGAATTGCGGCAACTCATCAAGCGAGAGCCTCCGCAACCAGGCGCCCACGCGTGTGCGGCGAGGATCATTGGCCATCTTGAACAGGGGTCCGTCTGCTTGATTGTGGTCTGCCAGCGCCGACCTGAGTCTCTCCGCGTCTTCGCGCATGGAGCGAAACTTGACCATCCTGAAGGGCTTGCTATCCTGGCCCACCCGTTCCGCCGCATACAGTACGGGACCCCGCGATTCCAGCTTTATGGCAAGAGCAATCGCCAAGTAGAGCGGGCTGCCCAGGACGAGTACGGCCGCGGAGAGGAGGATATCAAGAAGACGCTTCAAGAAGAAGTCCCAGCCGACAATCCCGCCGTTCTTCAGTCCTATGATGGGTATGCCGCCGATTGAGTCGATGTCGACTGTGTTGAGTTGAATCTCAAAGAGGTCTGGGATGAGATGAAATCCAACACCCTGTGCTTTGCATTGATCCATCACGTCGGCGATGCGCCGATGCTCCGTTGCCGGCAAAGCAATGATCACGCTCTCTACACGGTGGGCTTGTGCGACGCCAGCCAGATGGTCGACCGATCCCAGGACTTTGATGCGGCCGAAGTGCGCGCCGCGTGCGTAGTGGCCGTCATCTAGGAAACCGACAAGCCGATAACCGAGATTCGGCTGGGTAACCACTTGCTGCATGATCATCTTGCCATGCATGCCGCCGCCAACCACGACCAACTGTTCGAGCAGACGACCGCGGCGGCGCAGCACGTCCACCCCAATGCGGAACAGCAAGCGGCTTGCGCCGATGATGAGAGGCGTGTTTATCCAGAGGAGAATAAACATGCCGCGAGAATACCCGGCATATCCCGGCGGACGCGACATGTAGAAGACGAAGATGAGAAAGAAGACCGCGAGCGTAGAGCCCAATAGAATTCTACCTATCTCCTCTACAAGCCCGGTGGACCTGCGCAGACGATAGACGCGGGCAATCTGGAACGCGACAAATACAAGGGCTAAATGTGCCAGGAGCACGGGTACGTAGTGGCTGAATCCGAGGTATTGGAATTCGGTCAAGTCCGGTCCAATACCGATTTCGTACCGCAGCCGCCAGGAGAGATAGAGTGCAAGAGCGGCGAGCAATAGGTCAAAAAGCGCGACGAACAGCTTTGCAGTGAGCCGCTGACGTGGTTTTACTCTTGGCGGGGAGACCATCGTAGAGATCATTGTTTCACTTCAGAGTGCACGTGAGAGCCGAGGGATTGATACAGATCCAAGCAGGTGCGAACCGACTTAGACCAGGAGAAACTGGCGGACCGCTCAAGGCCCTGCGCACGCAAACTCGCCGCGAGGTTGCCGTCAGTGAGGATATTCGTCATTGCCGCTGCCAGTTGGCTCTCCTCACGGGGAGGGACCAGCAGACCGGCATCGCCGGCTATCTCAGGCAGCGATGACGAATTCGAGGTTATCACCGGCGTCCCGGCAAACATGGATTCCAACACCGGGTAGCCAAATCCCTCATACGTTGAAGGATAGACAAACAGATCAGCACCACTATACCATAGCGGCAATTCCGCACGTTCCACGTACCCCGGCATGATCAACCGTTCGCCAATGCCGGCTTCCGCGATGGCCTCTTGGATTGACTGGGTCATCCAACCCCTTCCACCTGCCAATACCAGTTTGTGGGGCAATGCATTTTCCCGCACAACTCTCCCAAACGCCCGGATGAGCACATCCACGTTCTTTCTTGGCTCCAGAGTTCCAACGTACAATATGTATCCACTGGTCAAGCCCTTGGAATTGCGAAACGCGCTGCGCTCATCGTGCGAACGAGGACTGAAGTCTGCATCGGCTGCGGGATAGACTACGTGCACCCGCTCTGGCGGCACTCCCAACATCTGCACCACGTCGTTTCGGGTGCTCGCTGAATCGGTCACGACCGCACTCGCCCTGTGCGCGGACATTCGGGTAAATAGACGGAGATACAGTTGCTTCAGCCGGGGAAAGAGCCGAGGATAGCGTAGAAACGTAAGATCGTGGATCGTCAGAACCGTGGGACAGGTTGCCGCCAATGGGATTACATTGAGCGGACAGTGTAGTACATCTAGTGTATCACGCGCTGTGTGCCATGCCAAGACCGTCTGTTCCCACGCTATGCGCGGTATCGGGTGGGCCGTGGGGAGCCGGCTGGTGACAATGGTAGGCGCCCGGCGCGTACCCTCGTGCCACTCCGGCATGAGGTTGTTCGTAAAGAGCGTGTAGTGATTACTCTCGTCACCATTGAGGAGATGCGTTGTCAACTGTCGGACGTAGTTGCTGATCCCGGCGTTGCGATAGTCTTGAGAGGCATAGAGCTTCAGGGCGTTGATCCCGACTTCCACGGCCTATCCTCGAACTGCTTCACGCCTGATCGGGTGGACTTCGTGCTCAACTATCATTGTAACGCTCGGGTGCGCGCCCTGCTCTCGTCGAGGAGTGTGTACTGCCGGACACGCCCTATTCGCGGGCACCTAGCGACACGAAACCTGCCTTCTCGCCGAACTCTTGCGCGGAGCTTGCATGCGCAGCTCGGCACAAGACAAAGGCACCAGCCTGTTTGTCGGTCTCAATCTGCAGATTGAGACATTCTAGATCAGTGGGCGGGACCCCCTACAAGGGACAGACGGCTCGCCGAATTGTGTGAGAATCGCGGACTGTCTCCCTCTTATTGTTCGTGCTAGCATGGGTACTCTAGGTATTCGCGCCACTCAAGGAGAAGCAATTGCGCCATGCGACTTGGAATTGTGACCTACAACATCGCGGCGGATTGGGACATACCCGCAATTCTCGCAAACTGTGAAGCGGCTGAAATATATGGGATAGAACTCCGAACCACCCACGCACACGGCGTCGAGCCAACTCTCTCAACGCAGGAGCGCCGTGAAATCAGGTCGCGATTTGCGGATTCACCGGTCACAATCATCGGTCTGGGGACGACATGTGAGTTTCATGCGCTCGAAAGCGAGACAGTGACGGAGAACATCGAGACCGCAAAGGAATTTGCGCAGCTTGCTCACGATCTGGGCGCTGCCGGCATCAAAGTGCGTCCAAACGGCCTGCAGGTGGAGGCCGGAGTGCCGCGGGACGAGACCCTTGAACAGATTGGCAAGGCACTCAGTGCAGTGGGGTCAGCCGCCCGAGATCTCAACGTCGAGGTATGGCTGGAGATGCATGGCCGCGACACGGCGGAGCCGCCGAACATTCGCCGGATCATGGACAATACTGACACCTCCAGTGTTTTTGTCTGCTGGAATTCCAATCCTCAGGAAGTGGAAGCGGGCTCAATCGCCAACAGCTATGCGCTCGTTCGGGACGAAATCCGACACGTTCACATAAACCGACTCTACAGTGACTATCCGTACCGGGAGTTGTTCGGGCTCTTGCAGGAAGACAAATATGCAGGGTGGCTCTGCGCGGAAATCCAGGCCTCGTCTGATTCTGAGGAACTTCTGCAGTACTATCGCGCTTTGTTTCACAGTTTGGGCGGATAGGACACGTGCTCAGGCGAAATGCACCGTTCCGATTTGACCGATGCTGCAAGCTACGGAACGCGGTATAATTGGAGACGGCCCCGCGGTGAAAGGCAGTACCGCGTGAATTGTGGCTACACTTCGGTGCAAGGGTAAGAAGCACGGCCGACTCGCATGACAATTCTCTAGGCTTCTCTTTGCCGCTCTAGCCACATACGCCCAAACTTGCCGGCATCCTCCAGATTTACTAAGAGAGTACCGCCAGACAATGGCACGAAAGAAACGTCGATCCAGCAGCCAGCGGCGCAGGACGGCTCGTCCGCGCACTACAAACGGTGGAGTCCGTGCGGACGGCAAAGCGCCCTCCCAGCGGCGAGCGACCGGTGTAGAATCGCCGACTGGCGAACAAGACTCATCTGTCGACGCAGCGTTGGGCGAGACTACTCCCGGAGCACGTGTTGCCGCTCTTGGGGAATCCACCGGCGCAACATCGTCACCACCGCAGCCGGCCAGCCCGAAAGCATCCTGGCCCACACGACGCAAGCGGTCCCAGCTTGTAGAATTGCCGGTCCAGGAACTTGACCACGTGCGGAGCGACTTGGCCCGGATCGGATTGCTGTCTCTGGGTATGGTTGTCGTGCTGGTTGTGCTTACGTTCGTTCTTCGCTGATAGCCGCGCACTTTCTCGACTTTCATGTGATGATTCCTACTGCTCCACGAAGAGACTCCGCACCCGCAAGAGACTATGTTTGAACAAGGCACAACTCTCTCACAGATAATCGGCACGTCACTCGCCAGTTTCCTGCTGGCCCTTCTGTTTCTGCGCATTTACCTGCCCTTTGCGCCGAAGCGGCCGGGAACACCAATCGGCAAGATTCGCCTCGGCATTCGCGAGAAAGTCCTCGTTTTTCGCCCCACGCTAATACCACTTCTCCTGCTGCTTTTCATAAATCAGATTCCCGTTGAAGGCATACAGTTCTCATTCATGCTGCCCGGTACTGAGTTGATGATCATGCTGGCCATACTCATCGCGGCGGTTGTGCCAATGGCGTACATCTTCACCACCGAAGGATACTCGCTGAGCAACGGTCAGTCCCACAAATGGGAGAACTTCCGCCGCTACGAGATTGAAGGCGGCGCGGTCGTTCTCGAGGGCAAGGGAGAAAGACCCATAAAGCAGAAGCTTTACATCCCCCTTCAGAAAGAAGACGCTCTGCGGACGGTTTTGAAACGCTTTGTCGCTTAGGTGTATTCCCGTTCGCTCGCTCCCCTTCGCATGAATGCCTTGCTTGGTGCAAGAACGGCATGAACAGAGGAAAGTGTGAGCAGCGATGAAGCGCAGGTCGCTCGAAGAAGACCCTCATCCCACGCTCTTTTCCGGTCCCAGTCCCATTGCGGAGCCCGCATCTGCAGACTCTCACTCGGTGGCGGGTGACGTGCCTCTGGCTACGCGTATGCGGCCGCAGACACTCGCGGAGTACGTCGGGCAACCCCATCTCCTTGGAGATCAGGGTGTGCTGCGGCAGGCAATAGCGGTGGGCCGCATTCCCTCGATGATTCTGTGGGGACCGCCGGGGTCGGGCAAGACCTCACTGGCTGCCATCATCGGCCGCACCGCCAAAGCCAAAGTCGCGAGCCTAAGCGCCGTGAGCGCCGGCGTTGCCGATCTGCGCAAAGTTGTGGAAGAGTCGCAGGCGCGTCTTGAACTGACCGGCCAGCGCACTATCCTGTTCATCGATGAGATTCACCGCTTCTCCAAGAGCCAGCAGGATGCCATCCTGCCGTACGTGGAGGACGGCACGGTCACGCTGATTGGGGCTACCACGGAAAACCCTTCTTTTGAAGTGAATGCGCCACTCCTCTCCCGGACCCGTGTGTATAAACTGGAACCGCTCAGCAACGATGCCATCATGGCTCTCGTAGAGCGCAGTCTGGAGGATACGGCGCGCGGACTTGGCACGCAGCAGGTGGCAGTCCAGCCGGAGGCGTTGGAGTACCTCGTGCGCATGGCAGACGGCGACGCCCGGGTGGCGCTCAATGCGTTGGAACTCGCTGTCACGCTTGTCCGGCCGGACGACGCCGGCCAGCGCCTCGTCCAGGAGAGCGACATTGCGCAGGCCCTCCAGCGCAGGGTCTTGCCCCACGACAAGCATGGTGACTTCCATTACGATCTCATCTCGGCCTACATCAAGAGTGTACGGGGCAGCGACCCGCATGCGGCGGTGTATTGGCTCGCCCGCATGCTCGAGGCTGGCGAAGATCCGCTCTTTGTCGCCCGCCGGATTGTTATACTCGCTTCGGAGGACATCGGACTAGCCGATCCCCAGGCGCTGAGTGTGGCCGTTGCCGCTCAACAGGCGGTCCACTTCATTGGCATGCCGGAAGGGCTCTATCCGCTCACTCAGGCGACGCTCTATCTCGCTACAGCGCCCAAGAGCAACTCGGCGTTGCGCGCCTACGCCGCGGCGCGTGAAGCAGTTCAGGAAACCGGAAACATCAGCGTACCGCTCCACCTGCGTAATGCGCCAACGGGATTAATGGCGGCATTCGGACACGGCAAAGACTACAAGTATCCGCACTCGTTTGCGGGGAATTGGGTGGAGGAAGAGTACCTGCCGGATTCCCTCAAGGGCCAGCGCTTCTTCGTGCCGGGTTTGGAGGGGTTTGAACGAACTCTGCAAGAGCGGATGGCCGCAGCCGACGACCTACGGCAGAGAGAACGCGCGGATGCAAGTGACCCTGTGGAACCCGCGTCGGATTCCGGCTAGATTAGACCCCTCAAAGGTTGGGCGTAGCCGGTGAGTTCCGCGTAGCCGTAGCCTTGAGCGTCCCCACCGACGCGCACGGCGCCTTCCCAGTAGGTCACATTTGCCAGGACCTCTTGATCCGCGAGCAACGGCTCCAACGCAAGGCGGAGCGATGTTTCTCCCAATTCCAGGACGATCTCCCACCCCGCGGGATACGTAGCGCCGCTGTTCTCGCTGTGCCAACTGCCAAGCGGCGTAATGGTGAACTCTTCCGCTGAGAGGTAGCGAGTCATTCCTTCCGGGGAGACCAACAGCCCGCCGAATAGCGGTTCGAGACTGCCGTCCTGGCGGCGAATCTGCCCCACCATGATGTCCCGGCCGTCGTCGAGGTGGATAGCAAACCAGTCCCAGCCTACGGCTTCAGCGCTGAGGGCGCTGGAACCAAACTCACGGTCCATCCAACTGAGGCCGTTTACTGCAAACTCCTCGCCGTCAATTGCAATTTTGCCCCGCGTTTCGAGACGGGTCAGCGAATAGTAGTAGCTGGCATTGCCGGACTCAGGCCCCTTTTGGCTCAGACCGTCATTGCCATGCAACGCAGGCGACTTTACCGGATTCAGCACAAGATCAATGGCAAAGTCGTCTGCTTGTGCGTGAATTACCAATTGCGACACGGAGTCATCCACGGCAAGCACCGTCCAATCCTCGATCCAGACGCGCAAGCGTGGTGACACCACCGCTCCGGCGAGGCCGACGGCGCCCCGGCCAAACCGCTCGTCCTGATAGAATGCTTCACTCTCAATGTCACTTACCGTAAAGTGAGCTAAGTACACTTGATTCGTGTACCATTCCGATGACGAGTCGCGCATTTCAGGGGTCAAGGCGCGGCGGAATATCGTGAACTGGTAGCCGAAGCGCCGTCCCTCTGATGTCGTCAGGTTGCCCGTGTAATACCACCATTCTGTTTGAAAGGCGGGATGCGGCCCATGGTCTCGGGGAAACTCCCACTCCCAGGGCCCTGCGGCGCGCGCAAAGGCGTTAGCATCGGATTCCCACGGAACTATCACGGTTGCCGCGCCGATCGGTTCCGCCGGACGCGCTGAAAGCCGCGCGACTCCGAATACCAGGAGCGCGACCGTGAACACAAGCAGTCCGGATACGAGTAGCTTGTAATTGACATAAGTTCTATTCATTGCGAATGGCCTCAGCCGGGGCGAGATGAGCAACGCGCCATGCCGGGTACGCTCCTGCCAGCAATGCGGCCGCTATGGCGATGAGCACCGCTTGCAGCAGAGATCTTGGGGGCACGAGAAAGGCGAACGTCCACCCGAAAGCGCGTACGTTTATCACATCGATGAGCATCTTGGCGAGCAGCAGGCCTATTGGCAACGCAAAGAGACCGGCAGCAAGGCCCATGAGACCAGTTTCCAGCAACGTTAGCCGCCAGAGCTGGCCTGCGGTGAGGCCGAGGGCCCGCATTGTGCCCAGGGTGCGCTTCTGATCGAGCTGTAAAGCCATGAGTGCGCTCAGGACACCGATGAAGGCAACGATGGCAGCCAGACTGCGCAGAGCCGCGGTGATGTTAAAGGCGCGGTCGAAAATCGTGAACACTTGCTTACGCAGTTCGCCGGTGCTTTGCACGTTGAGTCCTCGGGCGTAGGCAAGCCGGCGCACACTTTCGACTACGCTTGCGCTCTGCGCCTCGGGCGTGAGGAAAAGAGCGAAGGATGAGACCCACGGGTCGGCGAAGTGTCTCCGGTAAACTATATCCGCCATGAGCACAATGCCTTGATCGGTGCCATAGTGATGGTAGACACCAGCGATGGGAAAGCTTCGCGGTCCGCTATCGGTGAGTAGGGTGAGCGCACTCGAATCCGGACTAATACGGCGGCGGTAGGCGAAAGACTCCGTTACGACGATTGCGCCATTCTGCATGGCGTCCCACACTTCCTCCTCGGGAACGGAGAGCCAGACATAGCGGCGAGCGCGTTCCGCCAGGTCCGCACTCACGGCGACAAGATTGACCGGTGGCAGATTGGGATAGTCAGGCGCCAGCACGGGCACGTCGCGGGCCGTGAGTACCTGCGCGACGCCCGGCAGACTCTGCAGTTGCTCTGCCAGTGTTGAATCAAGATTGACCGTTTCCAGCAGGCCGCTTGCCGGCGCAGAGATGAAGACATCCGCGGTTAATGCGCCATCAACCCACGTTGTGACCGTGCCTCTGAAACTCGCGATCATTACACTCACGCCCACAATCACACTGACTGAGAGCGAAAGGGCCGCTACCGCCACGCCGGACCGGCTCAGCGAGCGATCAATCGACCGCGGTGCGATGTTGCCGAGTGTGCCGATCGCGCGAGCGAGGAGAGGCCGCGCGCCGCGCATGGCAAGAGACAACGCGATAGGCGTAATGAGCACGCTTCCCATCAGCACCAAGAAGAGGGCGCCAAAACCGAAAACGAGGCTCTGCGCTTGAAACTGTGTCAAGACCAGGCCGCAAGCCATAAGAATGATGCCGGCGACAGCAGCCAGGTCGGCTCGCGTTTGCGCCGCCTGCTCGGCATCGGCGCTACGCAAAGCGCTGGCGGGTGTAATGCGGGTTGCGTTCAGCGCGGGAATGAGGGCGGCTCCAACGCTGGCAACCAGCCCTGTAACCACTCCCTTGGCTACGGCAAAGGAGGAAAGCGTTAGCGTTTGGACTTCAACCCGATAGTAGAGATCGGTGATGGTCCTGGTTACCGCCTCTACCAGAAAGCCTCCAAGTACGTAGCCCGCCGCCAAGCCGAGCAGTGTGCCAGCCATGCCAAGAACGACCGCCTCCAAGATGATACCGGCGAAGACTTGGCGGCGCGTGGCGCCAATTGCGCGCAGCATGCCGATCTGATTGCGCCGCTGTACAACACTAAATGACATAATGTTGTAAACAAGAAAAACGCCGACCACCAGCGCGAGCAGACTGAGCGCCTGCAAATTGAGCGTGAAGCTGTTGCTCAGTTGTTCCAAATTGCTCCGGCTGCTCTCGACCGGTCTCAAGACTATGCCGGGAGGTAAGAACGCCCGGATTTGGGCAGCCTCTTGGGGGTCTGTAAGGATGAGGTCAATGCGTGTCAGCACGCCCGGACTGCCTACGACCTCCTGCGCCGTGCTAATGTCCGCGACAATGAGAGAGGCAAGCGCCTGGGCGCTCACGTCATTCCAGGGTTCGATCGTGCCTACGAACGTGACGGTTCGCTGCAGGCGCGCCGCGCGCAGGACGAACTGATCTCCGGGTTCCAGGCCAAGCCGGTTGGCAAGGGACCGCGCTATCAAAACTGTGTCAGGATCCGCAAGGAGTCTAAGCAGCGACTGAGCCTGTCCGCCTCTAGCCGGGGGACCCGCAACGCCGGCGAGGTACATGCGCATCTGCGCCTCGGCGAAGGGATCAATGCCCTGCAGCGTTAGCGCGATGTCGTCGCTGCCGACACGGACGGTGCCCTGGATTACCGGCGCGGCAGTGCGCACTCCGAGATCAACGCGTAAGCTGCGATACAGCGAGGAAGGGACCCCACTGGGGCCGCTCACGATTTCATGGGTCGCATTGCCTTGCAGGCTTGCAAGGCTCAGGGAGAAAGCACGCCGTGCCGAATCCGCCGCTACGTCCACGCCTACGACTAACGCGACGCCGGCCAGAATGCTAACGACGAAGAGTACGCTTTGCAGAACGCGCCGCTGCAGCGCGCGAAGGGCAAGGCGACTGACGACGGCGCCGGTCATGAATCAAGTGACGCCCGCGGGGGCTGGCTGCATCGACAGCGCGCCATTGCGTAGACGACAAATGCGCGACGCCTGTCGCGCGATCTCGTGGTCATGGGTCGCCATGAAGAGCGTGCGCCCAGCCTCATGCGTTAGGGTAAGAAGAATTGAGAGCACGCGCGCGCTGTTCTGGGCATCCAGGTTGCCGGTGGGTTCGTCTGCCAGCACGACGAGCGGCTCATGGGCCAGCGCCCGCGCGATGGCTACCCGCTGCTGCTCCCCGCCGCTGAGCTTCTCCGGAAACGTGTCCTTGCGATCGCCAAGGCCCACGCGCTCGAGCAGTGACTCCGCGTAGTCTCTGCGGTTGGTGTCCACACTGCCTTCAAGCTCCGCGGGCAACAGGATGTTCTCCCAGACCGTGAGCGTGGGAATCAGGTTGAATAGCTGAAAAACCATGCCGACGTGGCGGCGGCGAAAGCGGGTGCGGGCCGAGTCGCTGAGACTCGTCAAATCGTTGCCGTCAATGGTAATTGATCCGGAGTCCGGGGTATCAATGCCGCCGATGAGATTGAGCAGCGTTGTCTTGCCGCTGCCGCTGCTGCCCAGAATGGCAACAAACTCACCCCGGCTAACCTCCAGGTTGATGTCGCGCAGAACGGCGCGCCGCTCGCCTAGATCGCGATATGACTTGCTTATGCCGGAAACTGTAACTATTGGATTGTGCCCTTGTTCATTTATTGTGGCCAAAGTGCCAGGGAAGAAAATCGGGATCCAACACGAAGCGCCCCGCAACCGAAAAGCAACTATGGCGCCTCGCCGGCTCTCCCGCCCTGCTTCAGGTTCATCTCGGCGAGTCGTTTGAATGCCGTAGATTCAGGGCCGCTCTCGAGGCGTTGTCGAATGGCGTCGGCACAGTCCAGAGGAGTGAGTTGTGACGTGTCAACCTCAAGATCATAAATTCCGGGCGAGTGTACTTCACGCTGCCAGCGGAGGATGTGCTCGTCAGGCCCGCGATTGGGATCCCAAGTCTTTTGTCGTCGCTCGACAATGACCTCAATCGGGCAACGAACTCCCACGAACAGGACTAGGAGATCACGCAAGCGTCGCGCGCTGTCGAAGAGGATCCCTCGTGGCACGGAGTAGGCGTCGTGATGTCCGACGTCCACAACGACGTTTATGCCCAGCCGGCTGTGGGCCGCAATCGACTCGTACATAGCCGCATACAACACGGGAACGAGGGGCTCTATAGTATCCGACAACTCTCCGCCGGGGCGCAATCCAATGCCTGGACTGTAGCGCTGCGAAGTCAATCGCTTAATGCCGTCGACGCCAAGGTTGATCCACACGCCGGCGAAGGTGTCCAAGATTTCTTTGGCGATGGAAGACTTGCCTGCCCGCGGCGTTCCATTCAAGATGATGATTTGCCCGGGTACGGTAGCCTTCACCATGGTGTTTCCTGATGTCCAGTAGACGCATGCATTCTTGGCGTCAAGAAGACTGGCAACTATTCAGGCGAAGATGGGCCGCCGCAATCCTTCGATAGTTTGCAGACAATCCGTGGTACCCCCAGGGCGACTCGAACGCCCGCTCCTGGCTCCGGAGGCCAGTGCTCTATCCACTGAGCTATGGGGGCCTGTGCTCCTCTATGATACCAGACCCTAGCCGCCAAACCGCAGGCTGGGAGGCAGGTGGTCAACAGGGCCGAACAGACAGGGACTGGGGAACTAGGGGGTGATTGCTAGTTTGCCGGCCTCTTCGAAGGCGGCTTGCGCCCATTCAACGGCCCCGGCGGGATAGATGCCAAGCACCAGGGTGCCGATCATGCCGATGGCAACCACTGCGCCAATAGCCGTGGATGCGGGAACAGGCAGCAGGCGCGGCTGAATGTCTACCATGTACATGTTAACGACTACGCGCAGGTAGTAGTATGCCGACACCGTGCTTGTAAGCACCAAGACGACTGCTACCCACGTCAGGCCGCCGTTGACGGCCACCTGCAACAGGTAGAGCTTTCCGAAAAAGCCCGCGGCCGGCGGGATGCCGGTGAGCGAAATCATGAAGATCGCCATGGCTACAGCCATCAGAGGCGAACTGCGCCCCAGGTTTTGGAAGTTCTCCAAGTCCGTGCCGTCGGTCCGGCGCTCCACCGCGAACGTCACGGCAAAGGCGCCGAGCGTCATTAAGGCATAAACTACGGCGTAGAACATCACCGCCGCCACCGCGTCGCGCATGAGACCGCCGGCTTCCGACTGTGCGTGCACGACCGCGATGCCCACCAGCATATAGCCGGTGTGTGCGATAGACGAATATGCCAGCAGGCGCTTCACATCTCGCTGCCAAATGGCGACAAAGTTGCCGACGATCATGCTGGCTACCGCAATGGCTATGACGATAGGCAATACCATGTCTTGCCACGGCTCCAGACCGTGCACGACCACGCGCAGAAGGGCCGCCATGGCACCAATCTTAGCTCCGGCCGCCAGGAAGGCCGTGGATGGGGTGGGCGCTCCTTGGTACGCGTCCGGCGTCCACATGTGAAACGGCACCGCCGCAACTTTGAATGCCAGGCCGACCAGAAGAAGGCCGAGACCCAGTAAGAACCACGGATTGTCCGCGCCTTGGCTCTGCACATAGATTGAAATGTCAGCCAAGTTTGTCGTGCCGGTGAGCCCAAAGAGCCAGGCAATGCCGTACAGCAAGACGCCGGAGGCAAACGCGCCAAGCAGGAAATACTTGAGAGCGCCTTCCGTCGCACGAAAACGATCGCGCTTGATCGCCACCAGCACGTATACGGGAATAGAAGTCAGTTCCACGCCGAGATAGAGCGTGATGAGGTCGCCTGTCGCTCCAAGCAGGAGCATGCCAACCGTGGCAAACAGAATGAGTGCCGAGAGTTCAGCGAAAGGCACATCTCGCGATTGGGCAAACGCCAGCACAATGCTGAGGGCGGCAACAGCGATGAAGAGCACTTTGAAGAAGACGGCATAGCCGTCGGTCAGCACCATACCGCCAAAGGCCGTACCGCCGTCGGCGCGCAAGACTATGCTGGCGAGGATGACAACCACGCTGCCAGCCACGATCAAGCCCAGCAGTCCACGATGGGTCCGCCGGCCGCCAAAGGCGTCAACCATCAGGACGGCGGCTCCCACCAGCGTGATGATGATTTCAGGCAGTATGCTCAGAAGGTCTTCAGTTTGCACGGGCCGTTCCTTACGTGCCTACCAAGTGCTAAGGGTCAACGAATCAGTGCGCTCGTAACTCCGGAATCCGCAAGTGATTGCATGATTTGGCCGGTGTCGGCGGTGAAAAGTCCAACAAATAGTTGTGGCTGCACACCGGCCCATACGACTACAACCGCCAAGGCCACGAGCACCGCAGTCTCCAGCCTGGTGAGATCCTCAAGGCGGCTGTGAGCCTCTTTCAGGGAGCCAAGCATGACCCGCCAGTACATCCACAGCATGTACGCGGCGGAAAGTATGATGCCAAGCACGGCCAGCACGCCGAAGATGCGCGTGCCGGTCATGAAAGCGCCGAGCAACACCATGAATTCGCCGACAAATCCCGACAATCCCGGCAAGCCGATTGAGGCGAGCGAGAAGAACAGCAGGAGAGTCGCATATACCGGCCAACGGTGGGCCAGTCCGCCCAGGTTTGCTATCAGCCGGTCATGGGTGCGCTCGTAAAGCTGTCCTACACAGAGGAACAAGGCGCCCGTAACCAGTCCGTGGCTGAACATTTGCATCATGGCCCCGTCGAGTCCTTGTTGCGTAAATGAGAAGATGCCCAGCGTTACGAATCCCATGTGGCTGACTGATGAATAGGCGATGAGCTTCTTCAGGTCAGTCTGCATGAGGGCGACCAGTGCGCCATAGAGAATCGCTATGACCGAGAGGACAAGGATTGCCGTCTGCGCCAGTTGGCTCGCATCGGGAAACAGCGGCAGGCTGAAGCGAATGAAGCCGTACCCGCCCATCTTGAGCAGGATGCCCGCCAGGATGACGCTGCCGGTTGTCGGCGCCTCCACGTGCGCGTCCGGCAGCCAGGTGTGGAAGGGTATCATGGGTACTTTGATCGCAAAGGCCAAGAAAAATGCCAGGAAGGCCCAAAGCTGGAACCGCTCGCCATAGGTGCCCTGCGTGAGCTCGAGAATGTCAAACGTGTAGATGCCTGTGGTATTGCCGTGCACGAAATAGAGCGCCAAGATCGCCACCAGCATGAGCAAGCTGCCGAAGAGCGTATAGAGCACGAACTTGACCGTTGCGTAGACCCGCCTTTCGCCGCCCCACACGCCAATCAACACGTACATGGGGATGAGCATGATTTCCCAGAACACGTAGAAGAGCACAAAATCCAACGCCAGGAACACACCCGTTATGCCCACTTCCAAGAGGAGCATGGTGAAGAGATACTCTTTCACCCGGTCGTGCACGGATGCCCACGCGTAGACGATGCAGAGGAAGAAGAGGAACGTATTCAGGAGCACCATCAAAAGGCTGATGCCGTCCACCCCAAGGGCGTACTTGATCCCAAGCGACGGCAGCCAGTCAAAGCTCTCTTGAAACTGCATGCCGCCACCGGATTCGAAGCTCAGCCACACAACCACACTCAGCACAAGCGACAGCACAGTTCCCGCCAGCGCCACCGCGAACATGGCGCGGCGCTCCGGCAGGAAGAGCACGATTGCGGCTGCGACCAGCGGCAACCAGAGAATGAGCGAGAGAATGGGTATTGACTCCACCGCAGCTACCTCAACGCACCATGATGATATAGAAGGCGAGAACGAGCGCTGTGCCCAAGACAACGCTAAAGGCATAGTTCTCCATGCGGCCGGTCTGCATGCGGCGGAGTCCACCGCCAACGCCACTGACTACCAAGCCGATGAGATTCACAATGCCGTCGACGATATTCAGGTCAAACCAGGCAAAGAGCCAGCCAACGCCCTTGGTTCCCCCCGCCAGGACCGTATCGTAGAAGTCGTCCAGGAAGTACTTATTAACCAATAGCGTATGGATGGGCCCCGCCCTGCCAGCGACGGCTTCGGGTGCGGGCGATCTGCGCATATATATGCTGTAGGCAACAAGGATGCCAAAGAGTGCGATCACAGTCGAAACAGCCATCACGGTAAGCACAAACGCCGTTGATGGTTTATGCACCAAGCCGGCCAGTTCTGCTGCCAGGAACGTGTCGTGCAGGTAGTTGTGGATCAGCCCGTGTTCGGGAGGAACACCCACAAAACCGGCCAACGCCGCGCCTCCGGCCAATACAATGAGCGGGATTGTCATTACGAGCGGAGACTCGTGAACGCGTGAAAATCGCTCCGTTTCCATACGGGTCTTGCCAAAGAACGTCAGGAATATCATGCGGAATGTGTAGATGGCTGTTAGGAGTGAGGCCAAAGCGCCTAAAGCATACAGCAGGTAGCCGAATCCACCGGCGAGCAGCGTGGCCCCAAGCAATTCGTCCTTACTCCAGAATCCCGCCAAGGGGATGATGCCGGACAAGGCCAAACCGCCAATGATGTAGGTCGAGCCGGTAACCGGCATTTTGCCAAAGAGGCCGCCCATGCGCTGCATGTCCTGCTCTTCGTCCGTGCCGTGAATGACCGAGCCGGAGCCCAGGAACAACAAACCCTTGAAGAAGGCATGGGTAGCGAGGTGGAAGATGGCGGCGGCGAATGCCCCAACGCCGAGCGCCATGAACATGAGTCCAAGTTGGCTCACAGTGGAATAGGCGAGAACACGCTTGATGTCGTTCTGCGCCAGGCCGATGGTCGCGGCAAAGAGAGCGGTAAACGCGCCGACAATCGCTACGACCGCCATGGCGTTCGCTGACAGCACATAGAGCGGGTTAAACCGCGCCACCATGTAGACGCCCGCCGTCACCATCGTGGCCGCGTGGATCAGGGCGCTGACCGGAGTTGGGCCCTCCATGGCGTCGGGCAACCACACATGCAGCGGAAACTGTGCGGACTTGCCCATGGCCCCAATGAAGAGCATGAGACAAATCAGCGTGAGCATGCCGGGCGTGGCTGCCGCAATGGCGGGCGCTTGGGCAAAGATTTCGTCATAGTCCAGCGTCCCAAAGACATACCACGCCAGCAAGAGCCCAATCAGGAAGCCAACGTCTCCGATGCGGTTCGTCAGGAAGGCTTTTACGGCGGCTGCGGAAGCTGATTGACGCTCAAACCAGAACCCTATCAAGAGATACGAGCACAACCCGACGGCTTCCCAGAAGACGAACAAGACCAGCAGGTTGTTCGCCATCACGAGCATGATCATTGCGAAGACAAACAGCGGCAGGTAGGTGAAGAAACGCCAGAAGCCGGGATCGTGGTCCATGTACCCAATTGAATAGACATGGACCATAAAGGAAACGCTCGTGACCACGAGCAGCATTACGAGCGTGAGGGCATCAACGCGCAGCGCAATATCCAGCGCGAAGTCACCGGAAACCGCCCACGTCCACAGTACGACCGACTCGGGTGCTGCGTGGTCCAATTGGGTGACGAATAGGGCCACACTCACGACCAGTGCGCCCAACACGCCGGCATTCGCGATGAGGCCGGTGTGTTTCTTTAGATACTTGCGTCCAAAGACGCCGTTGATCGCAAACGCGATGAATGGCAGGAGAGGAACGAGCCAGGCAACGTCGGCCATTATTGCTAAGTGCCCTTAACCCTTAAGTGTGTTGATTTCATCTACGTTGAGCGTATCCCGATGGCGGGAAAGCGCCACAATGATAGCCAGCCCAACCGCAGCCTCGGCGGCGGCTACCGTCAGCGAAAAGATCACGAACACCTGCCCCAGCATATTGTTTAGAGCGACGGCAAACCCCACGAAAGTTACGTTGGCCCCAAGCAGAATCAACTCAATTGACATAAATACTATGAGCAGGTTGCGCCGTACCAGCACACCGAGTAAACCGATGATGAAGAGTGCCGCACCCAGCACCAAGTAGTACTCTAAGGCTGGGATAATCATATGAGTCGCATATCTCCTCAGCGCGGCTCCGCCGGCCCTTGTTCTTGTGCTTTCGACTTTTCAAACCGCTCCGCCATCCACTCACCGACGCCCATTTGTGAGGATGAGCGCGGGCGCCGCGGTCTCTGTCTCGCCAAGACAATGGCGCCCACTACTGCGGCCGTCAAGAGTACCGAGGCCACCTCGAACGGCAGCAAATAGTCGCGAAAGAGCACTTGCCCTAATGCTTGCACGTTGCCGCCCTGTCCGGCGACCCAGGCTGGTGAATGGGGCCCCTGGGCGCCAACGGTGATGGTAGCTCCTGTTAGAACGATAAACTCAAGAAAGAGGATGGCGCCTATCACAATCGCGAGGGGCGCTTGGACATGAAACTGGCGCACCCGCTCCACCGCGCCGACATTCAGCAGCATCATGGTGAACAAGAAGAGCACGATGATGGCGCCGGCATAGATGATTATGTGCGCCGCGGCCAGAAACTCGGCACGCAGCAGAATGAAGATCCCCGCCAGATGGAACACCACGCCTACCAGCGACAACGCACACTGGACCGGATTGCGCAGCATGATGACGAGCACGGCGAACACCACGCTCGCCAGCGCGAAATACGCAAAGATCAGGGTAAGCAGAGTCTCGCTACTCAAGCGTAGACACCTCCTTGCCCTGTTTATCCACCAAGTCCATCAGGCGGTCTACGTCGTAAATGAGCGTGCTGCGGTCGTCAGTTGAAAAATCGTATGCGTTTGTCATCTCCAGCGCCTCCACCGGGCATGCTTCAACACAGAGGCTGCAAAAGAGACAGCGACCGACATCCAACGTGTACGACGTTACTACCTTTTCCGTCGGTTGCGCCGGATTCGATTCCGTCGTGATGGTTATGCACTCATTTGGACACGCGGTCTCGCAGAGCCCGCATCCCACGCACTTGGGCCTGCCGTCGGGTCTGCGGCGCATGCCCACGGCGCCGCGAAAGATCGAAGAGAGCTCTCTCTTCTGCTCCGGATAGCGAATCGTCACCGGTCGGCGAAAGAACTCACGCAGGGTCACGCTTAGTCCTCTCGCGATGGGTAACAGCGAGTCGAAGCGAAAACTCATTGTAACTATTCTCCCAACGTCTCTCTCAAGCGTAGACCGTAAGTTTCAGCACCGTGGCGACTGCCAAATTGAGCAGTCCCAGCGGCAAGAGGACTTTCCAGCAAAAGTTCATCATTTGGTCGTAGCGAAAGCGCGGTAACGTGGCACGAATCCATATGTAGATGAAGAGAAAGAGGAATACCTTGGACATCATAATGCCCACGGCCAGCAAGGTTGTGAGTAGATGGCCGATGTAAGGTTCGAAGAACTGTGCCGGCCAGCCGCCGCCTAAGAATACGGCACTTACCAGGAATGACGCCAACAGCATGTTGGCATACTCCGACAAGAAGAAGAACGAAAAACGCCAGCCGGAATACTCAACGTGATACCCGGAAACGAGCTCCGTTTCCGCTTCCGGCAGGTCAAACGGCGCGCGGTTCGTTTCCGCCAGCGCGGCGCAGACGAAGACAAAGGCGCCGATTACCAAGGGAATGGCGTAGGGAACTTGCTGCTGCCGCACGATTTCCGGCAGAGACAGCGATCCTGCGAGCACAACCACACCGACTAGGGCCAGACCAAGCATGATTTCATAGCTGATCATCTGCGCGCTCGAACGCAGGCTTCCCAGCAGTGCGTATTTGCTATTCGACGCCCAGCCGGCCATGACTATGCCGTATACCGCCACAGAGGTGAGCGCCACGATGTAGAGGACGCCTACGTTGAGATCTGTGGCATAGAGACCGATTACGCGCCCGAATATGTGCAGTTCGGTGCCAACCGGCACTACCGACCACGCCATAAAGGACGGTACCAGGAGCAGGAACGGGGCCAGAATGAAGAGAACGCGGTCCGCTCCCGCCGGGATCATGTCTTCTTTGCCCAGGAGTTTGACGGCATCGGCAAGCGTTTGAAACGCCCCGAAAGGTCCAACGCGATTGGGACCGACACGGGACTGAATGCGACCAAGGAGGCGGCGCTCGCCCCAAATGAGCGGCGGCACCACGAGCAATGGCACGATAAATGCAATGATGGACTTGAAAATGACCGCGATGACAAACTCTGTCATGTGTGATTCCTGGTTCGCGGCTACGTCGACTTGGTTTCGGAAGTTACAGCGGCAGCATGCACCGATACCGCGACAGTAGATTCAGCGCCCAACAGCGCTCCCACCGGCGCATCCGGGAAGCCGACGGGGAGATAGACCACGTCTTCCGCCAGCCGGCTGTTTGCTTTCGCCGTTACGGTTAGATCCGTGCCGTTTGCCTGGATCCCGATTCTATCGCCGTCATTGACGCCAAGGCGCTCGAGTTGCGACGGGTGTAGTTCAGCGACCGGCTCTTCCACCAGCCGGCGCAGGTTGCTGCTGTAACGACCGGTAACGCCGGGCACGAACAGATGATCCTGCGTCACCAAGAGCAGCTTGCCGTCTCCATTGACGCTTGGGAGTACCGGCAGTTCTTGCCAGCCAAAGCGCGGTGCGCTGTGCGTTGACGGAATGTCTGCCAATACCGCAGATATCTCTTGGGCCACAGTGTCCGAATTCTTGTAGGACCACCGCGCTCCTAACTGCAGAGCGAGTTCGGTGAAAATCTGCCAGTCGGCTTTGGCTTCGCCAACCGGTGGGATTGCCGCTTGTGCGCGCTGCGCCCGGCCTTCCAGATTTGTGAACGTACCTGTCTTCTCGGCAAAGCTTACCGCAGGCAAAACGACATCGGCGTGTTCCGCCGCTGTGCTGTTCACAAAGAGGTCCTGCACCACTACAAAGCCGGCACGGTCAAGGAGTGCTTGCGCCTGTTGACGATTGCGCGCGCTTGCTGCCAGGTCTTCTCCAATGATGTAGAGCACCGATACCTCAGCGCCGGACAAGAGGTCGTCCAGCGTAAGTCCAGGTGATTCCGGCAGCACCACGTCCCACTGCCTTCCCAAGGCGCTGCGGGCCTGGGCGTCACTACCGCTGCGGAAATTCGGCAAGATGTCGGCTCCCGCGCCCATTTGCGCGAGGCCTCGAGAATTCGCTTTGCCGGCAAGCGGGAATAGTTGGGCCTCCGGCAATGCCAGCGCGAGATTTGCCGCCGCCTGCGCAACGCTCTCAGCTTTGCCTACAATCCAGTTACCGAGCGCCCACACTATCCCGACACTGCCCATTTGGGCCAATTCCGTCGCAGTCTCGCTCAAGTCCGCCAGTTCAATCCCCGTATCTTCGGCGGCAGATTCCAGGAGATAGCTGCGCAACTCTCCCGGCGCACTGCCATTGCCGGACCGGCGGGAGACCTCGGCGGCGAGGCCTTGCACAAGATGCTCCTCCGTTCCCGGTCGCACGCGCAGCACGCGTTGCGCGAAGCGGCTATCCTGTCTGCTTGGCAGACTGCTGACCTGAATGAGCGCCTTGCCTTCGTCGCGCACCCACTGCCGCATCCGCATGCCCAACACGTCGTGGCTCTCCATAATGTCGCCGCCCACGACCAGGAGAGCGTCCATATCCTGCATTTGGGCAATACTGAAATCAAAGGCAGCAGGCCCCAGTGTCTCCAGTGTGGGGATAAACGTCCAGCGCTCGGTGCTGTCGACGTTGTTCGTGCCAACCACGTCACGCATGAGTCGGGATATCAGGTAGTTCTCCTCATCTGAGAGACGCCCGGACGTTATGGCCGCGACAGCGTCCGGCCCATGTTGGGTCTTGGCCCCGGCAATCTGATCGGCTACCAAGGTGAGCGCTTCATCCCAGCTGGCCGGTTGGAGTTCACCATCTCGTCGAATGAGCGGTTGCTTCACGCGGGCATCGTCGTGAATATAGTCGTAGCCAAACCGGCCGCGCGTGCAGAGCATGCCGTCACCGGGACCGCGATCGCGTGTGTTGACCGGTGTTTGGTCGCGGAGCGCCGGGTTCGCCTTGGTGCGCAATACCTCACCCATGCGTGTCTCAACGTGCATCTGGCAGCCGACGCTGCAGTGGTTGCAAATGGACTCGCTCTGATTTACCTGCCATGCACGTCCGCTGTGCATGAAGGGTCGGCTCAGCAAAGCGCCTACCGGGCACACTTCGATGCACTCGCCGCACTCGACGCAGTCCAGCGGCTCGTCAAACTGGGTGCCAATGTAGCTATGGAAGCCGCGCAGGTTGAAAGTCAGCGCACTGTCGCCGACGCGCTCATCACAAACGCGTACGCATTTCCCACAGTATATGCAGCGATTCGGGTCCCACTCGATCAGGGGACTGAGTTCGTGGTCCGGTTCGTTGGGGTTGTCGCTTCCCAACTTACTGCGGTACACACCTACCTCGTAGGCGGTGTGTTGCAGGTCGCAGACACCGGACTTGTCGCAATAGGGGCAATCCAGCGGATGATGCTGCAGGGTCATTTCCATGATGCCCTGCTGGGCATGCACTACGGGTTCGGTCTTCGTGCTGACAACCATGCCGTCCATGGCCATGGTGTTGCAGGATGAGAGCGGCTTCGGCGCGCGTTCCACTTCCACGACGCACATGCGGCACGCGCCGTACGGCTTGAGGAACGTATCGAAACAGAGCGTAGGAATGTAGATGCCTGCCTTGCGCGCGGCATCGAGGATCGTGGAACCGTCAGGTACCGTTACCTCTTGACCGTCAACTGTAAGTGTTACCGGCATGGTTCCCTCTTCTTATGCCATGGCGGGTTGCCAAGTCATGTGGACTGCACCATCCGCATCATCGATCAATCTCACCAAGAATGATGTCAATACTTCCAATTACGGATACAACATCCGCGAGCAGCCGGCCCTTCACCAAGTAGGGCAACGACTGCAAATTGACAAACGAAGGCGAACGCACGTGCATGCGATACGGTTTGCCGCTGCCGTCGCTTACCACATAGAAGCCCAATTCGCCCTTAGGCGCTTCGATGGCCGCGTAGGTCTCGCCACGCTGCACCGGAAAGCCGTGGATGTACATCCAGAAGTGGTTGATCATCGCTTCCATGTCAGTATAGAGGCGCGGCGTGTCCGGTCGGCCAACACGGGAGTCGTCGGTCATCACGGGTCCAGGCGGCATGCGTTCAATCACTTGGCGCATGATGCGCACGCTCTGGCGCATCTCCTCGAGCCGTAGAATGTAACGGCTGAACACGTCGCCCTTGCCCGTACCCGTGGGAATATCAAACTCCACCTTGTCGTAAGCTGCATATGGTTCGGCTTTCCGAATGTCCCACTCCACCCCCGAGCCGCGCAAGCAAGCGCCGGAGAGCCCCATCGCGATGGCATCGTCGCCTGAGATGACACCCACGTCCACCGTGCGGCCCAACCAGAGATCATTCTTGCTGAGCAATTTGTCAAACTGGTTGATCTCCTTGAGGAAGTAGTCCAAAGAGTTCTCTAGCTTCTCGTAGAAGGGTTCGCGGGGTTCCTCCAGGAATCCGCCGGGACGCATCACACTGTGGGTCATGCGGGCGCCGCAGAGCTCCTCAAAGAGTTCCAGGACACGCTCGCGCGCGCGGAAGGCATAGAGGAAGACCGACATTGCCCCAATGTCCAGCGCGTGGGTGGCTATCCAGACGAAGTGGCCCGCCAGCCGTCCCAGTTCACCGACAATACAGCGCAGCCACTGTGCGCGTTCCGGCACTTCAATATCCGCGAGGGTTTCGACGGCAACCAACCAGCCGAGGTTGCTGGAAGCGGCAGCGGTGTAGTCCATGCGGTCGGTGTAGCCCAGGATCTGGGTATACGTTTCGTTTTCGGCGATTTTCTCCGTGCCGCGATGCAGGTAGCCGATGATGGGAACGGCTTCTTCGATGTATTCGCCGTCCATCTTCAAGACAACACGCAGCACGCCGTGAGTACTGGGGTGCTGCGGCCCCATGTTCAGGATCAGGCTGGAATCGTCTTCGCCTGCAATGCGTTCGATTTCAACAGTTGCCATGTGCGGTTCTCACTACCCTCAAAGCAGTGTCTGCTATGGTCACAGCCCTTCGCGCGGAAAGTCCTTGCGCAATGGGTGATACTGGTAGTCCTCTTCCATTAGAATGCGTCGGAGATCGGGATGATTGACGAAATTCACCCCCATGAGATCGTAGACTTCTCGTTCCGGCCAGTCGGCGCCCGGCCATACCTGGGTCATGGATTCCAGCGATTCGTCAGCAGCGATACGGGTCTTGACGCGAATTCTGCGGTTTGCCGGAATCGAGCGCAGATGATACACCACTTCGAGTTCCCGCGCTTCGCCCGGCCAATGCACCGCCGTTACATCGCCAAAGTAATTGAAGCGCAATTCCGGGTCATCTCGGAGCACCGACGCAATCTCCAGCAGATCCTCGGGTGCGATCTCGATCGTCAGATAGTCGCGGAGAGAGTTTGCCGCGATCACCTTGTCACTCAAGATCGACTGTATGCGCTCTTGGACTGTCTCAGCCGCAACCGACGGAGGAATTCTCACGGATATCTCTACTCCTCTGAGGCAGCAGCCGCGCGTGCGGTGAGCAGCGCCTCTTCCGAACCGGCCCACTCACCCTGTTTGATCTTCTGCTGCAACAACATGAGACCTTCAAGCAGCGCCTCGGGCCGCGGCGGACACCCCGGTACGTAAATGTCTACAGGAACCGCGAGGTCCACCCCTTGCAGCACGCTATAGGAACGATACGGCCCGCCGCAGGTAGCGCAATTGCCGTGGGCAATCACCCAGCACGGACGTGCCATCTGTTCCCAGAGGTTGCGTATGATCGGCGCCATTTTCTTCGTGACCGTGCCCGCCACAATCATGACGTCGCATTGTCGGGGAGTCGCCCGGAACGCCATGCCAAAGCGGTCCGCATCATAGTGCGACGCCCAGACCGCCATCATCTCGATTGCGCAACACGCAAGGCCGAACGTCATCGGCCACAGGGCGTTTGCTCTACCCCAATTCAGAATTTGATCGGCGGACGCAAGCACGAAGCCTGAAGCACCCGTCTTCTGCCCGGCGGCGGGCAGCGCTAGCGTATCTTCTATAGCCCCCAATCGAATGCTCCTTTCTTCCATGCATATATGTAGCCCACAAGCAAGATTGCGATGAAGATTGCCATCTCAATGAGGCCGAATAGTCCCAGCGACCCCACAATCACGGCCCAAGGAAAGAGAAAGGCAAGCTCAAGGTCGAAAACGACATAGACGATCGCCACCATATAGAAATGAATGCCATGACGGCCGCGCGTATCGCCGACGACGCCGCTAGGTCCGATCCCAGACTCGTACGGAACCGTGCGCAGGGGACCGGATCGGAATTTCGGTCGGAGTACCGAAGCCAAAGCAAGTGAGCCAATCCCAAAAGCGGATGCCGCCACAAATGTCACAAGAAACGGAATGTATCCGACGTAGTACTCCATCAGCTACTTTCTTGCCTCAATAGATGAGTCATCTCGTCGCGCACCGGTCTTATCATGGACGATTCTCTGTTCTTTTACAACCGCAATCCTGATTCGATCCTAGCGAGATAAAACGGTCGATTCATCAGGGCGAACGCCACCGGCCGTGTCACCCTCTGCCACACTCTCCCTCAATACATATGAGAGGTATTCAACTTCGATTGAAAGATCGACACTGGCCAGGTGGACGTGGGAGGGCACCCTGAGCGTCACGGGCGCGAAATTCAGCAGGCAGCGTACACCGGCATCGATTAGCTGCTCGGTAACGGCTTGCGCGGCCTTTGCGGGAACAGCCAAGAGCGCCATCACAATATGGCGGGTGTGAATGGTCTCCCTGATCTGATCCATCGGCTTTACGACCACGTCACGGATCACCGTGCCAACGCGGCGAGGATCTGAATCAAAAGCCTCGACGATGCGGAATCCCTGCCGGGGAAACCCATCGTACGCCAGTAACGCGGAGCCCAAGTTGCCGACACCCACGAGCGCCATGGGCCATCCTTCGCCGATACCCAAGATTTCCTGCATGTGCGCCTGCAGCGAATGCACTTCGTAGCCCACGCCGCGACGGCCGAAATTGCCGAAGTACGCCAGGTCGCGTCGGACCTGAGCCGCCGTAGATCCGGTCAAGGCTGAAAGGTGCTCTGAGGAAACACTCTCAACGCCCTGTTCCCGCAGGGAAGCCAATGTACGATAGTACATGGAGAGGCGTCTGATCGCCATCTGCGGCGCTTTTCCCCTCGGTGACCCAGACATTGGCGCTCCTCATGTCAGAGGCAATTGCCACGTGAAACATATCACAAGCTCATACCGCACGCAACTGGAATCTGCAGGTTGAGACTGCGAAGTATCGGCGTTCGGTCCAATGAGATTCCCTGGCGCCCCCCAACCGGATTAACTCTTGGCAAAGGGGCATTAGTCTCGCAGGCAATCACCTGGCGAAGGAACCGTAGATGGTGCTCTCACGTGACTAGAGCGTGCCTAGGCCGCAGATGGCCCCCCTCTGGGAGTGCTACGGTGAAACGGCCGCTTAAGCGCAAGTAAATCTCTGACTGGGGAAGTGGCTAGAATGCGTGGGGGCAGAGGGGCTGGGCCCTACGGCGTATTCCTGGGAGCCTATGCGGATTGAGCGGCCTTTTACCTACGCGCCGAGGACGAGCGCACCAGCGCACTGGAGGTAAAGGTAGAGGGAAAAGGCGTTCGCAGAATCACAATCTGCAAAGTCATGGTTTCCGGACGCCCAGCCAGTCGCAACTGGCGCATGCCGACTGAGTGCACGATCGGGTGTTTTCGCGCACACGTGGCGAACGACTGCTGCCTCTCCCGGCGGCTACTGGACTGGGCCGATCTGCTCTTCAGGCGGCACGATCTTCGTGCCAACGAGCCAGCCCTCGCGGTTCGGTCGGTAGCGGCTGCGAAATTGATCGAGGTGGGGCTTTCCCTCGATCACGACCTCTCGGTGAATCTCAGCATACACGCCGTCCACTGCCCACTCGATTTGCAAGCGCTCACCCAGGGGAAGATCCGGATCCTCTTTGTCGGGCAGGGGCGGGCCGTGCTCCACCCAGTTCTTGGCGACGGCGGGCAGCATGCGCACCCAGCGGTTGATACTCTGGCCGTGGAATACAAACTTGAGCTCCATGGTCTTTTCATCAACATGAGTCTGAATGAGGATCGGGTGTTCAGAGTCGTTGACGAATTTTAGGTCGACACCCGGATCATAGACCGCGGCATCGAACCCCGGGGGGCTCCCGTCGCGCTCGTAGTAGCCGACTCGATAGGAGTGTTGATTGCGTTCCGTTATTGGTAGTCCGGCCCAGAATGCCGCCCGGAACATGGTTGTCGATACCTGGCAGACACCGCCGCCAACGCCCGGTACCGTTTGATCGCCAAAGATGATGAGACTGGATTGGTAGCCGTCTTCGCGCGTGATCGGGCCCAATACGCTGAGGAACGAAAACGTCTCTCCGGGAGGGATCACGTAGCCATGCAGCTTAGAGGCTGCATGGGCAATATTGTGGGCGCGTTCGGGCGGCGAGCCGGCAAACAATGAGACGCCTTCCGCAATGACATTCTCAAACCCCCAGTTGTGCATGTTCTGCGCCGTATACGCGGGTTCCTGGACTTCTGCGGGGAGATACAGAGCCGTGATTCCTTGCTCGATGGCAGCCTGCGCCGTAGCGAGCAGCACATCGGAGTCGGTCTGATAGCCCTGTTCGGCCGGCACCGTTAGATGCACCTCTTCGTCGCGGACGGTAAAGCGCGCATTTTGGGGAGGCCGCGTGGCCTCGACAGCAACCTGATCCAGCCAGTCCCGGAGCATATCGGGATCTCCCATGACTGCCAGGCGGCGTTCCTCGGGATCCTGGTGAATCTGCAGCCAGGAAGTCAATGCATTGCCGGGAACTTCCCAGCCGTCACCTGCGAGTTCAAAGCGCAGACCTTGGGCAACAAGCTTATCAAATACTGACTTTGTCTCCTCGGCCATTTGCAGCGTGATTGGCGGCACGAGGGTCAGAACCGGCAAATTGACCGTCTGACGCTGAGGTGGATCGGAGGGCAGTTTCATCAGCCCCAATGTAGCTTCGCGGTCAAGTCGTTTGCCGTCAGCGCCTGGCACAACACGGACCTGGTCGGCTTGGCGGTCCAGCGTTGAGCTCATGGGTGGTCGGTCAATTTGCTCTGCAATAGCATTCAAGAAATTCAGAGCAACTGTAGAGTTCAACAGAATGGGCAACTCAATGTGGTTGCGCGAACTCAGTCCCAAGAACCAGTACCACATGCGCCGCCGTTCCCGGGCAAACGCGTCGCGAATCGCCCCTTCGATTTCTACAATAAGACCGATGTCATTGGCGGTGGGTGTCCAAGTGTTTTCTTCATAACCGAAGACCACAGGGTTGTGGAGATAGTCCTGCCACTGCGCCGAAACCAGCGCATTGGCTTCCGCCATCGACAAACCGGAAATGTCCACGGAGCCAATGAACGTCCCCGGCAGGGCGTACCGGGCAGCTTGGGAACGCAAAACGCCAAATGCCGATCCCCCTACCACGCCCGCAACGGGCACGGCAGCGACTTTCAAGAGGAGCCGCCGGGGTATCCTGTGAGATCTCGTCTTCCACGCGTACCGCGATCGCATTGACATGCTAGAACTCCGCGGAAGTGTCTATCGCGTCAGGTTCCATAGTCATCTGTAATTGACTGCATCATGCAACCGTTCGTGCCTTAGAGGTCTATTGTGTCAATCATACCGCCCATGTTTCTCCGAAATCTCCGGGAGCCATCAGTCGAACCGTGTCCGGATTCGAATGAACCTGAAGTGAGCAGAGCTTCCTTGTCGATGGTGCGCCTATTACGCATAGTCCTGACTTGATTTGCAGAATCCGCGGACATTGGACGCGTTTGGCAAGCTGCTACGGCTGGCTCCAATCGGTAAAGAAGAGGACGGCCCAGCGCCGGTTGGCGAGCACGGGAAATACTTGCGGAGACCCACTTACCACAAAGGGCTTGGCGCCATGGAACAGGCGCTCGCTGCCGACGGGCTGCACGGGCTATCGAGGCGGCGAGGCTAGGTGTGCCACCCCTACGTGAAAGTAAGGCTCTCCTGCTGTGCCACGTCATCGCGATCTTCCTCGACATTGAGGGTACGTGGAATCCTCACTTTCCAACCTATTATAGCATCCCTCTACAAAGAAGTGCCCTTCCCGACATCTTTACTGACTTTCAGTAGGGCATCAGGAATCGTGCCGGCTCTGACTGCCGCAGCCTGAGGGCGTGCCACCGCAAGCCGGACCCACTGAGGCAATCCGACCATGGCGCACCGCCCCGCAATCGCTTACTGCCGCAACGCGCATTCTCCATTGCCAATTCAGTCCATTGGCCGCCTGACAACTGCTTATTCTTATTGAATTCGCGGTCTTGCCCACCTAGGTCTTACTCTACGCTGAGAATTTTTTGCACAGTGTGAAGACTCGCCCTTGACGCAACCCTAGTCAAAGACGGCTATTGCATCGATTTCGACGAGCCAGTCTTCACCCGATAGCGATCCGATCTGCACCATGGTGGCCGTGGGATATGGCGGCGCGAAGATCTCGTTGCGGATGCCGGTGACGACCGCGCGGAAGCGGATGTCGGTGACGTACATATTAAGGTGCGCCACGTTCTCCAGCGACCCGCCGGCCGCTTTGCACAGCGCTTCGATATTGGCATAGACCTTGCGGGTCTGGGCTTCGATGTCACCTTTGCCGACCAGTTCGCCGTTCTCGTCTACCGGAAACTGGCCCGCGATGAAGAGGACGCGCTTGACGCCATCGATCATCAGGCCTTGCGAAAAATTGCTGAAGGGCGGGCACACGCCCTCACCGAGAACAGTTTTCTTTACTAATGCCATGCTCTTTAGACTCCTAATGTGTGGATTCTAGATTTCTCGCTGCGCTCGAAATGACAGAATGCCTTAGATTTACAGAGTGCCACGAAATGACAACACAATCTAGAGATGGCGCGAATTCTCGAGGCTTCACTTCAAGTTCATAGGGCAATAGCCGTGCCAAGAATTGGGGTGAAAATAAACGTTCGCCCCCTCGTTTCCAAAGGGGCGAACGTCTGGCCATAACTACACAGGAAAGAGCGAGCCCTAGCTCTTGTTGGCGTAATACTCGTCAATCATCTCCTGCATGATCTTGCCGGCGCTCTGCATGGCATCCGCTACAGTCATTTCCTGCTTCCACGCCATGTTCACGTGGTCCAGGTAGACCCGGCGAATGTCAACATAGTTGGGGTAGATTTGGGTCATGAAGCCGTTGCCCTCGCCAATCGGCTCCGTGATCGGAGTGAGTTCGCGCGGCGGACGCGCCTTCTGCTCCGCCAAGCGTGGGTCGTCCCACGCCGATTTGACCACGGGCATGCCGTAGTTGAGCAACGTGGTAACGCCGACCTGCACCTCGAGATCGGTGCTGATGAACTTTATCAACTCCCACGTGGCGTCCGGAGACTTGGCGCCCGACCACATGTATTGCACCGGCGTGTAGCTGCCCACCGCATCCGAGTTTTCGCTCTGCACGCTGTGGGCCGGGAAGCGCCGCGCTTTGACCGGTAATTCCTCGACCCCCGGTACGTTCCAGCCGGATTCTGTGTTGAACCACGTGTGGAAAACCGCGGCGCGCTGGTGCACGAACGGTGAATCACGTCGTTGTTCCGCCGGAATGGTGTCGTTGAGCGCCGCCACGTCTTCCCGGGTCGGCTTGACGCGGTACTTGAATTCAAGGTCATACAGGAACTGAATGACGTCGATGAATTCAGGTTCGTGCAGCCGGAAGCGGGAGTAATCGTCGGAGACAAAGTTCGTGCCGTTCTGAATGAGCATCGTCGGCACTTCGGTGGTGGAGTCATTGCGACTATAGAAGCCCCAGATGGGATTCTGATCGGCGCTGGAGCGCTGCGTGATCTCGCGTGCTGTCTCAAGCAATTCCCCGCCGTCACTGGGATTCCAGGACTTCGGCGGTTCGTTGATGCCGAACTTGTCGAGAAGGGCCGTGTTGTAGATCTGGATAGTAGCCAGCACGCCGTAGGGGAATGTCCAAGACTTGCCTTCGGGGTCCTGCAGCCAGTCGATGCCCACCACGTCGGCGATCGCGGCCGCGTCGCGCTTAACATAAGGTGTTAAGTCAGCGATATAGCCGGCGTCCCGATATTGAGGATAGCGGGTGGGTTCCGGGCCGAGAATGTCCGGCGAGGATCCGGCAGCGAGTTCCACGACCTGCTTTTCCATGAGCGCCCGATACGCCATGGACTGCCAGTTGACCGTGATGTTGGGATGCAATTCCTTGAAGGGGCCGAGTACGAGGTCCTCAAAAGCCCCCGCGTTCTCATGTATGTTTACGACCCAATTAACGCTGACCGTCGCCTCTTCCATCGCAGGCATGTCTTCTGACTTAGGCGCATCGTCGGCCTCCGGCGCGGCAGCCGGAGCTTGCGCCACACCACAGGCAGCAAACACGGCCATGGTGCCCGCGCCCGCCGATGTCGCTAAGAGTCCACGACGCGTGATGCTTGTTCGTTGTTCGGTCATCTTTCGTTTCCTCCAGAATTGACTGCGAACGACACACGTGCGCCCATGGCAGATTGAGTTCTAGAATCTCGGGCGCAGATTGCTACCCCCCACCTAGAACTCCTTTCCGGCCAGCATTCACTGGGCTTTGAATATGCTCAACTTCGCTGTGTCAATTCTAAAGCAAGGGACGATTATTGACAATCGCCCCTTGCTGATATCTTTACTCTTTGTCGGCCCAATACGCGTCAATAACCGCTTGCGTGTGTTTGCTGGAGTTCTGCATGGCTTCCTCAACGGTGAGCTCCTGCTTCCACACCAGTGACTTCTGCTCGTTGAAAAATCCCAAGTGCTCCCGCCAGCCGGGGAAGATCTGGGTGATAAAGCCGCGGCCTTCCCGGAGCGGCGTGGCAATGGAGTCTATCTCGCGAGGCGGACGAGTTTTCGTTGCCACCAGGCGGGGATCGTCCCATGCGTTTGCGTTCGCCGACAGACCGTAGTTGAGCAGCGTTGTCACCGCCACACCGAACTCGATGTCCGACATGGCGAACTTCATGAACTCCCAGACAGCGTCCGGGTGCTTTGCGCCGGACCACATGTATTGCACCGCGGTCCAACCGGCAACCTTATTGGATGTAGGCCCTGCCTTGCTGCTCTCCAGCATGGGCACAGCCTTCATGGGCAGGTTTTCCACGTCAGGGTGGGTCCAGCCGCTCTCGGCGTTGAACCAGGTATTGTTCATCGCCGCGCGCCCGTGCACGAACAGCGCGTCGCGGTGCCGGCCCTCGCCCAGGGTCTCTCTGAACGCAGCCTTCGCTTCTGCGGGCGGGGCCACACGGTACTTGAATTCAAGGTCATACATAAACTGTATGGCCTCGATGAACTCAGGCTCGTGCATGGTTGCACGCCTCAGGTCGTCGGAGAGGAAATTGCCGCCGTTCTGCACGACGTAGGTGCTCAACTCGGTCGTGTAGTCAGCGCCGGTGTAAATGCCCCAAATCGGATCCGGTTCGCTGCTGGACCTACTCGTAATCTCCCGCGCGACGTCAATGTACTCGCCGCCGTCACTGGCATTCCACTGCCGCGGCGGCTCGCTGATCCCATATTTGTCGAAGATGGACGTATTGTAGATGTGGATGGTGCCGAGCGCCGTATAGGGCATGGACCAGAAGCGTCCCTGCGGGTCGACAATCCAGTCAAGCGCCACGGTGTCTCCGAGTTGAGTCTGGTCGCGCTTGTAAAGGTCGGTGACTTCTCGCACAAACCCCTTGTCCGTCCACTCAATCCACCGCGTGGGGTCGGGCGTGAGGATGTCGATGGCCTCGTTCGCGGCCAGTTCGGCCAGCATCTTGTCATAATGCGCTCGATACGGGGATCCCTCGTACTTGAGATCGATGTCGGGGTGCATTTCCCTGAACCGGTTGATCACCCCGTCCTCAAACGCTTGGGCGTTTTCGGCAACGTTCACGATCCACCGTATGTTGACGGTTGCGGGCTCCTTCGTGGGAGCGTCTTCAGCCTCCGGCGCGTCATCGGCCACCGGCGCATCGGTTGGAGCCTGGGCCACACCGCAAGCGGCAAGAAGGGCGGCACCGCTGAGACCTCCGGCACCGGCGAGAAAACGCCGTCTACTCAAGCTGCTGAATGTGTTACGCATAACAACCCTCCTGAAGGGTCTTCTTTGCTTAAATTGTCTTGTTTGCGCCCTCTTTCCCAAGGCGCTTGTAGGCACGACCTCCTTTCCCTGTCGCGCTGGGCTACGCAGACGAGAGTGACTTGCTGAAATCTTCTCCTGTGGCGGTGAGCGCGCCGCCGATTTCCAGCCAGTGGATGAATGCCTTGGTCATCAGGTTTTCGCCGGTGGACCACGCCGTCTCCGAGGCGGCGGTGCAGTCCCGCAGCACAATGGTGCGAAAGCGGTTGCGTGTCTGCAGAATGCCGCCGGGCTTCATGAGCAGGCAGAAGTTCAAGAGGAAGCCGACGTATACGAGATTGAGGATATTATGTTCTTTGAGGAAACCCTCTATTTGCTGAGGCTGGGAGAAAAGGAAGTCGCGTGGGTCGGGTTTGACGCAGTCGGCAAAGTCGTAGTTGTCGCGGATCTTCCGCCAGGGTTCTGCGTATCCCTCGCCAAAGACCGTCCGGTAGTATTCGGCCAACAACTCACGGCGAAATGCGGGCGGCGGCCAATCGGGGGTGTCGTCGCTGGATTTTTTGGATGGTTCCGGCGGCACATACCCGGGATAGCGCGCGAGGATTTGGGGCGGTTCGTTGTGAACGACCGGCACACCGGCCTCGCGCGCCGCCGCCAGCACCGGTACGATCTCTTCCTGCATGATCTTGCCGGCCCGCTTCGCCACGCCGTGCCCGCCCATGTAGTTGTATTCCCAGTACTTGTCCACACCGGGAATGATGGGTTCGCCGTCGCCGCCGAGATTCCACATGTCGATGGCGATGACGGCCGTGTTGCCGGTATCCAGCGCTACCGTCTTGTGCACGTGGCCGTAGTTGCGGTCGTCATACGCCTGCCCGGGGAGTGGGTGGACGCGATAGGAGCGCACGGGCATGTGAAATGTGGCCATGGAATTTCCTTGCACGACCGACTATTCCTCGATCGAATAAAATCCTCGATCCGCCTCCCACATGATTCGCTCTTGGTAAACTTGCCCTTCGACAGGCTCAGGGCGAACGGCTAAACACCGAATGGTTATTTATGTCAAGATTGTTGTTCGTGGTTAATTCGCATTGAATCGTGTTGACCTAGCTTTCCGTTCGTGCTGAGCTTGTCGAAGCACAGGTTAGGTATTTGTGCTCAGTTGTCTTGCTTTTGCTTATTGGCGCTAGTAGGGACGGTTAAATGGTACGGTAGCCACAGCAACCTCCTCCGACACCCTTCCCGCATCCCGCGCGCGCCGCAGGTCCAACAATGTATCCTCCACCGCCTCCAGCGTCTCCGCCACGTCCTCGTCGCTGTGGGCGTAGAGCACGTTGTTCCAGGAGCCCTTGAGCATCACACCGCGCTTGGCGAGACCGGTGTAGAAGAACGTACCGGCGTCGGCGGGCAGCGGCTCATCGCCGGCAATGAACCTGATGCCGAACAACGCCGGCGGGCCGAACGACTCCATCGGAATGCCCACGCGGTGCGAGACCTCCTCCACGCCGTCCATGACAGCTTGCGAGATGCGGTTAATGTGGCCCGCCACGTCCTCGTCGCGGCAGATCTGCAGCGTGGCAATGCTTGCCACGAGGGAGAGGGTTTCGCCGCCAAACGTCAGGCTAATCAAACAGTCGGCAGTCTTTTCCATGATTTCGCGGCTGCCGGCCACCGCCCCGAGCGACATGCCGTTGGCCATGCCTTTGGCGTAGGTAGCTATGTCCGGCTCCACGCCGTAGTACTCCTGCGCGCCGCCCAGGGCAAAACGGAAGCCCGTCATGCACTCGTCGTAAATCACCAGCGCCCCGTGTCGGTGCGCCAAGTCCTTGAGGTCCTGCAGGAATCCTGGCTCCGGTTCCTTGAGCGGTTCTGCGCAATCGAAAGAGACCGCGGCGACCTTGCCGTCGTTGAGCGCGAAGAGTTCTTCCAGGTGGTTGAGGTCGTTAAAGCGGAATTGCTGATTCAGGGTGTGGAAGGCAGCCGGCATGCCGCCGTCGTTGCGCCAGTAGTTCCATTCGTCCGCCCAGCCGCGATAGCCGTTGTTTAGCACGATTTCGCGCTTCGTGTAGGCGCGGGCAATGCGTGTGGCGCATTGATTTACATCCACCCCGCCTTTCAAAAAGCGGACCATCTCGGAGCAGGGCACGACCTCGTTGACGAGCTTGGCGCACGCGATCTCCGGCTCGGAGGGCGTGCTGAAGAGCATGCCCTTTTCAAGTTGTGCTGCGACCGCGCGGTCTACATCCGGGTGACAATACCCCAGCAAGACACCGCCGGAAGCGCCGTAGTAGTCAATGTAGCTGTTGCCGTTAACATCCCACAGCCGCGAGCCCCGTCCATGTGACATAAATATCGGCATGGCACCGTACGACGCAGGGTTGGGGCGCTTGCCTTTGGTCTGCGAGCCGCCCGGCATGAGGCGCACGGCTTCCTCGTAGAGTTCCACCGAACGAGAGACGTCGAGCTTGGTCGCGCTGGCCATGGGGCACTTCCTTTACAGTGCAAACAGTCGCTTCGCGTTAGCGGAGAGCAGCAGTTCCTTTTCTTGGTCGGTGATCTCGGCATGCTCGATACTGAGCTTGGCGGATTCGGGATAGAAGATTGGGCAATTCGTGCCCAGGAGCAAGCATTCGGCGCCTACTTGGGCGCAGAGTTGCTCGATGTCGTCCACCGGTCCCTGCACGCGGGAAACGTCGAAATAGAGATTGTCACTCTTGTATACCCGCCGCCAAATGTCGGCAATGTGCCCGTAGCGACCGGTGCACACGAGAAAGCGTACGTCCGGGAAGGTGCAGATGCCTTCCACGGCGTCGGTTGTCGTGACCGGCGGCACCTTAACGTGCCAGTGATGCCAGCGGGAATCTTCAAGGGTGAGCGTGAGGAGCACGACGAGATCGTGAGCTCTTGCGCGCTCAAGCAGGGCGAGGGCATTGCTCGAAAGCATGTGGTACTGGGCATACGCTTCCAAACTGGCGTCCATGACGCGCGTGGTGTGCGGCTCCAGCAGCGTGAACTGGTGGTAGTTGGGGTGAATGCGCAAGTTGCGCATGCCGTATTCCTCGACGCAGCGCTGGAAGTCCAGTTCCCAACCTGGCATAGCGGAGTTGATTGTGTAGGCAGGCACAAACCGGTCCGGATGCTGCTGCACAATGCCGTGCAATTCGCGGTTGCCCACCATCACGTCTTTGTAAAAGACGTTTTCCAGCCGCGAGACCACCGCCTTCTCAATGCCAAGCGCGTCCATCTTGCGCAGCAGCGCGTCCGGCGCCGCGTGATTGAGCCGGCGGAAGGGCCACTCGCCGATGTACGCATTCGCGTCAATCATAGACTTTGCTCAAACTGCTTCGGTGATCTCTTGACTTAGAAAGGAAGTGATTACTCGGCCGTCATTCCCGCGAATGCGGGAATCCATCTTTTCTTCCGCCCACTAGATTCCGGCATTCGCCGGAATGACAATTCACGAAGTCGTGACTCTTACTGCTCAGCCGCCTTCTGATGCCGGTCAAATTGGCTCCAAGCGACTGTCTGCCGTGTAAAGATGCCGTGGGCGTTCCGCCAGAGAATCAGTTCCTTCTCCTCATCGGGAATGTCCGCCCCGTACACTTTCGCCAGTTGTGACATGAACGAGCGCGGCGCGTTGAGGTCGCTGCCGTATACGACGCGATCCGCTCCTGCGTGCTCCACGAGCGTCTCGGTATAGCCATTAGTAGCGTCGCCGCCACCGATGTCCATGAAGAGGTTGGACACGCCTTGGGCGGCCTTAGCGCCGTACTCCATGTCGCTGCCGGAGTGGCCGAAGAAGAAACTGACATCGGGATGCCGGAGCCCGGCCTCGCGCATTTCGAAGGGGTTGGTCTCGCCGGGCATGTTCCCCGTCACCGCCATGTAGGTGTGCTGGAGTACCGGCAGTTTGTATTCGGCGAGAAGCGCATAGATGCCTTCCAAGCGCGGATCATTGGCTTTCACGCCGGTCCAAAGCTTCGCGCCCTGATGGCCGTCCCAGGCTCCTACGCGGCGCTTAAGTTCGGCTTCCATTTCCCGCGGATGGTAGGGATTGAGATACCACATGGGTATCACGCAATCGGGGTTGTTGGAGGCTACGTTAAAGGTAAGGTCGTTGCACGCGGCAACATACTCAGGGGTTGGCAGCGTGGGGGGATAGTTGTTGTTTGAGTTGAGCACGTTGATGCAGAGGATGACGCCGTGCCGTCGCGCCTTGCGCAGCGAGACTGTGATCTCGTGGTCGTTCTTGACGTGGGAATGTACGTCAATAATCACCCGCGCACTCTCCCGCCCACTGCATCGTCATGCGGGTAGTCTATACATTATTCGCGCAATCAGTCAAGAATTTAGTTTGTTACCTATCCAGCATCGTGAGTGCCGTCTCGATGGCGGCAATTGCCTTTGTTTCACAGAGCAATGCGTCGCCGATCAATCCGCCCACCTGAGCTCGGTTCTCCGCACTCCACTTGTCTTCATCGCAGGCCGTATTGCAGAGATTGTGGATGGCATCTAGTGGTTCCGCTTCATGATCGTAATGAGCTGCCGCTGCTTCAAGGTGTCCGTCGGCTGCAGGAAAGATTGCAACGAGCTCGCGCAGATACGCGGCCGCCGCACGACGCCGCGCCGCCAGTACGGTGATGTGGTGATGGGATTTGAACGTGGGGACATCTTCTGCAGTGAACGCTTCACGCCAGAGTGCGTAGGCTGCCAAACCATGCGGACGGGCTCTCCGCCTGGCATTGGCCTCATCATCAGCCGCGAATCGAGTGGCGTGCGCGAAGGCGACGGCGTTTTTCAATGCCGTCAGATGCACCACATTGACGTCTGCTGAGCTCGAATTTTCGTACGCCAGAATGCTGAACAACTCAGCCGGATCCGCATGTCCGATGTCGTCGTAGCGAACGGTGTAGGTGCAGTCTACAAACGGGTGACGAACCGTGTATGTCTCTTCCGTTTCGTTATATCCAACGATCAGCCCCCAGCAGTACGCGTGGTGCGCCGGGTGATCGCTTGCCTTCTGTTTCAGGTTCATTGGCTGCCACACCAGCGCGGGAAAGCCGTTCTTCAGACCGGCGCGAACGGTGTCCCTTGCCTCTCGCTTCAGCGCGGGAAGATCGACGTCAGCATCGTGCTTGGTTGCTTTGAAGGCACGGAACTGCGCGAATACCGGGAGGAAGTCCAAGGCGGGCCCCCAGTCGATGTTGTCGTGCATGACGTCGCCCCCACCCTTGGCCATCTCAAAGTGGAAAGCATGCCCCATGACGCCCTGCAGCCGCGCCATCGACCACTCCGGTCGGCCGACGGATTGCATTAGCGGGCAAAGGCAGGAAGCAAGCGTTGTCCCATCGTGTGGAAGATACGGGTGAACGTCGATCTCGACAATCATGTTCTGTTCAAGATCCGGCACGTTAGTTTTCTTCAAGTATTGCGAGCCCAGCCTCAATACTGGCAATTGCCTCGCGGTCTGACTCCAAAGCGCTACCGATGAATTGCCGCGCCTGCGCCCTGTCCTCTGCCAGCCACGATTCTCTGTCACAAGCGGTGTCGCAGAGATCGTGGAGCGGGTTTAGCGAGTCCATTTCACGGTCATAGGAATGCGCCGCCGCCTCCAGGCTCTTGGCCGCTGCAGGAAAGAAATCGGCAAGCTCCCGCAGATATGCTGCAGCCGCAACCCGCCGGTACATCAGCATCTCGAGATGGTGGTGGGTAACATTAACCGGCACATCTTCCGATTCAAAGGCCTGCTGCCAGACGTCATAGGCTGCGAAGCCGTGCGGAAGCGCGCGCCGATTGGCGTTGCGCTCGTCGTCTTCCGCATATCGCCTCGCGTGTGCATAGGCTACGGCGTTGCGTAGCGCCGTGATATGCGTTGCTCGCTCGTCCGCAGTGCTGGGCCCGTCGTAAGGCATGACCCAGATCGACTCCTCCGCTTCTGCGTGTCCGATTTCGTCGTATCGCACAGCGTAGGCGCCATTGACGAACGGGTGACGGATTGTGTACGTCTCATCCGTCTCGTCATAGCCAATGAGCAAGCCCCAGCACACGCCGTGGTGGTGGCTCGCCGCGATTTCCCGGCTCATGGGGGACCACGCCAGCGCGGGAATGCCACGCTTTAGACCGGAAACTACAGAGTCTCTCACTTCTCGCTTTAGCGCCGGCAAGTCAATGTCCGCGTCCTGCTCGTTAGCCATGAATGTCCGGAATTGCACGATCTGTGGCAAGAGATCCAGGGCAGGCCCCCAGTCAAAATGATCGTGATTGACGTGCTGGCCGCCCTCCTTCATATCAAATTGGAAGGCATGACCCAGAACACCCTGCAAGCGCGCCATAGTCCACTCCGGCCGGCCGACGGCTTGCAGCAACGGACAGAGGCAGGAGGCCAGGGTTGTGCCCTGGTGTGGCATAGCAGGGCTGGCATCAACTATGTACTTCAACCGTTTTTCCCTTGCTTGAAGCGCAGCCTTACACTCCAATCAGTGTAGGAGTACTGACTCTTCCCGCCCTGGTAAACTTGACGGCTGGCTCGAGGGGAATCCACAAAACGAAAGACTAATCCCGTCCTGTAGGCTCGGCCTATGGGGCTGTGCGTTCCGGCAGAATTGGTACCGGCGGCACCTGCTTCTGAGTCCCGCTATAGCCGGCCTCAGTAGCGGAGAGAGTGGCTTGCATGCTTTGCACCGCATCCTGCGTGCTCACGATGGGTGTTTGGCCCGCACAGGCGGCGCGGACAAAATTGGCGAAGATGTCCTGCTGCGCCGGCAAGTCGGTCAACTCCTGAGATTCATCCCAGCCATAGAGCCATACTTTGCCGTCATGGGTGATTTCCGCCTGCCCCTCGGTGCCGAGGACTTTGAGGCGGTTGTCCATGCGTCCCAAACTCGGCGGCACAAGACGATGGTGCTCGAGCACGGCGCTCACCCCGCCGTCCATGCTAAACAGCACCTGTCCGACGTTATGGTAGTGGGGATCGTCCGGGCGGCCGATGTTGGCTTCCGTGCCGATGACGCTCCGATACTCGAGGCCGGTGATCCAGCGCACAATGTCGATGTCGTGAATGAGCAAGTCGAGCACCGGCCCGGCGGAGAGCCTGCGGTCGAAGAACCACTCCGGCCGCACACCGCGCCGCTCAGTGGCGGCGATGAGCGCGTAGGCCAACGCCACCTCACCTATCCGGCCACTCTGCACCACATCGCGCACGGCCCGGTAGACCGGATTGCCCCGTCGACTGAAGAGTTGTCCTACATGAAGGTTGGAATTCTCCTGAAGTATGCCGATGATGCGGTCAAGCTCGTCCTGCCGCGTCGCCATGGGCTTCTCTGATAGCACAGGGTAGCCGGCTTCCAGCGCCGCAATTACCGTTTCGCCTTGCAGGACCGGCAACTGAAAACTGGCAATCACATCAATGTCGTCGCGGGCCAGCAGATCGTGATAGTCATCGTAGGTTTCGGCCTGGTACTTTTCGGCAATCTCAGCGCTCTGCTCGCCCGCGTTGGCAACCGCTACGAGAGCAATCTCCGGGTCGTTGTCCACAGCACCAAACACGCGTTCGACGTGCTGTTCCAGTCCGATCAAACCGATGCGGAAACTCACGACCGCCTCCTGTTTCTATGGCATTGCGCCCAGTACACCGAGAGACTGTACCTTACATAAGCCTCAACTCTTGAGTATCGACCTGAAAGTTGTATGATCCTTCAGACCCCATAAATGGGAATTGCTACATATTAAGCTCAGCCGTGATTTCTCGTACGTAGGCGAGGTCGTCTTTGAGCTGCTCGATTAATTCGGGATATGAGAGTTCCCGCCAACTCCACGCACCTTGATACTCGGTGTGGAAGCAGGCGTAGTTGCTGTAGCCAATCTGCTTGAGGTAGTAGAATGCCTCGCGGTACGGCGTGATGCCTTCCCTCAACGGCACAAACTTGCTCTCCCACATCACTTCACCCCCTGAGGCGTTTGATGGCTGGTCGAACAGCGCCGGGCGCACATGGGAACGGCGACCGGAGTCGTCCGCGCCGGTAAAAGGAAACAGCCCTACGTTCTTCAGGGAGAGCATGATCAGCCGCTCGGAAATCAGGTCGAGACTTTGCACCCAGCCGCCGTAAGCGCCTTCCAGGCCCATATGACCGAGGTCGGCGTAGATGCCAATAGCCGCGGGGTCGAAGTCGGCTACCACGCGTTCTACCTGCATCGCTTCAGCAGACAAGCAGTAGCCCGCGTGAACGTGGACACCGGCCTGTACACCATATTGCAGGCAGAGCTTTTCTATGCTTTCCAGGTCGCGCCGCATCGCGTCGAGCTGCCGCCGCAGGTGGCCAAAGCCATCGTAGTGGTGATAGCCGAGCTTGAACTGTGGAATGCCGCACTCACTTAACCCAGCGATCACTTCACGGGCGTACGGTGTGGCGGCGCTCGTAATGTCGGTAGTGATCCAACCAATTTCAAGTCCATGGGCACGGCAAATTGCAGCAGCCCGCGGGAGATCGGTATGCACTCGTTCAGGTATGACGTGGCCGGCAGTGCCGGCCGCCGCCTCCGGCAAATTGTGTCCGGCGCCGCGCACCGTCAAATCCACGCCATCTAGGCCCAGGCCCGCGACTGTCGCGGCCAGCTCTTCCAGGGAGAGATGTTCAAGACGCTTCGTAAAGAGCAGGAACTTCATGCTACCGACCTTGCTGTCGTGGTACTTGGCCGTACGGTCACCTTGAATAGACTAGCACGAAAGCCGAGGCCCGCTGGCAAACTCTGGGCTGGGGCAAACGTGCACACAGTGAGACTATACGCTACCCAGTTGCCGCAGTTCAATGCTCTATAGGCCTGTTGCGTTCGCTTCTCCACCGTCACGCGCCCATGCTGTGTAGGCTTGCTATTGATCCCGTTCAAGTAACCAATCAGGTCTCAACTCTCCAGTCAGATCGACTGGCAGGAAGGTACGCAGCGTTGCGCCGGGATACGCTATAGAGGCGTATTGCTTGCAAACGGTAACCAGGAGTACCATTGAGCTTGTCAAGGAAACAGCCAAGGAGCCTCGATGGCGCTCTCAACAAATCGCACACGCGCGCTCGTCATTAGTCTGCTCTCAATCGTAGGATTGGTTCTCATCTTAGGTTTTGCGGGCGCGCTCCTTGACCGCTTGCGCGGTGTTCCGGACTATCCGTTGCCGGTACTTGAAATGAGTGAAGATGGAGACCCGGTCGTAAGCGTGCTCCCGGGCCGAGCCGAACTCGGCGCAACCGTCTTCATCACCGGCGCGCACTGGCCGGAGGGCGCCCTCATTCGGTTGCAACTCACGTATCCAAACGGTGAATCAGCGGTCACGGTCGGCCATACTTGGGCGGACGAATTTGGGACATTTCGCATTCCCTTCGTGTTGCCTGTCGATTTGCCGCTGCTTGGCGAGAACTCCTTGCTCTTGGTGGCACGCGGCGAGACCCCGCGTGGGCGTGAGCTAGAGTTAACGCTCCCTCTTCAGGTCTCACGAAGCGGCTGGCCGCTCGTGGTGGCCGTATCGGGCAGCGGTGACCGGCCCTTGTCCGGCGCACACGTTTCTCTCTACGACGCGGTCGGCCAGCTCTTGGCCGAGGCATTCACCCAGGATGACGGCAAGGCGACTATTCCGGAGGTGCCGTTAGGAAACTACATTGTTGGCGTGCGCAATATTGACCATGCGCTCGTACGCGCTGAAGTTGAAGTAAAGCGACGCGAAACCGAAGTGCCGGTTACCTTGATCCCAAGCGCCGGGGGGCGCCTGTTTGTTGGCGGCATCGACAACTCGCTCACCCTTATTGACACTGCAAGCAATCTATCAATCATACGGTATGAGGATGTGTCCCAAACGTATAGTCTTGTCCGCAGTGTGGATGGCCGTTACCTCTACAGCGGCCGCTTCGGCGGTTCGATAGTACGCTTCGACGCTGTCACTGGTGAAGAAGACGAATGGATGGAAATCAAGAGCGACTATACGCAGCCGACATTCTTGTCGCTGCGGCCCTTGGATGAAAAGACCCTCTACGGTCTCATGCGGTTTCAAAGTGACAGTGACGACCGGATATACCGGATTGTGTCGATCGATTTGGAGTCCCGGCGCGTGACCGCCAGCGTCACGGACATTCCGTCTTTCGGTCAACTAATTCTGACCCCGGATGGTTCCCGCCTCATTCACGTGGGACACTGGAGCAAGACTATTACGGTACTCAGTACAACTCCCCTCGCCGTACTCCGAACAATTGAGGTCAAGGAGAATCCAGGACGGAGCGTCATGTCCCCCGACGGGAAGCGCCTGTTCACTACATTAATAGACTCTGGAGTCCTGGCGATCGTCGACATCCACGAAGGGACGGTGGTGCCGGGCACAACCACCAGTAGCGGCTCAATTGCGCTCGCGCTGCATCCGAATTCGCAAAACCTCTATGTGCTCAACGGGGTGCTTGGGTACTGCCAGGTGCTTGACCCGGAAACCCTGGAGGTAATGGACACGTTTCCGGTCGGGCAGCGCCCGCGCACTATGGCACTCTCGAGCGACGGCAAGTATCTCTATATTGCCGAGGAAAGCGATCCTAAGATTCACGTAATCGAAACGAGCAGCTATCAACAGGTTGATGCTCTCACCCTCTCTAGCCGGGTAAGGACGCTGGAGGTCCCAAATTAGCACGCGGCGGGCGTAAAGACGGGATTTCCGCCGGGGACCAAATGCTGCGAAAGAAACGATCCTCGAGGAATTTGTAAATTTACCTACCCAAACGCTTGCACGCATTTTGCAGCCCTGCTATACTTGAAGCGTAGGACCTCTCTACGTTCGTTTTCTCCTTCAATTCTGCCTTCGCTGAATCATATTTGGCGAAATACGTATGCGGCCTATTCGCGTCTCAATTTTCTCCACTCTTTTTGTCTTCCTCTTTGCCGCGTTAGTACTCCCGAGCAGCCTTGTACAGGCGGCGGGTTCTCTTGCCGGCAGAGTCATAGTAATTGACCCTGGACACGGCGGCGAAGACCCGGGAGCCGTAGTAAATGGCTTCAAAGAAAAAGACGTCAATATCCAGATTGCTCTCAAGCTCAAGGCGCTCTTGGAGTCGGCCGGAGCTACCACGGTCTATACGCGCGTTGACGACACGACCCTGGGGACCAGTGCTAATCGGCGCAGATCGGACTTGGATGCCCGGCTGCAGATCGCGAACCAAGCGAATGGGGACATATTCGTATCCATTCACGCAGACTCCTTGGAAGATGCCTCTCGTACGGGAGTGGTTGTCTTCTTCGGCCCTGAAGACGGTTACCTCTACTCCCACAATCGACCGCCGGAACTCATAGCCCAAAGCAGGAACCTCGCACGCAGAATCAGGGATAGCCTTCAGGAGATAACACGCGCAGATGATCGTGGAGTACAATCGGCACCCTATTACATTCTCGGTAAGATAAACCTGCCGGCGGTACTCGCAGAGATTGGCACGCTCTCCAACTACGCGGAAGCAATAAAGCTCAATGACCCTAGCTACCAGCAGAGAGTGGCGGCCTCGCTCTACAAGGGAATTCACTCGTACTTCACGGAGCCGGACGGACGCTATATCGCGGATCTGACGATCCCGGACGGAACAGCGGTGCTGGCAGGCAGCAGTTTTACAAAGACGTGGAAAGTCATGAACACCGGCGGGGTGCCGTGGAACGGCGACTTCCGACTGGTATTCAAAGGTAGAAACCAGTTTGGCGGACCTGTAAGCGTACCCCTGCCCTACCTCATGCCGGGGCAGACCGGCGCCGTGAGTCTGAGGCTGCGCGCGCCTACCGTATGCGGGGAATGTATGAGCGTCTGGAGCATGCAAGGACCGGGCGGCCAAAACCTAGGCGACGACTTGTGGGTGAGTATCGGCCTGCGCGATCGATTGCCCACCGATCCGGTGCCCAGAATCAACAGTCCGGGCGTGCTGTATTTCAATCAAACGGGTCACAATGTCTTTGGCGGCTTTCGAGAGTTCTTTGAGGCTAACGGTGGTATCGATATCTTCGGGTATCCACGTACCGAAGAGATGACGGAAGATGGCAAGATCGTGCAGTACTTTCAGCGTGCACGTTTCGAGTATCACCCGCAACACGCAGGCACTCCCTACGAGGTTCAACTTACCTTGCTTGGCAATGCAATCCGCAATGGCGAGCCACCAGCTACGAGAGTTGCGCCAATGCCGACGACCGAATCACAGCAGTATTTTCCGGAAACCGGTCATTCCGTTCACTTTGCGTTCCTTAAGTATTTCCGGGAGAACGGTGGCATTTACATCTTCGGTTATCCCATCACGCAGGAGGTCTTCGAAGACGGCAAGACCGTACAGTATTTCCAACGTGCGCGTTTCGAATACCATCCACAGCACGCCGGAACGCGATATGAAGTGCAACTTGGACTCCTAGGCGACACAATTCTGCGCCGGAAGGCGTTGCTCTTCGACTGAAGCACCAATACCGGTGCTCACCCAAAACTGAATGTACGTATATGTAACCCACACATATACGCTCCGATCCTTCCTCCATTTTTCCTGATGTCAAGCCGCTCGTACGCCCGGGCGGCTTGACATTTTAAGGGAGGAGCCTGTCGCCGCGCACACGGTGGCGTTAGTCGCAACACGGCGGCGGTCCCTTGAATTCGATTGCGGTGGTAAGTCGCGACGTCTCGAGTGCGTGGCTGGTGTTCTATTGCGGTTAGAGTATCTGCAGCTTCGTGCGGCAGCAGCAAGCTTGCCCTATCTCATACGAATGTGTAGGATAATACTATGTAGCGCAGTGTAGTTTAGTTGACACGAAGACACTCAACCTGTACTATATTTGTAGCGAAACCTTCCTACGGGAGTGAATGAGGACGCATTTGCATGGCAGAACAGCCGGAAAAGGAAACAAGCACTAACGAGACTTCAACTGATCAGGAACTCTTGCGCCTGCCGGTCGTCGTGCTCACGGACTCCGTCGTTTTTCCATATATGACGGTTCCCTTGCGTTTGGAAGACGAAGCCGCATTCCGTGCGGTATCGGCGGCAACGGAGGGCGACCACAAGGTCTTGCTCCTGACGCCGGACTCGGAGTTCAACCTGCAGCGGCCAAAACGAGAACATGCGGGCACTGTGGGCACCATTGCAGGGGTGGGACAACTCATTCGCCTTCCCGATGGCAAGCACCAGGCGCTATTCCAAGGGCAGCAGCGGGGTCTGTTGCACAGCATTTGGAAGAAGAAGCATCTGATCGCGGAAGTGGAAGCTGTAGAAGAGGTGGCCGAGACCAGCCTGGAAACGGAAGCGCTCGTGCGCAGCGTAATCAACCAAATCGAAGCGTATGTCGAAAAAGAACCCCAGGTACCGCGCGATGCGGTGGCTGTGGCGCGGGGCATGGACGATCCCGGTCGTCTCGCCGACCTCTTTGGCTACGCGCCGGAGCTAACGCTTGATGAACGGCGCACATTGCTCAATATCGTCGACCCCGTAGAACGCTTGCAGCGCGTCTACCGCATCATGGCGCGGCAACTGCAAATCTCCGAGGTCAAGGCGCGGATCCAGGGCGAGATCCAGCAGGGCATGGAAAAAGCGCAGCGGGAGTACTATCTTCGGGAACAGCTCAAAGCAATTCACCGCGAGCTGGGAGAGACTAACCCGCAATTGGCGGAGATCGAGGAAATCAAGAAAGCGATCGAAGAGTCCGCCATGCCCGACGACGTGAAAGACAAGGCACGTCACGAGGCAGGACGCTTGGGAAACATGCCTTCGGCGTCGCCCGAAGTCGGCATTGTGCGCACCTATTTGGAGTGGCTGCTGGGCTTGCCTTGGGCGAACGGATCCGAAGAGGAAATTGACATAACCCATGTCAAGACCGTCCTCGACCAGGACCACTACGGACTCAATAAGGTCAAGGACCGCATTCTTGAATATCTGGCAGTGCGCAGCCTTGCCAAGCATGCGCGCACTCCCATCCTCTGTCTCATCGGTCCTCCCGGTGTTGGCAAGACGTCACTTGGGCGTTCGATTGCGCGGGCGTTGGACCGAAAGTTCGTCCGCATCAGCTTGGGCGGCGTACGGGATGAAGGCGAAATAAGAGGACATCGCCGCACGTACATCGGCGCGCTGCCCGGCAGGATCATCCAAGGTATGCGCCAGGGAGGTGTGGTCAATCCGGTCTTCGTACTCGATGAAATCGACAAGCTCGGCTTTGACTTCCGTGGCGATCCTTCCAGCGCCATGCTTGAAGTGCTCGACCCGGAACAGAACTTCAGCTTCTCCGATCACTACCTTGAAGTTCCCTATGACCTTTCGAAGGTGCTCTTCATCGCGACGGGGAATCTGATAGAGACTATCCCCCCAGCCCTGCGTGACCGCATGGAAGTGATCAATATCTCCGGCTACACGGAGGAAGAGAAGCTCCACATCGCACGGGACTACTTGGTGCCGCGGCAACTCAAGCAGCATGGACTCACGCGCACACAGTGCAAGATGACGGATGAGGGTCTGCGGAAAGTGGTCCGCGGCTACACGGCAGAGGCCGGCGTGCGTAACCTGGAGCGGCAGATTGCCACAATCGACCGCAAGGTCGCGCGCTTGGTGGCAGCGGGAGAACAGAAATCAGTGCGCATCGGCCCGCGGCGCGTCCAGGAATTGTTGGGCCCGGAAAAGCTCAACACCAAACACGACAAACGCAAGGATGAGGTCGGTGTGGTCACCGGCTTGGCGTGGACTGCCGCCGGGGGTGAGATAAGCACGGTAGAGGCGGCTCTCATGAAAGGTAAGGGCAATCTCATCCTGACGGGTCAGCTTGGCGAAGTCATGAAAGAGTCTGCGGTAACGGCACTCTCCTTTGCGCGCGCGAAAGCACGGTCTTTCGATATTGCGGCAGACGAGATCGAGGGAAATGATCTTCACGTACACGTTCCTGCCGGCGCCGTGCCGAAAGAAGGTCCGTCCGCCGGTGTAGCGCTGGCCACCTCGATTGTCTCGATTTTCACCCAGCGTCCGGTAAGCAAGGACGTCGCTATGACCGGTGAGGTAACTTTGCGTGGCCGCGTCTTGCCAGTCAGCGGGCTCAAGGAAAAGCTGCTGGCGGCCCACCGCGCCGGAGTGCGGTCCGTCGTTCTGCCAAGCAAGAATAAGCACAGCCTCGAAGATGTGCCGAAAGAGGCACTAGACGAGTTGAACATCATTTGGGCGGAAACCATGGATGAGGTGCTCGATGCCGCGCTGTTGAAGGTCACTCCCAGGAGGAATAGCAAGACGAAACACTCGAGTAGAAAGCAACGACTGCCGGCGCCAACGCCGGAGGGTCCACCGGTTGGCACACCGATAAGTCCAAACATAGCTGAGGAGGCGTAGAACGAATGGGCAAGATTATTGGTATTGATCTCGGTACGACAAATTCTGTGGTGGCAGTGATGGAAGGCGGCGATCCTGTCGTCATTCCAACAGCGGAGGGTGGCGACCTTTGCCCTTCGGTTGTCGGCTTCACCAAGAGCGAAGAGCGCCTGGTTGGCCAGTTGGCACGGCGACAGGCGGTCCTCAACCCGGAGAATACGGTTTCGTCTATCAAGCGCTTCATGGGCCATCGCGAGGATGAGGTGCAGGACGAAGGCCGCCGGGTGGCCTACTCGATCAGCAAAGGGCCCAAAGGCGAAGCGCGGGTTTCCGTGCCGGCTCTGGGCAAGGATTTCACTCCGGAAGAGATTTCCGCGATGATCCTGCAGAAACTAAAGAGTGACGCGGAGAAGTACTTGGGCGAAGAGGTTACGCAAGCAGTCATTACGGTTCCGGCCTACTTCAATGACAGTCAGCGTCAGGCAACGAAGAATGCCGGTCAGATTGCCGGGCTTGAAGTGCTGCGCATCATCAATGAGCCGACTGCGGCTTCCCTGGCGTATGGACTTGACAAGAAGACCACGGAAACCATCCTGGTCTGGGACCTTGGGGGTGGCACGTTCGACGTGTCGATTCTCGAGGTTGGAGACGGGGTGTTTGAGGTCAAGTCCACGGCCGGTGATACGTACCTTGGCGGAGACGACTATGACGACAGGATCGTAAGCCATCTCGCCGAGCAGTTCCAAAGCGACGAAGGGATCGATCTGCGTAAGGACCGCCAGGCGCTGCAGCGCCTAATCGAGGCTTCTGAGAAGGCTAAGATTGAGCTCTCCACCATGGTGCAAACGGAGATCAACCTGCCTTACATTACTGCCGACCAGAATGGTCCCAAGCACCTATCTCACACACTCTCGCGCGCACGATTTGAGGACTTGACCGCGACCTTGACTGAGCGAACAAAGAGGCCGTTTCAACAGGCCTTGAATGACGCCGGGCTCAGCCCCAATGACATCGATGAGGTGGTCCTCGTGGGCGGAGCAACGCGCATGCCGGTAATCCAAGAGCTGGTTACGAAGCTCATTGGCAAGGATCCCCACCAGGGCGTCAATCCGGACGAGGTAGTAGCGGTAGGCGCAGCCATTCAGGCCGGTGTGCTAGGCGGCGAAGTACAGGACGTAGTCCTGCTCGACGTCACGCCATTGAGCCTCGGCGTGGAGACGCTCGGCGGCGTCTTTACCAAGATGATCGAGCGCAATACCACGGTGCCTACGCGCAAGAGCGAGATCTTCTCCACCGCGCAAGACGGCCAGAGCGCCGTGGACATCATGGTCTTTCAGGGCGAGCGCCCAATGGCGAAGGACAACATGCTCCTCGGCCAGTTTCGGCTGGAGGGCATCCCGCCTGCGCCGCGCGGTGTGCCGCAAGTTGACGTAACATTCGATATCGACGCCAACGGCATTCTCAACGTGACCGCGAAAGACTTGGGCAGCGGCAAGGAACAGAACGTCACCATTCACGCGTCCACGACCCTCAGCAAAGAGCAGGTGGACCAAATGGTCAAGGAGGCCGAAGAGCACGCTGACGATGACCGCGCCCGGGCCGAAGAGGTTGAGACACGCAACCGCGCGGACACCCTCTTGTATCAGACAGAGCGCACGCTCAAGGACCTCGGAGAGGAAGACATCCCTAAGGAAGATCGAGCGGCTGTCGAGAGCGCTCTCGAGAATTTGCGCGAGGCGCTCAAGGGCGATGACACTGCCAAAATCAACGCCGCGGTGGAAGAGGTGCAGCAGGCATCGATGAAGATCGGTGAGGCCATGTATGCCAAGGCCGGTGCGGCGCAGGGCGAAGACGGCGAACCGGTCGGCGCCGCGGCAGGCCCGCAAGCAAGTAACGGCGACGGCACAGACGATACTGTTGTTGACGCCGAGTTTCGTGCCACAGATGAAACCGACGCTGAAGAAACGAGTGAGGCGTCCGGTAGCGAAAAGCGCTAAAAGAGATGTGGCTCCAAGGAATGCCACTCCGTGGGAGGTAAGAATCTCGTGGCACCGACAGGGAAACATGAAGAGCCTACCGCTGCAGAATCCGAGGCAATTGCCGCTGATTCCGTGGCCGATAGTGATTGTCAGGACATGTCTGCCGACGATGGCAAAGAAGACTCTGCTCAAGCAGAGCCCACTCCAGAGCCATCGATTGAAGAACAACTGGCCGCAGCAACGCAGGAAGCCGATGCGTACAAGGATCGCTTTCTGCGTGCCAAAGCCGACCTGGAGAACTATCGCAAGCGGTCCGTTCAGTTTGTAACGGAAGGCGTCCGCGACGGCCAGCGGCAAACCTTCGAAGCAATCTTGCCCGTGATCGACAATCTGGAACGGGCTGTCGAGTATCAGGAACAGCACCAGACGGATTCCGTGGAAGACCTGCTAACGGGAGTCCGCATGACGCTGTGGCAGCTTCGTGAAGCGTTGGAGCGTCAGGAAGTGAAGCGAATTGAAGCCGTTGGCGAGCCTTTTGATCCGCGTTTTCACGAAGCGGTAGAAGTGCAGCCGGCGGAAGATGGCGTAGATGCCGATACCGTCATCGGCGAGCTACAGACGGGCTATCTCTTTGGCGACGCGGTACTCAGACCGGCAAAAGTGCGTGTAGCCCAGCCGCGCTGACGAGATGGAATCGCGAGATTGGATAGTCTAGGCTGCGGCAGGCCAAGGGTCTAGCCATACACCTTGCGCTGTAGAGAGAGTGCAATGGAGTTCAAGGACTACTACAAGGTATTGGGCGTTAGTCCCAAGTCATCCTCCAAAGAGATCAAAGAGACGTACCGGAGGCTCGCTCGCAAGTATCACCCGGACGTCAACCCCGGTGACGCTAGCGCTGAAGAGCGCTTCAAGGAGATAAACGAGGCATACGAGGCACTCCGGGATGACAAGAAGCGGTCGCGCTACGATCAAGTGCGCGCTGCTCACCAGTCCGGGCGCTCTTGGCAGACTCACGCGCGCACTGGCGCGGGTGGCGGCTTCCCGTTTGATATCGGTGGCCTTGGTGGCATCGACTTCGACGGACTTGGACGCGGCAAAGGAAGTTCCGGCGGATTCTCCGACTTCTTTGAGACGCTCTTTGGGCGAATGCAGCAGCCTGGCGAGCAACAGGGCAGAGACTTAGAACAGGAGTTCGAAGTCTCTCTGGCTGAGGCGTATGCAGGGACTCGCCGCTCATTCAATCTGCAGGTTCCAGGTCAATGTCCCGCATGCGTTGGAACGGGACGCATCGAGAGCATGGTGTGCACCGTTTGTCGCGGCAGTGGCGCCCAGACGCGGCAGCGCCGGCTAGACGTGAAGATTCCAGCCGGCGTGCGTGAGGGATCGCGCATTCGCGTCGCGGGGGAAGGGCATCCCGGGAGAGATGGGCAGCGCGGCAACCTCTATCTGATTGTAAAGATCGCGCCTGATTCGCAGTATGAATTGAAGTCCGACGACTTACACGTGGACGTGCAAGTAGAGCTGGTGGACGCCGTCTTGGGCGCGGAAGTCCCGGTACCGACGCCGGACGGCAAAAGCGTCATGATGCGCATCCCTGCCGAAACGCAAAATGGACAGGTCTTCAGGCTCGCCGGCCAGGGCATGCCGAGGCTTAAGGGCGGCGAACGCGGCGGTTTATTTGTGCGCGTGCAAGTCCGCTTGCCGAAAGGACTGACGCCTCGTGAGAAGAAGCTTTTCGCAGAACTAGCGCAATTGCGCAAAGAGAGTCCTGTCACTGCATAGCACACGCGGCGAGGGACAACCCAAAGCCTCACTGGGGAGATAGTGAAATACCATGAATATACGCTTTGAAGGCGAAGGGCCGTTCTATGCGATTGGCGTTGTGGCCGAGGTGTTGCGCGTTCATCCCCAGACGCTGCGGCACTACGAACGACTAGGCTTGGTAAAGCCGCGTCGTTCCAAAGGCAATGTGCGCCTCTATTCACACGCCGACCTGGAGCGCATGGAGCAGATCCAGCGACTCGTAAACGATCTTGGCGTCAATCTCGCCGGTGTGGAAGTGATTCTAAATCTTACCGAGCGCATGGAGAGGCTCCAAGAGGAAATGGAACAGAAGCTCACCGCTCAGCGGGAACAGTACGAAACGGAAATTGCCCGGCTCAAAGGCTTGCTGCAGCGTGTGACGCGCAACTACTAGGTCTTAGTGAGCCGAGAGTCAATCGGCTTGCGCACCACCACCGCTTCGGACATGCAAAAGGCATGGAGAGCCAAAGGGCGGCGATGGCGGCCAGTCCCGACGAAGAGAGCGAATTACGAGGACGAATGACGATGGCGTGGAATGACCGATTCACGACTAAAGCACAAGAGGCACTGGGCAAAGCCCAGGAGCTCATGCTTCAGCATAACCACAATCAGTTGGACACAGAACATATACTGTTGGCGCTGCTTCAGCAGAGTGACGGTCTGGTGCCACAAATGCTGAGCATCCTCAACGTAGATGCAATGGAGTTAGAACGACAACTCGAGAGTTCTCTGCAGCCACGTCCGAATATCTCGTTCGGCCAGAGCGGGCAGGCACAATACTACTTGACGCCGCAGGCCAAGCGGGTACTTGAGACGGCTGAAAGAGAGGCGGGTCGCCTGAAGGATGAATATGTTGGCACCGAACATCTCTTGATTGCAATCTCCGAGGCCGAGGATAGCGAAGCTTACCAGATTCTGCGGGAATCCGGCGTCGATCGCGAGAAGATCTATCAGGCGCTGGAAAAAGTGCGCGGTACCCATCGCGTCACCGATCCGGAAGCGGAATCGAAGTACCGCATGCTAGAAAGATTCGGCATCGATCTCACGCAGTTGGCACGCAATGGACAGCTCGACCCTGTCATAGGGCGCGACGAAGAGATCCTCCGACTGATGCAGATCCTCACACGGCGCACGAAGAACAATCCTGTTCTCATGGGCGAACCAGGCGTAGGCAAGACTGCAATTGTCGAAGGTCTCGCGCAGCGCGTCACGAGTGGAGACGTGCCGGAGCAAGTGCGCGAGAAGCGCGTCATCGCACTGGACATGGCCGCGCTGCTTGCGGGGGCCAAGTTTCGCGGTGAATTTGAAGAGCGTCTCAAGGGCGTCGTAGAAGAGGTGCAGAAAGCCAAGCGCGAGGTTATTCTCTTTATCGACGAACTCCACACCGTCGTTGGTGCGGGCGGCGCTGAAGGGGCCATCGATGCCGCCAACATCCTCAAGCCCGCGCTGGCGCGGGGCGAATTGCAGGTCATCGGCGCCACGACACTCGACGAATATCGCCGGTATATCGAAAAGGACTCTGCCCTTGAACGCCGGTTTCAGCCGGTATACGTCGATGAACCGTCCCTGGAGGACACGATCGCGATTTTGCAGGGGCTGCGGGACAAATACGAAGAGCATCACCGGCTGACCATTCACGATAGCGCCCTGACTGCGGCGGCAAAGTTGTCCCACCGCTACCTTACCGAGCGCTACCTGCCGGACAAAGCGATAGATCTCATCGATGAAGCGGCAGCGAAGGTGCGCATGGAGATCTTCAGCATGCCGGACGAAATCAAAGCGCTTGAAAAACGGCTCAAGGAGTGTGAGCGCAAGGAAGAAGCCGCCTGGCAAGAGCGGGACTACGAAAGCGCAGCCAATTCCCGCACCGAGCACTTGCGGCTGCAGGAAGAATATGAGTCCGCGCGCAATGAGTGGCTAGGCAGCCAGGAAATCCGTGATGAGGTTGACGCCAGAGACGTCGCCGAGGTACTTGCAAAATGGACCGGCATTCCGGTGGCGCAGCTCTTCCAGGAAGAAGCTGACAAGCTGCTGCAGATGGAAGTTGAACTCCACAAGCGTATCGTAAGCCAGGAAGAAGCCATTGTGGCGGCTTCCGAGGCGATACGGCGCTCGCGCTCCGGACTGGCCAATCCCAAGCGGCCGATTGGCAGCTTTCTCTTTGTGGGCCCTACCGGTGTGGGGAAGACCGAACTGGCGCGAGCCTTAGCGGAGTTCATGTTCGACGATGAAGACGCCTTGGTACGCATTGACATGTCCGAATACCGGGAGCGCCACACCGTGAGCCGTCTCATCGGCGCGCCGCCCGGCTACGTTGGCTTTGAAGAAGGCGGACAGTTGACGGAAGCCGTGCGCCGGCGGCCCTACCGCGTGATTCTGTTCGACGAAATCGAAAAGGCGCATACTGACGTATTCAATACTCTCCTTCAAGTCATGGAAGACGGGCGCCTGACTGACGGCCACGGGCATGTTGTCGATTTCCGCAATACGGTCATCATCATGACATCAAACGTCGGGACCAATGTGCTGAATTCCAACGGCATGCTGGGTTTTCAGCCGGACGGCACTGAGGCTAAACGGGAGGACTACGAGTCCTTGAAGGCAACGCTGCACAAAGAGTTGCGGCAGACATTCCGACCCGAATTCCTCAATCGCATTGATGAGATCGTCGTCTTCCATTACTTGAGCAAACTGCAGTTGCAGGACGTCGTCGAACGCATGCTCTCAGAAGTCCGGGAGCGCTTGGAAGAGCGTGATGTCACGCTTCAGGTCACTCCTGCGGCAAAGGCCTGGCTGGTAGAGCACGGCTACGACCATGACTACGGAGCGAGACCCATGCGCAGGCTGGTGCAGCGAGAGATTGAGAATGTGCTTGCTAAGATGCTGTTGGATGGGACGCTTGCCGAAAACTACACCGTAACGGTAGAATTGCAGGAAGAACGGCTGCATTTCACCGCAGCCGAGCGGCGTTCCGCGAACAACGTACCAGCGGAAGCTGCCGTAATATAGAGAGTTACTTTGCCATACCCTTCACATGGTGCCCACATGAGACGTGAAAGAAAGGCTGCTATCATCTTGCCCTGTAGCGCTCGCTACCGGGGCAGTGGCAGTAATGCACTTCCGGTCTTTCCACCGGGCACTTTCGCTTGACCAACGTCTCAACCGGCGCAGATCCCTTGCGACAGATCGGACCGTCATCTATCCGGTGAGATCGAGAATGAAGGTCGTGCCGGCGAGATTCCTATTCTCAGGTAGGTCGGTTAGGCGAACCAGTTGACTCTATTGATTCTCAATGGTTGCCGCTTCATCTGGCAACTTCCCCATCACTCCTAGGAGCACACTCTTGTGAGCAGACAATGGAAACGCACCCACACGTGTGGCGCGTTGCGGAAAGAACACGTCGCGGAAGCCGTCACACTAAACGGGTGGGTACACCGGCGCCGCGACCATGGCGGCGTCGTCTTTATCGATGTCCGTGATCGCTACGGCATTACTCAGGTTGTCATAGACCCGCAGGCCTCGGCAGATGTGCAGACGGCAGTGGCGCAGGTCCGCAACGAATTCGTGCTGAGTCTCTCCGGCACCGTGCAAATGCGGCCGGAAGGTACGCGCAATGCCAACTTGCCCACCGGCGATATCGAAGTGCACGTATCAGACATTCAGGTACTCTCCGCAACACAGACACCGCCATTTGACTTGAACAATCCAGCGTTGGAGGTGGATGAGGCCATCCGCTTGCGGTATAGGTATCTCGACCTGCGCCGCGTGGATATGCAACGAAAGATGGAGCTGCGGCACCGGCTGATAAAGGCCATCCGTGACTTCATGGATGCGGATGGTTTTTGGGAGATTGAGACGCCCATCCTCCTCAAGAGCACTCCGGAAGGCGCCCGCGACTATTTGGTGCCCAGTCGCGTGCATCCAGGCAGGTTCTACGCGTTGCCGCAGTCGCCCCAGCAGCTCAAGCAACTGCTCATGGTCTCCGGCATGGACCGCTATTTCCAAATAGCGCGCTGTTTTCGTGACGAAGACCCGCGCGCCGACCGCCAACCCGAGTTCACGCAGCTTGACGTAGAGATGTCGTTCGTGGAAAGAGACGATGTCATGGGCGTGATTGAGCGGCTCTACCTGGAGCTTGCCGACACGCTGAGTGACAAGTCCGTCCTCTCTCGGCCCATTCCGCGCATACCCTTTGCGGAGGCTATGGAGAAGTACGGCTGTGATACGCCGGATTTGCGCTTTGGCCTGGAGTTGGTCGACGTTTCCAACCTGGCACAGGTTTCGGATTTCCGTGTCTTCAAAGACGTGATTGCCAAGGGCGGGTCCGTCAAGGCCGTCTTGGCCCCTGGGTGCGCGCACTACTCACGCAAGCAGGTTGATGAGTTTACCACGCTTGTCCGCTCATTGGGTGGCAAAGGGCTCGTCAGTATTGCCATTGACGACGATGGACTGCGCTCACCTGTGCTGCAGCATCTCGGCGAGGAGACGGCGCTGCGCATTGCACAAGCGCTCTCAGCGCAAGCAGGCGACCTTGTGTTGATCGTGGCCGATCAACCGGACGTTACCAACGCGGTGCTCTCCCGCTTGCGCCTTGAGATTGGCGATCGGCTGGGTCTCCGTGATCCAGACACGTTGGCCTTCTGTTGGCTCGTGGATTTCCCGCTCTTCGAGTGGGATGAAGACGAAAGCCGTTGGAGCTTTGTGCATAACCCGTTTTGTGGGCCGTTCCCGGAAGACGAACACCTGCTCACGTCCGATCCGGGCAGCGCCCGCTCCCTGCAATATGACTTGGTGTGCAACGGCTGGGAGATCGGCGGCGGCAGCGTCCGTGCGCACAAGCGTGACTTGCTCGAGCAAATCTGGCTGACTATGGGCTATACCAAGGAGCAGATCGACGAGCAAATCGGACACATGCTCGAGGCGTTCACCTATGGCGTGCCCCCGCACGGCGGCATCGCCATGGGCCTTGATCGGACGATCGCCATTTTCGCGGATGCCGAGAGCATCCGCGAGACTATCGCCTTTCCCAAGAACCAACAGGCGGTAGACCTCATGACGCAGGCACCGTCGCCGGTTGGCGAGCCGCAGCTCGAAGAGGTCCACCTGGCACTGCGCCAACCCAAGGACTAGCTGCTTGGCTCCGATTAGGATGATGTTCACGCCTCAGCCAACTGGCTTGGTTAAGGCGTGAACTGACGTAGGCGGCGTGGGGATCCGGGTTTGTGCGCACCCAATTGGGGAGTGCCGCTGACCTGTGGAACCCGTTGAAGTTCTTTGATAGGCTTAGGGCGAGAATGCTGGACTGGCTGCATTGTCATCACTGGAATATCTTGTTGGTAGAAGCAGCGCGGAGGAGCACACGTGAAGATTTACATAATGACGGATATGGAAGCGGTTGCGGGCGTTGTCGATTCAGAAAACTACTGCGCCAAGACATCACGTTACTACGAACGGGGCCGCGAACTGACTACACTGGAGACAAACGCTGCGATCGAGGCGTGCCTGGAAGCCGGCGCCACCGAAATCTTGGTGGTGGACGGACACGGCCACGAAGCCATTGACCCCGTGCTTCTTCATCCGGAAGCAAAGCTGCTGGCGGGTCGGCCCATCGGCTACCCGTTTGGGTGCGACGACACCTTTGACGCCGCGCTCAGTATTGGACAGCATGCCAAATCGAACACCGATGGCGGCCATCTCGCCCACACCGGCTCTTTCAATTGCGAGGAGCTTACCATCAACGGTGTTTCCGTTGGCGAGATGGGTTGCAACTTTCTCTTTGCCTCCTATTTTGGCGTGCCGTCGATATTCCTGAGCGGCGATCAAGCGGCGGCTGACGAGGCCAAGGCCCTCGTGCCCAACATTGAGACTGCCGCCGTAAAGGCTGGGCTTCTCCGCGGGCCGGCGGCTGGCATCTCGGGAGATGAAAATAGAAAGTTCAACGGTGCCGCTATCCATCTGCACCCGACCAAGGCGCGCAAGCTCATCAAGGAAGGCGTGCGGCGCGCGCTAGACAAGCGGCACGAGATCAAGCCATTCTGGCTGGAGCCCCCGTACGAACTCATAAGCGTCTCACGTCCTGAGAACGGCACGCCGTCCCGCACGGCTCGCGCAACGGCAGATGACGTTCTGGAGTTGCTGAGGAAGCCGCGTACGTACACCGAGACGCATGCTGTACCGGCGCGTTGAGGTCTTGGCTACGTCTGCCGGAAGGACCGCGGGCAGCTTGAATGAGTTGAACGGCCGCACCAGGCGCACAGCACGGTCGAAAGTCTGGTACTTCCGGTTGGCGTTTCAGGCCTATCGGCCCGAGGAGTGCATCGGTGCGCCTGTGACACTCCCCCTACGGTACAATTGAGCGGTCAAGAGACATCAGGAGGTACAGAGGCCCGTGCGTCAATGGAGAATCTACGGTGCCTTGGCGCCGCAGACTGATTTCACCATCCGGGAGAAGGTGGTATGCAAATCCTCGTCGTAGACGACGACCAGAAAATCACCGCACTTCTTCACAGAGCGCTCTCCCATCAAGGGTACGAGGTAGAAGTCGCGCACGACGGCTTTCAGGCCCTCTCAATCGTGTCGCAGAGCCAACCGGACTTGATCGTCCTTGACATCCTCATGCCCGGTCTCGACGGTCTGCGTGTCTGCAAGCGCATCCGGCAGGATAGCGCTGTCCCTATCCTCATGCTCACCGCTAAAGACGAGCTTTCCGATCGTGTGGTCGGTCTGGATAGCGGAGCGGATGACTACCTGGTCAAGCCATTCGAGCTGGAAGAGCTATTCGCCCGCATTCGCGCCCTCTTGCGGCGGAGCACCTCGCCGGATGATGAAGTACTCCATTTTGCCGACCTAACATTGGACACCGCGGGCAGGCGTGCTCAGCGTAGCAATCGGACGTTTGATCTGACCGCAACTGAGTATGAATTACTCCTTCTTTTCATGCAGAATCCACGGCGCGTGCTCCCACGTCACTACATAATGGAAAAAGTATGGGGCTACGACTTTGAAGGGGAATCGAACGTCCTCGAAGTTTACGTCGGATACTTGCGGCAGAAGCTGGAATCTGACGGTGGTACGCGCATTATCTTTACCGTACGCGGTGTCGGATACGTCCTGCGCGAGAGCTGAGATATGTCACTGCGTCTCAGACTGACGTTCCTGGCAGGGAGCGTACTTGCGATTACGCTCGTTGTTTACTATGTACTTACGTACATCCTCATTACTCGCGCGATCTACGGTGAAATCGACCAAGCACTCGAGACTCAATCGCGCGAAGCGCTGCAATTCACGCAGACTCGTCCCACGGCGCAAGGTCTCCAGATTGTGCTTCGCCCGGAGTTTAGCGATGCGTTTGCCCACTCCGGTACTTTCGTTCAGGTTGTCGGCAGTGACGGTTCGGTGTTTTCGCGTTCGACGAATCTGAGCGACGAGCAGCTCCCAAGCGGTCATGAAATTCTGGAGCGTGCCCGCCAGGGCCAGCCCTTCATTGAGACGGTAACAGTCCGCGGCACCCCGCTGCGTATCTATCACCAGCCCTATGTCGTGCAGGGGCGGTTGAGCGCCATATTGCAGGTTGCGCGCTCGCTGACCGACGTAGAGACGAGTTTGCGCCAACTACGCGTGATAATTCTAGTCGGCGGCGGCATGAGCATCGTAGCGGCCATGGGTCTTGCCTACCTTATTGCGCATGCCGGCTTGCTGCCTCTGGAACGCCTGGCGCAGGCCGCGCAAGTGATCGGCCAGACTCAAGACCTCAGCAAGCGAGTGCCGCAGGCGGGCGCAAACGATGAAGTGAACCGCCTGGCCGAGACATTCAACACCATGTTGGACCGACTGCAAAGCAGCTATGCCCGTGTAGCAGAAGCGCTTGCCGCCCAGCGGCGGCTCGTGGCCGACGCCTCACACGAACTCCGCACACCGTTGACGGTTGTTCGGGGTAACGTGGCGCTGCTGCGGGACATTCCCGACCTGTCGGAGGAGGAACGAAAGTCCGCTCTGAACGACATAGCCGTGGAATCTGAACGAATGAGCCGCTTGGTATCGGACATGCTCGCCCTGGCGCGCGCCGACGCCGGCCAAACCATGCGCCGTGAGCGCGTTGACCTCAATGCCATTGCCGCGGATGTGTGCCGCCAGGCACCCTACTTTAACGCAATGGTGGCAGTGCAACTGAACGCGTCAGACGAAGACGTCTGTGTGCTGGGGGACCCTGACTTACTCCGCCAGTTGATTCTGATCCTTCTAGACAATGCGCTCAAGTATACGCCGGCGGGCGGTACGGTAACGGTAAGCACCGCGAGCGAGTTGCGACTCGTGCGGCTCACAGTCAATGATACTGGCATTGGCATGCGGGAGACCGATATTGCCAGCGCTTTCGATCGCTTCTACCAGGCAGACAGGACCCGGCATTCCGGTGGTTTTGGGTTAGGTCTCTCTATTGCCAAATGGATCGTCGAAGCGCACAACGCGGAACTCGACATAACCAGTGCGCCGGAACAGGGAACGACGGTGATGGTCAAGCTTCCCCGCAATTTGGCGGGCCTTGAGGATGAGTTGGATGTATCTGCCGAGACTGCGGAGCAGTCCGACGGCGAAAACGGCACACTCTTTGATCACGCCACGCGTCAGCAGTCCGATGACACGAAAACCTAAGGCGGCGCATTCCAGCGGCCTGAACTATCTTCTTTTCAGGAATTGCTTAGCCAATAGGAGTACACTGAGACTAAAGCGAATTCTTAGCAAGGAGGCGCGGCGATGGCAATGACCTCGCACTCAATGCAGTCGCCTGACGGCCACGGAAGCGGCAATGGTATTAGCGGCAGAGGGCTGGGTTCCATTGTGCTTCTCAGCGTCGTTCTCGCGATGCTGGCAGGGATCGTTGCCGGCGGCTTCACTGCCTGGCTGATTCTGCGCAATGGCCAAACAGAGCCAGCGCCGGTTATACAGACTGCGCAGATTACCTACGTGGCAGAGTCAGAAGCAAGCGCAGTTGCCGTGTACCAAGCCGTTGCTCCCAGCGTTGTTACCGTGTGGACCCTCGATGAAGACCGGCCTGGTGGCATTGGATCGGGCACTGGCATCATTGTTGACGGCCAGGGCCACATACTCACAAACAACCACGTTGTGAGCGAAGCTGACCGCGTGCGTGTGCAGTTGCTAGACGGGAGTTCGCTCTTCGCCGACATCGTTGGACGGGATCCCGGGACGGACTTGGCCGTCATTCGGGCGGATATACCCCGTGACGGCATTCTTGTAGCGCGCTTTGGCGACTCGGCAGCGGTAAAGCCGGGCGATCCGGTCTTTGCCATTGGCGCGCCGTATGGCTTTAGCCACAGCATCACTGCAGGCATTGTGAGTGCCGTGGGAAGGGCCTACCCCGGCAGAGGTCGCCGGATCAGCGGACTCATTCAGAGCGATACTGAAATCAACCCCGGCAATTCCGGCGGGCCGCTGCTCAACGCCAATGGCGAGGTGATTGGCATTACCACGGCTATTCAGACCACGAATGAGAGATTTCAGGGCATTGGCCTAAGCATTCCCTCAAACCTCGTACAGCAACTATTGCCGCAACTCATTAGAGGAGAAGACATCCGCCGCGCGTTCTTGGGCGTACGCATGGAGACGGTCACACCGCAGATAGCCCGCGCTCGGAATCTTGACGTCGAGCGCGGAGTCTGGATTCTCGGCGTCACGCCCGGCAGCCCCGCAGCGAAAGCCGGCATCCGCGGCTCGGGACGAAACTCTCGCAACGCGGATATCATTACCGCAATTGACGGTATTTCAGTAAAGACCGCCGACGACCTCATAGCCTACATTCAGTCAAAGGACGTTGGCGACACCATCACGCTTACGGTGCACCGCAGCGGCGAGACTCTAGAAGTCACAGCGACGCTCGCCGCTTGGCCGAATAGCTGAACGAGAGACGCAACAGAATCCGCAGGGCTCGCGCCGAGGGTGGTCAAGCTGATTGCTTTACCACCTTGCATTGTCAAGATACGATATCCGCAGAGGCTCTCCTTTGTTTTTGCAGGAGGCGGTTCAATGCGGATGCCGCCCAAACGCGACGACTTGCCGGACGCCGGCTACGCAGACGCCGTTTTCATGGTCGTCCCCCTGCGCACCGCGATCGTAACCGGCTTCGTTGCCGGCGCGATTGTACCGTGCATTCCATTCGCTATCCTGATCTTTGCCGGCCTCTTTGGGACGTTTCTTCTCAACCGCGGCACCATCGACTTGACGACGTCGTATGTGTTTGCGCCGGGTAGCCTGGAGGCAGCGGCACGAATCCTCACGCTGTTCTTCCTGTGTAGCAGTATTCTGGGAGGCACGATGGGAGCGGTTCGCCGCTGGAGCGTGCAACGCAATGTAACGTGGCAATTGCTTGTCGGCTTCCATTTTTCATCCCATCCCGGTCCGCAGACGGTACTTGCCCTCATCGCTGTGCCGACCCTCATTGCCACGTCACTCCATCTGTTGAGCCTCGAAGTCGGCTATCTGGTCAGCGTCGCTCCGGTGCTGTTCTTCATGTTCCCCTTTTGGTCGCTTTCAGGTTTCGTGTACGAGACGGTATGGGAACCCATCGTCTTCTTGATCCTGCAACTCGCCGTAGGTGAGCCCATTACGTGGCTCAAGCGTGAGGCGGCCCTTGTTCACCTTTTGAAAGACGACTCAGAGCTCGTTGCTTGCCGCCTCTATGCCGTCCGCATTGATCCTGAAACCGGCGTCGCGTATGTCCGCGGTGACTTCCGCACGCCGGACCACCTTCGCCGGGTAAGAGAGATCGGCCAGCGCGTAATCGGCGTAAACGCAGTGGAGGCAGAGGGTCTGACTCTCCTTGAAAGAGAACTAATGCGGACGGCCGCAGAGTCGGATAGACTGAGTAGCACTGGTGAAGACCAAGTAGGCGTGCTGGCCCAAGAACGGGTGGCGGGGCTGGCAGGATTGGCGCCGCATCGCAAAATGCTGCGGGTGGGGCGCAGCCTCTGGCAGGTTCTCGTAAGCACCGCTCCCCGTACGAGCCGCAATGGAGGGCACGATTCCAAGGAGGGATAGACTGTGTTAAGTCAAAACCCGATGGTCCCGCCGGAGAGGCCGCTGGCGCCACAGTTGCCGAGCGATCTGCCTGATACGCTTGACACAGACACCGTTCTCACTGTCGTCGATGCGCGCACCGTAATGGTGGTTGGCTTTGCTGCCGGCGCGCTGGTGCCGTGTATTCCCCTTGTTATCTTGGGATTCGTTGGAATAGTCGCTACTATCCTCTTTAATCGCGGCACGATAGGCTTTACGGCTTTCTCCTCGTCTGCTAGCGGCATCACGCCGATGGCTGTAGTCACACTCTTGTTTGTTGTCCTAAGTAGTGGTGCCTTGGGCGCCCTCATGGGAGCGGTTCGTCGCTGGAGCGTGCGTCGGGAGATAACCTGGAATTTGCTGGTCGGCTCCTTTTTCTCGTCGCATCCGGGCCCGCATTCGGTCATAGCTCTTGCTGTCGTACCCCTTTTGGCTGCAGCTACCCTGCACGCAGTGAGCGTCGCTGCCGGGTACAGTCTAAGCTTTGCCCCCATATTCTTTCTGATATTTCCGCCCGCCTGGATTCTGTCCGGGTTGATGTTCGAATCGGCATGGGAAGCTCTTGTCTTACCTATGTTGCGATCTAGTGCAGGTGAATCGATGAGGTGGCTAGCGCGCGAGGCCGCGCTCTTTAGCTTGTTGAAGGATGATTCCTACCTTTTCGAATGCCGCCTGCATGCCGTGCGCATCGATGCTGCAACGGGTGTGGCGCACGTTCAGGGCGACTTCCCCACGCCTGACCACTTGCGCCGAGTCCGGGAAATAGGCTTGCGGATTGTCGGTGTGACAGAGGTTGACGTAATCAGAGAACCTCGCACACAGACAGAGCACTTGCCGAGTAGAACGTAGGGTCTATGAACGCTCGAGAGCCGGATACTGACAGGCTTGGATACTCCGATTCCATCATTCAAGTCAAGCCAATGACCCGCCGCCAGTTGCTCAGCACTGTCCTGGTTGGCGCTCATGCTCTTCTGTTGAGTTGCGGCGGCAACGACGATGATGACGTGGTGTCGCGTAGTGAGCCCGAAGCCCGCCAGGGAAGCAAGGCAGACTTGGTTAGAGAGCCGCGCAACCTCTCGCTCGCCGTTCTCGATCATCCCTTGGCGGTCACACCCGGTCAGAATGCCATTCAGGCTTGGTCAGAGGGCCATGTTCCCGGCGCGACTCTGGAGACGGAAATGCAGCTCACCAAAGTCCCGATGGCGGGCGGCATAATGGAATTCCTGGGTTCCCAAGCGGCAAGTGGAGTGGCTGTGGACTTGATCTGGCTTCCCCACAGTGAGGATATGCCTGGCTTGTTCAAGTCTGGGCTGCTGGCGCCGCTGGACCGCTGGCTGGAGGCAGATCAGTCAAGGCCGCTCGAGGCTTTTGCCGAAGAAGCCCGCCACTTGGTGCGCTCTCGTGCACAGACGTTTGCGTTGCCACTGGCAATCGCTCCGGTCGTGCTCGCGCACAATTCAACCCGTTTTGAGAGAGCCAATCTGGCGGCGCCTACCAGCGACTGGAGGTGGATTGACTTCATAGAAGCGGGTAAGAGCCTAACGGAAGACATCAACGGCGACGGCGCACCGGACCGCTGGGGCTTCATGGCGCCCGGGCACTTCCCAGAGTGGCTCGTGTTTCTGCATCAAGAAGGCGATGCCGTCGTAGACCTCGATTCCGGCCTGATAGGCATGGATAGTCCGGCGAGCATTCGTGCGCTCACCGCTTGGGACGAGTTGGGAAGAGTGCACGGCATCCTCCCCTACGGACCGGACACTTCGGTGGCAAAACTGCAGGGCCTAAACGACTTCCTGCAAAGAGGCATGCAATTCACCTATCAATTCAACTTTCTGCCCCAGCAATGGAAGGATGTCACACCGCTTCCCGGCGGAGCTCGGAGCACCGTTCCCCTTGCTCTCGCGGAAGCGCTGGCCATTCCGGATGCCGCCCAAGGTGAGGACGTCTACGAGGCCCTTGTGCCTCTGGCGCACTGGATTGGAGAGCGTCGGGCATTGCCCGCAACGACCGCTGGCTGGCAATTCATCAAGCGCCCGGATCGAGATCACTTTGACCTGGTCTTCCCGGAGTCTACGCAGGAGACATTGTTACAAGCGCTGAACAACGCCAAGGCTTCCCACGTTGCCAGCAGCCCAAGTTTGTCACAGGGGCTCTTCAACATCGTTACGTATCGCTTGGCGCGGGACGAGGTAAGCATAGAACAGGCTATCGAGCAAGCGCGGAACTGGTTGCAGAGCTACGTCAACGCGTAGGTCTAGCGCGTGATTGTTACTGGCTTCTTGGGCATGGAAACTGAAGCTGCCGAGTTGTAAAGGGTCGGTTTCTGTTCGTGGAGAGATCGTCGCGTATAGATCAGAAAACTGTGTAGTCCACACGTTTCCTCCGAAGGGGATGATCACATCATCGGCAGTTTTGTAATTGCACGCGCAGATTTACCTGATGGTGTAAATAGACATAAAGACGCCTGCTGCACTTGCAGCAGGCGTCAATTTCAAGTCTAAATGTCGTATTCGTTGTCTTCTAGAGATTATTCTGTACGGCCGGGAACAAAGCCCTCCGCGCCGAGGAGCTGTTGGGCTTCCTCCAGAGTTTCGTCCGGCGGTGGCAGAATTACATCTGAAGGCACGATTTCATCATCCGCAAGGGCGTCTCCCTTCTGGGTAACGAGATCGTGCATTTGCTGAAGTAGCTCGCGAAAAGCCGCGTCGTCGGAACCTGACACGGCAGCTTCGATCGCGTCATCGAATTGCTGCAAATCGGAAGCGATTGCGTCATCGAGGCGGTATTGACCCACAGTTGCAATACGGACGATCATGAGCGGTCCTCCAACTGCTTCTTATCCTTAACCTCGAGCTGCCGCTTGAGCATCGCCAACTCCTCGTCCACGCCACCCTCGGCGCTGAGTTTGTTCAATTCGCGCTCGACAAGGTCGGAACTTGCACCGGTAGAGTCTTCGAGTACGCCGGTATCGACAAGCTCATCGATCGCCAGCGAACGGGCCTGCAGAGATTCCGTGCGTTCTTCCGCCCGCTCGACCAGCAGGGAAACATCCGCCATCTCTTCGGAGAGACCCGAAACCGTCTCGCTAATCCTCGTCTGCGCCTCGGCCGCACTGTATTGGGCCTTTATGACTTCCTTGCGCGTACGGAAATTCTCGACTTTTGCCGCAAGCTTCTGTTCGGTAAGGGCCAGTCGTTCCTGATCGTGCTCCAGAGCCTGAATCTGCTGCCTCAGCCCATCCGCCTGCGTGACCACGAGTTGCTTGCGCTGCAGCGCGATGCGAGCCAAGTCTTCTCGCCCCGCCTCAATGGCACGCTGAGCTTGGTCCGTGAGCTTCGCCTCGTTGCTTTCCAGCTTGGCCGCCTGCATTTCCAAACGCCGCTTGGACGTAACTACCTCCACAATGCCGCGCTTGACTTTGTGCAACTGCTCGAGCTGACGTTCATATGCGTAGTCAAGCGTCTCCGCCGGGTCTTCACTACGGTCCAGCAGCGCGTTTATCTTGGCGCTGAGCACAGCACCCATCCGCGAAAAGACACCCATTCACATTCCTCCGGTTCGGCAACCGCTCGGATCCGCATCAATCTTATCTGACACTAGTCCAAGTATCCCACAGAGAATTCGCTTGGTCAAACAGTTTCGGAGTAGAGTTTGGCGCTTCAAGACCACTCCAGCAGCCGACACGGACTGATTATCAAAGGCCCAAGTTTGACATTTACATAAATATGCGGTAAGCTGGATGCAGTACACAGAGTCCACATGTAGTTCACGGCGTAAGACTGGATAGTCAGGTCATCTAAAGGCACGGCTGTCGTGAACAGGGAATGCAATTGACGGTCTTTCAATAGGATGGATGAATACGTTCTGAAGCAAGGGGACGTTTGGAGCATTCACTATGACACGACGCAAGTGGTTGAGGATTGCGGCTGGCGCCGGTGCGGCGATGCTCGTAGCAAGTTGCGGTGGAGATGAGGATGGCGAGCAAGCGACACGCATGGAGCCGAGTCCCCGTGCGGCAGACATTGTTAAGACCGCCAGGGAGCCGCGGGAGTTTACACTGGCATATTTAGAACATCCATTTATACAAAATCCGCCCAAGCCTAGCATCCTTGGCCGGGAAGTGGTTGCGGGATGGAACAGCGGCAACATACCGGGCGCGCCCGAGGGTACGACGCTAGAGTTCGTCGCCATACCTGGGAAAACCGATGAAAACAACAGTTATATGGGCGCCGCGTCGGTAATTGAGTATCTGAACACGGCCGCGGCAGGCGGGGTATCCGCAGCGGATGTGGTCTGGCTTCCCCCCTATGCACAGATCATGGAGATCCTGAGAGCCAGGTTTTTCCTTCCGCTTGATCGCTGGTTGCAAGGGGATAAGCAGAAGCCGCTTGATGCGTTTTCGGATGAGGCCTTACGCCTCGTGCGGTACAGGGGCCAGACTCTCGGTTTGCCTATCGCGGTCGCTCCCGGCGTCTTGGGCTACGATGCAGGTCGCTTTCAGCGTGCCAATGTGGCCCCTCCGGATGCCGCATGGACCTGGTCGGACTTCATAGAGGCGGGCCAGCGCCTTACTCTGGACGCTAATGAAGACGGCAAGCCCGAACAGTGGGGCCATACGGCGAACTGGGACTTTCCGGACTGGCTACCATTCCTGCTGCAAGAGGGTGGTGAAATCGTAGATCTGGATACAGGCGTCATTCGTTTGGAAGGACCAGCCTCCATACGCGCGCTCACGGCCTGGGACGAACTGGGGAGAGTGCATGGCATTCTTCCCTACGGGGCAGATGTCACGGAAGGCGATATGCGGGGCACATCGGACGCCGCCCTCAGCGGCACGCGTTTTGCGCGATTTGTGAAGAACTCATGGCACTATTGGTCCAGCTACGCTCCTATACCGGAGGGATCAAAGAACGCCACTCCGCTGATGCTGGAGGAAGTGCTAGCGGTGCCTGCCGCTGCAGCCGGGGACAGCGCGTATGAGGCGCTTGTTCCTCTCGCTCACTGGATTGGCGAACGCCGGGTCTTGCCCGCCGTGACTGCCGGCTGGCAATACCTGGAGAAACCGGATACCGGCCACTTTGACTTGATATTCCCTGAATCGATGCGAGAAACCGCGCTACAGAGCCTGACCAATGCTATAGCGTCCTACGCGGCAAGTAGCTCTTCGATTTCCTACCACCTCTTTCAACAAGTCACGCTGCCGCTCGCTCGCGGCGAGATTGTCATCGAACAGGCGATCAATCAGGCGGTGAATTGGCTCAGAAGTTATCTGGCTGAATAGTCAGGCTCGATTAGTTCCGAGAATGTATCTTCTCGGAACTTATTTCTGAGTTCAGGTGCATCTAGCCCCAAACGGTAATCAGCCGATTTACGGGCTCAAAGCGGGTCACCGCTTGTTCAGAGTGAAATGGCTTTCGCTGAAGAAGCAGGATGGCTGCGATCATCTGAAACGTGAACTGCCATTGTCTCCAGCCAGTAAAGAGGGTGCAATGGGAGTCTCGCTTGAGCCAAGTCAGGGAGCTAGAGTCGGCGCCAACAGCCGCGCCCTCCGGGCCGGGCGACCTTTCCCTCCCACACTGCGGAATCCGAGACCAGAGGTCTCTCTGTCACTCTAGAGTGTGTAGGCTGTGTAGCCGTTCGCGCACGGATTGCCGTAGCTGACGTGAAGTCGTCCTTGGAGGGGCTCCATCACGTAGGAGGCCACCGTCTCAATGCTCTCCGGCGTGCCGTCGTTATGTCTACAAATGCTGTGGGGATGGCCCGCGTGATCCGACATCATCCGCATCACGTCTGAGGCGGACGCACGGTCTACGCTGGAGACAAGCTGGTCCGCCCGGGCGCAGCGCGGCTCTGAGTCAGGCAATTGACTGCGGAAGGTGTCAAACTGCTCAAGTTCAGGGGAACGGATGTTGTTGGTGTGGGCAAGTGTACCCTCGGTTGCCTCTATCACGCCCAGGCCGTGGGGGGCCGCAATCTCCGCATCCACCAGGTGGTTTTCGCCATCCACCATCAGATAATTCCCTGCGGATGAAAACGCCGTCTGATGCATTATGTCAAGAACTTCCGCGAGATTGCGGCACTCGAGTATGCGCCGCTTGAGGGGATAATGCGAGACCCCAACCCGCCAGCCTTCGGTATAGAGCTGGTTCTGCACAAAGGCAACGCCATGCTCATTGAAGCCCGGATACCCGATTACACCCGCCCACGTGAACATGATGAATGCCGGTTTCTCATCCGGCGACACTCGCAAGACCACGCCCACGTCCTTCATCCAGTCCCCAACGTCCTGGTTTTGGGCTATGATCGTACTTTCGTTGTCCGTATGGCTCGTCAGGAAGCCGAGGGAACTGCAGCCGTCGGTCAAACCGGCGTTACCGAGAGTTAGTTCGGTACGCACGTTGAGCAGTACCACCTCGGCAAACGCGACGTTTGCTCCCGCCGCAATGCCTTCCATCTCTGCAATTGCATCAGGGATGAATCCCCGGATCGAGGGCACAAACGACTCTGCGCGCGTGCGCAGTGTTGCACGGTCCTGGTTCTTCGCTTCGCCAATTGTCTGATACGAAAACTCTAGAAAAGTATGAATCTGTTCCCGGCAGGCCTCCCCGTGCTGGCGGCCTACCTCGTACGCTGAACCGCTAATCTCGAATGAAGGATATGCCGCTGCTCGCCCCATGAATGATCTCCTTCAGGTTATGTAAATTCGCAAGGGTCCTGGATGTCTCTGTCCAATGGTATCGATCCAATGACATCGTACGCCGAGGACTGCCCGCCGGCAAGCACTCGCTTTGGTTTTGCCGCACTGGCACAATGATACTTGCGATCAAGCCTTATTCTGACGCAGTGACGTCATCGAAGGTCTTCCCTCCGCCAAGCCGGAGCAAAACCGACCAGTAATCTGCGTTCTGGGAGACTTCAAAGAGTGGCGATGAGCTTTGAACGAGAGAATTGCCCTACTTGCCGTGAGACCGTCTGCCACGAAGTCCCATTGTGCTAAGAACCAAGGTGGTGAAGCTATGGAATCCCTCGACATATACTTTCTTGCCAAGGACACTGTTGCCGTTCAAGCGCATCCCGTGCCGGCGGTGAAGGCGGGTGAAATCCTGATCCGACTGCAATACTCCCTAATCAGTACCGGTACCGAATGCATCTGCCTGCAACGAAACTTCGCGCCCGGCACACATTGGGACAAGTGGGTGCAGTACCCCTACCGGCCGGGATACAGCTCCGCTGGAGTAGTGATGAAGGCCGCTGAAGATGTAGCGGGCGTAGCCGTTGGCGACCGGGTCGCCGTTCCCGTCAAACATGGGCAGTATGCGGTAATTGATGCCGATCGGGCGGTCAAAGTGCCGGCTGGGGTCTCCGATGAGGCAGCGGCGTGGTTCAATCTGTCGTGCATTGCGCAAAACGCCGTGCGGAGGGCAGAGCACCGGCTCGGCGATGATGTCGTAATCATAGGCGCCGGCTTGTTGGGCCAGCTTGTCGTGCAGTACGAACGGCTGCTCGGGGCCAATCACGTTGTAGTTATCGATACGGCGCCTGCACGGCTCGCAATGGCGGCAGCGCATGGTGCGACACACACACTGGCCATTAGCTCTGCTGAGGCCGAGGATGCTGTGGCATCCATAACTGCGGGCAGAATGGCAGATGTCGTCTACGACATTACCGGTAATGCGGCGGTGCTGCCTACCGCTCTGCCGCTAGCGCGGCGGTTTGGGAAAGTGCTCCTCCTCGGCGACACGGGCACTCCGTCAGACCAAAGGCTTACCGGTGACGTCATTCGGCGCGGGATCAACATCGTCGGCGCCCACAGCACGAATCCACCGCCAACCGCGAGCGACTACGCCCACTGGACCCACGAACACATGACGAGGCTATTCTTTACCTACCTGGAACGCGGTGACATGCACGTTGAAGACCTTATCACCCACCGATTCGATCCTCGCCAGGCCGCCGGGGCATACGACATGCTGACGAGAGACCGCTCCCAAGCCATGGGCGTGCTCTTTGACTGGACGAGCATGGGCTAAGCAGGTGGCGGGCAGCACACAATTGAAAAGGCGGCAACACTAGCGTTCATGACGTCAGTTTTACCTTGCCTGCTTCGGACCGCCATCTTGACTTTCAGCCCACGGTCCAGCAGAACTCAACCTGTTGCGCGAATAGGGTGCCCACGTTACAAGCTCCCTACACTGCATTGCTTACAAGACGACTGATACCTAGCCCGACCAAGACCAAGGCAATCCCCAGCACGTTGCTGAGCAGAAGATTTAGCAGAGCCAAACGCAATGCACCCTCGCGGATGAGGTTCACACTCTCTATGCCGTAGGTTGAAAAAGTCGTGAATGCGCCGAGCACACCAATCAGAAGGAATGTGCGGGCGTGGGGAGAAAGCGCCGTGTGGGCCAGCGGTTCCCACAGCAGACCCACGGCAAAGCAGCCGATCAGGTTTACGCCCAGCGTTCCTGCGGGGAACGAGTTCTCAAAATAGCGGCTGATGAGACCTGACAGCAGAAAGCGCAGGATTGCTCCGCAAGCACCGCCGAGTGCGACGAGCAAGAGTGACGCCATAGCACGATTCACCTACTCTCTTGCAGACTGCTCCAAATGCCAAACCGCACATGGTGGGAAATGCAAAGTTTCCTGTCGTGTGCGGCCAACCAACGGAGCGTGAAGCAAGACTGGTGCCGAAGGCGGGATTCGAACCCGCACGGGTGTTACCCCACTGGTTTTTGAGACCAGCGCGTCTTCCGTTCCGCCACTTCGGCAAGTCTAGAATGATTCTAGGCAATAGCAATCGCAGCGGTCAAGCGCAACCATTTATGTCAATTATTGCGTTGCATGAGTTGGGGCGCATCGGCCAGGATCTGCTCCGCCACCTCCTGACCAAGACGAATACTGTAGTTGATCCCGCGATCTTCGGGGTAGATGAGGGTGGTATTTGCCAGATAGAGTCGGGAAACAGGCGTGCGCACGTCCGGTTTCTTGTGCTGATAGCCGACTTCAATTAGCGGTTGGGCAAACGGGTCGCCGCCCGACCACATGTTCTTCACCATGTCCCGCGAGAACTGAGGATACACTTGCTGCAAGTATGGCAGGTAGTGCTCGAATAGAGCCGAGGTCTCCATGTGCATGAGCGGGTCCCGCGGCGACATGTAGCGCGCAACGTAGAGCAAATGGCTGCCGCCATAGGCTGCGGGAGAGACAAGGTTCGTCTGCTCTACCAATGCCGTGAATGGCAGTTCCTCCGCACTGATATTGAGCCAATAGTAGGGAGACATGCGGCGGTCCAACTCCAGGAGCAAGCATGAGGCTCCCTTGTACTGGATGCTATCCAGCCGAGCGCGATAGTCTGCCGGCAAGTCGGCAGCAAGGTGGAGAAAGATGGGCGTGTGCACTGCCGCCAAGACGAGATCAAAGTCTCGTCTTTCGCCGCCAGTGACGATGCCGCGCGCCTCTCCATTCTCAATAATGATCTTCTCTGCCGGCGCATTCAGGGAGACGTGACCGCCAAGCTCTTCAATGCGGCGCCCAAAGGCATCCACCAATGTTCGAAAAGAGTTGGTGAAATACCCCAGTTGCTCCTTCGCCATGCCCTTCGAACGGGAGGCCGCCCGCACGTGGATGCGGGCCCAGAGCCACGACATGCTCACGCGGTGCCAGTCCTCGCCGAACTTCGCCTTCAGCAATCCGCCCCACACGGTATCAAAAACGCGGTCCCCACAGAAGCGGCGCATCCAGTCGGCCGCGCTGATGTCCTGTAACGGGTGCCAGCGCTTCCGCTTCTGCAAGTAGAGGACTGAGAGACCCAGCCGCAGGCGTTGCAATGGGTTTAAGGGTCGGAAGCGCAATACGTCGGCCGGCCCGTTGAAGGGGAGCAGTTGTCCGTCCCAAAAGAAGCCCATGGTGGAGTCGACCCAGGTCAGCTTGTCGGTCACACCGAGGCGGTCGGCGGATTCAAGGAGGTGGCGGTCGCTGCTAAAGCAGTGGTGGTAGTAGTATTCGACAAAGGTATCCCCAATCGCGCGCGTGGCTACCTCGCCACCCAGTTGCGACTGTTTCTCGAACACGTGGACTTGCGCACCTTGGGCAAGGAGCGCTTCGGCGGCCGCCATACCGCTGAAGCCGCCGCCAACGACCGCAATGCGGAGCGGCGCCTTGGAGTCCGCTGTTTTCGATACTGCATTCATGTCGTTGCCCAAGAATGGTCCTACGCTGTGGTCTGGCCTAGAGGGGTCTGGGATGAGTCCGCAGCTTGTGTAGGCCACCAGCGCCCGCGGCGCCTCCAAGCAAGCACACCGCCAAACACAATTACGGGCAGCAACAGGAGCGCGTGCATCAGCAGTAGATATGCTACCGCCACTTCGGCCGAAATACCGAACTGGGTGAGAACGAGCTTTCCGGCAAACTCGAAGGGCCCTATGTACCCGGGTGAAGACGGCACCGCGGAGAAGATGTTGATGACACCCATTGCCAGGAGGAAAATCAGCGGCGACTTGTCGATTCCCATACTACGCGCGACCACATAGTACACTAAGCCCTCTACCAGCCAGGAAGCCATGCTCAGCAGCAACATCTCCGCAAGACGTTGTGGCGAGCGCAAACTCTGCAGACCTTGGACAAAGGATCGCGCTATGCCAATGATGCGATAGCCCAATCTACCGGGCAGCAAGAGCGATAGTCGCAGGGGCAGCGAAATCAGGTAGCCGCGGGCGATAGTAGCGGTTGCAAAAATCGTAAGCAAGAACACAATACTCGCTCCCGCCAAAGGCACAACGAATACATCAGGAAGGTCCCGCCCAAACTCGATGAAGGCTACACCAAGCAGCGTGGCGATCAGAACCGTCAGCGCAAATGCTCTCCACACCGTTCGCGCCCGGCCCTCACCGCGATGCAAGCGTTGCGACCGGTGGGTTGCGACCAGTATCAGCAATCCGGTAGCGACAATCGCCAGCACCGCGGCAACTCGCAACGCGGTCAGCAGCGGCGACGGCCAAGAGAGGACGACCGTGCTAGCAACGATGATGGCCAGTATTGCCAGAACGTCTAGGAGCCGCTCCAGGACAACGGTAGCCAAAGAAGCGCTCTTGCGAACTCCGGTCTCGCGGGCGAGCAGGAAGACCCGCATCACGTCGCCCATGCGCGCCGGCACAATGTTGTTGACCGTGTAGCTGACAATGAGAAGGGCGATTGCCTGCCGAGCCGGAATTTTCTCAATGGGGAGCAGGAGTCGCTGCCAGCGCAGGCCGCGAATCGCCACGCCCGCAAAGTATATGAGGACTGCCGGCACAATGAACCAAAAGTTGGCCCCGCTCAGCGCTGCCCATGTCTGACGAGGATCTAGTCCCCGCAGCGCGAGCCACAGTAGAATTACACTGATGCCAATACCCGCTACCGCCTGCAACGCCCGTAGTCGCCCAGGTCGCCAGCGCGACTGCAAGTTTAACAAGATTGAATACCTTTAAGAGACAGTCGTTGGCCTCTATTCAGCGCCAACGACATCCTGCTGCGTCCCGTCTGACTGACCGGGTGACCAAGGCAAGAAACTAATGAGAGTCTGAATACGTCCTCTCTGTCTGTCATTCCGGGGATGACTCTAGCGTATTGTAACCAAGTGTTGCGGTCAATCCCATCGCCTCTCAAGGAAGACAGAAGACTCAAAGCTATACCAATAGGCGGAAAACAAGGCCCCGGAAACAGAGAGGGTCGGCGATTCCTTACAGGATTGGCCGGACAATAACACGAGGTTCAGCGAAGGTGCCGATCTGTCCAGCGACGGCGGGCTGAAAGGCACCTCTTCGGGCCGATTTAACCCTCCCGGCGCAGCCTGGTTTTCAAAGGAGTTGAGGACGGTCTCTAGCTACAATCTCGTTCTTACATACTCGTGTCAGCCAGCCCCTCCGCCACCGTTCCCTCCCCCGCCGTCGGAGCTCCCGCCACCACCGCCACCCTTGGGGAAGTAAGGTCCTAGGATGTATCCCAGCCAGAATAGACCGACGACCAGGAAGACGCCTAATGGGTCAATGCGAAAGACGATTACGAGTACGAGGCTGACGATGAGAGTCACGCCGATCCATACTCTGGCCTTCATTACCCTAGTTTTCAGCGACATGGCAAGACTATTTCCCAGTACCGGGACAATGAGCCGGCCGAAGTGCCAGAGCCGGGTTCTCCGCACCCCTCAAGTGCAGGTCCAACTCTGGGATCGGTGTGCGGAACTCTCAGTTTCGAGGGCTTTTCCTCTACAGTAATAACGTAGAGTGGAGTTGATCGCAGGCTCAAGCATCAGATTTCCGCGAGATGGCTCAAGTACTCTGCTGCTGATTTCGCCGCCTCTTCCGGATCAGGCAAGAGATGCCAATACGCCCGCGGCATGCCCTTGAACGGGTTTACGTATTCATATAGCACGTAACCGTCGAAGCCGCCGTGCCGTAACTCGCCAAGCACTTCTTTCCAGTCGATGTCCCCGTCCGGAAGTTGCGTCCACTCGTAGCCATAGACGTCCTTTGGCAAGTAGTCGAGCTTACCCGGCTCGCGGCGGCGGACGTTCTTGACGTGGAGCATGGCGATGTGCGGCGCGAGCTTGCGCGCCTCGGACAAGACGTCTCGTCCTTCCATGTAAAGGTTTGCCCCGTCCATCACGAGGTCGAGTTCGGGTCCGACGGCGTCGCGCACGTCCAACAATTCGTCAGCGCATGACGTCGTTGTATTCTCATTGGTCTCGACAATGAGCCGTACACCGCGCTCTTTGGCATACGGCAAGAGTTCCTTGAGCGCGGCCACGTGGAGGTCGTGGGCCTCTTGATACGGCAAGAACTCTCCCGGCACGGGGTTTACGATATTACCGATGCTGCGTAACCACAGCACGCCAAGGGCGGCAGCCAGGTCGATGTAGGACCTGTTGAGATCGAGGCTTTGCTCACGGAGTTCTCCAGGCGGGTATGTCAGAGGACAATAGCAGGATAGGCACGCTATGTCCAGCTTCTTGGCCCGCAGAACACGGCGAAACTCGTTTCTTCCCGCCTCGCTTACTTGCCGGGGACTGATCATGTCGTAGCCCAAGGCGTTGTAATGACGCTCCACGCGAAGCGGTACGTCGAGGGTATTACCGCGCAGGCTGATACCGTCGTATTTGTACTTTCCAGCCCAGGCGAGGACTTTCGCCAGCCCAAAGGGATGTTGCCAGCCTATGCCTCCATAGAGAGCAATCTTCATCTCGGATGTTCCTCCGTGTCATTATGTCTAATAATGGCCGACGAGTAGCAGGCCATTCCAATGGGATCATGTAGGAGCATGGCTCTTAGAACTGAGACTGTCGCACGTGCAAACCAAGGCCGCACTTCTTTGGGAACAGAGTCCGGGCATAGAGGTGCGGCTTTATCACTAGAATTCATCCCATAGATGCATTGCTCTGTACAGATCCACCCTTCGACAGGCTCAGGGCGAACGGAAAGGGGAACAATCCGTTCGTGCTGAGCTTGCCCCTCGTGAGCTTGCCTGTCTTGGGCTTCTTGCTGTGAGCTTGTTGCCGTGAGCTTGCCAGTCCTAAGCGTGCCGAAGGTTCGAGGCACAAGTAGGCACGTCGATCCGAACTCTGCGATTGCTTCTAGACAGGTGGGCGGATGTGGCAGACATGTACCCGGTAGCGGGACCGGCCGTCACATACACATTCAGTTCTCGATGAGTGAACAACAGCAGATACCGCAAGTTGCGATGGAGGTCTGGGGCAGATTAACCGAAACCGCTATGGCGGCAGTGTATGCTCTTGGGCAGTGGTTTGGCAGGAGCGGAGGGACTCGAACCCCCGACCGCTGGTTTTGGAGACCAGTGCTCTTCCAACTGAGCTACGCTCCTCTGTCGTGCGGCGCTACAGCACCGTGATTCTATGCTACTGCAAGCCCAGAGTGTCGTCAACGAATGATGTAGCTTGCGCATAATGGCAAACGATCTGACCTATTGAATCTTGCAAGGACTCCTTGGGTCAGGACCACCGGATTTGTGGACCCGCACTGCCGATCGCGGCTTGGACTTGCGTTGAAGGTCGCTGTATGCTGTACCAGAATAAGCGTGCGCGGAAGACGCAGTCTCACTACTACAGTGATCCCGCGACTGAGCCGGCGTTCTTTCCTTTTGCTGTCGCCGAAGTATTCGCGAAATCTAACGGCTCCAACTGTTCACTCGCATAACCCTCAAGGTGTCATTATGTCACGTTACAACTCGCCCATTCTGGTGATCTGGGATAGCCAAACTGAAGCGCGACTTTCCGAGTATATAACGGAGATCCTCCACGTTGAGGGCTTCAACTGGTTTGCCGTGCACGACCTGTCAGCGTCATCAATATCCCTTGAACAGCTTGTGCAGCATCCCATCGTGCTGTTGAGCCACGTTGGCCTTCCCGACGAGGCACAAGGCGTTCTTCTGGATTATGTCGACCAAGGAGGCGCACTCATAGCGCTGCGGCCCCCCGAGCAACTGGCTGCTGCCTTAGGCCTTCAACCCTTCGGCCGTGATCTCGTAGACAGGTACATTGCTCTCAATAAGCTCTGCGTGCTCAATGACGGCGTCAACTGGCCGCCATTGCAGTTTCACGGCCGCGCTGAGCTCTATCTGTGGCCCAGAGACCCAGCGAACGTGCTGGCGTACTTCGCCGCAAACCCTGATTTCGTGACCAAACATCCCGCAATCGCTATTGGGAAGCACGGCCTCGGCACCTGGGCGGTTTTTGCGTATGATCTGGCGGAGAGTACGGTGTACTTGCATCAGGGCCGCCCCGATCAAGGGAGCACGGGGCCGAATCCCGATCTTGACGGCGACCGGATGTCTAAGCCCAACGACTTATTTGTCGACTATCTCGATCCCGCTCTGTGCCCATTGCCGCAAGCCGACATACAGCAAGACGTTCTGGTGCGCATTATCGAGTGGATGTCGGCACTCGCCCAGCCGTTGCCGCGCCTCTGGCACTTTCCTGAAGCCGCGCACGCGGTCGCGTTCATCAATGGCGATGGTGACGCTATGGCGCAGGAAGATCTGACAAACACCATCGCAACGGCGGACCGGTTCCGGGTGCCGTATACGACGTATCTCATGATGCAGGACCATCCCAAGGTGGAACCGTCTTGGGAGTTGGCGCTCCGGCAGCAAGGGCACGACTTCGGCCAACACGCCTTCGCAGGTGCTGTGCCAACGCTGGCAGAGATGCGTAGCGGGCTACGCGCGGAAATGGACGCCTTTCGCGCGCGGTACGGTCATGACTCCGTGACCTATCGCGGGCACAGTGTGATTTGGGCCGGCTGGACGGAGACGGCACAGTATCTGCGGGAGAACGGTGTGCGACTCGACACTAATTTCGCCCCAGGACGCTATCACCACGCGGGCTATGTGAACGGCAGCGGCTTGCCAGTGAAATTCATGGATGAGGATGGGAGGCTTATCGACCTCTACGAACAGACGACCATGTCCACCGACGACGGTTGGACTACTGACAAGATCTTCGCCCCCGCGATGAGCGTTGCCGAATGCATCGAGCTTTCAAAGGAGCAGGCGGATGCGGCCATCGACCGCTTCCACACCGTCTACCATCCCTACTTCCATCCGCTGCGCACCCGCGCGGGGCCGACCTCATCGCAGCAGTGGCTGGAATCAGTGCTCAGCTACTGCCGTGACCGTGACTTCCATTTCGTGAGCGGCGTAGACTGGGTGAATTTCAACGATGCCAGACGCTTGCTAGAGATTTCAGAATACGTCTTTGACCCAGGGTCGCTCACCTTGCGGTTTACGTTGGAAGCAGAGCACTCCGTGCGAGCCCTGTCGCTCATCATACCTTACGCCTTCCGCGGCGCGCCAATGCAGCATGCCGAGGTAAATGGTGAAGCAGTGCCGATATGCGCGCGCCGCCTTGAAGGGCGGCAGCAAGTGCTCCTGCCGGCCGACTACACGACGGGCAAGCAGCACTCGTGGGAAATCCAGTGGGGTATATTCAACCATTAGAGTCGCACACGGGGTAACCACTGATGCCTGATGGCGAGCCGTGTGAAGCGGTAAATGACATGTCCGGCTGGCTGAAGGAGCGCGTGGATGCAGCACTCGCAGCAGGAGAAATCGACGAGGCTGAGTGGCATCGCCAGGTTTGTCGGGTCATTACTTCTGCTTACTTGGCCGCCGAGACACCATGGGGCCAGTCCGGGAAGAGTGGGAACGAGCGCAATTGGACTTACGCGCGAAGCCTAATCTGCAAAGCCGTGAATAAGGATGGATCATTCCTAGATGTCGGCTACGCCAATGGCTACTTGATGGAGTGCCTACAGAGATGGACGGCTGACCGTGGAGTATGTATTGAACCACACGGTCTTGATATCTCGCCGGAGTTGTCGAATCTTGCCCGCAGTCGGCTCGGGGGCTGGGCAGATAGGATTCATACCGGCAACGTGATGAACTGGTCGCCGCCACGGCGGTATGACTTCGTCCGGACAGGTCTCGAGTATGTACCGGCTCACCGTAGACGCGATCTCGTACAACGAATTATCGATAAGCTCGTGTCAGAGAATGGTCGCCTCATAATTGGAACATACTACGGGGCTCGTACCGGGCCGGACCCATTGGAGCAGGAGATATCGTCCTGGGGATTTGACGTGGCCGGCCACGCGAGCCGGCCCCATGGAGACGACCGCCTCACCTACCGCGTATTATGGATCGACGTCTAGGCCCGCAGAGGCTATATGGGAATTCAGGACAGTTGATCGGGAATCGCACTACGCGGGATTTGAGTTTGCCCGTAGATCGCTCTGAGAAAGTGATCACGCCACGTGCCAAGCACAGGGTGACCCGGCTGGGACTCGAACCCAGGACACCCTGATTAAAAGTCAGGTGCTCTGCCAACTGAGCTACCGGGTCGTATATTTAGTCTAGCAAACCCCGCTGGCTGACCTCAATGCCGCAAGGGAGGAAGCGGACCTCGTGGAACCCTCAGGGCAGTTGTGTTGGCCTGAAGCAGCAGCATCTCAACGTGGCTGGCAAACTACGCCAAACAGCCTACCAGTAGAGCAGTCCGGCAATCGCGCCCGTCATACACGTTGCCATGGTGCCCGCCAGGATAGACTTCAGCCCCAAGTTCGCGATTTCCAGCCGCCGCTCCGGCACGATGGCCCCAATGCCACCAACCATGATGCCGAGACTGGCAAAGTTTGCGAAACCACAAATGCTGTAGGCCATGATCAGCGCGCTGCGCTCACTCAAGCTCCCTGGAGGGAGTTGGGACATTTGAACGTATGCCACGAGCTCATTGAGAAACACCTTCGTGCCCAGCAGTTGGCCTGCGGTAACCGATTCCGCCCAGGGCACGCCAAGCGCCCAAACCACCGGGGAAAGGATCCAACCGAGGATTCTTTGCAAGGTAAGCGGTTCACCGGCGATGAGCGGCACAACGCCGAGAATGATGTTTGCCAGCTCCACAAGCGCCACCAGCACGATCAACATGCCTATGATGTACGCGAAGAGCCGCAGGCCATCGATCGTGCCGCGCGTTAGCGCATCTGCGCCGTTCTCGTACAGGCGTTTGAATTCAACCTTGGCCTCATCTACTTCTTCACCCGTTCGCGGCACGAGAATCAGCGCTATCATGATGGCCGCGGGCGCGCTGATTATGGATGCAGTCAGTACGTGTCCCGCCGGGTTGGGGATGATGCCCTCTAAGAGGGTCACGTAGAGGGCAAACACGGTGCCGGCGATAGTGGCCATGCCTCCGGTCATCACAATGAAGAGTTCGGAACGGCTCATACGCTCGAGATACGGTCTAACGAGCAGTGGTGCTTCGACCATGCCGATGGAGACGTTGGCAGCCGTAGAAAAACTCGTCGCCCCGCCGATGCCCAGTGTCTTGCTTAGGACCCACGCGAAGCCTCGCACCACCCACGGCAATATCCGATAGTGGTAGAGGATGGCCGATAGCGCGCCGATTACGACGACGAGCGGCAGTGACCGGAAGGCAAAGACGAAAGAGGCACCGGGAAAAGTCTCCTCAAAAGGCAGTGCGCCGCCGCCTAGAAAACCGAATACGAATGAGGTGCCGGCCTCGGTGGCACGAACCAGCGCACTGACCCCGTTGCCAATCCAGACAAAGACCACTTGGGAGTTGGGTACCTTGAGTAACAACAGGGCGAGGCCGAATTGCACGGCCAGTCCCACCACCGCCGTTCGCCAGGGAAACACCCGACGGTTTTCGCTGATGGCCCAAGCGAACGCGATGAGTCCCAGAATCCCAACAACTGCCTGCAATGTCGCCGCCACGCGGAGCCCTTTCTCCCTGCCGCGCCTTTCACTCTAGGCGCTGCATACTGACATCTAACTGTCTTGCCCGCAGTGTAGCAGAATTCCTCTATCCAATTCGTAGCTAACCCACTGCGTAAACCCCTCGAATCGCAAGAAAGCCCGTTTCACGGGCCAACGCTGCCCTTCCACTATTCCGATACTCTAAAGCAGGACCCTCTTGACGAACTTGGATATTGTCGGGTGGGATCTCGGCTCACAATCTCGCTTTAGTCTAATGCCAAGTCGATCAAGAGCGGCACTAGCGGAATTCACGTAGTGTAGGTAAGCTGTTTATGACAGAACGAGAGCGCAAAGGACAAGCACGGTGAAAGCGCCGCCAGTCCGTGAAATTGAACTGTTCGACCGTGATGCGGTCAACTTTGAAGAGTACTTGCAAAGCCCGCTTGGCAGGCTACGGACGGAATTGGTTTGGACCGGACTCGCACCCTACTTCCGGCAAGCCGATACCTCGCATTATGTGTTGGATGTTGGCGGAGGCACCGGTGCCTTTGCCCTTCGTCTGGCGGCGCAGGGGCAACGCGTGCTGCTGTTGGATCCAGCCAAAGGCATGTTGGACCTTGCAACGGCGAAGGCAAAGCAATATCTCGCCGGCAAGGCCCGCGCAAACCTCCGCGTGCAACAAGGTACCGTCATGGACCTGCGCTCCCGACAACTGAAGAGTAAGTTTACGGCGGTCCTCTGCCATAATATCCTGGAATATGCCGTTGGCCCGCAGCAGATCCTCAACCGCATTCGCGAACTCATCCAGGAAGATGGTTTCCTGTCCGTCGCCGTGGCGAATCGCGACGCCGAGCCGCTGCGCACGGCGGTCAACCAACAGGACCCACGGGCGGCGCTGCAATTGCTAGACAAGACCGTGCATCCGGCGGCCTTCTTTGGGGGATATAGACGCGTTTACGCGTTGCACGAGCTTGTGGCTATGCTCGATCAGGCGGGATTCCGCAGCGTGGCAGTCCGCGGAGTGCGCGTGGCTTGCGACTTCCTTTCTCAAGACTGTCTTGAACAGCAGGATGGGTGGGATGACGCCTTTGCCTTGGAGCAAACACTCATTTCACGCACGCCTCACAAGTATTTGGCTCGTTACTTGCACGTTTTCGCCCGTCCCCTAGACTGAATCACTTTCCCTATCTACATGACGCACAAGAGACTGTTCCAGCTAGTCTTGCATCTCGCCCTCATTGTCTTGGCCACCGCATCCGCTCCTGGACAAGAGCGCACGGAACTGACGGATGTGCGGGACTGGGTTATTCCGAACGGGCACTTCTACACGCAAACCAACGGCACTGTCGGGAACAACGAACTTGGGTATGCGGTCGTAGATGATAGAGATGCGCTGTTCTGGACCTGGTTTCAGGAGTACGGAGGCTGGCGTGCCCTTGGCTATCCGGTCTCACGGCGCTTTCAATACAAGGGTCTCGTCGCGCAAGCATTCCAGAAGGGCATCTTACTCTGGGACCCACGCACCCAGAGCGTGCATCTGATGAATCTCTTCGACGAATTGTCCGCTGCGGGAGCGGACCCGTTTTTGGAAACTCACCGTTTCATCCCCAGGTCCAAAGATTGGCTGGAAGATTCAGGGCAGCCATGGCCGGTGATTGTGGCTAACCACATCGCCTTGCTTGAAGAAGACGCAGCCATTAAGGCCGCCTATCTGGCTGAAAGCGCGCAAGGGCGAGACCCAATCACCATCAACGGACTGCCAATGGGCATCCGCGACTACGGTGACGTGATCGTGCTGCGTGCGCAGCGGCGGGCGTTTCAACTCTGGCGAATTGAGACGCCATGGTCGCGCATTGGGGAAGTGGTCGTCGTGAATGGGGGTGATTTGGCGAAGGAACTAGACCTTATCCCCTTGGCGGCGCAACCGCCAGCGCCGGCGCCGGTGCCCCCGTTCGGATACGGCAATCCCAAGCAGGGAAAAGCCCTCTATCGCTCAGCCGGCTGTGTGCTCTGTCATGGCATACAGGCAGCAGGCGGGATCGGCCCGGAAATTGCGGGCACTAGGGTGGACTTTGTCACGTTCCTAGACTCGGTACGCAACCCAACGGAGAATATGCCGCCATACCTTGAAGATCAAATCACGATTCAGGAAGTCCGGGACATCCTCGCGTACCTGCACTTGATGGCCGATGACTCCTGACCGGCCTAGCTCTGCCTACGGGAGCGCCGCCGCATCACCGGTCCCGTGATGCGCGACAGGAGGATGCCAACCTCATAGAGCAGATACATAGGGATGGCAACCAGCGCTTGATTGAAGGGATCCGGAGTTGGGGTAATAACGGCGGCAACGATTGCACAGATGACAATCACAAAGGGCCGCCAACGAGAAAGCCGCTTCGTGTCGACGACTCCGATCGCCGAGAGAAAATAGATGAATATGGGCGTTTGAAAGACGAGACCGAGCGCGAGCATCATGCGAGTGATGAAGCTGATGTAGAATTTGACTGATATGAGACTCCCCACTTGATTGGAGACGAAGGCTTCTGCACCAATAAGAAAGTTCAGCGCGAACCGCAACACGATGTAGTAGCAGAAGGCCATTCCCACCAGGAAGGCAAACGACGACGTAGGCACCAACATGTAGAGATAGCGCCGCTCGCGCCGCGTCAGGCCGGGCAGCACGTACGCGCCAATCTGATACACGAGCACGGGCATCGCTCCGGCGATACCCGCCATGAGCGCAACCCGCATGTATGTAAAGAGACCCTCAGTCGGGGAAAACTGGTAGAGTCGGATTTCCTCCGGCGAGGGCTGCCTGAGAAACGTCATGATCGGATCGATGAAAATAAAGCCAATTATGGTAAAGAAGAGCACCGAGAGCGCGGCAATCAGCAGGCGACGCCGCAACTCGGAGATGTGCTCTCCGAGGCTCATTTCCTTGTCGAGGTCGGCTATGTCGTCGGGATGTCTGTCGTCCGCAAGGACGTCTTCTGTATCGTCCGAAATCGCTTGGTCTTCAGTTGCCATGCGCTATTGGGCTTTCCAAGTAAAAAGGGCTCACTGATTAAGCTACACTGCCGGGACGGGGACTTCAAGTAAACGGTTTTATGGCGTGTGCGACCTTCCCCCTACGTCGCTCAACCAGACACTGAGCGAACTGAGCTACTCAAGATTGCAACAACAGAAGAGTGTCGTCTGGCCGGCCTCTGCGCTGCGCAACTCACCTTGGCTCCCACTCTGGCTGCGAGTTGAAAGATGGCAGCCCATTGCAAGAGTGATAGTCGAAGGACGTATCTCAGCATAGCTTGACTCTGAGGCAAGATCTGTCCGCGTGACAACGCCCACTTCCAAGCGACGGGGGTCAAAACAAGCGAATTCATCGCCCTGAAGTCCCAGAGCGATGAATTCAACTACGCTATCACTTCAGATGCGACTCCACTCAAGTGCACTCACCTGTGAAACGAGATTCACTCCGGCGAGTTGCGGTTACCGCCTGATTGAAGCCTTCGTGCCGATGAAGTTGCTATCCCATGCCTAAGGCTTGGTCTACTCCGGCAAGAACGCCAATAGGTCTTCGGCCATTTCAGACGAGACCCAATTCCCTATCCGGCTTTAGCGAGCACTTCTGCCAGCCGCGGCCCGTTTTCAACTACTTTGCGGAAGGCGGCCGCATTCTGCTCCAGCCACTCATCGCTGGGATCGACCGGCGTCGAGAGCCAGAAGCAGGTGTCGTGGACGCGCTCACTGACCGGCAACGATCCGCGCCTTAGTGGTCGTCGTGTGTCAGCAGGCAGGTCGCCCCAAGGTCCGCCCAGACCTGCAAAATCAAAGTCGTTGAAGAGCGGTTCCAAGTGCATGACACCGTAACCAAATGGCGTGATTGCGGGTGTTGTGCTGACTCCCTCGGCGACCAGGGCCTGGAGCACGGCATTTACCGGCGCGCCGATTTCCGCTGGATCGATCACTCCGGCGTAGAGCAGCAGACCGCCCCGTACCGCTGACGGATAGGTCTTCTGCGGATAAATGCCCGGAATATCCCCCAGCATTCCGTCGAGTTTTCCAAACCACGCTTGGCGCATATCGTTCAGCTCCGGCAGGCGCTCGAGCTGTGCGCGCGCCATCGCCATGGCGAGCGGGTTGGCGCGGTACTTAACGCCCAGGCCGATATTGTGGAGCGACGTGAACTTCTCCGTCTGCCACATTCGCTCCGTGCGGCCGTAGTGTCCGAGAGCCAGCATCCGGTCGTAGAGGTCCGGGCAATTGGTGGTGGCTACGCCCGCCTCGATGCCGGTTACCGCCTTGCTCCCTTGCAGGCTAAAGCAGCCAATGTCGCCAATCGAACCGACTTGCTGGCCGTCCCAGGTGCCGCCGTGAGCATGGGAGGCGTCCTCGATCAAGGTTATGTCCGTGCCTTCCACGATTTCACGAAAGGCGTCCATGTCGGCCGGGTTGCCGTAAACGTGTGTAACGATGATTGCACACGTGTTCGGCGTAATCTTGCGGCGCACGTCTTCAGGATCGGCACAGAACGTCTCCGGGTCAATGTCGCAGAAGACCGGTGTGGCGTTGCAGTGCAGGATGGGCGTGATGCTCGCGTGCCACGTCACCGACGGCACGATGACTTCCTTGCCCAGCCCGGCCCCGGACGCAAAGACCGCCGCGTGAATTGTAGAAGTGCCGTTGCAGTGTGCCAAGGCGTAGCGGGTGCCGACGAAGTCCCGAAATTGCTCCTCGAACTTCTCGATTTCATCGTAGGCGCTGCCGTAGTCATCGAGTACGGCATTGACGTACTGCTTCTCCAGAGGACTGACACGATTCCACGTATCGCCGCTCGACACGGTAACGGCCCTTGGGCCTCCTTCGAGCGCCAGTGCTTCTCTGCTCACTACCTTCGCCATCGCACACTCCTTTGAACTGGAAGACTACCTAGCATATGGCACATTAAGGTGCGTTTACTTCTGGTCTCAAACAGTGTAACACGCTTCACTCAGTACTTACAGACACGTCAATCAAGACACGCGCAAGAGGAGAGAAACCAATCGGATTCCCACCACTGGCATGCGACTCTCATCAAATGGAAGCTACTGAATGCATGATGACTCTCCTCACACCCGCTTCCATGTCTTGATTTCCAACCTGGCAGCCGGGTTGCGCCAGTCGTGCTGGGCGGGATCGAGACCCGCGCCGCCGTGAATGCCCGCGTGGACGTGGACAAAGCCCTCTGAGGTGTCGGTACCCACGCCGTGGGCACTGCAGGGCGGACCGGGAACGTGCTGGCAATCTTCGGTATTGGCTTCACTGCCGGCGTCGTAGACATTCAGGTAGACGACTTTGGAGGAGGATAGGTCGAGGCTGTTCGCGCCAATGAAGCCGTCATTGGTAGATACCAGCATACTGGCCAGGGAGAGAAGCTCCTTGCCATCGCTGACATTGAAAGTGATGGTAACGGTCTGGCCGGGACGGATGAAACCGCCTGCTACCCTCGCCTCGCCGACACTGCTGTTCGTGTCCGGATCCCACGTCTCAAGTAGCTTGGTGGCGCTGCCGTCCTCTGCCATGTCGGCCAGTCCGTCGCTGGCAGCTTGGCCTAGCGTGTAGAGCGGTGCGGCGCTTGCATCGTGCCGCGCGACGAAGACGGAGGTCATCGTCTGCCCGCGAGTCAAGTTTGTAATCGTGACCTCAACGGTCATTTCATCGTTATCGTTGCCGGCAAAGGCGGTGAGTATGCCGGCCGACAATACCAGCAAAACCAAGACACCAAGCAGTCCGAAAATCGTAACTTTCTTCTTCACTATTCCCATCTCCTCGTGAGACGTTTTCACAAACAAAAGGAGGCGGCATCACTGCCGCCTCCTTTCTCAGTCGACTATCTCAGAGTATGCCTGCACGCAGGCATACTCAATTAGCCCTGCATCTTCCACTCTTCCGGCCGCTGGCTGAACAACACGTTCATCTCTTCGGCTGAGGAGCGGAACGCCTCAGGCACGGTGACCTCACCGGAGATCGCCTTGCGCGTCCACTCAATGTCGATGCCCCAAGCCTCGGTGCCTTCGGGCACGATCATGGCATCATGTCCGCCGGAAATCCAAACGTCCACCACGTCCGTTACGCGGGTGCCCTTGAAAGGCTCCAGCCATACCGGATGGGTGGCGTACTCGATGACGGGCGGCCAAGCGATGGAACCAAAGTGCGGGGTCTCCAGCATGCTCTCGTCGGAGTGGAACCACATGAGAAAGTCCCATGCCAGGTCCTTGGCCTCGGAGAGACTCAGGATGGAGTAGGCATTGCCGAGCACGGTTACGCGCTGATCCAGACCCTTTGGCGGGGGCAGGAAGTCAAGCGCCTCACCCAAGTGCGGGCGGATACCGTTGTGGCGGTAGATACCGTTGTTCTCCATCGCCGCGAACTGGTTCTCAATGTGATAGGTGCCCTTCGGGAATTCGACGCCAATCTCACTGGCGCCCGGCGCGATCACCTTGTGCTTGAGCGCCAGGTCGATGTTGAACTGGGCGCCTTCCAAAGACAGCGGGTCGGTGCCATAGACCGCTTTGTCCTTGGTCTCGTTGAGAATCTGGCCGCCGAAGTTGTACATCCACGTGCCCATCATATAGAACACGTAGTTCTGGTAGATGACCAGCGCCCATCTGTTCTCATCCGCATTGGTGAGCTTACGGGACATCTCGAGCAGGTCGTCGTAGCTCCAATCCGGTGGCGGCATGTCGACACCGGCCTGGGTGAGGAGGTCCTTGTTTACGTGGAAGACCTCACCGCCCGACTGGAAGGGCACGCCGTACAGGCTGGGACCCCAACTCCAATTCACCAGTTCGCCGGCAAAGTAGTCCTCTTTGCTGCGCGGGCCTTTGGCGAAATACGGAGTCAGTTCCTCGATGACACCGGTGAGACCCCACTTAAGCGCCCAGTTGACCTGGTTGTACGTGATGTCTACGCCGGCTTCGCCAGCGGCAAATTCGGTGTTGCGCTTGGCAAACACACCGCCGTCGAATGTCCGGTCCGGGGTCGCCTCAATCGTGATTCCGAGTGCTTCCTCACCTGTTGCGAAGGTCTGCGAAAGCGCCTTCCAACGCGGATCTTCTTCCGCGTGGTAGTTGGAAATCTTGAGTACCGGCTTCTCTTCCATCTTGGGCGCTTCAGCCTCTTGCTTGGGCGCTTCAGCCATTTCTTCCTTTGGCGCGCCCGTTGTTGCCGCCGTGCCGCACGCGGCCAACAAGGCAGCGCCACCGGCTGCGGCCCCAGCGCCGAGCAACGATCGTCTCGTCAAAGTCATGGGGTATCCTCCTTTTGGCTCTTCCCCAATTCGAACTTGCATGTGAATGAGCTGACGTAACCAGCCATCACACGCCCAGCCACGCTGCAAGTCCACTTAACCATCCAATAAGCCATTCGCACACTATCTGGCTAGGCTAGCAAGAATTATATATGTTTCGTCAAGGTGGGTCAAGAATTCCCAGTGTTCAGCCCGCTCACCTAAGAATCTAGACAGGAGCCAGTGCTGACGCTGCATCCTGTTTTAGTCTCCCCAGTCCCAAGCATTCGCCCGGACTGTCCGATCAGACCGTCAATTCCAACAACGGAGCTAGGCTCCCAACTCAAGGATCCGGAGCCAAGAAAGCGAGAGTGGGCAGCATGGTTGCTGTCCACTCTAACCATCCTCAAACTTGGGCGTCCCGCTGCGTTCTATTGCTCTCGGTCAACGATGACAGGCTACTCTTCAACATTGATTGTGAAGAACTGCCACTTGGTCGTGCAGCGGTCGCGGAGCGTGTCATCTTCGAGCACCAGTTGATAGCAGGGCCAGATCTCCCATTCACCCGCTCCATCCAGCGGTATCACCACCCCGGTCTTGAACTTCTGGTACCGCTCGACTTCCACCCCTACGTGAGCGAGGCCAATGTCCCTTTCCTCGCCTGCGGGATGATTCACGGCAATAAACGTCCGTCTCAGTTCAATCGACGACTTGCGTAGGTTTTGCACCGTAAACTCAATGTAGATCTCTTGGCCTACCTTGAAAGGGGACTTGTCGCCTTCAATGCCATGCCCCGGCGGGCCGTAGGCCGTCATTTCCATCAGCCTAAACGCATCGAAATTTGCCACCGACGTGGTTGCCTCATAAAAGACCTCCAAATCGCCAATGTTCTCCGGCGTGGCCTCCGGTTCTATCACCGGCAGGTCGGCCGTATCAGCGGCCGATTCTGCCTCTTCATCGCCTTTGGCCGCCGCCGTGGCCGTGCTGCTCACTTTGATGGTTACGCCAGCTTCTTCCGGAACAGCCGTTTCAGAAGATTCGGATGTCATGAAGATCATCACTGCGACAACAAGCAATAGAACGCCTGCGCCCAGGGCAGCGAGAGACGCTCCAGGGCGGGTACCTGCCCGTCTGCCAAGCAGCCCAATGGCCAAGAGCACAACGCCAACTAAACCAAAGACGATTGCTAGAGGAGGCATACCAGTAACCTCGAATTCCTGATCTACAGCAGCGGCGTCTTCTCCCTCAGCCGCACCGGACTTCACCAATTCTATAGTGGAGTAGTCGGGGACCCGACTCCTCCACAACCCGCCGACAGTCGCAGGAGCGCAACTGCCCAATCGACACGATTATAGTAACGGATTGTTCGCAGAGTCAAGGGAAATGGCGCAATATGAAAATTGCAGCGCGCTGGCGCATTGGGTACCGTATACAAAACTGGAATGTTGTGTATGCAGGGGGGCACTTCTTCGATAGCGACTGCCGTCTAGGGCAGTCGCGGGGATGTTGCGAGAAAGGATTAATCTATGAGTCTCCTTCATAAAGCTCCCGCGGGCCACGGCCACCATGCCATCGTGGCGGACGGGCATTCTTCATTGGAGCGTATTCGCATTGCTATTCTGCGGTTGGCGCCCGGCGAGTCCTATGCGGGCAATACCGGCGCGTGGGAGTCCGCTCTGGTGCTGCAGGCGGGCGCAGGGACGATCGCAGTTGAGTCCCATGGCATTGCCCACCATTGCTCGCGCCAAAACGTCTTTGCTGGTCCGTCTTCAACAGTCTTTGTCGCTCCCGAACAAGAATGGGAGGTCCGCGCCGAAGGAAACACGGCACTAGAACTCGTGATGTGCAGCACGCCCGGTAAGCCGGGCACAGCCTCCCAAGTAATCACGGCAGACCAGCTCAAGATCCGCCACGTCGGCCAGGGAAACTGGTATCGCAAGATCTACGACATCATCGACGCACCCTTTCCCGCCCATACCATGGTCCTGGGCGAGACGTATAATCCGCCGGGATTTTGGAGCAGCGCTCCGCCGCACAAGCATGAGGTAGACGATCCGCCCCACGAGTCCGACCACGAGGAGGCTTACTTATTCCGGCTCAACCCGGCGCGCGGCTTTGGGTTGCAGCGTGTCTATACCGACGACCGTTCGCTCGACGAAGCCTACGCGGTGGAAGACGGCGACGTGGTCGCCATTCCGCGGGGTTACCATCCGGTTGCGGCCGCTCCGGGCTACCAGCTCTACTACCTCTGGGTGCTGGCTGGGAATCAGCGCGTGTTGGCGCCACGGGACGATCCCGCGCACGCCTGGCTTAAGGATAGCGAGGCGGTGATCACGGCATTAGGCAATCTCTGAGTGGCAGGCAGGCAATGTTCATCCTCGGTAATTATGTAAACCATTTATGAGCTTTTGGCTGCGTGTTGGCATAGAGTCTTGAGCCTCAGGAACAGAGGAGTAGGGTAGTCTTGACGGAGCGCTTCGATCTGATCGTACTAGGCGGCGGCAGCGCCGGTTACGCCGCAGCGCGCACTGCGGCTGAATTAGGGGCCAGTGTAGCGGTGGCAGAGCAAGGACCGCTCGGCGGTCTCTGCATCTTGCGCGGCTGCATGCCCAGCAAGGCCATTCTTGCCTCTTCCAATCGCCTCTATCACGCGCGGCACGCGGCGGAATTGGGCGTTCACGTCGGCACGCCCGCACCGGACTTGCCCGCCATCATCGCGCGCAAACGGCGCTTGGTTAAGGATTTTGCCGACTACCGCATCGATCAGCTCAACGCACCGGCAATGACACTAGTCGAGGGCGCCGCGCAGTTTCTGTCGCCGGAGAGTGTGCAGGTCGGCGACCGTGTCCTCACCGCGCCCAAGTTCGTCATTGCCACCGGCTCCGTGCCGTTTGTGCCAAAGGTGCCGGGTCTGGAAGAAGCGGGCTACCTCACCAGCGACGAGGCGCTGGAGTTGGAGGAGTTGCCGGAATCTGTCTGTGTCCTCGGTGGGGGTCCCATCGGCTTGGAACTGGGGCAGTTCTACTCCCGGATGGGTGCGCGCGTTACCCTGCTGCAGCGGAGCAGGTGCGTGCTCAGCAGCGAGGACGAGGCCGTGGGCACGGCATTGGCGGACTACTTGCGTGAGGATGGCATGGACGTCCGCTGCGCTACCCACCTATCCGCCGTGGAGCAGCGCAACGGCAAGAAAGTGCTTCACCTGCAGCAGGAGGATGCCGAGAGCGTCATAGAGGTGGATGAAGTCCTGGTTGCCACGGGGCGCAGTCCGGCGCTGGAGGGCCTGAACCTTGGCGATGCCGGGGTGGAGAGCACTTCCCGCGGCATTGCCACGGATACCGCGATGCGCACGTCCAACCCGGACATCTTCGCCGTAGGCGACGTGACCGTATCGTTCGACATCGTGCACGTGGCAATACAGCAGGGCGAGGTTGCCGCCCACAATGCGCTGGCATCCGGCCCGCCGCAGTACATGGACTACCGCATCGTGCCCATCGTCATCTTCACCGAGCCGCAGTACGGGCGCGTGGGCATGACCGAGAAGGAGGCCCGCGCGAAGGGACTGCCAATCGTGACGGCTTCCTACCCCTTCAACGACCACGGCAAGGCGCTCTGCCTCGGTGAAACCCGCGGTTTCGTTAAGATGGTCGGACACGCCCAGACCGGCGAGATCCTGGGCTACCAGGTGCTGGGGCCGGAAGGCGGCGAGTTGATCCACGAGTGCATCGTAGCCCTCCACTACCGCGCCACGGCCCAGGACTTCATGCGCATCCCCCACTACCACCCAACCTTGGCGGAAATCCTCACCTACCCCGCCGAAGAGATCGCGGAACAGGTCTCCGCGCGGAACGGTTCTTGAAGTCAGGATTCCGTTCGCACTGAGCTTGTCGAAGTGTGAACCGATTAGCACATTCAGCCGTTCGCACTGAGCTTGTCGAAGTGCTCCGACGCAACTGACTTCCCCTGCATAGCCGCCTAGCCGCCCCGCCCCGCCGCTGCTAGAATAGAAATCACGGGGACGTGTCGGAATTGGAAGACGAGCATGACTTAGGATCATGTGCCGCAAGGCGTGCGGGTTCGAGTCCCGCCGTCCCCACCAGGATGCGAATGACTGCGAGCCACGCTTCCAGGGCGGCATTCTTGCCTCCCGCCATCATTCATTCGGCGCCATGCGCCCGTCCGATGTGTGCGGGATTGTTGATTGTCGGTGACCGCCGGGAAGCAGCAAAATATCGCTTGTAGAAGTATGTATAAGAGTGAGCAACCTATGAGTGATGCAGAGACATCCACCCGACTACAGGGAGAGGGGACCGAGGCGAGCCCGCGCCGCCCTCGTGAAGAGACGGCCCGCCTTGGCAAGGAACTGTACGAACGGGAAATCCGCCAGCAGGTCGAAGCCGACCACCACGGGGAAATCGTCGCCATCGACGTGGACAGCGGGAGCTGGGCAGTCGCCGACGGCGAAATTGCTGCGGTGGATCGTCTGAGGGAAACGCATCCAGGCGCCGTCAATATCTTGTGTGAGCGGGTGGGATACCGCGCGCTGCGCAGCTTTGGGGTCCGATCCCTGCGGAGGACGGTGTGATAGAGGGAAAGGTCAACGACGCATACGAGGCAGTCGTAACCCTTTCCCTGCAAGGTCCCGCCGGGCAATCCCAGGACGTAGAAGCCGTCATTGACACCGGCTACAACGGCTTCCTGACCTTACCCACTGCGCTGGTGACTGAGTTGGGTCTGCCCTTTGCCTACATAGGCAGGGCGTTGCTGGCCAACGATGACGAAGTGACCTTCGACGTTCACGACGTCACAGTCCTGTGGGACGGCCAACCGCGGGATATCAAGGCCGACGCGACGGGCAGCACCCTGCTCGTGGGCATGCTGCTGCTCGATCAGCATAACTTGAACATCGACGTCGAGCGCGGCGGTCGCGTGTTCATAGAGGCCAGGGCATAGTTGGCGGAGAAGCGCACATTCTGGTGTGGCGCGGAGGGTCAAGGCTCGATGTGCGAACGCCAGTCGCACGACGCGGATCGGTTGTCGCAAGTTCAGCCGGAACTATCCGCCAGCACGTACTCCAGCCAGTTCGTGCTTGCACGGCGCTGGAGCAATCCCTTTACCGCCAGGGTCCTCAGGTCGTGCTGTAGCGTCCGCCGCGACAATCCAGGAATGAAAGGCTAGATCAAGATGCCCCTCAAACATAGACTGACTAAAGTCTATGATGTATTTTCTCTGCGCCAAGTTTCAGGAGAGTCAAACTACAAGATTGACAAAGTTTCAGATCGGCTACGCAGACGAGTCTTGCTTCTGTTTAGAGACGTGGTGTCAGGTAGGTGGGGCCAAGGTGATGCCGCTACTGCACACGAGTTTTGGCAGGATATGCACAATTCGTTGCAGCACCTGTATGGGCGTCCCAATCTCTCCAGACTCAGCACGAATAGCGCAATGGACGATGCAATCGAGTTCTTGCTTGGTTGCAGTACGGATGAGTTCTTTGACTTCATCGAGCTGAGCTTCAAGCTAGACTGCGCTTGGCGCGCAATTGGCGATGAAGATCAGTTCGTTGAGGCCATAAACAAGGTTTTCGAAGTTGAAAATGCTCCCTATAGACTCACGCCGATATCCAAGACCGTAGATGCAGAGGTCAACCGCCGTGGCCCTCCACCTTGGGGGACTGTGCGTGTTCTAGCATATCCTAAGGTCATCAGGACTGATGACGAAGTGATCCATCGTGAAGCTATTGAGCCAACACTGTCGGTTCTAAGTGCTCCACATTTTAGTGAGGCAAACTTGCGGTTTCGCGAAGCCCTAGATCACTACCGAAAAGGTGCATATGATGACTGCCTGACAAAGTGTGGGACGTCCCTTGAAAGTGTCTGTAAAGTCATCTGTAGTAAGAAGCGCTGGCCATATACCGAAGATGACAACATCTCTCAGGTTTTGAAGACTGTGATTCGTGAGTCTGACCTTGAGTCCTTTTATGAGAGTCCTCTGATGCTCATTGCGACCATTCGCAACAAACTAAGCAGTTCTCACGGTAAGGGTACTGCTATTCCAAGTGTGAAGCGGCATACCGCGCAATTTGCATTAAACAGCACCGCAGCAGCAATCCTGCTGCTAGTTCACGAGTGTGAAGTGTAAGTCTTCCGTATGATGGTACCCTAAAGCAATGTGAATTCGGTTTAGACTGCTACCACCGTCTCGGTGTCTCCGGCTTGGAGGGCGTTCATGTAGGCGAGGATGAGGTTTTGGGTGCGGAATGAACCAAAGGCGGCATGATCTTGGCGTTGGACGATGGGGAAGGTGCAGAGGATGTAGGCGGCGTCGTTGCGGTCGATGCCGTCGAGGTGGAAGTTGCAGGCGTCGAGGCGGGTGCGCAGTCACCGCCTTCCCTATTCATCAAGACATTCGGCCGATCGTTACTGCTCTCGCGGGCGCGTCTTGTAGATCCAAATCACATTACCCACCGCGATGAGGGCAGCCAGTGCCCAGAATGCGGTGCCGAGGTTGGGGTCTCTGGTGAGGCCTAAGCCCAAGCCCACATAGAAGACGATGAATGCCGCGACGAAGAGCACAACGTGGGCGATGGTCTTTAGTGCTTTTGGCATGGACTCACTTTCATCTTCTTTAGGACGAGGTACAAGTCGTTGTTTTAGAATCAACCGGTCAATTGATAGTAGCAGAGGTTACGCGGCGCGTTTACGCCCAACACCAACCCTGATCCAGACTGGAAGGGCCCCGGATCATGCCGGTTCGGCCTGTGCTGGCGGCAGGCGGCGCATGCGGACGTCGACTTCCAGGTTACTCCCCACAAAGCCGTGCAGGATGCCTTTGGAGGGAGACACGTCCTGGTAATCACGTCCCACGGCAATTGTCACATGATGGTCGTCGGCCAGGGTCTGGTTGGTGGGATCGAAGCCAACCCAGCCGAGACCGGGCAAGCGGCACTCCACCCAGGCGTGGGTGGCGGTCTGAGGCGCCTGCGACGAACTCTGCGACTGTGACGATTTCTGCATCTGCGACGAAGTCTGCGTCTGCGACGAAGTCAGCGCCTGCTGCCGATTTCTCCCCGTCACGTGGACGTAGCCAGACACATAGCGCGCCGGTACCCCCCAAGAGCGCGCAATGGCTATCATGATGTGCGCGTAGTCCTGGCACACGCCCCGCCCGGATTCCAGGATGTGTTCAATGGGAGAGGCCACCGTCGTGCTGCCGGGCACGTAATCGAAAGCGCCGTGCAGCTTCTCCGACAGCATGCCGACTGCTTGTAAGGGATCGTCGGCAGGCTCAATGCGTTCTCGCTCAATGAAGGACTTGAGTGCCGGCGATGACCGCGCCAACGGGCTGTCGTGCGTAAAGTCCCACAGCGCGTACGAGTCCCGCCAAGAGAGAATCCTATCCCAAGCACGGGCTTCCAAGCGGCCCGGGAGCTGGGCGGCAGGCCCGGTATCGACCGTAGCATGCGTCACAATCTTCAGTGATTCGTGCCACTGGTGCACGCTCACGACGTGCTTCGTATTCCCAAAGGGGTCGGTGCCGGCGCTTGTGAGCGTGAAGGGGTCCGTGGTGAGATCGAAGCGCAGGAGTTGCTGCCTCACACTGTCGCGCGGCCGCAGGCAGAGAGACATTACGGAGTGCCGCGCCGGAGAGGTGTACCGATAGTGGGATACGTGCTCGATCTCGAAGCGGTTCAAACCGGCCATAGCCTCAATAGACGGGGGATTCTTCGACCTGGTAATCGAAATACGTCGCTGTGATATGGCTATGGAGGTCGCGACAGAGCGCGCCCATGTTTTGTAAAGCCTCTTTGCGGTCTTGCAGATCGGGCCAATCGTAATGGATCAGTGATCCCAGGCGGCCGGCCAGCCGTCTGGTTGCCCCGCCGGATTCGGCATTCGGACCCGGGCCGATCGCGTCGAGTTGCGCTCCCAGGATGTCGAGGGAATGGCAAAGCGAGTCAGGCAGCAGCGGGTCCGTGGCGAGAAGATCGAGGACGTTGCCCGGCTGCACTTCCACACTATAGCTGCGGTTGTAGACCTCCAGCGCATGGTAAGCGCGCAAGAGGCTTGTCCAGTCTGCCTCCGATGATTCTTCGAAGTGGACTTCACTCGCAAGTTGGGCCAGGAACAGTGAAATAGCGAGCTGAGACCGTTCGACAAAGCGGCCAAGCTGCAAGAAGTGCCAGCCTTCGTCGCGATACATGGTGCCGGCAGCAATTCCCATAAGCGTGTCAATCTCATTGCTGGTAGTACCGTAGAAGGCTTCAGGCGATGCCGACCAGATGTCCTGAATGTCACGCTTCTGCAGCCGCAGGTAAACCAGGTTCAGATGCGACCACATCTCAGCGCTTATGCAGTTGCGCGTTTGACGGGCATTCTCTCTTGCCGCGGCGAAACAACTCCATACGGAGCCGAGATTGGAGCGTTCGAACGTCAAATCGTCCGCCAGCGTGTAGGAATCTGCCAGCGTGAAATCCTCTTCGAAGGAGCCATCGTTACTATCGGTGAGTTCCAGGCTACCTCCGGGGGGCAATCGATCTACGCTTATGTAAATGCGGCTCCACCCGAAGTATATCTCCTGCACGGGGCGGTCCACCAATGCCGCCGTCTGCAATTGCAGAAGACGGCAGAGGTGTTGCGCCCGTTCGAGATACCGCCCCATCCAATAGAGGCTCTGTGCGCTGCGTGAGAGCATGTGGTTAGTTCCTCAACTCCGGCACGGGTTTAGTTAGTCCTCATCATGCTCTTCCGGCATCAGAACGAATTCAGGATAGGACTCCAGACCCAGCTCTGCAGTGTCTTGACCCAAGCGCTCGATCTGGGCCGAAACCCGGAGGCTGAGAGCCAAATCGAGAATCTTCCACAGAACCAGCGAAATGATGAAAACAAACGCGCCAATGGCGAGAATGCCGATTGCTTGCACGCCAATGTTGCCGCCGGCGGCAATAGCAACCGCCAGAGTTCCCCAGACGCCGGCGAACAAGTGAGCGGGAATCGCCCCGACGACATCGTCCAGCTTGACTTTCTCAAGCAGCATGAGACCGGCGGTGCAGATGATGCCGCCGATAGCGCCAATGATGACGGCCCAAAAGTGTTGGGTAATGTCCGGCCCGGCCGTGATTGAGACGAGGCCGGCAATTGCGCCGTTCAAACCCGCAAAAAGGTCTGTGCGGCCCAAGAGAGGCCGGGAAACGACCAAAGCGGCTATCACGCCCCCGGCTGCCGCAAGGTTAGTATTGACCAACACGTGACCAATCGCCACCGCATCGGCTGCGCTGCCCAGAGCCAATTGCGAGCCGCCATTGAAGCCGAACCAGCCAAGCCACAGGATGAAGACACCCAGCGTGACGAGGAGCACGTTGGACGGCGGTGTCGGCCTAACCGATCCATCCTTGCGGTACTTGCCCAGCCTGGGGCCGATAACGATAACACCTGCCAGTGCCGCCCAACCGCCGGTACCGTGCACGATGGTCGAACCGGCAAAGTCCTGGAAGCCCATGTCAGCCAGCCAGCCGCCGCCCCATGTCCAAGCGCCCACGATGGGGTAGATGAGGGCGGTAAGGATCAGAATGAAGAGGAAGAACGACCACATCCGGACACGCTCGGCCAAGGCGCCGGAAATGATGGAAGCGGTAGTCGCGACGAATACCATCTGGAAGAACCAGTCGGACATCACCGAGTAGCCGCTCTCTATTACGGCTGCTGCCGCGCTTTCGTCCCCATCCAAGAGTGCAAGTTCATCGGCGGAGGGACCGTAGAGAAGATCCAGCGAGCCGATTAGCCCTCCGAACCGATCCATACTCACATCGACATACATCAGGTTGTAGCCGACGAAAAAGTAGGCGAGACCGGCAATCGAATAGAGACCGATATTCTTCAAGCAAATCATGGAGGCGTTTTTGGTGCGCACCGCGCCGGCCTCAAGCATCGTGAAGCCCGCGGCCATCCACATCACCAATACACCCCAAAGGAGGAACGCAAACGTATTGAGGACAAACGTGGTCTCGCCATCCGTGGCCGCGTGGGCGACCGCCGGCCGGACCAAGAAATAGAGAAACGTCAGCAGAATTACCGTCGAAATGACGGCGATACGGCGATGACGCGCCAAAACGTCCGTAAATACCATGTACCCTCTCTCCTGAATACTACGACCCTCAGTCTTCAACAACCCAAATGTCTTTGCCCCCTCCTCCTTGACTTGAATTGACTACCAAGCTGCCGCGCCGCAGGGCAACACGGCAGAACGCCCCGGGGACTATGCGGGTCTCGCGACCGTGCAACACAAACGGTCGCAAGTCCACGTGCCGTGGCTCAAAGCGGCCGTCGATGAAGCAGGGGGCGCGTGAGAGCGCAAGAACAGGCTGAGAGATAAATCCGGCCGGATCAGCACGCACTTGCTCCGCGTATTCCTCTCGCTCTTCAGGCGATGCGTGCGGGCCAACCAACATGCCGTATCCGCCGGATTCTCCGACACGTTTCACAACCAAGTCTTGTAAGTTGTCTAGGGTATACTCCAGGTCTTCACGCCGCCTGCAGAGGTACGTCTTTACATTCGCTATGATCGGCTCTTCGCCCAGGTAGTAGCGGATCATGTCCGGCACATAGGCATACATGCTCTTGTCGTCGGCAACACCGGTGCCCGGCGCGTTTACGAGTGCCACGTTGCCAAGCTTGTAGGCATGTAAGAGTCCTGGTACGCCCAGCAAGGAATCCGGTCGGAACACCAGTGGATCCAAGAAGTCGTCGTCCACGCGACGGTAAACCACGTCCACCTTTCGCAGTCCGGTGGTGGTGCGCATATAGACAAAGCCGTTATTGACTAGCAGATCGCGGCCTTCGACGAGCTCAGCGCCGATCTCACGGGCGAGAAAAATGTGCTCGTAGAAGGCGGAATTGTACACGCCTGGTGTCAGCAGCACAATGGTGGGGTCTGCCTGTCCGCCAGGAGCGAGTTCCCGCAGCGTGGTCTGGAGCACTTGACCGTAATGCTCGATTTCGCGCACGCGAGAGCGCCTATACAAACGCCGGAAGCTCTTCTTGACCGCCTCCCGGTTTGCGAGCATGTAGGAGACGCCCGAAGGAACCCGCAGATTGTCCTCCAGCACGCAGAAGCCTTCACTCGTGCGCACGATGTCTGTACCGCAGATCGCCACCCATGTGCCATGGGGTGCGGAAAACTCCCGCATTTCCACCCGGTACTGCGGGCACCCGCGTACCATGTCTACGGGAATTACACCGTCATGGACGATGCGCGGCTCACCATAGAGGTCTTTGGATCGTGACCGACCGTAAACATCTTCCAGGAAGTTATTCAGCGCTCTGATGCGCTGCGTGAGGCCGGCCTCGATCTGCCGCCACTCAGCGCTCGAGAGAACCCGAGGCAGGGAATCGATAGGAATGATGCGTTCGTCAGCCTCATCATCGCCGTATACGGTAAAGGTGATGCCTTCATTGGAAAATGATCGCGTCACCCGTTCCTGGATGTTGGCTAACTCATCGGCGGAAAGCTGGCACAGAAGGTCATAGAGGTCGCGGCTGTGTTCCCGGGGCGTGCCGTCGGCAAGGAACATCTCATCGTAGATATCGGAATCTAACTGATAGTCATCAAAATTCACGGCACATCTCGCTCAAGAGTCACCTTCGTCTCTTTGCCGTTATTTGCCTGGCACTGCGGCGTGGGGCCAAGGGTCGCGCCGGTTGCAGCGCTTTGTCCCCGGGGAAAGTAGACTTGAAGTTCCCGCCAGAGACAATACCAAAACATGCGAGCGATTACAAGCTGCGCCGCCGATTCAAGAGATCGCCGCGGGCCCCAATCGCCTGAGAATTGAGCTGAATCGACGCGCCGGCAAGTCGCGCAGCCCTAACGTGACCAACTCACAGGCCCACCACTACCGGTCAGGGCGCTTACCACTGCGGTGCGGAACAAACTCCTCCCATCCAGACTCCATCGTCTTTCCGCTGGGAGTTTCTCGATTACTGTGCCTGGACTGCGGCTTCTCCGGCGTCTTCTTCGATCGACACGGCTTCCAGAGGGAACTCGATGATCATCTCAGTGTACTCGCCGACTTGTGAATCCACGCGAATGGTCCCACCGCGGCGGCGTACGATGTCGCTGGACATTGCAAGACCCAGACCGGTCCCTTTATCGGTTGGCTTGGTGGTAAAGAAGGGGTTGAAGATTTTCTCAATGACGTCTGGCGGGATCCCCGCACCATTGTCTCTGATGCGAATTTCTGCGTTTTCCTCGTCGCGCTTCGTGGAAAGCCATACGGTGGGATTGTAGTCGGTGCTGCCGTCAGCCTCTTCAAGTGCCCGTCGTCTTTCATCAGTCGCGTCGCAAGCGTTGCTCACCATGTTCAAGAAAACGCGTCCCATGTCCTGCGGGATGACCTCGACCTCACCCATCTCGGGATCTAGGTCCTGCTTCAAATCCAATTGAAATTCCGTGTCGGCTGCGCGCTTGCTGTGGTAGGCGAGCCGGGCGTGTTCATCGAGGAGATTGTTGAGATCTGTTGGCTGCATGCCGCCTGCGCCGCGGCCCATGGAAAGCATGTCATGCACGATGCGGTTGGCGCGTTCGCCGTGGGTACGAATACGTTCGAGGTTGCCGGTGAGGTCGTCGGAGATTTCTTCAATGAGGTCTCGGTCGTCTTCGCTAATCTCTCCACCGTTCTCACCTAAGACTTCACGCAGCTCTTCCAAGAGGTCCGCGGAAGATTCTGAGAAGTTCTTCACGAAATTGAGCGGATTCTTGATCTCGTGCGCCACACCCGCCGTAAGTTCACCCAAGGCTGCCAGCTTTTCTCGCATGACGATCTGGTCCTGGGCCTTGCGTAGGTCGGCCAACACACTCTCCAACTCATCATTTTTGCCCTGAAGTTCGTCTGCGAGCTTTTCAACCAGGTTGAGGCGCTGCACTTCCAAGGCGTGGCGTCGGAACACCTCTAGTGCCGCCGCCATTTCAGCGACCTCGTCGCGCCCACCTATCTGCACCTGCGTCTCCAAATCCCCGCCGGCCATGCTACGCATCCACCCCGACAACATCTCGATACGGCTTACGACCACCCGGCCGACGAACAACCACACGATGACAAGAGCGCCAACGATACTGATGAGACCGATTGCCAGGAGGAGCAGACGGCCGGTGAAAATGGCCTGGGTAGACGCCTGGGTGGCTTCCTGAACGCTATCGGACGATGCGCTTACAAGACCCTCCACTTCACTCAAAAGCTGATTGGCCAAGTCGCTGTTGCTTTCCAACAAGCCGTTTTGATGCTGAACGAGCCGCAATTGTCGTGCGCGCAACTCCAGCACACTCTCTAAGGAGAACAACTCTCCAAACTCCGGTGAAAGCTCCGCATAGAATGGGGTATCTGCGAGCGCGAAAAGGCTACGCTCAATGCGGCTTTGGGCCGATTCAAAACGCTCCTTGAGGGGTTCGACGAGAGAAGCGTCCGAAACCACGTAGGAGTTTGCCAGAATATCTGTAGCAACATTCGCATTTGCTTGCAGTAGAGACAGGTGATAGTAACGGTAGAACACCTCTTCTGAGAAGTGCTCCTCCCGTGGCGCAGGCTCCTCACCCAAGACTCTGTGACCAGTAATCGTATAGAAGATTTGCTCGTCGATTAGCGGTCCTAGAATACTGTCCAGTTGGCTCCGCACGGCCGTAAGCTGGACCCGTAATTGATCGCTCTCCCGGTTTAGCTCAAAGGATTCCGACATGCCGTCTTTGACCGCGTTTACGTTCGAGATCAAAGCATCGGCGCGGTCACGGATGCGAGCGAACCGTTCGTCCCCCGCTGCATCAGCCTGCTCGAGGACCGCGAGTTGCTGTTCCAGGGCAGCATGCGACTCATCGATGCTCGCAGCCACGCTGGCAAAGTCTTCAGTTGAAACAGCGCTTGTGAGGCGCGGAGCGGCGGCCACGAGGGAATTGCTGAATTGCGCAACTCTAAAGGCGGCAACCATCTCTGGCACCCGGCCTTCATTGACACGCCGCTGGACGTCCCCAACCTGGTTGAAGGAGAACCAACCAACAAGGCTGGCGGCAATAACGAGCGCCACCGCGCCGCCGATACCCAAATAGAGCTGGGTGGAAATGCGGTATCTGGTCTCCACCAGACCCTTGATCAAGTCGATCACGGTTGTACGTCCCGCAGCGTGCTTACGGACTGATAATTGCCTTCGGAATCGATCATGGTTAGGAAGACCGAGTCGGAGCCTTGGTTATCATTCATCCCCTCGTAGTTGAGCTTGAAACCACCGAGGTCTATCAAACCAATGCTGCGCACACTTTCCAAGAAGCACTGCCGGGTAGGCTGCGGGCCGCAGCTTTCAAGCGCTTTTATTGCCAGGCGGCCGGCGAGGTAGCCTTCCAATGAGACAAAGCCCGGATCGTGCCAACCGGAAAGCTCAAGCGTCGCGCTAAGGTAGTCTTTCACGATGGGAATAGTTCGGTCGGTGGGAAAGGGCACCACCTGTGTTACAAAAACGCCTTCGCCGTCAGAGCCAAGCTCTTCTGCCAAGGCGTTGCTGCCCACGAACGAGACCGTCATGAAGATTGCATCCATGCCGATCTGCCGGGCCCATTTGATCAGGGCGGCCACCGGATTGTAAGCGCCGATCATTATGACCGCTTCCGGATCGCCGCGTCTCAAGTCGAGCAAGGCGGCTTTCACCGCCGTGGTATTGCGCGTATACACACCGATAGACACCATCTGCATGTCGCGCTTCTCAAGAGCCAGCCGCACGCCGTTGTAACCAGCTCGTCCGTACGAGTCATCCTGATAGAGCACTCCAATACGCGTGATACCCAAGTCTGTGGTTAAGCGCTTAACCATTTCCTCGGTCTCCTGATAATAGGAAGCACGGAGGTTGATCACATTGACTAAGTCGGGGTTGCGCAGGATTTCGGCGCCGGTGAAGGGTGCGATGTAGGGGACACCCGCTTCAAATGCTACCGGTACTGCCGAACGGGAGGTAGGCGTGCCAACTGCGCCAATAAGAGCAAACACGCCATGCTCTTCAATGAGCTTTCTGGTGTTGGCAATGGCAAGCTCCGGCTCGTATTTGTCATCGAGGGAGAGGAGTTCCAATCTGCGTCCATGCACGCCGCCCCGGTTGTTCACCTCGGTAAAGGCGGCCCTGATTCCGAACTCCATGTTCGTGCCAAGCTCTGCTGCGGGGCCGGTAGAGGCGGCGGACTGGCCAAAGAGGATTTGGCTATCGGTCACGCCGGGAGCGGAGGTCTGTGAGTCTTCAGCCACAGTCTCCGGCGCGGGAGCCGGCTCGGTGACGGCAGCTTCGCCGTCCGGAGAGGTTGTGGAGCAACCAACGAGATTGGCGACCAAGACTAGCCCGGCGAGCACCCTGATCCCAACGCGAACCAGCCAGGCCGCCGCGAGGCAGGAGACCTGTTTCATTTGACAAAGCTCGTAACCAGAGTTAGATGGTTCTTGCCCTCTTCCCTCCGGTACCGTACGTCATCCATCATCTTGCGTACGAGATGGATGCCCAAGCCGCCGATGTTCCTATCTTCAAGTTCCGCGTTGACATCGGGCTTCGGTGCGTCGGTCAACGGGTCAAAGGGCCGGCCGTCATCGACAATTTCAATTGTCAGGGACTCTTCGTCAGCAATGAGCGAAATCTCAATTTCATGGAGGCCGTCTTCATGGCCGTAATTCATGACGTTGATCACGATTTCCTCAAGGGCCAGATTTATCTTAAATACAAGATCTAGCGGCCAATCAGCCGCTTCCGCGAATTCCTCGATCGCGGCTGAGACCCGATCCAGTTCGTCGTGTCTGTTCTCGACCCTGAGATGCAATTCTGTAGCCAACGCCATCACTCGCTACGAGACACTGCTAGGCATGTAATGTCATCAGATTGAGGTGTATCGCCAGCAAATTCACTCACGGCGCTGAATACCGCTTCATTGGCTTCTTTCATGTTGCTGGGAGGATTGGAAGCGAAGACTTCCTGTAAGCGCTCTACCCCAAACTCCTCACCCTCTTCATTCATGGCCTCAGTAACGCCGTCGGTATAGAGGAAAGCGATCTCGCCCGGAGCTAAGTTCACGGTTTGCTGCTGATACGGCAACCCCGGTGCAACTCCAAGCGCAATCCCACCAGTGAGCGGGAGCAAGTAAGAGCTGCCATCGGGATGGACGATCAGGGGGCTGTTGTGTCCACCGTTGGCGTAGGCAAGTTCCCCGGTAAACGGGTTATAGACCGCATAGAGAATAGTTACAAACATCCCTGTGTCGTTGTCTTCATGGAGAAGATCGTTGACTTCACCGAGCACTTGACCGGGCTCACCCATGCCAATGGCTGCGCCCTTCAGTAGAGTTCGGCTGGACATCATGAAGAGCGCGGCAGGGACACCCTTGTCGGAGACGTCCGCAATCGCGAGCCCAATCAGTCCGTCTTCTAGAATCAAGACATCGAAAAAGTCGCCGCCTACATTGCGGGCCGGTTCCATGCTGGCATAGATTTCGTAGTTATCACCCTGCGGAAAAAGCGTCGGTAAAATGGATTGCTGGATTTGGCTGGCGACATTCAACTCATTCTGCAACGCCACCAGTTTGTCTCGCGAAGAAAGAGCTTCACGCCATTCAGTCATATGGCTGAGCGTACGGTCAATAGTGATTTGTAGGTCTGCAAAGTCCAGGGGCTTGGTGACAAAGTCAAAAGCACCGCGGTTCATGGCAGTGCGAATATTCTTCATGTCTCCATACGCCGAGACGATTACAGAGCGAATGTTCGGGTCGACTTTGGGAATCTGCTCGAGGAGCGTCAGGCCGTCCATACGAGGCATATTGATATCGGAAAGGACCATATCAATATCGTCCTGTTCGTTCAGGCGTTCCAACGCTTCAATGCCATTTTGCGCAAAGACAAATGTGTAGCGCCCTGCTCGTATGTGTCGACGCATCCGCTGCAGCATGAGCGGCTCGAGGTCAGGCTCATCGTCGACAACAAGAATCTTGTAGGGAGGTTCCATTGTTCCCTTTCCTCGAGAACTACAGAATCTGGCTCAAGTGGCTATCCTCTTGAGCCAGCGGGAGTTCTCGACGCCTTGAAAGAGTGGGCAGTCTAATTGTTGAGAGCGCCAACGGCCTCATCACGAGAATCGTGCACGGCAATGATCTGATCGAAGCCGCTGATCTCAAAGATCTCTCGGATAGACTCCGAAAGCGAGCACACAGCAAACTTCGCATCCTGTTTCTGAAGGGACTTTGCCGTCAGCAGAATGACCCGTAGTCCGGCACTACTAATGTAAGAGACTTCCTCCAAGTCCAAAACTACGGCACGCTCACTGGAGTCTATCGCGGCATCCAATGCATCCTGGAATTCACGGGCATTAGCGCCATCGATACGACCCTCAGTTTTCGCGATCAGAGTGTTGTCTTGCCGCTCGGTTGTAACTCCCATTCGGATAATCTCCTTCAAGTGTTGCGACTTTGCACTTAGCTGACGACAATGCCTAGCAAATCGGCCTACGGTTGCCAAAACCGGCGTGATGCTTTCACTGCATTGGCATCCTCGCTCTAGATCATAGCGAGTCTCGCAACGCAACTCGCAAGTATCTCAGCTCTGCTCAAACTTAGAACCTACTATACCATCTTTGCCCGAGGAGTTTCGTAGGTTCCACAGAGGCTACTTGGCGCAACTTAGATAATACCTAAATCGCATCTAGGAAACAAAGTTTGGCCGGTCAAGCAGGATCGAATACACCACTCTTGCACACCCACGTCGTCCTATTGCTCGATCCGTCACACTAGCACTTCTGTGGTGAACTGCCATGGAGACTGGTCAATGCCGGATGCGACACCACACTATCAACTAACGCTTGCTCTGTCAAGGCAGGCCAAGACGACGGGATTTCCCACAAAAACGAGAGCGATACCCACGCTCTGCCGCTATTTTGAAGTCTAGCAGTGCTTTGCGTCAAGCGTTTGTTCGCCGGCACGGATTCAGCCACGCCGCCAATCGATCCAGTAATGCCTTGCGCAAACTCCGCCAGGGCGGATCCCACGTATCGATAGGATCTAGTGCAGACTGGCTGGTCTCCATGCTTAGTTGAGAGGCGCCTTGACGCAGGGATGGGGCCGTGCCCCGGGTGCCATCGAGCAGGTAGCGACCCGGTTTGCAGGGCGGAACTGCATGCAAAGGTAAGACTGGTACTAAACTGAGGAGACGCCCCCCGACGAGAGTGGCGAACCGCGGTGCCGAAAGTGGCACTATTGAGAGCATAGTGGGCAAATTGGTGAAGTAGAGTATCTATGGCGCGCTCGCTCCTGTGCCGTTTGGCGTAGCGCGAGTCGAGCCAAACACCGTGAAAACGGCCGACATTAGGGAGCAATTGCATGACGTTTGCCGGTTGGGTGCTCTTCGTGTGTGCATTCCTGTTCGCGCTGCGCGTATCCGGACAAATCGTAGTTGCACTCTATGCGCCCCGCTGGCTGCCGGCGATGCAACACTGGTATTCGGGTCTGATGCCGTACCGCTATCTGCTGCCGGCGCAATTGGTCTTGCTGGCGCTCATGGTCCTTATCGCCAATGACGTTTATCGCATGGAGGGGTTCTTCGCTGACAACGGTTGGGGGGCTTTCTCCGCGCCACTAAGAATCGGTGCGGCTGCATATTTTGTCGGCATGGTCGTGCGCTATGTGCTGACCATGGCTCTCAAGCCGGAGAGGCGATGGTTCAAGCGCACCATTCCCATCTGGTTTCACATGGTTCTGGCAACAGCCCTATGGACGTTCGGCAGCTATCACAGTCCGTAATCGGCGTGAATCAGGCGTGCGATGCGCTTCGCGTCAATCGCGATGTTGTAGAGGCCGCCCCTACCGTCGTAGTTATGCCCTACAAAGTAGAGTCCCGGGTAATTTTCGCTGCAGACTCGGTCCCGGCGTTTGGCAAAACCGCACGCGTCCCGGTCAGCCAAGTCTGCCATCCAGTCGATAGCCGCCTTATAACCGGTAGCCAAGATTACGCAGTCGAATTCCCTGACCGTGCCATCGGCAAACTGAGCGCCGTGATCCGTAAAGCCGGTAACTCCCGCCAGGAGCGCGACTGTGCCGGACCGAATTAGATTAGCAAGTCTTAGACCGATAAGGGGGACGTCCGGACACTCGCCAAACCCCTGCTTGCGCGGGATTGGAGTCCCGCCGCGTGCGGCCGCGCCGATGGCTCCAAGGAGTCGTGCCAAACGTTGCTGGAGACGCTTGGGCAGCCAGGAGATCGCCCAGCCCAGATACTGGCTCGGTATTCCGGCGATGCTCCGGGGGACATTGTTAGCACCCGACCGCACTGACACTGACACTCTGGCGCCTGCATCAGCAATTTCTGAAGCGATTTCCGCGCCGGAGTTCCCGATCCCGACGACCAACACGCGCTTTCGCACGTACGGTGTTGGCTGCCGGTACGCAGAACTGTGGGTGAGATGTCCCTTGTACCGCTCCAGACCCGGCAGTAGCGGTAGCACGGGTGAGGACATGATGCCGGTTGCTACGACTACAGCTTGCGCCGCGATCCAACCGGAATCCGTCTTCACGCGCCATCTGTCCTTCTCCCGTTCGAGCGCATGTGCCTCAACGCCAACCTGCAAGGGAATGCCGAATTGCTTCACGTAATTTGTCAGGTAACTCAAGAATTCAGCGCGAGAGGGAAAGAGGGCGGTGCCTTTTGGGTAACGCATGCCGGGCAAGGCGCTAAGGTGCCTGCCAGTATGCAGTCGGAGACTATCGTAGGTTTGTCCCCACATCCAGCCGGCGTGCGCGCCTCTCTCGAGAACAACGTGCGCAATGCCCCGCTCACCCAACTGCTGGGACACTGCCAGCCCTCCCGGTCCCCCACCGACGACGATGACCGTGGTAGCCGTCAATCCTGGCGGGGCCGCGATGGCACTCTGAACCGGTACATCCTGCACTTACCGTTACCTTACGCTACGGAGCTCGGCACACATCTCACCGGGAAACTAACGTACCGAGGAAATCTCTGCTCCTCAATGCACCCGGTCCTGAATTCCCTTGGTGAACCGTAGGCAATCAGACTAGCACTTAAAGTAGTACACTACTGAAGTCCGCAACTGCTGAATACAAGTGATCGAAGAGTCTCGTCGAGAAACAGCGCAAAGGGTCTCCTGGCAAGAAGTGCGGATTCTCATCACAGGCGGGAACGGGCAGCTCGCGCACGATCTACAAAGCGCTCTAAGCGGCCATGAACTGCATTCAATTCCTCGCCGGCGGTTGGATATTTGCGATCGCACCCAAACGGCGGCGATATTCCATGCCCTAAAGCCCGATGTGCTCATCAATACGGCGGCATTTCACCGCGTAGATGACTGTGAAACGCAGCATGAGCTTGCCTTTGCAACCAATGCCTTTGCCGTTCGCAACCTTGCCCAGCTTTGCAAGGAGCAAGACGCGATGTTCGTGCACTTTAGTACCGATTACGTCTTTGGCGGTCAGGCCAAACGCACGCCCTTGAGCGAAGATGACGTACCTGCACCCCTTTCTGTATACGGGACCTCAAAGCTGTCGGGGGAGCATCTTGCCCAGTTGACGTGGCACAGATCGTTGATTGTACGCACGTGCGGTCTCTACGGCGTTGCCGGAGCGAGCGGCACAGGAGGCAATTTCGTACAAACCATGCTGCGTAAGGCTCGTGAAGGAGCCGCGTTGCGGGTGGTGGACGACCAGGAGTGCACACCGACCGCAACCAAGGACCTCGCGCAGAAGGTAGCTTGGCTAATCACGCAAGACCTCTCCGGCATCTTTCACGTTACCAACGCCGGTTCATGCACCTGGTATGAGTTTGCCAAGGCCATCTTCGAACTCACCGGTATTGACGCAGACCTCACTCCCACCACGTCCCAGGAATATGTAACGCCGGCGGCGCGACCCCCGTATTCCGTTCTCGCGCGTGGACGCTTGGCCGCGCTCGCTCAGGATGACCTGCGTCCGTGGCGGGCGGCGCTAACCAGCTACTTGGTAGAGACGGGCAGGTGAGATCTTTGGTTGGAAAATGAATCCCCTTGATAGCGATACATACCAGCTGTACTCAAACTGCTGCCTTATGTAACGTCCAGACCAATGTCTTTATCAAAGAGGCGAAACACCCTTGAGCTCTGGCGTACGTTGTAGCCTGTGAATTCCGGCCGCTCTATCTCATTGTCAGCCTGAGATCCTGACTGCGCACGCTCAGACAACACACTGCTGGTCCACTCTTGGAAATCGCTCTTTGATTCCCAGTGGGTCACCACCAAGTATTCTTCGTAAGGGCGCCCTTCTGAGTCGTCTGTCTTCCACAGCTCAAGGCTCAGGAAACCCGGTTGATTCTGTACACCTTGACGCTCCTTGAAGCGCTCTTCCAATTTGCCTCCCGACTTTGCTTTAACTCTGATCCTGTTTGTCGCAATGTACATGGTTCCCCACCTCAATCGCTGTGTAAGTAGCAAGAGTATTCGGTTCACCAACAATACCAAAACAGTCAAAAATTCGCATCGAGTCGATAGGGATAACAGACCGGCTGCTGGGTCAAACGTCCAACCCCGCTGCGAGCACCTGTCCTGAAGACCTCACGGAGGACGCCTTCTCGAATCTCTTTATTTTACCGGCCCGCCCGCGTTGGCTCTCCCTGATTTCCATGTAATCAAGCACGGACAATAGCTTGCCGCAAGGATTATGTCATGGAGGACGATTACGACCGTAATTCCGTGCACTTGGTTCGGCTCTGCTATGAGGTCAACTAATTCCAAGTGATGACCGAGTTTAAGAGTTGTGACGGGTATATCGGAGGAGCATGAGCCGCGGCTGTTGCCCAAGGGCCAGCGCAATCCATGTCTTCTGCCGCTCTCCGCCCGATAGAGGTGACAACGGGCGCTCACTGAGAATATCGAGCCGGTAAGCTTCAATCGTCTCTTAGATTACCTCCCTGTCTCGAGTTCCAAAGCGGTCCTGCCAAGACTGGTTTGGGTAGCGGCCGTAGCTGACGAACTCGCGCACGGGCAAACTGCTGGGGACACGCGGGTGCTTGCGGCAACACCGCCAAACGCTGCGCGACCCTTTCCGTTTGGAATGCAATGATGTCCATTCAGTTCCAGCAGACTCTGCCGTCACTTGGCCTCTGCAACCTGCCAATGACCTTTAGGAGGGTTGATCTCCCGATCCGTTCATTCCGAATTTGCCAACAGACTCTCCAGGCGCGACGCGAACACCCACAAATCACTAAGGATTGTGCGTAGGCGGCAGTTTCGTCTTTTACGCTGAGTTCACTCTCCGCTACTCGCACTTCTGCCCTCAGCCGCCTTCTGGGCTTCACGCATGGCTCGAAAGTGCCTCTCGACAAACCCTCCGGCAAGGAGACTGCCTATCAGCATGAGCCAGATCACGAAACTCGTCCCAATAATGGGATGCATGAATGTTGCCGAATCAATCCAGATGAATTGCATCACCAGGCCGATAGTGGCCGAGATTGGCGAGAGGCGCCGCACTTTGCCTCCGCCCTTCCACTGCTGCCGTGCAGCCAGGAGCAACGCCAGACCGGCCACTGCAAAGCCGATCTTGCCAGCCAACCACCGAATGACGTTGATAGTCTCCGCCGCAGAGCTTGGCTCAAGTAAAGAGGGATCGGACAGTGCAGGCGCCGTGGCAGCCAGAGTTGTCGCTGATACGCCGGAGACTGCCGTGAATACGGCTGAAATCGCAAAGATATGCGGAACAAGAGGATTGCCCCAGCCCTCGCGAATAACCCAAGTCTTGGAAAGATACCAAGCCCCGCCAACAAGCGAGAGCGCTGACGTGAGACGCGCGATTCCGCCGGCGCCGTAGAGGAATCTGTTTTCCGCAATTGCGAACAGCGATGCCGCTAAGGTAGCTTGATCGGCATCTGCGAACACTCGCGCAAAGACGGCAGCAATCGTAGCGAGCGCTGTAAGAATGAGCAAGATGCCGGCAACGCGCGCGGAAGAGTCTCTCGCGTTCGTTGCACCGTTTCTTTGCGGTTGGTGGGAGTCAGAATGGACCGAATTACCCATGTCCAATTACACGTATCGTACTACTTGCAAACACCGGGAGGCCAATCCGGCTTGCCGGAAAACTGTTGCCGCGTCCCGCGAATTATTAGCTTCTTCCTCCTACGAAACGAGCTCTGTAGAGCAAGAAAACGAGAAACGGCCGCCAATGAGGGCCGTAAAGATGCCAACCGGCAACTCCAGCGGGGCAAGCACCATGCGCGCGGCGAGGTCGCCCCAGACGATCAGCACCGCGCCACCAACAGCCGGGGCCGGAAAGAGATAAATGTGGTTGTGGCCCCCTAGCAACCGCATCACATGAGGCACGATGGGGCCGACAAAGCCAACCAGTCCCGCCACGCTTACTGCGGATGCTGCGAGCAAGGCCGCTAGTCCCATTGCCAGGAAGCGGGCTCTCTCTACCCGAACGCCATGACCCTGTGCCGTCTCGTCGCCCATTTGCAGGACATTGAGTTGCCGCACAAGCAGTGATCCGCCATCCACACTAATCACCCTATAGAGCGAGATTGGTTCGGGTTGGTTTCAACGTCTCCCCACAAGGTTGCCTACTTTCCTTAGCACGACCGACTGGACACGGTCGCTAAACACGGTCATCAGTCCTGTGGAAATGGCACCCAACACTTTCGTAACCGCAGCGCGCGCCAAGTTCAAACGCACAGGAGACGTCCCAATTCCCGGTTGCCATGAGAGCCTATGGACAAGCACCGACGCTGGCTTAGGTGCAAGATGCTCCCAATAGACCCAACCTAAGCAAGGAGAACCAAAAAATCAGGCCATTTGCCGTTCTTCGCTGATCGTATTGAAGAAGCCCCCTTCTGACTTTCACACGGATCAGGCCTCCTCAATTGGCGTTTGACTCTTGACGCTATAGTGCTCTGTCCGCCGAATTCGTGGTACCACTAGAGCTACCGACCCGAATTCTTAAGTCCTCCCTTCCCACTACTTCAGAGACTACAATACGATCAAAATTGGCCTGGAGACCTGCCGCCTGCGATTGTCTCCAGGTCGGTTGTCTACGGTAGGGATCGGTCCTCATCTCCTTCCGCCAGCATGTTCTCCCTAAAGGTCTCGTGAAAGACGCTGGGAATCTCTTGGTTGTGCTGCTCGTCTTGACGTTTTGTACTATTGTGCGACACGACAGTATTCACGAATATGGGGAGCTGGAGATGGAGAGCTAGCGCTAACAGCTCAACAAGGTCAGCAGCAATCCATCTTGTTCGGCCCTCTTGTGTAAGAGAGATGGCGGCTCCATCGCCGGACACCTCATCTCTTGTGATTACAACTGGGCCAAATGTACCCTCTAGCTGGGCAACGCACTCCAACAGCATGCAATAGAGAGGACAGCGGTCATTCAGCCCGTGTGCCTCCAGAGCCAATACACCCGCCTTATGCCCCGGCACACTGATTCTCAATTCGTCCCCACTTTCAAGCGCTTCCATAATCAAGAAGGTCTCATGCGAGGCTCTATCTTTAAGAAGACGTGTTATGGAAACTCGCTGCACAGCCCTGCTCCCCTTTGGCTACAATCCAATTTCACATCAGCACCAGCGACAATTACTGAGCAAGCTACATGAGTAAAGATTAATGTCCCTTAATACTACTGTAGGATGCTAAATCCGTCAAGGGTGCTGCGAGTTTGGAGCGACTCCAGAAATCTGTCCGCCCAAGCAGTTAAATGGACTTTGCAGGCACGAGCACGGCCAGGAGGATTGGCTGCCTATTTCAGTGCGTGAGGCGAAGTTAAAGGGAGCATTAGCTGATGTCTTGACGGGCTTGCGGAGAGGTGGGAGAGAGATTGGGACTATAGCAGCATGCGAGACGCTGATGAGCATGGCACATGGCGTCGAGACTGCGGGGCCCTTCACAAAGGGATCGCGACCCTTAGACCGGACTGGAAACGCGAATACTCTGTGCCCAGCGCGCAGGAATCGAAACTTCATGATCCTGCATGCGCAGCGTGAGGTGCCCACCTCTCAAATCGATGTCAACAACCACAACCTGCGTTTCCGGCAGCAGACCGTTGTCGTGGGCGAAGCGCAGCAAATCACCCTCGTCTTCGCCCTCCTCGGTTATGCGCAGAAGGGTAACGCTCTCCCCCACGCTAGTTTCAGTCAACTTGCGGGCGCCAAGAAGCCTCTCTTCGTCCGGCGAACCCGGAAACGGATTCCCATGGGGGCACGTGGTGGGGTGCCCCAGACTCTCAAATAGGTAGTTCTCCAACTTGGGAGAAAGCGAGTGCTCCAGTCGCTCCGCCTCATCATCGGCATCGGCCCAGTCAAAGTCCAGGGTATCAACCAGCAGCCTCTCGATTAGGTAGTGTCGGCGAATAATCGACTCGGCAATGCTACGACCCTCTGGTGTCAGTTGGACCCCCCAGTCTTGATCGATTACAGCCAAACCCTGGCGCTCCATTCTCTGGAACGCCTGCGTCACCGCGGAGGCGGAGACGCCAAGTCGCTCCGCCAAGCGGGAGCCAACCACTCTCGACCCCTCGCGGAGCGTGGTGTAAATGCGAATGAGGTATTCGCCTTGGACCGAACTCATTGCCGGGTTTGGGGTCTTTTCAGCCATCGATCCTGTCTCAAGCAGCAATCGCGTCTTTACCACATCGATGCAGAGTCTCGCGGGTTTGTCCGTGAGTGGAAGCCATCCTGGATGTAGAACACTGCGCTCCGCATTGTGACTGATAGCACTGGTCTTCTGAACAGTACAGCAGCGCAGCCGCAGACCAATGGTCACCCGCGCACTCTTGCTGGCCCGTCACTTGCACCTTCCGCAATCGCTCACTGCCAGACACTACCGCTTCAAGCGGGTGCGGCAGGAGTTTGTTCGCATCAACGACTCACCTGTTCCGGGTCTAGCACCATAGTATCACGCAATTCCAGAGATTAGAGACTTGGCAGCCGTCCAAGTGACTCGGTGAACGCCTGAAATACCATGATCGGTATGGAAAAGAGGCCGAGCATCCAGCCCAAGAACAGGCCGTTGCGCAGATTAAATGTCTGCGCACCTTCCTTTAAGGTAAGTGCGAGCGCTATGGGAAGGAAAGAAAAGAACAGGCCTCCAATGAAGACGACCAATGCGAAGTCCTCAGCAGGACTGCCAATCAGGCGATCCAGATTCAGCAGTGGTCGCGTGGGTAGTGTAAACCGTTCTAGTTGCGGCACCACATTGAGCAGCAGAACGCCAAGAGACCACAACCACGTCGTGGAGCCGACGGCGCTGCACATCGCCCCCGCGACAAGGCCGCCAAGAAAGCCCAGCGGGTCATTCTCTGCGACGTGTTGCTCCGGTCGATGTTCAGGAAGTCTTTGCGGGCCCTCTTCCGTGTCCTGCATCGCGGACGCATTCAACCGCATTGCGAACTCCTCTCTTACCACTATTGTACCGCCGTTCAAGCGCCTGCGTCTAAAGAGGTACCGCAGCGTTTGGTGATGGTATACTGATTGACGGTCACCGTCCCACTTTCGCAGCGCTCATTCTGGGTAGACCTGTGCAACCTGCGACAAGCACCCTTCTTCTCGTCCTCTTTGCTGCTGCTGTCATTGCTTTGCTTCTTACCGATGCCGTGCGGCGACTAGCTTTGCGTCTACAGTGGCTGGACCAACCTGGGGTAGGCAGAGTACATAAGAAACCGGTTCCCCGCATTGGCGGACTTGCCATTTTCGCGGCTTTCGCCAGCACGCTTTGCGCGGCAATTTGGCTGCGTGAAGATCTGGAATTCGACACGAAGATTCTCGGACTTCTGCTGGGCGCCGGTCTTATCACGGTCGTCATGCTAATTGACGACGTCCGCGGGCTGCCTCCGCTCCCCAAGTTTCTCGCGCAAGTCGCTGCGGCCGGAGTAGCCATTTGGTTTGATATCGTCATTAAGTTTGTTCGCGATCCATTTGGCGGAGGTATATCCTTCCCCGAGTGGCTTGCCGTGCCCTTGGACAATCACATCTTCTTTGCCGGCTGGCTATCCATCCTAATCACGTTGTTCTGGATCGTCGGCATGATGAATGCGATCAACTTTGTAGACGGGTATGACGGACTGGCGGGCGGGCTATCGTTTATTGGCGCGGGCGTACTCTTCTTCCTCAGCTTGTCACTCCAGCAGTTCAGCATCGCTTTCATTCCGCTGATTCTTGCGGGCGCGATCTTGGGTTTTCTTCCTTTAAACGTATACCGTGCGCGTATCATCATGGGCGACAGCGGGGCTCACTTCCTGGGGTTTGCGCTGGGCACCATCGCCATCATCGGCGGGGCGAAGCTGGCCACGACGCTGCTTATCTTTGGGGTGCCAGCCATTGACGTTGCCTGGTCGATAATCCGTCGCACCTTGCAAGGCGGCAGGTTTTACCAACGTGACACCAGCCACCTCCACCATCGTCTCTCGGAACTTGGTTTGCCCCCTCTTGGCATAGCGATCGTCTACTGGTCGTTTTCCGCAATCTTTGGGGCTATCGCGTTGTTGCTGCCAACACCGCTGCAGAAGATCTATGCACTGGGAATACTCGGTGTCATAGTTGCCGCGCTGCTTGTCGTACTTGCGCGCAGTGGCAAAGAGCGACTTCCGCCTGAACTTCGCTGATGGGGAAGCGTATGCGTTACCGCGTGCTCGTCACTGACTACGTCTGGCCGACCTTGGATAGAGAGCGCTCCATCCTTGAGCCGCTCGGCGTCGAGCTGATCCCTGCGCCAAGTGGCGATGAGGCAACACTGGCCCGCTTGGCCTCCGACGTTGACGGTATCATGACGTGCTTTGCGAGTGTCACGCCCGCCGTGGTGCGCGCTCCTGCTCACCTCCAGGTTGTGGCACGCTACGGCATCGGCGTGGACAACATCGCCGTGGACGTAGCCTCCGGCCGCGACGCTGTGGTGACAAACGTGCCGGACTATTGCGTTGAGGAAGTTGCCGAACATGCATTGGCGCTGCTCTTTGCCTGCGCGCGGCGCCTCATGATCTACGACCGTGCCGTGCGAGATGATAACTGGAACAGCGCGGTAGGCATGCCGCTCTACCGCCTTGCCGGCAAGACTTTGGGCATCGTGGGCTTCGGGCAAATCGGCAGACGGCTGGCAGCTAAGGCCCAAGCCCTAGGACTGCAGGTAATTGCCTACGGTCCGCGCCTGACCCCAGCGGAAGCTAGGAAGGCGAGCTGTCGCGCCGTCAGCTTGGCCGAGCTTCTAGAGGAGTCGGATTTCGTAAGCCTGCACTTGCCGCTTACGCCGCAATCGGCACATATGTTCGACCGCGCGCGCTTCGGCCAGATGAAATCCGGCGCAGTATTCATCAATACTTCCCGGGGCGGCCTCGTTGAGAGCGCCGCACTAGCGGAAGCGCTGGAGTCCGGGCATCTGTCCGCCGCAGGTGTCGACGTGTTGCCGCAAGAGCCTCCTGAGCCCGACGAACCGCTTCTGCAGCAGGACAATCTCATCGTCACACCCCATGTTGCGTTCAACAGCGAGGAGTCGCTGGCTGAGCTTCAGACACGGACGGCCCAGTCGGTCGCTCGCGTGCTAGGAGGGCGGATGCCGGAAAGCGTGGTGAATCCTGAGGTCCTGGACCGCGTACACTTGCGAGAGAGCGAATGACGAACTCCTACGGAGCAGTATTAGGGGAGTGCAATGTTTGACTTGTCCGGACAAGTGGCCATAGTAACGGGTGGCGCGGCCGGCATCGGCGGCGCTACCGCCAGACGGCTGGCAGCAGACGGCGCCAAGGTCCTCATCGCGGACATCAATGAGGTTGCCGCGCACGACAACGCCGCTCGCATCACTGAAGCAGGCGGCGAAGCTGGCGTGGTGGTAGCAGATATGGGAAAGTCCGCGGACATCAAAACGATGATCGAGGATGCGGTGGAACGCTGGGGACGGCTCGACATTCTCGTAAACAACGCCTATTCACCGACTGCGGCTCACGATACTGACATTCCGGACACATCGGAAGAGGCCTGGGATTCCGGTCTGGCTGTGATGGCAAAGGCACTCTTCCTAGCCACAAAGCATGCCATTCCGCAGATGGAGCAAAACGGCGGCGGCAACATCGTAAACATATCTTCGGTCCACGGCCTGCTCCAGTCGCCAGGCTTTCTTGTCTACGAAGCCAGCAAGAGCGCCGTTATCGGCATGACCCGCCAGATGGCTGTCGAACTCGGCCCGCGCGGCATTCGCGTGAATGCAATCTGCCCGGGCCACATCGTGACGGAGAACATTCAAAAGCACATGTGGCAAGGGAACCCCAGCGGTTACGCGTTCTTCGAAGAGCAGTACCCGCTCCGACGGTGCGGCAAGCCTGAGGAGATCGCCAGCGCTATCGCCTTTCTCTGTTCGCGGGAGGCCAGTTTCATAACCGGCCACGCCTTGGTGGTAGACGGTGGCCTAAGCCTTCAGTTGCAAGAGAACCTCGGTGTGCGCCTGGCTCACTACATTCAAGAGAACCCTGAGACTGATCTGCCGTATTAGTCGCTCTCAAGTCGTGCGGGAGCTTTTCACCAATAGTGCTCTGGCTTGCCGTAATCGGGCTTGTCGTGCTGCCCAGGTGCAAAAGGCACGGGAGTGCTTGCTACAAGCAGCTTCATAAAAGGGGGCGGCACGAAAGGTAGGGAAGGGAAACCAGCGGATGAACGCTACTCCACGGATCGGCATACTCGGCATCGGGCAGCGCGGCTTGCAGCACCTTGCCGCACTTTGGCGTTTGCAGGAAGAGGGATTGGCAAACATCGTTGCGCTTGGGGATATGCACGGGCCGAACCTTGATGAAGAGAAGATACGCCGCTTTGTGCCGGAATATCGGCAAGGTAAAATCCGATGTCATTCCGATCTCCACGCGCTGCTGGCAGAAGATGGGCTCGACGCACTCTATGTTTGCATTCCGCCTAACCGCCACAATGGCGAGGTCGTTCGCGCCGCGGAACGGGGCATGCATCTCTTTGTCGAAAAGCCCATGAGTCTGGAATTTGGCGAAGCTCGCGAGATGGACGCAGCAATCACGCGCAGCGGTGTGATCTCCGCCGTCGGCTTTCAGCAGCGGTACGATGCGTGGCATACGGCCATGCGTGAATACCTGCAGGGCAAGCGGATTGTTATGGCCACCATGGTCCATACGAGCAATGTGGAGAATCACGCCGTCAAACACACCCCCACCGAAGCGCTCGGCGGGCCGGGCAGCCGGATTTGGACGGCCTATCAAGACTGGTCCGGCAACACTGTGGTGGAAGCCGGCATTCACCAGACCGACCTGATGCGCTACTGGTGCGGCGAGATCGCAACGGTGCAGGCGCGCTACGTGCCCCGAGACCCCGCATTGCTGGAGAGTGAGGGTGACAATCCGCTGGCATACAGCGTAACGTACACGTTCGCGAACGGTGCGGTGGGACACCTCATCATGTCGCGCTTGGCGCGGGTCCTCTATCAGGAGAGCTACATGCACGTCCTCTGGGACTACGGCCATCTGCGCCTGGAGCCGGCAGGGCCGGCTGCCTATTACTACGACGGTCCCTATCCTCCCACCTCGCGTCCTGCCGCAGAGGTCCTGCGGCATCCCTTGAAGGTAGGGAACCGCGGCGATGATACCTTGGAAATAAGCAGGGCCTTTGTAACGGCGGTAGCAGAGCAGGACCCCAGGCACATTCGCAGTCCCTTCTCCGATGCGATGCACAGTCTCGCGGCGGTGTTAGGCGCCAATCTCTCCGCGCAGCGAGATGGAGCACTGGTCTCCACCGATGAGATCTTGGGCACCCTCGCTTAAGTCTCCAGAATTAGTGCACAAAACACCCGAATTTGTAGACAAGCCAGATAGATTGTGAAATAATGCACATGCGCAAAAGACGGAGGCTCGTGCGCGTGAGAAGCTTTGAGGCGAGCAGGGGCGTATGCTATACTTGCTTGGCGCAAAAAGGGTAACGATGCCGCCGCAGCCGAAGAAGCGCATCGAGATGGGGCCGCTGCGCGCCGGCATGTTTGCCCTGCAATTTGGCTTTGTCGTGGGCACGTTTGTGCTTGGCGGAGTTTGGGCGGGAAACTACCTCGATGAGCGGTTCGGCACGGGGCCGTTGCTTGTTATCGTCGGCATGCTGCTCGGTCTGTTGCTGAGCTTCGGTACGATTTATCAGCTCTTTCGATTGCAGGTTTAGGGAGCGCTATGGATTTCCTGGAAGTCATTGGCTTCAAAGGGCTGCACATTTCACTGGCGGCAGAGCCGCTCTTTCACGTCGGGCCGATAACGATCACGAACACCATATTTACCGCTTGGATTGTCATGGTGCTTCTCGTGGTCGTTTCCTTTTTCGCGACCCGCAACATGCAGTTGGTACCGACCGGCCTGCAGAACTTCGCCGAATCCATCGTTGGTATGCTCTACGAAATTGTTGAAGGCGTGGTAGGCGAGCGTGCGCGGATCGTCTTTCCCCTCATCGCGACGTTTTTCATATACATTGTCGTCGCGAACTGGATGGGATTGCTGCCGGGCTTTAACAGCCTCGGCGTCTGGGGAGATGACGGGAAGGGACACGAAATCTTCATTCCCATCTTCCGAGCGGCCAACAGCGATCTCAATATGACCATCGGGATGGCGCTCATCGCGTTCATTCTCATTCACTCGGCCGGTGTCATCATCCACAAGCCGCTGGGATATCTCAAACACCTGGCGGGACCCCTACCGATATTGATCCTCATTAATGTTGCGATTGAAGCCTTTGTACCGGTGTCGCTTTCCGTCCGGCTCTTCGGTAATATCTTTGCCGGCGAAGTGCTGCTCTTGGTAATGCGTGTGCCGGTGGTTGGGGCCGCATTCATGCTCTTGGAAGTGCTATTCGGTCTCATTCAGGCGCTCATTTTTACCATGCTCACCCTGATCTTCCTCGGACTAGCCATGAGCGGTGAGCATGAGCACGAGGAAGCGCATAGCTAGGTTTCAGTTTGCGTACAAATATCTGAGCAATAGGTACCGATCCAGTAGTGATCTGAAGAAGGAGAAGAGGTATCCATGGATCCGGAAACTGCTGCAAAGTTGGCTGCGGGCATCGCTATGGGTGTTGGCGCCATCGGTCCCGGTCTGGGCATTGGTATCGCCGTGCGCGGCGCGATGGAGGCGATTGGACGGAACCCGGAAGCCGCGAATGATGTCCGTAACACGCTGATCATTGGTGCGGGTCTGGCGGAAGCAATCGCGATCTATTCGTTGCTCACCGCCATTTTGCTGATTTTCCTCGGATAAGGCACCCAGGCACTGGACTGCACGTTCAGGCAGGAATCGAGATACATTAGGCAAAAGGGAGAGAGAAGCCTATGGGCGAGCTTGGGATCAACCCGACATATCTCGCCTTCCAGATCATCAACTTTCTGCTTCTTGCACTCTTGCTCCACCGCCTTCTCTACCGACCCGTGCTCAACATGCTGGACCAGCGGAAAGAGCGCATCCGGGAAGGTCAAGAGGCGGCGCAGCAGGCCAGAACCGAGGCGGAGGAACTGCGCCAGGAATATGAGCGCCAGTTAGAAGAATCGCGTGCCCACGCGCGGAAGATCATCGAGGACGCAGCCGCTGCCGCAGAGCGCTTACGTGAAGAAAGCGTCGCCAATGCGCAGAAGGAAGCGCAGCGCATTCTGGAGAGAGGCAAGGCAGAACTTCGTACTGAAGTCGAGCATGCCCGCCGCGAATTGCGGCAGGAAATCGCGTTGCTTTCTGTGGACGTGGCGGGAAAGCTCATTCAGGAAAGCCTCGATACCGAGAAGAATCGTCAGCTTGCGGCGCGTCTCGTCGCAGACTTGGATGAGTCTTCGGAGCAGTCTTCGTGAGCGCCGCGATCAATGTGCGTCGCTACACGCGCGGCGTGCTGGACTTTGCGCAGCAAACGAAGACGCTTGACCAGTGGCGTGGCGACATGGCGGTCCTGCAGGTTTTGGGCGAGGAGCGAACTGTTCGGCAATTCTTGGAAGATCCGCGCATTTCGGTGGCAGATCGCTTGGCGACAGTCGTTCGAGCCGTCGGCGACCGGCTCTCCGACGCGGGCCGTGAATTGCTGAGAATACTCATTGAAGATCGTGCGGTGCGTGTATTGCCACAACTGGCCCGGCAAGTGCTGCGCGAGGCTGACCGGATTGAAGGAATAGCCCGCATCCAGGTAACCAGTGCAGAGCCGTTGACTGACGATCTGCGTCAGCAATTGCGGAGCGCCCTGGGACGAGACGGGCGCATGGTGCTTTTGGTGGAAACGTTAGATCCCGCCATTGTTGGCGGCCTTATCCTACGTGAAGAAGACCGACTGCTAGACCTCAGCGTCCAGGCGTCGCTGCGGGCGATGGAGGAGCAACTGGCGCGCGTGTGAATGAGCGCGCTTGAAAAGGAGAGAGGGCCTCTTGAGTATCAAGTCTGAAGATATTGCCTCTGCACTACGCCAACAGATCGAAGCGTTTGATCGCCCCAGCGAGGCGGTGGACGTAGGCACCGTGGTTGAAGCGGGAGACGGCATCGCGCGCATCTTCGGCCTCTCCGGCGTGATGAGCAGCGAAATCCTGGAATTTTCCAACGGTGTGTATGGCTTGGCCCTCAACCTGGAGGAAGACACCGTCGGCGCGGTGATCATGGGTCCTTACGAGGACATCAAAGAAGGCGACGAGGTGCAAGGCACGGGACGTGTCATGTCTGTCCCCATCGGGCCCGAACTTGCGGGCCGCGTGGTCAATTCGCTGGGTCAGCCCGTGGACGGCAAAGGGCCCATCAATACGTCGGAGACAAGCGTACTCGAGAAGGTCGCCCCGGGCGTCGTCACGCGCGAGAGCGTGAACGTTCCTTTGCAGACCGGCATCAAGGCCATCGACTCGATGATCCCCATTGGCCGCGGCCAGCGCGAGCTTATCATCGGCGACCGCCAGACCGGCAAGACGGCCATTGCCCTCGACACCATCATCAATCAAAAGGGCAAGGGCGTCATTTGCATTTATGTCGCTATCGGCCAGAAAGAGTCCGACATTGCCAATGTGATGACCATTCTTGAGCGCCATGGCGCGATGGATCACACCATTATCGTAGCGGCGGGCGCTTCTGATCCTGCGGCACTGCTCTATCTCGCGCCGTTTGCCGGTTGCACGATGGGTGAATATTTTCGGGATAAGGGTGAGGATGCCCTCGTAATTTACGACGACCTGAGCAAACACGCGTGGGCATACCGCCAGGTATCCTTGTTGCTGCGGCGCCCACCGGGACGGGAAGCCTATCCTGGCGACGTCTTCTATCTGCACTCGCGCCTGCTCGAACGAGCCTCCTGCCTCAATGAGAACTTCGGTGGGGGCACCCTGACGGCACTGCCTATCATCGAGACCCAAGCCGGTGACGTGTCCGCCTACATTCCTACCAACGTGATCTCAATTACGGACGGACAGATATATCTAGAGCCAGACCTCTTCTACGCCGGACAACGGCCGGCGGTCAATGCCGGAATCTCAGTTTCCCGCGTGGGCGGCGATGCGCAAATCAAGGCGATGAAGCAGGTTGCCGGTCGCTTGCGCTTGGACATGGCGCAGTACCGCGAGCTTGCCGCCTTCGCGCAGATTGGCTCGGATCTCGACCGCGTCACGCGGCAGCAACTGGAGCGCGGACAACGCGCGATGGAAATCCTAAAGCAACCCCAGTATGCTCCGCTGCCCGTCGAGAATCAGGTAATCACCATCTTTGCCTTAAACGGCGGCGAGTTGGACGACGTGGCCGTCGGCGACGTAGGCCGCTTTGAGACCGAATTACTGCAATACATATCTGCCAGCCATCCGGAAGTGGCAGGCGAAATCCGGGAATCACAAGCGCTTTCAGACGAGATGGAAGAGAAGCTGGTGGCAGCAATACAACAGTTCAAGCAGGACGTTTTCCAGCCATCCGTGCAGACAGGAGCAGCGTAAGTGCCGAGCATCCGACAATTGCGGCGGCGTATTCGGGGTGTTCAAAACACCCGTCAGATTACGCGCGCCATGGAGCTCGTGGCATCAAGCCGTCTGCGGCGCGCGCAGGAGCGCGTGCTCGCCTCGCGTCCCTACGCGGAGCGGATTCGCGCGGTCATCAGCAATCTCGCCGCAGTGAGCGGGGCCCAGGATCTCCATCCCTTGTTGCAGGTGCGTCCCGTTTCGCATGCCGCCCTCATTCTCTTCACCACCAGCCGGGGACTGTGCGGCAGCTTGAATTCCAATATGGTCCGCGCGGTGGTGCGCTTTATTCTCGACCGCGGCGTATCCGTAGACATTATTGCTGTTGGCACTAAGGGTCCGGCGCTGTTGCGTTCCGTAGGTCTCAGCGGATCCGTTACCGCACAATACCAAGACCTGGGCAACTACCCAAACGTAGCAGACATCTTGCCCATCGCTCGCAGCACGATTGAGGGTTTCACCACGGCCAAGTACGATGAAGTCTACGTAGGCTACTCGCAGTTCGTAAACCTGATGCGGCAGGAGCCAACGCTGTTGCGCGTCCTACCAATTGCTCCTGAAGAACTGGATTCTGCCCAGGCCAGAGCCTACCAACAGGTAGACTACATCTACGAGCCTGACCCCGATGACGTACTTTCTACCCTCTTGCCGCGGTTCATTGAGGCCCAGGTTTACCGGGCCTTGCTGGAAGGTATTGCCAGCGAGCACAGTGCCCGTATGATTGCAATGCGGAATGCCACGGAAAACGCGGAGGAAATCCTGCAGGACCTGACGCTCACCTACAATAAGGTGCGCCAGACCGCGATCACGAACGAAGTCATAGAGATTGCGACGGCAGCGAAAGCTATTGCCGGCGTCTAGAGTTGATATAGAGGCAACAGCGAGCCAGAGTTAGGAGCAAACACCCATGGCAGTTGAAGCGGAAGCCCAGGTGAAGGGCCGCGTAGTTCAGGTACTTGGCCCTGTCGTTGACATTGAGTTCCCGCAGGGGCATCTCCCCACCATCCATAATGCAATCGAACTGCAGACACCGAATGGTGAACGGCTTGTGCTTGAAGTGGAACAGCACCTCGGCAATGACTGGGTGCGTTGCGTCGCCATGGGCCCGACGGAAGGCCTGCGCAGAGGCGTAGAGGTCACCGATACCGGTTCACCAATACAGGTGCCGGTTGGAGAATCAACGTTGGGGCGTATTTTCAACGTTATCGGTGAGGTAGTTGACGGCGGAGATCCGGTAGAAAACACCGACACGTACCCGATTCATCGCAGTTCGCCCAGCCTGGAAGAGCAGAGCATCGAGGCCGAGATCTTTGAGACCGGCTTGAAAGTCGTTGACCTCGTCTGCCCCTTTAGGCGCGGCGGCAAAATCGCGGTCTTTGGAGGCGCTGGCGTCGGCAAGACGGTCATCATCATGGAGTTGATCCGCAACGCCGCAGCCGAACACCAAGGCTACTCGGTGTTCTGTGGGGTCGGCGAGCGGACTCGCGAGGGCAACGACCTCTGGAATGAAATGCGCGAAGCGGGCGTGCTGGATAAGACCGTGATGGTCTTCGGCCAGATGAATGAGCCGCCCGGCGCCCGTCTGCGCGTCGGCCTGACCGGCCTCACCGTTGCCGAGTACTTCCGCGACAGCCAGGGACTAGACCTGCTGCTCTTCATCGACAACATCTTCCGTTTCACGCAAGCAGGGTCGGAAGTCTCCGCTATGCTTGGTCGTATGCCTTCGGCGGTGGGTTACCAACCGACGCTGGCGACGGAGATGGGGCAACTTCAGGAGCGCATCACGTCCACCAAGCGCGGCGCCATCACCAGCCTGCAAGCCGTGTACGTACCGGCCGACGACTATACGGACCCCGCGCCGGTCACGACGTTCGCCCACTTGGACGCTTCGATTCGACTAGAGCGCGCTATCTCCGAGCGCGGGATCTATCCCGCCATCGATCCGCTTGGCTCCACGTCGCGTGTCCTCGATCCAACGGTGGTGGGCGAAGAGCATTACCAAGTCGCGCGGCAAGTGCAACAGGTGCTCCAGCGCTATCAGGATTTGCAGGACATCATTGCTATTCTCGGCGTCGAAGAACTCTCCGAAGAGGACAAGCTCACCGTGGCGCGGGCGCGCCGCATGGAGCGCTTCCTCTCGCAACCGATGTTTGTTGCGGAGGCGTTCACCGGCATGCCCGGAAAATATGTCAGTATCGGTGAAACGGTGCGGGGCTTCAAGGAAATCCTGGAGGGCAAGCACGACGATTTGCCCGAGCAAGCTTTCTACATGACGGGCACCATCGACGAGGTGGTCGAGAACGCAGAGCAAATGCAGTGAGAGTCCTAGCTGCTGCCGATTACAGGTGGAATAGGCAGATGGCTAGGCGCCGAAATTGTTCTCTCTTCATGAGGGAGAAGGCCAGAGCCAGCGCCGATCTTGATACAGAGGTGAGAGTGAAAGAACACTATGGCATCGCTTCGCCTTGAGATAATTACTGCCGAACGCATCGTCCTAACGGAAGAAGCCGTTGCCTCCGTGCGGGTGCCCGCATCGGAAGGCATTGTGGGCATTTTGCCGCGCCACGCACCGCTGATGACGACGTTAGCCCCCGGTGAGCTCATCATGCGCAAAGGCGATGAAGAGGAGTCGTTCTTTGTAACCGGCGGCTTCTTGGAGGTCCGGGACAATCACATTGCCGTCCTGGCAGACGCCTCCGAACGCGCAGAGGAAATCGATGTTGACCGGGCGGAAGAGGCGCGCCAGCGGGCCGAAGAAGCCTTGAAGGAAAAACGTGACAGTGCGGAACTTGCTGCCGCCGAGGCTGCTATGCGACGCGCTCTGATACGTTTGCGCTTGGCGCAGCGGGCGCGCCGGCGGCGAGGTTCCTCTTAGACTCGATAGGACATCGCGGCGAGTCAGACAACAGCGGTTTCGGGTGGTTTGCTCGCATTAGAAATCGACAATTCGTTCCAGTCTCACGAGTCATCTGTTTCTTGATCTAAGCGTTTGTCATCCGCAAGTCCCCGGCGTCCCTAAGCCGCTGAACAGTTGTCGGTGCATGCCCTTTCCCAGGAGCAGCCCCACATGACAGCACTGAAGCAACGAATGTACGCCAACACAGCCGTCGTGCAAGGCGGTTCGCGCCTATCCGGGGAAGTGCGCGCTCGCGGATCGAAGAATTGTGCGCTTCCATTGATGGCGGCTGCTCTGCTCACGCAAGAGACGTGCGTACTGCACAATCCGCCGTTCATTCGTGACATTGAGGCGATGGCCGCCTTGCTCACGAGCCTGGGCGCCTTAGTCGAGATTGACCCAGAGCAGCGCACAATTGCGATCACAGCTAGTAATATCTCGTCTACACGGACCCCCACGGATATCGCGACCAGTTTTCGTGCCTCTTTTCTCGTCACGGGCCCCCTGCTAACACGCATCGGCGAAGCATCTTCAGTGCACCCGGGTGGCTGCAAAATCGGTGAACGGCCCGTCAACGTCGACTTGCTTGGCTTCGCCGCCATGGGTGCCTCTGTCGAGAGCTATGAGCAAGACTACCGGCTGACCGCCGGGCGCTTGAACGGCGCGCGGCTGTACCTGGACTATCCCAGCCATACCGGCACTGAGAATCTCATGCTCGCCGCTGCGTTGGCCAAGGGCACCAGTGTGATTCGGCACGCTTCATCCGAGCCGGAAGTAGTCGCCCTGGCAAACTGCTTGAATCAAATGGGAGCCCGCGTCCATGGAGCCGGCACCAGTACTATTGAAATCGAAGGCGTCGATAGACTCCACGGCGCGGAATGGGACGTGATTCCCGATCGCCATGAAGCGGGAACGTTCGCCTTGGCGAGCGCCATTACGGGTGGCGACGTCACAATTAACAATACCAACTACGATCACCTGGAGCCGCTCCTTTACAAACTTGCGCAGAGTGGTGTTACCATACGAGGGACGCACGATCCGATTAGCGTATCTGCGCAATACCCGTTGAGCGCTGTTGAAGTCCAGGCCATTCACTTTCCCGGCTTCCCCACAGACTTACAGCCTCAGATTTGTGCGTTGCTTACACAGGCGACCGGCGAGAGCGTCATTCACGAACGCGTATTCGAGGCCCGGTTTTCGTATGTTGAAGAATTGAGAAAGATGGGTGCCGACATCACGGTTGAGGGAGAAAAAGCATACATTCGCGGGCCTGCGCCGTTGCACGGGGCCGCTGTGCGCGCTCTTGACATTCGTTCAGGCGTCGCTCTCCTGCTGGCCGCTCTGGCTGCTGACGGCACAACCCGTGTGCTGGACATGCAGCACGTCTTTCGCGGGTACGAGTCGCTGCCGGAAGACTTGACTGGTCTTGGCGCGCATATCGAAATGGAATAGCTGGTTAGATGTTCGGGGCACAGCAAATCGGCATAGATCTGGGCACGGCCAACGTGCTGGTCTACGTACCAGGACGGGGCATTACGATCAATGGCCCGTCGGTCGTGGCCGTTTCTACGGATGATAACCGCGTAGAGACCATTGGCGACGAAGCGCGCCAGATGCTTGGGCGCGCGCCCAACAACATTGCCGTCGTGCGGCCCATGCGCGAAGGGGTTATCGCAGACTATGTGGTGACCCAAGAGATGATCCGCCACCTCATACGACGCGTCTGCGGTCGCGTGCGCTTCTTCAAGCCCGATGTGATGGTATCCGTGCCAACCGGCATAACGAGCGTGGAACGCCGCGCCGTGCACGACGCCGTTATCTCCGCCGGCGCCGGAAACGCGTACCTCATTGAAGAACCGCTCGCTGCCGCCCTAGGCGCAAATATGCCGATTTCTTCCGCCAGTGGCAGCATGGTGGTGAATATTGGCGGCGGCACGACCGAGGTAGCCGTTCTCTCCCTGAACGCGATTGTTGAGTGCCAGTCTGTACGTGTCGGCGGCAGCCGCATTGATACGACAATCTACAATTATGTAAAGAGGCACTATAACCTCCTGATCGGCGAAGGCACTACGGAGGAAGTCAAAATCGCCATCGGTAGCGCCCTGCCATTGGACCAACCTCTGACAATGGAATTGCGTGGCAGAGACCAAGTGGCCGGTCTGCCGAGAACCATCACGATCTCGTCTGACGAGATAACGGAAGCAATCCAAGAGACCATCGGCATCATCGTAAAGTGCGTGCGCGACGTGTTGGAAAGAACGCCGCCGGAACTCGCTTCGGACATCATCGATCGCGGCATTGTCATGACGGGCGGCGGCTCATTGCTGCGCAACCTCGACGGTCTCCTCACCCAGGAAACCGGCATCGCCTGCTACGTTGCCGACAGCCCCCTCATCTGCGTTGCGCTTGGGACCGGCGTGGCTATGCAGTACTTCGATACATTGAAGCGCAGCCTGGTCAGTTTTCGCTAGAGGTACACCAACGCCTCGGCGGCAGTCGCGAACGGCATGGCGGATCTTCTGCAGCTAGAGACTAGGCGATAGGCACTCTTGCCAGCGCATGGGTGCGAAACTGGGTTGCGGACATCCTGCCATCGCTTTTTTCTTAAGTGCCGCTGAAACAACACCTGCAGAGCATCCACTTCATAGCTACCATTCGACACTACACCCGTGTTCTCGCATCCGAAAGAACTAGCTAGAATGCTATAATGGCATAGGACATTTGCTGGCGAATTAAGGCGCGAAAGTCGTTCTCGCAACGCACTTGCACCCCGGAAGACTGGCGGCGTCCAACTGCGCGTTGACGAGGAGAAACAGCATGGCAGGACATTCGAAATGGGCGCAAATCAAGCGCCAAAAGGCAGCCAACGACGCTAAACGCGGGCAGCTCTATACCAAGCTAGGACGGGAAATCACCGTATCTGCCCGGGATGGCGGCGGTGATCCGGAAACGAACTTTCGCCTGCGCCTTGCTATTCAGCGGGCGAAGGACGCCAATATGCCCGCCGAGACGATCGAGCGGGCGGTCAAGCGGGGCAGCGGCGAACTCGATGACGCCGCGCGGTTGGAAGACATCAGCTACGAAGGATACGGTCCCGGGGGCGCGGCGCTTTTCATCGAAGCCTTGACGGACAACCGCAATCGCACGGTCGCCGAACTCCGCAATGTGCTGACACGCGGAGGAGGCAATCTAGGTGAATCCGGCAGCGTCGCGTGGATGTTCGATACCCGGGGACAAATCATCATCGAGCTCACCGAGGGAGACCCTGACGAGGCCATGCTGGAGGCCATCGAGCTGGGCGCCGAAGACGTGCAAGAAGAGGACGGTACGCTCGTCATCATCACCCTCATTGCACAGCTCGAAGCCGTGCGTCAGGGCATGGAAGAGAGCGGCTATGCGGTTGAGAGCGCAGAGCTCACCCGGGTACCGAAGACCATGTCTGAGCCCGAAACCGCCAAGGCAGCCCAGGCGATGCGTCTTATTGAGAGTGTAGAAGACCTGGACGACGTGCAGAAAGTCTACACAAATCTCGAACTGACCGACGAAATGATGGTCGCGTATTCCACGTAGCCAGTATCCGCAACAAAGTCGACGCCTGCGGCTAGTTCGAAACGGACAGGCTAGGACGACCCTATGCGCATTCTTGGCATCGACCCGGGCACTGCTCGCCTCGGATACGGCGTGATCGAAGATACACCGCAGCTTTCGGTAGTGACGTATGGGTGCTTAACGACGCCGTCCACAGATGACCAACCGGATCGTCTCCTGTCGCTCTACCGACAGTTGGGGGAAATATTCGAGACTGCCGCACCGGATGAAGTTGCTGTAGAACAGCTCTTTTTCAATCAGAACATCACCACAGCGTTTGCCGTGGGTGAAGCACGGGGCGTCGTCCTCTTGCGCGCTGCCGAGGCTGGCTGTCCCGTGAGTGACTACTCGCCGCTTCAGGTCAAGCAAGCGTTGGTGGGATACGGACGCGCTGACAAGCGACAGGTACAGACCATGGTGTCCATGGCGCTCGCACTCGAAAAACCTCCCAGGCCCGATGACGCAGCCGACGCTCTCGCCGTAGCTATCTGCCACGCTCACATGCGCACTGCTCAGCAACTCCTCGCCCAGACATGATTGCATTTATCCAAGGCGAGTTGGTAAGCAGCGACCTGGATTCGGTCACTATTCAGGTTGGCGGCGTTGGCTTGCGTGTGCTCGTTCCAACGAACGTCGTCCAGGAAATTGGCGCGGTAGGAACCACCGTGAGACTAGCGACGAGATTGCTGGTGCGCGACGACCGACTCGAACTCTTCGGTTTTGCCACTGAACGTCAGGCGTCGCTCTTCGACCAGGTCCAGACTGTAAGCGGTGTGGGGCCCAGGCTCGCGCTGGCCATTCTCTCCACGTTTGCGCCCGACCAGTTCGCCACTGTTCTCGAACACGAGGACCTCCGCCAGCTCACGCTCGTGAGCGGACTGGGCAAGCGCACCGCAAGCCGCATCATCCTAGAACTCCGCGGCAAGCTGGCAGCTGCAGACGATGTCACCGGCGCCCCCGATGAGACCGCGGACGCGCTGGCGGCGCTTGGGTACTCGGCCGCAGAGATTGGACACGCGCTTGCCCATCCGGAGGTTCAGGCAGCTACGTCGGTTGAAGAACGCGTGGGAGCCGCGCTTAGACACCTCGGAGCCTAACGGAGCCGCACCAATGGTGATCCCCCGACTGCTCTATAGGAATGCAAGAGAAGTACGTACATGCTCGGGTAGCGTACATACGAGTCCTCCCAACTTGGACAGCGCGATCGTGCGGCGCGAGCACTGGCAAGGAATAGGGCCATGACGGAATCCCGGCTCGTTGCCCCGCAAGAGGATCCGGAAGACGCGCAGGTAGCGCAGTCGCTGCGTCCGCGTTCCTTGGACGAGTGCATCGGGCAGGACAAGGTGCGTGAACACTTGCGCATTGCCATCACCGCCGCCAAGCAACGGCAGGAGCCGCTGGACCACACGCTCTTCCATGGCCCACCGGGATTGGGCAAGACGACATTCGCAAATGTGCTGGCCACGGAGATGGGCGTCAATATCAGAGTGACCGCCGGGCCGGCCATCGAACGACCCGGTGACCTTGCGGCCATCCTCTCGAACGTCCGTCCCCATGACATTCTCTTCATCGACGAAGTCCATCGCCTCCATCGTGCAGTGGAAGAGATTCTCTATCCGGCGATGGAAGACTTCGCTCTAGACATCGTCATGGGGAAAGGCATGGCGGCGCGCAGTATCCGCCTCTCGCTGCCGCAGTTCACACTCCTGGGCGCAACCACGCGGCTCGCACTTGTTAGCTCGCCCCTGCGGGACCGGTTTGGCGCTCACTTCCACATGGAGTACTACGACATTGACGCGATGCGCATGATTGTCGAACGCTCTGCGGGAATTTTGGGTGTCGTGATAGACGGAGCAGGGATTAATGAGATTGCTGCGCGCTCGCGCGGCACACCGCGCATTACCAACCGACTGCTGCGCCGCATCCGCGACTGGGCGCAGGTGAAAGGCGACGGGCGGATCACGGCCACACTTGCCGAGGACTGCTTGGAGAGTCTGGAGATCGACGGTCTTGGACTCGACGCCGTGGATCGAACGATTCTCTCAACGATAATCGAGAAATTTGGCGGCGGGCCGGTCGGCATCGATACTCTCGCGGCGGCGATTGGCGATGAGGCACAGACCCTCGAGGATGTCTATGAGCCTTTTCTCATGCAGTTAGGCTTCTTGGCAAAGACTCCTCGCGGCCGCGTGGTGCTGAACGCGGCGTTTGAGCACCTGGGCTTTCAGGTCAACGATTCAGCCAATGATGACCAGCCTCGGCTCTTCCAGTAGCCGGCATTGCTGATGCCCTGTGGAACGTACGCCCCCCATCCCACTCCGCACCGGGCGTGACTCCCTGCGTTGGATCGGCAAAGATGTCCTGGTCCGGCTTCTTCCGTTCGCAATAGTCGCACTCATTTGGGCCTATGCCCTTGCGGGCGGGGCGGAGACTCTCAAGCTTTCCTGGCGTCTGACTGGGATGGATATTGCGCTCATCCTCGGCACAGGCATCCCGGCTTTCGCGGCGTGCACGCTCTTCCGCGCCCGCTACTGGCCCATCTACAGCCTGGCTTCACGGCGCGCCCATCTCATTGAGGACGGCTATTTCCTCTTCTTCAACGCGCCCGCGGAGGAACTCTTCTTTCGTGGAATGCTGCAATCATGGGCAATGGCTATCGGATTTGTGCCTCCGGCCGTGGGATTCACAATTGTGGCCCTCGTTTTTGGCTTCTACCACCGCTTGGCGGGCTTCACCCTGCCGTTTCTGCTGCTTGCCACTGCGGGGGGCTTCCTGTTTGGCGCGCTCTTCCTGATCTCCGATTCGATACTGACGCCAATTCTCGTCCACTTCATTGCCGATCTCGCGCTCTTCAATCTAGGCCCCACTGTGCTTACGCGCTTAGGCAAGATCCCTTACCGCGTGGTCCGGGCACGTTCCGTATGACAGCATTTCGGCCCATTTCCAAATTACTGACTATCACAGTTGCAAGGGAATCCCTATGACGCTTAACTGAGGCCGTGCCGAAGTACGCATCTTGTCTGGCTCGGCGGCGGCTTGCTTCATACAGGCCGAAGACATAGACTCAAAAGCAAGCCCTTTACGTGACAAGAATGATGAATGTGCTCATCCGCAATCAGACTTTGATGCGGTGACGTAGGCAATGAATGGGAGACTGACTTACATGCCAATTAGCGAACAACTGCTGGAGATTCTTCGGTGCCCCGCCTCGAAAGCGCCTCTGCGGCCCCTTACCGCAGACGAAATCGGCACTCTCAACGCGCGTATAGAGAAGGCTGAGGTCAACTACCAAGACGGTAATCCCGTTGACGAGCCGTTGGAGGAAGGGCTGATTACGGAAGACGGCGCGACAGTTTACCGAATTGATGAGAACATCCCGGTGATGCTCATAGAGATGGGCATACCAGCGACGTAGACAAAGCGACGCAGCAGGGTTCAGTCAGCTCGCGTCCTGTGGTGATCGCGCTACAGAGGGTAGCGATGGCACCTGAAGAGCGCTCTCTTGTCCGTATCGCTCGGCAGAGAGCGCTTTGCCGCGTCTACTGCAACTTCCCGCGGCCGAGAATAGGCCACACGACCTCCACGCGGCCGTTGCGAATGCCGTAGAAGTTGTCGTGCAAGAACACCGTGGTATCGCCGTAGCCTACAATGAAAGAAATCTTGTCACCGACCCGGGGCGTATCGGATCCCTCCACCAACAGAATAGTCCCGTGCTCTGCCGCGCAACCAACGGAGGCAACTTCGGGCAGACCAATGGGCTTTGGGACGCTTGCGTCCGTACTCATCGTCTTTTTGCCGGCATCGCAAATGATGCGCTCGGGAGCAGGCCGGCTCGTGACCGTAGAGAGAACTGTCAGTGCATAGTCGTGGCGCACACCAAAGCCCTCCCGATACGTGATGTCGCAGAAAATCCCGCCGCCGCCTTGAATCTCCGTAACCCCCGGTTGGAAAGCCGTATGCCAGTACGTCCCGCTGCCGCCGCAGCTTACGATCTCCACCGGCAAGCCCGCGTCGCGGCACCTATCCGCGCTCTCCGTGAGCTGTGAAATTGCTTTCCTGACCAGACGCCCTTTCTCGGCATCATCCTTGGCCCTGAGGACCAGCGCTTCCCAGGCCATCACCCCCGCAAACTCCAGACTTGGGCAGGCAGCGATTTGCTTTGCCAGCGCGACGACCGGCTCGCCGGGAAGCACGCCGGCCCGGTCTATGCCGACATTTATTTCTACCACAACGCGCTGCCGCACGCCTATGCGTGCCGCCGCCTCGGCGATCTCGCGGATATTGTCCTCGTTGTCCACCGCGGGAATCACGTCGGCATGCCTACGGAGGTTGACGAGCCGCTCTACCTTTTGCGGTCCGACAATCTGGTTGGCGATCAGAATGCTGCGAATGCCGCCCGCAGCCATGACTTCCGCTTCACCAAGTTTTGCGCAGGTGACGCCAATCGCGCCGGCATCCTGGAGCAGGTGGGCAATTGCCGGCGATTTGATTCCCTTGGTATGCGGCCGCCAGTTGATACCGGCCTCGTCGATGATCACCCGCGCCATGTGGGCGACATTGCGCTCCAAGGCGTCGAGATCAACCAAGAGCGCCGGCGTGTCGATGTCTTCCGCCGGACGGCCAATGATGTTCATCATGCGATCGTTACCCACCTCTCCGCGCGGCTTGCTGCGAATGAAGATTCAATGATGCGTGTAGTTTTAGCGCCGTCTTCACCGGAATAGAGCGGCGGTTTTCCCGCCAGGACCCGCGCGCTAAAGTCCTCGACGAGCGGCGAGTGTCTGTTTTCTGCATGCGGCAGGTTGAATTCTTCGGTGCCGGAGCCGGTCTTGAGGACTAGATGCGGGCCGTCAGTCGGCGAACTAAAGAGCGCGCCCTCGGTCCCGAAGATCTCCATCGTGTCATGTCCCACGCCGATGCTCCAATGGAATGAAGCCGTCACCTGAAGCCCACTCGCCATCTTTATGAGCAGCATGTCCGAGTCATCGGCAGGATAGGCGTGCACGAGCGTCTCGTTGCGGGCGGCTACGGCAACCGGATCGCCAAACCAGTGGCAGAGGATGTCAAGTCGATGGGAACCCACGTCCGCAATCGGCCCGCCGGCGCTCTTTGCCGGATCGATGCGCCAGTATTTGGGGTCGTCCGGGGCGGGATTATAGTTGCCGGTAAGCACCATGCGGACCAAGACCGGCGTTCCGATAGCCCCCTGCTCGAGCAGTTCCTTGATCTTGATGTTCTTTGGGTAGTAGCGGCGGTAGTAGGCAACAGCCAGGTTTACCCCTGCTTCATCGCAGGCTTGGATCATCTCTGCGCACTCGGCGCCAGTGAGCGCCATCGGCTTCTCACACAGTACGTGTTTGCCGGCAGCGGCAGCCGCCACCGTCTGGGGCAGGTGTTCATACACACGGCTCGCGGCATAGACGACGTCTATCTCAGGATCCGCCAAGAATGCTTCAATGTCACTGTACGCCCGTTGTGCGCCGTGCCGCGCCGTGAAGTCATCTGCCCGTGTCTGGCTGCTACTTGCGAAAGCAACGAGGGTGCTATTTGGGTCGTCGTTAACGGCAGGCGCTACGGCTTTGTTGGCGATGTCGCCGCAACCGATGATGCCCCAGCCCACTTGTGACATGCCTTACTCCTCTGATCCGACTGACTTCGATAATTGCTTTGCGCTGCTCGCCATATGCGGCGGTACAACCCAGCGGCCGACGCCGTTGCGAATCGCGTTCATCAACTCTTCGATGAGTTCATCCTCTTCGCCCGACCGGATCGCCTCGGATACGCACCCTTCAATATGGCTCTGCAGTACGATCAGGGACACTTCTTGAAGACCGGCCGTAATCGCCGCCATCTGCTGGAGAATGTCTACGCAGTAACGGTCTTCCGCGACCATGCGCTGAATGCCCCGCACCTGGCCTTCAATTCGCCGCAGGCGATTGATCAAGGCTTGTTGCTCGGCTTGGTACCGGTGTCTCTGCTGCCCTTCGGTATGGTCGGCATCATCACGTTGGCTGTCTGCCGCCAAGTACTCTTCAGCCGATCTCATAGCGCATGCCCCTGTAAAGTCCGAGCCGGGTGACGGGCGTTTCGCTGGCTATTGTACACCAACTTCACGCGTCTAGTGGGCGTACGCGTGCTTCTGGATTGAGCCCGGCCTTAGCCGCTATAATGGGCCGGACGGGTTGACTCCTGTAAGCGGGACAGGACAGCGGGCAGGAGGTCAACCGAACCATTGCGGCGCCAGTTGGGCTTGGCGTTGGAGCCGTGCTAACCCGGTACGCTTGCAAGACACCATACGAGCAAATAAAAATGCCACGGTTTTCTGTTGGCGATCGTTTCCCGGCACAACGAATTCACGTTGACCCCGAGAGGGTGCGGCAGTATCTGGCTGCGGTCGGCAGTGAGAGCCCACTGTACCACGGAGACAGCAACGTCGCACCTCCGCTGGCAATTGCCGCGTGGGTTCTGGGGGAGCTCATCGAGCAAATTGGATTGCCCCCTGGTTCAGTACACGTCAACCAGGAGTTTTCCTTCTTGGATACGGCCCCGCCGGACTGCACGCTGGTCGCGACCGCAGAAGTCGTCCAGGCTTCTTCGCGTGCCGGCATGGACGTAATCGTCTTTGAGATAAATGCCGATCACGAGGGCCGGGCAATTCTGTCAGGTCGCTCGATGCTGCTGATGCCGGCTGATGAGGAAGAAAAATGAATGCAACGAAGCGCTGGTCCGCTGGGGCAGAATTGCCAAGCAAGTCGCGGATCGTGACACAGGAGATGCTACGCAGCTATGCGGCAGCGAGCGGCGATCACAACCCAATTCATATTGACCCCGATTTTGCCGCCACCACTCCATTCAAGCGACCTATCGCCCACGGCATGCTGTTGCTCGCCTACATCATGGAGATGCTGACAACTACCTTTGGCGCAGATTGGATCACATCGGGGCAGATCAAGGTCCGCTTCCGCAATCCGGCGTTTGTGGATGGCGCCGTGACCGCGTGGGGAACGGTGAAGAAGGTGGATGCCACATCCGGCAGCCTTCAGATTACGGTCGGCTGCCGCGATGAAGACGGCAATGACCTGGTCACCGGAAGCGCGGAAGTAAAGCCTCAAACTGAGGTGGCGTAGGCAGAAGTCCCCTGCGCGATCTACCCAGTCGCCACGGGACGCGAGCGCGCTAAACGGTCGGCGTAGTTGCGGGCGTAGTACTCGCCATAGCTGCCGGACTTGATTGCGCGCCACCAGTCCTCATTCTCGACATACCAGTTCACCGTCTCCGCCAGCGCTTGCGGGAACGTGTACTTTGGCTGCCAGCCGAGCGCCTCCAAGCGCGAAGAGTCCAAACTGTAGCGGTAGTCATGGCCGGGGCGGTCATCGATCAGCCGCATCAGCGATCGTGGCTTATCGAGCAGGTCTAGAATGCTCGTCGCGAGGGTCACGGTGTTGACTTCGAATTCCACTCCAACGTTATAGATCTCGCCGGGACTGCCCCTACGCAAAACGAGATCTATGCCGGCGCAGTGGTCGTCAACGTAAAAGTAGTTGCGCACGGCCTTGCCTTCACCGTAAATGGGCAGCGGTTTTTCTTCAATCGCGTTGGTGACGAATACGGGCACCACTTTCTCAGGATATTGAAAGGGTCCGATCGTGTTTGCACCGCGTGTCACCATGACCGGCAAGTCAAAGTTGGTGAAGTAAGCGAGGGCGAGCAACTCGCCTCCAGCCTTGCTGGCAGCATACGGGTTGCACGGGGCAAGGCGCGTATCTTCGCTGGCAGAGCCCACCGGCACGTACCCGTATACTTCGTCCGTGCTCACTTGTACAATCCGCTGCAAACCGTGCGCGCGCGCCGCCTCCATGAGGACACGAATTCCCTCCACATTCGTCCTCACGAATGCCGCAGGGTCCATGACGGAGCGATCAACGTGACTTTCTGCGGCGAAATTCACCAGCGCGTCGCAACCGGCGAGTGCATCATTGACCGCTTCCGCATCACAAATGTCGGCGTGCACAAATTCAAAGCGGGGATCCCCGGTAAACACAGCGAGATTGGCCAAATTGCCCGCATAGGTCAGTTTATCCAGCGCCACCACGCGGGCATCCGGATACTCAGTAAGCACGTAGCGCACATAGTTGCTCCCGATGAAGCCTGCCGCGCCGGCTATCATGATGCGCATCGGCATATTCCTTTGTGACGTGGTTCTTGCTTGACTACGTCTTTCACTCGTCCTCCTCTTCTTTCACCATCTTGTTCACGGCGAAGCTGACTATGCTGATGATGAGAGCAACCAAGATAGCCGATAGCAGCGTTGGTCGCCCCGATTCGGCCAGTTCAACGCCTGGCAGAAGCGTGGTGCCCAGCCAAAAGAGCAAGCCGTTCAGCACAAGTATCCATAGACCAAGAGTCAGCACGGTAACCGGCAACGAGATGATCTTGAGAATCGGTCCAATGAAGGCATTGATCAGCGCAACACCGACCGCGAACACTATCAGGGAAAGCCAATCGCCGCTATCTGCTATGTCAACCAGCGCAAAACGGCTCGCGATCAGCACAGCGACCAGCACAGCCAAGCTACGGAGAAATAAGACACGCACGAAACTCGCTCCCGACGTGAGACTTGGCAAGAGTTCGTCTACACTTCCATTATACGTTCGCCGACCTTTCGGGGCACGAATCGAGTCTGGCGGGCTCAGATTCAATCCGAGGCGGTCTGGGATCCGGGTCGCCTGAGCAGACCCACACCCAGGGTGATGCTCCAAACCGCCCAGGCGAAATAGCAAAGACGCGAAATCGTTACCATGGTGCTCAGCCGCGCTGGGTCATTGATCCCGGTCACGAGGGCTACCAGTGCGATGAGCGATATCGCGGCAATCAGCCAGGCGCTAGCCGGATGGCAAGCCCCGCAGCTCCACAGACCCAGGCTGAAGAGAAGAAAACCACATGCGACCGCAAGACTCGCCAAGTGCGCTATGCTCGTTTCCGCTGCATAGATTGCGACAGCAGTCTGCACTGACGCCGGGACCTCGATTTGCGCATCGGCCATGCCAAAGTTCAGTGCCTGAACGACAAACCAGCCAAAGCCGCCAACCGCCAAGAACACAAAGCCAAGCCGAGCTAGCGCGAAACCTCCGGTATCCGCACGTTTCTGATTCAAGAGTGCAAATTGGCCGTAGAGCGAGACGATGAGGCCCAGGGAAACCGCCATGACTGAAAGGTTGGTGAGCGCGCGGTACCGGGACAGGGCGTAAATGGTGGCGAAGGCTTCATCCATATCCGCACTATTGATGAGGATCCCACCGGGCTGAAGCACAAAGAAGACAATGGCCAGGAGAGGTCCGACGATGAGAGTTAGCCCACCGAGCGTTTTCTCTGATATTACTCGCATTTCATTCGCCCTCAAGATTTCGGCTGAAGTCTAACTGCAAGGATAGCGCTCTTCGCGTCCTCCCGCGCACGCATTCCATGACCGGCGCCCACCACTAAGAGCCACACTCAAACTCTGACGAGGGTGCACCCTAAACGCCATCCCCTGCTTGAATACTAAGGGACCCAGGAACCGTCAGCACCGTACAATTCTTGCTATACTGGCCTTAGAGGTGAAAATCCAGGCATTTACGCAATCTGCGGGAAAAGATCATGATTAAGGGAATTGACCGGTTTCTTGCCACTATTCTTGGGGTCATTTTCCTCATTATCGTCGTTGCTGTCGTTCTTGTGTGGCGGTCGCCGGCCGATTTAGAGTTGGAATATAGTGCCGGCGGCGAGCCCGACAATGTCGTGCACAACTACATCGTTGCGATCACCAAAGGGGATGAACAACGAGCGAAATCATACCTTTCGACAGAAGTGCTTGAAGAAATCGGCGAGAGAGAAGATGACGGGTATAGGTTGGTCAGAACCCGCTCCGGTTCACGAGAGTCCGGCATTCGCATTGTCGTAGAGTTAGAGGGCATTGATGACGGCCTGGCAACCGTGAGTGTGGACATCACGCACTTCTATTCAGACCCATCGCCAATTGGCTTGTTCGCAGTGTTTGACAGCAATCAGTGGACATCTAGGCACACTGTGCGGCTGCGTCAGTTCGACGACGAGTGGAAGATTGTCAAGCCATTCGATTATTACATGATTTCTTAGCCTATGGCTTTGCATCCGGCTGCATCTAGCTGCCTCCAGCTTTGAGTAACCTCCAATGCTTACGGTACGACGACTCTACATTCTCGCGGCCGCCTTCGTTGGGCTGCTCCTTTTCATGCACGGCAGCAGCGAGTTGCTGCGGCTTGTATTCCTCATCATTCCGCAAGACGCTGAATTCGGCTTGGGCAGCGACTGGTGGCGGGAACAGCTGAGTCTCAACCTCGCGCTCGTCGCGGTGGGCACGCCGCTGTGGCTTGGTCATTGGCTGTGGGCACAACGGTTGGCGCGACAGGGCAACGAAGAAACCAGTGCGCTGCGGTCCCTATTTTTCCTTGGGGTGCTGGGCGTCACGCTCATCGAAAGTGCCTCGGCCGCGGGTGCAATCCTCTTCATCCCCTTTGCACGTCTCGGTGGGGGGATGCCTTCAGTGCCCATCCTCCTTGACAATGCTGCTGAGCTATTGATCTACGGACTGTTTTGGGCTTACCACCTTCGCCAACGACCGCCGGCAGATTCCCAGGTCGGAGCGGCAGCGACCATTACGCGCTGGTACTGGTATGCCGCTTCTTTTGGCAGTTTGGGAATCCTGGTGACCTCGATAATTCCCCTGCTATCAACAATTCTGCAGCGATTGCTTGGTGTCGCATCCGTCGATGCCACGTGGTGGGAGCTACCGGTCGCCAACAACATCGCCTGGGTTATCGTAGGTAGTGTCGGTTGGACACTTCACTGGACCGTGATTCAGCACCAGATTAGGGACGCTGAGAGTCCCGAGCTTCTCTCGGCTCTGCGCAAAGTGTACCTCTACGTGATGGTGGGATCCGCCGCCGCCGGGGCGCTCTTGGCGGTCGGCCGCATTCTCTATCTGGCCCTCTTGAACGTATTGGGCGTAGTTGAGGATCGACTGGCGTTCGTCGATGACGCGGTCTGGGTCGTGCCGGTCGGGCTCGTCGCGGCCACAGGCTGGTACTACCATCGCTACATTCTGCAGCGGGACGCGGCCCTGGCTGCGGAACTGCCCCGACAAGCGACAATCCGCCGCATCTATTCGTACCTGCTTTCCGCAATCGGCATCACCCTGCTGGCCGTTGGTGTTTTCGGCATACTGCGCCTGGTAATTGGAATCTTGACCGGCCAAGCGGATACGTTGGACCTCCCTGAAAATTTCCTGGAGCGGCAACTGAGCCTGTACGTGACGCTGCTACTCGTGGGCCTCATTGCCTGGGTATGGTACTGGCGCCAGATACAGCACCAATTGGTCGCGAGTACTGACGGCGAGGAGCGCGCATCGCTCGTACGGCGCATTTACCTCTACGCGGTGTCGGCGGCCAGTGTAATCGCAGTCGTGATCGCAATTGGCTCGCTGCTCTATGAAGGTCTGCGCTCAGTTCTTGGCACGAGCACCGGCAACGATCTGATTGATGCTTTGAATATCTATGCGAGTATTGCGCTCATTGCCGTGGCACTGCTCCTGTACCACGTTCGCTTCCTGCGGCAGGAGCGCGGGGTTTCAGCCGCCAGCAGAGGTGAAGAGATTGCAAGTGAACAGGCGCCACAAACCGCTGAAGCTCTTGCGACCACAACTGACCCTCGCAGCCTCGTTGTCACCCTGACCGGCGGCGATCTGAAACGTGCGCAAGCGTTGTTGGAGCAGACCGCGCTGCCGGAAGGCACACAGTTTACGGTCCTGGAAAGCGCACTATCGGCAGAAGAGGTCCACGAGCGGTTGCAGGCCGAGCCGGACCCGGAACGATAGCCACGCCCAAGGCCAGATAGGCTTCTGCGCGCCACCGGTCTAACCTAGTGAAGCCGCACGAAACTCTTCATATTTGAATGCCGCCGCCTTGGAATCGGGACCTAAGCTACACGCCCGCAGGCACGCTCGCCATTGCCGCCACGGATTCCTGGGCGATTGCAATCGCCGCCTCAATGTCATCCGATGTGATCTGATGATAAGTCACAAGTCGGATGCGGTCGGCGGAGACCGCGCTGCACTTTACCGACCGCGCCGCTAGCTCATCTACAAGCTGCTGCGCCTCTCCCACAGAGGGGTCAACATCGATATAGACCATATTGGTCTCTACGGGATCAGCAGAAATGCCCGGAATTGCGCCGAGGCCTTCACCCAGGCGTTGGGCATTGGCATGATCCTGGGGGAGCTTCTGCGGGATCGTCTCCAGGGCGACGATGCCTGCCGCGGCCAAAACCCCCGATTGCCGCAAGCCGCCACCAAGCATCCGACGGAACCGGCGGGCCGTCTCGATAAACTCCCTCGTGCCGCACACAATTGACCCAACCGGCGCGCTCAGCGCCTTGGAGAGACAGAATGTTACCGAGTCTGCATACTGTACGACTTCAGAAACCGGCACCTGCAGGGCGGCCGCGGCGTTGAAGACTCGCGCACCGTCCATGTGGACCTTTATGTCTAGTTCATCAGCCAGCTCGCGGATGCCCGCCAGGGTAGCCAGCGGGTAGACCGCTCCGCCGCCACGATTGTTGGTGTTCTCCAAGCAAATCAACCGCGTTGGAGAGAACGCGTCATAGGAGCGGCGCAGGACGCTGCGGATGCTATCCGCTGTCAAAATGCCGCGATCCGAGGGCGCGATGCGCGGCGACGCGCCCGCCACGCAGGCAAAGTCACCGGATTCGGTGGTAATAATGTGGGCCTCGTCCGCCACGATGAACTCATCGCCATTGCGACATTGGGCCACAAGACAGACGAGGTTGCCCTGCGTCCCGCTCGTTACAAAGAGCGCCGCCTCTTTACCCGTAATCTCAGCGGCCATCGCTTCCAGACGATTGATGGACGGGTCTTCCCGGTAGCAGTCGTCGCCAACTTCCGCGTTTGCCATAGCTTCGCGCATTTCCGCGGTCGGCATACTCACAGTATCGCTACGCAGGTCGATTGTTCGAGACATTCGATCGCTCCCTCGCTCCAGTGCTTCCTCTTTACAAGACTAACGTCCTTGCGAACCTAGGGCTCGCCGTACACACGCAGGGGAAATGAGCCCGGTTTGGGCTAACCCAGATCCCCGCGTCGTCCAATTCTGTGTCTTTTTCAAGTATAGAATGCTTGACTCCTTAACGCACACTTGCGGCTCTTGAACAAAAGGCATAGGCGCAGACCGTTAGTCTGCGTGCGAGGTCCGCTGTGCTAGAGATCGGCTGCTACGCCCTCTTCGAAGAACCGTGCCAATTCGTCGCGGGGAAACGCCGGTAGGTCGTGCCAATCACCGTTCACGAGCATCCGCATGCCCTGCTCAAAGTCCGTCAGTCTGCCGATTGCGGCGGCAGCGATGCCTGCGTCCTTGAGCGCTGCCAAGGCAGGCAGGACATCATCTGGCGACATAACCGCAAGAAGCGCTCCGGACGCAAGCAGGCCGAGCGGGTCCAGTTCCAGCGCTTCACAGATCGCGGCGGTTTCCGGCAGAAACGGCACAGTATCGAGGTCGATCGCCAGGCCGCACACCGCTCCTTCAGCCAGCTCGGTGAGCGCAGAGGCTAGGCCGCCCTCAGTGGGATCGTGCATGGCGCGGGGCCGCACGGCACGGCATAGCGCTTCGGCAGCGGGCACCACGCTAATGCCCGGATCCTCGAGATAGGCTTGCGCGCGCTCAATTGTCGCTGCAGACAAGCCTTGCGCCACCAGTTGTGTGCCGGCGTCCTGCGCGAGGATGGCCGTGCCTTCAATGGCAATGCCCTGCGTAAGCACAATGACATCGCCCGGTCGGGCGTTGGCATTCACCACCAGCCGTTCTTTGGCGACCTCGCCCAAGAGCGTGCCGGCAAGTACCGGCCGTTCCACCCCATCCGTTACCTCGGTGTGTCCACCGACCAGCGAGACGCCCAATGAACGGCACGCCTGCCGTAAGTCAGCGAATATCTGCTCTACATCGCCTTCGGTGCAGCTAGGCGGCAGCAAGAGCGTACCCAGGAACCAGCGCGGGCGCGCTCCCATCGTGGCCACGTCGTTCGCATTGATCTGCAGCGCATACCAACCGATGCGATGGGCAGTGAAAGTAATCGGATCGCTTTTCGCGATCAAGTACCGGTCACCAATGTCCAGCACGGCGGCATCTTCGCCAAACCGGGGTCCCACGATGACATCTGGGTCGTCGACCGAGATCGCGTCGAGCAATTCCTTCAAGAGTCCTGGGGGCAGTTTCCCCTGTAGCATGGATTCAACCCTTGATCACACCCATGGGCCGCACACGCGCCACCACGCGGGCAATGCCGGATTTCTCGACGACGTTCACCACCTCGCGCACGTCCTTGTAGGCGTCACTCGCTTCCTCCGCCAGACCCGCTTTACTCTGTGCGCGCACGACAATGCCTTTGCTTTGCAGCACGCGGACCAGATCCACACCCGCCAGCTTCTTCTTGGCCGCACCCCGGCTCAACACTCGTCCGGCGCCATGGCACGTGGAGGCAAACGTCTCCCGCTGCGCGCGATCTTCGCCAACCAGGATGTAGGAGTAGCGGCCCATGTCACCGGGAATGAGGACCGGCTGACCCACGGCGCGGTACTTGGCGGGAACTTCAGGATGTCCGGCGGGCAGGGCGCGGGTGGCGCCCTTGCGATGCACGCACAGCTCTAATTCCTGGCCGTTGACGCGATGGCGTTCCAGCTTGGCGATGTTGTGGGCGACGTCATAGACAACACCGATTTCCGTCGCCGTTTCCGACCGCCCGAGCACATGCTGAAACGCGCGTCGCGTGCGCTCCGTTATCGCCTGGCGATTGGCGAAAGCAAAGTTTGCTGCAGCCGCCATGGCGCCGAGATACGCCTGCCCCTCAGGCGACTTAATCGGAGCACACGCCAACTGTTTGTCGGGAAGGGCAATACGGTAGTGCTCCATGGCGCGCTGCATCGTGCCCAGATACTCCTGGCACACCTGATGGCCCAGCCCCCGGGAGCCGGTGTGAATGGAAAGCATGACTTGACCGGGCTCGGTTATCCCAAATGCGCTCGCGGCGTGCTCGTCCGCAATGGTCTCAACCACCTGAACCTCCAGGAAGTGGTTGCCGGAGCCGAGCGAACCAAGTTGCGGTGCGCCGCGTTGGCGTGCCCGCTGGCTTACTTGCGTGGGATCGGCGCCGGGCAAGCAGCCTCCAGCTTCAATTGCGGTAAGGTCTTCACGATCACCGTGCCCACTATCCACCGCCCATGCCGCGCCGCCGGACAAGGCGCCCTCGACGTTGATGGACTTCCCACGTTTCTTGCGGCCCCGTCCTAACCCGGTGGGCACGTCGCGGAACAACTGATTTACAATCTCGGGCAGGCTGCCCTTCACCGCTCGCTCATGCAGATTTGTCCGCAGCAAGCGTACGCCGCAGTTTATGTCAAACCCGACGCCGCCGGGCGAGACGACCCCATCTTCCACGCGCATCGCCGCTACTCCACCAATGGGGAAGCCGTAGCCCCAGTGGATGTCCGGCATAGCCAGGGCGTGTCCTACGATGCCTGGCAGTGTGGCCATGTTGGCAACTTGCTGGATCGCCATATCACCGGCCATCGAATCTATCATGGCTTCGTCCGCATAGATCAGTCCAGGCACGCGCATGCCGGGCATGTAGTCGACTGGCAGTTCCCAACGAACGGCGTCTCGTTGACGCAGCACCGAACGCCAATTCTGCGGCGCGTTTTTGCCCATCTCATCACACCTGTCTAGATGTCGAATACCACTTGCAGTGTAGTGCGGTCTGGCCGGTAGTCAACTTCGAGGTGGTGGTATGTCACCGCCTTGATCTCTCCGCCCTCGACCTGCTCTTCATCCTCAAGAACAACTCCTGCGACTGTGGCGGCGCAGCGCGGCGGGGCGCATGCAGAGAAGTCGAAGGCTTGACCCACCAGACCCTCTACGCTGAATTGAAAGAGCAACTCCGCCAGCCAGTTCACAAGCAGGTCGGCCCACGTTGCGCCGCTGATAGAAATCGTGTGCGTAGCTTTCGTCCCATAGGCCTCGTCGGGGTCTCTACCAAGCGTGATTGCATACATGCCGCGGGCCGCAGCGGCGAAAGCAGCGGCGGGAGTAGGCCCCCACGCTTTCAGTCCTACATCCGCCGTGTGCTCTAAGAGCACGTATCCGGCGTCAATCGCCTCCAGCGAACTGCCTTTAGTGCTCATTCCCGTGCGAGTGCAAGCGCCCTTGTAGATGGGCTTTCGCATGCTCGAAAACCTGGCGCACTCCGGCGTGCCGTTCCGCATCTGCGCGCGTTGCCAGTGTATCGAGCCAGGTGAGGCCGCCATCCAGAATGGTCATCATGTACGTCGCGTCGCTCGGATTGAAGAGCTCCCGGTTGTCCGCCACAATGTACACTGGCGAAGTATGAGCCGCCACGTTGACAACCCAGGAATGCTGCACTTCCAACGAACTCACGCAGCGGGCCGCAATCCAGCCGCTGCCGTTCAGCTTTACCTCCTGGCTGATGCGGCACGACTTCTCACCCTTGGGGACGGTCTGGGTGGCCACCACGGCGCCGTTGCATATTACTTGCAATTCTTGGAACGGCAGCACCGATTCCGCCCAGGCTTCCACTGTTAGCGTGCCGCCGCCGGCCGGTAGCTTTAATTCATTGCCGGGATGCTTCCCCTCAACTCGCACATCAATGAGCGGGCCGCTTGTCGTAAACGTGCGCCCGGCGCGTACAGCATCCGCCCAGGTGCCAAAGGAGAACTCATCCTGCAGTAGCGCATAGGTGCGCACTCCGCCAACGGGAATACCAGCGCTCATCTTGTCCGTACCGCCGACCGCGGCCACGCGGTAGCCATTGTTGAGGAACCGATACCACTCGTTCAGGCCAAAGAAATCGATTGTCGGCGTGAAGTACTTGAGCTCGACCGCGTCGACTTTGCCCAGCACGATCTCCGCCACCGCCTCCGTGTACGGATTTGGAAAATGTGGAATGACCACAAGTCCGTCACGCTCGCGGGCCCGGTCCGCCCATTCGCTCATGCTGCTGAGAACCGGATCTCCGATGTAGCTCTCGCTCGCCCCCGCCGTCGTCATGGGGTAGATGGGTTCTCCCTGCACTCCCAGCAGACTGATGTGACCGAGTAGATGCTGTCGGTTCTCGGTACCGACATACACGACCGTATCATCCGAGCTTACGCCGGAGACCTCGCCGGTGATGTCCGCGACGTTCGTGTAGAGATCGCCCCACTGGGAAGCGAGCAAATTGATCAGGTTTACCCCCTCTGCCTGACCCTCCAGCCACGCGGTTTGCGGGGATATGAAGTGCACGTGGGTATCGGCGGTAACCCAGCCGTGCGTGCGCCAGTTTAGCGGTCGGGCCAGCTTGAGCGTGAGTTCCCGCTGTCCTGGGGCAATACTGAGTCGTTTCCGCAGCGGCTGGTACTCGAAGCCTTTGAAGATCTCGACATAGACGTCACCAACCGGCAACTCGATCTGGAACGTGCCGTCCACGTATGCGTACTGGGTATCGCCTAGCTTGAGGTCGCCGGCATAGTCCTCGAACCAGTTCGCATTGACTTCGTGGCGATGTCCATACGGCGGAAAGTAGCGGCCGTCGGGCGAGCGGAAGTGCACACGCGCCGCAGTAGGCTTGCTGCTCTCCGCATCTTCCAGCCGCACGTGCACCCACGTGCGCTCCGGCGTGAGCACCTCCACGCGTACTTTGCCGTCGCTGCTTTTGCTCTTGCCCGTGTTGTACAGGGACTCCATGGGCACCGCATGGTCGGCGACGTTCAACGTGGCGTCCGGGCTGGCGGTTACGTCCACGATGAGCGACGTGGCCGTGTCGCCGCTTTCCGCCTCGCCTAGTCCTGGAGCTTCATCTGCGAGCCAAATGTCAGGATCAAAGGCTGGAACCGCGTACTTGCGCGCCAAGGTACCAAGGTCAACCGATACGGGAGTGTCTTCGGGTGACGCGTCACGCAGCTCCGCCGGCAGCTCGATGCGGAAACTCTCAAGCTGGTTGTGGCGCAGCGGATGGTGCGTGCCGGAATAGAGCGTGATGCCCGCAATCACCACGTTTACATCACTCTTGGAGGCAACGTGTAACGCCTCTACGATCCGGTCCGGGTGCGGATTGGGCAAGGCATAGATCCAATAGTTGGAAGCAGTCCTAGCCCTCTGCGCCTGGAGGCCTGTCTGCCAGTATCCCCAGGAGCCGCGCGGGTAAGGCCCGTTCAGGTCAGCGGGTTGGGTACCGCTCTGCGGACGGGCAGCGAACGCCAACTGGCCCCAAGCTACAGTCGAGTTTATTTCAAATCGACGACGGATTGGCTGTAACTGCTCTTCCCCATCAGCGTAGCGGAGGGTGTACGCGGCAAGGAGCTCGCCGGGCCGTGCAACCATGCCGCTCATGCCGGCTTGCGCGGATACACCTGGCTCGGCGTCGCAGAAGTGCGCGATTACAAAATGGGTTATGCCGCTGCGCTCGATCGGGACGGCGAGGCCCGCGTCATTCAAGCGGACCCAGCTCTGTAACGCGTTTCTATCACCAAGGGCAAATGGAATCCCCCAAAAGTCTTGCTCTCCCTCAGGGAGCTTTTCCAAGTCCTGTGCCACGGGTCCGTCCCAGGATGACACGTCGTCTTGGCGCGCGGCATTCCGCACCGCCGACAGGTCGAGAGGCGTCGCATACTTCATCAGTGCTCTCCTCACTTGGCCTTGGTCGAAGTGTAAGTGCGGTCTCTATGTTCGGCGACTAGGCGTGCATGCTCGACGCCACCATCCCGTTGCAGTCAACAGCGAGTACCGTAAAAGCGCACAACTCTCATTGCTGATATGGATTTTGCGGATTCAAATCCTGCACGGCCTGCAGCGCCCGCATGGTGGGCAAGACCGCTTCGCCGGATACCAAGGGTTCTCGCTCTTGACGGAGTGCGGTGATGAACTCGATGTCCTGTAAGTACACCGCGCTCGCTTCCTCATTTTCGCCTCCGGCAGCGATGATCTGGTCATCGGGGTCAACCAGCCTCCCGTCCCGCACCGCCAAGGTCGTTTCTTCGCCAATGACGAGGATGTCCAACAGAGGACGCATCGTGTTGTAGGAAAGCGCGCACGAAACGACCTGCCCGCGGGGCGTCCGCAGCGAGACCGCGAGATCAAGCGGGATTCCAAGCTCCCTGTGCGGCGGCCCCATATACCCCGTGACCTCTCTAGCAGGCTCCCCCAGCAGCCACAGGGCCGTATCTACCGCGTGGCAACCGTGATGCCAGAGCAAATTGTCCGTCCAGGAGCGACGCCGTCCCTGCCAGTTCACATTCTCGCGCCGTAAGAAGCCATAGTGAAGAAACACGCTATGCGCATGCAGTTCGCCCTCGGCGATGCGCTGTCGCGCTGCCGTCAGAGTGGGCCAAAAGCGCATCGTGTGGGCCACCATCAGAGACCGGCCTTGCTGCTCCGCGAGTGCCGTAAGCGCCTCAGACTCTGCTAGAGTGAGGGCAAGCGGGATTTCAACCAACACGTGCTTGCCGGCCTCGAGCGCGGCCTGCGTCTGCGCGGCGTGCTTCGCGCTGGGCGACGTGACGACCACTGCCTCTATGTCGTCCCTGGCGAGCGCCTCCGCAAGATCAACAGTCGCCAAAGAAGCACCGCACTTCTCCGCGAATGCTTGCGTTGGTTCCAGCAGCCGCCCGACGACAGCCCCAATCGTCACACCGGGGATGCGGGCAAACGACCGGCGATGGACTTCAGCGATACTGCCGTAGCCAACGATGCAAAGGTTCATCTCTTGACTCTCTTAGTTCCAATCAATCCCACGGATCCGATATGTAAACGACCTCTGGGCAAGAAGCCGCCTCAATCTACGTCTTCAAACATGAATGCTATTGAATTAGTGTCCGTCACAGACCAACTTCAACGCGTATGACCGACGAGGCTGGTGGCGGTGACCGCTCGGGCAGCCGCATCCTCACCGATTTCGCCAGCCGGCTTCTTGGGTATGACAAAGGCGCGACGGTCTACATCCGTATCAACGACCCTTAGCGCTTCCTCCGGTCCCAGATCCGTGCCCATTTGCCGCAGCCATGCCGCGGGGTCACGCAGGATTGCGGCTTTGTACTCGGAGTCTTTCCAGTAATGCGGTGCGGTGCCGAGAAACGACGGATAGCAACTGCACGGCGTGCATATCACCATATGGTGAATAGATCCGGTATTGTCGTAGACCGCCAGCGATATGTGGTCTGGTACGTCGATATCGAGCTGCCGGAGGGCACTGCGCGGATCGGACAGCAGCAGATCGCAAAAGTCACTATCCTGCCAGGCCCGCATGACTACCTGTCGCGCCTGGATGTTGTCAGAGTCTGCCATTTGCTGCCTCCTTGGACTTTCGGCATTAGCATATCATATCTCCATGGAACGACCCGGAGACTCGACCGTTGCCTGAGGACAACGAGAGCGCTGCTGTGCTGGGGTAAAATCCCTCAATGCGTGTAGTTTGGCGCATCTGCGAGTGAGTCATTCAAGGTACAGTGAACGCACCTGCAGGTCTTGCCAACTACTAGTGAACTCGATATAATGATTCCAACAAATGGATTGCGGAAGTGGCTCAGTGGTAGAGCATCACCTTGCCAAGGTGAGGGTCACGGGTTCGAATCCCGTCTTCCGCTCCCGGCGGCTCACATAACGCCGACGTTGGTGAAAAAGAGCGCTGCTCAGGCTGCGCCTCTTTTTTTGCCATGTCTAGGACGATTACAAAGACAAACGGGCAGACTTTCTGCACTCGCAGCGGTGTTGCGGTAAGGGAGCGCAAAGACGGCAATGGAGATAACGGTCAGCGCAGAGAAGCTTGAAAAAAGCCGCGTAAAGCTCACCATTGATGTTCCGGTAGAAGAAGTGGAACAAGCCTATAGGCGAGCCGTGCGCCGTGTAAGTGACAAGGTCAACATCCCTGGCTTTCGCCGCGGTCGCGCCCCGCAGGCCCTCGTTGAGCGGCATGCCGGCGCCGATACAGTCTTTCGCGAAGCGCTTGACCGCCTCGTGCCGGAGTCATTCGCCGAAGCCGTACAGCAAACAGAGATACAGCCGGTTGGCACTCCTGAACTTGAGATTCTTCAAGCCGAGATGGACCAGCCGGTTTCGTTTGCCGCCACCGTGCCGGTAAAGCCGGAAGTAGATGCGGGGGACTACCGTGCCATCCAGATTACCAAAGAGAAGCGGCTGGTTACCGACGAAGACATTGAGGTGGTCTTGAAGAGCCTTGAACAGCAACTCGTGCAGTGGGACGACATGGACCGTCCCGTGGAGAGCGGCGACCGGGTAAAGCTGGACCTGCGCATAAACGTCGAAGGACGGACTGTCACCAATACGCCCGGAGCCAACTTGATTATTGGCGAAAATACCATGCCGGAGGGTTTCGACGAGGCCGCCACGGGTATGGTCGCCGGTCAGGAGCGCTCCTTCATCCTGTTGTTGCCCGACGACTACAACGTCGAAGCCGTGCGCGGCAAGTCGGCGGATTTTGAGATAAAGGTACTTGGCACTTCCCAGAAGAGGCTCCTGGGACTGACCGATGACTTGGCGAAAGCTACCGGTGACTTCGAGACCTTGGACGACATGCGCGTCGACGTGCGCAAGCGGCTGGAAGAGCGGGCAGAACAAGAAGCCGACCAGCAAGCAGAGAATACCCTCGTCCAGGAACTCGTCTCCGGATCCACCTTCGAGGTGCCGGACGTCCTCATCGAGGAACAGGCTCAACGCTTGGAACAACGCGAGGCGTTTGAAGCGGCGCAACGCGGTATTCCCAAGGAATACTATCTTCAGATGATCAACCTCTCGGAAGAAGAGTGGAAGCAGCGCCTTCAGGAGCGCGCAGAAGGTATGGTGCGCAATTTCATCGCTCTCGATGCCGTTGCCAGCCAGGAAGAGATCAACGTTCCCACCGAGGAGATAGACGGGGAAGTCGAGAGAAGCATGGCAACCTATCGCATGCAGATCGCGCAGCAAGAACAACAAGCGGGCATGATCGTTACCGAGAAACAGCCTACAAAAGAGCAAGTGCAAGCACAGATGCAGCAGATGCAACAGTACCTGAATAGCGATGCATCACGGACGAACATTGCCATGAACCTGCGCATGCGCAAGACGATAGACTTTCTCAAGGAAACCGTCGCTATCGAGGAAGTCATTGTAGAAGCCAAACCGGAAGAAGCACCGGCGGAAGAGGAACCCGCGGAGGCACCCGCCGCTCAGTCCACTTAACCGGGGATGTTCCGCCGTGACGCGTAACCACGCTCGAACGTCTTCTCTAGCCGCAACCTCGAGACCGGCATTTCTAAGGAAATGGCGGTCTCATACTTTATGTCGCATGGAAGATGCCGGCGCTCGCTCTTGCAGTCCTAGCCCATGTCTATGAATGCAAAACTGCGCAACCGCTTGTTAGAGGGCACAGTACTACGGGTTTCACGTGGCGAGTACGCGGTTGAAGCGGAGGACAGGACATATCGTTGTAAGCTGCGCGGAAAACTGCGCAAGGAACTCATCTACTCCACCAGCAAGAGTAGAGCGCCCCGCGTGCAGCGCGTGCAGCCTACGCAAACCCGCGCGCCGGTGAGTGTTGGCGATCGTGTGCGCATACGGCTGCTCGCCCCGGGCACCGCCGTAATCGAAGAGATTCTGCGAGACGACGATGAAACGTGGGGCATCCTCCGCCAAGCGCCGGAAAGCAAGCGGGCCCAGGTGCTCGCGGCCAATGTCGATCAAGTAGTCATTGTGCTCGCAGCGACTCAACCCGAACCTGATTTCACTCTCTTGGACCGCTACCTTGTGATCGCCGAGTACCACACGCTCCCCGTATTCTTGGTGCTGAACAAGTCCGACCTCGGCACATTCCACGAGATTGATGAGGAGTTGTCCATATACGCGCGTGCCGGCTACACGCTCCTGCGTACGAGTGCCGAATCTGGTGCCGGTCTGGCTCCGTTGCGAACACGGCTGCAGGGCAGCAAGTCGGTATTCACCGGAGTATCGGGGGTCGGCAAGTCTTCCCTAATCAACCGTCTAGCCGCGACTGCAGCCTTGCCGACGGGCGCCGTGGGCGCCAAAGGTGAGGGCCGCCACATCACCACGCGCTCCGAAACCATTGGACTGGACGATGAAACCTCCGTCATGGATACGCCGGGCTTGCGCAAGCTCTCCTCGTGGAGCATCGAGCCGGAGGACCTTCCTCATCTCTTCCCGGAAATCCGCCCGCTCATAGGACAATGCCGCTTTCGCGACTGCGCCCACATTGACGAGCCTGCTTGCGCCGTGCGCTCGGCCCAGCAGTCAGGGGCTCTAGACGCCCGCCGGTACAAGAGCTTTGTGTTGTTCCATCGCGAGCTGACGGCGCAAAACTTGGCTCCGTGGGAACAGGCATAGCACAGAGTTGATCGTGAAAGAGACTGCAGAGCCTTGGAAAGCTACTCAGCCCGAATGCCTGAGTTAGTCTCGATTGACCATCAGCAAACCGGTAGCGTAGTCTAGTCACCAGAGAAGTCCTCCAGCGACGCGGAGGCTGTTGCCGTGGACGCCGCCAGACAACAGGGGACCGCATTGCCCGCATCTTTCACACTGAATTCAGGCCCTCTCCTTCTGGTTATCTCCGGGCCGTCAGGAGCGGGCAAAGACTCGATTGTGGAAGGCCTGCAGAGCCGAGGGGTGGAATTCCACCGGGCGATCACCGCAGTCACGCGCGAGCCGCGCCCTAAAGAGGTGCACGGTACACACCATTACTTCCTGACTGCTGCTGAATTCGACCGGTGGGAAGCAGAAGGCAAGTTTCTCGAAACCGCGACCGTCTATGGACATCGCTACGGCACGCCGCTTCAGGAAGTCACAGCGGCAATGGATCGCGGCACAGACGTTGTCTTGCGTGTCGACGTGCAGGGGGCTGCCACCGTGCGCCGGCGTATGCCCGAGAGCATTCACATTTTCATTGGAGTCCCGGGGTTGTCGCTGGAGACCTTCCGGCGGAGAAGAGACCAAAGAGGCGTGGAAACATCCGCTGAACGGTCTAGCCGGGACTCTCTCCTGCGCCGCGAACTTGCCGCTATATCCCGGTTTGACTATCTCGTAATGAATGAAACCGGCGCCATCGACCGGGCCGTAGATCAAGTGATCGCCATCATCACCGCGGAAAAGTGTCGGATATCCCCGAACGGGTGAAGCCCCTTCCCCTTGAGACTCCCTACGCCGAAGTCGCGGTCGACGTTCTCAACGTCCCTGCCGACAAGACCTACCACTATGCCATTCCCGATCACTTGCGGGACCGAGTCTCGCCCGGTGTCATGGTGCTCATCGGCTTTGGCGAACGCATCATTGAGGGTCTTGTCATTGCCGGTGCTGAGACGTCGCCGGTTGAAGAAGTCCGCGAAATCATGGACGTCGTTGCCGATGGCGCACTGCTAACGGCAGTGCAGATCAGGCTAGCGCGCAAGGTCTCCCGGCACTATCTAGCTTCTCCGATGAAAGTCATCGCTCCCATGCTTCCGCCCGGTCTGCGTGAGCGCATCAAGCGTTGGTCGAGGCTTGACCCTCTTGTAGATTTGCCTGAAGATGCTGCAACCACACGGAATGAACGCCTCTACCTTGAGACCTTGCAGACCGAGGGTGAAGTCTCACATGAGCGGCTGGAGCAACTCGCCGGGCCGACTGTGTTTCGGCGTATGCAGCGCAAGCTGGAGCGCCTGGGAGCAGTGCACTTGCGCGCCGCGTTGCTGCCCCGCAAGCCGCCTCCCCTGCGTGACCAGTGGGTGGAGAGTCTTACTTCTACCAATGAAGCAGGGCCCTCCCTACGGCGGTCGCGCGCGCAGATGAAGCTGCTGCGTGCGCTTGAATCCCACCGCAAAGGTATCTTCGTGCGCGACCTGCTGCTTGAGACCGGCACCACCGCCATCCCGCTGCGAGCGTTGGAAGAGAAAGGCCTGGTCCGTTTCAGCGAAGCGCATCACAGGCAATCCGGCGGGTTCCGGCCGCGAAACCTACCTACGATGGATGCGCCGGAACAAGAACAAGCGTGGCACGCAATACAGAGTGTTATGACTAGCCCAGACTCTAAAGGGAATGCACGGGCTATGCTCGTAATGGATGATGCAGCATCGACTGCTGATTCACATCCCTGGGCACTCTTTGTACACGCCGCTGGTCAGGCCCTTATTGGCGGAACACAGGTACTGCTGCTTACGCCTAGCAACTTTGCGCTGCGGCGCATCGCGCAACAGCTTGAAAATCACTTTCCCGGACGCGTCCTTTCGTGGCAAGGAGCGATGCGGGCGTCGCTCCGTCGCACCACCTGGGAGCGCATTGAACGCGGCGAACCGGCCCTGGTCGTTGGGACGCGCTCGGCGGTCATGCTTCCCTTGCGGAACTTGGGTCTCATATTGGTCGACAGTGAACATGACGATGCTTATAAGAATCTGGAGAGCCCGCGCTTCCATGCAGTTACCGTTGCGCGGTGGCTCGCCGAATACTCAAGGGCGCCAATTCTGCAGTTTTCTCACACCCCCCGCGTGACTACCTATGCAGAGGTAGAGAACGGGCAATTGGAGTTTACCCGCGCCTCAGATGCAACCCCAGTAGCGGGAATCATTGACATGCGCACCGCGCGCCACGTGGGGCCGCGTCAGATCATTAGCCGCGAGCTGCGCGATGCAATCGCTCACTCGCTTGAGAACCGGCGGCCAGTCGTGCTGCTGCAAAACCGTCGCGGCGCCGCCACTCACGCCCTCTGCCCCGCGTGCGGTTACGTCATCGAATGCGTCAATTGCAGCGTGCCGCTGGTGCAACACCGCGCGAGCGGGGTGATGCGCTGCCACCGCTGCGCAGCGGAGACTCCAATTCCAACGCACTGCCAAAAGTGCGAGAACCAACTGCGTTTTCGGGGCATTGGATCGCAAACCGTAGAAATCGAGGCGTCTCGCGTCTTCCCTGCTGCACGAATTGCCCGCTGGGACCGCGACGTCTTGAGCGAGGATGAAGAGCGCAGTCCTTTCGCTGCGTTGCGGGCAGGGAAGCTGGATATCCTTGTCGGCACTGCGTCTGTCCTCGCCGAGTCTTTACCGGTCGGACTCTACGCCGTGGTGTCTGCGGACACTGCATTGCACTTGCCGGACTTTCGTGCCGGGGAGCGGACTTACCAACTCCTCCGGCGCATAGGATTCCTCGCGGCTGCAGCAGGGGCAAAGATGCTTGTCCAGACCTATACGCCGCACAGTTTGCCCTTGCGCGCCTTGGCGATCGGACGCTACTTGTGGTTTTTTCAAAAGAGCATGGAGGAGCGGACGGGTGTCTTTCCGCCGAGCGTAGATATGGCAGTTCTGCTTTATCAGAATCGCGACCCCCAGCGCGCCACAGAAGCGGCAGTTGCTTTGGTACAATGTTTGCAGGAGACTATTGTTCGCGACAGTATAGCCGCCGAACTCCTGGGACCGGCACCGGCATTCCCTGAGCGTGTACGCGGTCTTTACCGCTGGCACGTGATAGTACGCGGGCAGGGCATTCACGATGTCTTGGTGCACGTCCCGCCGGGATGGATGATCGACGTGGATCCTGTAAGCGTGCTCTAGTCAGGAATCATCAAGGCAAGTTGCACAGCCGTGGCCGTTCAAGAAATCCTGCAACTCGGCAGCGAAGTCTTACGCCAGAAGGCGAAAGAAGTCCCTAAAGGCATGCGGGGGCTACGCAAGCTTACCGACAACATGTTTGCCACCATGGAAGCCGCTTCTGGCATTGGGCTGGCTGCGCCGCAAATCGGTGTTTCGCTGCGAGTGATCGTAGTTGACGCCGATGAAGTTCGCATGGCAGTCATCAATCCGGAGATCGTCAAGACTTCCGAAGAGACAATCCTCGATGAAGAAGGGTGCCTTTCCCATTCCTCTTACTATGGCCTCGTGAATCGCTACCAAAGCGTCGTCGTCAAGGGACGCTCCCTGGAAGGCAAAGCCATCCGCATACGCGCGACAGACCTATTGGCGCGGGTGTTCCAGCATGAGATCGATCACCTGAACGGTACACTCTTCCTTGACCACCTGGAGGACCCGGAGCAGCTCCGCCGCATCGACCCTGATACGGAGTCGCATTCGCTAGAGGAAGACCTCAAGGATGACTGAATGCGTGTGATATTCTGTGGTACCGCCGCCTTTGCCGTACCCAGCCTCCACGCGCTCGCTCAGCACCACGACGTTGTGCTCGTGGTCACCCAGCAAGATCGCCGCGCCGGGCGGGGACGCAAGCTGCAAATGACACCGGTCAAGGTAGCTGCTACGGAGCTTGGCCTCGAGGTGGTACAGCCACACTCACTGCTCAGAGCGTCTGCGACGCAAGCATTGGCGGCAGCCTCTGCGGATGCGATTGTCGTGGCGGCTTACGGCAAGATACTGCCTAGAGCAATACTTGACTTGCCACTTCACGGGTGCCTCAACGTTCATGCCTCGCTCTTGCCGCGACATCGCGGTGCCGCCCCGGTGGCCGCTGCCATTCTTGCGGGTGACGCAGAGTCGGGGGTCACGATCATGCTGATGGACGAAGGCCTGGATACAGGCCCAATTCTCCGCCAGCGATCCATACAGTCGACGGGCATGGAGACAACCGGCTCGTTGACGAAGTCGCTGGCTGAGCTTGGCGCCGAACTATTGATTCCCGCCCTGGAAGACTGGATGAACGGACGCCTCCAGCCGCAATTCCAGGATGAATCCCGCGCGACCTATTCTCCATTGATGAAGAAGGAAGACGGTCTGGTGTGCTGGGACCAGGATGCGGAGACTATCTGTCGACACATACGGGCCATGCAACCCTGGCCGGGCGCGGCGACAATGTGGCATGACCGGCAATTGAAAGTCCTACGCGCGCGGTCTACACGAGATAGCAGGAGCGAAGTGCCCGGCAGCGTAGTCCGCCATCAGAGTGACCTTGCCGTGGTGGCAGGATCGGGAATCGTCATCTTAGAAGAGGTCCAATTGGCGGGAAAACGCGCTCTGGCCGCGGCCGACTTTGTCCACGGCAACAGCGCCATAGTCGGCGCGGTACTCCATGGGCCATGCATGGTATCATGACTGGGAAGCGATAACCGAAAGCCGTATATCGGGTGGCCGTGTTCCACCTCCAGATTTGGGTGAGGAGTGAGTCAGCGCCGCGCTAGCGGCCGCGAGGCGTATGCGCATGGATGATCCGGTAGCGTTGGGGCTTTCGCTGTCCCAAACCGAGGTGCAGGTAACGGATGACATTGGTGCCCTCGTTAGTGTAATGCCGCCGCGGATCCAAGGTTCCCTTGAAGCAATTGAAGACGCGTCGGACCTCCTCGAAATTGTCCTGGACCTTGGGCGCAAACCGGAAGCGCGCTTTCTCAAGCGTGAAGTCATCCTCGACAACCGAGAATTGACCGAAGATGACATCGCCCAAGTCATCTCGCGGCTGGGCGCTTTCACCAGCGACAACCGCGCCGGCATTCCTCGCACGTTGCACCGGATTTCCGCCATTCGCAATCGCACGGGCGACATCGTTGGACTCACCTGTCGCATTGGCCGCGCCGTCATCGGCACTATTGAGATCATCCGCGACCTTGTCGAGTCCGGCAAGAGCCCGCTCTTGCTTGGCAGTCCGGGCGTGGGCAAGACGACACTGCTCAGGGACGTTGCCCGCGTGCTGGCAGATGAATCCCATAAGCGCGTCATCGTAGTTGATACGTCGAATGAGATTGCCGGCGACGGCGACATTCCCCACGCCGGTATCGGCCGGGCGCGGCGCATGCAGGTGCCAAGCTCCACGGACCAGCACAAAGTGATGATAGAGGCAGTGGAGAATCATATGCCCGAGGTCATCGTCATTGATGAAATCGGCACGGAGTTGGAAGCCGCTGCCGCCCGCACCATCGCCGAACGCGGCGTGCAGCTCGTCGGAACGGCGCATGGCAACACGTTGATGAACTTGATGCAGAATCCTACCCTTTCCGATCTCATTGGCGGTATCCAGTCCGTCACGCTCAGCGATGAAGAGGCCCGGCGGCGGCGCTCACAGAAGTCTGTTCTCGAGCGCAAAGCGCCGCCTACCTTTCAAGTCCTGGTTGAGATCAAAGGCTGGCATCACATGGCCGTGCACCTTGACGTTGCGGAGACTATTGACAGCCTCTTGCGCGGGCGCCCAATCGGCGTGGAGGAGCGTGTGAGGAAAGACGACAACCGCATTGAGACTACCAAGCACGTCATTGCGCCTCCGAAGGGCCTGCGCGCGCAGGAGCTTTGGAATCCGCTGGAAGGCGAATCCAAACAACAGCGGGAGCGGCGGGGGACACTTGAGAATGGGCGATTACGCGCGCCTGATACGCGCTTCATTCCAGATCACTGGTCGGACGAAGCGCGTGAGGAAAGGCCGCCTCGGGATCCGGTCACCATCTACCCGTTCGGCGTCAGTCGCAAGCGATTGGAAGATGCCGCCAGGTCCTTGGGTGTGCAGGCGTGGGTTACGGAAGACCTCGGTGCGGCCGACGTCGTCATGACGCTCAAGAGCTATTACCGCCAGCGAACGGGACCCTTGCGCCAGGCGGAGCGGAAGCAAATTCCCATCTTCGTCCTGCGGAGCAATGCCCAGTCTCAGATCAACCAGAGCTTGGCCAGTATTTTTGATCTCAATTCCCGCACTGCAACCGATGACAATGAAGATCTCCGCCTGGCAGAAGCAGCGGTGCAGGAGACCTTGCAAACGTCGCACCCCGTCGACCTGCCCCCAGCCAACGCCTACATTCGCCGACTTCAACACGAGCTCGCCCAGAAGTTCAAGCTTGGCTCCCGCAGCTATGGCAAAGAACCGAACCGCTGGGTACGCATCCACAAGCCATAATCGCCGACAACTATGACCAACCTCGACGACGAGCGTTCCTTTGCGCTGCTTGACTCCGACCATATGGCGTCCCAGATAGCGGGATTCCCCGCAGCCTGTGCTGCCGCTTGGGAAGCGGCCCAAGCAGTGACGTTGCCCTTCGCTTACAGGGGGGTGCGCTCTGTGGTAATTCTCGGCATGGGAGGATCAGCCATAAGTGGGGACCTGGCACGCACACTTGGGGTGGATTCGGCATCGGTGCCGATAGAGGTCGTGCGCGGATATCACATTCCAGGGTATGTGGACAGCAATACATTGGTAATCGCCATCAGCTATTCGGGCAACACGGAGGAAACCCTGGCGGCATGCGACGCAGCCTTTGAGAGGACTGCCTCGCTCATTGTCATTGCAAGTGGCGGCAAGCTGCAAGCGCGCGCACAGGCCTCAGGTATCCCGCACTATTCAATTCGAGCGAGCAGCCAGCCCCGCGCCGCTTTGCCGCATCTCTATTTGCCGGTCCTCCACGCCTTGACCACGCTGTATCTCATTCGCTGCTCTGCGAGCGACATTGAATACGCAGTTAAGTTCGTGGCGGATCAGGCGCCTCAATTCGCTGTTGGGAGTCCTGAGAAGGAAAATCCGGCAAAACAACTGGCGCGCGCCCTTCACAAAAGAATCGTGAGCATTTATGCCGCGGAGTTTCTGGGGGAAGTCGCACGCCGCTGGAAGACCCAAATCAACGAAAACAGTAAGCAGTGGGCGGAGTTTGAAACCCTTCCCGAGGCGAATCACAATGCAGTCGTCGGGTATGCTCATCCCTCCGGAATCACCGACTCCACGCATGTCGTCCAGTTGTACTCGTCCCTATACCACGCACGGACGCCCATCGGCATGGAAGCAACACGAGAGTTGCTGCAAGCTGCGTCGATTGAGAACACACTCATAGACGTGCAAGGACCCACACCACTTGCACAGCAGCTCTGTGGCATTCTTCTTGGCGACTATGTCAGTTTCTATCTCGCAATGCTCAACGGTGTAGACCCCACGCCGGTAGCACCCCTCGACTACGTTAAGGCGCAGTTGGCACGCTCGCTGTAGAGTCTGCCTGCAACAGTTCTACTGTCGCTTTGCATTGTCTTTGCTTTGACAGTGGGATATTGCATTGTTAGACTTGCAACGAACCTAGACCGCTAGCAAGCAAGAGAGAGGATCCTAGCCAGCATGGAGAGACACTGGAGCCATTACATGCACCTGGGATTTGTGCATTTCATGCTCTTTCCGGAGGTGATGGGTGGCGATGGGCCAATTCTCGAATCTTTGCGCCATCTCACGGCTGACGACTTCTTTCAAGTTGCTGAGATTACCCACATTGCCGACCCGGATGTCGCCAAGCAGGCCAAGGAACTGAGTAGAACGACCAAGCTCCATCTTGGCTATGGCGTGCAGCCGATCCTGCTTCGCAATCAACTAAACTTGGCAAGTATTGATGAGTCCCATCGCCAGGCCGTGGTGACGCGGGTCAAGGAAGCCGTGGATGAAGCGTATGCGATGGGGACGCGAGTGCTCGGACTCTTTGACGGTCCTTCATCCTATCCGGGAGAAGAGTACAAGCAGCAAGCCCTCAGCGCGTTTGCCGAGTCCCTCAAGGAGATTTGCGCTTACGCAGAGCAGCAAAGGACAGACTATACGCTCTGGATATCTCTCGAGCAGTTTGATCGAGACGTTGACAAGAAGAGCCTGGTTGGCCCCATTGAGGATACGTTGCCTCTTTGCCAAGCAGTCCGCGCACAGTGCGGGAACTTTGGGCTACTCGTGGACCAAGGGCATCTACCTCTGCTCGGCGAGTCGCCGCAAGGCACGCTGTCCGTGGCACGGGAATACTTGGGACACATTCACCTCGGCAGTTGCATCAAGAAGCCGGGGCATGCCCTCTATGGCGACCAGCACCCGCGCTTCGGCCACGAGGACGGCGAGAACGATACCGCAGAGTTGACAGAGTTTCTGCGCACGCTGTTCGAGATAGGCTACTTTGACAGTGAGGTCCCAACCGAGAAGCCGCTGTGCACTTTTGAGCTGAAACCCGCGCCTGGTGAAGACTCGCTTTCGCTCATGGCAAATGCCAAGCGAACGTTCCAGGCTGCGTGGGCACAACTGTAGAGAGCGTCGAAAATCTAGAAAGAGTAGAAAAGAAATGCCGCCGAAAGTCTACGTTACACGTCGCATACCGGAGTCCGGAATTGAGCTTCTCCAAAAAACCTGCGAGGTGGAGATTTGGGATAGCGATGACGTTGTTCCACGTGATACGTTTCTAGATGCCGTCGCCGATAAGGACGCGGTGCTCTGCCTACTGACCGAGAAAGTCGATGCGGAGACTCTCGACGTCGCCAAGAATGTGAAGATCTTTGCCAATATGGCCGTTGGTTTCGACAATATCGACGTCGAGGCGTGCACACAGCGGGGCATCATGGCCAGCAACACTCCGGGTGTGCTAACCGACACGACGGCTGACTTTGCTTTCACGCTGCTCATGGCCGCGGCCCGCCGCATTCGCGAGGGCCACGAGTTTGTGCATGCCGGAAAGTGGGAGACCTGGGGACCGCTCTTGCTTATGGGTCAAGACATTCACCATGCCACGCTCGGTTTGATTGGATTGGGCCGCATCGGAGTGGAGATGGCACGACGGGGACAAGGCTTCTCGATGCGTGTAATTTACAACGACGTCGTGCGCAGGGAAGACCTGGAAGAGGAGCTTGGCCTCGAGTACGCCGACTTTGAGACGGTACTCAAGGAATCGGACTTTGTAAGCCTCCACGTGCCCTATTTGCCCGCGACGCATCACCTGATCAGCACAGAGGAGCTTGCATTGATGAAGTCCTCCGCTGTCTTGATCAATAGTGCGCGGGGCGCCATCGTAGACCCGCAAGCGCTCTATACGGCACTTAAGGCCGGTGAAATTTGGGCGGCTGGACTCGACGTTACAGAGCCCGAGCCAATCCCCATGGACGATCCACTGCTCACTCTGGACAACTGTCTGATAGCGCCCCATATAGCCAGCGCGAGTTTCAACACGCGCAGCGACATGTCGGAGCTTGCCGCAAACAACATCTTGGCTGCCCTCACGGGTAACCGGCCTCCCACGATTCTCAATCCTGAGGTGCTCGAGGGTTCCTAACCCTCCGGTGCGGGTACGCGTCGTTTCCTCTGTCTCACTCTAGACGCTCGGTCGGAACACAAGCCGACCTAGGGTCTATTCTGCGCTGAGGGTCTCCGCCGTGGAAAGTGCCAATGCCTCTACGCTAAGGGCCCCGCGTCTCATCTGCTGACTGCGTCTTCCAAGGCAAGAGCCGCAGGCGGGCCCGAGCGGGTACCTGAAAGACCGGGGGCATCGCATACGTCTTTACTTGGCTGTGCACGGCGACACTCTGCAGCAAGCCAATGCCCAAGAAGGTGGCCAGTAGGGCGCTGCCGCCGTAGGACATGAAGGGCAAGGGAATCCCGGTCACCGGCAGCAAGCCGATTATCATCCCCACGTTGACGAACGTCTGCAAGAATATGAACGTCGTAACACCCACGGCGATGTTCTGACCGAAGTGGTCCCGCGCATTGGTTGCAATCATTGAAGCCCGCATAAGCAGCACCACAAACAAACAAAGCACGAGTGCGCTGCCGACGAATCCGAGTTCTTCCGCCAAGACAGCAAACACAAAGTCCTTGTGTTGCACGCGTAGATACTCCAACTGGGTTTGCGAGCCTTGGAACAGCCCGCGCCCCCACAGTTCGCCCGCACCGACGCTGATACGCGCCTGGAGCACGTTGTACCCGGCGCCGAAGGGGTCCGCCATTGGATCAAGGAACGTCGTTATGCGCTCCCACATGTATTCCTTGATGCGTACAAGCTGCAAGAATATAGCACACAGCAGGCCGATTGCCACACCGAATATGTAGCGGTACGGCACTCCCGCCATGAAGACCATCGCGCCCCAAATGCCCAGGTACATCAGTGTCGTGCCAAGGTCGGGTTCTCTATACACCAGGAATGCCGGCACAGCAGTGATCACCATGGATCCCAGGAAGTAGCGAATGTCCTCCACACGGTGCGGCCCCGCGCTAAAGTAGTGGGCGAGAACCAGAATGAGAGCGATCTTGGCTAGTTCTGAAGGCTGCAAGGAGAACGGCCCAACGAGGAACCACCGTTGCGAACCGCCGATGGACACTCCCGCCACAAGCACCGCAGCGAGCATTAGCACGGAAGCGCCGTAGCCAATCCAGGCCAAACTGCCGAGCCAACGGTAGTTCAGCTTGGGGGCAACCAAAAGGATAACGACGCCCATACCCAGGAAAATGCTCTGCTTGATTACATCCAGGGACACATCGGATTCGATCAGCGTGGCGCTGCGAATGAGAACGATGCCGACCGCTCCCAGGATAATGGCAGCAATAGTAAGCCAGTAGTCGTATAGTCGCCACTTTCGCACAGCAATCATGCTATTGCTTGGCACTCCCCATGGAATCAAAATAGAAACGGGTCATCTTGTCAGCGATCGGGGCGGCAAACTCAGATCCTTCGCCTGCTCCATAGAGCACTACCGCAAAGGCAATTTCCGGATCGTCGAATGGCGCAAATCCCGTAAAGAGGGCATGGGTCGGTAGATATCCATCCTCATCACGGGGGCCGGGGTACTCTGCTGTGCCGGTCTTGCCGGCAATTCCATACGGATTCGACGCTATCCGAATTGCCGTGCCACCCACCACCACCTCGCGCATCGCGCTTCGGATTAGGGAAAGCACCTGCTCAGAGTACGGCAAGCGGCGCGCCACTTGCGGTTCAAAGCGCTGCAATTGCTCGCCCTGAGCGCCCCGTATTTCAGCAGCAACCCTAGGGTACATCAATTTGCCGCCATTTGCAATTGCGGCAGATAGATTCGCAAGTTGGAGAGGTGTGCTTAGAACATCACCTTGTCCAATTGCCGAATTGTAGGAGTCTCCTTGGAACCAGGGCTCATTCTTGATTCGCAACTTGCGCTCCGGGGTCGGCATGAGTCCGTCCAGTTCGCCGGGGATGTCAATGCCTGTAACCTGGCCGAAGCCACAGGCTGTCGCGGCCTGTGCGAGTGCCTCAGGACCAATTCCTTCGAAATCCGTATCGGGACTGCCGCCAACTAATGTATAGAAGAAGACATCACAAGAGCGGACCAAGCCTTCGTACGCGTTGACAAAGCCATGCCCGCTACGCTTCCAACACCCAAATTCCCAACCGCCCGGCAGTACGATGCTACCGCGGCAGAAGAACTGCGTGTCCAAGTCAAAGTTATGGTTCTCAAGCCAGTGCGCAAGACTAACCAGCTTGAAAGTTGAGGCTGGCGGATACAGTCCGGCGATGGCCTGGTTTACCAGAGGCCGAGAAGGATCATTGGCCAGCCTCTGATAGTCTTCTTGGGAAATCGATCGGGCAAAGAGATTATTGTCATAGCCCGGCAAGCTCACTAACGCCCGAATCGCCCCAGTGGCAACGTCCAGCGCTACCACCGCGCCGGAGGGCGCTCCGGAATCTACAAGGCCATCGTGGAGCATCTCGGTGACGGCCTCTTGGAGATCCAGGTTCAATCCCAACACCAGATTGTTCCCGGGCTGGGAAGGTGATTCACGGAGAACACGCACCGTGCGGCCGTACGCGTTTACCTCGACATTTCTCTGACCCTTCTCGCCGTAAAGCTCTGCTTCGTAGACGGACTCGATTCCGGCGAGTCCGACGTGATCGTCCCGCTCATACCCGCGGTTCAAATAGAATTCAGTGCGTTCGTGAGGAATAGGGCCCACATATCCCAGAATGTGACCGATACTATCGCCGGCGGCATATTTGCGAACCGGCCGGCTTTCCGCGGAGATTCCAGGAAGATACGGATTCTCTTCTTCAATGATGAGAGCCACGTGACGCGGTACGTCGCGTTTGAGAATCGTGGGCTGATAGGGACTCTGCAGTCCTTTCGCCATCATCTCCATGATTGTCGGCGCCGGCACTTCGAGCAGCGCTGCCAGGCGCCGCGCGACGTTCTCAATCTCGTCCCGGGGCAGGTCGATCATGCGCGCGACAACGCTAAATCTGGGCGCGTTTATGGCAACCCTTTGGAGCTTTGTATCGTGGATTACACCGCGCAAAGGCTTGATGGAAAGCACCCGGTGGCTGTTATTCTCCGCTTGGTCGCGATACTCCGGTCCTCGAATGATCTGGATGTACCAGAGTCGTGCAACGAGCACGAAGAACGAGCCAATCAGAACGATGCGGAGAAAGTAGAAGCGTATAGCTTCACGCCGGGTAAGTCTGCGCTTTTCCTCAGACATCATCGCCTCCCGGAGAAATCATCGCCTTCCGGTGCTAATACTCCCCGTGGTCACTTCAAGCAGCCGAAAACCCACAAGGATGATCAGTGGCGAGAAGAGTGCGTTGAGGAGCGCCGTGGGCAGGGCCATTTGTAGGAGCATGTCGCGGTAGGAGAACCTGTAGTCAAACGTGATTAACAGAGCACCGAGTACTACAAAATACACGGCGACTACCCAGATTGTCGTCACAACAGACAGCACAGCCCGGTTAGGCTGAACGACACTTACGGCAAACCCTCCCACAAAGCCCGCGATAGTCAAGGCCAGGGCGCTCAGTCCCCAATGGGCGCTTGAGAACGCGTCCAGCAGCAGGCCGCCGACGAATCCCCATCCGGCGCCGCCTGAAGGCCCATACCAAAGTGCCAACAACGTCACGATCTGCAGCATAGGCAGCCACACGACGCCAAAGAGGGGAAAGTGCCACACGACGCTCGTTTGCACCGTGGCAGCCAACAGCATCAGAAATACAATTGCAGGACGCGAGACGTCTTTCATAGGGTCGGTCCTGCGAAGTCTCTCTCTTCCAAAGGCAGCGGCACGAAGTTAGCAACCACCATCACGTGTTCCAACTGCGTGAAGTCCACAAGAGGCTGAATCACCGCCGTCTGGAACACTTCATAGTCCTCTTGGTGCACGTTCGTTACTCTTCCCAGCACCAAGTCTTTGGGGAAGCCGCCGCCCACACCACTGGTCACGATGAGATCTTGATCGTTGAGTTCCTCGGTCTGCAGGACATAGCGCAATTGCAGGCCTTCGGGAGTGCCATAGACAATGCCGAATGTCCGGCGCTCGCCTCCTTGTACGACCGCGTTAACCGCCATCGAGGGGCTTGTTATGAGTTGCACCTTGGACCAGTGTGAAGAGACCCGGATCACCTTGCCGACTACCCCCAGGTGGGTGACTACGACCATCCCTCGTTCCAGCCCGCCGTTGGTGCCGCGGTCGATAATGATCGTGTCCAATAGGTTTGTGGGATCCCTGCCGATGACTTCGGCAGGCAGAAAGTCCCACTCCGTAGTCGTTTGAACGTAATCCAGTTGTTCGCGAAGGCGGCGGTTTTCAATCCTGGCACCGCGGAGGCTGACGACCTCCTGGTACAGCTTTTCCACATCCCGCCGGAGCGCAGCGTTCTCTTCACGGAGATTGCGTGTTTCTTGAAAAGAACCCAGCACGTAAGCCGCGCCGCCCGACGTGTTGTTAAGGGCACGCTGTATAGGCACTGCGACGAAGGCTACGGCGCTTTCGACAGGACCCAGCCATCCCTGGCGGGAAAGAAAGACAAGCAGCACTGCTGCAACGACTAGGAGTGCGACCCTTAGGGCCAGTGCCTGCGGCTGGACGTTGAAGTCACGCATTTTGCCTCTTAGGCAACAGCCAAGCTCAGGTGGTTACAGGCGTGTACTCGCGTGTGTCGGAAACGAAGAGCTTTTGGTAGGACTCGATGTCGTTGAGGCACTCACCGGTACCTAGCGCGACACAGGTAAGGGCATTCTCCGCTACGACCACCGGAACAAGCGTTTCTTCCGAAATTCGAGCATCGATCCCGCCTAAGAGCGCGCCACCCCCGGTGAGCACGATCCCTCGATCCACGACGTCACCGAGCAATTCCGGCGGAGTCTCCTCCACGGAGACCTTTACCGCTTCGATTATGTCGCTAACGGGTCCTGCAATTGCCTCTCGCAGTTCAGCTTGGGTGATAGTCACAGTCTTGGGAAGACCTGACAGCATGTCCCTACCCCGCATCTCGAAGGTCTTTTCCTGTTCATCCGGCAGCGGGAAGGCCGAGCCAATTGCCATCTTCGTTTCTTCGGCGGTGCGTTCACCAATCAGGAGATCGTAAGCCTGACGTGCATAGTCGATAATAGTCTGATCCACTTCGTCGCCGGCCACGCGAACAGAACGACTTACCACGATGCCGCCTAGTGAAACGACCGCGACCTCCGTCGTTCCGCCGCCAATGTCCACAATCATGTTGCCCGCCGGCTCGTCGACGGGCAGCCCGGCGCCGATAGCCGCGGCCATGGGTTCCTCGATTAAGTAGGCTTCCCGCGCGCCCGCGTTGATCGCGGCGTCTTGCACTGCGCGTTTCTCAACCTCGGTCACCCCGCTAGGAATGCCGACTATCACACGCGGTCGCGGCACCAATTGAAAGCTCGTATGCACATGATCGATGAAGTATCGAAGCATCGTCTCGACGGTCTCGAAATCGGCAATAACGCCATCCTTGAGGGGCCGCACCGCGACAATGCTCGCCGGCGTGCGACCGACCATGCGCTTCGCTTCCGCACCGACAGCGAGTACCTTCTTGGTGCGCATGTCCATCGCCACCACAGAAGGCTCGGATACGATGACTCCCTTGTCCCGGGCGTACACCAGCATGTTGGCAGTGCCCAAGTCAATACCCAAGTCCTGGGAAAAGAGACCGAGGAACGAACTAAACGGGCCGAGTATGCTTGATCGCCAAGAAGAAAGCGGCATTGCTTACCCTACATCCACACAGACTCTTGGGGGAGCCAAATTTCGCACAAAGAGGAACTGAACGCACTAACCGCTTGAACGATCAGCGTCCACCTTTAGCGCTCAGTGTTAGTTATTCTATCACAATAACCGGTTACCCGCATACCGCATAATTGGACGCAAATTGGGACCGGAATTCTGCCTCGCGCCCCGGGTGAAGCAGGCCCTGCCGGCACTCTGTGGCAGCAATCTTTCCTGTGGTAAACTGTTCCACGCATGAATCCTGGCGAGAGCACAGTCAACCATCATTTGTACGTGAGGAGAGCGTCACTATGCGTGTAGATCGATTGTATAGTCCCAAGGGCCCACGACCTGCCGGCACCTACTCGCAAGCCGTGCGTGCCGGGAATCTGTTGTTTATCGCGGGCCAGGGACCGTTGGACCCGCAAACCGGCGAGATCAGAGGTGAGACTCTTGCGGAGCAATGCCAACTCACGCTGCAGAACATCAAGAACATCGTCGAGGGCCATGGCGGCGACATTCGCAATGTGGTGAAGGTCAACGTCTATCTCGCCGACATGAATGGCTTCTCTGAGATGGATGGTGTCTACAAGACGTTCTTCGGCGAGTTCCCACCGGCCCGTACAACGGTTGGCGTACAAATGAATGAGATACTGATTGAGGTGGAGGCCACGGCAATCCTTGACGATTAGGACGGTTGTATGCGGCCCTTAATTTCCGCTGCTCTCTAGTTTCTCGATGGTCTCACGGTAGCGCCGGTCCATCTCTGGCCCTTGGCGCCGGAGGTATTCCCGCTCCAGATTTCGCGCAGCAGAAGTTGAAGCCGCGGCCGGCACATCTATGTCTGCGTACGTAATTCTGTCAAACCCGCGTTGGTAGGCAACCATCTCGCCTTTGGAAACAACCATATTCTGTCCCACGTTGGCTTGGACGATGGGTACGCCATTCTCGCGAGCTCTGGCCAACACCGCTTGATTTTGCGCTTTCGATGTATTGCCGTAGGTCGGAATGTACAGCACCTGCGCGCCGTCGAGAACAATCGAGCGGGCGATGAGCGGATTCCAGCGGTCGTTGCATATCAGCATGCCGGCGCGCCCAAACGGTGTGTCAAAGGCGCGCAACTCCTTGCCAATGCGGTTGAAGTGCCACGACGGGTGCGTGCCTTCCGCGAACTGGCTCTTGTGATACGTCCCCCGGACTTCGCCTTCATGGTCGACGAAAACTACCGTATTGTAGACGTCATCGCCGACACGCTCCGCGAAGCCAAAACAGAGACAGACGGAGAGGCTGCGTGCCAGTTGGCGGAAATGGGCAACGTATGGCCCGTCCAGTGGTTCGGCAATCGCCAACATCTCGTCAGCCGACCGCCTGCCCTCAATGACGTCATAGACGACGTACCCCTCCAGGGCTCCCTCGATGGTCACGATTACGTCAGGGTTCCCCGCCTCCGCTTTACGGATAAGTCCCTCCATCTTGGCGGCATTGGCGGGCTTATCCCACTTGGTGGGCAGCATTGAGATTGCAGCAACCTTGACCTGTGTAAACATCTTCGTCCTGCCATCAATCTTTCATAGTAATGAAGGAAGACTCCACTCCGCCGTCGGAACACGCGGCGGGCGCAATCTATTGACTGGTCGATTAGCCGCAAGGTCTTCGGTACCGCAACTCTGTAAATCGCGGCTGCTCTCGCCGAGGGCAGTCTAAGCGCGTTCCCTCTCCGCGATGTTTCCAGCCAAGATGCCTATTGCAGATTCAATCCTAGCCAGCGTGCGTTCGCGGCCCAGGACGACCATCGTCTCGAACAACGGCGGTGTAGCAGTCTTGCCGGTTATGGCTACACGAAGCGGCATAAAGAGCTGGCCGGCCTTCCATCCCAGACTGGCGGCAAGACCGCGCAGGCACGTTTCAATCGGCTCATGGTCCCAGCTATCCAGCAACTCTAGCTGCGCGCAGGCTTGCTCAAGCGCATCAAGCGAAGCCGAAGGAGTCTGCTTTTTGGCGACGAGCAGCTTCGGTTCCGGTGTCACCTCATCCGCAAAGAAGAAGTCGAGAACGGTAGGCGCTTCGGCAAGATTCTTCAGGCGCTCCTGCTCAAGCTCGATTGCGGCCTGCAGATAAGCGCGATCAAACCCGTCCGGCTGGATCAGCCCTGCACCCGCCAAGAACGGCACACTACGTTCAGTCAAGTCCTGGAGCGTGAGGCTGCGGATATAGACACCATTGAGCCACACGAGCTTTTGCAGTTCAAAGACCGCATTCGCCCTGTTCACGCGGACTAGGCTGAAGGCCGATACTAGCTCGTCCAGTCCAAACACTTCTTGGGTATCACCGGGATTCCAGCCCAGCAATGCCAGAAAGTTGACAACAGCCTCCGGCAGGTATCCTTGTGCCGCGTAATCGCCGACGAGCACTGCGCCGGAACGCTTGCCCAGCTTTGTACGGTCCGGATTTGTAAGCAGCGGCAAGTGCGCGTAAGCGGGCAGATCGAACCCCAGCGCTTCCGCTATTGGGATTTGCCGATGCGTGTTGTAGAGGTGGTCGGCGCCGCGAATGACATGGGTTATCTGCATATGGCTGTCGTCAATTACCGAGGCAAAGTTGTACGTGGGCATGCCGTCGGTGCGCACAATCACCAGGTCGTCGAGCTCTGTGGATTCGACTTTCATTGCGCCCCGCACGAGATCCTCGAAGGCGACCGTCCCTTCGCGAGGAGAGTGAAAGCGAATCACGAACGGAGCGCCCGACCGCTCCCGGGCAGCTCGCTCTGATGCGTTGAGGTGCAAGCACGTTTGCGGATAGCGAAACGGACGGCGTTCTCGCTGCGCCTGTTTGCGTAACACATCCAGCTCTGCCGGTGTACACCAGCACTGATACGCGTGGTCGTTCGCCAAGAGTTCTTCAACGTATTTTCTATAGAGCGGGAGTCGTTCACTCTGACGGTACGGCCCGTAGTCGCCGCCGGCGGCATAGCCTTCATCCCAGTCGAGACCTAACCAGCGAAAGCTGGAGAGCACCCCCTCAATATCCGCATCTGAGGAGCGCTTCGCATCGGTGTCATCAATGCGCAGAATGTATTCACCACCGGTCTGGCGCGCATAGAGGTAGTTGTAAAGCGCCGTGCGGGCATTGCCGACATGGAGGTTACCGGTAGGACTTGGCGCGATGCGTAAACGAATGGGGTTGCCCATCTAATGCAGTCATTCTCCTCAATGCGGTGGCGAAAAATACCTGAAACGCCAGCTTCGGGCGCAGTCCTCCGCCAGAGGTGGTTTTGGCCCAGGTAGCGTTTGCCGGAGCAGATCCAACTGGTAAGGCAGACAGGGGGCAAGACCGCCTGTCTGCGGACCTTGTACCGCTTCTCCTGCCCGGATTTATCCGCCGGCTCTACGGTTACTCTGTTTGATCTGACAATTGCTCTTGATGCAAAGCGGTGGCGGAGAGGGTGGGATTCGAACCCACGAGGCGCTTGTGGCGCCTACTCGCTCTCCAGGCGAGCGCCTTCGTCCACTTGGCTACCTCTCCACGCCACGATACATGGTAGTGCGGGATGCTTCAGTCTCTTCCTGTGAATCTTGGTGCAATTGGCGCACACTACAGCGCACTTCCCAAGCGACCGAGCGATCCCCTGCTTAGAGTCTAGCAGCGGCCTGACGAAGGCGTCAAAGCTCGGCGGTGACCCTTCTTCACCCGATCCTGTCACTGCCACATGCCAGCTTTTCCTGCGTTACCATCAGTTGACAGACGTCTCTGCGCAAAACTACCATGGCAGATACAGCAATACCGCACGCGGGCAACCCTTCACCTACGAAACCAATTGCATGGCAGAGATTGTGGATTCCTCTTCTACGCTCGTTGCAGACGTGGGCACGGTTAGTACGCGCGTCTCCCTCCTTGAGCGTGTTGAAGGCGAGTTTCGTTTGGCCGGCGCGGCACGCGTTCCCAGCACGATCGATCCCCCCGTTTCCGACGTGATGCTCGGAGTCTCGCGAGCGTTAGCGGAATTGGAGCGTGCGACCGGCTGGCATGCCGTTGACGAGCAGGTGAACAGGCTCGCAGTCACAAGCGTCGGCCTCACAGCGGTCACAAGTGTCCTCAGCCTGAGCAACAATCGAACGCTGAATGCGCTGCTCGAATCACTGCAATCCTTGCCGATAACACCCGTTGACATCTTTGATCTCAACAACCGTCCGCTCGATGCGTACCAATTCGTCTTCCAGCGACTGATTGAATCGCCGTTGGACGCCTTGATTGTCCTCGGTAACGACAGCGACAAAGATTGGGAGATTGACATTGCACGTATTGGCGACATCTTGCGAAAGGTGCTTAGCAGCCATCGGAACGCGTGGAATCTAACCATAGTTTTCGTGGGTTCGGGGACGCATGCTCAGTCTCTGCGCACGTTCCTTGGCGAGCGGGCACCGCTCCGCCACATTGACCTGGACCCAGTAGAGTCAAGCGACGCCACTCTTGCCGCGCTTGAGTCGCTCGTGCAGTCGCTGGCGAACGAGAGACGTCAGCACATGGTGCCGAATTTTCCCGGGCTAAGCGAGTGGGCGGGCGCGGAACCGATCGACTATCAAGAAGCACTCGGCCACGTCACGCAGCAACTGGCCCAGCGCTATAGCATCCATGTGCTTTCGCTAGATCTTGGAGCAAGTCACGTGGCTGCAATCGCCAGCCTGCCCAACGGAGTCTTGCGCAAGGCCTCCTTGGATGGCTTCGGCACACTGCGCAGCCCGCAGAACATCCTGATGGAATCCGGGCGTGAGGCCGTGGAGCGCTGGCTGCCATACGACTTGGATGAGGGTCGGCTGGATGACTATCTCCTGCACCGGCTCGCCCATCCCGGAGCACTGCCTACCACAATTGAAAGCCTCGTCTTGGAGCACGCGTTTGCGCGCGAAGCCCTGCGCAATGTGGTTGAGCTCATCGATGAACAGACCATTGACGGTCAGACTATCGCGGCCTGTGCTAACGCGGATGTCATCATTGGTTGCGGGGCTACTCTGGGCGGCGCCCCGCGGCTGATACAAGCGGTCTTGATGATGCTCGATTCTGTATTGCCCACAGGCTTTACGCAGTTCGCCTTGGATCGCGCCGGTGCACTGCCAGTTTTGTTGCTCGATAAAGCCATCGAGGAAGGAAACCCCTTCATAGAACAAGATGTCCTGCTGAGTTTGGGAGTGGGAATCTCTCCTGCCGGCCGTATGGCGGAAAACCGCCCTGCCTTGCGCTTGCGCACAGGCGCGCAGTCGCGTACGCCTGAAGAAATTTTAGTGAACTTCGGATCGGTAGAGGTTATACCCTGGGTAGGAGGAGCCGGTTCCATGCTGGAGGTGTGGCCTGCGACGAGACTCAACCTCGGTGTGGGGCGGGGGAGAGGAGCAGAACCGCGTGCCAACCTCTTTGGCGGTTCACTGGGGCTAATCGTCGATGCGCGCGGACGTCCAATCGACCTTGACGCAAACAAGGACAAACGCCAGGCCAAGATTCTCGAGTGGATGCAGACAACCGGTGCGTATCCCACACTGTCCTTCTCCGGGAGATCTAACTAGCCATGGCAACGATGCTTGCGCTGCGGGGTACGGCAAATCCCCCAACGCCGACGCCGCAAATCGGACGCTATCTTCTGCGCTTGCGCCGGGTGCTGCCCGCCGATGGTACTCTCTCGGTCCAGCCCGGAGACAAGGTGGAGCCGGATACAATTGTCGGCTCGTGTACACTGACGCCGCAAAGAACTCTGATCGACTTGTCGAGCGCGCTTGGCGTTGCTCCTGAGCATGTGCAAGAGACTCTTGAACTGGCTCCTGGAGATAGCTGCGCGGAGGGCGCGCTCATTGCCGCCCAGCGCCGCCTCTTTGGGCTGCGCACCCGCACGGCGGTTGCCCCGTTTCAAGGCTATCTCGGAGAGGTGTCCTCGCGCAGCGGTCTCGCTTGGTTTGAAGGGGCAAGCCAAGACATCTCACTGCCGGCAGGGCTCTATGGCACTGTCATCGATGTTGTGCCGCCGCGAGAGGTCGTGGTTGAAGCGGAAGCTGTGGTGGTCCGCGGCGTGTACGCGGTTGGCGGCGAAGCATCCGGCAACTTGACCACAGTGCTTTCCCAATCCTCCGATAGCGACGAACGCCTCATTCTGGTAACGCGGGAGCCGGCCGGTGTCGATACGCTACGCCGCGCGTCGCAACTGCAAGCAGCCGCCGTCATCGCTCCCTCCGCCACCCGCAAGGACATGGCGGTACTCGGCATGGACCCGCTGGCGCGTCCCACGTCCCATACGTGGAAAGGCCCGCCGCTCCTGCTCACCGAAGGCTTCGGCACGCACCCCATGACAGAAACCCTCTGGGAACTCCTCACCGCACAGCCGGTGGCCTGGGCCACGGTGGTGGCGCGGCCGGACCTGCACGAGTACTTGCTGATTTTGCCGGTACGCTCCCTGGCGCCCAGAGAAGCTTGGGCGCGCTTTGGCCCCGGCTCGCGGCTGAAACGGGCGGGCATGTCCGTCGAACCGGGCGAGGTGCGCCTGGATGCCTTTCTGCCCTTCCCCCTGGCAGTATCCTCCGGTTTGCGGCTCCCCGCCGTGGAGACGGTGGATGCGGAAGAAAACCGCAGCCGCGTGCCCATCCCCGAGCTGGAATGGCTGATGTAGCCCTTTCCTCAGCTCGACAAACCCAGTTCACTCTCGCAGATATCCTACTGTTGCCTTCATGTCTTTAAATGATGATAAGGCTTCTACTTTCTTCTTTGTAGATATCACCAAGTCCGCTATGATTATTTGCCATACCGTAACTATATGTCTATCGTATACGTATTACTCTAGGGCTACTATTGCCGTTCATAGGAGCACGGCAGCGATGAGTCCCAGTAGCGATCAATCAGAGCAATTGAGAAGGCAAATCCACCGCCTGCCAGCGTGGCCGGGGGGCATTCCGACGGCTAGAGCGGGCTGCCGATACTCGCCGCCTGCCTTCCGCACGGAAGAGACTCGTGCACCTTGCGATAGGCAAACGGCGAAATCCGGCGGACCTAAAGAAACCTCTGCTTTCGGTGGTGCGGCGGAACGGGCTGTCCCGGTTGGCACTCTCTGCCCTATTGCTGTTGATTGCGCCAATGCTAGTGCAGCAGACGGCGCAGTCCGACGGACTCATTGTGATCAACGAGGTATTTCCAGACAATGCCGACGGCAGCACAAATTGGATAGAACTCTTTAACGGGGGCACTACGTCCGTTGACTTGAGCTTTTGGCTGGTCGACACAGGTAGTGATGAAGATGACAACTTCTACGAGTTCCCGTTCGGAACTTCCATCGCCTCAGGCCAGTACTTGGTGTTTGAGCAGAACACAACGGGCATGCTCATTGCCAAGAGCGGTACGCTGCGGCTGCATTCAGTGGATCTCAACAGTTTCGAATACGCTCTGGCGGATCAGGTTGATTACGCCATCGGCATCGACGGCGCTTCTATAGCCCGGGTACCGGATGGTGGAGCCGACTGGTCGGTCGTTTCAACGCCAACCAAAGGCGCTGCGAATGGTGCACCGACTGCAACTCCATCGCCCACGCCCACACCAACGCCTACTCCCTCGCCTACACCGACACCCACACCTTCTCCTACTCCCTCTCCCTCGCCAACGCCGACACCCACACCTACCCCCACACCGACGCGCACTCCCTCGCCTACACCGACGCCCACACTCACGCCAACCCCCTCACCCACTCCAACATCTACACTCCCGCTGACGCCTACTGCCTTGCCTTCTCCTTCGCCAACGTCCGCACCGCCATCCCCAATGCCAACGCGTTCTCCAACACCCTCAAGTACACCCTCGATTACGCCCGCGACATCGCCTGGCCCCACTCCGGCCCCCTCACCACCCGCAACCCTAACTCCTTCGCCAACACCCGTTGCCGGTCCCCCACCGACGCTCACTCCAACTCCAACAGTACTCCCCACCCCAACGGCTTCTCCGACTCCGGATATCGCGCTCTCACCAACACCAATGATACTGCCGACCCCCACGGCTCGGACTCCGATCCCCGAGTGCCCGATCAACGACGGTCCGAAAGTCGTGTTCAACGAGATAGTGCCCAGCCAGAGCGTAGAGCAATCCGGCTACATTGAGCTCTACAATAACGGGCCTCCGCCGATGGAACTGACCTGCTGGTCACTTGATACGGGCAGTGATGACGCGGCCGTGCCATACTTCTTTCCAATAAACTCGCGAATAGAGGCCGGCAGCTATTTCACAATTGAGAGCTTTGCTCCTATCTTACCCCTTCCGCCAAGTGGCAAGTTGCGGCTGTTAGACAGCTATGGCGAGGTCTTCATTGAGATTGACTACGCCATCCCAGAAGGTGTCATTGCCAAGGCGCGCATTCCGGACGGCACTGGCGATTGGAGAACCGCTACCGCGCGCACGAAGGGTGTGTCGAACGAGACTCCGACTCCAACGCCCAGACCGGCCTCCTCTGCACGTTCAGGCTCGAGCAGCGCAGTACAGAATTCACGTGGGACTGCTTCGCAGGCAAAACCACCACCTGTCCCGCAATCGCTGCACATCACGGAGATTTACTACGATGGACAGATTCCCCGGTCCGAAGGCGATGAATTCATTGAAATCCAGAACCAAGGCGGAGATGTGGCGTTCCTCGCAGGCGTGCTCATTCGAATTCAGAGCGCAACTGCCCGCAGTGCGGTGGGTTACGGCTTTCCTGACGGGACCAAGCTCGAACCCGGTAAGACAATCGTGGTAGCAAAGAATGCCCGTCAATTCACTGCTCACTTTGGATCGCTGCCGGACTTTGAGGCGCGCGTGTCAGGAGCCGGCTTTAGCAACTCAGCAGACGTGCCAAACCTGGTCCACGACCGCAGAGTCTCCCGGCGCACGTGGGCGCTAGCCAACTCCGGCGCCACGGTGGCCTTGATGAGCGTTCAGGGTGCGGTGCTTGACGTCATCGCCTACGGGTACGATCCCGGCGGCTATCTGGGCCTGCACGGACGCTTTCCGTCAGCTTCCGGCGGGCAGTCTCTCCGGCGCATCCTTGCCGGGGGCACGTCCTCTCGCGCTCCGTCATCCTTGCAAGAAGGCGCACCCTCACCGGGCACTGTCCCGCTTCCCCCAACACCTACGCCTATTCCGGCGCCAACGCCCGCGCCCAGCCCGACCGCCGCTCCTCTCTCACCGTCGCCCACGCCACTTCCCCCTTCGCCGACACCCACGCCTACCGCCACTCCTTTCCCGTCCCCCACGCCAACGACTGTGCCAACGCCGGCGCCTTCCACTCCCACTCCACGGCCGACGCCAACGCCGACACCCTCGCCCACGCCGATTCCGACCGCTTCGCCCACCCCACCGCCAACCCCGACGCCAATCAGGCTGCATTGCCTCACAGACATTTCCCGGTCGGCCACGCCGCTACATGTCGAGATTTCCGGTGTGGTCACGGAAGTCCGGCCACTGCCGGAGGAGACGCTGGTCTTCGTCGCCGATGGTTGCGGCGGGGCGATCCTCCATCTTGGGATAGACGTCCGCCCGCCGCCAACAGGAAGTCATATTCGCTTTACGGCATTCGCCTCACGTGAGGGCAGGCAAATAGACCTCCATTCTTCGCCAGACACGCATTTATGGCACCTTCCCGGTAAAGCGCCACCAAAGCCGATTCCCTTCACGCGAGCGGTCGCTCAGCAAGCGACGACCGGAACGCGCGTGCGAGCGCAAGGCCGCATTGCAATTGCCCGCGACTTTGATGGGAGCGAAGTCTACCAGAGCAACTCAAGATACTTCAGGCTTGACCCCAATGCGCGGGCAGTGCCAACCGGGGCGGTTGACCTTTACGGCATCATTGAGTGGCGGGAGTCAATACCGCGTTTCCGAGTTCACTTTGTCGCGCCGCGCGCGACGGCGATGCCAAGCCTGAGAGAGTCAATGATGAACTCGAAAGTCAGCCGACAGACTGTTCGGTTCGTTGAGAATTTGATCCAACACTTAGTCTATCGATCTCTAACGCGCGGCCCTTGGGTGTACTTGCCCTAGGGTCTTTCGGTTTTTGTAAGCTCGCTCCGGCAGCATCTGCCTCAAACGGGAAAGACAGACAGAGCAGTGTTCACAGCACCTGCTGGTGGACTTATGTAAACAATGAGGTTCAATTCTACGTCACAAACGTGCACTCTGGGCATTACGTCATCACGGTGCGCATGCGCCGGAGCAACGCATCGGGGGCTCCATCAGAATACAAGCGGCAAAGTGCAGCAAGATCGAGGGTGGACGGCTGACCTACATTTCAGTAAAGTGCTAGAGATACCGACTAGTCCGAGGTTCCAAGCAGCCGTTTCGCATTGCCGAACGCAATTGCTTCTTTGTCCGCATTTGATATTGCTGCCTTCTCCAACTTCGCTATGCCGCACGCGGGGTATTGCAGCGGGATGCCTGTGCCCAGGAGAATGCGGCCAACGTCACCCTGCGAAACCCACTGGGCAATGCCGCCGAGGCCTTGTAAGCACGAAGTTTCCAGCCAGACGTTGGCGTAGGAATTGAGCAGGCGGATTGCGTTCCATGACTCTTGCCCGTAGTTCAGTCCATGCACCACAAACCGGACCTCAGGGAACTGCGCAAAGAGTTTCTCGAATGGCTCTACAGCAGCCACGGGAAACGACCAGTCCATAGTGGCGCGCAAGACGATTACCACGACCAGTCCTTGGTCTTGGGCCGCCGCACAGAGTGGCTCAAGCTGTGACGGCAACGTGTTGTGGTGGTGGCTGGGATAGCAACGAATCCCCTTAGCGCCCGCGGCCGTATACTCCGCCAAGAGTTCAGCCGTTCCCGGTTGAGTGCCGTCAATGGTTACGAACGGCATTAGCCTGCCGCCGGATTCTGCTGCCGCTGCAAGCACTTCCGAATTCCCCAAACGCCAGTCGCTTTCGAGCGCCCGCGTAGAGCCCACGACCGCACGCTCAATGCCGTGTGCATCCATCAGCGCCATGACGTCCGCACCGGTACGCGCTTTGAGGGGCCAGTAGCCCCAGGCGCCGATAAATCCGGAGAAGTCCCACATAGTCATGCTTTTCACCGTTCCACTACGCCGCTAAACATCAAGCGCCAGCAGGCGGGCCATATTGCCGCCGAAAATCAGGTCCTTTTCCGCCTGGCTGATCGCGGCGCCGCTGACGCGCGCCATTTGCACGCTTACCTCCAGCAGCGGCATGTCCGTGCCGAAGATGATCCGCTCCGGGCCGATGCGCTCGATGGTGTACTCAAGCGAACCGTTGTTCACAGAACTGCTAGCAGTTTCGAGCAGAATTGAAGGATGGCGTTCAGCCGCCTGCACCGCGCGCAACCAGTCACCCCGAGCCAGAGCCGTATTGCCCGAGTGGGCCATCATGAGAAAAGCCTCCGGCACGTGCGCAGCCATCACCTCGCACTCCTCGCCGGTAGAGTGCGCCAGGATCGGCATCCGGTGCGACGCCGCGCGCTCAAGCACCGGGAATACCGACGGACGCACTAACGGAATCTTGGGATAGGAGTAAATCTTGATTCCCCGCATGCCGTATTCGTCTACGCAGCGATCGATTTCTTCAAGCGCTCCGTTATCGAAATTCATGGTGGGAATGCTCACATAGCCCAGAATGCGGTCGGGGTGCTGCCGTATGGCCTTGCCCAGCTTGTCGTTTCCCTCGCGCATGTCATGGATAAGCGCCGTGAAGTCAGTGACAAACAACCTATCAATTCCGTTGTCATCCGCGAGCCGCAGCAGATCGTCAACATCCGCATAGAAGTTATAGGCGGTCGAGTTACCGACGTGAACGTGTGAATCGATTACCATCGTTGCCATCTCCTCGTGTGCACAGGCTAGCAGAGCGGAATGCACCGCGCAATTACGTCGGCATGGATTGTTCCGGTATACTATAGTGCAGTCAATGCAACCGATCTTTGACGCGAGTTCACTTGAGGAAGAAGCGTATCCCTATCCGAGCTGAGGCAACGAACGAGAAAGGCGGTCGCAAAACATGAAGAAAGCGGTTTGCGGTAACTGTTTTGGAGGAGATGTTCCCCTCGAAGAGGCAATGAGCATGGCGAAGGCGGCTGGGTTCGAAGGTATCGAGCCCAGTCTGACTTTTGACGGTCCGGTTTCCATAGACGCTTCCGATGACGACCTCAAGCGGCTGCGCGACCATGCGGAACAGACGGTGGAGATCCATGGGCTCATGGGCGGACAGCCGATTCGGAGCGCTCCGTTGACATCCATCGACAGAGACGGAATCAGCAAGGCCGTTGCCAACGTTGGCAAAGCATTGCGCGTTGTGAAGATTCTCGGTGGAACCAGTTTGCTGGTCGTACCGGGCACGGTGAGTGTGGACGTCCGATACGACCATGCCTACGAAGGCACGCTTGAATCCTTGAAGCAGATTGCCCCTATTGCCGAAGACTTACAAGTCTTCGTCGCTGTGGAAAACGTGTGGAATAAGTTCCTGCTTTCCCCATTGGAGATGCGAAACCTGCTCGATGAGGTGAATAGCCCGTATGTCGGTTGCTACTTCGATGTCGGGAATTTCCTCGGTTGGGCCATCCCCCAGCACTGGATTGAAATCCTCGCGCACCGCATCAAGAAGGTGCATGTGAAGGACTTCAAAGTACAAGTGGGCAACATGGACGGCTTTGTGACGCTCCTGCAAGGCGACGTGGACTGGAAAGCAGTGCGTGCGTCTCTGCGGTCAGTTGGCTACGACAGCTACCTGTCTGCTGAAATCTCCCTTCACGCGGAGTTTCCGGAGAAGAGCCTCCTCGACATCAGCACCAGTCTGGACACGATCATAGCGAGCGCATAGGATTGCATGGTCCCTCCTGCAGGCATTCGACTCTGCGGAGGGACTATAGTAGAATTGATTTCTCCAACAAAAGTGAAGAAATCACTAGCACGCAATGTGCTCATTGCATCGGAATGCCGCCACCAAGATACGTTTAGGGGCGCGGACGTATCCTGGTAGGCGGCATTGACATTCCCGGATGAATCCTCCGGGAGACTTGGCCGCACTCACTTCGAGCACTCCCCTAGCTGCTCCGTCATTCGAGCGAATTCTCTTTCCCGTAGTCTCGAAACTGGAACGACTATGATTGAATTCCGAGGCATCAGGATACGCTCACTGTCAACACCTCAATGCTCAAGGCGTCCGCCTGCAGTCTTTGCCTGTGGACGCCTTACTTTGTACCCCTATCTCATTGCCGGCTACTGTGCCCGTATGACGTTCCCCTCGGGATCAAGCTCCACCAGTCGAAATGCCATGCCGGAGCGATACGACTGGCATTGATTCTCCGGCTCGTTGTCAACCGGCTGGCGCGGGTTGTGCACAATGTCAGCAGCCCAGCCGTCCATCAGGTTTTCAGAGAGACACGGCCCCTTAGAGAAGTCCACGCCCTCATCTCTCTGCTGTGCATAGAGTTCCTGAGCGAGAGCTATCGCATGCTCCCGCTCGGCTTCAATGTCCGTTCCGGAACTTGCCAGGCGCACCAGCACGAAGATAAAGAGAAACACGAGCGCAAAGGCAATGATGAGCGGTAGCACGCGATACCGAACGATATCTCCGATCATCACTGCGTTCCATCTATGAAGTGGTAATTCTCCCGCTGGGAGCGCTGCCTGCCATCCACGGGGTAGTGCTTTGTCCAACGGGCAAACTGCCAGCCTCGCCCAACCCGTTCCTTGTTTTCAAACTCGTCGAGGCGCAGCCAGGCGTGTGTGGGTTGTGGAAAGAGCGCCCAGTCGTCACCGTCAATTGGATCGGTGTATTCCGCGGCGCGGAAATGCGCGAAAAGCGCTTCTCTTAGCTCCCGCTTGACATCGGCTACGCTCGACTCCTGTGCATGGTTGGTCAACTCATTGCCGCCGTCCCGGAAGTTGAGCAGCAACTCCATGCGGTCCGGGGCACAGTAGATGTACTTCCACTCGGCATTCATGGCGCAGTACATGCCGAGGTCTTTCTCCTTGATCTGGCTGAAGAGATAGGGCCTACCCGCAACGCCTTCGTCTTGGGCAATGCTGAGAAGCGGCATGCCATCGAATTCCGCAGGCTGTACCTCCAGTCCCGCAGCGGAGAGAAGCGTTGGCGTCACGTCCTGCAGACCCGCCAGATGCTCGCGCACGGCGCCCTGCGGCAGCGCTTTCGGCCACGAGAGGATATAGGGGATGTGACAAGCAGGCTCGTGGAAGTCCCGTTTGCCAAAGGCAAAGTGGTCGCCCAGAAACTCGCCGTGATCGGCGACAAACATGATTAGCGTATTCTCGCGCTGATTCGTCGCCTCCAACGCTGCAAGAATCTCGCCAACCCAATAATCAACAAATGAAACACACGAGTAGTAGTACGCCTTCATCGTGCGTAGCAGATTCTCGTCCGGAAAGCAATCCATCCACTTGCTGCGATTCTGGCTGCGCTGGTACCAGGTGTGCCACGTCAATTCATCTTCACTGCGCACCGGTGAGGGCATGTCCGTGCTCCGATAGAGGCGATGCCACGGCGACGGTGGATCGAATGGCGGATGAGGCTTGATGAAAGAGGTCCAGCAGAAGAACGGCGCGCTTTCTCCGGCACGTTCCTCGACAAACTCCACGGTCTTGCGGGCAGTCCACGCCGTAGTATGGAGGTGCTCCGGCAGTTGCGAAACTTGCGGGATGTAATAGAGTTCATGCCGGATGCCATGGGGCTCCTCCACGTGGCCGTGCCCTGCCGCAAGCACGTCTTGCAGAAACTCGTCGTCTTCCAGGCGGCGGGGAACTTCCTCGCTCAACCACATGCGATCGAACCCGTGCTGCTCACGCACCGGGGAGAAGTGCATCTTGCCGATCGCTTGCGTGAAGTAGCCTTCAGCGCGTAAGCGCGACATGACGGTTGGGTGATCCGCCGGCAGCGCGTAGCCATTGTCAAAGATGCCCGTGCGGTGCGGCAAGAGGCCGGTCATGCTGATGGCCCGGGCCGAAACGCAGACCGGCGATTCCGTGTAGCCGTAAGCGAAACGCACACCCTCCGCGCACAAGCGGTCAAGATTGGGAGTTTGCAGAAAGTCTTCGCCGGCCGCTCTCAGCGCGTCGAAACGCAGTTGGTCGCACATGATTAGCAAGAGGTTCGGTCGAGTATTCGCCATATTGTCTCATCCTTTAAAGAGCAGCGAAATCGCAAAAAGATCTAGCGGCCCGACCCGTGGACTATCCCGCACAGGCTCACGCAGCCGCTATTCAATGACACCGCGTTGGCCCTTTCCGCTGTACGGACTAGACCGTACGCTGCGGTTGGGCTCTCCAATGTATCGGACATTTGTCAGTCCGCCCATCCCTATGCTACTCTGCTAGGCGTTGTTCGTTGGCGGAGAGCCAAGGCTGGTCGCGGCCGCCTTTTGCAAGGGCCGCACACGCATTGTAGCGAGTATCGGCACAAGCAAGAAACCCGCTCCGGGGACTCTCATTTGATTTGCATCTTGTGTGGGCATCAGTATAATAGACCGAAGTGCATATTGAGACGATTTTTGGCATGTTGTGGGTTGTAGCAAGCCGCTCATCTGGGCATAAGACATTCTCTCGAGAAAGCACCGCTTCGTGACAGACCGGACATTTCAAAGACGGCAATACATAGGTAACCCTGGCGCCTCGCCAGGGAGTTTAATGTCCAAGATGAATCCTGAAGTAAGTACCCCTGGGGCGCTGACCGCTGCTCCTTGTGGGCTTCCTTGCACGTCTCCAATTCGCGCAAGACGAAATTGGAGGGAAACTGCATGACTCCGCGTAAGCTGCGCATCACGATTGGCGCGCTTGTCGTCGTCCTCGGCCTGGTTGTCATTGGCGGCGTCACGTGGGCTACGCAAGCCGCCGACGGCCCTAAACAGCCGATTGAATTCATGCATACCGTGCACGTAGAACAGAATGACATCGACTGCGTGTTCTGTCACCGCAACGTCGAGACCGGCGCAGAAGCTACTATTCCGGCAATTGAACAGTGTATGATGTGTCACCGTGTCATCACCGGCGAGCATCCCAATGTTACGAATCCATTGCACAAAGCAGAGATCACCAAGTTGGTGACGCATTGGGAGAACAGGCAGCCTATCGACTGGGTGCGTGTGCACGTCATGCCGGACCACGTGCGGTTTGTCCACGCGGCGCATATCAAGGCAGGATTTGATTGCGCGACGTGTCACGGCGACGTGGGCTCGATGGAACGTGTGAAGCAAGTGCGCTCATTGAACATGGGCGACTGCGTGGCTTGCCACCGGGAAAACAACGCGCCCACAGACTGCACGATCTGCCACCGTTAGAGGAGAACTATGCGACGACGCGATGTCCTAAAGTTAGCAGGAACATCGGGCCTGGGAATGGGCGCCGCCGTGGCTTTTGCCGGCTGCGGCACGCCGGATCGCGAGTTCCATATTCAAAGTCCGGTAGACATCCCGGAAGATATGGTGACAGGACTGGATACCTGGTACGCGACCATTTGCCAGGACTCCGGTGACGGCTGCGGGGTCATCGTACGCGTCAAGAGCGGTCGCGCGCGCAAAATCGAGGGCAACCCCGACTACCCTCTGAACCGTGGTAAGTCTTCCGGACGCGCGCAAGCCGCCTTGCAGACACTGTACAATCCGGACCGCATCCCCAACCCGATGATCCCCAGGCGCAGTCGCGGCTCCGGTCGCTACCGGTTCATGCGTTGGGATGACGTGCTGCCGGAATTCCAGGAGAAGCTTGCGGCAGCCAGTGACGGCGGCATTGTCATGATTACGGAGCCCGTAAACGGGCATTTGGGCATGATCCTGCAGCAATTTACGCAGAGTATCGGCGCACGTTGGCTGACATATGAGCCGCTTGAGCAGGCGGCCGTGCGACAGGCCAGCGCGCAAGTATTCGGGACCACACGCGTACCGCAATTCGACATCGCGAATACGGACTACATACTCTCCATTGGCGGCAAATTCTTGGAAAGCGGCGACTCCCCGGTTCACTACGGCCGGGCATACGGACACTTCCGGCAAGGAGACGGCCGCTCACGCGGCACATTCGCCCACTTCGACACGCACTTGACCATGACGGCAGCCAACGCTGACGAATGGCATCCCGTAAACCCCGGCACAGAGGGCATTCTGGCGCTCAGCATTGCTCACGCCGTGTTAGACGGCAGGGCGGTGCCCCCGGCTCTGCAACCGCTGACCGGCGGCGAGGGCACTTTGGAGGCATACGCTGCGGAGAAGGTCGCTGGCGTAACCGGCGTGTCGGCTGAGGCTATCGCCCGCATTGCCCATGACTTTGCCGCAGCCCCGACAGCCGTGGCCATGGGTGGCGGCAGCGCTGCCGGCCACACGAACGGCCTGTTCAATATGGTGGCCATCTTTGCCCTCAATTTGCTCAAGGGCAACGTGGGCCAAACGGGCGGTGTATTGCTCAATGCACCGTCGCCGCTCCCGAATATTCCCGCTGAAACTCCGGTTACATCCTTCCAGGAATGGGAGGCGTTCCTCAGCGAAATTGAAAGCGGTCAGGTACCGGATGTCCTTCTCATTCACGGTGCGAATCCGGTATTCGGGCTTCCCGGAGTTTTGAATACGGCCAGCACGTTAGACGCGATTCCGTATATTGTCAGTTTCTCGAATGTGTTGGACGAAACCACAGCACTGGCGGACTTGATCTTGCCGGACCATCACTACCTGGAGAGTTGGGGTACGAGTGTGCCGTCTCTCGGCGCAGAGTACGCCACGCTTGGCGTCCAGCAACCTGTCGTGCGCCCGTATCACCAGGAGTTCGAGGGAGAAGCCGGTACACGCGCCTTCGCCGACGTACTGCTGAGTCTGGCGCAATCCATTGGCGGCCAACTTGCCGAAGCGTTGCCGTGGGCCTCGATGAGAGACGCCATACGCGCGAGCGTTGACGAGCTTCAGACGCGTGGCGACGGGTCGGTGACGAGCGACGATCCCGAGGTATTCTGGCTGTCGGTGCTGCAGCGCGGCGGCTGGTGGGTGCCGGCCGAAGAAGTAGCGGCAGACGCGCCGGATTTGACCGGAATAAGCGCTCCCGATGCGGAGTTTAGCAGTGCGGCCCGCGACTATCCGTATCATCTCATTGTCACGCCGTCGGTATTGCTTGGGGACGGCAGCGGCAGTCTGGCTGTGTCACCTTGGCTGCAGTCAACGTCCGATCCCATGACAACCGGTGTCTGGGGAACGTGGATTGCTCTGAGCCCGAAGACTATGGCGGCTCTGGGCATATTGGAGAACGATATCGTGCGCCTTACCTCCGTTGCGGGCTCGCTCCTGGCCCCCGCGTATCCTTACCCGGGGATAGGCGAGGGTGTCGTGAGTGTGCCTTTGGGCCAAGGGCACAGTGAACTCGGACGCTATGCCGAAAACCGCGGGGATAACCCATTACGGATTCTGGCACCGGTGGTCCAGGAGCAGACAGGGGCGCTCGCTTGGTCGTCTACACGAGTGCGGATCGCTTCGACCGGACGGCGGACTCGCTTGGCGCGCATCGAAGGCATTACCGCGCCAGTGCAGATGCCCGACGAAAAGACGTTCCAAATCACTAACGAAACCAATTAGGAACAGGGAGAGACGGCGGTGAGACAAGCCGCGGAAGGCACAGAGCAAGACACCAGCAAGCCGGTGGCGAGCATTGGCCGGCGGTGGGGTATGGTGGTCGACCTTGACCGCTGTACCGGCTGCCAAGCATGCGTGGTCGCTTGCCATGCGGAGAACAATATCGCGCTGAATCTCGAGGACGTTGTGTTGCAGCAGCGGGCGATTAACTGGATTCGCATCGAGCGCTATTGGGAAGGCGAGTATCCCAATGTGAAAGCGCGCTTCCTGCCCATGTTCTGTCAGCACTGCAACAATGCTCCGTGCGAGCCCGTCTGCCCTGTGTACGCGACGTACCATAACCAAGAAGGCTTGAACGTCCAAGTCTATAACCGTTGCATTGGGACGCGCTATTGCGCGAATAACTGCCCGTATCACGCGCGTTTCTTTAATTTTTGGGAGCGCGACTTAGACGATACGCATAGGGAATACCTCAACCCCAATGTCACCATTCGCACGAAGGGCATCATGGAAAAGTGCACATTCTGTGTGCAGCGCATCCGTAAGAGCGAATGGGAGCGGCGTCAGGCAGATGAGCAATTGCAAGAAGGCGACGTGACGCCGGCCTGTGTTCAGGCTTGTCCCACCGACACTCTTGTATTCGGGAATTTGGAAGATGAAGATTCGCGGGTTGCCCAATTGGCAGAAGATAAGCGGCACTACCGCGTAATGGAAAACCTTGGCACCGATACCAATGTGATCTACTTGAAGAAGGTTGATCCACATGCAAGCGAGACAGCACCAGCACACGCTGGATCCGCTGCCAACTCCGGCAGAGATAGCGCGTGACACTTTCAGCCGAGCATTAGGGAGCAGTGGCGCCTACCGGGCCACGCTGCTGATACTGTTCGTGCTGTTTGTGGGCGGCGTGGTCGGATTTGCCATGCGGCTGGGAGCCGGTCTAGAGGACCGGGGACCGTGGGGCTATTATGCCGCCGTGTTCGGCTTCCTTTTCACCGTCGGGCAAGCTGCGCCTATGGTGTCGTTTGTGCCGCGTCTGGCACGCGCCCGCTGGCACGGCCCGCTAACCCGAGCATCTCAGGTCGTAGCCGTGGCCGGACTCCTCAATGTCCTGCTCTTCTTGCCGCTCCTTTGGTTGGTGCCGTCCAGCGCGGAACGCACCACGGTGTGGTTTGACTGGCCGTGGGGAGCCCCGCACTTCTATGACACGATCTTCGTTCTGATGCTGGTGATCAATGGCTTCGCGTTTCTTTGGGTGCAAGCAGTTCCGGACCTGGCCGCCCTGCGCGTGCAGAGCGGCGGCACGCACCGTTTGGCGCGCCTGCTTTCCGGTTCGTTCATTGGCACTCCAAAGCAGTGGAAAGTCCAGCGCATCGGACTGGCAGTCCTGGGCGGCTGCTATGTGATGAATTTCATCTTCGTGCAGTCCTTGATAAGCCTCGACTACGTGATGACTCTCGTGCCGGGATGGAAAAGCTCAATGTTCCCGGCCTTCTACAGCATCAACGGCCTGCTGGCCGCGACGGCTACGACAATCCTCGTGATGGCAGTCATTCGCCGGTTCTACGGGCTCCAGCGATACATCACCGTGGACCAGTTTTGGAACGTGGCGAAGATCATGCTTGCTCTCAACTTGGCATGGGCGTACCACTGGTGGGCGGACTTCCTGACTACCTGGTACGGTCGTGTTCCGCGAGAGACTGTCGTCACGCTGGGTATACGCAGCTTCGGCGAGAATACATGGCTCTTTGTCATCGCCTTTATTTGCTGTTTTCTGCTGCCGTTGCTAATCCTCATGTGGAATCCGTGGCGCAAGAGCGTCGCCGGCCCCACGGTAGTGGCTGTGCTGTCACTCATTGGGATCTTCATCCAGCGGATTATTGACTACGTACCTACGTATCTTGTAACGCAAGACCCGCTTGATCACGAGTTGCATGAAGCCGTGGCAGTGCCGTGGCCCGGCCTGCCGGACGTGCTCATCGTTGTCGGCGGCTTGGCCGGCGCGATCTTCCTCGTAGTGTGGGCAGTGAAGGCCCTGGGGCCCCTTTCCAACTGGGAAATGCAGGAGTGCATGATCCTGCGCCGCAATGAGAAATTCCTAAACGCTGAGGTACCCTATGTCATCAAGCCACGGTAATACACTGTGCCCGCTGCCGACGCGGTTCGGCGCGGGGCCGATGAAGGAGTTTAGACCCAATGCATGAGCGCCCCCGGCTCACGCCCATACAGATTAACCGAGACCTGCTCCGTTCGGTGGTAGAGACGCCGTTGATCTTCTACGTCCTGTTGCTCTTGTTGATGGGGTTGGTCGGACTGGGCGTAGTTGCGGCTACCCTGATGGTGACCTACGGCCTAGGCGTTACCGGACTCAATCACCCGGTGTTCTGGGGCTTCTTCATCATCAATTTCGTGTTCTGGGTAGGTATCAGCCACGCCGGCACCATGATTTCGGCAATTCTGCGGCTTTCGGCAGCGGAATGGCGCCGACCCGTGGTACGCGCCGCGGAAGTCATGACAGTGTTTTCTCTCTTGACAGCCGCGCTCTTTGTGGTTCTGCATACGGGGCGACCGTGGCGCACACTCTATTGGGCCTTTCCCTACGACTTCGTGCGCGGCATTTGGCCCGATGTACGCTCCCCGCTGGTGTGGGACCCCAGCGCCATCTTTACGTACCTAACGGGAAGTATCCTCTTCGTATACGCCGCATTGATCCCGGACCTGGCGCTGGCACGGGACCAGACCACGGGGTGGCGCCGCGCCGTCTATGGCGTGCTGTGCCTGGGCTGGCGCGGCAACGCACGGCAGTGGAAACTACTCAACGCCACGGGACTGTTGTTGTCAGCGCTAATTCTGCCGGTCTTTGTGTCCGTGCACAGTATCGTGTCCTGGGACTTCGGCATGTCGCTGGTGCCCGGCTGGCACGTGCATATATTCGCTCCCTATTTCGTTGTAGGAGCCGTGCTCTCCGGCGTGGCAGCCGTGATCGCCTTGATGGCGGTGATGCGCTCCCTGTTCCGTCTCCACGACTACATCCGCCCCGAGCACTTCGACATGATCGGGCGGCTCCTGATCGTTGTTGCCTTGGCATGGGCGTATTTCTACTTTATCGACGTGGTTTTCGCGCTGCTGAGCAAGGAAGAGGCGGAATACGAGGTGATGAAGTTGCGGCTATCGCCGCCGTACCTCTACTTATTCCTCTTGATGATTACGTGTAACGTCTTCTTGCCGGTCCCGATTTGGATGTTCAGAAGATTCCGCCGGAATATCGGCATCATGGTGTGGACCGCTATCGTCGTCAACATTGGCATGTGGCTCGAACGATTCTTGATTATCATTCCCACTTTGCAGCGACGGCATCCCGATGCGTTCGCGTGGGGAGACTATTCCGCCAGTCTCGTCGAGATTACGCTGGTGATATTCTCGTTCGCCAACGTAGCGCTGTTGTTGTTACTGTTCTCAAAGATATTCCCCGTGATCCCAATCTGGGAAGAAAAAGAGGGACATATCTGGAAACGCGAATTCCGCATCGGAAAACTACGCTTGCCCGCAATAGTGAGAGAATAGGGAGGCAACCATGCCCAGTGTTCTGGGGCTATTTCAATCAGCAGACACCGCGGCGGCTGCCGCCGATCGTCTGCAGTCAGCGGGGTTTGGCCCAGCTGACTATGAGGTGCTGACCGGCGCGCCCTACCCGGAAGGTGCCTTTGGCGAGGATTCCGGAGACCATCGTCTGTTCATATTCCCGTTGGGCGGCGCGATGATCGGTTTCGCCGTGGGACTAATGGTAACGGCCGGTACGCAGCTCTCATATCCGCTCGTGACGGCGGGTAAGCCGATTCTTGGCATACCGCCGATGTTCATCATCATGTATGAAGGCACCATGCTTGGTGCCCTCATATTCACCATCATGGGTGTGATCTTTGAATCGCGGCTGCCAAATCTTACCAACGACCTCTACGATGCCCGCATCACAGAGGGCTACGTTGGTCTGGTGGTCCAGTGCGAAGACAATACGCAAGCGGACACGGCGCAGAATACGCTGACCGAAGCGGGCGCCGAAGAAGTAAAGCAGCAAGGACGGAGCTAACCGGATGCGAGGCCGGCCAATCACACAACGCCTGTCCTACTTTGTGCGGGTCCATTCACGCCCGCGCTGGGTGGTGCTGAGCCTTGTCTTCGGTACTCTGTGTGCCGGTCTTTTGACTTCGTGCTATGGGTACCTCTGGGATGTCTTTCCGGAGATGCACTACCAGCAGTCCTACCGGCTGCAAGAACCGCCACGGCGCATGCCTCCCGCCGATTCTGTGCCGGTGACTGGGAAAGCACGCGAGTACAGTTTTGCGGAAGCCGTGGATGTAACCAATCCTCTCGCAAGCACTCCCGAACGCATAGAGTCAGGCAGACAACTGTTCATGACCAACTGCAAGCATTGTCACGGCGCGGATGGCCGGGGCGAAGGTCCAGTGGGACTCTACTTCGACCCGCTGCCACAAGCAATGCAGGGCGAAAGGATTACAAATGAGCGTCAGGACGGCGAGCTCTATTGGATTCTGACGAACAGCCTTGGCAATATGCCGTCGTTTGGGAACCTGCTAACCCCTGAAGAACGCTGGGAACTCATCATCTTCATTCGCGATTTGCAGGCACAGGAAAACGGCTAGGGACTGGAGATTGTAACCCATGGACCATGCACTTGCGCTCCCGATCTGGGATGAGTTGGATACGGGCCTCATCTTCTTCTGGCTCGCGCTCTTGATGATGGTCGCTACTGCCGTTTCCTTCCTTCTCGCCCACGCTATTCTTCCATCCTTGGTAGGCACACGCGACTTGCCTCAAGGCTTCGCAAAGCTGCGCCCGGTTTTCTATGCCGGCGCGATTCTCGCGTTTCTCCTGGCGTTGTTCCTCTACTACATTACGTGGGAGACGGTCTCGGTCTATCTTGAGATCTATCCCCGCAAGTGGATTTAGCGCATAATTCCCCCTCGGCTGCGGTTTTACCCAGAAAGGTGAACTGCACCGGGGCGTAACAGCAGAGATCACTAAAGAGGTGAGGGCTACCATACGGTGCCCTCACCTCTTGTTTTGCATGGCTGCTTGCCTGTAAATTCATGCAAACGCACTCAATCCAGACAGACGAGAGAGAAGAACAGCCACAACATCCCAGTGCTTGACTCATCGATCCGACTATTGCTACTATGTAGAGCGACTTGGTCAACTTTATCAATTTTGCTAGGTGAGGAGTGCAGGCTATGGCAGAATATGCGGACTCTGAAGTCCTCGTTTCAACGGACTGGGTTGCCCGGCACGGCGGCGACGCGAACGTCCGTCTTGTAGAGGTGGACGTAGATACGACCGCCTACGAGACGGGGCACATCGCCGGCGCTGTGGATTGGGGCTGGCAGTCCGATCTCAATGATCCGGTGCGCCGGGACCTCATTGGCAAAGAGGATCTGGAGCAACTCCTGGGGCAAAGCGGCATTGCTCCTGATTCCACGGTGGTTCTCTACGGCGACAATAACAACTGGTTCGCGGCCTTTGCCCTCTGGATCCTGAAGATCTATGGACACAAGGACGCGCGCCTGATGAACGGCGGCCGCGTCAAGTGGGAAGCTGAGGGCCGCCCTCTCACCGAGGATATTCCTCACGTGGCGCAGACGTCATACACGGCCCTAGACCCGGATAGATCGCTTCGCGTATTCCAAAGCGACGTGCAGGAGCGGCTCGGCAATCCAAGCGTCGGTCTGGTAGACGTGCGCTCACCGCAGGAGTTCACCGGAGAGATTCTGGCGCCGCCGGGCCTGCCGGAAACCGCCCAGCGAGGCGGACATATTCCCGGCGCCGCCAACATTCCGTGGGCGACGGCGGTCGCCGATGACGGCACATTCAAGTCCCCAGACGAGCTGAGTGCGATCTATGGCGGCAAGGGCATTGTGCCGGACAAGGAGATTGTGACCTATTGCCGGATCGGCGAGCGTTCATCCCACACGTGGTTTGTGCTCAAGCATCTCCTGGGCTATCCGGACGTGCGCAACTACGACGGGTCATGGACGGAATGGGGCAGCATGATCGGTGTTCCCATCGAGAAGTAACTGGCCGTCCTTTAGGACTAACCAGAGCATTTCGCGACCTTGGTAGGTCGACTTGCAGTATACGTGTAGCGTTTCAACGAAGGAGTGGGAGAGAACAATGTATCACTTGATTGAGCGTTCCGCAGTTGTCGCGGCGTCGAGGGGGCGCAGCTTCATTGTGCCCTTACTTGCCGCTTTGCTCGTAGGACTGCTGGCAACCGCCTGCGGCTCGTACGTCATTGAACCGGAGCCACCCGTATCCACTGCCAACTATGAAGTCTGGACAATGGACCAGACCAACAACATCCTCTATATAATCAGTCCGCAACTGGAGGTGGTGGAGACTGTCGATCTTTCAGAGGCCGGGCTGGAGCGCACCCACTGGATCGACTTCACCAGTGACTTCAAGTACGCTTGGATAGCCAGCACGGTCTCCGGCAACACTGCTGTAATTCGGGCGGAAGACCGCAAGGTGATTGCCACCTTTGATACTGGCCCCGCCAGCCATGCCGCGGACATCTATCCGGACGATAGCGGCGTTCTTGTTTCCGTGATCAAGGCCGGCGAGTTGGTGGAGATCGTGTCGGACCACGCCTCGGAGACCTTCTCCATCGGCCGTAGGCTCATTATTGCGGAGGACCCGCTCGTGAAGTCGCGGGCAGACGAATTCCCCTCTGCCAATCCGATTTCGTCAGCGTTCACCCAAGACGGGCGCTACGCATATGTGACGCTGGGTCCCGCCCTTGCCAATGGCGGACTGGTCATCCTGGATCTGGAGACGTTCACCTTGGTGAAGGCGTTTTCGCCGGAAGAGGTCAGGGTGAATTTAATGGGCGTCCTCTCGCCCGATGGCACCAAGATGTTCGTCACCGGGGGCGCGCGGGACTCGAAGAGCCTCTTCTACGTGTTCGATACCGCAACGCATGAGATCATCGCCACGGACGCAACCCGCGGCGCCGATGCGCATGGCATGGCGCTTACACCCGACGGGTCCGAGATTTGGATTACCAACCGCTGGACCGGCAACGTCGGCATAATCAGCACCGAGTTTAATGACTTCGAGGAGCGGATTCCCTTTGTCGGGGAAGCGCCGGACCTCTTGGTCTTTTCTCCTGACGGCGTATTCGCGTTCATCCTGCTGCGGGGTGGCGGAGAAACGGATGCCGGCGCGATGGGCGGCTCCGGCGAACTACCAGCCGTGGTGGTTGTGTCAGTGGAGACCAGAGAGGTAGTAGAAATCCTTATCCAAGGTGAGCTTACGGATGAAGGTGAACTGCCAGCGCTGGACTACCACGGCATAGCAATCAGGGAACTGTAGCGGGCCTGGTATTGAAGCAATTCGCGAGTAATTCAAGAGGCCGGTCTCTAGCGTGAGACCGGCCTCTTTGTTTTACGATTCTCTTGTCTATTCTTCTTCGCGATGGGCGACACGAATTCACAAGATGAGACGCCACTTCTCCAGCAGTTTGTGAGATTCAACCGGAATTCAGTGTACCGAACTCATACGCCTGAAACTTAGCTTCCGCAGAATCTGGCGGCAGAGAAAGCGCCTCGTCTGCCTGGATACACCGATGCATGCGCCCGCGCAATTCGAATTAGCCTCTGTGCCTGCCTTCAATAGAGCTGCGTCAACTCCACCCCCGTGTAGTACATCTTCAGAATTCGGTCATACGTCAGTCCTCGCTCTGCGAGTATCAACGTGCTCTGGAGCGGCATGCCCACACCATGACCGTGAAGGGTCATTTCGCGGCTCACCGGATCCGGCACAGCCACCGCCCAGGGGAAGCCCGGCCCGCCCCAAACTTCCTGCCAGGACCGAGTTCTACCGTCAGCGCGCGAATAGTAGGCGGCACGGATTACTTTGCCGTCATAAGTCATAAACTGGCCGCGCGTGGCATTGGCTGCCGCCTCCAGATTCTTGCCCAGCGTCTCCCGGTAGTATCCCAGATACCATTGGTGCGAACCCACATATGGCGGCACATACTTGTGGGCCGCCCCTATATCAAATGGTTCCTTGCCGCAAAGACACCCTAGCCCCCGCCATTGCGGGTCCATGTGCGAGAGCGCATAGGTGCGGTACGCAACCGTGGCTGCCTTCAGTCCCTCCGCAGGAAATGACTCCGGCTCTTCACCGATACCCTTTACGTAGTATTCCATCGGCAGTTCGTTGATGGCCCACAGTCGTTCAGAATAGTCAGAATAGCGGACTTCAACCACATTCCGATATTGCTGGAAGTTAGGTATATCAAGCACGCGGAGAATGGTATTGCCAAGGGCGATGAAGCGGGCGAAAGTCCTGAACTCCGCAACGGTGCTTCCGTCTACCGTCAAGCGATAACTGGAAGTGTCGGGTATGTGAGTAACTGTCACGACGTCGTCAGCCGCGAAATTGACCGCCGCACTTCCCGTATTTCCTCTGGCCCGGAATCTACCGTTGGCAGATATTCGCATGGTCTGTTCAGTGGATGAAAAAACACCGACCCGGATCGTCATGCCGTCCGGCCCATGGGTCCCCGTGGACGTTGTTGGTGTCGCGACGGGGGTTGGCGAAGGTAGCGGCGTGGGTGTGGGGGTGGGAAGCGGTGCGTGAATCACCACAGCCTGACGCGTGGTGGCTGTGGCATCGCGTTTCGCGGACCAACCGCGGCCCTGTTGCCAAATGTCCCACTGCAGTATGTGCGATCCCGCTTGTGAAGGCGCTCTCAGCGTGATTGCGAACTGTGCGACGCTGCCGGCGGGTACATAGCTTGAGAGCGGAATCCGCGGCCCTTCCAATACACTGCTGCCAATCCCATCGAGCCAGCGATAGCCCACCGCTATAGAGTTTTGCCCAGATTGCGACCAGTGCAAGATTCCCGTGTTCTGTATAGCGACTTGCAGCCGTACGGTTTGATTAGTCAGCAGCGTGTCCGGTATGCCGGATACCCAAAACCGCCCGCGAGCGCCCACTCTTTCCCCCAGCTCCACGCCAAGCAGGCCAAGCGTAATCTGATTGGCCTCCGGCAACTGCGGATGGTACTCAAACCGAGACCGCTGAAAGTACTGTACGGTCTTGCCATTCTCTTGAATCACCCCGGATATCGGGAAGCCAAAAATGTCTAGTCCGCCCCGGGTATTGAAGAAGCGCAAGAATGCGCCGCTAACAACCTGGCCGGTCTCCGGAAAATACCGTTGGTTTTCAGTTGTTACGACCGAAGTTGCCTTGGGAAAAGCGCGGCCGCTGGTGAGCATGTCCCCAAGCAGCCCCAATTGGACCTCATAGCGAGTCCCAGCGTGCTCCGGGTGGTACTCAAAGCGCGCGCGTTGAAAGTACTGAACGGTAAAGCCCATCTCTTGTACCTCCGGCGTGATCGGGTAGCCAAAGATATCAATGCCGCCCCGTTCCTCAAAGAATCGCTTGAAACCGAAGGACACCGACATGCCGGTTTCGGGAAAGAAACGCGTGTGGTCGGCAGCGCGGAGAGCTTGCGGCCACAGAGCCGTGAGGAGCACAACGATGAGGATGAGGCGAGAGCGCCAATTCGGTCGTCGCAGCGTGCTCCGGTATTGGGCATCCATGGCAGGCTAAATCTCCAGTACGCTGAACTATGCTCGTGAAGTCTCAGGCATATCCAGGGATGGCCGTGCCATTCCCTGTTCGCAACAACCTAGCCAGGTCAATTGATTCAGAAGACTTGGGCAACACGTCCGCATGCTATTCAAGAGGAGAGCGTGTCGCCGAACCGATCTTGAAGGGCTAACTAATCGGCGCAAGCGAGCCAAGGGATGCCTACGCCAAACAAGACAAGTAGCTGAACTAATCGAAGACATACGGGGAAAGGAAGGAGATCACCCACCATACTTAGATAAGTCAGTGAATACTCCTCCCTTTAAGAGTACCACAATGAGCCATGGCGCAAAGCCGGGCGGCTACCGCTGGAGATAGACTACAGAGCGTCGGTTCTGGAATCGACACCCTCCCTTACCAACGTGCGAAATTCCGCGACCGGAACGGCACCGCGATTCTCACCCGTTCGTAAGCGCACATTGACCGCGCCGTCGGCAATCTCGCGATCCCCGACGACGGCCATATACGGTACCTTTTGCACCTGGGCGTCGCGTATCTTGGCGTTCATTCGTTCGGAACGCGTATCCACTTCCACACGGAGGTCTGCTTGGGCCAATTCTGCCCCGACTTGCTGGGCATACTCGTTGTGCCGATCCGCGATGGGAATAACAACGACTTGAACCGGCGCCAACCAAGTGGGGAACGCGCCGCCGAAGTGCTCGAGCAAGATGCCGAAGAACCGTTCGATAGAGCCATAGAGGGCGCGGTGAATCATGTAGGGCCTGTGCGCTGCGCCATCCTCGCCGATGTACTCCAGGCCAAAGGCCTGCGGCAACCAAAAGTCGAACTGAATTGTCGACAGTTGCCAAGGACGGCCCAGCACGTCGACTATTTTTATGTCGACTTTCGGCCCGTAGAAGGCGGCCTCACCTTCCATGCGCTCATAGCCAAGACCCAACTCTTCAAGCGCGGTTACCAGGCCGGCTTCGGCAATCTCCCAGTCCTCCGGTTCACCGGCGTACTTGCCCGTCTCGCCTTTCTGCCACGTACTGAGCTCTAGTTTGAGGTCCTTGAAGCCGTATGTCTCAAGAATCTCGAGGCAGAATCCTAAGACCTGCACGAGCTCACTGTCCATCTGTTCCGGGCGGCAGAACAAGTGTGCATCATCCTGCGTAAAGCCCCGCGCGCGCAAGAGACCGTGCAGCACTCCCGACCGCTCGTATCGATAGACAGTGCCGGCCTCCGTGTAGCGCAGAGGCAGGTCGCGGTAACTGCGCGTGCGGCTCTTGAACACCTGAATGTGAAAAGGGCAGTTCATGGGCTTCAAGTAATACTGTTGTTCATCGATCTCTACCGGCGCGTACATATTGTCCGCAAACCAGTTCAGATGCCCGCTGGTCCTCCAGAGATCGGCTCTGCCGATGTGCGGCGTATAGATGAACTCATACCCGCCCGTCCTATGGCTCTCCCGCCAGAAATCCTCCATGATACTGCGCACGTGACCGCCCTTGGCATGCCAGACCACGAGTCCCGGACCAATGTCGTCAGAGAAGCTGAAAAGGTCGAGTTCGCGGCCGAGACGCCGGTGGTCGCGCCGTTCCGCCTCCTTCAGAAAGTTCAGGTACGCTTTCAGCTCCTTCTTCGTTTCCCAAGCCGTGCCATACACACGTTGCAGTTGCTGGCGATTCTCATCGCCCCGCCAGTAGGCGCCGGCCGTGCGGAGCAGCTTGAATGCTCCTACCGCGCGTGTGGACGCAACGTGGGGCCCTTCGCACAGGTCTATGAAATCACCGTTTTGGTAGATGCTTACGTGCTCTGCCTGCGTGTCCCTTTCCAAGTCTTCAATGAGCTCCACCTTGTACGTCTGGCCAATCTGCCGAAAGAACTCCTTAGCCTCCGCCACCGGCATCGTGGAGTGTTCAAACGCCTGATTATCCCGGATGATGCGCTCCATGCGCCCGCTCAATTCATCAAGGTCTTCGGGCGTCAACGTTCGTGGGAGATCGAAGTCGTAGTAGAAGCCCTCATCAATGGCTGGGCCAATGGTTAACTTGGCTTCCGGCATGTATTCCAGCATGGCCGTCGCCAGCACGTGCGCGGCCGAATGCCGCATCGTGTGTAAGCGTTCTGAACGCCGATCGACTTTGTTTTCGTGTGATTTTGGCATTTGTCGTTCCCTTCATCGCAACTTGCTTTGTACATAGATCTAAGTCTTGGCAAAAGAAAAAGCCTCTCGCGTCAGCCACGTACGAGAGGCCCCTGGTAACCATCTGAAGTTTCAGGAATACGTCTTACTGTCCTCTCGTCTCATGCAAAGAGAGTCCAGCCGTGGTGATACGGGCAATGTATCGCGTTAGGAGTGGGTTACCACTGGTACGATACACTACGCTAAAGCTCCTAATTGCGCTCACACAAGCGCTTGCATTCGATGCAACAACCGTCATTACGATGCTACCGGAGCAAAGCTCTCCTGTCAACGACTCTTTCTGCCCTAGGAATGCCGCAGAGCCCCCAGCGGGAAAGCGCACGAATGCTACTGCCCGCAAACTGTTGCTGCGAATTGCCTCAAGGACTAGAATCGACACACAGAGGATTGGCTGGATTACGAGCCATGAAAGAAGGCATACGATGCAGGTTGACCTCGCCTACGGTCGCACGGGGCTGACAGTAACGCTGCCGGATGAAAACGTCGACATCGTGGAACCGGTTGAACTCCCGGGTGTTGCGGATCCCATGGTTGCCTTGCGCGCAGCGCTGCGCCAACCAATGGGTACGAAACCCCTTGCCGAGCTGGCCGGAGCGGATGACACGGTCGCTATCGTATTCTGCGACAAGACGCGGCCTGCGCCGAATCACCTCATGGTACCGGCGATTCTCGCCGAACTCGCCCACGTCCCCCGTGAGAACTTCGTACTCATCAACGCGACGGGCATGCATCGGCCCAATACTACGGCCGAATTATGCGAAATGCTGGGTGAGGATGTCGTAGCAACCTACCGCATCGTCAACCATGACTCGAAAGACAAGTCCCAGTTGCGCTATCTCGGTGAGACCTCCTCCGGGGGTCCCGTGTGGGTCAACGCTCACTATCTCGACGCCTCAGTGAAGATACTGACCGGATTCATCGAGCCGCACTTCTTCGCGGGCTTCAGTGGCGGCGCCAAACTCATTCTTCCCGGCATCGCCGGCGCGGATTCTGTCATGCACAACCATAATGCAACCATGATCGGCCATCCGAACGCAACGTGGGGGCACTTGGAGGGCAATCCCATTCACCTCGAACACCGCGAGGCGGCGGCGCTATGCCCACCCGACCTAAGCCTGAACGTAACCATCAACAAGAGCAAGGAAATCACGGGGGTCTTTGCCGGCGACATGGTAGAGGCCCATGAGGCCGGCTGCGCTGACGCCCGACGGTCCGTCATGCGGCCGGTTGCCGAGCCGTACGACATTGTAATCACGACGAATAGCGGGTATCCACTCGACCTCAACCTCTATCAGGCCGTGAAGGGAATGTCGGCAGCGTATCAGGTGGTGAAGCAGGGAGGCGCCATCGTCATTGCCGCGGAGTGCTCTGAAGGCATTGGACACGGCCACTTTGAGGACCTCTTGCAGGAGCGGGAAACGCCTGCCGCGTTGCTCGATCTGATAAACAGCCCGGGGTTTTCCCGTTTCGACCAGTGGGAAGCCCAGATTCTGGCGCAAATCCTCTTGAAAGCCGAGGTCCATCTGTTTGCGGATACGCTCTCAGACAAGTCAATCCGCAACGCGCACCTTACGCCCTGTCGTGCAATCGAGGAAACCGTGGCTGCTTTGCAAAGGAAATTCGGGCCGGGAGCGCGGATTTGCGTTCTCCCCATGGGTCCCCTGACCATTCCGTACATCGCTGAACCGGCATTGGCAGCGGTCTAGGGGGCCAGGACTACGACTTGCCCGCCACGCCATACCCTTCGGACGGTATCATTGTCGACGGCGGCGCGAGACGTGCTCCCGGATCAACATCCAGGGTCATATCCGAAACCAGCCCTTGCTGCAGGCGATAGTAACCGCAGGCGCCAATCATGGCGGCATTGTCGGTGCAAAACGCCAGATCGGGAATGCGCACCGGAACGGGCGCATGGGCCGTAATCTCTTCGCGTAACAGGCTATTGGCAGCCACGCCGCCAACCACCAAGATCATCCGGACCTTGAATTCCCGCGCGGCATCCACAGTCTTGGCCACCAGGACATCCGCGACAGACTGTTGAAAGCTGGAAGCAACCTGAGCCACATAGAGCGGTACTTCGGTATTCACGATGCCACCGGGACCCACGGCTATCGGCTCCGAGAGGTCTTGATCTTTCATGCGGCTCTGCATGTACCGTAAGACGGCAGTCTTTACACCACTGAAACTAAACTCATACGTGCCTTGCATCCACGCCCGGGGCAGATCCACCATGTTTCTGCGCCCCCTGAGTCCGAACCGCGACAATTGCTCCGCTGCTATCTGCACCGCGGGACCGCCGGGGAAGGGCAGACCGAGGATGCGTCCCACCTTGTCGAATGCCTCACCGGCGGCGTCATCTCGCGTGGCGCCGATGAGACCGTAATCTCCATGGCCGCGCATGAGCACGAGTTCGGTATGACCGCCCGATACCACCAAGGCAAGCAAAGGAAACTTCAACTCATCCTCGTCGCCGTCTCGGCGTGCCCGGCGGGAGCGCGAGAGCCACGCGGCATACACGTGACCTTCGAGGTGGTTCACGCCTATGAGCGGTTTACCCAAGGAAAAGGCAAGCGACTTGGCAAAGTTGACGCCAACCAAGAGCGCGCCCGCAAGACCAGGCCCATACGTGACGGCGATTCCGTCAAGCTCTTCCCACGTAACATCCGCGGCGACCAGGGCCTCCGTGACAACCGGCACTACAGCCTTCAAATGCTGGCGCGAAGCCAGTTCCGGGACGACACCGCCGTATTTCTGATGAATCTCCACCTGTGACGCGACGATATTTGAGTAAACGTACCGTCCGTCCACCACGACCGCTGCGGCGGTTTCATCACAAGAGGTCTCAATCGCAAGCAGAGTCGTCAAGGAACCCTCCCGTCTCAGGATACGCGGCTGTCCAACTATGTCTGTGGCGGAGGCTGGATATGCGCTGCTGGAACATCGTTTGAAATCCTGGCACGTTTACGTCTTCGCTCCACATTACCAACGCATCTTCATGATTATCGCTGTAGTAACGCGGTCGAATTCCCGTGGACCGAAATGAGTACTTCTTATAGAGGGCACGCGCCAACGAATTTGAAACGCGGACTTCCAAAGTCACCCAACGGGCAGCCAAGCCGATGGCCACGTCAATGAGGGCCGTGAGCATCAGTTCCCCTACGTACTGGCCCCGCACGTCCGGCCGTGAAGCAATGGTGGTGATGTGGGCTTCATCCACCATGAGCCAAAGCCCCCCGTACGCGACCAAAGACGGTCTCCCGTAGCGCCATTGCACTTGGCGCTCCCTACTGACAGGCGGAAATAGCGAGAGGGGAAACGGTCTGGGGCGCGGCTGACTTGGCAAGGTCTCGGGCTCAATGCTGCTAGCATCGGTGACTGCATCCAAGTCACGAATGACAAGGTAGCGTGCCAGCTTGTTTTCTACTATCTCCCGTCGATAGGCATTGCGCGGCCAGGGTAATGTAAACGAGGCTTCTTCTATACTGCGTACTTCGGCCACGTCTTCCAATTGCATAGGCTCTATCCGCAGCTTCATAGGCTGAGGATCAGGACGCCCGTCATAGATGGCCTTCGGTTGTTCCATCACGCTTTCTACACTTATGACAAGTCTCAATAGCTGTAGCTAGTCATTGGTCCCTGCGGCAGCTCCGCGAGACTCCACAGTGCCAGGCACACGCCGGATGAATCCGCTGCAACTCCCTTAGCCCCGATCACGCCTCTCGGTCTCGGAAAAAGGCGGCTTTGCTGAGCCTCGCAGTTCCCAAAACCACTCTAGCACCGGCGAAATCGGTCGTTTCTGTACTTGCTTTCCCAGCTATGGCGCCAACGTGTCGCTCATCGGATGAATGCGATGCAGCGGCACCTTGGCAGCGGGCCGGCGGACGTAGTCCGGTTCCGCCGCGAGCGGATCCACCGTATATCCCTTGCTGAGATGTTCCGCGCCAAGAACGGCAACAGTGCCGGCTCTGCGCACACTCGACAGCCCGGAGGGAAAGACTAGCAGTTTCTTTTCGATGCGGCCCTCGATCTGAGCTCTGTGATCTGCCGATATATCGCCGCAAATTATCGTTCGCTTGACTATTTTGGCGCAAATCTCCTCTATCCCTAAGAATGTGAAGTCTTCCAGGCGACGCCAATTCTTGGCAACTGATCGGTACCAGCCCACGTAGTATTCGCCGCGTCCGGCCTCCAGCAAGGCACAGACGTGAGCGTTTGACGACTGCAGGTGGGGATAGGCAATAGCGTCCAGCGTGGGCACTGTGACGAGCGGCACACCAAGGGTCATGCAAAACCCCTTGGCGGTGGCCATGCCTACGCGCAAACCGGAGAAAGAGCCCGGGCCAGCGACTACCGCTACCGCGCTGATCGGTAGCTGGCACTGGGCGATGGGGTGCAGCCCATCAGTACTTGCACCGGTCCCACCGCCTTCGTCTCGAGTGTGCGGCTCTGGCGCTTGCCCGCTGCCGGCGATCATCCCCCATAGCTGATTGATGCTTGCCATGAGTTGCTCGGTAGCATGGTACCCGGAAACCCAGTTCATCTCGCCTAAGATGCGCTCGTTGGCATAGAATGCCACACCAAGCTGCCGCGTAGACGTATCAATTGCCAAGATCATCTCAGATTGCTCACACCTAGCGTGCTAGAAACCATACGCTAGTCTGCGATACTCGTGAAGGACTTTCTGAAAGTGGTCGCCCTCAGACTCAAAGTGCAGCGTCCGCTTCGTGTCCGTCATGATTTCGATGTTTATCAGCAGCCACGATTCCGGCAGAAAGTCGCGCACCTTGCGAGCCCATTCGATGACGCAAACGCCATCTCCTTCGAGATACTCCTCAAGTCCGAGGTTCCATAGGGAATCGCTGGAGTTTACGCGGTAGAGGTCAATGTGGTAGAAGGGCATTCTACCCGAATGATACTCCTTGATCAGCGTATATGAAGGGCTCGTAACCTGCTCCTTCACCTCCAAGCCGAGCGCCACGCCCTGCGCGAATACGGTCTTCCCCGCACCCATTGTGCCTTCAAGCAGAACAACACTGCCGGGCGTTACTAACGTCCCCAGCCGCAAACCGAGCCGCTGCGTCTGTTGCTCACTGTGACTAATGCAGTCGAGTCTTTGATCCACATCTTTACTGGTCGACAAGAGTGCTTCCTCTCAATCGCCGGCAAGAGTACTCTCGACAGCGCCGAAATGATCGTAGCCCATGCCGGAAATCGGCACTACGACTCCACGTTCGTCGCGCACTGCAATGGTCTCGCTCCGGCCCGAAACAACAGTACCAATTACGGTGCTCTGTTCCAGCTTGTTGGCTTTGAACAGTTCCTGTGCCCGGTGCATCGTCTCCGGCGGCGCGACAAAGAGCAATTCAAAGTCTTCACCACCACCCATGGCGCGCGACCGGTACGAGTCACCCAACACTGAAGGGAGATCAGGATCGGTAGGGATTTTCTCCAACATGATCTCCACCTGTACGCCGCTGGCTGCGCAGAGCTTGTGCAGGTCGGCGACCAGGCCATCACTAATGTCCATGGCGCAGCGCACACCCGCCTCAAGCAGCGCCTGGCCTTCGCGTAGACGCGGGCTTGGCCTTCGCTGCGCCGCTATGAACCGTGCAGTATACTCGTTATCCTCGGTTGTGCGCCCTTCCAAGAGCGCCAAGCCTGCCGCTGCGTTTCCCAATGTGCCGGTCACGGCAATCAGATCACCCACCTGCGCAGTCGTGCGCTGCAGCACGCACTCTCTGCTCTCCACTTCCCCAAAAACTGTCAAGCTAACAACAATCTGCTTACCCGATGAAAGATCTCCGCCCAAGACGGGAGTCCGAGTTTCCCGTGCCAAAGGCGTCATCCCATTGTAGAGCGCCGTGACGTGTGCGGCTTCACATGCGGCAGGAAGACACAGCGTAACCAGGGCTCCACGGGGAACTCCACCCATTGCGGCGATATCGCTGAGGTTCACCGCCAGTGCTTTCCAACCGATATCTTCCCAACTGAAGGTGCGCAGCCGAAAGTCAACATCCTCCACGAGAGCGTCAGTGGTTGCAATCAACCATTCTTCGCCCTGTTGCCACAGTGCCGCATCGTCTCGCAGGCCCAACGCCGTTTCTTGCGATGAATACGCGCTCTTCGCAATGCGGTCTATGAGCCCAAGCTCACCGATGTCTGCTAAGGTTACGGTCATTCTCTCTCGCCATGCGCGCAACCGAGTTCAGAATAGCAGGCGCGCACTGCCTGAGCAAATCATGGGGCCTTGCAAAGTCCGCCTCCGCGCCGCTAAAAGAAGCTCAATTCCATCCTTCGGGACTTTAGCGATGCCAGACACCTGCGTGCGCCGCACCTCTGACGTGCGCCGGCAATGACATCTCCCTCCCTATGCTACTATGCCCAGTGTTATGGCCTCTTTGCACACTCCAAGCCAAGTTGGAGGTAGCGCCTTCTCCTGCCCTCGTTCGGTTGCCGCTGAGGTAAGGCTGCAAGCAGTGCGGCGGAAGCACTGCCACCGTGGCCAAACTGTGAAAGGCGCAGCGTTTCCCCGGTTAGGTTGTGGAAACGTGCCAATGAGAATGCAAGAAATCTACATTTATGTAAAATCTATATTGGTGGAGGAGCATTCACGGCAATGGCAGCAACCAATGTTGAAAGACTGCGCGAGGACATTGCAGGTCTCGCGGCCCTGCACGGACCCTCGGGCCGCGAACAAGCGATCATAACCGCCCTGGAGGCGCGTCTTCGTCCGCTGGCGCGGTCGGTTCGCGTAGACCACATGGGCAATCTGCATGCCGACTGCGGCGGGCCCGCGGATGCGCCGTTGGTGTTGCTGGACGCCCATGCCGACGAAATCGGCTGCCTTGTGCGGAGCATCGAGCCGGAGGGTTTTCTGCGCCTCTTCAAAGTAGGCGGCATCCTGGACGGGCTGCTCGTAGGCCGCAAAGTCTCCGTGAAAGGCTTGCGAGGCGTCATAGGTGTGAAGGCCGGGCACTTGCAGTCACCTGAGGAGCAACGCACGGTCGTGCCGGTCAAGGACCTCTACGTTGACCTTGGCTTCTCTTCCGACCGCGATGTGCGGCAAGCAGGTATCGCAGTCGGCGACCCGGTTACCTACGTAAGCGAAGTCGAAGAAATGGCCAATCCGGACCGCCTCTGCGGCAAGGCAATTGACAACCGTGCCGGTTGTGCGGTGCTCTTGCATGCAATTCAGGAGTTGGTGGAAGGCACGCTTCCGGTGCGGCTGGCTGCCCAGTTTACGGTTCAGGAAGAGACGGGGCTCCACGGCGCCGGACCGGCTGCATTCAACTATCAGCCGCACCTCGCCATCGCCGTCGACACCGTGCCCTGTGGAGACACGCCTGATGTGAAGTTCCACACTGAGCTGCCAATCGCCCTGGGGCGGGGGCCAGTGCTCCAGGCGGCCAGCAGCAGCTCCTACGGGGGCATGATTACGCCCGCATCCGTGCTAGGTTTCGCCGTGCGCACCGCCGCTGAAGCCGGTATCCCGCACCAAGAAGCCATACTTGAGGGCGGTAGCACAAACGCGACGGCGATTCACTATTCGCGCAGCGGCATTCCGGCAATAGCCGTCACAATTCCCCGCCGCTATTCGCATTCCCCAATTGAAGTCGTTGACATCAACGACGTCGCAGCCACGCTGAAGCTCGTGGTGGCTATGACGAGGAAGGCGGGAGAAGAAGGCTTCGATTTTCTAACCAACGCCGGATGATGGTTCGGAGGCCGGGGCGCGCCTAGCGGCTGCTCTCAGCAGGTGATTGCACACCGCGCCAGAAGTGGTTGACAGGGCTATGGCCTGCGCCAATTGGGTAGGAATGCCGGAGGGCACCGGTTAGATACGCTTTGGCTTCCTTCACGGCTTCCGGAACACTGAGACCGTGGGCAAGGTAGGCCGCGATCGCTGACGCCAGCGTACAGCCGGTCCCATGGTCGTTGTCTGTGGCGATTCGTTCCTGAATAAACACAAGGTAGTCCGATCCGTCATAGAGAATGTCCCGCGCAGCGCCGGTGGCGTGTCCGCCCTTGATAAGCGCGGCGCCGCATCCAAAGCCAACCACCGCTTTGGCCGCCAGGCGCATCTCATGCTCGCCGCGAACCTGAATGCCGAGCAGTCGCTCCACTTCCGGGAGATTGGGCGTGACGACGGTAGCAAGTGGAAAGAGGGTGTCTCGATAGGCCGCAACGGCCGTGTCGTCCACAAGGGGATCGCCGCCCTTCGCGGCCATGACCGGGTCTACGACTAGTGCCTGCGGCGGCTCCTCTCGCATAGCCTGCGCAACCACGCGGACTATTTCGGCGTTAGCCAGCATCCCGGTCTTGACGGCTACGGCCCCAATGTCTGTACGCACGGATTGAATCTGCTGCGCCACAAGGGAGGCAGGCAACGCCATCCAATCCTGCACGCCAAGGGTGTTTTGGGCCGTGACCGCGGTTATTACCGTGCTACCGTACACGCCAAGAGCGCAGAACGTCTTGAGGTCCGCTTGCAAGCCGGCGCCGGCTCCAGAGTCCGATCCCGCAATTGTCAGCACCCGTCCGGCCATTGTTTCCTCCGTACCATCGCGCAATCGTTTGCAACCACCGTCATCCCGTGGCGTCGAGCCTCATTGATCGCTGCATCTGACTCTGAACCCGGTTGCATCCAGATATTCTCTATTCCCAGTTCGGTGCAAGTTGCTACTATCTGTTCGGTTACCGCCGGAGGCACGACCGTTACAACCACATCGGGAATTTCAGCGAGGTCGGCGAGCGAGGTAAAGATGGAACGACCGGCGACGTCGCCTCCATTTGGATTCACGCCAGTCACGCAATATCCTGCTTCCAACAACGAAAGGAAGACGCGATGGCCGTACTTCCGGGGATTGTGCGATACACCTACCACTGCCCACGAGCGCAAATTGATTAGCCGTGACACGCGTTCTTCATGATCCGCAAAAGGGTGCACTGTCACTTTGGTTAGACCACCTCAATCCCTGCTCCTAATGCTACGACCTCTCCATAGCTTATCTTCAATCTGCTTTGTTCCGTGCAGACTTACCCTTCGACAGGCTCAGGGCGAACGGAACTAATCAGGCTCAGAGCCCGCCCCGTACTCGACACGGGGGCGAACGGAAACAGACAGTGTAAGATCTCGACCCGTACTCAATTCGGGGACGATTGGAAAAAGGAAATCCGTTCGTGCTGAGCCTGTCGAAGCACTAGCCGATTTATCGAGCCGAACCTCGAGATTGCGCCTAACTCCCGGCAGTCGCCAACTGACGATGAGCTTGCTCCCTCTTACTACCGCACGTCCTCGCGAAACTTTTCAATGCGCGAAAGCTGGCATGTCAGCCAGACGTCCATAGGCATGATAGGCCGCGCGTAAGCCGTGACGACGGTTTCCCCGGCGTTCTCTAAGCGGTCAAGCAGGCTCGTATAGGCCGACTCAAGGTAGGGAATCGTAAGCTCTGTCTTGGGCAATGTGGAAAGCTTTGCCTGCAAGAGCACGATATTGGATTCGACGATGTCGAATGGCTCGTACACGCGGCCGAAAGCAAAAGACGGATCGTTTATCAGCCGCTGTGTGGTCCGCCGATACGGAAGTCGTGACATTGCTACTCTCTCGTGGGACTCCCGCGAGCGCGCGTACCCGATCTCTTGAACTAGACCGGGGGCTGGCATCGCCTGCGCTTCGTTGACACGCGGTTTGCTCCAGTATACTATGGGTCTCAGAGGCCGCCAAAGTTGTTTGGCGGCAATGTATTATCTCCGGAGAGTCTTCTGGAGTGCGTTTGTGGAGCGCGTAAAGTGAATGTTTCGTGCCTTCAAGAGAACCTTGCCAAAGGACTTGCCATCGTCGGACGAGCTGTCGCGACGCGCAGTCCACTGCCCGTACTTAGCAATGTCCTCATTGCTACCGATCAAGGGCGCTTAAAGCTCTCAGCGATGAATCAGGAAATCGGAATCGTTCATTGGATCGGCTGCAAAGTTGAGGCTGAGGGTGAAGTCACTGTACTCGCACGGCTTCTTGGCGAGTTCATTGGCTCCCTGCCGAATGAACGTGTGGACCTGCAGTTGGACAAAGAAGACCTTACGCTTCACCTCACCTGCGGGCGGTACCAGGCGAACGTAAAGGGAATTGCGGCGGAAGAGTTTCCGCCAATCCCGTTGGGCGAGGGCGATCCGACGCTGGTCTTGGATGCGGCGCTGCTCCGGGAGAGCATTGAGCAGGTCGCCATGGCAGCGGCCAGTGACGATCCCCGCCAATATTTGCAGGGAGTTGCCGTCATCATCGAGCCCGACAAGGTCGTGTTGGTGGCTTCAGACGGCTTTCGCATGGCGGTTCGTACCTTAGCGGTGGAGAGCGGCGTCAGTGAGAAGACAGAGTTTATCGTGCCGGCGCGCAGCTTGACGGAACTCTCGCGCGTCTTGGCAGATAGCGAGCACCCCGTTGAAATTCGGCTTACCCAGAATCGCAATCAAGTCATCTTCAGCACCGGCGACGTGCACTTGGTCTCACGCCTTATCGAAGGCACGTTTCCAAACTACACGCAAATGGTTCCGGACAAGTACGAGACCGAAATTCAAGTTTCCACGGCGGACCTCATGCAGTCAACGCGCATGGCGTCGTATTTTGCGCGAGACGGCGCCAACGTGATCAAGCTTGAAGCCACACCCGACGACGAGAAAGGCAATCTCACCATCACGGCCACCGCCACTGAACTTGGCGACAACCGCTCAGACCTCGAAGCGCAAGTCAAGGGTGAAGAGACACTGATTGCCTTCAATGCCCGCTATTTGCTCGACTGTATCAATGCAATCAATTCACCCGAAATCAGGGTAGAGCTTACGGGATCAACCAGCCCGGGCGTCATTCGCCCTACGGACGACACTGACTACGTCCACGTGATTATGCCCATGCATACGGTACGGTAGCCATGCGCACAGAGCTTGATCGGTCTCCGCTAGTCCAGGAAGATACGTTGCCGGCCTCGGAACGCGGCAACGTGATACGGACCGCTGTATGCCAATACGCCCCTATCCTGGGCGACTTACCTGCTAATGTTGAAAAGGGCGCGCAGGCGATTCAGGAAGCGGCCGAGAGTGGCGCCGACTTGATCGTGCTGCCTGAGATGGCGAATAGCGGCTATGTCGTCTTCTCGGGCGACGAAGCGCGAGCGCTCGCCGAGCGCCCCGATGAGAGCCCTGCCGTTGCTCGTTGGCAGCAACTGGCGCAGGAGTACGACATCCATATCGTTGCTGGATTCGGTGAGAAGCTCAGCGATACCGCGCTCTATAACTCTGCTCTTGTCATCGGCCCGTCGGGAATTCTCGGCACTTACCGGAAGACGCACTTGTTTTTTGAGGAGAAGCTCTATTACCGGCCCGGCGATCTGGGCTTTCCAATTTTCGAGTTGCCATTCGGCAGGATTGGGATACTGATCTGCTACGATTTGCGCTTCCCTGAAGCGAGCCGCATCCTCGCCCTCAAAGGGGCCGACGTGATCTGCATGCCCACGAATTGGGTAAGCATGATGACGCCAGACAGACTTTGGGATGCCCAGGGGTACTGCCAGGCGAACTACGTGGCGCTGGCAAATGCGGCCATGAACCAGGTGTATATGGCGTGCGCCGACCGCGTGGGTCAGGAGCGAGGCGTTCAGTTCCTGGGCTGCAGCCTCATAGTAGACCCTGCCGGAACGCCCCTCGCCGGACCTGCCAGCGCCGACGGCGAAGAGGTACTCGTGACGGATATGAACCTCTCGACGGCCCGGCGAGCCAAGCACCGCAACGACCTCAATCACACTTGGCTTGACCGGCGGACAGATCTCTACAGTCCTATGCTGGGGCACGAGCCTGATTCAGCACGGTAGTAGCGCTGCCCTTTGGCGCGTGCAGCCACTGCACAGACCATGGCAATGGCTCTGCAACCGGTAGAGTCGCGCTTGCAGCACCAGGTTGAATGACACCACTGGACTGTAGCGCGGGGTTAATTCCCCCTCTAGTAGCAATCCAAAGCTGAGCCCTAGATCGCGTCGTGTCCGACGCAGCCACTTATCGTGCTATCTTCGCGCCAGAGCCGATTCTCAACTTCGTCGCCGAGAGAGGTGTATACTCGTCCCAAAGCAACCGCACATTGAGAATTGAGGCATAGATCCATGACTCTCACAGCCGACACCCTACACGGCGTAATCGTCGCCATTGTTACCCCGTTTCAAGCCAACCAGGACGTTGACCTCAACGGGGCCAAGCAACTCACGCGTTTTCTCATTGACGCTGGCGTCCACGGCATTATGACAACTGGCGGCAACGGTGAGTTTCCCCACATGTTGCCTGATGAGAAGAAGGCGGTCACGGCCGCGATCGTTGATGAGGCCGCCGGGGCCATTCCTATCATCGCGGGAACCGCGGCCGCCGGGACACGGGAAGCGGTGCTCTTGGCTCAGGATGCGGCGGCCGTGGGCGCCGATGGCACCATTGTTACCGCGCCGTACTACTTCCAGCTATCGGAAGATGCCCTCTATGCTCACTACGAGGCCATCGCCACGGCGGTGGATTTGCCGCTGGTGCTTTACAACAATCCGCTCTACACCGGCAACGAGATTACGCCGGAACTGATCGACCGCTTGGCTGCCGTGCCGAACATCATTGGGCTGAAGCAAAGCAATGCCGACTTCGGCATCCTGATGGAAAACATCCGCACGAACGGCGACAAAGTGGGGGTGCTCACCGGCATAGACAGCCAATTCTATGCCGCCCTCGCTGCTGGCGCGAAAGGGATCTTCTCCACCGCCGCGTGCGTGATACCGCGCGAAATGGTCGCTATTTATGATCTGGTACAGTCAGGATCATTCGAAGAAGCACGCCTTCTTCAATTGAAACTGCAGGCGCTGAACCGCTACCTGGAGTACGACCCCGGCTATGTCGGCCCATGCAAAGCAGCCCTCCGCATGCTCGGTTTGCCTGCGGGACCGGTCCGCGGCCCGTTGCCGGAGGTCACTCCTGAGGAAGAAGCGGGAGTGCGCGCTGGCCTCGAAGAGCTCGAGTTGCTCGCCTAGAATGCGGTACTTGTAGAATGCGAAGACCGTTCGTGCCGAGCGTGTTGGAGCATGAAGGCCCTTCGACAAGCTCAGGGCGAACGGATGACATTGCTCATATCCCTCCAAGCACCTTCTTAGGTATCGAAGAAGAGCGTTCCTTAGGCTCACTTGAGCCGTTCGTGCTGAGCCCGTCGAAGTATGAAAGGCCCTGCGCCAAGCTCAGGGCGAACGGACGGCGTTGCCCTCATATCCTGCTAGCTCACTCTTAGGTCTCAGAGGAAGGCGATTGCAGGGCCCACCAATGCCGTTCGTGCTGAGCCCGTCGAAGTATGAACGGCCCTACGATAAAGGGAACGAACGGCGTTGCCCCAAACCCCTTTGAAACACGCGCCTAGTTCTCAATTGCCTCCATAATCACACGCCCTTCGGCGTCGCGGGGCTGCGGCACGCCCAAGAGATAGGCAAGCGTCGGGGCAATGTCGACGCTCCGCGCCTGCCCCTGTAAGGCCGTTCCGCTGCGAACGTGGGGGCCGTTGATTATGAATGTGGTGTGTTGACCGCCTACACCGAGACTCACGGCGGGCAGATGGCGCCCGTGGCACGCGTCGAACTCGGGGTGCACCGCCCATACGACGTCTCCCACCAGGTCGCCCCACAGGTTGAGCATTTCGGCGTTTTCGCGGGTAACTGCCAGAGCAAACGGCTGTTTGCCCGTACCAGGGTCTACGTACGTAGAAAGCGCATGAATCACCTGCTGCTGCACCTTTTCGAAGTCTTCCGGCTCTACGATCCCTCCCGGATCTCGTCCCTTCAGGTTGATGAAGACGTGAATCGTCCCCACCGGAATCGCGGCGCTTTGGCTTAGATCGATCTCCCCGGTAGCGGGATCGGTGACCAGCAGGCCGACTTCTTTGAGCACGTCCGCCGCCTCAATTGGCGGCACAAAGTCCGGCGTTCCGCCGTGGTCGGAAGTTATTACGACCACCGTATCGTCGTCCTGCAGCTCCAGGAGCCGTCCGACCCAGCGGTCCACAGAGGCGATGATACGGGTCATCCCCTCAAGCGAGCGGGCAATGACATCGTCCGGCGCACCGCAGCGGGGGTCCGTCTGTGCCATGAAAAAGTGGTTGCCATAGTCCAGAGAATGCACTTCGGTGAAGAGCACGTCCCAGTCACGCGTAGCACAGAGATGATGCGCCACGTCCGCGAGACAGTCGTGGTGTACGTCCACCAACTCGAAGAAAGTCTCGTCGTCTACCAGGCCCAGCGAATCGCGCGCCGGATTCTGTAAGAATGGGCCTATGTGGGTATCGATTTCTTCCGCCACTTCTGCGGGGTAAGTGTACCCTTCCGTTGCCCACACCTGCGGCATGAAGAGTTCGAACATCTGCGCATCGGGCGTCAGGGTGATGAGCTTGAAACGCACATAGCCCGTAAGCGCCCGCTCACCAATAGTGAAATCCTGCCGCGACCAGTCGCTCCAGTCGGCTTCGCCGAGGTCAGCTATTGGTTGGCCAGCGTCACGATTCGCGCAGACCAACACTCGGTCATATCCGCCATCCCCTTGCGCATAAATGAGACCATGAAAAGTCTGCGGTATGGCACCCTCGGTTCCCCAGGCTGTCAGGTCTGAACGACCGCGGGCCAGGGGTTGCACCGTCAGCTCAACTTCCAGCAGCGGCTGGGACGACTGCGGCGTGTTCGACCATTGCTGCAGGTCCGCGGGCCGCACTGCGACACGGTCGACATCATCGCCCTCTTGAATTGTGCTGGGGTCAACTGCCTCTGCGTCGACGGCGCCGCCAATAGGGCGCGGCTGCCAGTCCCCTGCAACCCAAAGGTGATAGCCCGCAATCTGATGGTGGTTGGCTACGCCGGGGCCTGTGCCCTCAACTTGAACTCCCTTAGTAATCGTTGGCGGCCATGACATCTCCCACTTCACGAGAATAGGCGTCTTACCCGCATTCTCCAGGGTATTCCAGAAGTACTCCGCTTTGGACAGTTGGGTATTGACTCCCCAGACCGTCTCAGTAAGCGGCTCGCCCCGCATGCGGATGTTGAAATCCATGACTTCATGGGTACCAGGCCATGCACCGGTGGCGATTGACGTCCAGCCCGGGGGTGTAAGCGTAGGAAAGACACCGAGCATGGGCCGCCAGGCACCGGTATCCATTAGTTTCTTGAGATGCGGCGTCGCGCCTTGATCGGCCATGTACCGCACGATTTCCATGCTGGCCCCGTCGATGCCGATCACGATTGCCCGTTTTGCCAGAGCCGCCATCGATCTCACTTCTCCTTTGTGGAAAACCTTCTTAGTCTACACATCGACTTGTTGATCGTGCTTGGTCAGCCTTCACAGACTGCGCGTAGAGTGGAATCCACCAATTGGTGGCTAAGTAGTGCCCGTCATGGGCCCTCGCATTAGATTGGCGCGCATCTTCATTGGCGGGAGAATTGGGGGCGCACCGCAAGAGACGGTCTCTGTTTGCGGCTCAACGTTCTCGCCCTCCGCAGGGTCCTAATAATGCGAAGCCAGAGTGCCGAGCGACAAGCGCAACTGACTGACAGCGCCCCGTTTAGGCCATGACCTCTTCTCGCGCCACGACACGGCCGCTCTTGCTCGAACGGATGGCCGCAGCCGTCATGGCAATCGTATTGAGATTGTCACGGGGCGTGACTGCAGGCTCATGTCCGAACTCGGCTGCGGATATCAAGTCGCCAAGCGGTCCTTGAAACGCGTCGCTGAACCAGGAGCCCTCAATGGGCACAGTGTGTACCGCGTGAGGATCCTCCACGCGCACCCAAGAAACCTCGCTGCTGGAGCCCCACACGCTCCCCTCCGTGCCGTCCATCCACCAGGTATAACTGTGCGCTCCCGAGGCGCGCACGATGTTGTTGAACTGCATGCTCGCCATGAGTCCTACCCGCCCGCCAACATCGCCGAATTCCACGTTTGCGGAGTAGATGAGCGGATCGGGACCATTCTGGTCCGGCAGCATGGCGGTTGTGCAGTGCAACCGGGTCCATTCGCGGCTCCCAGCCATGGGAGAGGCGGCAAAGAAGCGGCAGAGATCCAGATAGTGCACGCCATGATCCCCAATATTGAAATTGGCGAGCGTTGACCACCACATGTTCGGCTGGTCCTGAAATGAGCGCCTGAGGTGGTGAATGCTGTAAATAGGGCCCGCTACGCCACTATCCATCAGCACCCGAAGCGCCTTGTGCTCGGGCGCCCAGCGGGCCTGTTGATTCACGGCCAGGAGTATGCCCGCATCTTCTGCGATCGTGATGAGCTCCTCCGCCAGTGCATACTCCATATGCAGCGGCTTTTGCGTCAATACCGGCCGGGGGGCATGCGCTATTGCCTGCAATGTCTCTTTGCGGGCGGCAGGATGCAACGCCATGTCAATCACCCGCACGTCGTCGCGCTCCAATAGGGCATGAATGTCTGTCGTCCAGAATGGGATTTGCCAACGCTCAGCCGTGTTGCGGGCGGCCTCTTCATCCACGTCACAGCACGCTACGACCCTATAGCCTGCCTTTGCATACGCCGGCAAGTGGGCGCCATTGGCGATGCCGCCGCAGCCCACAATCCCGACGCCGTATTGCGACAGGTCGACGCCGTCAGGGGGACCCGGACGGTAATCTTCCGGTTGCAGATTCACATTAGACATTAGGGTTCCCTAACCATAAGTTGATGTGCGAATCAGCTCAAGTGAATTGAGAACTAGCCCCAACCCTTTGCGAACAGCCCTGCGCCAAGGCAACCCAGCGTGCGCCTACGGATTGTCAGCCGCGTCGATTCCTGCAGGGTTGTGACGCTCGTATGCCCGGTTGCGATACAGGAGCGGCGACTGCGCTGCACCCAAGCCCGCGGCCTCGACCAGACCGACGAATAGCACACAGGAACCGGCCTCATGCCTGGCGTAAACGGTGCAATCGAGCCAGCAGACAGAATCCTCAAGAATAGGCGACCCCGTCACAGCGGAGTGATGGGGGATGCGCTCGAACGCCAAGCTCTTCTCGATACCGGGACGCGCGAAATTCTCGCCCACCATGTGTTGTTCCGCACCAAGTACGTTTACCGCGAAACTGCCAACTGTCTCTATCCGGCCGCACGTAGTGTTGGTCTCTCCCACTCCAATCAAAACGAGCGGCGGCTCGACTGCAATTGAAGTGAACGAACTCGCCGTCATGCCGTAGAGGCCATTGGCATCCCTTACGGTGACAACAGTGACAGGCTGCGCCACCTGTCGCATTACTTGGCGGAAAATCTCAGCGTCTACCGGCATGTAGGCCCAAGGTCCTTGTATTTGGCAGTGTCCATGCAGTCAGTATACCTTACACAGAATTGTCCTGAGACGCAGGGATACTAGTGGCTCCCAAGGTGCCAGTCCATGAGTTGCTGCTTCAGCCCCGCGACCACGCCCGCCTTATCCGCGTCATGGTAGCAGTTCTGTAATTCCCAGGGGTCATTTCGCAGGTCATACAGTTCATTGTTTTCCCGGCCCGGCGTGTACACCAATTTCCAGTCCGGCGTGCGTACCATGGTTGAGATCTCCGTCTGCCGACCGCTGGCTGGAGGCCCGAAGGGCAGGTTGTTTCCACGCTCGGGATCGTCCACCATGGCGGCTGGAAAAGCGCCGACTTCACCAAATGCGACATTCCGCAGTTGGGCTTTCCCTTCCCAGACCGGAACGTAGGAACTGCCGTGCATGGTGTCGGGGACCGGAATCCCGGCCCAGTCCACCACCGTTGGCGCCACATTCGTGGAGTCCGTCAACTGGGACATGCGCTCGCCCTGCGGTACAAAGCGATCGGGGCCGGCAACTATCGCCGGAATACGCACCAAACAGTCATACAGGGTACAACTCTTGCCGAACATACGGTGCTCTCCGGCGTAATCACCGTGATCGGATGAATAGATGATAATCGTGTTGTCAAGCATGCCCCGCGCATCCAGGAAGTCAATTAAGCGCGCTACCTGGTCGTCCAGATGCCTCACCATGCCGTAGTAGACCGCCAGGGCTTTGCGAAGCTCAGCTTCACTCGCGTCCCAGGTGCCGCCGTCACGGGCGGTCTGCTCGTGTGCTGTCGGTTTGCCGGCATCGGGGCCCTCTACAGGCGGCATAGCAATTGCCGCGGGATCGTAGAGTGAAAAATATGGTTCCGGCGCGAAGAACGGCGGGTGGGGGTCCATGTAAGCGATGTGAAGAAAGAAAGGGCGATCCGAATGGCACGAATCGACGAAATTGAGACCAATTGTAGTCATTGCGCCATTGAGGTCCTCATCTGGAGGCACGGGCACCTCGGCAAACATATGCTGCACGCGTTGCGGCGCGGCCTCGACCAATTCTCTGCGCAGACGACTGCGTTGAGAGAGCACACCTTTACCGATGTCGTGTTGAAAGTCGAAGCCGCGGCCGCCGCCACTCTCGCCGCCGTGAAAGTGCCCAATTGCGCCAGTCTGATACCCAACTTCACGCAGGCGCTCGGCCAGAGTCACCTCGTAGTGTGGCAGCGTGTATCCATTGCCATGCACACCGATGGCGTGGGCATAGCGCCCCGTCATCAAGACACATCGTGCCGGCAAGCAGAAAGGATGCGGCGTAATGTAGTTTTCGAACACGACTCCGCGTCGGGCAAGCGCTTCCAGGGCGGGGGTCTCAACGTCAGTGTTTCCATAGAGGCCGAGACTGGTGGCCTTTTGTTGATCTGCGAGCAGGAGCACGATGTTCGGCTGCGCCATTACTAGACCTCTCTCTGTGCCAGCTCAAAGGCTCTTGGCTCAACGCGAGCCACACCTCACGAATTCGCCCTACAGCGTAGGTCGTACCGAAAATGAAAAAACCGGGGAGTTTCCCCAGTTAGCGGCAACGCTGGCCGGTGCGCTGTCAGGCTCACTCTCAGTTGTTGCTCGATGCTTCCATGTGCGAGAGCAAGGACAACGACCAAAACTCTCTCCGTCGCCTGACAGCGTCAGTGCTGAAGCCGGTTGGTTCTTTAGAGACTAACTCATCCAGCAGGCCGTGGTCCCCCTGAAGATAGAGCCTCACCTTCATAATGCCGTAGGCATACTCGGGATGGTTCTCCGCAAGATAGGCAAAGACCGAGCCTGACGTCCGCTCAAACCGTTCCCTATTCCCTTCCGTGAGCACAAGAGTCTCGGTTTCCTGCAGGATGTTGCGGGGCGCGATGCGTACCCGGCTCGCAATATCCTGCACCGAAAGACCCTGTTCATGGGCCAGTTCGCGAAAGCGGAAAACAAATTCATCGTCGCTGAGACTTTGCACGTCAGTTTGCGGCTGCCGCGATTCCAGGCTCTGGCGAATGCTGTCCCAGTCGATTTCAAGGTCGGGATAGAGTTCGGAGACCTCAAACTGCAGGTCCGTCGTGACACGCGGTCGTCCCCCGAGATATGCCAGGAACTGGGTGCGCGTGCCAAGGTCGTCCACTATGTCGCGAACAAGCCAAGCTATCCAGAGCGTCTCTCCGTTACGCCCTGAGTCGGCTTCGGGTACCCACTTGATGTAGGCGCTCTCTCGTGCTGAATCTGGCACAGAGCCATCGTTTCCTGCTGGTCTTACTCTGCCTCGTTGTTTGAAGCTGTCCCATTCCCCTTGGCCCGCTTGGCTTGAGGTCTTGGGCTGAGATACGTCGTAAGTTGGTTGCCTTCCATGATGGGCCTTCTCTCCACCACCGCAACGTCTTCGAGTTGCTCAAGCACGACACGTAAGACATCATGCCCATGCTCAGGGTGGGACATCTGCCGCCGCAAGAAGCGGACAAATGCTTTGACTTTGTGGCCCTCTTCCAGGAATTTGTTGATGCGATCAATCCGATAGTCGATATCGTGCCGATCCATAACGGGGCTGAACCGAACTTCCTTCAACGTGGTGGCGGCACGATTCTTGCGGGAATGGCGTTCCTCCTTCGTCTGGCGATACTTGTACTTGCCATAGTCCATCAGCCGACAGACAGGCGGGGATGCGTTCGGAGAAACCTCCACCAAGTCCACACCCTGTTCTTGCGCAAGCGCCAGCGCTCGCTCAATTGCCAGAATGCCGACTTGCTCCCCGTCTTCGTCTATGACGCGAACTTCCCGTGCCCGGATTTCTCGGTTATTGCGCGCTTCTTTGACTATAGTGCATCCCTCCTGGATTGCTGTTTTTCAAACCTCGCTGGAATATACCATATCGATATGCCAGGAATCAAGACCCGTCCAGCGTTAGCACAGGCCGCTATCCTGACATTCTCGTTGGCGTGGAATCGGGCGGACAGGCGCTGCCGCGAATTGTCAGCACATGACTTTGCGCCGTCGTCAGACCGCCGCGCGCCATTTTTCTCTTAGCTTCTTGGACCGGCGCCAGATCCCGAACCCGGATAGCGAGCGAACGCTTCAATACCAATTCGCGACTGGTCTCGACAAAGCCACAACTCTCAAACGCTTTACAAGTGTCCGCCGAATGTGCCGGAACTCTCGTCCATACTACGTCCCTGCCCGCCGCATCGGCGTGTTCCAGTGCAACCGCTACCAAGTCGCGGGCCAGCTTGCCGTTCCCCGGACCTACGCCAACCTGCACGCGCATGCCACCGCTTTGTCCGGGAGTTTCCGACAGCCAGCCCGTCAGCCCGCTTTGGTCTTCAACCACCCAGCGGGTAACCTGAAATGAGAATCGCGACGAGCTACGCCTCTGTTGCCAGTCCCGAACCGTACGTCCTTCCGAGAGGCGGACGACTTGCGGCGTCGAGCGAAGATAGAGTTGGTGCAAAGGCCAGACATCACGCTTCTCCTGGAGTCGCAGGCCTGGGACCTCCGATGGGCTCGCGCCAAATGGGGCAGTGCGTGCAAACGTGAGCTCCTGCATCATGGCAGTGAATCCCGCCCTGTAGAACACCTCAACAAGCCGGCTCTCTTCCGGTACGCGCGCAATGATGCCCGCGATGCGCCTTGCTCCTGCCAGGCGGCACATTTCGTCGAGGAGCACTGAGAGTCGAAAGCTCGCAATGTCATGGATCGGGCGGGCAGGCTCATCTAAGTCCGCAACCACCAAGTGCTTGATCTCCCACTGTGCACGGCCGGACTGTCCCGCCATATGCGCCAGTGCGACGGCCCTGTGGCCTTCCCACACGGCGACCGCGCACGTAGCGGGCAAGATCGTGCCAAGCAGGAGCCCTATCGTGGGCGACCACGGTGAGTCGGCAATGACCAGAGAATGGCTCGCCTGACGCTGCAAGCGCAAGGCATGCAAGAAACGAATGGTGTCCTGTTGCCTGACTTCGGCTGAAAATGCCACTTCGCCCCTTACCTTGCAGTGGCGCGTAGCTGCGCCACGAGGCACCTACGTTTGCGTTCGCAAGCAAAATCACGCTGGCAGATTACTCGTCCACCTGCGAACAGAGCGTGAGAAAATACCGATGCAGGCGCCGATCTTTGACGATTTCAGGGTGAAAGGCCGTAGCAAACATTGCTTCCTGTCGAATGGCAACGACGCTCCCATCCGATGGAAGCCTACCCAGGACTTCCACGCAGGGGCCTACAGATTCGACTACCGGCGCGCGGATAAAGACGGCGGGAAACGGCCCACCTTCTATGCCCCGGATTGGCACATCCGCCTCGAAGCTATCTACCTGGCTGCCAAATGCGTTGCGTTGGACCCCAATGTCCATAACCCGGAGCAGCGGCTGACTTTGCTCTCCGGTGTCCTTCGATAGCAGGATCATGCCTGCGCACGTTCCCCACGCCGCCATTGCGCCGGCGAGAATGCGGTCTCGTATCGGCTCGACGAGGTCGTACGTTACCATCAACTTGCCAATGGTCGTACTCTCACCGCCGGGAATGATGATTCCCCGCACGCCCTCGAGGTCCCGTGGCAACTTGACCAGCGTTGCAATGACGCCCAAATCGTTGAGAGCTTCAACGTGTTCACGAACGTCGCCCTGAAGCGCGAGGACACCGACCTTCATGCCGGCCTCTACCACCCTCGCGGCGCAAGCAATTCTTCACTGGGCATGGAGCGCACGTCTAGACCCGACATCGGCTCGCCCAGACCGCGCGAGACTTCGGCGACGATCTGAGGATCATCGTAATGGGTTGTTGCCTTGACAATGGCATTTGCGCGCGTAGCCGGATCCTCCGACTTGAAGATGCCCGATCCCACGAAATTTCCATCGCAACCAAGCTGCATCATGAGTGCGGCATCGGCTGGCGTGGCAATACCTCCCGCTGAGAAGTTCACTACGGGAAGGGCGCCACGTTCCGCTACCTCCACAACGAGAGAGTGCGGCGCACCAAGTTCCTTGGCTTGCGCCATGAGCTCATCGGACCGCATGTTTTGGAGGCGCCGAATCGCGCCACCGACAGCGCGTATGTGCCGGACGGCTTCGACAACATTGCCGGTACCGGCCTCGCCCTTGGTGCGAATCATGGCCGCGCCCTCACCAATGCGCCGCAGGGCCTCACCCAGGTCTCGGGCACCACACACGAAGGGGATGGTGAATCCATCCTTGTCAATATGGTGCTCTTCATCGGCGGGTGTGAGCACTTCCGATTCATCGATGTAGTCAATGCCCAGGGCCTCGAGTACCTGCGCCTCGACGAAGTGGCCAATGCGGCACTTGGCCATGACCGGAATCGTAACGGAGTTCTTGATCTGCGTGACAAGCTCAGGGTCCGACATGCGTGCCACACCGCCTTGGGAGCGGATGTCTGCTGGCACCCGCTCTAACGCCATTACGGCAACCGCGCCGGCATCTTCGGCAATCCTGGCTTGCTCAGGCGTGACAACGTCCATGATAACGCCGCCCTTGAGCATCTGAGCCATGCCGGATTTGACAAGCCACGTACCCTTTTCCATAGTATCTGCCTCTAGGTTGTAATGCCTCACTCTTATTCCCGAGAGTTCATGTCTCATGTTACCTAGTAAAAACCGCATCGGCAAGAGGCCGCATACTACAACCGAAGTGCGCTGCGAAAATCTCCCCCGCTGTCGATGCAAGCACGCTCCAAGATGAGCACTCGTGGTTTGAAAGACACCCATACATCTGCTATCATGATGCGCCAGAGGAACGATTTCACGGGTGAGAACCTGATTAAGAGGGGTGTCACGTGCCGGTGCTGACCGTGCAAATCGGCCAGGCTGCGCTTGTTGGCAATCAACGTCGATCAAGCAGTCCCTGGGCACATACCTTTCAGGACACCTCGTCTGACGTCGATATGGGGGCCCTCTATCTGAATATAGAGGGCGTAAGCAGCGAAACCGCCGCCACTATTTCGAATGAAATAGCCCGGCAATACTTCGAAAATACGACCGTTAGGCCGGAAACTGCGCTCCTGCGCAGTGTGCGCCACGCGTATCGGTTTCTCTACGACGCCCGCATCGAAAGCTCTCTATCAAACATCGGCCTCACCGCTGTCGTTGTTCGCAGCGGGCAGGCCTCAATCGCCCAGGCATTGCCAACGCAGTTCTATCTGGTGCAGGATGAACAACTGACCGCGTTGCCTGACGCGGAAGAACGGCTTGCGGGCCCTAGTTCCACCTCCCTGCAGGATGACCGCTATCCCCAGTGGGAACCTCCGGTTGAGATGTTCCGCGCCACTCTTCAGTCGGAAGACATTGTGGTGCTTTGCTCGGAGAATATTGGCAGAACACTCAGCGACAACGAGGTAGAGGAAGTCCTTGCAGGCGGCAAAGTGCAGTCTGCTGCCGAATCCCTCGTCGATTCTGCCCGCAAACGCGGGGAAGGGGACTGTTCCGCTTTGGTGCTGGGTTTTCACCGCGCAAGAGAGACTTTGGAAACCCCCACATTGCCTGTCCAAGAATCTGAGGCGAGCGCCCGACCGACTGTAAGCGAACCGAGACCGCGGGCCCGTGGTGGAGTGGCCACTGCGATCCTTGGTGTCGTGTTGGCGCTGATAGTCATGACCGGATCCTTTATCGCGTCGCTATTTCGTTCTCGCAGCCAACCTGCATCGCAAGCTTCCTCAAGCGTTCCCAGCGTTGCGATGCAGTCGACAATTGTTACAAGGAATGCCGCGGAGGAGGCCCGCCGGCAAAGAGTGAATCGGATTGCCGCAGGTGTGGTGGTCCTCTTGGTGCTGGTTGTCCTTGTTATCGGTGCGAATGCACTCTTGGGTAGGGACGAGCCTACGGGGAGTTTGACCGAAGAAGTCAGTCCCACCCCTGTCCCGCAGCAAGCTGAACAAGCCACGCCGAGCGACGCACAGGCGGCGACGGCCAGCCCGGCTCCGATTGAGACCGTCATACCAACGCCGGCTGCCACGCCTGCCGCGGAAACTGAAAGTTCACTCATCGACGAGCTGCAGGTGCTCGTTCAATTCCCTGCTTCCGTGCAGCCCGGGGACATTTTCGGTCTGGAGAGCACGGTGTACGTTCTCGATGGCGCCAGTGGCGCCGTGTACCGCATCGGTACGGCGGGAACCAACGAGGTAGTGTATTCGCCGGGTGAGGGCGAACTCGGGGGGAGTGCAGCACAACTCGTCACGGGACGAGCAGACACCATCCAAATCCTCGACAGCTCCTACACCCTCTTCCAGGTCGGCAATGGTGAGTCTCCCCAAGTAGCGCAACTGCCGACGGGTTCGATTCAGCAGCCGAGAGCCAGTGCAACCTATGATCAGAACTACTACTTGCTTGACACCGGAGCAAATGACGTCCTCCGCTTCCGCCCGGTAGGCAGCGCTGTCTACGGAGAGGCGGAAGGATTCTTTGGGGTCAACAGCGGCGTAGACCTATCGCAGGCAGTTGACCTGGCGATAGATGGGTCAGTGTACATCATGTTTAGCGACGGTACCATCAATCGTTACATTTCCGGCGCGCCGGCGGAGTTTTCGTTGGCCTCACTGCCGGCACCCCTGGGAACACCCGGCGCTATCTTCATCAGCCAAGGCATGGGCTCGCTCTATATCCTTGACGGTGAGAACGACCGCATCGTTCAGGTGACGACTGAAGGCGTATTCCAGCGGCAGATTGAGGCGCCCAACCGCCTCCTGGCCACCGCTATTGATATTTATGTAAATCGCGGCGAGACCTATCTCTGGGTTGTTGGCCCCACCGCAGTAACGCGAGTCCCGCTATCCGAACTGCCGGCCGATGCTCCCCGTTCGGCCGCATAGTACCACACGCTCTTCCCGTTGCTCCGGCCCTGAGAACTCTAGCTCAGTCAAGTTGCGTCTGCTGATTGTCCCAGACTGCCGGCCGCTCCCGTCTTCCATGCAGGTCGCATGGCAGAATGTGAGCACGTCCCGCGTGGCAGGAGAGAGCGAAGCAGATAGCGGCAAGGAATCTCCCATGACGCTCAGTCAAACTTCGAAAGAGATCGCCCGCGATGTTCTATGACGAAGCTCGCATCTTTGTAAAAGGCGGCAAAGGCGGCGATGGTATGGTCCACTTTCACCGCGAGAAGTTCCGCCCGCGCGGAGGGCCGGATGGCGGTGACGGCGGGCGCGGCGGCAGCGTGTATCTTGCCGTAGATCCCAGCCTGAACAGCTTGCTCTTCCTCCATCGCACGCGTCGCTTCGTCGCCGCAGCAGGCAGACCTGGCGGCACCAACCGCAAGCAGGGCGCCGCCGGCGACGACGTCCAAGCCTGGGTGCCGCCTGGGACGATAGTAACGGACATAGGCTCGGGACAGATCATCGCCGACTTGCGGCACTCTGACGACCGAGTATTGGCGGCCAGAGGGGGCAGGGGGGGCCTTGGCAATGTGCACTTCACAACGTCTACTCGCCAGGCACCCAATTTTGCGCAAAAGGGAGAGCCGCCCGATGAGCGTTGGCTAAACTTGGAATTGCAACTCATTGCCGACGTCGGCATTGTGGGGCTGCCGAACGCCGGAAAATCCTCGCTGCTCGCACGAATTAGCGCGGCACGCCCTAAGATCGCGGATTATCCATTCACCACGCTGCAACCTGAACTCGGCGTGGTGCAGCGGGGCAATGCCACCTTAGTGTTTGCCGATATTCCCGGACTCATAGCCGGCGCGCACAGTGGGGCCGGACTCGGTCACACTTTTCTCCGCCACATCCGGCGGACACGCATGCTACTGCACGTCGTAGACTGCGCGCCCCTCGACGGTGCAGATCCCGTGGCGGCCTTTCACCAGATTAACGAGGAACTGGGGCAGTTCGATCCCGGGCTGATGAAAAAGCCCCAAGTCGTCGCCCTCAATAAGCTCGATGTTACCGAAGCGCGCGCGCAGTTTGATTTAGCCAAACGGGCAATCGCGGCACACGGCCATTCCACTATCGGCATCTCCGCGGTGACCGGCCGGGGAATCGATGAATTGCTCGGCTGTGTCTTTCGCGAGATTCAGGAATCTCCCGTTCTTGCCGAGGAGCCGGCCGCAGTCTCCGTTCCCGAGATTTCGGTCCCCGTGACCGATGACTTTGCCATCGCACAACGAGACGAAGCTTACGTCGTGACGGGAAAGGCGGCAGAACGTCTCGCCGCGATGGCCGATCTCTCGACGTTAGACGGTGTGCTCTACTTCCAGCAGCGCCTCGATCGCATGGGCATCACCGCGGCGCTGGAAAGAGCCGGGGCACGAGCAGGCAATATCGTTGTCATCGGCTCGTTGGAATTAGAATGGCAAGCGGAGCCGTAAGGCTGGCGCTAGCCGGCACCAACTGTAGATTGACCCCAGAGACGCCCAGTGTCCGCAAGCGCAAACTCCCATACGTTGTCGGAGCAGTAACGTGCACTTCCGGCAGATTTAAGCACCGAATCTGACCGATCTTGCTTGATAAGCACACGTCTCCACACCAAACTGTCTATGTCTTGAAGAAGTGGCTCGCTGCACGTACAATAGGAAGCTGGAATCACACTACTACACAAACCTGATCAGCCAACATTGCTCACTGCAGTTAGGGAGGGCCACTGATGCCGAATGACCTCGATAGCAGAAAAGTAGTAATCCTGGAAGACGACTCTGAATTGACCGATGCAATTGAGCGCCGGTTGCGCGATCACGGGTATCAGTCGATCCACCTGCGGCAAACGCGGGATATCATCAAGTTTCTCAAAGCAGAGAAACCCAAGACGATGATCATGGACGTCGCCCTGCCTGATGCGGACGGCATTTCACTGCTCCAGGAAATCAAGGGCGACTGGGAAGCCAAGAAGACACACGTCATCGTCATGTCTAACTACTCGACACGGGTCAATTACAAAGTGCGGGACGAGGTTGAGGAGATTTTTCAAAAGCCGTTTGACGTAGAGACTCTGTTGGAGTCTGTGGACCGCGTCGCCGCCATGGACGACAAGTAGGCAACGAGAGGCGCGCCAAACTCTCTTCGCCTGCCAGCGAGCGTTGCAGCCGGATGCCTTGGTGAAACCGCTGCAGCGCTCTTGCAATTAATCCGGCGATTCTCCCGTTAATCGAGGCGAGACGCGGCGATGAGTCGCTCAATTGCGGCGGTGCGCTTGCCGTTGGCGGTCAACAACGCTACAACTTTCTCTCCATTTGGCGCACCCTCTATGGGCCCTGTCACCGTGACGGATACGGCGCCCGCCGCGTTGGCCCACAGCGCGGCCGTTACCAGGGATGCTCCCCGCTGCAACGCCCAGAGGAAAGCAGCATCGAAGGTGTCACCGGCCCCGGTCGCGTCAACCTCCTTGACCGGAAACGAGGGCACTGCAACCGCCCCGCTCTCGCTGTACACAGTGCACCCATCGGCGCCCTGTTTGAGCACCACTGCCTCATTCTGCTGTGCCCCACGCAAAGCGGCGCACGCCGCCGCAGTGGTCTCTGCTCCCGTAATTGACCGGGCCTCTTCTCCGCTGGGAAAGACGATACTGGCCACGCGGACGATCGGATCAGTCAGCGCGCGTATCTGAGCCGGGCTAGCCAGTTCTGCGCGGATGTTGGGGTCCAGGCTCACCCGTCCTCCGGCTTCTCGCACGAGCCGTGCTATGTCAATGCAGTACTGCCACCATGCGTCATTCATGGCGAGACAAGATCCATTGATATGCGCCCAGGCGACCTGCTGCAGGAATGCAGGTTCCGGCAACGGCGGCGGCACGCCCGCCGCTCCGTTGCGCATGTGAAAGAAGAACGACCTGGTCCCATCCGGGTGATTGACGACGAACGAGGCGGAGGTTGGCAGGGCGTCGGTGATTGCAATACCCCCGTGCGAAACGCTCTCTTTAGACAAGAAATCACGGATTGCTATGCCGAACGCGTCGTTCCCCACCGTGCCCAGGAAAGCGCTGCGACCGCCGAGACGCGCCGCCGCCGTGGCAAAGATAAGTGGTGCGCCGCTGGCAAAAGGACCGCGGTACGTACCCTCTTGCCCCAGTGACGCATGCTCGCCCACCTGCACGAATTCGGCAAGCGCCTCTCCCATACCCAAGATTAACGATCGGCCCATGTCGCACCCTTATTGGTTTCTGCCCTGTTACTACTTACACAATATACTGGCAAGAAATGGGAGCGATATCTAGTGCAAGATGTTGACAGCTACACCGTCCGCGCCCGCCGCAAGGTGCCGTGCCGCTATTGGCGGGGCCCGGTGCTTGAAATGGCGCGAGCCGCTCTAGGCATGGTGTTGGCGCGGCGCGAGGCTGGGAGCATTCGGCGTGGACGCATTGTCGAAGTGGAGGCCTATGGCGGCAGCGACGACCCGGCCAGCCACGCCTACCGCCGCCAGACGCCGCGCAATGCGGTCATGTTCGGTCCGGGCGGCGTTACGTATGTCTACTTCGTCTACGGAATGCACAATTGCCTGAACATCGTGACGGGATGCCAAGGCGAAGCGGCGGCGATCCTCATACGGGCCCTCGAGCCGCTTGAGAACATCACCGGCCGCACCGACGGCCCGGCGCGGCTCTGTGCCGCGCTCAGCATTGACCGGCAACTCAACGGCCAACCTCTTGACGGTGACACCATCTGGTTGGAATATGGCAATTCGCCGCTGCCGGCAGGCACCATTACGTGCGACGCGCGCATTGGCATCAATCCTGCCTCACTTGCGGCGCAGTGGCCCTGGCGGTACAGCTGGAAGGACAACAGTTTCGTGTCAAAGCCCCTGCGCCGTTAGGGCCGCAATCCGCAAGAGCTACTCCATAGGCCAACGTGCATTTGCACACGTGACTCTAGTTCATCCATAGACCATCAGCGCTATCCGACGAGGGCCTACAGACTTGCATCAAGGCCGTATCCTGCCTAGAATACGGCACAAGCTAAACGAAGAAGCTTTACATTTCAAGAACCTACAGGAGCGAGCAATGCCGTCGTATCGAGTAGGAATTGTCGGCTGCGGCGGACGATCGAATGCACATGCCCAGGGCTGGATCGCCAATGACGGCGTATCGCTGGCTGCGGTAGCAGACCCGATTGAGGAACGACGTGAAGTCCTGGGAGAAAAGTACGGTGTGTCCCCCGACGAGCGCTACCCGGACTACGCCGATATGCTGGCAGATGCCGAACTCGACTTCATATCGCTTGCCACCAAGCCTGAGTTGCGCGAACCGGCAGTGGTCGCAGCGCTAGAGGCCGGCATCAAGGGGATTCTGTGCGAGAAGCCCATGGCGCTCAGCCTGGGGGAGGCCCACCGCATTCACAGCGCTTGTGCCGACAGCGGCGTGCCCTTAGTCATCAACCACCAGAAACGCCACCTTACCGAGTGGCAGCGTCTCGCCGCCATGTGCGCGAGCGGTGAGCTTGGCACCATTGAGCGGATCGAAGCATCGTCATTCGGCAATTTGGCGAGCCAGGGCACCCACGTATTGGATATGGTGCTGCAGTTCGGCGGCGACGTGCAACCGCTTTGGGCCATCGGCCAGAGCGTCGGCTGGCGCGACTATGCCGCAGCGCATGCCGGCCCCCGCTATACGCTGGGCCAATTTCGCTTTCCGAACGACATCACGGCATACGTACAGATGGGAGATGAAGCGCCACAATTGCTGGGTCGCGAGGACTCGTGGATGCGTCTGCAACTCCGCGTGTGGGGCACGGAAGGCCGGGGGCAGGTGGACCTCCCCATCGGCACGCGTGTTTGGCGGAAAGGCGAAAAGGAACCCACCAGTTGGCCGGAATGCTGGACCGACGCGGCAAACCTTGGCAGCTCTCAGATGAAACTGTCACAATCGGTAATCCGCGCTGCCGAAGACCCGGCGTATGACCCGCCCGCGGGCGGCATCCGTCCGCTCTACAGTTTTGAGATGCTGGAGGCGCTGTGTGCCTCCACGGAGACAAGAGAAATCGTCACGTGGCCGCTACCGGCGTGGGAGCACTCACCGATGCAGGCGCTCAAGCCGGAAGGCGCCCATGTTTAGCTATTTCGCCTCTAGTGTGGCCTTTGGCGAGCAGCCTTTCGCAGACGCCTGCGCCGCGTTGCGCAAGCTGGGCGTCAGTGAGGTAGATATTTGGTCGGTCGCCAACTGGTGCGATCACCTCCCGCCCAACGACCTAGAGCCCGATCTCGCTGCGGTAAAGCGCGCGCTCGACGAACATGCGCTGTCGTGCCGGGCAATCTCGGCCTACGGCAAGGATTCTGAAGCGATGCTGCTGGCGCGGCTGGAACACCTGGCCGAACTGGGCGGCAAGGCGCTTGTGCGCGGCAGCGCGCCGGATGACATCTCCGTAAAGGAATTCGCGGACGGGTTCCTGCCGTTTGTGCGCCGTGCGGAGGAACTCGGTGTGCAGATCACAATTGAGAATCACCGGGGTCACGTCGTCAATACCATAGCCTCCATGCAAGAGCTCTTGGCACGGATTGAGAGCCCGGCGCTGGGCATCGCCTTTGCGCCCATTCACGTGCATATCGCGCAAGAGAATATCGCAGAAGCGATCCACGCCGTAAGCAACCGCATCGGACTCTTCTACGCCTGGGACTGGGGGCCGAGCGCCGACCAGAACTGGAAAGACCCGCAGGAACAGGTACCCGGCACCGGGGTAATTGACTTTCACGCCATGTTCCGCGCCTTGCACGACATCGGCTACCAGGACCCGCTCTGTCTCTTTGCTCACGGCCTGGAATACGAACGATCTGAGGATGCCGTCATCGCCTTGCAATCCGGCCTGCGGTACTGCCAGCAGGTAGAACGCGATCTAGGGCTGCGATAGAGAAATTGTGCCGGATTGCGACAAGTGCATCAATCTGCGGGACACCAACGTCTTAGAAACCGTACGCACTTCGACAGGCTCAGTGCGTACGGTTGAGTTGCTTCTGCTTCTATCAGTGTACCGCCAGGTCTAAGCCCAATTCCTCCGCAAGCTGCTGCATCGGTTCCCACACAATTCGCGGCAGCGTATGGGAACCGCGGGCGCGAGCTTCGCGCTCCAGGCGTCCGGCACGTTCGCCGGGATAGAATATTTCATCGACACCGGACCGGCGCGGCGACCCTTTAATTTCGTTTACGTACTCGGCCACGCGTTGGGCAAAGTCGGGATGTGCCATAAACAAGCTGGGATCCAGGACGAGGAGAAAGTGCCCAACTTTCCCTTCATGCCCTCTATCGGGACCAAAATCCCCGCCGGTGAGCACGCTGCCTAGAATGTCGGAGATCATTGCCAGTCCGTAGCCTTTGTGATCGCCGAGCGGGACCAGCGTGCCTTCCAACGCGGCTTGAGGGTCTGTCGTTGGATTGCCGTCCTTATCCAAGGCCCAGCCATCAGGTAGCGACGTATCCGCCGCAGCATGCATGCGGACTTTGGCAAACGACGCGGAAGGCGCAATGTCGAGCACCAGAGGATCCATATCACCCACAGGGATGCCGAACGCCCAAGGATTATTGCCCAGCACGCGGCCCAATCCGCCGGTAGGGGGCATTATCGCCTGTGCCACCGAGGTGCAGATGGCAATGTACCCCTGTCGGGCAGCGCGGAGCACATAGTGCGCGGGAATGAAGAGGTGGGTCGAATTGTACACACCGGCCACGCCAATGCCGCTCGTGCCTGCCTTGATGAGACAGCGCTCCAACGCTCGCGTCGCAGCGATGCCGCCGAAGCCGCAATCGGCGTCCACCAGCACACTAACGGGCGACTCCCGCAGCATGCGGACTCTGGGTTTCGAGTTAATGGTCCCCGCTTTCACCCTTGGCGCGTAGTAAGCAACGAGACGCACTCCGTGACTGGCATGGCCGCGCAATTCGGCTTCCACCAAGATGCCTGACAATAGCTGCGCATTCCGACGCGCTACTCCTAGAGTTGCGAATACCTCGGTGCAAAACGTCTCCAAGTCTTCAATTGCAATGCTGCGATCGTCCTGCATAGTGCCGTCCTTGCTTGAATTCTGAACAAAACATGCGAGTACCAGGCTCCGCTCGTGCGAGCCGCATACCCCTTCAACGCGTAGTTGCTCCTAGCGCCAATGGCATGCGGAGAGCGCGTCTTCCTGTGAGGAGCGCACGCGGTCGGTTTGGTGGAGGACGCCGCCGGTGGTGCTTGATCGAGGCAGCGCTCCGCCGCCGGCTTCTCCAGACACATTGCTACTCCGGTTCAATCTACCTCTCGCCACAGCACGGAGTGAGGGAGAACTCTCCCTTACGGCATCAAGATTCCGCCATCCACATTGATAGTCTGACCGGTCATGTACGCGCTTTGGTCAGAGCAGAGGAATACCGCGGCCTCAGCAATGTCATGCACAGAGCCGATGCGGTGCAAAGGAATGTGTGGCAGAATCCGCTGCTTCCAGTCCTCAGGCAATGCGGTCTTACCGGAGTCTATAACACCGGGAGCAATGCAGTTAACGCGTATGTGCGGCGCCCACTCCCGAGCCAACCGCTTGGTGAGCATCACCAAGGCGGCCTTGGCGGTCGCATAGTGTGCTCCGGTTTCATATGCCGGATGGGGACTGAGGCCGCCGCCGGATGCGACGTTGAGTATTACACCGCCCTGCTGTCCCAGCATTACGCGTGCGGCTGCTTGGCAGAGCAAGAACGGACTCTGCAAGTTTATCGTGTGGACGCGTTGCCAGTCTTGGGGCGAAATCTCCAATGTGGGTTTGGCGGAAAACACCCCCGCGTTGTTTACAAGAATGTCTACTGTCCCATGCGCCTCGAGCGCGGCGAATACTATAGTCTGTGCGGCTGATGTCTGGCGCAAGTCTGCCCGAACCAGCGTGGCGCGCACGCCGTGCGCCTCGATAGCGCCGCGCACCACTTCCGCTGCCTGCACGGACGCGTTGCAGTGCAGCACAACGTGGAAGCCGTTGCGGGCCAGCGCCAAGGCGATGGCTCTGCCAATACCGCGCGCGGCGCCGGTGACAATTGCTACTTTACCTGCCGACTCTTCAGTCACTGTCTTGATTGAACCAAACTACCCGAACTGCTACACTACTTCCGCAAAGTCGCTACGATGCACGCAGGATTCTTTCGTGCCCCCAGAATGAGGAGATGGACTCGTGCTGCTCGCCGTTTCCGAGAATATGATACCCGGCACAGGCTATGGAGAGAAACTCCGCTTCTTGCGCGACCATGGGTACGACGGTATCGAGCTCTTTCCCGATATCGCCGCGCGGCAGACGGATGAACTCAAGCGAGCCATGGCAGAAACGGGAATTAAGGCTCCTAGCATGCGCGGCCGAACGCGGGACTTACTTTCCGCCGACCCGGCAAAGCGTCAGGCCCAAATTGATAGCTTGAGGGGTGTGTGCGCCCTGGCCGAAGAATGCGGCGTTAGCGTTGTCATCATCGTGCCGGTTTTTGGCGGCCCAGACGTGCCGGATCTGTCTCCCTGGCGCTCTGCTATAGAGTTGGAAGAGGCCCTCTTGGACTCGATCCTCCCCACAATTGGCGACATTGCCGCGAGCCATGGCGTAACCCTGGTGATGGAGCCGCTCAACCGCTATGAGACTCACTTTCTGAATACGCTGGCGCATGGCGCGGCGATTTGCCAACGCGCCGGCCACGCCAACGTGCGTGTGATGGCGGACTTCTTTCACATGCACATTGAAGAGGCGGACATTGCCGCGAGCCTGGCCGAGAACCTGGCCTACGTCAGCCACGTGCACCTGGCGGATAGCACTCGTGACCTCCCCGGGTGCGGACAAACGGATTTTGCTCCTCCGTTCCGCGTGTTGAAACAGAGTGGGTTCAATGGGGCGTTCGCGCTAGAGTGTCCGCGCAGAGGCACCGCGGATTTCGGCTTCAAAGAGTGCTCTGCTCACATTCGCGGCATCTGGCAAGAGGCCTAGAGTGCGATTGCGGCAGGGACACTGTGTGCTCGCTAACCCGGATTGCGTCTAATCTGAACCGGCAGTCAGCGCAAAGGCCACGGGACGCACGGCAAGCGGTACGACATTGCGCAGGTGCAGTGTACGCGAGTCTAGCACGAGGATGGCATTGGCGTGCGGCGCAAGGGCGTAGAGGATATTCCGCGCTGGGTCAAGAGCCAATTGGGTGATGCCGCCGCCCTGCCAAAGCATGCGTTCCACACTCCCATCGGTCGTACTGATTCTCGTAAGCGCCGGCAACTCCTCATCTTCAGCGGCCTCTTCATCGCCGGCGTCTGACATCGCTTTGGCGGTGGTCCTGACGGGTGGAACAGTGCTCTTGGCCCCCGCGCTCGAGGCAGCTTCACCTTCAGACGATTCTAGTGTGAGCGGCTTCAACTCGATGCTGAGGAACAGAGCGCTCCCGTCAGCGTTTACCGTCCCATTTGTGGCGCGTCCGGCAGTTTCAGCGGCCAGCAGCACTGCCTGTCCGGTATCCAGGGCAACACGCCAGATTTGCTCGGTGTCCGGCGTAGTGACATAGACGAGAGCTTCGTCAGCGCCGGGCACAATCGCGCCAAGTTCCAAGTCCTCTTCGATAGAAATGGCTTCGTCAACACGAGAGGACTCCAATTCCACGCGGGCCATGCGCGTGCGATCCACTGCCACGGCGAGTAGCGAGTCTTCGCCAAGCGGCACTAGTCTGTCCACCGCCCACGGCAGGGAAATCTCCTTCATGGTTTCTTCACTCTCATCCATCACCAGCAAGCGTGTATCGGTGGCGGATCCCATTGCCAGGAATTTACCCAGTGCCGCCAGGCTATTAAACTCTTCCGACGGCAGCGGAGTGAGCCGACCCACTTCCTGCGACTCTGCGTCCACGGCGAGCAGTCCGTCTTCCTGCAATATGTAAAGAGTCGTGCCATCCGCAGAGAGCGCTAGTGCACGCGGCACTCCGCCAACGCCAATCACGGAAGACGGCCGCAAGTCCTTAGCGCTGAATGCGACGAGCGCACCGGTGTCCGCAAGGCCAAGCACTACAATGCTCTTCGGCTCGGTGGCCACGGCTTCCGCTGTGACCTCGGCCTCTTCTTGGTCCCGCAGGAGTGAGAAGCCGACAGAAAATAACAGCGCGAGCACGACCAGCCCAACCCCAACCTGCATGACGCGGGTGCGCACCGGAGAACCGCTGGTGGCAAGGACGGCGGCTACTTCACTCCTAAGGGTGGCACTGGGACGAGGCGCGCTCAACTGGCGCATGGCACGCTCGACCGCGGCACGGTCCACCTCGGCGTCCGGCGCGCGAAACGCTGCTCGCGCGCGATCCAGCATTGAATCGACACGATCAAGAGACGTGCCCAGCGCTTCCGCAGTCTGGCTCTGCGGCATCCCCTCAGCCAAGGCGAGCAGCCAAACGACCCGCAAACGCAGCGGCAAGGCGAGCGTGGCCTCGCGCCAGGCTGTCGTGCGATCATCGATCTCGACCGGGCCAGGAGCGCGGCGGGTTATGCTCTGCCACCGGTTCGACGCCAAGAACGACCGCACTGCCATCCGGTAGAACCAGGTATCCAGCACAAGGTTGCGGGGACGCTTGTGAAAGGCGCGAAAAGCACGGACAAACGTTGCGACGACGAGCTCACGAGCGTCGCTCTCATTCCCGGTAAGCCAGAACGAGAAGCGGTAGAGCATGGGGGCAAACTGATCGTAAAGACCCAGAAACGCGTCACGATCACCGCTCTCGGCCGCGGCGAGAATTCGTCCCCGATTTGACAGCATTTAAGAGTGCAACTCCAACCGAATTCCGGCAAATACTGCCTGCATAGTAGCACATAGCATGGGAGCCTCTTGGGCGTGAGAAATCCAACTCAAAACCATGCAATCACCGGAAGCACAGAATACCGCAGATTGATTGCAGGAACCTGCGGAAAGATGTACCGTACAAGTAATCCAGTGTTTGCAGTGCTGGAGCCTTTTCGGGCCCCTTCCGCCCACGTGCAAGGCCGATGGTACCGGTGTGCCAAGAAGGATTAGGGGCCGGAGAGTCGGTTTGAACGCTTTGTTATGTAAACTCTTAGTGCCTTGAATCTGAGTTGGGCATTGGCTGGTGCCCAATTGGCAGTGCTGCCCTCATTGGCACTGTAGTAGCACACCTGAGGACCCAGTGTGGCAGGTAGAACAAGACTCCTGACGTCTCGCCAGAGCATCCAGGTCGCCGGCCGGATGTTCGAGTCTTTGCAGGTCCCCGCATTTCGCGACCTGTGGATAGGCATGCTCGCTTCATATATTGGCATGTATATGGGCATGGTCTCCCGGGGGTACCTCGCCTACGAGATTACGGGGTCTGCAACGGTCCTTGGCGTCGTCACCGTCGCGTCGGGCATCCCAATGCTGCTCTTGTCGCCCGTGGGAGGCGTGCTGGCGGACATGATGAACCGGCGCCTCATCCTCATTCACAGCCAGATCTTCATGGTGGTCTCGTCCCTATTCATTGCGGCTCTCATCCATCTCAACCTGATAGCCATTTGGCACCTTGCCTTCTTCGGACTGCTGCAAGGAATCCTCTTCACTATCAACATGCCGGCCCGTTCATCCGCGCTGCCCCACCTGGTGGGAAGGCCGTTGCTCGCAAGCGCTATTGGACTGACCAACTCAGGACGCAATCTCATGTCGGTGATTGCCCCCGCAATTGCCGGTACCGTCATCGCAATTCCGTGGCTGGGCACCGCCGGCGCTTTCGACATCTCCGCATTCGTCTACGTGTGCGCGACGCTGCTGATGTTGCGCCTGCCAAAGAGTTTGGCCGAACGCCGTGAACGCGCTCAAGTTGCGTTCGGCCAGCAGATGGTCGACGGCTTCAACTACATCTTTACGCAGCGTTCGCTCCTTGCGCTGCTGCTAATTGGGCTCATCCCGATTCTATTCGGCATGCCTCTTCAGTCATTCTTGCCAGTCTTTCAGGCAGACGTTCTTCACGTTGGCTCGGTAGAACTTGGCCTTCTCTATTCGGCAATTGGCGTGGGCGGCACGCTCGGCTCGCTGTTGATTTCTCCGCTTGCAGAAAGCAAGCACAGCCACATCATGCAACTCGGCACAGGTGTGTTCTTCGGCATTACTCTGATTGCATTTGCCTATAGCACCTCTTTCACGCTGAGCATGATCATGATTGGGCTAGTCGGTTTCGCAGGAAACGCGTGCACCGGCTTCAACAGCGCCCTGCTGATGCTGCGCACTGAAGAAGCGTACTATGGGCGCGTGATGAGCATTTACATGATGAATTGGTCGCTCATGACGCTTTTCACACTACCCTTGGGCATGCTCGTCGACCAGTGGGGCGCGCCGCTCGTGACGAGCGCCTCCGCTGTGGGCATAGTCATCTTCATGGGCGCCGCGTACGTCGTCTTTCGCGAAGTCCGGGAGGAACAGCACCACGAAGAAGAATTAAGTGTCGAAACTGGAACCGCGGCCGCAGATTGAATTGCCACTGGGGACGTTTGCCAATTGCACTCGAGCGTACGATAGGATTGGGACTGAATTATGGGAGCATCAAGAGACGACATAGTCGCATTCCTGGATGAGTACCTCGACGTGCGGGGGATTCACGATTACGGTCCCATGGGCATGCAGGTAGTCGGCAAGAGCGAGGTAGCTCGCGTAGCCGTGGCGGTCAGCGCTTCGCAAGCCACCTTTGCCCTGGCCGCAGGGCTTGAAGCTGATATGCTCATCGTCCATCACGGTCTCTTTTGGGATGGCGATAGCCGGGTTGTCGGGCACGTCATGCGCGGCCGGCTCGAGACCCTCTTTCGTCATGACATGAGCCTTCTGGGCTACCACCTCTGCCTTGATCTGCACCAGGAGATTGGCAACAACGTCTTAGCCCTCCGTTCCATGGGGGCTATTCCCATTGCCTTCGAGTCTCCGCTCGCGACAGTGGGCTACGTGGGTGAGTTTGCAGATCCCGTGGCGTGGGAGGAATTGGCGGAGCGCGCGAAGGACACCTTTGGCGGCGAACCCTTCCTCTTTCCAACTGGACCCAGCCACACGAAGACACTCGGTTTGGTGACGGGCGGCGGTGGCAACAGCGTGCACGTCCAAGAGGCGGCTGAGCGAGGGTGTGACACCTATCTGACCGGCAACCTCAGCGAACCCGCGCCAGCTTTAGCAACCGAACTCGGGATGAATCTCATTGGGGCCGGCCACTACAATACCGAGAAGCTCGGAGTCCAAGCCGTCGGCCGCTTGCTGGAAGAGAAATTTGGCGTGAGCTCAGTCTTCATTGACGTGCCGAATCCTCTGTGAGTCCGGCCGTGGTGGCGAGCGAAGGCGCGCGCAGCGGGGCGCAAGTCCATAGTGTTCGGTAGCCCCGGGCCCTTTGCCGTCTGCGTGGAGGAAACTGAGCACACCGAGGCATCGGGTATCGCTGCGGCGCAGATGCGATTTCCGGCGCATTAGGGACTGGCGTGCTTGCCGCCTCTCCCCGATCGGATTGCCTGCTCTGCCGCGTCAGCCACGGCACCAACCTCATTCAGATTGCGGCTATTGCCCTGCCCCTTATCAAAGCAGACGACCGCATTGCCGGCACCGTACGGTCCGAATCTTTGCGGCGACGTGGGCCCAAACAAGGCAACAACCGGTGTGCGTACCGCGGCGGCAAGATGCATCGGCGACGAGTCGTTGCCGATGAAGAGATGGCAGCGCTGGATCAGCGCCCCGAGTTCCGCAAAACTCAACGTGCCGGCCACGTTGACCAGTGATGCGTTTGAGTCCTGCTCGATTTCGTTGCAGATGGCCACGTCGTCAGGTCCGCCGACCAGCAGAATTGTGGCGTCTTGCCCTTGAACCAGCCGCTCCGCAAGCGCCCCGAAGTTGCCCTGGGACCAACGCTTGCTTTCAAGCTCTTCCCCGGGATTTGTGCCGCCGCCAGGGTGGACTGCAACCAGGGGGCTTGCTTTCGCTAAGCCTCTTTCCTCAAGCAGTCGTTCCGCCACGGCCTCATCCGCCGGCTGTGGCGCAAAGTGCAACCGGGGCTCGACTACGTCAAGGCCGGTCTTGCGTAGAACGTCCAAGTAAATCTCGACTTCATGGCGGTCTTCCGGACAAGGCACCTTAACGTGCAAAGCAATTCCGCGGTGCGCGCTATCTAGTCCGGCTCTCCAAGGAATACTGGCCAGACGCGGCAGCATTGCCATGAGCGGGGACCGGTCCAGCACAAAGCAGTGGGTAAAACCATGCTCCCGCACGCGGGAGATGCAATTGCGGTATGCGTTAAAGCCGAAGCGCCTGGGAAAGCCGACGGTGCCTGAATCCAAGACGCGGTCGCAATGGGGATTGCCGGCCAGAGCTGCGCGTGCCCACGTCGTCGCCAGCACGGTGATGGCAGCCTGCGGCAGGCATTCACGCAGGGCGGCGAGGAACGCCGTGCTCATGAGCACGTCGCCCAAGCTGGCAGGCTTGACTACCAGCACATTGGGACGGTCGCAAGCCTGGGGTGGTGCGGCGGGCTCGGTGCGCAGAAGCAAGTCTAGGAGACGAGACAGCTGCTCGATCAAGAACGGAGCCATGAATTTGCGCCCTTTGTGACTCCCCCGTGCGGGTGCCGAATCGGCATCCAATTAATCCTAATGGAGCTAAGTCGCCGCGTCCATCGAGCAGCGTTACTTTCAGTTGCGCCTCAACGCACCTAGCCTATAGCATGGCGAGTATGCAACCCACCGATCATCCCGGCAACTGGCAGGCAGCGGTCCGCATCCTCTGGATCACGCAATTCGCCACCATGGCGGCCTTCAGTTGCAGTCTGCCTTTCGTACCACTGTACATCCTAGAGCTGGGCACGCCGGACCCCCGTCAGGCAGCGCTTTGGGCCGGACTAGTCGCAGGCGGCTCCGGCATTAGTATGGCGATCTTCTCCCCCATTTGGGGCAGCCTTGCCGACCGCTTTGGCAAGAAACTCATGCTTGAGCGCGCTCTTATTGGCGCTGCCATCACCTTGCTGCTCATGGGTCTCGCACAGTCTGCAGCGCAATTGCTGATCTTTCGCGTCATTCAGGGCTCATTGACCGGCACAACCTCTGCGGTGAACGCCCTCGCCGCATCGATGGCGCCACGCGATGAGCTTGGGCGCGTGCTGGGGACCATGCAAATGTCCATCTTTGCCGGATCTACCGTCGGTCCGTTCGTTGGCGGCGTGCTGGCAGACACCTTGGGCTTTCGCTTTGCCTTTATGGTCACCAGCGTTGCCATGGTGATCATAGGACTTGTAGTGTTCGTATTTGTACGTGAACCCCTCGGCGAGAAGCAGCCCCTCCCGGCGTTTCGCTTGCCGCAACTGCGCAAACCGGTCGGCGATGGCGTACTGAGCACGGTATTCATGCTGGCGCCCGTTATATTCCTGGTACAGTTCGCTTTCATGGCGTCGCGCCCTATTTTCCCTCTCTTCGTCGCCGATCTCGCTGCCTCGGATGCGACGGCATCATTTGCCGGATTCTCCCCGCAGGACATTGTCGCAACCATCTCAGGCATCCTCGTGGCCACGACCGGCGTCGTGGGTGCGATCTGCTCTCCCATTACCGGCCGCTTCATCAACACCTATCGGGTGCGGCTGCTCTTGCTGATCGCAGTGCTAGGCATCGCTGCCGCCAACGTAGGTCAGGCCTTTGCAGCTTCCTTTCTGCAACTGTGGATCGTGCGCGTGCTGCTGGGCACGTTCGGCGGGGTCTGGGCCCCGACCTATAGCTCGACTATCGGTCTAAGCGTGCCGTCCGAGCGCCGGGGGTTGGCATTTGGCATTGCCAACAGCGCTTCCTCACTGGGCAATGCAGTCGGGCCTATCGTGGGCGGGTATATGGGCGCCATGCTTGGCATTCGCGCGGTATTCATTGGCGCGGCTGGCGTCCTCTTGGTGGCGGCCCTATGGTTGGCCGTGAGAGTCAACCTCCCTGTTCCAACGGAAGACGAAGAGTGACAGAGCTGTATACACTCTAGCCAGTTTCGATCGGGCCTCCAGCATTTCAGGGATGATCTGAAGCCAGCGTCGAATTGTCTCCCTCTCCTTCACCGCCCAATAGCGCCCGTCGGCGTGCCTCAGCTAGCTCATCGGGCGTGTTGATATTACCGAAGGACGCAAGGTCAGGATCAATCAAACGCACCTCGGAGAGGGGCACCCGCCGCACGTGCAGGAGATCCAGGAGCCGCGTGAGCTTGTAACCACCGGCCTGAAGCATTTGCATGGCAGTGGTCAAACTGCGCCGATGATAGACCGTGTGCAGAGTCTCTGGCTCATCCCTTACCAGCGGCGCAACGGCGTCCCACTCTTCGGACGCGAGTTCTATGAGTGCGCGCAAGAGGCGTCCATTGAGGAATGGCATATCGCAGGCAACTGCCAACACGAGAGGTGTGCGCGCCGCCTGCATCCCGCTCACCAAGCCGGTCAGGCTCGATCCTACCGGTGATAGGTCTGGGACGACCTTGTAGCCAGTAAGATCTGCGCGGTTGCCCACGACGACAACCTCATCGCAAACTGACGCCAAGACCCTATGAACGTGCTGCAGTAGTGTCGTCTCGCTGCTCTCTCGCGGCCAAGGCAGGAGCGCCTTATCTCGACCAAGCCGCTTACTCTTGCCGCCAGCCAGTATCAGTCCTGTCGTGCCGGACGACCCCACCGCACCCTAAGTCCCTTCTCGATTGGCTGCATGGTTTTTCGTTTCGCAGTTCGCAAGACATCGTACCATCGCAGGCCGCAGCGCAAGCGTACCAACCGTAATACTCGCCTGCCTCACATTTGAATTCACCGCAGTTCTTTCCTGCTATACTAGGGAAACTACAGCGATCTTGGGAGTGCAGGCAGGTGTGCAACGCATGGGCAAACGCAAAGCGGTGCGGTTGACCGAGCCGCTGGTACGGGAAAACGGGACGCTTCGGCCGGCGAGCTGGGACGAAGCGCTCGACCGCGTCTCCACAGGTCTGCAACGCGCCATTCAGAAGAATGGCCCTAGCACCTTCGGTCTCTTCAGTTGCTCGAAGGCTACGAACGAGGTCAATTATCTCGCACAGAAGTTCACGCGCGCCGTCATTGGCAGCAATAACATCGATAGCTGTAACCGCACCTGACACGCTCCCAGCGTCGTCGGTCTGGCGACAGTGTTTGGACTAGGCGGCGGGACAAGCTCGTATCGGGAAATCGAAGAAACCGACGTCATTCTCCTATGGGGTTCGAATGCGCGGGACACCCACCCCATCTTCTTTCATCATGTGCTCAGGGGCGTCCACAATGGCGCTAGACTTTTCGTCATTGACCCGCGGCGTACCAGTTCGGCCCAGTGGGCTGATGTCTGGCTAGGCGTTGATGTTGGCGCCGACATCGCGTTGGCGAACGCTATGGCACGCGAGATCATCGCTGCCGGGCTGGCAAGTGACGACTTCATTGCTCACGCGACGAGCGACTTCGCTGCATTCCGAGACTCCGTTGAGCCGTATACCCTTGCCTTTGCCGAGGAAGTTACGGGCGTGCCGGCCGCGGTAATTCGCGAGACGGCACATGCGTATGCCACTGCCGAGCGCGCGCAAATCTGTTGGACACTGGGCATTACCGAGCACCATAACGCCGTCGATAACGTGCTTTCGATTATCAATCTTGCCCTGCTGACCGGGCACGTAGGACGCTACGGCTCGGGACTAAACCCACTCCGCGGCCAAAACAACGTACAGGGCAGTGGCGACATGGGCTCCCTGCCGGACCGGCTCCCCGGATTCCAATACGTGGAAAACGCGCCGCTGCGCGAGAAATTCAACCGCGTGTGGGATGCGTCCGTTCCGCCCAAGAAGGGCTGGAATCTGACCGAAATGTTCGAGGCCATGGAACATGGTGAGTTGACCGCCCTTTACGTTCTCGGAGAGAACCCGGCGCAGTCGGAGGCGGACCAGCACCGTGCCATAAAGCTGCTCAAGGGTCTCGACATTCTCGTGGTGCAAGACATGCTCATGAATGCAACCGTGGAGTTGGCCGACGTGGTCTTGCCCGCGGCCGCAAGCTGGTGCGAGTCCGAGGGGACGGTCACCAACAGCGAGCGGCGGGTACAGCGCGTGCGTAAGGCCATGGATCCACCACCCGGCGTGAAAGACGACCTTACCATCCTATGCGACGTTGCGCGCAGTATGGGGGGAAACTTGGGAGCGCCGGTCGCGGAGCGCATCTGGGATGAACTGCGCAGCCTCAGCCCTTTCCACGCCGGGATGAGCTACGCACGCATTGAGCAGTCAGGCGGGCTTCAATGGCCCTGCTATGACGAGACGCATCCGGGGGAATTGTACCTCCACGGCAGGCTGTGGGAACGACCCGTAATTGGGCCGCGGGCGCCGTTTTCACCCGTGGAGTTTGCGCCACCGGTCGAGCGGCTTGACGACCGGTATCCCCTTCGTCTGACGACCGGGCGTCGCCTGGATTCCTTCAACACCGGTGTGCAGACTGCAGGCTACACGTCGCCGTTGCGCCGGGGCGAGACCATTGACCTCGCACCCGAGGACGCCCGCAACCTTGGCGTTGCGGAAGGCGAGACGGTGCGCGTGTGTTCGCGCCGCGGCTCGGTGCGGGCGCCCGTCCACTTCGATCCTTCCTTGCGGCCCGGCCTGGCATTTATGACCCCGCATTTCCCAAATGAAGTCGCGACCAATGAACTAACTATTGACGCGACCGATCCCAAATCGGGCACGGCTGAGTTCAAGGCAACTGCGATCCGCGTGGAGAAGATCGGAGTCGCAGCCGCGCAGGACTAGCTCGCGCCCGCGCCGTTCAACCTACGCAGGTAAGCCCCAATGGATCTCCACCTCACCAGCCACACGCCGAGCGCAGAAGAGCAATTGGCGGTTGATAGCGTCTTGGACGCTCCTGGATCGGGATTCGTGGGCGCAGTTGCCACTGCTTCGGATGAAGCTCACTCGACCGCAGCCGGCCACGCGGCGAGGGCAAACCGGCACCTCTTGCTGCCAGTGTTGCACGCCATTCAAGACCGCATTGGCTGGATCAGCCCCGGCGCGCTCAACTATGCTTGTCAGCGGCTCACCGTCCCCCCGGCGGAAGCATTCGGTGTGGCGACGTTCTACGTGCTCTTTTCTATCCAGCCGAAGCCGCCGGTCGTGGCGCACGTGTGCGACGACATTGCATGCCTGACAAACGGCGCGGAGGCCCTTTGCGCAGCCATGGCGGAACGCTTTGGCGCAGCGGGGAGCACAGACGTGGAGAACAGTGTCACCTGGCATCGCAGCCCGTGTCTCGGCATGTGCGAGCAAGCGCCGGCAGCCATGGTAACCGTGGCCGGCGATAATCCCTCCACAACCGTGCTGGCACAGACGGACTCCGTCGAAATTGGGCGGACTCTAGCCGATTCCAGCCACACGAGGACTGCAAGTCCATCGTCCGTCGGAGTACGGTCAGTACTGCAAGCAGGAAGCAATGAACTCAGGCTCTTGCGCCGCGTGGGTCGCATTGACCCGGCGGACCTGGCAAGTTACCGCGGCGCCGGCGGCTATCAGGCACTTGAACGCGCGTTCTCTATGGGACCTGCGCAAGTCGTGCAGGAGGTTTCGGCATCTAAGCTGCTCGGCCGGGGCGGGGCGGCCTTTCCAGCCGGCGTCAAGTGGCAGGCAGTTGCCTCCGCGGAGGCGCGGCCTCATTACATGATCTGCAATGCCGACGAATCCGAGCCGGGCACCTTCAAGGACCGTGTGGTTATGGAGGAGGACCCATTTGCCGTGGTTGAGGCTATGACGATCGCAGGCACCGCAACCGGCTGCGAAAAAGGGTACCTCTATCTGCGCGGCGAATACCCGTTGGCACTGGAACGTATGGCGAATGCCATCCATCAAGCACGCGAAGCCGGGTTGCTCGGCCCTGCGATCCTGGGACACGACGTGACTTTCGATATTGAGATCCGGCGCGGCGCGGGAGCGTACATCTGCGGCGAAGAGACCGCTCTTTTTAACTCCATTGAGGGCTTTCGGGGCGAGCCGCGCAACAAGCCGCCATTTCCCACCGAGGTCGGTCTCTTTGGCAAACCCACACTCGTAAACAACGTCGAGACCCTGATCAACGTGCTCGATATCGTACTCGCAGGCGGCGAAAACTTCGCAGCGATGGGAACGGAGCAGTCCACCGGCTCCAAGCTCTTCTGCTTGTCAGGGCACGTGGGTCGCCCCGGTGTCTATGAAGTTCCGTTTGGCACGACGCTCGACGAGCTGATCAACCTGGCAGGCGGGGTGGCCGGCACAGGTGAGTTGCAGGCAGTCTTGCTGGGCGGAGCCGCGGGAACCTTCCTAACGCCAGACGAGTTAGCTATCCCGCTGACCTTCGAGGCGACGCGGGCGGCCGGTACTACGCTTGGTTCGGGCGTCGTTATGCTTTTCGATGACACGGTAATCATGCAGAACGTACTCCTCCGCATTGCCGCCTTTTTCCGGGACGAGTCGTGCGGTCAGTGCGTCCCCTGTCGCGTGGGCACAGTGCGGCAGGAAGAATTGCTGCACCGGCTGGTAGCGGAAAAGACCATTGGATCCGTTGACAATGAAATCCACCTCCTGAATGATGTGGGGCAAGCCATGCGCGACGCGTCTATTTGCGGATTAGGGCAAACTGCATCAAGTGCCATCAAGTCTGCTGTGGCCCGCTTGGAGATCTTCAACGGAAGGGATCGCTGATGCCTCCAGAGTCAGGTAAGGCTGCGTTGACGCCAACATGGCAGTTTCTCAATCCGGTTCCTCGCGGCCCGCTGCCGACGGTTCCTGAAGAAGAAGCAGAGCCCGCAGTAGAGTTGACTATTGACGGCCAGGAAACGTCAGTGCCCGAAGGTACTACGCTGCTTAACGCTGCTAAGAGCGTAGGTATTGAGACCCCGACTCTCTGTTACTTGGAGAGCCTCACCCCGGTTAACGTCTGCCGCGTATGCGTGGTCGAACTTGAGGGCTCCCGCACGCTCGTCCCTGCATGCTCACGCAAAGTTGAACCAGGCATGCAGATTCACACCGACAGCCCGCGCGTGCGCCTCAGCCGGCGCATGGTTTTGGAGTTTCTCGCATCGTCTGTCGATGTCTCCACGGCGCCGGAATTGCAAGCGTACATGGAGCAGTACGAGGCGGAGCCGGAACGGTATGGACCGCCTGGTCAGGCTGCTCCTGGATCAGTCCGCGATAGTGCCGTTCCCGGTCATCACGAAGATCCCGCGCTTGACGCCGCCCACACCGTCGAGCAGCCGGTAAAGATCGACAACGAACTCTACATTCGCGACTACAGTAAGTGTATCCTCTGTTACAAGTGCGTTGAAGCCTGTGGCGAGGATGCCCAGAACACTTTTGCCATCGCCGTGGCGGGACGGGGATTCGAAGCGCGCATTTCCACGGAGTACGTGGTGCCGCTGCCCGATTCTGCGTGCGTCTATTGCGGCAATTGCATCGGCGTTTGTCCTACGGGCGCACTCATGTTTCGCAGCGAATTCGACATGCGCGCCGCCGGTGCATGGGATGAAGCGTCGCAGACTGAGACCGAGACGATTTGTTCCTATTGCGGGGTAGGCTGCTCCCTGAGCTTGCACATCCAGGACAACGAGATCGTCAAGGTCATGTCGCCGCTGGAGAGTGACGTCACAAAGGGAAATCTGTGCATCAAGGGGCGGTTCGGCTGGCAGTTCATGCAGCAGCCCAAGAAGGACGAAAACGGGGCCCAGGACGAGGCGCGCTCACAGGAGTAAGGCCGGCGTAGAGAGACGCGTCCAACGCTTAGGTCAAAATGCGCTGCATACCGGCGTAGACATTCATCGAGTTCTCGCGGAGAAACCCGACCAGTGTCATGCCTGAATCCGCGGCAAGCTCAACCGCCAAGCTCGAGGGCGCCCCAACCGCGGCGACTATAGGCACACTTGCCAGTAAGCACTTCTGAATGATTTCAAAGCCGGCGCGTCCGCTCACCAGCACAACCTGATCTTCTAGCGGCAGCATTCTGCGAAAAAGCGCCGCCCCGACCAGCTTGTCCACCGCGTTGTGACGTCCCACGTCTTCCCGCAGAAGAAGAAGATTGCCTTCTGAGTCGAACAGTCCGGCGGCATGCAACGCTCCGGTGCGATCGAACGTCTCTTGCGCTTGCCGAAGCGCCGGTGGCAAGCCGTGCAACACATCTGAAGAGACTTGGATACTACTCTGAATTGGATCCGCCTTCTGCCGCACCGCTTCAATGCTGGCTTTGCCACATATTCCGCAACTCGATGAGGCCGGGAAATTGCGCTGCCAGCCCTCCGGAAGTGCATCGCCAGCGCCGTTAACGTATGCGAGGACGATATTCTCGCGTTCTTCTTCGGTCTTGCCGGGGCAATGCCCAATGGAAATCAAAGAATCCGGTCTATCTATGAGCCGTTCAGTCCATAGGAAGCCCGCGGCGAGCTCCTCGTCGTGACCTGGTGTACGCATTGTCACGGCAATGCTTTGACCGTTCACGCGGATTTCCATCGGCTCTTCGCGCGCGAGCACGTCGGGGTTATTCACGACACTCTCGGTGGTTACCTTCGTCACCTGCCACGGTGACGTGGGCGCTTGTTTCTCGATGCCTGTCTGGGCCATTGAAACCCTCACGAGGACACGCAGCCGCACAGGACGCTGGGCCGGGCAAACCCGCCTACGTGTTAGCCCACAATTCCTCTATACCTTACTCCAAGGTTCGTGAGCAGGCTAGTGCAATGTGCTATGCTTCTACCTGTTCCACCAGAGGATAATCTAGCATTCTGCTTTAGATCGCGACGAGCAATAACCAATGACGCCCTTTAGCCTCACCGGCCGCGTCTACGATGCGGCATCTGATTCAGGGATTGGGAAAGTCTCAGTCTCCAATGGCGACGCAATTGTCCAAACTGACCCGGACGGCCGCTATTCCCTAGACGTCGATCCGCAGCAAGACCGCTATGTCTTCATATCGGTACCTGCCGGCTACCGCCCGCAAGAGCAATTCTACGCGCTCCTTCAGGGCGAGCACTCTGAAGGGCCGCTTGACTTTGCCTTGATCGCTGCCCCGGAGCGGGCGCGTGACAGTTTCCGGGTAGCTCACCTCTCGGATACGCACGTTGTGCTCGACGACAGCGGCGCGGTTTCGCAGGCAATCTTGGCGCACGACCTTGGCGCAATCGTCGGCGACCTTGCTCCTGACTTTGCGGTAATTACGGGTGACCTGACAAATATGGGCACCGTCCCGGAGTTGGAGAGCTATCGGGCTGCCGTAGATTCAGTTTCGGTGCCCGTATTCTCAGTGTTTGGCGGCCATGACGGCAATATCGAACGCCGCTCTACCCAGGCTGATACGCCGTGCACCCGCAATTTCGAAGAAACGCTGGGGCCAACCTACTATAGCTTTGACTGGGGCGGGTATCACTTCATCGTTTTCGCAACGGAGGACAATTACTTCACGTCCGCGGGTCGAGACCGCAAGGAGCGCTGGCTGTGGGCCGACCTTAGCCTGCAACCTCGCTACCGCAAGTCTGTCCTCATGCACCACACTGCACCGGATAAGGCCATGCTGGAGCGTTTTAGTAGGAATAACGGGGCTCTCGTTCTGCACGGCCACTGGCACTCCAGCCGGGTCTTCACTCTTGGCGAGACCGCAGTTGCTTCAGCGGCGTCTGCGTGCTTTGGCGGCATCGACACCCGACCGCGCGGGTGCCGGATCGTCTCCTTCACGCCTGAAGGAATTCAGACTGCGTTGCAGTCTGGCGGCAGCGCGACCAATCGGAAGAGAGTTTCCCACGAAGAGGGTTTCTCACGTACGCATGATCCTGCGCCGGCCAGCGTAGCTATAGGAGAAGAGACTTTCTCCCTCGCCTGGCAGCACGAGCTCAAGAGTCCGCTTCACCGTGCCGAGCCGGTTGCGTACAAAGACAGCGTGCTGGTCAGCCTGCACAGTGAGCAATTACCCGGTGGCAACGGGGTAGCCAGCCTTGACGCTCGCAGCGGTGATGAACAGTGGTTCTACCCGACAGAGTCCTCAATCAAGAACCGGGTAGACGTCTTCAGTGAGAATGAGAGCTCCGATGAAAGCGGCGATTGCGCTTGGTGTACCGCCTTAACGGTCACCGGAGAACTGCATAGCATCGCGATGGCAACTGGCAGACGGAGATGGAAGGCGGAACTACCTCAACACCCCCTGCGCTGGGTCTACTCGGCGCCCGCCCACAATGAGTATTTAATCATTGCGGGTTCGAAGGCAGGCTATGGCGCATATGATATGGCGAACGGGAATCAGCAGTGGTATTTCGCTCCCGGGGAAGGCGACGAATGGCCATCCTACATCTGTCCGCAGGTGTACGACAATGAGCTCTGCATCGTGCTCTTGCAGCGCCGCGGCATTCTCGCGCTCAGCATGGATGATGGGGAAATCGTCTGGGAGCAAAACTTGCCGGTGGAGTACTATTGCGGCTCGCCGGTATTGGCCGGCGGCCTCGTCGTTGTAAGTTCTGCATCGCCGCATACGGGCGCCAGCCTGAGTGGAGGGCGGCAAGGAGACCTCGCCGTGCTTGATGCCCGCACCGGGAAAGTGGTCACGCGTTACCCACAGGCGCTCGCAGCGTATGCCACGGGGTTGGCGGTTGCAGATAACTACGTATACGCTGCTACCGCGGCAGGCACCGTGCACTGTTACGACTTGCACGGCGGAGGATCACTCTGGCAATTCCAGTCGGGGGAAGACTTGCTCGACATGACCCCCTACAAGCGGGGCATCCGTTCACTGTTGGCCGCACCGGTGCCCATGAAGGACCACGTGCTCGTGGGCGGCTGTGACGGCTGGCTCTCCGTGCTGGAGCGTGCAACCGGCGTGTGTTCCGACCGCGCCAACTTGGGCGCGCCGATTTCGGCCTCGCCCTGCCTCACACCGGATGGCTTCTGTATCGGCACGTACGGTGGCACCATGTTCTCCTATCGCGCGGAGCGCTGACCTCGGAGGATACGAGAGAAGCTACTGGCCTATCGCCGGTCTTGGTTGGACGAGGGCTCTTTGAAGACCAGTCTCTGCCAACCCCGCTTACCACGAATGGAAGCCCTCACAATCCAAGCGCCAACGACCCATTGTGTGAGTCAGTATCCGTTCGTCCTGAGCCTGTCGAAGGATGAACGGATACTGGTTCCACACGCCCTTAGAGCTGGCTGGGCAGCAAGCGCATGTCAGGCACATAGGCGCGTGACGGCAGAGAGGCAACCAGCAGGGCCGCTCTAGCTACGTCCTCTGGCTCGAGCGCCTTCGCCAAGACTTCGGGCGGCGTGGGTGTCGGCCTCTTCTCTACCAACGGCGTATTGCACAGACCGGGGAAGATCACGGTCACGCGGATGCCGTTTTCCTTCTCCTCTTCCATCGTGCCGTAGGCCAAGCCCGCTACGCCATGCTTTGAAGCCTGGTACGCGACGCCGGAGACGTCGGGCCGTTGGACAGCGCCGGACGAATAGTGGACGATGAGTCCTTCGCCATGTGCGCGCAATTGGGGAAGCACCGCGCGCGTCAGGTTGAATGCCGCCGACAGGTTAGTGGCCAGCATCATTTCCCAGTCGGCTGGATCGAGCACGGTGAGTGCCCGCTGCTTGAGATTGGTGCCGACGCTGTTGATAAGCACATCAACTCTGTCAAAGTGTTCTACGGCTTGGTCCACCAGGGTCTGCGCCGCGGCGCCGTCAGTCGCATCGGTAGGAACGGCGCAGGCCGTGCCTCCCGCAGCATTGATCTCTTCTGCCAGGCCTCCGAGCGCGGCGGCGTTGCGTGCGCCGAGCACCACCTTCGCGCCTTGTGCAGCAAAAAGGCGGGCAGTGGCTGCGCCCATGCCACTGCTCGCTCCCGCTATGATCGCGATCTTCTCGTCAAGCAACTGCATTGCGATTCTCCCTCTGTTGCTAATTCGTGATTGGACGTTTCTCAATTGGATGTCTCGACTATCCGGCTGCGTTTACCAAATTACAGCCAGAACGGCGCTTTACCCTTGCAAGTCCGCACTAGAGACTATACCGCATCTGTAGGGCGACCCTCCTTGCGCTACGACCCGGCCAAGCATTGGCCGAATAGCACTTGGTCGGTCCATCCGCAGAACCCACGCTTCTTCGGCAAGCGCAGGCAACGTGAGACAGAGCACGCCCAACGGTAAACGTCGTTCTGACAACCGGTGTGTAACCCCGATTACGCAAAGTGCGATTAGAGTATGGTACCTTGGATACTGAATTACACAATACTCTCTGCCAATTGAGGCAATCACAGGGCAATTGGGAATGCAGCGAGGGCCGCTCCGTACACTGCTAGTCATCCTGGCAATTCTGGCTGCCACGATTGCAGTCTCGTTTCTGTTGCAAATACGGGATTCGCTGCTTGACCGGTTACCCGGTTTGCCCGAATCGGCGCCGACCCAAGGCGCGATTGCGCCCGACTTCACGTTAGAGACGCTGGATGGCGACACAGTCTCCCTGAGCGACTATCGCGGGCAACCGGTGGTGCTCAATTTCTGGGCGACGTGGTGCACGCCATGCCGCGAAGAGATGCCCCTGTTGCAGGAGACGTATGAGGCTCACCAAGATGTGGGCCTGGTGATCCTGGGGGTCAATGTGCGCGAGGATCCTGAGGCTGTGGCACGCTTCCTGAAAGAGGTCGGTGTTGACTTTCCCTCAGTGCTCGATCCAAACCTTGCCGTTGTCGAGCGCTATCGCGTTACCAGTCTGCCTATGACGTTCTTTATCGACCGCGAAGGCCAACTGCGCACCCTGGTAGTGGGCGGCATGACGAAGACTGTCTTGGACGCGCGCTTGGCAACTATCCTTTGACACTGATGCTTTTGCCGGGACCCTTCCGCGCTCCTCCTTCTCCTCAATCCAATCTTGTGTGTCTCGCGCTCTGATTCTCAATGGCTACCGGGGAGTTGCGCCCCTATCACCCTTTCCCCTACTTCATGGGGAGGTAGCAGTACGCGGCAACCATGCTCCATAATATGGGAGGCTACTTACAAAGCAATGGAGAGTGGAGCAAACTCATGAAAAACGGTAAGTTGCGGGTTGGCATTATCGGCGCGGGCGGCATCGCAAGGGGCGCCCATGTCCCAGGCTATCGTAGTTCCGGGAGGGCGGAAGTCCTGGCCGTCTGTGACGTGAATGCGGATGCGGCGCGGTCGTTCGCCGAAACTCAGGAACTCTCCAGTCATTACGCCAGCGTGGAGGACATGCTGGCACAGGAAGACCTGGACGTGGTGAGCATCTGTACCTCGAATGATGCCCATCATCCCGCCGCGATGGCGGCCATCGCGCGCGGTCTCCATGTCTTTTGCGAGAAGCCGCTGGCGATGAACTTTGCGGAGGCCGTAGAAATGCACGATGCTGCCGAAGCCAAGGGGGTCGTGACGGGCATAAACTTCACATACCGGACAACTCCCGCTGCTCGCTACATCAAGGAACTCACGGCAGAAGCAATCTTTGGTGATGTCAAGCACTTCAGCATCGAGTACTATCAAAGCTACTCTGTGCAGCCGGGCCGCGGTCTCGAATGGCGCTTCCAGAAGAAGCTTACCGGTACAGGTGCGCTGGCGGATTTAGGCTCCCACGCTACGGACCTGGCACTATGGCTGAATGGCGGCATTGCCGGCGCGCGCGGCCAGATGGCGACCTTTATCCATGAGCGACCGCTATTGGACGGCTCCGGCATGGGCACCGTAGACGTGGACGACGTTACCACGTTTCTCGCCAAATACGAGAACGGCGCAACGGGTGTCGTCGATGCGACCCGCTTCGCCACCGGTCGCACAAATCACCAGCGCATTTCGATCTATGGGGACAAGGGTTCACTGGTCTTTCAAAATGGGCCCGAAGCCCGCATCGAGGTTGCCGTCGAGCCATTCAGCAAAGACGGCTCCGCCGTGCCTGTGCCCGTGCCGTCACGTCTTGCGGCGAAATCACGCTCCCACGTACCAGCCTTCGTCAACACGATTCTCGACGGCGCGCCCGTAGACTTTCCGACTTTTGCAGACGGGCTCCGCACTCAGGAAGTCCTTGAGGCCGCGGAAGTATCCCACATTGAAGACCGCTGGATAACTCTTCCGCTCCCACGGTAGGTTGCTGTGCCAGTCGAAGGTATTGAGGCACCTCCGGCACTTTACTCTGCGCGAATGCCGCCGGTGACTGGGGCTTCTGTCCTTAGGTGAACGTCCCGCCGTGGGTAGGGAATTTTGATGCCCTGTTCCCGGAAGGTCGCGGAGACCGCGTGGTGGAGATCGCTGACCGTCTGGAAGCGATCGCTCAGGTCAGCCACCCAGGCAATCACCCAGAAGTCAAGCGCGGATGCGCCGAACGTGCGCAAGAAGACGCGTGGTTCGGGATCGTCGAGGATGGCCGGATGTCGGTGCACGATATCCAACAGCGTTTCCTCCACACGGCGTGTATCAGACGCATAGTCAACGTGGACGCTGAAGTCAAGGCGGATCCGCCGGTCGTCGAGCGACCAGTTGATGACGACAGAGGAGAGGAGGTCGGCGTTCGGCACCACCGCCTGCGTATGATCGAATTTGCGCAGGGTCGTTGCCCGCGCCCCCAGATGCTCAACGGTGCCGAGTTGGCCGTTCACTTCGATCACATCGCCAATTCCAACCTTGATAGGGCGTTCTGCCAGCAAGATGAGGCCTGAAACGAAATTGTTGACGATGCTCTGCAAGCCGAACCCGATACCTATGCCCAGTGCCCCAAGCACCACCAGTACGGCGTCGAGATCAAAGCCGACTGTGCGAAATCCGATATACGATCCAATGATCACGATGAGATAGTGGATCATGGCGCCGGCCGCATACCTAGCGGGCGCTTCCGGTTGTTCGTCCTCTGCGGTGTGTTCCTGGAACACCTTGCGGACGCGCCGCGCCACTACCCACGTGACGCCAAGGATGACGAGCAGGACAATGACGTTCTTTATGTCAACGTTCGTGGCATCTATGGTGAATAGAGTCACATTGAGCACGTGCCATAGCGTGTCGAGCGTCTCCACTCTCTCCTCCTTTAGCTAGTGCAATGGGATGGCAAAGGACATTGAAATATGCCGATATCGAGAGGATTTGTGGACGCGCCTGCCGCAGCTACTACAGAAGCGGTGGTCAGACGCGTTGCTGCTCTGTTACCGCCACTGGTTGGGTAAGGTCCGGCGCTCCAAGATGAAGCCAAGGAGCGAGTGAAGCTCATCGAGAGTGTCCGCGATCGAGGCTTGTTCCCCATTCATCATCTTGTGATAGTAATGTGCGATCACAGGGCTATGGAGGGGGTAGGTTGCAGTGATAGGCAGCGATCGTTGCGAGTTAAACTCGCCCAAGAGTGTAGCGACATAGTGTGCCTCTAGCTGGCTGGACGCCAGGACGCTGCCAAGCACCGGTAACGCATTCTCGGTCTCCAGCACGTGTTTCTGTGCCTCTGCGCCCAGCGCCCAGGTGACGAAATCCCACGCCGCGTCAATCTGTTGCGCGCCGGTAATGACCGCCAAACCCTCATACGTTGCCAGCGTTTGGCTATTGCCGCCTCCGATAGGAAAGAGGGGATTCGCCTGCCACGCCACATCTGACGTGCGCAAACGAAACATGTCTCTCACATCTCCGACAAACATCGCCAGACTTTGGGCGGCGAATTGTTGTGCATAGGGTTCGGAGCCATTCCTCCCTGATAGCGGCGAATCGTCCGAAGAACGCTTCCAGTTTTGCAGCAACTGGTATGAACTCTTCACTTCAGGCGCGTCCACGACACTAACTTTGCCTTCTGCATCGAAGATGTCGCCTCCGCCGCTCCACAGCCACGGCAACGACTGAAACCACGAATCGGGAAACCCAATTCCCCCCTGTATGCCGCCATCGCTGGGTCCGCTCTGTACTAGATCGCGAGCGAAGTCGTTTGCTGTCTGGAGTGTCCAGCGATGTCCCGCGGATACACTGTTGAGCCCGTCTCGCCGGACAATCTTTTCATTGACGAAGAGCAGCCTTGGATTGAAGCGCCAGGGCAAGCCATAGAAGTCCCCTATGCCAAGGCGCTGCGCTTCCGGATAGTAGCGAAAGGCACCGAGTGCCGCCGTGGGGCTGTCACTGGTCACTGCTTGACCCGGTGTTCTACTGACGAAGGACTGGATATTCGCGAAGAGGTTGCGCTCCAACCAGTGGGGAAAGTACATGTCCTGGATCAAGGCAACTTCCGGCGGGAGCCCCGCCGCAGACGCCACGGCAACCGCCTCTTCTACAGGTCGCTGGTAGAATTCCTGGCGCAAGTGCACGTGCGGCAAGTCCCTCTCGAGGCGCTGCCGCACCGCGAACCAGAGCCGGCGCTCAATGGGATCGTCCCACGCGAAGAGCCACAGTTCCACCGGACTCTTTGCCTCCGGCGGCGCGACCGGCGTGGGCACACTTTCCACGACTCTTTCAGAGGGCGTAAGGCGGCCGACGGACTCAGGGGCCGACGGCGGCACCGGCTTGAACGATGAATTTTTTGGTGGGCCGCACGTGAGGAGAAGGGCGGGCAAGCCTAGCGAAGCTGCGAGAAGGTGACGACGGGTAATGCGCGGCATGATCCTTGGAGGACCGGACATACATCGGAGAATTAACGGGAACTAAGCAAGAACGGGGAGAAATCTCCCTTCTAGCCTACCACGAATGAGGAGGTCGAGTCCCGGCTACTCCATAGCGGTTGCAACGCGATCCAACCTTCGTCCTCGTAGGTTAGCGTTCCCTCCACATCTCTCGCTCCGCATCGCGAATTCGTGGTTTGAAAGGCACGAATGCTCCAAGCAACCGCTAGCAGATTCCGCGCAAATCGTGCCTTCAACACCAGCCAGCAGCGCAGCCTGCGTTCGTGGCCCCAAGACTTTGGGTCAGCTACTCAATTGAGACTTGGCCGAAGTATGTCGCTTAACTCATCCCCGCGACAACCGGGAGAATTGTATAGCAAAAGCAACCAGCCTTACATGCGGCTAGAGATGCGCCCACCTGATGAGGTTAGCGATAGCTTCCGATCGCGTCGACCGCAGCTTTATGTCGAGGCATTCTCGCGCACCGAAGCACTGGAACATGCGATCGGCAATGGCAAAGGTTGCTTCACCATCCTCTCGTGCAACCGCCTCGCCTATCGCATCCACGGGGGTGACGATCGAAACCGCGCGTGGGGCCAGAGCCCCAATTAGGCTTGGCAAGTCGTAGCGCAAGAGCACACCGGGCAGGAAGCTGCTCGCCGGTACGGTGTAGTCGCCTGCACGTGTAATGTGGCGATAGGATGCGAGAGTCTCATACGCCGCCACGGCCCGGATGCGCTCATCGAGTGCGGCAGCGTGAAGAGCGACGAGGCCGCCGCCCCTCTGTCCGAGCACCGCTATCCGGCCCTCGTTCACGTCGGCTCGCGCCGCAATCTGATCGACACAGCGAATTACGTCGGTTACGCGCAGGGTCAACGGCCACTCTCCCAAGAAATATCCCATGTATGCTAAGCGCGAGTCCGCGCCAAGCAGCGCAGCGTCGTCCGGGCGGTAGACCGTCTCCGGTAGCCAGCGGGTCTCTCCCCAGCCGCGCACGTCCATGGCAAAGACTCTGCTTCCCGCGCGTGCCAGAGCGGCCGGTATACCGTCCTCATGGGCCTCGATATCCTTACCTAGATCATGGATGAAAATGACCGCCGGATGCGGGCCCTCGCTGGGCGGGTGAAAGACCAAGCCGGGCACTGGCAGATCCACTTCACTTTCGAAATACACTTCCTCGACGTGCAGCCCGCCGACCTCGCGCGTGCCAACCGTCTGCAGGGCACCGGCAGCGGGTTTCTCGTCGTAAGCGAGGACTGCCCGTGCGGCCTCGCGAGTCTCTTGCCCAAATTGCGCCGCATCTTCCTGGCTATCCGGCTCTGGGACCGGCGGCGCGAGCTTCTGAACTCGCTTCTCGTTCAAGGAAACGACCGTCTCATTCCGGTCTGTCAAAATCACCTGGCCCGCGGGTGTGCACCACAGAGTCTCAGGTGTTTCGGTGACAAAGGGGGCTTCAGTGACCGGCCCGGGCTCATCCTTTAGCCAGCGATTGAACCAGGCGTACATAGCCTCGCGCATCGGCTGGTTGTAGTCGTGGTGGGCCGGCGCCTCAAACAGATTTGCCCGTTCCGGCACACCCAGCGCCGTATAGCAGTCGAGCACGTCCATGTAGACGTCGCGCACTCCAATGAGCGGGAAAAAGTCGTAGGTCGTGCACGTAATCTGCATCGGCAGCGGTCCACGGCACATCAAGAGGTCCGCCATGTCCATGTCGTTCGGATAGCTGCCGACAGGGTCCTGGCACGGGTCGCCAATCTGTCCTTTCGAGTGCATGCGTTCATAGGTGGCGGTAGAGCACACCGGCATCGCCGCCGTGATACGATCGTCGAATGCCGTTATGAACATCGTGAATGTGCCGCCGCCGGACGCGCCGGTGCAGCCGATGCGGCTCGAGTCTACGTCGTCTCGCGTTTCCAGGTAGTCGAGCATGCGCACACCGTCCCACACCATGTGGTTGATGACGGTCTGGCCCGTCAGCCAGCACGGCAAACAGGCTCCGGCATGCTGCTCGGTGCTGCTCTCTACCGGATTGGTATGCGTGGCGGAATCCCAGTGCTGGCTGCGCTCGCCCTGGCCGATGGGATCGTAGACGAGCGCAACGTAGCCGTGCCGCGCCAGACCGATGCCGCGGGCCTGCACCACCGTTTCCGCCTTGCCGTCGGCCCAGTGCCCCAGCGGATTGAGCACGGCCGGCAGCGGCTCATTGACCTCAGGGGGGCGGTAGAGATTGACCGTGACCGGAAAGCCCGGTTGGCTCTCAATAAGCAGCTTTTCTACAACGTAGCCGTCACGCTCAAGGGTGTCCACCAGTTGCGGATTGAGCGGCGTCTTTTCGGGAAACGCACCCAGAGAAAGGCGAAAGTTCTCGCGCACCGCTTGCATGTGCGCTTGCCAGTCCGCGGCCGAACTGAAGGAGCGCAGCTTGCGCTTGCGCCGCCAATTGTGCTCGCGCGCCTGCCGCAAAAGATAGCCAAAGTAGGCCTGTTCGGCTCCGTTTACACGTCCGCTCAATACCGCCATGAGGATGCTCCTTCTCTTCGCTGCCGCCAGAATTCAATGTGATTGCCCTTGGTCCGTAGTCGCTGAAAGGAAGTACGAAAGACACACATGTGCTCTAGCCTCTCTACGATGCCGTGCCCTGAGAATACAACGGCTTGGTGGCGTGGAGCAAAGTGTGATAATATGCGTCCCGTCATGACGAGACCGCTCCCCGCTGACATTCGCTCCTTCATTGAACAAGAAGCCGCTGCAGTTGCGGACTGGCTGTTTGACCTTTGCGCGCTCGAGAGCAAGCTCGGCTTCGAGGCAGAAACACGTGCTGAGGTACTGAAGGCCTTTCAAGGACTTGGTCTTTCCCTCGAGGAATTCCCCTACCCGCACGACCTCGACCAGAACCCGCATCACATCCCGGTTCCGGATCTCGACGAGATTCCCGATCACGTGCGGGCGAACGTGCTCGCCACACGGCCTGGCAGCGGCGGCGGCCGCAGCCTCATTCTGCAGACGCACCTTGACGTCGTCCCGGAAAGCGAAGGCCAGCGCTACGAACGCGTCCAGGACCCTGAGCGCGGCGAAATCCTCTACGCCCGCGGCAGCAACGACGCGAAAGGACAAGCGGCGGCACTCTTGCTCGCAATGCGCGCCCTTGCCCAATTTGACGTATCGCTGAATGGGGACTTGGCCCTGCAGCTTGTAACGGAAGAGGAGGTTGGCGGTAACGGCGCTCTTGCCTTCATTCACGCCGGTCATCGCGCCGACGGCGTGTTGGTCATGGAGCCTTCTCTCGGGCAAATCCATCCCGCCAATCGCGGCGCCCTCTGGTTCCAGATTGGCATTGAAGGTGTCAGTATGCACATGGGACGCATGCACGAGGGCGTCAGCGCCATCGACAAGGGTATTGCCCTCATTGCCAGTTTCAAGGAATACGAAAAAGAGCTCGTCGCCATGAGCAAGGGCTATCGGGGCTTTGAACGCTACGAGCACCCGGTGCAGCTCAATGTCGGCATCTTCCAGGGCGGCCATTGGCCCAGCGCCGTGGCCGGCGAAGCCCTCATTGAAGGTGGGGTGGGATTCTTGCCAAACAAGGCCATGGATGACGTGCGCGCCGACTTGGAACGCATTGTCGCGAACCATCCCGATGAGTGGATCCGCAATCACACCTCCATCCAGTTCAACAAACTGCGTAATGACTCTTTCGAAATCCCATATGACCACCCGCTGCCCACCATGCTCCATGCGGCCGTGCAAGACGCGGGCTTGGACAGCGAGGTTTTCGGCTGGAATGTCTCCTGCGATGCGCGACTCTATGCTCGCGTCGGCGGACTGCCCGTCGTTGTATTTGGGCCCGGCGACCTTGCCACCGCCCATGGGCCGCATGAACACTTCGCGGTTGCGGACATGATCGACGCCGCCTGCGCACTGACACAGTTCGTGCAGGACTGGTGTGAAGTGCGCTAGCGAGTTCAGCCCCGCAAGAATTCAGAGGTTTCCTGGGAACTGGCTCATGGCATCCACAGAACAGAACACAGGGGATAGCCGCCGAATCTGGGAAGCGTTGGCCTTCATTCTCCATCGCGTGTACGAACCGCTGGAAGAGGCGGATGCCGAGTGGGCGATCATTGGGAGCGCTGCTTCCGCGCTGCAGGACATTGCGGTTAGTCCCAACGAACTGCGCATTCTTTCCGCGCCCGACGCATTTGACATTTGGTCCACGCACCTATGGGACTGGCTGGATGAGGAGCCGGACAACCGGAATCCAAGTCAAGCCAAGCTCACACTCACCGTAGAACACGCGCCGGCCACCATATTCGTGCGTGAACCCCAGGAAAACGAACAAGGTATACTGCTAGAGGGCGTGGGCGGAACGCTGTGGGGTGTTGTTGGCAGAGTACGCTTTCAAAACTGGCTCGTGCCGGTCGTGCCCCTCGAAGTGCAATTCGCTACCACGGTGGGACGGATGACGCGCAACCCAGCGCAGCGCTCGTGGCAGCAGTTGGCCGACAAGATGGCAAAGGCGCTCTATGCCAACGGCTACTACCGCGAGCTCATCGAGGAAGCGCTGAGCCCGTACGGGGCGCGTGCGGGAAGCATTGCCTTAGACCTGATCCGCGCCCACGCGCCGTCGCGTCCGTCGCGGTCGTAACGTTAAGGACAGAGATCTTCGAAACACTGCACGGAATGTATGGTGCAAGCTCGCTAGAGCATCCAGGTAGTCGACTATCGGCTCAATTTCGAAATCCAAATGCGAACATATTCTTACTGAAGAGTACAGGTTGTTAGGAGAGAGTACTCCCATGGCAGATCCAATACGAATTGGCGTGATCGGTACTGGTGTTTTCGGCATTAGTCACTTGCGTGTCTTCCAACAGGACGAGAAAGCCGGCCGCTCTGCCCTTGTCGCCGCCTGCTCGTCCGGCCGTGACCCGGCCCGGGACGCGGAGCGCAAGGAGGAATTCGGTATTCCCGTCTACACCGATTGGAAAGAGATGCTCGAAAAGGAGTCGCTAGACGCGGTAACCATCGTGACGCCCGACCACCTTCATCGTGAAATGACCGTAGAAGCCGCCAACCGGGGCCTGCATGTGCTTGTTGAGAAGCCGTTGGACGTTACGACCGCCGGCTGCCGTGAAATGGTTGACGCCTGCGCAGCCAACCAGGTGTTCCTCCAAGTTGATTTCCACAAACGCTACGATCCCTACCACCTGGCGCTCGAACGGCAGTGCAACGATGGCACACTTGGTGAAGTCCTCTACGGCTACGTGCACATGGAAGATAAGATCGTCGTGCCGCGGGACTGGTTTCCGCATTGGGCGGGCTCGACCAGCCCGGCATGGTTCCTGGGCGTGCACTTCTACGACCTCGTGCGCTGGTGCATCAAGAAAGAAGCCACAAGGGTCTACGCTACCGGCATCAAGAAGAAGCTCGTATCCCACGGCATTGATACGTACGACGCCATCCAGGCGAAAGTGGAGTTTGAGGGCGGGGCCAGTGTCTTCTTCGACACCGGCTGGGTACTCCCTGACACCTTTGAAGCCATCGTCAACCAGTCCATCCGCCTCGTCGGCACAGACGGATTCGCCGAGGTCGACAGCCAGAATCGCGGCATGGAAGCCGCCAGCTACAAGGACGGCATGCGCACGTACAACGAAGCCTTCATGCGTGAGGAAGAGGACAAGAATGGGAATGTCGTCTACCGCGGCTATGGGTATGAGAGCATTCTCGACTTCGTCAACAATCTGGAATTCCTGCAAGAGGGCGGCACCATCGAACAGTTGGAAGGCCGTTACCCCAGCGGCGAAGACGCATTGGAAGTCACTCGCATCGCCGAGGCAGTTCACCAGAGCATCGATAGCGGCGCAATCGTGACCCTGAGGTGAGTGTAGGGCGGCATGGAGCAACTCATTTCCGGCTTATATTGTTGGAGCGCGCCGTACCGTCCCGGACGTGAGGCGTACAGTGTCTGGGTGGAAGGTGAGCATGAGAACGTGCTCATCGATCCCCTGACGCCGGAGGAGGGTCTGAGCCGCTTCAGCCATCCGAGCAAGGCCATCGTCGTGTTGCTGACCACGGCCAACCATGAACGCGATGCGTATTCCATCAAGCTGGGGTTGCGCGCGGAGATTTGGGCGCCGGAAACAGCAGTGAACGACATGGACATGGTGCCCGATCGGGTGTACAGCAGCGACGATGAACTCCCCTGCGGCATCCAGGCCTATCACCTTGATGGCTCGCATTCCGAAGGAGAGACAGCGCTGCTCGTGCCGAGCGGCCCCGGCGCGCTCGTAATTGGCGATGGGTTGGTTGCACACCCTGATGCCGACTGGCGAGTCTTCGTGCCGGCAGAGCGCGAAGCACTGCTGCCGCTGCGGGACCTGGAATTCGATGCCATCGTGACGTCCCATGGCACGCCGGTGCTCTCGGGCGGGTCGGCAGGCCTGCGGACGTTCTTGGAGGCGTAGCGCCTGGCATTCGTGCCCTGCGCTAAGAAGGGATAACCTACACTAACATTGCTAATTTCTCTAATGTTGCTATAATACCCGTATGGATCCGATACAGAACCCATATGCCCCGGGAGCGGGTACACGCCCGCCGGAACTTGCGGGCCGTGAGGAAATCCGCGAGACCACGCTGATCGCGCTAGAGCGCATCCGCCGCGGACGCCCTAGCAAGAGCATCATCATGGTCGGTTTGCGGGGTGTCGGCAAGACAGTGTTGCTCAACCGCATTCAAGAAGACGCTGGGGAACGCGGTTTTTACACGGCGGCTGTTGAAGCGCCGGAGCATCGTTCGCTGCCAGCGGCAATAGCGCCCCATTTGCGGCGAATTGTGCTGAGACTGTCGCGAACAGAGGCGTCACGAGAGCTTGCCCAACGCGCCTTGCATGGGCTTGCCGGATTTGTCAGCGCGCTCAAGGTGAAGTATCAAGACATCGAAGTCGGCCTAGACTTCTCGCCGGAACCCGGCTTGGCGGACAGCGGAGACCTGGAGTCTGATCTGCAAGACATTTTCGGGGTTGTTGGAAACGCCGCGAAGGCGGCCGGTTCCTGCGTGGCGCTATTCGTTGACGAGATTCAATACGTCAATGAGGCAGAGTTAGGAGCGTTGATCATTGCCCTGCACCACACGTCCCAAGGCCAGTTGCCCGTAACCCTCATTGGGGCCGGGCTGCCCCAGGTGCGCGGCCAAACCGGCAAAGCCAAGTCTTACGCGGAGAGGCTCTTCGACTTTCCCGAAGTTGCGGCGCTTTCACCCGCAGATGCCAGGCGGGCAATGCAAAAGCCGGCGCAAGCGGAAGGCGTGACGTTTACTGACGAGGCGCTCGATGCCATTGTCTCGCAGACGCAGGGATACCCCTACTTCTTACAGGAGTGGGGCAAGCACGTATGGAACGCGGCTGAATCCTCTCCCATTGGCGCGAGTGTGGTAGACGTTGCCGCCAAGCAAGTTATCGCGAGCTTGGACCGGAGTTTCTTTCGCGTTAGATTTGATAGACTAACACCGTCGGAGCGGCAATACCTCCGAGCCATGGCTGATCTGGGTCCGGGACCGCATCGTTCCGGCGCGATCGCCCAGAAACTCGGCCGAGTCGTATCATCGCTTGCGCCGACGCGCAGTAATCTCATCGGCAAGGGCATGGTGTGGAGCCCGGGCCATGGAGATACTGACTTTACTGTGCCGATGTTCGATGAATTCATAATGCGCACCATGCCCGCGGACAGTGGTGAGAGCTAGCGCTGTTGCCGATCTGCACGCCGATACTTCACCGCAGGTCTTCTGATAAGGAGAGTAGGCAACAAGCGGTACACGAGTATTCATGAGTAGGCGAGTATACGGGGTTTGAGCAAGACGCGGATGCGTCACTGAACGGCCTTAATGAGGAGGAATGTCGATGGCAACAAGCACTCGGCTGCGCGGACCAATCATCAACACGGAGTTGCCCGGCCCGCGCTCGCGTGAAATCAAGGCAATGTCCGAGCAATACGAACCCAATGCTTCCAGCGAGCAGGTGCCGATAGTCTGGAAGCACGCGGAAGGCGTGTGGGCGACGGACATGGACGACAACACGTTTCTGGACTTCACCAGCGGTGTGCTCGTTGCCAACGCGGGTCACAGCCATCCCCGCCTCGTGCGCGCCATGCAGGAGCAGGCGGAGCGCGCCGTAAACACATACGATTTTCTCAATGAGTGGCGTCCACAGTTGGCCAAGAGGCTCGTGGAGATTACGCCGCCTAACCTCTCACGCGCGATCGTACTCTCCACGGGAGCCGAGACGATTGAGACGGCCATGAAGATTGCGCGGCTCTACACCGGTAAACACGAGATCGTCGCCTTTCATGGCGCGTTTCACGGCCGGACATTCGGGGCGATGTCGGTTAACGGCAAGCGTTCCAGCCCCGGCATCAAGGGCTTTGGGCCGTTCTTGCCAGGCGTCGTTTTTGCGCCGTTTCCCTACCCTTACCGCAGCATCTTGTGCCGCGGTCACGAAGATGAATGCAGCGAGCGCTGCTTCGAATACTTCAAGTGGATCATAGAGACGGAGTCCGAGAAAGACATCGCCGCTGTACTGGTGGAGACGTATCAGGGCGCTGCCGGTTCCATCATCGCGCCCAAGGACTGGCTGCAGATGATCGCACAGTGGTGCAAAGAGAACGGCGCGGTACTCATCATCGACGAGGTGCAGGCCTCCTTTGGCCGCACCGGCAAGCTCTTTGGCTTCGAGCACTACGATATCGAACCGAATCTCCTCTGCCTTGGCAAGGGCATCTCCTCGACAGTGCCGGTTTCGGCGGTGGTGGGTGAAGAAGACATCATGAGCGTGCTCACGCCGGGGTCGGTTTCCAGCACCCATGGCGGCAACGCCTTTTCCAGCCGCATTGCTTTGGAAAACATCAACGTAATCCTTGAAGAGAATCTCTCCGACAACGCGGCGCATATTGGCGCAATTCTCGATGCCCGGTTCCGTGATATGCAGGCCAGGTATCCTGCTATTGGCGACGTGCGGGGTCTCGGCTTGGTCTTCGGCATCGAGTTTGTCAAGGATCCAGAAACCCGCGAACCTGCTCCTGAGCTGACGCAGGCCGTCATCGACGAAGCCTTCAAGCGTGGGCTTGTAATGATCGCGCCCATCGGATTCTACGGCAACGCCATTCGCGTCGCCCCGCCGCTCGTAATCACGGAAGAAGAGGCACTGCTCGGCGCGGATATACTTGAAGAGGCAATTGCAGCCGCAATGGGACGATAGACAAGGGAGGAATCCATAGAGTTTCGCGCATCCGCGGCTGCAACCAACACACAACCACTTGAAAGGAGCAGACGAAGTGTCTGACCTATTCGTTACCGACCTCAACTACCTGGCAATCCTGGTAGCGGGTATTTCCAACATGGTCTTGGGTTTCTTGTGGTACGGTCCGATCTTTGGCAATGCGTGGATGGCGCTGCGCGGCATCAGCGCGGAGGATACGAACCCAAACCCACTCATCTACGTCGTTTCCTTCTTGCTTTCGCTCCTCATGGCGCTTGTGCTCTCGGTCTTTATTCACCATGTAGACGCCAGCATTCAGGCTATGAGCCTTATTCTCGGTCTCTTGGTAGCGTTCCTGATTTGGGTTGGCTTTGTGGGGCCAGCGACCTTTCAGAACAACATGTACTCGGGGATCTCCAAGCAGCTCTTTGCCATTGATTATGGCTACGTGCTGGTCGCTCTGCTCATACAGGGCGCAATCATCGGCGTGTGGCGATAGTGTGGTCAAGAGTCGCTTTGTCTACGCCCACGGCTGAACGGGCCCGCAAGAACAGACAAAGGCGATTGTGAAGGCTGTGGCAACAGTAGTCAAAGTCCGGTTGGTTCGCCAAGCTAGTTCATCAAAAGCAAGTGTATCCATGCGCCAGTCAGAGTTGGCAAGGACTTAAAACGAAAGTCGCGCTCAGCCAAACCCTACCTCGTGGATTGCAGAAGCGGATGCAAGCAAGCGGAGTGTTTGATACTTGGCCAAGATGAGCGGAGGCGAAGCCCTCGTCAAGTCCCTTGTACGGGAAGGGGTCGAAGTCATATTTGGGATCCCTGGCATTCACATGTCCGGGATTATCGCCGCGCTGCGAGACGAGCCTGGAATTCGCATGGTCACGACCCGCCACGAAGCCGGCGCGGCTCACATGGCCGACGGCTATGCACGCACTTCCGGCAAACCGGGCGTGGTCCTGACGGTCCCCGGTGCGGGTCTTTACAATGCCGCCACCGGCATTGCCACGGCATTCGCACGCTCTTCACCCGTGCTTGTGATTGCCGCCCAGATCCCTCGTCCCCAGATCGGCAAGAACCTCGAAGTCTATCATGAAGTCTTTGACCAGTGCTCCGTAGTTCGCCCCGTGACCAAGTGGCACCAGCAAGCGTCTTTTCCCAGGGAAATCCCGGACGCTGTGCGTGAAGCGTTCAGCCAGATGCGAACGGGCCGTCCTCGTCCCGTTCTCTTGGAATTCCCACCCGAGGCAGGGGTGGAGCGTGAGAAAGTGGATTTGCGTGATCCTGCTGAGCATTCGCGCACAGTACCGGACCATGCATACCTTCGAAAAGCTGCCCACGTCATCGCGCAATCTCGTCTGCCCCTGATATTCGCCGGTGGCGGAGTGGGGCTATCAGGCGCGGAAGAGGCTCTCCTCGCGCTCGTTGAAGCAACGAACATACCCGTGATCACTTCCAGTGGCGGCAAGGGTGCCATCCCGGACCGTCATCCGCTGTGCTACGGCGCATGTCTCAGTCCCGCCGGGGAGAGACCCGAGATGAATCAACTCTTCGAGGTGATGCAGTCTGCTGACGTAGTCATCGGCATCGGCACACGCTTTTCGTTGGGCAATCCGGCCGGCGAGGCGTCCACGCTGGTGAACATCAATGTAGATGACTCCGAACTCACGAAAGTCCAGTCCAATACTATTCCCCTGCATGGCGATGCCAAAGCGACCATTGAAGCGCTGCTCCCATTCCTCATGGAGGCCGGGGCAGCGAAGCGCACATCGCCCGCTGAAGCCGTAAGCGCGGCACGCCGCCTGATCGCCTATCACGACATCCGACTCAAGGAGCCGCAGTTTCCCATTCTGGACGCTATGCGGACCAGCCTTCCGGAAGACACGTTCGTCGTTTGGGACAGCACGAAGTTTGGCTACTACGCCCGCACTCACTATCCGGTAAATCATCCCAAGACTTTCATGGATTCAGGCTATTCATTCAATCTCGGCTTCTCGTTTCCGGCGGCGCTAGGCGTAAAGGTGGCCAATCCCAATCGTGCGGTCGTGAGCGTCATCGGAGACGGCGGTTTCTTGTTCAACGCCCCTGAACTCTCCACAGCGGTGCAATACGGGATAAACACGACAACCATAGTTTTCAGAGACGACTCTTACGGCAACGTTGCCTATGACCTGGAAGAGTTCTTTGATGGTACATACGAGACTGATCTGCTCAACCCGGACCTCGTCACGTTTGCGGAGTCGTTTGGCGCGGTCGGCATGCGCGCGGACGACCCTATGGACCTGTCAACGCTCCTTCCGCTTGCATTGGACTGCCAGGCGCCAGTGATCATAGACGTACCCGTCGGCAACATGCCGCTGCCGCGTGCCAAATTGCAAGCGCACTTGCCTTCCGTACCCTGGGTTGTGCCTCAAGAAGGACTGATAGACTCTTAAATGACCGTCTCCTGACGAATCCGGAGAATCCTTGAGACAGGCACAGAACTCCGGCGATGCCAGCCTGTGAGCCGGCTTTGGGACTTCCGTGACACGCCGGCCTTCGAGTGAGAGCATTGACCTACGCAGGGGCGGTGGCTCCCGCTGCCAGCCAATCTGCCAGAGCCGGTAGCGCCTTCAGCCCAGCCTGGGCCGGCTTGCAGTCTATGATCGATGCTCGAGCGCTAGTCTCGCAGCGTTTTCATTGCCAAGGGGATCTCACCTAAGAGGTCCGAGGCTAGGAGCCCGCTTGCGCCGAGGCGAGAGCGGACCCGTTCGCCGGTCTCACCATGAATGAAGGCGCCGGCGACCGCAGCGTGCGCTGGGGATACGCCCTGTGCAAGCAGTCCGACCGTGATGCCGGCGAGCACGTCGCCGGTGCCGGCGGTTGCCAGGGCTGGATTACGGTGGGGGTTAATCCAAGTGGTGCCGTCCGGCGCGGCGATAATGCTTGGCGCTCCTTTGGCGAGCATGACAACGCCCCATGCGGCGGCGCATTGCGGCGCCAAGTCCAGCCTGTCGTCGTCTACGGCTGCGGCCGGTTGCCGAAGCAGGCGTCCAAGCTCACCGGCGTGCGGCGTGAGGATCGTATTGTCCGGCAGGGCCTCTTCTAGTCCCAAGCCTGCAAGCGCATTGATGCCGTCGGCGTCAAGCACCAGAGGAGGGGCGTCCGCGGCGGCGCGCAAACTAGCCACCAGCGCTCTGACGAATGTAAATGTCTCCGGGTCGTCCCCCAACCCGCAGCCGACGAGTATGGCTCGGTATTTTGGCAGCGCGCCGAGAATTGGTTCAAGGGCATCCGCCGCCAGGTGATCTTCAGAGTCCGGTAGATTCAAGAACGTGCATTCGGTCGCCTTTGCTGCCACGACGGGCTGAATTGACCCGGGAACCGCCAAAGTAACCAGACCGGCGCCTGCCCGCGCCGCGGCAGCCGCACTCAAATACGCCGCTCCGATGTAGCGGGAAGAGCCGGCGACGACCAGCGCTCGACCAAACGTCCCTTTGTGCGCTCCTCCCGGGCGCACGGGCAAGAAGTCTCTGACTTCAGAGGCCGTTGTGCGCTGGAGCGGCAATGGCTGCGACCACTGAGGCGGCAAGCCAATGTCGGCGACACAAACATCGCCCGCAAAATCTGCGCCCTTGCCCACAAAGCAGCCCGGTTTTGCCAAGCCGGTGGCAATCGTTAATTGCGCCCGGAATGCGTGTTCATCCGCTGCACCGCTATCTCCGTTGATCCCGCTGGGAATGTCTATGGCCACGCGCAGGGCATCCGCTGCAATCGACCTATCCAAGGTGGAGAGCACATCTCGAACAACGCCACGCAGAGGAGGTGTCGCCCCAATCCCGAGTAGAGCATCCAGAACGCAGTCCGCGTTTGCCAGCCAATCATCGAGCTGGCGCGCGCATTCTCTCTCCCCATGGACGACAACAGGGACATCGAACGCCTGTATGCGCGTGAGATTAGCGTCATGGGAACGAGCACGTGTGAGGTAAACGAAGGGCTGCATGCCTGCGCGGTACAGATGATACGCGACCACCAAGCCATCCCCACCGTTGTTGCCTGAACCGGCGAGGATGACTACGCGTGCGCCCGGTTCAAGCCGGCCCTTTTCCCGGAGAATCGCGGCGATGTTATATCCTGCCAATTCCATTAGGGTAGGCTCGTCCAGACCGATTGCGACAGCATCGGACTCCAGCCTGCGCATGTCTTCGGTATTGACTAGCTTCACCTCGCCGCTCCTCTGGACCCATCCGTGACAGGTTTCCCCTGCGCATGGCATCTCTCTGTTGCAAGCGGAACCCGGTGCGCCATTTTGTCACTTTGCAGCTGAAACTTGCGCAATCCGCGTCTCCGCTCTCTTGCCTTACGACGAATCTCCGGAGAGCCAACAGCAAGTCCTACGTGACCAAAGTTCGCTGCTGTGAGGATTAGCATGTTCATTTCATTGAAATGCGCAGCTTCCTGGACGTATCCGCTATCCAGTCTAGCCTAGGTTGCCACGACAACCGCCACAGCGAATTCACGGCTGTGGCTCAAACTGATTTCAAAGTGTCTCAAGTTGAGCGCGCGCGCGCGCGCAGCCGCTGCACCGTGCAAATAGACCAATGGCTTGCCGCGCCTGTCGGGCAAGACTTCCATCTCTCGCCACAGTATGCCCCAAATACCGGTGCCCAGCGCTTTTGAGATTGCCTCTTTTGCCGCGAAGCGCGCCGCCAATTCCGGCACGCGGCCGCCATAGAGTGCCTGTTCCGGTTGGGTATAGACCCGCTGCAGAAAACGGTCGCCGTAACGCTCAACGATTCGTGCGATCCGCGGTATTTCAATTATGTCTATTCCAGCGCGGGATCCACCAGCAGTTGGCAACAGACTCTCTTTTCCCGTTCCGGTCGGCGCGGGACGAATGAGGCCCTTACCTTGGTCAACGCAAGCAAGTATCTCTCTCGCCGTTGCTTCACCATCGAATCCGTCGGTTTGGATCAGTGCCCCGCGGCGAAGTACGCTTTGAAAGCGGGCAGGTTTGCGCATGAGAAAGAGATAGAGCGGGACGGTAATCTGGTCGAATGCAACCAAGACGGATGGGGCATCATCAGGTTCGGGCAGAATGACCACGCCCGTTCCGCCGTGCGCGGCGATGCTCTGTGCGCTCGCCGCCATGGCTCCGGCGAGCCAGGGTGGGTCCTGTTCTTTGCCATTTGCATCTGCGGCAAGGGTTGATTGGTCTCTGACGGGAAGGAAGGTCTCCGGTTGGATTACTGCACCGTGCGGCAGGCGGCTTACGAGCGCGAGGCCCACCTGCGCGCCAAACGTCGCGTTCCCGGCCAATACGATGATCATTCCCCAACCAGGCTTACATATTGCACGACGCCTTCATAGGATCGCCCGGCAGCAACGAGTTCGACGGTGCGGATGAAGACCGGACGTTGCGCGAGATGCAGGATGTTCTGCTCGTAGGTATACCATGCTTCCTGCTCCACTCTCGTCGCATTGCTCGTGAGGAATCCCTCTTCATTGGGTACGAAATAGTAGAATCCGCGGTACCACTCTCTCTCTTCACCGCTGATGTCGCGGTATTGAATCCGCAGCATGATGGGGTATTCGGTACCTTTCCAGCCGCCGCCGGGCAAACTCTGGTGCACCGCCTTGACGCGCGCCCTGAGGAGTAGCTCCTCGAAGTCCCAAACGTCTCGGTTCACTTGCTGTAGAAAGACTGATTGGCCGTGACCTTCACCCACCCGTTTGAGGTGCACGCCGTCTTCTTCTATCGTCACAGTTCCTGAAGGCGCGTCAATTGATCTATCTTCTTCGATCCAATGAGCTCGAAAGTCAGAGCCGGTTCCTGAGAAATCGCCCCCCTGCACTAAGTCCTGAGCTGCAGGCAGCGGCGCCTCCGGCAACTGCCCGTCTTCTGTGGTGACTCGCTCCCGGGCGGAGACCGATAAGACCCGCTCCCCATCGCTCACGAGCGCATTGCCTAACCGCGCACCGAGTGAGCTGCGCGATTCAGCGATGACCTCCACGGTATAGCTGCCCTCCATGAGTCTCGCCGAAAACGTGGGAGCAATTACGCGGAAGACACGACTTTCCGGTGACCTGACCGGTGCCACGCCAATGCGGCTTCTACCCCTCACCTGCTGGAGAACAACCTGCATCTTTTCAGGTTGGTAGCGCACGAGATTTGAGGAGACCAGCGACAATCTACTATTCGGATACATGAGTACGGTGCTGTCATCCGGCAAGACCAGGAAGGCACGCGAATTCTCGTCAGTTCTGATGGAGTCGCCGGGATTCAGGACTGCCTCATCGAAGCGCACGACCCAACTGGGAGAGCCTGCCGCATGTACGTACACTTCTTGACCGCTGATGACGCGAACGGGTACCGAAACGTCCCGGCGGATACTCTCGACGATCAACCTCACGGCGTGAGGAAGTGAGAAGGCTAAGGCCAGGAAAATGAGAAAGCTAACGACCAGCGTCGCCCACGCTAGACGCTGCAAGCCTTGATACGAGCGGCTCGAGGTCACCGGGGGGGCCGTGTACTGCTGCATGTCATTGCCTGATCTGAAACTCGACAAAAGCCTCAGACTTCGGTTCCCACCTTGTGTCGACGAACTCAACTCTGCTCATGGGGGGACCGGAATTCAGCCGTCTCAAGAACGTCTGAAGGACGTCCACCGGCCCTTCGGCGAGAACTTCCACGCTCCCGTCACGCGCTTCGTTGCGGACGTATCCCACAAGCCCCAAACCTACCGCGGTACGTTGGGCAAACTGGCGATACCCTACGCCCTGCACTCTTCCGTAAACGCGAGCACGGAATCGCTGTCGATCAGAGGGGTCGCCCACGCTTCCCTTCCAGCATCTTGATGCTATTCGATGCGGCTTACGCGTTATCCAGGCCGAGCTCCTGGCGCACTTCGGCGACCGCATCCACAATTACGGAGAGTTTAGCCTGTGCTTCGTCCACTGTTCGGGTCTTGAGGCCGCAATCGGGATCGATGTAGAGCCGGTCGGCGGGCACGACCTGCAATCCCTTATAGATTCCGGCTTTGACTTGCTCTTTGTTCTCTATCACGTGGCTGTGCACGTCTACGACACCCATGGCGAGTTTCTTAGTAAACGGTGCCCGGGACTTGAAGAGGTCCAGGAGATCAAAGTCGCTGTTCGCCATTTCCAAGTCAATCACGTCCACCGGAATATCCAGCATCTTGGGATAGATGGCCTCAAAGTCGCCGTAGCAGATGTGCGTGCCTGTGGTGGCCTGGATGCCATCCACAACCACGGCCATTGCGCGAATGGCCAACGGCAGGTCCTCAGGCCGTGTGGATACTGCCGGCTCGTCTACCTGAATGTACTGCGCGCCGGCCTTCTCTAACTCCACCACCTCTTCGTGTAGCACTTCCGCCATCGCGAGCACGAATTCTTCCTGCGTATCGTAGTAGTTGTTGTAAGACCACTCAGCCATCGTATACGGGCCGGTAATCATGCCCTTAACGGGCTTTTCGGTCAAACTCTGCGCAAACTGCCACCAGTCAAGCGTAAACGACTTCACCCGCTTCAGCGGTCCCACCGCGATCGGCTTCCGATAGTAGCGGTTTCCATACGAGCGCACGAGGCCGCTGATCTCCATACCTGCCATAGTCTCGGCAAAGAAGGTTGCCATGTCGCCTCGGTACATCTCGGAATCTACGACTATGTCAAGTCCCAACTCGTTTTGAAAGTCGACCCAGAATTCAGTATATTTGCGTTCCAGCGCCACCAAGTCCTCGTGAGGCAACCTGCCACGCGCATAGTCCGTCCGCGCTTTCGCAAGCGCTCGCGGCTTCGGCAAACTCCCAACCTGGGTTGTCCATAGACCTTCCATTGTTATGCGACAGCCTCCTGAGCTTTCTTAACTGCACGAACCATGTTTTCCAGCTTGTCGTACGCCGTCTCCCGGGGCAGAAACTCCAAGCCGGTATTCGGACTGATGGCCAGTCTGTCTTTGGAAACGTGCTGAGCGACCCACTGCGCAGTCTTCAAGACCGCGTCTTCAGTTTCCATGCGCACATTGCGCGCGTCTATTATGCCGAGTATCAGGTGCTTACCATCGGGAACCTCTGGAACCAGCGTGACATTCTGCTTGCCTTGAACCATATCCAGTCCGAAGCCCTGGAATGGCAAGGCAAAGAATTCGGGCAGACCAACCGCGTCGCCAAAGTCCGTGCGCAGCAGTGTTGTGGCCCCCACGCCATCCATGAGCACGTCCATCGCTTCTCGGAAGATCTCCCAGTCGTCCTTGTAGCGGTGCCATACGATAGCGGGTTCGTCGACCTGAATAAGCGGGGCGTCCGTTGCCGCCAGAGCCTTCATCTCTTGATTCAACGCCCGCGCCGTGTCCATCACGAGAGACTTCAGGTCGGCGTAAACCCCCGGCAATGACAACTTGGCAATGGTGTAGGGCCCGGTAACAACCGGCTTGACCGGCCCGGCGGCATTGTCGCGGGCAAACTCAAAGTCGCACACAAGGATGGGCTCTTGCCACGCGACTCGCCCTATCGCTTCCGGTTGGCGGTAGAAGGTGTTCGTGTCGAAGTAACGAATGAGACCGCCGATCTCAAAGCCCTCTAAACCGCCTGCAATGTATGTCACCGGGTCTTGCCACCGGATTTGACCGTCTGTGATCATGTCAATGCCGGCGCGCTCCTGCTCACCGATCACCTCAACGGTAACGTCATCGGCCGCTGCGGCGAGCTCTTCGGCCGATATTCGTCCTCTGTCAAAGGAGGCTATGGCGCGGCGCAAAACCTGGCCTCCGGGCCTATTCGCGACTTTGGGATAGTTTCCTGGAACCGTACTGATCATCTACTGCTCCTGAAGTGCGACTCTCTCCTGCATCAGATTATATGGTATGGCACACCGTCCCAAAATTCAAAACCGGCTAGACGTAACGTTCGTTGCTCCGAGCTTGTCGGCATTGAATACCTAGGCATCGCGTACACGCCGGAACGTCCACCGGTGGGCGCGGTCAGTCGATGCAATGGAATGCGAAATCTGGGTACCTTGCTTCGTGAATCGTGTGGCCGGCGTCCGGTCGCGGACTCCGTCTGTGAGTGACAGCAGTTGCACTGTAAGCTATGCTAGGAACACAACACCGCAATGAGTCTCAGAACTCTTGCCGTAGCATATCAAGTCAGATTCAGAGGCCGCCTGGCGACGACACCGACCGATTGCATGCACGGACCCGGCCGCAAAGCGGCGGTGGGGCGTTGGCGGTATGCTTGGCAGAAAGGATCACGCTACCGTGCGCATTACCGATGTAGAGACCCACGTCCTTGGCGACAACTGGCGCAATATCGTCTTTGTGCGCGTGCTCACCGATGAGGGTCTGTATGGCATTGGCGAAGCAACCATCCAGAATCGCGATGAGGCTGTTGTTGCTTACTTGCATGGGGCCAAGCAACGGCACATCATCGGCAGCGACCCCTTCAACATTGAAGACCTATGGCTCCGCATGTATCGCGACGATTTCTGGCGCGGAGGGGCCGTAGCCAACACTGCGCTCAGTGCAATCGAGATCGCGTGTTGGGACATCGTAGGGAAGGCGCTGGATACGCCGGTATATCGCTTGCTTGGCGGCCGCTGCCACGAGCGGCTCAAAGCCTACGCCAATGGCTGGTACACTGGCGACCGCACCCCTGAAGACTTCGCGCAGCGTGCGAAAACGGTGGTGCGCAAGGGCTACCGCGCCCTTAAGGTGGACCCGTTCGGCGCAGGCACCTACGAGATGGAGGCGGAAGAGAAGCGCAAGTCAATCGAACTCGTAGAAGCCATCCGCGATGCCGTTGGCCCCGATGTTGAGATCTTCATCGAAATGCACGGCCGCTTTAGTCCCGCCACCGCAATCGAAATTGCCCGCGAGCTTGAGCCCTTCAAACCGGGCTGGGTAGAAGAGCCGGTTCCGCCGGAGGACCAGGCTGCCTTGGAGCGGGCGGCGCGGGACATTCACGTGCCCGTTGCCACCGGCGAACGACTCTTTACACGCTACGAATATGCGCGATTCTTTGCGCACAACGTTGTGGACATCATTCAGCCGGACGTCATTCACGCCGGCGGCATCATGGAGCTGAAGAAGATCGCCGCCATGGCTGACGCCCACTATGTCATGGTTGCGCCGCACTGTTCCAATGGTCCCGTATGCACGGCGGCCAGCGTACACTTTGACTTCTGCACCACGAACGTGAAAGTTCAGGAGTGTTTCGACGACTTTGCTCCGGAATTCGTGCGCGAAGCCGTCATTGGATTCCCCAGGGTCAAGGATGGCTACTTTTCTCCGCCGGAGGCGCCCGGCTTGGGCATCGACCTGAACCTGGACGTGATCAAGGAACATCCCTTTCGTTTCGGCCACTTCAATCTCTTTGCCGAAGACTGGCAACGACGTTCCTACTAGACGGTTTCAACATCCAAGAGTGAATAACGCAGGTTCCCTTGGCTGGAGGTATTCTCAATGGCGTATGATCTGGTCCTTCGCAATGGCGACATCATCGACCCGGTTGAGAACCGGCGTTTCGTAGGCGATATCGGCGTTGCCGACGGCAAGATCGCTGCGCTAACGGAGGGCACGCTCGCGGGCAATTGTGGGCAGGAACTGGACGTGGCGGGGCAGATAGTGACGCCCGGACTGGTGGACCTGCACGGCCACTGCTACTGGGGAGTAGGCGGCACAGGACTTGACCCGGACCTGGTAGGGGCACGTCATGGAGTAACCACCTGGATCGATCCCGGCAGCAGCGGCGCCGCCACGTTTCCTGCCTTTCGGCGCTTCATCATCGAGCAGTCGCAGGTGCGGGTTGTCCCTTTGCTCAATCTCAGCGCCAAGGGTCTCGTGCATTGTCAGCAGTTTGGCGAACTCAACGACATACGATATATCGACTCTGATCTCACTGCCGCCACCATAGAGCGGCACCGCGATTGCATTGCCGGCATCAAGGTCCGCGCCGGTCGCTCCAGCACAGGTCAGATGGGCATGATCCCGCTGTGGATCGGCCGCGAACTCTGTGACCAACTCTCCATTCCGCTTATGGTGCACATTTCAAACGTCGCGCCCACTCTACAGGAGTTGCTCCCCATACTGCGAAAGGGCGATATCGTCACCCATTGCTTTCACGGCAAGGTGGGAGGCGTTCTGATGCGCGGCCAGGTGCGCGACGAGGTATGGGCAGCGCGCGAGCGCGGTGTGCTCTTTGATATCGGTCACGGCAATAGCAGTTTCTCATTTCCGGTTACCGAGGCTGCGCTGGAGCAGGGCTTCCCGCCTGACTCAATCAGCACGGACTTGCACCAGGTCAGCATCCGCAGCACGGCCAAGAGCTTTCCCCACGTCATGTCCAAGTTTCTCGCTCTCGGCATGGATGTCGAGACTGTAGTTCGCCTCAGCACGCTTGCCCCGGCTCAGTCAATGAATCTCGACCACCTTTGCGGACGGCTCAGCATCGGCGCCCCCGCCGACATTGCGGTTTTTGACCTCAAGACCGGCCACGTCACCTTACAAGATCCACAGGGAGAGGAGCGCGACGGCACGGCATGGGTAGAGAACACGCATACAATCGCAAAGGGCGTGCTCCTCGATCGCAGCCGCGACCCGCTGGACGACAAACCGTTTCCCATGGACACGATTTGATGCGTCGTAGGCGACTGAGCGGGCGGTGCGTGTTCCCCGCAGAGTGAAGGGCGCTATGCGCATCAAGTTTCTCCATGCGGCCGACATTCATCTCGGTTACCAGCAATACGGCTTGCCAGAGCGCTACAACGACTTCGCTGACGCTTTCCAATGGGTGGTGAGCACTGCGCTCGACGAGCGCGTCGATTTTCTCCTGCTTGCGGGTGACCTCTTTGAGAAACGCACACTCGACCCGCGCACGTTACTCATAGCCGTCACCGAATTCGAACGGCTTCAAGAAGCGGGAATCCCTGTCGTCGCCATCGAAGGCAACCACGAGCGCTCGTATGGGGACAGCTTTTCCTGGTTGGAGTACCTCAATCAAAGGGACCTTCTCTACCTCTTGGACTGCTCGCGCCGCGGCGAAAGCTGGCAGCCCCAACCGTGGAATCAAGCAGAACGTACCGGAGGTTATGTGGACCTTGCCGGCGCGCAAGTCTACGGACTTAGGTATCAAGGCGCTCAGACCGGTGCGGCGCTATACGAGATTGGCTCGGCAATTGCCACCGCTCCAACGCACGGTCCGGCCTTCTCCGTTTTTCTAGCACACACTTCTGTGGAAGGCTACTACGACCAAGGGCACCCCTTTGCGCGCCAGCAAGATCTGGCTTCACTCCGGCCGTGCGTGGATTACCTCGCTCTGGGGCACGTTCACGCGCCGTATGCGGGTGGAGTCGGCAATGGGGATTGGTTCTACAATCCGGGTTGTCCGGAATCGTGGAGCAGCGAAGAGTGGCAATACCAAAGCAAAGGCGCTCTACTGGTAGAGGCCGATACCGAACAGGAGCCAACAATTAGGGTTACGCCGCGAAACTATCCGGGTCGCCGGCCATTCGTGCGCATTCGGCAAGAGCTGGACGCCTGCCCGAGCCCGAGCGTGCTCCTGAGACTATTGGAAGAGAAAATTCAGCGCGAGCCGCTGCCAAGTGCCGGTAATGAGTCAGCGAAGGGGGAAGTCGCTCCGCAGGGCATTTCAGACACTCATTCCCTTGCGGCAAAGTCCCCGGTGGTGGAGATCGTGCTCACAGGCGTCGCACGATTTGCCCGCACTGAAATCGATACGGCAGCCATCGAGCAACTGGCAAAGAGCCGCTTCAATCCGCTGCTCGTCCGCGTTCGTTCGACTCTGCGGGAAGCCCCAACAAGCATGGTAGAAGACGGTCATGCCCTCCCGCGGGAAGTCCTTGAACGTACGGTCTTTGAGGACCTCATTCGTGCCGATGACCGCTATGCCTCAGCGGCGGTTGAGTTGGGCCAAAGTGCCGTTCTGCTCAAGCAGATGGTCCTCGATGGAGTGCCGGCCGCTGAGATTGCGGACGAGTTGCAGCGCCGACTGCGTGTGCAATCAAGTACTGGAAGAGAAGACGAGTATGGACAGGCCACGGCTAGCCTGCAGGAACGCACGGCATCTTCAGGGAGTGGAATGGACGTGGCCGACAGCGCCCCGGCCACCCCTCTGGAGAGTCCTGAAGGGCAGGAATCGACGGCACAGCCTCAAGAGAGCGTTGAGCAAGGGTCATTCTTCCTGGCCGGTCCCACAGGCGATGGGACTCCTAGGACAACGGACTAGCGAGCCATGCGCGTTACTGAAGTCTCACTCAAGAACATCAAGAGCTACCAGGAAGCCTCGATCCGCTTGCCGCAGGGCACTATTGCAATCTCCGGGCCGAATGGCGCCGGCAAGAGCACCATCCTCGAAGCCATCGGCTTCGCCCTTTTCGACTTCCTGCCGTACCGCAATCAACGTGACTTCATGCGCCACAATGCGCTGGAGGCAGATGTGCGGGTGACGTTTCTTTCGCGTTTGGATGAGTGCCAGTATCAGGCGGTGCGTTCGCTCAAGCGTGCCACCGGTAGTGCGGAGACGGTTACCTCGACGTATTACGTCTATAGCCTCGACAGAAGTGAGCGTGTGGCCCAACAAAAGCAGGCGGTGCAGGATTTCCTGCGGGCGCATATCGGACTGGAAGATTACGACGACTTGGCCCGGGTTTTCGACAATGTCCTTGGTGTGCCGCAGGGAAGACTGACGGCGGACTTCCAGCTCTCTCCGGCCCAGCGCAAGAGCACCTTTGATCCCCTGCTGCACGTCGACACGTACCGCCACGCCTATGATCGACTGCGAGACGTCCTTGACGCTCTGCAAGGAATAGTCTCGGACCGGGAGCGGCGCGTCTCTGCGCTGGAGCCCGAGGCTGCGCGCCTGCCGGAGGCTTCTGCGGCGCTCGCGGAGTCTGAAAAGGAGCTCTCCGTTGCCGCAATGGAAGCACACAATCTGGCCGCAACCCAGACGCACTTGCTGGATGAATTGGAGCGCCTGGAAGCGCAGCGCCGGACACTTGAACAACAACGAGACCTAGCCCGGCGCCTAACGCAGCAGCGAGAGCAACTGCAGAGTCGCCTGGAGGCCGAGCGTGTCCACGTCGATGCGGCGAGGGACGCGGTGGCGCTTACAGAGTCTGCCGCCCCGGGCTACGCCTCCTTTCGCCGGGCGCAAGCGGAATTTGCGCAACTAGAAGAGAGACGCACGGCTGCCGAGACTCTCCGCAAGGCCGGTCACACTGCGGAGAGAACGCTTGTAGCCTTGCAGACCCGGCAGGACGCCCTTGAAACGGCGGTGGAGGAGGCATGCAGAGCGGCGGCGCTAAGAGACACACTCATGCCGCAAGTGGCTGAACAGGAGCGTTTGGAAGCGCTGGTGCAGGAATTCAATGCGAATTTCCACTTCGCACGCCAGTACGGAGAGCAAGCATTGCAGGTGCTTGGGAGAATCATGGTCGACGAAGAGGATGTTCAGCGAATACAAGCGGCGGATAGCCTGCCGGCAGAGACCGCGGCATCTGCCGTGGCCGTGCGTTCCCACCTTGAGGACCAGCACAATCATCTGCAGGAAGTCGGTCTCTGGCTCGAACAACGCAAGGAACTACGCAATCGCTATCAACGCCTGCAGTCCGAGCACAACGAGACCAAAAGAGCAGTGGCACACTGTGAGTCATTCATGCCCTCTGCATCGCGCTTGAGCGGACTGGAACAGCAATTACAGGGGGTGCGGGACCGGATAAGCGCGCACGAAGCGCAACGAGACTTCAACCAAGAATCGCAGGCGATGGCCGCTGACGGTCTTTGTCCCTTCTTCAGGGACGCTTGCCCGAAAGTGGATGACGGCCAAAGCCTCGTTCCAGTTATTGACCGCTTGATTCGCGACTCCACTGGCCAGGCCGAAGAGGCGCAAATGGAAAGGCATGAGCTCGAGCAGGCAATTGCCGAGGCCACGTCCGCGCAGAAGCAAGTCGACCGTCTTCAAGATCTCTCCCACCGCCTGCGGCAGCTTGAAGGAGAACTGCGCGAAGTACAGACGCAGATTCAAGACTTGTCACACCGTATCGGCCAGCGACTCCACGGCGCATGGTCGGCACCGGCAATTGCGGCGCTGCTCGCGCAATTGCAGGCAACGGGCGAGTCGCTCGAGCGGCAACGTGCAGAACTGGGTGATCCGCGCCAGGCCGCGGAGCGTCTGTACGGTACCGCTGACGCGTATGCAAAGCGCGCGGAAGCCCTCGTTGCCACTAAGCAGGAACTCAGCGCGATTGAAAGGGAAGTGGCCGCCATATCCGCAAAACTCGCGCCGTATGCGGATCTCGAAGAACGTGTGCAAGAACAGCGTCTGACGGTTGACGCTCACCGGGAAGACTACGAGGCCTACTTGCAACACGAGAGAATTGCCGCCGATCTGCCACGAAGAGAAGAACTGCTGGCAGCGCTCGTGGCTGAAATGGAAGAGAATTCGCGGGCAGTGGTGGAGTCTCAGCACCTCCTCACGCAGTGCGAGGAGGCCTGGGATCCCAGCGAGCTAGCGGATGCGCAAGCTCGCCTTAACCAGACTCAGGGCCAACTAGGGGCGGCCAACGAACGGCGCCGCCTGCTCGGTGAGCAGATTGAGCGGGAACAGCGGGAAGTCGCCGCATTGGAAGAAGCGTCACGAGAATTGACCGAGGCCAGACAAGCGCTGCAAGAGGCGCGCGGCGTGCAGACGGTTGCGGGATTCTTGCGCAACGTTATTCGCGACGCCGGTCCTCACATCACGCGGCACCTCATCCAGCAGATTTCCGCTGAAGCCAATACGCTCTTCAGTGAGGTCATGGGAGACGCGTCCGCGGAACTCTCCCTCACAGAAGACTACGACATCATCTTGGAGCAACACGGGCACCGGCGTACTTTCGCGCAGTTGTCCGGCGGCGAGCAGATGAGCGCTGCGGTCGCCGTCCGACTTGGGTTGCTGCGGCAATTGTCCGACATCAACATTGCCTTCTTCGACGAACCCACCCAGAATATGGATGCCGAGCGCCGCCACAATCTGGCCGAGCAACTCGAACGCGTTACAGGCTTCAACCAACTCTTCGTCATCAGCCACGACGACACGTTCGAACCCATGGTTTCCACGGTGTTGCGGGTGCGGAAAGAGAATGGCGTGAGCACGGTGGAAATGGAGTAGCGGTTTCTTGGCGATTGAAGGTTCCAATGCTCAAGTGCATCAAGACTTCATGACTCTACGTGTGACGGCGGTGTTTTCCGCCAAGTGTGCAGTAGACCTAACCACCCTGCGAGTGCGAAGCAGCTCATGTTCTACCGCGACAAAGTAATCAACGCGCTTAGCCAGAAACGCGCGGAGCTGACGCAGCTTGATGCGGAGCAGCAGGCCCGCCTGCAGGAACTAAACGCCGCGTGTGATGCATTTTCCAGCATGACCTCGGCGGACATCGGCTCGCGCCTCGCTAATGTGGAAGCGCCGGGTGCCGTGCCCACCGAGGAATTCGACTGTGTGCCGGGCTTCACAATCCAGTATTCGGAAGTATGGGACAATCTCTCGGCTATGCGTCTCTGGGCATCGAAGATCCTTGCGGGGGTCACAGTGTGTGCGGTAGACGGCAGTCAATTGCCCGCGAGCAAGGATCTGCCTCTGCCAGTTGCGGTTGCTCAAGTTGCCTGGTTCACCAATCCACATGCAGAAGACTCCCCGCACGAGAAAGACGCGCACGTCGAGGTGCTGACGCCGCAAGAGCTCTTGAGAGAGGAAGCAGACGCGAGTCTCTTGGTCGCTCTGCATCGGTATGAGCTTGAAGTAGCGAGGATCAACACGTTCATGCGCGAGCAGTGTGCGCGAGACGAGCGCGCGGTTGCCCTCTTCGACGGCTCGCTTACCGTAACCTTCGCCGGCTCCTATCCGGATGAAGTGCGCAACCGGTATCGCGCGGCGGCAGTAAGCATGCTGCGCACGTCGGAAGAGTGTCGCATTCCGCTCGTTGCCTATATCGACCGCTCGCGCGCCAACGACTTCACGACGATGCTCTGCCATGTTGCCGGCATCAGTCGTACCAATGCATCAGCGATCAGCGATGCGACGGTCTTGGATTGGCAGATTGACAGTGATGGCTTCTGGCGGACTGCCGCATTCGTGTGCCAGCGTCCGGACGTGGCAAAGAAAGAGAACTACCACGACAGCCAGTCCGGCGAGAGCTATAGCGATCAGATTTGCTTTGCCTACGTGAAACTCAACAGCGGGCGGCCGGTCCGGCTGGAGTTTCCTAGGTGGCTGCTTCGCGCCGGCTTGCTCGACAGCGTGATAGACTGGGTACGAGCCGAGGCGATCGCCGGCGGTGGATATCCCTACGCAATCCAGGCGGCCGACGCCGCTGCCGTGATCACATTTCAAGACCGGCAGCGATTTCTGCGCGCCTTGGAAGAATTCGGCCGACACCACAACATCCGCACCTTGCAGACATCTGCGAAGCAGGCCAGTAAAGAGCGGCGTCGTGCCTAAGAGGTAGCAACCATGCCAATCATCGGGCGCATCGTCAAGTCCAATTCCCATACAGACTACGTTTGCCAAGTCTTTGCCCCACGGGAGACGGAGCACGATCCCGATCCACGCGATTACGCCTTTGGACGCTTTGTAAAAGCGCCCATTGATCCAGCCGATGAGCGCACGGCCATCGGCATCGTCTACGACACCATTCTCCTCAACCCGGAATATGGCAGCCTCGGTCCCCGCCTGAATCCCCCCTCCGAGCAGGCAATGCTTGCGCCGGATTATCTTGTGGAGAAAGCCACGGCAGTCGGCATCATCATTGTTGGTCTGCGCAGCCGGGAGACAGTCGAGCACGGTGTAATTCCGCTCTCGCTCCCTGTTGACGCGGAGGTCACCAGCCTGGATGACGCAGAAACCCGTCGCTTTCACCTGGTAGATGGCAAGCTCGCGCTGGGCTATCTTCCCAGCCTTGTCTCGCATTCAAGCCCCCTGGTCACTGAGCTTGGGCTTGGCGTGATTCGTCATCTTTTAACGCTCTTCGACCATACGAGCGACCAGCGCCTGCTGCGCACGCTCGCCGCCCACTTCTCCTGGCAGGCCAGAGTCACGCCGCTTGGCTAGAAGTCAGCGTATACATGCCCTGCAATTCGTAGACTCGCCCATTGCCAGATCCTGATCCTGCCACAGCCTGACGACCTTACCGCGGCGTAGGCTTGCGGCCTGCGCTTCCGTGCCCTCGCTAGACCATGTTGTACGCCTCTGCATTTGATGCGACCGCATTGGCGCTCGTCCCCCGCTTCTTTACGCGCAGAGCGAACATAATCTTGGCCGAAATGGTTGGGCGTAGACGCAGCGAGATAGCCCACCCTAACCGCTAGCGGTGCGGTAGCTCTGGTAAACTAAACGTGCACACGAAGACCCTCCCGCAAGCAGAACGAGGCAACAAGCGTATGCGCGAAAACCCCGTAAAGAACCTCCTCAAGGCGGGGAATCCCGCCATCGGCACTTGGCTCACCTTGGGGGATCCTCTGGCCACCGAGTCTCTGGCGCACTTGGACTTCGACTGGCTCAACGTCGATATGGAGCACGGATCCATTGACGTGCGGGACACCCGGGCGCTCTTCCAGGTAATCAACACTACCGACGTCGTGCCCACGGCGCGCGTACCCTGGAACGATCACGTGTGGATCAAGCGTGTGCTCGATGCCGGCGCGTATGGCGTCGTGGTGCCGATGGTGCGCACGCGCGAGGAAGCCGAACGCGCCGTGGCCGCCTGCCGCTATCCGCCGGCCGGCATCCGCAGCATCGGCAGCGGCCGCAATCACTACGCCTTTCGCGGTACCCAGGCCGACTATCTCGACCGCGCAAACGCCGAGCTCCTCGTCATCATCCAGATCGAGCACGCTGACGCCATTCGACGGCTCGACGACATCCTCAGTGTGCCCGGTATTGATGCCGCCTTCATTGGCCCCAATGACCTCTGCGCATCCATGGGTATTCCGCCCAGCACCGATAGCGATCATCCTGACTTTGAAGCCGCCGTCAGCCAGGTTGTGACCTTTAGCCGCAAACATGGCGTAGCGCCGGGCATTCATACGAGTTCGGGTGTGACGCTGAACAAGCGGCTCGAGCAAGGCTTTCGCTACCTGGGCCTTGCTAACGATCAGCGCCTGCTCATCAAGGGTGCAACTGATGAATTGGACGCTATCCGGCGAGGGAAGTAGACGACGAGGCACTTCAGGAGCAATCTCACAACTCGATTCGATAGCTGATTCGCGCCTTGCCAAAGGCCCCTATAGGGCCCTGGCTTCGCACAGCACTCAGCACGAACGGATTATTGCCTATTCCGTTCGCCCTGAGCCTGTCGAAGGGTAGGCCCAGCAGTGCGATGCATTAATGCGACCGGTTCTTGTAGCTGAGGCTCCGGTTAACCTGGTAGAGGTTCGAAGAGCGTACAACTAAGGGTGCAGATCGATGATAATCGGCATTGCCAAAGGCCCCGGCGACACACCGAACGAATACACATTCGTTACGCCCGATACCGAGCGGCGGGTAAAGACGAGTGAATTCGTCTATTACGAGGCGGATGTTGACGGCGTCCAGCGGCAGATTTTGGGCCGCGTGATTCGGCGCATCCCGTTGCGCCTTTACCCGGACTCTTTTCTGGCGCACCCGGAAGTTGACCCGGCGCAAATGGCGGCATTGGTTGGCTACGCCGACATTAGTGCTCCTTCAGAAGAAGCCGGTGAGCCTGCCGCGGCTTCCGCGGAACTCTTTGAGATTCACGTGAGCATCATGGGCTATCACGACGCGCAGTTGAGCGCCTTCGTCAACCCGCGCATCCCACCGCGCATCGGCTGGAAGGTGTACCTTGCCCCCGACGACGCCCTTGCCGGTGTGCTAAACCGCGTCGCCTTCGACTGGGACAATGCCGAAGCGCAATCGGGTGGAGCCTATGTGGGCTCGCTGCTGTCGCGACCTGCCTTCAATCCGCGCGCCGACCGGCCCGCTGGAGTCCCCGTGGTACTGGACGTCCGCTCAATCACCGCAACGCACATGGCAATCATCGCCGGCACCGGAGCGGGCAAGAGTTACCTGGCCTCCGTTCTCATCGAAGAAATGATGAAACCCATCAACCGCGCCAGCATCTTGGTAATCGATCCCCACGGGGAATACGACACGCTTGAAGAGATCCGCAATTCGGGTGAGTTTGCCGGCAACGACGGATACAAGGCGGAAGTGAAGACCGTTCCCCAAGATCAAGTGAAGATTCGTGTCTCTGATTTGACGTTTTATGATCTGCGCTTCCTGCTCGGCGCACAGTACGATCTCTCTCCCCGCATGGAATTCGTTATGCGAAGAGTCTTGGACCAAGTTGAGCGCGACCGGAAGGGCAAGTCAGCTTGGACGAAGAACGACCTCTTTGCAGTACTAGAATTCATGCAGAACGCTGAGGACAATAGGGGAACGGACCGCAATCGTCATTCCCGCGAAAGCGGGAATCCATCTGATCCCGATCTAGAACAGTTCCTTGGATCGCCCGAAACCGTGGGACAGCAGTCTGAAAAAGAGTCGATTGAAAGGGTAGATTCACAAGACCGGGGAACCGCGCGGGCGCTCGACTGGCGCCTAAAGAGCCTCTTTGCCGAGTCGCCGAATTTCGACAACATTGAGACCATCAATCTCCACGATGTGTTCCGCCCGGGACTCTGTACGGTGCTGCAACTCAACGAAATCGACCGCCGCCAGCAGCAGGTGATCGTGGCCGTGCTTCTGCGCATGGTTTGGAAGGCGCGCATGAACGCCGCGAAGGGCATCGGCTCCCCGCTGGACCGTCTTGACTATCCTGTTTTCATCCTGCTTGAAGAGGCACATCATTTTGCCCCGGCGAATGAGGACGTGGTGACGACAAACATCCTCAAGACCATCTTGGCGGAGGGCCGCAAATTTGGCGTGGGCGTGGGCCTCATCAGCCAGCGCCCAGGCAAACTCGACTCCGACGTGCTTTCCCAGTGCATGACGCAGTTCCTGCTGCGCATCGTCAACGAATACGACCAAAGCAGTGTGGCCGCCGCCGTTGAGAGTGCCAGTCATGATCTCCTGGCAGAATTGCCGGCCCTCTCAAAGGGTCAGGCAATCGTGGCCGGCGCCGCTGTCAACACGCCGCTATCAATTCGTGTCAGACAGAGGATTACACGCCATGGCGGTGTAGAGCCGGACGCGCCGGGTGAGTGGGCGCAGTACTTCTCGGCTGAGGCGCGCCGCCGCCGGGAAGCGGATGAATCAGGATTACCGGCAGGTCCACCCCGCGGTCGAAGTAATATCCTGCGCAAGAGCGGGAGCGGACGGTAGCGCGATTTCCGATTCCGGAAAGTGTACACCGGGCGCATCTGCCGCCAAGACTACGCGCCATACCCCTTCGCTGCAAGAGAGGATTCACTGAAATGCCCTTCAACTATGAATACCCGCGCAAGATACGCGCGGGATTCATCGGCTGCGGCAAACACGCGTTCCAGAGCATTCTGCCCAGCTTTCAATATGCGCCGGTAGAACTCGCCGCCGTCTGCGACCTCATAGAAGAGCGGGCCCGATTCTGCGCCCGGCAGTTCGGCGCGCTGCACTGGTACACAGACTACGCGGATATGCTGGCACAGGAAGAGCTCGACGCGGTCTTCGTGGTGCTTAACCATGACGCGCAGGGACGCCCCCAATACGCCCCGGTGGCAATCGACGTGCTGCGGGCGGGCCGGCACGTCTGGATCGAAAAGCCGCCGGCTTCGACGTTGCAAGAAATCGAGCGGATGCAAGCGGCCCGCGACACAGCGCAACGGTTCGTTCAGGTCGGCTTCAAGAAGCCTTTCTACCCTGCCATTCAACATGCCAAAGAGCTGATGGGGCGACAGGAATTCGGCGCGCCTACGTCGGCATACGTCCATTACGCCGTCGACCTGCCGCCGGTCGAAGGACGACCCCACAGCTGGGAAATGATGCGCTTTCTCCAAATCGGTTGCCACCCGCTCTCGATCCTGCAATACCTGCTTGGTCCGGCGCAGACGCTCTACTTTGCTGATGAAGCACGGTCGGGCAGTTCACTTGGCGTCTTTACGTTTGCCAACGGCAGCATCGGCTGTCTGCATCAGGCTGCAGGCAAGGGCGAGAACGCGCCGTGGGACCGCGTGGAGGTCAACGGCGAGGGCGCTTCCGTTGTGGTCGAAAATGGCATCGACCTTACGTACTATCCGCCGGGCGAGCCGCGTTCGCGGGAGTCCTTCGTCAGCTATGACGCTGCCGCGCCCCGCCGCTGGCTGCCTGACTTTTCCCACGGGCGCCTCGCCAATAAGGGCCTCTTCCTGCTCGGCTACGCCCCAGAGGTCATCGCCTTTGCCGAAAGCGTGCTCAACGGCACACCCCCGGAAACGGCTACTCTGGAAGATGCCCACGACGTTATTCGGATGTATCTAGGCTACACGCAGCCCGCGGGACTGGTCATTGCACTTTAGTTCCTCGCTTAATGTTCCCACGTTGACTCCGCCGGCAACTCGTCCCCACGCTTGGGAAGATACAAGAACAGAATTGCCCAAGTGTGGGAGTAGTCCGACCGAATTCAGTTTAGGTTGACACGCCCTCGTTCCGTTCGTGTTGAGGGCTGCGCGAATCCCCTGCCGAAACATGAGCGCAGCAATTACCATGCAGACTCCATGCTCCCCTCGTAACCGTTGCCCTTCGACTCTGCTCAGGGCGAACGACTGCTTTCACCTTCACCCCACCGTTTCCGTTCGTGCTGAGCCTGTCGAAGCATGAGCGGATCTCTGTTGCGAGCACTTCGACCTAAGCGGCCAAATGGCATAGTGCAGTCTACAGGCCTGCCCTCTCAAACAGGCGGCGGTATGGGCGGCAGTTCATAGTCACGTGCTTCCAGAGCCTTGATCTGCGCCATCTCCTCAGCAGTAATGGGACTCCCTTCAGAAGCCCGCACGTTGTCCTCCACCTCTCTCACTGTCATGGCCCCGGGAATCACGCCATGCACACCCGGGGTCGCCAGCACAAATTGCAGCGCTGCTTGCGTCATGGTTCTCTCTTCTGTGAGAAACTGCAGTCTCTCCACCCGCGCGAGCACGGCGTCAATAAAGTCTGCCCGAAACTTGCGCCGGTCGTCCTGATCGTCAAAGACCGTCTGCCGCGTAATTGCGCCGGTAAGGAAGCCGAAATAGAAATTCTCTCGCGCGATCACGCCCACGTTTCTTGCCAAGGCTAGCGGAAAGAGTTCCTGCGACGGCAGTGTGTACAGCAGTCGATAGGCCTGCTGAATGACGTCCACCTGCCCTTGTTCGATGAGACGCATGGCCATTGGTATGCCCTCGTCCACCGACATGACCGAGAATCCCGCCGCCCGGATCTTGCCTTGCTCCTTCAGGCGCACGAGCGCTTCCATGCCGTCATCGCGATAGAGCTCCTCGTCCGGGCTGTGCAGGTAATAGACGTCGAGATAGTCCGTGCCCAGGCGGCGCAGGCTTTGCTCTACTTCGCGTAACACCGTAGCGCCGGAATAGTCGAAATTTGCCCGGCCGCCGGGAAACATGCCCACCTTCGTCGCCAGCACGACCTCGTGGCGGCGTCCCGCGATGGCCTTACCCACTACCTCCTCGCTGCGGCCGTTGCCGTAGACCGGCGCGGTGTCGATGTGGTTGACGCCAAGCTCCAGCCCCCGCAGAATCGCCCGCTCTGACTCCTCATCGTCCGCGCGCCCGTAGCGGTCGCCGCCCATGCCCCACGTGCCCAATCCCACCTCCGAGATGCGAATTCCTGTTCTCCCAAGAGTCCGGTAACGCACGAATCAACCTCCCTGTCTCGCATGCCTCTTTCCGCTTATTTTGAGACAACAGGGTATCTGCAGTCCATCACTCATCCAAGCGGACGTGACGGCGGCTCCTAAAGACGGCCGATTACGGTCCGACTGGGACACTCCAATCCAAGAGTGCATTCGACAGACAGCCGGGATTTCCGGTATTCTGTTGCTGGTTTTTTGAAACACCTTACAGTCTGGCTCTTACTTGAAATGAAGATTCACGAGTATCAAGCGAAAGAGATCTTGGCGGGCTACGGTTTGCCCATTCCGCCCGGGCACGTGGCGACCACGCCGGAAGAGGCACGGGCAGCGGCGGAGCGCATTGGCGGTACCGTGGTCGTCAAGGCGCAGGTGCTCGTCGGTGGGCGCGGCAAGGCCGGCGGCGTGAAGCTGGCCGCTACACCGGACGAGGCTGCCGAAAAGGCAGCAGCCATTCTGGGCATGGACATCAAGGGCATCACCGTGCAGCGCGTCTTAGTTGCGCAAGCCGTAGACATAGCCACCGAAATCTACCTCGGTGTCATCCTCGACAGGACTTCGAAAGCTATCACCATCATGGCCAGCGCGGAGGGCGGTGTGGAGATCGAGGAAGTCGCCCGCGAGACGCCGGAGAAGATCCATCGCATCCACGTGCATCCCTTGGCTGGGTACGCCGACTACCAGGGCCGTCAACTGGCATTTGACATCGGCATTCCTACGGAATTGGGCAGGGATTTTACCCGCATCGTGCGCACGCTGGTACAGGCCCTCATCGAGAACGACGGGGAACTGGTTGAAATTAACCCGCTCGTCATCACAGAGGACGGCACGATTCAGTGCATCGACGCCAAGATCAACCTCGACGACAACGCCCTCTACCGCCACAAAGCGTTGGCAGAGTTGCGCGATCTGGACGAGGAGGAACCTGCCGAGCGGGCGGCGCGGGAAGCAGGACTCTCGTTCGTGAAGCTCGACGGCACCATTGGTTGCGTGGTTAACGGCGCCGGTCTGGCCATGGCGACCATGGACACAATCAAGTTGAGCGGCGGCAGCCCGGCCAACTTTCTGGATATTGGCGGCGGCGCCCGCGCGGAGAGCGTCGAGAACGCGCTGCGCATCATCCTCGACGACGAAAACGTGAGCGCCGTCCTCTTCAACATCTTTGGCGGTATCACCCGCTGCGACGAAGTGGCACGCGGCATCGTGAGCGCGTTGCCCTCGCTCCCCCGTCAAGTGCCGATGGTGGTGCGCCTCGTCGGCACGAACCAAGATGAGGGACACGCCATTCTGCAGGAAGCGGGAATCGTGGCGGCAGACACCATGGAAGCGGCATCACAGGAAGTGGTGAGGGTGGCGAGCGCATGAGCATCCTCGTAGACCAAAACACCCGCTTGCTGGTCCAAGGCATTACTGGTCGCGAAGGCACGTTCCACACGGAACAGATGGTGCAATACGGGACAAACGTGGTAGCCGGTGTCACGCCGGGCCGCGGGGGACAAGTGGCGTGCGGCGCGCCGGTGTTCAACACTGTCGCTCAAGCAGTGCGCGAGACCGGCGCCAATGTCTCCATCATCTTCGTGCCGGGTCCGTTTGCGCCCGACGCCATCATCGAAGCGGTAGACGCCGGCATTCCCTTCGTGGTCTGCATCAGCGAGCACATCCCAGTGCAGGACATGTTGCGCGTGTATCATTATGTAAATATCAAGGGCGCTCGCTTGCAGGGGCCGAACTGCCCCGGCCTCATTTCGCCGGGCAAGGCCAAAGTGGGCATCATGGCGGGCGACATCCACATTCCCGGTCCCGTCGGTGTGGTCAGCCGTTCCGGCACGCTCACCTATGAAGTGGTCTCCCATCTCACGGGGCAGGGCGTGGGACAGTCCACCGTCGTGGGAATTGGCGGCGATCCGGTCATTGGCACCGGGTTCATCGACGTGCTGCGCATGTTCGAGGATGACCCTGAGACGGAAGCGGTGGTCATGATTGGCGAAATTGGGGGAACCGATGAAGAAGAGGCTGCAGCTTTCATCAAGAAACACATGACTAAACCTGTCGTCGGCTTCATCGCCGGACGTACCGCGCCGCCCGAGAAACGTATGGGACACGCCGGCGCAATCGTCTCCGGGGGCATCGGCACGGCTGATTCCAAGATTGCCGCGCTTCAGGCCGCGGGCGTGGACGTGGCAGACTTCCCCCGTGAGGCGGCGCTGCTGGCAGCCGAGCGCACTTCAACTTAGGGTTGGGAAATCATAACGTAGCGTAAGGGGAGACGACCGATGGCACTCTCAATCGGCGCAGCGCAACGCAACATCTCACCGCCGCTGGGCACGCACATGGCCGGGTATTACCACGTGCGACCGGCGAGCGCGGTGCATGACGATCTTTACGCTCGGGCTATGGTGATCGACGACGGCGCCACCGCCATCGCGCTCGTCACGTGCGATCTTGTGTCTATCCGGGAAGAGAGCGTCGTCAATGCGCGGGAGCAAGTAGCGCGAGCAACCACGATCCCCGGCGGCAACGTGCTCATCTGCTGCACCCACACCCACACGGGACCCATCACACGCGGCGACCGCAGTGCCGCCACCTTCGGCAGTATGAGCGAGTCGTACATGGCGAACCTGGAAGCGCAGATCGCCGCGGCGGTGACCGAGGCCTGGGAGACGCGCACGCCGGGCACGCTGCGTATCGGCAAGTCGCAGGAGACCCGCATCGCCTTCAACCGCCGCTTTCACATGCGCGACGGCAGCGTGAAGACCAATCCGGGCAAGAACAATCCTGACGTTGTACGTCCGGTTGGCCCCATCGACCCAGACGTCTACGTGCTGCTCGCGGAATCCAACCAAGGAGATCCGGTTGGCGTGCTTGTGAATTACTCCCTGCATGCCGACACCACCGGCGGCGACCAGATCTCCGCCGACTATTCAGGCTGGATGGAAAAGCACCTCAGGAACATGTCGCCGGAGTTGGATGAGGCAGTTGTCCTCTATGCCAATGGCTATTGCGGCGATATCAACCATGTCAACGTAAACGACCCGGATCAACTGAAGGGACTCGCGGAATCTGAAAGGATCGGCCGTACGTTGGCGGAAAGCGCCACGCAAGCGCTCTCACGCTTGGAGCCGCTAGCGGGCGAGACCGTGCACGCATCACAACGCATCGAGGCGCTACCGGCGGTTGTGCCAACTGCCGCAGACATTGCCTGGGCACAAGAAGCGGTTGGTGCTACCCCCAGTGGCGGCGGCCCCGGTCGCGACGACTTGGTGAAGGCGCATCGCGACCTGGCGCTGCAGGAATTGAACAAGCAGCACTTCGATTCTGAAGTGCAGGTCCTGTCCGTCGGCAACGTGGCAGTCACGGCGTTGTCCGGCGAGATCTTTGTCGAACTTGGATTGTCTATCAAAGAACACTCGCCGTTTGAGCACAATCTCCTAGCGGAGTTAGCTAACGGCAATTTGGGCTACATCTGTACCGAGGCTGCGTATCCGCAGGGGGCCTACGAACCCACGTCGAGCCGCGTATTGCCGGGCTCCGGTGAACAACTCGTGCGTGCTGCGCTCGCAATGCAGCGCGAAATCGCCGAAGTCTGAAAATCGTGACATTGGGGCAGGCAGCGTCGCATGCTGGGGATAGTTGCTCTCGCGCGTCGGCGCGTAGAGCCTTGTGTCTCAAGCCTGCTGTATTGATATGCCCTGCTGGTATATAATTGGAGAAGCATATAGAATATTAATCTAGCGCTATTGCACAGTGCCTATAGCGGCGTATCTTTCAATGGCGAAGGCGCTGGCGAATCAATATGAGGTAGTTGCAGGAAGTAAAGTCTTAGATCAATGACGAGAAACGACCTAGTCATCCGCGTCGCGGGCGAGGCTGGCGAAGGCATAGTCTCAACCGGACAATTGCTCACCCAGGCCGCCTTGCGGGGCGGATTTCACGTCCTAACCTACTCTCAGCCACCTTCCGAGATCAAGGGAGGGCACGCATTCTACCAGATCAGGCTCAGTGCGAATCGCTCCTACAGTAAGGGCGATTCCGTTGACATTCTCCTGGCCTTTAACCAGGAAGCCTACGATCGCAACGCGGCCGAGACGAAAGACGACGGCCTGCTGGTCTACGATCCCTCGGAAGTCACCCCGTCTGCGGACAGTCACTTTGTGCAGGTTGAGTTTCCGCTCAACGACATCGCCAAGAACCAGCTGAAGTTCCCAATTGCCAAAAATGTCGTGGCTGTAGGCGCACTGGCCGAGCTGTTCGACCTGCCAACGAAACACCTCGATTCCCTCATCGAGGAGCGGTGGTTGCGTAAGGGCGAAGCGGTAGTGCAGAAGAACCTGGACGCGCTGCGTGCCGGCATCGATTACGTCATCGAACATGTGCCGCAGCGCGATAACTTTGCGCTCTACCCGGAAAAGACCCACGCGGGCGAAATCATGGTGAGTGGCAGTGAAGCAATCGGTCTCGGCGCCGTTGCGGCCGGCTGCAGCTTCATGGCGGGATATCCGATTACGCCCGCCAGCGACATCAAGGAGTTCTTGGAAGTTCATCTCCCGAAAACCGGGGGCCACGCGCTGCAAGCGGAGGACGAACTCGCCGCCATCGGCATGGTGCTGGGGGCGTCGTTTGCCGGCGCCAAGGCGATGACTGCTACGTCGGGTCCCGGTTTCAGTTTGATGATCGAAATGCTCGGGCTCGCAGCGATGGCTGAACTCCCGTGCGTGATCGTGGACGCGCAGCGCGCTGGTCCCTCCACCGGCATGCCGACCCGACATGAGCAGGGCGACCTCTATCAAGCCGCGTTTGCCGGTCACGGCGAATGTCCGCGAATTGTGCTGGCGCCGACGTCAGTAAGAGATTGCTTTTACCAGACAGTAAATGCCTTCAACCTCGCTGAGAAATATCAGACGCCCGTAATTGTGCTTGGCGACACGCTGCTCAACGTGCGTTCCGAGAGTATCCCGCGGCCTAACCTGAGCGAGGTCAAAGTAGTCGATCGCCTATTGTTCTCGGAGAATGGTAACGGTGTCGGTGATGAAATCGGTAGCATGAACGGCGACTACAGTCGTTACGTACTGACGGACAATGGCGTCTCACCAATGTCCGTCCCCGGTCAGGCGGGTGGTCAATACATTGCTACCGGCCTCGAGCACAACGAAGAAGGGCTTCATCGCTATGATGAAGCAACGCACACAATCATGACGCAGAAGCGGTTCCGCAAACTTGAGCGCGCTGCCTTGGAGGCGCCCGAGGCAGACCGCTTTGGCGATCCCGACGCGGAGATCGGCATTCTCACGTGGGGTTCGACCGTTGGTTCCGTCATCGAGGTAATTCGCCAGGCGGAGCAGGAAGGCTTGCAGCTCGATATGCTGGCGCCAAGAATGCTCATGCCGCTGGCGGACCATGAGGTGCGCCCCTTTATCGAGAGCAAACGCGTCATCATCATTCCGGAAGTAAACTATGTCGGTCAGTTTGCCAACATGATCACGAGCCAGTACCCGCGCGATTACGTGCGGATCAACATATTCGGCGGCATGCCATTCCGCGTCGACTGGCTCCTGGAGAAGATCAGAGAGGAAGTGGCGCAGTATGTCTAGCGTGGTAACCGTAGAGAAGCGTAAGGTCAACGACTACAAGGGGGATGAACGCCCCACTTGGTGCCCCGGTTGCGGCGACTTTGGTGTTCTCAACGCCGTATTCAAGGCGTTGAGCGAGCATAACTTCGATCCCAAGAATGTAATCATCGTATCCGGTATCGGTTGTTCTAGTCGTCTCCCATTTTTTACTGACGCTTACGGCTTTCATACGGTGCACGGACGTGCCATGCCGGTGGCCGCCGGTATTCGCGCGGTGCAGCCTGACATGCCGGTCTTGGCCATGGGTGGTGACGGCGATGCTTTTGCTATCGGTGTCGGGCATCTCATCCACGCCATACGGCGCAATCTCAACATCTGCTACGTGGTGATGGACAATGCCGTATACGGCCTGACTAAGGGCCAGACCTCTCCCACGGCGGAGCGGGGCCTAGCGACCAAAGCCACGCCGCAGGGCGCCAGCGACCCGGCGGTAAACCCGCTCTTGCTCGCCTTGGCCACCGGGTGTACGTTTGTCGCCCGTGGCTTTTCCAGCAAGCCGAAAGAGCTGGCCGACCTCATCACGCGCGGCATTGCGCATGAGGGGTTTGCCTTCATAGATACGTACAGCCCGTGCCCGACGTTCAACACGGTCAACACTTTCAAGTACTACCGGGACGCCACTGAAGATCTGCCGGCAGATTTTGACCCCACTGACTTCAGTACCGCGCTGCAGTATGCCGCCAGTGAAGACCCACTCTACCTGGGTCTGTACTATCAAGCGGAGCAGCCAACCTTCGAAGACCATATCAGGAGCAATAAGCCGGAAGTAACGCATAGCGCCATGTCAGTGGTGGAAAACCTCTTCGACCAGATGAGCTAGCATTCGGTCGGTGATTCTCGGCAATTGCAGTATTCAAGCGGACTCCGATTAGTTGGAGTTCGCTGTTTTTTGCCCGGCGAAATACGCCAAGGTCTTGCTTAACATTCAGGCCGCCGGGACGGTATACTAGTGTCTGAGGGCTGGTGAATTGCCAAGTGTGAGGTGCATGAGGCGCCGCGGTTGGCGAGGCAATTATCCAGCCTATTTTGCAGCAATGGTTATGACGGCGTTGGCGGAAATACCCGACACGCAAGGACGATTGCATGGGAGTATACATTCTTGCTTGAGCATGATGTCTTAGTGGTGGGTGCCGGTCTTGCCGGTATGCAGGCTGCGTTGCACGCGGCCAAGCAAGGCGTGAGCGTTGCCATACTCACCAAAGTGCATCCCGTGCGCAGCCATTCGAATGCCGCGCAAGGCGGCATCAATGCTGCCATGGAAGAAGACGACCCCTGGGAAGACCACGCCTACGATACGGTAAAGGGCAGCGACTACCTGGGCGACCAGGACGCCATCGAAGTGCTCTGCAGCGAGGCTCCAGAGACTATCATCGAACTCGAGCACATGGGCGTGATCTTCAATCGCGGCTCCCGCGGCCAAATTGACCTCCGCGCCTTTGGAGGCCAGGCGCGGAAGCGCACGTGCTACGTGGCGGACATCACCGGTCAAGTGATGCTCCACGTCATTTACGAGCAACTCATGAAGGCGGGAACCCAGGTCTATGAAGAGTGGTTTGTGACTTCCCTTGTCCGCCAGAATGACGCCGTCTGCGGTGTAATAGCCATGGACTTGCGCACGGGTGAGCTTCAACTCATCAAGGCGAAAGCCGTGATTCTGTGCACGGGCGGCTCCGGGCGCGTCTACGAGCCCAGCAGCAATGCGCTCATCTGTACCGGCGACGGTTATGCGCAAGCCTATCGTGTCGGCGCCCCGCTGATGGACATGGAAATGGTGCAGTATCACCCCACCACGCTCCCCGGCAACGGCGCGCTCATGACCGAGGGCGCGCGCGGCGAGGGCGCCTATCTCATCAACGCCAAGGGCGAGCGCTTCATGGAGCGCTACGCGCCGAATATGATGGAGCTTGCTTCAAGAGACGTGGTCTCTCGTGCCGAACAAACCGAAATAAACGAGGGCAGAGACATCAACGGCTGCGTGCTGTTGGACGTCCGCCACCTCGACCGCAATACCATCATGCAAAAGCTCAGCCAAATCCGCGAGCTTGGTCTCGAGTACGAAGGGGTAGACATCATAGAAGAGCCCTGCCCAGTGCGGCCCGGCATGCACTATATGATGGGTGGCATCAAGACTGACATTGAAGGGGCCACGTTCGTCAAGGGACTGTACTCTGCCGGTGAAGCGGCGTGCGTTTCGGTACACGGCGGCAACCGCCTCGGTGCCAACTCGCTCCTCGATACCCTCGTCTATGGCAAGCGGGCCGGCACGTCCGCAGTCCTCTACGCGGATGGCATTGCTTCTCCCGACATCCCGGACTCGCGTTTGCAGGAAGACCGGGAGCACATCAGCGGCATTCTATCCCGCAACGGCGAACAGGGGGAGCGGGCGGCGGCGCTCCGTCTCGCCATGGGGCAGACGATGCACGAGCACGTAGGTGTATTCCGCGATCAAGCCGGCTTGGAAAAGGCGCAGGGTATCATTGCTACCCTTAAGGAGCGCTATCAGAATGTCAGCGTTGACGACAAAGGCAAAGTCTTCAACACCGACGTGTTGTTCGCCCTGGAAGTAGGACTTATGCTCGACGTTGCCGAGGCCATCGTCGCGAGTGCGCTGTTCCGGGCTGAGAGCAGAGGCGCCCACTACCGCACCGACTTTCCCGATCGCAACGACGATGACTGGCTCAAGCACACCTTGGTCTTCCGCGAGGAAAGTGGGCCGCGCCTGGAGACGCTGCCGGTCACGATTACCCAGTGGCAACCTGCGAGGAGAACGTACTAGATGCAGTTCACGCTCAACGTGCGGCGGTACGACCCGGAGGCGGAGAACCCGGCACCCTACTGGCGTGAGTATACGGTCGATGTGCCGGAAAATGCCACGGTCTTAGACTGCCTCATATACGTTCGCGAATATGTCGACGGCACGCTGGCCGTGCGCTGCTCGTGCCGGTCGGCCATCTGCGGCTCGTGCATGATGCGCGTCAACGGACAGGCGCGCCTGGCGTGCGCTACCAAAGCCAAAGACATGCAGGAGGCGGCTGAGGCTATCACCGTTGAGCCTGGTGGCAATATGCCGGTGCTAAAAGACCTCATCGTGGACATGGACGTATTCTGGAGTAAGATCCGGCAAGTAAAGCCTTGGCTGGAGCCGGTTCAACCCGTGCCCGAGCGTGAATATCTTGTACCAAATGAGACCATTCTCGATCTCACTGTAGCCATGAATTGCGTCATGTGTGGCGCGTGCGTATCCGACTGCACGTCACTGGAAGTGGATAAGAACTTCATCGGCCCTGCGGCGCTGGCCAAGGCATTTCGGTTCGTTGACGATCCACGCGATGATGACCGACAAGAGCGCCTGGAAGAACTGAGCGACTATGGCGGCGTGTATGACTGCACTCACTGCTACTTCTGTGTAGAGGTGTGCCCGAAAGACGTTGCGCCGCTGGACCGCATCGTGGACTTACGCGAACGAGCGCAGAGCGCCGGTGTCGAGAATAATGCCGGAACACGCCATGCGAAAGCCTTTGAAGGGATAATCCGTGACAGCGGGATTCTGGACGAGCCAATGCTCTTGCTGAAGTCTATAGGAATGAACCCGGTTGAACAGATGAAGAATGTTCCCGGCGGCGTGCGACTGCTGCGCGCCGGCAAGCTGCCGTTGGCATCCGGCCCGTTCCATCACAAGATCCCGGGCCACGGCAACGTGAAACGCCTCTTTGAAAAGGTTGAAGCTGGCCAAGAAGTGTAGACGGTGCACGGAGCGCAGTCGACGCAAGGAGCGACGCGCGCAATAGGAGTGAGGTCCTCACAGTGAAGTACGCCTTCTTTCCCGGTTGTGTCTCGCGCGGCGCATGCCCCGAACTCATGCAGTCCCTAACCGCCGTGGCAGATCACATCGGCATGGAACTCGAACTCATGGAGACCGCCTCCTGCACGGGAGCGGGCGTAATCAGCGAGCGCAATCAGAAGTTGGCCGATGCCCTAAACGCACGCAATTTTGCTCTGGCCGAGCAGACCGGACTGCCGCTCATGAACATCTGCAGCACCTGCCAGGGCGTGATGAGCGGGGTCAATGAGCGGCTCAAGGCCCGCCCGGAGTACCTGGCTGAGATCAATGAAATGCTTGCCGAAGAAGGCTTGTCGTATTCCGGTAAGGCCGATCCCCGCAACTTTATGTGGGTACTGGTGGAAGACTTCGGTCTGGACAACCTGCGCAAGCTGGTGAAGCGGCCTCTGTCCGAACTAAACGTCGCACCGTTCTATGGCTGCTACATCTCTCGGCCCACGGACGTCTTGGGCTACCATGATTTCCCTCAGCGCGGGGTCTACTTGGAGATGATCATCGAGGCCTGCGGCGCAACGCCGGTGGACTATTCCGGCAAGAAGAAGTGCTGTGGGTTCCCGATCATAACCATGAACCGCGAAAACTCCCTCACTATGGCCGGCAATCACGTGGGTGAAGCCACCGAGAAGGGCGCCGACTTCATGGTCACGCCTTGCCCGCTTTGCCACCTGAACCTGGACGCGCAGCAGCCTGACGCCGCGAGAGTAGTCAAGACTCCCCTCAACCTGCCAATTCTCCACCTGTCTCAACTCATCGGCATGGCACTAGGCATTGACGACAAAGACCTCGGCCTCAACCGCCACGTCGTTTCCACTAATCCGGTCCGCGAGCGCGTGCATGCGCTGCCGCTGGCCTAGGGTGCCGACCGCAATCGTGTGGATGCGTCCTACAAGCGCACTTTTGCTCTGGTCCCTGGCGACCCGCGTCACACGTGCGGAGCCATGTCTTGCCAAGTGCCAGCACTCTCACTAAGACCATCTTTGAATCCCTTAGACGTCGCGAATTCTTGAATAACACTGTTTGCCAAAGGAAGTCGGAGGACTGCAATCATGCGTAAGAAGGTAACCATCGTTGGCGCCGGTCAAGTCGGCGGTTCCTGCGCCAGACGCCTGGCGGAACGGGACTATGCGGACATCGTGCTGATAGACATCGTCGAGGGACTGCCACAGGGCAAGGCGCTGGACATTCAACAGGCGGCGCCTATCGTCAATTATGATTCACAGATCATCGGCACCAACGACTACGCCGACACTGCCGGGTCCGACCTCGTTGTCATCACCAGTGGCAGCCCCCGCAAGCCCGGCATGAGCCGTGACGACTTGCTGGCCGTCAATCAGAAGGTCATCACTGCTGTTACAAGCGAAATCGTCAAGCACTCGCCCGAGTGCATCGTTCTGGTCGTTACCAATCCGGTGGACGCCATGACGCAGCTTGCCTGGAAGGTGAGCGGCTTTCCCACGAATCGCGTTGTGGGACAGGGCGGCGTCCTTGACTCCGCACGCTACCGCACGTTTCTCGCGCAAGAGCTCGGCGTTTCCATGCGCGACATCACCGGGTACGTGCTCGGCGGCCACGGCGACCAGATGGTCCCCTTGCCGCGCTACACTAGTGTCTCCGGAAAGCCTATCACTGACTTCATTGCGCCAGACCGCTTAGAAGAGATAATCCAACGCACCCGCGACGGCGGCGCCGAGATCGTCAACCTACTCAAGCTCGGCAGCGCCTATGAAGCGCCGGGTGCAGCGCTCGTGGAGATGATCGACGCCATCCTGCTCGACCAAAAGCGGGTCTTGCCCTGTGCGGCCTACTTAGAAGGCGAATACGGCATCAGCGGCGTCTACGTGGGCGTGCTCATTCAACTGGGGGCCGGCGGCGTGGAGAGCATCGTTGAGCTCGATCTCACCGCCGAGGAAAGCGGTTTGCTGAATCAGTCTGCAGACGCCGTTCGCGAGCTAGTCGAGGTGATGGGCATTTAGACGGCTGAGAACGCACCAACTCACAGGGAGATCGCAACGCCCCGAACACACTGCTATCTCCGGTAGCGCAGGTTTGAAACCTGCGCTCACCTGGCACGAGAGCAATTCGCACTAGGCGACTTTCTTGCGCGATTGAACGAGGCAAGCATGCCGATTCAAGAACGAATGGGGTCCGCGGCGCTGAGGTGGAACAGAATTGGTCACACAGATGCATCGCCCTGTGTGAAGCTGCCCCTCGACCCTTCAGTTGGTCCGTGCCGAGCCTGTCGAAGTGCCCAGGACAAGCAGGCTCAGGGGAAACGTAAGAAAATACAGCCTGCTTATGCTGAGTGGGCTACGCAATGCCACTGTCAACCCGCTACCCGGTCTATCGAACCGGATTACGTGATAGCTTCTAGGGTGATGCCGTCCGCGCAACTTGCGGTGCGCCTTCAGCCAGCGAGGCGATATGCTGGCGCAAGTTCGACCTTATGCCACCAAGATCCGGTTCAAGGACAAACATCCCATTCACGTATTGGGCGGTAACCAGCCCCGATGCCTCATCGATGGCGAAAGAGCCCATGTCTTCTGCATCCACCCCGCGGGCAATTCGCGCTAACTGCACTACCATCTGGACGGAGATATTGGTCTGTACCGCGTGGCGGAAGTCATTGTAGAGCGCGGGAATGCGGAGTACGGTGCGCGGCGTTAGGGCTTGCGCCTTGAGCGCCTGCAATACCTGTTGCTGGCGGTACATTCGACCGAAATCGCCGGTAGGACTGGATTTGCGCGTCCGCGCATACTTCAGTGCGGTCTCGCCATCGAGGTGCTGCACGCCGGCCTCGATCTCAAACGGCTCGTGATTGACGCCGTCCGCCGCCGGAAACTCCAAGTCCACAATGTCCGCTGGTACGTCGATGGTGACGCCGCCGAACGTATCGACAATGCGCGCAAATCCCGAAAAGTTGACTACCGCATAGTAGGGAATGTCAACGTCGAGCACCTGCGCAAGCTTGGCGCGCGCAAGTTCGGCGCCGCCATGCGCGTAAGCAGCGTTGATGCGCTGCGGCTGAGAAAGCCCGTCCAAGCTCACGCGCAAGTCCCGTGGCACAGAAGTAACCAGCACCCGCTTGTGGGCCGTGTCTATGCTAAGCACCACGATGGCGTCGCTGCGACCGGAATGCGTTTCCCACGAATCTACGCCGAGGAGCAGGATGTTCACTATTTGGGGAGTCTCTTCAGCGGGCTCGTCCCTTGGGTCCATAGCCGGATCGGGTTTGGGCCCGCTGATTGCCGGTGCGCACCCTACGAGTAGAACGGTCAACAGAATGAAAAGAGGCAGACTAAACCGGCTACTCGGACATCCCTGTACCATCCGCTGGTTTCCTCCTGCGCGCTTTGTCACCAATGCAGGGCACTCTCTCCATCATGGCCCAACAAGATGAAGAACATCTGAGAAGAGAGCAAGCCAGAGCTCCCAATTTCGCCAACGACCGAGATTTCGGCTTTGCTCAGCGGAACACAAGCTCCCACAGCATGAGCCAAAGTTGTTCGTCTCAAGGCGCAAGGGTCACCCTAGCACATACGTATCATTAGAACCAGTACACCAACCACCGTCTCAGTGCACTTTAAGATGAAACCGCGCTTGGCTCGGAGTATGATTGTGCTAAGGAATCGTTAGCCAGGATTCTCATAGTGAAAGTCTCTATCAAGCACATCGGCCTCAGCGTCCTCAATATGAAGACGCGCATGCCGTTCCGCTACGGCATCGCGTCACTGGAGTCCGTGCCTCACCTCTTCCTGCGCGTGACCGCCAACATTGACGGTGCTGATTCAATGGGGGTTGCGGCTGAAGGCTTGCCGCCGAAGTGGTTTACGAAGAACCCCGATACGTCCTTTGCCGAAGACCTGGATGAGATGCTTGCCGTCATTCGGCAAGCAGTATCTTTTGCCCTGGACTCGCCTGCAGCGGACAGTCCGTTCGAGTTCTGGCACCAACTCCATGAGCGCCAAGAGACCTGGGCCGCTGAGACGAGCTTTCCACCCCTGCTGTGGGGCTTTGGCGTGAGCATGGTTGAACGCGCGCTGATCGATGGCTTCTGCCGCGCGACCGGCCGCACCTTTGAGCAGGCAGTGCGCGACAACTCCCTCGGCGTTCGACTTGGGGCCTGCCATGCTGAATTGGCAGGCTACGAGCCCGCCGCGCTGCTGCCGGCACGCGCCAACCGCTCGATGATTATCCGGCACACGGTAGGGCTGGCGGATCCACTCACCGACGATGACGTCCCGCAAGAAGAGCGCCTCACAGACGGTTTGCCGCAGTCTTTAGAAGCCAGCGTCCGGTTCTACGGCCTCACTCACCTCAAGATCAAGCTTTCGGGCGAAGCATCGGCCGACATTGAACGGCTGCAGCGCATCGCACAGATCATGGAAACGCATGCGCCGGACAACTATGCCCATACGCTGGACGGCAACGAGTTCTACACAGACGTTGGACCGTTTCAGCACTTCTGGGAGACAATTCAAGGCGAACCCGCACTCCGCTCGTTCCTTGACCGAGCGTTGTTTGTGGAGCAACCGTTCCATCGCGACGTGGCTCTCGGTTCGTCTGTGCAGTCAGATCTTCAGCAGTGGCGCCAGCGGCCGCCGCTCATTATCGATGAATCCGACGGTGAATTGAACAGCCTCGCCGATGCGCTTGCCTGCGGGTATGCCGGCGGCAGCCACAAAAACTGCAAGGGAGTCTTCCGCGGCATTCTGAACGCCTGTCTCCTCGCCCGAAATCGCGAGCTGGAACCCTCACGAGCCTTCATCCTCAGCAGCGAGGACCTTTGCAGTGTCGGGCCGGTAGCCATGATTCAAGACCTCACGGTAGCGGCGAACCTGGGCATCGCCCACGCGGAGCGCAACGGCCATCACTACTTCGCGGGGCTCAGCATGTACCCACAGCGGGTCCAGGAGCAGGTACTCGCAAGCCATGGCACCTTCTATCGCCGTCACGAAGAAGGGTATCCCGCGGTCGACGTGCGTCAGGGAAGGGTAGACGTTTCCAGCATCGTGGACGCGCCGTTTGGCTACGGCTTCGAGCTGGACACAACGCAGTTCACGCCGCTGGATGAGTGGAATGTGGAGTCGCTGGATGATTGAACTACTATCCGCAGCGGCGCGGTAGTGGGCTCAGCGGATGGGGGGCGCAGTATACAATTCCGTTCGTGCTGAGCTTGTCGAAGCATGGACGGTGTTGCGCGCGTTTACTCCGTCTCACCAACTCCGGTGGCGCCCTTCGACAGGCTCAGGGCGAACAGTTGATGACTGGCGCCGGGTGATCGGTTGATGATCATCGCCGGGCGAACGGATGATGATTGTCGCTAGGCGATCGGATGATGACTGGTGCCGGGCGAACGGAACATGATCGACGCCGGGCGAACGGATGATGAGCTTCGCCAGGCGAACGGATTATCGCCAGCGCCGGGCTAACGGACGATGATTGTCGCTGCGCGAACGGATTGTGATTGTCGCCTGGCGAACGGGTGATGATTGTCGCAGGGTGAATGGATGATAGTCGTCGCCGGGCGTCGGGATGATAGTTAGCACGAGCGCCTCTGCAATCCTCCTGCTATCCCCCTTCCTGGGCAAAGAGCAGGATGTGGCCGTTGCAGTCTTCGATCTCGAATTCGCGCAGGCCCCACGGTTTCGTGACCGGGCCATCCTCATATCCCGGCCTGACAGTAACGTCCCTGCGCCGGTACTCCGCGTAGAGATCATCGATCAAGACACAGTGAATGTAGGTGTATCCCGCCGTAGTCGGCTCGGCGCCATGGCGCCGCCGATAGCCCGTGAAGCGCATCCGCTGCGGGCTTTTGCCGCCACCGCCAATTGAAATTCTGGCGTGACCGCCACTAGCCATGTCTACAAAGTCGAGCGTGAATCCCAGAACATCGCAGTACCATTTCGCCGTGGCTTCGACGTCGGCGACTTCCAGCACGGGTTGCAGACCGTAGAACTGATGTCGTTCGACCCACGTTGACTTGCCCATGTTCCTTCTTCACCACTCCTTCTTGGAGGCCGCCTTGATTCGTCATTCAATCTACACTTCTAAAGTTGAAACGGCTTGCCTAATCGAATCGTTCGCTCCACCCTGGCAAACCAACCCTGCGGCGCGTAATCGGACGTGTGGAGATAGCACTGCACACGGACCTCGTCGCTGCCTGCGGTGAAGGTCAGCAGGCGGCTCATGGCGATCGTTGTGCGCCCGGCGTGATGGCGGGCTAGGGCCGCGCAGTTGATGAAGTTTGCGTCCCACTTGCGCTCCACGTGCGAACGGCCGCCGTAGCAGTCATCGGGATGGGTGTGCGTATGGCCGCCGAGCCAGAGATCGATCGCACCTGGGTGCGCAGCCAGATAGCGCTCAAACGCCTGGGCGTCGGGCGTATCGTCCACAAAGTAGAGGTAGGAAGACCCTTCCGGTCTGCCGTCGGCAAAGTAGCCGTGGTAGTGCCCGCGCCACGTGCCGTCCTCATTCTGACGATGTCCCTCCCAGGGTCCGGACGCCACGGTGGTCGCTTTCAGCATATGGTGGTGGGCGGATACGATGACGCAATCGGGATTCGCCTCCACCTGCGCTTGCCACCACGAGAACGTCTCACCGGTGACCGCTCCTGACGGATAGCCACCGCCCTTGGGATTGCGTCCCACCGGCGGCGGCAAGTCGTTGCGGTCGCTCATCATGAGAAAGAGCACGTTGCCTACGCGAAAGGCATAGCGCTCCCAAGTGCCTTCCACTGGATAGGGACGCCGTGCCGGGTCTACGCCGGAGAGCTGCGTATGCTCACCAGTGGGGTCCACCCACTTGCGGAACCACCACTGGGTCGGCTCCGTGTAGAAGGTAGCGTCGTGATTGCCCGCCAGATTGTAGAAGTGCTCGCGCGTATGTTCGCGCGACGTGCCGAACTGCCGCGCCACTTCGGCGCCTTCTTCATCGTCTGGCGACTTCTGGTTACCGGAGAGGTCACCAAGGTGCAGCATGATGTCCCAGCGAAATGGTGGGCCGCCCTCGTCGCCGCCAATTTCTGAATGGCGTATCGACTCCGTCAAACTCTCGCGGCCAAACCTCTTCTCGGTGCCCACGTGGGCACAGCCGGTTGCCCACACTGCAAATGTCTCCGCCGGCATGTCTTCTCCTCAATCTGAGGCTATCAAGTATGACCGCAACAACACTGAAGCCGAAGCGCTATGTCCAAGCGATTGGATTAAGTGGCAGCACATTTCCATGTCCGCCCTAACTGCCTCCCTTGCACCGCCTGTGCGAGCGCGCCGCCGATCGGTTCCTCCATACTAAATGCAGCGTCGCCGACCGGCAAAGACATCACAATTGGGAATCGCTATCATAGGGGTCAGCACACGGCCTGTTTAGCGGCTCAACTGTGCACGAGCTATCCCTCGTGGAGCGGGCGCGCATGACTTTACAACATTCTGACAAGCGGTCCGCGGGAAGCCGTGAAGAAGCACAGGGAGGATGGATGGGAGGCAAGTTTCTCTCAATCGACCAGGCGGCTTGGCTCATCCAGGATGGCGCTGCCATCGGCGTGGGCGGATTCGTGGGCATCGGACATCCGGAGGCGCTTTCCGCGGCGGTAGAGCGGCGCTTTTTGCAGACTGGCGAGCCGCGAAATCTCACGCTCATGTATGGCGCGGGACAGGGCGATCGCCAAACGCGCGGACTCAACCACTTCGGCCACGAAGGGCTGGTGAAGCGCATCATCGGCGGACACTGGGGACTAGCGCCGAGGTTGTGCCAGCTTGTGCTTGACGGCAAGATCGAAGGCTATAACTTTCCCCAAGGCGTCATTGTCCACCTCTTCCGCGACATCGCCGCCGGCAAACCGGGCACCATCACCCACGTGGGTCTCAATTCGTTTGTAGACCCGCGCCTGGAAGGCGGGCGCGTCAATCCTGCTTCCACTCCGGAGGAACTTGTGCAGCTCGTCGAGCTCAATGGCGACGAGTACCTCTTCTATCCACGCGTCCAGCTTGACGTCGGATTTATCCGCGGCACTACCGCCGATCCCGACGGCAACATCAGCATGGAACGGGAAGCGGTATACGGCGAAATGCTTAGCGTCGCCCAAGCCGTGCACAATTGCGGCGGCACCGTGATCGCGCAAGTTGAACGGACGATTTCCACGCCAATTCCCACACGGCAAATCAAGATTCCCGGTATTCTCGTGGACGTCGTAGCGGTCGCCGACCCCGCCGAGCACTGGCAGACGTTTAGCGAAGACTTCAATGCGGCCTACGTATCTGAAACGCGCGGAGAGGCGCCGGAATTCCCGCCGCATGCGCTCGATGAGCGCAAGGTGATCGCTCGACGGGCCGCCATGGAACTGCGCCGGGGCGACATCGTCAACCTGGGCATTGGCTTACCCGAGAGTGTCGCGGCGGTGGCGGCGGAAGAAGGCGTCATTGACGGCCTGGTGATGACCGTTGAAAGCGGCGCCATAGGCGGCATTCCGGCGGGGGGACTCTCCTTTGGTGCATCTTTCATGCCCACAGCCCTCATCGACTCTCCCTATATGTTTGACTTCTACGACGGCGGCGGCCTTAATATCGCCTGCCTCGGCGCGGCACAGATCGATGCCGCCGGCAACGTGAACGTCAGTCGTTTCGGCAACGTCGTGCCTGGCGCGGGCGGATTTGTGAACATTAGCCATAGCGCGAAGCGCATCGTATTTTGCGGTACGTTCACGGCCGGCGGTCTGGATGTTCAGGTGCAAGACGACGCACTGAATATCGTCCGGGAGGGCAAGCATCCCAAACTCGTGCAAGCTGTGGAGCAGGTGACCTTTAACGGCGCATACGCGCGCTCGTTGGGTCGCGACATCATCTACGTTACCGAACGCGCGGTTTTTACGCTTGCCGACGAAGGACTCACGCTCGTGGAGATTGCGCCTGGTATTGACTTGGAACGTGATCTGCTCGCCCACATGGCGTTCAAGCCCCTAATTGCATCCGACTTGCGCCTGATGGACCCACGCCTGTTTCGTGAACCGCCACTGGGCCTGGCGCAACAATTCACATAGTGCACGTGTGGTAGTCCAGCCGCTTTCTTGATAAGTTAATGGGTTACAAGGCAGGAAAAGCCACGATACAGCGAAGGCGTGTAAGCGCACTTCTCATCGACCTGGACGGTACGCTCTATTTCAGAGGTGAGCCGATACCCCATGCCGACCGGGCCATCGCAGCTTTGCGAGAAATGTGTTATCAGCTACGTTTCCTTACGAATACCGACTCGAAAATAGCCAGCACGCTCCATCGTGAGTTAGCCGAAATGGGACTGGCACTCGCAGAAGAAGAGGTTTTCAGCGCCGCCAGCGCAGCCTTGCTCTTTCTCCAAGAACAGCCGGGCAAGCGTTGCTATTGCTTGGTTTCTCGGGAACTGGCCGCCGCCTTTGCGCCTTTCCATGCTGCGGAAGGTGCCGTAGACTATGTAATTGTCGGGGATTTTCGCGATTCCGTCAGCTACGATCTGCTGAATACAGCCTTCAGGCACGTCATGGCAGGCGCGGAGATTCTTGCTCTACAGAAAGGCCGGTACTTTGTAAGCAAAGAAGGTTTCAACCTGGACACCGGAGCGTTTGTACAGCTCCTGGAATATGGTTCAGGCAAGTCTGCACGAGTCCTTGGAAAGCCATCGGCAGAGTTCTTCAGGTTGGCAATCGAGCAGATGGGTTGCTCCCCCGAACAAACGGTCGTAGTCGGTGATGACGTGACAACTGACATCGCCGGAGCGCGAGCGGTGGGCGCCTTGAGCGTGCTGGTACGCACGGGGAAGTACTCGGATGAAGCTCTGGAGCGATCCCCCGTCAGGCCCGACTATGTCGTTGATTCCATTGCCGATGTACCGCAATTATTCGAACAAGGGCCAGGGTTTTAGGGCTACTTTGGATGAAGATCTCATTTTGAAAGGTATGGACACAAGTGAGTAACCGAGCGCCGGTGATCCTCGCAGCCGCCCGGACGCCGATCGGCAAGTTTGGCGGTGCGTTTAGTGAACTCTCCGCTCCCGATCTCGGTGTCCATGCCGCGCAGGCAGCCTTGGCGCGTGCAGATGTAGAGCCGGACGCTGTGCAGGTTTCGATCTTCGGCCAGGTCCTCCAGGGCGGCAGCGGCATGAACCCCGCGCGGCAGGTGAGCCTGCGCGCCGGCGTGCCTGAAACCGTGCACGCCATGACCCTCAACCAAGTCTGCGCTTCCGGCTTGCAAGCCGTGGCGCTGGCCGGGCAATACATCCGCCTGGGAGAGGTCGACGTGGCACTGGCCGGCGGCATGGAGAGCATGAGCCAAGCGCCCTACGTCCTGCCCGACGCGCGCTGGGGCAGCAAGTTGGGTCACTCTAAGGTTGTGGATACACTCATCGGGGACGGCCTCTGGGACGCATTTGAAGATTGTCACATGGCCAACACCGCCGACACCCTGGCGCAGGAGTACGGCATCTCCCGCGAGGCGCAAGACCAATTCGCGTACGAGAGCCAGCAACGGTACGCGGCGGCGGCTCAGTCCTGTCACATTGCCGCTGAAATCGCGCCGGTTGCGGTGCCGCAGCGCCGGGGAGCGCCGCATGTCGTCAGCGACGATGAATACCCGCGCGCGGATACCACTCCTGAGGGCTTGGCGTCCCTGCGTCCCGCCTTTAAAGGCGTCACCACCATTACCGCGGGCAACGCCTCCGGCATCAACGACGGCGCCGCGGCACTGGTTGTCGCCTCAGCGGAATGGGCAGAGGCCCGGCAATGCCAGCCCTTGGCTATCCTTAGAGCGGTTGCGACCACCGGCGTTGCGCCCATGCGCATGGGCATCGGACCGGCTAAGGCTATTCGCATGCTACTGGAAAAGACCGGCCTAACTCTGGATGACATTGACCTTCTGGAGATAAACGAAGCCTTCGCCGCGCAGGTCCTGGCAGTTGAGGCCGAACTCAAGTGGGACCGTGCGCGCGTAAACGTGAACGGAGGCGCAATCGCCGTCGGTCATCCCATTGGCGCCAGCGGCGCCCGCATTCTGGGCACACTCATCTACGAGATGCAACGGCGCAACGTGCGCCGGGGTATTGCGGCGCTGTGCGCTGGCGGCGGCATGGGCATCGCCGCTTTGGTAGAACGTGAGGTCCACTAGCGCCATGAGACTGGCAGGTAAATGCGCGCTCATCACCGGTGCATCCCAGGGCATAGGCAGGGCAACCGCTCTTGTGCTGGCCCGCGAGGGCGCAGACGTTGTCATCAACCACTACCCGGACACTGCGGGTGTGCACCGGCGAAATGCTGATGCAGTCGCTGACGAAGTCAGGGCCTTGGGATGCCGTGCACTCATTGTCGGCGCCGATGTGTCGCAGGAGGAGCCGAGCGCGGTGATGGTGGCACAAGCCATCAAAGAGTTTGGTTGCCTTGACATTCTCGTGAACAATGCCGGAATTCTCCGCGACGCTACCCTGCGCAACTTGACCCGCGAACAGTGGGACGAGGTGCTGGACGTCAACCTCGGCAGCATGTTCAATTGCGCCAAGCCCGCGGCTATCCACATGCGCGAGCGCGCAGCGGGCAGCATTGTCAACATTGCTTCGGTGATCGGCCTCACCGGCAACTTCGGCCAGACCAACTACGCCGCCGCCAAAGCCGGCGCCATCGGCTTCACCAAGTCGCTGGCCAGAGAATTAGCCCGCTACGGCGTTCGTGTGAATGCCGTGGCACCCGGCTTCATGGATACCGACATGACCCGCACCATCGACCCCGAAATCAAGGAGAACATACGCAAGCAGATTCCGTTGGGACACTTTGGTACGGCAGATGACATCGCCAATGCCATCCTCTTTCTTGTCTCCGACGAGGCGCGCTACATCACCGGCGAGGTGCTGAGCGTCAACGGCGGCTGGTACATGTGAGAGTGGCTCCCGTTGCTGTGCCGAAATTTCGCAGGGGCTTGGTCGCCGCCTAACCCAAAGGCACCAATGAAATGCAGGGGCCTCGCCTCTTTCCTGGCGGTATGCCATTAGGACGCAGGTTGCAAACCTGCGCTACCGGAGATTAGACGCGAGTCCAGGTAGAGTGGGGGCCTGTCCCCCGCTCTTCTGTGAACCAATCGGCTCAGACTCTAAAGGAGTATCCGATGCTCATCGACACCACTCAATTCAAACCCAGGCTTCTCGCCGACGACGCTGACCTTCCAGCAGACAAGACCGCGCTCATTATTGTCGACATGATGCGGCGCTTCTGCGATTCTGCCTGGTTATCGGGCGGCAATCCGGAGAGCGAGCGCTGGTTCTCTGCAGAACTGAAGACTGTGATTCCCAACCTGCGGTCAATCCTCGACGCATTCCGCGCTGCCGGCGGTCTTGTGGTTCACGTCGTCAATGCCAAATGGACGGCCGAAGCCCGCGAAGCGGTACCATACCAGCGCGGCCGCGACTATGATTACTTTGATTCGCACGCCATGTCCGTGATCGATGAACTCGCGCCGCAACGCGAAGAGATCGTCGTGAGGAAGTTGACGAGCTCAGCCTTCACCGGCACCGGCCTCGATTACATGCTAAACAACGCGGGCATCAAAAACGTCGTACTCACCGGTCAATACGGCGGCGCGTGCGTCTTCTACAGTCTCATCCAGAGCCGCGAGTTCGGCTTCACTAACTACTGGCCCAGCGACGCCATTCTCCATGCCTCAGCCCTCGACCAAGCCATGATCACGCCGCTGGTTGGCACACGCTGGGCGACGCTGGCTACCTCCGCGCAAATCGCGCGGGCAGTTGCCAAACAACAGACGCTTGCGTAGTTCCTTCTACCGCACCTTTGCTCCGACGGTGAACTGAAACCCAACCGAATCACACAGGCCGCAAGGGGAACGGTTTGCGGCAGCGGGACCGGTCCGTCATTCCCGTGAAAACGGGAATCCATCTTCTCTGCGCGAGACGTATCGCCGCATGGCGATCACCCACATTGTGTGTGATACTTGGGTTCCGGCACGACCGTGACTCTGTCTCTATCAGCACTGGCACTACCTTCATGTAGCGATCCGGGAGCCTGCCGCCGCAGCCCCTGCAATCTACCTTGACACTCCACACTTGCACTGCTAGTCTGCAACCAACCGATTGGTTTGAGCAACCACAAAGGAGCTTACTAATGACTCGACGAAAAGTCCTACTCGGTATGGGTTCCGGCGCCGGTTTGGCGCTGCTGGCGGCCTGCGGTCAGGCAACAACGACGATGACCGACGAGGCGCCTAAGGCCGAAGAGAAGATGGAGCCCAAGGCGGAAGAGAAGCCGGCAGAGCCGGAAACCTATGAGATTCGGGTTTTCACGACTTCCCGGTGGGACCTCAGCGAGGGCATTGGTTTGGAGGTGATGCAAGAACTCGAGGAGGCCAATCCCGGCATTACCGTCAACGCCACTGTTGAATCCGGCAACCGTATGGACAAGATGGTGACCTCCGTTGCCGCCGGTTTCGGCCTTGACATCGGCCAGGCAGGGTCGTGGCAATCGCAGACCCTCGCCGTGCTCAGGGTGCCGGTGGGACTCGACTCCTACATGGCGACCTCAAACGTCATCAAGAAAGAGGAGATTTGGGAATCACTGCGCGGCGACCTGGAGTATAAGAGCGTGGTGCAGGGCATGCCGTTTGGCCCGGACATCCGCTTCCTCTATGTCGGCAATAAAGCGTACCTCGATGCGGGACTTGACCCCGAAAGTCCGCCGGCGACTTGGGACGAACTCGAGGACGTGATCTCTAAGGTCTATTCCGTGAGTGGTGACAAGATTGAGAAGCTGGGCTTCGATCCGTTGCGCGGCACCGGCGGCAACCACCTTTGGATGGTGCCCATGTGGCAGTTGGGTGGGGAGACCACTACGCCGGAAGGCAAAGTCAGCCTGAACACACCCGAGGCGGAAGAGGCCCTGAATTGGCAGAAATCCAGCATTTTCGATGCCCAGGGCGGCTACAACCAGGTGTTGGAGTTCTGGGGCGAAGCGGCGCGGTATCCCGCCTACTTCCAGCCGTTCTTCCAAGGTGTGGTCGGCAATATGCACCTCACCAACTCCGAGCGTGCCGGCCAAATCCTGCCTAACCAACCGGACTTTGAATTCTCCTATGGGCCGTATCCCGTGCCTGAAGGCGGGCGCCAGTCCGGCTACGGCGGTTGCCATACCTGGTTCATTACGGTGGATTCCGCGCAACCGGACAAAGCGTGGTTGTTCATGGAGCACTTCGGTAGCCGGGACGTGAATATCCGTTGGGCGCTGCATTTCGACCGTCTGCCCATTCGCTCCGACGTGGCCGATTCTGAAGAGTATCACCAGGGCGACGAATTCGTGCGCTTCTCCGCCAACATGATGCAGCACCGCAAGTTTGTCATCCCATTGCCGGGCGCGCCGCAGGTGCTCAGTTTCGTCAACGGCTTCATTCCGGATGTCATGGCCGGCAACCGCACCATCCCCGAAGCCCTAAAGGAAGCCAACGAGCAGATCCAGATCATTCTCGACGACTTCCTGGCAGAGCACGGCGAAGCGTAGCAAGCACTTCTCAGACTCATGAGAGAGTAAAGTTGAAGGAGGAGGCCGGGCGGCCTCCTCCTTCTGCACTATGGAGAAAGGTATCTCGTGGCAGACGACGATCCTAGACTTACCGGCGCCGACGTCGACCCGCTGCGGCGGCAACTCTTCGAGGCGTATGACAACTGGCTCATGCGCCAATGCCGCGAGCGCTATAACGCGCGGGGCGAGCGCTGGCAGCGGGATTTCTCAGATCCGGCGGCGTATTCGCGTTCAGTCGCACCCAATCGCGAGCGCCTGCTTGCCATGATTGGCGGCTGGCCCTGGGAACGCGGGCCGCTGGAGCCTCACACCGAAGAGATCGCCACCACAGACGCCTATACGGCTTCCCGCGTCTGGTACACGTCATTCGACGACATGCGCGTAGACGCCATTCTCATTCGTCCCCACGGCGAAGGGCCGTTTCCGGCGGTACTCGCCCAGCACGGGGTCAATCACACGCCGGAGCAGATCTGCGGATTCTGCGACCCGGAATACAGCGCCGCCTATCATGAGATTGGCGTGCGCCTCGCGCGGCACGGTTACGTGGTCATTGCACCGCGCATGATTGGCGGCTACGGCGAAGACCGTTTCAACGTGCCCAACATTCCGTCACTGCGCACCCAGGAGCAGGGCCGCTCCCAGAACCAAATTCATCGCAAGGCCATACTCATCGGCCAGACCATCCAGGCGCTGGAGTATTTTTCACTCTCCAGGGCAGTGGACTATCTGGAAACGCTGCCGGAGGTAGACAACGGCCGTATCGGCCTCTACGGCCTTTCGCGTGGCGGCCGCGCAGCCCTCTGGCTGGGCGCTCTAGAGCAGCGGCTGCAGGCGGTGGTCTCTTCCGCCTGGTTCAACGAGCGGTTCAGTAAGATGTTGCAACCTGAAATCATCAACGGTGGCGCCTTCATCGAGACCTCTTCCGAATTCCAGTTCATCCCAGGTCTCTTCCATGAGTTTGGCGACGCGGACATTGCATCCCTCATCTGCCCGCGTGCCTTCTTCGTCGAGGACGGCAAGCACGACCGCGCCGTGTGGTGGCCGAACGCTATCAAGGAATTCGAGCTCGTAGACGAATTCTACACACGGCTCGGCATCCCGGAGAAGTGCGGCATTCGCATCCACGAGCAAGGCCATGAGACCGAGCCCGAGGACGAGATTACGGACATCCAAGCGGTGGCGTTTCTCGACCGCTGGCTGAAGACCGCGTAGGGACTAGGTTCACGCTAGGGAACTATTGGGGGCTGCCGTGCCGCGGCTGCTGAACTTCTTCACCGATCCACATGTGATACTCCGACGAGATGGAGCCTTGGGCGACCACTCCGGAAGCGTAGATTTGCAATCTGCGCCAACACGCGAGCTTGAAGTTCACGTCGCCGGGCTCGCCTGCACAAGCATATGAGCGCGGCGCACGCAGGAGGGCCTTGCGTCTCTCTCAGGCGTCCAGGACGTCAGTTTCAATCCTGAAGACGACACGTTTACACTTCGTTTCGTTGGCGACGAGCCTGCAATTGAGACAATCAATGTAGCAATGCGCCAGAAAGTACTCGCTAAGCCGCTGCGAAAGCTACTAGACTGGGTCAGCCGGCCCTTCAGGTAGATTGACACCTCTAGAATTCTTGTTTGCGTCTAGCTTGCCAGAAGTCTATTAGATACCTGTCCTGCTGTAGTATTGACTCTCTCCCGTTCACACTTCGACATGCTCAATGCGATCGTCAGAGATTGCCGCGCCACTTTCTTCCCCAGTTGTGCGGCCTCCACAGCCCTTGTCGACCAAACATGGCCCACTGCAACAGCGATACGCACAGCTTGTATCTCCTCAGAATTGCGGCTACAGTGAGGCTAGTAGTGAGAGTGGAGCCCGTTTCCAGCGCCGGATGCTCGCCATCCAGCGGTAACAATCAAATTGCAAAGGGATGCCCCGTTGTCGATAGTCCCACCTGAGTCCGAAGCAGTCCCAATCCTCACCACTGTGGTGGGCAGCTACCCGGCGCCCGCTTGGCTCCTCGCACAGCCCAGCAGACCGGCCTTGCGCGACGCCATGCTGACAGTCTTCAAGACCCAGGAGCTTGCCGGCATCGACGTCGTGACGGACGGTGAGCTCTCGCGCTTTGACGTCAACCACCCGGAAACCCAGGGCATGATCGAGTATTTTGTTTCACCTCTGGCGGGAGTGGACACAGGTTTTGGCCGCGCCGATACTGCGGCCTTTCGCCGGCAGACAGGCATGCAGTTTCGCAAGCAGCCGGCAGGCGTAGTGCGCGCAGCGATCGGCGAGGGCACGCTCGACCTGCCCACCGCTGCCGCAACCGGCAGCCTAACCACCAAACCCCTCAAGTTCACGGTGACTAGCCCCTATATGCTGGCAAAGTCTCTGCTCGACCTACACTACCGCGACATTCGGCAACTGGCCTTTGCCATTGCGGATGTTTTCCGCGCGCAAATGGAGGATCTCGATGCCGATGTCCTGCAAATCGATGAAGCCAATCTCGTCGGTTCGCCTCAGGACAGTGAGTGGGCGGCAGACGTGCTCAACCGCGTATTTGCTGGGTTTGCCGGTCGCAAGGCGGTGCACCTATGCTTTGGCAACTACGGCGGCCAGACTATCCAGCAAGGTCTCTTCAAGGACTTGCTGCCCTTCTTCAATCGACTGGAATGCGATCATCTCATTCTGGAATTCGCGCGACCCGGCGACGCAGAATTGCCGGTCTTCAGGGACCTGCGACACGATATCGCGCTGGGCATTGGTGTCATTGACATCAAAGACAACGCCGTGGAATCTCCTGACCTCATTGCCCGCCGCATCGAGCGGGCCGTAAGAACCTTGGGAACGGAGCGCATCAAGTGGGTGCATCCTGACTGCGGCTTCTGGATGCTTTCCCGCATCGTGGCCGATCAAAAGATGGCTGCGCTGGTCAAGGGCCGCGACCTCTTTCTCGGAAGAGCCTATACGAAGGAGTAACAAATGGGCGAGCAAGCACGCGTGGCCGTAATCACCGCCCCGTCGGGAACGATGCACGTGGCCGGCTTTCTGGAAATCCTGGCGGCCTTGCCCGAAGTGGTGGAGGTGGCGCTGGTGACGGACGGCGCGGATGACATCGAGTCGCATGCGCGCAATCAGTTTGGCGAGCGACTGGTCGGCACATTTCCCGATGCGGAGGCGTTGTTTGGTTCATTCCAGGCAGACCTCAGCATAGTCAGCTTAGAACCGCGCACCGCGCCCCCGGTCATCGCATCCTGCCTACGCGCCGGCAGCCACGTCTTGGCGGAAAAGCCCGCCTGCCTGCAGTGGGAAGAATTCGCTGAGCTTGCGTCACTTGCGGATGAACGGCAGTGCAACCTCGGTCTCGCCTTTGCCGCGCGGGGCTTTCCTTTCCTGCAAGATGCGAGAAGCCTCGTGGCCAACGGCACGCTCGGCAAGCTCTACGGCGTCGACACGTATTTCATCGCTGATCAGACCCGCGTGCAGCAGTCCGACTGGCAGGCGTCCTGGTTCTCGCAAAAGGCCTACGCCGGCGGCGGACACCTGATGTGGCTAGGCATTCATTATGTAGACTTACTGCACCATCTTACCGGACAGCGCATCGTGGAAGTTGGCGGGCTGACCGCGGTCGTCGGCGGCGCGCCGATAGACACGGAAGATGCCGCCGTGGCAATCATGCGTTTTGCAGACGGTATGGTCGGCACCATGACCTCGGCCTACTACATTGACCGCAACAAGCAGTCCCATCTCCATCTCTGGGGCTCTCAGGGCTGGTTGCGGGGACGGCCGAACGATTGGGAGGCCTTGGAGTGGTACAGCACCCATCCCGCAGAGTATTCGGCACCCTACCGCACCATTCGCTACGATACCCCGAAGTCCGAGGTTAAGCCTACGTACTACGGCCTGGTGCGTGACGCGGTGCATGGCGCAATGGGCATTGCACCGCATCCGGTGGCCACGGCTGAGGCGTTGCACGTGCTCAAGGTCGTTCACGCCATCTACCGGGCCGCGGAGACCGGCCAAACGCAACGGGTAGAGTGAGAGACCCCGAGAGTGATTGCAGGTGGGTTTGACCCGACTTGTGCGAACCCTCTTCTCGCTTGATGCGGGAACGGGGTAGTGGCAAAAGGAGGTTCGCGTCCCGCTATCACGCACCGTCTGGCAACCTCTGGATTCCGGCATCCGCCGGAATGACGGACCAATTCCGCTTTTCTCTACAGTAAGGAGAAGAAAAGAACGATGAAACGCTATCGAGCGGTGCTCATCGGCTGCGGCGGCATGAGCACGGCGCACCTGAAGGCCCAGCACGAGGTCTCGGAAATTGACACTGTGGCCGTGTGCGACATTGTGGAAGACAAGCTGCACGCGGTTGGCGACGCGTTCAACATCGAGAAGCGCTATACCGACTACCACGTCATGCTCGCGGCGGAGAAGCCGGACATCGTTGCCATCGCCACGCAGGGGCCCCAGCATTGCGCCGCCACGGTTGCGGCCGCTGAACACGGCGCACACGTGCTCTGCGAAAAGCCCATGGCCCTCGACCTCGCCGAGGCCGACCGCATGGTAGAGGCCTGCGCAGCGGCCGGCGTCAAGCTCGCCATCAATCATCAGGCCACGGTGCGCCCGTCGCTCAAGCGCATGCGCGACATGATTGAGAATGGCGACATCGGCGAATTGATCCTGGTGCGGGGCAACAACAAGAGCGGGCGCAAAGCCGGCAATGAACTCATGGAGATGGGCACCCACGTTTTCGACCGCATGCAGTTCCTCGGCGGCGCGCCCACGTGGTGCTTTGCCCACCTCACCTGGCGGGGCGAAGCTGCCACCATCAACGACGCCATGGACTCGCAAGCAATGAGTCCCAGAGACCGCGCCTCCGGACTGGTGCTAGGCGAACGGGCCTATGCTTTGTTTGGGATGTCGCGCGCGCCGGTGGGAGAATGCCAGTTTCTGGGCTATGAGAAGACGAACAATCGGCTCTACAGCGTGGACGTGCTTGGCACCAAGGGGCAGATCTCATTGCGCGGCACCGGCATCCAGCGGGGCAAGAGCGACCTCTTCCACCTGCCAGTGCCTGCGTTCTATCCTGCCGATTTGCAGGATGAACCGCTTTGGCAGCGCATAGATGTGCCGGAAGAACTCGATCCACGACTTGGCGAACAGAGCATTACGCCTATCCTGCAAGAGCTAATCAAGTCCATCGAGACCGGCAGCGAACACCCCTGCAGCGGCGAAGCGGGACGGCTCAACTTGGAAATGGTGATGGCAATGTACACCTCACACCTCAGCGGACAGCGGGTGAGTATTCCTCTCTCACGGCGAACGCATCCGCTCTCTCAGTAACAATCCCCAAATGAAAACCAGAGCCCCGAGCAGGCGTTAAGACCTGCCCGGGGCTCTCGCTTGACCGATTCCGGCTACACTCAGCCAGTGAGTATCGCTAGTCGACGGTAACGCCGCAAGCCGAATCTTCTACGCATTCAGTTCTCATTTCGAGAGGTTTCCCGCTAAGTCTCAGACCCTTTACGGCCAGGATATCCGCACAGGGTCACTCTCCGCTGTCGTACCGTCTTGGGCTCGCGCTCGGACTATGACAATGAGGGCGTTGCTTCCTTCCAAAACATCGAGCTTGCTTAGGGAGAAAGTGCCACCAACATTGGATACCCCGGAAGGCGCCTGGGCGCTATGCAGGACTCTTCCATCTGCCCGTAACACTTGGAGGCTGGTCGCATTGGTTACAGAGATGCTTAACATCACGGAGTCCTCAAGCGCCCGATACGAATTCTGGCTAACTTGAGAAGCCGAATCTCTCGCTACAACAAAAGTAAAGTTGATTCCACTGGTGTCGGCGGGCGCTCCTGTGCCTGACGTAGGAGTTGGGAAGAACGGCGACTGGGTTGCGGCAGGCGCGGCGGTGGGAGTTGACTCTTGAGTAGTTGGCTGCTTGGGGACGCGCAATTCCTGGCCTTCAAAAATCTTGTTGGGATCTGATAGGCAGTTCGCCGCTTGAATGACCTCTGCCGTCGAGTCGGTGCGTGTAGCAATGCTATACAACGTGTCGCCGGCTTGCACGGTGTACTGCGGCCAATCGGTGCGCGGCGTGCATGAAGGCGGAACAGTCGCGGCCTGCGGCCCTCGTGTCGGTAGAGGGACTAGCGTCGGTATCGGGGAGGCGGCAACGGGCGCCTGTGAAGACTCCTGCGTCGGCCGAATGACGGTTGGGATGACATCGGGTGTCGGCGTTTCGTCCTCGGGCCCGTCCCCGACAAATGGGACACAGGCAGACGCGACAAGGGCAACTCCCAACAACAATGGCATGGCCCGCAGGCACTTAAGGGGCGTTTTCACTGGCGACACTCCTCTTCTGGCGCAATACCTTCGCACAGCCCGATAGGCGCGCAGCGAAAACGTATATCGGGACTGATTGGGTGAGACTGATCTACCAACATGAGCCGCGCTGAATCAAAGACAAGAGGGAACTAAGTGCAGCGCAACGCGATGGGAGCTCTGTGGGACTGAAGAACTCAGAGAGCTACACTTAATAATGCCTGCAATGGCCTTAGAATTCAAGCGCCCGACGAATCGCGGGAGCAAGGCTACCCTAGAGTATGGATCGGGCCTTTGCCTCAATGTGTTGAGCAGTCAGACCGTATTTCTGCAGGAGGGCAGCCGCATCTCCCGATTCCGCATAGGTATTCTCGACACCAACGAATGCCATGGCGCACGGGGCATGCTCGGCGGCAGCCATAGCCACGACGCTGCCCAGCCCACCTTGGATCAAATGCTCTTCAGCTACGACGATCTTGCCGGTCTCTTGTGACGCCCTTACCACTGCATCCGTATCCAGCGGCCGAACCGTGTGCATATCTAGCACGCGGGCCTCTATCCCATCTTCCGCCAAAGCGTGTGCCGCATCCAATGCGGCAGCCACCATGATGCCATTGGCGATGAGGGTCACATCGTTGCCGCTCCGCAGTTCATTCGCCTTGCCTAAAGTAAACACGGGGTCTTCGCCATAGACGATCGGCACGTCCGGCCGACCCACGCGCATATAGGCTGGGCCCTCAGCTTCCAGCATCGCCGCTACGGCCTTGTGCGTAGAAGGCTCATCAGCGGGTACGATTACGGCGAAGGTTGGCAAACCCAAAGCCAGCGCGACATCTTCTATTGCCATCTGCGACGGGCCGTCTTCTCCGATACTGATGCCGGCGTGGCTGCCCACGACCTTGACATTGAGGTTGGGGAAGGCAATCGACATGCGCAACTGATCGTAGCCGTTACACATAATGAAGCAAGCGAAACTCGCAATCACCGGCAGCTTGCCGCACGCCGCCAACCCGGCGCCGATGCCAACCAAATTCGATTCTGCAATGCCGACGTTGATGAAGCGCTCAGGAAAGTCCTGGGCGAACCACTCGGTACGCGTTGAGTTGTTGACGTCACCATCCACTACGACAATATCCGGATTTGTCTTACCGGCCTCGCGCAGGGCAGTGCCAAATGCGTCTCTGGTGGCCCTGCCCATTTTGAGTTTTACCGCCATCCCAGTTCCTCCAGGGCGCGTTGCTCTTCGTCTTTGGTAAGCGCCTTACCGTGATATCCGTAGTCTGCTTCGACAAACGACACTCCCTTGCCCTTCACCGTATGGGCAATGATGCACGAGGGGCGTCCCTCGGTGGCTTTAGCGCGCTGTAAGGCGGTTGCCACCGTTCCCATGTCGTGTCCGTCAATCTCCTGAACGTCCCACTGAAAGGCTTCCCACTTGGCTGCGAGCGGTGAATAGTCCAGCACGTCCCGGACCCAGCCGGTCTGTTGTGCCTTGTTGTGGTCTACAATCGCCGTGACATTATCGAGATTGTAATGAGCCGCGGTCATGGCCGCTTCCCAGATCTGGCCTTCGTCCTGCTCGCCGTCGCCCAGGATCACGAACACATGAAAGTCTTTGTTCTCAATGCGTGCCGCAAAGGCGTGGCCCAAGCCAATCGAAAGGCCCTGGCCCAGCGATCCGGTGCTCGCTTCAACACCGGGCAGGCGCGACATGTTGGGGTGCCCTTCGAGCGGGCTTTCGATCTGACGCAGCGTCGGCAGCAGGTCAGTGGAGAAGTATCCGGCGTGCGCCAGCACCACGTACAACAGCGGGCTGGCGTGACCCTTGCTCATAATCAAGCGATCACGATCCGGCCACTGTGGAGCGGCGGGATCAAATTGCATGATGCCGCCAAAGTAGAGGGCCGCCATGATTTCTACGCCGGAGAGCGAACTGGACGGATGCCCCGATCCCGCAATGGTTGTGCACGTAATTATGTCGCGCCGGATGACCCGCGCCTGCTCTTCAAGTTCTTCAATAGACATCTTCATCGTTGCCCTACAGTCTTCAGCTTCCTTTTGCTACGTTCGCCCGAGATTCCAACCAACATGCGGGCTTCACCTCGCATGGGTGTAAAGTCCCTTGACATCGTGTGGCGGTTGCTCCACGCCTGCAGGCCCCAAACCACACTCACACTATTGTACCGTCTACGCACCGCAGGCGCGAATGAACCTGCCTTCAGCTCGGTCTCCCTACGCGACGCTACCCCTGCGCAGGCGCGCCCATCGATTCGCGTGTATTCCCAATCGGGGTACACTACCACGAACGGAATGCTTAACACGATCTCGGAACGGGCTTTGGGACGCTCTTGATGCGCCGGTGCTATACTTCCCCACAGCAAGTGAGCGAGAGGGTCGACGCTCTCCGCAGCCTTGGGCATAGGATCATTCCAGCAGCAAGTCTCTAGTAACTTTCTTCTGCCCAAGTAGTCTTTCGCTCATTGTTACCAGGCACCGCTAACACCTCCTCAATCCAGCAATCAATTCCCGCTAGACCCCAGAGGAATAACGAATTATGTCCCGTACTTTTCCTACCGTATGGCAAGCGTTACTCTTGCTCGTCTTGCTCGTGGTCCTGCAGTTGGGAGCTACTGTAGTCGTCGGCCTCTACCAGGCGCTTCAGTCAATTCCGATTGATGAACTCACGACCCTGTTGGCAATTGTGAGTGTGTCCACGTTTGGCGCGGTCATCATCGTCGGCGTGGCGTGGTCTCGGGCTCCTATTCGAGAGGTCCTCTACCTCCGGGGCTTCTCGCCAATCCTTGCCGTGCCGATGCTCGTGATGATGCTCGGCCTCATCGTCGTCGTATCGGAAATTGACAACGTCCTGCAGCGCTTTCTACCGATACCGGACTGGTTCCTGGAGATGCTTGCCGAGCTCGGCCTTGGCGAAGGCTTCGCCGTTGGCACCTTCATCGTGCTCGTGATTGTCGCCCCCCTGACCGAAGAACCGCTTTTCCGCGGCATCTTGCTCCGTGGTTTCACTCGCAATTACGGAACGTGGATCGGGGTCCTGGGAACTGCGTTTCTCTTCGGCGCCATCCATCTAAACCCGTGGCAATTCGTAGGCGCCTTCTTCCTTGGCATCGTATTTGGCTGGTGGACACTCAAGACGGGATCGATATTACCGGCGCTTCTCGGCCACGCGTTGAACAACGGCATGGTGATCGTCACGGCCGACCTGCTGAGTATCGAGATTCAGGGCTTCAACGCGTGGGAAGAGGGGGTACAGGTGCACCAGCCGTGGTGGTTTACGCTGGCGGGGGTCGTACTGTTCCTCGTTGGCACGGGAGTTCTCTATAGGATTTGGTTGCCAGGGAAAGATACACTAGCCGGTCTGCCCCGGCAAAGCGATCAATCCTAACCTGCCCGGCGCGTTCAACGGCCGGGATGCGCCAAACCCAGCGGACGCGAAGACAGTTTGAACACATTGTCGTTGCCGCCAAGCATTCAGCGCGGGCCGAGCGCAAACGGCTCACCGTCATGCTTGATTAGCGTGAACGGAAGAACCACATGCCATTGATGAGAATGATCATCGCCAGCACAGCGTAGAATCCTCCCGCTCCGGCCACGCCGGCCCCTACGGCAAGCAGTGGGATGCCAATACCCATTGTCGGCATCGCCACAGCAAGAAAAGTCTTCGCATCTGACTTTGACCGCTTGCGTGACTTTCCCAGTGTTTCCTGCACCCGCATTTCTATGAGTGAATCAATACGCTCAGCCAGCGCATCCACGATTTCCTCATCATACTCCGCGCCCAACTCCCGCCGCGCGCTCACCGCAAGCCCAAGCTCATCCTTCAGGCCATCGGCATTCGCCGCTTCCTTACGGCGTGTTTTCTTTGCCATCCATATGTCCTCTTGAGCGGCAACACTAGCGCGAGCGCCAGAGCCACATAACGTTGATCAGGAATATCATCGCAAGTACCGCCAAGAAACCGTTCGACCCGGCGACGATAGCACCCACTATTGCAAGGGGGATGCCGAAGCCCAGCACAGGCATCGCCACCTTGAGGAAGGCTTCGGAATCCGACTTCGCCTGTCTGCGCGTCCGTTCCATCGCGGCTTCGACGCGCTCGTCGATAAACGTCTCGATGCGTTGGGCAAGCGCCGAGGCAACGTGGTCCTCATATTGCTCCCCCAACTCGCGGCGCGCGGCCACCGCAGCCGCCAGGTCTTCTTTCACGCGCTGCGTTTCCGAGAAACCCCTTGACCGAAACTTGCTCGCCACCGACAGACTTCCCTTGCGCTATTTCTCGGCATGGTTCCGGGGCACGACCACGACCTCATCATACCGCAATTGATGGTGCACAACGACGCGACGCTATCAATTCTATCCCTCTCACATTAGGTGCCCGTTGTCGTGGAGCCGCCACGCGGCATCCACCAACGCCCACAAGCCCCCGCTCACCGCCGCATTGCCGCCCATCACCACCGGCATGCCGGCCCCCCACGCGGCACCTGCAAGCTCACGGATATGTCCATTACTAATCTCGTCAATGAGACCCATGTCTGCGGCAAATCGATCATGGCCGCTGACTGCTTGCCCCGCATGGGCAAAGAGTACACGGGTATCGAGAAAGAGCGCATCGCCCATCTGGCAAAAGGCCTCGAAAAACCTTTGAGGGCCAACCTCAGCCAAATAGAAGCCCAGCAAAGAACGGACCTGCCGCGCGCTTGTGCTCATGCCGCGCTCTTCAGAGAAGACCCGGATACGGCACGCCATGTCTTTCCTCAGCAGCGGCCAGAGTTGAGCGCTCACACGTCCGGCCAGAATGACCTCTTCGTGCGGGCGCACAAAGGTCGGCATCGCCTCCCGCAGCCGGGCAGCCAGCCGGTCCAAGTGTCGCGCTACGTCTCTCCGGTCCAAGTACGCACGGGCATAGGGTCCGCGGAGGGGGTGCAGGGCCAGCATGGCAAGATCGGTTGGCGTATCGATATCGAACGTCGTCGCGATGGCCGGCTCCTGGGGCTCGTGTTTGAGATTCGCCTCCTGGGCCAATTGGCGGGCCAAACCGTTGTCGCGCTGCTGCGGCAACTTGACGGCGGTCAAGGCGCTGGCGGGATGAAAGCCAATGAAATCCGCTGAGAAGAAGTTGTTTGCCATCACACTGTGGTCTAGCTGCGCAACGGTATCGCGCAGAGCAGCGAGTTCGGCGACAGAGAGCAGAGGACAACTGCCGCCGCCGATGTAGAGGACACGCGAAAGTCCGTGACGCGCTACGATGTCGGCCAGTGTGTTGCCAAAATGGAATTCAGAGGCGCAAGTCGCTGGCTCAATAACGACCCCTTGGGCAACGTCATTGAAGGACTCGGGCCGAGACGTTGCAACAATAACCGGCGAGAATCCTCCCGCGGTCTGCGCTTTGGCAAGAATGTCCTTGGCGATAGCTACGTGGCAGTCATAGACGAGCCGCTCCAAGGCAGAGGCGCCTTGCTTGCCGGCGAACAGTATGAGGCCTACTGCTTCAGCCATTTTGCGGCGCACCGCTTGCTTGTGGCTTCATGGTCATCCATCTCGTTCGATTACTACCGTCACACAGAAAGCCGCCAGACGAGCGACTATGCTACTCATCTAGCGGCCGAGCCGAGTCCCTGTGTCAAGGGACCCGCAAGCAGGCAAGCCTCGCCTACATGTAACCGTATTCCATGCGAATCTCTTCGGACATCATCTCCGGCGACCACGCCGGATCCCACACGATTTCGACGTCCACTTCCTCCACGCCCTCGAGATCTTCGACTACTTGGTGGACTTGAGCGATAATATACGGCCCTGCCGGGCAGCCGGGGAAAGTGAGCGTCATCTTGATGTCTACGTTGTTGTCATCTTCCGATGTGTTGATTTCGTAGATAAGGCCCAAATCCACAATGTTGACGCCCAATTCAGGGTCGATTACTTCCTTCAAGCCTTCGCGAACTACGTCCGGTTCAACTACTGCCATAGTTTAGTCTCCTGGCTCCGATTGCTATCGTGCCTCTCTGCATCATGGTACCAACCGTATGCTCGGTCTCGCAACGCCCATCGCATGTGCGACCTAGTACCGTTTCGACTTGGTTCCGCACTGATGTTTCGCCCTCTCCCTAAGGCAAAGGAGACAAACAAGCATCCGAGGTATCTCCAAATCTATCCGGAAACAGTACTAGTCTACTTCCCGCGCGTAGAGTTCCAGGATGCTGCCCGCAAAACCCGATGCCTCCGGTGAGGCGAGAAACACGAGCGCGTTAGCAAACTCGTCGAGCGTTACGGCATTGCGGAAGTCTTCAGCATCGAGGTATTGCCTCGCCTCATCCGTAGCAATTGCGCCGGCGACAAGACAGGTGGGCACGATGCCCCGCTGCTTGTAGTCGCGGGCGACGCCCTTTGTGAACGTGATTACCGCAGCCTTGCTCGCGCCAAAGAGGGCCCGACCCGGCGCGGGGTCCAGGCCGCTGCCGCCCGCTATGGTGATGATGTTGCCGTGCCCTTGCGCGAGCATGATAGGGAGAACGGCGTGGACGAGATTGTAGGTCGTGTAAAGGTTCGCCTCGATCTGATGCTGGAGATCCGGCAGGTTCGTCTCCGCTACCTCGCGCTGATCGAAGCTGCCGGAAAGGAGCGTGGCCGCGTCCAAACGACCAAACGCCGCACAAGCTTGCTCTACCGCGGCCGCGGCTCCCGCGGGCTGGGAAAGATCGGCTTCTATGCCGAGTACCGCATCTCCTTGGGGAACACGGCGCAAAATCTCATCGAGGTTGTCCCGATTGCGGCTCGTGGCCGCCACGCGATAGCCGGCCTTGAGAAATGCTGCAATGACGGCCTCCCCTGTTCGCGCCGTGCCGCTGCCGATGAGGATTGTGCGAGAATCCATCTATTGGCCTCAATTCAAATGCGAGTTACTCGTTCGCCACTGCATAGCAGGCATCCACGATCTTCATGGCGCGGTGCATGTCTTCAAGGGTAGCGAGGGGCTCGCCGCCTTCGCGATACGCTTGCAGCGTATCCTTGACAAAGTCCTGATAAAGACCCGGGACAGAGTGTCCGCCGCGTTCCTCGGTGCCGTCCTCCGTGATAATGCAGGTCTGCCCGTCGCGATAGGTGACGTAGGTTGTGCCGTCGCTCACATTCCAGACCACGTCGGCGGAGTCGGCGGGATACGTATATGCAATTTCCACCGTGGCAAAAGCGTCATCATCGCCGCAGAGCGAGACGTTGGCATATTCCTCAACCGGTATCCCCGGCGTAACGCGCCGCAGGTGAGCGGAGCCCACCTGCACGTCTTGGCTGCCGGTGAACCAGGAGAAGAGGTCCGCGTAGTGCACGCCCAGGTTGCGCAGCGCGCCGCCCCCGGACTCTTCGGCTTGCAGCATCCAGGGACAGCCGGAGTCGACATACCGCTGCACCGGGCCGCCTGCATAGCGAAAGTGCCCGTGACGAATCTGCCCCAGCCGTCCGTCGTCGCGCATTTCCTTTACTGTCTGCGAAAATGGCGCAGCGCGATTCGTCAGGGGAATGGCAACAAACACGTCATTCTGATTCGCCAACGCGATCAATCGTTCGAATTGGCTGGCGTCGGTGCCGAGCGGCTTCTCGATGACGAAAGGTATGCGCCGTTCGAGTAGCTGCGTTGCAATTTCCGGTTGCAGCCGGTAGCGTCCGAAGGAGAAAACAAAATCGGGCTTCTCTTTCTCCAAAAGCTCCACGTAGTCCACATACGGCGTACAGCTCGAATACTGCCCGGCGAAGCGCTCGGCATAGCCCGGCTGCTCGTCCGACACCGCCACCGGCGTGATGCCAAGTTCGGAAAACGCCGGCAAGTAAAGCGGCACGTGCCAGTGGCTGATTTCTAATATCGCGATGCGCATTTACATACTCGCTCCATAGGGATTGTCATTCGTAGTTCTCAGCGGTCGTCACGGCATTGCCGCATTCTCGCTCGAGCCGTCTCAAGCGAACCAATCTCAATCAGAGAATCCAAGAAGGCTGTAGGTGGCGAGGTGACTATACCATGTCCCCCTTGTGCCGTGGACTGCCCTGCCCTTCGATCCTTCGGCAAGCTCAGGGCGAATGGACTATAGTTCGCTGGATCACTCCCGTGACCAGGCCGTTATTTCCATCTCTTTCCCTAAGCGCCGCTCTGCTCCAGCAAGTTGCGCAGCACGTACTGCAACACCCCGCCGTGGCGATAGTAGTCCACCTCAATCGGTGTATTGATGCGCGCCGTTGCCGTGAAGGTCTTTTCGTTGCCGCCAGCATCGCGCGCGCGGACGGTCACCGTTTTGCGGGGCGACAAGCCTGCCGCGATGCCTTCAATCGTGAAGGTCTCGTGCCCGCTCAGCCCCAACGACTCCGCGGTCTCCCCTTCGCTGTACTGCAAGGGCAACACACCCATGCCGATAAGGTTGCTACGATGAATGCGCTCATAGCTTTCGGCAATTACGGCGCGCACGCCGAGCAGCAGGGGCCCTTTGGCCGCCCAGTCCCGGCTTGAACCCATGCCGTAGTCTTTGCCTGCCAGGATGATGAGAGGTATGCCGTCGCCCTGGTACTGCACGGACGCATCGTAGATGGTCGTTTCGGTCTCGTCCGGGAATTGCAGCGTCCAGCCGCCTTCTCTCGACACGAGTTGGTTGCGCAGCCGCACGTTCGCGAACGTGCCGCGCATCATCACTTCGTGATTGCCCCGACGCGAGCCGTATGAGTTGAATTCCTTGGGCTGCACCCCCTGTGCGACGAGGTACTTCCCGGCAGGGCTGTCCTTGGCGATGGAACCCGCGGGTGAAATGTGGTCGGTGGTGACCGAGTCACCGAGCACCGCCAAGACGCGAGCGTCAGTTATGTCAGCCAACGATCCCGGCTCCGCCTGCATACCGTCAAAGAACGGCGGCTGGCGCACATAGGTTGAGACCTCGTCCCAGCCAAAGAGCGTACCCTCAGGGACTGCCAGCGTCTCCCACTCGGCCATGCCCTCGAACACCTTGTCATATTGCTCGCGGAACATCTCCGCATCTACCACCTGGGTCATGGCGTCGGCAATCTCACGCTGGCTCGGCCAGATGTCGCGGAGGTAGATTGGCTCACCCGCCTCGTCGTGACCAATTGGATCATTCGTGAGGTCGGTGTTGACCGTTCCCGCCAGGGCATACGCCACCACCAACGGCGGCGAAGCCAGATACGAGGCGCGCACGAGGGGGTGAATCCTGCCTTCAAAGTTGCGGTTGCCGCTAAGCACCGCTGCCACGGCTAACTCGTGATCACTGATCGTCTCTTCCAATGGATCGGCCAAGGGACCGCTATTGCCTATGCACGTGGTGCAGCCGTAGCCAACGAGATGAAAGCCCAGCGCTTCCAGATGCGGCACGAGGTCGAGCTTCTCCAAGTAGTCCATCACCACACGAGAACCGGGAGCCAGGCTCGTCTTCACCCACGGCTTTCTTCCGATGCCGGCTGCCACCGCGTTCTTCGCCAGGAGGCCGGCGCCAATCATTACGGCTGGGTTGGAGGTGTTGGTGCAACTCGTAATGGCCGCAATCACCACTGCGCCCTCGCCAATTCTGGCGGGTACACCCTCCAGTGATACATCGACGTCTGCCGCGGGATCGGCAACCACAACTGAGCCGGTTTCCTGCGCCGTCGCAACCGCCGCGGGGCTACCATTCGTAGCACCATTGCCATTTTCCTGGGAAAACTTCTCGGGATAGGCATCGATAAAGCTCTGGCGCACGCCCTGCAAAGCCACGCGGTCCTGCGGGCGCTTCGGCCCGGCGAGGCTCGGCTCAACTGTGGCTAGGTCTAGCTCTAGGGTACTTGTGAACAACGGCTCCGGATCCGTGGGACGATAGAACATCCCCTGTTCTTTGCAATACGCCTCAACGAGCTGCACCAGGTCCTCATCGCGCCCAGTCAGGCGCAGGTAGCGCAGCGTCTCTTCATCCACGGGGAACATGCCCACCGTAGCCCCGTATTCCGGCGCCATGTTCGAGATGGTCGCGCGATCCGGCAAGCTCAGCGATGCCATGCCTGGGCCGCAAAACTCGACAAACTTGCCCACCACGCCGTGCTGCCGCAGCATCTGCGTCACCGTGAGCACAAGGTCGGTGGCGGTGGCACCCTCCGGGAGTTGGCCGTTCAAGCGAAAGCCGACGACTTCCGGCAAGAGCAATGAGATAGGCTGGCCGAGCATTACAGCCTCCGCCTCGATGCCGCCCACACCCCAACCGAGCACACCGAGACCATTTATCATCGTGGTATGTGAATCGGTGCCCACGAGCGAATCCGGATAGGCCATGAGCTCGCCGTCGCGTGTGTCGGCAAAGATGACCCGGCCGAGGTATTCCAGATTCACCTGGTGCACGATTCCCGTATCGGGCGGCACGATGCTGAAGTTGTCAAAAGCCTTCTGCCCCCAGCGCAGAAAAGCATAGCGCTCCTGATTGCGGGCAAACTCGCGCTGGGCATTGATGGCAAAGGCCTCCGGCATGCCGTAGACGTCCACCTGCACTGAGTGATCGATGATGAGATCAGCGGGTTGTAGGGGATTGATGCGATCGGGATCGCCACCCAAAGCGCTGATTGCTTCCCGCATGGCCGCCAAGTCAACGACGGACGGCACGCCTGTGAAGTCCTGCAGGATTACCCGGGCGGGAGTAAAGTTGATCTCGCGTGCCGCCGTCTGCTGCGGCGTCCAGTTCGCGGCCGCGACCACGTCGTCCCGCATTACCGAGCGTCCGTCTTCAGTACGCAATAAGCTCTCCAGAAGTACCTTTATAGAGAAGGGAAGCCGCGCCACGTTGCCGATTCCTGCTCGCTCTAAGGCCGCAAGACGGTGAATTGCGTAGGCGCTATCACCGACCTTAAGTGTGGACTTACTATCGAAGCTGTTCGCAGTGCTCATCCAATTCCTCAATCCAATAACAAGGGCCAAACTCAGATACCGTGAATTCTCCGCGTTCTGACTAGAGGATACTATATTGCGTGCTTTCCAACACGCTGCGGCGGCGACTGCGACCGGCCGGTAGGGCGCCTCACCGTGCGCCGGTTGTAGCAGACAAGCCTGAGGAGTATAGTTTGCTCAGGCAAGGCACACTCAATTCAAATGTATGACAAGGTACCCTCCATGCAACTATCGCTTTCCGGTCGAATCGTAGAAGCCGAACACATCAAGACAAATGCATCGCTCAACTTTATCGAATTTGCCGAACTCGCCGCCCGTGTGGGGTTCCACGCCGTTTGTATTCGCTCCACGCACCTGAATAGCACTACTCCGCTGGAACGCGTCCGGGAGATGCGCGGCATCTTGGAAGAGCACGGGCTCGTGGCTTCGATGGTCATGCTGGATTCACGCGTGGCGAACCAGGGGACTGCTCCCGACGCGGCTGCGCCACTGCGCAATATTACGCCAACACTCGAGCGCGCTACCGCGATTGGCGCTGACATGATTCGCGTGGCAATCAAGCGCGCTGAGGACATCCCTGTGGCGCAACGCGCCGCCGATGAAGCGCGCGAGCACGGCATCCGGCTCGCCCATCAGAATCACACGATGACTCCCTTCGAGACTGTTGCCGAATGTGTGGAGATGTTTGATCGCATTAGCCACCCAAACATCGGGCTCATCGCCGAACCGGCGAACTTCATGTTGTGCGGGGAAGCGTATGATGCGGAAGCCCTCAAACCGCTCGCAGCTTCCATCTTCAACGTCTACGTGCAAAACCTGCGCGTTTCGGAATCCGGTTCATCCACCATTGCAACCAATCGCGGCCCCGTGCGCTACGACCGTCTCGTCATCGGCGATCCGGGCGGCGTCGATTTGGCGCTCTTCTGCGATGGGCTGCGGGCGATTGGCTACGACGGTTTCATCACCTCCAACCAACCGGCAATTGCGGAAGCATCAGCGGATGAGCTAGTCGAGCAAGTGTATGCCGCCCTTGCGAGTTGCGCCAAATAACGGGAAGCGCTACACACCAAGTGCTCGTTTACTCTCAGTATGCGATGTGTGCTCCTGGATCTATCTTCCGAAAGTGTGTCAAAGGCAATCTGCACTCGCGAGGACTGGTCGAGAGTAATTTGACGAATGACCTCGACAACTCTGGCGCGCTTGTACAGACGCTGTCAGGTAACGCTATACTAACGGCAACAGACATGCGTCACGCTTCAAGGGAAAACATCAGCAATTCTTGCATTGGGAGGGAACAGCCATGGCATCGACACTCGTCCACATAGGTGTGCGCGCCAGCGACATTGACAAGACCATTCGCTTCTGGCGCGATGCGCTCGGCCTTGAAGTCGTCAACGAACTCCATCACGGCTTCGATCTGAGTGACGGCTACCACAACTTTCGTGTCTTTCAGCACGAGGGGCCGGACCGCCCCGCACATGTATCCGGTATGTTGGACTACCTGCACATCGGGGTGAAAGTGGCTGACTTGGCGGAAGCCGCCACGCGGCTCGACGACATGGGCTACGAGATCTTCTGGGAAGGCGTGAGCGCAGGCCATGAGTACGCGTATGACCCTTCCAAGCCGCCTTCCGGCTCCTTCAAGGTTGAGGACCCTGACGGCATCGTGGTTGACGTCACTGCCAGCGACGACCAGTGGCCGGGGGTGGAACTTTGAGCAACCAATACCGGGTCGCCATCATCGGCACCGGCCGCATGGGCGGCCTCATCGAGGACGAGCAAGACATTCGGGGCTACATGACGCCCTACGGCCACTTTCCCAGCTATGACGCCATGCCGGAAACCACGGTGGTCGCCGTGGCAAACCGGGGCAAAGAGCGCCTTGAACGGTTTTGCCGGCGCTTCGGCGTGACCAATGCCTATCTCGATTATCGCGAGATGATCGAGAAAGAGAAGCCGGACATCGTCAGCGTGACCACGCCGTCGTTTGCCCGGGCTGAACCCATCATTTTCTGCGCGGAGCACGGCGTAAAAGGCATTTTCGCCGAGAAGGGCCTGTGCGCGTCGCTGGAGGAGGCCGACCGCATCCACGAGGCGGTGACACGCAACAATGTCGCCTTCAACTGGGGCGCCATGCGGCGCCACCACGACGCCTATAAGCGCCTGCGCGCCGCCATACTTGACGGAGCCATCGGCAAGCCGCTGCACGCGGTCATGTACTATTGGACAGACATCATCAAGCACCACCCGCACACCATAGACCTGGTCAGCATGCTGCTGGGCGATCCCAAGCCGACGTGGGTCGAGGGACGGTTAGTCGATCCGGACGATCCTCGCGTGAAAGGCAACGAAAAGGCATCCGCACGCTATGATGCCGAGAAACACGCCTTCGTGCCGAATCCTGGCCAGGAAATCGCCGATCCCCAGGTGGATTTCTTCCGCATTGGCTACGAGACCGGGCAGGAAGGCTTTTTCATTCCGACGCCGAGATCGTTTGATGTGGAAGTTCGCGGTACGGAGGGACGGGCGCTTGCCTTTGACAACGGCATCAATACGCGCATTCAGCGGCCGTTGCGGCGCGGTGACGAGTTGGAAGAGACGACCATCCATGCCACCGGCGATGCCCCAGGCATAACGAACATTCGCAACATCATCCGTGAAATCGAGACCGGCGAGAGAACCGACGGCAATATCGACGTTACGCTGCAGGACGTAGAAGCGCAGTTTGGAATCGCGTATTCGTCCTTACAGGGCGGCGCACGGGTATCTGTGCCGGTCGCGGACCGGAGCCTGTATATTCCAGGTGGCTAGAGAGTAACAGGGGGCCGCTTGATCACCCTTCGACAGGCCTGCGCTGAGCCCGCCGAAGTGCTCAGGGCGGGCGGTCAAAAGGCGATGGGCTGTTTGTCACTCCGGCGTGCTCTGGATTCTAGGAAGTGAAGAAGGTGGAATCCGCGCCTCTGCACGGGGGCGAGCTTTCGCGGAAATGACGGATTCAGACTCTACATGTTCTTGTGACATCAACGCAAGATACCCACAGTGGAGGATAGTCCACGACTGTTGGCAAGGGCAATTGAATACATGAGGAGTTGCAGACATGGCGAAAACCTACCGCGCGGCCCTGGTTGGGTGCAGTCGCATGGGAGCCTTCATTGACAATGAGGTTACCGCGAATCGCTCGATACCGCTGCCGTATTCCCATGCCGCCGGCTATGAGGCATGTGAGCGTACTGAACTCGTAGCGGGCGCCGATCTTCGACCGGACGTCGTGCAGCAGTTTGGCGAACGCTACAACGTGGGGTCCGATCACTGGTACTCCAACCACCGCGACCTAATTGCCAACGAGCAGCCCGACATTCTCAGCATTGCCACCCAGCCGGAGCAACGCTGTGAAATCATCCTGCACGCCATTGAGCAAGGCGTCCGCGCACTTTATGTCGAGAAACCGCTCTGCGCCTCAGTTGCCGAATCTGAATCCATCCGCGATGCCGTGCGGGCTAACAATGTCGCTTTCAACATGGGCACCAACCGCCGCTGGCACGACGGATTCAAGGCAATGCGCGCGAAGATCCATTCCGGCGACTTTGGCGATTTACGCACGCTCTTCAACTTCCAGACGGGGAATTTCTTCAATACGTCAAGTCATTTCTTCGATCTCCTGCTGTACCTCAACAACGATGCCAAGCCCAAGTGGGTACAAGGCTATGTCTTCCATTTCGATGAGCTTGTCGTCGGCACGGAAGTACTGGAAGACCCGGCGGGCACGGGAATCATCATGTTTGACAACGATGTCATCGGCTATGCGCTGGAGAGTGGGAGACGTTCCGAGGTTGAGGCGGTTTGCAGCAAAGGCGTCATTACCGCTTTGAATAACGGTGTGGAGTTCCGCACGCGCGCACAGCAGGCGGAAGGCATTAAGGATGGTCCAAACCTAGACTCCCCGCCAACGAGCTCGACGCTAAACCTTGTGAATGACCTTGTCCATTCCCTTGACACCGGTGAGCCCACCCGCGGCGGCGCGGAGGTAGCGTATTGGAACATGCAGATTATCTTCGGCTTTATCGAATCCCATCGTCGGGGCGGAGCCCGTGTGGAATTACCCCTGACGGATCACGATCTCCGCTTTATCCGGCACGACCACGTCGCACGCAAGCCTAAGTACCAGCCCGGTTAAGGCTTTGCAGATTTACTATGTCAATCAGATCGACAGCGAGGAATCTAGGCGAGATGATCAGCAAGTCGCATCACCTAGACGGCTTGCGCGGCATTTGTTGGCAGCGCTCGTACTCTTATGCAAACAAGGAAGGGGTATAGATTCGTCCCTCAAAGCAAAGCTGGCTCTTGGGGGAATCAGGTTCCCCATGGAGCGAGGGAATAGGGATCTATTCCATTCTGACCGTAGATTGCCACAATTGGCGGTAAACACTTTAGTGCATCAGGATCCACAACAGCAGGCACTACGCAATTGAGAGACTGAGGGGGGTCTCCACTATGTCTGAAACATATCGCGCCGCACTTATCGGCTGCAGCCGCATGGGAGCGTTCATCGATAATGAACACCAAGGCTATCGCCCGATACCGCTGCCGTATTCCCATGCCGCCGGCTATGAGGCCTGTCCGCGCACCGATCTCGTGGCGGGCGCCGAACTCCGACCGGAAGTGCTGGAGAAGTTTGGTGAACACTACAATGTGGGGGCCGATCATCGGTATATCGATTACCGCGAGTTAATTGCCAACGAACAGCCGGACATTCTCAGCATCACCACGCAACCGGAGCAGCGCTGCGAGATCATCCTGCATGCCATCGAGGCCGGTGTCCGCGCGCTCTATGTTGAGAAGCCCCTCTGTGCCTCGGTCGCGGAGGCGGAAGCCATTCGCGATGCAGTGCGCGCCAACAACGTCGCCTTCAGCATGGGCACCAATCGCCGCTGGCACAATGGATTCTCGGCAATGCACGCCAAGATTCACTCCGGGGACTTTGGCGAGTTGCGCACCCTCATAAATTACTGTACCGGCTCATTCTTCAATGGGTTCAGTCACTCCATTGACCTCTTCATGTTCCTCAATAACGACGTGACGCCGCAATGGGTACAGGCTTATGTCTTTGACTTCGATGAACTCGTTGTCGGCACCGAAGTACTGGAAGACCCGGCGGGCACAGGCACCATTATGTATACAAACGGAGTCTTCGGCTATGGTTTGGTTAGTCCCAGGCGCGCCGAGGTCGAGGCGGTATGCGACACCGGTATGATTGAGGCGTTGGACAACGGTGTGGAATTTCGTACGCGCAGCAAAGACATGGACTCGTCTCAGGACGAGCCGAACCTTGCATATGAACGGAAAAGTTCAACTTTGCTCCTCATTGAAGATCTCGTCCACGCGCTCGATACGGGCAAGCCGACCCGCGGCGGCGCGGACGTGGCGTATTGGAATACCCAAGTCATCTTTGGCCTGATCGAATCGCACCGGCAGGGCGGCGCGCGGGTGGAGCTACCTCTCACCAATCACGATTTGCGCTTCATTCGCCACGACCGCGCCGCAAGCCAACCGACGTACACGCCAATCTAGCCGTAATTGAGCAACGACTTATCACGGACCGGACAGCGACTACAGAGCCAGTGCAGAGATTCGTCAATTCTCATCGCAGCGAAAGGCGTTAGGGATCATGTCTGACATGATGTGGCGGGTAGCCAAGCATGAGGGTCTGGGCAACATCGTGATGGAACATGTGCCAATTCCCGAACTTGGGCCGCATGAAGCCCTTGTGCGAGTCCACGCCAGCCTCATAAGCCGGGGTTCGGAACTTTGGAGGCGTTATGTCATGCCCGGACCCGTTGACCCCGGCGCCATGGGGTACTCTACAGCAGGTGTCATCGAGAAGACTGGCAGCGAGGTAACCCGCTTCAAACCCGGCGATCGCGTATCGTGCACCGCTCCCCACGCGGAGTATGCAATTGGCGACACGCGTGCCGCCGCAAAGCGGCGGGTGGTACATCTCCCGGACGACGTGCCTTTTGTTGACGGGACGTTTCAACCCCTTGTCACCAGCTCCATTGGCTGGACTGCCGCCGCCGGCATTCAACCGCAACACACGGTGGTGATTTTGGGCCTTGGCTTGGTCGGCAATCTTGTCATGCAAGCCGCGACCCGCTTCATGCCCGCGCAACTCTGCGGCATCGACATGCTGCCGATTCGCCGCAGACTGGCGGAAGAGCGGAACATGGGAACTATCATCGACGGCGCCGCGCGCGATCCGGTGGAGTCTGTACTGGAACTCACGGACGGCCAGGGCGCTGACATTGTCATCGACTGCGTGGGCGGACCCGCGGGTGTCAAGTCTTTTGCGCAAGCCCAGGATATGCTCGTTGCCGGCGGCTTGTTACAGATTATCGGCCTTTACCACGATAATCCGTTGCCGCTGGACGCCGGCAAGATGCAACGCAAGCGCCTGATTGGCGGGTATCTGCAGGATACCGACGTGGACGCCAATGCCCGCGCGGCTATGGAGGCGCTCTCCAACGGCCTTGAGCAAGTAGCGCCGCTTGTTACCCATCACTTCCCGGGTAACCGGGCGAAAGAAGCGTTTGACCTGCTCTACGAACACCCTGAAGACGCCATGGGCGTCATTCTGGAGTGGGAGTAGCTGACAGCGGTCCTCTTGCCACGCCTTTGGTGGCGCAGGCTAGCAACTTGCGAATCGAGATCTGCCATTGCTCCGGTAGCGCAGGTTTGTAACCTGCGAAGAGGCACCCTCACCCTAGCCCTCTCCCTGTACAGACTGGGCTGATAGGTAACAGATGTTCGGGTTGATAGGTTACACATTTTGTTCTCTGAGGTCTATGGATTTTATGCGTTGTCTTGAGAAGTACACGTTCCAGACGCCGTCTGTTGGGGTGGGTCGCAGTGCGACCTGTTTGTGGGTGAAGGCTTTGCCCACCCGCAGCCTGCTGCCCTGGAAAGAGATGCGGCCGGAGACGTCGACGCTGCGCACCTGATCGTCGGGGTCGTATTCAAGGGCAGGCAGGGTCTCGGGGTAGGAGCGTGCGCTGGCAGTGTACCGGCTGATGGGAGTGTCCAGGCCGAGGGCATAGTGCGGGCGTTCCAAGTTGTAGAAATGACGCCACGTGTCGAAGGCGCGTTGGCAGTGCTCCAGGTCGGTGAAGGTACGGCCCTGCAGCAATTCGCTTTTGAGGGAGCGGTGGAAGCGTTCGAGCTTGCCGAGGGTTTGGGGATGGTAGGGTCGGCTGTGGCGCACGGTGATGCCCAGGTGCATGAGCCAGACGGTGAAGGGCGTGTAGGGCTGACCGGCGTCGTTGCCCCAGGGTGAGCCGTTATCCATGAGCATGGCCTGGGGCAGGCCGTAGCGGCGAAAGACCGTGGTGAGGCGGTCTTGCACCGTCTCGCCACGCTGGTTGGCACAGGCTTGGAGCGTGAGGTTGAAGCGAGAATGATCGTCCAGGAGCGTGAGCGGATGGCAGCGGTCGTGCTGCATGCTGAAATGCCCTTTGAAGTCCAACTGCCACAGGTCGTTGGGCGCAGGATATTCAAAGCGCACCTGGGGCGTGTGCTTGGCGCTCTCTGCAGGGTCGATGAGGCCATTGCGCTTGAGCATGGCCTGGATCGTGCTCTTGGCCGGCACGTCGGTCACCCCCTGGTCTTGCAGCATCCTGCGCAGCACGTGCGCGCCCTTCTTGGGATGCGCCAGCCGCAACGCGATGATGCGTTCCTCCATCTCCCGGCTCGTGCGGTGCGGACACGTGTGCGTCCGGTGCGAACGGTCCTGCAGACCGTCTGCACCACTCTCCGCGTACCGCCGCAGCGTCTTGTACCCGGTCTTCCGACTGATCCCCATGCGCCGACACAGCTCACTCATGTTCGCCCCGTCAGCCAGTGCCAGGGCGATGAACTCTTCCCGAGCAGACATAAGTGTTTCCACCTTCCACGGCATGGTCATCCTCCTGCTGCAAGATTCTCCATGCCTTTAGGTGTAACCCATCAGCCCGAACAAGTGTTACCCATCAACCCGGTCTATACATCCCTCGAGGGAGAGGGAATCCCGGGCCTAGCGCAGGTTTGCAACCTGCGAATCAATCCCTGCGGTCGTCTTCGGTGGCGCAGATTTGCAGCCTGCGGAAAAGCACCCTCACTCTACTCTTTGCCTTGAGGGGCCTTTGTGCAACTCAATCCTCCCGATGGAGGAAGGCCGGGAATGGAAAGGCTAGGGACTGATAATATGCTAGCTAGTAGTGTTTGCACTCCTCTGGATTCGCGGGAATGACGGCCATGTCCTCTTGCCTTCCCAGTTCCAATTCCGCAGAGCGAAAATTAGCAGTCGAATTGTGTTTCTCGTAACTAAAGGATGGGATTGCGATGTCTGACATGATGTGGCGAGTTGCCAAACATGAAGGTCTGGGCAACATCGTGATGGAGCGGGTGCCCATACCCGAAATCGGCCCCAATGAGGTGCTCGTGCGCGTCCATGCGAGCCTCATCAGCCGAGGCTCGGAACTCTGGAAGCGCTACGTCAGCCCCGGGCCGATCGATCCCGGCAGGATGGGGTATTCAACCGCGGGCGTCATAGAGAAAGTGGGCAGCGAGGTAACCTGGTTTGCGCCCGGCGATCGCGTCTCCTGCGCCGCACCCCACGCCGAATATGCTGTTGAGGAGGCTAGGGTTGCCATCAGCAGGCGCTTGGCGCGGTTGCCGGATGACGTGCCTTTTGTCGACGGCACCTTTCAGGTCCTCGCCACGAGTTCCCTTGGCTGGACTGCCGCCGCCGGCATTCAGCCTCAGCACACGGTGGTGATTCTGGGGCTTGGCTTGGTAGGCAACCTTATCATGCAGGCCGCGACCCGCTTCTTGCCCGCGCAACTCTGCGGCGTAGACATGCTGCCGATACGCCGCAGACTGGCCGAAGAGAGGAACATGGGAATCATCATCGACGGCGCCGCCCGCGATCCGGTGGAGTCCGTGCTGGATCTCACGGACGGGAAGGGCGCGGACATCGTCATCGATTGCGTGGGTGGTCGTGCCGGTGTAAAGTCTTTTGAGCAGGCGCAAGACATGCTTGTTGCCGGCGGCTTACTACAAGTAATCGGCCTCTACCACGACGGCCCGCTGCCGCTGGACGCCAGCAAAATACTGGGCAGGCGACTGCTTGGCGGCCACTTGCCGGACACCGACGTGAACGCCGTGGCCCGTGCCACAATGGAGGCCTTTTCCAGCGGTCTCATACGGGTCGCGCCGCTCGTTACCCATCACTTCCCGGGTAGCCAGGCGAAAGAGGCGTTCGATTTGCTTTACGAACACCCTGAAGACGCCATGGGCGTGATTCTGGAGTGGGTGTAGCTAGCACTGGCGGCCTCACTCTGCTTCCGGTAGCGCAGGTTTGAAACCTGCGGAGAAGCACCCCAACCCGGCCCACTCCCTCGAGGGAGAGGGAGACTTGCGGTTTTCGCCTTGCTTCTAAATGGTTAGGACTCGAGTGATGCGCGAGTTCGATTGGCAGGTTCTATTATTCCGCTGCCAGCGCATGCGCGCCCGGCATTGACGCCTCAATGCGTTCCGCCGCGGCCATGAGGTTCTCTAGCGAATTGGCGAAGGAAAAGCGCACGTAACCCTCGCCCGCGGCACCGAAACCCGTACCGGAAAGCGTAGCGACTCCAGCTTCCTCCAGCCAATATTGCTCCAAGCGTGCTGACCCAATGCCAAGCTCTTTCACGTTGCAAAAGGCGTAGAACGCGCCCTGCGGTACCAAACACGATAGGCCGTCAATCGCATTGAGCGCGCCGATGAAGGCATCACGGCGGCGGCGAAACTCCGCCACCATAGTATCAACCGAGTCTTGCGGTCCCGTGAGCGCCTCGATGCCGGCCATCTGCGTAAAGCTCGCCGTGCATGATGTGGCGTTATTGAGAATCAACCCAATCTTCTCTGCTATGGGCAATGGCATGACGCCGTAGCCCAGTCGCCATCCCGTCATCGCGTACGTCTTAGAGTGCCCGTCAAGCAAAATGGTCTGATCCTGCATTCCCGGATGTGCCAGGATGGAGGCGTGAGCGCCTTCGTAGACAATGCGGCTATAGATCTCATCGCTCAGCACCCAGATAGGCTTGCCCCGTATCATGTCGGCGATTTCGCCCAATTCCTCCGCCGTGAATACGCCGCCCGTGGGGTTATGGGGAGCATTGAGGATGATGAGCCGGGTCTTGTCGGTGATACTGTCACGCAACTCGTCCAAGTCCCAGCGAAACTGACGGTCCTCGTAGAGGGTCAACGGCACCCTCGTCGCACCAGCGAAGCGCAGCATCGAATCATACGTTGGAAACCCCGGGTCAGGGTAGATCGCCTCATCCCCAGGATTGACCGTCGCCAGGATGCTGGCAAAGACAACCGGTTTCGCGCCCGGGGTGACCACCACGTTTTCCGGTGAAGTCTCGACACCCCACCCTCGCTGCACATACTCAGCGATCACCTCTCTGAACGGCATCAAGCCGGGCGTGGGTCCGTAGCCCGTATGGCCGTCCCGCAACGCCTTTACGCCGGCCTCGACGATATTCTCAGGCGTTGGGAAATCCGGTTCGCCGATTTCCAAATGGACAATGTCTTTCCCAACCGCCTCCAGTTGCCGAGCGCGCGCCAAAACGGCAAACGCCGATTCTCCCTTCAAGAGGTCTGTACGCGCGGCAGTGTTCGGGACAGCCATCTAACCATTCCTTTCCCGGTGATGAGCCTAGGTCAATTGTACTGGTTCCCCTAAGCCCCGCCAACACTGTGCTACACTCGTCATACGATTGGCACCTTATTACGCGCTGGATGGAAGCTCATGGCACTCTCGTCAATGCCTCAAGACTCACGGCTATTCCGCATTACGGCCATCTGGAATTGGGACAGCATCGTCGAGCTCTTCTTCATCAATGGCCCCACACGGGCGCTCATCGACACCGGCGCTTCATACACGCCCCGGGAATATGTCGAGCCCGCGCTGCGCTCGCTCGGACTTGAGCTCACCGACATTGACGTCATTCTCAATACCCACGGGCACCAGGACCACATGGGCGGCAACCACGCGCTGCTTTCCTGTACGAAGGCCCAAGTCTATATGCACCACGCGGATGCGATTTTGGTCGAAGACCTTGAAGCGCACATGGAGTACATCTGGCATGCCGACAAGCACGTGCTCGGGCAAGATCTCTCAGCGCGGCGTGCGCAATTCCTGCACACGGTCACCGGCCCCTCGGTTGTACACCGCAAGCTTGAAGACAACGAGATCGTGGATCTCGGCGATGACATTCAGCTCCGCGTGGTGCATCTGCCCGGCCATTCGCCGGGGAGCATCGCCTACCATTGGGAAGACAAGGGGATTGCCTTCGCAGGTGACGCCGTGCAGGGATTCGGTAGCAAGCCGGGCACATTTCCCCTCTACTACACGGCGCGCGGGTACGAGCGATCCATGCAGAAGTTGGCGTCGCTCCAAATCGACACTTTGGCGCTCGCCCACCGGTATCTCTGGTCTCAGGATGCGCGTGACGCCATCCGCACTGGAGAGGCGGCGGCGCAAACCGTCCAAGACAGCATCACGGTGGTTCGGATGATCGACCAAGCGGTGCGGACGGCGATGAATGAACATGGCGGTGCCGAATTCCTGCCGGTTGCGCTCGCCGCGACGGAGGCCCTGGCGGCCGAGATGCCCTTTACTCTCGAGCCGCGTACGGGACTGCCTACCGGTTTGCCTGCCACCCTCTTTGCCCACTACAGAGAATTGACGGATGAGGGCGGCGGCGCAGCGACCTAGCGCGGCGGCGCATGTGCCAAGCCTTCGTACGGCCCGTTCATGGTTCGATCCTTCGGCAGGCTCGGGTCAGACAGGCTTACCTCGAACGGGCTGCCCTGCGGATCCGGCAGTCACAGCCAGAGCCTGACGCGGAGGCAACCGGTTGCCTGCCCCCACGCCGCATGATAGAATCCCGCTGGGGATAGGCAAAGCCGAAGTGGCGGAATTGGAAGACGCGCTACGTTCAGGGCGTAGTGGGCCTTGCGCTCGTGAGGGTTCGAATCCCTCCTTCGGCACCTCAAAGCGCTGGCGGCTAGCGCAACCATCCAACAGTGAGACGCTGGGAGAAACCATGAGTGACCAGGAATCCGATCTGTTAGGCCCACTATTCACACGGTACGTGCAATCGGTGGGCGTAGCCAGACTGAATGGTGAAGAAGCACAGCATCTCCGCAGATTTGTCGGTTGGTGTGGCCCGGACACCCGTATCACAGCCATTTACCCCCATCAGATCCAGTCCTATCTCGATCAAGTCGCGGCATCCGCCACGGATCCAAAACCGTGCGCCAGTGCGTTGCGCACATTCTTTGCCCACGCGAGCAAATCTGGCTGGTTGGACGACAATCCGGCCGCGGGACTGAGGATTACGAAACGGAGCACGAAGAGCGATCCGCGCGCTGCGGCCGCTCAGACCGGCAATACCTTCATCAGCCGGAAGCGATACGACGAGTTGAGTGTTGAACTGGAGCAACACAAGGGCGAAGGGCGCGAGCGCATCAGCCAGCTTCTGCACGCCGCCATCAAGGATGGGGACCTGCGCGAGAACGCCGCTTACGATGAGGCCAAGTATCAGCAGGGCATGCTGGAGGCCCGCATACGAGAGCTGGAGCAAACCCTGCGTACGAGCACAATTACCGAGGACAACGAGCAACCTGCAGATGGCAAGAGTGCTGCCGCCGACGAAGGCATTAAGATCGGCATGCGTGTCGAGTTGGAGCTAACCGATGGCAGTGAAACCCTTGCTTACCATCTCGTCGGACCGTCGGAAGTGGACCCGCTCGAAGGTCGCATTTCGTACCTTTCTCCCGTGGGCGCCAGTCTCCTCACCAAGCGTGCGGGAGATACCGTTGACGTCGAAACTCCTGCGGGCAGCGAAACGTACCGGGTATTGAGCTACTCGTTCTAGTGCACTCTTGACGGCGACCGTCGGACCTATATGGCGCGACTCCTCCAGCGTGCGGCGTATGGCGAGTCATCCCAAGCGGCGCACCCTACCCGAACTCCGCGGTCTGCGATCGGCAAAGCGGTGCACTACCCGCTATACTTGCGGAGTCGCTGTGCTTTCAGCGCTGCGCATGAGCCGTTCTAGTGCACCCTAATGAGGGCTGGTACAATACGAGTGTAGCCCTGCCCATGCCCGCCCATCAGAGGATGCCTTCATGGAGACGATTGCGACTGTCCTCAACTACGTCCTTGCTTTCCTGATAGCCTATGTGCTCGCACTCTGGATCGCTCTTGCCATTTGGGCCTTCTACGACATTCGCACCCGCACGAACGACATCCTGGTGCAACTATTTTCCGTCCTCCTCGTGCTGGCCTTCAATGTATTCGGACTCATTCTCTATTTGTTCCTCCGTCCCAAAGAAACGCTGGCAGAGGCCAACGTATTGGCGTTGGAAGAAGAAAGCTACTTGGCCGAAAGCGAAGCAATGACGCGCTGTCCCAACTGCCACTATCGCTTGGAAAGTGACTTCATGATTTGCCCAATCTGCCAACTGGAACTGAGAAAACGCTGCACCGGGTGCCGGAATCCCGCGGACTTGAAGTGGAATGTGTGCGCCTATTGCGGTACGCCGGTGAACTAATCGCTCCTATGCCCGCTGTGCGGCGTAGTGCCGTCAACAGTCAAGAACTCTACTCTCCCTTTCCCACCTGCCGCTTGCTCGCCTATACAAAACCGTGCCGATTGACCCCAGCCTAGACACTGATAACCAGCCACTATCGTCACCTTCCGCTACTTCTGTAGACTCCAGGATCGTGGTTCGCGAGTGGCCGGTATCGGAACGCCCACGGGAGCGTTTGCGCGACCTGGGACCGGCCCACCTCTCCACTGCTGAACTCCTCGCGATTATCCTGCGCACCGGCACGCGGGAAAGTTCGGTTGTAGCGCTCGCGCAGGGAATGCTCGACACGTTCGGCGGGGCCGCAGGTTTGGCACAAGCAGGCTTTCGCCAGTTAACACAGTACCCTGGCGTCGGCGTGGCCAAAGCCGCCCAGTTGAAAGCGGCGTTAGAGCTCGGCCGCAGGGCAAGTGCGAGTGCACAGGCCACGCAGCCCGTGATACGCTCCGCCTCCGACGCCAAACAATACCTGCTATCCGACTTTGTGGACGAGGAACAGGAGAAGTTTCTCGTGGTTCTGCTTGATACGAAGCATCACGTCGTAGGCAAGGAAGTTCTCTATCGGGGCACGCTGAATCAGACGGTCATTCGCCCCGCCGAAGTATTCCGTGAAGCGGTGCGCGCCAACTGCGCGTCGGTACTCGTCGCCCACAATCACCCGAGCGGCGACCCGTCGCCGTCTGCCGACGACGTTGCCACCACAGCCCGTCTGGAGAAAGCCGGCGACCTCTTGGAGATCAAGCTGGTCGATCACATCATCATGACCCGCGATAGCGCGCTTTCCCTTCGCGAGCGGGGACTTGGGTTTTCCCGCCCGAATTCGGGCTAGACCTTTGCCACGCCCACACTGACCTATTGAGGCAATCTAGGACAATTCAGGCGCGCAATGCTTCTGCGTTCGCAAACTGCTGTGCCCCTTTGGCAAGAGAGTCTCCCGGCTAGTTAGGGCATACGCTGCGGCGTGCAATGATATGCTATAGAGAGAAAGTCGCCTGCCGCGATTGGAGGAAACTGCCACGAAATCGTTCGCTAAGGAAGTCCTTCAAACCCTCTTACTCACCGCCGTGATCTTCTTTGGCACCCGGCTTGCGGTACAGAACTATCGCGTTGAAGGGAGCAGCATGTACGGCACCCTGCACCACAGTGAGTTTGTCTTGGTGAATAAGCTTGCCTACGTGCGTTCCGAACCGCAGCATGGGGACATCATCGTGTTCAACTATCCAGAGGACCCCTCTGAGCAATTCGTCAAGCGCATCATCGCGCTACCGGGCGATACCATCGAAATTCGCCAGGGTGCCGTATTCGTGAACGGCGAGAAGATCAACGAACCCTATGTCAGTAGAGGCGCCCAACTTGCCGGCTTTACTGGCCGCGATGAGTTGGCAAGTCGTACGGTGCCCGCCGATTCCTACTTCGTCATGGGGGACAACCGGCGCGGCAGCCGGGATTCCCGCGAGTGGGGGTTCCTGCCGCGCAAATTCATCGTGGGCAAGGTATGGGTTGCCTACTGGCCTCCGGAAGATTTTGGGATCATCCAACACTTCGAGCTCATCGTACCGGAGCCCGCTGGTGGTGGAGAAGCGATCTCTGACGGAATCGCAATCTTAGAGGCAGTGGCTGTCTTCCATGCAGTCGGCGACATTACCAAGGGCGCGGCCTAGTGCCTCCCGACCTCTTTGAATACCTCTTCGCCGCACCCGGGCCAACCGGGGCGTTCTACAGTGAGATTGCTCCCCTGCTCACCATCGGCTTTGGTACGGGTCTGGTAATCTCGTTCGTCTACTACTTCATCAGTGGCATGCTCTTTGGCAATAGTCCGTTACGTCGCCTGGCAGTACGCGTGGTGTTGCTTACGAGCATGGTAATCAACGGCCTTGGTCTCCTGGCCGTGTTCCTGCGCCAGGCGGGACTGGGCATTCTCTCGTACCGGTTCGTGCTGGTCCTGATTGCTTTTGTGCAGATCTACATCTTGGTCAGGACGTTTTGGTACCTTTTCCGTGTGCTACCCGCCAGAATAGCGGAATCCGCAGAAGGTTCGGGTAAGAAGTCCTCAGGCGGACGACGCAAGCGCAAGTCGCGACGCAAGAGTCGCTAGCCCGTTGCCGTTCTTGGGCATCAGCCTGAGGGGGCGGGCATATAGAGTTCAACTACGGTTCGTAGGGCACCTGCGCCATCGCAGCTTCGAGGCGATCGAATGTCTCTGCCAGCAACTCAGAGATCACGCGAGTCCCTGACAACACCGTCATAAAACTGGAGTCTCCCTCCCAGCGCGGCACGATGTGCAGATGCACGTGATCGAGTATGCCGGCGCCGGCGGCGGAGCCAAGGTTCATGCCTACGTTAACCGCGTCCGGCCGCAACGCGCCGCGCAAGAGTCGCACACCGTATTGAGCGACGTGCATCAGGTTGGCGCACTCCTCGTGTGTCAGGTCGTCCAAATCGCCAACGTGCCGGTTCGGGACCACAAGCAAATGCCCATTGTTGTAGGGATAGCGATTGAAGATAATGAAGCAGGATTCATTCCGGTGCAATACAAGGTTTGCTCGGTCGTGAGAGTCCTGTATGGCAGCGCAGAACACGCACGTGTCGGTTGGCCGCTTGTCTCTCTCCAGGTATTCCATACGCCACGGTGACCACAGTATCTCCATCAACGCCTCTACCCGATGACTCCGCTCATCTCTTGCCCGCGCTGCGCGCCGGTTGCGCATCTCTGAACGTCGCCCTCAATCCAGCGCGAGTCCGGCAGCTCCATGCATACATTGACCTGTTGTTGCAGCAGCGGGGACGAGTCAATCTTACCGGAGTCCGCGATCCTGCGCAGGCGGAACGACTACTGCTGCTTGAATCCATCGCGACTGTCGTGGCCGTACCGGAGCTCCGCGCTGGCACAAGGGAAGACAAGGCGCATCGCCTCTTGGACGTCGGTACAGGCGGCGGCATTCCCGGCATTCCGCTGGCCCTCGCCTTCCCACACCTCTTCGTCACGCTGCTCGAAGCAACACGAAAGAAGGTAGAATTCCTTGAGCATGCCGTTCGCACCTTGTCCGTCGAGAACGCCGTTGCACTTTGGGGCCGCGCGGAAGAGCTGGCACACACGGCAGAACACCGTGGAAAATATGACGTGGTCACGGCCCGCGCCGTAGGTAGCCTCGCAACGGTAGCAGAGCTAGCGCTGCCTTTTTGCAGGATTGGGGGACTACTGGTAACGTACAAGACTTTGCCGCTCGCTGGCGAAGTGGAGGAGGCGCGGTACGCAATCGAAGCGATGGGCGGAGGGGATGTTTGCATTTCGCAGTTCGACTTGACTGAACTCCCTCCGCAGCACTGCCTCGTGACTGTTCGCAAGACCGCGTGCTCCCCCCGGCAGTATCCCCGCCGCAGCGGCCGGCCGGCCCGTAAGCCGCTTATCAAGCCCTAACCCACTCAGGTCCCTGAGGGAGGCACTCTTTTTGCCCGTTCCCCCGATGGGATTCTGAGCGGTTGATCACGCTGTGCGTGGGGTAAATGATGACGAGAATCCTATCTGAAACCGAATCCTTAATCAGAGAAGTGCAGCCGCCTCGCTATCAACCAAGAACGTGACATTCCGGTGTAGTTGCAGCAACGAGGCAGGGACATGCGGCGTCACCGGGCCCGCTACGGCTTGGCGCACGGCGTACGCTTTGCTCTTGCCGCTTGCCAGCATGAGAATGCGCTCGGCCTTCAGAATTGTCCCCACCCCCATAGTAATGGCCTGATCCGGAAAGCAATCGAGCGATGGAAACGGGTTCTGCACTGCAGTGGTCCAATACGCATAGGCAAGTTTACGCGTTTCCGCGCTCAGCCGCGCCACGTGGACATTGGACTCCAACTCCGCTCCCGGTTCATTGAAGCCCACGTGCCCGTTTTGGCCGATACCGAGCACTGCCAGATCGAGATGTCCTACTCCGGCAATCGCCGCCTCATAGGCATGGCATTCTGCATCAGTGTCCGGCGCAGCGCCGTTGGGAATGTGCGCCTGACCAGGCGGCAGATCCACTTTAGCCAACAAATGCTCCTGCATGTACGTGTAGTAGCTGGCTGAATGCTCCGGGGCCAGACCCAAGTATTCATCAAGATTGAATGTCCGCACCCGGGCAAAGTCCACACGCTGCTGTGCATATGCCGCCACAAGCTGCCGGTACATCAGTATTGGCGTGGCGCCCGTGGGCAGGCCCAACACGAGATCAGGCTTCGCGCCGATTGCCTTGCAGACTACCTCCGTCGCACGCAGACTCAAGCCCTCGTACGACGGCACCGTAACAATTTCCATGTGCCTCTCTTTCCTATCCGCGCCTATTATACACAGATGCCTCGCGCAGTCCTGTGGTCTTGCTCCAGGGCAGCAGCTCTACGACGGGACAAGCAATCAAGCGGTGCAGTATACTTGGCTCCGAGCCACCGCCTGAAGTGTGCGTGCCGTAAACCGCGAGGAGTTAGCCCATGGCCATTAATGCAGACGATCTCTTTGCTCAGATTGACGAGGAAGCATTGGTGGATCTTGCCGCGGGACTGGCGCGGATTCCCAGCGAGATTCCCAATGAGGGTCGGATTGCCAACTATCTCGCGACCGAAATGCGCGAGTCCGGCGCGTTCGATGCGGTGCACCTGCAAGATGTCGTGCCGGGACGCCCAAACGTGATCGGCATTGTGCGCGGCAGCGGCGAGGGCCCCAACATCCTACTCAACGGCCACCTCGACACCGGCGCGCCGGCAGGTGAGTGGTCGCACGATCCCTACGACTCATTCGTGAAGGATGGGCATCTCTACGGGTTTGGGCTGACGGACATGAAGGGCGCGGTTGCCTGTTTGGTCAAGGCGGCCGAGGCCATAGCGCGCGCCGACTTGCAGCCGAGAGGCGACGTGGTCGTATCCGCCGTCGTTCACCATGATGTCTGCGGCCTGGGAACCAAGTTCTTCCTCGAGTCGAATGACCGACCCTTCGCCATGTGCATCAACGGGGAACCCACCGGCCTGCGCCTCCAACTCGCCCACGGCGGTGCGTGGCAGTTTGAGGTTACGACTCACGGCGTCGCCGAGCACATCAGCCGGCGGGAGGGCGGCGTGGATGCCATGCAGAAGATGTTCAAGCTCCTCGCGGCCCTGAACGAGGACAAGCTGACATTCGATCCCGCCCACGTCTTGGAGGGTCTCCCGCGCCTTGTGGTCGGCCAAATCAGCGGTGGCACGGCAGCATCACGGACTGCCAACCAGTGCACAGTCCGCGGCGACGTACGCATCGTGCCGGGAATGACGGCGGAAACGCTTACGGCAGACTTCAACGCCGTCATCGCCGACCTGGCAGCCGGCGATCCGGAGTTTCACGCCGATGTGCGCACGCTGGTGTATCAGCGTCCCTTCCGCGTTGATCCGGATGCCTCAGTCGTGAAGCTCACCGGTCAAGCCCACCACGACGTAACCGGCGAAGACCCGGTAAGCTCAACCGGACTGCCGGTGTGCAGCTACGTCACCGACTCATCTGACATCGTGCGGCATGGAATTCCCACGGTCGTCTATGGGCCGAGCAACTGGCGCATGGTGCCGGACGAACGCATCAGTATCGCGGAAATGGCTACTGCCGCGAAGGTCTACGCACTGGCGGCGGCACGTGTCGTGACGAGTCAGAGCAATTCGTAGGCTGTCGCACGCGGTAAAGTGGCCTTGCCGCCAGCACTCGTTTCAGCACCGCCGGTGGAATTTGTAGGGGCGCTTCGCCAAGCGCCCCTACCATGGTGTCACTGGATTCCCTGATTAAGCATCTCTGCCATTGGTGCGTCGCTGGTTAGGCGCTGAATCGACGATTCCGCTCAGACCGCCCGCCAACGTCGCCAATTCCATGGGGAATATCCACTTCGTGGACGGACTCTCGGCCATGTTCTGGAGCGTCTGCAGGTACTGAATCAGCATTGTGTTGGAATCCACGGTCTGCGCAATTTGGAAGATATGGCTAATAGCGGTGGCGTAGCCTTCGGCGCGCAGGGATTGTGCTTCCTTTTCCGCCTCCGCACGCAGAATTGTGGCCTGGCGGTCGCCTTCGGCTTTCAGGATTTCCGATTGCTTGTCGCCCTCGGCCACCAAGATCGCGGATTGCTTCTGGCCGCCGGCCTCGGTGACCATGGCGCGCCGGTTGCGCTCGGCGGACATCTGGCGGTTCATGGCGTCCTGCACGTCGCGTGGCGGCAGAATCTCGCGAATCTCCACTGTCGTGACCTTCACGCCCCAGCGCGCCGTGACTTCATCGAGCTTCGCGCGCAGGATGTTGTTGATTTGCTCACGCTTGGCGAGCACATCGTCGAGGGAAATATCGCCGATGACGGCACGGAGCGTCGTCGTAGCAATGCCTTGCGAAGCGCCTGCAAAGTTCGCTACCTGTACGACACTATCGGTGGGCTCAGTCACCTTCCAATAGATGAGAAAGTCGATGAGAATGGGGGCATTATCCGAGGTGATGCAGCTCTGTTGGGGGATTTCCAGAAACTGCTCGCGTAAGTCTACGCGGACCGGCCGGTCGATTATCGGCCAGAGCCAGACGATTCCCGGCCCTCGCGGATCAGACATCACACGGCCCAGCCGGAACACGACCAACCGCTCATACTCCGCCACGATCTTGATGGCAGAGTATAAGAGCCAGAGAAACAGGACTACAAGTACTACCGTCAAGGCAATTAACTGACCGTCCATGGCGCCAAACCCTCTCTTTCGCGCACGTTACACACGTTACAGCGTCACACCAATCGCGCTCTCATCATGCCGCCTTCATTCCGGCCCGGTCTCACTGAGCTTCGTCAGCGTGGGGATTTCTGCCGCCGGGCCAACCACAAGAGCAAGTCCGTCAACTTCATAGACCCAAATCTGATCTCCCTCCGCCACCGGCTCGCCCGTAGTGCGGGCCGACCACTCCTCACCGGCTACGCGCACCACACCCTCCGGGTCTAACGCCGTGAGCGCTATACCTTCCCGCCCAACTATGCGCCTCTCTCCACGAAACTGCTGCGGTTCCTTTTGGGATTGGGCCGCAAGGCGCAGCAGTAGAGTGAGAAACGCCACTGATAGCACTACGATGAACCCGAGCACCCACGGCGACACGAAGAATGGGCCGCCAAATGGAGCCGTGAGCGGCTGGTAGAGTAGCAGAGTGCCAAGTATGAGCGCGGCAACGCCACCGAATCCAAGCACGCCAAGCCCGGGATTCTGTGCCTCAAAGGCAATAAGCGCCGCGGCGACCACCAGCAAGGCGACGCCACCCCAGTTGATGGGGAGCGTTCCAAAGGCCACCAGCGCCAACACAATTGCAATCGCGCCCACAACTGCCGGAAAAACGGCCCCCGGGTTGTAGAGCTCCGCGATCACCGCGTAAATGCCGATCATGAACAACAGGTAGGCGGTATTGGGATTGAAGATAAACTTGAGCGTCTGCTCGGCAATGTTGTGCTCCATTTCACGCAATGGCGCACCCGCGACGACGAGCGTTCGGGTCCAGGTGGGAGTCTGTACTTGGCGGCCCTCAAGCTTGGCGATGAGATCGGGTACGTCGCGGGCAATGAAGTCGACAACATCGGACTTCACCGCTTCTTCAGCGGTCATCGTCTGACTGGAGCGCACGGCCTGTTCCGCCCACTCAGCGTTTCTTTGCCGAAGCTCAGCCAGACTGCGGATGTAGGCAACGGCTTCATTCGTGACTTTGGCGTCCATATCGCCCAGGATTTGCCCACCGCCTGCGGAAACCGGATGTGCCGCGCCAATATCGGTGCCCGGGGACATCACGGCGACGTGCGCGGCCATGGCCAAGAAAACACCGGCGCTTGCCGCGCGGCCTCCCTGCGGATAGACAAATACCACGACAGGCACGGGCGATGCCAGCATGCCTTGCACCATGGCCCGCATTGAGGAGTCCAGACCGCCGGGAGTGTCGAGAAGGACGATGAGTGCTTCGGACTGGTCGCGAATTGCCCGGTCGAGGGCGCGCGCGAACAGACGTTCCGATGCAGGATCGATGGCGCCGGAAATCCTTACCGTATCCACCGAGCCTTTGCGTTCTTGCGCAAGGGCTCCATTGACCGTAAGGATGGCCGCGATCAGGATGATCGTCCCCAGCAGCGCTCGTTGCATCTTCAATCCTCCCATGCCTCTCCCCCTCATTATACTCCCGTTCAAGGGTGATCAGACCGGGGGACCGCACCTATCTTTCATTGCCGAGAGCATGTTTTGTCTATGGTTGCCGACCAACTACCTATCTGTCACGATGAATACGCAGCCACGTAGGCGGCACGAGGTTTCGGTATTGAGCGTGTAAGCGCGCTCCCGCAAAACACTAACGACTCGCGTGTTCTTGGTTTATCCAGACTGAAGGACTTTGCATGAACAATCGGCTTACTGATGAGACCAGTCCATATCTCCTGCAGCACGCCTTGAATCCGGTGCATTGGTATCCCTGGGGAGAAGCGGCACTTGCAGCCGCCAAGGAGCTTGAACGTCCGATACTGCTGTCAATTGGCTACTCATCGTGCCATTGGTGCCACGTGATGGCGCATGAGTCATTTGAGGATGAAGCCACCGCGCTCTATATGAACGAACACTTTGTCAACATCAAGGTGGACCGGGAAGAGCGCCCCGACATTGACGACATCTATATGAAAGCCGTGCAAGGCCTTACCGGCCAAGGCGGTTGGCCGCTTACCGTATTCCTCACTCCTGATGGAAAACCCTTTTTCGGCGGGACTTATTTTCCGCCCGTCGCCCGCATGAACATGCCTTCCTTTCAGCAAGTAATGGAGGCCGTCATCGATGCGTGGCAACAGCGCCGTCAGCAAGTGGAGGAACAGTCGGACAAGCTGCGTGATTTCATCGCCGAGCACACGGCGTTTGACCTGTCGCCTTCCACGCTCACGCTCACGACGCTGAGAGAAGCGGGGGAATCCATTCAGGCCAACCACGATCCGATCCATGGCGGCTTTGGCGCGGCGCCAAAGTTTCCCCAAGCCATGTCGCTGGAATTCCTTCTGCGACGCTATAACCGCACACAGGACCTCAGCTTGCTCAATGCCATAACGAAGACTCTGGATAGCATGGCGTACGGCGGGATCTACGACCAGCTTGGCGGAGGGTTTCACCGCTACTCGGTGGACGCTCGCTGGCTGGTACCGCACTTCGAGAAGATGCTCTACGATAACGCCCTGCTGAGCCGCGCCTACCTGGATGCGTTCATGCGGACGCGCAATCCGCTTTACGAGCGCATCGCGTGCGAAACCCTGGACTACGTGCGCCGCGAGATGACGGATGCGGAGGGCGGCTTCTATTCCGCGCAGGACGCCGATAGCGAAGGCGAAGAAGGCAAGTTCTATGTTTGGACGCCTGCTGAAATCGAAGGGGTGGTGGGAGCGGACGATGCCCGGCTCTTCAACAGCTATTACGGCGTGACGCCGGACGGCAACTTTGAGGGCAACAACATCCTCTTTCTGAGCGAAGGCGCGGAAGCCGGTCTGAGCGAGGAAGAGATTGTGCGGGTACGCACTGACATCAGCCCGAATCTTCTCCAAGTGCGCGCGCAGCGCATAGCACCCGAAACCGACACGAAGATCATTGCCGGTTGGAATGGGCTGATGTTGCAGTCTTTCGCCCAAGCCGCCCGGCAACTCGGCCGTCCTGCCGACCTCGCAACCGCTCTTGCCAATGGTGAATTCTTACTTGGCACTATGATGGGAAACGGCCGCCTGGCCCATACCTACACGCCCGGAAAAGCCGCGGGTCTCGGATTCCTGGAAGATTACGGCGGTGTGGCCGTTGGCTTACTTGCCTTGTATGAAGCCACTTTCGACACGAATTGGTTTGCCGCGGCGCGCGGTCTGTGCGATACGATTCTGCAGGATTTCTACGACGGCGACGGCATCTTCTACGATACCTCTACCCGCCACGAAGCGCTCATTGTGCGGCCGCGCAATCTCTTTGACAATGCCGTGCCCTCGGGGACTTCTCTTGCCTGCGATGCCCTGCTAAGACTCTATGCCTATACCGGCGAGGGCAGGTACTTGGAGCCTGTTGAGACGGTTCTCCGTCTGCAGGCAGATGCTCTTACCAAGGCTCCCAGCGCCTTCGGCCGCATGCTCTGCGTGGCAGATAGCCTCTTGGCCCCGGTTAAGGAAGTCGCCATCGTCGGCAACCCTGATACACAAGACACTCAAGCGCTACTCGCAAGCGTAAACGAACAGTATGCGCCGGAGGTAATGCTGGCGTTGCAGAATCCTGAAGACGCAGCGGCGGCGATCAACGTGCCTCTGCTCGCGGAGCGGCAACAAGAGGACGGCCAGGCAACAGCCTATGTTTGCCGCCGGTTTGTCTGCAAGCGGCCCACCACTGACCCAGAAGAACTGCGCTCTCAAGTGGCAGCTCCGTAGGGACTCAAACCTCTTCCAAACTAGGCACAGCCACGGAAACGCCGTAGGGGCACGATATATCGTGCCCCTACCTATTGGCAGCTGCCGACCGGGCCCGTCATTCTTGTATGTGTTGAGTAGTAATTTGACAGAAACTGCTGGCCCTTCGCACTTCCAAGGCCTCGTGCACTCCTCTGTCCGTCATTCCGGCGGAAGCCGGAATCCAGAGGCCCAATTGAGGGGTTGATTCCGCCCGCTATTTCCGCCAAAGCTCGCCTCCGCGCGGAACCGCGGAATCCATCCTCCGTTTTGCAAGGAATGCACACCTCATCTCGCGTCTACCAGACGCTCCACCCGCCCCACCCCTGGACTCCGGCTTTTGCCGGAGTGACGGAGGAAGAGCCCGTCAGATTCCTATGTCTCCCCTTCATTGCCCGCGTAACGGATTGGGTCGTTCCAGCACGCGGGAATCTCTCTACTCTCAATCCCAATCCACGTTCCAAGAGAGAAACAGGCCAATGCCTCCCGCTCTTACATCATGCTGCGCGCCACGTTGCCGCCATAGGCGGACTCACCCCGCACCAGCAACCGGTAGGGGTCCTGCACGCCGGCCAACTCATCCACGCTCACGTAGCCCATCGTCATGCTTGTGCGCGTACCGGTGGTGAGATTTGTGCCAACGCGATGGAAAATCTGGCTATCGATCACTGCTAAGCCACCGGACGGACTGGGCAGGGGCACCTCCTGCGCACGGATTTCGTCCGTAATGACGTCTTCGACGCTCGATTTCGTACCGAGATTCTGAATCCAATTGAAGAGGTGTGTGCCAGGCACCACATGCGTGCAGCCGTTATCGACCGTGGCCTCTTCCAGGTAAAACAACACCGTCACAATGTCTCGCGTCCACTGAAGCACGTCGCGGTGTAGTCCTGTGTAGCCGCGCGATGGCGGATTGAGCGTGCTGTGGTTGTGACGGTTCGTAATCAGTTCGATGTTGGGACCCAACAGCGATTCCAAGGAGTCAAGCACAAGCGGGCTGGTAGCAACTTCTCGAAAGATAGGGGCACGATCAAGCACCTGGGAGAGCCGGATTATGTCCCCATTCTTGTCGCGGACATAGGGTTCCACCTCATTGGCGACGTCGGTATGTATTGCCTCCTTAAGCTGCGCTACCGTATCCTCGGACATTCGTCCCGGCAGCCGCAAGAACCCATTGTGGCGAAATAGCTTTACCTGATCGTCAGAAAGCGCCATACTTGCACTCCTCAAATGACTTGAATCGTCGTTTACCGTGCCGCCTGCGGATAGCTACGCTCAATGATACGCTTCGCTGCACAACTGTGCACCTACACGTTGAGGCTTCGCAAGTGTTGGAATCGCCCGCTCACCGGCGGGAACATAAATCCACCCGCCCTGCGGAGTGCAGAACGGGTGGAAATGTGGCCTTTTCTAATGTGGTACGACCGTGCACCTAACCGTCGATGCGGGCCTTCCATTCGTCGAGAATGGCCTGCATGTCGTGCTCGGCCGAAGCCAAGCCTTCCTGCGGCGTCAACTTGCCTGAGGTCACGTCGTCGACCAACGGGATACGCCAGCGGCGGCGCAGTGCCTCGGCTCCCGGAATACCCACGTTACCTACACGGTGCGGGATCATCTCATTCTGCGTTAGCAAGAACGGATCGTTCTCGTGGAACTCCTCCGAATGGGTCACGTCAATGCGAATCGGAATGCGGTCGAAGCGCTTGGCAAACTTCAAGTTCCATTCGGGTCGAGCCCCGAATTCAATGAATGCCCAGCCGCCGTCGGGGTTGGCCGCGCTATTGCCAATGTGCCACGTATGTGTGCCGCCCCAGGTTGCGTGCTTGTCCGTCGAGCGCGGGCGCGGATACGTCATGAAGTGGAAGGAAAGGTCCGGCGCGTTCACCCTCAGCCACTCGCCGCGCTCAGCATACGTTGCCCAGTAGTTGGCGATGCGGCCGTCATTGAAATGTACGTTGGACCGAATGCCACTTCCCCTGAGCTGCTTGACGTTGTCCCAACCGCCCTGGAGATCGAAGATTTTCTTAAGCCACGTGAGCGCTTCCACAGCTTCCGGGCTGTTGATGGTGACCGTCCAGCGGTCCTCGCTAAAGCGCGAGCCACCGAGCTGGGTGAGGGGAACGATCCACTCGTTGTGGCCGCCGCTGCCCCAGAACGGCGCGTAACCGGAGACGGTCAGCTTGCCGCCCGCATCCACTTTGGAGGTCTTCACGACGACCTCTTCCATCTCGTCCCAGTACTGGGGCGGGTTTTCCGGATCGAGGCCCGCTTCCAAGTAGCTCTCGGTCCGCATGTACATGACACGCAAGTCCGGCGAATATGAGAAACCGTAAAGCTTGCCGTCCCAGTAGTTCTCTTGGAAGAGCGATTCCCAGAATTCGCTCATGTCGACCCCGGAGGCTTTGACGCGGGGCAACAGGTCTGTAGCCACTCCTGTGAGCCCCCACTCCGGCGAAAACCAGTCGCCGCCAGAGGCAACGTCCGGTGAAGAGCCCGCCGCCGCCGCGGTAATCACGGTGTTCCACAAACTGGCGGGAGTAGAACCCACGACGCGGACTTTGTTGTCGTATGCCTCGCGGAAGGCATTGGATATCTCACCGCCGGTGTCGGCGCCAAAGTCGTACTTGGTGGGACTCCAGACGGTCACCACACCTTCAACGGCGCCTGGCTCCATCATGGCCTTGGGCTCTTCCGCCTGCTCCTCCGCATCCGCCGGCGCCATTTCTGCTGCCGGCTGGACGCCACACGCCGCCGCCAAGAGCGTGGCCGCGCCAATCCCAGTCCCCGCCAAGAATCCTCGTCGCGATACGTGCGCTTTCATCACTAAACACCTCCTGTTGTGACAAATGAGCCCTAATTTCAACGCAACCTTATCAGTCTAAGTCAATGACTGTCAACTTTGTCTAGAGATACTGCAACACTTCTCCCCGTCTCCGCCCTCTCTGCTCCTTTCAGTTGCCTACAACGCACGCAAACTCCATCAGCGTCCCATGTGCTAAGGCATATACCCAGATTCGCGCCATTGGTATAATGTCCCTAGTGTCCCCGCTACATTCACAGACTCTGTAGATTCATGCGAAGACTATTCAGCAATCAAGAGCGGCGCTTTGGCTTCCTGCCCGGTCGGCAGCGGCAGCTCGACGTACCTGACGAACTTTGGGAGAAGTGCGCCGGCTGCGGTGAGATGATCTATCTCGCGGAGTTCGAGCAGAACGCCCGCGTATGCCCCAAATGCGACCACCACGCGCGGCTCGGCGCGCGCAAACGTGTGGAGTATCTCCTCGATGAGGGCTCGTTTGCCGAGCGCGACGGTGGGATGCGTTCGCAAGACATCCTGGGATTCGAGCGGCCTGACCGCAGCTATGAACAGAAGCTCGAGGATGAAGCCGGCAAGTCCGGCATTCCGGAGTCTGTCATTTACGGCACCGGCACCATACGCGACGAAGCAGTGGTAATTGCCGTAATCGACACCAACTTCTTCATGGCGACGATGGGCTCCGTGGTTGGCGAGAAGATCACCCGCGCAATTGAACTCGCTACGGAAACGCGCACACCGCTCGTCATAGTTTCGGCGTCAGCGGGGGCCCGCATGGAAGAGGGCATGTTCTCGCTGATGCAGATGGCAAAGACATCCGCCGCCTTGACGCGGCTGCACGAGGCTCGCGTGCTTTACGTCTCAGTCCTTACCGACCCCACACTCGCCGGCGTAACCGCCAGTTTCGCCACGCTCGCCGATGTAATCATCGCTGAGCCGCAGGCTACGATTGGCTTTACGGGTCCGCGCCTAATCGAGCAAATCACGCATGAAAAGCTGCCCGAAGGGACCCACTCCGCGGAGTTCATGCTGGAGCGCGGCATGGTGGACTGCATAGTGCCGCGGAGTGATCTGAGGCGGACGCTCTCTAAGTTGATTGGTCTCTATGCGACTGAGTCGTCGGATCCGCAGACGGACGGCATACCGCAAGCAAACATGGTGCCTTAGCAATGGCGTACGAGTTCGAACAAGCACTCATCGATCTGCGAGAACGCATCGACTCCATGGAGTCCGACCTCAGGAACGGTGCACCTGATGACATGGCGCAGGAGGTCAGGGCGCTCCGTTCCGAACTCAATCGACAGACTGCCGACGTCTTTGCAAAGCTGTCGCCGTGGGAACGGGTACAGCTGGCACGGCATCCACAGCGTCCCCGCACGCTAGACTTCATTCGCTACGCCTTCACCGACTTCGTGGAACTGCACGGCGACCGCCGCTACGGCGACGATCTGGCAATCGTGGGCGGCCCGGCCCGTCTCAACGAGACACCGGTCATGGTTGTCGGCCATCAAAAGGGTAAGGACGCCAAAGAAAATCAACAGCGCAATTTTGGCATGGCCCATCCGGAAGGTTTTCGCAAGGCGCGGCGGCTCATGCTCCAGGCGGAGAAGTTTCGGCTGCCGCTCTTTACGTTCTTGGATATACCGGGCGCGAGCCCGTTCCTGGCTGACGAGGAGCGCGGCCAAGCCTGGGCCATTGCCGAGAACCTCCTTGCGATGAGTCAGTTGCGGACACCGATTGTCGTAACCGTCATAGGTGAAGGCGGCAGCGGCGGGGCATTGGCGCTGGGCATTGGCGATCGCGTGCTCATGCTCGAATTCAGCATGTATTCGGTCGCTTCGCCGGAGGGAGCGGCTTCGATTGTGTGGAAAGACGCGAAGTTCGCCCCGGACGCGGCCAAATCCCTCAAGCCATTTGCCGACGATTTGGAAGCCCTCGGTATCATCCACCGGATAGTACCCGAACCGGCCGGCGGCGCCCACGTTGACCCCCGCGCTGCCGCGCTAGCCCTCAAGGCTGCCTTGATCGAAGAATTAGCCGCCCTCGAGCAATTCCCGCTCACCAAGCTCATCGACCGCCGCTACGCGTTCTATCGCTCGCTGGGAATTGTCGCTCCGTAGTAATGCGGTATGCGCACTATCGAGAATCCCCAGCAAGCCTTCGGGTAGCAAAGATTCGGTTTGCCCCCGAAATTGCGCGCCGGCTGCAAGCGGACGGCAACTCTCGCGCAGCACACCGCTCATTGCGGGATTCACCTCAAGAATGTACCCGCTAAGCCGCGTGTCTATTTATATCTTGGGGAAAGTGAGTCCGACTGAAGGGGTATCATCCCCCGTTTCGCACTCTAGCACGTCGGTCGCGCCGCACAGCCTCTTGAACACCCATCGACAACTCACGTGGATGGAGTTGAAGGCTCATGCAAGCCGCTACGAGGCTTAGCTCAGGCCAAAGATCGTATCCAATGAATCCGCCATAATGCGCGCTCCCAAGGCCGGATTATGGCGCATGGGGCCGATTTCGACTGTTACAAAGTCGTCATAGCCAAGGTCGTTCCACGCCCTGCGCACCGCCGGCCAGTCCACCGATCCTTCCAACAACGTCGTAAAATAGCCGCCCGGCCGCTGCACCACGAAGTCTTTGACATGACACTTCTTGATGCGCTTGCCCAAGATGCGAATCCACTGTTCCGGATAGCCGTAGGCCAGGATATTGCCTACGTCGAAGTAAGCGCCGACATGGGGATCGTTAATTTCGTCCACAAACCGCGCAAACTCCAGCGGACTAAGCAGAAATTTGTTCCAGACGTTTTCCACTCCGATCGCCACGCCGAGACTGCGCGCCTTGGGCACTAAGTCCCCAATCGCATCCCGCGCCCGGTTGTACGCGTCGTCGTAAGCCGTATGTTCGTCCACCACTCCCGGTACGACCAGTAGCGTATTAGCCCCAATCTCGTGCGCTATCTCCAGCATCCGCTCGTTGATGCGCGCCGCATTCGCGCGCACGTCCGGGTCGGCCGCGGTCATCTGCACCTGCCAATTGAGGCCCGTATACGTGCTGGGAAGTTCCAGATCGATGGACTCCGCATGGCGGCGGATGGATTGCAGCTCTGCGTTCGAGAGATTTATGTGGAGTGAGCCTTCATTGGCGAAGGTTAGTTCAACGCCGTCAAAGCCGGCTTCTTTGGCAGTGTCGAGTATCTGGCTCGGCTGCCAGTCGCCCGGCAGCGCTCCCCGGTTGAGTCCCTTTTTCATAGTGATATATCGCTCCTTGGCTTTCTTTCGGTTAGTCGGCCCTCTCGCGCTAATGGCGACAGCAAGACACTGCACACAATGAAACCCAATCCGTCGAAAGAAGTCAATGGAAAAGCCAGCAGGAGCGAGCAGCATAACAAGCCAGCGGATCGCGCAACGTCCGTCAGTCCCGCGTGGGGCGGCCTGTCTGCCCGCACAGGCTTGCGCCCTCTGTTAACTGTGCGGAACTAGATACAAGGACGCAGACCGATACAGCGCAGGAGAGCAAAATCAAACAGTTGTAGGTGCAAAAATCGCGTTGTACTATGAATCTTAAGGGCAATTGCACGCGCTTGAGACATCTCCCACAAGGAGCAGCCAGCATAACCACCTTGTCGGCTCCCGCTGCAGCTAGAATGCGCGATGATTCGTAAGTTTGGGCACGTTGTCGTGCCCCTCCGGATACCAATACTCCTTTTCTGGATTGCCCTTGCGCTACTCCTTGGCGTCACCGCGCCGTCCATCAGCGACGTCGCTTCCTCGGACCAGACAAGCTTCCTGCCAGCCGGGGCCAATTCTATCGCTGCCCGCGCCTTGGAAGCGGAGAAATTCGCCGCAGGCGGCAGCGCCAGTTCCGGCCTGCTGGTCTTCGAACGAGAAGGCGGGCTCACGGCCGCAGACCGCGGGTTCGCGGAGTCTGTCCACAACTGGCTGCTCTCTCCCCAGGGACCGGCCATCGTTCAGGACGTAGTCTCCGTCTTTAGTCACCCGGAGCGTGAGAGTACCCTCATCAGCCCGAACAACGCCGCCATGCTGATTGAGGTGAATTTCACCGTGGCGGCATTTCAACCGGTGGTAGATGAGGCGACCTATGTCATCCGCGAACGAGTGGGGCAAGGCAAGCCCGCAGGCCTGACAGTAAACTTCACCGGCGAGGCCGGACTCGGCACGGATTTGGTGGATAGCATCGCCGAGAGCACGCACCGCACCACTATCGTCACGGTAGTTCTCGTCATCGGCCTTCTTTTCTTCATCTACCGGGCGCCCTTTGCCATTCTCATACCGCTCATTACCATTACGCTCGCTTACCTGGTTTCGCGGGGCATTCTCGGTTACTTGGCCCAACTTGGTTGGGAGATTTCCTCGCTTCTCGATTCATTCATGGTAGTGCTCGTCTTTGGTGCCGGCACCGATTATTCACTATTCTTCATTTCGCGATTTCGCGAGGAGCTCGCACAGAACTCTGCGTACGAAGCGGCAGTGCGCTCGGTACAGCGCATTGGTGCAGTGATCGCGGCCAGCGCCATCACGACGATGGTTGGCCTTTCCGCTCTCGGCATGGCGCGTTTTGGCCTTGTGAAGACCATGGGACCCGGCCTCGCGCTGGCCGTCGGCATAACCTTGCTTGCGGGCCTCACCCTGACCCCTGCTTTGCTGTCCCTCTTTGGCAAGCATCTCTTTTGGCCGCTCAAGACTAGCGTTGAGAACACGCAGCCCTCGTCCCTTTGGGTACGCATAAGCAACCTGGTCGCACGACGGCCGCTATTACTCGTGGCAATCATTACAGTGCTCCTCGCGATTCCCTATCTTGGCCTGCTGCAGTATCGTGAAAACCTTGCCATGCTTGGGTCGCTGCCCAAGACGACAGACTCTCGTCAAGGCTTCGATGCTATCGCAAGGAATTTTCCGCAAGGAGAGTTCGCGCCCGGCGTGGTGCTGTTAGAACTGCCGCAGAGCGCCGACCTCACGTCGGCCCCAATCTTGCGCGCCATCGCGACGTTGCAAGATGAATTACTCGCTCTAAATTCAGTCGGGCTGGCGCGCACAGTCATCGACCCTGTCGGCGATGGGACCACTACCGGATTTACCGTACCCGCGCAACTGGCGCAGATTATCGCCGCGTTGCGGGGACCCCAGACGGGTGGAGATGAAACGCCAGGCCGCCAGATTGAGGCAGCCGCGGCTCAGGCGGTCGTCCTGCAGCAATACTTGGCTGAACTGGCGGGCGCGTTTCCCGATGTGGCGCAAGCGGGGCAATTCGCCCGCACGCAGGACGCGCTGGCACAGTTCTCTGCGACGACTGCGGCCCTACGCAGCCAAGCCCATCCCTCCACGCAGCTGCGCGAGTTGGCGGCTCAATTGCGCCAACCAGACTCATCCCAAGGCGCCGGCGACCCTGCCGCCGCGCTCGCCCCAGTGAGTCGCTACTTAGTAGATCTATCTGAGGCATTTCCCAGCGTGACCGCGCAGTCAGCCTATACAGAGGCAACCTTACTCTTGCAAGACCTTCAGCGGCGAGCAGAGAGCGCCCCTGCGCCAGCCACACTCTCCGCGCAACAGCGGGCGGCATTGCAGTCAGAATCCCTGGCAGCATTAGGCGAGGTGGCGATTCAACTCGACTTGCTTGCTATGTTCTTCGCGGACCAGCCGGACACGGTGTTCTTCCCCAGTGCGCTGGCAGCGCAAGAGCCGGCAGAGAGTACTCTGCCGGCTGCGTTGAACAATCTGGCAGACGCGCTTTCCGCGTTGCGTGAGACCTTTGCCGCCTATCCTCATCCCTACTTCATGACGACGGCACTCCCTGGAGTACAAGAGGCCGCCAACGCGGTTGCTCCGCTATTCTTGTCGGAAGATGCTACAACCATTCGCTTCTTTGTCATCCTCGAGGACGATCCACTGAGCCCGGAGGCAATCACCTCCTTGAGCGAATTGAGACAGACTCTGGAGCGTGAACGCTACGGTCCGCTGGCGTCAGCCAAGGTATTCCTGGGCGGATCAACGGCGGAGATAGCCGACGTCCAACAGGTGGTGCGCCAGGACATTCGGACGGTAGGCGTCGTCACCGTAGTTGGCATCTTTGCCGTTCTCGCGATTCTGCTGCGCAGCCTCGTAGCGCCTCTCTATCTTGTGGGCACTGTTGTCTTCTCTTACGGCAGCAGCTTGGGGCTCTCAACGCTGTTCTTCCAGGGTCTCCTTGGTCACGAGGGCGTTTACTACTTGCTTCCTTTGACGGTGATGGTGATGCTCATTGCGCTCGGCGCCGACTACAACGTCTTCTTGGTCCACCGCATTCGCGAAGAGAGCGCGTCATTGCCCCTGCGGGAAGGTGTGCGCGTGGCTTCCGCACGCACGGGGGCCATCATCACGGCCGCGGGGGTCATTCTTGCCGGCACCTTTGCCGCGCTTACGGCATCGCCGCTGCAGATGCTCTTTCAGATGGGTGCCGCAGTTGCGCTGGGAATCCTCATCGACGCGTTGATAGTACGCTCGCTGCTCGTGCCCGGCATAGTGATCCTCGTAGGCAAAGCAAACTGGTGGCCGGCTGCAATCAAAGCCAATTGGTGGCCGCTCCTTCCTGCCGGCACGAAGACGCCCCTGGTTGGCGAACAAGGTCTGGCAAGAGGCGCGGTCTTGCTGGCTATTGGTGCGCTCATTGCCGTGACGTTCGCGACGCGCGGCCTCTGGTATCCCGATGTTACTGCTACCTCAGCGCAAGCGGGATCGCAGTCGAGCCAGCAGCCACCCACAGTACCGAGCCCGACGCCACAACTGGTCGTTGCGGTGCCTTCGCCAACTGCCAGTCCGCTGCCTGAACCCACACCCACGGCAAGTCCTCCACCTGCAGCAGAGTCGTCACCAACGGCCACCCCAACGCCAGCGCCGCGGGTGTACGTTGTGCAGCAAGGGGATACCCTATCCGCCATCGCTCAGCGGTTTGGTATCGGCGTAGCGGAGCTGGTCGCGTTCAATCAAATCAAAGATCCCAATGTAATTTCCGCCGGCCAGCGTCTGCGCATACCGCCGCCGGGACAGTAACGCGCCTGACAGCGATGCAGTGCTACCGTCTCGCGGCTGCTACGGGATGCCCCGTTAGTCTTGGTTACGCAGAGCTGCCGCTTCCCAATGAATGAGCGGGATTGTCAAGGAATAGGCATGTTCCCAACCATTCGCTACCGGCTGCAGCAGGGACGGGAGAACCTCAACGGCACGTGCTTGCTCCGCGGTGCTAAGCCCCAACGGCCGACCTAGTTCACGCGCCGCTTCAGGAAGATCGACAAAATGCAACCCTCTCTTCACTGTGAACGGCTCCACCCACGGCAGCACACCCAGCGCCTGTAAACCCCAAACCACATGGTCCGGCCCTGCGCCGGTGTTGAATGGACCCCTATCCAGCGCCTGGCTCAGTGAGTTTAGAAGCACGTGCGGTGTGCCAATGCTAAAGATGATGAGGACTCGCGAACGTGCCAGCTCTGAAAAACGCACCAGCGCGCGGCGCAGGTCAGCAGTGCGGTAGAGGCAATTGGCAGCGAGTACGTAGTCGTGAGGGCCAACCTGCGTTTCCTCCCACCTGTCCGGCTGGGGAGTGACGCCTCCAACCCCCTGTTCCTCGAGTTTGCGCCGCAATACGGCCAACATGTCGGGGCTGTATTCCAGCGCGGTCACGGCGCAACCCTGCTGCGCCAGCGGCAGCGCGTAATTCCCCGTGCCCGCGCCAATGTCGAGGATCGAGGCGCCGGGAGGCAACAGTTCCAACACGCGCCCTAAGAGATCGGGAGCGCGCTTAGTCTGTGTATTCGGTCCGTCGAAACCGGCTGCGAGTTCCCGCCAAACCGCCAGATCTACCGCGTCATCCAGTCTGGGCCCCCGATCTGTCCCCGCTCGCTGCTCCGCTGCCCATAGCCCAAACGGATCGAACGGCAGCCGCGGCGTTTCACTCTTTCCTTCCATCTGTAGTCTCACGCAATGTCCTCCTTTGCGAACTACCTGGACAAGCTTCTTCACTCTCCAGACTAATCAAACGGCAAGCGCTGTTGTCCACACCAAACCCGCGCCAGGTCCAATCCTGATACTGAGTAGCCTCCGCGCGAGCATGACGGCCGGCGACTCGTATCATTCCTTTCCCTCTTCGTGCCCGGGTTTGAGGCACTTCATGCCTTTATTTGACAACAGTTCTCATTAATTCTACACTAACCCCGTCTATTGGGAATAGTATTGCGTATGAATTGCAATAGGAGGTCTCGCTTGTGAGTAACTCTGATTTTAGTCGACGCCGTTTTCTCGGCGTCGCGACAGCGACCGGACTTGCTGCCTTGGCGGCTGCTTGCGGTCCGACGGGCTCTCCGGGACCCGCGGTTGAAGCCGACTCCCAAGGTGAGGCGAAAGCGCCAAGCGGACAAGGGGCAAGCGATGCGCCGCCACGCAATCGTAGCGCCGAGGAACTCGTCCTCGCGGCCCCACGCGACCTGGCCAACGGTCTGGAGGACCCGTATTTCACGCACCTCATCGTGAATGCGTGGAATAGCCTCTCCAAGCTGGATAACGATCTGGTGCCCCAGCCCGAATTGGCCGAGTCGTGGGAGTCGAGCGACGACGCACGGGTGTGGACCATCAAGCTCCGCCCCGGGATCACCTTCCATGATGGAGGGGAATTCGATGCCGGCGCCGTGGTCGCCAATATCGAGCGCTACGTCAAGATCAGCCCGCGCAGCTCGCGCTTTTTCGGTTATAGCAAAGAGCGGGCCCTGGGCCAGTTCGAGAAGGTCGAGGCGGTAGATGCGAGCACAGTACGGCTGACGCTTGGCGAGCCCCGGCCCGCGCTGCCGAACACGATGTCGAACTTCTACTCGGCGATGTTCTCACCGGCGTCCTTTACCGCCGAGGGGAGCTTCAATGCGCCGCCGGCGAGCACGGGTCCATTCAAGATCATCGAGTGGGAAAAGGGCCAGCACCTCATCCTGGAGGCCTTCGAAGGGTACCACCTCGGTGCTCCGGCGGTGAAGCAAATTATCCTCCGCTCCTTGCCGGACCCGAATACGCGTGTCGCGGCGCTTCGCTCCGGTGAGATTGACGGCGTGGTCGACCTCGGTGGTTTGCAGCCACAGCAGGGCGCGCAGTTGCGCGGAGAAGGAGCGGTGACTGTGAATTCAAAGCCCATCGCGCTATTCCAGTACCTGTCGTTCAATTGTAGGAAACCACCGTTCGACAAGCCCGAGATACGCCAAGCAGTGAACATGGCCATCGATCGGCAGTCGCTGGCGGACGACCTGTGGCATGGCTTTGCGACGGCCGGGAAGAGTATCTTGCCATCGTTTGCCACCACGTGGGCGCGCCAGGACCTCGTCCCGGAATACAACCCGCAAAAGGCACAGGAGTTGGCGCAAGCGGCCCTCGGCGGGCAGCGGATGAAGATCACGGCGCCTATCTCGTCGCTGCAGAACAATCGTTACCCCTACAAGAGCCTGTTCGAAGTCATCCAGGCTGTCATTGCGCCGCTGGGCTTGGACGCCGAACTCCAGCTCATTGAGCATGCAACTTGGAAAGAAGTGGTTGCAAACGGGGACTATAACCTGACCGTGAGCACCTTCGGCTGGGCCAACGGTGATCCCGACTACATCTTCAGCCGCTTCATGCACTCGCAGGGCAACACCAATGCCACGCGGCACTTCGACTATAACGACCCCGAGGTCGACAGTCTCATCGAGCAAGCAGCCGTCGCGCTTGACTACAATGAGCGCAGAGCCTTGTACGACCAGTTGCAGGAAATCGCATTCAATGACGTGCGCTTCGCGGCGCTGCTCTATGATCACGTCGTGTATGCCCACCACCCCGAGGTGAAGGGCTACGACGTGAGTGCGCTCTACCAGCCGACCTTGGCACAACTGTCCGTGGGCTGATTCCGGTCGACAGCGTGGTCGGTCGCAGGCGGTGGCTGAGGTCGGATGACGGCTGTCTTTGTTGCCTCCCCGTCAGTAGTGGCGCGAGGAAGGCAACAAAGCTAAGCTGAAGTCCGGAGCCACCGCCTCGTCTGCGAGGAATCTTTGCTATGGTCCGCTACACGTTGAGCCGACTGGTCGCCCTGGTACCGGTGCTCCTGGGCGTCTCGCTCTTGGCCTTTCTCTTGGCCAATCTGGCGCCGGGCGATCCGGCCGAGCTCGCTCTGAGCCAAGGCGATCAGGAGCCAACGGCGGCGGAGATCGCGGCCAAACGCGAGGAGTTGGGACTCAACGTTCCCTTGCGCTGCGTCACGCTCGCTAGCTCGGTGAAGTGGTCCGGGATTTTCGCTGAGCAACTCGAGAATCTATGCAGCATCAGCGTGCGTTACGCTCGCTGGCTCGGCAATGTGGCCCGTGGGGACTTGGGACTGACGTACATTGACCGCGTGCCGGTGTTGCCGGAGTTGGTACGCCGCATCCCCGCGACGCTCAAGCTCGCCACTGCCGCGCTGTTCCTGGCCCTGGTTTTGGGTGTCTCGATTGGCACAGTAACGGCCGTGTACCGGGGCACGCTGCTCGATGAAGCCGGTCGGGTGCTGGCCCTGCTCTGCGCCTCGCTGCCGAGCTTTGCGGTGGCGCTAATCTTGATCTATGCTTTCGCCGTGATGCTGCGGCTCCTGCCGGTCGCGGGTTACGGAGACGGCCACCTCCGACACCTGATTTTGCCGGCAATCTCGCTGAGTGTCTTCACAATGGGCGCGCTCGTCCGGCTAACCCGCGCCAGCGTATTGGAGGTCTTGGGGCAGGACTACATTCGCACGGCCTACGCCAAGGGCCTGAACAAGACGGGAGTCGTGCTCAAACACGCCTTGCGGAACGCACTCCTCCCGGTCGTCACGGTCGCCGGCACCCAGTTCGGCCAGCTCCTTGGCGGGGCGGCCATCGTCGAAACGATCTTTGCGTGGCCGGGCGTAGGCAAGCTCGTCGTGGACGCAATCTACGCGCGCGACTACCCAATCATCCAGGGGTTTGTGTTGCTGGCCGGCCTGACGTTCGTGCTCGTCAATCTGGCAACCGACTTGCTCTACGCCGTAATCGATCCGCGCATCCGTTTGGGTGCGGGGGCGCAGGGCGGGGGCGATGACCATGCCTAACCGCGTACTACCGGCGGCCCCGGCGTCGGCGGAGACATTGCCCGACGAGGAGCTGTATGCGGTCGGCGAGCACTCTCCATGGCGCGCGGCGCAACGGGCATTACGGGCCGATCGGGCAGCCCTAGCCGGCCTGATCTTGCTGAGTCTGTTTGTAATAATAGCGATAGCTGCGCCGCTCCTCGCGCCGCACGATCCGCTCGCTATCAACCTGAGCGACAAACTGCAAGGTCCCAGCGGACGCTATCCGCTCGGGACCGACCAAGTGGGACGTGACCTGGCGAGCCGGCTCATCTACGGCACCCGCGCCACCTTGGGGAGCGCAATCCCGACGACCATCGGGCTGCTCCTGGTAGGGCTAGTGGTCGGCATTTCGGCGGGCTATCTCGGCGGGTGGGTGGACCGGGTCGCGGTGGGCAGCATTGATGTGTTGCTGGCGCTGCCGCGCCTGATACTCTCGCTGGCATTGGTCGGCTTTCTCGGCCCCAGCCTCCAAAGCCTCCTGATCGCCATTATCGCCGTCGGTTGGGCCGATCACGCCCGCATATTTCGCGCCGCGACGCTCGCGGCCCGCGAATGGGAATTCGTGCTGGCGGCCCGCGCGCTGGGCGCGTCGGACCTGCGCATCATGGCGCGGCACATTTTGCCCAATATCATTGGCCCCATCATCGTCCTCGCCACGCTAGACCTGGGCCACATCATCCTGATGATCTCATCGCTCAGTTTCTTGGGCCTGGGTATCCAGCCACCGACGCCGGAATGGGGTGCGATGTTGAACGACGCCCGCACCTACCTTGAGCAGGCGCCGCATTTGGTCCTCTTGCCGGGGTTGTGCATTCTCCTTTCCGTTCTGGCGTGCAACTTGCTTGGCGACGGGCTGCGCGCGGCCCTCGATCCGCGCTCGCGACAGCGCTAGGCCGAAAGAGAACGATCGTAAAGGGAGTACAAGCGAGCACCGATGGTCGAGACACTAGATCCACTCCATGAAGAGCAAGCGCCCCTGCTTGCGGTACGTGGACTTAGCGTCTCATTTTCCACTTCTGACGGCGCAGTCCCCGCCGTGCAGGATGCCACCTTCAGTATTGGGCAAGGGCGCATTCTCGGCTTGGTCGGCGAATCCGGCTGCGGCAAGTCCGTCACGGCCCTGGCCCTGATGGGGTTGCTGCCTTCTGCGCCAGCCTGCGAGCTTGACGGTGAGATACGGCTGGAAGGCCGCAACCTCCTCGCGCTCCCCGAACGGGAGTGGCAAGCGATTCGCGGCCGGTCCATAGCAATGGTCTTCCAGGAACCGATGACCTCGCTCAATCCCGTGCAGCGGGTTGGCGATCAAATTGCGGAGGCGGTTCGCGTACACCGGCGCGTGAGTCGCCGCGCGGCGCGGGAGCAGGCAGTTGCGTTGCTCGACCAAGTGGGGATTCCGGCCCCGGCCGAGCGCTCCCGCGCGTATCCCCACGAGTTGAGCGGCGGCATGCGTCAACGGGTAATGATCGCCATGGCCCTGGCTTGCCGCCCGACCTTGCTGATCGCGGACGAGCCGACGACGGCGCTTGACATGACTATTCAGGCCCAAATTCTTGATCTGCTCCGGCAGCTTCAGGCTGAGATGGGGATGAGTCTGCTGCTGATTACCCACGATCTGGGAGTGATTGCCGACTTGGCCGACGATGTGGCAGTAATGTACGCTGGGCGGATCGTCGAGTATGCGCCGGTCGAGACCCTGTTTGAGGCCCCGCAACACCCCTACACCCAAGGGCTGCTCATGAGCATGCCTTCACTCGCGACCGACCGTAGCCGGCAACTCCCGGCCATAGCAGGCAGTGTGCCTCATCCCAGCCGGTTGCCGGCAGGCTGCGCCTTCACGCCGCGCTGCACACAGGCACTGTCGCTCTGCATGACCGAACGACCACCGGAAGTCGCCACGGGACCGGGTCACCGCGTCTGCTGCTGGCTGCATGCGACCGGAAAACCGACCGGTGGCACCGAGCCGTCCGTCTCCGGGCAGGCACCGCCATGACGAGCACTCGCGTGACAGAGCCTCTGCTCCAGGTCAGTAACCTGGTCAAGCACTTTCCAGCGCGGGGTAGACGGTTCGGTCGTCGGCCGGCCGTCCGGGCAGTAGATGGGGTCTCTTTCCACATTCGGCGCGGCGAGACGTTTGGTCTCGTGGGAGAGTCGGGGTGCGGCAAGACCACAACGGGGCGCGTCATCTTGCGCCTCATCCCCCCAACCGGTGGTCACGTGCGCTTTGCCGGGCAGGATGTGTTCAAATTGCGTGGTCGCTCCCTTGCCGCCTGGCGCCGGCAAGCCCAGATCATCTTCCAAGACCCCTATGGCTCGCTAAACCCACGCGTGACCGTCGGCGCCAGCATCGCTGAGGGCTTGGTCGTACACGGCTTGGGTACCCGGCGCGATCGGGAAGCGCAGGTGGACGCGGCGCTCACAGCCGTCGGCCTACGTTCCGAGTACGCGCGGCGCTACCCTCACGAGTTCAGCGGGGGGCAGCGCCAGCGTATCGGCATTGCCCGGGCGCTGATCCTGCAACCCCAGCTCATCGTGTGCGATGAACCGGTTTCAGCACTGGATGTCTCGGTACAGGCGCAAGTGCTCAACCTGCTGCGCGACTTACAAGCCGCCCACGGCCTGACGTATCTATTCATCGCCCACAACCTGGCGGTAGTTCGCTACATTGCAGACCGGATCGGGGTGATGTATCTGGGCAAGCTGGTGGAGACCGCTCCCGGCGACGAGTTATATCGGCAGCCCCGGCATCCCTATACCCAGGCGCTGCTCTCGGCCATTCCGCAGCCGCGACCGGGACAACGCCAGGAGCGCATCGTGCTCGGAGGTGACGTACCCAGCCCGCTCCATCCCCCGTCCGGCTGCCCGTTTCACCCGCGCTGCGCCCACGTGATGCCCGTGTGCAAGCAAGTCATGCCGCCGACCAGGGAGCTCAGTCCCGGCCATACGGTTGCCTGTCACTTGTACGAAGACGAGACGTGCTGAAGGTCGACGATTATTTGGGTGGCGGCCAGTAAGAGGGATGCCCTTACGGCGAAGGCCGTGCAAGTAGGGGTGTGTCTGGGCCTGCCCGCTGCCGGAGCAACGCTATTGCACGTGGGTATAGGTGAAGGCAAGGTCGCGCTGCCAGGCAACGATGGCCGGTGCCGTCTCTTACTCCGTTTCCTCCAAATGCGCGGAGATCTAATCGCTTCTCGCCTCTAATTGACAATTGTTCTCAGTAATTCTACACTATCCTAGTCTATTGGAAATGAGAATTCGAATGAATTGCAATAGGAGGTCTGGATTATATTAGGTCAACCTTAATTGATCTGACGCAGTTTCCTCGCCACCACGATTGGAACCGGACTTGCGGCCATTGCGGCCGGCTGTGGACCGGTGCAGGTGGTTTCCCGACTTGAAGGGGTAAGCCGAGATGGTTTTGAAAAGACGTGACGAATAGCAATTCCCAGCTTTACAGGCTACCCGGCTTACTCGCCCCGCAGGGGCGAGAACCCAGGCACAAGGCGACCTTTCGCCGGCATGACGGGAAACACAGAAATCTCATCCGGTAGCGCAGGTTTGCAACCTGCATCGTTCTAGCTCGGCGTTTGCAAAATGGGGCTACAAAGACCGATTTGTGACCATCTCAGCGGTGGGAATCTCGCTATAGATATTGGCTGTTCAAGGTTTACAAGCGCATCGTAACGCATTGGTTACGCGCCAAGGACTGCATTTAGTAGCCAAACAGACTAAAGTAGGAGAGAAGTGGAAATCGGAATTCTCATGACACTTAATCGCAAGAATTGCTTCGGGCGGTTGGCGCAGATGGTAGCTGCGGGTCTAGCCGTATTGGCTATAGCTGTCCTGGCTGCCTGCGCAACTGACCAGGATCCCCAAGATTCTGCCAGTGAGGCGTCCAGGCAACCCGCGCCGCTGGTACAGGTAGTGACAACCACCAACTTTGTGGCTGACTGGGTACGGGTGGTAGGTGGCAACAGAGTGGAAGTCTTCAGCCTGCTGCCAGTAGGCGGCGACCCGCACCATTTTCAGCCCACACCCCGCGACATTGCCAAGGTAGCGGATGCGGATCTCGTGTTGTCTGTCGGCCTCTTCCTGGAGGCCGCGTGGCTGGAGGATCTCTTGCACAACGCCAGCGCAGACGTATCGAAGATAGTCGCGCTTGGCGAAATCGTCGATCCGATCGAGTTCACCGAGGTCGCTATGCATGACGATCACGGCGACGATCACGGGGATGAAGGAGACCGCCATGACGAGATGGCCGTGGGCGACGGCCATGGGGGACACGCGCACGGCACGTACGATCCTCACTTCTGGTTCGATCCGATCCGGGTGAAGATCGCGGTCAACGAGATCGCCGCCCGGCTCGCGGCTATAGACCCGGACAACGCGAACGTCTACTATCAGAATGCAGTTGAGTACGAGGAGAAGCTCGACGCGCTACATGCCTGGATCCAAGATCAGGTCAGCGCGTTGGCGCCGGAGCGCAGACTGCTGGTTACGTCACACGACAGCCTCTCCTACTTTGCAGAGTTGTATGGGTTTAAGGTGGTTGGTCTGGTCATCCCGTCACTTTCAACGCACGTGGAGCCCTCTGCGGAGCACATTGCGGCACTGGTCGAGGTGATTCGGGAACACGGCGTGCCGGCGCTGTTTGGCGAGACGACAGTCAGCGACAGGCTGGCACAAGCCGTGGCGAGGGAGACTGGCGCGGAGCTGGTTCAGCTCTATTCAGGATCGCTTGGGCCGGAAGGCAGCGGCGCCGATACGTACCTTGGCATGGTGCGAACCAATGTGATGAGAATTGTTGAGGCACTGAAGTGAACTCCGCCCCGAACGCGCATAGAGCGAGCGTATCGCTTCGAAACGTGACGGTCGAACTCGATGGGCACATGGCCCTGAACGACGTCACCTTCGACGTGGATGCGGGAACGCTCATGGGCGTTGTCGGACCGAATGGAGCCGGCAAGAGCACCCTGTTCAATGCTATTGCCGGGCTCCTCCCGGTTCGCCAGGGGGAAGTAACGCTTCACCGAGTAGACCAGGGTGGCGGGGCACTGGCGTACGTGCCTCAGCGGGAGAGCGTCAACTGGCGCTTTCCCGTGACCGTCACGGACGTGGTAATGATGGGCCGGCGCTGCCGACTTAAGTGGTTCCAGCGACCTGGGAAGAGAGATCGAGAGCTTGTCAAGGCGTGCATCTGCCGTGTGGGCCTGTGGGATCTTCGGTCCGCTCTCATGACGGAGCTTTCGGGGGGACAGAGGCAAAGGGTGTTCGTCGCCAGGGCTCTGGCCCAAGAGGCGAGTGTTCTGCTCTTGGATGAGGCCTTCAGCGGGGTCGATGCCGGCGCCCAAGAGAGCCTCGTCGAGGTCCTCCGCTCGCTGCGGGATGAGGGGTGTATTGTCATGCTCGCGACCCACGATGTGACCAACCTGGCCGGCCGCTTCGACGAGGTACTGTGTCTGAACTGCGAGGTGTGCGCCTGCGGTCCTCCCGACCTGGTTTTTACGTCCAAAGTCATGGAGAAACTGTATGGCGCCCACGGTTTGCGCCTTACCATGGATGGGTAGCCGAAGACAGAAAACGTGATAGACTTTCTTGTCGCCCCGCTTGAGTATGGCTTCATGGTGAGAGCCCTCATCGGCTCGATACTTGTGGGCGTGATGTGTCCGCTGGTTGGCGCGTACGTCGTCACCAGGAATCTTGCCTTCATCGGGGACGCACTCGCCCACGCTGTGCTCCCGGGCATGGTGCTTGGTTTTATCGTTGGCATCAACCCGGCCATTGCCGCCATCCCAACAGGGGTCGCTGTTGCCGTACTGGTCAGAACGGTGAGCCGGCGCGCGGGCCTCAGCACGGATACTTCCATAGGCATTCTCTTTGCGGCCATGTTTGCCCTGGGACTCGTGATGCTGGCAAGTGCGACGACCATCAGGGTCAATATGGAAGACCTGCTTCTGGGAAAGGTATTGGCCATATCGCCGACCGACATCTATGTGTCCCTTGGGATAACCGTGATTGTCATCCTGGGGCTATTCACGCTTCACCACTGGCTGCTGTTTGCGAGCTTTGACCCCGTGGGATCGCAGGTTGTCGGTTCGCGTAGCAGCGTCGTAGACTACGTGTTCCTGGTTATGCTTGCACTCGTTATCGTAATAGGGATTCAGGCGGCGGGTATTGTCCTTGTCATGGCGATGCTGGTCACACCTGCTGCCGCGGCGTATTTGTTGGTCAGGCGTTTTGTCTCGATGATGATGCTGGCCGCGGCGCTGGGGACCGCGTCCGCCGTGACGGGCCTCTACGTCTCCTACCACTTCAATGTGCCCGCCGCTCCTGCTATGACCCTGGTAGCAAGCGGGATATTCGCACTGGTAGCCTTGTTCAGGCGAAGAGCCCTCGCCTGAGGACCATCTGAATGGCATCTCGCCAGCGCTCCGTACCTCTGCAAATGCCTGATGTGCAGTCGCGGCTTGGTAAACTTGCAACGCACGGAACTCTCAGCAGTTTGCCGTCTTCTCTCTGGCCAAGTGGAATCTTGGGGCCTTAGTAGTCTCGTAGTGGTAGGCCATGATGAGAGAGTTCGAACCCTGAATAGCTTGATTGAAAGAACTGGTGGGGCAATACAGGCTCGGCTGCAGCAGTGATCTGAATGAGGGATAGACACTTTGGCAAAGCGCAGACCTTGCTAGGCGGGCGTGCCACGGGAATGAAAACTCCCAGTTGGCTTGTACCTTTCCTTTAGCTTCCTGGAGGGCGGCGGGCAAGGCTGAAACTCTGACCGGTAGGCCCGCCCGGTGGCCGGCTGGCCAGCCACACCGTGAGCTCCGAGACTTCCTCAGGCAGCTTGACGCGCTCGCTGGGAGCAAAGGGCGGGGGCCCGTCCAACGTGAAGCGGTCGGCGGTAAGCGGTGTGAGCACCGGACCAGGGACGATCTCATTTACGTCAATGCCGTGCTCCCACACCTCTAAGGAGAGGCACTTCGTAAACATCCAGACTGCCGCCTTGGCCGTGCTATACGCAACGCTGCCCGCACGCGCTTCGTGTCCCATCCCGGAACCAATGTTAATTATCTTGCCCTCGCCTTGAGCAATCATGCTTGGCAAGACATAGCGCGCACAGGCGTAGGTGCCTACCAAATTGGTATCGATACAGGCGATCCACAGGTCCGGCGTGCTCTCGGCAACGGGAGCGTGCTCGGTACCGCCGCCGGCATTGTTGACCAATATGTCGATTCCGCCCAGGGCCTCCGCAGCGCCTGCAACCATTTGCGCCACCTGCTCTGTGTCGCCAACGTCGCAGGCCAGCGACACCGCGAAACCGCCCTTCCCCTGGACTTCCTCGACAACAGCAGCGAGTTGGTCTTGCGAGCTGGCGGTGATGGCAACGCGCGCTCCTTCTTCCGCGCAGGCCAAAGCGATAGAGCGGCCTATGCCGCGTCCTCCTCCTGTGATGAGCACGCGACGGTCAACTAACCTCTGTGGCATGCTTGTTTCCCCTCTCACCCAATGCCTTTCTTGTAGTCGGTCCACTGGCCCACCCCTCGCAAGTCTGCCCGTTGACCTACCAAGACCCCGGGCGAGGCCGATGCCCACAACGTCAGTGCCGCAGCAGCCGGTCACAGATTCTCGTCGAAATTGGCGAACCGCACCTGTGTTGAGTGCGCTTGACAGCGGTACGGTTACTGCCTAGAGTGAGAGTTAAGTTGCGGGCATGGTGTAGTGGCAACACGCGACCTTCCCAAGGTTGAGACCGTGGGTTCGAATCCCATTGCCCGCTCCAATTCTGCGGGATTTGGCGATCCCCCATGCCGCCCTGGCGACACGGCTATTCTTGTGGACTATCCTCGGGTTGGCCTTCCTCAGCCGTGCGTCCTGCAAGATCGCGGTCGAGTTCAAGCATGCCGCTTGGCGAGTCCTGTAGAAGCTTGACCTTCTTCCATAGGTCGCGGGAGACGCGCTCTTCTTCCACTTGTTCGAGAAGGAACCACTCAAGTTCCACGAGCGTCGTGTGGTCGCTCTCACTCTCGGCCAGATTCGAGAGATCATGGAACATGCGCGTGACCCTCTGTTCTTGGGCCACAACCTGCTCGAACACGGCCAGCGGAGACTCGAATGTTCCAGGCGCTTCAATGTCCTTGATCTCTACAGCGCCGCCCCGGTCCACTACAATGTCAATTATGCGCAGCGCGTGCTGGCGCTCTTCTTCACTCTGCAGGCGCAGCCAGTGCCCGAATCCGCGAAAGGCTAACGTATCAAAGTATGCTCCCATCGCCAGATAGAGATTCGAGGCGTAGAGTTCGGCAGTAATCTGCTTGTTATACGCTGCTTCGATCTTCTTCGAAATCATAGTCAGATCCTCTTCTAAGACGCGCGCATGCCCCAGTCGGCAGTCGTCCCTCTCATTATACTTGAGACGTGACCGGCTGAATTAGACTTGGAAATCGCACCTGTTAGCCTGGGCAATAGACTGAGCAACTCGCTTTCTTTCCCCTCCCACACTTGGTACGACTCGCCGCAGATGCGAAGTACTGCCGCGTTCGGCATATCTCGAGGCAAGAAAAACCTCAACATCGGAAAATCGGTCGCGTTTGCCGAGAAAGCCCAAGCCACGAACCTCTTAGCCGCGCATGTGCAAGAGCGCGGGTCGCCCTAGTCAATCACGCAGCGTTTTGCCCGGCAGTCACGTGCGGCAAGGAGCCGAGGCGGCACTCTACAAACGGAGCGGAGAATGGTACGGTAGTAGTAGACGGAAATGTAATGTGCTCACTGGGTTGTTGCCGCAAGCCCAGGCGACACCGGCACGAAAGCGAAGGCGCAAGGCAGGCCACAAGGAGGCAGAGACATGTCAGTCTATGATCGCGGCGGGCCGCAGGGCGGGCCGCCGGATGATGAAGACAATGAAGACTTCGGGGAAATGCTCCGACAAACGCGAGACCGCGCCCGGCGTTTGCAGCGCTTCATCTTTCTCGGCGCTATCATCGCGGTGGTGCTTTGGGTAGGGTCGGGAGTATACATCGTGGACCCGGCCGAGCAGGGCGTCGTGCTCCAATTCGGTCGGCACGTAAATACCTCTGAGCCTGGCGTAAACTACCATCTCCCTTGGCCGATTCAAAACGTGGTCATCGTTGATATAGCGAACGTGCGCCGCGCCGAAATCGGCTTCCGAACCATCGAGGGTCAAGAGACGCGTCGCATCCTCGAGGAAGCGCTCATGCTCACGGCAGACGAGAACATCGTCGAGGTCGGACTGCTCGTGCAGTATCGCGTGAAAGATGCTGCCGCTTTTGTCTTCAACGTAAACGATCCGGAAGCGGTGCTGCACACAACGACGGAAGTTGCTCTGCGTAGCGCCGTCGGCAAAATGCCGATCGACGGCGTGATAACCGAGCGTCGCGCCGAAGTTCAAGAGAATACGCGCGCATACCTACAGGAACTCATCGACGAATACAATGCGGGGATTATCATCACGGATGTGCGCTTGCAAGTGGCGGACGCGCCCGATCAGGTACGGGACGCCTTCCACGAAGTGGTCCGCGCGCGTGAGGACCGTGAGCGCAAGGTAAACGAGGCTCAGGCCTACCGCGAGGACGTGGTGCCGCGCGCACGTGGTGAGGCGAAACGCATTCTTGAACAAGCGCAGGCTTACCAGGAAGAACGCGTGCGCAGCGCACGCGGCGAGAGCGAGCGGTTCCTTTCAATTCTGGAGGAATACCGCCGCGCTCCTGAAGTAACCCGCGAACGCATGTACATCGAGGCGGTGGAGATTGCGATGGCGAGAGTGGAAAAGGTGTTAATCACGCAGACTGATACCAACGTCCTGCCTTTCCTCCCGCTACGCAGCCTGCAATCAGGTACTCAGTCATCAAGCATTAGCCAATAAAGGAGGTGCCGCATGGGACGCACGCTAACTGTAATTGTTGCCCTCGGGGCACTGACCTTGTTCGTATTCTCGCAGGTGACGTTTGTCGTTACCGAGACTAATCAGGCCATCATCCTGCAACTTGGTGAATATCGCTACACGGCCAGGGACCCGGGGCTCTACTTCAAGCTGCCCTTCATTCAGGATGCCGTGTATTTCGACCGGCGCTTGCTCTCCAGCGACGCTGCCCCCCAAGAGTACTTAACTCTTGACAAAAAGCGTGTTCAGGTAGACCACGTGACACGCTGGCGCATCGTTGACCCTCTCACGTTCTTTGTCAGCGTGCAGAATGAAAGCGGTGCACGGGCACGGTTGGACGACGTTGTCTTCTCAGAACTCCGCCGTACGTTGGCGACATACAACTTTGACGTTATGATCGCCGGCGAACGCGAAAACATCATGGAGTTGGTTACGATTGCCAGCCGAGAGCGCGCTTTAGACTTCGGCATCGAGGTAGTTGACGTGCGCTTCAAGCGTGCCGATCTACCGGAAGAGGTGGAAGAAAGCGTCTTTGAGCGCATGAAGGCCGAGCGCGCGCGGGAAGCCAACCGCTACCGCGCCGAGGGCGAGGAACAGGGCGCTGAAATCATGGCTTCTGCCGACCGCGAGCGTATTGTGATCGTCGCCGAGGCCGAGGAGCAGGCAGCGCAGATACGTGGTGAAGGCGACGCGGAAGCTATCGCCATCTACGCCGACGCGCTCAATCAAGATCCTGAGTTTTTTGCCTTCAGACGCCGGCTGGAAGCGTATGTCAAGGTATTGCAGGAAGGCGACATGATCGTGCTCTCGCCGGAGAGCGAGTTCTTCAAGTACCTGGTCGATCCCTCGCCACAGCTTGACGTTGGGACCGCGCCACCGGTGCTGTCTCCGGCGTTAGAGGGAGACGAGTAACGAGACTTAATCGCTACTTTGAACCGATAAGAAGAGGGCTGCGGTCTTTTGACCGCAGCCCTCTTTCTATGCACCACAACGTTGTAAGTGCATATGGAACCACCGTCCTTTCAATGAAAGTAGCAAGACAGATTCTGTCTTTACCGTGAAGACAGACAATTAAACCGTTCGCCCTGAGCATCGTCGAAGGGTGAACGGCGGAAGAGAAGAACAGATCTCGACACTCACTTATCCGTTCATGCTTCGACAAGCTCTGCACGAACGGTTAGAGTCGGCTATCACCTTCTATTCCATTATGCGGCCCGGCAAGACCTTGGTGATTCCCGCAAAAGCGGGAACCCATCTTCACCGCCGCATCCCCGCAGAATGCTATACTAAGGGAGAAAAGAGAAGATATGCCCCGTTAGCTCAGTGGATAGAGCACTGGCTTGCGGAGCCAGGGGTCGAGCGTTCGAATCGCTCACGGGGTACCAACGAAGGCTAGTGAACTGCGGTTTGCGGCCTGCTGAAACGTCTGCACCTGTGGCAGGACATCCGATACCGCTTACCAGCGGCCCCATCTCCTGATCCGCAGTTGCCATTTGCGGGAGCCGCTAGGCACTCGTGTCCCGCCTGTCACTCTCCGACGGATGCCTTCCCCAAAGCTACTCCCACGTCATGGCTTACATCATGCCGTGGCCGAAGGGGTCGTCCCCAATCCAGCGTTCGTCGGCGGGTTCACTGGCGAGCTGGTAGCGGGTGTCGGTAGAGAGGCGAATGCGGTTATCCCGGCTTTCGTTGTCGATTGCGCAGTGCAGCGTGAACATGCCGAATACCAGCAGATCGCCCGGCTCGAATTCCGTGGTGAGCCATCTTCCGCCGTAACGCTGCTGGGGCTGATTCGGGTTCTTGGTCAGCCAGCCGCCGCCGTACGGATTCTTCTCTTTGTCTCTATCGACGTCGATCTTGCCGTAGGTATTCTGGAGTTCATGCCAGGTATGAGAGCCGTGGAGAATCGCCAGCGGGCCATCGGCAAGGGGCACCGGGCCTTGGGGTATCCACGCGGTCATGAGTTTCGGCGTGCCGCGTCCCATGTACACCCAGTCGAAGTGGCAGCCCGTGGCCGCGCCCCGGCGCACATTGCGCACCCAAATGTAGTCGAGATGCCGCACTTCATCGCCGAAGAATTGCTCGAAGAACTCCATGGTCCGACCGGCGAAGCAGACCTCTTTCAGTGCCGGACCCGAGCGGAGGTTGCGGGCGAATTCCTGGCGGTCGCTCGCGCTAATACCGCTGGTATCTCCTGAGAAAACAGCATCCATAAAGGGCTTGGCACGGTCGATCAAGCCGATTTCATCCAGCTTTCCGATCAACTCGCGGCGCGCCGCCAGCACCTTCTCCTTGTCCAGATAATTGCGCAGCAGCAAGTAGCCGTCTTCGGCAAAGCGCTCGTGCAGCGCGGCTGCATTGCCCAACAAGCTGTTGGCGTTGCGCAATTCCCCAAACGTCTCGCTCGAGAGGTCGAAGGCATTGCCGTTCGATGTCAAAGTATCCGGTAGGACCGTCGTCTTTATCGCCACCTTGCCATCCCTCCCTGAGTGTGCGACTGTCTTGCATCCCAGAGCCACTTTTGGCAGCCAGGCTGTGTCTGCACCTAATGTCGCTAAATCAATACTACATAGTGAGCACATCTACCGCAATTTGCTGGTACGCGCTCATGCAAGCGAGACCCCTGGGTAGACTTGTGCACCACAGGGATAGCTCACACCGGGGGCGCGCTTCCTTGGGCTAGGGCCAAGGAGCCTCGCGAACATACACTGGGCAGTCCGTCATGACAATCCGGCAAATCGCACTGTCAAGGGTGACGGTCCAGAGTGCTCCCTCCAACGCCGGATGAAATTGCGCGGCTTCTAGATTAGCAACGGCCTCGCAAATCCCAGGAGGATTGGGCATTAGAGAATCCTTCAGTCGAGAGAAACCCGCGAGACAGCCCCGCATGGAAAGAAACCCTACATCATGCCGTGGCCAAAGGGTTCGTCACCAATCCACCGCTCGTCCGCGGGTTCGCTGGCAAGTTGATACCGTGTATCGGTAGACAGGCGAATGCGGTTTTCCGGGCTCTTGTTATCCAATGAACAGTGCAGCGTAAACATGCCGAACATGAGCACGTCGCCCGGCTCGAACTCCGTCGTAAGCCAGCGGCCGCCGTAGCGTTGCTGGGGTTGATTCGGGTCCTTCGTTAGCGACCCGCCGCCATATGGATTCTTGGCTTTGTCCTTGTCCACATCAATCTTGCCGTACGTCTGCTGCAGTACCTGCCACTTGTGGGAGCCATGCAGAATCGCCAAGGGACCGTCACTGAGCGGCACAGCTCCTTGGGGGATCCACGCCGTCACGACATTGCGGGTGCCGCGACCCATGTACACCCAGTCAAAGTGACAGGGAGCAGCCGCGCCACGTCGTCTGTTGCGCACCCAGATGTAGTTGAGATGCAACACTTCATCACCAAAGAATTCCTCGAAGAAGGACATGATCCTGCCAGAAAAGCAGATCTCCTTCAGCGCCGGACCTGAACGCAGTTTGCGGGCAAATGCCGTCCGGTCGGCGGCGCTTATGCCGCTGGTATCGCCCGAGAAGATGGCGTCCATGAAGGGCTTGGAGCGATCTATGAGGCCGATGTCATCGAGTTTTCCGATGAGTTCTCGGCGCGCGGCCAGCACCTTGTCCTTGTCGAGATAGTTTCGGAAGAGCAAGTAGCCGTCCTCGGCCAGCCGCTCGTGGATGGCGTCAATATCGCCGAGCAAGGCGTTCGCTTCCTGTAGCTCGCCAAAAGTCTCACCGGAGAGATCGAAGGCATTGCCATTGGAAGTCAAAGATCCAGGTAGGGCCATCGTCTTAATCGCCATCTGACTATTCTCCATTCTCAAGCGGAAGCTCAGACTCCAAGATCACTGACGATGTAAAGCGCTAGAACGCCAGCGAACCGGGCGACTCTGCCAAAGGCCGCAGTGACTATTAGAAACTCGCTGCTAGTCTCACCATTCTTCTCACTGCGCGCGTTGCCGGGACAAAACTGACGGCAGGGAGGTCAGGGCTCACTCTCAGCAAGCCATTCTTCATACCAGTCTCGATCACTAGCCTGTAGACTGTACCCCAGCAGCGATACCGTTGATGGTCTGGAATATCCCCTCCAACATGCGCCGCGCTTCGGGTGAGAGCTCATCCAAAGTCGCGTCAGTCGCGGCGGCAAAGTTCGCACGCCATTCCTGCATCATGCGTACTTGCAGACTGTGCAACGGATCGACGTACGGATTGCGCAGCAGGATCGAACGCTGCAAGACCGGCGACGAATCGAGGAGCTGCTCCTGTTCCGTGATTTGCAGCAGCGCATCCCGCGTGCGCTGATACTCCTCCGCGATTGCGGCATAAATCGTGTCCCTCACCGCAACATCGGTCACCAGTCCGGCGTAGAGACGCGCCACCGACATGTCGGCGGTCCCAATGCTCAATTGGGCGTTATCGATGAGCGAGCGGAAGAAGACCCAGCGTTTGTACATCGCCCGCAAGCGCTCGAGGTTGTCATCGCCGGCCGCTATAAAGGTCTGCAAGGCGCTGCCCACGCCGTACCAACCGGGTAAGTTATGTCGACTTTGAGTCCACGCGAATACCCATGGTATCGCTCGCAAGTCTTCCACGCGGTCGCCGCCCTTGCGCGACGACGGCCGCGATCCAACATTCATGCGGCTGATGTATTCAATCGGCGTCGCCTGCTGGTAATACGCCCGTAATTCGGGAGTCTCGTATATGAGCGCTCGATACGCCCGAAACGCCGTCTGTGACAGCGTTGCCATCGTGCCTTCCCAATCCGGTTCCAAGGAGGCCCGCGACTCCAGGACACTCGGACTGAGGCGCGCCAACAGCATGGCGTGGATGACCTGCTCCAGATTACGATGCGCAACGGCCTGTCGGCCATACCGGGAAAAAATCACCTCGCCTTGTTCCGTCAGCTTCATGCCTCCAGCGAGCGAATCCGGTGGTTGGGCCATGATGGCACGGTTCGTGGGTCCGCCGCCGCGCCCGAGCGCACCGCCGCGCCCGTGGAAGAGTTGGACGACAACGTCGTGGGCTTTGCAAGCCGCAACAACCCGTCTTTGCGCACAGTAGAGCTCCCAGGTAGCCGTCAGGTAGCCACCGTCCTTGTTGCTGTCCGAATAACCGAGCATGACTTCGAAGCGGTCTTCCCAACTAGCTACGTGGGACCTGAAAACCGGGATGGAGAGCAGCGCATCGATGAGATTATAGCCGCCGCGCAAGTCCTCAATCGTCTCGAGCAAGGGCACAATTTTGAGGCGACTTTGTATCACCTGTCCTTCGGAATCCACTTGCCATAGGCCGGCCTCTTTGGCCAGGAGCGCTACCTCGAGCACGTCGCTTACGGCCTCAGTGAAGCTGATGATGTACGTATTGCACGCCGCTACGCCTACCTCCGCCTGCATACGCGCGATGCTCGTCAATGTCTGGAAGGCCGCGAGGGCAGCGGGCGCGACAGCTTGCTCCTGGAAACCGATTGACTCTTGCTGCGCAATCAGGCGCGTGAGCAACGCAACCTTGTCCGCTTCGTCGAGGTCGCTGTATTGCGGCGTGACCCCAGCGGCGGCGAGGTAAGCATCCAGGGTGGCCTCATGGACCCCACTGTGCTCGCGCACGTCCAGGTCCACAAGGTGGAAACCGAACACTTGAACCCTGCGAATTACGTCACGCAGAAGGCCGCGGGCAATGCGAGCGCCGCCATTCTCCACCAAGCTCTCCTGCATGAGATGCAGGTCTGCAAGCATGGCGCCGGGGTCATGGTACGCCCCGGAAGCAGCCGCGCCCCCGCCCGCGTAGCGCCGCCTGGTGCGCGCCAGACGCTTCTGCATCATGACTATCTTGGTCCGGTAGGGCTCTATGATGTCAGTCTTGGTGCCGACGCCTGCGCCCGGCAGTGAGGCACGGTCGCGGGCAATTGAGTCTAGCAACTCCTGTGAAACGGTTGTGTAATGTACCGATGGGCTCAGTACGCGCCACAATTCGTCAAGGTCGCGGGAATAGCGGTCGAGAATGAGCGACCGGTGCATGCGCAGAGTCTCTTCGGTGACTGCTGGAGTTACGAATGGATTGCCATCCCGATCACCGCCCATCCATGAGCCGAAAGTGAGAAAGCGGGACAGCGTAAACGCATGGTCGTCAGAGTACTGCTGCAATGCATCTTCAAATTCGCTGTAGAGCGCCGGAATGACATCAAGCAAGACTTGATCGAAGTAGTAAAGCCCGTCATCCACCTCGCCCAAGACGGTGGGACGATCCCAGGGCGTTATGTCTGTTTGCGCCAGAATTGTGACGATTTCATGGATTCTCTCATCGGTGCGTCGCTCTATCGAAATGTCCTGGCGTCGGCCCTGCCGTTCAGCGAGACAGGACCGCAGTAGCTCAAGAAACACCAGCAGCGTGCGCCGCCGCACTTCGGTGGGATGCCGGGTGAAGACCGGTCGAATCGAGAGCAGGGCTAAGATCTGCGCGAGTTCCCCCGGCGTAACGCCCTCACTCTTCAGATGTGCCATGGCAGCGGCAATCGACTCGTACCGCGGCTTAGGATAGCCCTCTCGCTCGTTCTCACGCATGCGGCGCATGCGGTGCTGCTCTTCGGCCGCATTGATGAGATAGAAGTAGAGCGAGAACGCCCTGGCGACTGCAAACATCTCATCCTGCTGCAGACCGGCAACTGACTCTGCGAGCGGTTGCAGCGAAACCGTTGCTGTCGTGGTCCGCTGCCAGATGGCGCGCAGGCGGATGTCCTCAACAAGATCCAAGAGATCCTGACCGTGCTGCTCCCGGAGCACCTCGCCCAGCACACTGCCCAGATAGTGCACGTCTTCGCGCAGTTGCTCTATCGGCACCCGTCTTAGCACGGTCTGCTTAGAATCGATTTCCATACTCTAAAATACGTTCCCTTGGCAACCCTCGCCCTTGGCAATGCCCGCGTCCCACGGCAAGTATCGCAAGGAAAGTGCGGCATGCGTACTGAAGTAGCCAAAATACCGAAGGTGATTGTTCACTCCTATCATGCCATATTGGCAACCAATACGACGGGGGCGGATGCTCATGTTGATCTGCCTATCTCTTTTAGGCCGGAACCGTCCGCCTGAGTACTCATTTCGTTGCGGGTAGCACAGGATAGACTACACGATGCGGGACCTCTTACGGTCTAGTTTTGAATAATGGCGCGAAGGCGCGCGGGCACCATTTGCGCCAACAAATCAAGCTCCGGCAGCTTGAGCCACCGCAATAATCCAAAATAAGCCAGAAGCAACACCCCACCACCCCCCACGACCAATGCCAGCAGGCCGGCCGTGCCGCCGCCGTCGGTCAACACGCGCTGCACGTAGAGCATGCCGCCGGCCGCCAGGGCTACACAGAGCGTGGCAGCGCCGATGGTAACTATGAAACGGCCAAAGCCCTCGCCGCCCACGCCCCCCAAGAGGCGGCTGAGCAGCCAGAGCATGACGAGCGCATGTCCGGAATTCTGCACAGTATTCGCCAGCACCAATCCCGGCATGCCCAGCGGCTGCAGCAGGGGCAGGGCAACGGCGAGATAGAACCCGATGCCCAAGATGCCAACTAGCACGGGCGTCCGGGTGTTCTTGCGTGCGTAGTAGGCAAAGATGAAGAGTTGGTCCAATCCCGTTAGCGGCAGTTGCCAACTGTAGAGAAAGAGCGCCAAGCCGGTCGCTTCCGCATCGGCGGCATCGAACGCGCCGCGCTGATAGACAAGCTCAACAATGGGCCAGTGCCAGATCAGCATCAGGGCGAAGATCGGCAACATCAACAGCAGTATGAGGCGCATCCCTTGGCTGAGAATGCGCCGGAAATTCGCCAGATCGACGTTTTGACCCTCCGCGGCCAGGAGCGGAAGCAAGGCGAGAGCAATCGCGGAGCCGACCAAACCAAGGGGAAGCTGCACCAAGCGGGTGGCGTAGTTCATCGCGGCAATGCTGTCCTGGCCGGTGCACGAAGCCAGATTGCGGTCCAGAACAATGGCAAACTGCGTGATGATCAACCCGAGAAATACGGGCGCATAGAGCCGCAGTATGCGCGGCACGGCGGGATGCGACAAGGCCACGCGGGGACGCAATCCCATGCGCCACAGACCCGGCAATTGGAAGACCAACTGCCCGACCGACCCCACAAGCACGCCGATCGCGAGGCTCGCGATGCCAAAGCGACCAACAAACAGCAGCGCGGTGACGATGATGCTGATGTTATAGACCGCTGCGCAAAACGCCGGATAATGCGGTCGCTGACCGGCGTAGAGCGCGGCATTGACCACACCCGAGAGACCCAAGAATGCCGCGGCCGGCAGCGCCAAACGGGTCAACGTCACCGTCTGCTTGAGCAGCTCGGGCGCGGCGCCATCTTCTAGCGCTGCGGTGGCTGATTGCGATGAGATGAGACACTGGTCGGCAAGATTCTCAGCGAAGCCCGGGACAAGCACACGCACGAGGGGTTCGGCGAAGACACTTAGCACAATCACGATGCCGCCGAGCACAACCGCCGCCAGCGCCAGCATGGCGCCGAACAGTGCCGAGAATTCGCGGTTGTTCCGAGCGTAGTCCGTGAATACGGGAACGAGAGCAGCCGTCACCGCGCCGCCGAGCAGAAGGTCGTACACCATCGTCGGCACTTGGGACGCCGCCACGAACGAGGAGGCCGCACCGCTTACCCCAAAGAGGTACGCGATTGTCTGTTCGCGAACGAGACCCAGAATGCGGCTGAGCACGTTGCCGAGCAGTAAAACCACCGCGGCACGCGCCATGATCACGTCGGTGGAAACTGACGCATTCATCAAGACGGGAGAACACGCGAAGCAGGTTGGCTTGGCAACACTCCGGCCTCGTGAGCGCGCAGCGACGTTAAAACGCTCTTCATCCTAGCCCCATTGCTTCCTACGGCCGCTCCTATTCCCGCTCCCACAGGTCGTCACTTGGCCGACTACTTGTCTTGGGGGAATTTCGTCGGTGAATTCATTGAATTGTCCATGTGCTAGACCTCACGTCCAGCGACACGAAGAGTATCCTGAACCGCATCGCGACAATCTTAGACTTGCAAGACCAGGCAAGAGCTCTAGGCTCGTCTGCCCTGCCGCAAGCGGCGAATGCCCGATCTCACCGCAAAGGCAATGGCGGCAATGATTGCCAATGGGACCCCAAACGTCAGCACCCAAATGAGGACATCCACAGCGCGTTGCGCCGCGACGACCAGGGCAGCCAAGCTCGACTCGACCGTCTGTCCGGGCTGCCAGACCGAGCGTGTGGTGACATCCTCGCGCAAGGCCGTGAGGAATATCTCAGTCCGGTTATTGAATTCGACCGCATCAGCCTGATCTGCCGCAATCGCGACGGGGATCAGTAACCGACCTTCAGCAACGTCTACGCGCACCTCGATCCGCAGATCGCTGCCCGTACCGGCCTGCAGCCATCCGAGCTTCCACATCACGGTGCCAGTCTCGCGGTCATAGCTACCGCCGGACGATGCGCGTACAAACGTTAAACCGGGCGGCAGAGTCGTCCGCACGGTGACGTCGGAGGCATCGCCGGTACCGGCGTTTGCATAGTAGACCCAGATGGGTATGGTGCTCCCTTGGGCGCCTGATGCGGGTCCGTCGACCTGCAGAGTGAGGTCCGGTGCAAATGACAGCGTTAGGAAGGCGGTATTGTTCGCGTCGTCCAGTTCCGCGCTCGCCGACTGAATGTGGGCGTGCAACTGGATGTCTCTTTCTGAAGACTCCACGCGCAGTTGCACGTAGACGGCGTTGACCGAACCGGGCGCAATGTCCGAGAGGCTCCAACGAATCTCGCGGCTGAGAGGCTCGTATGCGCCCCCATGTCCTATGCCAATCACACTCAGGAACTCAGGTACGCTGAAGACCAGCACCCCATCGCGGGCCGTCACACTGCCATCGTTGCGATACGTGATGGCAAACGTCGTAACTTCATGCGCAACGGGCAAATTCTCGGCCGCGAGCGCCACTGAGAGGTCCGGCGGCGCGTGCAGCAGCACATTGATCGTGGCGAGCGCGATGCGGTTCTCGAGGACGTTCAGCCGGCCCTGGAGTTGCTCGATCTCCCCGCGCACTTCCGCCAGGCGCTTCTCTACTTTGAGTAAGTCCTCCACATTGGAAGCCTGTTCCACGAGCGCAAGCAGCTGCAATTCGGCCGCCTGCAGGTTACGGAGACGCGCATCGAGGTCCGTATACTCTTCCGTTACGTCGCGCGCGGTAATCTGCTCCGCCAGCACCTCTTGCGCCAGCCCGCGCAGCGCAGCCATGGCCTGATCGAACGCTGCCGCCGGGACCCTCAGGGTCAGCGCGGTGGGTTGCAGATCGCCGGCTTGCAGCACATCGGCAGTTGCGATGAATGCGCCCGGAATCCCGGCGATAATCAGTTGAATGTCCTCCACGGCATCCGCTGGACTTGCAACGACAAGGGTAAGGGAACCGTTGCGGATGACTTTCGCATCGGTCGCAAAGCCCGTGCTCACGGCGGGAGCGGCTACCGCCACCCTCCGTTCAGCTCTCTCCACGCGTACAGCCGGCGCCTCGGCGGGCGCCATCTCCTCTCGCTCGATCGCCGCCCTGTCCGCGGAGGCCATGGCCATCTCGGACTCTTCCGCCGCGCCTCCCAAGTACATGACTTCATCGGAAACGCCGACTACGAAGAAGAACATGGCGCCGGCGAGAACTATCCCACCAGCCACCGCGATCAGTCCACCCAAGACCGCGAGAATGAGGACAGGTCTTCTCATGTTATTCCTACCTCCCGTGGCCCCGGTAGTTTGCGCCCCGCCGCGCCCTCGCTGCGGTGGTGCAATGGAAGCAGCCGGATTCGTTCACCCGGCGGGATCTGCGGGGTGTGTCCACAAGCAGCCCTAGAACCAAGAAATGCCGAATCGCGATTCCAACCGCTGTTGGCAAAGCTCCGAATCTACGGTTGTTGCGCGGAACTGCTATCCAGGGCGCGCATATACGCGCGCATGGCGCGGTCTGTCTGTGCGATGCGTTGATACACGTCGCCAAGTTGCTGCCAAGCCTGCAAGCCGTTGGAAGCCGCCGCAGCGATCGCCTCAAGCTCCTCCGCGAGCGCATCGAGTGCGGTCTCATCCAATTGGGCGCCCTCGCGCTCCAATTTGGCCAATAGTTCTTCCCAAACTGCAGGATCAGGCGCACTTTCACCATCGTCAGGCTCGGTTGCCGGGGATGATTGGGATGCCGCCGAAGCCTCTTCCTGAGCGGGCGTCTCACTTTGCGCCGGCGTCACGAGAATCCGTTTCCTGCCTTCTTGTGCTTCCGCGGCCGCGCGGGCGCTGATGCGGGCCGCGGCGCGGGAGCGTGCATCGGCCTCTTCCGCATCCTTCTTGGCTGCCAGGGTGGCTTCGATGCGTTGCAGGAAGTCAATGGGCACCTCGATCTCAGCGTCATCATTCGGTAAAGGCAGCCGAGAAGGGCCGTTTGCGGGATAAAGCGCGCGGGCGAGCACGAAGTCCGGGTCCACCTGTCGGGCCCGTTCCAGGAGTTGCCGCGCCTGATCGATGAGACCCATGTGCGCTCTTACGTCCGCTGACAATAGAATCGCCTTCAAGCAGTTTGGGTGTTCACGCGCAATCTCGTCAGCGAGTCTACTCGTCGCTTGTCTGTCGCCATTGAGCCAATACGCTTCCATGAGGGCGACGCGGGCGCTCCAATCAGCCTGGGTCTCTTCGAGCAAATAGTGAAACTCCGCGATGGCATGCTCGAGCAGGCCGCTGCGCAAGTGAATGCGTGCCAGCCCGGCACGTGTCAAGAGCCCGTTGCCGGTGGATTCACCATCCGCTTCCTGTTTGAGGGCCAACAAGCGTTGCTTTACATCGGTCCGCGTCGGATCGCACTCGAAGGCCCGGCGGACTACGTCAAGTCTCTCCTCGTCACGCCCTTGACACTCCAGCAATTCGGCAAATGTCGTAAGCAACTCGGCACTCTCCGGATCCATGTCCAGCGCCTGCAAGAGCTGTTCTTCGGCCTGCTCGGTTTGCTCCAATTTAAGGTACACACGACCCAGAAGCGTGCGGGCCGCAAGATTATGCGGAGCTTGCTTGAGCAGATAGCGGGCAACTTCCTCCGCGAGATCGGCGTGATCAAGCGCCAGCGCTTGATCGCCCCACTGCAAGAAATCCCTTAGCTTCATATCCTTGCTGGTCCTGTGGTGTAGTGTAGTGCGGAGAAAAAACGCTCACTCGCGCAAATTGCGTGGTCCCGCAGCTGGCTGGAAGCGCCGTCTTATCCTCGCGGCCGCAGGCGCGCTGCCCTAACAACGCCGTCGCAGGAACAGCAGGCCATCAACAACCTTCACGCAGCGCGCGGAGACCCGTTTCACCGATCCGGTCTATGCTTCCCCGTCAGCCGATGCAGCGCGGCTTCACTCAATTCCACATGCTAACGAGGTCTTCCATTGCCGCGCGGTCCAGACCCGGACCAACCAGCGCGACGTGGGCCCAACCGGGAATGAAGATCCGTTGCGCCACCCGCAAGATGTCTTCGGCCGTTATGGCGTCGATGATGGCGAGCATGTCGTCCAAGGCAATAGTCGAGTGCATGAGCACTTCCTGACTACCATACCAACTCGCCACATTCCAACTATCTTCCATGCTCAGTAATAGCCGGCCCTTGGTATATTCCCGTATCTTGTCCATCTCGTCAGGCGACAGTTTTTCCTGGCGTATGCGGTCCACCTGATCCCAGATGGCAGCCAAGGCGCTGTCCAGGTGCGCATCTTCCACGACTGCGGAGATGACAAAAGAGCCCGTATCAAAATACTGTTCCGCATAGGAATATATGTCGTAGGCCAACCCAAGACGCTCACGAATCTCCACGGCCAAGCGCGAACTCAGGCCGTCTCCCAGCGCGGCGTTCAAGAGATCCAGGGCATGCCGGTCAGGATCGGCGTGGGAGAGTCCCTTGCCCCCGATACAGAGCTGGACCTGATTGTGGTCCTCGGCCTGGGTGATAACTCTTTCCAGCGGCTGCGTCGCGACTGCCGGCAGCCAGGCCGGCCCGGTGCCTTTCCGCAAGCCGCCAAACACTTCCTCTGCATAGGCAAGCGCCTCATCAGGGTCCATGCCGCCCGCTACGACCAGCACCATGTTATTGGCGCGGTAGAAGTCTTCCACGTGTTTCAGGAGATCGTCACGCGTAATGTTTACAATGGACTCCGGGCGCCCGCCAATGTCCTCACCGAGCGGATGCCCGGGCCATAGCAAGCGGGAAATGAGCACATGCACCCAGTCTGCGGGAGTCTCCTGGTAGAGTTCCAGTTCTTCCAGAATCACCCCGCGCTCCCGCTCGACGTCATCAGGATTGAGTGCGGGATTCAGGGCGATATCGGACAGGATGTCGAACGCAATCGGGAGATGCTGCGTGGCCACTTTCGCCCAAAAGACCGTCGCTTCCCGTCCCGTGCTGGCATTCAGAATGCCGCCGGTCCGTTCGATGGCTTCCGCGATTTCCTGGGGATCGGGCCGCTGAACCGTGCCCTTGAAGAGCATGTGTTCCAGGAAATGGGAAAGCCCCATCAGATCATAGGGTTCGTAGCGAGATCCGGCGCCGCAAAAGAGGCTCACCGTTGCGGCTCGCGTGTGCGGCATAGGCAGCAAAAGCACCCGCAGCCCGTTGGGCAGGGTGTGCCTGCGCAGCGTCATCTCTTTCATCTACTTCACCGATTGGGTTAGGCAACGTTGGGTAAAGAGGCGACCTGCTTGAGCTCTTGCAGGGCACGCTTTATTGCCGCATCCTCTTCCAAGGGCTGCGTGACTTCCGCCTCAATCTCTATGGAGGGGGAAATGCCGACCTCAGAGATTGATTCCTTGCCCGGTGTCAGCCAGCGCGCGATAGTAACACGCAACTGAGAACCGTCGCTTAAGTCGTGCGGCAACTGCACGGTTCCCTTACCGTATGTGCGTTGACCGATGATGACGGCGCGCTCGTAGTAAGCTAAAGCACCTGCCACAATCTCCGATGCGCTGGCACTGCGCTCATTTACAAGGACGACGAGCGGGATATCGAGGGCTACCCCTTGTCTGCGCACGCGATACGGACGCAACTGCTGCTGAGCCTGCTGTTCATAGAGCACGACGGTGCCCTGCTGTAGGAATTCACTGGTGACATTGATAGCCGTACCCAGCAATCCTCCCGGATTGTCCCTGAGGTCAAGGATGAGTCCGGACGACTGCGCGTCAACCAGCGATTGAAGCGTGTTGCGTAATTCATCGGAAGTGAGCGCGCCAAAGCTCCACAATCGGATATAGCCGACGTTGCCCTGCAGCATCTGCGACGAAAGTGAGGGGATGTCGATTTCCGCCCGCGTTAGCGTAAGGTCGAAAGGCTCTTCCTCGCCTCGCTTGATCGTCAAGACCACATCAGTACCAGCGGGGCCGCGGATGCGCAACGCCACCTGTTCCACCGTCTCGCCCTCAATTGGCGTGCCGTCTACAGCAATGATCAAGTCGCCGGGTTTGAGGCCGCCTTTTTCAGCCGGGGATCCGGGGAACACCGAGTGGATCGTCATGGACCCGTCCTGATTATCGATGCGCGCGCCGATACCTTGGAACTTCTGACGGGTCTGTTCGCGTGCGCGCTGGCTCGTCGCGGGATCGAGCAGGGTAGTGTGGGGGTCGCCCAGGGTTTCGAGCATGCCGCGAATGGCGCCCCGTACCATCGCGTCCTGATCAATGGGCTGCTTGTAGAATTCTTTCGAGACGATTTCCCAGACCTGTAAGAAGAGCTCCCATTGCTCTTCCTGGCCGATAGGGGGTGACGCAGGCAAAATGCCGGGGAGCGCGCCTGAAAGGACTCCGGCTAGAGGCTGAAGCGGGGAGCCTTTCGCACCTGCTGAATAGCCCACCGCAAAGGCACCGGTAATTACAGTGAAAACCAGCGTCAGCGAAAAGACAACCGCGATCAAATGCTTGCGCTTCATGGGTCGGGCCTCAAATCCAGTAGCATCTGCTAGCTTGGTGTCACTAGTCGTGCGGCGCCCTGCGTTACTCTCACGATAGCACAGCACTAGGCGAGAAACAACCGACCGACCGCCGCCAATCTCCGCCCCGCACAGCCCGAATAAAGAGCGTCAATTCTCATCCCAAGAGCGGATATATTTGTCTCCTCACCCCAATGAAGCGCAGTGCCATCCGTAAGCGGTACGAATACAGAACCAAGACATGGATTGCCTATTCTCCACGCGCATGAAGCCCTTCCCTGCTCCCGTGCTATCCGTCGTTGGGAATGCCAATGCAATTTGATTCTCCGCTGCCGGACGCGTATTATGGATTTCAGGATTAGGAACGACCAATGGCATGAAAGGGTAAACGGGAATGCTTGGTACATTTGGGTGGACGGAGCTCCTCATCATCCTTGTAATCATCGTGATTCTCTTCGGGGGAAGCCGCATCGCAGGTCTCGGTGGCTCACTTGGCAAGAGCATCCGCGAATTCCGTACGGCGATGAAGGAAGAGGACGAGCCCGGCGAATCGGGTGAGGAGAAGAAAGCAGACTCATCTGCGGAATCAGGCGAAAAGAAAGAGGATGCGGAGCAGTCTGAGAGCGACGAGAAAGAGTCCAAGAAGAGCTAGTGCGTCGTGGCTGCGCGGAAGCGCCTCATCTGGTTTTGGACAGCCACGTGTGACTCCAGAGGGGCTCCCCAAGAATCTGGAACCCGGTTTTCACTCGTTCGCGTCTACACGCAGGATATCCCGGCCCTATTGAAGACCAACCGGCGGTTGATAGCAATCACCGCCGGTTCTTTCATTCTCGGCCTCATCTGTGGGGCGATTCTTGCGGTCCTCTATCCGGGAGCGACGCACTCTCTGTTGCGCGCCTACGCCGAACAGGTTGAGCGCTTGGGCGGTCTTGACTCCATAACGACCGGTGCCATCCTCGGCAACAATCTGCGCATTGTACTCCTGGGCCCTCTACTTGCATTGCTTACGTTCGGCCTCTATCCACTTCTCGTCGTGGCACTGCCCGGCGTGTTGCTCGGCATGCTGGCCGTACAGATCGAAGTTGCAATACCTCTAAAGGTATTCGTCGGACTGGTGCTCGTTCTTCCCCATGGAATATTCGAAATACCCGCGATAGTGATCGGCAGCGCGCTATCGCTGCGGATCTTGCTTTCGCTGGTGTTTCCCGTGCCTTCCCTTTCCGCCCGGGAAAACGTAGCCTGGTCGGTTATGAACGTCTGCAAGGGATTTGTCTTCCTTGTAATCCCGCTTATGGTGATCGCCGCGTGGACTGAGGTGCATGTGACCGGCCAGATTGCCCGGTGGCTTACCGGCCTCGACTGGTTCCTTGGCATGTCCCCGCCCTAGCGAAACTCAGGCGCGGACTGCGTGCTACAATTGTAGAGGCACCGAGAGCCGACTATTGCAAGCATCGAACCTATGAGCCCTGCATTACATTCAACCGCCCAGCGCGTGCAAAACGTGCGCGATTGGCTGACAGAATCTGAAGCCGACGCGCTGCTTGTCAGCGGTGACTACAACCGCCGCTATCTCTCCGGATTCACGGGATCGTCGGGCTGGCTGTTGATAGGCGCCACTGCCGCGCTCTTGCTTACAGATTCGCGCTATACCGAACAAGCGGGCAAGCAGGCCCGCGACTTCACAATCGTGCCGCAGGCCGGACAAGTGGCGCCTCTGCTCCTGGATCTCTGTAAGCAACACGGTTTCGGGCGGCTGGCTTTTGAATCCGAGCACGTCAGCGTTGCCATACATGACTCCTATATTGAGGCTTTCGAAGGCGAAGTAGAGCTCATTGGTACCCAAGGAGTCGTTGAGAACCTGCGGGTGGCAAAGGACGCGGACGAAGTTGCCGCGCTCCAACGGGCCATTACCATTGCCGACAATGCTCTGGAAGAGCTACTCGCGTGGCTGCAACCCGGGGCAACTGAGAAGGAAGCCGCGTGGCGCTTGGAGATTCTGATGCGGGAGGCAGGCGCGGAAGCGCTCTCCTTTCCGTCGATAATTGCAGCCGGACCTAATGGCGCCATGCCGCATCACCGCCCGGGGTCTGACACTATCCCTCGTGACAAATTCATCGTGATGGACTTCGGCTGCGTCGCGGACGGCTACTGTTCAGACATGACGCGGACCGTAGCGCTCGGTACGCCCTCACCGGAAATGCAGGAAGTGTACCGCCTCGTCTTCAAGGCCCAAAGAGCGGCGGCAACTCACGTGCGCGCAGGCATGTCCGGCGTGGAAGCCGATGCGCTCGCGCGAGAAGTAATCGTGGCCGCCGGACACGGCGATCACTTCGGTCATGGATTGGGACACGGAGTCGGCTTGCAGATTCACGAGGCACCCCGCCTTTCACCTTTGGCAGGCGACACACCGTTGCCCGCGGGAGCAGTGGTCTCTATCGAGCCGGGGGTATACCTTCCCGGCATTGGCGGCGTGCGCATTGAAGACTTGGTCTTGCTGCGCGACGATGGTGCGGACACACTAACCGGATCGCCCAAATTGGAGTATTAGTAGGCACATTACTGCAGGAGGCATTGTGCATTGATCGAAACCGGCAACCTACGACGGGGCGTCGTAATTGAATATGAAGACGCGATCTTTCGCCTGGAAGAGGTAAAGCACATCAAGATGGGGCGCGGCGGCGCGGTGGTACGGCTGAAGCTCCGCCACGTGCAAGACGGCCATATAATTGATCGCACCTGTGATGCCGGTGCCCGCTTTCGCCAGATCCGGCTGGAACAGCGTCCGGCGCAGTTCCTCTATCGGGATGGCGAGGTCTTCCACTTCATGGATACGGAGTCGTACGACGAAATTCTCGTAAGCGGCGACCTGCTGGATAGTGCCGTGAACTACCTAAAGGACGGCGCAACCATTGAACTTGAAATGCACGGCGAGCGCGTGCTGGATTTGACCCTGCCCCCTTCGGTAGAACTGGAAGTCACAGAGGCTGCTCCCGGCTTCAAAGGAGACACTGCCGCAGGCGGTACGAAACCGGCGACGGTTGAGACCGGGTTGGTGGTCAACGTACCGCTTTTCGTAAACGTGGGAGAAACCATTCGCGTGGATACGCGCACGAATGACTACATAGAGCGGGTGCGTTCGTCGTGAGTGACTCGAGCGAACGGTTGGAGCAAGCGACCGAGAACACATCTCCGCTGTCGCACGTCATCAATGAGCGTCTGAAACCGCTCATTGAGTTGATTAGCGGCTCTGATGTTGAGGAACTATCGCTTGAGCATGAGGGGGTGCGCGTGGCCATCAAGCGGACCGCCCAAATGACAACCGTCGTATCGCCATCGCCGCCACTGGAGCGGGAAGCGGCCGAACCGCAATTGCACGTCGTGCACGCGGGCAGAGTAGGGGTTTTTTCGCGCAGTCGGAGCCAGGAACAGCTTCCCGTCATCGATGAGGGCGCCGCGGTAGAAGAAGGGCAGTTACTCGGCTATATCGAGGTGCTCAACGTGCTCAATGAAGTCCACGCACCGATTGCCGGCAGCCTGGAGCGCTTTCTGGTCGAGTCGCGGCAACCCGTTGAGTACGGCCAGCCCCTCGCCCTGATCGAGCCCGCGCCGGAACAGCCAACGGACGACGTGGAATAGCGCAAACCGTAGGCACGCACCGCGCCGACGGCGCCTTGATGCCACTCCACTGATCAAGAGCGTCTATCGATTGTGACGAGCGAATTACCCGGTCTCACTCCTACCGGATCACGGGAAGCGCCGCACCTCTCACTGACTATCGGGCATCGCGGTCTTTCAGTCCTGCAAGGTAGAGCCGAAATGGAGACGTTCTACGCCAGCAATAGGGAAGAGTGGCGGGCCTGGTTGAAAGAACATCATGCGCGCGCCAAAGAAATCTGGCTGATCTATTACCGCAAGGCCACCGGCAAGCCGCGCGTCGCCTACAACGACGCCGTCGAAGAGGCGCTCTGCTTTGGCTGGATTGACAGTCAGCAGAAGGGTATCGATGAAGAGCGCTTTGCCCAACGGTTTTCGCCTCGCAAGCCGGGCAGCAATTGGTCAGAGACAAACCGAGTGCGCCTGCGCAAGCTCATCGCCGCCGGCAAGATGATGCCTGCCGGATTGGCCGCCGCGCAGGGCGTGATCTTGGATGAACCGTTCATTGTGCCGCCAGACATCGAGGCGGCCTTGAAGCAAGACGCAGTGACGTGGCAGCACTTTCAAGATTTCCCCGAGGATTACAGACGCATCCGCGTGGCTTTCGTTGAAACGGCCCGCAAGCGGCCGGAGGAATTTGCGAAACGCCTGAACCACTTGGTCAAGATGACCACGAGGAATAAGACATTCGGCTACTCGAAAGAGCTCACGGAAGAAACATAGCGAATTCTTCAGGGTCTCGCACTGTTCTTCAAGGTTGTGGGCGGCTCTGGCTCTCCCTGCTCGTGAACCCTCGACGCATTTTGAGCCTGCAGGCGAAAAGGGACGTTCTCCTAAAGGCGTCAGCCGGCATTGCTGGGAAATCACCGTAAACTCACACCCAACATACGTAATGCCACTGCCCAACCGGTCTCCTCTAGACCTCGAGTAGGTATGGCACGGAGCCAATGGCTCACCGCACTGCGGTATAATCTCCTTAAGCAATGTTGCGAAATCTTAGACAATTCGAATTATGAATAGTGTCCGCCACAGACCTAACCCGATCTAAACTCAAGGACTATCGATGACTGAAACGCTCACTTCATCGGATGTGGTGATGGAACGCGAGACCATCCCTAGCGCGATTGTCGTCTCCGGCTTACGCAAGTCATTTAAGGAGCTAGAGGTACTCAAGGGTATCGATCTCACGGTGGAGCGAGGGAACATCCTGGCGCTCCTCGGTCCCAACGGGGCCGGCAAGACGACGATTATTCGCATTCTCAGCACGTTGCTCCCGCCAGATGGCGGCCGCGCTCTGGTAAACGGCCATGATGTCGTGCGCGAGGCGAACCACGTGCGCAAGAGCATTGGACTCACCGGACAGTACGCAGCCGTGGACGAGTACTTGACCGGGGAAGAGAACCTTCTCATGCTGGGCCGGCTGTATCGTCTCAGAAAGTCCGATTGCCGGAGCCGCACCCGCGATCTCCTCGAGATGTTCGAGCTCACAGACGCGGCGAAGCGTCCGGTCAAACAGTACTCGGGCGGGATGCGCCGCCGCCTCGACCTGGCCATGAGCTTGATTGCCTCGCCACCGGTGCTCTTCTTGGATGAACCTACCACGGGACTCGATCCGCGCAGCCGCCTGGCGCTCTGGGAGATGATCAAGCGGCTATCCGACAGCGACGTCTCCATCTTGCTCACTACGCAGTACATGGAAGAAGCCGACCAACTCGCCGACCGCATTGTCGTCATCGATCACGGCCGCGTGATCGCAGCCGGCACGGCAGACGAACTCAAGGAACGCATCGGCACTGCCCGGTTGGATCTCGTCATCGCCGCACATAGCGAATTTGCCCAGGCGGAGCAGGCGCTCGACGGCCAAGCTCTGCACTTGGACGGTAAACGTCGTCTCATCAGCATCGCCAGTCAGAATGGCGTGCATGAGCTACGAGAAGTGCTTCAGCGTTTAGAAAAGGCCGACGTGGAAGTAGAAAATGTCTCCCTGCACCAACCGACCCTGGATGACGTTTTCCTTACGCTCACCGGTTCAACGGCGACGCCGCATACCAACGAAACAGCAGAAGGAAACGTGGAGAATCCAACCGCATGAAAGAAACGGCCTCCTTACTGGCGCCAGCGCAGCCGGAAACCCGCCCGGAAATCTTCTGGACACTCGACAACTCGTGGGTGCTGACGAAACGCAGCCTCAAACACATTGTGCGCAACACCGATCAGTTGCTTTCTACCTTCATCATGCCTGTGATGTTCCTCTTGCTCTTCCGCTACGTCTTTGGGGGCGCTATCAACACGGGCGAAACGAGCTATGTGAATTTCCTCGTTGCCGGTATCCTCGTCCAAACCGCCGCTTTCGGCGCAAATACGACCACGTTCAGTGTGCTGGTAGACCTGCAGCGAGGCATAGTCGACCGCTTTCGCGCGCTGCCCATGGCCAGTTCCGCCTTGCTCGCAGCGCATGTGATCGCCGATCTCGCGCGCAATATCATCTCAGCCGTGGTCATGCTCGCAGCCAGCTTCCTCGTTGGCTTTCGTCCCACGGCAAACCCGGTTGAGTGGCTGCTTGTGCTCGGCTTATTGCTCCTCTTTACACTGGCGATTTCCTGGATCTCGGCCATTCTCGGTATGGTGGTGAAGTCGATGGAAGCCGCGCAGTGGTCCGGCTTCATGGTTCTCATGCCCCTCACATTTGCCAGTAGCGCTTTTGTACCCACGGAGAGCATGCCCACTGTTTTGCGCGTTTTCGCCGAGAACCAACCGGTGACTCATGTTATTGAAGCCATGCGCGCCTGGATGGTCGGCACGCCCATCGGTAACAGCGGCTGGCTGGCACTGGCCTGGTGCGTGGGTATAGTCCTTGTCGCTATGCCGGTTGCAACGTGGATGTTTCGTCGGCGGGCGTAGGCCTAAACGCAGGACGCGATTGGGGCCCGCCGGCGCTTATAGACAACGCGGGCAGCCATGAAATCGCAATCGAGAGTACCACTCCCCACCGCAACGTAGTATGATGGGCTTGAATGCGCAGCGTGGGCAGTTCGGGGAGAGCAGGCTATGCGCGCCACAAAAGAGCCCTGGTGGGACCCGCACGGGTGGACGAAACCGCGGGCGCTCCGCCGCGAGGAGTGGTCGACCGGCACTACGTTGGAATCCATGCTGCTTGTCGCGGACAGGCGCATCCCCCTCATTGCCGGCTTCGTTGCCGGAGCCGGTGTCTTCGCCTGCCTCTTCGCCGTTATCATGATCCTCATTGCTATCTGGCCGATCATGGTGATGCTGTTTACGCTCAACGTGCTTGGGGTGGTTTCGCTCGTTCTCTCCCACACGTTTGGTTGGGTCTCCATACTCATGGCGCTCTGGCCTGCCCTGCTTATCAGCGGCCTGCTCGGCATGGCGAAAGCGCGTCTCACGATCCGCAGCGCGGAACGCCGGCTGCTTCCCGTGCCGTTGCGCTCGGTGTGGGATACGCTGCCGGGCTTTCTCCTGAGCCTCATCGGCGTGCCGTTGCTCTTTCTCGGGCTCGCGGTTTGGAAAGAATTTCCACTCATGGTCGTGTATCTCATGATACCCTGGCTTCTTTCGGGCTTAGTCTACGACCAGTACTGGCATGGCTGGTTTGAGGGCATGCATCAATCCTGGCTGGGTTCGGCGGTCTGGTTCCGCCGCACATTGAGCCTCTCCTACGTTCTGCACAACGATAGCGAGCTCTTTGGCTGCATTTTTGCCGATCTTGCCGTAAGTGAAGATGGGCACAAAGCGCACATTCAGGGTTGGTTCCGCACGCCGGACCAAATCAAGCGCGCCCGTCAAGTGGCGCGCCGCATCGTCGGCATTCGGGAAGTGGAAGTCGAATCGCTCCCGTGGGATCTGCAGGATGAGATGTGGGACGAGTACACTGCCACCGGCGTGCGGTCATTTGTCGTCTGACCGCACGATTCCCCGTTACCGCAGCATCGCCATAAGCCGAGGGCAGTAGCATGGTGGGAGAGATGGGGCGCCAGATCACAAAACCGCCTAAGCTTTCCACCGGCGATACGATAGGTGTCATTGCGCCGGCGACGCCGTTCACGCCGAGATTGCCCCCGGCATACCGTGCTCAGTTCGCGCGCAGCGTTGCCTGCCTCGAAGGCCTTGGCTTCGACGTCCACGTCCCTTCATCGATCACTTCCAAGAGTCAATGCGCCTACGTTTCCCCGGAGGCGCGTGCGCAGGAAGTCAATGACCTATTCGCTCAACCAGCCATCAGAGCAGTCATCGCGCTCGTCGGCGGCCGCAGCGCTAATGCGCTATTACCGTATCTTGACTGGCAGCGCATCGCGGGCCAGCCTAAGATCATCTTAGGCTACAGTGCCGTTTCAGCACTCTTAGTCGGCATTCACAGCCGCACCGGACTCGTCACGTATCACGGTCCCATGCTATTGAATGGCTTTGGTGAGTTTCCCTCGATGCTGGCGTATAGCCGAAATCAGATTGAGAATGTGCTCATGAATCCGGAGTGTTCTGGCCCTTGCCACCCGCCGGATGAATGGACAACCGACTATCCGCGTGATGACAGTCCGCGCGCCCTGCAGAAGCAGAAGGGCTGGCGGTGGCTCCGCTCAGGCCAGTCACGCGGATGTTTGATTGGCGGCAATCTCGCAACACTGTGCACCTTGGCAGGCACACCGTTCTGGCCCTCGTTCAAAGATGCCGTCCTCTTTCTTGAAGAAGTCAAGACGGGACCGAGTGTATTGCAGGAGATTGACCAATCGCTTGCCCAACTCGCAATGCTGGGTGTCTTTGACGAAATAAAGGGACTTGTGGTTGGCAAGCTGAATGACGCAACCGCCTACGAAATCCGTATGTTCGACCACCTCATATGCCGGCACACTGCAGCGTATGACTTTCCCATTCTCAGCCAAGTCGACCTGGGGCACACCGATCCCAAGCTGACACTTCCCATCGGAATCCACGCGTCACTCGATTCAGCCTCAAAGCAATTCAGTCTTGCTGAAGCGGCGGTTAGCGCGCGCGCCGCCTGAGTGGAGGAAACAGCATGGGACAGCCAAATACCCTGGGTGGCGCGGGAGATGACACGCGCTTCCTTTCGCGCCGTGAAATAGTCTCTGCCACGGTTGCCGACGCTCTGGTGATGATCGCCAGCTTGCGGGTGACGCTCCTGGCGGGGGCTATCGCCGGCGGGCTTGCGCCGTTGGCCTTCATCATCCCAATCGGACTGGCCGTCGTCCTCTGGCCCATACTCAACGCCTTCATGTTGGCGATGATGGCTGGGGCCTTGCTCTTTGCCGTAGTGCTTACCCCATTGGTGATCCTCTCCGGCTTTTGGGAACGCCTGCGCACATTCAAGGTCTTCGAAATAGCAGCGGGGCTCATCCTCTTGGCTGTCGTTGGTGTCGGCGTCCTCACGTACCAGGCTGCGGAGCCGGGATCCACTCCAATCAGCCTAGGGATGATTTTTGGAGGCATGCTCACCATAGTGGCGTTGATCTTGAACACGTCGCCCATCATCATTGGCGCGGGTGTTTTGGGTGCCCTCATGGCGCTCCTGCGGCGTTTCCAGGCTGATCACGACGTCTATTGGCGCATTTCACTCGGCCCCATCGTCTCCAGTTACTTTGGCCCGCACCAGATACTGTCCTTCATTGCCGTGCCTGTCGGCCTCGTGGTAGCGCTAAACGTCGCCATACAGGATGGTTGGGCGTTAGCGTTTCAGGCCTTTCCCGTGTGGATACTCTCGGGCTTTCTCTTTTGGGCATATTGGGAGATTGCCCACAAGTTCATACTTGGGAAAATAACGGGCCGTGCCGCCTGGTTTCGCAAGAGTATGGCCCTCGCGAAGGTGCTGGAGGATGACACGTATCTCTTTGGATTGCGCTTCGAAACCGTAGGCGTGGACGTGGAACGGGGTGTGGCGCAAATCCGCGCGGAGTTTCGTGATCCCGACCAAGTGTACCGCGCCCGCCAGGCCTGCCTGCGTGTCTCCGGCATTGTGGATGCCGAGGTGGAAGACACGAGCGATCCATTCCAACGAGTTAAGAAAAAGAGTTGGGAATACTAGCCAAGGTTTCTTGCGTCACTTTGAGAGCGGCTTCATGCGCATAGATGCACATCAACATTACTGGAAACTGAGCAGGGGTGACTACGGCTGGCTGACACCGGATATGGGTGTGCTGTACCGTGACTATCTTCCCGCCAATCTCGAACCAATCCTTGAGCGGCACTACATCGATAAGACGGTGCTCGTGCAGGCCGCTCCCACTGTGGCGGAGACGGACTTCATGCTGTCACTCGCCGCTGAGCATGAAACTATCGGCGGGGTTGTCGGCTGGCTCGACATGGCTGATCCCGGCTTTCCCCGGTTGTTTGATCTGTACCGCCAAGAGCCGGGATTCGTAGGCATCCGCCCCATGCTGCACGATCTGTCCGACGACGCCTGGGTAATCCAACCTCTTGTTCTTGAAAACCTCAAGTTGCTGGCGCACCACGACTTTCCGTTTGACTTCCTGGTGCGTCCCCAACACTTACCCCACGTGCTGCAAGTCCTTGAGCGTGTGCCAAACCTGCGTGCCGTCATCGATCACATCGCTAAGCCCGACATCAAAGCGCAACAATTCGAGCCGTGGGCGTCGCAGCTCAAGGCGATAGCGCAGCACGAGAACGTCTACTGCAAGCTCTCCGGCATGGTGACCGAGGCCGACCATGATCACTGGACGCCCGCGGACCTCAAGCCGTACGTGGAACACACCGTCGCGTGCTTTGGCTTGGCGCGCGTGATGTTCGGCAGCGACTGGCCGGTCAGTCTCCTCGCGGCACCCTACGACGCCGTGATTGGCGCCTTGGACTTAGTCTTGGCGCCGGAACTGGATGAAGCAAGCACAGCGCAAGTGTTCGGAGTCAACGCAGGGCGGTTCTATGGGATTGGCTGACGGCGCTAAGCGGTCGCCCACGGGAAGGCACACTTCAGATTCTTTAGTCCGTCAATCGGCTACCGTTGACGTGCTGTAAAGTGACCCGAGTACTCACTAATCCGTAGCCGCCGCATCAGAATCCCGAATAATAGAGAACCTCCTTCCATGGCAGATCAAATCTTCGCCGGAGCCGCAACTGCCAATTTGACACCCTGGCTCGACATTGCGCTTTGCGGTGGCTTTGCGCAACGGCAAGCCACAGACGTTCATGACGAGATCCTCGCCAAAGCCATGGTGTTGGCTAGCGGCAAGACTCGCATTGCCATCGTAGTCTGCGACTTTGTGTGCATGCCCAGGGGCATTGCCGATGCGGTTAAGGAGCGTGTGGCTCAAACATGTGGAATCCCGCCCAGTCACTTGCTCATCTGCGCTACGCATACGCATAGCGGGCCGGCGGTACGGACCGCATTGGGAGTCCGCGAAGATGCCGCGTATGTGGAATCGGTGCCCAACAAGATTGCGGACGCCGTGCAACTGGCTGTGGATCGACTCCAGCCCGGACGCATCGGCTGGGGAGAGGCGCGGGAAGACCGCATTAGCTTTAACCGCCGTTGGTGGATGCGCGACGGCACCGTGCACATGAACCCCGGCCGCGAGAATCCGGTTGCAGTGCGCTCGTCCGGACCAACCGACCCTGCCTTGAGCTTTATTTTTGTAGAAGACACTGCAGGCATGCCCCTGGCCGTATTTGCCACGTTTGCGCTCCATTACGTTGGCACCGACTCGCCCACAGCCCTTTCGGCAGACTACTATGGGCATTTCGTCGCGGAAGTGCGGCGCGCGCTCGGCCCGCAGTGTCTACCCATACTCCAAAACGGCACGTCAGGCGACATCAACAACATCGACTATAGCGCCCGACGTGAATGGAGCGCAGCCGGGCATGCGCAAGCGAGAAAAATGGCTGCGGCGCTCGCGGGACACGTACTCACCGAATGCCAACTGCTGGAACTGCACGACGCCTGCCCGCTCGACGCCGTATTGGAGACCGTGAACTTTAAGCGCAAGACCATCACATCGGAAGACCTGGTTACGGCGCGGCGAATCCTGCGCGATCCCACTACTTTCGAGTACGCCTCCGGTCCGTTTAGCTGGGTAGTCGGCCAACCGGTGCATCGACAATTCCTAGAAGTCTATGCGCAAGCATGCATCGACTTAGCCGCCCTACCGCAAGAGTTGGATACGCGGGTGCAGTCGCTGCGGATCGGGGATGCCGCGTTGGTCGCCCTGCCTGGAGAAGTCTTTGCGGCAACGGGTCTGGCCCTTAGAGGGCAGAGCCCTTTTCAGACCACACTCATCGCCGAACTCGCGAATGACTATCTCGGCTATATCTGCACGCAAGAGGCGCTGGAACAACAGGGAGGCTACGAGACCTGGGCCTCGCCCCATTCCATTGCCGCGGCAGGTACGGCCGAGCGTCTTGCGGAGACCGCCGGCCGTCAGCTTGCAGACCTCTGGGTCTAGACTGGAAAGATGGGGTGTGCAATGCAAAGCACAGACGTGCGACTCACAGCAAGCAAAATCATCCCACAATGATGGGACTAATCTCAATGGTGGCGAGGCCCACCGGTTTGGAGTCAGTGCAGAAAAGCAGCCTGCCGTCGGCACCAGCGCCGGCGCTCATGCTGCGAGCAAATGCTCTGCATTCGGCCCTGCAGTGAGCGTTGCTGAGCACGCGCACGGCGCGTAAGTCTGGGCGTCTCCGCTGCGAATTCTGGTCGCTATGCCATGGGGTGCATCGAAAGCGCCAGCGACGCCTCGATATTCCAAACCACCTGGGAGACGGCCTGACCGATCAGGTCGAGCTTGCGCACCTGCTCGATGCGCCCGGCCGCTTGCCTCAGTTCCTGCTTGGAAAGCAATGTGCGGAAGATTCCGCACGCGTCCGCCAGGCAGATAATCACAATGTCGCGCGGATCGGGAATCACGTCGCTAAACAGCACTTCCATGATCCGCAGCTTGACTTCGCGCTCGGCTTTGCCGTCAATCACCGGGTAACGCCGCGCTCGAAACACCCACAGGAAGCGATCATCCCGACTCTCCAGAATGCCGTGCGTGATAAGCCGCTTCATTGCTTTGTCGCGGATAGAATAGGCATTCTCGGCCGTGTGCTCGATCCAATGGCAGATGTCGTGTACATCCGTTGACTGGGCAATGCTCTCCAAGGTCGGATCGAGCAAGTCATCGCCGATAGGGCTGGGATCAAGCAATGTAAGCTTCTTAGGGTCGGTGTCGATCCTATTCTCTAACGCAATGTCCATCAAAACCGCGCCTGCCAAGGCATAGCGCAACGACCATTCAGGGATGTGGGCGAACTCTCCACTCTCATCATCGAGGAGGAGGAGCATGATTTCTTCAGCAAATCTCAGCATTGGTTACCTATCCTCACTACGTTGTAGGGTTTGTATCTATCCTAGGGCGTTGGCGCGGCTGTTGTCAATGATATGCGACATAAGGAGAACGCCACCATTCGAAACCACGACGAGGCGCGGAAAGATTCGGCGGCCTTGCTTTCTCCAGCGATAGATAAGCCGGCCGACCGCTGGTTCAAGGGTACTAAGGATGAGAAAGAAGAGTTTTCGGCGCTGCCTGTCAGGTCATTTCCGTTTGACACCGCCGTACGCTATACTTGCGACGAAAGCGGCATTGTTGCACACACCGCAAACTAAGGAGTGACGCACGTGAGTACATCACTGCAGGCCGGTGCTGCCACCGCGAACATCACGCCGTGGTTGGGCGTGGAGGTGCCCGGTAGCCATCGCACACGCTACGCGGAAAGCGTTGATGACGAGCTTCTCGCCAAGGCGCTCGTGCTCGATAACGGCGACGTGCGGCTCGCGCTCGTCACGTGCGACCTGATCGCCATGCCGCAAGGTATCGCCGATGCGGCCAAGGAGCGCATCGCCGAGCGCTGCGCCATCCCGCCGGAAAACGTCATGATCAACGCCACGCATACGCACACGGCGGCCGGCATCGCCGATCTGCTCGGCACCCCTGGGAACGATGAGTATATCGCATGGGTGCCCCTCAAGATTGCAGACTCCGTCGAAATCGCCGCGAACCGCATGCAGAGTGCGCGCATCGGCTTTGCAACGGCCCACGAGGACCGAATCTCATTCAATCGCCGCTGGCACATGCGCGACGGCACCGTGCGCATGAATCCGGGCGTCGACAACCCCGACAAAATCAAGCCCACCTATCCCATCGACCCCGAAGTCACGATGCTCTACGTGGAAGGAACAGACGGCCGTCCCCTAGCGGCCGTATCCAACTTCGTTCTGCACTACGTTGGCACCGATAACGGCCTCGCTGTCTCTGCCGACTACTTTGGGCACTTCCACCGGCTCATTCAAAAGTATCTCCATCCCCAGTGCGTCGGCATGGTCTGGAACGGCACATCGGGCGACATCAATAACCAAGACTACAGCGGCAAGATGCGCTGGACCGTCAGCGGCCACAAGCAGGCCATCAAGATGGCGAACGTGCTCGCCGGCCATCTCATCACCGAGATTCAACTTATGGAGATGCAGGACGAACTCGTGCTGGGGGCGGCCGTAGGCTCGTTTGAGTTTAGACGAAAGACGATTACGGCAGAAGACCTCGCGGTAGCCGAGAAGATCCTGGCAGTACCGGCGGGTACGTACGCCGGCTACGATTCAGGGCCGTTTAGCTGGGTAGTCGGCCAAACGTTGCCACACGCGCTTTCGGATGTCTACGCGGTTGAATGCCAGCGACTGGCGGCGATGCCTATGGAGCACACCGCGTCGGTGCAGGCCCTGCGGCTCGGCGATGCGTCCATCGTGGCGCTGCCCGGCGAGATCTTTGTCGAATTTGGCTTGGAAATCAAGCAGCAGTCGCCCGCTTCGCCGCAGTTCGTCGTGAGCCTGGCCAACGGCTATATCGGCTACGTCTGCACCGACAAGGCCCTGACGGAGCACGGCGGTTACGAGACCTGGGCGGGTTATTCGTCCCTCGGTGACGTGGGTACCGGACCGGCCATGCAGGACTGTGCACTAGAGTTGCTCGGTCGGCTCTTCTAGCCGCGACGTGTACGATCATCGGCATTCACGCATGGCTTGCGGCCGGCTTGAAATCACACGGTTCGCAGCACGCGGCGCCTTTGCGTTCCCACCAAGGCGCGCGAGGACGACGTCCTAAATTCCAAGTGAGGCGAGAACGACTGGCACAACCTACAGATTGGAGCGCGAAGCTATGAACGAAAGCAAGATACGCGTGGCCGTAGTCGGATGCGGCGGCATTAGTACGGGTCACATCAATGCCTATGCCCGCATGAGTGAAGCCGTTGAATTGGCGTATTGCGTGGACATCGACGAAGAAAAAGCCAAGGCCGAGGCGGAGCGTACGGGTGCGAAGTGGTCGACGGACTATGACTCGATCCTCGATGAGGTAGACGCCGTAGACATCTGCACGCCGCCCCATTTGCACGCCGAAATGAGCCTGGCCGCCATGCACCGCGGCAAGCACGTCCTCACTGAAAAGGTGATGGCGACCACGCTCGAGGACGCCGACGAGATGATACGCGTGGCGGACGATAAGAACGTCAAGCTGATGGTGGCCTATGTGACGCGCTATCAGCCTATCTGGCAGAAGCTCAACGGGCTGGTGACCAGCGGCGAGTACGGCCAGCCGTACATGGCGCAGGTGCGCACGGAAGACAACATGGCAAACCCGGCGGGGTGGCGCAAGTCGTGGAAGACTTTTCCCATGGGCTGCCTCCTCAGCCACGGCTGTCACTACGTCGACCAGATGATTTGGAACCTGGGCGACGTCGTGCAGGCGACCTGCCTGAGCGACGACCGCTTTCGCAAAGACACCCTCGGTCGCGAGGATACGGCAGTTTCCATCTACCGTTTTGCCAGCGGCGCTCTCGGCAATTACGTGGCGTCATGGGGTACCAAGCACAGTGATTGCCACCTACGGTTTGCGATCTACCTTGAAGGGGGCGAGTTGATCCTCAGCTACGATCCCGATGGTGTGCGTCGCCTGACGCTCTGGCAAGCGGGCGACAAGGAAGGCACGCTCCTCGTTGAAGACGACCCCAGCAAGGCCGATCTGATGGATGCCTTCAGCGCCCGCAAGAACTTCGCCGGCGAATGCGAGCATTTCATCGATTGCATCGTAAACGACCGGACACCTCTCACCGACGGCGTGGAGTCGAAGAAGTCGATGGAGGCCATCATCGCCGCCTACCACGGTGAAGACTACGGTATGATTGCGGATCTACCCCTCGAAAACGTGCGGCCCCAGATGGTCTGGCGCAGGACAGACGAAGTCTGGTAGAGGCCGGCACACTAGGGGCGCACACCCCGTACCTCTCTTATACAAAGATAAGTGACAAAGCGCGTAGGGGCACGATATACCGTGCCCCTACGTTCGTTTTCTCCATCGTGCCGTAGTTGCCGTTTACTTGCGTTTGTCAACACGTAAACAGAATACAGATCAGAGGAAGACTGTGGGACTACGTTTGCGGTCCAATCCCCGGTAGCGCAGGTTTGAAACCTGCGCCAATCCGGTTGTATCTAGAATCCTCCACGGAGATAAATCACGGCTGCCGCCGGATTGACGAGGCTAGGTGCGACTGGGCAACTACCGATCACACCAGCGGATCGAGAATGCTCTCATACCCCGGCACGAAGAGGCGTTGGTACGTGCGCTCGGCCTGAAAGTCGGTCATGGTAGCGATGAAGTCGCAGGCCACCCGCCGGCGTTCAGCGTCGTCTCTGGCCGCAGCGAAATTATCCTGAAACTCCAAGGGATACATGGCCGCATTCTCCTCTGCCTGAAAGACATCGAATAGCCGATCCACCATGTGGCGGGCCCTGTGCGCGAGGGTCGTCACACGCGGTTCCGCAAAAACGAGCACGAAGGCCACCTGTTTCAGCACTTCGCAGCGCCGCTCCTGAGCATCGGGCACCATGAGACCGTAGCGATAGCGCTCCGATTGGTCTGCCGTCCACCCCAACCGCGGCGCGCCCTGGGCGCAGCGCACAAACTCGTTGATCAAGCGCGAAGTCAGGTCCTTTAGCGCAGCGCGCACGTGACGCGGCGTCGGCAACCCTTCCAACTCAATCAAGCGAGCGGCCAGCCAGTCCAGCTCGCGCACCACTTCATCAGACGACCAGGCGCGACCGCGTTCCTCCGCTTCGGTTTGCACCCGCTGTATGACCGCATCCTGGTTGGAAGGTCGGCGCAGATGCTGCAACGAGATCATGCCAACATGGATGCCGTCTTCCAGGTCGTGGGCCGAATAGGCCACGTCATCAGCCCAATTCATGATCTGGCACTCAAACGACCGCTCTTCCGCCGAACCATTCGCGCAGACCCACGCGAGCAAGGACGCGTCTGCGGCGTAGCAGGACTTAACGTGATCGGGCTGAGCGCCATGGATCGCCTTATACTTCAGGAGGCCGTCCAGCACGCTCCGCGAAAGATTCAGCCCGGGATAGCGGTCCGACTTGACTTCAAGGTGCGTCAGCACACGCAGGTTCTGCGCATTGGCCTCAAAGTTGCCGTGACGGGCCATGCGGGCTCGCAGCACTTTCTCACCATAGTGGCCGAACGGTGGATGACCGATATCGTGCGCCAGACAGATTGCTTCAACCAAGGTAGGATCGACGCCCAGCCGCATAGCCAGCCCCTTGCCAATCTGGGCCACCTCCAATGAGTGCGTCAGTCGCGTCCGGAAGAAGTCGCCATAGCGCACGCCGAATACCTGGGTCTTGCCTTGCAGCCGTCGGAAGGCAGCGCTGTGAATGATGCGTGCGCGGTCCCGCTCGAATTCTTCCCGCTCGTCCGCTTCCTTCGTTTCCTCTGGATGGAAGCGTTCGCGGTCGTGCCGCGTGTATTCAATCACGTCCTTTTGTCCTTGCGAATTGGAATGGAAGCCGCCGTTGCAAGACCCTTCCCTCATCCATGTATGTCTACCATATTCCGAAGACGCGATCCCCTACAAGCGTCCCACTCTTGGCCCGGCAATTGCCATTGGCCTTCCGCAAGAGGCGTACAATGCGAGCAGTGCTTGCATATGAGTTTGACAAATGCGCTGCCGCTCCGTACCCTATAGCCATCATTTTGTAGTACAGGGTTGTAGTGCAAAGGATGGATTGCCGTGTCCCAGCTAGATCAATCGCTCCTCATATTCTTCATCATCTACGTTCTTGCGGTGATAGGCATATCGCTCTATCGCACCAACCAAGCGCAAGAGATGGCAGACCACGTGCTTGCAGGCCGGCGCGTGGGTGCAATCACAACCGGACTGAGCGCTAGCTCGTCACTAGAGCGCGGTTGGGCGATGTTCATCTTGCCCGCGATTGCCTTCGGTTTTCGCTACCTGGTTGTGGGAATGGCGATCGCGATCATTGTTGGCCTGTGGGCATCCTGGAAACTGATTGGGCCCCGGCTGCGCCGCTATACCTACGCGGCTCAGAATGCTCTTACTCTACCGGAATTCTTGGAGCGGCGGTTCGATGACCGTACTGGCATCTTACGCGTACTCGCGGCTGTCCTCACCCTGTTATTCGTCCTCTTTTACGTGAGCGCGGGTATCATGGCTGGCGGCATTCTCTTCAATGTCGCATTCGGCGTCAGCAACGCTGTCGGCGGCATCATCACGGTCCTAGTAGTTTTAGCGTACATATTCATCGGCGGTTACGTGGTGGTCGCGCGCACCGATGTCTTCCAAAGCATTATTACGTTGGTTGGCATCGTCGTCCTGGCAGTTGCCGTATACACAGTCACTGATAACCCTACTGCGGGATTAGCAGATTCCTTTGTCAATGCAGTGGAATCCACAACCGCAAGGGTCAATGTCTACCTCTTCGTGTTCTTCTTGATCGCCACCGTTCAAGGCGCGTTTGGCGCGCAGAGACTTCTGCAACGCTTCATGGCGGCAAAGAACGAAGAGATTATGGATACCAGTCGCAGAATCAGCACGTCGTGGATCGTTATCATCTTTGCCTTTAGCGTCGTACTTGGCCTATTTGCCGAAAACGCCATGCCCGATGGCGGCCTCCGGCTCCTTGTTTCCGGTGAATCGGCAAATGAGCGAGGCATTCAGTTCTTCTACTGGTTGGCAGACCTCATTGATAGTCCCATCCTTGGCGCTATTGCCCTCACGGCCGTCGTCGCCGCGGTGATGAGCACGATAGACTCCCAGATGCTCATTGGCGCCAGCGTAGCTGCTTCAGACCTGCCGCTCGTGCGCAAGTATGCGCAGCGCAAGCGCTTTGAGTTTGTACTGGGCGCCTACATGCGCGTCTGGATCGGCCGCCTGATGCTTCTAATCATCGGACTCGCCGCTTGGCTGCTGGCCATAAGCCAGCCAAACTCCATCGTCACCTTTCTTGTATACGCCTGGTTGGGCACGGGTTGTACGTTTGGGCCAGTGGTCTTGCTGTCACTCTACTGGCGGCGATTCAACATCTATGGCGCGATGGCAGCACTCATCGCCGGCGGACTCTTGACGCTCGTGTGTGCCTTCATGGACGTCAGATTCTTGGTCTTTGGCGTCCTCTCACTCGGCGTACTGCCACTTTCCGTGCTGGTCACGCTGGTCACCAAGGCACCGTCCGCCGAAGTGCAAGAGACGTTCGAGCAAGGCATTGCCAAGACAGAAACTGCGTAAGCACACGCCGAAATCGTCTTTGTAGGAAGAAAGATGCATTTCCCGCGCGCACCACAGTAGCTAATGCAAAAAGCGAGGGTGCTTTGGGTCGACCCAAAGCACCCTCGAACGTCGAGGCGGGACAACGAGTAACTCAGGAAATGCCGTGTCACAACTAGACCAATCGCTTCTCATTTTCTTTGTCGTCTATGTCCTTGCGGTCATAGGTATTTCGCTCTATCGCACTACCCAGGCGCAGGAAATGGCGGACCATGTGCTGGCGGGCCGGCGCATTGGCGCCATTACAACGGGTCTTAGCGCCAGCTCCTCACTCGATCGGGGCTGGGCATTGATCTTTGTGCCAGCCATCGCCGTGGGACTCCACTCACTTGCCGTAGCGGGGGCGATCGCGTTTGTGTTGGGTCTGTGGGGGTCCTGGAAGTTGATCGCGCCCCGGCTGCGCCGTTTCACTTTCGCGGCCCAGAACTCACTCACCTTGCCGGAATTCTTGGAGCGGCGGTTCATTGACCACACAGGAGTCTTGCGCGTGCTGGCAGCCGCGCTGACACTCCTATTTGTTCTCTTCTACGTGAGCGCGGGCATCATGGCCGGCGGCATTATATTCAACGTTGCATTCGGTGTCAGTGTTGCTATCGGTGGGCTGATGACGATCCTAACGGTGCTGGCGTACATTTTCATCGGGGGCTATGTGGTGGTGGCACGCACGGATGTACTTCAGAGCATGGTTACGCTGTTTGGCCTGGCCATCTTGGCAGTTGCCGTATTCATCGTCGCTGGCAACCCGACCGAAGTCCAACCGGAGTCACTAAGCTCAGCCTCCGACACCATATCTGATTCGACGAATGTACTCTTCACAATGGTGCTCTTTGCGCTCTTCTTGCTCGCCAATGTGCAAGGCGCCTTTGGCGCGCAACGGCTCCTGCAGCGCTTCATGGCGGCAAAGAGCGAAGCCATTATGGACACCAGTCGCAGGATTAGCACGACATGGCTCCTCCTCATCTTTGGCTCTAGCATCATGCTCGGGCTAGTTGCTCAAAACGCCATTGCACAAGAGGGATTCCAACTTACGCTTGGCAGAGGTACGGCAAGTGAAGAAGGAATACAATTCTTCTTCTGGTTGGCGGATTTCATTGCAAGTCCCATCCTCGGCGCGCTTGCTCTTACTGCCATAGTGGCTGCAGTAATGAGCACGATGGACTCGCAAATGCTCATCGGCGCCAGTGTTGCTGCCTCTGACCTGCCGTTCATGCGCGACTTCGCGCAGCGCAAGCGCTTCGAATACGTGCTGGGCGCCTACATGCGCGTTTGGATCGGTCGCCTGATGTTGATTCTCATCGGGCTCGTTGCTTGGCTGCTGGCTATCAACCAGCCCGGCTCGGTCCTTGTCTTCCTTACGTACGCCTGGCTGGGCACGGGCGGGACCTTCGGCCCCGTTGTCTTCCTCTCACTCTACTGGCGCCGGTTCAACATTTACGGCGCGATGGCGGGGCTCCTTGCCGGCGGGCTTACAACCGTTGCATGGGCGATCCTGGACGTCGGATTCATTCTGTTCGGTGTTGCCATGCTCGGCGTTCTGCCCATTGCCGTGCTCGTCTCCCTGCTCACCAAGGCACCATCCGCCGCGGTGCAGGAGATGTTTGAACAGTCATTGGTCAAGACTGAAACCGCGTAGGCACACTCCGGAATCTTCTCCCGTAAAGTCTTGACAGTCTTCTCACCGGCACCGTGCAAGCGGTTGCCTGGATCGCGGTCAGTTCTGGTCGTTGACTAGACCGCCACTCAAACCGATGGTCGTCCCAAGTGCAGATAATGAGCCTGCCAAGACTAGGCAAGCCACATACGGAATACTGCAGCGGCGAGCGCAGCAGTGGATTCGAGACTTGAGTGGGTAAGCAGTTTTATCCTGCAAGTAGTCTGCAGGCATAAACCAATCTGACTAGCGGACTTTGGGGCGCCGCGCACAAGACATAGCGCGCGCCGCCAGCTACCGGGCCTTCTCGCACCAGACCCATGCCGGGGCCCGTTCCCTGCCCCTCTACGCGCTCATCTCTGCTATTGTATTCACAGTCAATTGCACGAATTAAACCCACACCAGACGTCCACGAGAAGCCTAATGAATACCGTTGTAACCGGCCAGCCTGAGAACATCGCCTGGAAACTCGAAACACCTTCAGCCGCGTGGACGAGGCGCGACTCGATGGGGTCGGCAGTGTTTCGCGACAAGATGTGGATCTTCGGCGGCTTTATTCCCACCCGCGTCAATGACGTTTGGGCATCGGCCGACGGCGTGAATTGGGAGGAAGTTTCCCCTGCCGCGCCTTGGCGCAAACGAAATCTGCCCTCCACCCTGGTATTCGACGACAGAGTATGGATCTTCGGCGGCGCAGACAAACCGGATATCTCCCTCAACGATGTCTGGGTTTCTGCCGACGGCAAAGATTGGGTAGCGGCCACGGAGGGCGCTCCCTGGGGTCCAAGGTCAGCAGCCTCTGCAGTCGTCTACAACGACAGAATGTGGCTGTTCGGCGGCTTCGACATTAAGAAATTCCACCACTACCATGACGTCTGGACATCCACCGACGGCAATCATTGGGACTTGGTTACCGAACACGCGCCGTGGAGCGCCCGCAGCATGCACACATCGGTCGTATTCGATGGAAAGATGTGGCTCATGGGCGGCGGCGTCTACAACACGAACTACCCGAACAATACGGTCGTGAACCACAACGACGTCTGGTGCACCACCGATGGCACGTCGTGGGAGATGGTCGCCGTGGCCGCGGCCTGGGAAGAGCGGCGCTTCCACGCATCTGCGGTCTATGACGACAAAATGTGGATCATCGGGGGGCACCACAACGGCAATCGCAACGACGTGTGGTTCTCCCCGGACGGCGCGTGCTGGACGGAAGCCGTGGGCGATCCCATTTGGCCGATTCGCCACGCACCGGTCAGCCTCACGTACCGCGACAAGCTTTGGGTGATTGGCGGCTTCGGCGACACGCTCTACAACGACGTGTGGTCGTACCAGCGGTAGACCGCATGAGAATCACTGCCGGACCGTACCTGCAAAACGTCGCCCGCGACGCCATCACGATCATGTGGCATACTGACGAGCCTGCCACGTCCGTGGTGGAATACGAAAAGAGCGCGCGGCTGGGCTGGAGCGCCTATGAGGGCAGGCCGCAGCCGACGTATCCTTTATGCGGCGAAAGTCCAGAACTGCGGGGGGTCCACGCCGTCCGCCTCACCGGACTGGAAACCGAGCAAGACTACTTCTACCGGGTGTCATCTACCTCTGCTGGCGGAGAGTCTGTTGAGTCTGGGGGTGCGATTTTTCGCACTGCCGTGCGTGAAGACTCGCCCTTTTCGTTCGCCACCTACGGTGACAGCCTGCGCGTTAATGAAGTCCATCGGCGTAACGCGGACCTTGCCCGCGCATACCGGGCGGACATCTGCGTCAGCGCAGGCGACCATGCCCAAGACGAAATTGGCAGGTTTGGCGACTTCTTTGCCTGTACGGAGAACCTAATGCCATACACGCCGTGGTTCGCCGCCATGGGCAACCACGACTCGCCGAACGAAGGGTTTTTTCGCTACTTCAACTACCCGGAGCCCCACTACTGGTACTCCTTAAACTATGGCGCCGCGCATATTACCGTGCTCAACAGCAACATGGATTACCGGCCCGGCTCCGAGCAATGGTACTGGCTGGAGCATGACCTCAAGACCTTTCAAAACGCGCGCTGGAAGTTTGTAGTTTTCCACCACCCACCGTATTGCTCGAACAATTGTGAGATTCCGGCGACCCGCGTGCTGTGCCCGCTTTTCGAACGCTACGGCGTAGACATTGTGTACACCGCACACGCGACGATCTACGAGCGCTTTCATCCCCTGCGCGGCGGTCGGTACGACAGTGAGAATGGCGTTGTCTACTTCGTTTCAGGTGGCGGCGGGTATGACATGAGCCTTTCGCCCAGCGAGCTCTGGGACCACCTGCATCCCATGTCCGCGCTTGCAAAGCCAACGAATCACTTCCTATTGACCACGGTAGCGCCGGATGAGTGCAAAGTGCGTGCAGTTGATGCCGACGGTAGCCAGTTCGACACGCTAACGCTAAACAAGACTTCTTCCATCGTTGAATCACTGCCCGCGGCAAGTCCACAACTGCCCTACCCCGACCTCCCGCCCCAGGGCACGGTGGTGGCAGGCCTTGTGGAAGGTGACTCCCGCTGGGTGCTGCCACAGAGCCAATTCGCGCGCGACTCTGATGTGGTGCATGCGAGTGATCAGAGCATCCGCTGGCAGAGCCGCGGCGATGTGCCCGTGGTCCCGGCGATCCGACGGGTACTGAAGGATGACGGCAAGGCACTGGCGACGGTGGCTGGCAAGCGGTATCAGTTGGCTGCGTGGGTGCGGACAGAAGGTGTGGACGGCGGGGCTGCCGTGTCTCTAGAGTGGAATGGCGACATGGGCTTCATCGGTCGCGCGCAATCGCAGCCGCTGGCCGGCACTAGTAACTGGACACGCCTCGCAGTCACAACGCCCGCCTTGCCGGACTACGTCTATTGCTGCCGGGTCGTGCTGTCAGCTCTCCCGGGAACTCGAGGCACGGCTTGGTTCGATGGCATTTCGGTTGCGGAAGTCTAGCAAGACGGCCCGCCTGCAGCGTCGTATTCCTCCATTGAACGCTCCGGCGCAAAGCAACCTTTCACCCTAGATTCAAGAATTCTCATGCATTCTTTCGCGCTTCCGTGCGATAAGTCCAATGAGAAGACTTGACGGGGGTTTAGCGGCACAGACGAATGGCGTTTACACCGCATTCTTTGTGTAATCGAACCGTATTGACGACTGACATCGCTTGTGCGATACTACTGCTACCCGAATCAGCGTGAGTATTGGGGGAAAGGAGGCTCTTCCGCCCATCGGGCGCAAGTTCTAGATAGTGTAGTCATTTCATAGGCCGCAAATGATGAGTGAGCGGCCGACGTAGGAGAAGCAATAATGGAAGAGAAGCGCAACGTCTTTTCCCGCCGTGGTTTTCTGGCGGGTGCGGGCGGTCTTGGTGGCGTAGTCTTCTTGGCAGCCTGCGGTGCTGTGCCGGTAGCACAGACCGGGGAGATGGCTGAAGACAAAGAGCCAGAGCCCGAGGCCAAAGAAGAGATGGCGATGGAAGAGAAGATCATGCGGATTGACGAGACCTTCGTCGAATCCGATGGTCGCTATCAGGCCTTCCGCAACACCTTGGCGCAGTCCGAGGAAGCACTGGGCATCAAGACCGAGATCGTGCCCGGCGAGTACAGTACTATCTGGGAGCGGCGACAGACGAACCACGCGGCCGGACAGGCAGACGTGGACCTCTCCATCAACCAGATCAACTGGTACGGCTATGGTGGTTTGCGGGGCATTTTCCCGGACCACATCCCCTACTTCCAGCGCGATAAGATTTCGCTGGAGGACTACTTCCAGGCCGACCTGCGCTCTTGGACCTGGCAGAACAAGCTCTACGCCGTGCCTATGCAGTCCGGCGGCGAGGTGGTGCTCTTCAACAAAGAGTATTTCGATGAAGCCGGTTTGAACTATCCCGGCGGTGATTGGACCTATGACGACCTGCTAAGTATGGCCGAGCGGCTCCATAAGCCGGACGACGGCCGGTGGGCGCTGCAAGTGGGCCAGAATAGCCTCTGGTACATGGGCGGCACCTTCCTGCTCAACTTTGGCGGGTCCATCATGAACGAGAACGACACCAAGGCGCTCTACGGTGAGGATCCCTTGTCGCTGCGCGGCGCCCAGTTCAACGTCGATCTCCACATCAAGCACCAGTACACACCTTCCGGCGATGACATCACGAAGGTCACTGGCGGTAGGTCCGGTATCGGCATCCTCGAGGTGAGAGCTCTTGCCATGGAGTTTAACGGCATGTTCCGTTACAACGCCGCCAAGAAGCACTTGGAGGACGCGCTTGACATCGCCATGCCGCCGCGGGACCAGCGCCAGACTGCTACCCTCGTCGGGAATGGCTACTCTCTGATGACCCTTTCGCCGAATCAGGAGACTGCTTGGAGCTTCCTCAAGTACATCCATAGCGATGAAGGCGCTGAGGAAACTGACTACTTCGGCTTTATTGCATGGCCGCCGATTATCCGGCACGGCCTGTTCCCGAAGTGGGCGGCGCGCTACGAAGGCACGCAGGTAGAGCAGGTTGTGAACGGTTGGGCCGCCGGCGGCCGCCCGTTCCCGCGTGTGCTTGAATTCAGCGAGGCCTTTGGCCCGTCGAACGCGCCCTGGTATCAAGCCCTCCGCGGTGAAATCACCGTGGCCGAGGGTCTGCGCCAGTCCGCGGACATCCTCAATGAGGTCCTCGATCGCCGTCCCGAGGAGTATCGGGAGGCGTAAGTCGGACCTATTGGGAATGCGGTACTGATCTTCTTGATCGGTCGATAGATAGTAGGGGCACGACATGTCGTGCCCCTACGTGCGTTAATTGGTCGCAGCAAGTGCTCCCCACCCACCTCCATACGAGTGCAGCCCCTACCAGTTCTACACACATATCCCTTCCACACTGGAGCGCGGGGCTTGGCCTAGCAGCGTCGCACGAACACCTCCTCGTTGCCGTAGACCTCCAATTTCCTGGTAACCAAGATCGTATGGATGAGCGTCGACGCAACCGTTCACCCTTCGACACGCTCAGGGCGAACGGTTGCGCATTCGTTGCGCTCTTTCCTGTCCTTCCACTTTTTGACAAGGCCTTCGCGCAGACCTCAGAACACACGGCCAGGATCGATCCTGTCAGGGCTATCGCGGAAGAATTCAGGGACTTTCCCCTGCTTAGCGATGGCATGTACGGCACACGGAAACCTTATAGCGCCATTCAATGCGCATTGCCCGTTGCCGAATCTTGCCGGTCCCGGGGCGGGCCCGTTCATCCTTCGGGCCCGCGTCCTTCTCCCCCAGTATCTCCATGCGTTTCCAATGTCCACGCATCGGTATATAATCGCATTGGTAATGCAGATTTAGAGTAACAGCACAGACGACCCCTCGTTGTTTAACCGCGCACAAGACGCGATTTTGTCAAGGAGCGCCCTATGGCAGTTTCGAAGAAAATATACTTCTCCTATTTCGTAGACTGCGAGCCGTTGGCAGCCAAGTCGCCGCGCTGTGGCGGGCCGGAATCATGGGAAGTGAGCGAGCGCACCGTGCGCGCCATTCGCCAGTCCTTTGAAGCGCAGGGCCTGCTGCCTGCGGTCACCTTCAACCTGACGCCCGAAGCCGCCAAGGCTCACGCCGCCATGATGCGGGAGTGGCACAGCGAAGGGGTGAATATTGGAATCCAGCCCAACGTTCCCGGCTTTCGCTATCCGAAGTATGAGAACGATCTTGGCGAATACGACGAAGCGACGCAGCGCCAGATCATCGCCGAGGCGACGGAAGACTTTGAGAATGCGTTGGGGTTTCGGACAGACACCTACTGCGCGTGCTGCGGCTCGAAGAGCCCGGTCACGCTGCGCTTACTCTACGAGGCAGGCTATCGGCAGTATATTGCCCCCGCACCCGGCCGCTATTTCCCAGACCGGCCGGACCGCTGCACCGAGGGCGACTACCCGTACCCCCACTGGGGTAGCACGCAGCACCACGTACTGGGCGGCGCGCTGCCCATTTGCGTGATTTCCTGCAGCGGCGAGATGTCCGGCGGCCGCTGGGCCCGCCCTCGCGATTTGCGTTCGGAGGAGCCGGTGAGCGAGGAGTCGCGGGAGCTCTACCGCACCATCATCGATTGGAATCTCGAACTTTCCGGTCTCATCCAGACGCCGGTGCGGGCCATCATCGGCGCCACGCATAACTCAGAAAGAGTTAACATCCCTAACGTCGATTACGTCTTGGATTACATCCAGGAAGCCACCGAACGGGAGGGGCTGGAACTCGTGCCGGCCTCTTTCCCCATGATTCGCACAGCTCTTGAGGAGGCCCTGCCCCTCTCCAACGCAACGTTGCCGGCATAGGACAACGCAAACCTGGAGGCAATTCACATGGCGACCACCGTCGACCGCATAACCCTAGAGGAACTAGAACTGGATTCCGCCAAGGAAGAGGCGATCGCACCCGAGTTGCGCATCATTGAATACCAGAATGAGCGCATTGTGCGGAGCGCATTCCCGTTCAGCTATCAAGCGCCGGACGCAATGTTGGCAGAGCTGCGGCAACGGTATCGGCTCGACGAGGTGATCGCGGCCGGCCAATCTGAATTCGAGCAAGTCCTGCTGCTGCGCGAATGGGTGCACACGCGCTGGAAACATGGATGGACGCGGGTGCCCCCACCGCGCAATGCGCTGGATATCTTGGCCGCTGTGGAGCAGGGCAAGGACTTCAATTGCGGGTATTTTGCGATCACCTTGATGCAGTGCCTGTTGTCTCTGGGATTCGTCGCGCGCAATCTCAGTATCTGCAAGCCGGAGAGTGACTGGATGTCAGCGGACGAGGGCAACATCGGTCATTCGATTGTGGAGTTTTGGTCGCACCAGTACCACAAGTGGATATTGCTTGACCCCGACTTGAACGTGCATTACGAACGGGACGGCGTGCCGCTCAGCGTCCTGGAAATCCACGAGGCATGGGTTACCCGCCGCTGGGATGAAGTGAGCATGGTGACAGGCCCTACTCCCTTCCGCGTGACGGATAAGCTGGAGTCTGGTGCAGCCACGACATTCAAGAATCAGGACAACCAAGACGCCGAGTTTCAGATATTCGGCTGGCATGACGTTGGCGACTACTATTCCCACGTCGTGCTTCCACTGAGCAACACCCAGCACTCATCCAACGAGCACACCGGTTCGCTTGAGTGGATCGACTCCTGGACAGCGCCACGGATCATAGCCTACAACTCGCCAAACGGCAGCCACTTTACCAGCAATAGAGATGATCTCTACTGGTCCGTCGACCAGGTGCAAATCAACCTCGAAGCGGATCGAGCAGCTTGGGAGCGTAGAAAGGCATTGCTGACCGTATCCCTCGAGAACAGCATGCCCAACCTTGACCGGCTGCTTGTGCGCCTGGACGATGAAGAGTGGCGCGAATCCGCACCCGAATTCTTGTGGCGGTTGCGCCCGGGCAAGAATCAGATAATGGCGAAAGGCGTCAACGCGTTTGGGCGCGAAGGACACGTGAGTCGCATCCTGCTGCGCTTTAGCGCGTAAGCAGTACCCAAGAAAGACCCGGCCCGTTGCATGTGTACACTGCGCCGATAGTTTGTGCGAGCTAGGTACACCTTAGAAACTTCAAACAAGAACGCAAATCGTAGTAACCAGACCAGGAGATGCCTATGAACGTCGCGACAGTCCAAGGGAACATACTCGAGCACGATGCCGATGTCGCTATCGTCAACCTCTTTGAGGGCGTAACTACGCCAGGCGGCGCGACCGGCGCGGTGGACAGTGCCCTCAACGGTCAGATAAGCGATCTTATCGCCGCTGGAGACTTTGAAGGCAAGTTGAACGAGACTCTTTATCTCTATGCGAATGGTGGACTCTCCGCCCGGCGCGTTCTTCTCGTCGGCTTAGGCAAGCAGGAAGAGTTCACGCTGGATCGCGCCCGCCAGGCAGCGGGCAAGGCGGCACGCACGGCGCGCGATCTCGGCGCGAAGCGGGCTGCCAGTATCGTACACGGAGCAGGGATCGGCGGGCTGTCTCCAGTGGACGCAGCACGCGCCGCGGCTGAAGGTACCGTGCTTGGCCTCTACCGCTATCAGCGCTACAAGTCCGACAAGGAGAAGAAAGAGCTGGATTCTGTCACTTTTGTCGAAGCCGACAGTGAAAAGTTCAGCGATGTCGCGCAGGGCGTGAGCGACGGCATCGCCATTGGCGACGCCCAGAACTTCGTCCGCGACCTTGCCACGACGCCGGGCAGCGATCTGCCGCCGGCGGCTCTCGCTGAAGCCGCCAGCGCCATGGCGCAAGAGTACGGCCTGCAGTGCACAATTCTGGGGCCGGAAGAAATCGCCGCGGAAAACATGAACGTCATCTTGGGCGTTTCGCGGGGCAGCGACCAGCCTTGTCGCTTCATCGTCCTTGAATACACACCGGACGAAGCTACCGATCAGACCATTGTCCTCGCCGGCAAGGGCATTACGTTCGATACGGGCGGCTTAAACCTCAAGCCCGGCGATTCCATGCGTCACATGGAGTGTGACATGGCTGGGGGCGCCAGCGTAATCGGCGCGATGCGGCTGGTAGGTCACTTCAAGCCCGGCGTGCGCGTCATTGGTCTGGTGCCCGCATCAGAGAACATGCCCGGCGCCAACGCCTTCAAACCGGGGGACATTCTCCGGGCCGCCAATGGCAAAACCATTGAAATAGACAACACCGACGCCGAGGGCAGGCTCGTGCTCGCGGATGCACTGTGCTATGCCCAGCGCTACGATCCCACGGCCATCGTAGACATTGCGACTCTCACCGGTGCCGTCATCGTAGCCCTTGGTCAGCACGCCGCGGGACTTATGACGAACCATGCCGGACTGGCGGCGAAATTAAAGGACGCGGGAGAAGCGACCGGCGAACGCGTGTGGGAATTGCCGCTATGGCCCGAATATGAGGAGCAGGTAAAGAGCACCGTCGCCGACGTCAAGAACACCGGCGGCCGTGCGGCAGGCAGCATCACCGGCGCGGCGCTGCTCAAACTCTTCGTTGACGACAAGCCCTGGGTGCATCTGGACGTCGCCGGTGTGGACTTCACTGACATGGACCGGCCGTACATTCCACAAGGCAGCAGCGGCTTTGGCGCGCGGCTCCTCTATCAGGTCGTGCAGGACTGGGGAGACGGGTTGGATTCAGCGTAACCACATGCGCAGGAAATCGTAATTGCAAGACTATCGAGGAGTGAACTGCCCACCGGATCCAGCAAGGGCTGTGTTGAGGCAAAGATCAACTCCTCAATTGAGGTCGTACGGCAGACCTTCGCCAGTTCACGCTCTGAGCCATTGAAAAGACCAGATTCCCGCGGAGGCCGGCCCTTCCGCCCTTCGCGGACTGCTTGGCAGTCGCGCCCCGCGCTTACCGCAGGCGGCATCCCTGATAGTGTGGGCGCTCGTCGTTAGTTGGTGTGTCCAGACAATGGAAGTGCGTGATCTGCCCTGAGCAGTGCGCCAGCCGGAGCACAAGGAAAAACCCACAGTACCGCGAATTGCCGGCGCACTGCTGCCTACTCTCTGCGGCGAAGTTACGCTGTTGCCATGATATAATGCGTCAAGAGCGCAATCCGTCTCCAAATCCCAAAAGAGCAGCCTAGTGGCGGAGTTTGTAAATCGTCTCACAGACATGGGCAAGCAAGCCCTTGCCTTGGCTCGCAACGAGGCGCTCTTCTTTCAACACCAGCAGATTCGACCGGAGCACATTCTCCTAGCTTTGGTCGCCTTGCCGGAGTGTCTCGCCGCGCGCCTTCTGCGGGAATTAGGGCTTGACTTACACGTAATCGTGCGTGAAATTGTCGCCGCCATCGACTTCGGTCAGTCCCGCGAGGCGTTTGCCAGCCCTCGGCTTTCCGCCTCCGGCTTGCGCGTGCTCGAACTCGCCGACGAAGAATCGAAGGCGCTTTCCGCCGAATACATCGGCACCGAACACTTGTTGCTTGGGCTTCTGCGGGAAGAGGAAGGCCTCGCGTCGCATGTGCTCATCAGCCGTTTGGGGGTGCAAACAGACGTAATGCGGCGCATGGCCAACCGCTGGTCGCGCAAGAGCCCCGAAGTGGGTCGGCAGCGCAGCCGCGACCGGTCTCGCCGTCAGGAAAAGTCCTCCATCTTAGAGCAGTACGGGCGGGACCTTACACAACTCGCGCGCCAACAGGAGCTGGATCCCGTCATCGGCAGAGACACTGAGATCGAGCGCATGTGCGAAGTGCTGATTCGGCGCCGCAAGAACAATCCGGTGCTTGTCGGCCCGGCTGGCGTCGGTAAGACTGCGGTTGTCGAAGGCCTGGCTGAACGCATTGTCTCTAAGGCGGCTGCCTCCGTGATGCACGATCTACGGGTTGTGCAGCTTGATCTCGCCGGCCTCATCGCCGGCACGAAGTTCCGCGGAGAATTCGAGGAGCGCCTGAAGCGCTTGATCGAGGAGGTCAAGAGCATCGACAATCTTGTTCTCTTTGTCGATGAAGTGCACATGATACTCGGCGCGGGCGCGGCAGCGGGAGCCATGGACGCGGCAAACATGCTGAAGCCTGTCCTTTCACGGGGCGAGTTGCGCATGATTGGTGCGACGACATGGGACGAATACCGGCGCTATATCGAGCGCGACGGCACGCTCGTGCGCCGCTTCCAGCCCATTCCGGTAGAAGAACCCGCCTTTGAAGAAACAGTCGAGATTCTGGCGGGCATACGAAGCGTCTATGAGACGTACCACGGCGTTACCATCACCGACCAGGCGTTGGTGAGCTCCGTCAGGCTGGCGCAGCGGTACTTGCCGGGCAGATTCTTTCCCGACAAGTCGATCGACTTGATCGATGAGGCTGCCGCCAAGGTCAAGGTCTCCCGCCTCACGGCGCCCGCGGAAATGCGCAAGCTCAAACACCGTCTGGATTTGCTGCAAGCGGAAGCGAAAGAGGCCCGCGAAGAAGGCAATTACGATTGGATAACGCGCGTAAACAGTGAAATTGAAAGCCTGCATAGGCAGATGCGCGACATTGAAACCGGATGGCGCACGCAGCTTGCCGAGCATGATGCGGAAATCGGCGAGAAGGAGATTGCCGCAGTCATCGCTCAGTGGACCGGCATTCCCAGCAGTACCGTGGACACGAATGAAGCCCGCAGAATGCTCGAGATGGAATCGGCTATCGCCCGCCGCATTACCGGTCAGCAGGAACCGGCACGGGATGTCGCACAGGCCCTGCGGCGCGCGCTTGCCGGCGTTAAGGACCCAACGCGCCCAATCGGTTCTTTTCTGTTTATTGGCAGCCCGGGAGTCGGCAAGACCGAACTCGCCAAGGCCATCGCGGAATTCATGCTTGGCGACGAGTTGCAGATGGTCCGTATCGACATGTCCGAGTATGACGAATACCACACGGTTTCTCGCTTGATCGGTTCGCCGCCGGGCTACGTTGGTTACGACGAGGCCGGGCAACTTACGGAGGCGGTGCGGCGACGGGCGTACGCCGTCATCCTGCTCGACGACATCGACAAGGCGCATCCTTCTGTCCTGGACGCCCTGCTGCAGATTCTCGACCACGGTCAGCTTACGGACGGTCAGGGACGTGTCGTGAGTTTTCGCAACGCTGTGCTCATATTTACATCTAACTTCTTCGAAGATGACCCGAATCGTATTGGGATAGGCTTCAATACCGACAACGTGGTTGTAGACTACGATCGCATCAAGAAAGCCGCACTCAAGGCATTGGAGCGGAACCTGCGTCCGGAATTCCTCAACCGGGTGGACACTGTTTGCGCCTTCCATCCGCTTACCGAGGATGACATCCACAATATCGCCCGGCAGCTTGTCGAGGAGTGTGTTTCGCACCTCGCAACCGAAGGCATCACGCTGGAAGTTGACGACGCAGTGATCGCGCACCTTGCGAAGCGTTGCGGCACCGCGCAAGGAGCGCGACCCCTGCGCAGGTACATAACGACTCTGCTCGAAGACCCGCTTACCGATCTGCGACTCAAGGATGAAGAGCAGACCCACTGGCTCGTAGAGCTCAATGCGGCCGGTGACAATGTCGACATTCAGCCGGCCGAAGTGCCGATCGGCTGACGTGTGGGGCAGCTTCTGCACCAACTGCTCGACGTGCTGTTGCCACAGCGGTGTGTGAGTTGCAGGGCTCTCGGCGACAACCTCTGTCAACGGTGCGTTGAGGCGTTCGCCAGCTTGCCAGAGCTGCGGTGCCCACTCTGCAACGCCGCGGTCACCAAGGCTTTCACGCTCTGCCGTCAATGCCGGGTCACCTATCCAAGGCTGCGTGGAATTGTGACAGTCGGCGCCTTTGCCGGCCCGCTCCGTCACGCCATCCACCACTTCAAGTACCAGGGACGCACAAGCTTAGCGCGCGACCTAGGAAACCTAGTGAGCCGGACAATTGTAGATGCCGGCATCCCTCCCTGTGCCGCGATTGTCCCGGTCCCGCTCCATCCGAAGCGCGAAGCCGCGCGCGGTTTCAATCAAGCAGCGCTGTTGGCGCGGGAAGTTAGCCAGAAACTGCACGTGCCTGTGCTCAGTGACGGTATTGCTCGCACCGTTGACACGCCGCCGCAGGTCGGGTTGTCGCGGGAGCAACGGCTGCGCAATGTGTCCGGTGCATTCTCTGTAGAGCAAGGGGCATTCAGACGCGGTGGGATGTTGCTACTGGACGACGTCGCGACGACCGGAGCAACACTCGTCACCTGCGCCCGCATGCTGACACAGGAAGGCGGCGCCCCCTGGATCTGGAGTGCGGTGCTGGCGCGCGGAGGCTAGGGAGCTTTCGATCCACACCGCAGAGTGCGAGCCCAAAGTCATGCTTGATGGCAGCAATGCCGTTTGGAGCGCCCCGCTGGTTGGCTGCGTCGCGGGGGCTGCCCTCAACCCGAACACGGTGGAAAACATCGCCGCTGCTCCGGCTAGACGCGAATGCGGCCGACCTGTTGGCTATCGAAGATGTGGGTGCTGTCGATGAAGCGCGCGACCAGGCGCTGAGCGGTCATCACCAGCGTATGGGTGCGGACGCCGCCACCGAAGAAGCGCACGCCCCGCAGCATATCACCATCCGTAACGGCAGTTGCAATGAAGACAATCTGTTCGCCGCCCGCCAGTTCATCGATGCCAAACACCCGATCCGGATCAGCGATGCCCATGGACCGCACGCGCTCGCGTTCCTCGTCGTTGCGGTACCAGAAGCGCCCCACCATGCCTCCTCCGAGGCAGCGGAGAGCTGCGGCCGCGAGCACGCCTTCCGGTGCGCCGCCGATGCCCATCACCGCATGGACTCCGGTGCCCGAAATGGCGCACGCTACTGCCGGCGTCACGTCGCCATCGGTGATGAGCCGAATGCGGGCCCCGGCCGTACGCACTTCTTCTATTAGTTCCTGATGCCGGTCGCGGTCGAGGATGACGACGGTGAGGTCCTGCACGCGACGCTGCAGTGCGTCCGCGATGATCTGTAAGTTAGCCTGAACGGGAAAGTCTAAGTTCACTTTGCCAGCCGCGGGCGGGCCGACAATGAGTTTTTCCATATAGATGTCAGGGGCATGCAACAGTCCTCCGCGCTCACTCGCAGCGATCACGGCGATGGCATTGTTCAATCCCCTGGCAACCAGGTTCGTGCCTTCCAAGGGATCGACGGCGATATCCACGGCTGGGCCGCCCTCCTTACCAAGTTGCTCGCCAATGTAGAGCATTGGCGCTTCATCTCTTTCCCCTTCGCCGATGACGACGGTGCCATCCATCGTGATCTGCTGAAGTGCGGCGCGCATCGCCATTACTGCCGCCTCATCCGCGCCCTCGGGATTGCCTTGACCCATCGCACGGGCGGCGGCGATCGCCCCCTCTTCCGTAACACGCACAAACTCCAAGGCCAAGTGCGTCTCGATCCCGGTCAAGGGTATTGACTCCGGCTCATTGCCCATCCTGGATGCATTGCCCAACGCCATTGTTTGCATGCCTTTCCGTTGGATGTATGGTCTCCCTCTATCTTAACATTCGCCACAAGGGCCTCCCGATCAGAGTAGGCCGCCTGCAAGGTCAAATCCTCTTCAGGGCGTCGCCTCCTGCTTACACCCTGCCCTACTGACACAAGAATTCCCTTAGAGTTCAGGACCAAGCACAGCCAACGTATGCGTGGCAATCTCATGCGCTGTCAGGGGTAGCCTAAGAATGTGATCCACGCCTCTCCAATCGGAGCGCGTGCGCGTGCGGGGTTCGACCAATAGAACGATTGTCAACGGCTGTCGATGAGTTGCCTTGATCTGGGCGCACTCTTCGTACACGTGGGGATAGATGAAGGCTTCTTCCATAACGAGCACACTGTGCGGGGAGTCCTCACCGCCTGTCCTCTTTGCGAGAAGCCCTTGAAGGTCCGCGAGATCCCTAACCACCGTGGTGGCGATCTCTTTCCTATCCAGCATCTCAACCAGTCCTAGACGCAACCGGGGATTGGCAATGGCAACGATTGTGTCAACAAATTTCACGTCGCGCTATCGCCTTGGACTGCGGCTGCCTGGAACCTCGCTCCCACGCGACCGAAGTCTGCCAAAGAGCGGCAATCGCGAAACACGCCGCCAAAGGGAGGACATCTCACGCGAATAGGGCAGTCCCATGCGCGGCATGCGCGCAGCTCGCAAAACAGAACCGAAAACGCCGAGTTCATACCACGAAAACCGCAGGCGGCGCACACCAATGTCGGCAACGAAAAGCAGCAACGCAATGATTACCAGCGGCTGCCAAAATGGCCGGTTGTAACCATCCGGAGGCGGGCGGTCGTGGCGGAACGCTTCCGCTGCGCTGGTCAGTGCTTGTCCTCCGGTGACGGTTGCCAGTCGACGCAACAACCGATAGTCCGTCTCGAAGCTCAAGAATTCGGCTGCGACCGGCACAACCGCGCCCGTAATCTGCTCAACTACGGGCGTATCACCGTCATACTGTGTGATGCGCAGCGCGTAAACGCCAGCCTTGTCAGTAGTCAGCGTACCTTCGTAGCGGCCCGGCGCCGTTTGCGGTAAGGCAAGAGAAAACGCGCGTTGTTCAGGACCGGCAACCTCTACCCGGGTAGCGAGCAGATTGCGGATGTTGCCCTGGTCGTCTACCGAATCTATTGCTATGGTCACGTCGCTTCCGTCCACGCGAACCTGGGTCGCCAGTTGCGGATTGAGCGGACTGGGCATTGTCCAACGCACCATCTGTGCCCAAAACTGCTGGTTCTGCGGCCACTCACCCCATTCCGCCGCCCAGTCTTGCCCGGCATCGCTGGTCCAGGCAACGGCGCGGCCCAAACCATACTGCCATTGCGCCAGAATTACTTCACTCGTATCGGACAGCAATGGCGTTTCGGCAGCCGGTTTTGGCTCCGTGCGCACGAAGGCGGAGAGATTTGGCAAAGAGTCCGGCAGGATCGCCCGCAGAATCGGACTGGCCGTCACGACCCGCGGCTGAAAGAGACGGCTCATTATCAAAGACCGGCTCGCGCGCTGGCTCTCCTTCGTCACGACCTGTGGGATGTTCTCCGGGACGTCCGCGTAGTAGTAGCGACCATCCCCCAACCTGACCAGGCGTTGCAGGAGATTCTGGTCCGCGTCCGCCCCAATCGCCACGGCCGAGAGCGTTATGTGATCGCGCCGCATGCGCGTCATCAGTGTCTCCCACAGCCCGGGCGCCGAGGTTGACTGGCCGTCAGTCACCAGGATAATGTGCTTGACCTGCGCCGGAGTGCGGCGCAGCGTATCGTACGCAAGTTGCAGTGCGTTGTAAATGTCGGTGCCACCGCCGGCCTCGATAGTGGAGACACGCCGGACGACGTTACTGGCATCGTCCGCGTTGTTTACGGGAGCCGGGCGAACCACCCACTGCGGCGAATACTCAAACGCCAGCACGCCAATCACGTCGCCGGCCTGCAAGATTTCTACCGCCTGTGCTGCCGCCTCACGCGCCATCGCAATCTTGGATACCGGGGTACCTTCGTTCATGCTGCCCGACTTGTCTATGAGCAGGGCCAATGCCAGCGTCGGCAATTCCTCATGGTCCGGCGGTTGCGAGATGACCGGCAGCGCGTGCTCCAATGGAGTGCCGCCGTAGTCGCCCATGCCGAACGCCGCAGCGCCTCCCAGGGCAACGAGACCGCCGCCGAAGTCCTGCACAAAGATTTGCAGCGCTTGCATCTGCTGTTCGCTGAGCTGCGTGGCAGGCACGTTTACGAGCACGACGCTGGATACGCCGTCGAGGTCTTCAGGCCGAGTAGGAAGCTGTGCGGGTGAGACGTTCTGCGCTTGAAGGCCCGCGACCTGAAGCGCCTGGGTAAGAATTGTGGCGTCGCCAATCGTATTCTCCACCACCAGCACAACGCCCTTTGGCCCCACCTGCGAATAACCGTAGGCGTCATTGTTTTGCGGACGCTGATCGTCCGGCGCTACCACCTGGGCGCGAAAAGAGAAAAACCCCTCTTCAAGACCGGGCTGCTGAATAGTAAAGGTATTCTGCCCGTATTCGAGGTTTACCGGCCCCTCGCTGACGAGCGTTTCATTCATGAAGAGTCGTAGCACCGCTTCCCCTTGCGTGGTGGACGCCACGGTGACCCGCACTTCAAAACTCTCTTCCGCGCGCAGGGCATTGGGCGGCGCCACGTCGACAACGGCTGCGTCCACGCCGGGCTCAGCCAGGAGCGGCACGATGTCCACTTGTATGTCCTGCGCGGCGACTACTTCCGCAGCACGCATGACATCACCCGCCGTTTGATTGCCGTCTGTGAGCAACACGATCCTTTTCGGCGCGTCAGGCGGGAACAAGGCGGCAGCCATTTCCAGCGCATCGCCAATGTTTGTCCGCTCGTCAAGCCCCGCAGGGACTTCACCTTCGTCTATTTCGCGGCGACCGAACGGATGCTCAATGCGGGTGCCGTCACCGAACGTCAAGATGGCAAAGGAATCGTCTGGCCCGCGTTCATCGGCCGCTCTCGCTATCCACTGACGCGCGGCAGCCTGCGTTGGAGCGGAAACACTGGCAGAAGTATCGAGCAAGAAGATGGTATTGACCGGTCCGCCCGGCACTGGCAGCCGCAACCCCGCGAGAGCGAGAATGACCAGAGCAACCGCGATCAGGCGCAAAGCGGTCGCCGGTACTAGAGTGCGCCGCGAAAGCTGCATCACACCGTTTCTGGCGACGAAGACGACCACCGCCCACGCGAGGGGGATGAAGATGAGCAGCCACGGTTGTGTAAAGAATGCTTCCATAGCTACGTACGTACGCGGTGATACCACACCCACTCGAAGAGCAGGAGAAAGAGTACGACGAGCGCCAGGTACCGCCAGACTTCATGGAAGACAGGCAACTCTACCGGAGGCACGGACGCGCCACCGCCTGCGAGCGCCGGTATCTGCGAGCCTACGTTTGTTTCCGCCACCTCCTGGAGACTCACAATGAAGACTTCACGGTAGACCTCTTCTCCACCGGCGTAGTGCACAAGGTGGTAAACACCGAGTTCCTCCGTCCCGGAGAAGGATATGCGCTGTCTGCCCGTAAAGGAGATTCGACCGCCGCCCGGTTTCTCTACGACGAGACGGTCTGCATGCGGGTGTAATCCTAGTTCAATAACGTCCTGGGGCTGAATGTGCGTGGCAGTTTCCTGAATGCGGTAGGGATTGAGCCACTGGTAGATGTTTCCCATCAGCACGGGGAACGCCGTACGCAACGGCAAGTTGCTTTGCATCAGGGAGAATGTAAAGACTACCATGCGCCTGCCGTCGAACGTGCCGCTGAAAAGCAGCGGCCCCCGATTGCTCCCAATAAGCTCGTCCGCCCATGGCGGGAGTTCCAAGCGGCGGGCACGGGATACCTGCAGGTCGCGGATATCCACAAATTGCATCAGGTCGTGGTCTTGGGCCACATAGTCGAGCGGCGGTGTCACGATCTCTCCGCTCACCGGCAAGAGCGGCGATCCCATAGGCGGATTGAAGATTAGCCAGTTGCCGGGCGGGAGCTCCGGCGGCAGCCAGCCATCAAAAATATATAGATCGTATACGTCTGCCGGACGGAACTCCACCGGACGCACATGGTCGAGCGCGAGAAACGGTAACGGCGCAAAAACCGTACTGAGAAAGAAGGGTGTGTCCGATACCAAGAGCGCACGTAACACCGGCGGCGGCATGAGGATCGACGCCGTGCGGTTGTCCGCCGCCAGCGCATCTTGGTGGTCCAGCACAGCATCCACGCGCGATACGCCGGGCGGAAAGTCGCCAAAGACCAAATCTACCGATGAGCCGGCATCCTCGTAAGGAGTGAGCGTTATGTCACGTCGTTCGAGCGGCTGCCCGTCCGCCAGCACGACTAAGGGGACTGTGACGGATTGAGCGCTGTAGTTCTGGATCTGCACAAAGGCCTCAAGGCTATCCAGCCGACGGCGGACGGCGAAGGCGCTGATTCCCTGATTGTCCGCCGGCGTACCCACACGCACAAAGTAGACCGTGGTGTTGAGCGAATCGGGAACCGCAGGTGAGGGAAAGCTGCCATCCGTGTACAGGTAAACCTCGCTGCCGGGCAAGGAATCTGCCAGCGAGACAGCGAGTTGAAGCACACGATCGACATTGCCGACCGTGGCGGTCTGCCCAATGCTCTCGACCACAGCGCGCGCGGACTGTTCGTCACGCGTCTGATAGGCGAGGACGGCAGGCTGGTTGCCAAAGCTCATTACAGTCAGCCGATCACCCGGCTCGATCACATTGAGCTGCTCAAGTGCGGCAGTTTTTGCCGCCTCCAACCGTGTCGTGTCGCCGCTTGCCACACTCATGCTGGCGGAGGCATCGATCACGTGGACGATGTGCCGTTGGGGAATCGTCTCCGCCGTGCGTTCCGGCCGTGCGAGCACAAGCGCCAAGAGGAGAATCGCGAGGAGTTGCAACAGCAGAAGCAAGTGACGCCGCAACCGTTGCCACAGGGTGAGCGCCTGCTCCCGTTGCACAAGGTCGCGCCAGAGAAAGATGCTGGGCACCTCGACGCGCATACTGCGCGGCCGCAGAATGTAAAAGAGCAGCACCAGCCCCGCGAGCGCCCCCCACGCGAGAGCCAAAGGGACCAGCAGACTCATAGAACAACTCTCCGCAACAGTCGCTGGAACACGACCTCTTCCAGCGGCCAGGAGGTCTCAAGCCGCACATAGCGCGCATTGCGCCGCCCGCAGAAGACCTCAAGCTGGTCGGCCCAATTGAGCACGTGCTCGCGGTATTGGTTGAGCGTTTCCGCATCGGCCGCCACGTTGATTGTCCGTCCGGTTTCGCGGTCGACTAGGCTCAACTCTCCGCTCAGCTCCGGGTCTATTTCCGCCCAATCGAGTACATGTAGGAGCACGAGTTCATTGCCAGCCTCCTGGATTGCCGTGATGCCCCGATACGCATCCTCCGTCATCATGTCCGAAATGAGAATCACCAAGCCGCGCTGAGCGTTACGGGCAACGTAATTGCGTAGGGCTGAAACGAGCGACGTGGCGCCGCCGACGGGCTCCACCTGCTCGAGAAAGTCGAAGTAGCGCAATATGAACGCTCGCCCCTGAGCAGGTGCAAAGTATTGCTCCACGGTCTCGCTGAAGACCGCCGCGGACAGCACGTCGTCGCGGTTGAGCGCAATGTACCCCAGGCTGCCGGCCAGCGACTTTGCGTACGTGAACTTATTTTGGCGACCCCAATCCATGGAGCGGCTGCCGTCCACGAGCACATGAACGGCGAGATGCTCTTCTGCCTCGCGCAGCTTTATGTAGAGGCGATTTGAGCGGCCAAAAACGTTCCAATCGATGTGACGATAGTCGTCTCCGGGGCTGTAGTTGCGATAATCGGCAAACTCAATCGAAGAGCCAAACTGCCGGCTGCGCCTGCCCCCGCCGCTCACCATGCCATAGCCGCGGCGGCTGATGAGCTGCAAACGGTCCAACCGCCGCAGGAACGCGTGGTCAATCAGGGCAGCAGGACTCGGCTTCATTCTTCCTTGTCCGGTGATATCGTCATGACGAGCTCGTCAATGACCGTGTCTGCAGTGATACCTTCTGCCTCGGCTTCAAAATTCAAGATTAGCCTGTGCCGCAGCGTGTGATGCGCCACCGCACGAATGTCATCAAACGAGACGTTGTATCTTTCATCGAACAGGGCGCGAACCTTGCCGGCCAGCACGAGGGTCTGTGCGCCGCGAGGCGACGCGCCGTAGCGGACGTAGTTGCGCGTGATTTGCGGCGCCTCCGGCGACTCCGGATCCGTGGCCGTGATCAGACGCACGGCGTAGCGCAGAACGTGGGAAGCGATTGGCACCTGTCGCACAAGCACCTGCAGCGCCACGATGTCCTGCGTGGTTGCGACTTTCCGCACTTCCGGCACCACGTCCGTCGTGGTACGCAACACGATCTCCTCCAATTCCGCTGCATCAGGATAATTCACGATGATCTTGAAGAAGAAGCGGTCCAACTGCGCCTCAGGCAGCGGATAAGTGCCTTCCATCTCGATGGGATTCTGCGTCGCCATTACAAAGAACGGTACCGGCAGATCGTGCAACGCGTTGCCCACGGTCACCGTGCTCTCGTGCATGGCTTCCAGTAGCGCCGACTGAGTCTTCGGTGTGGCGCGGTTGATCTCATCTGCTAGAATCAGGTTGTTGAATATCGGCCCCGGTTCGAACCGGAAGAAGCGGTTGTCCTGCTGGTCTTCCGTAATGACCGTCGTGCCCGTGATGTCCGCCGGCATCAGGTCGGGGGTGAATTGGATCCGGCCGTACCGCAAGTCGAGCACTTCCCCAAGAGTCTTGACCAGCTCGGTCTTCCCCAAGCCAGGCACGCCTTCCAGCAGCGCGTGCCCGCCGGCAAGCAGGCAGATCAGCACATTGTCTACCACCGCTTGCTGGCCAACGATGACTTTCCCTAATTCAGCACGAATGTCTTGACTCAACGTTTGGAAATGTTCGATTCGTTCCTCGGTGGGCCGTGTGATCATTGCGCTTGCTCCAGAGCATTTGACAAAGCGTTAAAGTACTTCTGAACATAGTCTGCTACCATCCAGGGCACAAAGTGGCTCGCACCGCCGCTGGAAATGATGGCGTTACCGGCGTCGGTCACTCCAAATTGCGCCGGCGCCGCACCCGGTCCGGGAACTGCTACCGGCGCGCGCTGCGGCGTCCACAGCGAAGGGCCAATCCCTCTATCAGCCAGCACGACCGAGGGCCTTTGCTCTATCTGCAGGCGAGGCGCTTCCGGTCCCGGCTGGAAGGACTCCTCACCGCTATTGCCGCCGCCCTGGCTCGGCCCGCCGGGCGCCGACTGTAGCTGCCAAGAGTCTTGCTGTTGCGACGTTCCTGCTTGCTCGGTCACACCCGACGTATTGAACGCTTGCTGCGCCCGCGCCATGAGTTGCTGGGCATCTCCCTGCTGGGACCCGCCTTCCTCCCCACCGGCTCCGGCCCGCAACTGCTCGGATTGCTGCTCCGACTGCTGTTGCGCGCGGATACGCTGTCCGCGCTCCTCGATAGCGTCGCCGAGTTCCTGGAGTTCACGCTCCGTCGCCCGGTCGTTGTACGACGCAACTTCCCGGCTCACGTCGGCCAATTCCTGCGCGAGGCGTGGATCGGATGCCTGGGCCTGCTCTGCCGCTTTGGCGAACGCGTCCGTCATGTCATTGCGGTCTTCTCGCGACAGGTCGCGCACCCGACTTGCCAGATCTTCCAACGCCTGCGCCGCTTGCTCGTAATTGCCACGCTCGAGGTCCTGTCCCGCCTCTCGCGACGGACGCGCTTGGGTAAGTTCTCGCCCCACTTCCGCGAGGGCGGCTGCCTGTTCGTTTAGGTGTGGATTGCGATACGCCTCCAGTTGTTGGGCCAAGTCGGAAAAGCCTGCCTGCTCGTCTTGACCTTCTCCGGCAGTACCCTCTTCACCGGCCTGGCCTTGCTGGGCCTGCGCCTGTTGCTGATTGAGGTCGGACTGCGCTAGCACTGGCTGGTCCTGCTGGGATTGCGCGGTATCCTGCGCCGCCGCCGGATCCGCCAGGTCTTTGCCGTCTGCCGGACTAAGCACTTCTTCCCCTGCCACCAAAGCGTCCGGCGTCGTGCGCTCGAGCAGCGTCCCCTCCCTCACGGCCGCGACCTGGTGGGCCAAAGGCGCAAGGGGCGCCAGTTGTCCGGCCATGTAGGGGAAGACCTCCCAAAGGAACAACGCAACGAGCGCCAACGCAAGCAAGAGAACGTCCCTTTGCGGGAGGCGGACCGGGAACACCTGCCGGGGTCTGATCTCTTGAGCGTGTCGCCAAGCGTCATCGAGAAGCACGGCGCGAAAAGGATTTTCAACGGCATGGCCCAGCTCTTCCACAGTAGTGGCGAGCCGTTCGGATAGGGTCAAGCGGGCATCGTATGCCCGCGCAATGTCCAAAGTACTCAGCCGCCGAAATAGGGTGGGACCAACCAGCGCCAGATACACACAGAGTGCCGCGAACAGACTGATCGCAAAGACGGGAAGTTGCGGAGCAACGAGCGATCCAACCAATGAGACGCCCACATACAACAGCGCCGCCACCCACAGCGCGCGGACGCTCCGCAACACTATGCCGAGTAGCCGCAACCGCCGGCCGAATTGTGTAATCTGTTGGACAAAGGCGGGCGCGGAAGGAGTGCCTTGTCCGGGATACTCAGCGTTAGAAGAAGATGTCTTCGACAAGGTCGCCACGCTGCCTGCTGCTTCCTATCCACCGGTGAAGTATTCAGTGCCGATCGCACCTACACCGGAGATAACGCTTTCACTGCAGGTGGCAAGTTCGCCGTAGGTGTCCGCTACACGGGAATTAGCGGTGCCACCGCGGCAACTGCATTGGCCAACGAAGCCCTGAGCAAGTAAGCTCCGGCAAGTGATAGCTACGGCCAATGCACACCGTATCTGCGCGGGTTGTGCAGCTTGCCCCCGCCTGCTCTGCTTACTGAGTCAATGTTACCTGAGAACAAGAGGTGCGTAAATGCAGCCATGATTGAAGCACCGGAAACGCTATGCTACTATGGCAACGAAATACGCCCCTCACTAGGCAAAGAACCCCATGCTGCGCTGAATGTAGGAGGACACGATGGCGACAGAGTCTGGTAGTACGATTGAAGCCCTTTTGGAAGAGCAACGGCTCTTTGCTTCACCTGCGGGATTCGCAGAGAATGCCCACGTTAACGATGATGCCGTCTTCGCACGCGCCGCTGCCGATCCGGAGGCCTTTTGGGCCTCGGTCGCGGATGAATTGCACTGGTTCAAGAAGTGGGACCAGGTGCTGGATGAATCGGACCCGCCATTCTTCAAGTGGTTCGTGGGCGGCAAGCTCAACATCACCTATAACTGCATCGATCGCCATCTTTCCTCCTGGCGGCGCAATAAAGCCGCCATCATCTGGGAAGGCGAGCCCGGCGACCAGGCTGTGCTCACCTACTACGACCTCTGGCGCGAAGTAAGCAAGTTCGCCAACGCCCTCAAAGGTCTAGGCGTGAAGAAAGGCGACCGCGTCACGCTATATATGGGCATGGTGCCGGAACTCGCCATTGCCATGCTGGCATGTGCGCGCATCGGCGCGCCGCACAGCATTGTTTTCGGCGGATTCAGCGCGGAAGCCCTGGCCGACCGCATCAACGACGCCCAGGGAACCGTGCTTGTTACCTGCGACGGCGGTTGGCGGCGCGGCGGCATCGTGCCGCTCAAGCAGATGGCCGACGATGCTGTAGAGCGTTGTCCTACCATCGAGAACGTGGTCGTCGTGAAACGCATCGGCGACCCCGCCGCCATCGAAATGAAAGAGGGCCGTGACCACTGGTGGCACGACCTCATGGAGAATGCCGATCTGCGCTGCGAGCCGGAAGAGATGGACGCCGAGGATATGCTTTACATCCTCTACACCAGCGGCACCACCGGCAAGCCCAAGGGCATCGTGCACACCACCGGCGGCTACTCCACGCAGACCTATCTCACCACCAAGTGGGTCTTCGACATGAAAGATGAAGACGTGTACTGGTGCACGGCCGACATCGGCTGGGTCACCGGTCACTCGTACATCATCTACGGCCCGCTGCAGAATGGCGCTACGACCGTCATGTACGAGGGCGCGCCTGACTTCCCGGGACGCGACCGCTTCTGGGACGTCGTGGAGAAATACGGCGTCACCATACTCTACACCGCGCCGACTGCAATCCGCGCCTTCATGCGCTGGGGCGAAGAGTATCCGGCCATGCACGACATGTCGAGCCTCCGCCTCCTTGGCTCGGTCGGCGAACCCATCAACCCCGAAGCCTGGATTTGGTACCACCAGAATATCGGCGGCGAACGCTGTCCCATCGTGGATACATGGTGGCAGACCGAGACCGGCGCGATCCTCATCACACCGCTGCCCGGCTACACCACGACCAAGCCGGGCTCAGCCACGAGGACCTTTCCCGGCATCACGGCGGCCATTCTCGATGAGGCTGGCAACGAAGTGCCGGAAGGCGGCGGCTACCTCGTCATTCAACGGCCTTGGCCCTCCATGCTGCGTACGATCTATGGCGATCCGGAGCGCTTCAAAGACCAATACTGGAGCCGCTACCCGGGCATCTATTTCACCGGAGACGGCGCCAAGGTCGATTCTGACGGCTACTACTGGGTGCTGGGCCGTGTAGACGACGTCATGAATGTGGCCGGCCACCGCCTCTCCACCATGGAGATCGAAAGTGCGCTGGTCGACCACCAATCAGTGGCCGAGGCCGCCGTCATCGGCAAGACTCACGAACTAAAGGGTCAGGCGGTATCCGCTTTTGTGCTGCTCAAAGAAGGTATCGACCCGGGCGACACACTGCTCGACGAACTGAAGAAGCACGTTGCACAGAAGATCGGCCCCATCGCGCGGCCCGACGACATTTTCTTCACGGCCGACCTACCCAAGACGCGCAGCGGCAAGATCATGCGCCGCCTCCTACGTGATGTGGCGGAAGGGCGCGCCCTTGGCGACACCACCACGTTGCTCGACGCGAACGTGGTGGAGAACCTGCGCGGGCAGTACGAGGACTCCGAAGGTTAGGCGACAGCCGCTAGACGCTCCGGCGACCGGACGGCAATTTGACTATTGAGAGCAGCGGGTTCTGTGGAACATTGCCACAGAACCCGCTGCTCTTGCCGTTAAATGTAAAACCCCCACTGCAATGAACTACAGTGGAGGAATCGATACTCAAAGGGAAGAACCTGGACAACTGCGTCCTGGTCTCTGCCGGTCATCGACAGGAGCTACTTCACCGCCACGCCAACTCTACCGGCAGCCACCGGCTCATCTTCACTGGAACTCAGCCACCGCTCGCCGTACTCGCGCATCATTTCGAGCACCGGCACCAGCGCGCTGCCTTTTTCCGTGAGGGTGTACTCCACGCGTGGCGGGATTTCCGCATAGGCGCGGCGCGTGATTATTTGCTCTTCCTCGAGCGTGCGGAGTCGTTCGACCAAGGTATTGGGGCTGATGCCTTCGAGGGAGCGTTCCAGCGTGCAGAAGCGCTGGGGGCTTGCGGCGAGGTCGCGCAGGATGAGCATCGTCCAACGTCCGCAAATCAAAGACGCGGTTCGCGCAATCGCGCACTCAACATCTTTGTCAGAACAGCGCGTGGACATGGTCTTGCTCGAACTCCACTCTGGGCGGATTGCCCGCCCGTGCACTCGCGCCACTTAATTTTGATTGTAGCGCAGCCTCGGCGCGACGGTCAAACCACCGGTCACGTGCGCCAATCGGACAACACAAGGCTGCGCCATCCCTACGAGTCTCACCGCTAGAGAAGCAAATCCAAGTTGACGACCTCACCCGCCATGCGCTATAAGAATTCGGAGTGGCACGGAGGTATTGGTGCGCTATGGCAAAACGACTTGGCATTCGACTGCTCCTCATACTTGTAGTCTGTCTCGTACCGGCTACGCCGGCAGCGGCGTTCTCGTTTATCGTCGAAGAGGAAGACGGCTCGCTGACCAACTTGACGCGTTTTCGACCGCCGGCCTTCTTGCGCGAGCACACGGAATACACGGTAACGCGCATCGAGTACGGTAACGCCACTTACTACCATCCGTCGCTCCACGGCGGCACCATGGCAAACGGCGAACCGTACAGCCGCTTTGATCCCATCATTGCCGCGAGTCCGTTCTTTCCGCTTGGCACTACAGTACGTGTGACCCGGCTCTCCACAGGCGCGGCCATCGTCGTGACGATAAAGGATACCGCCCCCTCTCCGGGCTTCATGTGGATTGACCTCAGCGAAGCGGCATTTATTCAGTTGTCGCCGTTTGTGACGGGTCGGTTTGATGTAAGGATTGAAGTTCTCAGCCGGTGATTGCAGATCGCAATGCCCCATTCCCAACTGCTCAATTATGAAGAGTATCTCGTACACGATTGAACCGCTTGATCCCGTGCCGGGGCATGTGTTGGGAACTCGCGAAGAGTTCAACATGCTCACGTATGGTCCCAGCGAAATCCTGCTTGCTAAGGACGGCAACGCAATCGCCGGAGCGGTACGACTTGCCTTGCGGCAGGATGAGCGACGCAATCACGGCCTCGTCGCCGATCTCTCAGTACACGAGGACTATGCCCGCCAGGGACTTGAAGAAGAGCTGATCGTTGCCGCCGAAGAGCGCCTTAAGGCTGCTGGGGTGACGAAGATCGACGCGATCGTGCGTGATGGTGAGGGCGGCACCGTGCCCTTCTACGAACGCGGCTACTGGGCAGCTCGCAAAATGGTGCTACTGAGTTGGGACCTGCGCTCTTTGGGTGATGTGGACGCCGATCACGAGTTTGTCGTGGAAGAGCAAACCGCACCTGACCCAGCATTCCTAGCGGACTTCGTACTCGACAGCTATCAGCCTTATTGGCGGTGGTGGAAGGAATACAAGGAAGACACGCGCTGGCACCGTGTGGAGTATCCCGCTGAACCCGAAGCGCCGCCGAGCGAGGACTTAGCCCAGGAGATGCGCGCGCGAGTGGAAGCCCGTGTAGCTGCGTTTGGCAAAACAATACGGCAGACACTCTTTACCGCAAAGCTCGACGGTGAAATAGTGGGCCTCTGCGATGCCAAAGCCGCGGAAGATGACATCACGTTTGACTGGGGGCTACTGGTGCGCCGCGACTTTGGCGGGCGTCGCATTGGATCGGCGCTGCTTGGTCACGCGCTGCATTGGCTCAAGTCCCAGGGCATGACCGTGGCGCGCATAGTGACGACCTCCGGTCTCGACGACTACGATCCCACAGTGTACTTGTACGCCGCTTCCCACGGCGGCGTGATTAGGGCTGAGTACCTGAATCTGGTGAAGAGAAGACTGCACAGCGCAAACGCAGGCGGTGCAGGCGAGGAATAAGGCCTATGCGCCTGGACTTGGTATTCTACTCTTGCTATTGCACCATCAAAGCTCGCCGACCAGCAGTAGCGCGGGGGCTTGCCCCCCGCTTCTGGAAGAAGCGCGACTTCTTGGGACGAAAGCGAAACCTGATCTCAAGCAAGGCCTCATGGCACTCGCTCAGCTTCTTCACTATTTGCCGCAAGTATGGTAGTCTGACTGCGAACTAGACCACGATTTGTCGCTATAGACACTGCAATCTCCGGTACGCAATTGCAGAAAACAGGGAGCATCAACCATGGCCTTTTCCGTAAAAGACCTTAAGTTTGGCAAAGACGCACTAGACGGCATCTCAGAGAAGACGCTGACCGTCCATCATGACACGCTTTACGCCGGTTATGTGAATAAGCGCAATGAGATTGAAGAGGGCCTGAAGGGTGTCGACCGCTCCACGGCCAATCAGGCCTATAGCGCGTACCGCGCCCTGAAACTGGAGGAAACATTCGCCGCGGACGGCCAGATTCTGCATGAGCTCTATTTTGATACCCTCGGCGGCAATGGTGAGGCCGGCGGCGAGTTGGCGGACAAGATCGCTGAAGATTTCGGCTCCTGGGATGCCTTCATCGAAGATGCTCGTGCCTGTGCCATGGCGGCGCGCGGCTGGATGGTCACCGCGCTCGATCCAACAGACGGCAAGATCCACAACTTCCTGTGCGACGTGCATAATCAGGGTGGCGTGTGGGGCACGGTCCCGCTCTGGACCATCGACACCTACGAGCACGCCTATTTCATGGACTACGGCAGCGACCGTCCGTCGTATATCACGGCACTGCTCAAGAACGTGGACTGGGACGAAGTAAATGCGCGGTACCAGGCGGCGAAGGCGTCATTGGCAGCCCGCTAGTTCGTTAAGGATTCTGACGGACACAAACACGCAAGATATAGAGGAGGCGCAGGGCTCTGTCCGGCGCCTCCTTTTCACATACAACAAGCGTGCGTTTGCCCGGTGTCACCGCTCTGCCTCAATGTCCACCATATTTGCCGAACACTTTCTCGTCTTGCCGGCAAGTTAGTACAGCCCTGCATAAGCTGCATGACGAATCCTCTTCCCCTGCCTCCCCACGTAGCGGCAAGGCGTGGCGACTGCTACAATGGCACGGACTGGAGCCTGCATAGCATGGAATCAGGGGGCAATTGCGGTGAGCCTAGCAGCGGAAATCAAGAGCACGAGCGTGCCGCACGACTCGCTGGCCGTGTGGAGTCTTGGGCAGGCAGGCTTCGTATTCAAGTCGAGCCAGGGCTCCGTAGTCTATGTCGACCCCTATCTTGGCGATTCCTGCAACCAGCTCTACGGCTTGGAGCGCCTCATTCCGCCGCCGCTCGCCCCGGCTGAAGTGCAGGCCGACTTCGTGCTCGCGACCCACAACCACGCCGATCATCTGGATCCCGATGCCTTTCCCGAAATCGCGCGGTACAACGCGACGGGTCTCTTTATCGGACCGTCCTCATGCACGTATGCGATGCGCGAACTCGGCATTCCGGCCAGCCAAACGTACACACTCAATCACGACGACGTGCTCCACAGCGGCCACATCCGCATTCACGCCACGTTTGCCAACCACGTCTGGGGCGACCCCGACGACGCTCCTGACGCCGTGGGCTATGTGATTGACTTTGGAGACGATCTGCGGGTGTACATTAGTGGAGACACGCTCTATCACGAACGAATGGAAGGCATCGCCGACCTGCACCCCACCCTTGCGTTCATCTGCATCAACGGTCGCTGGGGCAACATGCCGGCGGCCGAAGCCGCCCACCTCGCCACCGTACTGCGTGCGCAGACCGCTGTGCCGACGCACTACAACATGTTTGCGAACAATACCGCCGATCCCAGCGACTTTGCGCGGGCGCTAGAAGCCGAAGGGGGCAGCGTGCAACCGCTCATTCTCACGCCGACCCAACGCGTGATTTACCCAGAAAGGGACGCTTCGTGAGCCAAAAGAGAGTACTCAAAGCCGACCGGGCCTTCACCGCTACCGGCGCCGATCCGATTCCGCACGCCGCAGTGGCGACAACCGGCGACCGCATCACCTTCGTAGGGCCGGCGTCCGAACTCGGCCCAGACCACTTGGAAGGCGCGGCGGTGGAAGATTTCCCTGGGCACACATTGATGCCCGGCATGCTGGACGGCCACATCCACCTGAGCTTTACTGCCGGCAGCACCCATCCGGAAGTTGTTGACTACATCAGCCGCGAGACCGACATGCAGCAGGTGGTGCGCACGGCGGCCAACGCGCAGAAGTGCCTACGTGCGGGCCTTACCACCGTCCGTGATCTCGGGGCGCGCCGTGACGTCGTACCCACGGTGCGCGACGCCATCAATAGAGGCCAGATTGCCGGACCCCGCATCCTATCCTGCAACTTTCCCATCACGGTGACCGGCGGGCATTTGCACTTTGTCGGTTGGGAAGCCGATGAGGAGTGGGAACTGCGCAAAGCCGTGCGCACGCTCGTCAAGGAAGGCGCCGATGTCATCAAGATTTGCGCCAGCGGCGGCAACATGACGGCCGAATCCAACCCGCTCATGGTGCAGTACAGCGCCGAGCAATTAAGAGTGGTGGTGGAAGAGGCGCACAAGCTCGACACGCCGGTGGCCGCTCATGCCATTCCCTCTGATAGCATCCGCAACTGTATCGAAGTCGGCATCGACACCATCGAGCACTGCGTCTGGCTTGGCGCCGACGGCGGCTACGACTACGATGAAGCAGCCATGGCTACGGCAGTCGCAAAGGGTCTAACGGTCTCTATCACCCTTGCCGGCCTACTCAGGGGCCACCTTTCAGATCAGCCGTTCAGTCAGCCCATGCTCGAGGCAATGGGCATTCAGGGCCCGCTCGAAGCAGAGCGCGTCGAACACTTCCGCAAGATCTGGCAGTCGGGCGTGAACCTCATCGTTTCCAGCGATGCCGGCGTGCGGTTTACGCCGCCCGACGACTACTACATTTCGCTGCAATGCGCCGTCGAACTGCTCGGTATCCCGACCAAGGACGTGCTTCACATGGCCACGTACAATCCGGCCAAGGGTCTGGGTGTTCTCGATGAACGCGGGACGCTGGAAGCAGGAAAAGTTGCCGACATCATCGCGGTAGAAGGCAACCCGCTGGAGAACATCAAGTCGATGGCCAATGTGAGACTCACAATTGTGGGCGGCAAGGTCATGTTCCGCGACGGCATGATTGATAGCCCGCGCACAATCGAATTGGGAGTCAACTAAGGATACTTGGTTCGGTTAACTCGGTATTGGAACGGTTGAATCAGAAAGCGTAGCTCCGCGCCTATCCCCTCTCCTTGAGGGAGAGGGCAAGGGTGAGGGTTAGTCTTCAGGGTATATCAAGACGAAAGGGCATTTGAGTATGGCGGCGCAGTTGTTGTCCGATATCCGCATCCGCGAAGTGCAGACCTTTTTCACCGACGAGATCGCGCGCACGCCGCTCAAGTTCGGCGGTGTCACCATGGAAGGCGCTACCCACGTGCGGGTACGGATCGCGGTGGAGAATCGCGCCGGACAGGTGGCGGAGGGCTGGGGCAGCATGTTCCTCGCCATCGGCTGGGCCTGGCCCACAGACGCCGTGGACGCCCTCGCTCGTGACGCGGCGATGCGCCAGGTAGTGGAACGCTACGCCAAAGCCCTGGAGAGCCACTCCAGTTACGCTCATCCCATTGACATTGCACTCAAGACGGAGCCAACCCTTCTCAGCAACGCTGCGGACGTCAGCCGCGCCCTGCAACTTGCGGACCCGATTCCCGTACTCGCCTCGCTCGTGTGTGGCTCGCCTTTCGACGGCGCACTCCACGACGCGTTTGGCAACGTGAACGGAATCTCCAGCTACGATGGATACTCCGATGAGTTCATGGCTGAAGACCTCAGCGCGTATCTCGGGCCGGAGTTCAAGGGGCAGTACCTCGACGACTACGTGCGCTCGGCATACGTTGCTGAGATGCCCGTCTTCCACCTGGTCGGCGGCCTCGACAAGCTGTTCGAAAGCGAAATCACCGCCGATGATCCGGATGACGGTGAACCGGTATCGCTCGACCAATGGATCGAACGGGACGGGGTCTACTGCCTGAAGATCAAGCTCCTTGGCAACGACATGGAATGGGACGTGCAACGCACCCTAGACGTGTACGCCGTTGGCATGGAATCGCTGGCCAAGCAGGGCAGGGAAGAGATTTTCCTCACCGCGGACACCAACGAGATCTGCGAGACTCCGGACTACATGGTGGAATACCTTGAACGGGTGCGTGAACAATCACAAGCCGCCTACGAGGCTTTGCTTTATGTCGAGCAGCCCACGCACCGCGACCTGGATCGGGCGCCGTTTCGCATGGACGGCATCGACAAGCTCAAGCCCGTCATCATGGACGAGAGTCTCTACAATCACCGCCAGTACGAACGCGCCAAGGAACTCGGCTGGTCAGGCATTGCCCTCAAGGTGTGCAAGGGTCATTCCCACAGCTTGCTTTTCACGGCATTGGCAACCCACGACGGTCTACCGTATACGGTGCAGGACCTCACCAATCCCGATCTCTCGCTCATCCATTCAGTGAGCTTTGCCGCGCGTATCAATCCCATGATGGGTGTGGAATGCAATTCCCGGCAGTTTTTCCCGGCCTCAAATGGCGCCGTGGCTGCCGTACACCCGCGCATCGCCAATGTGCGCAACGGCGTGGCGCACACGGGTACGCTCACCGGCACCGGGCTCGGCTACCAGGTGGACCGCATCCTCGCCCAAGCGGACGCTTAGCGCCTACTGGTAACGGCTTGTTCGGGTCGTGGAATGGGTCGCGGGTGCTAGAGGGAGTCCCCGCCGTCAACGTCAAGACACTGTCCGGTGACCCAAGCCGCTTCATCCCCTGCCAAGTAGACCGCGGAGAGGGACACGTCAGCCGGATGACCGTCGCGGGTGAGAGGCGCCGGTGGCAATTCCGCATCCTCCGCGCCCCGCGAATCGCCGATAGCTCCCGGGCAAATGCAATTCACGCGAACACCGTGCTCGCGGTATTCGCGCGCGAGGGTGCGCGTGAGCCCCACCAATGCCTCTTTGCCCGCCGCGTAGCCGACGTTCGCTTCGCGACGCGTGCGCAGCGCCGCGGACACCAAGAGAATACAGCCGCTGCTCTGCGCTACCATCGTGGGTAGCACAGCGTGCGTGCAGTAGTAGGCCGTATCGACGTTTATGCTGATGAGATAGCGCCATTCATCCGGCGCCGTCTCGTGCAGCTTTTGACCGCCATAGGCGTAATCGCCGAGATTGTCGAAGAGTACGTCAATGCGTCCCCACTTGTCGAGAGCCGCCTGAGCCATAGCCGCAGCACCCGCCGGCGTTGCCAAGTCGGCCGTGGCAATTGCAGCCTCACCGCCGCGTTCCTCAATCTCCCGTGCCAGGTCTTCCAGCGGCCCCGCGCGCCGGGCAACCAGGAGCACTTTCGCACCCTCATGCGCAAACCGCAACGGTGTCGCGCTCCCCATGCCGCCGCCCGCTCCGGCAACAATGGCAACTTTGCCCGCTAAACGGCCAGGAGTATCTTGATCTACCATTCTCATCTCCCCTCAAACAAACTCTAAAGCCCTATCATGCGATCGTACCGGCAGAGTGGGTTTTCCGGTAGCGCAGGTTTGTAACCTGCGCAAAGGCGGAATGCAAGGGAGGATACACTGCACCCCTCCGCATTGAGCAAGCGCAAGACAGCTGAAGCCAAGATGAAACGAGCGACACCACTCTCCTCCGGTAGCGCAGGTTTGAAACCTGCGCCAAACTCTATCAAGTCATTGATTCACACCAGAGCCCATCGTACTTCCAAGGGTCTTCAGTCAATCCACTCTTTGCTGCGTTATGTAGAATGTACTGTGCTTTCTAATCGAATTCAGCCCCATCGCGCACAATTCGATCGTAAGTCTCAGCCTGCCACAGTTTGCCTTGCCGTGCCCGGGCTTGGTTTATCCGGCGAGCGCTGTGCCGCTTTACGCTATGCAGGATCGTGCTCAACGAATGCCACTCGGTTGGAGCGGATTGGAGAGGCGATGCCAGCACATGCGCATGGTCAGGCATCACGGTTAGCACATGAACATGCCACTTCACTTGATGCCAGTGAAGAATGGCACGCTTAACAACAGAACGCTCTCCAGAATCTAATTGGGGTTTGACGCCGGATTGGAGGCGAAAGGTGAGAAAGTAAGAGGAGCCGCCCAATTGCCAATGGGGGAGATTCCTCTTCTTGGTCATGAGTGTCGCTCGCGCAGGTTGCAAACCTGCACTACCACCATGTTTGGGTCTCGGACGGTTCACTATGACCCTGGTGCTCCCGTGAGTATTGGGTACTATGCGGCGTAGATAGGCTTTGAATGATATTCCGCCCTTGCGCAGGTTACAAACCTGCGCTACCGGAGGCGAGACTCTTGCAGCGAGCCGCGGAGCGAGCTCAGATAGCCTTCAGTGATTTCACCCGCGCCGCTAACCCTCCGCTTTGTGGTACGTGTGCGTCATGGCGGCCTCTGATTCCGCTACGCCGGAGAGCACATCTACGTGGCGCTGGAGACGCGTGCGCTCTCTCAAGGAAGCATTGGGGTCCTCCAGCGCTTGATACACCACGGCCCCCTCGCAATCGGCGGGCACCGGTAAATCCATGAGGTAGCAGATCGTCGGCACGAGGTCCTTCAGGTTCACGTTGCGTTCGAGCACGTGGCCCTTATTGATGCCGGGACCGGAGAGCGCGAAAAGCCCGTGCAGGTCTCCCATGCCGTCGGTGGCGGACGGGAACTGCGGCCCATGCTGGGAGCCGTATTCATCGGCATAGCAAAATACAACGTCACCGGTCGTGTCGCCGTAGAGGTCGAGCATACGGGCATTCTGTTTCTTGAATGCAAAGCCAATCGGCTTGAGCCCGGTCTCCGGATCGGTATAGTCGTATAGCGCCTTGATGACATCGTTTTGCACAGTGACGTAGTCTTCCGGTTCGACAATCCCCTCAGGGTCGCGTCCCTTCAAGTTGACCCAAACATAAGACGAGCCGCTCGCGGCCGCGCGGGTCTTGGACCAATCCACCTGTTTGCGCCCCGTATACATGGCGAAGTGGGCCACAGCCTCCGGATCGTCCTCCTCTTTCAGCACGGTAAGACCCGCGTCGATGAGTATCTGGCCGGGGTTGCACTTGAAGCCGTTAGCCTTAGCCCCATGGTCGGAAACGTAGGCGTAGAGTGTGCGTCGGGGCGCCGCCTCCGCCATGTCGGCGAACGCCCGGTCGAGGCTCTCGTACATCCGCGCCTCGACTTCCTGCCAGTGTTTCAGGCTCTCCACATCTTGGTTGCGGGCAGGGTCCACCTCGCTGGCAAAGAGGTGGTAGAAGTAGTCGGGCGTGTGGATGTGAATGAAGAAGAGATCCCACGCCTTCTGTTCCAGCAGGTAGCGTGCCGCATCCGCAAACCATTGGTGGTGCATATCGCAAAGCTCTATGAAGGTGTCGGCGTCAAACCAGCCCATGCGAAACGTGCGCAACCCCAAATATGGAGCAGGCAGCCCCCGGCAGCGGCCACTCTCGAAAATCTCGCGGTCCAAGCCCTCCGGATGCGACCAGCCGTCTATTTGGCAAAGCGGGGTCACGAAGAGCGTCACGGTTTCGCCATCCGGAGACAACTCAAGCAACTTCATGCGAAATACTGCTTCAGTCTCGCCAAGCTCGTCGCACGCCAGCTCACGCACGATGTAGTCCGACCACTCGCCTTCCCGCAACGTGCACATCGCTGAAGCGCGATCACGCTCCTCGCATACGTGGGCAGTGGTGAAGTCACCACCTTCATCGGCCTCAAGGAGTACGTGCCACGTGAGCGGCTGCATGGTGTACTTGGGGTAGCGGAATCGCCACGGCAACTCGGCTTCCAGGTACTCCACATCCGCTTCCAGCCCCTGCCAGCCCTGCACATCTTCCACGTCGACCAACGTGCCTTCCACAAAGTCCTCAGTTGAGAAGAGCGCATCACCCGAGAAAGTGTACGCATGGTGGAAGGTGGGGTGGTCGTGCCACTCATTGACCGATAGGCCGTACCCGGCGATCTGCCAACCGTCTTGCATCCGCGCCGGCCAAGAGGAAGGCCAGTTGATGACGATAGAGCGTTTCCCTACCTTCTCCGCCGCTTCCCACAAGTACTCCGCCGTGTGCCAGCGCGAGTCGAAGGCCGCGTGCGTCTTGCCGATGGGCTCCCCCTTCCAATGCACGTTGAAGTCAGTAAACCCGGTGCGCCCCGCGGAAGCGCCGGTGGCGATTGTCGTCCAGTTTGGCGGCGTGATGGTGGGATACGGCACCAGGCAGTGGTCTGCCCACGTCCCGCCGGCAACGAGCTTCTGCATGAGCGGCATGCGGCCTTCCTGCATGAGTCGCCGCATAGTAGGCAGAATGGGACCATCGATCCCGAATACCATGAGTTTCTCAGGGAGACGGTACGCCATCAGTTCTCTTTTCTCATCGTTACGTTTCGCACTTAGCCAGTCAGGAATGCCGCAGGCGCAGACTCGCCAGGACAGAAAGCTCCTAGTCTCCTGCGGTTGCTACCGTGCCCGCAGCGGCGGCGTAATAGGGCAACGCGCTTTCGCCCGCGGCGGCAGCCAGCGCGTTCCAGGCGCGGAAGAGCTGGGCGTACATGAGGAAGTAGTCCTCGTGCGACGGGTCTGTCTTGCCAATCTCCGAAGAAAGATAGCCATCATAGCCGTCGCGCTGGAGCAGTCCGAAGAGCTCGGCGTACGGAAAACCGTTAACGAAGTCGTGCATGTGCACGTGACCGATCAGATGCGCCACGCGGTTGTACGTTGACGCCACCGAACCGCCCACGAGATCACGGTTGTCGCAATTGTAGAGAATACTCACCTGCGGGTGGTCGGCGTGCTCAACGGCAGTCATGGCAAAGTGCCAGTAATTGAACTGCCCGTGCATTTCCAACATCACGTTGACCCCGTGCGGTTCGGCAAACTCGCCCAACTCACGGAGTGAGTCGCCGACATAGCGCATCACGTCCTCTCGCAGTGGAGGCGCCCCGCCATCCACACCCTCCTTGGGCATATCGTTGCCGAAGACTCGTATCTGGCCTGCGCCCACGTCTGCTGCTAGCTCAATGTAGCGCTTCGACCTTTCCACCACTTCCCGCCGCTGGGTTGCGTCCGGAGATTCGAAACGGGAACTTGTGCTGATTCCGGCGACTTCCAGACAGCCATCCTGCACTTGATAGCGAATAGCCCGGCGCTCCTCAGCGCTCGTCTCCAATTCCACGCCATGTTTGTGTCCGGCCTCCGCCCGCAGTTCCAGACCGCTGAAGCCGCCGAGGCGTGCAATTCTAATGAGTTCCGGCAACTCCCAATGTCGCGCCATGTTATAGGTCAAGAGACAAAGTTTCATTCACTTGCTCCAATGAGTGTGTAGGATTTCCCGTTGGCACGATAACGCGCCCTGCGTGCGCCGTCAACAACGCCTATCACGTGGAGCGGCGTCCGTCGGCGCAAGAGAGGAACATCTTGTGCGCCTGCACGCCGTCGCGAATGCGCCGCCATATCATGTTTAGCGGCTGGTGCAAACCGTCAGACTCAATGAGTCGCCAGTCTCTTCACACTAGGTATCTGGCATGTCACGCCCTCTATCCGAGAGAATGTCGGCATGAGGTTTCGCCGCACAACATCAGTCCTGATTTGGCCTAGTTTCAGGTTGAATATAGGATTGCCTTGGGCGTCGCTCCCCAGTAAAAGAAGCGTTTCGGCGCTCTTGCTCCAATGCATAGCTCCGTAAAGTTGCGTGAACGTGCGAATGCCGGCCCGTTCAGCGACAGTTTAGGAAATTGAACGCTATTGACGAACGGTAGCCCCTTGGCTACAATCGATATCGAATAGCGAGAACGCGGTAAGAGTCACAGCACAGTTTTGGGAGGTTTCCCCATGGATTCTCAAGACAAACGTAGAGGACTTAGCAGGCGCAGTCTGCTCGCAGGCATAGGTCTGGGCACCGCAGGCGCCTTCCTGGCGGCAGCGTGCGGCGGCGCGGCTGCCCCGGCCATGGAAGAGCAAGCCGAGGAAGCGGAAGCTCCCAAGGCTGAAGAGGAGATGAAGCAGGCCGAGGAAGCCAAGCCGGTCCAGTTCCTGCATTGGTGGATTCCGCGCATCGACCAGAATGGTTTTACCCCCTGGGCCTTGGAAGAGTTCACCAACCGCACCGGCATTCCGGTGGAGGACGTGGGCCGGGACCCGATTGAGCCCGTACGCCAGCACTTCCGCACCACCATCGCGGCCGGTACGCCCGTGGACGTGTCCTTTAACTCCATCATCTGGGCCCGCGACCACTGGGATCTGGGCATCCTGATGGATTATTCGCCGTACCTGACGCAGTATCCGGAACTACAGGACGATAAGTTCTTCGAGGCTTCACACCAGTTCCGCCAGGCTGAAGGCGCGACGTTCGGCATTCCCGTGATGGGGCCGGAGTCTACTTCGATCGTCGTCAACGGCCAGTTGCTCCTGGACGCCGGTCTTGACGAGAATGGCGGTGACATCAATAACTGGACCGGCTTGGTCGAGGCCGCCCGTGCCATGACCAAGAAGGAAGGCAACGACGTCGCCGTCTCCGGTTTCTTGCTGCCTAACGGTGTTGGCGGCCTCTCGCGCTGGGCAGGGTGGGTGCTCACAACGGGCACCGGCGCCTACGATGCTGAGCAATTCAAGGCGCAATACAATACCGAGCAAGCGCGGGATACGCTGCAGTTCCTCTTCGACCTCTGGAATAAAGAGGAAATCAGCGCCAAGAATGAGGAAGGCGCCGCCGTTCCCGACCACTACAAATTGCTGCAGGCCAACCAGGCCGGCATGCACCATGACATTAGTTCGACGCCGACCCTGCGCTACTTCAGCGTGCCGCGCGACTTCAAGTACTGGCAAATCGGTTTCCCGGCCCATGACGGCGCGGACGGCCAGTTCGCTACCTCATCGTGGATGAACCCGGTGGTAACGCCGCTCGGCGCCGGCAACCCGGACGGGGCGGTTGAATTCATCAACTGGTTCTGCGGTCTCGAAGTAGCCATTGTCAGGCTCGAGCTCATCAAGACGGTCGCGCCACGCCACGACTTCTTTGCCGATCCGGCGTGGACCCAGGGTTACACCGACCAGCCGGTGCTCAAGACAATTGAAGACCTTGCCAATCTGCCAGGCGTCTACCCCTACCGCCGCTTCTTGAAGCAGAATTCCGAAATTCGACCGATGCTTGACGATGCGGTCATGGGCAAGATCGAAATCGCCACCGCGCTGGCGCAAGCTGACGAGCGGGCCAACCAGATCCTCAACGAGCCGGCAGAGTAGGCACTTGCCAATACACTGCTAAGAAATTTGGCGATAAAGAGAGGAGGCGCACAATTGTGCGCCTCCTCTGCTTTTGTTCTTACGATTCAACCGTAAGCGACCTCGCTACATCCACATGAGACCTCTTTGGTGGATCCGTCATTCCGGCGAAAGCGCGGTTGGGAAACCGAGGAATCCAGAGGTACGCGAAGAAACGCAGTAGTTTGCTATCACAATACCCTTCACCTTCGTCGCCACTTTCACAAGACACGACAGAAGCCGTGCATTAAGGGCTCCTAACGCGTGAAGACGAATTTCTCGCCATGCCAAGTGCATACACTTCTAGCAACAATGCACACTCAATGTCACCCCGAGCGGCAGCGAGGGGTCTAGAGTCCTTGCCACCAGCGTCATCGCAGCCGCGAAGTGTCCTAGATTCCTCGTCGCGGAGTTTATCCTGAGCCTTTCGGCAGGCTCAAGACAGGCTTGCCGAAGGGCTTCTCGGAATGACGACTCTTTGGATTCGTGACTCTAGAGCGAACAGGGTCCTACGCGGATAGGGCGCCGAGACCCACTAGAGTTGCACCCACTCCCCCTCCTGCACCACCACGCGGCCGCTGCGCATCACTGCTCGGACATCGATCAGCGCCTCTATGCGGTCTGCCACGTCCCCATTCAGCAACACCAGATCTGCCACCTTGCCGGCCTCGACAGTCCCGATCTCATCCTGCAGCCACATTCCCTCCGCCGCGCGGCCGGTCACCCGGAAGATAACCTCCACCGGGTCCAACTTGAGGGTATGGTGCGCCTGCACGAGCCTCTGCGGCCAGTTCGCGATGTTGCGACCGCAGTGGTCGCTTGAGAAATACGACTTGCACCCGCGCCGCTCCATGTCGCGAATCAGATCGAACCGGTAGTTCACTTCGCCCGGGCCTTCCCATCCGCTCACGATGCCATCTCGTCCAGCAATGGGCACCAAGGTAGCGAAGACGTTGAGGTCTACAAAGATGCCCTTTTCACCGGCTTCCTGCGCCACCTCGGGCACGTATTCAACCGTTCCTTCCTCAGACCCCAGCCAATTGCAGTGGGCCAAGGCGTCGACGCCTGCGCGCACTGAGTTGATGATGCCTTCGGTTGGATTGACGTGGGCAACGACGCGTTTGCGCAGTCGGTGCGCGTCTTCCACCGCTACGCGCATTTCTTCTTCCGAGTATTGCGCACGGTAGCGGTTCGTAGGCGGATCGGATGCCCCACCCGTGGCCATGATCTTGATGAAGTCCACGCCACGGTATACAAGCTTGCGGATCGCCACTTTGATCTCATCGGCGTTGTCCGCAAGCTCCTCGATTCCCAGATAGTGGCCGTGACCCGCCGTCGTCGTGATGGCAGGTCCTGCGGCCAGGATGCGTGGTCCCACCGCGGTACCCTGATTGATGGCATCACGCACAAAGAGGAGAGTATCACCAACACTGCCGCAATCGCCCAGAGTTGTGATGCCCGCCGCCATGGCTTCACGGGCGGCCTGCATCGTATAGAGTACGATAGCCTCGCGGGGGGCTTGAACGCGTGGATATGACGTGTAGTCGAGGTTTTCAAGGGTGATGTGGGCATGCCCGTCAATCAGGCCCGGAATGAGAGAAGCGCCTGCGCCGTCGATTTCGTCCCAATCCGCACGGTCAGGGTACGCCGCATCGAGCTCTTGCCGTGAACCGGCAAAAGCAATCCGTTCATCTTCTATCACCACACAAGCATTGCGTTGCGCCTCGCTTCCGGTACCATCGACCAATACGTCCGGACAGATTAGCGTCGGCATGGAGTTCTCTCCTCGACCAGGGTGGCGTCAATACGATTACGAAACATCGGATGCCACTCTAGTGTATGGTATCTCCATGATTTGCACACCAGTACCTCTGACCTTGTAACCCACACGAAGTGCGCAATACACTTCCAAGAGGCAGCGCGCCCCTGGCGTGATCAAGCTAGACGACCGCTTTTAGGATGTCGCCAGGCAGAACCACAGCATCAACAGGGAGGATCCAACCGCAATGTCCGAGACTAGCTTGACTGATCCCCAATCTGTCGGCATGGACCCGATTCAGCTCCAACGCGCCTACACGCACATTGAGGGGTGGACGGAGAGCGGCTTCATGCCCGCCGCCGTCTTGCACGTGGCCCGCCACGGCCGGACCGTCGCGCAGCGCGCCTTCGGCCGTATCTCGGTTGCGCCGGGCGGCCCACCGGCCGAGCAAGACAGCATCTTCATCATCGCTTCCATAACCAAGCCAACGACATACACGGCGTTGTTGCGGCTGGTAGATGAAGGCGTCGTGAGTCTCAGCGATCCAGTAGCGCGGTTCATTCCGGAGTTTGCCGGAGAGTTTTCGAGGAATGCGCCGGATCGGAATGCGGTTCAGATTCGTCACATAATGACGCACACGTCCGGCCTGCCGGACATGGTGCCCAACAATGTGCTATTGCGTCGGCAGCACGCGCCCTTTGCGACGTTCATCGAGCACATCTGTCGGGTGCCCCTGCTCTTTGCGCCGGGCACCGACATCTCCTACCAGAGCGCGGGCACGGCGCTGGCGGCCGAAATCGTGCAGCGCGTGCGCGGGAAGCCACTGAGAGAGGTTTTGGCTGCCGAGGAATTTGCGCCACTGGGCATGAACGATACAACCCTGGGCTGGAATCCTGATAAGGAAGCGCGCATTGTCGAAGCAACCCAGCCGTCGCACCTTGGGGGTTCCGATTACGACCACAACAGCCTCTACTGGCGCGAATTCGGCGCGCCGTGGGGCGGCCTCTTCTCCACAGTGGGCGATATCAGCCGCTTCATAGAGATGTATCGCAATGGCGGCTCGCTGGATGGCGTACGCATACTCAGCCCGGCAACCGCCGCCGCCATGCTGAGCGACCAGACTGACGCCATGCCCGGCATACCCACAGCCAAGAAACTCGAGGAAGGCTGGGGATTGGGTTTTCGGTTGTTTCGCCGGGCTAACCCGATGTATTTTGGTGACCTGCTCTCACCCGGTTCATTCGGCCACACCGGCTCCACCGGCACGTTTGCCTGGTGCGATCCGAGCAAGGAGCTCACCGCCGTCTTCTTCTGCAACCAACTCCACGAGCGCGTGCAGCACGAATTTCAGATACTGAGCAATACTATTGCCGCTGCCGTACGCGACTAACTCCCAAAGATAGGACAGACGACCGGAATTGCGTATCAAACAACCTATGGGGTAATATTTAAGCATATACGCAAATGAAGAAGTATGGAGCAGGCTATGTCTGAAGTTCGCACCCTCGACGCTTGTCTCGACGATACCCTTCATCCTGAGAAAGCCGCGAAAGTGCTCACCACACTCTTGCGTGACGACCAGTTCGAGGACCTTGCCGCCTACTTTCGCGTGTTGGGGGAACCCAGCCGCGTTAGGCTGCTCCACTGTCTCCTCGATGCAGAACTCTGTGTTTGTGATCTTGCCGCGCTCTCCAATCTCTCTGTAGCCGCAACCTCACAACACCTGCGCACGCTACGCAATCTGCACTTGGTCAAGCGCCGGCGGGAAGGCAAAGTGATGTGGTACCGCCTTGCCGACGAACATATCCGCAGCCTGCTCTACATCACGCAAGAGCATCTCGCCCATGCGCAGCCAAGAGCGGCGACAAGACCTGTAGAGGTGAGTTGATAGCGCCGTGACTCACGATCACGTCCATGACCACGGCCACGCATCCCACGGCTTGTTAGCGGAGACCGGCACCCGCCTCACGCTTGCCTCCGGGGTGCTTCTGCTGGTCGGCATTGCCTCCACTCTCGCCTCTGCCCCAGACTTTGTTCAGACGTTGCTCTACCTTGCCGCCATTCTGGTGGGCGGCGGGCCCATTGTGCGCGAGGCCTGGGAAGCACTCAGCGCGCACCGGCGCCTCTCCATCGATGCGCTAGTGGTGGTTGCCGTCATTGGCGCGGCCATATTGGGGCAATGGTGGGAAGCGGCGGCGGTTGTCTTTCTCTTCTCATTCAGCGAAATGCTGGAGGAATTCACGCTTGATCGGGCGCATAATGCCATCAACGCCTTGATGGAGCTCTCCCCTGAGGAAGCCCGCATCAAAGTCGACGGACGGGAAGCTACTGTCCCCATTGAAAGTGTCGCGGTTGGCGCGACCGTGGTGGTTCGTCCTGGTGAACGTTTACCTGTTGATGGTGAGGTGGTCGTCGGCCAATCGACCATTGACCAGTCCGCGATAACGGGAGAGAGCGCTCCGGTCGCCAAGGCCAGCGGCGACAGCGTCTTTGCAGGCACGATCAACCAACAAGGATACCTGGAAATCACTGCCACGCGACCGGCTTCCGACAACGCGATTGCCCGCATTGTGCGCCTCGTAGAAGCCGCGCAACGAGAAAAAGCCCCTACCGCGCAATTCATTGATCGCTTTGCCGCCTACTACACGCCGGGAATCGTCGTCTTGGCCGCGCTGGTCGCAATCGTGCCTTGGCTGGCATTCGAGCAGCCGCTCGAGGAGTGGGTGTACCGCGGGCTTGTGCTCCTCCTCGTCGGTTGCCCCTGTGCGCTCGTCATATCCACGCCAATCTCAATCGTGGCCGCTATTGCCCGCTCAGCGCGGTCCGGTGTGCTCATGAAAAGTGGCGCGGTTTTGGAACTTATCGGACAAGCCAAGGTCATGGCCTTCGACAAGACCGGCACCCTCACCCGCGGACAGCCTGAAGTCACGGACGTCATCCCGGCGAAAGGCTTCAGCGAGTCAGACGTAATCCAGATGGCCGACAGGCTAGAGCATCGCTCCGAACACCAACTCGCCGCTGCAATTCTGCGGCGTGCAGGGCACACCGATGCAGGCGAAGGCAATGGTCACATTCACAATGAGGAGGTCGAGGAATTTGAAGCCGTTGCCGGACGCGGCGTGCGCGCGCGGGTAGACGGCACGGTGTACGTATGCGGCAGCCCTGACTTTCTCAGCTCCATCGGCTATGACGTGGTTCCCTACCAAGAGACGATCGCAGCCTTGCAGGGCGCAGGCAAGACCTCCCTCTTAGTGGCTAGGGACAAGCAGGTCGTGGGTGTAATCGCCACCATGGATATCCTGCGGCCTGAGGCGGAACCCACACTGCGCGCAATCAACGACATGGGCATTGCGCACATGGTCATGCTCACGGGCGACAGTCAACCTACGGCTACGGCAATCGCGCAGCAGCTTCCCGTGCGCGACGTTTCCGCGGAGTTGCTGCCTTGGCAGAAGCTCGTCGCGATTCAAGACCTCGTGAAAGCGCACGGCAACGTGCTCATGGTGGGCGACGGTGTAAACGATGCACCCGCCCTCGCCAGCGCTACCGCCGGCATCGCCCTGGGCGGCGCCGGCGCCGACGTGGCTTTGGAAACCGCGGACGTGGTGCTGATGGGTGACGATCTCAGCAAGATTCCCACCGCTCTCCAACTGAGCCGGCGAACGATGACGGTGATCAAGCAGAACATCGCCTTCTCTTTGGGGATCAAACTGCTCGTGTTGGTGCTCACGCTGTTTGGGTTGACCTACTTGTGGATGGCAATCCTGGCGGACGTGGGCGCGACCATCCTGGTCGCCGGCAATGGGTTGCGCCTGCTGCGTACTTCGGATTCAGAATAGCCACGACCCCGTTCAGCTACCCTACATGGCTGGATCGCTAACGGCTGGCTGGAGTGTGCCGATGCGGCCAAAGCAATTCGCGGTTGGTATCATGGACTAGGTACCGACACGGCGCGATCGCTACGCGTACATCGAACCGAGAATCAATCAAAGCAAGCCCAGATTCGAGACTGGATTTAACATGAGCTCACAAGCGGAAGGACACCTGGGACACACCGACGAAGAGCTACGCCGTGCCAGCAAAGGTCGCATCGAAGCGGTGCTCAGCCGGCTGGATACCGGAGATCAGCAAATCTATGTGCTCCACGTGCGCCCATTACCACAGGTCCGCACGCTGCGGCGGCGCTTTCGCGAGGTTGACGCATTACGCCTGATGGGCTTCACGCCCCGACCGGAGTGCCATTACTTTCCCTATCAGTGCTTCTACGCCGGTTGCTACTATCGTGAGCTCGGAGAAGCGCCGGATGAAGCTACGCGCCAGCGCTTTGAGGAAGTCTTCGAAAAGTCATTGGACTCGCTTGGTGAGGCAATCGAGAGTTTCCTCGCAGGCGCCTGGCTCGCGGAGGAAATCGGCTTGCCGCTGAAGTAACCTCCCTCCAGCAGTGAATAGCACCTTCAGGCATTGTGACTTATCCCAAGTTACGGCTACCGGGTTGCGATGGTAAGATGGTCAAGTCGAAATTGTGCTGGCAAGGATGGTCACGCTATGACTACTCAACTGACAGTGTGGTTTCTTACAATCATAGTGGCCGTTATCGGCATTGTCGTGGGGGTCATAGTGATAATGCCGAAGCGTTCTTCTGTCATTCGCTGGATTGGTCTCGCAATTGTAGTAGTAGCGCTAGCCGCTTTCGTCTATCAGTTCCGATCCTTCCCAATCGAAATAAACAGTGTGGACATTAGTCTCGACCAATAGACAACCAGTTTGGTCGGGGCATCTCGGCTCGAAAGGCAAGCGATAGCAAGCTACGCTTGCAATGCTTGTCACAGGTCCATGGCAGTTAGGGTGGGACGCCCGATCCCGCCTGTCACGGTTCGAGGCAGCGCACAAACGGCGATTTCAGCTGCTCGGCGACGATCCGACAATCCTTCTGCACGTACGGTGTCCAAAGCGAACACGAGCGCGGCTCTAGTACTGAAACTGCGGTTCCCAATCGCCTGGCCCGTCCCGCAGGAGATCGAAAAGGTGCCAGACCCCGCAATAGAGGTCGCCGGGACCAAAGAAATCACGGGCAACCCGCACAATTGAACCGTCCGGATTCCTGTGAAAGGCAGACACGCCTGGCATGGCGTGGGAGTCGTAATGCTCTTCCTCCGAGCCGAATCCCATGTCCTCGATAAACGTGGTTCCCTGCGCTGAGTACATCCGGAACCGCCAGCCCCGCTTAGCGGCCATTCTCTGCTGCACTTCTGCGGCATCGGGCGACACCACAACAAACGCCGCGCGATTCTCCAAGTGGTGGAGCACGCCGTTGAACCCATCCGCCCACATCGTGCAATAGGGGCAGCCGGCGCCCATGTTGTGGACCACAATCAAGTCAGATTTGTCGCCAAACATCGCGGAAAGCATTATGTTGCCGTCAGGACCTGTGAGTTCGTAGTCTGCTACTGGCTCCGCAGGTAGTTGGCGGCGCAATTCAGCAACCCGTTGCTTCGCTTTCTCCAGGTCAGCCAACGCTTCAGCGAGCTGAGTTTCTTCGACTGCACCGGCTGTCATGGGTCTCCATCCTCGTTATTGCACAATCCAATAAACAGCTATGACCAATACGGCGAAACTACCCGTTTGCCGGAGCGACACGTGCCGACTCCCAGCAATACAGGGCTTCCGTCAGCGCAGGCGCCACCAGGCTTACTTCTTGCCCTTCTCGCTCTGCACCTCATAAAGCCGGATGACCTCCTGCACCGAGGTCGCATCCTCCGGCCCCCGGTCTTCCCGCACGAAGCCCACCACTCGCGGAAAACGCAGCGCATAGCCGAATTCGTCTCCGTTCTGCCTGCCGCACGTGTGAGTGGGGCTGCGCGTAATCTCATCCGCCTGAATCTCTACCACGTGAGTGGGATTGCTCCACACATCCGGCGCAATCTCGGCTTCCACCCGCGCCGGCACCTGGTCCGCTTTCTCCTTGTCCAGCAGCTCGCGAATCTTCACCCACTCTTCTTCCGAATAGCCGGTTCCAAGACGGGAAATCGTGACAAACTGGTCACGATCCCTGTCGTAAACGCCGAGCAGGAGAGCGCCGATCCCAAACTGCGAGCGCGCACCCTTACCGTACCAGTAACCAAGGACGACACAGTCCACGGTATCGGAGAGTTCGCCCTGGTAAGAGCGCTTCATTTTGATCCAATCGAAGCTGCGGCGACCGGCTTGGTATACCGAATCGAGCTTTTTTGCCATCACCCCTTCCAAACCGTGTTCAATCTTGTCGGCAAAGAATGCCTCGATAGCAGCGACGCTGTCTGTCTCTATGTTCTCCGTCACCTGCAAAACCGGGCCATCCTTCAGGAATCCCAGCATCTTTTCGCGTCGCTCGGTATAGGTTTGCCGCGTCAAGTCCGTCCCGTCGAGGTAGAGAAGGTCGAAGAGTATCAAGCGGAGCGGAAGTTTCTCCGCCATTTCATCCACGTTGTGCTTGCGCCGTCGTTGCGTTGTCATCTGAAAAGGTAGGAAAGCGCCGGTTTCCACGTCATAGGCCAGCGCCTCGGAGTCGGCAATGAAGGTGTGCCCCGCCGCCTGTTCGCGCACCGCCGCCACGACGTCCGGGAACATGCCGCTGAAGTTCTCCAGGTGGCGTGAATACATGGTGACGTTTTCGCCGTCGAAGTGCACCTGACAGCGAATACCGTCGAACTTGGGTTCCACGGCGCACCGGCCCAAGCGCAAGACGAGGTCTTCCATCGTCTTCACCCGTTCCGACGCCGCCGGAATCACGGGCGTGCCAACCACGATGTGAATGTCCTGCAAGCCATCCACCCCGGCGCGCCAGTAGTCCTTCGCCACGGTAGCCAGGTCAGAGCAAATGCTGTAGGCGCGTTCAATTGCGGGCCGATGCTCCTTGGATCCGGTACGGGCAAAGGAAAGCGCATCCATAAACGTGGGGTCTCCCACGCCCAGCCGCAAGCGTCCGAGGGGAATGCGCAGGAGATAGCGTACTTCTTGCTTGCCGACGTTGCGCACGAGATCGGCCAGCAGCGCAACTTTCTTCGCGACGGAGCCTTCGCCTTGCGTTAGAGCGATTTCCGTCAAGCGCTCAAAGACGTGTGCGACTGTGACGGAGCCCTGCTCCCGTTCGATGAGTTCCTCCGCCACCGTGCCATAGTCACCGATTTCGCTAAAGCGCTGATGGACGTCGTCAAGGGATGCTCCCGTACCCTCCGCCACGACTTCAGCCGTAAGCTGCTCGCCGACACCGAACTCGATGGGCGCATAGAGGGGAGCGACACGTCCCTGCAGGAGATAGATCACTTCATCCATCTCCTCATGGCGCGTCTTCGTGAAGAGGTCTGCCAGCAACTCCATCATGCGGATGCGGCTGCGCGTCGCGTCAAGTTCGGCAAAATACGCAGTGAGTTGATGAAAATAGAGGGCAGGTTGTTCCTCAGTTGATTCGCATCCGTTTCCGCTTGCTGACATGTACGGGGATCTCTCCTGAATTGACTCTATGTAACTTGCTGTATTCAACGATCGGGGATGTGCGTGCAAGTGCACGTCTCTTGCACTTCTACAGAAGCATAGCAAAGATGTCTAGTTGGGGCATCTACCGTCGCATTAGCAAAAACGCTCTTGCCGCCAAAACCCCCTCGGCCCTACCGTTCATTCTTCTGATTTAGCTACCCGGCAATGGAGTTTCTTGGCGGCGCCTGCCAACTGCGGTATCGTAAGAGACACCGGCAGCGAGAACTAGCACTGCATTGGAGGCGGCATGGCCGGATCGGTTCGGCTGGGGCATCTCTTTGGCATACCGCTGGCGATTCACTACACCTGGCTGATTGCCGCCGGACTAACTACAGTCACGCTATCCTTGACAGTTTTCCCTTTCGACCGACCGGGCCTCTCACCCTTTGTGTATTGGCTGGTCGGCGCCGCCGCCAGTGCCCTCTTCTTCAGCTCGGTGGTCGCACACGAACTCTGTCACGCCCTGGTGGCACGTTACTTCGGTATCCCCGTGCGGGGCATTACGCTCTTCGTGTTCGGCGGGATCTCTACAATCGCGCGCGAAGCGCGAAAGCCTGTCCACGAACTGCTCATTGCCACTGCCGGGCCCGCCTGCAGCCTGACGTTATTCGCCACGCTATTCGCCTTGCAGCGCCTCATGCAACCCCATTGGGCGCTCGGCAGTAGAGTAATCCTCTACCTGAGCCTGGCGAATCTCTTCTTCACCCTCTTCAATCTCATTCCCGCGTTGCCGCTCGATGGCGGCAGAGCATTACGCGCCGCCATATGGTACGTCACCGGTAGCTTTCGCCTTGCTACGCGAGTTGCTGCCATTCTGGGACACTTGCTGGGTTTTGGGTTGATTGGCTTGGCTCTCTTCGCAATTGCGTCCTATGGCGAGTGGATTCCTGGCCTATTGCTGATTGTGCTCGGGTGGTTCGTTCACAGTGCGGCGGAGATGGCGCAGCAGAACGCCCTGAATCGAGAGCTCACGCAAGGAGTGACCATAGGTGACGTACCCCGAAGCGAAATCGCCTTCGTCGCGCCGGACACTCTATTGCAGACTCTCGTGTATGACTTTCTGCTCGCAGATGAAGCTGCTCCAAGCCTGCTTGCGGTAATGCGTGACGAATCACTCATTGGCATGGTCACGGCAAAGGAGATTCGGCAGGTCCCAAGTGTCCATTGGTCCCACACGCAGGCGCAGGACGTCATGCTTGAGAGTGCCCCGCAGGAGTTCCTAGCCCCTTCAACACCGCTCGAGGACGCCCTGGAACACATGGATGTAGAGCGTTTGAGCCATGTGGTCGTAGCGAACGGGGACGCTGAAAATCTCGAGGTGATCAGCTACAACGACATGGTTCATTTTTTGCACCGGCGGCAGGAAGAGCCCAGAAAGTGAACTGTGGTTGGGCCGTCGTGAGACTTATGTCTATCGTAAACGGTGACAAAACAGCATTCACCCGCCGGACGGACGAGAATTCCAAGAATTGCCTCTTCTTGTCCAGCCACATTGCCGGGCCCCCCAATTCGAAACCGGCCCCCCGGCTTTTTCCGGTTGGAGACCCCTAAAACGCTGAGGGACCTCTTGGTGAACTCTAGGGTTGCTCTGGCGTCAAGATAGGACGGCCGAGAAGAGCGAATGCATTGCAACGGTCGGATGGTCACTTGCTTTGCTCCGCCAAGGCCGCGCGCAATCGCTCTTGCTCCGACGCCAGTGCCGCGCTCAGTTCCACCGGGAACGGCGGGTCGGCAGTCTCAAGAGCGTGCAAACGCGGTGGCAGCGCTGCCTGTTGCTGTCGCGCCCGCTTCCGCGCCGTCGCGAGGTCACTGAAGCCGGCAGGCAGGCGTGTCCCGCCTCGCATGACGGGAATGAGTAAGGGTATACCTTCCGGGAAGTCCTCATCCGCCAGCGCGATGACGTCGCGGGTGTACGACTCACCCTCTTGGAAGCGATAGACCTGCTTTCGGCCCGGCAGCGAGGACTTGCCGGCGGAGAGCTTCATGCGACCCTGGCCGCCGTACGAAACGAGTTTGTAGGCGCATTCTAGAGTGGGGGCGTCGCTGGAAACACTCATGCGCGTGCCCACGCCAAAGCCGTCGATTGGTGCTCCTTGGCCCTTCAGCTGGGCAATGGCATACTCATCGAGGCTGTTGCTAGCAAAGATCTCCAAGTGATGGAGACCCGCTCTATCGAGGATGCCCCGGGAAGCATGTGCCAATTCACCCAAGTCTCCCGAGTCCAAACGGATCGCCCGCACAGCGAACGCGCTGCCCAATTCTTGCGCGAGCCTTGCGACCTTCTTGACACCGGCCAACGTGTCGTACGTGTCGACCAGCAAGACCGTATCGGGATAGAGTGAGGCAAATAGCCGGAACGCCGCGGACTCGTCGCCATGCGCCTGCACGTAGCTGTGCGCCATGGTGCCCCTGACAGGAATGCCGTAGCGCTTGCCGGCGAGCACATTGGACGTCGCAGCCACACCCGCTACATGAAACGCACGCGCGCCCCTGACAGCGGAATCTATGCCGTGCGCGCGCCGTGAACCAAAGTCCACCACGGCGGACCCTCGTGCCGCGTGCACCACGCGGGCAGCTTTCGATGCCATGAGGGTCTGAAAATGCACTTGGTTGATAAGTAGAGTCTCTACCAACTGTGCCTGGGGCAGTGGCGCCTCAACGACGACCAATGGTTCCAAGGGGAATGCCATAGTGCCTTCCGGCAACGCATACACGGAACCTGTAAACCGAAAGTCCGCCAGGTATTCCAGGAAGTCCGGGGAAAATCCTCCCAACTCTGCCAGGAATTCAAGCGCATCGGAAGAGAAGCGTAGATTCTCCAGAAACTGCAGCACGTCGGCGATGCCGCAGGCGACGAGGTAGTTCCATGCCCTGGGCAGACGCCGCACGAAGAAATCAAAGACTGCCACGTCGTCCAAGCCCTCGCGAAAATACGCTTGCAGCATGGTGAGGGCGTAGAGATCCGTAAATAGAGCCGCGTCAGGACGCGCTTCCCAGTTGGGCCCCGACACTATCGATCTCCCTAGTAAATCGTGCTTGCAGAAGGGATGGCTGCGACGTGAGAAGAGTCATTCCACGAAATCAACGTTGGCACCGTGTCGTGCCAGTCAACGACCGACAGGCTGGCGTGGGCGACGGTCACCTGCCAATAGTGATCGAGCGGGAGGCCAAAGAGTTGGCAAAAGTACATTCTGAGGCCCCCGCCATGCATCACAACCGCCACCGTTTCACCCTCATGGCGATGCACGATGCGCCGCAAGGCTGCCTGTGTGCGTTGGTAGAGCGCGGGGCCGTTCTCGGCTCCTTCCGGAGCCCACTTCGGATTGTTACAATGTTGCTCCCAATCGGCGGTGTTCGCCATGAGATCAGCCAGCCGTTGCCCTTCCCAACACCCATAGCCGCGCTCACGCAGGTCCCGATCTCTCACAGCCTCAAGTTCGTGAATCGCTCCAACCGCACGGGCCGTATCGTAGCTGCGTGCAAGATCGCTGCAGTAGACGGCGCCCAGCGCCTCATCGCTAAGTCGCTCGCCGATAGCTCTGGCCTGCGCCTCGCCTTCCGCGGAGAGCGGTGGATCTTGCTGGCCTTGAATGCGACCTTGGCTATTCCACGTAGACTGACAGTGACGTACGAGCAGAAGTCTTACCATTGCACCTGCTTCTTGCGTAATACTATGGTTGATTCACCCCGGATAGATCAATCGGGGGATCGAGTTCCTCAGCGAGACCGAAAGCTTCCCGCGCCTCCGCTACGACAAACAACGAACCCGTCACACACAAGACATCTTCGCTGCCCATGGCAGCCATCCCCATCTCTATCGCTTGGCTCACGCTCTCAGCGAGCGCCGTTGGCGCCCGGCCCGCAACTGCCGCCGCGATTCTTTGAGGCTCCTGAGCACGAGGATGACGGGACCGGCAAACGATCAGGTTGTCAATTGCAGGCAAGATTGCCTCCAGCAAGAGGTCGGCATCCTTGTCTTGATTCATGCCCAGAATACAGTGGACGCTGCGCCCAGAATAGTGCTCTGCCAAGGTCTCCCGCAAGCATGCAATGGAATCCGGGGTGTGTGCGCCGTCAGCGACTACAAGCGGCCGAGTCGATAGCTGCTCAAAGCGACCGGGCCACCGCACGGCTTCGACGCCGGCGCACACGGCGTCCACGGCAAGAGGCATTCCCCGCGCCGCGAGCTCGTCGACAACGGCAAGGGCAACGCTGAGATTGACGCGCTGGTGGCGGCCGAGCAGGGGAAAACGCACTTGTCGCTGCTCCCCCTGTATTGCAGCCCTGCAGTGTTGTACAGGAACGGCAAAGCTGATCGGCTCGCCTGTAGGCTTGGCTACAGTAGATCTCTCTCGGCTGTCTTCGCACCCCGTCGGTGGCGAGCCCGTCGATGTATGAACTGACTTCCCTTCCATCGATGTGGAGTTGCCACTTGAGAATATTCCGGCCGTGTTTTCGTGCGGGTCGGGCATAGTAATTGCAGCACACAAGGAATCGTCCGCTGCTATGATCCGCGCACCGCGTAACTTACAGATCTCACTAAACACGTCGAGCACATCCGCAGGATTTGGTGCCTGCACCAGAACGCCGTCCTGCTTGACGATCCCAGCTTTTTCTTTCGCGATTGCGGTGAGAGAATTCCCCAAAATGGCCGTGTGTTCCAAACTGATTGAGGTGATCACAGAGACGAGCGGCGTGATGACATTGGTTGCGTCGAGTCTCCCACCCAGGCCCACCTCGACCACGGCCAGGTCCACTTCTTCCTCCGCAAAACAAAGAAACCCCAGCGCGGTGGCCAACTCATAGGTCGTTGGTTTGCCTAGACTTGGGTGAAGGGAAGCAAGTGTCTCCACCGCACCGGCGATCCGTTCAACCAAGCGGGCGAATGTCTCCGGGCCAACTGGCCTGTTATCGATGCGCACCCGTTCCCGAAACGTATGAAGGTGGGGCTGCGTATAGAGTCCGGTGCGCAGACCGGCGGCACGCAACACGGATTCCAGGATCGCTGCCGTGGACCCCTTGCCCTTGCTACCGGCAATGTGAACGCTCGCAAAGCGTTGGTGCGGGTTGTCGAGTGCACGCAGCAGTGCGCTGATCCGGTCTAGCGTAAAGCGCGGAGGGGAGTCCACGCCGTACCCGATACCGCGCTCCCAGTCGATGAAGGAGTAAAGGTACCGGAGCGCTTCTGCATAACCCATGGGAAACTAGCGCTGGCCTGTGGCGATTGCCATGAACTCGTTGCGGGTGCGCGGATCGGACAAGAAGAGACCGCGCATCGCACTTGTAATCATGCGAGATCCCGGCTTCTGAATACCGCGCATCGCAATGCACATGTGCTCAGCCTCAACGACGACGGCTACGCCTTGCGGTTTGATGACCTTCGCAATGGTCGCGGCGGCATCATCGGTCAAACGCTCCTGCAACTGCGGTCGTTTTGCCAGAGTTTCAATGACGCGCGCAAGTTTACTGGCGCCCACAATTTGGCCGCTGGGAATGTAGCCCACGTGCGCCATTCCCCAAAAAGGCAGTAGATGATGCTCGCACATCGAAAAGAATTGTATGTCCTTCAGCACGACCATGCCCGCATAGTCTTCGTGAAAGCTGGCGTCGATCGCGGCCGCTGGATCGCGGGAGAGCCCTGAAAAGAGAAACTCGTACGCCTGAGCGATGCGGCGCGGCGTATCGCTCAGCCCTTCCCGTGCGGGATCTTCACCAATCGCAAGCAGAATCTCTTCCACGGCGCGTTCGATGCGGCACGTGTCCACCCGCGAAACTGTTCCGTCGCCATCTGCCTTCTTTTCGGTAACAGACGTCTTTTGCTGCATGCGTTGCCAATCCTAGGGTCTTCAGAGTGCGTTCCGAACGCCTTGTGTTTGCAGCGCGCGGGTCATTCCCTCATGCACCGCCTTTCCTAGCAGATAGCCAAACTGCGTCGTAGGGCCTGCCTCGCGAATCCGCTCGCCCTTGCTCAGACAAGCGACAATCACGTTGTCTGCCGGGGTCCCGGTGACAACACTTTCATCGCTCGTTGCAGCGCGGCTTTCGACGAGTGCACGTACTTTGGCTTCGGTAGCGGTGACGATTGCACTCACCATTGCGCCCACCGTCAGGCTCGCGTCTGTGAGGATGACCAAGTCAATGCTACCTTCGGTCTTGGGCTCTTGCGGCTGTGTGCTGCCGGCGGTACACAGAGTCGCCAGATCCGCAAAGAGCAACGCCGAAATCTTCCACTTGCAGGTCGCTTCGTCCATCGGCACTATGTCTTCGGCGCTTGCCGTGGTGAGCAGGCCAACGAATGGCTCTTGAATGCCCGCCTGCATCGCCCAACCGTAGAGGTGCTCCTCCGGTTCCGACTGCTCCCGTGCCTTCTCGATGGACATCGCTACGATATTGCGGGTTAACGCCAAGTCGTCCCCAACCCTGGCAGAGCCAAGGACTCGCAAAGGCGTATCGCTGGTGACGCGCACCACGCCGCTAGAACGTGTCAGCGTGACGCCTTCGAGTAGGCTCTCACATTCGGCGTTTGGGGGCATCACCTCTCGCTTGTCTGGGTAAGCCTGCCAATTGGGGCCGGCAATGGTGTTTACTCGCGAGCTTGCGGGGGCCTTGGCACCGAATTCAGTATTCTATGGGCTACCTCCCTTGTCAACTTGCTCGCGGCCTCGTAGTCGGGCCGGGACCGGAGAGGGAGGGTCGGCCCGCCTGCCCGGCGGGACATCGCGGGCAGGCACAGCATGCCAACTGAGGCACTGATCCAACACAAGGAGAAGCCTTGCCGCCTGTCGACAGCCGGACACCCAATCGATCTAGTTCGAGATTCGATAGTCCCGCACCGCTCAAGAGCAGACGGCCACTTGACCGCAACGGCTGGCAAAGCCGCTATTCCCTGCAGAATGCAGGTTGATTCCAAGTGAGACCTCGCCAGTGGTTTCGCGTGTTGCGATAGCAAATTTCTTGCCGACGACGTATCATTGTGGCAGTGACGTTGAAGCCCTTTAGTGTGGGAGCCCCGAGCGAAATGCAGCGTGCCACATCCACTGTAGCCGATTTACGTCAAGCCATAGACCAATTGCCGCGGGTGCATCTCGCGATGTTACCCACGCCATTGGAGGAAGCGCCGCGTCTCGCGGACGCGCTTGGAGGCCCGCCAATCTTCTTCAAGCGCGATGACCTCACCGGGCTTGCACTCGGTGGGAATAAGACCCGGCACCTCGAATTCATACTGGGTGAAGCCTTGCAACAAGGGGCCGACACGATCATTACGGGGGCTTCTATTCAGTCGAATTTCTGCCGCCAAACCGCTGCCGCCTGTGCCAAGCTGGGCCTGCGCTGTATCCTCTATTTGAACGGCGAAGAGCCGAACGCGCCCCAGGGCAATCTGTTACTCGACCATCTGGCCGGCGCGGACGTGCGCGTTGTCCGGGTGCGGCAGCTTCCCGATCTCATCGCTCTCTGCGAAGAAGCGGCAGATGCGGAACGCCAAGCGGGCCGCAATCCCATCGTCGTGGACTTGTGGCGCGGCATCGCCAGCTTGGGTTCGGTATCGTATGTCGATTGCGCCCTCGAGATCAAGGAACAGTTGGACGAGCTCGGCCTATTGCGCGCTTCCATCTATCTCTCTTCCGCCACTGCCTCCCAGGGAGGGCTTGAGTTGGCAGTGCAAGCGCTTGGTCTCGATTGGCAGGTAATTGGCATTAGCCCCATCAGGACAGACCTCGTGCCGGCGGAAGTCGTCGCAGATCTCGCTAACGAAGCCGCCGAGCGCCTCAAGCTTGACTTTCGGGTGTCGGCAACTGAAATTGAAAACCAGGAACAGTATATTGGGCCTGGGTATGCGCTCCCGACGGAGGAGTCTCGCGAAGCATTGCGATTGGTTGCCGAAACGGAAGGTCTATTCCTTGATCCTGTCTACACCGCCAAGGCGATGGCGGGCCTCATGGACCACATTCGATCAGGCGAGCTTGATCCTTCCCAGCCCGTGGTCTTTTTGCACACGGGCGGCACGCCGGCCTTATTCGCTTTCAATGACTGGTTTGCACCTTCATAGAAGGACCAAGGCAAGGCAGGAAAGGCATCCCTAGTGTCAGCGCCAACTGAACAGATAGTTACTGGAAAGCAGGTCGCCGGTCTCCCCCTGGCACCGCTTGAAAAGCGTATCAAGGCGGCGTTGTGGGACCTGCTCTTCTTCGTCTTTGGTCTGGCCGCGGCTGCGATGCTGGCTGTTACTGCGGTAATCACCGGCGTTCTGATCCTCGGCGTGTCCGTCGGAGAGGTAACCGAAGACACGGTCTATCCTGATGCTGCCATCATCGTGCCGTTTGGCTTGGCGATCCTCATTATCGCTCTGGCGCCGTATATCTACTTTGTTCAAGTGCCCGCCGAGTACAGCGGGACCGCAGGCATGCGCTTGGTAGGAGTTCGCGCTATTACAATCGATGGCAAGCAAATGAACTGGAGACTGGCAGCAACACGTGCGCTCGCCATGCTGGTTTCTATCGCGGCGCTTTGCGCCGGCGCGCTGTGGATGTTTCGGGAGCCGAACCGCCGCACATGGCATGACCTGGCCGCCGGAACTTTCGTCATTGAGGACGTATACATACCCAGGCGACTGAATCTTGACCCTTGGGATCCGATTGAAGAGGAAGATGAGGAAGAGTTTTCTTCTTCGGGCACATCCTAGTTGCCACTTTGGCGCTTGAGTCTCCCCGCCCTGAGCAAATGGACCTGATTCCTGCGAAAAGAGGGAAGAATCATGTACGACGTAGTCTTTGATGGTTGCACGATTGTTGACGGCAGCGGCGGTCGCAGCTTTGTAGCCGACGTGGCCATCCAAAGTGGAAAAATTGCGGCCATCGGCGCGCTAGAGCACGCGGAAGCTCAGCGGCGCGTATCTGGCAGCGGCAAGGTCCTGGCCCCGGGCTTCATCGACATGCACACGCACTCGGACCTGCCGTTGCTCGTGAACAACAGAGCCGAAAGCAAGATTCGCCAAGGCGTTACCACAGAAGTCATAGGCAACTGCGGATTCGGCCCGGCGCCCCTCACTGTAGAGACCAAGCCGGAGATTTGCGGCATGAGCACGTTTCTCGCGAAGGGCAGCGAAGAGCTGGGTTGGGAATGGCTGACGTTCGGCGAATACCTGGACGCCATGGATCAAAATGGTGCGGCTGTGAACGTGGTGCCGCTTGTCGGCCATGTGCCGATACGCATGGCAGCGATGGGAGTCCAACGGCGTCACGCGGAGCCGGAGGAGATCAAAGCCCAGCAGCAGCATCTCCGCCAGTCATTGGAAGATGGCGCCTTTGGCATGTCCAGCGGTCTTATCTTTCCGCCCAGTTCCTATGCGGACACGGAGGAACTCGTCAGCCTAGCCAAGGTCTTGAATGAGTTTGACGCACACTACTTTAGCCACATTCGCGGCGAGGGCGACACGCTCTTGCGCGCCGTTGCGGAAGCCATCGAAATCGGCGAACGTGCGGATGTGTCGGTAGAGATTGCCCATCACAAAGCCACCGGCAAGAATAACTGGGGCAAAGTGCACGACGCGACCATGCAAAGCGAGCGCGCCCAAGCCCGCAACGTGAACGTCAACTTTGACGTCTATCCCTACACTGCCGGCAGCGGCGGACTGGATCAAGTAGTCCCCAATTGGGCCAAGGAAGGCGGCACGGCAGCCATGCTGGCACGCCTCAAGGATCCGGCCACATACGCCCAATTGCGTGAGGAGGCCGCGGCATCGTTCGGCACGTGGGAGAAATTCTATCTGGTTTGGATTGGCAACGATGACTACCGGCAGTATGAAGGGCAGGAATTTACGGCAATTGGCGAAAGCCTCCAGATGGATCCGCTTGACGCCGCCTTTCACCTCGTCATCGAAAGTGGGAATTCTGCTTCCATGTTGGCATTCTCAACGAGCGAGGACGACGTGGATTTCATGCTGCAGCACCCGCTCGGCATGATAGGTTCCGACGGCTCAAGCCTGGCCCCGTACGGCCCTCTTAGCCAGGGAGTGCCCCATCCCCGCAACTACGGCACGTATCCTCGGATACTGCAGGTCTACGTGCGCGAGCGCGGCGTTTTGACGCTGGAACAGGCGATTCGCAAGATGTCGGGCGCGTGCGCGGAGAAAATGGGACTAACTGCAAAGGGCTTCGTGCGCGGTGGCCTGGATGCCGACCTCGTCCTCTTTGATCCGGAGAACATCACCGACAACGCTACCTTTGGCGACCCCCACCAGTATCCGGCGGGCATCGACTTGGTCATGGTGAACGGGGAGATCGTAGTGGAGAACGGCGAGCACACCGGCAAACTGCCCGGCAAAGTGCTGCGCCGGAATTAGCACTCTAGTAATCCAACACGATATATCGATGGGTATTGTAGGTGCGCGCGCGTCCCGCGCGCCTCTTGTCCATCTTGCCGTAGTGTGGAGCGAGCGCACAAACCGAGGGACTGGGCACAGGTTTGTAACCTGTGCTACCGGCGCTCCTACCAATCAATGCAAGAGTGTCGAACCACTAGCGCTAAGCCGCTAAACACCGAAGGCCAGCCGCTCGATCAAGGACTCCGGCAAGTCCGCATCGCGCATCTTCTGTTGGGTCGCGGCCACGTCATACGCCACGCGGTGCAGTTGAAACTCGTGACTGCCGGTATCATAAATGCCGAACGCTGCCTGCGGGCTATAGTCCCGCGGCTGGCCGACACTGCCGGGATTGATGATCATCCGCATGCGGCCGTCCAAGGGCAGCGGTTCGCCCGGTTGTAGGGCTACCCCATAGACGTCACCCGGTGAATCAAGCCCGGCCTCGATAAAGGCGCACGGCACGTGCGTGTGGCCCACAAGACAGTAGGTTGTAGTGAAGTGGGGGAAGCATCTCTCTGCCTCTGTGGCGCGAAAGAGATACTCCTGTGTGGGCGCGCGCGGGCTGCCGTGGACGAGGAGAAAGTCTCCTTCTATTGCGGTCTCCGGCAAGTCGAATAGGAATTGCCGCGTGTCCGCGTTCAGTTGCGTTGCCGTCCACTGCGCGGCAACGGCAGCGTGGGGATTGAAACCCGCGGCCGTGCGTTTGCCGCACGCTACCCAATCATGATTGCCGGCTACGACCACGTGATTGTAGCGCCTGATTAGATCAATACACTCGTTAGGGTTCGGCCCATAGCCGACAAGGTCGCCCAGGCACCAGAGCTGCTCGAATGGCGCCGCGGCTGCGATCACCGCATTGAGCGCTTCCAGATTTGCGTGCACGTCCGCAATGATGAGATTGCGCGAAATAGCGTGCTCCTGTTTTGGACTTAGTACGTGGCTACAGCAGCTAGAGCTGATTCTATCTGACTTGCGTCTTGAGAATCCGTCATTCCCGCGCACGCGGGAATCCATCTTGCCTAATTGCAATCGGAGTAGTCGTGCAAAAGAGCCATTGCACGGTTCCGCAAGCTCATGTGACCGTCTATCTGAACACCTGAAGTGAAACTATCGAGCACGCACTGCCCTCGGAAGGAATGGGCAAGGGTGGGAGCGAAGAACTGCATCGAGTCAATGAAGCAAGAAGTGCCGAACCGGCTCTGGATTCCGGCTTGCGCCGGAATGACGGTTCCTAACAGTGGACATTGAGAGCAAAGAATCGCACGACTGCACATCCCGGCCGCCGCTACGAAAACGGAATAAACTCCATCTCCCGGTCAATGATATCCATCTCCAGAGCCAGACCGGTAATGTAGTTCGTTACTTTGTCGAGCATGGCATTGGCGTGGCGCGTATCCGTGCTCACGCAGGCTACCCCGATGACGCACGAGGCCCACACATCCTGGTCGGCGACTTCGGCGATAGCCACGTTGAACCGGGACCGCGTGCGCTCAACAATGGCGCGCACGACCCGGCGCTTCTCCTTGAGCGAATCGGCTGCGTAGAGCTGAAATGTGAGCTGACAGACGCCAATAATCATGGGAAGAACAGAGTAAATCCACAGCACGCGCTGAAACGCGGGTTGCCTTCTCTACCAATTGGTGCGGGGGTCGGGGTGCCCGGATTTGAACCGGGGGCCTCATGGACCCAAACCATGCGCGCTGCCAGACTGCGCCACACCCCGCGATAAAAGTCCACACTTGATTCTATGCAGTCGGCAGGCCGCCGGTCAACTGCGCAGTCCCTCCTCGGACAGATTGGCACATGCCCGCATGATGCTCAATCCTATAGCGCTGCCGCTCATGGACTAAGGTGCTCAACGCCTCAATCGCTTGGTCGAACTCTCCCCGGAGGATAATTAACCGGACGGACGCTAGATAAAAGAAGAGGCACAGGCATAGTGCCTGCGCCTCTCCGCCCCAAAGCTAAGGAATAACCCTAGCCGCTCATGACCGCATCGAGTTCGGCCTGCTGGGTCGTCGCGAGCGTCTTCATCGCCTCTTCAGCGGTGATCTGCTCCTGGAGGACCTGGGCCGCAGCATCTAGGTACGCCCGGCGGTAGTCGCCCGCCGTCGCGATGGGCGGCCAGTAGGTCTCGCCGTACTGGGCCAACTGCAAGAAGACGTCAACATACGGCACGATCCGGTTGTCCGCGCCAACCTTGGCGATGTAGCCCTCCTTGAATTCGCCCAACTGGGCAATCACGCACGGCCCGTTCAGGGTCTCGTAGCCCATCTTGCCGGAGTTGTCGATGAACATCCACTTGTCGAACGCCCACGCCTCGTCGGGATTGGCAGCGTTGACGGGAATTGCATACATCCAGCCCTGCACCGAGTTGAAGCGGATGCCCGCTTCAGCGCCCTCGACCGTGGGAGGCAAGCCGATGCCATAGGGCAAGCCCTCTCCATTCGCATCCAGGCGGTCCTGCGCCCAGAATCCGCTTGAGAAGAAGGCCAGGTTGCCGGTATACCACGGATATGCTGCGTGGTAATAGCTGCCGGATTCGCCGTGGAACTCGTTGATGGCCTCGTAGCCGCCCTGCTTCTTCGTCAACTCGGTGAGCCAGTTGAGCGTCTCGATGATCGCGGGATCATCAGGCGTCACCTTGCCGGTCTCGTAGTTGTAGAACTCACCGCCAAAGAGGAAAGCCAGCCGTTCGCGGCCGAAACTCCGCCAATTCCATCCAAGGTGGCTGATCTTACCACCTTCATTGCGATGGAGTTTGAGCGAAATCGCCTCCGTATCCTCGAAGGTATTCAGCGGGACTTCCGGATCCTCGCCAAACGCCAAGTACATGTCCTTGTTCCAGAAGTAAACGACCCAGTCCGCGCCACCCGGTACGGCGTAGAGCTTACCATTGAGGGAACTATCGTCCCACATCGCCTTGGTGAACTCTTCACGGGTGTGGCCTGCCGCCGACATATACTCATCCAGCGGGCGAATGAGCTCATTGAACATGAACGGTCCCTGGAACACCCAGTTGGTATAGTGGGTGTCCGGCGGCGAACCGGCGGCGATTGATGCGATTAGCTTTTGCTCGATATCGCTTACGAATTGCCAGTCCAGCTTGATGCCGGTATCGGCTTCAAAAGCCGGCCCATAAGCGCCCATGATGGTGGAGTACGGCTCGCCCCACGCAGCATTCCAAGCCACTACCGTGACTTGCTCCTTCTGCATCTCCTCTGCAGCTTTGGGCTCTTCCTTAGGTGCTTCTTCCATCTGCTCTTCGGCCGCCGGCGCTGCCGCGGCTCCGCAGGCCGCCAACACTACCGTAGCCGATGCGCCTCCTGCCATAGCAAGGAAGCTACGACGAGTTACGTCAAGACCCGGTTTTCGCATAGTGCCCTCCCTTTAGCGAGATGCAATGTTCCTGCCGCACACACTTCTTGCAAGCAGGACATACCCGATGACCCGCTTTGCTGGCGATAGATTAGCACTTGCATAAGCATCTGTCAACCAGTCTGCGACAGTAAACGAATGTGTTCCCCGTACGACTACCTCGAATTCAAATGGGAAACGCTAGAATCGTTACAAAGCGCCTGCGGCTTTCGGCTCCTCCAAGACAGGTCTCACGGCAAGCCTCCGGCGTGTCTGCGCAGTCTGCCGGTGAATCTACGCCCTGCCCAGCCGAGGCGCGACTGCTATGATATAACGGTGCCACGGCTTCGACGCCTGGAGGAGGAAACGTGCCCCGCGCACTCACCATCGGCAATGGCAGCATGCTCATCAATTTCGATGAGCACTACCGCATTCGCGATCTCTATTTTCCCAACGTTGGTGCGGATAATCACCTTTCGACGCGGCCTTCACGCATAGGCGTCTGGATTGCCGACCAATTCTCTTGGCTCGGCGAAACCGGCTGGGAACTGACGCCTGCCTTTCAAGACTGCTCCCTGGTGACACGCGCGCGAGCAGTTCACCCGCAATTGCATGTCGAGATTCAGTTCACGGACTGCCTTGACTTTGTGCGCAACCTGCTTATTCGCAAGCTTCACGTCAAGAACACAGGGGACATCGCAAGGGAGATTCGGCTTTACTTCCACTACGAGTGGGAGCTCTGGGGCCCTGACATTGGCGATACGGTCTTCTATCATCCTCCTACACAAGCGCTTATCGCCTATAAGGGACAGCGATTCTTCCTCGTAAATGCCATGACCGGCGACAAGCCCGGACTTGACGATTGGGCGACGGGGGTTTACTCAGCGGAAGGGGCGCAAGGCTCATGGCAAGACGCTGAAGATGGGTGGCTGTCACAGAATGCAGTATCCCGCGGTGAAGTGGACTGCGTGGGCATGCTCGCGCTCGGTCAACTGCAAGCGGGCGAAATCAGCATTTGCTACCACTGGCTGGCCGCCAACACGAGCTTGGGCGCTGTCCTGGACGATAACCGTCTCATTCGCTTTCGTACACCGGAGACGTTCATCCAGCGCACCCAGGAGTATTGGTCGTTCTGGGTGCGCAAACACCGGACGCCAACTCCGGACGTACCTGAGGAATTCCAGGAATTGTACGATCGCAGCCTGCTCACATTGCGGACCCAGGTCGACAACTCGGGGGCGATTATTGCGGGCAACGACCCCGATATCGCGCGAGATACCGGAGATACTTACAGCTATTTGTTTCCTCGCATTGGAGCGATTGCGGCTGTGGCGCTCGACCGGGCCGGGTACACGGACCTCACCCGCCAGTTTTACACCTTCTGTCGCCAATTGCCCTCGCCTGACGGATTTCTGTTTTCCAAGTACACGCCCCATGGCGCGGTGGGCAGCCTCAACCATCCCTGGATAGACCCCGACGGCAAGGAGACCCTCCCCGTTGCGGCCGACAACACGGCGATCCTGCTGTGGGCGCTGGGCGAGCACTTTGGCTTAGACCGTGACTTTGACTTTGTGCGCTCGGTCTACACCGATCTCGTGCAGCCCGCCCTCGACTTCCTGCTCAGCCACCGCAACCCCGACACCGGACTGCCCCTCCCCAGTTTTGATCTGTGGGAAGACACCTATGGGCTTCACGCGTATACGCTGGCTGCCACGTGGGCGGGTCTGCGCGCCGCTTGCACCTTCACCGCGGCGTTCGGACAGCCTGAACTCACCGGCGCCGCGCAGGAAGCCGCAACTGATATTCGCCGCAAGTTCGATGCACTCTTCTATGACGAGGAAACCGGGCGCTACGTCTCCCGCTTGCGGATCTTCGGCACGCGCGAGCCCATACCCGATCCCACCATTGATGCGAGCATCGCCGGTCTCTTCCTGTTCGGTATGATCCCCCCAGAGGATGAGCGCCTGCAACGCACTATGTCCGCTGTGCGCCAGCAGCTTTGGTGCCATACAGAGGTCGGCGGTCTTGCCCGCTCAGAGAACGACCGCTTCCACCAGGTGAGTACGGACATTGGCAATGTGCCGGGCAATCCCTGGGTCGTGACAACCATGTGGCTCTGCCGCTGGTACGTGGCCCGGGCGCAAACCACGGAAGAGTTGCGGCCCGCTGAAGAGCTTTTGCGGTGGGCACATCGGCACGCTCTCGCCACCGGTATGCTGGCAGAGCAGTTCAATCCGTACACGCATGCTCCGCTGTCGGTGATTCCCTATACCTGGAGCCATGCCGAGTTTCTGCTATCCGTGCAAGCGTACATCGGGCGCCGGACAGAACTGGCAAGCCGCGCGTAGGCGGCAGCAAGGGGATTGCTGCTACCAATCAACGGTGAGTACTATCTTCCGTTGACCGGCGCTAGCCGCACGTTGAAGTGGGCGACTTCGGTCGTAACCGGCGTGGCTCCGCTCACAATGAGGGCGGCGTGCTGCAATTCCTGACCGAAGTCATCCAACGTGAACGAAACTGCCTTACTGTCTTGCTCCCGCAATATGACTCGCTCCACTGACGGCAAGCCGTTCACGTAGCGCACGAGTTGCACGATGAAGTACTGGGGCAAGACTCCGTCCGTGCGGAAAAAACCGCGTGCCTCCCAGTCGCCGTCAGTTTCCGCATCGTCGCTAAACGCGATGCCGCTGATGGAAAAGTCGTCTACCAGGAAACCGACGCCGTTCACGGCATCATCAGTAACATACTCAAAGCGGAGGAGTATGCGCTTGCCGGTATAGTCGGCGAGGTCAATCTCTTCGTCGATCCAGCGTGCTTCATCGCCCCCACCGCTCTTACCCGTGAACCCATGTCCGAGGTTATTGCCATTGGGGTTTTCTGTTGTTGTACTCGAGCCAGGTAGGGTCTCCCACGTCTTGCCGCCGTCGGTAGACACCGCAACGTAGGCGTAATCGAAGTTCACTTCGATGTCATACCACGTCTTGAAGCGAAGCACTGCAGACGCCGCTTCCCGCAGATCGACCTCGCGGGTGAGGCTCGTCGCTGCCATGTCGGACCGATTGCCCCACCACGCATACGTGCCGCTAGGGGCCGTTGTGGGGAAGATTCTTACTTGAGGCGCACCCTGAAAGCTGAGAGTGTAATCTCCCCGCGGCATCCGGAGATCAACGTACTTGGCCCCAAACTGCTTGACCGTGAGGTCCTTATTCAAGTCCTGTCGACGGGCTACCTCTTGGGGGCGCATGCGCGGCAGCCGCACGTCATAGTAGAAAGCACCCGCATTGGGCCGCTCGTCGTCAATGTAGTTCGCAGCGGTCCAATCGGCGAATACATCATTAAAGTCAATCGAATACCCCTTTCCTGCCAAGTACGCGTCAATTGAGGCCTGGCCGCGCAGAGGCAGGGCAATCAGGTTTCGCAACTCGTCGTAGCCGCCATAGTGCTGGGCGAAATACTCCATAAAGAGATACGCAGCCGCGTAGTGAGGATACACTTGTCTAGGGTCGGGGGCATCGCTCCAATGCGTGAGCTGGATGTCGGGGTCTGCTGCATACCACGAGGCAATGCCGCCAACGCCGTAGCCGCATAGCACTGAGGCAACCATGGCGGCGCCTTCATTGAGCCACGTCTCCTGGGAAGCATTCTTGTGCCAATGCACCATGTGTTGGAATTCGTGACACAGCGTGGAGAAATAGAATTGGGTCCCAGGACCGTATTCCCGGCTATCCACATTTATGTAAAACATCTCTCGTTCGTTGCTGAAGGGATTGACTTCGCTGGGAAACTCATCGGCTGAGGAATAGTAGCCGCCCACGCCGGGTATGCGGGCATTGAGCACCGTAATCCTTGGATCGTTGTCGACGCCTGGGCTCCACTCTTCGCCGAAATACCTGCGTATGGTGGGAAAAATGACATCTTCGAATTCGCGAATGGTCTCATCGATGCCGGATTGCGGCAGGTTGAGACCCTCTTCCACATACATATAGAGATGGTCTGACTTGCCGCGCAATACTGCCTTGATTTCGTAATACGTATCATTCGCGTCATCGGCCACCCAAAACGTCTGTACCGTTCCCAATGCATAGTTGGGCGGTTCCGCATTGACGACGCGGTTTACACTCTGGGCGATCCCCTTGTAGCGTCTGCCAAGGTCGAAGAGGTCGCGATCGGGCTTTTCCGTCGCGAGGAGATCTTGGAGAGTCTGCTCGGCCTGGGCGGCCGGAACAAGTGATCTGAATTGCTCTGCAGGGAGCGCAAGGTCAGTTGCGGGCCCATCCCCAGAAAGAGGATCTTCCGAATCGGACGCGAACTGCGCGCATGCGGCCGCAAGCAGTGAGACCGCCAATAACAGAGCAATGAGCAAGGCCGCCGGAGGACGGCGACCTTCGTATCTTGACGATCCTTCAGTCTTGCGACTTGTCATCGTTCTCAGGCTCGGCGGCGGCGCGTGCTTCCGCAAGCTGAGCATACCGCTGAGTCGTACTCACACTCGTGTGACCGAGCATCGAGCGAATCCGCTGCAGAGGCACACTCTCTTCGAGCGCGTGCGCGGCAAACGTATGGCGCAGCGTCTGGGGCGTAACCTCTGGAAGGCGGGCCGTCCGGGCATAGCCTTTGAGAATGAGCCAGAACCCCTGCCGCGTGAGCCGCCGACCGCGATGATTGAGGTAGAGCGCTTCGCCGGAACGCGATGTCTGCAACTGCGGACGGCTCTCCGCGAGGTAGCGTTCCATGGCTGCCAAGCACGCATCATCTAACGGGACTTCGGACTGCTTGTTGCGGGAGCGGAGCACCAAATGCTGCCGCTCCTTGGCCACATCGCTTATGTCAATTCCAAGCGCCTCCGTAATGCGAATGCCGGTGCTATAGAGCAGCTTCAAAATGCTCAGGTCCCTGAGCGCCTCAGGGGAGGACTTTTCCTCTGCCGCGGCAAACAGCGCCTGAACCTGAGCGTGGGTAAGGACGGTGGGCACCATGCGCTCGACGTGCGTGCTGCCAAGCTCCTTTGTCGGATCCTCGGCGACGATGCCCTGTTCGCAGAGATAGCGATAGAAGGAACGGACAGCGGCGACTTTGCGGGCGCGCGTTGACGCGCTATAGCCGCGATTCATGAGGTCCTGCGCAAATGCGCCGACCCAGGTGCGGTCTACTTGCCAGTTGTCCACACCCTGAGCACGAAGGAATTTCGTCAACTGAGACAAGTCATTTTGATATGCCGCCCGAGTATTCGCTGACAGCTCTCGCTGCTGCGTAATGTGATTGAGAAACGCAGAAACGGCCTCTTCCATCATTGACCTCTAGTCGAGCCAGTCTTGGTGCCGGCCCCAAAGTTGCTAAATTCGGTGGGCGGGATGCAACGGTGCGGGGCCTACGCCTTTAATTCCATTATTCCTCGAGCCCTGCGCATAGCCTATTGACAGAGTGTCACAATGGTATTCCTGCGCAAGGTAATTGGACTTCGCGTCTTGCAGCATTATACATGCAGCTATTCCGAGAGGCTACTCCGATTCCTCGGACCAACCATGTTCCCCCACCAATGGCACAAACCGGACTGCGCCAAGATCGCGCCGCTCGATTCGGTCTATCCTGCGTTCCAAGCAAATGAGCGTCTGACTCTCTCGACTGCCCACGGGGATTACGCACCGCCCTCCAATCGCAAGCTGGCCGAGCAGTGGTTCCGGAGTACTCGGCGCCGCTGCCGATACGATGATGGCATCATAGGGCGCTTCGCTCGGCCATCCATTGGTGCCGTCTGAAACGTGAATGGAAAAGTTCTCGCAGCCTAAGGCGCGAAGGCGGTGCTCGGCACAGTCGGCGAGTTCGGAAAAGCGTTCAAGCGATATAACGTCTCGCGCCAAGCAACAGAGAAGCGCCGTCTGGTAGCCGGAACCGGTGCCAATCTCAAGCACATGCTCCGTACCCGTCAGTGAAAGCGCTTCAGTCATCAGCGCTACCACATAGGGTTGGGAAATGGTCTGGCCTGCGCCTATCGGCAATGGGTTGTCCCGGTATGCCTCGGGACGCAGACTGTCGTCTACGAACTGCTCGCGGGGGATCTCCCCAATGGCATTGAGAGTACGGGTATCGCGAATCCCCTTTCTACGCAGCGAGGAGGTCAACCGAATCCGCTGCAGTGTGGAAGAGTCTGCCGATCCCTCGCGCTCATCCACAGCTAATCCTTCTTGTACGTCACCTCTTCTCCCGTCCCGATGGGCACGAGAACGCTAACGCAATTCGGATGGTTCCGCGCCTTGTCAAAGTAATCGGCCATGTCCTCGCCGTGGGATACGGCGTTGTCCGCCACAATGACACCGCCCGGCGAGAGCCGAGGATAGATCAAGTCGAAATATGTCGCGTAGTCCTCTTTGGCAGCATCGAGAAAGACGAGATCATAGGGTCCCGCGAGCACGGCAAGTGACTGCTTGCCATCACCTTGGATCACGGTGATGATGTCCGACAAGCCGGCTCTTGCGAAATTCGCTTCCGCAACCGCGACTTTCTCGGCCTCAAGTTCCAGCGTCGTGATGGTGGCGCCAACGGCTCGTGCCGCCAAGCCAATCCAGATGGTGGAGTACCCGTGAAACATGCCGATTTCGAGAATTCGTTTCGGCTTGGTGATGTGAACCATCACATGGAGGAACCTGCCCGTTTCCGGCGGTACGCTAATGCGCACCTGGCCCCAGTCCTCCGGTTGTTCTTCCAGCGTCCGCAAGAAATCGGCATCCGACCGAGCATTCACGTTGTCCTCCTCAACACAGTCGCACCTCGTTCTCAATACAATTCCTATCGGTCAGCGGGGCCTTGGCTCTCTAGTGTCACTTGGGCCGCGGCGATGCGGGCGACCGGCACGCGGTACGGCGAGCACGAAACATAGTCCAAGCCGACACCATGGCAAAAATAGATCGAACTGGGATCGCCGCCGTGCTCCCCGCAGATACCTACTTCCAAGCCAAGACGTTGCTTCCGGCCCTCAGATACTGCAATCGCAACCAAACGGCCCACGCCGTCTCGGTCCAGCACCTGAAATGGGTTCTCGGGCAGGATGGCATTCTCAACATAGTTCAAGAGAAACTTGCCTTCCGCGTCGTCACGGGAATACCCGTACGTGGTCTGCGTAAGGTCATTGGTGCCAAAGCTGAAGAATTCCGCATGCTCTGCAATTTCAGCAGCCGTAAGCGCCGCGCGCGGCACCTCGATCATGGTGCCAAACTTGTACGCCACACGGTCGCCTTGCTCCGCTTCCACCTTCTTCGCGACACGCTCCAAGTCTTCCTGCAAGACGCCGAGCTCATTCGCGTGGCTGACCAACGGAATCATGATTTCAGGATGGGGATCAAGGCCCTCTTGTTTTAGTGATAGCGCTGCCTCTAGAATTGCCCGCACCTGCATTTCATAGACTTCAGGGTATTCGAGCCCCAGCCGGCAGCCGCGCAAGCCGAGCATGGGATTGGCTTCACGCAACGACGCGACGTTTTCCAGGAGCTTCTGAAGCTCGGCAAGTTTCTGCGGATCCGCGCCCGTTGCGCGCAAAGTGGCGACTTCCTCCAGCAGTTCCGCATAATCGGGCAAGAATTCATGCAGAGGAGGATCAAGCAAGCGAATGACCACCGGCAAGCCGTCCATGGCCCGCAGGATGCCCTCGAAATCTCCGCGCTGGATGGGCAGGAGCTTGTCCAGAGCCCCCCGACGCTCGCTGGAACTGTTCGCCAGGATCATTTGTTGCATGATGGGAAGCCGGTCTTCCTCAAAGAACATGTGCTCCGTCCGGCAGAGGCCGATACCCTGAGCCCCGTAACTGCGCGCCAGTGCGGCATCGCGCGGGTAGTCCGCATTGGCCCACACTTCGAGGCGCCGGATTGAATCCGCCCAACGCAGCAATTCGCTCATCTCCGGCGTGATCTCGGGTTGGATCAGCGGTACCTCACCGAGAATCACCTCTCCCGTGCTGCCGTTGAGGGAGATGAAGTCGCGCTTCTCGATCGTCACATTGCCGGCCGTAAAGCGTTCGTGCTCCATGTCGATGCGTATCTCATCGCACCCGGCGACGCAGGGCTTGCCCAAGCCGCGGGCCACCACGGCCGCATGACTCGTCGCGCCCCCACGCGCGGTCAAAATGCCTTGCGAAGCGATCATGCCGTGCACGTCATCGGGGCTTGTCTCCGGGCGTACCAAGATTACATTCTGCCCCTGGCGGGCAACGGCTTCCGCCTCATCGGGATCGAAGAATGCCATACCGACCGCGGCTCCCGGCGAAGCATTGAGACCCTTGGCAATGACACTCACCTCGGCATCGGGATCGATGCGCGGGTGGAGTAGCTGATCAATCTGGTCGGGCTCCACCCGGGAGATTGCCTCTTCCTGTGTGATGAGGCCTTCGTTGAACATGTCCACGGCGATGCGCACGGCCGCGCTGGCAGTACGCTTCCCCGTGCGTGTTTGCAGCATATAGAGTTTCCCTCGCTCGATGGTGAACTCCATATCCTGCATTTCGCGATAGTGCGTTTCGAGCCGCTGGGCAATGCCCGCGAATTCCGTATAGATGTCCGGCCACACTTCCTGCAGCTTGGCAATCGGCAGCGGCGTACGCACGCCGGCGACCACGTCTTCGCCCTGCGCGTTTTCCAAGAACTCGCCAAAGAGCTCGGGCTCGCCGGTTGAGGGATCGCGCGTAAAGGCGACGCCAGTCCCAGAGTCGCTCCCCATGTTGCCGAATACCATCGCCTGCACGTTCACGGCAGTGCCGAGAGAGTGGGGAATCTTGTGATAATTGCGGTAGTCGATGGCGCGCCGGTTGTTCCAAGAGGCAAAGACCGCTTCTATAGCGCCGTGCAATTGGTCTAGCGGATCGCTGGGAAACTCCCTATCCGTCTCGCTGTCTACAATGCCCTTAAAGCGGCGGACCGCCTCTTGAAGGTGGGCGACGGTGAGGTCAACGTCTTCCTCGATACCCGCCTCTTCCTTTATGGCCTCCAACGCGTGCTCAAACTGGTCCTTCTCCACTTCAAGGACGACGTTGCCGTACATCTGGACAAAGCGCCGGTACGAGTCCCAAGCGAAGCGCTCATTCTGCGTCTGTGCAACGACACCTTTGATCGTCTCGTCATTGAGGCCCAAGTTGAGGATGGTGTCCATCATGCCGGGCATACTGAATTTCGCGCCGGAGCGCACCGAAACCAAAAGGGGGTTCGCGACGTCACCGAGGCGCTTACCCGTTTTTGCTTCCAAGTCCTTGAGCGCTTCCAACGCTTGTGCCCACATACCGGCTGGAAACTGCTCGTTCGTCTCGTAAAACGCGTTGCAGGCTTCCGTGGTAACGACAAAGCCGGGAGGTACCGGGAGGCCGGCACGCATCATCTCGGCGCAGTTTGCCCCTTTGCCGCCGAGAAGATCACGCATAGTCGCGTCACCGTCTTCAAACTGGTACACCCATTTGTGTTGTGCCCTCACGTGTTCTGCTGCAACTGCCTCTTTTGCCATGCTCGCGCGTCCCTCCACGATGCGGAATCCAAATGACGTACCCAATACGTCTTACGTAGTTAGTTGGAGAAAGTCCAGGGGCATTATAGCATGCTCGCTGTGCGTTCTTGTGTGAGGAATACTCTAAGGCCAAACTCCGCCAGCACCATGCGATCACCCTTATGTCTAGTGTCACATGTTCCGGTATCGCTCGCGGGCACGGCATGGTACGATATGTGCGTTCCGATCCCTTGCCACTATATTGGCACTCGATCTCGATTCGGACAGCAGATTCCACACCTATCTACGCCATGCCGCCAACCACGAATTCGCCGGTGACAGCGTTCCTACTACGCATCAAGAGCAAAGAGATGATTTGGCCGTTGCTGGTCACGGCATTCATCATTGTCAGCGACCAAGTCACGAAGGCCTTTATCGTGGAGTGGCTGAAGCCGCAGGGTAGTGTTTCGATCATTGGCGACCTCCTGCGTCTCACGTTTGTGACGAATACCGGTGTCGCATTCGGCATGCTGACGGGTATTCCCTACATTCTTACCGTCCCGATCGTGATTCTCATCGGTGTGATCGTTTTCTATCTGATTAAGACCCTGGGCCAGTCGTTCTTACTGACGCTGGCGCTCTCTCTTGAACTGGGCGGCGCGCTTGGCAATCTGATAGACCGCATTCGCCTGGGCTACGTCGTTGACTTTGTCAAAGTGCCCTACTGGCCCGCCTTTAACGTCGCGGACAGTTGCGTCGTGATTGGCGCTATCGGCCTCGCCTTCATTCTCCTCTGGCAAGACCGCCAGCCGCGCGACGATGTCCCGGAAACGACGCACTCATAGTGCGTCGGCAGGTGCTCTCTTTAAAATGCCCACCATTCTCCTTACGCCCACCTGCATTGATGAAGGCAAACGTCTCGATGTATACATAGCCGGCGCCGGGACGGAACTCAGCCGCTCCCAGGTGAAGCGCCTTATCGCAGAGAGTCTAGTCGGCATGGCCGGTCAGCAAGTGGGGCCAGCCACGAGAGTTCGCGCCGGCACTGTGATCGAGGTTGCCCTGCCGGACGAGACCGAGCCAAACCTGCGGCCCGAGAGGCTCACTGTGCCAATCCTGCACCAGGATGCCGCCATCCTCGTGGTGAATAAGCCGCCGGGACTGGTCGTTCATCCAGGTGCCGGTCAACATGATGGGACCCTCGTAAACCAGCTCATTAGCCAATTCCCTGAACTCCTGAGTGTGGGCGACCCTCTCCGGCCCGGCGTGGTGCACCGGTTGGACAAAGACACGTCCGGCGTAATGGTGGTTGCCCGCACATCAGCCGCCCACGCGTCTCTCGTTGCGCAGTTTGCTGAACAAGCAGTTCACAAGACTTACATGGCACTTGTAGAGGGCACACCGGCAGTCGAACGCGGCGTCATCGACGCGCCGGTGGGACGCCATCCCAAGCGGCGCACGGCCATGAGTGTGGTGAGCGGCGGCAAGCCGGCGACAACCCACTTTACCGTTCTTGAGAGTGCCGGCCTGCACACACTCCTGCAAGTTACCCCCGATACGGGGCGAACACACCAGATTCGTGTGCACTTGTCTGCTGCCGGCTTGCCAGTCGCGGGAGACTCACTGTATGGGCGCGCGTCGGCATTGTCCGGCCTTGAACGCACATTCTTGCATGCGCATGCTCTCGAATTCATGCATCCCAGCTCGCGGGAACGCGTGTCTTTCCAGGCGCCGCTTGCTCTTGATCTTGCGAGCGTGCTCCAAGAGATCGGGATCACCTGGAGCGAGCACGCTAGGTTGACCCGCCACTGCAAAGACCCTACGATAGGAAATCGCTAAACTCGGAATTGTGAAACAACCGGCCAGCGGAGCTCTATGTACGCACACATCACAGGGTGGGGCAAGGCGTTACCTGAACGGCGCTTGACCAATGCTGACCTGGAAAAGATGGTGAAGACTGCGGACGAGTGGATCGTCAGCCGCACTGGCATCCGCGAGCGCCGCATTGTTTCGGACTGCGATACCACAGACTCTCTCGGCACTGAAGCCGCCCGCAGGGCACTCGCACAAGCTGGCGTGTCAGCCGAGGCGGTTGACATGGTAATCGCGGCCAGTTGCACGCCGGAAGCACTGTTTCCCAGTATTGCAAACCGGATCCAGCAGCGGCTTGCGCTCAAACGGGCTGCCGCGCTCGATCTCAACCAGGCCTGCGCGGGCTTTATCCACGGGCTTGCCGTGGCGCAGGGATTCATCGCTTCGGGCCAATACCAGACCATTCTCGTCGTCGGCTCGGAGGTGCTTACCCGCCACGTGGATTGGACTGATCGTTCAACGTGTGTGCTCTTCGGCGATGCCGCCGGCGCCGTGGTCGTACAGGCGTCAAATGATCCAGGTGGGCCCTTGGCAATCGATCTGGGGTCTGACGGTACCGGTGGCGATCTGCTGATGCTGCCGACCGATGGGAAGCTCTACATGAATGGGCGCGAAGTTTACCGCTTCGCCGTCACGGCAATGACGTCTTCGCTGGAAGCCGCCGTCGCGAAAGCTGAGATTACGCTCGATCAGATTGATCTCTTGATTCCGCACCAGGCGAACATCCGCATTATCCACTCTGCCGCCCAAACCCTCGGCGTACCCTTAGAGAAGGTCTTCACAAACGTCGAAAAGTATGGCAACACATCAGCCGCTTCAATTCCGGTGGCGCTCTGCGAGGCAATTGAAGAAGGCCACCTCAAACCGGGGGACACGGTTGCCATGGTCGCGTTTGGCGCCGGTCTCGCCTGGGGAGCAACCATCATACAGTGGACAAGCCCGGTCTAATCGCCGCTGGGCACGTGCTGCCTAACCGCCAGGTCTAATGGGGCTCCGTTCTCTGACCACTCCGCGGCACAGCAAATGCGCGCCGTCAACCTATCCCGGACGGATTTCCCAGAAGTCCTTGCCCAAGGCATCGTAGGGCAAGCGGCGCTCGTCAGGGTCCTGGGCGTCGAATTGCTGATTTACGAAGTAGATGAGGAACGCATCGCCGGACCCCAAGTTGGCGGCGCCATGGGCGACGCCGCGCGGAATATACAGGAGCTGACTGCGCCCTCGCCCCAAAACGAACCGCATCGTGCCGCCCGATGTCGGGGAGTTCTCGCGCACGTCCCACAGGCCGACCAGAAGCGATTGCGATGGCGGCACAAACCACACATCCTCTTGGTTGAAGTGCAGATGCCACGCCTTGACGGCGCCCGCCGCCATCAGGGAGCAGTTGATCTGGCGCAACTCAAACCCGTCGAGCCCTACTAGCATCCCCTCCGCCAAGCGGCCAAGTTCTGTGAACGTCCCGCCATCCTCTACAAACGTCCGGATGGGCAGGATCTGCACGCCGTCAATCTTGGACGCGGCGCCGTATTCTTGACGGGAAACACTATCGCGCGCGTCTTCTCGAATGTCGTTCAGCCTTAATGAAGACTCTCCCACCTGTACCCCCGCTCGCAACTGCCTGGATTCCTAGTCTTTCCGGTAATGCAGATCCATTATGCAGTCTACGTTCCAATTCCAATCGGTGCTACCTCTGCATAGGCCCAGCGTCGCTGATGGGACGCTTCAACGGCGGCCCCTATCGCTTCTATTGCCTATGGACAGTGTGAATGATACGATGCCCAGCGCGCCGCTCGCAATGACATCCATATAACATTGGCCTCTTTGCGTCGCGGCAAAATCCGACCGCTTCTGTGCGTGCCGAAACATATCGAGGAACAATGTCCAGTCTCCATCGAAACGCCGCAATGTGCTCAACGGTAGTGGGGCTCCTCAACTTTGCTCCCACAATTATCGATTTCGCCGGCGTGCCCATTCCTGAGGGACCCAAGCTGCCAAGACAAATGGGTCGGCCTCGGCTTCGCGTAAGTCAACGAAAGTCCGCCCATCTGTTGACACTGGAATCTGCAAATGATAAACTCTATCTTTGCGTGTATTGTGACTCTAGAAGTTGAAATGTAGCGAGTTTGAACCGTGCCGACGACTAATCAGCTTGTGCGGCGAGGGCGAAAGTCCAAGACAGTTAAGGGCAAGTCTCCGGACCTGCACTGGAACTTTAACGCGCTTAAGAATCGGTCTGTGCGCACCGATGGTTCGCCACAGAAGCGCGGAGTCTGCATTTCCGTGCGGACACTGACGCCAAGGAAGCCGAATTCCGCACTGCGGAAGGTGGCGCGCGTGCGGTTGACCAACGGCAGGGAAGTGACGGCGTACATTCCCGGTGAGGGCCACAATTTGCAGGAGCACTCGGTGGTCCTGATCCGCGGCGGCCGCGTGAAGGACGTTCCCGGCGTGCGCTACCATATTGTGCGGGGCACGCTGGACGCGGAGGGCGTTTACACGCACGCGGGCGCCCCGCAGGACCGGAACAAGAGTCGTTCCAAGTACGGCACCAGACGTTCACGACCGGTTGCGGGTGCCGTTGCCTCATAGAGGCGCACACCCGTCGCACGAGATACACGACCATTATTTGTTTACAGCAGTTGTTGGCCTCGACATCGAAGCTGACAACGCTGTTGTGTGTAAGGGGCAGTTGAGAATGCCACGGCGAGAAAGAGTGACAAAGCGGAGAATTCCGCCGGATCCCAAGTTTCGCAGTGTTACGCTGCAGCAGTTCATCAACAAGCTGATGCAGTGCGGCAAGAAGAGCACGACGGAGAGATTCGTCTACGGCGCGTTCGACATTATAGAAGCGCGCACGGGTCGGTCCGGCTTGGACGTGTTTGATCAAGCCGTGCGCAACGTTACGCCTCTGGTAGAAGTGAGACCACGCCGTGTCGGCGGCGCCACCTATCAAGTGCCGATGGAGATACCCAGCGGCCGGCGGCTTTCTTTGGCGCTGCGGTGGATAGTGCGCTATTCTCGCGAGCGTCGGGGGCCGAGCATGGCGATAAAGCTTGCAGAAGAGCTAATAGACGCCGCGGACGGTCAGGGCGCGTCTATCCGGCGACGCGACGAAACGCACCGCATGGCAGAGGCCAATAAGGCATTCTCCCACTATCGTTGGTAATTGGAGAAGCTGCCAAACGAGCAACCAACTCATTGTTATCGCAGTCAAAACGGAATAACAAGAACTCAGCACATGGAACGCCAATTCCCCATAGAAAACTACCGCAATATCGGCATCATCGCCCATATTGACGCCGGCAAGACCACCACGACCGAACGGGTGCTCTTCTACTCCGGGCGTATTCACCGCATGGGCGAGGTGCACGAAGGCACTACCGCCATGGACTTCATGGTCCAGGAGCGCGAGCGCGGGATTACGATCACGGCGGCGGCCACCACTTCTATGTGGCGGGACCACCGCATCAACATCATCGATACACCCGGGCACGTTGACTTTACCGCTGAAGTAGAGCGCTCCCTGCGCGTCCTCGACGGAGGCGTGGTAGTGTTTGACGCCGTTTCGGGAGTCGAAGCGCAATCGGAGACCGTGTGGCGGCAAGCGGATCGGTATCGCGTGCCCCGCATTTGCTTCGTGAATAAAATGGATCGCGTGGGTGCCGACTTTTGGAATTGCATCGACAAGATTCGCGATCGCTTACAAGCGCGGCCCGTGCCAATTCAGATTCCAATCGGCGCGGAAGACACCTTTGTGGGCATGATCGACCTCTTTACGATGCAGGCGGTCACGTTTACGGACGAACTCGGCGCGAATCCTACAATTACGGCCATTCCTGAGGAGTTGCGCGACGAAGCGGAGAAACGCCGGCACGAGCTGATTGAGGCCGTCGCCGAACACGATGAAGACCTCCTGCTGAAATACCTTAACGATGAAGAGATCTCCATCGAGGAGTTGAAGGCAGCGCTACACCGAGCGACCTGCCGGGTCGCGCTGGTGCCTGTCCTGTGCGGCGCCGCGCTCCGCAATAAAGGTGTGCAGCCGCTTCTCGATGCCGTGGTGGACTTCTTGCCTTCTCCAACTGAAGTACCGGCGATTGAGGGTGTGGTGCCCATTTCCGGGATGGAGGAGTCGCGCCCATCGGACGATAGCGCGCCCTTTGCCGCACTCGCCTTCAAGGTAGTAACTGATCCGTTCAGCGGGCGCTTGGTCTATCTCCGTGTCTATTCCGGCACCGCGAGCGCGGGCATGCAGATGCTCAATGCCAGCCACGACCGTCGCGAGCGGCTCGGCCGTCTGTTGTTCATGCATGCGGACAAGAGAGAAGAGGTTTCGAGCATTTACGCCGGTGAAATCGTGGCTGCTGTTGGGCTCAAGAACACCTTTACCGGTGATACCCTTTGTGAGGTCAATCACCCGATTACGTTCGAGTCGATCAGTTTTCCCGATCCCGTCCTGCACATGGCAATTGAACCCAACAGCCGCCTGGATGAAGACAAACTGTCCACCGCGCTCCGTCGTCTTTCTGAGGAAGACCCCACATTCCGTGCGGGTCAGGACCCGCAGACCGGCGAGACCATCATCGGCGGCATGGGCGAGTTGCACTTGGAAGTGATTGCGGACCGTTTGTTGCGGGAGTTTAACGTCGAAGCATCGCTTGGGGCTCCGCAAGTGGCCTACAAGGAGACTATTCAAGGCTCTCTTGAACAGGAAGGCCGCTTTATTCGCCAGACCGGAGGCAGAGGCCAGTACGGGCACGTGTGGCTACGCATTGAACCGTTGGAAAGCGGTGCCGGGATTCAAATCGAGAACAAGATTATCGGCGGTACTATCCCGAAAGAGTACATTCCCGCGGTGCAGTCGGGCATACGCGATAGCCTGCTTGCCGGTCCACTCGGCTATCCGGTAGTTGACGTCCAGGTTACTATATTCGATGGGTCGTACCACCCCGTGGATTCGTCTGAGTTGGCGTTCCATAACGCCGCAGTGATCGCCATGCGCGAAGGGCTGGAGAAGGCCCGGCCGGTGACGCTGGAGCCAATCATGCAGGTGGAAGTGATGATACCCGAGGAATTCCTCGGCGAGATCTCGGGCGCCTTGAATGCCCGGCGGGGCAGCATTGACGACATTCAGACGCGGCTCGGAACCAAAGTGATCCAGGCCAAGGTGCCTTTGGCCACGATGTTTGGGTATGTGAATAACTTGCGTTCCAGTACGCAGGGACGCGGCACCTATTCGATGCAATTCTCGCATTACCAGGAAGTGTTTCACAGCGCACGAGAATTGATAGCAAAAGCTGGCAGAAACTAGCCCACTTTTCGGAAGGAACAGCAAGGAGAGAGCAAGAGGATGGCGAAGGAGCGATTTGAGCGAACGAAGCCGCACGTGAACATCGGCACGATTGGGCACATCGATCACGGCAAGACGACGCTGACGGCAGCGATCACGAAGGTGCTGGCGTTGCAGGGCGGCGCGGACTTTACCCCCTTTGACAGCATCGATAACGCGCCGGAAGAGCGCGAGCGCGGCATCACCATTGCTATCGCGCACGTGGAGTACCAGACGGACAACCGGCACTATGCCCACGTGGACTGCCCGGGGCACGCCGACTACATCAAGAACATGATCACCGGCGCGGCGCAGATGGACGGCGCCATCCTGGTGGTTTCCGCTCCCGACGGCCCCATGCCGCAGACCCGCGAGCACGTGCTGCTGGCGCGGCAGGTCGAAGTACCGGCCATGGTGGTCTACCTGAACAAGTGCGACATGCTGGACGATGAGGAGCTGCTCGAACTCGTGGAGCTCGAGGTGCGGGAGTTGCTCGATAAGTACGAGTTCCCCGGCGACGACATTCCCATCATCCGCGGCAGCGCGCTGCAGGCGTTGGAGAGCGACAGCGAAGATGCGAGTGATGAGGCGTATGCCTCCATCCTGGAACTGATGGCGGCGGTGGACGACTACATTCCCACGCCGACGCGCGCCATCGACCAGCCGTTCCTGATGCCGATCGAGGACGTATTCAACATCAAGGGACGCGGCACGGTGGTGACCGGTCGCATCGAGCGCGGCCAGGTGAACACGGGTGAGGAGATCGAGATCGTCGGTATCCAGCGGGACACGCAGACGTCGGTGGTGACGGGCGTGGAGATGTTCCGGAAGATCCTGGACTCCGGCGAGGCGGGCGACAACGTGGGGTGTCTGTTGCGCGGTATAGAGAAAGACAACGTGGAGCGGGGCCAGGTGCTGGCCGCTGCCGGGTCCATCACGCCGCACACGAAGTTTGAGGCGGAAGTGTATGTGCTGAGCCGGGACGAGGGTGGGCGGCATACGCCGTTCTTCCCCGGGTACCGGCCGCAGTTCTACGTGCGGACGACGGACGTGACCGGCGCGATCGCGCTGCCGGAAGGTGTGGAGATGGTGATGCCGGGCGACAACATCACGATGACGATCCACCTGATCAACCCGGTAGCGTTGGAAGAGGGTGTACGCTTCGCCATCCGCGAAGGCGGCCGCACCGTCGGCGCCGGCGTCGTGACGAAAATTCTGGAGTAGCTTATGGCGCAGCAGACCATCCGCATACGTCTCAAGGCATTCGACCATAAGGTCCTCGATCAGTCTGCGGGGCAGATCGTGAGCGCGGCTCAGGGGACGGGCGCACGCATAGCGGGCCCCATCCCACTGCCAACGGAGATCAACAAATTCACGGTCATTCGTTCCGCGTTCATTGATAAGGATTCGCGAGAGCAATTTGAGGTGCGCACACACAAGCGACTCATCGACGTGCTTGAGCCAAATGCAAAGACCATGGATGCGTTGCTGCGCTTAGAGTTGCCTGCGGGTGTAGACATTGAAATGAAGTCCATGTGAGGATGCCAACGGCATGTCAATCGGTTTGATCGGTAAGAAAATCGGCATGGCACAGGTCTTTGACGACGATGGCGCGGCTGTGCCCGTTACCGTCGTGCAGGCCGGACCGTGCACCGTTGTGCAGATTAAGCGTGCCGAGGGAGCGGATGGCTACAATGCTGTGCAGCTCGGGTTTGGCGAAAGATTGAAGAGGATTTCACGCCCGGCGCGCGGCCACATCGAGAAGCATCTCGGTGACGATGCCGCCATTCCGCGAGACCTCCACGAGTTTCGGGTCACAGACCCCAGTGAATATGAAGCGGGCCAGACACTCGACGTAGGCTTATTCGCCGAAGGTCAGAATGTGGACGTGACCGGCACCTCCAAGGGAAAAGGATTCGCGGGAGTGATGCGCCGGCATAATTTTAGCGGACAACAGAAGACCCACGGCCAGTCCGACCGCTGGAGGGCGCCCGGTGCCGTTGGCATGGGTACTACCCCCGGTCGGGTGTGGAAAGGCCAGAGAATGGCCGGCAGAATGGGTCAGGATCTGGTAACGGTTCAAAACCTGCGAGTAGTCAGAGTAGAAACTGAACAGAATGTCCTGTTGATTCAAGGAGCGATCCCAGGGGGGCCGGGCACTCTCGTTACCGTGCGGCCGGCAGTGAAGTCTCCCGAATCAGCGTAGTTCAGAGAGCGAAGTGCAGTGGATGTAAAGGTTCTCGACAACCAAGGAAGCCCAGCCGGGGAAGCGACGCTTCCTGACCATATCTTCGGTATAGAGCCGCGACAAGACCTGGTGTATCAGGCGGTTATCCGCGATGAAGCCGGCCATCGTCTCGGTAGCGCAAGCACGAAGACCCGCAGCGAAGTCCGTGGCGGCGGACGGAAGCCGTGGCGCCAGAAACACACGGGGCGGGCACGGCATGGAAGCCGGCGATCGCCAATCTGGCGCACCGGCGGCGTCACGTTTGGCCCTCATCCCCGAGACTACCATCTGGCTATGCCGCGCAAAATGTGGCGTAAAGCGATGTTCTCGGCGTTGTCCGCCAAGGTACAGGCCGATCGCGTGCTTGTTATCGAAGGATTTCCCAACGAGGAAATCAGCACCAAAGGCCAGGTAGCGTTCTTGAATGCGCTCGATGTGCCGACCAGCGCCCTCTACGTGACGGAGTCGCCAACGCCGGAATTACAACTCTCCATCCGCAATTTGCCAGATGTTGCACTTTCCAGCACGCATACACTTAGCGTCCGCGACGTGGTCGTATTCGACTTTCTCATCTTCGACACGGAAGCCATCGCCGCGCTAGAGCTACTCTGGGGGCACTCATGAAAACTGCACAAGAAGTGCTCATTCGGCCGCTGATTACGGAGAAGGGCACGTTGCTCTCGGACCAGAACAAGTATCTCTTCGCGGTGGCGCTCGACGCAACCAAAATCGATGTCCGCCGCGCGGTGGAACAGACCTTTGACGTGACGGTGCTCGCAGTGAATGTCGTGAATGTTCCCGGCAAGGAAAAACGGTTTGGCAGGCACCGCTATAGAACGGCGCGATGGCGCAAGGCGATCGTGACGCTGCCGCAAGGTCAGTCCATCGATCTGTTTAGCGGCGTCTAGGGGAGGATGCGCCAATGCCAATAAAATCCTATAAGCCCACCTCCGCCGGACGACGCGGCCTGATAACGGTAGCCAACGATGACGTTACCAAGACAAAGCCGGAGCGGCGGCTTACCAAAGGCAAGAAGCAAAATGCCGGCCGCAACGCTTCCGGCAAACTCACCGTACGGCATCGCGGCGGCGGCCACAAGCGCCGCTTTAGAACAATCGACTTCAAACGTGATAAGATAGGGATTCCGGGCTCCGTTAAGGCAATCGAGTACGACCCGAATCGCAGCGCGAGAATTGCGCTGATCGCATATCGAGACGGAGAGAAGCGTTACATCCTGGCTGCGGCCAGAATGAACGTCGGCGACACGGTGATGTCGGGACCTGAGGCGCCGATTCGCCCAGGTAACTGCCTGCCGTTGGGAAATATTCCGGCGGGTACGGCAGTGCACAACGTGGAGCTTCAGGCCGGGCGCGGCGGCCAGTTGGCGCGTAGCGCCGGGTCGTCTGTACAGCTCATGACGAAAGAAAGTGAGTTTGCCGTCATCAGGATGCCGTCCGGGGAAATTCGGCGCGTGCACTTGACGTGCAAAGCCACCATCGGTCAGGCAAGCAATGTCGACCACATGAGCACTACCACCGGCAAAGCGGGGCGCGCTCGCTGGCGGGGACGGCGACCATCGGTACGTGGTTCTGCCATGACGCCGCGGGACCATCCCCACGGAGGCGGCGAAGGCAAGGCGCCCATCGGCATGCCAGGGCCGAAGACTCCCTGGGGAAAGCCGGCGCTCGGTCTGCGCACGCGCAAGCGCAAACCATCGGACAAGTTTATTTTGCGGCGGCGTAACGCACGCTAAGAGGAGTATTCCGGTATGTCGCGGTCGCTGAAAAAGGGACCCTTTGTCGAAGAAAAACTGCTAAAGCGCATTCAAGCCATGAATGAGAGCGGGCAGAAAAGAGTATTGCGCACATGGTCCCGGGCGTCCACGATTTTCCCGGATATGGTTGGACACACCATTGCGGTCCATGACGGTAGACGCCATGTGCCGGTCTACGTTACCGAGAACATGGTCGGACACAAGCTGGGCGAATTCGCGCCGACACGGCAATTCCGGGGTCATTCGCGCGAAGATCGCGCCACCACTGTACGCTAACAACTGAGGACAACACGGATGCAGATACAAGCGACAGCAAAATACCTCCGCGTGTCCCCACGGAAAGCGCGGCGCGTCGCCGCGACGGTGACTGGCAGGAGTGCCGGAGAAGCGTTGGCAATTCTACGCTTCCTGCCAAGCCCAACCGCACGTACGCTGGCAAAGGTGGTACGCTCGGCCATGGCAAATGCAGAAAACACCTATAACTTGGATCCAACTGAACTAACGGTAGCAAGCGTGCTCGTAGACAAAGGCCCGTCATTTCGACGGATAGACCCCAAGTCTCGTGGACAGTGGGGACTGATCAGACGGCGAACAAGCCATGTAACCGTGATCGTTGAGAATGAGGAGAACTTGAGTAGTGGGGCGTAAAGTTCACCCAGTCGGTTTTCGCTTGGGCTTCAACCGAACGTGGAGCAGCCGGTGGTATGCCGGCAAAGAGTATGCGAGCCTCGTTGAAGAGGACAGCCGGATTCGCAAGATGGTCCTTGCGCAATTCGAGCAGCCACGTGGCGGTGCCACAGGCGGCAGGCGCTCTGGCATGGGAGCGGGGATCTCCCAGGTAGACATCGAGCGTGCCGGCACGACAATCAAGGTGGACATACATACGGCGCGACCCGGAATTGTAATCGGACGCGGCGGCGCTGCCCAGGCCCAACTCCGCAAGGACCTGCGCGACCTCACCGGCAAGAACGTCCGCACGAACATTATTGAGATTAGACAGCCTGAAACGAATGCCTACCTCGTCGCACAGGCGGTGGCCGAACAGTTGGAGCGCCGGGTGTCGCCCCGCCGCGCCATCAAGATGGCTGCCGACCGCGTAGTACGCTCCGGCGCCATTGGCGTCAAGCTAATGGTTGGCGGCCGCCTGGGCGGCGCCGAAATGTCTCGAAGCGAGAAGGAAATCCGGGGCACCGTCCCCTTGCAAACGCTTCGCGCCAACATTGACTACGGTTTCACCCAGGCCGTCACAACTTACGGCATTCTGGGTGTGAAGGTGTGGATATACACGGGAGACGTAACGCCAGAAGAGTTTTACGCCCGGCAGCAAACCGCAGCGCCGGAAGAAGCGCCCTCGCCGCCGCCAAGACGACGGCGAAGGCGACCGCGGCGAGTGTCGGAACGCTCTCCGGACAGAGACCGGGGGCCAGGCACGCGACAGCGTGGCGAATCTGATAACGGCGGAGCCGGTAGAGGCGAAGCGAGCGAGTAACATAACCCATGTTGATGCCTAGACGCACAAAACACCGCAAAATGCACCGCGGCCACCGGCGCGGCAAAGCCCACCGAGGTTCTACTATCGCCTTTGGCGACTTTGCCCTGCAGGCACTGGAAGGCGGATGGGTTGATAATCGGCAGATTGAGGCGGCGCGACGCGCCGTGACACACCACATCCGTCGCGGCGGACAAATGTGGATCCGAATCTTTCCCGACAAAGGGCTTAGCAAAAAGCCCGTCGAGGTGCGAATGGGCGGTGGAAAAGGGCCGCCGGAACAGTGGGTCGCCATCGTCAAGCCCGGCCGAATTCTCTTTGAGCTGACCGGCGTGCCGGAGGAAGTGGCCCAAGAAGCCATGCTTCGTGCCGCCCACAAACTGTCCGTAAAGACACGCTTCATCTCCCGGGAAACACCGGAGATTATCTAGTCAGAGTTAGGAACGCCTTGGATGACGAAACCAGCGGAATTGCGCGCACTGAGTACGGAAGACCTGCAGGCACGGCTTGAAGAAGCGCAAGCTGAACTATTCAATCTGCGGTCACAGCAGGCAACGGTGCAAATGGAGAACCCAGCTCGCTTTGGCATCCTCTTTAGCGAAATTGCACGCATCAAGACAATATTGCATGAAAAAGCGCTTGGCATCACCGGGTAAAGAAGAGCAAAGAATAAAACTATGAGTGAAGCGACAAAATCAACCGGCCGTCGAAAGCAGCGTAAAGGCGTTGTCGTTAGCGACAAGATGGATAAAACCGTCGTCGTCTCCGTAACGCGTGTGCGCCGCCATCCGCTGTACAAGAAGACCGTGCGGAGCGCCAAGAATTACCTTGCGCACAGTCCGAAAAACGACGTCCATACGGGTGATCGCGTGCTCATCGAGGAAACACGACCCCTTTCCAAGCGCAAGCATTGGCGCGTGCTCGAGGTACTTGAAAAAGGCGAGCAGGCAGACGTTGCGGAAGCGGGAGAACTCGCAGAGGCTGTGGAATGATCCGAGAAACGTCACGTATACGCGTTGCCGACAATAGCGGCGCCCGCGAAATCATGTGTATCCGCGTATTGGGAGGGTCCCGACGCAAGTATGGCGGTATTGGCAGCGTTGTGGTTGCTTCGGTGAAGGAAGCGGTGCCCATCGGCCAGGTACGGGAAGGCGAAGTGGTGCGCGCGCTCATCGTGCGCACAGCCAAAGAGTATCGGCGCGCCGACGGCTCCAGCATCCGCTTCGATGACAATGCGGCTGTGCTCCTGGGACCGCTGAATATGCCCCGAGGTACGCGCATTTTCGGACCCGTTGCCAGGGAGTTGCGCGAAATGGGTTTCATGCGCATAATCTCCCAGGCGCCGGAGGTGCTCTAACCATGCAGCGAATTCAATCCGGCGATCAAGTGGAGATTACCACGGGCAAGGACCGCGGCAAGCGCGGCCAGGTTATGCGGGTGATCTCAGCGGATCGTGCCGTGGTGGTTGACGGCATCAACGTGGTCAAGCGTCACCAGCGGCCGATGCCGCCCATGCAACCGGGAGGCATCATCGAGATGCCCGCGCCCTTGTCGGAATCGAATGTCAAAGTCGTGTGCCCGCACTGCGACCAGGCGACACGCATCGGTTTTCGCATCCTCGACGATGGCAGCAAGGGTCGCGTGTGTAAACAGTGCCAGGAAATCATAGGTCAAGAATAAGGACGTCCGATGGCGGAAAAAGCGCACATGCAGCAGCTTTACGAAGATGAAGTGCTGCCGGCAATTGTCAATGAGTTTAGCTACGATTCCGTAATGCAGGCGCCGAAGATCACCAAGGTAGTGGTGAATATCGGTCTGGGAGAAGCGCTGCAAGACGCGCGGGCGCTGGATAATGCCGTTGGCGATCTGACCACCATAACCGGACAGAAGCCAATCGTGACGCGCTCCAAGAAGAGTATTGCCAACTTCAAGCTTCGCGAAAACCAAGCAATTGGGGCGAAGGTGACCCTGCGGCGAACCCGCATGTACCACTTTTTGGAGAAACTCTTCAACGTGGTCTTTCCGCGTATTCGCGACTTTCGGGGTGTGTCGCCCAACGCATTTGACGGTCGTGGTAACTACTCGGTGGGGCTGCGCGAGCAGCTCGTCTTTCCGGAGATCGATTACGACAAAGTCGACCGCGTTCGCGGTCTGGAAATAACCATTGTGACAACCGCGCAAACCGATGAAGAATCACGCTACCTGCTGAGAGCGCTGGGCATGCCGCTCGCCCAGGAAGCCAGCCAATTAGCAAGCTAGGAGACGCAGTCCCGTGGCAAAGCAATCCAAGATTGCCAAGTGGCGCAAACAGAGGAAACTGCTGGAACAAGGCCGGATGAAGCATCCCGTCAAGTTTCGCAACCGCTGCTATCAGTGCGGGCGGCCGCGGGCGTACATGCGCAAGTTCGGACTCTGCCGCATCTGCTTTCGGGGAGCGGCGCTGCAAGGCTTGCTGCCTGGAGTTACAAAGTCAAGCTGGTAATGCACACGCGAGAGTAATGCAACAATGACCATGACCGATCCCATTGCCGATATGCTGACGCGGATCCGCAACGCCATCCAGGCGCGACATACCCACGTGACCATTCCGGCATCGAAGATGAAGTCCGCAATCTTGTCTATTCTCGAGAGGGAAGGATACATCGGTTCCTTCGAGACCGTGGAACAACAGAGCCCGCAGGCCATGCTTAAGGTTAGCCTTAAATATACTGATGAACGTGCGCCGGTGCTGCTTGGCTTGCGACGCGTGAGTAAGCCGGGACTGCGCGTTTACGCGGGCAAGGACGAAATCCCTCGAGTAATGGGCGGCATTGGCACGGTTATTCTGTCAACTTCCTCAGGCGTCATGACCGGTCGCGAGGCCTGGCAGCGCAAAGTCGGCGGGGAAGTTCTCTGTTACGTCTGGTAAGGTAAATCGCAATGTCTCGAGTTGGTAAACAACCGGTTCCGATACCCAGCGGCGTGGAGGTGAACGTGCGAGCGTCAGCCGTTCACGTAAAGGGACCGAAAGGCGAGTTGGAGATTGAAACAGTACCCTCCGTCAGCGTGGCCGTTGAAGAGGGAGCCGTCCGTGTTGACCGTTCCGATGAGAGCCGGGAAGTCCGTGCCCTCCACGGTCTCACTCGCGCCTTGGTCGCAAATATGATTGAGGGGGTTACGCAAGGGTATCGGAAAACCCTAGAATTGCATGGTACGGGATATCGTGCCCAGCTCGCCGGGAGCAAGCTGGTAATGCAATTGGGTCATTCGCACCCCGATGAATTCAGTCCACCGCAAGGCATCAGCCTTGAGGTCGAGAATCCAACCACGATTCACATTGACGGTATTGACAAGAAGCTGGTCGGTCAGGTTGCGGCAGACATCCGCGCCGCGCGTCCGGTGGAAATCTATCTTGGCAAGGGTATTCGCTACCGCGGCGAGTACGTGCGCCGCAAAGCCGGTAAAGCCGGCAAGGTCGGCGCCGGCGAGTAGCGGTCGTCGGTCAGAACGAGCGAGAAACACAGGTCCGCTTCGCAAGCACTCTTGGATGGAAATAAAGTATGCGTTTGATGCGAGGAAGAAAAGCGCTGGGCGCCCGGGCGCGGCGGCAGCGCCGGGTACGCGCGAAGGTCAGCGGCGTGGCGGCGAGGCCCCGTCTTAACGTCTTTCGCAGCAACCAACACATCTATGCTCAGATCGTCGACGATACGTCTCACCACACCGTCGCCGCGGCTTCTAGCCTCGATGCGTCAGTGCGGGAAGCGCTTGAAGAGAGTCAGCCAAAGCATGCGCAGGCCGCCGTGGTCGGTCGTATCGTGGCAGAGAGAGCGCGTGAAAAAGGCGTTGAAACCGTGGTGTTTGATCGCGGAGGCTACCGGTATCACGGCCGGGTCCGGGCCCTTGCGGAAGCGGCCCGGGAAGCGGGACTAAAGTTCTAACTGAGTGAGGCAAAGAGTACTATGCCAGAGAGCGTTACCATCGATCCAGCGTCGTTGAACCTTGTAGAGCGCCTGGTCAATGTCAATCGTGTGGCTAAGGTCGTGCGGGGCGGGCGCACCTTCAGTTTCAACGCAGTTGTCGTGGTAGGCGACGAGGCCGGTCACGTTGGCATCGGCATTGGGAAAGCGCGCGAAGTGTCAGAAGCAATTCGCAAAGGCGGTGAAAAGGCGCGGAAGGCCCTTGTGCGCGTACCTCTGGCGGGCACCACCATCCCCCATGATATAACCGCAAAGTACGGCGCCTCGCGAGTGATGCTCAAACCAGCGGCGCCAGGCACGGGCGTGATTGCCGGCGGTCCGGTGCGCGCGGTTGTAGAATGCGCTGGCGTGCACGACATCCTTACCAAGTCGCTCGGATCCAACAACGCGATAAACGTGGTGAAAGCAACGATGACGGCGCTTGAGCAACTGCAGAGTCCGGACCAGGCATACTCCCGCCTTGGCAGGCTCAAGTCTCAGCGGCGGCAGCCGGAGGAAGTTAGTGCCGACGCAGCCGCCGCCGTTGTGGCGGTAGCCGAGGCAGAGGACGAAGACAATGGCAGCTAAGCCGACTTCGTCAAAGACGCCGACTTCGTCGAAAACACTGCGCATTACCTTGCGCAAGAGTCCCATTGGCTTTTCGAAAGACCAGAAGCAGACGGTAGCAGCCCTGGGACTGAAGAAACGCGAACAGTCTGTAGTACACGACGAATCACCGACCGTGCGCGGGATGATCAAGAAAGTCGCTCATCTCGTGGACGTCGAGGAGACCTCGTAGACGTCGAGGAGACCTCGTAGACGTCGAGGAGACCTCGTAAACTTCAAGGAATTCTCGTAGGCATTCAGGAAGTAGAAGAGGAAGAAGCTCGCATGGAAAGACATGCGCTCCGCGCTCCCGACGGCGCCAGGCGTCGCCGCAAGCGCGTCGCCCGCGGCCATGGCGGACACGGGCACAAGACTGCCGGGCGCGGTACCAAAGGGCAGAAGTCCCGCTCCGGTGCCAGCATACCTGCATGGTTTGAAGGCGGGCAGACCCCCTTTGTGCGGCGACTGCCGCACCGGCGTGGCTTCAGCAATGCCCGATTTCGCGTCGTTTACCAACCGGTCAATGTGGGTGATCTTGCCCGCGTGTTCCCAGCCGGTTCAACGGTAACGCCGCCTGACATGGTGGCGCAGGGTTTGGCCCGTTCCACACAGATTAAGGTGCTTGGAGGCGGTGACCTCGCTCACTCGCTTAACGTGCAGGCACCCAAGTTCTCTCAGTCCGCACGCGCCAAGATTGAGGCTGCTGACGGCACCGCAACGGAAGGGTAACGCCGCGTGGCAGTTTCCACCCCTTCACAGAAGTCGCCGTCACTCATTCAGGCCGCCTATAACGCGTTCAAGCTCCCCGATATCCGGCGCAAGCTGATCTTCACTCTCGGCTTGCTTACCGTATTCCGGTTCGCCGCGCACATTCCCGTGCCGGGCGTGGATCGTCAGGCGCTCAGGGAACTCTTTCAGCAACAACAGTTCCTTGGACTGCTCGACATGTTCTCGGGAGGAGCGCTCGCCAACTTCTCCATCGTGGCCATGGGCGTGTATCCGTACATTACCGCCACCATCATCATGCAGCTCATGACACCGGTCATCCCGCAGTTGCAGGCGCTGTCACGAGAAGGCGGCGAGAGCGGCCGGGCCAAGATGAATCAATACATGCGCATCGGCACCGTGCCGCTGGCGGTCATGTCCGCATTCGGACAGGCGACGATTTTTTCGCAAATGGGCGTCATTCGCGGATTCAATCTCTTCAGCGGCCCGACGTTTCTTAGCAGTCTTGCCCTCATCGTCAGCATGACCGCCGGCACCATGTTTCTCGTCTGGCTTGGCGAGCTGATTACGGAGAACGGCATCGGCCAAGGCATTTCGCTCATCATCTTCGCCGGCATTGTGGCGCGCTTGCCCACTACCATCGGCCAGGCCGTGTTCGGCCAAGCCGGCGGCACGGCTACCCTGACCCTATTCATCATCGGCGCGCTCGCGATTCTCATCGTGGTCGGTATCGTGGTGATGTATGAGGCGCAGCGTCGCATACCCGTTCATTACGCCAAGCGCATGCACGGCCGCCGCCAGTACGGCGGGCAAACGACCCACATACCGCTCAAGATCAATTCAGCGGGCATGATCCCCCTGATTTTTGCCATATCTTTCTTGATTTTCCCCAGCACGGTAGCCAGCTATTTCCAAGCGGCGGATGCCGGTTGGATCAGGAGTGTCGCAGCCTTTGTAATACGTGCCTTCGACCCGCAAGCGCCGCTTTACTGGACCCTGTACTTCTTACTCGTGGTCGCCTTTACGTTCTTCTACACCGCCATCATCTTTCAGCAGCAAAATATCCCGGAGGTCCTGCAAAAGAATGGCGGCTTCATTCCGGGCATACGGCCCGGCCGGCCCACAGCCACATACTTGAATAGCGTTATCTTTCGCATAACACTGGCGGGCGCATTCTTTCTCGGTCTCATTGCGGTTTCGCCCTTCATCATTCAGGGACTCACCGGCGTACAGGCCCTCATGCTTAGCAGTACGGGAATGCTGATCGTTGTTGGAGTCGTGCAAGATACCATGAAGAATTTGGAAGCTCAGTTGATGATGCGCCAATACGAAGGATTCTTGCGCTAGTGCCCAAGCTGAATTCATCTGAGACACAGACTGTGCCGCACGCTTCATCCGGAGAGCAGGTAGTTTCCGGCTCTCAGCGGACCAATGAGCCGCAGACGTGTAACCTCATCCTGCTGGGCCCGCCCGGCGCCGGGAAAGGCACGCAGGCGCATGCCATTGCCGGAAGTCTCGGATTGCGCCATATTTCCTCAGGTGAGCTCTTTCGCCAAAACATGCAGAAACAGACGCCGTTAGGACTCCAGGCCAAGGTCCATTACGACAAGGGAGAGTATGTGCCGGACCATCTGGTAATCGCCATGGTCAGAGAGGAACTCTCTCTCGACAGCTTTGGAAGAGGCACTGTGCTGGATGGATTTCCTCGAACCGTGGCGCAAGCCGAAGCGCTCGAAGAAATGCTCGCTGAACTAGGGCAGAAGATCGGCACAGCCATCGTTCTCATCACTGAAACGGAAGAAATCGTAGAACGTGCCCAGGGACGCCGCGTTTGCCCGGAAGGCCATACGTTCCACACCGTAAAGAACCCGCCGGCCGTTGCCGGCCGGTGCGACGTGGACGGTCTTCCCCTCCAGCAGCGGGTTGACGACCGACCCGAAACAGTGCGGAAACGCATTGCAACGTATAACGCCCAGACGAAACCGCTCCTTGAGTTCTATGCGGACAGACACTTGTTGCGAAGTATTGACGGGAGCGGGTCAATCGAGGACGTTACAGAGAAGATCGAATGCGTGCTGAGCGAGATCGGCTTGCAGTGAATCCACCATTGTGCAGGTGCTGAGCAGGTGCAGATGACACGGGCGATACAACTCAAAACACCGCGACAGTTGCGTATCATGCGTCAGGCGGGTAAGATAGTAGCAGAAGTCCTTGCGCTCCTCGGCGAGCATATTGTGCCTGGCGCGACAACGGCAGAGTTGGACGCACTGGCAGAAGCCGAGATAAAGAAGCGCGGGGCTGTGCCGTCTTTCAAGGGGTACCACGGGTACCCGTGCACGATATGCGCGTCGGTCAATGAGCAGATTGTGCACGGAATTCCGGGCGAGTATCGGTTGGAAGAAGGTGACATTCTCAGTATTGACGTAGGTGCCATTTACAAAGGGTGGCATGGCGACGCGGCAGTGACCCATGCGGTCGGCCCGGCGAGCGCAGAAGCGGCTCGCGTCATGGGCGCGACGAAGGAAGCGCTGCACCGCGGAATTGCGGCCGCCGTGCCGGACAATCACCTTGGCGACATCGGTTTCGCCATCCAGTCTTGGGTGGAGGCACAAGGTCTTGCCGTAATAAGGGACTTTGTCGGACATGGCATTGGGAAAGTGATGCATGAAGCCCCGCAAGTGCCGAACTTCGGTGAAGCGGGAGCGGGGGTCAGGCTGCAACCCGGCATGACCATTGCAATCGAGCCAATGGTTTCTGTCGGGGATTGGCATGTTAAGGTGCTCGACGATGGTTGGACTGCCGTGACCGCGGATGGCAGCCTCTCTGCCCATTACGAGCACTCGATAGCGATAACAAGCAACGGCCCGGAGATCCTTACGCAAGTAGCGTAGCCGGGATATGCATGGAGTTTGCGGTGCCGAAGAAGAAAGACACGATTGAAATCGAGGGCGTCGTGCAAGACGTCTTACCCAATGCAGTCTTTCGTGTCGAACTTGATAACGGACATGAAGTCACAGCACATCTCTCCGGCAAGCTGCGGTTGAATTTCATTCGGGTTGGCGCGGGAGATCGCGTTACGGTGGAGCTCTCGCCCTATGATCTCACCCGTGGCAGGATTACGTGGCGAGGGAGGAGATAACAGACATGAAAGTACAAGCATCAGTTAAACCGCGCTGCGAACAGTGCAAGGTGGTGCGCCGCAAACGGGTTGTGCGCATCATCTGCACGGCCAATCCTAAGCACAAGCAGCGACAGGGTTAATCAGGAGAACTGCGAGCCACAGTGGACTTGAAGCCGTTCACAGGAGGAGCAGCATGGCACGGATTGTCGGCGTAGACCTGCCGCGCGAGAAACACATTTGGGTGGGGCTTACGTATATTTACGGTATTGGGCGCACCACGTCCTACAAGATACTGGAGCGCGCCCAAGTCATGCCGGATACTAAGGTGCAGGACCTCACGGAAGATGAGGTCAACCGCATTCGCGAGGTGATTACCGCCAACCACATTGTGGAAGGCGACCTCCGGCGGGAAGTGCAACAAAACATCGGACGGCTCATCGAAATTGGCTGCTACCGCGGCATGCGCCACCGGCGCGGCCTGCCTGCCCACGGCCAGCGCACGCGGACGAACGCGCGCACGCGTAAGGGTCGGCCCAAGACCGTGGCCGGCCGCAAACGGGCAGTTATGAAGAAGTAGTTATTGGGGAATTCAGCTAATGCCGGAAACACGCTCACGTCCACGCAGACGAGAAAGACGCACCGTTGCACGCGGTAAGGCGTTTATACAGTCCACGTTCAACAATACTCTGATTACGATCACCGACATGAACGGAAATACGCTGTGCTGGGCGAGCTCCGGGTCGGCTGGATTCAAGGGTTCTCGCAAGGGAACGCCGTACGCGGCCCAAGTTGCCGCAGAGACGGTAGCACGAAAAGCAGCGGACTTTGGCATGGGGCAAGTGGAAGTCTCCATCAAGGGGCCGGGATCGGGGCGAGAATCGGCTATCCGATCGCTCCAGGCAGGTGGCCTGCAAGTTATGAGCATCATCGACGTCACGCCAGTGCCACACAACGGCCCACGCCCGCCCCGGCGCAGGCGCGTTTAGTAAATACAGGAGTTCTGAGGAGAGGATATGGCACGATATGTTGGCCCCGTGTGTCGGCTGTGCCGCCGGGAAGGACAGAAGCTGTTCCTGAAAGGCGACAAGTGCTTCACACCCAAGTGCCCGGTTGAAAAGCGCAAGAACCCGCCGGGCATGCACGGTGCAGGTGCGATGCGCCGCCGGCTGTCAGACTACGGCACGCGCTTGCGGGAGAAGCAGAAGGCCCGGCGCATGTATGGCATATTTGAGCGCCAGTTTCGGAAGTATTTTGCGCTTGCGACCTCCCGTCCCGGTGTTACCGGTGCAACTCTCCTTCAATTGCTTGAGAGTCGGCTGGATAATGTTGTCTATCGCCTCGGCTTTGCATCCTCGCGCGCTGCGGCACGCCAGATTGTGCGACACGGTCACTTCGCCCTCAATGGCCGGAAGTGCGACATCCCATCGGCCCTCCTGGCGGAAGGCGACGTGGTATCCGTGAATGGAAACAGCCGCAATAACGAGTACTTCAAGACTGCCGCCGAGCGGCTGGATTCTGTGGCAGTGCCGAACTGGCTCACCCTTGACCGCGAGAAACTGGAAGGCAAGGTGCTTGCGTTGCCGGCACGTCAGGAAATCGACGCTGACCTCAACGAACAACTGATCGTCGAGTACTACTCTCGGCGGTAGTCCGACCGCTCTACTAAAGTGCCCGGGTACGGCAGCCACACTTTGCATAAATTACGAGCATATCCGTTTACTGGGAGGTAATTCCCATTGGAACTGCAGGAAGTACAGCCTGAAGTCAGAGTTATCGAAAGTGAAGAAAACTACGGCCACTTTCGCGTTGAGCCATTAAAGCGCGGCTACGGCCACACGTTGGGAAACGCTATGCGGCGAGTGTTGCTCTCATCGCTTCCCGGCGCTGCCATCTCTTCTATCCGCATTACCGGAGTACTTCACGAGTTCGCTGACATTCCCGGGGTGACTGAAGACGTCACGCAGATCATACTCAATATCAAACGCATTCGACTGACTTGTGCGGCCGATCATCCGGTGGAGCTCTATCTTTCCGTCAATAGTGAAGGCGTTGCGACGGCTTCGGATATTCAGTGCCCGCCCGAGGTCACTATCGTCAATCCTGAGCAGATAATCGCAACGCTGGACTCGGAGAGCGCGGAATTGGAGATGTATCTGACGGTGGAACAGGGCATCGGCTTTACACTGTCCGATACGCAAGAAGACACGCCGATCGGTGTCGTTCCCGTAGACGCCATTTTCACGCCGATCCGCCGCGTCGAATACCGGGTGGAACATGCCCGCGTCGGTCAGATGACCGACTTGGACGCTCTCATCCTGCGTGTGTGGACTGACGGCACGCTCACGCCGGAGACCGCCCTGGGCCAGAGCGGACAGATTCTGTGCGACTACTTTTCGCTTGTCCGCGACTTCCACCCCCTTGCACAACGCATTGAAGTAGGGATTGCTCGGCCGGATCCGGTTACCACAACGCCGCTGGAATCACTGCAGCTCCAGAACCGCGCGTACAATGCGCTAAGGCGCGGAGGCATCAGCACCGTCGAGCAATTGCTCGCCATGGATGAAGATAGCCTCCTGAAGATCCAGGGCCTCGGTGCGAAGACATTATCTGAGGTCAAAGAGAAACTGGCACAGAGTGACCTCTTCCTTACGGAATCTAATGGCACCGGCGGTGCCGAGGAAATTGAGGAGGTGCCCGTGTGAGAAAGAGGGTTTACGTCCGCAGGCTAAACCGGGACAAAAGCAAGCGCGAAGCGCTGTGCCGCAGCTTGCTCAGTACGCTCGTGCTGAACGGCGAAGTCCATACTACGTCTGCCCGCGCCAAGGAAGTTCGTTCACGTGTTGAGCGGCTGATTACATTGGCAAAGCGCGGCGATCTGCACGCCAGGCGTATAGCGCTTTCGCGCCTTCCTCATCAAGAGGCTGTCCATCATCTCTTTGATGAGCTGGGCCCGCGGTATGCTGAGAGACCGGGTGGGTATACGCGAACTCTACGGCTCGGCACCCGGCGCGGCGACGGCGCGCAACTCATGATGGTCCAACTGGTAGAGTGATCCTCTCAATCTGGAATCTTGGAGGGCCCAAATCGCTCTCGCATCCTGTAACATAGGCACGCAGCAAACGAAAGGGCACGCAGGAAGGAAAACATAATAGGCGCTCGCAAAGCGGCAAGTGAACTTGAGACATTCCGCTGTATTGTGGCGTACGACGGCACACCATACTGTGGCTTCCAGTTGCAGATCGGCAGACCCACAGTCCAGGGAGTGTTGGAGAAGGCAATTGAGCGCATTACGCGGCAACCGGCTCGAGTTGTACCTGCCGGTCGGACGGACGCCGGTGTACACGCCACCGGGCAAGTAATTCACTTTCGCGCGGCGTGGCCCCATCCGCCCGACGCACTGGAGCGGGGAATGAACGCGGTGTTGCCGCCCACGATTGCCGTAGCTGGAATGGAACAAGCTGTAGCAGGCTTCCACGCCCGCTACAGCGCGGTGAGCAGACAGTACCGGTACGCAGTATTGAATTGCGCGACCCGATCTCCGATCCAGCACCGCTTTGCCCTACATCGAAGTAGACCGCTGGACGCCGACGCAATGCACACTGGGCTGCAGTCTCTCGTGGGCACGCACGACTTTCGAGCGTTCACCGCGGGAGAGGATCCCGACGCCAGCACCGTACGCACTGTGACGGACATCACTTGCAGGCGCTGCGACGACATGGTGCACGTTACGGTGGAAGCGAATGCCTTTCTGCGCCATATGATGCGGCGGATCGTCGGCACTGCCTTGGAAATTGGAGACGGCCGCCAACCGACCGAACACATGGAACGAGTTTTGACATCAAAGTGCAAAGCACTGGCAGGGCCAACGGCCCCGGCCAAAGGGTTATTCTTGATCCGGGTAACTTACCCTGATACGCTCGGCTTAGAGACGACAGAAGAGGACCAACAGACATGAAGACCTCGGCAACTCCCGTTACGCGTCCCGGCGACGTAGATCGCCGTTGGTACCTTGTGGACGCTGCGGGACAGACACTCGGCAGGCTTGCTTCGCAAATCGCGCACGTACTGCGTGGCAAGCACAAGCCACAATTCGCGCCAAATGTCGATGCGGGTGACTATGTGATAGTCGTGAATGCCGCCCAAATCGCCGTCACCGGGCGTAAGCGCGAGCAGAAGACCTATTACCGCCACTCCGGGTATCCAAGCGGCCTCTCCGCAATTCTCTTGGAAGACCAGTTGGAGCGGCATCCGGATCGCGTCATAGAGCACGCCGTGCGGGGCATGCTGCCCCACAATCGCCTGGGACGTGCGCAGTTCAAGAAGCTCAAGGTTTACGGCGGACCCGAGCATCCACACGAGGCCCAACAGCCCGTGCCATTTCAAGAGAGCATGACAGGAGCAATTGCCGATGAGTAGCGATGGTAACGCGGCCTATTACGTTGGGGTTGGGCGGCGCAAAGAGGCGGTAGCCCGCATCCGTTTGTATAGCGGCGAGCGCGGCATCGTGGTCAACGGCCGCCCATTCGAAGACTACTTCCCACGCATCATGCATCAAAATGTCGTGCAAGAACCCCTGGATCTCGTGGGCGCGAGCTTTCGTGTTTCCGCGAAAGTAGTAGGCGGCGGTATCAGCGGCCAGGCGGAAGCAATTCGCCATGGTGTGGCGCGAGCTCTGGTCAACGCGAATGACCAGTACCGCCTGAGTTTGCGAAAGGCCGGTCTGCTCACCCGCGACGCGCGCGTCAAAGAGCGCAAGAAGTACGGCCTGAAGCGAGCCCGTAAGGCTCCGCAGTATACCAAGCGCTAGGCATCCCGCCCCATCTCTACCTCAGGGGCCGCGCCTGCCGTGGATTCCGCCAATTCGGCGAGGAACCGCTCTCGCTCCGGCAAGTCTTCCAGTCTGGTAAGACCGAAGTACTTCAAAAATTCAAAGGTAGTGCTATACTCAATCGGTCTTCCCGGCGTCGGGCGCCTCTCTCCAGCGACAACTAATTCCCGGCCAAGCAACACCGCCAGCGTGTGATCGGAATTCACTCCGCGTATACGTTCGATCTCTGCGCGCGTTACCGGCTGGTAGTAAGCGATTACGGCAAGGGTCTCGAGGGGGGCACGGGAGAGTCTCTCGTTGCGGTGCACGCCGAGCAATTCGCGAATATACGGCGCCACGTCCGGATGCGAAACGAGCAAGAATGCCCCGCTCTGCTCCTGCAGCACCATCCCTCTGTCCTGCCAAACGACCCTGAGCTCCTCGAGCGCTGACTTCACACCTCGCGCCGGCTGGCGCGTTAGCCGTGCCATCTCCTGGATAGTAAGCGGCCGCTCTGCGACAAACAAGAGCCCCTCAAGCACGGCGGCGAGTTGCAAGGGCATGCGCTTACCACGCCTCTTCGTATATGCCGGCGGCAGTGTCGCCAGACTCGGCGGTCAGTGAAGTCTCCGCAGTCATCTCAGCCTGCTCGGAGTCAGCCGCAACTATTAGGATGTCCGCGTAGAGTTCGGCTTGCCGGACGGTCGCCGTGCCCAAACGCAGATACTCCAGCACCGCCAAGAAGGCCACTACGATCTCCTCCAACGATTCGGCGGGCTCGATGAGTTCGCGGAATCCGGTCCGGCCGTGCAGCACTATCAGCGTCCCGATGCGGTCAATGTACGTCTCGATGTGCACCGTGCGTCGCGCTACGGCCGGCAGATCCTCTTCTTTCTCCTCCAACACCGCTGCCAGCGCACTCATCAAGTCTTCAGGTGCATAGTTCACGAGGTCGGCCGGAGGCATGGGCAGTGCCACAGGGGCAGCCGCCGTGCGCTGGTACGCCACGTCGGAATCTTCCTGCCAGGCGGCGACCGCTTCCATCAATCGCTTGAAGCGATCATAGCCCCGCAGTTGATCTTCCAAGGACTCTTCCAACTCGTCGAGAGACTCTTGCGGCTCGTGGAGGAGCGCCCGCGACTTGCCATGCATGAGTAGGGCTGCGACTCGAAGAAATGCCGCAAGCAACGGGCCGTCTTGCTTATTCATGGCGCGGACATGCGCGAGAAACTGCGTGGTCACCGCAAACAATGAGAGCTGGGTTATGTCAAGTTTCTGCTCTTGCACAAGCCGCAGTAAGACTTCCAGAGGGCCGTCAAATACGGCGAGCCGGACATTGGGCAGCGGAGAACCCATTCTAAATCCCTAGAAAGAGGCCCCTGAGAAAGAACACTGGTGGGCCAAGTATGGCGTTGAAGATCCCAATCCGCAGGAACCACTGGTCCAGGAGGACGATGAGAAGCAACAGAAACGGTCCCTGTATTTCAAACCGGGTGATGGAAGGCACAAGGTGCGGCGGCAAGAAGCGCAAGAGCACGCGATAGCCATCCAACGGGGGAATTGGGATGATGTTGAAGACAGCCAATGCGATGTTAATCTGGACGACAATCGCGAGGATGGTTGCGATCGCTTCAGACGTAGCATCAAGGGAAGCGCCCGAGAGTGTGATTAAGTTCTGAAAAAGAAACCCAATGGCAGCCGCAGTCACAATGTTGGCGACAGGACCCGCTATTGCCACCATCGCACCTCCGGAAATAGGGCCATTGCGTAGGTTGGCAGGATTGTAGGGCACCGGCTTTCCCCAGCCAAAGCCGATGAGAAAGATCATGATGGTGCCCAGCAGGTCAAGATGGGATAGGGGGTTTAGCGTTAACCTGCCCTGAGATGCGGCAGTAGGGTCACCAAGTCTATTGGCCATCCACGCGTGACTGAACTCATGCACGGAAATGCCAACGATAAGCGCAAGGAGCAGTCCGAGAAATACCGCAGGGTCTGCCAATTGGGCAAACAAAACCGACCTCGCGTCAGACAGGCTGAATAGCAGAAGTGTGACCACACCCATCGTAGCACTCCACCCGCGAAATAACAATGTTACTTGTCGTTAGAGAGCGCTTTTGCTACGATTAACCAGACGCCATACGTGAGGCGTTAGCTTGGTGTGTCTTGAGTCAATTGAGTGTTAGCGAGACAAAGTCTATGCGTGCGAGTGCCGCCCAGGTCGATCCGGTTGAGATGTTTGCCGGCGTACACCGCCGGACTCTGGCATACGGTGACAAAGCCATGATCTGCCAGATTACGTTTGCGCCGGGTGGCGATGTACCGTTGCACCATCACCCCAATGAGCAAACCGGATATGTGTTGGAAGGCACCCTGAAATTGACCATCGGCGAGGATCTCCTGGAACTGGCGCCGGGCGAGACCTATGTAATCCCCGGCAATACACCGCATGCCGCGACGGCCGATGAACCAACTGTTGTTCTGGACATATTTTCCCCGCCGCGCGAAGACTACAAAGACTGACTGGCGGCACTACAATTGACATCAAGTTACTACGATGCTTGTAATGTAAAGACGAATGAACTGAGACTTTCTATCGAGGAGGAAGAGCGTTTTGCTTAAGATCCGGCTTGCGCGAATTGGCAAACGAAAGCAACCCCACTATAGGGTCGTCGTGGCGGACTCTCGGATGCCGCGTAATGGGAGCCACGTTGACTTGTTGGGACACTACAACCCACGGACCGAGCCCTCTACCGTTGAAATCGACACGGAGCGCGCCAACGAGTGGTTGCAGAAGGGTGCGCAGCCTACGGAACGCGTGCGGAAGCTGCTTGCAATTGCGGGACTGGAGGCCTAGAGATGTATCAGCGGCGATCAGGCAGGCCGCGGGACGGCGGACGCCGCGGGCCCCGGCAATATGGCGGTGGGGGTCGCGACTATCGTGGAGACAGCGGCACGATTCCCGCTTTGACAGGCCTCATCGAATTCGTGGCGTACGGCTTGGTGCGCAACGTTGATGCAGTCCAGGTGCGCGAAATTGTCCGCTCCCAGGCCGTCGTCTACGAGTTGCGCGTGGCCGAGGAAGACAAGGGCAGAGTCATTGGCAAAGACGGCCGCATTGCGCAGGCGCTGCGCACGGTGATGCGTGCCGCGGCTGGAGAGTCGAGCCGCCGTGTCGCGCTTGACATCATCTAAGCCGCCGACCGGCAGGAGTGGCAGCGGGGAAGCGGTTAGGGTAGAGCGGAGCGATCCATACGACGAATGGATCATTATTGGCCGGATAAGAGCTCCCCACGGTGTGCGGGGAGAACTACGGGTTGAGGTGCTCACCGACTTTCCCGAACGCTTTCAAGCATTCAAGCGGCTGTACATTGGAGACTCTCACACTCCTTACGACGTAGAAAGGGCGCGCTTTACGCCGAAGGGCGTGCTGCTCAAGCTCGTTGGCGTAGATTTTCGCGACAAGGCCGGTCTGTTTGCACGCTCCTATGTTGCGCTCCCTGAGTCAGAACTGGCGCCGCTCCCCGCCGGCAGTTTTCACCACCACCAAATCAAGGGGATCAAGGTCTACGCGGATGATGGTGGCTTTCTCGGCACCGTCACGGAGATCATTACAACCGGTAGTAACGACGTATACATTGTGCGTAACGAAGACGGCGGCGAAATCCTCTTGCCGGCTACAACGGAAGTCGTGCGCACCATCGACGTAGAATCCCAACGCATCGTCGTCAACCTCATCCCCGGGCTGATCCCCGATTGATGCTCTCATCCAGTGCACCCGACGCTCCCGAACCAAGCGCCCGTTGTGCATCGGAGCAAGAAGTTCTTGGTTTTCGGTGCGGCGCTGAGATTTGCAAGATCCACGAGGTACACCCAGCGATCGCGTTTCCGGCTGAATACCATTCAGTCCGCAACCGGCTCCCATGATGCGCGTAGACATCCTCACCCTCTTTCCCGAGTACTTTCGCGGTCCGCTTGACCACGGCACCATCAGCCGCGCGGTGCGCGGCGGGCACGTCACCGTTGTCGTGCACAATCTACGGAATTGGGCGGCAGGCAAACACCGGGTTACCGACGACTATACATTTGGCGGCGGCACCGGCATGGTCATGAAGCCGGAACCATTCTTCAGAGCCGTTGCGGACCTCAAGACACCGGAAGCCTACGTCATTTTGCTCAGTCCTGCCGGTCGGCTGCTGGACCAGCCCATCGCCACGGACGTGGCACGCCATGGGCATCTCATCCTGCTCTGCGGCCGCTATGAAGGGGTGGACGAACGTGTAGCGGCCCACCTGGTAGATGACGAGGTATCCATCGGCGACTTTGTAGTTAGCGGTGGCGAGTTGCCGGCCCTCGTGTTGCTTGATGCTGCGGTCCGGCACGTGCCCGACGTGCTCGGCGGCGGCGCGGCGGCCGTGGGTGAGGAGTCGTTCGCAGCAGGCCTCCTGGAATATCCTCACTATACGCGCCCCGCCGCCTTCCAGGGCAAGAAAGTGCCCGACATTCTCCTATCCGGCAATCACGCACAGATTGCCAACTGGCGCCGCCGGCAGTCGCTCCTGCGCACGCGTGAACGCCGCCCCGATCTGCTCGCGAGTGCCGACCTCAGTGAGGAAGACAGAACCTACCTTGCGTCCAAGCCCAATTGCGAGTCATCCAGCTAGTGTGCTACTGTAGCAAGAGTGACAGTTGCAATAACCATGAGAATTGAAGATGGCTACGATAGTTGATGACATTGTTGGCAAGCAGCTAAAGTCTGATTTGCCGGAATTCGGCCCTGGGGACACCGTACGTGTAAACGTAAAGGTGGTGGAGAGCGGTCGTGAGCGCACGCAAGCGTTTGAAGGCGTCGTGCTTTCGCGTCGCGCATCGGGAATTAACGAGAACTTCACCGTGCGGCGCACAACCCATGGCATTGGCGTAGAGCGAACGTTCTTGCTTCACTCCCCACGCATTGAGAGCCTTAGCGTGGTGCGGCGCGGCAGAGTACGGCGCGCCAAGCTCTACTATCTCAGAGACCGCGTCGGCAAAGCAGCACGCATCAAGGAACGCCGGTAGTCGGTACACAGCTAGAAGGAATGCCCGCTCGCGTTACGTCAAGCGGGCATTATTGTGTCATGCGCACATCCGCTCACCTTGATAACCTCGCGATTGAACGGTCGTGGCTGCACCGGGGCGCCTCGTCGATTGCCGGTACGGATGAAGTAGGGCGTGGCGCTTGGGCCGGACCCGTCGTCGCAGGCATGGTCGCCATTCGTAGCAACCTCATTTGCTCGCTTCCCGCGGACCTGCATGAGATTAACGACTCTAAGCTACTCACTCCGCAGCAGCGCGTGGCGCTTGTACCGCACATTGTGGCCCACGTTGACGCTTGGGGCCTCGGCGCCGCTTCCTCCCGCGAAATCGCGGAAGACGGCTTCGGCGCTGCCATCCGTCTCGCCATTCGGCGAGCCTACGATGATCTTTCTACGCGACTCCCGCTCGCGCCTGACGTTCTCCTTACAGACGCTGTGAGACTGTCCGACTCTCCCATTCCGTCTGAATCCCATCCCAAGGCCGATCAGCGTTGCCTCTCAGTGGCAATGGCCTCGATTCTGGCCAAAGTGCATCGCGACCGGTTGATGCAGCGCTTCGATACGGTCTACCCAAGTTACTTTTTTGCCAAGAATAAGGGATATGGGACGCGCGAACACCAGCAGGCCCTGTTTCGCGTTGGACCGTGTGCCATTCACCGCATGTCATTCCAGCCGGTGATGCGGGCAGCGTCGGAACTTTTCCCCGCATCTCAATCAACGCTCACTTCTCCTGCCGGCACCGTCCCTGCTTACAATCACCAAGTCCCTAGCCACGACCCCGCAGAAACCACGGCGCCAAGAATCTACGACGAATCGACCTTCCGGAGAAGTGCGGAACTGTGAATGCAAGCAGGCAGCGCCTGGCCATCGGACGCTGGGGAGAGGAAGTCGCCGCCCGCTACCTCACCGAGCAGGGCTACACCGTCCTATCGCGAAACTATCGCACGCCTGCCGGAGAATTAGACATTGTTGCGCAAGAAGGTGATGCCATCGTCTTCGTTGAAGTGAAGACCCGGCGCACGTCCAGCTTTGGCCCTCCTCAAGAGGCAGTAACCCCGGCAAAGGCTGCCCACATCATTGCGGCAGCGCAGCACTACTTGCAGGACACTGCACAGATCGAGGGCAACTGGCGCATTGACGTAGTCGCTGTCTTGGGCGGCCCAAAGTCATCACCTGAAATCACGCTCATTCGCAGTGCTGTGGAGGCAAACTGAATACCATGCCCACGCTATGGAATAGGTCGTATTCACGCGAGGAATTGCTCTCACGCGTCGGAAGCATGGACCAGGTGGGTGGGGCCCGGCGTCTCCGTTGGGAAGAAGGGCCGGAGGACGCCATGCTTGCCGCGGAATTGCGCACGGGCTCGGGACTGAATCTTTGGGTTGCGCCGACACGCGGCCTGGACATCGTACACGCCGAGTATAAGGGCATTCCTCTTGCCTGGCGCTCGCGCACCGGCGATGTACATAGCGCCTACTTCGAACCGCAGGGAATGGGTTGGCTCCGTGGGTTCTTTGGCGGCCTCCTCACCACCTGCGGGCTGACCTACATGGGCGCGCCCAGCACGGACCGGGAAGAAGAGTTCGGCATTCACGGTCGCATATCCTATACCGCGGCGCGCAATGTCCTGGTCGACAACGACTGGGACGGCGACGATTACGTCATGCGCGTCCAAGGCCGTCTAACGGAGAGCACCGTCTTCGGCAACACACTGGTGCTTACACGCACGATTACAGCGCGTCTGGGTGAGCCGCGCTTCTTTTTACACGATCGCGTGGAGAACAGGGGGCGCAAGCCCAGTCCGTTCATGTTGCTCTATCACTTCAACCTGGGGTTTCCCTTAGTACACCCAGAGTCGCGCCTGCTTTTGCCTACCGATCACGTGGAGCCGCGTGACGAGGCCGCTCAAGTGGGGCGCGAACGGTACGATCGCTTCGAGGACCCGACTTCAGATTATGCGGAACGGGTATATTTCCATGCGATGAAGCCTAATGCTGCGGGACAGGTGCAAGCCGCCATCGTCAATCCCGGCCTAGGCGACGGCATTGGCGTCTACCTGCGCTACGACCCGCTCGAGCTGCCGTGCTTTACCGAGTGGAAGATGATGAACAGCGATGAGTATGTCGTTGGCTTGGAACCAGGCAATAGCCTGACGCTCGGGCGCGCAATTGAGCGCAGCGAAGGCAGGTTGCACACCTTGGAACCGGGAGAGGTGCAGGAGTTTCACCTGGAAATCGGCGTGTTGGACGGCTCACAGGAGATCCAATCCTTCGAACAAGCGATGCGGTCATGAAACCGATCACCATCCTCTGGTCCGACGGTGTGAGCGAAGCTGAAGCCAAAGAGTCCATTGGCGCCATGCGCGACTTTCTCCGCTATCTGCAGGATGTCGCCAGCGAGCAGGATATCGGACTCGCGCCAATCGTGCTCCGTCCGTACGGCAACTGGATCTTGAAGGGCACGGCCGGTGAGGAAGCCTACCATTCGTTTCGTTGGTATTGGGAATCCAGCCTCGACCACAACACAGGACAGGTCTCTGCCGCGACGTTCATTGAAATCGTGCGCTTTGAACCCTGGCAGCATGTCGATCCCCACCTGGACCTCGCACTCTTGCACACAGAGTTGCGGAATGACATCACGGAAACGAGCGGCGACTTTCCCTCGGTATTTGCATGTACCGAGCCTGATCTGGTTGCCGTAATCTCCCTGCGCCACCTTGCCCAGATTGCCGACAGCGACTTGCGCCTCAAGTGTCTGCGCAGTCTCGTTATGCACAACTTTGGACTCTTGGTCGGTCTATCTACGGGATCACAGTGTGCGGATCAGCGCCGCGCAAAGCGAAGAGCTGATCCCCCGCGCGCCCCCGCACGCCCATGCGCCATGACCTGTATCATGTATGAAGCGCAGTCGATCGATGAGTTGATGGCAGCCGCAACCGCGAGAGAAGACGACTCTCCGCTTCTTTGCAGCATGTGTCAGGACGTTGTACGTTCAATAGTCTTTCGCTTGCACTTCTCTCGCAATTAGGCGAGATGTGTGATTGCATTGCATGAATGAGCGAGATAATAGACCGAGTACCGTCAAGAGTATGAAACAACTCGACCGATTTCGGGGAACGCTCGTCGGGCTCGCGATTGGGGAATTCCTCGGCGCAACGACAGAAGGCATGACACGGCCGGACATCCGCGCTCGCTTTGGTGTACTGCGCGACGTACGAGGACCGGCTGCGTGTGCCGGTGAAATTGCCAATCAAGCGCGCTGCCTTGCGGAGAGTCTCGTAGCCTGCGGCGAGTATGATCCGGAAGACGCCTTGCAACGCTTGGTTGCCTGGTCGTTCAGTTCCCAGGGCGTCCTCTCCCAGGACGTCACCAACCGTACGCTTGCGAAAGTTGCCACCGGGATGATGTGGGAACACGCATCGTCATTGACCTACTGGGAGTCCGGCGGCAAGACGACAGGCATCCACGTCGTCGGCCGTTGCGCCCCCCTGGCTCTGATATTCGCCCAACATCCGGAGCAAAACATCGCCGCCACCTACAGCAGCGCCAGGCTCACACACTATGATCGCATGTGGAGCTGGGCAGCCGTCACTCTCAATCTCATTATCTCCGCGCTCATAGCCGACAATTCGATCAAAGACTCCCTCAAGCTCATAGTAGATCACATGGAAGACTACGACGTTCCCGTTCCGGTCCTGGAGCGTCTGTCGCAATTGGAAGCTACTTCCTACATTCACCCCTCCACCATGGCATTTGATGCCCTGGAAGCGGCAATTGTGTGCCTCTTGCGCACGGAAACCGCGGAGTCCGCGGTTGTCGAGGCCATAAACCTGGGAGGAGCAAGTCAGGCGACCGGTGCCGTTTGCGGTGCGCTCGTCGGCGCCTCACACGGGCTGTCCGGCTTGCCGGATCGCTGGTGGCAGCGCTTGGAAGACGTGGACGCATTCGTGGATCTGGCCGATCAGCTCCATAGCCTTGCCAGCGACTACTCTTGAAGTTACCCACCCCCCTGCAAGAGGCTTGTTTCCTTTCGCGGCCAAACCGATTCACGTGCCTCGTGCAGCTTCCGAACCGGAGCAAAGCCGTCTCCGCTCACTTGCCGGATCCCGGTCGGCTGCGCGAGTTGCTGTTGCCCGGCGCCCGCATGTGGCTGGAACCAAAGCCTGGGACGCACCGCAAAACGCCCTACCAAGTGTGGCTCGTGGAGCAAGGTCAAACACTCGTGTCGCTGAATACGAGCCTGCCTAATCTGCTCGTCGAGGAAGCGTTGGCACAAGGTAAACTGCCCGAATTCAAGCGCTACGCTACCTGGGAGCGCGAACGCCGGGCCGGCCACAGCCGCCTGGACTTCCTCTTGGCGAACGCCAACGAAGACTGCTGGGTGGAGGTAAAATCGGTCACTCTCGTGGAGGACGGGCAAGGCCTCTTCCCCGATGCGCCAACGGAGCGCGGGCGCAAGCACCTGGCGGAACTGACGAGGCTCAGGCTCTCCGGCGCGCGGGCAGTTACGTTGTTCGTCGTCCAACGCGGGGATGCGTGTAGCGTCGCCGCCAACAGCCGCACCGACCCGGAATTTGCGCTAGCCCTTCAAGCCGCTCATCGCGCCGGCGTAGAACTCATCGCCTATGGCTGCGAGATCACCTTGCACTCCGCACAGTTGAGTCAGCGGATTCCCGTTTTTCTGGGATAGTCCGCCTAACGCTGACATATTAGACTGCGGGTTGAGCCTACAAGGAGCAGTACAGGATACTCTATGCAGACTTAGGGTGCGGAGACAGCGCTGACGTCCCACAGCCAACGACACGAAGCACGTACATGGCGCCGGTTCACCAGCCACCGTGACGGCTAGGGATGCAGCCATTTCATGAGCTTAGGACGCAAGCGCAATGGTCCTTCAGCTTGTGATCGGCACTTTCGCCGCAAGCGCGCGCTCAGTTACAAAACCGGGACGCCCCAAGGCTACTCCGGCGCCACTATTGGGTTAGCGAGCGTACCGATATTGTCGATGAGCACTTCCACGCGGTCACCAACCTGCATAGGGCCTATTCCGCTCGGCGTTCCGGTAATGATCACGTCACCCGGAAACAGCGTGAATGCCTGTGACACGAAGTGCACAATGAAGTCGGGCTTGAAAACCATGTCGGCCGTGTTGCTGTCTTGCTTTGTCTCACCATTGAGCTTGGTCTGAATGCGCAGGCCGACCGGATCGATTTCATTGACGAGGACCGGACCTAGGGGGCAAAACGTATCCATGCCCTTCGCTCGCGCCCATTGGCCGTCCTGCTGCTGCAGATCGCGTGCGCTAACGTCATTAGCACAGGTGTATCCGGCTACCACTCCATACGCATCATCGACCGATACTCGGTGCGCCGTCTTGCCGATTATGATTGCCAACTCGCATTCGTAGTCCAACCGCGACGTGAGGTGGGAATAGATCACCCCTTCCTCCGGGCCGATAACGGCCGTGGGCGGCTTCAAGAAGAGCATCGGTTCCTTGGGAATCTCCATCCCGCTCTCTTCTGCATGCAGTTTGTAGTTCAGTCCAACGCAGATCACCTTCGTCGGTGTCGCGGGCGGCAATACGTGCAGGTCCCACGGAGCGAGTGTTCGGTTTGTCTTTGTCCAACCCGTAAATGGATCTCCTAGCACTGGTGTTACCGTATCGCCCTCCACTATTCCCCACGCCGGGCACGATCCGTCCTGATAGCGCACGAATTTCACCTGTCTTGCTCCTTCTCTCTCCGTGATCTCCATTTATCCCCAAACTAGGATAGTGATTCTTCGCATGAGATGCAATATTACCCTGCGATTTCGTGTTATGTCAATGACCATCACTGGAAATCATTGACCTCACAGGCCCGGATTGACTGGCCGGAGGCTGGCAAGGACTGAGGTTCCTACAATGATTGCCTAGAGGTATCCTGGCAAAACCGCCTCTACGACAGCGGCTCCGCAGCAAGTTCCTGGCGAAAGTAGGCGATAGTCTCCGCCAGTCCCTCCTCCAAGGATACTTGCGGTGACCAGTTGAGACACGCCTGCGCCTTGGCAATATCAGGCCGCCGCTGCCTGGGATCATCAGCCGGTAGCGGCTTGTGAACGATGGGCACATCCATGCCGGTCAAGCGCACGATGAGTTCGGCAAATTCCCGAATTGTCCTCTCATCGGGGTTCCCAAGGTTGAAGACCTCTCCTTGCGTATCGGCGGTAAACATCGCCGCCGCTATGCCCCGCACGAGGTCCCCTACAAAACAGAACGAGCGCGTCTGAGAGCCGTCACCGTAGACCGTAATCGGCAGCCCTACCAGCGCCTGCGCGATAAAGTTAGGCACCACCCGTCCGTCTCGCGGGTCATTCCGCGGGCCGTATGTGTTGAAGATGCGAATGATGCGAGCATTGAGACCGTATTGACGCACGTACTCCATTGTCAAGGCTTCACCAAAGCGCTTGCCCTCGTCATAGCACGCCCGCGGCCCCACCGGATTGACATTTCCCCAGTACGTTTCCGACTGAGGATGCTCAAGAGGATCGCCGTACACTTCCGAGGTGGAGGCAAAGAGAAACTTGGCGTTATTCTGCCGCGCCAATTCGAGCAGGTTCTCCGTGCCGACAGAATTGACGCGCAGCGTTGCCAAAGGGAATCGCAGATAGCCTTCCGGGCTGGCAGGGCTTGCGAGATGAAAAATCGCGTCGCCGCGCCATGCAAACGGCTCGGTCACGTCCTGCTCAACGAGCGAGAAGAGGCTGTTGTCTGCAAGATGGGCTACATTCTTGGCGCGGCCGGTGATGCCGCTATCGAGCGCGGTGACAGTGTGCCCTTGTGCGACAAAGTAATCACAAAGATGCGAGCCAACAAAGCCCGCTCCGCCGGCAATCAATACCCTCACGACCACCCCTGTTCCTCAGCCGTTCTGAACGCGCGCCCATTGTATCATGCACTGCACTCAGTCGCGCGTCGACTTGCGGTGCGCCTCAGTTGCGATACGACCCCTAATTCACGATTGCACCGCAACTTCCCACAGGAGTCTACACCCTTGCTCTTTGCCGAAGCCTTGCATCGTTTCTCCCGCGGAATCAGCCGGCGATTTCGCTAGCTCTTATTGGGCGAGCCTGCGAGCCATGAGTCACGGTTTGCTGGTAAAGGACGGCACTTGCACTTGACTCATTACTCCGAGGAGTGCTACTATGACCTTTGCCTGTTTTTCAGCAGGCGGCTCCTTAACAGGTGAAGAGTGATGAAGGTAAGGGCGTTTTTTCGTAGGTGAGCGGGACTTCGGGCTTTCCGGGATACGGCGGTTCCTTAACTCTGTTTTCCCTTTTGTTATGGAGAGTTTGATCCTGGCTCAGGATGAACGCTGGCGGCGTGCTTGATCAATGCGAGTCGTGCGCGTGCTCCCGTGCTTGCATGGGATGCCACGAGCGGCGTGCGGGTGCGTATCACGTAGATTACCTACCCTCGTGTGGGGAATAACCTGGGGAAACTCGGGCTAATACCGCATAATGCCTCCAGTCTTCCCGACTGGCGGTGAAAGCCTCACGGCGCACAAGGAGGGGTCTGCGGTCTATCAGCTCGTTGGTGAGGTAACGGCTCACCAAGGCTTTGACGGATAGCCGGTCTGAGAGGATGGTCGGCCACACTGGGACTTAAACATGGTCCAGAGCCCTACGGGGTTTAGCATGAAGGAATCTTGCGCAATGGGCGAAAGCCTGACGCAGCGACGCCGCGTGGAGGATGACGCCGTTCGCGGTGTAAACTCCTTTTCTCGGGGAAGAAGTAAGACGGTACCCAAGGAATAAGCCCCGGCTAACTCCGTGCCAGCAGCCGCGGTAATACGGAGGGGGCAAGCGTTATCCGGATTTACTGGGCGTAAAGGGCGCGTAGGCGGCTGCGCTAGCCGCTTGTGGAAGCTCCTGGCTCAACCAGGAGATGCCAAGCGGGACGGTGCAGCTCGAGGCAGAGAGAGGGTCGCAGAACTGGCGGTGGAGTGGTGAAATACGTAGATATCGCCAGGAATACCCGTGGCGAAGGCGGCGACCTGGCTCTGTTCTGACGCTCAGGCGCGATAGCGAGGGGAGCGAACGGGATTAGATACCCCGGTAGTCCTCGCCGTAAACGCTGGGTGCTGGGTGTTGGGGTCGGACTTTTCTCCGCCCTCAGTGCCCAAGGTAACCCGCTAAGCACCCCGCCTGGGGAGTACGGCCGCAAGGCTGAAACTCAAAGGAATTGACGGGGGCCCGCACAAGCAGCGGAGCGTGTGGTTCAATTCGAGGCTACGCGAAAAACCTTACCAGGATTTGACATGGACGTCGTACCAAACCGAAAGGCTAGGGACTGCTCGGGTAACCGCGCAGAGCGTCCACCGGTGCTGCATGGCTGTCGTCAGCTCGTGCCGTGAGGTGTTGGGTTAAGTCCCGCAACGAGCGCAACCCCTGCGACTAGTTACATCTCTAGTCGGACTGCCGCGAGCAACGCGGAGGAAGGTGGGGATGACGTCAAGTCCGCATGGCCTTTATTGTCCTGGGCTACACACACGCTACAATGGGCGGTACAACGGGATGCAAGCGCGCGAGCGTGAGCGGATCCCTCAAAACCGTCCGGTAGTACGGATGAGAGGCTGCAACTCGCCTCTCTGAATGTCGGAGTTGCTAGTAACCGTGGGTCAGCATACCGCGGTGAATACGTTCTCGGGCCTTGTACACACCGCCCGTCACACCACCAAAGTCGGCAACACCTGAAGCGGCCTCCGCGAACCCATTCGGGACGCACGTCGTGAGGGTGGGGCTGATGATGGGGGTGAAGTCGTAACAAGGTAGCCGTAGCGGAAGCTGCGGCTGGATCACCTCCTTTCTAGGGTTTACACCCATTACCTCCTATCCCACATTTGCCCACCCCACTCCCTACCCATTCTCCCCCCTTCATCACCCTTTACCTGCTAAATCCCGCCTGCTTTACAAATACAAGCAACCCCATTACCCCCTCCTTCCGGAGGGGCTTTTGCTGTTGTCCCCTACCCAACACTATCCCCATGTCTACCCCCGCGGAGACTACGAGCGCGAGTTGGCAGCGCTCCGCCAAACGTCTTCACACTGCCTCCCGGCCAACAATTTCCCACCGATAAGCACATCTACCCGCACAAGCTCGGCAGCCAATCCACCGCTGCGTCAGCCAGCTTTCGCCCTATGTCCGACCGTCTTTGAGGGGAGAGGAATAGTTGCATCGTGCCGTACGCTGCGCTATATTCCTCCTGTGCTCCGCGCAGTGTCTACCGTTGGTGTAGCAACGTACAGGCCGTGCGAAGAGTGGTACAATAGACCGTGAAGAGGCGGTCTTGTTCGTCTCAAGGGCCACTAGCTCAGTTGGTTAGAGCGCGCCCCTGATAAGGGCGAGGTCTGTGGTTCAAATCCACAGTGGCCCACCATAAACGGCGTCGGTACTCAGTTTCCACCGCTTTGTATTCAGAGCCGCCGCACGGGGATGTAGCTCAGTTGGGAGAGCACCTCCTTTGCAAGGAGGGGGTCAGGAGTTCGAGTCTCCTCATCTCCACCACGTCCGGCATCTTCTGCCAAGACCAGCCCTGCCGATGCCCTCCTGGAGAAAACCATTCACCTTGAGCGTTCGCACGGAGTACGCGAGCCAAGCTATGACGAAGGACCACCACCCGGCGCCACCCTCCGACATCGAGCTGAGCGTGAAGGCGCTCGAGTCCCTCCTGGTGGAAAAGGGGCTGCTCGACCCGGAAGCGGTTGACGCGCTCCTTGCGCTGTACGAAGACAAGATTAGCCCGTCAAACGGCAAGCGAGTGGTGGCGAGAGCCTGGGCGGATGAGGAATTCAAGCGCTGGCTCTTGAATGACCCCAACGCCGCCATCGCTTCGCTGGGGTACGTGAGCTCGCAAGGCGAAGTGCTGCGGGTCGTCGAGAACACGGTTGACGTCCACAATCTCGTAGTCTGCACGCTGTGCTCCTGCTATCTCTGGCCGCTCTTGGGACTGCCGCCGGTGTGGTACAAGTCCGCGCCGTACCGGGCGCAGGCAGTCGCCGACCCGCGCGGCGTAATGCGGCAGTTTGGTTCAGAGATAGGAGCCGAGAAAGAAGTGCGCGTGTGGGACTCCACCTCCGAGATGCGCTACCTCGTCCTCCCCCAGCGTCCCCCAGGCACGGAGGGCTGGCGCGAGGAGGAACTCCAAGACCTCGTGACCCGCAACTCCATGATTGGCGTGGAAGAGGCGCAGCGGCCGGCAACGACGGGAACCCCATGAACAGAATCCACGACCTCGGTGGGATGCAGGGATTCGGGCCGGTGCGGCCCGAGCCGGAGTTGGTAGAGCCGGTCTTCCATGAGGAGTGGGAGGGCCGGGTGTACGCCATGGTCCGGCTCATCGGGGGCCTGGCGCTGTGGAACCTGGACATGGTGCGCCACACCCGGGAGAGTCTGCCCCCCGCGGATTACCTCGCCTATTCCTATTACGAGATCTGGTTCGCAGCCTTGCGGATGCAACTTGTCGAGTCCGGTCTGGTTTCGGATGAGGAGCTGCGGACGGGCGGGGCGTCATTGGCCGTCTCCGGAGCCATCCTCGAGCGCGTAATGCGCGCCGAACAGGTGCGAGCCAAGCCGTTCATGACCACGAGCTACCGCCGTCCCGCGCCGGGGCCGGCCCGGTTCGCTCCGGGCGACCGCGTACGGGCCCGTAACCGCCACCTACGCGGACACACCCGCGAGCCGCGCTACGTTCGCGGCCACGTCGGAACGATTGACGAGCACTATGGGTCGCAAGTGTACCCGGACCTCAGCGCGGAAGGCGTGGTAGAGGGACGCCACCTCTACTGCGTGCGCTTCGCTGCGTGCGAGCTCTGGGGCGAGTCCGCCGACGTCAACAGCGCCGTGTACGTCGATCTCTGGGAGGAGTACCTGGAAGCGGCACCATGACGTTTGAACTATCTTCCGGAAGCAGCATCGGACTTCGTGACACCCGCTTGGACGACGGCAGGCCTGCCAGTCTTGTCCGCCATTAACCGCCAAAGTATGAGAAACTATGTACCATGCTGGATCTCCCCCATGCCGACATCGTTGGGAGCCTCATTAGGCCGCCGGAGTTGCTCGCCGCGCGCGAGGAGTTTACAGTCGGGCGCATCTCGCCCGCGGCATTCAAGCACGCCGAGGACGCCGCCGTCGATAGCGCCGTAGCTGCTCAAGAGGAAGCCGGACTTGAGATCCTCACCGACGGCGAAATGCGCAGGCTCTCGTTCCAAAGCCAGATGCCCGAGGCAGTCGCAGGCTTTGGCGAATTCGATATTGACGCGTTCCTCTGGGGCGATTGGCAGGGCGACGCACAGGTAGGAGACGTACACAAGGAACGTCCCGCGACGCTGGGAGTCGTCGGCCGACTCGAACGGAAGCGCCACCTGTCGGCGGAGGAGTTCACCTACCTGCGCGGCCGCACCACGCGCATCGTAAAGGTGACATTGCCGAGCCCCAGCCTGTTCGCCAACTTCTGGTCGCCGGTGCAGTCCGCCGCGGCGTATCCCACGCTGGATGCGTTCTTGGCCGACGTCGCGCAGATTGTCCGTGAGGAGATCACAGAGCTGATTAGGCTGGGGGCGAACTACATCCAACTCGACGCTCCGCACTACCCGCTCGTGCTGGATCCGCAGTGGGCGGCCTTCTATGAAGCCCAGGGCTCGTCCGCGGAGGACTGGATCGCCCAGGGCATCGAGCTGGACAACGCCGTGATGGACGGTTTCTCGGAAGTAATGTTCGCATTCCATCTCTGACGCGGGAACCAAGGCGGCCGTTGGCTGGTCGAAGGCAGTTACGACCGGATTGTCGAGCCGGTGCTCCAGCGCATCAACGCGCAGCGGCTCATGCTGGAATACGACGATCCCCGCTCAGGCTCGTTCGAGCCCCTGCGCGGCGTGCCCGACGACAAGCTCGTGGCGCTGGGGCTGGTCACGACCAAGTCTCCGCAATTGGAGACCCCAGCCGCGCTTGAGTCCAGGATTGCCGAGGCCGCTCGCCATTTCCCCCTGGAGCAACTCGCCATCAGTCCGCAGTGCGGGTTCGCCTCATCCATCGTTGGCAATCCCATCTCGATCGAACAACAAAACGCAAAACTCCGCATAGTCGCCGAAACCGCCCGTAACGTATGGGGATAGATGCTAAGGAAGTTGGCAAGAGCTCTACCCACCTAATCTCAACTCTCTCGCACCCTCGATCAAGAAGCATGTAACACGAACTTCACCAAGACATTGGAAGTGTCAGCTATGGGATATCGGCTAGTCTCAGGCCTGCGAGGCCAACCACCGGCTTTCTGGATCAATCTCTCCATTAAGGTCCTTTTGATCGGCCTCTTGGCAATCGGGGCTTTCTCCGGTCTACAGCAGTTTGAGGGCAAAGCCTTTGCCTGGCGCCTCGCCACCTATCCGATAGCCGCCTTTGTGGTGCCCGTGATTTGGGCAATGCGCGCGCGAGATACTGCCTACCCGTACGCCGCCGACATACTGCTCACTTTGCCGTTCATCATAGACACCGCCGGCAACGCCATGGATCTCTACGACACAATCTGGTGGTGGGATGACGTCAATCACCTCGTGAATTGGGCGCTGCTTTCCGGTGCCGTTGGGGCCTTGGCGTGGCGCAACCAACTCCCCAAGGGGCGGACCCTGGCATACGTGGTGGGCTTTGGCGCGGTGACGGCGATCCTGTGGGAGATCGCCGAGTACTTTTCCTTTATTCGCTTCTCAGAAGAGCTTGCAACCGCCTACGTCGACACCCTGGGCGACATGGCACTGGGTCTCGCCGGATCTGCCGTGGCCGGACTGATAGCCGCCCTGTCTCCCCGCCGCCAGCAGGCATAGTCGAATCGTGCCCCGTCTCGCTTTGCAGACCCAAATGTCACTAATCAACGAGCGCTCCCATCCCGGCTTCATCCTCGTCCACCAAAATCGCCCATGCACGCTGGGGCGCAACCCACTCCTTCTGTCAGGCTTTCGCATGCACAATGGAGAGGGAATGGGCGAGGCGGAGACTGCGGACCCTAGATCACATTTTAAGCCGTGCCATAGCCCCACCCACACCGTGGCCTTTGGATTCTCGAGCTATTTGAGACGTGCCGGTTTGAGCGCGTTGGTTCAGTAGCTATGCGCGAGGGATGACCAAGGGTAGATCCATTGCCGGCCCTTGGTCTGAGTCAACTTCCAACTGTCATTCCAGGGTTCCCCTCGGCAAGCTCCGGATCAACTCCGCGACGAACACTTTAGAATCGGACGCCTCTTAGATTCCTCCCACGAAGAACACGGGGCACCTGCCCGCTTCGAAGTCACCGGAATCGTTGCCTTAGAAACTACAAGCCTGGGTGTGTTGAATCCTGGGCGCACTTCAGTTGACTGGCATGATTGCGAGACTATAGCATGAGATTCGGCCTGTTTTGCTCTTTGAATGCCGGGGAGAGATTGATGTTGTCTTCAATGCACCGTGCCTTGGTCGTATTGGCCGTCCTCGCCTTCGCTGCGTTCGCCTTGGTTGGCTGCGCAACCGTGCCGCTGCAACTCGCCGCGACGCCCGTTGCCGCTCCCTCCGCAACCGATGCTGCGCCTGTTCCGCCAATTGCCGGGGAACGTCCGCACAGTTTCACCCATCATGGGATTACCGTGCAAGACCCGTGGAACTGGCTGCGGGACCAAGACTACCCGACAGTGGATGACGAAGACGTGCTGGCGTATTTGGAGGCGGAAAACGACTACTTCGCCGCAAGCATGGCGCCATACCAGGACCTGGTCGACACCATCTACAAGGAAATCGAGGGGCGCCAGCCGGCGGAATTGACCAGCTTGCCCCAGCGGAGAGGACAGTGGTACTACCAGTGGCGGTACGGCGAAGGGAGCCAGTACCGCGAATGGCTGCGCTGGCCCGCCTCCGACCCCGGCGCGCGCGAAGGCCCCACCGAAAATGCTCAGGTATTCCTAGACGAACCGGCGTTGGCCGAGGGCCTGGAATACTTCCGCTTGGGTTCCCTTTCCGTGAGCAACGACGGCTCCCAGTTGGCGTATAGCACCGACACTAACGGCTCGGAACGATATACCTTGGTGATCAAGAACCTGGAAACCGGTGAGTTGTTGCAGGATGAGATCGAGGAGACGAGCGGGAGTGCCGTGTGGTCTGCCGATGACTCATCTTTCTTCTACACCAAGCTGGACGAAAATTGGCGTCCTTGGCAGGTGCGTCGGCATGTCCTGGGCACACCGGTCGAACAGGACGTCGTGGTGCATGAGGAAACCGAACCGGGCTTCTTCATCTGGATAGCGAACACCGCCTCAAAGAAGTACGTCATCATTGGCGCCGGCGACCATGTGACCTCCGAGGTGCGCTTGGTCTTGTCTGATGACCCCGCGGCTGAACCGGTCTTGGTAGCACCCCGCCGGCCGGGGCACGAATACTCTATAGACCATCAGGGCGACCGCTTCGTCATCAGGACCAACGACAATCACCAGAATTTCCGCTTGGCAGTCGCGCCGGAAGATGATCCGACCGAGGCGGCATGGGAGACCTTGTTGCAGGGCACGGAATCTTTGTACATCAAGGACTTCTACCTGACCGAGGACTACATCGCGGTTGAGGAGCGGATCGATGGCCTTGACCAGGTGCGCATCATCGATCGTGCCGGGGAGTCGAGGCACGTCGCTTTTCCCGAGGCAGCCTACACCGCGTACATTGACTTCGCTCCGGAATTCGACGATTCCGCCATCCGGGTGATCTACACGTCACTGAGCACGCCGTGGACTGACTTCGACTACCACGTAGAGTCAGGGGAACTGGAAGTACGGAAGGTACAGGAAATCCCCAGCGGACATGACGCCGCGGCGTACGTGACTTACCGAGAACTGGCGCCCGCCAGGGACGGCGTGCAGGTGCCGGTGTCGATTGTCCGCCACAAGGATACCCCGGTGGACGGTTCCGCGCCTCTGTATATCTACGCCTACGGCGCGTACGGCTACGCCATCTCCCCGTACTTTTCCACCGCCAGACTTTCGCTCTTGGAGCGGGGGTTCATCTTTGCTATCGCCCATGTGCGCGGGGGCGACGACTTGGGCTACCACTGGTATGAGGCCGGCAAGCTGTTCGAGCGCACCAACACCTTCAATGATTTCGTGGACGTGGCGCGACACCTGATAGACCGGGGCTATGGCTCGGAGGGACACATCGCTATCGCCGGGGGTAGCGCGGGCGGTTCCCTGGTGGGGGCAGTAATCAATCAAGCTCCGGAACTCTGGGGCGCGGCAGTTGCCAATGTACCTTTCGTGGACATTCTGAACACCATGCTCGACGCCGACCTGCCATTGACGCCACCGGAGTGGCCCGAATGGGGCAACCCCATCGAAGATAAGGCCGCATTCGAGTACATCCGTTCCTATTCTCCCTACGATCAGCTTATGCCGGGCGAGTATCCGCCGATAATGGTGACGGCAGGACTGAACGACCCGCGGGTGACGTATTGGGAACCCGCCAAGTACGTGGCTAAATTGCGCGCCGTCAAGACAGATGACAATCTGGTACTGCTGAAGACCGACATGGGCGCCGGGCATGGCGGCAGGTCGGGCCGTTTTGCCCGTTGGTACGAAATCGCCGAGGAATATGCCTTCATCCTAGCGAGTCTCGGCCTCGCGGAATAGACTGACGGCCGCTGCCGTGATGCATTTGCTGTAGAGATTAAGTGCTCAGGCGTTTCACGGTGTCCAAAATCGATTTTGGCAAGTGGTGAGTAGGCTTCATTGCCGGGTGATAGTACCCTACGCCGCCGGCATTCTGTTCGCCTTGCTCTTCTATCTAGACACCGCTGGCAACGCCGCAGACTTCTATGACACCATCGTGTGGTGGGACGATGTAAACCACCTCGTCAACTGGGCGCTGCTCTCCGGCGCCGTGGGGGCGCTGGCGTGGCGAAACAGAATCCCCAAGGGGCAAACCCTGGCATACGTGGTGGGCTTTGGCGCGGTGACGGCGATCCTTTGGGAGATTGCGGAACACATTGCCTTCATCCGCTTCTCTGTAGAGCTAGCAACGGCCTACGTCGACACGCTCGGCGACATGACATTGGGTCTCACCGGATTTACCGTGGCCGGCCTGGGAGCCGCCTTCATGCCTCACTGCGAGCAGTTGTAGTAGCTTAGCCGATTGGGCCAATACGCAATCCTATGGGCCTTGCCAAGTACAACTTTCCTCCACCAACGCACTCTTGATCTGCAACGCTCAAATGTCCTGTCGGAGCCATAAGATAGCCCTTTCCGGTCTCTGGCAGGCAGACTACTGCGGACTGCCGCCAGCGTTGGCGTCTCCACAGTCCCATAACTATGACATGTCGCGTGACTTCCTTTAGAATTCGTGTACAAGAGCGAGTGTTTGCGGTCTAGGTAGTTCTGTTCAATAGTAGTTGGGGCGAGAAGGAAGGTGGTCATGTTTCGCACCATCCGCAGGAGCTTTCAGTTGGTAAAGCTCTGCCTTCGCGTACTCGCGGCGGACAAGGAGCTCGTGCTCTTTCCGGTGTTCTCGTCGATTTGCACCGGAATCGTCGTCTTGACGTTCTTTGGGGTGGGATTTGGCATCGGGGCGCTCGACCGCCTGGAGGCGGGCAGTCTTGGCGTCATCGATCTTGCCGTGGCTCTGGCGTTCTACATACTATCCTCGTTTGTCATCATATTCTTCAATAGCGCCCTCGTGTTTGCCGCCCATGAACGGCTGGCCGGAGGCGATCCCAACATCCGCTCCGGCTTGAGCGGCGCGTCCAGTTGCGTTGGCCCGATATTTGCGTGGGCCGTCATCGCCGGCACCGTGGGGCTCATATTGCGCATACTGGCCAATCAGGCAAGCGAGCGCCAAGGAGTACTGGGGATCGTTGGCGCAATTGTTGTTGCGCTGTTGGGTGCGGCGTGGTCGCTTCTCACTTTCTTTGTAGTACCGCTAATTGTCATAGAGCGCAGGCCCTTTAGCGAAGCGTTCAAGACGTCTCTGTCGATGATCCGCAGCACCTGGGGCGACCAAGTGACGGCCAACTTCAGCCTCGGCATCGCGGCACTAATCGCATTCCTGATTGCCGCCGCAATCTCCGCGCTGCTCTTCTTAGTGCTCTTGCCGTTAGGCGCAGCAGGAATAGTGATCGCCGTACTTGCCTCAATAATTATGTTGATCGGTGTAGCGCTGGTTTTCGCAACGCTGGACGGTATATACAAAGCGGCTCTTTACAGCTACGCCGCCAGCGGCGTAGTGCCAAGCCTCTTTCCGGATGAGACAATTCGAAGCGCGTTCCGACAGCGGTAGTGAATGGAGTGACTGCTCATCCGGTCGGCAAATGAGGCAGCATTGAATTTGCGGCTAAGTTGGGCTCGGGATCGGAAGCTTCGAACTTCCCACAGTCGTGAATTGCGGAGCCATACCACAGGCTACGCCAAACCCCATTTTTCGGCCTAGCAGAGTGATCCAAGAGTGATCGTCGGAGGGATAATGTGGCGAGGTACACGATCGTGTCCTGGGGCCGACCCAACGCGCCTGGCGACTACACATGCGAGCTGGAAGCGTTGCAGGGCGTTGATGCCCGGATTGTGGAAGTTGCAGCGGAGACTGACGAGGAATTCCTGAAGAAAGCCAAAGACGCCGACGCTCTCATCCTCAGTGGGCATGGGCTTTCGGAGAAGGTGATCGCTGGCCTCACAAAGTGTAGGATCATCGCGTTGGACAGCGTTGGCACCAACCACGTCGCCGTTGCCACAGCCACGGCCAAGGGAATCCCGGTAACCAACTGCCCGGATATCAATGTCCAGGAGGTTGCAGAGCACACGGTTACGCTTATCCTGGCCGCCCATCGCCGGCTGCTGCTAATGGACAAGACGGTCAGGCAGGGGTACTGGTGGGAAGGGCATGCACCCATGCGTCTGTTGCCGCGGCTGTTCGGCCGGACGCTTGGGTTTGTTTCCTTTGGCAACATTCCCAGGGCCGTCGTGCCGTTGCTAAAGCCGTTCGGACTCCGTCTCCTTGCCCATGACCCTTACGTCATGGAGACCCTTATGATCCAATACGGCGTGGAACCGGTCGGGCTCACAGAGCTGTTACAGCGGTCGGATATCATCGCCAACCATCTCCCGGGATCCGCCGGCACCACCAAGATGATTGGTGAGGAGCAATTCAGGCTCATGCAGCCCACCGCAATCTTCGTTAACACCGGTCGGGGAACGACCGTAGATGAGGCGGCGATGATACGGGCGCTTGACGAAGGGTGGATAGCGCACGCCGCCTTGGACGTGCTGGAGCAAGAACCACCCGATCCCCAAAATCCCCTTTTCAGCATGGAGAACGTGACGTTGACACCTCACATCGCTTCCGCGTCATCCAGGGTGCTCGCAGTGAGCAAGCGTCGCGTGGGCATGGAGGTTGCGTTGGTCTTGAGCGGCCGCCAGCCTCTATCTTGTGTCAATCCGTCGGTGCTAGCCGGGTCGGGCCTGCTGAAGTGGCAGACCTGAGCGCGGATCGCGCACCCTCACCTGCAACTAGTCTGAATGTCAGTCCGGGTTTAGCCCCGCGGAGCAGCCCTTTAGGTCCTAAAGGAGAAACATCATGAACGTGCTGGAGACCGTCGCCAAAATACTGAAAGCCGAAGGCGTGGAGTGGGTCTCGGGTTTCCCCTCCAACGAGCTCATCGAGGTGGTTGCCCGGGAAGGCATTCGGACCGTCATGTTCCGGCAGGAGCGGGGCGCCATCATGGCCGCCGACGGTTTCAGCCGCGTCAACGATCGCTCGAAGTTTGGCGTCGTGATCACCCAGGGCGGCCCTGGCGGGGAGAATTCCATGGGCGGGCTGGCGCAGGCCTTCGCCGATAACGTACCGATACTGTACTTCACTGCAGGCCCGCTGTTGAACCGCTATGCCGTACGGCCGGATTTCTCACCGGTCCGCACTTATCAAAGCGTCTCGAAACGCGGCGAAGTCATTTTGCATCCCAGCCAGGTAGTCAGCACGATGCGGCGGGCGTTCCATGCGCTCCACAACGGACCTCCCGGCCCCGTGATTGTTGAGATTCCCTACAATATGGACACTGAGGAAGTCCCGGATGGGGCAGCAGACTATCAATCGCCCCAGAGTTCTCCGCAACAACCGTCGGAAGGCGACGTCAAGGATGCCGTCCGGCTGCTCCTGGACGCCAAGAAGCCGGTTATTTGGTCCGGTATGGGAGTCTTGTTTGCGGGCGCAACCGAAGAATTGCGGGAGTTGGCAGAACTTACCCAGATTCCGGTGTATTGCACCATGCCCGGCAAGTCTTCCTTTGACGAGCGACATCCCCTGGCGCTCGGCGCCGGCAGCCTCGCCACTACCTTGCCGGCTTGGCATTGGCTGCAAGAGTCCGACGTGCTCTTTGCCGTCGGCTCGAGCATGACCAGAACGACGTACGGCCAGGCCATTCCGGATGGCAAGACCATCATCCACAACGTCGACCGCGTTGAGGACATTAATAAGGATTATTCCGTTGCCGTCGGTCTGCCGGGGGACGCGAAGCTCACGCTGCGGATGATGATCGCAGAGGTGAAAGCGCAGATCGGCGAATCCGGGCGGGAGAACACCGGTCAGGTCGCCACGGAGATCAGTGCGCTGAGAGAGCAGTGGCTCGCCGAGTGGCGGCCGCTCCTGGAGTCCGATGAAGTGCCCATCAATACCTACCGTGTGATCGGAGAGATTGAGCGGACGCTGGACAAAGAGAACAGCATCGTCACCCACGATGCCGGCGCGCCCCGCGACTCGATCATGCCCTTCTATACGGCAACGGTCCCGCACAGCTACATCGGCTGGGGAAAAACAACCCACCTCGGCTTCGGCATTCCCCTGATGATTGGCGCGAAAATGGCAAAGCCCGACAAATTCTGTCTCAATTTCATGGGAGACGGCGCCTTTGGCATGTCCGGCCTCGACATCGAAACTTCCGTGCGCGCCAATGCTCCGATCACAACGGTTGTCTTGAATAACGGCGACATGGCTACCTACCCGGGAGGGTATCCGGAAGCGCGAGCACGCTACGACCTCACCAAAATGGGCGGCGACTACGCCAAAATCGCCGAGGGTATGGGCGCGGTGGGCATCACCGTTAAGGCCCCCGCTGAAATAGCGCCCGCCCTGATGGAGGCCCAACAGTTGAACGCCGACGGTAAGACCGTAGTGTTGGACGTCCATAGCAATATGGAAGGGCGCAGGTCAAAGTTCGACTAGTGCCTCTTTCAAATTAGTTGGTGAAACGACTATCAGATTGTACGCAAGGGTCGGTAGATTCGGATGCAAAACGTACAAAACTGCTCTTGCCTGCGCTGAAGATTCTGAGACTAAGCCGAGAGCCCGACACAACTAGCAGGGCAGGGATGACATGGCTCGCAAGATACGACTGCCTCACGAAGGCGAAGAGATCGACCGAATTTTGCGCCAGACCAAGGAAGCCGTCCAAGAGACGCGAACGACGGTTGTTGCCGGGATTGAGATCACGTATTCGACCTGCGACCCTTGGCCTCTCGCGCCTCTTGGGCCTGACATGGCGATATATGATCATGACGGCAACATCTATGTTGCTAGGAGCTATGTCCAAGCCGACCCAACGCGTGCAGATTTAGGCGCATTCCATGAGCACACTGAGATCTGCCACAAGCGGGCCGGCAGAGAACACGGAGACGCGCACCATCTGGCTCTACTCGAGGAGCTTCTGGCGGCCAAACAGATGTACAACGAGGATGGACTGAGAGAGCACATCCACTCTCACGTGTTCGTGTACCCCGACTGGAAGATTCCTGACAAGAGCGCAGTAGCGGAAAGGCTTTGTGGTCTTCTCTCCGCCGCTAGCCCGCTGAGGGAAAAGCTCTTGGATGTATTCGCGGATGCGCGGATGTAGATTCGTTCACTAGAGATGCAACCGCGTTTCAATGCACGAAAAACCTTAACAGTCAACACCGTAATTCAGCGAAACAGTCGATACCAATAGGACTTTCGGATAAGACTATGGAACTTGACGTAAGCAGCCACCTCAACGCGATGAAGCGCACGGTGAGTTACCAGGAGCGTGACGGGAAGCCCGCCAGCGGGGTGACACTCTCGCGTGAGTTTGCAACATCACTTGAGGACCTGTGGGATGCCGTGACAAATGCCGAGCGCATTCCGCGCTGGTTTGCGGGGGTCAGCGGCGAGCTTGCGCTTGGCGGGCGTTACCAAATTGAGGGCAATGCGAGCGGTACGGTCACGGCGTGCGAGCCGCTGGCGCACTTTGCCCTCACCTGGGAGTTTGCCGGGGATGTGAGTTGGGTGGAGGTGCGCTCGAAAGCCACTGGGGATGGTAGCGCGCAACTGTCACTGACGCACACTGCCCTGCTGTCGCCGTTTTGGGATCAATTCGGCCCGGGCGCGGTCGGCGTCGGCTGGGAGATGGGTTTCCTGGGACTCGCGCTCTATCTCGCGCAGCCGGACTGGACCAAACCGGACGAAATGGAGTTTGCCACCTCAGCAGACGGCAAGGCCTTTATCACCGGCAGCAGCGAGGGCTGGGCGCAAGCGTCAATTGCAGCCGGAACCGGCACGGAGAACGCGCAGGCCGCGGCAGGGAACACGACCGCGTTCTACACCGGTGAAGAAGCCGAAACTGCGTAGCTCACTTTTCCCCGTCACACTTAGAGTCATTTGCGGTAGGCAAGCTTCGCCAACGCCACGGAGCGATCAATGACTATGCGCCCTCATCCGGGTCAGTTGTTCTTGCACGACTCTAGGCGCTCGTTCGCCGCAGAGTCACATAGGTTATGACCGTCGAGGTAATGAGGCTCAGCAAGCCGCCGATGAGAATGTCCACAGGCACCAGAATGCCCGGCCACGTGGAAATCATCAGGAAGATCGGCACGATGTAGGTAGCGTAGGCCGCGCAGCCCAGCACAAAGCTATTCTGCATCGCTTTGCGCAGGTTGCGTTCCTTCACAGCCGGCTCAATCGCCAGGTAGCTATTGGCGAGCGCAATCAGCAAGAGAAATGCTAGCAAAGAAACCAACTCGCCCCCGCCCCACGTATCCGGCTGCTTACCAAAGCTATCGAAGAGTTCGTTGTTGCCGCTCTCCGCATACAGACTCTCGTACATGTTCTGCGCAATGGGCGAGAAGTTCCACCCTATGTCAATCACCGTGTAAACGACGAATGCCGCTATGAATCTTACGACAGGCATACACCCTTCTCCTCTCTATTCGTGCTTTGAAACCAGCCCCAAGAGTATATACCATCATTGATGCATGACTCTCAAGCTCGAAGGACTTGGACTGGGCACGAAGAACCTGAGTACACTTTGCCTGTTAAGGGCAGCAAAGGCACACTTACGATTCACGCGTCTATGCAATATACTGAGCATTAGCAACGAACCCGATCGCTGCCTTACCACAGGGAATGCGGACAGTTCAGGAGTCACTGATGCAGACTTCAATTGTTAGGCGTGAAAGTCTTGGCTTCAATTTTGCGCCCATTTATGTACTGTTACTTGCTTTCGTGATTAGTCTCGCTTGGTTTCTCGTTTCCGCAGGGCAAGCGTACGCCTGCAAGTGTGCCGAGCCGGGCCCTCCTTTGGAAGAGATTGGAAAGTTCGACGCGGTTTTCGCGGGCAAGGTCATCTCAGTACAACACTCCTACGACCCGGAGGGAAAGACGGTCACTCCCGATGACCGCTCCACCATCGGGTTCGAGGTCAGTGCAGTTTGGAAGGGCGTCGTCCACGAAACCACGTACATCACGACGCCGCCAACCGGCGGCAGTTGCGGCTACACGTTCGTGGAAGGTGAGGAGTACATCGTCTACGCGTCTGACAGCCACTATGGCGACGATAGCTACACGGCCAGCATCTGCAGCCGCACCGCTCTCCTGAGCGCAGCGCAAGCCGACCTCGAAGCGCTCGGAGCGGGTGAAGCTCCGAAAGCCGGGACAAAAGGACCGGCGCCTGCGGACTCTGAAGTCGCTGCAACTGACATCAGCGCAGGATGGATCTTTGCGCTAGTCCTAGCCGGCGCACTACTCATCGTCGGTGCGGGTGGATTTGTAGCCTATGCGGGGTCGAGGCGCAAGTAGTCTGTGCGGCAAACTCACCATGTTTTCGTATCCTGGCCCAGTATCTAGCATCCATCAGCAAGAAACTGGAGTTATGCAATGAGAATTCGTTCCAACGATCCGGATTGGGAAGGACCCCGCGCCGATCTGGTAGCGGCCGCATCGGCGCCCAAAGGCCATTATCGCGCCGCGGTCGTCGGCTGTGGCCGCATGGGCAGCACCATAGACGACGAGCACGTCGGTAAGCCGCACTATCCCTGGCCGTGGGCACATGCACCGGCCATCATAGAAGCCCGCAACGTGGAGCTTGTCGCCGGTGTCGACTTTGAGCAAAGGCGGCTTGATTACTTTAGCGAACGGTGGGGTGTGAAAGCGCTCTACACCGACCTGAGCGAGATGGTGGCCAAGGAACAACCCGACATTGTCTGCGTCACCACGGGACCGGTGGAACGCGCGGAGGCCGTTACCGCATTGGCCGAGGCCGGCGTCAAAGCCATTTACGCCACCAAGCCTATGTGCCGCACACTTGCCGAGGCCGATGCCATGATCGAAGTCTGCCGCCGCACCGGCACTATCCTTGCCATCGCGGCCCACCTCAATTGGTATGGTCCTTATGTCAATGCGAAGGCTCTCATCGACAGCGGTGAGCTTGGCCCGTTACGGTCGGTAGTCTGCCAAAGCCCCATGCCGCTGTCGAATATCTACAGCCATGTGCTGTGCCTCTTCGCGTTGTTTGTAGGCTCACCCGCGCGCTGGGTACAAGGGCACATGGACGACCCTGAATTAGCGATGACTAATGAGGACCAGAGGGGCTCCGGCATGTTCGGCTACGAGAACGGCGTGTTGGGCTTCGTGAACTCCCAAGCGCCCTGGCGGAGTTGGACCATGGAGTTCAATTGCGAGCGCGGCCGCGTCTTCACTCGCAACCACCACGCCTGGTTCGAGCTCTGGGGACTTGGCGAAGAGGAATTAGACGGCGAACATCAACGGCAATTCCCGTTTCCGTGGCGCCCCCGCAGCTCCATGACCGATGCCATCGAAGGCATCGCCCGCTCAATCGAAGCCGGCGTGGAAGAGTCCTGCCCCGGCGAATTCGGCCGCGAAGCCCTGGAGATCGGCATCGCCATCCGCGAGTCTTACCGCAGCGGCCGCCGTCTGGATTTGCCGCTAGAGGATCGCAGCCTGCGCCTTGGCGGCCCCTAGGCAGAATTCCCCTGCGGCGCGCGACGCTCATTGCGTAACGCTATGCTACAATTAAATCGTAAGGCTCTTGCATTGGGGATGTATTTGGGCCTGACAGGAAGTCAATCCAGCACTTAGTCTGGGTTGAATCTATGTGGTATGAGCACCGCGAACGAAGGTGCTCGGGTGCATTTCCGAATACCATTTGCCCATAGATTCGTGTCGAGCACGATTCATGATTCGCAGCAAGAGCTGAGCAACACATGAACCCCCGCGCTACACGGTCAAGGCAGGTGCTAGTGCCGGGCCGCAACCTAGACAATGACGTCGCTCTTGAGTGGTCACAGCAAGGAGTTTTCGGTGCCTAAGAATATAAAGTCATCGTTCGTTGCCCTTCTGTTTGTGTTCTTGGCTGCATGGCTCGCCGCGTGCAGCGTACAGCCGGTAGCGGAGCCCCCACCGGCGCCGACGGCCCCGCCGGCCGCCACGGAAGTCCCGGCACCCACGCCGCCGCCTGAGCCTGTCGCACCGACGCCGATTCCGGTGGCGGAGCTTACACCTGACTCTGTGTTGCCGCTTGACCCTGTGGTGACGTTCGGCAAGCTCAGCAACGGCATGACGTATTACGTCCGGCACAATGAAGAACCCAGGAACCGTGTGCAATTGATGATGGTCGTGCGTGCCGGCTCCGTCCTCGAGGAAGAGTCCGAGCGTGGTCTGGCGCACTTCGTCGAGCACATGGCCTTTAACGGCACTGAGCGCTTTGAAAAGCAGCAAATCGTTGAATATCTCGAGTCACTCGGGGTCAACTTTGGGCCGGACCTCAATGCCTCCACCGGCTTTGACACTACGAACTATTATCTTGAGGTTCCAACAGAAGATCCTGAAGTCTTGGAAACCGCATTCCAAATCCTCAGCGATTGGGCCTACGCCATCACCTTCGATCCGGAAGAGGTCGAAAAGGAACGCGGCGTGGTCATTGAAGAATGGCGAACGAGACTGGGATATGGAGACCGCTTCCTCAACCATTGGATACCCTTGGTATTTGGCACTTCGCGCTATACCGAGCGTCTGCCTATCGGACTACTTGAGGTTCTGGAGGTGGCGACCGCTGACGACCTGCGGGGGTTCTACGAGCGCTGGTATCGACCTAATCTGATGGCAGTAGTCGTCGTGGGTGACATCGACGTCGCCGAAATGGAAGCCATGGTGAAGCGCCACTTTGCGCCGCCTCCGGAAGGCGAAGCGATGCAAGCGCGCGCCGCCGTGCAGCCGCCTACGGAACGACCCAGCTATCCAGTGCCGAGCCACGCCGAGCCGCGGGTAACGGTCTTTACCGACCCTGAGGCAACCGGCACGAGCACATTCGTCGTGCGCACCATACCATCGGGTTTCGGCGAAACGCTGGCAGCGTACCGGGGGATTCTGGTAGAGCGGTTGTCATTCATGATGTTCAACGCGCGGTTATTTGAGCTCAGCCGTACACCAAACCCCCCGTACCTTGGTGCCAGCGCCTACCGCAGCGGTCTTTCGGATACGGCGGACATTCTCGTCTTCGGGGTTGGGGTTGAAAAAGACGGAGTCGAGACCGGCCTGAACGCCATGCTCGAGGAGATGCAACGGGTACGCCAGCATGGCTTCACTACTTCGGAGCTAGAGCGTGAAAAAGCCAATCTGCTCAGCCAAATGGAAAGTTACTTTGAGAGGCGCGGCCAACTGGAGTCCAGATCGCTTGCCAACGAGTATATCGAGCACTTCTTGAGCGGCATCGTCGCACCGGGCATCGAGATGGAGTGGGAACTTACCCAGCATCTCCTGCCGCAGATCACCCTGGATGAGGTCGACGCCTTGGCGACCTTCTGGACCGAACCCGGCAATACCGTCTTGCTGGTAACCGGTCCCGAAGACATTGGACCCGGCACCGCGGACGAGCTGAAGGAGGCGGTAACCCAGCAGCTTGTGAACGCACACGCGTTGGAAGTGGCCGGCTATGAGGATGAAGCCGCCGACCAGACCCTCTTGGCGAATGTCCCGGCTGCCGGTTCTATTACTGCGGAAGCGCAGATCGAATCTATCGATGCCGTGAAGTGGACCCTCTCCAACGGCATCACTGTGTACGCAAAGCAAACCGATTTCAACAACGATCAGGTGATCTTCCGGTCGTTTAGCCCGGGTGGCAACTCACTGGTACCAGATGAGGACTACTACTCCGCCACGCACGCCGCTTCGCTCGTTGCCGGCAGTGGCGCGGGCCCGCACGACAGCGTTGCTCTCGATAAGCTATTGGCCGGCAAGCGTGTCTCGGTGTCGCCTTACATTGGCGCGCAGTTTGAGGGCCTCAGCGGCAGTGCTTCGCCGCAGGACCTGGAGACGATGTTCCAGTTGATGACACTCTATGCTACGCAGCCGATGATTGACCCTGTCTACTTTGACACGTACGTTGACCGGTTGCGCGACGCAGCAGAGAACCGCCTCTTGGATCCGGATACACTGTTCTTCGATGAGGTACGGAGAATCCTGTTCCAGGATCACTACCGGCGCCGCCCGCTCACCGCTGAACTGCTCGATGAATTGAACATGGAAACCGCTCTGACCGTATATAGTGATCGGTTTGCCGATCTGGGCGACTCGACATTCATGTTCGTGGGCGCCTTCGACTGGGATGCACTGCGCGCGCTAACTGAGACGTACATAGCCAGCTTGCCTACGAGCGGGCGCACGGAGCAGTGGAGCGACCCCAACATCGACCCGCCGTCCGGCCTTACCGACGAATCCGTCTACTTCGGCATTGAGCCACGCAGCACGACAATCCTGATATTTGCCGGCGACTTCGATTGGAGCCTCGACGAAGCCATGACTGTCGCCCTCATGGGTGAAATCCTGCAAATTCGCTTGCGTGAAGAGATCCGCGAGGAGCTCGGTGGTACCTACGGTGTGAGCGTGAGTGCTTCCACTTCATCCATTCCAGATTCCGAGTACCAGATCTACGCCTACTTTGGCAGCGATCCCGATCGTGTTGAGGAACTCTTTGCCGCAATTCAGCGAGAACTGAACTGGCTGATCAATGGCGGCGAGCAGAAGTACCTCGATACGGCGAAGGAGCTCTTCCGCTCCGCTCGTGAAGAGCAGGTGGAGGAGAATTCCTTCTGGATTGGCCAAATGCGAACACTTCTGCAACGAGGCCTGCCGCTCGACACAGTCAATAGCTACTTGGACCGCCTGGATGCAGTGACTTTGGAGGAGATATCCGCAGCCGCCGAGCGCTATATCACGCTTGACGAGTATATTCGCGTCGTGCTCTTCCCAAAGGAAGATGAATAGACGCTAATCAATACCGCTGGAGCAAGCAGTAGGCATCGCTTGTTCCAGCGGTTGCGCAATACTTTGGACAATGGGAGTGCGTCAGGCGCGCGGTGAATTGTGCGGATCGTTCGGTTGAGAGCCCCTGACTTTGGTGTGAATATCTCCAATCCAATCTGATTTCTGCACTGGAGCAAGAGCATCCGGTAGTTCTAAGCCCTTGCTTTGTCAAGTCCCAAAGTGCTGCCAAGAGCATCTTCCTTCGGGCTCTAATCCGAGTTAGCTTTGCCTGATGCAAGCTGCCACGCAAGGGACGGAACAGTTCTTGCAGCAATTCACTCTCACTCACATTCCCGCATAGGACGCCTTCATGACCGTCTCTGAAGCGCCACCCCTTTGGCAGGACTGCAGCCAATTCCTAGACTATTGCGGCTATCTCAATCGTTCGCCGCAGACGGTTCGCACGTATAAGCAGATGCTGACCGACCTTGTTGCGTATTGCACCAAGACGAACCGCCCTGTGGAGCGTGTTGAGGACCTCACGCTACCGGTAATCACGGCATTCCTGGCGTGGAAGCGCACACACACCAGTGCATCTACCTTGGCGAAGTACGCCTCGTGCCTGCGCAGCATGCTCCGCTACTTCAGCCTGCACGAAGACCGCGAGGTAATCGCCTACGACAAGGTGCAACTCCCCAAGCTGCAACGCCACGCGCCCCGCAATGTGCCTACGGCTGAAGACATCGTGCATCTCTTCCGCTCAATTCCACAGGACACGCCTCAAGGCAGGCGCGATCGCGCGCTCGTCATGTTGTTCTTCTCAACCGGGCTGCGCTTGGCCGAACTCTGTGCTCTCGACCGATCCGATCTACCCATTGAGCGCTTAGGCAGCGACGAATTGATGCAAATCATCATTCGCGGCAAAGGCGACAAGGACCGGCCGGTCTTTCTGCAGCAGGGCGCGCAATTGGCCGTGCGCGAGTATCTGACAACCCGCGAGGATGAGTTCTCACCGCTCTTCATCCGTTATCGTCCGGGCATGACGGCGGAAGACGACGCCGAGGACAAGGAAAAGAGACTTTCGCCGCGCATGGTGCGCAAGATCATTACACAGCACGCGCGACGCTCCGGCGTGGGCCACTTGGCCCCCCACGCGCTGCGGCACGGCTTTGCCGTGGACCTGCTGCGCAACGACGTAAACCTGCGTGTTATTCAAGAATTGCTCGGGCACTCCAGTCTTTCCACGACGCAGATCTACACCCATCTCGTGAACCGCGCGCTGGCAGACGCCGTGCGCCATCGCACAGACCCCGTCGGATAACCCAGCCTCCCACATGCGCTATGTACGCCAAATGAGGTCCGTGCGCTCAGGCTGCTCTTAGGCTAACGCGGTAGGGTATCTGGCAAACGACGACCTTAGCATACCCGGAGGTAGGCAATGGACGTGCGTGAATTGGCAAAGGCAGGGAAGAATGGCGCCGGTCAGGATACCAGCTTGCGCGACTACATTCTCGAGGAGTTCATAGAAGACTATCAAGAGGGTGAGATAAACCGGCGGGAAGCGCTCCAGCGCATCGCCGGGATCACAGGCAGCGTTGCCATTGCCAGTAGCATCCTTGCGGCTTGCGGGGCTGAGGAAGAACGGGCAACGTCCGCAGAAACTGCGGCGGAATCCGCAGCCCAACCCACGCCAACCGCAGAAACGGCAGCCTCAGAGGATTTGCCGCCAGGCGTTACCGTGTCGCCGAACGATCCGAGCATCGAGGCCGGTGCGGTAGAGATCGCAGTAGGAGACGTGACGCTGCTCGGGTATCTCGCCAGGCCCTCTGGCAGCGACCCCGTTCCCGGCGTGCTGGTGTGCCATGAAAATCGCGGGTTGAATGAGCACATCAGGGACGTAACGCGGCGCTTCGGCAGGGACGGCTACGTGGCGCTCGCACTCGACATGCTCTCGCGGCAGGGCGGCACCGAGGCGGCAGGCGGTGCTTCAAGCGCGCCGGGCTTGCTCAGCAACATTCCTCCGCAGCAGTTCGTCGATGACTTCAAGGCAGGCCTGCAGCACCTTGAGTCGCTGCCGCATGTGGCCACGGGTCGCATCGGCATGACGGGATTCTGCTTTGGCGGCGGCGTGACCTGGCGCTTTGCCACCCAGATCCCAGAGATCAAGGCAGCCGTGCCGTTCTATGGCCCGAACCCGCCCTTGGAAGACGTACCGAGCATCCAGGCCGCGGTCCTTGCCATTTACGCCGAGCAGGACCGGCGCATCAACGCCGGCATCGAAGCTATCGAGTCCGCAATGCGGGAACACAACAAGACCTTCCGGAAGATCGTCTACCCCAACGCCAACCACGCCTTTCACAACGACACCAGCTCGCGCTACCATGCCGAGTCCGCCACAGACGCTTGGAAGCAGCTGCTGTCCTGGTTCGCGAAGCACTTGTAAGGTCACTCAACCTGCGGAGGACTTGCAACGATATGCCAGTGTAGCTGCCAAGAATGCGATTCCACGTACAGTACAAAGAGAGAGCCGCCCCAATTGGGGCGGCTCTTCTATTGTCAAGCGTTTGCCAGGCGCAAAACCGAGTATGGTGGAATTCTTGGCTACGCTTACTTGGCTGCCTCTTCCGCCAAGATGTTCTCCAAAATCGGCTTGACATTCTTGAGACCATCGGCCGGGGCCACCGTACCGGCGATCATGTCGCTCCAGAGCGGCCTGACCGCTTCCTCGAGCATCCGCGGCCACGCCGAAGTAACGAGCACGGGGTCGCCGCCGTTGCCGCCGAGCGGGAGCGAGTTGATGAAAGCATCCACGCGCACACCCGGTCGCTCTTCATACAGATCGCGCAGGAACTTCTCCGCGCCTTCCAACCGTGCCGGGATGTTGCTGGTAAGCAACGCCCACCGGTCTTCGGGAATGTGGAATTTCACAAACTCCCAGGCCACGTCAGTTGCCTTGGACTGTGTGCCGACACCATAGCCCCAAATCTTGAATTCGGGCAGCGAGACCGCGGCCTTCGGGAAGGGCGTGAACGCCCAGTCGATATCCGTCGTGTCACGGTAACCGCCAAGCTGCCAGGACCCCATCTTGATCACGCCGGTCTTACCCAACGTAAAGTGGGTGAAGCCGCGCTGCGGCTCGCCCAGATTCTCGTTGGCCTGGTCGCGCGAGGGCCAGGACCTATCCTGAAGCTGCAGCGCGATGTAGGACTCGTACGCTTCGATCACTTCCGGCGAATCGCAGGTGATGGACTGGAAGTCATCCGAAATCCACGCGCCCTCCCAGAGCATGGGCGTATTGGGATAGTAGTTGATGCCAACCCGGTCCAGGCCGTACTGGGTGTACTTGCCGCCGGATTCCTTGGTGAGTTGCTGCATGGTGTCGCGGAACTCGTCCCACGTCCATGAGTTGTCCCAGTCCTCTGAAGGTTCATCGACACCGGCGTCGGTAAAGAGCTGCCGGTTGTAGAGCAGCGCAATCGCCTCGCCGTGATGGTAGGTGGTCAGACCGTAGACTTTGCCCTCGAACGAGGAGAACGTCGTGCGGCCGTCTCTGGCGAATTGCGTCATGTCGTAGTTGTCGCGCTTGATGAGGTCATCGAGCGGCTGCACGAGACCGTTGCGCACGTACAACGGCGGCGCCAGGCACATGAAACAGTCGACCAGCACACCGCCGGCCAACATGGTTGTCAACTCGATGCCCTGTCCAACCAGGCTGCCAGGGGCAACGACGAGCTCCACGGTAGCCCCCGGGTTCGCCTCGGCAAACGGATTCAGCATGACGTCTTCCACATTGCCCAGGTCTCGCTCCGAAAACCAGGAGTAATAGCGGATCGTCACTTCCTCGGCTGCGGGAGCCTCTTCCGCCTGCTTCTCTTCCGCCATTTCCTCCTTGGCTTCGGGCTCACCTTCCATAGTCATCGTGGCAGTGCCGCAAGCCGCCAGAATGGTCACACCCAGCCCGCCAATGCCGATACCGGCCAGCAGGTTGCGGCGCGTAAGTCCGGTAACAGATCCTTCTTCTAGCTCTGCACGCATCTCAGTCTCCTCTTGTGAGAGCAGATAGCTTCTGCTCATAGATTGGGAGCCCACCCTCGGCTCCTGCTAACCTAACTCTAGTCCGCAATAGGGACGTAGTCAAGCCTGGAACTTTCCTTCCCCTTCACGAACGGCGTGGACCCACGCTCCGTCATTTGTATGTTGAAAAAGGCGGGCAAATGAGCGAAGTTGAGTGGCAACGCGAGGGGCGCGTCGTCCGTCATTAGGTGAGCCGAGGCAGTGGCCTGGCTGCATCGCGCCGGAGTACGACACCCCTCGCGCCAGAATGTCGCTCCGAACAGATACCTGGGCAGACCAATGGCCCGCATCTGCAAGTGTGGAGGACACCACCAGTATGCCAGGAAGGAGAGCGGGATGAAAGTTGTGGCAGGGATCGATGTTGGGAAAGCGCAACTCGATGTGTCGGTAGCGGGCGGCCCCGTGCGGCGTTTCGCGAACACCACGGTGGGTATCACCGCCCTGGTGCGTTGGCTGCAAGCTGCAGGCGTCACGGTGGCAGTGTGTGAGCCGACCGGCGGGTATGAGCGCCAAGTGGTAAAGCGTCTGCACACGGCGCTGCCCTCAGTGGAGGTGGCGCATCCCAACAAGGTGCGGGCCTTTGCCCGCGCCTGTGGCAAGGAAGCGAAGACCGATCGCCTGGATGCGCAGGTGCTCGCCCGGTACGGCGCTGTGATGGCGCTGGAGGACCTTCCGGCGCCCTCCCCGGAACGTGAACAGCTCCAAGATGTGCTGCAGCGCCGCCAGCAACTCGTCAAGCAACGTGTGCAGGAACAGAACCGTCTGGACAAAGGCCTCTCCTCCGTTAGCCAATGCTCCGTCACACGCCACATCCGCTGGCTGGATAAGGAGATAGAACGGCTGGACCAGCAGTATCAAGCGACCCTGCAGCGCAGCCAGCACCTGCGCCAGCGCGCCCAACTGCTCGGCAGCATGCGCGGCGTCGGCGACTTGACCGCCGCCATCCTCACCGCCTTCCTCCCCGAACTCGGTCAGCTCTCCGGTAAGGCCTTGACCGCGCTGGCAGGTCTCGCACCGTGGTCACGGGACAGCGGACAGCAGCGCGGCTATCGCGCCATCCGCGGCGGCCGGGGCGTCGTGCGCCGCGCTCTCTACCTCGCCGCCTTGTCTGCTATCCGCCAGGACAACAGCCTGCAGCGCTTCTACCAAGGTCTGCGCCAGCGGGGTAAGCCGGGCAAAGTCGCCCTGGTGGCGGTAATGCGCAAAATGCTCCTGCAACTCAACGCCATCGTCCGGCGCGGCACACCGTGGCAGGACTACCTTGCTGCAGGTCCCTAAATTAACTTGACTTCTAACACAGATACTCCGGCGAAAGCCGGAATCCAGGGAATGCCAATTTTGCCGAGATTCAAGCAGAGGCTGGGCGCTCTCTTGATGAGAATGAACTCGGAGAAGGGTAAGTGCCGTACTCGCAATTGCAGGGAGGGTCTAGCGAGCATCCACCCACGCTAAGCTCAGCCCGCATCCACTACCTGCTCGTGCATCGCGATCATGAGACCGGCGAGCGAGATTATGTCGAGTACATTGTGATGGAAGACGCCATCCAAGGACTCGAGGTCACCGGTCTTAAGGTAGTCGAAATAGAGGCCTGGGACTGCGCTGGAAGGCACGTCGCCTTGCCGCTCGAACTCGAGAATGTGCTTCTCAAGTGTCTGCAATCTGCAATTCGGCAACCGCCGTTGCCAAAGGCGCCGCGCGCCGTAGAGCAGATCGCAATGGAGGACGTCCTGAATGCCAAGCTTTACTTCATGAGCCTTCATGCGGGAGCGCAGCAGCGGCAGATCGAAACTCACGCCGTTGAACGTGGTCATCGTCGGCCATTGGGGGAGGGAATCCGCTACCGCCTGCAGCATGGCAGGCTCTTCGTCGGGACTGCGGATAAAGTGCTGCCGCACCACGAACGCGTCATCCTCCAAGTATCCCAGACCCACCAAAAAGACATACGTACCCGGCCCACCCAGACCGGTCGTCTCCGTATCCCAGAAGACCATCCGCCGCACGTCCGGCGGGTAGTCTCCATTAGTCCTGCCAACCTGTCGGCCATCGGGCGCTCCTGCCCGACCGACTGCAGACCTGCCGTGACGATAGGATCGGGGCTTCCGTGCCCCTGCTATACGGGCAACATGCGGCACGCTCACATCCATCATAAAACGCAGCGCATAGTTGCCATGCCGTCTTTCAAGAGGAGTGGAAACATCTCGCACTAAGTGAGTGCCAGCCGAACAATCCTGAGGTGACCATTCTCGTTTACTAAAATCCATGAGTACCGCTCGCCAAATCTCAGCTCACTTGATTTGAGTCATGGATATTGCATGTCCGCTTCCAACAACGATCCTACCTAGCCTATGCTAACATTGTCGAGAATCTTCTTGCGCGCCTTCTCCATCTCTAACTGTTTCTGGAGGCTTGCGCGAATGCGCTCTTCCCTTTGCCTTTGCTCAGTCTCTTTTCGACTCCTATAGGCCCTATTAGCGTTGGGCAACCACTCATCTCTCATCAGATTAATGACATCTTGAATTGTCCTCTCATCATCGGGTGCTCTAGTTGAAACGACGTTCTCAAATACACTGAGGGTTGAAAGACCCATTTCTATCCCTCCGTGGTTTATTCCAACAGTACCACCCACTTCGGGGTTTCGCAGCGCCTGGACCCAATCATCATTAACAGAGCAACTCAAGTACAGAATCAAGCGACCCTCATTCCAGTCGACATCTACAAGCCTAGGAGGTTCGGACACTAAAGGATCGTCTATTTCGTTTTCGGGCACCACTTCGCCACTGAGCTCACTTATCTTTTGCTGGGAAACGAAGGTCTTTTGACTGGCGCTGATCCTAACCTTGATTTCTCCAATGGACGAGAAACGGGCACGGGGATCTTGTTGGATCATCTTTTCTACGATTTCATCCAGAAAACCATACTCCTGATCCACGCTAGCGATGGTCGTGTAACCAATTCCAGACACGACCTCCTCCGTGAACATCTCATTTAGAATTAGCCCCAAAGCAAAGATGTCTGCACGTTGGTCGACGCTCTTACCAGGATGACGCTGCTCAGGAGCTGCGTATCGGAAGTTTGCGAGGCGGTCAGTGTCTTTGGTTTCAACTGCTGTGAATAGCTCATTTTCTTGGAACATCGCTATGCCAAAGTCCGAGATGACAAGCTGGTCGTTTGCGTCGTCAAACAGTATGTTTTCCGGCTTTAGGTCTCGGTGGACCACACCTTTTAGGTGGGCCGCTTCAACGCCGTCCAACATCTGCACAAAGTGGACTAGTGCCTTGTCGGGCAGCACACCTTGATTCAAGACATCCCTGAATGATCCAGAGTAGAGGGGCATGACGTAGAAGATAGTTTCACTCTCGCCTTCAGAATGTCTACCGTGGTCATCAACCAAAACTATGTTCTTGTGGTTGATGCGAGAGCAGAAGTCTATCTCATTCTTGAATCTTTTACGTTTCTCTTTGGTTGCATTCTGTGGCTTAAGCAATTTGACAGCGCATAGTTTTCCATCACCATCGGTTGCCTTGAAGACACGTGCAGCACCACCTTCCCCAATAATCTTGGTGGCAGTAAAGCTGTCAAAGGTCGTTCCAAATTCAATCGGTCGTTTTAAAGACATTGGATACAATCACACCAATCGTTGCTTACTTAGGCTATAGCCTCATACGTTTTGCGACTGCCTTTACCGACCATGCGCAGGCGGCGGCGCCTGACGAGAGATGCGATGACGGCCTTGACCGCGGGTTCGCCGTGGCGGCGGAACTTGCCGCTGATCTTGCTGAGAGTGCGCGGGCGCACGCAGTAGGCTAAGACTTCTGCTGCCAGCAACTCGTCCATCACCGGTAGTGGCTGGATTGGCAGCACTAGGGTGTGGCCCGGATTGGCGTCAGTGTGTTCGCCGGGGGTGAATTCCAGGCGGCCTTGGGCCGCGTGTTCCTGCAGAAAGTTGCGCAAGCGCTTGCGCAGCACGCCGCCGGCGCCGCTCGATCCATAGCCGTGAATGACGTCTAGTCTGCCGGCTGGGCCGCCTGCCGCCTGTTCAATTGCATCGTTATAGAACGCAATGAAGACCGGCAGGGCTTCGTGCCAGGTTAGTTCGTGGAGGTCTATTTCAGGCTCAAAGTCTATGTCTGGGGCAAGCATGGAGCTGAGCGCTCTGCGCAGTTCTCGCTCTTAAAGGATGTATGCAAGGATTCCAGACAACAAAAATCCTTGGGCAACGGCCTATTTTCCCACACAGTCGCCCGTGCAGTATCGTCGGTGCTGAGGGACTTAACTACCGTGTTCGGGATGGGAACGGGTGTACCCCCCTCGCCTTGCCACCCAAGGAATTTCTGACTGGGTTATGGAGTGCCGCCACGAGGAGGATGTCCATGCCTAAACAAAACATAGCAATCTCTGCGGCGCACTAATGTGAAAGTGCACTGGTGAAACATGCGCAATACGTCATAGGATGCAGAACTCCAAATTTGCCGATTAGAAGCGCGGCTAAGTCCTCGACCATTAGTACCGCTCGGCTGAACGCGTTACCGCGCTTACACCTGCGGCCTATCAACCAGATAATCTCTCTGGGGTCTTACCTCTCACCGCAAAGCGGCGAGAGTGGGGAACCTAATCTTGAGGCTGGCTTCCCGCTTAGATGCTTTCAGCGGTTATCCATTCCGCACGTAGCTACCCAGCTATGCCTCTGGCGAGACAACTGGTACACCAGCGGTGCGTCCACCCCGGTCCTCTCGTACTAGGGGCAGCTCCTCGCAAGTTCCCTGCGCCTGCGGAGGATAGAGACCGAACTGTCTCACGACGTTCTGAACCCAGCTCGCGTAGCGGCTTTAATGGGCGAACAGCCCAACCCTTGGGACCTGCTCCAGCCCCAGGATGCGCTGAGCCGACATCGAGGTGCCAAGCCTCCCCGTCGCTATGAACGCTTGGGGGAGATAAGCCTGTTATCCCCGGGGTAACTTTTATCCGATAATCCACGGCCCTTCCACTCGGAACCGTAGGGTCACTAAGCCCGACTTTCGTCCCTGCTCGACGTGTATGTCTCGCAGTCAAGCTCCCTTGTGCCTTTACACGCTAAGGCTGATTTCCATCCAGCCTGAGGGAACCTTTGGGCGCCTCCGTTATCTTTTGGGAGGCGACCGCCCCAGTCAAACTGCCCGCCTGACACTGTCCCCCTCCCGGATCACGGCAAGGGGTTAGAATAAGGATCGTAGAAGGGTGGTATTTCACCGTTGCCTCCCCAATCCCCAAAAGGAAAGGTTCATAGGCTCCCACCTATCCTACGCATCGACGGCCCCGATCCAATGCCAAGGTGCAGTAAAGCTCCACGGGGTCTTTTTGTCCTTCCGCAGGTAACCAGCATCTTCACTGGTACTTCAATTTCGCCGGGTCCCCTGCTGAGACAGTGCCCAACTCGTTACGCCATTCGTGCGGGTCGGAACTTACCCGACAAGGAATTTCGCTCGGTACATCGCGGCGTCTCCGCCGCAACTTATCCCACTCTGTTTCCAGAGGGGCCGGACTTTCTCTTCACTCGTCCTGTGTTCCATTGCGCGGTGATGGCACGGATCTCTCCAATGCCCTCTGCCGTCAGGTGCGTCCCACGCTCCATCAGCAAGAGGATTCGTCGAAACTTTATGAAATCCACTCGCTTCTTGGAGCGCAACTCGTGCTTCTCGAAGAACGGAATGATCCGCTCTCGGAGGTGTTGCACGCTGCGCACCCGATAGCACATGCGGTCACCGTGGTCGCGTCGTACTACCCCACACCCAAAGAATGCTTTGAGTGCATAGAGGAGTTGCACGTCGCGTTCATGTTGCACCACGGTAAATTCAGGCAGTACCTGAAAACCGGAGGTCATCTCCTGATGCGGCTTGATGCCGACGAAGAAGCAACCTTCTCCATCGACGAAGCCGCAGATCCATTGCGCCGTCAACCGCTGGGACGAGGCCGGACGTAAAGTCTCTGAGGGTTCTCTCATTGTGGTCAAGTGAGAGCCTTCCCTGCGGATTGTCCCCATGTCCGTCAGGCTTTTTACTGCCCACACGTATGTGGACGAGTACCTGATGGCTGTACGAGGAGTTTCCCGCATATGGTCCAGTTTTACTAAGGCTCGCGAAGTGAACCTTAGGACGGTTATAGTTACCGCCGCCGTTCACCGGGGCTTCCCGTCAGGGCGTGAACCCCTCTAGTTAACCTTCCGGCACCGGGCAGGCGTCAGCCCCCATACATCAGCTTTCGCTTTCGCGGAGACCTGTGTTTTTGTTAAACAGTCGGTTGGGCCTCTTCAGTGCCACCGCGGATCGCTTCCCGACGCAAGGTCGGTGCACGCGCCGCGGTACCCCTTCTCCCGAAGTTACGGGGCTAATTTGCCGAGTTCCTTAGCAGAGGGTCTCCCGCTCACCTTGGGACTTTTACCCCCGCCCACCAGTGTCGGTTTGCGGTACGGGCGCCCATATTCTGGCTAGAGGCTTTTCTTGCAGGCTGGGCTCAAAGGAATCGCCGTTGACTTGCGTCGCGGACTCTCCATCGCTTCTCGGCGTTTGGAATAGAGCAACGGATTTTCCTATCGCTCCCGCCTACCAGCTTGGACGTGTATAGCCAAGAACACGCTCCTCCTACCCTGCCCGGTCCCCCCTTCGCTCATAACGAACATGGGCGGTTCCGGAATATCAACCGGATGTCCATCGCCTACGCCACGTTGGCCTCGGCTTAGGCCCGACTAACCCTCAGAGGACGAACCTTCCTGAGGAAACCTTGGGCTTACGGTGAGCCGGATTCTCACCGGCTAACGCTACTCATGCCGACATTCGCACTTCCCTGCGCTCCACCCGTCCTTACGGTCGAGCTTCTCTGCCCAGGGAACGCTCCCCTACCCAGCGGCAACTCCCGGAGGAGCGCCACTGCCCTAGCTTCGGTACCAGACTTAAGCCCCGTTGAATTTTCGGCGCCAGACGGCTTGACCAGTGAGCTGTTACGCACTCTTTAAAGGGTGGCTGCTTCCAAGCCAACCTCCTGGCTGTCCGGGCTATCCGACATCCTTTCCCACTTAGTCTGAATTTAGGGACCTTAGCTGAGGGTCTGGGTTGTTTCCCTTTTGACGATGAAGATTATCCCCCACCGTCCCACTCCCAGGTAACATGTATACGGCATTCGGAGTTTGGTTGGGTTTGGTAACCGTTTTGGCCCCTAGCCCATCCAGTGCTCTACCTCCGCAACACTCTAACCTGAGGCTGCACCGCAATGCATTTCGGGGAGAACCAGCTATATCTGAGTTCGATTGGCATTTCACCTCTAGCCACAGCTCATCCCCCAGATTTGTAACTCTGGTGGGTTCGGGCTTCCACGAGATATTACTCTCTCTTCACCCTGGCCATGGCTAGCTCACTCAGTTTCGGGTCTACTCCACGCGACTAGAGGCGCCCTGTTCGGACTTGCTTTCGCTACGGCTCCGGCCCTCCGACCTTAGCCTTGCCACGCATAGTAACTCGTCGGCTCATTCTCCAAAAGGCACGCCATCAGGCATTCCGTCCTATAATGCGGGCCTAGCGCCCCCGCGCGCCGCACCTTCCGAAGAAAGTGCCTTGCGCGGGCACGCCGTCCCAGCAAGACGGCATAGCCCTCTGACTGCTTGTAAGCGTACGATTTCAGGTTCTATTTCACTCCCCTCCCGGGGTTCTTTTCACCTTTCCCTCACGGTACTCGTTCACTATCGGTCGCCAAAGGTGTTTAGCCTTGGGAAGTGGGCTCCCCAGTTTCCCACAGGGTTACACGTGTCCCGTGGTACTCAGGCACAGCAACGAGAGAGCCGTGGTTTTCGTGTACGGGGCTATCACCCTCTGTGGCGGGCCTTTCCAGGCCCTTCCACTAACCACAGCTTTTCTCCAACTCTCCGAACCCCTTGCAGGGGGCTCTGTTGCGGCCTCCAACCCTCACGCTGCAACGGCTGCAACCTATGACACAACGTGAGTTTGGGCTGTTCCCCTTTCGCTCGCCACTACTCAGGGAATAATCTCTTTTCCTCGCCCTACTAAGATGATTCAGTTCGGGCGGTTCCCTCCACATGCCTATTAATTCAGCATGCGGTGACGAGGCATCACCCTCGCCGGGTTTCCCCATTCGGGCACCTGCGGATCAAAGTCTGCTGACGACTCCCCGCAGCTTTTCGCAGTCAACCGCGCCCTTCTTCGGCCTTTGGCACCAAGGCATCCATCGTACGCCCTTAGTAACTTAGCCTGCTTCAAATCGGCAAAATTGAAGTTCTGCTTGCGCAATATTCACCTGTTAATGTGCCGCCCCATCTCTAGGGCGCAAAAGTTAATGTACCAAAGACCGGCCCATGGTGTCAAGGAAACGTGGTCCAATTTCAGATTCCCAACGACCATGCACCTACACACCCAAGGCCTTCTAATTCGTAACTATCCCAAAGCAACTGTTGTGAGCGACGCCGACAAGTGAGCCAGGCCTTGCGATTCACAGGTTTTCATGGCGGCACTGACCATAGAATCGCTCACCCCTTGAACGCCGCAGGATTCCGACGTCCAAGGGGTGTTCGCTTTCGCCAAGACTGCGCGCAAGCGCTTCTATTGCTTTCGCATCGGGCTAGCGGCTGTAGCCCGAATCCGGCCGCTCCTTCTGAGCCGTCTGCGTCAGGTAGTCCAGCAAGAAGCTGAAGTCCTTGAACGCCGTCAGATCGCCAATCTGACGGTCCAGCGACCACAACTCTTCCAGCAGAATTGCCAGGTCACGATCCACCGGCGACTCCGCGAAGTCTAGATTGCTGTAACGGTCCGCTGCCAAGGCGACAATTGAACCAAACTGCAAGAACGCGGCAGCACGGGCATCCTCCAGCGCATCACTCTTACTCAAGAGCGTAGCGTGCTGGCGATTGGATTCACCCGTCGCCGGCGTCACCCACCGTATCTCGACTGCTCCGAGCTGGGCGGTATCCTGCCGGCCGGCATCGGTTAGCTGCAGTTCAAAGAAGACGGTTGTCGCGGCGCCCGCCGGGATCTCTGCGAACTCCTTGCGCGCCTCGGTAAAGGACTCATCGGAAGTAGCACGGTTCTCGTAGCCTACGATCCGCCACACCGCGACCATATCCGGGTCCCAGGTAACCTGGGCACGGGTCTGGTCCGCAAACGGTATGGAGAGCGCCAGCCAGTTCTCGCGGCTGAAGGTCGCCCGCGCCTGCTCTACCGTACTGAAATAGCGGTACCAGCCGTTGCCGTGCTGCGCCAACTGCTCCAACAGGTAGTCATTGTAGTTCTCAATGCCGACGCCAATGGTGATCAGGCGCAGCGGGTTACTGTCATCGCGGTCGTCCGCCGATTCGAGTATGGCAAACGGGTCGGTGGCGTCCACGTTCGCTACGCCATCCGACATCAGGATGATGTAATTGTAAGCGTCGGGACGCTCGCGCCGGATGCGGTCGGCAAGCTGCACGCCTACATCCAACCCAGCCTGCACGTTTGTGGAACCGTGCGGCGCCAGCCGATCGATGGACCAGCGAACGTCGCGATCATCCGGATCACTGTGTTCAACTGTGTACTCGCTTAGCACTCGGGTGGTGAAGTGGACCACGGCAATGCGGTCTTGTCCACGCAGGCTGCGCCGGATGCTCTCGGCCGCCTCGCGGGCAATGGACACACGATCGCCCTCGCGCATGGAACCCGAGGCATCGAGCACCAGGGTTACATTGAGCGGGGTGTCGTCATACGCCAGGTCGGCGGCCTGAAATGCGATACGCGCCAAGTGCAAGCCGCTATCCAGCGGATGCCGGATCACGTCGGTGGCAATGGAAAAGCTATCATCCCGGAGCGGCAGCGCGTAATCATAGTTGAATGCATTGATCCACTCTTCGGCTCGCACGGAGTCCGGCTCGACCCGGTAAGCCGAGCGCGCCCAGTTCAACGCCAAATGGAACGACGTGCGGTCGGTATCCAAACTGAAAGTCGCGACCGCGTCACGGGCCGTGGTAACAAACGTGGCGCGGGGATAGTCCTTGAACGTGGTAGCACCCGCCGTCTGCTGCGGCGGCCGCACCGCGGGCTGCCGTGAAGCCGGCTGAGACGATTGGCTTTGCGACGCCGGAGCCTCCTTGGCTGCGGCAGCGGGCGCGGGTGCACGTTGTTCGGCTTGCGGCGCTTCCATCTCCTTGGCCTCAGACCGAGGCGCACGGGATTCTTCCATCGCCGCTGATGGGGCGGAAGCCGCCGCTCCACAGGCCGCCAGCAGCAGCACACCCACAAGTAGTAGTGAAATCGTCGTTACAAGTCTCTTCATCACAGGTTCTCCTCGTCGTCTTTCTCCCCACAGTAGTGTGCCCCCAATGAAGACAAGGCTAACCGCGATTGGAAGCGATCTGTGGAGTTTCGCACCAGCACGAACGGTGCCCGCAAGAGGTGATGAGAGAGGTAGATTTGACCCGACAAAGCTAGACACGGCGAGCTATCACCAAACATAGCAATTACACCCGGACGGCAGTACCGCCCAAGACGCAAACTGCTCTTTGCATGTCGGAATTCAGACTAAGTGGGTGAATCAACCTTCGTTAAATGTGCGGGAAATCAATTCGTGCTTTAGAATAGTAAAATCGAGCGGTAATCCAGAGCGATCGATTCGCTAGGCCGTCCTCCTTTCCAGCGTTTGCGCGGACACGGCACGCGAGCACCACCCCCCGGCTCGCACGAGCCCGCCAACCGGCTGTCCGGTACAACCTAAACCCAATGTTGATCAAATCCGATTGGGATACACTGATATACCGATCAAGCACGTGGGGGCTCATAACTACAATAGTAAGTGACTATTCAAGGCTTGTCTAGACTCTTAGGTGCTTTGCGGGCGCTGGCTTGCCCTGCGCGGGAAGGTCAGAATGCTGAGATATCGCCGCCCAGCCACCGGTAGGGACGTGGAAACAGTGTCAGCGAGCGGTCTTCTAGTGGAAGCGAGAGCGGAACCGAGCCCCAAAGCGCCGAGTACTTGGCGGCAGTGGCGGCCTCCAGGCACTGGCGCAGGTCGTGACCTGATATGGCCATTTCGGTGCCGTGCTCGACGGCAGAAATGAACGACAGGATCGAACTCGCGAGATAGCTGTACTCCGGCCAGGCAGACGGCGTAAACGCCCGCTCTGATTTGACCCGTTCCCCGTTGTCATGGAACCCCTGGTAGATGTCCATCTCGTCGCCCCAGTCCCAGCGAAGGAGCGCGTCCTCGGTCCAAACGTCAACGCCGCGATAGGGAGTTGGCTCGCCAAAGACAGGCACCTCAATGCCGGTGCTCATGGTGAAGCGGCCATTGATAATGAGCCCGGTGTCCTCCTCTGACTCCAGGGCCTCCTGCGGTTTGCCCCAGGCGGTCACCTCGATGATTTCGGCCTGCGTGAGCAGCCTGAGGACGGCAATCTGCTGGCAGCCGCCGCCGGAAATCTCGCCGCCCCAGCCATGCACCGCGGCGCCCTGCACCTCGCCAAAGTCGCCGCGCCGCAGCCAACGCGCGGCCTCTTGCACGTCGGAGCGGGCGCTCTGCAAATTGCCGCCGTGAAAGACGACGCCTCGCTCCGCACACGCGTCAACCATCTCATCCACGTCGGAGAGTTTCGCGCCGATGGGTTTTTCGGTGGATACGCCACGCACCCCAGCCTGCGCCGAGGCAATCACCGCGTCCTTGATGAACTTGCCGGGAAGCACAGTGACGGCAAGATCGGGAACCTCGCCAAGCCGCGCGTAGAGATGCGCCGCATCCTTGTACAGTGCCTTCACACCGAAACGCTCGCCAACGTCCTTCCGCCGCTCATCATTGTATTCAGCAATAGCGACGATTTCGGTATTGTCGAGCAAGTCATAGAATTTAGCGTACTCTTGGCCCATGCGCCCGCAGCCAATTAGCGCAACCCTCAGCTTTGCTTCCATTATTGCTCCTCTCACTAGCGCTCAACACTTTTTGCTGTGCAATATATGGCCCCCAATGTGCGAACCAGGGTGTCCTATAAATCAGGCCTTGACGGCAGCAGAGAAACTAGACTGCGGCCGCCGCCGGACACGCTTGGCTACAGTGTCCATGCGTTGCGCCCACGTGTCCAATCTCGTTGCGGCTTGCCCCGATCTCACCTCAGCAATAATGCCGGCCACCTGGAGGAGCAATTTGGGAAGTTGCGGTTAACCTTCCGCTAGTCAAAGGCGAACAGCGTAGAGGCCGCGGGACCGCTTGTTGTAGGCAGTCTCTCGCGAGCCAATGTGCCGGAGGCCGATTGGCGTAGGACTAGCTCCTTGACAAAGATCGCATCGCAATCATGATACAATCCGGTCAGTGAAAGCACTAGGCTCGTCGTAGGAATAGAGACTTATGCTACTCCGCAAACTATCCAGCGGGCTGAAGGCCCAATTCCAAGGGACGGACGTCCACAGTCGCGTGAACCGCTTCGACGGATGGATGGACAGAGCACGCGGGGAGGACGCGGATCCCGCCGATTACGACCATACCGAAACCGTCAAGGAATACTACGATCTTTGCAGCGAGTTCATGGAGTTCGGTTGGGGTGAATCCCTCCACTTCGCGCCGCTGTCGCCCCAAGAGAGCCTGGAAGAATCCAAGCTTCGTCACCAGCGGATGATGATCGCCAAGCTGGAATTGCGCGAGGGCATGACGGTGATCGACGTCGGTTGCGGGGTCGGCGGCCCGCTGCGCCGTGTCGTCCAGGAGGCCGGTGTCAAGATCGTCGGGGTAAATAGTAATGAAATCCAGTTGAACAAGGCGAGATCGTTGGACGCCGAGGCAGGTCTCGACCACATGACCGACTATCTCGCGTGCAGCTTCATGGACATGGACGCCATCGCGGACGACACATTCGACCGGGGGTACGCGATTGAATCAACGTGCCATGCGCCGGACAAGGCGGGCGCATTCGCGGAGATCTACCGCGTGCTGAAACCCGGAGCCCTCTTCTGGGGCCAGGAAATGTGCATGACGAGCACGTTCGATCCCGGTGACGAGCGACATCAAGCCATCAAGAGAGAACTGATGCACGGCATCGCGCTCAAAGACATAGCGACGATGGACGAGGTTAACCGCGACCTCGAAACGGCGGGATTTCAAGTCATCGAGGGAGTAGACCGGGCCGTTGGGGAGAACAGTCCGACCACGCCGTGGTATCTTCCCATGGAAACCCGGCACGGAACGCTCGGCAACGCCCTTCTCAGGATGCCGCTGGGCCGCAAAGCAATTTTCGGAGCATCCCGGCTGGCCGAGGTGCTGGGAGTGTTTCCAGTTGGCTCCGCCCGCGTGGTCAAACTGCTGGATCGGACTGCCAACGCCTACGTCGCAGGCGGCAAGACCGGGATCTTCACGCCGCTGTATTGCTTCCTGGCGCGCAAGCCCCTATAGGCGCTCGCTCTACCGGTCTCTGCGGGCGATCACGCCGCGCATTAGACGTTCGGCTTGCGCCATTGCCCTTCGGTCGTGAAACGCCAGCATATTGGTTTCAACGACGGTATGGGGGTTTACTGGGACTTGAAGCTCGCGGAGGACAACTCAAGGATGAAGTAGCGCGCGACCAACTCTGCGGTTAGGCGAGTCGCAGGTTAGATATCGGAGTACACTGCGGAACGCTCACGTGCAGGCTCATAAATCCGTCCATACCGTAGAACCTCGCGTACTCTTGGCCCAAATCCGAATGCCGCCTAGAATAGCCACTCGCAACTTTCCGTCCGCCACAATAGAACAGCGCCCTGTCTTCGTGTCTACTGCTGCTCAAATCGGATTGAATTTACCATTCCCGGCCAGATCTGCCTTCATTCAGGCAAGTGAGATTCCATACCCAAGAAGGGAAGTCGGGGACTGGCGGCCGGAGGCTACAGACAAATTACAAGAGGGAACCGGACTGCGTCCGACTTGGTGGACCCGATCGGGGTCGAACCGACGACCTCGTGAATGCCATTCACGCGCTCTCCCAACTGAGCTACGGGCCCGCATTCGTCTATAATTGTAGCATCGCAACGCGGGTCGCGTAAACGGACACACCCTTGAGGCTTGCAAGGGTTGCATGGAAGGAGTCATGGCATGGCTACCTATCGCGTCGGAATCGTCGGCTGCACCGGCATCGCCAGTGCCCCGGCCAAAGAATCGTCCCATCCGATTATGGGCGCTGCCGCGCCGCACTCGCACGCGGCGGGCTACAATTGCGTGCCCGCAACGGAAGTCGTTGCGGTCTGCGACCTGATTGCGGAGCGCACGCAGGACTTTGTTTCTAAGTGGCAGCACCGCTGGTCGGGTATCACCCAGTACCAAGATTACCGCGAGATGCTGGCGAATGAGAACCTGGACATGGTCAGCGTGGTGACCGGAGACGACCGCCACGCCGACATCACCGTGGCTGCGGCGGAAGCCGGGGCGCGCGCCATATTCTGCGAAAAGCCGCTTGCCACCACGCTCGCCGATGCCGACCGCATGATTGCGGCCGTCGAGAAGCGCGGCGTCTACCTTTCCGTCGACCACAGCCGCCGCTGGCAACCCCAGTGGTACGAGGCGCGGGCAGCGATCCGCAGCGGCGCCATCGGCCCGGTGCGCACGGTCATCGGCAAACTTGGCGGCGCGCGGGCGATGCTCTTTCGCAACGGCACGCACCTGACGGACGCGATTTGCTTCTTCGCTGACGGGGAACCGGCATGGCTGACGGCGCGTTTCGACGACAACTTTGCCGAATATGGGCCGCGCTATGCCGGGGACGGAGGGCACGATCCTGCCACCGATCCCGGCATCAACACCTTCATTCTCTTCGCAAACGGCGTGCGCGGCTTCTACGTCGGCTCGCAAAACGCTGCCACCGGCTTCGAAGTAGAGGTCTTGGGAGAAACGGGCCGAATCCGCCTGGGCAATACCGCCGCCGCCGAGATTGAGACCGACAACGGCGTACAGGCGCTGGCGCCGGCTACAGCCGCGGTATCGGGAAGTGCCGCCGCGATAGAAGAGCTTATCGCGCTGGTTGAGGGGCGCGGCACGCTTCCTCAGATTTCCGGGCCTTACGACGGACGCCGCGTGACGGCAATCCTCGTAGCTGCGGTGCAATCCGCCGCCCAGGACGGGGCGCCGGTTACATTCCCTGTGCAAGAGTGAAGGATCCCTCCCAGTTGGCGAGACTGCAGGACGCAATCGGCTGACCGCAGAGACTTTGACCTAGAAGTAGTGTCACCGTACAATGCAGAACGTGTACTCTCCGCTTGATTAAGCAGGCGAATGTCTCTGTGGTTAATGAAAGGAACGCAATGTCACCGGAAGAGAAACTCAAAGAACTAGGACTCGAACTCCGAGCGCCAAATGCACCCATTGCTAACTATGTACCGTGGGTGCGCACGGGCAATCTGGTCTACCTCTCGGGCCAAGGGCCCAATCGCGCGGGCGACGATGCTGCCACTGTTTACGACGGTAAGTTGGGCGAGCGCTACGGCATTGAGGAGGGGTATGAAGCGGCCCGGCAAACCGCCTACAATCTCCTCTGCGCGCTTAAGGCCGCAACCGGCGATCTGAGCAAAGTGTCGCGCATCGTAAAGGTGCTGGGCATGGTAAACAGCGCGCCAGACTTCGCCGATCAGCCGAAAGTGATCAACGGCTGCTCCGACCTTTTGGTAGAGGTCTTTGGCGACAAGGGTAAGCACGCCCGCTCCGCGGTCGGCATGGGCGCGCTGCCGAACAACATCCCCGTGGAGATCGAGTTCATCGCGGAAGTAGAAGACTAAGCGTTGGCGTAAACGACCACTCGCCGCCCTGTGATACCTCTGACAACCGGGCGGCGAGTTTTCTTTTCATAGAATTGCTTCTAGATTTATGTCAATGTCATTCCGTTCTTCTCCGAGAGCGACTATCGCGTCCGTTCCGTCGGAGTTAGACCGATAGGGACCATTAAACCTCAGCATGTCCGACACAGTAGAGCAACCCAAAATGACGCTGCGACTCGACCGTCTCCTCGTCGAGCAGCGCTTCTTCCCCAGCCGCGAAAAGGCCGTCTACGCCATTCGTGCCGGAGGCGTGCGGGTCAACGACCAAACGGTCACCAAACCCGCCGCTCCAGTGGACACCAATGCGCAAATCAGTGTGAACGCGCAGAGCACTCTTCGCATTGGGCGCGGCGAACACAAGCTGGCGGGCGTGCTGGAGCAGTTTGGCATAGACTGCTCCGGCAAGACAGTCCTCGACGTGGGCAGCGGCGCCGGCGGCTTCACCTGGCACCTCTTGCAGCAGGGCGCTGCGCAGGTCTATGCGATTGACGTGGGCACCGATCAACTCCACAGCGACGTACGATCGGATCCCAGGGTCGCGGTCTATGAACAAACCGACATCCGAGACCTAATGGCATTGCCCAAGCCACCCCATGTCGCCGTCGTGGACGTCTCATTCATATCGGTCCGCCTGGTGCTGCCTCACGTCCGCAGGCTTACGCGCGCTGGCGCGGACATTGTGGTTCTCTTGAAGCCGCAATTCGAATCAGCCACTATCGTGCGAGAAAGAGGCGATGCGCTCCGCGCAGGGGAAGTGCAGCAGCGAGTGTACGCTGGCTTCGTAGATTGGTGCGCTGCAAATGGATTTGCGGTTAAGGATAACACCGCAAGCCCCCTCGCCGGAAAGCACGGGAACCGTGAGGTCTTTGTTCACCTCAGAAGCGTCTCACCTACGCGCGCTGCTCCCTCTCCGTAGCCTGGATAGCGCGCGCCAGATACGCCCACTCTCCTCAGTTGGCTTGCTGCGTATCCTGCTGTGGCGCCTCTTCGTCGGATTCCTCGCTGTTAGGGCTATCTACCGCCGCGTTGGCGCTGGAATAGAGGGCGCTGAAGGGATGGAGCTTGTGAATGCGGTGGTTGCCAGTATCCGCGACAAACACATGATCGCGTTCGTCAACCGCAATCCCGCACGGATCCGCGAACTGGCCCTGCTGTCCCGCCACCTGCAGTCCCCACTGAGACAAGGATTCACCCGAAGTCGAAAGCTCCTGCACGCGGTTGTTCCACGTGTCCGCGACGTATATCCTTTTTCGGCTGTCCAGGCTAATGCCGCTCGGATTGCGAAATTGTCCCGGTTCGGTGCCTTCCTCGCCCCACTGTTCGCTGGGCTCCCCTTCGGGCGAGAGTTTCTGCACGCGGTGATTGCCAGAATCCGTGACGTACATCCATCCATCAGCATCCAAAGCAATGCCGACCGGAGCGCGGAACTCGCCCGGCTCACCGCCATTTGAACCCCAGACTGCAAGCAATTCACCGTCAGCGGAGAACTTCTGAATCCGATGATTGCCGGTGTCAGTGACGTAGATGTCTCCAGCGGAATCAACGGCTACTCCGCTCGGGGTCCGGAATTGGCCGGGCTTGGCCCCCTGCTCGCCCCACTGTACGAGAGACTGGCCTTCCGCGGACAAGACTTGAATGCGGTGATTAAGCGTGTCGGCCACAATGATCTGCCCACTCGCGTCAACTGCCAGCGCCCGCAGCGAGCGAAACTCACCCGGGCGATGTCCGGTATTACCCCACTGCGCAACTGAAGCGCCTGTGGATGAGAGCTTCTGCACGCGATTGTTGAGGGTATCCGCTACGTAAAGGTTGCCCTGTTGGTCAAGTGCGATGCTGTGTGGGGAACTGAACTGCCCCGGCCGCGAACCAAGCTCTCCCCAGATCGCCAAGCTGCGCCTACGCTGGCTCGATTGAACGCGGCGCACAAGCCGTATGGCCCATACGAGCGCGCCGATGAGCACAATGAAACTGAGCGGCACCAACGGCAAAGCGCCAAGCAACAAGGGAAAGTCGTACAGGCCGTGCAGTACAACCGGAACTACATAGGCCAGGAGTAAGCGTCGGCTCCAAGGGGTGGGATCGAATACACTTCGCGCGATGTAATATCCCATGATCGCGCCGAGAGCGCAGTGAAGCGGAACTGAGGTGAGCGCTCGGAGGAATGCTCCCGTCACGTCCCCTTCGCTGACATACGCGATGCACTCCAGCGTCGCGATACCCAGCGAAGCGACGACTCCGTACACTACGCCATCGAACGGCTCCGCCAACCGCTTGCGCTGGCACGAGAAATTGGCAAGCACTAGATACTTGAACGTCTCTTGGAGAATCGCCGACGTGAGAAACGCCTGAACCAGGGCAAACAACAGCGCATTGCCGGTTGAACTCGCGATTACCGACAGAACGATCGAGAGGGGAAAGAAGAGAACTATCACGGGGAGGGTGATAATTGCCCCGAGACCAAAGGTCGCCCACAGTGTCGTGCGAGGCTGTGGGAAGCGCTCACGGGTATGCAAGAACCACATGAGGATCAGGCCAGGCACGACCGCAGAGGAAAACATTAAGAGTGGTTGCAACCGGGGCCTCCCTGTATTAGTTGGGCTCTTTCGCGAGATCAACTGCGCTTGTGGCAGGCTCCGCCACCAATGCCTCTCGCGCTACTTGCTTTCATTCATGCTGTTTCGGAGTCAAGACGACTCTGCGGGAACTATCGCAAACTCAAACCCTACTTTACTACAGTTGCAGACATTGACTGAAACCAGGTCAGCATTCCGATACTGCGGGCCGGTAATACCCTAGAGGGGTCTGTGTTGCTCCGGCGGCCTTCTCATGAACGCAGTCCGCGCGAGCACGCAGATTCGCCTGCGACGGCCGAATTCCAGCAAGTCAGACTAAATCGATAGACTCGGGGTGCGCTCTATGGGGTGTAATCGACCCAGACGGGGCTAGACCACGCCCGCGGCCCCCAGGCAGGCGCCACGTTGGAGAGGTGGGTTCGCCACGCCATCGATTGTTCGACCCAGAGATAGTAGAAATGAGCGCCCGGCTCCGCGTCAACGTCGGTATAGTGACCGGACGCCAATTCGCCGGTGGCTTGCCACTTCTTGATCACCTGCCCGTCGCGCAGCAACATGATCTTCGCAGGCGATTCCGTAAGTTGTACCTGCCAGCGGATATCAGGCGGGTTGTGCGTCCTGCCAGCGCCGCCCATGAAGACGTCGGCAACCCACAACTGCACGGCGATGCGGGAGCCGTCCGTAGCAAAGCAGCGGTGCTCCTGCAGGGCTTCCACAATGGCCCTGCGCGTTAGCGACTCGGCGTAGATGCCGGTCAGACCTCCGCCCGTGCCCGCCGTGCGTCGGTGGCCGTCGCTGCAGCCGACGAAACCAAGCCGCCGTCCACTCTTCAGCACGCGATGGATCTTGTCCAGATATGCCGGATCGAGCATGTGCACCCGCCAACCGGAACAGACCTCCATGTTTGTCTCTGTGTCGGAATCCGACAAGAACTCCCAGTGCTCGTGGTGGGGGTGCAAGATTGCGCCGTGCTGCTCCGCGTGCGCGGCCAACGCTGCCAGGGGCTCGCCCTCGACCTCGGTATAGCGCAAGAGCGGCAATTCACTCTTGCCGGCAATTACCGTGCGGTGGTTAGAGGTCCTCCCTCTATCTGTGCGCTTCATCTGCGACCACTCGAATGCGGGGAGCAAGACAAAGTCATCCAAGTGCCTGAAGTGACGCACAAAATGGTAGTCCAGGTCGTATTCCGACGACGTTAGGCTGAGGAGGTGTTTATCATTATCGGAGAAGGCCACACAGTCCAGTTGGGCAATGTCGCGGGCATAGGCGATGAGTTCGTCAACGTACCCTTCCGCATCGGCGGAGTGCGTCGAATGCACGTGCAAGTCCGCCCAGAAGAGTTGATATTGCGATTCGTCTCTAGACTCTGCGGCGTAGGCAGCACTCTGTTCCCGCACCTGTACTCTAGGACGCTGCTCACTCAACGAGACGGGTTGCCAGCCAAACCAAGGCCCTTCATCTTGGTAAGCCGGGGCGTCACGGAGGGAATATGCTGCCAGGCAGACGTCTTCCACCGCAATCTCGGGCGCAACGCGCGCCGTCATCAGGAGCTCGTGGCGTTGATCGATGGCTGCACCCGCAACCGGCGTGTAGTAGCGCGGACCTTCTGCTACGGCACGAGTCTCGCTAACTACCGGTTGTGTTTGGCCGTCCATCCGGTCGAGGTAACGTCCTAGCAAAACGCCTGGTGTGGTGTGCGTACTACCATTTGGCAGCTTCTTCCGTTCCCACAGCAGCCAGACGCCGCCTTCGGGACTGGAGACCACCAGCGGCTTGCGCCGCCTGCCAAGGTAGCCCCAAACTCCCAGGCCCTGCCACTCCAGCATGCCCCACGCCAAGACGCCGAGGTCCGGCGAATCGTTGGCATCAACCATGAGTTGCCATTGCCCGTCTAAACGTCTCGCCGCTCTTGCCACGGGCCACTGGTCGAGAACGTTCGCGTCGCTGATGACTTCCTGGCGGCAAAGCCATGCGATCCAGGGATTTCCTTCAACATCCAAAGTGAGCGAAGGAACCAGTTGCCACGCTTCCGCCGTGACCATTGCGGTTTCGGCGGGGCGGTCGCTGACCACTTCCCTCTCGACGACTGATCCCCCGCGGTCGACAAAAGCGCAATGGATTCCAAACCCACTGCCTACGTAAGCATCCCAAGCCACCCAGCAACCGTCGCTCGTTACCGCAACTTCCGGTCGCTGTACCCAACCCGGCGCGCTCGTTACATCCACCGGTTCCGACCAACCACTGCCATCGTTTTCCACCAGTCGAATTACGTAAGCACCGGGCGACGCCGCTTCGCACCATACCACCGCCATGCGACCGTGCGCGGAGTCGGCGTGGAGGGAGACTGCAAAGTCGCGGCTACCAAGCCGTTGCGGCGTGTCCCAACCGGAAATGGAACGGCTAGAGCCGACCACGGTATACGATTGATATGCAACCTCGGATACCCAAACACACGTTGGCACGCCTTGCACGAGTCCCATGTGCGGTGAGTGGCGCTTGCCTCCCTGGGGTGTGACCGTCTCAAGCGGCGAAAGTGAATTCCCATAGAGAGGCCGAGCATAGATCCGTTCTTCGTTCTGATGATAGCCTTGCCAGGCCGCCCAAATCGTATCGCCGCTGCGCACCGCGTGCGGCGTATGGCATTCGATGCCCTCCAACTCCGCGGATAGGACTGCATGCGAAAGGGGTTCAGTCATCGCGTAGCGCTACCTCTCCGTCCCGACTGCAAGTTCGATGTGGCACAATCACTGCCTTCTCACAGGCAAAACCGGATGTGGCCCAGTATCTTCGATCTAGTTACATGTCTTGACGCAGGCCTCTAGACCTGTTGGGCCTTAGACTTTCGTCAGTCTAGAACCAGAATTGCCCATCTGCTAGGACGTTTGCTGCGCTGCAAAACAGAAATCCAGCGCTTTCGCGTCACTAGCCCTAGCCGAGATCCTTCAGAATCTCGTGGGCCGCATTGTGTCCGGGTACACCGCTGATTTCTCCGCCGGGATGCTGTCCGGCACCGCAGAGGTAGAGCCCCGGCAGAGGTGCCCGATACTGTGATATCTCCGGCAAGGGCCGGTTCCATACGAGATGTTCGCCGGTATGCTGGACGTGCCAGATGCAGCCATCCGTCAAGCCGTTCTCGCGTTCCAGATCAAGCGGCGTGCGCAGTTTGTAGTCCCGGATTGATCTCCGGAAGTTCGGTGCATACTCCGTGATCTGGTCGATGAGGCCCTCCGCCACCTGCTCGCGCACGTCATCCCACGTTGTGCCCTGCAGTTTGGCCGGCGCCGGATAAATCCAAATGGAGGCGGTATGGTATCCCGGCTGGGTCAGGCTATCGTCAACCGCCGATGGAATTGAGTAGCTTATCAACGGCCTGCGCGGCGGGCGTCCGGCCTCCAAGTCATCGTAGTTGGCGGACATCTCCGCGCGATCGAGGCTAATGACGACGGCACCTTTACTTGGAGTTTCCGGATCGCCGTCCCAGGCGCTCCATTGCGGCAACTCGGAAATTACCGCAAGGAACTTATAGCAACTGACATTAGTAATCACACCCTGGATTCGCTTGCGGAAACCGTTATCCAGGTGTTCCGAGGGCATGAGGCGCAAGAATGTGCCCTTGGGGTCAAGGTTCGAGGCTACCACCCGGCTACGCACCTCATCACCGTTGCCCAGCCGAATACCGACGACCTCTCCATCTTCCACCAAGAACTCGTCGACCTCGTGATCGGTGTGAATTGTCACTCCCGCCTCTTCCGCGGACTCGTGAAACAGGCGGCTGATCACACCCACCCCGCCGCGCACGTAGCCGTTTGGCGGCTTGATACCCGTCTCCTCGTCAACCGCGTTCAAGGAAGCGTAGGCAAATTGAAAAGCAAATGGGTTTCTGCCGATTGCGCCTGCCTCATAAGCCAAGCGGTCCTTCAGTTTCCCGTCCGGTAGCATCTCGTCCTGGAGGTCGTAGATTCGCGTCGTCAACGCTTTCTCAAGCACGTCGGCCGCCGGAGTACCGGCTACCGTGGCGCGCACTTCGTCGAGCGAGGGCGGCGGCTGCAATCGGTACGGCGAGATCGCTCGCTGCAACGTGTTCTTGAATTCCCCGTAGCGGCGCTGTCCTTCTTGCTCCGCTTGCGATAGATGAACGGCGCAATTGCGAGGCGAATCATGCGTTTTCGGCCCAAAATACGTCCCATCGGGCATGAGTTGTATGCCCTGGCGCGGGATGACTTCCATGCCACGCTCGAGCAGTTGAAAGTCGCGATATATCTTCGGCTGAATGCCGTGGACCATGTGGGCGCAGGTAGAAAATAGAAAACCCGGCCACAGTTCCTCGGTGATCGCCGCGCCGCCCGTCCAGGAACGGCGTTCAAACACATGAACTTTCAGCCCAGCCCATGCGAGGTACGTCGCCGCCACCAAGCCGTTGTGCCCGCCGCCGACAACCGCTACGTCAATGTCATTTGCCACTAAGTGCTCCCTCAGTAATTGGATTCGTCCCGCGCTGGCGCAATCAATCGCCTTGGCCAATTCAAATCTGCGACCAATCTTGGTGCTTTGTGCGCCACGTGTTAGGTCACTTGCTCAATGGTCATTCTGGGCGAAGCGAGGAAACGAGAGACTCTCGTCGCGTGTCCTTTCCTCGCTTCGCCCAGTGGAATGACCTTTGAAACCATTTACTAACCCACGGGCCGCCTATGAGCGGTCACGTGCTAAGAGTCTATATTCCAAGCTCTTTGCGCCATTCTTCGGCGATTATGTTCATCTGCTCTTCAGCCGTGGCAAGAGCCTCCTGAATGCCCACCTCGCCGTTCCAGATTGAGCCAACCCATCCGCCCGAGAGCACCTGCTGGCGCATCTGATCGGAGCCGGGTACGCCAAAGCCGAGGGTTGAGGTGCGATACTGCATATTCTCGGACATATGCAGGACGAACGGATCGTTCTCGTGGAATTCCTCGGACAGCGTTGCCGACTTGCGCACCGGCACACGGTCGAAGGTCTTGGTGAACGCCAGTGTATTCTCGGGCCGCGCCAGGAACTCAAGCAACGCAAAGGATTCTTCGGCAACTTCCGTCCAGCCGGAAACCATGTGGATCCACGCGCCGCCCAAGCTTACTTGACGCGCCGCATTCTCGGGTAAGGGGAAGCCTGTGTACCCAAACTCATAGTCCGGGTCAATCGGGCGTATCTGCTGTTTGCGTTCGGCATACGTCATGTAAATGCTGGCGCACTTCGCATTGATAAGCGCCGCACCCCGATCCCTGCCGGAGGGCCGTGCTGATTCTTGGAACTCTTTGATGGCGGCGAATCCATCCTGCAGGTCCCACAGCCGCTTGACGAACGTAAAGGCCTCGATACCTTCAGGCGTATTGAAGGTCATCTTGGTGCGATCTTCGTTCGTGCGGCTGCCACCCAGCTGCAACAACGGCAGCATGAAGAGCCACGTGCCGTTGGAGCCCCAGTCAGGCGGGAACCCCGCAACCGTGAGCTTGCCCGCGGCGTCTTTCTGGGTCGTCTTCTGGATGGCTTCCTCAAATTCGTCCCACGTCTGTGGGCCGACCGCCGGGTCCAGACCGCCCTTTATGTAAAGATCGATGTTCATGTAGAGCACGCGCATGTCCGGGCCGTAGGGCATTCCGAACACGCGACCGTCGCGCCACACCACCGGCTCCATCAGGCCTTCCCAGACATCGTTCATATCCAGGCCGGTCGCCTTGATGTGGTCATTCAGGTGCAGAACGGTACCCTGCAGGCCCCGGTCGATCGGCGTGCCCTCGCCGCCGGTCACGACGTCGTAGGGAATGTTAGCGGCGGCGGCAGCCGCGAATGCCTCGTTGCGATTGCCCGTATAGGGTTCTACGAGCAGATTGATGTTGGAGAATTCCGCGCTGAACGCCTCCATCAAGCCGTTGGAAACGTGGCCCTCTTCATGAAACTTGAATGCGGGATTGGGCACGAAGACGACGTCCACCGGCTCGGCCTGCTGCGGCGCGGCTTCTGCCTTCGGCTCAGCGGGCTTTTCCTCGGCCATTTCCGTTTGCACCGTGGCCGTGCCGCAGGCGGCAAGGACGGCAACCGCGGGAATAGCGCTGGCTCCGACTAGGAGCTTGCGTCGGGTCAATGTTGCCACTTTCTCGGACATGATCTACTCCTCTCGCTCTTGCAGTTAGCTGCGATGAATTGGAAACTTCCGCCCCTCCTTTGTCCATTTGCTCATATACTTGACAGTGAGGTGCAGCTTCCTCATTGGTGCAGAGTATACCACCTTCCAAGACTGCCTATGTCGCATGAGAACGGCGAGGACATTAGACTTGGTCCAGACTTAGGTCTTTTTGGCGCTTGATAGCACCGCCGCCATTGGCAAGAGAATGCGCCCCGCAGCGCTGAATGCCATCACGCCGTCCCGCGCGGCCCGGCGGATTGCCGCCTGGGACCCTGGTGTCTGCGCCTGCAAGAGAGCGCCGGTGCGTACCGCGCCATGGAGAAACGTCTCATAGAGCGTGTCAGCATGTGGCACCTCCCATTGCGTGTCGACGACCTTTACAACCACATTGTGAAACCCAGCTTCCGTGAGTACCCGTTTGCTCTCCGCGGTATCGCTGAAACGGAAGAAGGGCGGCCCGTCCGGCAGCGGCACGTCCATTGTGCCGTGGTTGGCAATGGCATCGAGGATAATCTTGAATCCCGCACACATTTGGGGATCGCCCCAGACAGTGAAGGCAATGCGCCCGCCGGGCCGCAGTACGCGCTGTGCCTCCGCCAGTGCCTGTTCCGGCCGGGCAAGGTGCAGCAAGCCGAAGTTCATCAAGACGACATCAAGCTGGCAGTCCGCGAAATCTAGACTTTCGGCACTGCCGGTCTGAAACGCAATGTCCGGGTATTGCTCGCGCGCCACCGCCACTGCCGCCGCCGCAAAGTCTATGCCGGTGGCCTCGGCGCCCCGCCGCGCAGCCGCCGCCGCGACATAGCCGGGACCCGTTGCCACATCCAAGACATGGCACCCCGCCTCAACGCCTCCGGCATCGAGCAACGGCTCAATGAACCGCGTAGTCAGGGCAGCAAAGTAGTGATGATAATCTCCGGCAACTCGCTCCCATCCCGCCTTCTCAAACGCATGGAATGCGCTCACGTCATCTTGCTTGCGATCCGACATGCCTGCTTCCCTTCAAGCTTCTCCTCACTTTCGCAATATTGTAGCGGATGAGCGAAGAGCTCCCCGAGAGGGGCCCGAAGTGACGACACACCCGACTTCCCTTGCCCCATCGGTCCGCTCGTTGAGCCGTCAGCGCTGTGCCCCCCGCGTGTACGCTTCACTCCGAAGAATGCTATAGTATGGGATGATCTTCTTTGCACCGACTGCGGGGCAGCAATCCGTTGCTTGAAGTTAGATCGGCAGCCTCGTTGGGATATCGATCTGTGGCGGTCATTTTCCAATAGGAGTTTGGGGAACGTCGCATGTGCGGCATCATAGGCTTTTTGGATAAGAAATCTACCGGTACCTCACCGGTTGGCAGCACTGTACTCACTATGCTCAATGCGCTTGCTTGCCGGGGACCGGATTCTGCGGGTGTCGCTCTTTATAACGGATCCAGCAACGGCCACACCGTCCTACGCGTAAAGCTGGGCGAGAATGGCGACTTCTCCGGACGGCGCGAGAGTATTGCGGAACGGGTCCAGGAAGTTGGCACAATCCTCGACTCGTCTACCACGGAAGAGTACCTGCGACTCGAACTCGACTACCAAGGCGCCCCCACAGCGCTAAGTGCCCTGATTGAGGCGGAAGCAGACAATGTCGAAGTTGTCAGCATGGGCAACGCGCTGGAAATCGTAAAGCAGGTGGGCTCACCTGAAAACCTCGAAGAGACCCACGGTGTTTCCAGGATAACCGGCACACACGGCATCGGACATACGCGGCTCTCCACGGAATCGAAGGTCGATCTCAGCCACTCGCAGCCATTCTGGGCCCACGGCATGCCGGATCTCGCAGTCGTGCACAACGGCCACATTACGAACTATCACAATCTGCGTCGTCGTTACGAGCAGCATGGCGTGCGCTTTTATACGGATAACGACTCTGAGGTCATCGGTGTGTATCTGGCCGATCAACTCTCGCAGGGCTTGTCACTAAAGGAAGCCCTCACCGCTTCCTTGGACGACCTGGACGGATCCTTCAGCTATCTCGCGGCAACCCGCAATGAACTGGGCTTCGCCAAAGACCGCTTCGCCTTGAAGCCGCTCCTTTTCACCGAGACAGACGAAACTGTGGTTGTAGCAACCGAAGAAATCGCGATTGAAAACGCGTTTCCGGGAATAGGCGGCGTGCGCGAGGCGCAAGCCAAGGAAGTGCAGGTATGGCAGGCGAACTAGATTGCACCGGCAAGTCCATCCGCGAAATCAATATCGGCATTAAAGAGCACATTGCTAACGGAGAAAAAGAAGTCCTCGTACGCAATCCGGGAGCGCGCCACAATCTCGGCGTGGCGTTGCTGGACCCATCAAGCGTGAAGTTCGATGGCAGTGTGGGGTACTTTTGCGGCGGCTTGATGGATGGCGCCACCGTGGAGATCAACGGCAGCACGGGCTGGGGGCTGGCGGAGTCGATGCTGTCGGGCACCGTCATCGTCCATGGTAGTGCTGGCAACGGCGCAGCCGCCACCATTCGCGGCGGTACGGTGGTCATTCACAAACATGCGGCTGCGCGCGCCGGCGTGGCGATGAAGGGCGGCCTCTTGTTGATTGGTGGAAACTGCGGCTACATGGCAGGGTTCATGGGACAGCGCGGCACAATTGTAGTTTGTGGTGATGTGGGCGAAGCCTTCGCCGACTCCATGTATGAAACCGTGTGCTACGTTGGCGGCAAGGTGGAAGACCTGGGCAATGACGCTGTCGTCAAAGAAGTCAGTGCCGAAGACATCGCCTACCTGGAAGGGATAATCGCGGAGCATCTGCCCGACCGCCTGGACGAGCTCAGGCCCCGCTTGGGGAACTTTAGGAAGATTGAGTCCGGGCGGCGGCTGTGGAACTTTGACAAGACTGATTGGGATGTTTGGCGGCAGGTCGTGTAGCATTGGGCGGTTTTCTCAAGTAAGCGGACATTTGAAACAGCTGGGTACAAGAATCTACGAGCTTGAACCAGCCGCAGAACAGGCCTAGCTCTTGCCAAGCAAAGACAGTGCTGGGCACTCTTTTTGTACAGGTGGCGCATTGCACCTCGAGAGCAAAGCCTAAACTGAAGAACACGAAGATTAGACGAGACAATGAAAACTGGGCCTAGGGCCGCGCGATACGGATTAGACCCCACGTAAGTTACCGAACTAAGAGGAGCACGGCGCAATGTCAGACGGCGAGAATGGCCGCCTGCGAGCGAGTGGAACGTACACGCCAGAGGTGATCGCTGAGATACAAGAGAAGGCGCAGTTGGGGCGCTATCTCATGCGCGGCTACGGCACGCTGCGCGAACGAAACTGGGCGACGTTCGACGACCTGACCTTCCTCCCGTGCACACTCACCCGCATCCCCCTGGAAGGCTACCGCGAGCACTGTTCGACGAAGACCGTAATCGGCAGGCGCTATGCCGAAAACCCCATTGAGCTCGACATTCCCGTCATGATTACGGGCATGAGTTGGGGCGCTCTTTCATATAACGCGAAAGTTGCCCTGGCGCAGGGCGCGGCTGCGGTCGGCTCATCCAACACCACCGGCGACGGCGGCATGCTGAAGGCCGAACGCGAGAACAGCAAGACCCTGATCTACGAGGTGCTGCCATCGCGCTACGGCGTCAGCATCCATGATGCCCGCGCCGCCGACGCCATCGAGCTGACCATCGGCCAGGGAGCAAAACCCGGCACGGGCGGCTTACTGCTGGGTTCCAAAGTCTCGGACGTGATTGCCGAACAGCGAGACCTGCCCATCGGCGTTGACCAGCGCAGTCCCGCCCGCCATCCGGATTTTCTGGGCCCCGACGACATGATCATAAAAGTGGAGGAACTCCGCGAGGCTACCGACTGGAAAGTGCCCATCTTCATCAAGATGGGAGCAACGCGCGTCTTCGACGACGTGCGGCTTGCCGCCAAGGCCGGCGCCGACGCGGTGGTGGTGGACGGCATGGAAGGCGGCACGGGAGCCTCACCGGAAATGCTCCAAGAGCACACGGGAATCCCCACATTGGCAGCGGTCTGCGAGGCAAGGGCCGCGCTGGAAGACTTGGGACTGTATGGCGAAGTGCAACTTATCATCGCGGGCGGCATCCGGCATGGCGTGGATGCTGCAAAGGCCCTGGCACTCGGCGCGGATGCCGTCTATATCGGCACCTCCGCCCTGATCGCCCTCAACTGCAATCGCCCGCTCTATGTTGAAGACTATGAAAAGCTCGGCACGAAACCGGGCTTCTGTCACCACTGCCACACCGGCCGCTGTCCGGTCGGCATCACCACCCAGGACCCCGAGCTCATGCAGCGGCTGCCGATTGACGAAGCCGCCGAACGGGTTTCAAGCTATCTACGCTCGATGGTCTCGGAGATGCAAATGCTGGCGCGCGCGTGCGGCAAGGCCGACGTGCACGACCTCGATCCGGACGACCTGCGCGCTCTGACTTCCGAAGCCTCAATGATCTGCGGCATACCGCTCGTCGGCACCAACCGCATCGTCGGCGGCGGCCCGGGCTGGGAAGACCGCGGCCATTAGGCGGACTGCCTTGTTGCATCGGACTTGAACCATCCCAGTCCCTGAATCACACACATCACGTGCAGAATGGGGAAGCGCCAAGGCCATGAGAGGTGCACTGATGTTGCACTTGCCGAGCAGCACGAGGCATGGTCGCCTTTCCTGCTGGGAGCATGTATGTCCTTTCTAATTCCCTGTCCCAATTGCGGCAAGCGCAGCGTATACGAATTCCGCTTTGGCGGTGAGGTGAAGACACGACCCGAAGCGGGCTCAAGTGACGAAGCATGGCTTGGCTATAGCTATGCGGCGGCCAACCACGCCAAGACGCAGAAGGAATGGTGGTTCCACACATACGGCTGCCGCCAGTGGCTCTTTGCACTCCGCGATACAGTGACCAATGTGGTCACTGAGACGAGCCTGCCTGAGGAGGCACCGTGAGCGACGCACCAGAGGTCAGTCATTCCCGCGCAGGCGGGAATCCATCTTCCTCCGTTAGCGCCGAGCAGCCTTCCGTTACCTTCTCTTTCAACGGCAGACCCATCGAGGCCTTGCCGCAAGACACAGTAGCATCCGCCCTCTACCGCTCCGGCAGACGCATATTCAGCCGCAGCTTCAAGTACCATCGCCCCCGCGGCCTGCTCTGTGTCTCCGGCAATTGTCCCAATTGCTTGATGAATGTTGATGGCACCCCCAACGTGCGGGCTTGCATGCAGCCGGTACACGACGGCATGCAGGTCACCCACCAGAACGCCAGTCCATCCTTGGAAACTGACTTCTTGGCAATTGCTGAAAAGTTCTCGTGGGCGATGCCGGTGGGTTTCTACTACAAGACTTTTACCCATCGCTGGATGTGGCAGCTTGCTGAGCCGTTCATCCGTCGCGCCGCCGGTCTGGGCAAGATCGACCGGGACCCCGGGTCAGACACTGAACACGCCTACGAGCACGTTTTCCTCCACACAACTACAGCCGTAGTCGGTGGGGGACTATACGGTATGCAAGCAGCCCTCGACGCGGCAGCCTCTGGGCAGGACGTGGTCCTGATCGACGACCAGCAGGAGCTAGGTGGTCACGTGCGCTACGCAAGCACCGACAGCGTTGCGACGGAATTCGCTTCGTCCCCGACAAACGAACCCGGAGAGCCGCCTGCTGAGTACCTTTCGAATCTTGTGCGGCAGGTTTTGGAGAATACACGCATCACCGTGTTTACCGACGCTACCTGCTTTGGCCTCTATGAAGATAACCTCTTGGCCGTAATGCATCGCGTTCCGGGTTCGCCGGCAGCGCAGCGCCTCACCCAGCTACGCACCGAGAACATCGTCATCGCCACCGGAGCCCACGAAGTCCCTCTGCGTTTCGAGAACAATGACCTCCCTGGAGTAATGTTGAGCAGCGGTGCTTTACGTCTCATTGGGCTGCACGGCGTGAAGGCCGGCGAACGGGCAGTAATCATCGGCAATGCCGTGGCTGCGGCAGCCGTTAGCGGGCAGCTGGAAGCAGCGGAAACTGAGATTGCGGGCATTGTCCCACCGGAGCGTGTCGTCAAGGCCGTGGGGCGCAAACACGTTTCTGCTCTACAGACTACGGACCGGCAATTCGCCTGCGACTTGGTCGTGGTTTGCGGAGACTGGGTGCCGGATGCCGGGCTCGTCGCCCAAGCCGGCGGCAGGGTGGCGTGGGACGAGGCGCGCGCCGTGTTCGCCACCAGTGACCTCCCCGCTGGCGTTTCAGCCATAGGAGCGGTCACCGGCGCGGGGCTGCCTCCCGCCGTAGGCCTCCAGACCGCCGCCAAGACAAACCCGAAGAAGACCTTCGTCTGTCCATGTGAAGACGTGTCACTCCACGACCTCGAGACCGCGATTGACGAGGGTTTCGATCACATTGAAACCCTCAAGCGCTACACCACAACCACCATGGGCCCCTGCCAGGGCAAAATGTGCCAGCAAGCGGCAATTGAAATCTGTGCACGGAAGACGGGTCAGGCCATGCGGGAAACCGGCCGTACAACCTCGCGGCCGCCGACGTCTCCTGTACCGCTCGGGGCACTGGCCGGGCCGCACTTGCATCCGGTCAAACGCACCCCCATGCACGCCAAGCACGATGCAATCGGCTGCGTCTGGATGGACATGGGCGAGTGGAAGCGCCCCCTTTACTACGGCACACCGGACAACAAGCGCGAGTCGGTGGAACAAGAGTACTGGGCGGTCCGCCAACGTGTCGGCGTCATCGACCTGAGCACCCTCGGCAAACTCGACGTCGTCGGCGAGGACGCCGGGAAACTCCTGGACAAGGTCTACACCAACCGCTTTTCCGACCTGCGCGTAGGACGCGCCCGCTATGGCGTCATCTGCGACGAGGCAGGCATCATCCTCGACGACGGCACGGTGTCCCGTCTTGCCGACGACCACTATTTCATTACGACCACCACCGGCAACATTGAATTTGTCCAGGAGTGGCTGGAGTGGTGGCTTGCGGGAACCGGTATGTGCGTGCACATCACCAACGTCACCGGCGGCATGGCGGCCGTGAACGTCGCCGGGCCGAAAGCCCGTAATACGCTCTCCAAACTCACGGAACGCGATCTCAGTAACAAGCGCTTTGGCTATATGCGCTGCCGCAAAGCCGACGTGGCCAGCGTGCCCAGTCTAATGCTGCGCATCGGTTTCGTCGGCGAGACCGGCTGGGAAATCCACTTTCCGGCGGAATTCGGCGAGCACGTATGGGATGCCATCATGGAAGCCGGCGCGGAGTTCGACATTCGGCCCTTCGGCGTAGAAACGCAACGCGTGCTCCGGCTGGAAAAGAAGCATGTGATTGTGAGCGTAGACACCGACGCCACGAGCAATCCCATCGAGTCTGACTTAGCCTGGGTCGCCAAGCTCGACAAGGACGACTTCATCGGCAAGGCCGCCATCAGCCGCGCCCAGGACCGCGCACCCCGTGAGAAGCTCGTAGGGTTCGTCATGGATGAGAACATACTGCCGCCGGACGGCTGCGTGATTATTGCCGACGGCCAACCGGTGGGGCGCGTCACGAGCGTGCGCTTTTCGCCGGTGAATGAGAAGATCATCGGTTTGGCCTGGGTCTCGGCAGGTCTGGCGGTTGCGGACCAAGAGATCATGATGCGCGTTGATGGCAATCCAGTCACCGCGCGCATCGTTGATGAGCCGTTTTACGATGCCGCGCAAGCGCGGCTCCGGCAATGAGCTATTCAATGAATGCACCTCTCAGACAATCCCCGCTCCTTCATGCTGCCCGCGAATTAGGCGCGACATTTGGCCCCCACCTTGGGTGGAATATCGCTCAGCATTTCGCGGCGCCGGACGCGGAAGCAGCGGCCCTTGAGACCGGTGTGGGCATTGGGGATGCGAGTTGGCTGGGAAAGCTGGAACTTAAGGGCCGTCAGGCAGACTTGGAGTCCATCGTGATCGAAGAAGGCAAGACCTGGCGTCTGGCACGAGGGCAGTATTTCATTGCATGCGACCCCATGCGCGGTGGCGCGATAGTCGAGTCTATAGAACGTCAGGTTGCGGAACGAGAAAGTGAAGACACGGCGGAAACAGGCTGCATTCACGCTATTGACGTTACTTCCACCTTCGCTGGGATACTCCTTGCGGGCCCCCACAGCCGCGACGTGTTGCAGCGGCTCTCAGCCCCGGATGTTTCCGACGCCGTGTTAGCCAACGGAGCCTGCCTTAGCGCCAAAGTCGCCGGGCTGCACGCGCGAATTATGCGGGATGATCTCGACGAAACGCTTGCCTACTGGCTCTTTGTCGGCACTGAATACGCTGCATATGCCTGGGAGGCAATCATGCATGCCGGACATCAGTTCGGCATAGTGCCGGTCGGACAACAGGCAGTGCAGCGCATGCGGAGTGCCGATCAATGATCCAATTGTTTCGCAAAGAACGCATGTGGCGCACGCATGAACTCAAGCGCAGTTACGACGTCGTCATCATTGGCGCCGGTGTGCACGGCCTTGCCACGGCATACTACCTGGGCAAGGATCACGGCATCACCAACGTGGCGGTGCTGGAAAAGCGCTACCTCGGGGCCGGCAATTCCGGCCGCAATACGGCCATCATCCGAGCCAACTACCGTACACCGGAAGGCGTGCCCTTCTTTGCGCGCTCACTGGAACTCTACGAAGATCTTTCGCGCGAGCTCGAGTGGAATCTGCTCTTCAACCAGTGCGGTCACCTGACGCTGGCGCATACCGACTCCTCGGTCGACGGCCTGCGCGTGCGTGCCGAGACCAACCAGATCATGGGCGTGGACAGCCGCGTCATCTACCCTGAAGAGATCCAGAAGCTCGTTCCCGCCCTCGACATGAGCGACCGTCCGCGTTTGCCCGTGATGGCGGCGCTCTATCATCCGCCGGGCGGCATCATTCGCCATGACGCCGTGGTCTGGGGCTACGCCCGGGCCTGCGACCGCATGGGCATTGAAATTCACCCATTCACGGAAGCAACCGCAATCGGAATCAACGGCTCGACCGCGCACGACGAAGGCAATACGGCCCAGGGCATAAACACGCCCGCAGGCAAGATAACGAGTGTGGAAACCACAGCCGGCAACATTGCGACCGAGATGGTGGTCAACTGCACCGCGGGCTGGGCTACCGTGGTCTCGCGCATGGCCGGCGTCGCGCTACCCATCGTGACGCAGCCCCTGCAGGCCTGTGTTTCGGAGCCGCTCAAGCCCTTCCTCGATAAGGTCATTGTTTCGGCAAACCTGCACGTGTACATCAGCCAAACCGACCGAGGCGACTGCGTAATGGGCGCGGAGGTAGACCCTCTGCAGTCCTACAGTCAACTGGGCACACTGCCGACGCTGGAGCAGATGGCCACGTACACCTTGGAACTCTTTCCACAATTGCACAATGTAAATGTGTTGCGGCAGTGGGCGGGTATCTGTGACATGACACCCGACTTTTCGCCCATTATTGGCGGCGTGGAAGGACTGGCAGGTTACTTTCTCGACGTTGGCTGGGGCACCTACGGTTTCAAGGCCGGCCCGGTAGCCGGCAAGTACCTGGCCGAACTCATCGCGACCGGCGAAACGCCAGAGTTGCTGGAGCCATTCCGGCTTTCGCGCTTCCGCGAAGAAGCGCTGGTCGGCGAAAAAGCGGCAGCGGCGGTTTCACATTAGTCGGCGCGCCACTTGTGTATGATGTATACACTGGTCAGCGACCTCGGTCCGTCATTCCGGCGAAAACCGGAATCCAGCGGCGGGCGGGGAAAGGGTACACAACGGCATTTACAGTGCTTGGAAACGGTACTTGCACGTAAGGAGGCACACCCATGACACTCGACGAAGTCAAATCACTGATTGCAGAGCGTGGCATCAAGTTCTTTCTCTGTTCGTACGTGGAGATGAGCGGCGCGCCCAAAGCGAAGTTGATCCCTTCTACGCACATCGATGACATGGCAGACGGCAGCGCAGGCTTTGCCGGGTTTGCCGCGGGCGACATGGGCCAGAGCCCCCACGATCCCGATATGCTCTGCCACCCCGACTTCAATTCGACGCTTGTCCTGCCGTGGCGGCAGGACATCGCGTGGGTTTCAGGCAACATCCATGTGAACGATGAGCCGTGGCACTACGGCCCGCGTACCATCCTGCAGCAGCAATTGGCGAAGGCTGAGCAAGCCGGCTATCTCATGAATGTCGGCACGGAAGCCGAGTTCATGTTGCTCAAGCAAGACGAGAATGGCGGACTTGCGCCGTGGGACGCGCTCGATACGCTCGACAAGCCCTGCTACGACGTACGCGCCCTCTATAGAAATCTCGACGTCATCACGACCCTGGTCGGCTACATGCAGGACTTGGGCTGGGAGCCGTACGCATCCGACCACGAAGACGCCACCTGCCAGTTCGAGCTCAATTGGCTCTATTCGGATGCAATCACCACCGCCGACCGTCACACATTCTTCCGCTGGATGGTCAAGACTGTTGCCGAAGAGCACGGTCTTACGGCCACGTTCATGCCCAAACCCTTCCAAAATCTCACCGGCAACGGCGCGCACTGCCACGTGAGCCTCTGGGACAATGACAACACGACCAACCTGTTCCTCGACGAGGACGACGAAAACGGCCTCTCCCAGCTTGCGTACTGGTTCACCGGCGGCGTGCTGCACCACGCGCGGGCGCTCACGGCGGTGACGTGCCCTATCGTCAATAGCTACAAACGCCTCATTCGCGGCCAGCCGCGTTCCGGCGCATCCTGGGCGCCCGTGTACGGCACCTACGGCGGCTCGAATCGCACTCAAATGATCCGCATTCCCGATCCGGGACGCATTGAGAACCGCATCGTGGACGGCGCCACGAATCCCTACCTGGCCTACACAGTCTTGCTCGCTGCCGGCCTGGACGGTATCGCCAATCAGATGGACCCCGGCGTGCGCAATGACGACAACCTCTACGAACTGGATGAAGACGAACTCCGCCGCCGCGGCATCACGTTCCTGCCCACCAGCCTGCCCGAAGCGCTGGACGAGCTCGACAAGGACGACGTGCTCAAAGAGGCGCTGGGACGTGAGTACGCCGACTACTTCATCGCGGTCAAACGCGAGGAGTGGAACCGCTACCACCTGAGTGTGAGCCAGTGGGAGTTGGATAACTACATCGGCGTGTTCTAATCATCTGAGCCGTCTTGCCTAACATTCAATCGTCTCTACCTCCGTCCTACACACCGAGCGCAAGAAGGAATCTTTGACTTAGCCGTGTGCGTTAGAAACCAATGTGATTCCACGCTCGCCAATTCGCTCATCCTGAAATGACGTAGGGGCGCCCCTTGTGGGCGCCCTCCGTGGCGGATGCACTGCGTACACGCTGCCCGTCGGGCCGGTGCGCCTGTTCTGATTGCATAGGCTTGGCAGGAAATGTCTGGCCAATCACTCAGAAAACTCTATCCGCCTCATTACTCACTGCGCGGCTTGCCTGCTGTTTGACTTAGGCGTGAGCCCATCCGAGACAATACGTTCGAATAGGCCGTGGCTTGACGAATGTCATACCACGGCTTGTCTTTGCAACAGATCAGCATGAATTGTCAATTCAAGGAAGATATACTTCAAGTAGCCCTTCGAGGTTTGCATTTAACAACTCGGTAAAACCTATACGCAGGAGGACATGATGGCACGATATCACGACGCAGAGTCCGGCATAGCGCTGGACAACGAATTCGAATGCGCCAGCGCACGGGCGTTCAGCAAGATCGGTCGCGGACACTATCAGGTCGAGTTACTCATAGAAAACTACAATCCGGCATATCCGGTGGTCTGGGAGTACATGTTCTGCTTCCGGGTGCGGTCGGAGTCCGATCAGGCGCAGACAGTGACGTTCCGCGTCATGAAGGGCCGCGGCGGCATCAGCTACCTGGATGGGCCGCACTTTGCTAAGCGCAACGGCAAATGGGACCTCGTGCCCCGTTCGCAAACACACATGACGAATGATTATGTCGAGGTCACCCTCGACGTGGCGGCAGGCGACGAATTCCTGCTCGGCAATCACCCCTTCCCAACACCGGCAGAGGTCGAGTCCGCGCTGCACGCCACTGCCGCCGCGCTGGACGACTTTTCCGTACATGAATACGGTCGCACGCCGGAAGGCCGCCCGCTGCTGGCGCTGGAGTCTGAACCCCGCGACAAGACTGTGATCGTCTTCGACACGATGCAACCGGCCGAACCCGGCGACGTGCCGATTCTCTTTCTCGCCCACTGGCTCAGCAGCCGCTCCGCCGAGACGGAGAAACTGCTGGAGGAGTACCAGTTCTGCCTCATGCCATTGACAAACCCGGACGGTACTGCCCACGGCCACTCGGTGACGAATGCCGCCGGGGAGGTACCGCGCTGCCACTTCGAAGACGCTAAGCTCGGCATGCCCGTGCCCGCCGAATCCGCTGTCATTTGGGAATACCTTGCCGACAAAGAGCCCGCCATGTTTATCGAATTTCACATCCACTACCTCGTGCACGCCGCGCATAAACTGGTCGGCGTCCACGTGAATGAGCCCTCGGATGAGCGCGGGGTAGTCGCGTTGCCTGCGGCAACCGTATTGTGGAGCGAACTGCTCAAGCTTAATAGCAACTGGCGGGCGCGCCTCATTGAAGCCGAGAGCGACACATTTCGCAATGCCCTGGCCGAGACGCTGGCACGAGATTATGGCACTCTGTCTTACGTTTACCAGATATACGCCCCCACGGTAGAGGCCGCCTGTGCCCATGCCGTGGACGTGGTACGCGCGACGGTCAACGGTGCACAAGCCGCCGCTGCACTCAATCTAATCAATGCCTGATCCGCCGCATCGAGATCCCTGGTTTGCAAGCCAGTTAAAGGCTCTTGAGGGATAGACAAATTCAATAGGTCGTTATAACCTCTACTCATGTGGAGCAGGATGTCAAGAAGAGTGCGAGCCAACGATTGCAAGCGATACACAGCCGGCTTGCGCCGGAATTCGCAGAGAGGAGGGGTAAACAACAAAGAGTCACACCCGCACTCCTAATTGGCGCCTGTCAAATGAGACGACAAAGAGAGGATAAAGAGTATGGCAATTCACAATCGTCATCTCACACGCAGGAGCGTTCTCGCGGGTATCGGCGGATCGATTGGCGTCTTGGCAGTTGCCGCGTGCGCACAGGGGACTGCGACGCAGATGCCTGCGGAAGAATCCAAGCCCGCCGAGGAACCCAAGCAAGCCGAAGAAGCGCCAGCGATGGAAACGGTCACGGTGCGCGCTGGTTGGATATCCAATGACGCATCAGTGATTCAGCCCTTTTACGGTGACCTGCTTGTCGCCAGCTTCGAAGAGGCGCACCCCAACATCAAGGTGGCATGGGAAGGCGCGCCCGCCAGAGAACACCACGCCAAGCTTGCGACCCAGTTGGCGGCTAACGAGGCCCCGGATGTCTTCCACAGTGACGGCGTCCGCTATGCGCTCTTCCGAGACTCCGGCTACATCAACGATCTTGCTCCCTACCTGCAGCGCGATGCCGGTACCCTACAAGGCGTGATCGGCCCCGAGTTTTTCCGCGATCCCGACGGCAGCACGTGGGGCATTTCCAGTAGCATCGGCGGCGTGGCTACGGCGTACAACACCGCGCACTTTGACAAGTTCGGTGTGAACCGGCTGCCGGAGAACGGCATCAACTGGAACCCCACCGACGGCGGGGAGTTCCTAGAAATCGCGCAAGAGCTTACCCAACGCGGCAGCACCGAAGCGGACCCGGTCTGGGGCTTCTTCAACAACAAGCAGATTACCGGCGACGTCCTCAGCCTGCTTGTGCAGAACGGTACCAACTTCCTGAGCGACGACTACCGCCGCTCGCGCATCCATGAACCGGAATTCATGGAAGTGGTGGAATTCCTCCACAACTTGGAATTCAAGTGGCAGGTGTCGCCCGATCCTGAGCAAGTCGCGCTCCTGCTTGAAGCCATACCGGAAGGTCAAACCTATCACGCACCGTTTGCCTTCCAACGCACCGCGATGATGAACCTCCTCATGGGTCAGTCCGGTCGCTGGGGCGGCCCTGATCCGGAAAGCTTGCCAGTGGTGGCCGTGAAGTTCCTGAACGGTCCCCAGAACGACAAGGTTCCGAGCGGCGGCCGCGTCATGGAGCATTGGGGCAGCTCGCAACAGCCCGATGAAGCCTGGGACCTCATGCGCTTCTTCCTGACAGACCACGAGGTGAACATCGCGACGTTCACCATACTCAAGTCCGGTCTGCCGCCCAACACGAACTTCTGGGACGACGAGCGTCTGTACGTGAAGGCCGGCCGCCCGCCCCGTGAAATCGAGGCCTACATGGCCACGCTGCGCGAGGGCAAGGGCTACTACTGGCAGGTAAACGGCGTCTGGAGCGCATGGATCGGCGCCTACCGAACGGGTCAGAGGGCGATCTGGGCCGGTGAAGCTACTGTAGAAGAGGCGATGCAGCAAGCCAGCAAGGAGGCACAGGCGGCCCTGGACGAATACTACGGCTAAGGACTACTTTTGCTCCCTGTGGTGGTACGTAGGCAAAGGGGCAGCAGGCAAAGAACACGCCGCCTTTCGGACAATGAAAGGCGGCGTGTAGGTTGCTTCTATGCCTGTGCCAGCCCGGCAGTTGAAACAAAGCAGCAGAACGAGCCGTACGATCAACCTCTGACTGTAAAGGCCTGCTTATACGGCAACGCCTTTGGCAAGATTGACCCGTGTCTGCAGGAAAAGCTCGCCCCGCTGCCGTTGTTGCGCAGAGAGTTGCCCCCGCGGATCGCAGACTATCTCTAAGCTGTCCTTGCCTTCCGGGATGCGGAAGGGTACCTCGCACACTGTCTCCTCTCGTCCAACGACCTTAGGCACGAGCGCATGCCCAAGCTGCACGCCGCCGCCCTCGTCGAGCGGCCCGTCGAAGACCATCACCGCCACGTCACGGGCGTCCGCCACTCCACGGTTCCTCAGGGTCACCTCTACGCGACCGATCTCCCGATTCAACTCGGAAACCTCGACTGCGTCAATTTCAAGATCGCATTCCACACGGTCAACTGAAACCGCGGCCAAGGCGTCGATGAGGCCATGTCCCATAAACGGATTCCAGCCGCTGCCTCCTGCCGGTTGGCTTGCCGTATTGCGTATGACCATCCTTACCTCTTCCGCCATCAGACCGGGGTGCCGGGACCATACAAGCGCGGCAAGAGCCGAAACGTGCCCAATCGCCATGCAGCCGCCCGACCACTCCACATAGCCGCCGTGCTCGCCGGAAATGGTGCTGAGCACACCGTATTCCGCTTGGGGATGGGCACCCAATGACGCAGCCATGACGTCTTCTTCCGCCAAAGGTAAAATCCGCCGCGAAGGGTCATTCGCCAGGTCGTAGCCCCGCCAGCCGGACGGCGCCGCGACCTCCGTGAGGTCGCCGTAGTCGCTGAAGTCCGCCATGCGGCCGCTCCTGTCGGCGGACGCCACGTTTACCACCCCCGGACACAGCGCCGGATACTTGGCGACGTTGTGGGCCTGATTGCCGCCGGTGGCATTGATAATCAGAACGTCGTGTTGCTGCGCGTAAACGCATGCCTCCCAGAGTTCCTCTGAGTGCGGCGGCGTCCAGGCGCTATAGATCGTGGGCAGGCCGTGTTTGACGGTGTACATGTAACCCACGTCGCTCAGATTAATGACCCGTGCGCCGTTGTCCACGGCAAAGCGGATCCCGCGCGCGAGCTCGCCATCGTGGTACGTATTGACTCGCACGGGCAGGATACGGCACTCCGGCGCAACCCCGGCGACACCGATGCCATTGTCGGCCCGTGCGGCAATAATGCCGCAAATATGGGTACCGTGATCGGTAGAGTCCTTGTGTTTGCGCGGCCGTGAGGTGTCCTCAAAGCTGTCGTCATCGTCCCACAGGTCCCAACCCGACAAGAACTGGCCCTGCAGGTCGGGATGCCCTACGTCCATGCCTTTCTCGATGACGGCCACCACCACGTCCGGGCTGCCGCGCGTTGTTTCCCAGGCATAGGGGGCCCTTATGAGTTGCAGTCCCCATTGCTGCGCAAACAATGGATCATTGACTGGCACCATAGTCACTTTCCTTAATTGGCGCTTGGCACATTACTTCATATTCAGTTTAGACAGGTTGTTGCCGGAGCGTCTCTACATGCTCTCACTATGAATAGGCTATAGAGACTAGTCAATCCATTTGAACGCGAATTCCAATCTCCACTTGACGACAAGGATTTGAATAGTACACTATCGGTATGAAGAACCGCGATCTACAGAGCGCCAACTCTGTACGTTACGGAAGGGGGGTCACCGTAAACGTCCTTGGCAGAACTGAGTTCACTTGGGTTCGCTGAGTGCTCAATACTCGCTCTGGCGACCCGAAAGATTCAATCCTAAATGTAAGAGAGGGCAGGAAATGTCATTTGCACGTAGTCGCATTACGCGTCGGCGCATGCTTGCAGGTTCCGGTGGCGTGCTCGGTGCTATCGCCCTGGCGGCGTGCGGCACAGCCATGCCGGCGGATTCCGGTGACATGCCGGAGCAGAAGGATGAGGCGCCCGCAGCCGAAGAACAGAAGCCAGCCGAAAAGGTCACGGTATCGGTCAGATGGATCTCCAACGACCTTACCCTGGTTGAGCCATTCTACGAGAATCTCGTTGTGGCGCGCTTCTACGAGAACTACGACAACATCGAGCTTGACTGGGTAGGCGACACCTACCGCGACACCATGAGCCAGCTCAATACGCAGTTGGCCGCCGGTGACGCACCCGACGTCTTCCACAACGACGGCGTCTTCTTTGCACGCAACCGCGATGTTGGCTACATTCGCTCGCTGACCGAGTACACCAAGCGGGACGGCGCTCAGCTCGAGGGCATTCGCGGTCCGGAGTTCTTCAGTGATGAGAAGCAGGACGTGTATGGCGTCTCCATGGGTGTTGGTTGCGCGGCGTTAGCCTACAACACCGACATCTTCGATCGCTACGGTATCAACCGATTGCCGGCTGAAGGCATTGATTGGAACCCGGGCGACGGCGGCACGTTGCTGGAAATTGCTTCCGACATTACCGGAAAGGGTCAGAACGAAGATCCCAGGATCTGGGGATGGTTCAATAACAAGCAGGCCACTTTCGACATTCTTGGTATGCTGCTTCAAAACGGCACAAATTTCCTTTCCGATGACTATCGCCGTTCGAGAGCGCACGAGGCAGAGTTCATTGACGTTATCCAGTTCCTGTGGGACTTGGAGTTCAAACATCGGGTCGCGCCAGATCCCGATGAACGCGCTGAGTTCAACGCTTCGATTCCTGAGGGCACGACGTATCATGGCCCGTTCGCCTGGCAGCGGTCAGCCATGATGAACCTCGGCCTCGGCCAGTCCGGCTCCTGGGGTTCGCCGGATCCGGAGAGTTTGCCCATTGTCGCGGTACAGTACATCCAAGGCCCGGCAAATAACAAGGTGCCCGGTGGCGGACGCGTGGTCGAGATGTGGGGCAGCACCGAGGTTCCCGACGAGGCTTGGGAAGTGATGAAGTTCCCCCTGATCGACCATGAGATTCAGGTGGGGGTCTTCTCGATCCTGCGCGACGGCTTGCCGGCCAACACCAACACGTGGGACGACGCGCGACTGCTTGAGAAGAGCGGTCGACCGCCGCGTGAGGTGGAAGCGTACATGGCCCCGCTTAGGGAAGGTCGCGGCCAATATTGGCAAGTTAATGGCGTGTGGCTGGAATGGTGGCGCGCGTTCCGTGGCAACATGAACCGCGCGTGGGCACTAGAGGTCACCGTCGAGGAAGCCATGCAGCAAGCAAGCAAAGAGTCTCAGGCTGTCCTGGACGAGTACTACGCCAGTCAGGGCTAAGTCCCCTTTAACCGGGCGAGAATTCGAGGAGGGTCGCACGACCCTCCTCGTTTTGCGTTTCGCACCAAGTGAGTTTCAGGCCGGAAGTTGAGTATACTGAGATTGCGGTCCGTCGCAGTCCTCTCAGTAGCATCAGTCATCCGGAAACGTAGTCAAGGCTACAGACATCCGCTGAAAACCACTATATGCTTGAGGTAAGTGAGAGTTGAGCGCACACGATCCGTCTAGCGGCTGCCATCAATTCAGATATGTATGGCCCTGGGAACAAGAAATTGCAGTACACCTAGGTAAAGCAGCATGACGCCACTTCTAACCGCCCTCATTGCCTTCGGCGCCGGCATTGCCTCGTTCCTCTCGCCGTGCGTATTGCCGCTCGTGCCGGCCTACATCGGGCATTTGGCGGGAACGAGCGTATCGGAAGAGCGAGACACCGGGGCCACGCTACATACGGTTGCCCACGCGGCCTTCTTCGTGCTTGGGTTTTCGGCCGTTTTCGTCATTCTTTGGGCCTCAATCGGCCTCGTAGGCTGGGCAATTCAGGGCTACACCTTCTACTTGCGCTATATTGGCGGGGCAATTCTTGTCGTATTGGGCCTCCATGTAGCCGGGGTATTTCGCGTGCGCTGGCTCAACCAGGAGCGGCGCGTCTACGTCGACCGCAGCCGTCCGCGCAGTTACCTCACCTCGTGGCTTGTGGGGATCACGTTCGCGGCAGGTTGGACCCCATGCATCGGGCCAATCCTCGCCGGCATAATCGCGCTCGCCACCACGCGCGACACTGTCGGTCAAGGAGCGTTGCTCCTGGCGCTCTATTCCGCCGGGTTGGGCATCCCTTTCCTCTTGACTGCAATCGGTCTTTCCCGCGCCGTGCCCATCCTGCGTTGGATGAACCGCCATGCTCATACGGTGGAGGTGGTTAGCGGCGGCTTACTGATCGTGATCGGCGTAATGCTGTTTACGAATACGTTTGCACTCCTTAACGCCTACTTTGCATGGATACCAATTTTCTAGTGACAGCGTGACAGTCTCGGCTTTGTCCGGCAGCGCAGGTTGTAAACCTGCGCCCAAAGGTGGAAGCCGCGCGAGCGCATGGCATAAAGCAAGAACGAAAAAGCGCGGGAACAGTGTTCCCGCGCTTTCAACTTAGTCCCGCATATAGCCCCTGATCCCGTCAAGGCACGCGGTACACCTCCGCCGCCGGTTTGACGGGACGCGGTATCCACAGAGGACGACGCAGCGCGTTCGAACCCTCGGCCGGCCGGGTCTTCTTGAGCCACTCCAGATACACTTCGTGGGACTTATTCGTATCCACGAAGACGTCCCCGTATTGGTCGTCACTAGCAGCAGCAGTTACCGTAACCTTCTGGTGCCAGCAGTGCATGCCGCTCACCGGGTCCGGGTGGACCGGGAAGGTCAGGTTCTGATGCACGCCCGACTCCTTCCACCAGATGCGCTCAGAATCGGGATCGTCGCTCTTGAAGGGGCCGACCCCTTCGATCTGCCGCATGAACCACTGGCCCTCGCCGACACTCTTGAAGTCAACGTGCGCGGTAGACCAGCGCTCGCCGCCGTTCTCTTTTGAGAGGCGCCAGCGACCGAGATGATGCGAACACGCCACGATGCCGGGGCGAATGCCCTCCGTCACCCAGACGCGGATGACGAAATAGCCGATTTCGGTATTGACCCGCGCCAAGGCACCAGTTTCGAATTCCAGCCGCTCGGCGTCCTGCGGGTGCACCCACAGGGGATTGGTATGTGAAATCTCATAGAGCCACTTGGCATTGCCGGCGCGTGTATGGATGAGCGTCGGCAGGCGGAAGGTCGGCAGCAGAACGTACTCGCCCTTGCCGTGGTCTATGTTTTCCCGGTGGACGTGACTCTTGATGTACGTTGGCACGGCATACTCCGACCACTTGAATTCCTTCAAGGTATCGGAGAAGAATTCCAGTTTGCGCGAAGGCGTGTGGAAGCCTTCAACCGCTGTGCCGTCCACCTCTACCCCAAGCACCTCGCCATTATTGCGTACCAAACCTGTCTCCGGGTCTACGTCAGCGCCGTCGAGGTCATCGGGCGACAGCGGATTCTCATGTATCGCGTACGTATCGCGCTTCACCTCAAACGCGCCGTACTTGCGCATGTAGGCCAATGGCGTTAAGTCTTCATTTGCTGCCGCCTCGGGCAGTCCCGGGACGCTATTCTCGAAAATCCACTGATAGTATTCGCTGATGGTGAGCTTCTCACCGGGCCGGTAGGGAGATTCGAAGAATTCGCGCACGCCCAAGCTGCCGTCGGGGTCGATTCGCCATGAAAGCTCGATCCAGAATTCGTCCTCTTCCCACACTTCACCGGGGTTCGCTTCGTAGGTGAATTCCACGGCATCGCCCAGTTTCTCACGCGCCACGCGCATCACCGGTTGGCGGAAGGCAATCCATGCGCCCGCCTGGGTCTCCTGGCTCATGAGATCGTGACGCTCAGCCCCGTTGCCCATGGGCAGCACATAGTCCGCGAACCACGCCGTCTCACTCCACACAGGTGTCAAAGCGGCGTGCACGCCGACTTTCTCTTCGTCGCCCAGCATCTCGATCCACGAAGCGCCATCAGGATTTGTCCACACCGGGTTATAGACGCGAGTAAAGTACGTGTCCACCTTGCCGCGACCTTCTTTGAGGAAGTGCGGCAGCAGAATGCTCATCTCGTGGTGCGCCAGCGGGTACTCGCGAGGCCACAACAGTTCGCTCCAGACCTGCTGTGGTGGGGGCTTGATGAAGGGAGCGGGCGCGAATTTGTTCCAGCTATTGGGCGACGTACCGCCGCGTGTGCCGATGCTTCCCGTCAGCACACCGAGGAACGTCAAGCAACGGGAGACTTGCCAGCCGCCTTCATTGCCGGAAGCCGCGCTGCGCCAGACGTGACTGGCGAAGGCAGTCCCCGCCGCGGCAATCTCGCGCGCTACGTCGACGATTACTGCGGCTTCTACACCACTCTCTTGCTCGGCATAATCCGGCGTAAACGAGGAATAGAATTCCTTGATGGCGGCAATGAAATTGTCGAAGGTGGCTTCCGTGTCCGGATGCTCCGCCCGCATGAATAGCTGCCAGTTGAGCCACTTCTCCATGAACTCGCGGTTGTAACGGTCCTCCTGCAAGATTACATTCGCCATGGCCAGCAAGATAGCCGGTTCTGAGCCCGGCCAGGATGACAGCCAGTAATCGGCCCGCGAGGCCGTGTTGGAAAGCCGCGTGTCGATCACGGCGATCTTGGCGCCGGAGAGTTTGCCTTCGATAATGCGCTGAGCATGAGGGTTGAAGTAGTGTCCCGTCTCCAGATGGGCACTGATCAGCAGCATGAAGCGGGAATTCGCATGGTCTGGCGAGGGGCGGTCCGCGCCCTGCCACAGCGTATATCCCAAGCGGGCAGCGGATGAGCAGACGTTCGTATGACTGTTGTGCCCGTCCACACCCCAGGCCTGCAGCACACGGTCCATGTAGCCGTCGTGGCCGGGACGACCGACGTGGTACATAACCTCTGTGCGGCGATCCTCCTGCAAGGCCTTGCGAATGCGCGCTGCCAGCGTATCCAGCACTTCATCCCAAGTGGTGCGCTCCCATTGTCCGGAGCCACGTGGACCCGTGCGCTTCATGGGATAGAGAATGCGCTCGGGGTCATGCACCTGGTTGATGGTTGCCGGCCCTTTGGCGCAATTGCGGCCGCGGCTGCCGGGGTGCGCGGGATTGCCCTCGAATTTGCGGATGCGCATATCTTCTTTGTCGATATACGCCAGCAGCCCACAGGCCGCCTCGCAATTGAAGCACACCGTCGGCACGAGCATGTAGTTCTTGGAGACCCTCTGCGGCCATGCTTCGGGATCGTATTCGGTCCAGTCATCCCACTGGTCGACCGGCGGGTAGTTCGTCAGTTGGCCTGACTCCGGAAACTGGGAATCAAAAACCGACATTGCGCGGAATCTCCTATCGCTAGCTCAGCGGCAGCGCTTGGCCAGCCTTTACCCAAACATCTTCAAATGCAAGCAGTCCCACGAGCGCACAGACGCCAGCCGCAGCCGCCACAGGCGCGTAGCCTCCCGAGGAAATCGCAAGCAGCATGGCAGCGGGCACCAAATGCCCGATAAGCACAACACCTATCCAAAAGCGCTGCGCAAAGCGGCCGCGCAGGATCATCTGCACGGCTTTGGCCGCATCACTCGTGCCGTGTGGGAGCCAAAGCTCGCCGACCAAGACGATGAACAGATTAGCTACCAAGCTCCACAGCAATACTGTGCGCAGGAATTCCTGGGTCTGCTCTGTAGTCTCAACGACAACGCCAAGAATCGCCAGCGACGCGGCGCCGGCCAGTGCTGCTTGCACCAACAAGTGCACCGGCAATGCGGGACTAAGCCAAAGGTCGCGCGCTTTCGATTGCGCAAAGAGAAATCCGGTATAGATGGCGGCCAAAATAGCCAGGATTCCGCCCGGCCACCATAGGATCTGTACTACTCCACCCGCTCCCAGTAGAGCGGCAAGAACGCTCAGACCAGCGACTACCCCAAAGAACAACAGGATAAACGTGCCGAGGGCAATCCACGACCGCCACTGCGGCCGGATGAGAATGGTAAAGAAACGATCGGGACGCTGGAGGTCCCAGACCAGCAGTCCGGCCGTGATCGCGAGGAAAATCAGGGCGAGAATGGGGCCTCCCCAAGCCAGCAGAGGATTATCGGCTACCAATCCCAATGTAAGGCCCGCCGCAGGCAAGAGAAATGCGCCGGCGGCAATCGACTTCGTCCAAATGTAGGCGCTGACTTTCCAGCCCCACGGTGACGGATGCTCCACGTCATAGACCGTCTTGGCTGACTTTGCCACCAGGTCCTGCAGCAAGGTTTCGCTATCTTCAACGATTGTTGCACCGTTGCCGTTGGCATGGCCGTTGCCGTTGGCGGCGACGCTGCCACTTGCGCTCGGCATTTCATTCCAAATGCCGTAATCCTGCGCAGGCGTTGCCGCTGAAGGTGTCAATGTGCTTTCGTCTGCATCGATATAGAAGAGCTTCGGTACGGTGCCTTTTTCCGGCTTGCGCACTTGCACCGGCTCACGCGATATTAATTGAGAGATGTAGGTCGTGGGGTCGTCCAAGTCACCCGAGACTATGGCTTGGGTGGGGCAAACGACCTGGCACGAGGGCTCCAAGCCCACCTCTACCCGATGGGCGCAGAAATTGCACTTGGCAGCCGTATGTGTATCTGGGTCGATGTGAAGGGCATCATACGGGCAAGCCTGCAAGCACGCCTTGCAGCCAATGCACCGCTCGGGATCGAAGTCGACGATCCCATCTTGATGGCGGCGATACAGCGCGGTGACGGGACAAGACGGTATGCAGGGCGCATCATCGCAGTGGTTGCACCGGAGCACGGTAAAGTGACGGCGGTTATTGGGAAACTGGCCCGTCTCAACGTACTTCACCCACGTGCGGTAGACACCCAACGGCACGTCGTGCTCAGACTTACATGCCACCGTGCAGGCGTGGCAGCCAATGCACTTGCGGTTGTCGATGAGAAATCCAAGTCGCATGCAGGTTCCTCATACACACTAGGGCGTCATTTCGTTGCCCAATTATACAACAGCGCTTGCTGCGCTACCACTCGTCGCGCCGGTCAAGAACGATGCGGCCTCGCAGGACCTCTGTGAGCCAAGTATGTCCGGCTGCGCTATCCATCCGGGATAGCTGGAGTGACCGAAACGCGGCGGCAACATCAGTGCCACATGGGGCCGTTTAGTCTGTTCCTGCCACAGGGCCGATCAGACGGCCGTTAGAACGTGAAGTCGTCCAGCTCGTCACGCGGCGCGCGTTCCAGCAACTCTACCGTCGCCTGGGCCACAGTAATGCCCCCAAAGAGCACTTCATGCAGCAACTCGGTAATTGGCAGTTCCACGTCCAATTGGCGAGCTAAGCGCGCGGCGGCGCGCGTGGTCGGCACACCCTCGGCCACGTTGGTCATAGATGCAAGAATTTCATCAAGCGACTTGCCCTGCGCTAACTGCTCGCCAACGTGCCGATTCCGGCTCTGGCGGCTGGCACAGGTAGCCATGAGATCGCCAAGGCCGGCCAGTCCCGCAAAGGTGAGCGGCTGCGCGCCCATCGCCACACCGAGACGCGTCATTTCAGCTACGCCGCGCGTCAGGAGCGCCGCCTTGGCGTTGTCGCCCAACTGCAGACCGTCACAGATGCCGGCGACTATCGCCATCACGTTCTTCAGCGCTCCGCCCAGTTCTACTCCAAATACATCGGTACTCGTGTATATGCGAAAACGCGGGAGCATCAACTGCGCCCGCGCCTGCCGTGTAAGCTGGGGGTCTCCACCTGCCAGCACCGCAGCGGCAGGCTGGCCTTCGGCAATTTCGCGGGCGAGGTTAGGTCCGGAGAGCGCCAGAATGCGATCGGACGCGACATCCGGCAGCTCTTCACCAATGAGTGCGGACATCGTCTTGCCCGCCTCGGTTTCGAGACCCTTGGTGGCCGAGACGAGAATGGAATCGGCCGTTACTCCCGGCGCGATCCAACGGACATTTGCCCGCATTGCTTCTGACGGCACCACGAGCAGGATGAGGTCGCCGCCTGCCAACGCTTCTAAGGGATCGCTTATAATGCGGATGCTTGGCGGGATTTCCGTTCCAGGCAGGAAGCGCGCGTTCTCGCCGGACTGCCGCAACTGCGCCGCCTCATCCTCAGTGCGGGCAAGCCAGCATACAGCGCGGTCTGCTCTGGCAAGCTGCACCGCCAACGTAGTGCCCCAGGTGCCGGTGCCGACGACTGTGATCACGACATCATCTCGTGTCTACGTTCCGCAGAACTTGGTTTGAGATTTCCCGAATTCTCCATGCACCTGCAATGCGCTCGCGATAGGTGCACAACCCCGGTCGCCGCTCGCTGCGCTGAAATTCCTGCTGGACGCAGCAACACCGCACTCGTGCGCGGCTGTTGAAACTCTCTCAAAAGCGATCTGCTGCCTTATCGCCAATCCCCTTGCAGCGAAAGGCCTAGTAGCCTGCTTCTTTGTCGACAACGTTCAAGAGCGGTTCGCCATTGAGAAATTTCTCAAGGTTTTGACCGAGCAAATCGTAAAAGCGATCGTCGTTGTCCGGCACCGACCCAGAGGTGTGCTGAGTAACTATGACGTTTGGCAAGTCCCAGAGTTCAGCGTCCAGAGGAAGGGGCTCGGGGTCAGTAACATCAAGGCCGGCCCCTGCGATCCAGCCTTCCTTCAGCGCTTGCAAGAGCGGCTCTGCCTGTATGATCTTACCGCGCCCAATGTTGTAGATGTACGCGGTAGGCTTCATGAGACTAAGTTCCTTAGCCCCGATCAACCCCGTCGTCTCCCGAGTGAGCGGGCAGCACACTGCGACATGGTCCGACTCGCGCAGGAGTTCATGCAGACCGTCCACTCCCACCAACACATCGAGATATGCGGGCCGTTCCTTCGGTTTGCGGCGCAGCCCAATTACGCGCATGCCGAGGTGGTGAGCTTTCGCGGCCAGTGCCCTGCCGATGCCGCCTGCCCCAATCACACCGAGGGTCTGACCTTCCAGGCAAAAAGGATTGAAGCCCGGCGGCCGCCAAACGTGGTCACGTTGCGCCTGCAGGACTTTGCGAAAGTCCCGCGCAAAACAGAGCATCATGGTGAGCACGTGTTCGGATATTTGCGGTGCGTGCTGACCCTGAGCATTCGTGACAACAATATCGGAGTCTACAATCTCAGGCGTAAGCAAGCGGTCGACACCGGCTCCTTGGTTTTGAATCCAGCGCAGGTTGTGCGCTTGGGGAAGCAACTCTTGCGGTAGGCGCCCAACCACGACGTCGACCCGCGGCATGACCTCGGCATACTCGGCGTCATCGCTTGGCACTACGAATTCGATCTGCGAGAATCTATGCCGTAATTGCTCTACCTTATCCTTACGCTCACTCCATGTCGACAAGACTACTGTTAGCGCTGCCATGGACGAAATTACACCCTATGCTATGTCTGTGTAACCACTACGAGAGAAAGTCCACCCCATGATAGCAGAGGCCATATGATCCGGCTTGAAGACCTTGATTACGCCCTCCCGCCGCACTACATTGCGCAGCACCCGTGCGAGCCCCGGGACGCCGCCCGCCTGCTCGTCTATCACCGCAGCAGCGGCGCAATTCAACACAGCCACGTAGCACAAATCAAGGACTTCCTCCACCCAGGCGACTTGCTGGTAGCCAACGACACCCGTGTGCTGCCGGCGCGACTCATTGGCAAACGGGAGCCTAGCGGCGGCAAGGTTGAGATGCTCTTGCTGCGCCCGCACGATCAAGACTGGTGGGAAGCACTCGTGCGGCCTTCGCAGCGTCTCAAACCCGGCGCCCTCATCATGCTTAAGAGCGAGGAAGGCAAGAGTTTGGACTTCGTTGAGGTTGGCGAGCGGCTCCCACACGGCAAGCGGCTCGTGCGCTTCCAGGATGACCCAAATGCCGTGATTGATCGCTGCGGCACGACGCCCCTGCCGCCATATATCCGTGAGCCGCTCGCGGATCCCGATCGCTACCAAACGACCTACGCCCGTGTACGTGGCTCAGCCGCCGCGCCCACCGCCGGTTTGCACTTCACGCCGGAACTCGTCGGTGCACTCGAAACCTACGGCGTGCGTTTCGCCTTCATTACGCTCCACATCGGGTTGGACACGTTTCAACCCATCCGCGAGGCGGATCCGCTGCAGCACCCCATCCATCGGGAGTATCTGGAACTGCCCCCGGAGACAGCGCAGTTGATTCAAGAAACTAAGGCGCGGCGAGGCAGAGTGATAGCGGTAGGCACAACGAGCGTGCGTGCGTTGGAAAGCGCGGTCTCTGCGCAGGGAGTGCTGCAGCCTTTCAGCGGCGAAACGGGCCTTTTCATCTACCCCGGCTATACGTTCCGCGTGGTAGACGGCATCATAACGAACTTTCACCTGCCCCGCTCGACGCTGCTGCTGCTCGTGTCCGCGTATACGGGCTTGGCGGAACTCAAGCGAATATACCGGACCGCCATTGAGGAGAACTACCGCTTCTACAGTTTTGGCGACGCCAGCTTGCTACTCTAGGGGAGACTATGGAAGCTTCTCAAGTGGGGCAAAAGAGGCGGAGAGGCGCTTGATGCCAATGTCGGGGAAGGCAACGGTTACTTCTTCATCCGTTTCTGTAATCTTGCTGCTGACAACGGTACCCTCGCCGAATACGCTGTGCCGCACCCGATCGCCGTCACGAAACTTCTGTTCTGCCGCTGCCTGCGCGCGCGGTGGGCGCGCAGCGGCCTGAGACCCCTGCCACACGGCTTCCACCGCAGGTTGATTCTGCATACCGGGGCCGGTTACGAGTTCCATGGGTAGCTCCGCGATGAAGCGGGAGGGAATACGACCCAGCGATTGGCTGCTGTAGCGCCGCGCGGCATAGAGGAGATAGAGGCGCTCTTTGGCGCGCGTCAGGGCCACGTAGCACAGCCGCCGTTCCTCCGCCAACTGCTCCGGATCGTCGAGGGAGCGAATGTGCGGAAAGAGTTCTTCCTCCATACCCGCCACGAAAACCGCCGGAAATTCTAAGCCCTTAGCGTTGTGCATCGTCATGAGGGTCAGGCCGCCGTCCGCATCCATGCGATCGACGTCGGCAACCAACGTTGCTTCGTGCATGAACAAGCTCAGGCCCTGCGGCGGCTCTACGTCGTCAAAGCGCGCGGCGGCAGCTACCAACTCATCCAGGTTTTCCTCGCGGTCCACCGCCTCCTCTACATTCTCGCCCTTGCGAATATGTTCCAGATACCCGCTCTCCCGCACCACCAACTTCACGAATTCGCTCAGGGGCAAACGTTCAACTTCCTGTCGGAACCCACCGAGCAACCGGCCGAGGCTCTCCAGCGCAACGCGCGCCCGGGCCGTCACGGGCAGGAGATTCGTCTCATTGCCGGCAGCCAGCCGCAATACCGCCTCAGCGGGCGGAATGCCTTGCTCTTCGGACCACGTCGTTAGCGCCGCGAATGTTTTGGCGCCGATGCCGCGTGGGGGTACGTTGACCACGCGTCGGAAGCTGAGGCTATCACTGGGATTTAGAATGACACGCAAATAAGCAAGCGCGTCCTTGATCTCCCGCCGTTGGTAGAAGGCAACGCCGCCAACCAACTGGTAGGGAATGCCATGGGTGACCAAGGCATCTTCCAAGGCCCGCGACTGCGCATTGGTGCGATACATGACTACGCAATCGCTCAGGCCAAGACCTTCATCACGAAGGCGGCGGACGGCATTGATGATGAGGCGTGCTTCATCTTCTTCATCGAGCGCCGGCAGGACCACCAGCGGCGCGCCGCTGCCGTTTTCCGTCCACAGCCGTTTGTCGCGGCGGCTTGGCAAGCGGCTGATGATCTGGTTTGCCGCATCGAGGATGTTCTGCGTGGATCGGTAATTCTGCTCCAGCTTTATCACCGTGGCGTCGGCGTACTCGCGCTCGAAATTCAGGATGTTGCGAATATCGGCCCCCCGCCAACTGTAGATTCCTTGGTCGTCGTCGCCCACTACACAGATATTGCGATACTTCGCCGCAAGTAACCGAACAAGCTCATACTGCGCGTGGTTCGTATCCTGGTATTCGTCCACCATGATGTAGCGAAAGCGGTCCTGATAGTGTTCGCGGACGTCCGGAAACTCGCGAAAGAGCTGCACCACAAACATGATGAGGTCATTGAAATCGAGCGCATTGGCATCGCGGAGCGTAGTCTGGTAGCGGCGATACGCGCGCGCTACGGCCACTTCGTACGGTCCTTCGGCGTGCTCGGCAAACTCATGCGGCGAAACGAGCTCGTCCTTCGCGCGGGAAATCGTGTTCAGGACCGCCCGCGGGCTCAGCCGCTTCTCATTGATGTCGAGGGCTTTGAGCACGTCTTTTACTACGGCAAGCTGATCGGCATCATCGTAGATCGTAAAGCCTTCCTCCCAGCCGAGCCGCCGCAGTTCACGCCGCAATATGCGCGAACAGAAGGCATGGAACGTACTCAGCAGCACATTCTCGCCAATCGGTCCCGCGAGTTCCCGCACCCGGTCGCGCATTTCGCCCGCAGCCTTGTTGGTGAACGTAACCCCCAGGATCTGCCAGGGCGGCACGCGTTCGGCAAGCATGAGGTAGGCAATGCGATGCACGATCACCCGCGTCTTACCCGAGCCGGCGCCGGCCAATATGAGCACCGGGCCCGTGGTTGACTCCACCGCGCGTTGTTGCGGTTCGTTGAGCTTGGCGAGCAGGGATTCTGGATTCGTGATCAAGAGAGACTTTTCCACATGATTAGAACGGAAGTCACGCGACCTGGCTCTTGTGCGAGCGGCACTGGGAGTGAGCAGGCTGCACCGACCACAGAGCGATTCTATCACCGTCTCATCCGGCTTGCACTTTGCCCACCATAGTCTTTCCCATTCAAATACACTCTTGCTCACCGGACTTTGAGCACTTGCCTTAACCAAATGCGTTCCAATTGGACTCGATGGAATGGGCGCCAGTGTTCTGCTAGTTCTCCGCGTGAGCGCCAGCACAGCAAGCTTTACTCTGGATGAAGGCTCTATCATGCGCATTAAGGTGCATTAATTTAATCCATAGTCCATTTCTAGGTTTTATGCCCAAATTCGCTTGACTCCCACTGTGAGATTAAGGTACCTTAACTCTTGCCAATCGAGCTAACCCACAAAATTCTGATGCGGGCAGCTTACGAGCATCAGCATAGACCCGGCAAACGGGTTGCCCGAATGGTGAAACTTGTGCTGAAGGGGCCTTGAAGCGCACGACACATCAAGTACGCCAGGATTGTGGCACGCAAAGGAGCCATCAAACGTGTATGTAAAACGTCGTACTCTTCTCAAGGCAACGGCCGCATTGCTTCCCACTGCAATTGGAGCGGCGTGCGGCAGAGTTGCTGTCGCGCTTGATGAGACTGCGGACACTTCTGAAGCCGAACCGTCTAGCCTCACGGTCTATTCCGGTCGCGGCGAGAGTTTGGTCGGGCCGCTGTTGGAGCAATTTGGCAGTGACACTGGCATTGATATTCAAGTAAAGTATGGCGGCACGGCCGAAATTGCCGCGACGATACTCGAGGAGGGTGACAACAGTCCCGCGGACGTCTTCTACGGACAGGATGCCGGCGCATTGGGCGCACTTCAGCTTGAGAATCGTCTTGCTGTCCTGCCCGATGCCATCCTCAATGCCGTGGAGCCGCGCTTCCGATCTCCGCAGGGGATGTGGGTAGGCGCCTCCGGTCGCGCGCGCGTCGTGGTGTACAATACCGAGAGCGTGCCGGAGGCAGACCTCCCGCCTTCAATTCTCGATTTCGTCGACCCGAGTTGGAAGGGACGCATCGGCTGGGCGCCGACGAACGGCTCGTTCCAGGCGTTCGTCACCGCCATGCGCGTAACGCTCGGCAATGATGGAACGCGCGCCTGGCTGGAAGGCATCAAAGCCAACGAACCGAACGTCTACCCCAAGAATACGCCTACTGTGCAGGCTGCTGTCGACGGGGAAATTGGCGTTGGTTTCGTCAACCACTACTATCTCTTCCGCATTCGCGCAGAGCAAGGCAAGGTGCCGGCAGAGAACTACTTCCCGCCCAATGGGGATCTGGGCTCGCTCATCAACGTTGCCGGCGCCGGTATCATTGCAGGCTCGCAAAACCAAGCCGCCGCAGAGCAATTTGTAACCTATTTGCTCTCGCAGGGGTCACAGGAGTACTTCTCCTCCAGCACGTATGAGTATCCGCTGGCACAGGGAGTTGCGGCCAATCCCGATCTGCCGCCACTCTCTTCGATTGAGACACCCGATATCGATCTCAGCGATCTCGCCGACCTGCGCGGCACACTTGAACTCTTGCAAGAGGTGGAACTCATCTAACAACTGAAAGGCTGTAACGACTACGTCAAAGGCGTCGTTCACTCTTGCACTGCGTGAGAAACTTGGAGGCGGCCGGTGGACCCTATGGTCTGCCGGTCCGCCTCTGCCTGTCCTTTTCGCAAGCGCCTTAGTCTCGATAGCGATCCTGTTGCCCCTGGCCTATCTGATACTGCGCGCTGCCGGCGCGGGAAATGACCTTTGGCGGCTCCTTTTGCGTCCGCGTACTGCTGTTATCCTCTTCAATAGCATTGCACTTGCCTCCGCGGTAACTTTCAGCACTATTGCGATTTCCCTCCCGTTGGCTTGGCTCGTTTCCCGCAGCGATCTGGCTTGGCGGCGGTTCTGGACTGGTCTTCTGGTGGTCCCGCTTGCTGTACCCAGTTACGTAGGAGGGTTTGTCTTTATTGGGGCGCTTGGCCCGCGAGGCATGCTGCAACGCTTGCTTGAACCACTTGGCGTCGAACGGCTGCCGGAGATCTATGGATTCCCCGGTGCGTGGCTGGCACTGACACTCTTTACGTACCCCTACGTCTTCTTGGTTGTGCGTGCGGCATTGCAGGGCATGGACTACACGCTCGAAGAAGCCTCGCGCAGTTTGGGCCAAAGCAGTTGGACGACGTTCTGGCGTGTGACTCTCCCCCAACTCCGGCCGGCCATCGCCGCCGGCGGACTCCTCGTTGCTCTGTACACTCTCAGCGACTTTGGAGCGGTGTCGCTCCTGCAATTCGATACCTTTACGCGTGTCATTTATGTCCACTACCAGGGCTCGTTCGACCGGCACCTCGCCGCCGGCTTGGCGCTCGTGCTGGTCTGCCTGACTTTGCTCGTTCTCGTGTTTGAGCATTGGAGCCGGGGGCGCGCCCGCTATAGCCGCAGCACCGGTAGCGGCGCGCGGCCGCAACGCCGTGTGAGCCTAGGCAAGTGGCGAACGCCCGCTGTCGCGCTGTGCACAGGCATCGCAGTCATTGCGGTCGGCATGCCCGCACTCACTGTGGGCTACTGGCTGGTGCGCAGTGTCTCACACAACGCAGACTTGGGCGCGCTGCCGGGTCTGGCCTGGAATTCGCTATGGGTTTCCGCCGCGGCAGGCCTTGCGGCCATTGTCTTTGCCCTGCCGGTGGCATATTTGACTGTGCGGTTTTCCCACCGTTTTATCAAGCCTCTCGAATACACCATCTATCTTGGTTACGGCCTGCCGGGCATCGTCATTGCGCTTTCTCTCGTCTTCTTTGGGGCCAACGTCGCGCCACTCATCTATCAAACCTTCTTCATCCTGATAGCGGCCTATCTCATACGCTTCTTGCCGCAGGCGTACGGCAATATCCGTACCTCGCTGCTGCAAGTTCAGCCGTCGCTTGAAGAGGCCTCACGCAGTCTCGGCAGGTCCTGGCATGCGACGCTCCGCACCATTACGCTGCCGCTCGTGCGTGGCGGCGCCTCTGCAGGTGGCATTCTGGTCTTCGTAACTACCTTGAAGGAGCTACCGATCACCCTCTTGCTCGGTCCGATCGGCTTCAAGACACTCGCGACGGAGGTCTGGTCGCTGACCGCGGAGGGGTTCTTTGCCGAAGCCGCACCCGTCATTTTCGTTTTGCTGGGCATCTCCCTCCTGCCAACATTGCTTTTTGCAGGTAAGGAACCTTAAAATAGGGCCATGAGCATTAACCTATTTGCAATTCACTGCAAGAACGTTACGAAGCGTTTTGGCTCTGTATTGGCCGTCGACAACGTAGACCTGGCCGTCGCTCCCGGTGAGTTTCTCGGCCTGCTCGGGCCGAGCGGGTGCGGCAAGACGACATTTTTGCGGCTCATCGCCGGCTTTGAAGTCCCCGATACCGGTACAATCGAAATTGGCGACGTGCGCGTTGTCGGCCCTAAACGTTGGATCCTCCCGGAACGCCGCCGCGTAGGCATGGTTTTCCAGGATTACGCTCTTTTCCCCCACATGACGGTAGCAGCAAACGTGGCCTATGGCGTGCGCAAGTGGCCCGATCAACGCGAGCGGGTCGGCAAGGCACTGCGTTTGGTGAGTCTGGACGGACTTCGTGAACGCATGCCGAGTGAGCTCTCCGGCGGGCAACAGCAAAGAGTCGCGCTGGCTCGCGCTCTGGCTCCGGAACCCGACGTGATCCTGATGGACGAACCGTTTTCCAACCTGGACGTGGCCCTGCGTGCCCGCATCCGCGCAGAGACGCGAGAGATTCTCGACCGGGCCGGCGCGACCGTGATCTTTGTCACCCACGATCAAGAAGAGGCCCTCAGCCTCGCTGACAGAGTGGCAGTCATGTGGGACGGCCGAATTGCGCAGGTCGGCGCGCCGGAGGAACTCTACCGCTTCCCCACTTCGAGGGAAGTCGCTGAATTCGTTGGCAGTGCGAACATCCTCTATGCTCATGTCGCCAACGGTCACGCGCACTGCGCGTTGGGCCGCTTTGCCGTCAACGGGGCCGCCCACAATGGCGACCTCGACCTCATGTTCCGACCCGAGGACATAGCGCTCACGGTAGCCCCCGATGGCGAGTCGCGTGTCGTGGATGCTACGTTCTATGGACACGACAGCACGGTGACGATCCGCCTCGAATCCGGCGAGCACATCCAAGTGCGATTGCTCGGGGCACCGTTGACGCCGGGCACCCGCGTACACTGTCAGGTTCGGGCAGAACCGCACACTCTTTCTCGTGCTCCGCAACCTGCATCTCCCTAGCTGAGACGCCCGGGGGTATAGTAGTAAAGACGTCGGTTCGCCAACTGCCCAGGGCTGAGATTTCCAATCGGCACATGTCGTTTTACGATTCAACCGCGCTGCGCGAGGCAATCCCGTTCCTCCAAGACCGTGTGTACCTTAACACGGGCACGGAAGGGCTGCTTGCAGAACCGGTGCTGGCCGGCTACCAGGCGGCAATTGCGCGCCAGGAGCGCGAAGGGCACGCGGCGCTCGAGTGGCGCTACGCCGAGCTTGAGCACGCCCGCCGAGTCGTCGCCGAACTGCTGCACGTGCATGCCGATACCATCGCCTTCACCCGCAATGCGACCGACGGGCATAATGTCGTGCTGTTCGGCGTCGACTGGAAGCCGGGTGACGAACTCCTGATTTCCGATCAGGAGCATCCGGCGCTCAGCCATCCGGCGGCATATCTGCAAAATCGCCATGAAGTGAGGGTTCGAGTCTTTGCGGTAGACCGCAACCCACAGGTGACCCTGCAAAAAGTCAATGGAGCACTGAGTGAGAGAACCCGTCTCATCGCCTTCAGCCACGTTAGTTGCGAAAGCGGCATCCGACTGCCCGCCAAGGAGATCTGCAAGCTCGTGCGGGGACATGGTGCGTGGTCGCTCTTGGACGGGGCACAATCGCTAGGGGCAATTCCTGTAGACCTGCAAGCATTGGGGTGTGACTTCTTCGTGAGCAACGGACACAAGTGGCTGTGCGGCCCCAAAGGAACCGGCATTCTCTACGTGGAGGAGAACCATTTGGAGGCTCTGACACTGAACGCCGTAGGAGCCGGTACTTTCGAGGAATTCGCCTGGAGTGACGAAAACTTCCACTACGACCTAAGGCCAAGCGCGCGTTGTTTTGAATTCGGCACCCGCAATCAGGCTGCGTTAGTCGGTTTGCGGGAGGCGATCGCGTGGTTGCACGAACTGGGATTGCACAATGTCTACGCACACATCGGCGACCTCGTTCAGCAAGCGCACAGTGTGCTCTCCGACATACCCGGCGTCGACATTGTTACGCCGCACACCGCAGACGAGTCGGCGGGCATCATCACCTTCCATTTGCCCGAGAGGATACCATCGGAAGTAGCGCAGGCGCTGTGGGACCAAGGTATCATTACCCGTCACACCACTACTCCGCCAGGTGTGCGGGCCTCCGCCGCCTATTTCAATACTGAGCAGGACATTGAGCGACTTGCAGCCGCCCTGCAATCGCTTCTGTAGACGACCACGCAGGTAGTGCGATAGTGCCTGCATTATTGATTCACTTTGCTCCTCTTGGCATGGTAGGGACGGAGGCTTGGTAAAGTCTTGCTTGCTATTCACGCCTCTCGGCACGTATACGCAGGGAATGGGGAAGTCTGCCACCAATGACGAACGGCCAGCGCCAGCTCCGCATACTTGTAACCGGCGGCGGTTCCGGCGGTCATGTAACCCCCGCGCTCGCGACCGTTGACGCTATAAGAGCGCTCGCCGAGCGGGAAGGCACTTGGCAGCCCGCATTTCTTTATGTCGGCAGTCATTCAGGGATAGAGCGCGAAATGGCGAACGCCGCCGGCCTACCCTTTACGGCAATTACAACAGGCAAGCTGCGCCGGTCGGAGCACTTGCTGGGTCACTTCTCCTGGCGCAACCTGACCGACGCGCTGCGTCTGCCCTGGGGGGTGTTGCAGGCGGTGATGGCCGTGGCGCGCTACCGCCCGCACGTCGTTCTAAGTACGGGAGGATTTGTGTGTGTGCCGCCGGTGGTCGCGGCCGCGCTTATGCGTGTTCCCGTCATTACGCATGAGCAAACGGTCCAGATGGGACTTGCCAATCGCATCGCCTCCCGCCTAGCAAAGCGCATCGCTCTCACATTCGAGTCCGCGGAAGGTGACTTGCCGCAACATCTGCACGCAAGAACCTTTCTTACCGGGAATCCAGTGCGTCCGGTAATCTTCGGCGGCAGTCCTGTGTCGGCGCTCGAGCTGACCGGTCTCGCAGCCGACGCGTCATTGCCGACCCTCTACGTAACTGGCGGAGCACAGGGTGCGCAACACATCAACCGGGCCGTCGCAGAGGCGTTGCCCGACCTGCTTAAGATGTGCCGCATCATTCATCAGTGCGGGCGCCAGACGCGCGACGGCGTGCCGGAGGTCGCGCGACTGCGCACCGTGGCGGCGGCCCTGCCGGAGCATCTGCAGAACCGCTACTACGCAGTGGATTTCGTGGCAGACGAAATCGGGCACTTCTATGCACTTGCTGATGTGGTGGTCTGTCGTTCGGGCGCGGGAACGCTCGCCGAACTCTTTGCCTTGGGTAAACCGGCAATTCTCATCCCTCTGGTGCCAACCGGAGGCGACGAACAGCGGCGCAATGCGCAGCACGCCCAGGAAGCAGGCGCAGCGACCATCATCGAACAAGCCGAACTGACCGGCGAACGTTTATGTAAAGCCGCGCGCGAGCTCTTCGCCAGTGAAGAGAGGCGAAAATCAATGGAATCTGCCGCCAAGAAGCTCGCCCGGCCCGACGCTGCCCAGCGACTAGCGGAAGCCGCTATTGCCTTGGCAATCCAGTCAGGCGAATAGACTGGCAGTCCAGCTTACTCGCCTGTTACGGCGTAGACACTGAACATCGAGTCGCCGTGCTGGCGACGCCGTAGCAGCCGCAGCCGGCCCCACTCTTCGTCAGGCAGTTTCTTCTTCCAGTGCCCGACGACGACCAGTGAGTTCTCGTGGAGAGCATGCGACTGGGCAAGGGCGGGGAGCCAATCCTCGTGATCAACCGTGTGATACGGCGGATCGGCCAGCACCAAATCATAGGATTCGCGCAAACGGCCAAAGACCCCCGGCACGCGCGCTTGCATCACACGCGCGCGGTCATTCAGAGCCGCCTCGCGCAGATTCTCGCGAATGGCGCGGCACGACGCCGGCAGCACGTCGACAAAGTCGCACCACTCCGCTCCCCGGCTCAAGGCCTCAATGCCGAGCGCTCCGGTTCCCGCAAAGAGTTCCAGGACTCTGCCACGCCCGCCGTTCTCACCGAGTGAGTTGAAGATGGCGTGCTTGACTTTGTCGAGCGTAGGCCGCACCAACGCCGACTTCGGCGCGCGCAGCCGCCGCCCCGCGGCGGTGCCGCTGATTATGCGCATACTCATGCTTTCATCCCATTCGAGTCTTCCGTCATTCCGGTGGAAATCTCTGTAAAACGCATAGGCGAGTGGCTACTCTCCAGGATGTCATCCGTGTGCCGTAGCAGAGCGGCAGTGTATGGGGAGCGGTACCCAGTCGCTCCCGCAAGAGACTCATATCGAGATATGTGGATAGTCCCTATAGAGCAGATCGGTCTGAATGCACACCCGGTAGAAGTAGCGGTCCGCGAGCGCAACGAAGTCCTCCGCCCGCACTCTTTGTTCCGCAATCCACGCTTCGTTGGGGTGGCAGCGCTGATTGCACAGCGCCTTCGCTGAGATTTCGGCACGCTTACCCGTAAAGAGGTCGAGGGCATCCGGTACGGGTATCTCGACGAGCGCGGCAACCTCGGCGGGGTTGGGCGCAAATGCCGTGAGCGGCAACGTCGTCCGATGCAAGAAGGCAAATTGCACTTCATAGTCGCGCACACCGGGCTCGCTGTCTATGACCCCCAAGCGCACGCCGAGCGGTAGGAGATCGCTCATCGTGAGCCTTAGCCCAATCTCTTCTTCAGATTCACGCAGCGCCTCTTCAACGGATTCCCCGGCTGCCAGATGACCGCCCACCGTAGCGTCCAACTTTCCTGGAGACGTGTCTTTCGTGTCGGAACGACGCTGAAAGACGATATATGGCGTGCCGTCGGGGTACTGGCCCACCACCCAGCAGTGGATCGAGCGGTGCCAGTCACCGTCGCGGTGCACGTCCGCCCGGCGCTTGCGCCGGCCCAACGGCCGCCCCAATGCATCGCATACGTCGAAGAGTTCGTCCAAGTCCGTGTACGATTCGTTCATGAGAGTTCGCTCTCAACGTGCCAGAAATCCGCCACGCGTTGGGCAAGTCCCATGTTTTCCGGGGTCTCTAGCGTGGGATCAGCCACAAACAACTCCTGGGCCTCTTTGCGTGCCAGCTCGAGAGTCGAAAGATCGGAGAGTTTCGCCACTTTGAGCGCGGGCAGTCCCGCTTGCCGCGTACCGAAGAATTCGCCGGGGCCGCGGAGCATCAAGTCCTTTTCCGCTAGCGCAAAGCCATCGCGCTGTTCTTCTAGGGTTCGAATGCGTTCGTTTTCGGCTGCATTCGCCGAATCCGACAAGAGCAGGCAATAAGACTTGTGCTTGCCGCGACCCACGCGGCCCCGGAATTGGTGGAGCTGTGCCAGGCCGAAGCGCTCGGCGCTCTCGATCATCATTACCGTCGCATTCGGCACGTCAATGCCAACCTCCACTACCGGCGTGCTGACCAGGATGTCGGTTTCGCCGGCGGCGAATGCCCGCATGACTTTCTCCTTTTGCTTGCTTGTCAGCCTTCCGTGGAGCAAGTCTACGGTCAAATGGGGAAATACTTCCTTCTGCAGACGTCTGAACTCGCCCTTGGCGGCCCGCACTTCCAGCGTTTCGGATTCTTCGATGAGCGGGAAGACGATGAAAGCTTGACGCCCTGCCTCAATCTGATTCGCGACGAATGCGTACGCTGGTGTGCGCTTCTCCGCGGGTACCCAGCGGGTCGCAATTGGTAGGCGTCCCTGCGGCATCTCCTTAATCACGGATACGTCCAAGTCACCGTAGAGCGTCAGCGCCAATGAGCGGGGGATTGGCGTCGCCGTCATCACCAATACGTGAGGATTGCGGCCTTTGCGGCGCAACACCGCGCGCTGGCGCACACCAAAACGGTGCTGCTCGTCAACTATGGCCAGACCCAAGTCCTTGAACACCACGTCGTCCTCAATCACGGCGTGCGTGCCTACGAGCAGATCTATTGCGCCTGTTTCCAGTTCAGCCAACATCGTCCGCCGCTCACGCTTGCGGGTGCTGCCGGTCAGCAAGGCACAGCGCATGCCAAACGGGGCGAGAAAGTCCGTGAACGTGCGAATGTGCTGCTCCGCGAGCACCTCCGTCGGTGCCATGACGACGGTCTGGAGGTGGTGCTTTGCCATGCTGAACGCGACCGCTGCCGCGACCACGGTCTTGCCGGAGCCCACGTCACCTTGCACCAAACGGTTCATGGCCGCAGGCTTGCCTACGTCGCTGAGAATCTCCGAAAGTGCCTGCCGCTGGTCCTGTGTAAGGGTAAAGGAAAGACAACCAAGAAAGGTCTCTGTTGTCTTGGAATCCACGGCTACCGGAATGCCGGGCTGGTCGAGTTGCCACTCGCGACGGCGCAAGAGTGTGCCTAGTTGAATGAACAGAAACTCATCGAAAGCAAGGCGGTGAACCGCGCGCCGGAGGTGGTCGACGCTCTCAGGAAAGTGCATTTGGCGCAGGGCTTCCTGGACGCCCATGAGCGCGTTGCGCCGCAGGATCGCTTGGGGCACTACATCCTTTATGGCGTGCAAGGCCATGTCGAGCGCGGAGTGCACCCATCGGCGCATCCACTTGCCGGAGAGGTTGGCGGTCAGCGGATAGACTGGCACCAGGCGTCCCACGTGCAGCCCCTGCTCGGGGCTCTCGGCGAACTCATACTCCGGCGAACGCAACTCCAGCCCGGAGCGGCTGATTTCCACCTTGCCCGCCACAGTTACGCGGCGCTTGTTCGTGAGGCTCTGCTTCAGGAATGACTGATTGAACCAGACCGCTTTGATGTAACCGGTGCTGTCTGCGAGAGCAGCCTCCGTAATCACCATGCGGCCCTGGGTAACCCGCCGATTCTCCACTTGCATCACGTTGGCTACGATCGTGGCCTCTTCACCCGGTCTGAGATCGGCAATCGTCTTGATGGTGCTGCGGTCGATGTGCCGGTGGGGAAAGTGATGTATCAGGTCCTCTAATGTAGAAAGCTCCAGCTTCTCAAGGCGCTTGGCATCCTCGGCCTTCAGCATTGGCACAGCAGTCAGCGGCGCATCGAGACCGGCTTTCGGTCGCGCAGTGCGGCGCTTGCGTGGGCGAGCAACTTTGGTTGCCGCCTTTGCGGACGATGCCCCCGACTTCCGGTGAGGTGCACTACTCTTGGCCGCGGGTGCCGATGCTGACTTCCCGTCTATGAGTTGGAGAGCGCTCTTTACTTTCTCGGCGCGAGCGGACGGCGCAAGCGCATGGTAGCCCTGCAGCAAGAGTCGGACCTCATCGAATCTTGTGAGATCCGCAGCAGAGCCGGCGACTTTCTCTTGTTGCCAATTCTCAAGCAGGCTCTCCAGCCCGCCGATGACCGCACCATCGTCATAATTCCGGCGCACCTCTTGTTCTAATATGCGCCGCAAGGTTTCAGAACGGTCGCGCGGTCCGGATCGGGGCATAGCGCCTTATTCAAGGGTCAGCAGGAATGGATAGTGGGGCTGACCGCCGTAGATGACTTCAATTTCCAGTGTCGGGAAAGCGGCTTGCACATGGTCGAGGAGAGATTGTGCCTCGTCTGCCGCTACATCAACGCCGTAGTAACACGTAAGGAGTTCGGACTTTTCAGGTCCCATGCCCCCGGCCGCTGCCAGCAGGGCGGCTGCCATATCGTCGCCGGCGGCGCAGATGCGTCCGTTTGCCAAGGCCAGCCATTGACCCTGCAAGACGTCCACACCATCGACCGTAGCATCCCGGGTAGCAAGCGTGACAGATCCGTACAGCGTGTTTTCCGCCGCGTCTCGCATGGCTGCAGCATTCTCTAAGGGATCGCCATCCTCTTGGTAAGCGAAGAGCGCCCCAATGCCCTGTGCCATCGAGTACGTGGGCAGTACATGGACAACACATTCCGCCAGGTCTTGCGCCTGTTCCGCGGAGAGGATGACGTTCTTATCATTCGGCAAGACCAGCACGTGGTTCGCATTTGCAGCCATAATTGCCTGGTAGATTTCTTGCGTACTTGGGTTCATGGTGGGGCCGCCGCTCACCACGGCTGCGCCCATCTGCTCGTAAACGTCCCTTAGTCCCTCGCCGTCCGCCACGGCGACGACGCATTGTTCGCGGGTTTCCGCTGGAGCCTCGGGCGCGACCACGTCCACGCCGGGCAGATCGCCGTCAGCGAGCGCAGACTGTGCCCGCTCGTATTGATCGTCCATGTTGAAGATCTCAATGCGGTGCAGATTGCCCGCGCTGCGCGCCAGGTCGAGCACGGCGCCCGGGTTCTCCGTGTGCACGTGAACACGCACCAAGTCCTCGTCCCCCACCACGACAACCGAATCGCCCCGTTCCGCGACCGCGTCACGCATCTCCATGACATCGAGACTGGCGCCGCTCACCAAGAATCCAGTGCAGTAGCCGTAAAGGGTCTCCGTGACTACCGCGATTTCCGGCAGCAGGGCTCTTTCGCTGGTGGGCAACTCCACCTGCTCAACGGACTCTCCCGTGACGTAGCGCCGCGCCCCCTCCAGCAGCAGCCACAACGCCTGTCCGCCGGCATCCACCACCCCGGCATCGCGTAGCACGTCGAGCAATTGCGGTGTGCGCGCAACAGACCGTTCTGCGGCGGCAACTGCCTTCCCCAGGATTTCCTTTACTTCGGCATCCGGCGAGAGTGCTTCGCAGGCCTCCGCAGTGTCGCGTGACACCGTGAGCATCGTGCCTTCTTGCGGTTCCTGCAACGCCGCGTAGGCGGAATCGGATGCCGCGCGCAAGGCTTGCACGATGGCAGGCCCGGTAATCTCGGCGGCTCCCGCCAGCCCGTCCGCAACCCCGCGCAGGCATTGTGAGAAGATGACGCCCGAGTTGCCGCGGGCGCCCATCAGAGCGCCGCGGTAGATCGCTTGCGAGACCTCGTCTGCCCGCGTGCTGTCCGCCTGTCTTCCCGCCTGCAAAGCGGCTTCCAGGGTAAGCAGCATGTTTGTGCCGGTGTCACCGTCGGGCACCGGAAAGACGTTGAGCCGGTTAATCTCCTCCTTATTGGCGGCGAGCAGATGATAGCCGTATTCCAGGGCACCAATCAGACTGCTCCCATCGCAATTCTGAGTGGTCTCTCCCTGCACTTCCTGTCCGGTCTGAACGTCATCCACGAGACTCGCGCTCCCTCAAAGAGCTTCTTCGTACATGGCACACACAGCTAGTTTCTGAAGTGACGTGAACCGTTGGTTGCCGGTTCTTCGCTGAGCACCACCAATGCGCCCGTCGCACGCAATCTGCCGCCGGATACCCGATCTGCCAAGCGCGCATGGCTGCCGGCGCCATTGAGCACACGGTCAACACTGTGCTAACATTGAGGCTTGGTGATACGCTCATCATAGCGACAGATTGAACGCATGGTCAAGATTGGCAGTGCCAATCACATAGACTGAGGAATAGCTCATGGCTGTTTGTGAAATGTGCGGCAAAGGCGCGCAGGTCGGCCACAATATCCAGCACCAGGCTTCCGGCCAGTGGCGATACCGCGCGCCAAAGACACGCAAAGTGTGGAAGGCCAACGTACAGAAAGTGCGGCTGATGGTGGAAGGCCGCCTTAAGAAGGTCAATGTGTGCACCCGTTGCCTGCGTACGCAGGCAAAGCCAACTGCGGTGTAGTACACCGGGCCCCACGCACACATTCAACGACAGCGACTGAGGAGAAGGTTGACCGGCCTTCTCCTTTTTGCGCATTGGGGAAATTGGATTTGAAGGGCCGGCACATTGGCTGGCGGTAGGTTCTTATAGCGTGTCGTCGCAAACCCAAGAATCCATCCAGTCAGCTACGGCAAGAACCTGGCGGAGCGTTCTGGGACTGAACTTCTCCACATTCATTTTCCACGTCGCGCTCGTAAATTGTACCAAGCACGCCGTTGATGAAGCGGGGAGAATTGTCTGAGGCATAGATCTTGGCTAGTTCCACTGCCTCGTTGATGACGGCCTTCGGTGGGACTTCCCTTACATAGAGCAATTCATACACTGCGAGACGCATGATGGCCTTATCCACGTGGGCCATCTGACCCATGGGCCACATGGACGCGGCCTGCTGAATCTTTGAGTCTATCAGCGCTTGGTGAGTGCGGACGCCGGAGACCAACTCCTCCATGAGACCGTGAGCCTCGGCCTTGACGTCCGCCATGTGGACTACTTGATCTATGGCCATCTCCGGCGAATCTTGGCACACTTCTAGCGCAAAGAGCACCTGCATTGCAGCGACACGTGCGTGGCGGCGCGGGTGAATGCGTCTGCCGGATACTCTGGCGGGACTGGCCGTCATAGCTCGTTCCTTGAATTCAGGCTGCTCACCTGATCGCCTGGCATTGGGTCCCAAGCGGCGACCCCTTGGCGAGATCACAACGAGGATGCAATACCCTATTCAGGCCTGCGTCAGAGCGCCGCTCACACGACATCGAGAAGACTCGAGTCAAAGCTGCCATTTCGAAAGCTCTCGGCGCGGAGCACTTTTCTATGAAAGTCAAGGTTAGTCTTCACACCGTCGATCACGCACTCGTCAAGCGCCCGCAGCATCCGCTCTATGGCCTCGGCGCGGCCGGGCGCCCACGCGATGATCTTTGCGATGAGGGAATCGTAGTGCGGCGGTATAACATACCCGCCGTAGAGGTGAGAATCCACGCGAATGCCGGGGCCGCCCGGAGCGAGGAAACTCGACACTTCTCCGCTCTCCGGCCGAAAGTCGTGCTCAGGGTCTTCCGACGTGATCCGGCATTCAATGGCATGGCCGCGAAAGTCAACGTCACTCTGACGGAAAGTAAGCGATTCGCCGGCCGCGATGCGAATCTGCTCTTGCACGATGTCAATGCCGGTAGTGTCTTCCGAAACGGTGTGCTCTACCTGTAGGCGACAGTTTATCTCCATAAAATAGAAATTCAATGCCGCGTCGACTAAGAACTCTACGGTTCCTGCCGACGTATACCCAATTGCATTAACGCCTTGCAGTGCGGCCCCGCAAATCGCCTCCCGCGCGGCGGGATCAATGACGGGAGAGGGAGATTCCTCAATGAGCTTCTGGTAGCGGCGTTGTATCGTGCAGTCGCGCTCGCCGAGTTGCACCGCATTGCCGAGAGCGTCCCGGAGGACTTGCACCTCGATATGGCGGGCAGGTGAGATGAACTTCTCAACGTAGAGGCGCGGATTGCCAAACGAAGCTTGCGCCTCAGCTTGAGCCACCGGGAAGGCAGCCACCATCTCTTCTTCATCGCCGACGAAGCGAATGCCGCGCCCTCCACCTCCACCCGCGGCCTTTAGCACTACCGGGTACTCGATGGATTCGGCAACTTCGTGGGCTTCCGCCACGTTCCTAACCGGCGTGTCACGACCCGGTATAACAGGCAAACCGACTCTGCGCATCTCCGCCTTGGCATTCGTCTTGTCCCCCATCGCATGGATGACGTCCGGCGTGGGGCCAATGAAGGCTATGCCGTACTTTTCGCAGATCTCGGCAAAATAGGTGTCCTCCGCCAAGAAACCGATACCCGGGTGTATGGCCTCAGCCCCGGTGATGAACGCGGCACTGATGATGTTGGGTACGTTCAGGTATGACTTGCTTGCCGGCGCGGGACCGATGCAGACGGCTTCGTCGGCTATATGGACAGGTAGTGAGTCGCGGTCCGCATCCGAATAGGCTACCACGGTGGCAATACCCAACTCGCGACAGGCCCGCACTATTCGCAAAGCCGTCTCACCACGACTGGCTATGAGGATCTTCTGAAACACCGCACCTGCCTAGTATTCTCAGTCCGCACACGATCTCATTGCAATCACTAGATTCACTCTGTCAGACGACCGGCGGTCGCTCCGGCACCCAAATTCCCCAGGCCCACGGTCTGACTGAGAAGCCGCCGCGCTCCGCTCTAGTACATCATAATGCCGCCGTCAACGATGAGAATCTGGCCGGTTATGTACGAAGCCTCTTGGGAAGCGAGAAAAGCCACGGCTGCCGCCAGTTCATGAGGTTCGCCATAGCGGCCCTGGGGAATGATCCTGAGAATGGTCTCCACCATTTCATCCGGGATAGATTCCGTCATGGGGCCGCCGAAATACCCAGGCGCCACGCAGTTGGCAGTCACGTTCCGCGGCGCCACTTCGCGCGCAAGCGAACGCGTGAACCCCCAGAGCCCGGACTTAGAGGCGGAATAGTTCGCCTGGCCCGGCGCGCCCAAGAAGCCGCCTATCGAAGACACGTTGACGATGCGGCCGTACCGCGCCCGCAGCATGTTTCGGACTACGGCCTTGCTGCACAGAAACGCTGACTTCAGGTTCGTATCCACCACCGCATCCCAGTCCGCTTCCGTCATGCGCACGAAAAGCGTATCCCGTGTAATGCCGGCGTTGTTGACCAGGATATCGATCTTGCCGCTCTCGCTGTGAACAGTCTTTACCATGTGCTCGATCGCCGCGGCATCGGTCACGTCCGCCTGGATCGCACTGGCGCTACCGCCCTGTGCGGCAATATCCGCCACGACTCGCTCAGCCTGCTCCGCGCCACTGTGGTAGTGGACAAAGACATGCGCTCCCTCTTCGCCGAGTCGCGCGCAGATTGCCGCACCCAAGTGGCCCGAACCACCGGTAACCAGCGCTACCTGTCCCTCCATGTTTCACCCTCTATTCAGTAATGCTTACCTAAGCCGGAATTGGGTCGCCACGCAACCTACGCGCGCGTCTGATCCGCAATCTACGTTAGCGACTACTCGCGAGCTTTAGCGAGCGCATGTTGGCCGCAATCGCCGCAGACTGACATCTCGGCGTCTAATTGACGGCGTCGTCTGCGGCCATTTGCCGTGCCGCGTGTGGAGAGTGTACCGACACCGCCGTGTTTGCGGTCGTGATTCCCTCGATCATCCTGGTGAGCACGGCGCCCGGTCCAAACTCCAGAATGAGATCAAGGTTTCGGCGCAAGAGAATGTCAATGGTTGCCGCCCACCGGACGGGAGACGTGAGTTGCACGGTTAATTCATGCCGCAGAGCGTCGACAGTGGTCAGGAAATTGGCCGCGGCATTCGCCACAATCGGAATTCGCGGCGGCGCAAGCGGTGCCGCCGCGACCGCAGCACTCCATTCTTCCTGCACGGACGCCATCGCCCGCGTGTGAAATGCCCCGCGAATTCGCAAGGGGAATATCCGCGGCGCTCCGTTTTCTTTGAGCAGGCCCAAGGCGCCATCCAGACCTGCGCTGTTTCCTGCGATCACGACCTGCTGGGGGGTGTTGAAGGCAGCAATGTCCACAGTGCCGTTCGGGATGGTACCGCGCACCCGTGCACACAGTTGCATTACCACTTGCGGCGCAACGCCAACGACGGCTGCCATGCCGCCGGGGGAATCCTCAACAGCGCGTTGCATCAGCTTGCTGCGGGTCTGCACCAAGCGCAGACCGTCCTCAAAGGAAATCGATCCCGCGGCTACCAACGCCGTAAACTCGCCAATGCTGTGCCCAGCAATCAGAGAGGGTTGCAGACCGTCCGGTAGGTCCAAAACAGCCTCCACGCCGCACGCCTCCAGATAGGCATAGAGGCAAGCGACGCTGGCCGTAAATATCGCAGGTTGAGCGTTGCGCGTTTCAGTCAGCACCTGCAATGGGCCTTCGAAGCTGAGCGTGCTTATCTCCATGCCGAGGACGGCATCCGCGGTGGCGTATACGCGTTTCGCAGCGGGAGAGTGCTCCGCTACGTCAGCGCCCATGCCGACACGTTGCACGCCCTGGCCCGGAAATACGTACGCTCTGTTTCCCATTGCGTTACTCCCGCCGTGGACGCTTGGCCATGTAAGGGCTGCGTCCGCACATAGCAATCCTGTGACCTATTGCACCAACTTGCCCACATGTCTGGCGCCATTCTATCTGATTTGCATACAGCGCATTCGCTGCCAAGCGTAGCGACTGAGGGCAAGCGTCCTAAGACTGAATTCCGCGCTTGGCCGTGCAACAGCATCTCAACCGCAATCAAGCGGCCCCACACTCCGCGCAAATAGCGCTGGTGGCGCGAAGCCAGATTGAGGATTGATGGCGCCGAGTGGGGATTAGGGGAACACTCACAACCGCGTCCACATTGCTCGGCGTCTGCCAGATGGGCTGTGCAGCCTGCACCGCGCACTAGCCATACTGGAGAGAGACCTCACCGGATTCTTACAGCTTCCGCAGGAGACCGTTCTACGTACCCGGGGTCTCGATCTCCAGCACTTCCTGGCCGCGGTAGTATCCGCAAAACGAGCAAACGGTATGGGAAGGCACGGGCTGGCGGCACCTGGGGCACGCCACCAGGTGTACACTCAGATTATGCAAGTGCGAACGTCTCTTGCCTTGCCGGGATCGCGAAATCTTCTTCTTTGGTTGTGCGCCCATTCTTACCTCACCTGTAATTCGGGGTCGTCTTCAAGCCAGCCGCTTCTGCTCCATCTGCTGCAGCATCTCCTGGATTGGCGCCAGGCGGACGTCGATTGTCTCTTCAACGCACGCACACAAACTACTGTTACGGTCGGCGCCACACTCCGGGCAAATGCCCAAGCACTCAGGCTGACAGCGCGGCATCAGCGGTTTACTAATCTCAACGTGCTGCCGGACGGCTTCACTAAGGTCCAGTCTATCGACGTTTTCGATAAGAAACTCTGAATCAATGTTTTCAAGTCCCAGACGCAGCGCTTGGCCTGATGCCAAGTCAAACTTTGGGTAGTACATTTCTTCGAATTGCACAAGAACTTCATGCTCGAATGCATCTAGGCACCGGCAACACGATAGTTCAATTGTTGTGCAGAGATTACTTCTAACGACGATGCCTTTGCCCGCCCTGACCAATTCCACTGCACCGCTAATTGGTGCGACCAGCGAGATTTCTTCCCAGTCAGGGAAGTAGTCATCGATGTCGAGACAACGCGACACACCGGACGCTTCTTGCAGCAGTCCGGCCACATTGAGGGTCAGCCTATCCATAGCCCTATTCTACCGAATCCTGGGAAGATCGCTCACCCCGTACGCGGGAGGACGGTATGTCGTCAGGTTCAGTGTCAGCCATGGCTTCCAGGAAAATCTGCACACGCTCGTGCAGCTGTTCGAGGCGAGTGCGCAGGTCCGTGAGGGACCGCACCGCATAGGCGTCCGATTCCCGTTGAATTTCGCCGGCTTGCTCTTCGGCTTCGTCAATGATCCGCCGCGCATTATCCTCGGCCGCTCGCACCAAGCCATGCTCTGAAAGAACTTCCTCCGCCTGTTCGTGGGCGATAGCGACAATGCGCTCCGCCTCTAACCGGGCCTGCTCAGGGATGCGGCTGCGCTCTTGCAGCATGCGCCGCGCCTGGCGCACTTCATCCGGGACCGACATTCGCATCTGCGCGATAACGTCGAGACACTCTTGCTCGTCCAGCATAATCTTATTGACAAAGGGTACCCGCTGGCCGGTATTGACGAGCGCCTCTAATCGTTCAATCAGTGCAAATATGTCCATCCTCGATACCCCTTTTGTCCTCCACCCGTGCTATGCAATCATGCCAATGCAGGCTGCACTCGCATGAAATCCACGTTAAGGGCGATCATGCAGTCTGCACTTCGCGCAATTGTGTCGCTACCACCTCTGGCACGAATGCGTCGACACTACCTCCCAGCTTCGCGACCTCCTTAACGAGGCTTGCGCTCAAGAATGAAAACTTGGCGGACGTCATGAGGCAGACGACTTCAAGTTCTGGCCGAAGCTGCTGATACATGGCGGCAAGCTGGAATTCGTACTCAAAGTCAGTCACCGCTCGTAAACCGCGCACGAGCACCTGGGCACCAAGTTCGTGCGCACACTCCACCGTAAGATTGGCAAAGCTCCTCACCTGGACATTCGGCCACTGTTTCACGGCGGTCGTTAGCATTTCCACGCGGTCTTCCAACGAAAAAAGGACGTCCTTCTGGGGATTAGCGTAAACGCCAACAAAGAGTGCATCGAATAATCGGGACGCCCTCGCGATAATGTCCAAGTGTCCGTTCGTAACCGGATCGAAACTCCCAGGATAGAGCGCCGTGCGCACGGTCTTCTTCGCCTTCCGCTTGCTTGCCGATGCACATTATATAGCAATTGTAGACGCCCGTCATACAAGGATGCTGCAATGCCAACGACTCATGCTGTCGCATGAGAAGAACAACAGCCATCCTTCTCAGCGGTATTCTACCAACGAGAGATTCACATTACAAATCCCACGTTTCAGGGCGCCCCGCTACTTGCAGGTGAACGGCAAGCCGAGGTCCTTGCGGGATTGCGCCGGCTTTCATTGTCTGCTATCCTAGCCCTAGACATTCTTCTCTTTAAACCCGTCCCGCGAGGCAGGTAAGAGAGGCCCAGATATACTTGGATGCTTCTTGCCTGCGGGCAGGAAGTTTTTTTGTGCCGTCGGCGCACCAGGAACGCAAGGCGCCATGTCGTCTTGAGCAGCGGAAGCACTATGACTAATCGGGGCAAAGTCTTACTCCAGGCTCAGGAAATTCGCCGTGCGCTATCGCGCATCGCACATGAAATCGTGGAGCACAACCGCGGCGCTGAAAACGTCGTCCTGGTTGGCATCCAGGCCAAGGGAGCACCTCTGGCGCGGCGGCTTGCCCGCAGCATGGGAGATCTTGAGAGCGCCGCCGTTCCCGTTGGTAGACTGGATATCACTCTCTATCGCGACGACCTGGAGCGCGAACACTTTCGCCCGAACGTCCGCGAAACGCAGATTCCCGTCGATCTCACAGAGAAGCACGTAGTTCTCGTGGACGACGTGCTCTATACGGGTCGTACCATTCGCGCCGCCATGGATGCGGTTATGGACTTCGGCCGCCCGCGCACGATCCAACTCGCCGTGCTCATTGATCGCGGACACCGTGAGTTGCCAATTCGGGCCGATTATGTGGGCAAGAATGTGCCGACGTCGCGGGCCGAGGAGATCGAGCTTCACCTCTTAGAGACCGACGGCAAGGATGAAGTCATCTTGGTGCCCACGCCCGAAGGAATCGCCTAGATGCCGCTAGAGCGCAAGGACCTCCTCGACTTGGATGACTTCTCGTCTGAGGAGATTGAACTCCTGCTGGAGACCACCGCCGCCATGACGGAGATTCTCTCCCGTCCCATCCGGCGCGTGCCAACATTGCGGGGGAAGACCATCGTCAATATGTTCTATGAGGCCAGCACGCGGACGCGCTCCTCTTTTGAATTGGCCGCAAAGAATCTCTCCGCGGACTTGGTCAATGTCTCTGCCAGCCAGAGCAGCGTTGAGAAAGGCGAGTCCCTCATCGACACCATGCGCACTCTGCAGGCCCTTGGCGCGGACATGATTGTGATGCGGCATTGGGAAGCGGGAGCGCCCTACCTGGCCGCGTCCTGGTTGAACGCATCCGTGATCAATGCCGGCGACGGCTGGCACGCGCACCCCAGCCAGGCGCTGCTCGACCTCTACACCGTTCAGGAACGACGCGGCTCGCTGGAAGGACTGAAGCTCGTCATCGTCGGAGACATCCTGCATAGCCGCGTGGCGCGCTCCAATCTCTGGGGCTTTGGCAAGATGGGAGCGCAGATCGTACTGTGCGGGCCGCCGACACTACTAACGCCGGAGATCCTCGCAATTGCGCAGGACCTGCCTCAGGTGACGCTATCATACGATCTCGATGAGGCGATTGCGGATGCCGACCTGGTGATGATGCTGCGCTTGCAGCGTGAACGCATGGCAAGCGGTCTCCTGCCGACTGTGCGGGAGTATGCCGCTCGTTTCGCGCTCTCGCGGCAACGCATGCGGCGCGCGCGTCCCAACGCGCTCATCATGCACCCCGGTCCCATGAACCAGGGCGTGGAGATCACTCCCGAGCTAGCGTACAGTGAGCAATCCGTAATCGAGGACCAGGTCACAAACGGTGTCGCAGTACGCATGGCCATCTTCTATCTCCTTGCAGGCACTGCGGAGCGAATCGCATGAGCGCAAATTGGTTGATACGGGGAGCGCGGGTGCTTGATCCGGCTAATAACCTCGACGCCGTACAGGACGTGCACATTCAAGGAGGCAGGATTGAGCGCATTGCGCAGTCCATCGCCGCCAATGGACTTCCTGTTGTCGACGCCAGCGGCCTCGTGCTGACACCTGGCTTCGTAGACCTGCATTGCCACCTGCGCGAACCGGGCTTCGAGTACAAAGAGACGATCGCGACCGGTACGCGCGCGGCGGTGCAAGGCGGCTTTACGACGGTGTGTAGCATGGCGAACACGAATCCAGTCGTGGATGCACCGGCAACCGTGGCCCTCATTCTCGACCGGGCCAAGGAGGCCGCAGCCGCGCGGGTCTTCCCCCTCGCCGCCGTCACGCAGGGCTTTGGCGGCACGCAACTCGTAGAAATGGCGGCTCTGGCGGATGCAGGCGCGGTGGCATTCTCCGACGATGGCGTACCTATAGCCGACTCCCGCATGATGCGCCACGCCCTTGAATACAGTCTCCTGGTGGGCAAGCCGATTGTGAACCATTGTGAAGATCCCTCCCTCGCGCACGGCGGCGTCATGAACGAAGGACACACCTCGCTGCGGCTCGGTTTGCGGGGGATGCCGGCGGAAGCCGAAGAGTCGATGGTCGCCCGCGATGCTCTGCTGGCCCGACGCACCGGCGCGCACGTCCATATTGCCCACGTGTCCACTCAGGGAAGCGTACAAATCATCCGCGCGGCGAAAGAGCAGGGCGTTCGCATCACCGCTGAGGTGACGCCCCACCATCTCACGCTCACCGACGCGATAGTTGCCGAGAGTTTACAGGCGAAAGAAGGGGCCGCGCTCGCCTACGATACCCACGCCAAGGTCAACCCGCCTTTGCGTACTGCGGCCGACATTGAAGCCCTCATCGATGGACTCAACGACGGTACAATCGACGCAATTGCCACCGACCACGCGCCGCACAGCACGAACGACAAGCTTTGCGAGTTTAGCGAAGCGGATTCAGGCATTTCGTGTCTTGAGACTGCTTTTTCGCAGGTATACCAGCTAGTGCAGGAAGGCAAAACCACGCTGCAAACGCTTGTCCGCAAACTGACCTGGGAACCGTCACAGGTGTTTGGCCTGCCAACGGGAACGCTTGCCGCGGGAGCAGCGGCTGACGTGGTGCTGCTTGACCTCGAGAGTTCATGGACCGTTGATCCGAGCCGGTTTGCGTCGAAAGGCAAGAACACGCCCATCGCCGGCGCAACCCTACCCGGAAGAGTCGCGATGACGTTTGTAAACGGTCGGCCGGTGCACGTTGCGGAAAACTATGCTGAAAGAGGTGCGACACAGACGTGACGAACGGAGCAAACCATCCCCATGCCCTCCTGGCCCTTGAAGACGGCAAGGTCTTCTTCGGCCGGGCATTTGGGTCTGCCAAAGACGCCTCAGGCGAGCTATGCTTCAACACGAGCATGACCGGCTACCAGGAAATCTGCACCGACCCGTCCTACCGCGGTCAGATCGTTACCCTAACGTATCCGCTTATCAACAACTACGGCATCACGCCGGTCGACATGGAATCGGTGAGTCCGTGGTTGTCCGGTCTGGTCGTGCGTGAACTCTGTCCGCACCCGAATAACTGGCGCGCTACGCTTGAACTCGATGAATTTTTGGCAAACAACGATATTCCCGGTATCTATGGACTGGATACACGCGCCATTACGCAGCACCTGCGCACGCACGGTTTCAAACGCGCCGTGCTCGCGGTAGCGCAGCCGGACGCTTTGCCGGACGAAGCGCACGATCCCTTTCTGTGGACGAGCGGCCGCACGCCGGATATTGAGGGGCTTGTGAACGAGTGCATAACGCGCGCCCGGGAAGTGATGCCTCTCTCCGATCACGACGTAGTCGGTGAAGTTTCGGTGAACACGGGTACGTATGCGGCCCACGCGCCTTGGGAGCCGTGGGACTTGCCTTCCCGCATCGCCGCGCAGAAGCGTGTCGTCCTCATCGACACCGGCGGCAAGCACAACATCGCGCATTCGCTCACAAGCCGCGGCGCGGAGGTGGTGTGGGTGCCCTATGGCACACGCTACGAGGAGATTCGAGAAATCGACCCTGACGGGGTAGTGGTGTGCAATGGACCCGGCGACCCGGAAGTGGACGCGGTCGCCGCTACTGTCGAGACCACAGCGAAACTCATGCAACGCTATCCGCTGCTGGGCATCTGCCTGGGACACCAGATCATCGCACTGGCGGCGGGCGCGCGGACGAGCCGTCTCAAGTTCGGCCATCGGGGCGCCAATCATCCTGTGCAGGACATCGAGAGCGGCAAAGTGCATATCACTACACAGAACCACGGGTTCCAGGTTGACGCCGGCAGCATCCCCGAGAATTCCGGCTTCCGTGTGAGCCATATCAGCCTGAATGACGGTTCGGTGGAAGGCATCCGCCATCGGGACCTGCCGGTGTTGAGCGTGCAGTACCACCCCGAGGCCTGCCCCGGTCCCCAGGACAACCAATACATCTTCGACGAATTCGCAGAGCTCATTTCATGACAAAACCGTCCAAAGTACTCATTGTCGGTTCGGGTCCGATCATCATCGGCCAAGCCGCCGAGTTTGACTACGCCGGCACGCAGGCCTGCAAAGCCATGCGCGAAGAAGGCGTGACCTCAATTCTCGTCAATTCCAATCCCGCCACGATCATGACCGATGAGGACATTGCCGACGTCGTTTACATCGAGCCGCTCACAGTGCCGGTGATCGAGCGCATCATCGCGCGCGAGCAACCCGACGGGCTCATTCCCACCCTCGGCGGGCAGACCGGCCTCAATTTGGCCGTTGCCCTCGCTGACGCCGGAGTCTTGGAAAAGTACGGGGTGGAACTTCTGGGCACGCCGTTGTCGGCCATTCAAAAAGCGGAAGACCGGGAACTCTTTCGGCAGACCATGACCGAAATCGGCGAGCCGATCCCTGCCAGCAAGACGGTCAACTCAGTGCAAGAAGCCGAGGATTTTGTAGCCGAAATCGGGCTGCCGGCCGTCATCCGACCCGCCTATACCCTGGGCGGCACCGGCGGCGGCATCGCGCATACGCCGGATGAACTGCGCACCGTGGTAGCGGGCGGTCTCTCCGCCAGCCCTATTACGCAAGTGCTCGTGGAAGAGTACCTGCTGGGCTGGAAGGAGATCGAGTACGAAGTCATGCGCGACAGCGCCGACAACTGTATCACCGTGTGCAACATGGAGAACATCGACCCCATGGGCGTACATACCGGTGATTCCATCGTTATCGCGCCCAGCCAGACCTTGAGCGACCGCGAGTACCAGATGCTCCGCACCGCGTCTCTCAACATCATCCGGTCGCTGGGCATTGAGGGCGGCTGTAACGTGCAGTTGGCGCTGGACCCGCACTCATTTGCCTATCGCGTCATCGAGGTGAACCCCCGTGTCAGCCGCTCGTCGGCGCTCGCTTCCAAAGCCACTGGTTACCCGATCGCGCGCATGGCGGCGAAGATTGCGATTGGCCGCACCCTGGACAAGCTGCCTAACCCTATCACGCAGAGAACGACGGCAGCCTTCGAACCGGCGCTTGACTACGTGGTTGCCAAGATCCCGCGTTGGCCCTTCGACAAGTTTCCGTCGGGCGACCGCGTGCTCGGCACGCAGATGAAATCCACCGGCGAGGTGATGGCAATTGACCGTACGCTGGAGGCGGCGCTGCAGAAAGCGGTGCGGGGACTTGAAATCGGCGACCGCAGCCTCATGTGGGAAGACGAACAGTGGCAACGCGACCCGGAAGCTGTCTGGCAACACATTAACGAGGCCAGCGACCTGCGCCTGTGGGCGATCATGAGCGCGCTGAGGCGGGGGACAAGCGTGGCAGAGTTGGCAGAACGCTCCCACATCGACCCCTTCTTCCTGCAAAAGCTTGCCGGCATTCGCGACATGGAGCAACGCCTGCTGACCGAATCGCTTACGCCCGGTTTGCTGTGGGAAGCAAAACGCCTGGGCTTCGCGGACTCCCAGATAGGCACTCTGGCCGACGTGCTCCCGACCCGTGTGCGCGAAATGCGTAAGCAGTGGGGCATTGTACCCGTCTATAAGATGGTCGACACCTGCGCCGCCGAATTCGAAGCCCAGACGCCGTACTTTTACAGCACCTACGAGCTTGAAAATGACGCGCCTACCTTGACGGCGGAGAGAGCCGCCGTGGTTGGCTCCGGGCCAATTCGCATCGGCCAGGGCATCGAATTCGATTACTGTTCCGTGCACGCGGCGTGGGCGCTCGACAGCGCCGGTGTGCAGAGCATCATGGTGAACAGCAATCCGGAGACCGTTTCCACGGACTTCGATACCTCCGACCGCCTCTACTTCGAGCCGCTCGACACGGAGAGCGTCCTGAACGTGCTCGACAACGAGGGCGTGCCGCCGACCATCGTGCAATTCGGCGGACAGACGGCCATCAATCTGGCCGAACCGCTGACGCTGGAAAATGTCGCGCTGGCCGGCAGCGGCGTCTCCGCCATCGACCTGGCCGAAGACCGGCGCAAGTTCGAGGCCTTCCTGGATCGGCTCGGCATACCGCAGCCGCCGGGCGCCGCCGTAACCAACGTCGAAGACGCGCTCTCCATTGCCTCGAACATCGGCTACCCGGTGCTGGTGCGGCCTTCCTACGTGCTCGGTGGCCGCGCTATGGAAATCGTGAACACGCCGGAAGACCTCAAGAGTTACGTGGCGACCGCCGTGCAGCTTTCGACGCGCCATCCGGTCTTGGTGGATAAGTACCTCCAAGGCAAAGAGGTCGAAGTCGACGCGATCTGCGACGGCAAGGATGTGCTCATTCCCGGCATTATGGAGCACATCGAGCGCGCCGGCGTGCACTCCGGCGACAGCTTCGCGGTCTATCCGCCCCGGGATCTGCATAGCCATATCGAACAGACCATCGTCGACTACACGACACGCATCTGCCTGGAACTGGGAGTGTTGGGACTGGTCAACATCCAATACGTGATCTTCCAGGACGAGGTCTTCGTGCTTGAAGTGAATCCGCGTTCCAGCCGCACGGTGCCCTTTCTCAGCAAGGTCACTCAGGTGCCGATGGTGCGTCTGGCGACGCTATCCATGCTTGGCAAATCGCTTGCCGAGATGGGTTTTGCTGGCGGCTTGTGGCCGAATCAGCCCTTGGTGGCGGTAAAAGCGCCCGTGTTCAGCATGGCGAAATTGCGCGGTGTGGAAACCTCGGTGGGCCCGGAGATGAAGTCCACCGGTGAAGTCATGGGCGTGGATGTAACGTTCGAAGCGGCGCTGTACAAGGCAATGGTAGCTTCCGGCCTCAATGTCCCTGCCGGCGGCACCTTCCTGCTCTCCATCGCGGATGCGGACAAAGACGCCATCCGTCCCATCGTCCGCCAGCTTGCCGCTGCCGGGTACAACTTCATGGCCACCGAAGGCACCGCAACCATGCTGGAGTCAATGGGCATTCCCGTGCGCATGATCAGCAAGCGCCTGCAAGGAACTCCCAACGTGGTCTCAGTGATTCGAGACGGAGAAGTGCAAGCGGTCATTAACTCGCTTACGGGCGGCCGCGCCGTGCTGCAAGACGGCTTCTACATCCGTCGCGCGGCGGTAGAACTGCAGATTCCCTGCCTCACGTCGCTGGATACTTCACGCGCCCTCGCGACCGCGCTTTCGCTGCAGCAGGATGCGTACCTGGTGCAGCCATTGTGCGATTATCGGGATGACCGCTGAGAGTCGTTCAGGTTCTAGACGTTCTGAATTCCTGGTCTTTTGAAGAGTGACGGACGTGAGCCATGAGCGTGGTCCAAGAGATCGCCAAGGTCGTATCAAACGAACCCGTCGCGGACGGGTTGCTTGTCATCCGGTTGTATTCGCCGCAGATTGCTGAACATTGTCAACCCGCGCAATTCGTCCACGTGCGCTGCGGCGACGGTATTGATCCGCTGCTGCTGCGTCCCTTCAGCATGCTGACTGTTGACCGTGAAGCGGGCACCCTCGACATTCTCTACCAGGTAGTCGGACATGGCACAGAAATACTAAAGAATCGTCGCCCGGGAGAGGACATCTTGCAGCTTGGCCCATTGGGAAAGACCTTCTCCACGCCACCTAACCCGGGCAATTTGCTGATGATAGGGGGCGGCATTGGTATCGCACCGCTGGCCTTCTTGGCGGAGACGGTGATTCCGCGCGGCTATGCAGTCACTCTGCTCGCGGGCGCTCGCACTGCAGAGCGCCACTTGCCCGCCGAGTTCGTGCCGCCGGAAGTCGAATACGTGCTGGCAACCGACGACGGTTCAGCCGGCCACCACGGGCCGGTGACCGACCTCATTGCGGACTACTATCTGTGGAGCGACGCCGTCTACATCTGCGGGCCTTGGCCCATGCTTACCGCCATCGATGCGGCGTACCAGGCGCGAGCGTGGGGCTGGCACAGCAAGAAACCCATCCAGGTCTCTCTGGAGAACCAGATGGGCTGCGCGATGGGCGTCTGCCTGGGTTGCGTGGTCACGACGCCGCGCGGCTACCAACGCGTGTGCCGCGACGGCCCGGTATTTGCCTTAGGCGAGTTGCACCAGGAGATCGCGTCGCGGCCGGAGCATGGCACTCGGCAGCACGAGACCATGGAACCGTGAGTTTACTCTGCCACTCTGTACGAAACAGCATACCTTCCACGCCTTTTACCGAACGCCGTCCAATTGGGCGCGTTGGTTGCCTCGTTCCGCTCGAAAAGACTGCAGATGGAATCCCGCTTTCGCGGGAATGACGGAGCTCCGCGCGCTACCTTTACGGAAATCTCCATAGCCTTGCCCAGGCCGCACAAGGGAATGAAAACGGATCCCGCCCCCTCCGTTCGTGCTGAGGGCTGCGCGAAGCCCCTGTCGAAGCATGAACGGAGAAAAGAGGGTGCGGAGTTGCTACCCGCTACCTCCGCCGTTCACCCTTCGACGCTGCTCAGAGCAAACGGCTTGGTCACGCTATTCTCATAGCAATGGCGGATGGAGCGTCCCTCTGTGACTTCCTTACCTTGGCCCTGTTGCCCGCCTTCTTCGACCTGCAAATGATGGCGAAACGGGACTCTTGCTCGTAGCGCGGGGGCTTGTCCCCCGCTCCTACACAGCAATACCTATGCTTTTGCGCCTGGAGTCTCGCGATCCCGCACTTACCAACCCAACAGGCCGTCTAGATCGTTGCAAATTTCAAACACACAGGCGTGGGCACGCTGGCAACGTGTCCCGTGGGTGTGAGCTCCCCGGTTTCGGCATTGATGCGGAAAGTGACTATGCTATCGGTGTCTTGATTTGCCGCCAGCAAGAATGTGCTCGTGGGATCGATCACGAAGTTACGGGGCACCTCGCCCAGAGTTGACTGGTACCCGACGAGGCTGAGGGTACCGTCCGATTCGTCTACGGCGTAGATGACGATACTATCGTGCCCGCGGTTTGACCCGTAAACAAACTTCCCGGATGGGTGCACGTGCACGTCGGCGGTATGGCTGGTTTCTGCAAAGTCCGGCGGCAGCGTGGGGATGGTCTGGAGCTCGTTCAGAGCGCCGCTCTTCTGATCGTAGGCAAACACTGTTACGGTGTTGCCAATTTCGTTTATCACGTAGACGACCCGGCCGTTGGGGTGAAAGTCCAGGTGGCGCGGTCCCGCGCCCGGCGCGACGGTAGCGAACGGCGGGTCCGCCGGAGGCAACTTGCCGTTTTCGAGGTCAAGTCCATAGACAAGCACCTGATCGAGACCGAGATCGCAGGCCAAGGCGAACCTGTTTGCCGGATCGGGTGTAAACGAGTGTCCGTGCGGCCCTTGCTGGCGATCCGGATTTACACTGGAGCCAACATGTTGCACCCAGTCCGTCGCAGGCCCCACGCTCCCTTCCTGCTCGATAGGCAATATCGCCACGCTGCCGCTCGAATAGTTCGCCGCAATGACGTATCTGCCCGTCTGCTCGACACTAACGTGACAGGGTCCTGACCCGTGCGACGACTGCCGGTTGAGAAACGTCAGGCCGCCTGTGGCGGGATCTACCGCGAAGGCGCTCACCGCGCCGCCTTCATGGCCGTCGATCTCAGGTACCGCGTTTACGGCGTACAGGCGGGGCAGTTCCGGATGCAGCGTCAGAAATGACGGGTTCGGTACGTCCGGCACGGAATGCACCAACTCGACAGCGCCGCTGGTCATGTCCATACGGCAAACGTAGATTCCTTCGGCACCGCCGCCAAGTTCCGTGGCCCCCGTGAACGTACCGACGTAAATGAACCGTGTGTCTGCAATTCGTGCACTCATAGTTTCTTCTCTTCGTCCTTTTACCAGCGCTACTTAGGATGGTCTGTGATTCGCAATTCTACCGCCAACGACCTCAAGGGCCTTGCCAACACTTGTGCTGGACTTCACGTCTCATTTGCTGCGGGTGAGGTCCTCCAGCGCGGCCTCTAACCTAGGATACCGAAATTCAAAGCCGGCTTCAGTCAACCGTGTCGGCAGCGCGCGTTGTCCGTGCAACACAACATCGGCCATTTCTCCCATGCCGGCACGAATCACCCAGGAAGGTACGCGGAATACCGACGGTCGCCTCATCGACTTTCCAATAGCACTGGCAAGGTCGGAAAACTGCACCGGATTGGGCGCACTGACGTTTACGGGTCCGGACAGTTCCTCATGCGCGATAAGGAACTCCATCGCCCGTACGGTATCTGCAATGTGTATCCAGGGCACCCACTGGCGGCCGCTGCCCAGCGCGCCGCCCGCAAAGAATCGAAAGGGCAATACCACGCGCGGCAGCATGCCGCCTTCCACGCTGAGCGAAACACCCAAGCGCAGCACCACTCGCCGCGTCCCAACCTCCTTAACCGCCGCCGAAGCATCTTCCCACTCCTGTGACAGGTCCGCAAGGAAGCCTGTTCCCGGCGCGTGTTGCTCGTCAATCTCCTCGTCATCGGTGTCACCGTAGTAACCCACCGCGGATGCTTGGAGCAGCACGGCCGGCTTCACTGATGCGGCACGGATGGCGGTAACGAGGCTGCTTGTTGAAAGAACCCGGCTGTCACGCAATCTCTGTTTCCGGGCACGCGTCCAGCGCCCGTTGGCAATGCCCTCTCCCGCGAGATTTACCACCGCATCCGCGCCATCGACAAGGTCCTGCCACTCTTCCCCGCCGCCGCCCCAGAGTGCTACCTCGCTCCCCGCGGGTAGTCCTTCCACCCTTTGCGGGTGCCGGCTCAAGACCACAACCTTCCACCCTTGAGCGCACAGGTGCTGGGTCAAAGCGCGTCCGATCAACCCGCTGCCACCGGCAATTATTGCTCGCATCCTTGCCTCTCTCCCCGTTTCGTCAACGCCGTCTTGCTATCCGGTCGAATCGCATTTCTTCCCGTCATTACTGGCATGAAAGCGTCTGCCGCATTTGAGGGAACGATCCCGAATCTGGTATAATACCAGTTGTGAAAGACACCCGCACACTCCGGCCAATCGAAGCCCTGGCCGAATCCGGCTCTCTACTCAATCGGCGTATCTGGCTGGTGCTGTTGCCGATTGGATTAGATTTGCTCATCTGGCTCGCGCCCCGTGTCATATTGGGCGTAGACCTTCTCCCCTTGGCCGAAGGCACGCCATCATCATTGGAAAGCGGCACGGGCGCCGAAGGCGGCAATATGCTTGCCTTCCTCCAGGATTCAAATGTGCTCTCCCTAATGCTTGGCGTCTGGGTGCCGTCTCTGGGCATTTCGGCTGCCGGGGCCGAAGGGAGTGCAACGGTAGTCTTGGAGTCCTTCCCACAGTTATTGTTCGCCTTGGTGCTGCTCCTGCCAGTCAGCCTTTTGCTAGGTAGCACTTACCTTGCCTTGATCGCCGCGGAAGTTCAAGAGCGCAAGCTGACTTTGGACATCCTCGTGCCTCGCGTAGTGCGTTTGGCGTTGCGACTCGCCGGGCTGGTAGGCATTCTCCTTGTGGTTACGGTTGTGCCTTTCACGATTTCAGGTCTCCTTCTGGCAGCCGTCCCTTTTCTGGGGTCCTTGCTATTCTTGCTCTCAATCGCCGTATTGCTCTGGATTGCATTCTATGTCTTTTTTGTCGTGAATAATGTGGCCCTCGTGCGCCAGAACCTGATTAAAGTGATCCGGCTATCCCTCGATTTGATCCACAGCAATCCCTGGTCGTTTGTTGGCTTCTTCCTGCTTTATTGGCTGATTGTCTTTGGCACCAGCATTGTGTGGAGCGTAGTCATCGATCTGGCAATCTCCAACATCGGCATAGGGAGGATTATTGCTACCGTCGGCAATGCGTACGTCGGCACGTGGGTAACCATCGCAATGTTCATGTACGTCTGGAACCGGCTACTCATTTTCCGTGGTGAACTCACGACTACTTAGCAGTCCACGGCACTAAATCACAAAGGGACCTCTATGGCTAAGAAGATTATGGAAAACGGCGGCGGCGCAGCGACGCTGGTGGTAGAGCCAGAGCCAACTGCCGCTGACCTAAATGACTACACTGCTGCGGACATTCAGGTCTTGGAAGGGCTAGAGCCTGTACGCACACGACCGGGCATGTTCATTGGCAGCACTGACGTACGTGGCTTACATCATCTCGTCTATGAGGTTGTGGACAACAGCGTAGACGAAGCGCTCGCGGGCCTCTGCGACCGCATTTGCGTCACCATCCATGCCGATTGCAGCGTCACCATCGAGGACAACGGCCGCGGGATTCCGGTTGACGTGCACGAGAAGACCGGTGTCTCCGCCTTGGAAACGGTCCTTACCCGGCTGCATGCCGGCGGTAAGTTTGGCGGCAAGAGCTATAAGGTCTCGGGCGGACTCCACGGTGTCGGCGTCTCAATCGTCAATGCGCTTTCCACGAAGCTCGTCGCAACGGTATACCAGGCGCCGAACGTCTACCGGCAAGAGTACGCAAACGGCGCGCCCCTCAGCCAAATAGAGCAGGTGGGCACTACCGACCGCAACGGCACCACCATACACTTTCTGCCCGACTCCGCGATCATGGAGACCCTCGACTACGAATTCAATACGCTCGCGCAGCGCTTCCGTGAGGTTGCCTACCTCTGCCCCGCACTCCGCATTGAGTTTCGCGATGAGCGGACGGCCCGCGAGTTGACGTTCTACTTCGAGAGCGGGATTCGCGCTTTCGTACATCAAATGAACCGGCGGAAGACAGTCATCAACAATGAGGAAATCTTCTTCGCAGGGGCGGCGAATTCACTGCAACTCGAAGCGGCATTGCAATATACCCAAAGCTACGACGAGCGCATCTTCGCATTCGCGAATACTATCAACAATGTTGACGGCGGCACGCACTTGACCGGGTTTCGCTCGGCACTGACCCGCACGCTCAATGACTATGCCCGCAGGCAAAACCTCCTAAAGGAGAAGGACCTCTCGCTGACAGGCGACGACGTGCGCACCGGGCTCACCGCCGTAATTAGCGTAAGGCTGACCAATCCCCAATTCGAAGGACAGACCAAGGCCAAGCTCGGCAACTCCGAAGTCCGCGGCTTTGTTGAAACTACCGTCAATGAAAAACTCGGACAGTACCTAGAAGAGCATCCCAGTGAAGCCAAGGCGATCATTGAGAAGTGCCTAAACGCGGCGCGGGCGCGCATAGCCGCGCAGAAGGCGCGGGACATGGTGTCCCGCAAGGGCTATCTGGATGTATCCACGCTCCCGGGCAAATTGGCCGACTGCTCCGAACGCAGCATGGAGAACGCGGAGATCTTCATCGTTGAGGGCGAATCTGCCGGCGGCAACGCCAAGCAGGGACGCGAGCGGCGCTTTCAGGCGATCCTTCCCCTCAGGGGTAAGATCCTCAATGCCGAACGCACAAACCTCGACCGCATGCTCTCCAACGCCGAAATTCGCGCGCTCGTCACCGCGTTGGGTACGAGTATTGGTGAGACGTTCGACATTACGAAGTTGCGCTACGGCAAAGTCATCATCATGACCGATGCGGACGTGGACGGCGCCCACATCCGCACACTCTTGCTCACGTTCTTCTTCCGCTACATGCGCGAACTCATCACGAACCAGCGCCTCTATATCGCTCAAGCTCCCCTCTATCGTGTGGCCCGCGGCCGAGACATTCACTACGCTTGGGACGACGATGAGCGGGACCGCATAATGAAGCAGTTCAATCGAGCCAACGTCGCGATCCAACGGTACAAGGGTCTCGGCGAAATGAACGCCGACCAGCTTTGGGAAACCACCATGGACCCGGCGCGCCGCAAGCTGCTGCAGGTCATGTTGGAAGATGAAGCTATGGTAAGCCAGGTGTTCGACCGGCTCATGGGCGATGACCCCCAGGCGCGCAAGCGCTTTATCCAGGCGCATGCCAAGGAAGTCCAACACCTCGACGTTTAGGCGTTCCTGTCATATACTGATGGGCAGACGCCGACTGGGAACCGACGGGCCAAAAGGAGACGCAATGCGTCTTGCTACGAAGAGCCGCTCCTAGCTCGGTACACGACCATGAGGATTCAAAGAAGCATCCTTAAGGCGGTGGAGCGGGCGTGGCTATGAGCATTACTCCGGACAACGCCCAGTTTGTCGTACTGAGCTTTGAGGGCCCCGACCGCTATTCACAAGCCGGTGGGCTCGGCACGCGGGTAACCGAGCTTTCTCGCGCCCTGGCTCAGGCTGGATTTACGACCCATCTCATCTTCATCGGTGACCCAACGCTACCCTCCGTCGAGACGAGCGAATGCGGCAACCTGCACTTTTACCGCTGGTGCCAGTGGATTAGCCAATCTCATCCCACAGGCGCATACGAGGCCGAATGGGACAAGCTCATCGATTACGCGAACAGCGTTCCCTGGTTCGTGACGGACCGCATCGTACGGCCCGCTGCCGACAAAGGCCGGATGACCGTAGTGATGGCGGAGGAGTGGCATACGACGGAAACCCTGGCGCGGCTGAGCGACTCTCTTCACTTCAACGGGCTCCGCCAGGAGTGTGTGCTGCTCTGGAACGCCAATAACGAGTTTGGTTTTGGTCATATCGATCTCCCCCGCCTCGACTTCATTGCCACCATCACAACCGTCAGCCGTTTCATGAAGCACCGTCTCTGGGACTGGGGACTCAACCCGCTCGTCTTGCCCAACGGCATACCCCGCCGCCTGCTGGAGAAAGTGCCGCAGCAGCCGGTACGAAGGCTGCGCAAAGGGATGGCAGCCGACTTCCTGCTGCTCAAGATGGGACGCTTCGATCCTGACAAGCGTTGGTTCCAAGCCATAGAAACCGCCGGTCAGCTAAAACAGGCCGGCCACCGCGTGCGCTTCATTGCCCGTGGCGGATTGGAGCCCCATGGCGGCGACGTGTTGCACCGCGCCATGGAAATGGGCCTGGTGGTAGAAGACATTCACAGCGATAACTCCAATTTGGAAGAGGCCTTGGATGCAATTCTCGCTGCCAGCGACCATGCAGATGTCCTAAATCTCCGCGATTTCGTGCCGGAGCCGTTGCAACGCGTATTCTATTCCGCCGTCGACGCGGTACTGGCCAACAGCGGCTACGAGCCGTTCGGGCTTGTGGGCTTGGAGGCAATGGCCTGCGGCGCGGTAGTGGTCACCGGGACTACCGGGGAAGACTACGCCGTGCAACTGCACAACGCCCTCTCGGTCGAGACCGATGATCCGGCGGAATTGGCAAGTTACTTGCAGCTCGTACACAGCCAACCGGACGTGATCCGGCATCTCAAGCGTCACGCGCGTCAGACCGCCGCCCTCTTTACGTGGGATTCGACCATCCGTGACCTGGTGGGCAAGGTGGAATACCTCGCTGCCAAGCAAGACATGGACTTGCAGAGCAACGCAGATGGCTGAAAACCTGGTGATCTATGCCATTGCGCACCAGCCGCGGCGCGTGCGCTTGCCCGCCCACGCTATCCCGCCAGGCACTGCACCGGAGGAAATGGCCCCGCTCCTCTTCGATGAGAAGATGAATGAGCGGTACTTTCGCAAGGTGGCCCGCTATTGCTACAAACCCGCCACCGAACTCTGGTTGCAACTTCTTGATAGCGGCCTCAAGCTCTGCTTCGGCATATCACTCTCGCTGATCAGGCAAGCGAAACTCTGGGACCCATCCGTCTTAGACGGCTTCAAGCGCATTGTTGCCCACCCGAATACGGAACTCATTGGCGTAGAACCTTATCACTCGTTCCTCATGCTGATCGACTTGCCTGCATTCACTGCACGGATGAAGGCCATGGTGGATGAACTGAACGGGCACTTTGGCAAACGACCCACAGTGACCGACACGACGGAGATGCTTGTCTCAGAGACGATAGTCGGTGCGCTGGAGGCTGCCGGCTTTGATGGCGCTCTGATGGACGGAAGAGAGTGGATACTTGACTGGCGCCAGCCAACGTATCTTTACTATCACCGCCCGGCGGTAAAGCTGCTGGCGCGTCACTATGAACTCAGCGATGACGTCGGCTATCGCTTTTCGCAGCGCCAGTGGGCGGGCTGGCCCCTGATGGCCGACGACTACGCGCATTGGCTGCGGAGTGCACAGGGCCAGTTTGTAATGGTCGGCTGGGATTTCGAGACGTTCGGAGAGCATCAGTATTACGACAGCGGCGTCTTCGAATTCATGCAGGCGCTGCCCCGCTACCTAGCGCGCGAAGGCGTTGTACCCGCAACCGCTACCGAAGTGATAAACGCCTTCGGTGACCGCGCCCAGGAGCTTGCGCTGCCGCCCTTTCCTAGCACGTGGGCGGGTTCAGGCGGCGCCGAATTCTTCCTAGGCAATGAACCGCAACGCGCACTCTTTCAATTGATGACCGCGTGCTACCACAAGGCGCGGCTTACCGGCAACGACACACTGATTGATCTTGCGCTCTGGCTTTCCCAGTCGGACAATCTCCACCTCATCAATTGGTGGGGGCGTTGGGGTTCCGAGGCTGAGGTGTCCGTCTACTTCATGCCCGATGAGTGGTGGAGTTTAGGCGTGGACGGCATCATCTGGGAACAACAGTGCGTCTACAAGAACTTTCTGAGCGCGCTTGACAACTACCTCTAATCGCGATTAGTTGCAGAGGCACGAGGAAGCCAGAGCAAATCGCTGGTACAGCCATGGGTTTCAAAGCTAAAGAAAGTGGGATAAGCAGCATCTGTAACGGCTCGCAGAACCGTTGCTTCTACACGCTCATGCGTTCGTCCGCGCGGGCCTTCCACTTAGCATAATTCGGTGATTGTAGGAGAGCGCCGTTGGTTTGAACCGCCAATTGACCGTTCTGCCCCCGCGGGTCACCGCGCTGCTCGTTGACGCGGGCAAGTAGCGCGCGCATCTCCTCGATGCGCCCATTGACTTCGGCTTTGCCGGCCAAATTGCGGCACTCCTGCGGGTCATCAACCAGGTTGAAGTACCGTTCCCTGCCCGTATGGTGGAACCAGGTGAACTTCACCCGCTTCGTCGCAATGAACTGCATGCCTTGGTCCCAGCCATGGATTCTGGTTTGTTCCCCTTGCAGGAATTCGCGCCATTCAGTTTCTTCGCCACGCGCGAGTGGAAGAAGGCTCTTGCCGTCGACGGATTCAGGAATCTTCACCCGCGCGGCGTCGAGCACGGTCGGCATGAGGTCGCGAAGTTCGATAATCTCGTCGCAAGACCCGCCGCGCTCCTCATCCCACGTATCCGGATACTTGATGAAGAACGGGATACGCGCGGAACCGTCGTTGGAGTAACCCTTGCGCCACAGACAGTGGTCTCCGAGCATGTCGCCATGGTCTGAGGTGAAGATGAAGAGTGTGTTGCGCAAGGCATCGCGATCGCGCCAGCTACACTCATAGAGGAAACGGCCCACCTGATGATCGATGAAGGTGATGCTACCGTAGTAAGCCGCTCGCGTGCGGTGTACCTGCGTGTCAGGAGCCCGACCGCGCCAAGCGGTGGTGCTGGCAATCGGCTCGTCGTACTCCGCGGCCCAGTCGCCCATGGACGGCATGGGAATATCGGGGTTGTCCTTGTACATATCGAAATAGACCGGCGGCGGATCGTAGGGCGCATGGGGACGCGTGAACGACAGCCACAGGAAGAACGGACACGTGGGATCGCGCCGCTCGATGAATCTGACCGCTTCGCTCACGGTCCAATGGGTAGCGTGCAGGTGTTCCGGCAAGTGGCTTGGCCGGCCCATCAAGCTATTCCACTCGAGACCATGGTCGAGGTCACCGAACTTCCCGGCTGTCTCCGCCCGCAGCCAAGCCATATAGTCAGTCCAGAGACCACGGCCCGTGCTATCCTGCACGGCTTCATAGAACCCGTAGAGCGCGCGTCTGGGAAACTGGTCCGACTTCCCTATGCTCGCAGTGTGGTAGCCAGCCTTCATCAGCTCGCCCGCCAGCGTCGCCGGGAAGTCCAATGCGTCTTGGCCTGCGCCACTGCCAAGCCGTCCGTGATTCCACTGGTCCATGCCCGTCATCATGGCCGCCCGCGACGGCAGGCAGGACGGTGAGCTCGTGTAGCACCGCGTGAACTTCACGCCGCGCCCGGCGAGCTCATCGAGATACGGCGTTTCCAAGACCGGGTTCGCGTACCCAATGCAGTCCGAGCGCTGCTGATCGGTGATGATTACGACAATGTTCGGGCGTTTTGACATGACCTTTTCCTCTTGAAACTGCTAGCGGCTAGTAGGAACTCTTGAATAGAGCGCGTCTGGGAATCAGCCTTCATCTCTGTTGCAGACCGTACAGCGGACACCGGTGCAGGCAATACTCCATGTAAGTAAATGATGCAAATTAGGCAAATTATCTCTCTATGCTAAAAGTGCTGTTTCCTCCAAGCGATTGCGTGGTATACTCTCTGTAGTGAAAGGAGAGCGACGGAATGGAGCATGTGGCAAATTGGGCGCCTACTATCGTGGCGGTTATTGCATGTCTCGGTTTGATTTGGCGCATTGAGACCCGTATATCAGGCGTCGAGTTTCGGCTAGGCAATCGCATTTCAGAGCTGGAGTCCCGAATTTCAGGCGTTGAGACACGACTGGGTGAGCGCATCGCGCGCATTGAAGGACTACTTGAGGGCTTCTTCCTGCAGGCCGGCAGACAGGACGAAAAGTAGACAGCCTAGACCTGATATTTTGTTCATCCAAGCGCCTGCGCGACAAACTCCCTGATGTCAATCCACTCGCCATTGCGCCTGACCGACTCCTCCGCCGCCAGGCAGATCACCGTGCTCTCCATGCCGGCTTCCGGTGCCACCGGCGTCGGCTTGTTGTGAGCGACGCAGTCCAGAAAACGGAAGGCCTGAGTCAAGTCGCCGGAGTGTCCCGGCATGTTGCTGTCGCGGGTGACATGATAGACTGCCCGGTCATTGAGCGGCCGGCGGCCGTACACCTCCACCGATCCGCCCTTGACGATGATGCGCCCGTTGGCGCCGACGGCATCCAACACTGCGCCGGGGCCGGTGGACGGCGGGGAAAAGAGGCAGAGCTGCAGGCAGCCCTTCGCACCGTTTTCATACTCCACCAGCACCCAGGCGTGATCGATGATATCGTTGTTTTCCGTCAGCACGTGCTGGCCGCCAATGCCCATCACGCGTATGGGCTTCGAATCGACGAACCAGTTGAAGAGATCGAAGCTGTGGCAGTCTTTTTCGTTGAGGGCGCCGCCGCTCTGAGACTGGCTGTAACGCCACGGCGTCGGCGCAAACGGCGGGCGTATGGTCCGCGCCAGCACCATCTGAGGCTGTCCGATCTGGCCGGTCGCTACAATCTCGCGGCCCTTCGTCACCGCCGGATTCGACCGTTCGTTGAAGCCCATAAAGCACTTGCCGCCGCTGCGGTGCGCCGCGTCCACGATGGCTTGGCAGTCGGCTACCGTTGTCGCCAGGGGCTTGTCACAGAGTACCCAGGCCCCGGTATCCATTGCCGCGCAAGCAATCTCCCGGTGGGTGAAATTCGCGCTGACCACGACGACGGCGTCGAGACTGGCTTCGTCCAACATGCGGCGATAGTCAGTGTAGTTTGCCGGCACCTCCCGCCCGAACTCTTCAGTGAGAATCTCGTTGGCCGTAGCCAAGTGTTCCTCCTGCACGTCGCACACCGCCACAATGTCGGCCTTGAGATTGCGGGTTTCCACAATGCCGTATTCCTCGAGGCCCCGCGCGTACTGTTTGTACATCTCCTCAGGAAACGCAATATCGCGAGACTCTTGCAGCACGGTGCCCCAGTACGAGGTGCGCTTGGTGTGACTCCAGTGCCGGTCCGCCCCTAAGTACGCGCGGCGGTCGACCTCGCTGATCCAGCGCAGGTAATTTTGACCGCGGCCACCGATACCAATCACGCCGACGCGAATTGCGCTCATTACTGCCAACCTCGTTTCCGTCTTAGCCTGCTGCCATTGTTGAACCGGTCCCCAGAGCGCCAGTGGCAAGGTGCGAGCCTCAATAGCAGACGCAACCGTTCGCGCTGAGCTAGTCGAAGCGTGTTACGTGAGGCAAAGAAATCGCCGTGGATGATCATGGCCCAACTGTGCAGACCCTCCCAGACGCCACATCTCCGCAGAACCAAGATCTGCGGAGATGTGCCACTGCATCACTCTGTTGGAATACTCGCAGGATTCGTCTCTAGCCCTTGAGCCTGCCGGTCTCCTCCAGCCGCGCGACCCACAAGGCATCCAGTTCCCTCGCCACCTCTTCCACGGACTTGGCGCCTTCCCAAATCTGCGGGAGCGCCTGGCGCGAACTCTGATCGAAGAAGCGACCGTCCCAACTGCCGCCGAAGGGCACTACGGCGAATTCAGGATTCTTGAGGAAACGAGTCCGATTCTCCGGCTTTGTCAGGTACTCGCTCCAGAAGAACTCATTGGCCGCAATCAATGCGGTCGGGGAACCGGCCGGGTACGAAATCGCCCGGGCAACCGCCCACTCGCCGCCATCATAATTGCAGAACCACTTCAGCACCTCCCAAGCAGCGTCCTGGGCATCGGACGTGCTAAACATAGAGGCGCCGCCGGAGCCATGGAAGGTAAACCTGCCCTCAGGACCCTGCGGCATGAGGCCGACGTCGAAATCAAGCCCTTCCACGTTGCCCAGCCGGACTGCGGCCCATTCCGGCAGGAAAGAGATTGCTATCTTGCCTTCGGAAAACCCGTTTCGCCAGCCCAATGCCGGGTAGGGGTGGGTGCGGTCCTTCAGCATCAAATCGGCGATAAACTGCAGCGCCGCAATCGACTTGGGATCGGTAATGACCGATCGCGTATTGTTATCAGCGAGAAAGCCACCGCCAAACGACCGCAGCACATGATCGATACGCACCAAGCGAAACTCAACGCCCCACGATTCGGGCTCGCCGTCATTGTTGGCGTCTTTCGTCAGCACACGCGCCATCTCGCGGAGATCGTCCCAATTCCAGTCTTCGCCCGGGTCGTCTAGTCCGGCCTCATCCAGCAGCGTTTTGTTGTAGTACACGCCTTCAGTGGCATGGTTCCACGGCAAGGCCCATAGCCCGCCCGCAGGCTCGCGATAGAACTCGGTGACACGCGGGTAATACGCTGCAATATCAAAGTCCGCATCCGCCTTAATATGGTCATCCAGGTTGACCACCACACCGTCGGCAGCATAGGTAAAATGCCCGCCGGACATGTGCACCACGTCCGCATTGGCACCGGCGGCGACAAACGTCGCGATCTGCTGCTGATAGTTCGTGCCCGATTCCGCCACGATGAGCTTTATCTGGATCTCGGGAGTCTTCGCATGGAAGTTCGTCAGCAGCGTCTCCATGGCGTCGGCGTTGCGCCCGGCAAACGGACCGATCAAGAACTCAACATCTGTCGGCTCAGCCGGAGCGGGGGCCTCTGCCGGCTTCTCTTCCTCTTTCGGCGCCTCGGCCTCTTTTTCTTCCATGGCCGGCGCAGTCTGCACAGCACCGCACGCCGCCAGACCCAATACGCCGAGCGTGCCGCCCATGCCCTGCAAGAGCCGGCGTCGGCTCAATTCTAGGGAAACTGCCTTCATGTCGGTACCCTCCTAAAGTCATACTATGCAATCAAAATCGCATCCATCCTAACAAATTGCTCCTCTTGATGTCTAGCGCAGTAAACGGCTAGACCGACCCAGCCGTTCCGTGATGGAATTCCTCCAATGTGCCAAGGCCAAGCTCCTGCGGGCCGCGAAGCCGTCCCCATTTCACGTTTCTTCGGTTAGTCTTGGTGGCAAACTCCAAGCGAGATGAAGTACAAAAGCAGATTCCCGCTTGCAACCTAATCTACATGCTCGTATCGCCCAAATCGCTATACTAGGAGGGACTTTCTCCAGCACTTCAACGACAGGCTTGAGTTATGCTCTCTTGAGTTGCGCTCTTAGATGCAAGCCATGCAACAGCGCACGGCAGCAGTTGAATCAGTGTCATCAAGTGTCTCAGATCAGACAGGATTCGTGCCAAATGCGGGTAAAAACAGTTGAAAGCGTAGACAAGAGATGCGGGGCGCATGAGCGTCTTGCGAGAGCAATGAGACAGTCTCTTGATAGCTAGAGCATTGAGACGCTAGCGTGACTCTACTCGCGTTGCTGCTCGTGCTGGGAGCGGCCCTCGCTCACGCAACCTGGAACCTGCTCCTGAAACGCAGCGGCAGGCCGCTGATCTATACGTGGAACATCTGCGTGGCCGGCACCGTCGCCACGCTGCCGGTTGCCCTTTACGAGCTTGCCGGGGCAAAGATTTCGCTTGTCGGCTGGGGCTTCTTCCTGGGCACGGCGATCATCCACGCGTTCTACTTCATACTGCTGGCGCAGGCGTACGAGCATGGCGACATGTCGCTCGTCTATCCGCTCGCCAGAGGCATGGGCGTAGCGCTCACACCCATCGGCGCGGTGCTGATACTGGGGGAACACATCAGCCTGCCGCAAGGTCTCGGCATCGCCGGCATCGTTGTAGGGCTGCTCATTCTACAAGTCCCCCCTAACCTCTCGCGTCAGACACTGGCCGCGCACTTCCGTCCGGCGGCAGGCCTCATCTTTGCCGCGATCACCGGTGTGACTATCGCCACGTACTCGCTGTGGGACAAAGTGGGGGTTTCCCACGTGCCACCGCTGCTCTACGTGACGGGCGCATTCCTCGGCCCTGCCATCGCCATGTCGTGGGTTCTCCGACGCCAGGCACGAACGCTTATCGCTGTATGGCGGGCGCATCCGGTCACAATGGCCGCGGGCGCACTGCTCTCGCCTCTTGCCTACAGTCTCGCGCTGGTCGCGCTTTCCATCGCGCAAGTAAGCCAGGTCGCGCCGCTGCGAGAGGTGGGGGTCGTCATCGGCACGATATTAGGTATCGTGGTCTTGCGCGAACCGTCGCCGGTCCCGCGCATCGGCGGCGCGATTGTAATCGCGCTGGGGGCGATACTGCTGGCGTACAGCAGCGTGACGGTGTAAAGGCAGCCGGCCTTAGTAGAACGACAATTCTGCACAGACAGGTAGTCGCACGGGGTGTGACTGCCTCTTATCGCATGCCGATTGCGCAGGTTTCAAACCTACGCTACCAGCGCTCGCACTCATCGATACACGCTTGCTGAACCATTAGGCCACGCGCTCAAGCACAGCGTCGAGCGACGCCTTGGCAATGCCCACCGCTACGTCCCATTCCTGGTTGCGAAACTCGTCGTCGAAGATCTCGATGGCGACGTAGCCGTCGAAGCCGGTGTCCCTAATCGCCTGGAACCACCCGGCGAGGTCAATGACGCCCTTGCCCGGCAGCACACGGTCGGTGTCTTCCAGGATCATGATGTCGTCGTGGGGCGCATCGTTGACGTGCAGGTGCACGATGTCCGACGCGCGCAGAGTCCGAATTTGCGATAGGTCTCCACCGCTTGTGAAGTAGTGGAACGAATCAAGAATCAAGCCGACGTTGGGCCGGCCAGTCTCGCGCAGCATTTCGATGGTGTCCGGCACATTGTTGATGAAGGCATGAGGTTCTTCCAGTCGAAAAGTGCGCACGCCCAGAAACTCCAGACCGATGGCGATGCCGTGGGGCTCCGCTCGTTCCGCCAGTATTGCGACGCGATCTCTCAGGATGCGCCGGGCCTCGTCGGGCGGCAGCGTCATGCGGTTGGGAAAGTAGCTACCCGTACGTTGGCACCCCACTGCCGCCGCAAGCGCGCAGTTCGTTTCAAATTGCTCCAAAGACCCCATGAACTCAGCCTCCGGGGAAAAGAGCCCTGCCGGAATGAAGCCCATGTAAGCCGGTGTTGTCCCATATCCAGCGAAGAAGTCGCGCACCGCCGCGGGGGAAGTCCGCTCGGCACGCGCTCGCACTTCGGCAAACGAAGCGTCTACACCGGGAAACCCAAACCGCTGCGAGAGTGAGAGTACATCCTCGAATGAATAGCCCGGTTTCAAGATTGACCCATGCATCGATGGTCGCGGCAAAGACATCCTCAACATCTCCTAGGTGATTTCTCGGTTATTCCGGTGATCGCTAGTGTCCCATTTAACCTTCAGCGGAAGGGTCGAACTCCCAAAACAGTTCTTCTTCGAGCATCGCGTCAGGCAGTGCCGGCCAGCCTGCCAGGCCAATCCGCGCCGCATACATGGCGGGCGCCTGTTGTTTCTCAGCCGGGTCGGTTACAAGAACGCGCCGGTCAGGAGGTGGCTGCTCCCCCTCCAACGCCTGCACGTATGCAAACACCTGCGCCTCCCGAGGCGCGACTTCGCGCAGCGACCGCGCGATAAGCCGCCCGGCTGCCGCCACAGTTTCGTCCGCGCTGGCAGGCGAGGGCAAGTATATCTCGCTGGGGTTCAGTTCAACAAGCACGTCATTGAGGTCATGGAGGACCGCATTGAAGGAATAGGGCACACCTTTACCCGAACGCGCAATACGATACGGAGTGATGTCGGCGTCGAAAAGACCGTCCTTGTCAGTAAACGGTGAACGAATGACTTCATCCGGCGCTTCCGCCGTCAACTCATGTAAAGCGCCATCGGGGTATGAGAGGAATATCACATCCTCCGATTCCATGCCGAGTGCGCTCTCCGCCACCTGGAGCGCCGTCTCTTGCAGCGCTTCCGCTCCGTACAGATATTGATCCGCCGTTGGCGCAGCGCTTGACGGCAAGTCAGCAAGTGCTCGCGCCACATCAGTTTGGGCATCACCGTTGGTCACAAATACGATGACGACGCGCTTGCCTTCCTGCTTGGCCTGCTTGATCGTAGCGTACGCCGACACCACGGCATCGCCCGGGCGCGTTGCGAAAACCACCACGTCGGCCTTGGCGATTGGGTCAACGCCAACAGCAGGCGTCGCAGCCGGCACGTAGTCGTCATGCGGTTGTAGCCGCGGCTGAGCGCGGACGGCGTCATAGAGCCGTTCGACGCGCTGGGTCTGTGTATCCAGAGAGCAGCCTACCAAGAGCATGACCAGTGGCAGACTCAGCAACCAGCGCGCCGCAAGCCTCGCCATTACATCCTTCCCACCAATGCGATGAGGTTCTCCCCGCGTAAGCAGACCGTCGTGCCGTCTTGCCGCACGCTTGTAACTCCGTCACAGGCATGCGCGTCGGCGTATTCCGGCGACGTGTACTGCAGGCACAGCTCATACGGCGGCTCGATGACGAGCGGCGGTACGGCGTCTCTCTTGCGCACGGCCCTGGCCGCGGCTTTGCGAATCCTCTGGTGCTGGTCGGCAATTGGCAAGAGTTTAGCCGCGTGACGGCCCAGTCCAATCTTTACCGGAACGGTCAAGACTTTCGGCCCCAACAACCCGTGGGCCTCGGCGCACACTTTGTCATCACCGACCACCAGTCCCACCGGAATCCCGTATACTCCCGCGCACGCGGCACTTAAGCCAAGCTCGCCTACGGCAATACCATTCAACCACACGTCGCTCCAGCGCGATGAACTCACCGTATGGTCTCGGAAGGCATGCATCCTGCCCTGCGCGGCGTGGTAGCCCAGGCAGAAATAGAGGTCAACATCCGGTTCCAATAGCGCATGCTGGGGATACGGCAAGTTTCCCATGTAGACGTGTACGCGGGGGTCTATTTGCTCGATGGGCAGGTTCATGCTGCTGCCGTGGTTGTCGTGGACGATGACGTCGGATGCGCCGCCGGCAAATGCCCCTGCCACCGCCGCGTTGACTTCCGCCGCCACCAAGCGCCGTCCCTGCTGATACTGCCGCCCCCCTAGATACCGCGAGATCTGCTCGCGCAATGCGACTCCGGCCAGACCTTCCATATCCACGCTGATGTAAACCCGCACGTATTTCCGCCTCAATCAGACTCGGGCGCCCTGCTCGTTTCGCCAATGAAGCCAATCTGCGTTACACTAGGTGTACGTATCCGCAGACCAAGCTCCGGCGCGCCAGTGCTCAAGTGTCCTCTTGCTAAGTCCCCGTTAAGCTGCGTCTACTCGCTTATTCTACAAGCGCCATTAGGAAGCAACACCATGATCACTCCGGTCAGTCGTGTACGCACGTGCATTATTGGGGCCGGCACCAGCGCACGCAAGCACATTGTCGGCTGGCAAGCGGTAGCTGAGTCCCAGGTAGTTGCGGTGGCAGATCTCGACGAGTCGCGTGCCCGTGGTTTGGCTTTGGAGTTTGGTATAGCCGACACCGGCACCGACTACCACGCGGCCATAGCACGCCCCGACATCAACATTATCTCGCTCTGCTCGTCTACGGCACTGCACGGACCCGTTGCGCTGGAAGCGGTAAGCAATCACAAGCACATCTTCTGCGAACGCAATACGACGCACGTGTTGGGCGAGTATGACACACTCTTGGCAACGGCACAACGCAAGCGGGTGGCCGTTGGCGTGAGTTTTCCCCGCAGGTTTTCGCCCAGCTTTGCGCGCATCCGCGAGATGATGGACGAAGAGTTCGTCGGCCGGCCGGTGATCTACCGTGTGCACTGCCTCATGCCGGCCCTGGGCACCGGCTCCGCCGGCAGCGAGGCGCGGCACACAAGAGTGTTTCTCGATCTGTTCGCGGATCACTACGACCTTTGGGGCTGGATTTTCCGAAGCGATGTCGTCCGCGTGACCGCTCGCGGCTTCGGGTGGGCAGAGCGGGAGACCGGGCAACAGAAGCGGCTGGGTTCGGCCCCCGACACCGGTGTCGTGCTCATTGAATACGCCACCGGCGACTTGGGTGTCATCACCGCGGCTTGCGGCATGCAGCCGGAATTCAAGCCGTTCTTGACCCATGAAGAAGAGCTCATCGGGCCCAAAGGGGTCATCACAGACATCCAACCCACCCGGTTTAGGCACAGAGACCATCGCGGCAGAGCGGAGGAGTACACGTTTGCGCCTCAGCACGCCTACACTGCGGCGATTCAAGAGTTCGCCAGCCGCATCCGTCGCGGGGAACCGCCCCGCGTCTCCGGCGATGATGGGCGGCGCGCGTTGCGCGTAGGGCTGGCAGTAACCGAATCCATGGAACTGGGCGAGACGAAAGTATTCTGAGTAGCGGACTGCCGCGGCCCGGCCGGCAGGCAATGTGCGATCGATCCTCACCTAAATCCATCAGTCTCTGGTCAATCGGGCCCCGTCACCGTCCCGCCCACGCGCAGCTTCAAGTGCGCGTTTGAGTGTGACAGTTCCTTGAACAGCAGAGAGATACACCCATGACCATGAACGCCAAGGCGAATTAACGTCTGAGCACAACGGAGATCGCTTATGTCAATTGAGGAAGACAGGCCCCATGTAACGTATCCGATGTTGTTAGACGGCCTCGGCAGTCTCGGGCTCACAGAAGGCGACACGGTAATAGTGCACTCGTCTTTGTCCCGCTTTGGCTACGTGGAAGGCGGCGCCGATACCGTAGTGGACGCGCTGCTGGCCGCAGTGGGTCCAGAAGGCACGGTAGCGGTACCGACTAGCCCCGTTATCTGGCAGGGGGGCTCGCACTTTCACTACATCAAGCACAACCCAATTCTCGACCTGCGGGTCGTGCCCTCGAAGCTCGGCGCTATCACGAATGCGCTGCGGGTGCGGCCGGAGGCGCGGCCGTCGCTCTCGGCCTGCCACACGTTGCACGCGATCGGTGGTCGGCGCGACTGGCTGCTGGCAGGCGCCGAAACCGCCGTCTATCCCACCGGCCCCGGCACGCCGTGGCACAGGAACTGCGTCAGCGGCGGCAAAGTCTTACTAATCGGCATCGGCCAGAACAGCAACACGACCATTCACACCATCGAAGAAGCCGGCGGCGCCCCAATACTGAGCAAGGAGGTTTTCTACCCCATGGTGGTGGACCTCGAAGGTCGCATCATAACCGTACCGACACGGGCTCACCTGCCCAACCATCCCCGTGCTTTCGAAAAGATGGATGCCGTCTGCCTGGAACATGGCATTATGCGCGTCGGCAAGATCGGCAATGCGACCCTCCGGCTCATCGAAGCCAAGCCATTCTTGGAAATCGGCGTCAGCATTCTCGAAAAAGACCCGCTCTTCTTGCTCGGCACATGAATGTGAGTGGCGCTCCATGTCGCGCACGCGATCCTAAACCGGCTACCGAGTGCGTAGCCCGTCCCGACAGTGCGTGCCGCATCCCGATGCCTCTCTATGTGCTATTATGGAATTGCTACCGGCAAGGTAGGAATTAGAATTGCGTCAGCAATTCGCTGAGATTTCGCGAAAGACGAGAGCCCAATCCCAGAGGGAAGGACATTGGCCGCAACACGATCACAACTCGCGACTTCCAACGCCAAACGGCTTCTGCGCTCATCCGGACGCCGCTTCACGCGACAGCGCGAGGCGATTCTGAAGATCATCCGCGAACAACCCGGGCATCTGGGCGCGGATGAGGTCTTTCAGATCGCCCGGCAGCGCGGCCACCGTGTCAGCCTCTCCACCGTGTACCGCACCCTTGATCTCCTGCGCGAGCAGGGTCTCGTCGAAGCGGCAAACCTGCAGCAGGACCATCGCCACTTCAAGGCTGCCGGCGATGAGGAGCACCATCACCTCGTCTGCGTTTCGTGTGAGGAAGTGATCGAGTTCAGCAGCCCCCACATCGACCGTCTCAAAGAAGCACTCCAAGACGAGCACCGCTTCACCATCCGCAACGTCGAGCTTGAAGTCGGCGGACTCTGCTCGAGTTGCGCTGCCCCCGCTACCGGATAGCACGCACCTCCCGTTAATCGGCGCGCCAATGGTGCGCGCAATCCGTACTATCGCTCGCGCTGCGCGTGGCCGTACCGGAACTGACCGGTCTTCTGTCACAGGACGTCATGCCCCGCCGAATCTTTCTCCCAAGCAGACAGGTTCACGGATACATCGGAAAACAGCCGGAGGCAGTTCTCAACTACCGGCAATCCTCAGGGCTCGGTTGCGTGCGGCGTCTTCGATTGCATCATCAAGCGGAGACAGCGACGTGTTCCCAAACCGCCGCTGCAGAGCTTGCAGGATAAGGTGATCGGCAAAGGCCGGATTCTTGGGCAGCAACGAGCCGTGCAAATAGGTGCCATAGACGTTCTGCCACCGCGCGCCTTCCGTGCGGTCCTCACCATTATTCCCATAGCCGCTTTCAACGGTTGCGAGCGCGGCCGCCGGATCGCGGAGATAGGTCCGGCCGCCGTGATTCTCAAATCCAACCAGCTTTGTCCCCTGCCATTTCGTGACAATGTTGCCGATGCAGCGCTGCGTTCCCTCGCCAGGATGTGTCGTATATGCCGGCAGAATCCCGATGCCGCGTAATTCGGCGCCGGTGTGATCGCGGTAGAACTCGCCGAAGAGCTGGTAGCCGCCACAGACCGCCAGTGTAACTAGCCCATCACGCATGGCGTCCCGCAACGCCGCGCCCTTCGTTTCAACCAAATCGTGTGAGGCTAAGAGTTGCTCACGGTCCTGCCCACCGCCCACGAGCAGCACGTCGAGTTCTGTGGCATCGGCCACGGGGCCGGGGTCGAGAGCACGGATTTCCACGTCGATGCCGCGCCAGCGACAGCGTTGTGCCAGGCAGATGACGTTGCCGCGGTCGGCGTACATGTTCATTAGGCGCGGATAAAGGTGCCCTATGACGAGCTTCATGCTGGATCCTCCCAAAACTGGCGGACAAGCCCCCGGTCTGCCCACACCTGGCGTATAGCGAGCATGCCGGTATACGTCGCAAGGACATAGAGAGTCTCTTTTGCAGGCATGGCCGCGGCAACGTGGTCGAATGCCTGCGCAATGTCACGGATTACGGTCGCGTCTTGCACACCGGCGTACTTCAAGCGCACGGCCATGTCTTCCGCTCGCACGCCGCTGGCAGTAACCTCAGCACCCGCCAAGCATTCAAAGTCTACATCCCATATCCAAGAAACATCGTGCCCGTCTGCCGCCCGATCCTGCAAAATCACGAGAACGTGCAGGGCGCCCCCTTCAGCAGCGAGCAGTCGCAAGACCTGGTTCGCGCCAACGGGATTCTTGATGAGGAGCAACCACACAAGCCTACCGCCAATCTCGACGCGCTCCGCGCGTCCGAAGGCAGGTATGGTGGCGCCCAGGCCCTCGGATATTGCCCCGGCCGGAATCCCCAAGTGCCATGCCGCCGTGGTAGCGGCGAGGGCATTGTACGCGTTATAGAGTCCTGGCACGCGCAGTCGCGCCCGCAAGTCCTTGTCCGGCAGGGAGAAACTGAGATCGACACCGGCGAAGCCGTGCAACACGACCGAGGTCGCGCGCACAGCGCGCTCCGGTCGCTGCCAGCCGCACGTGGGGCACACATAGTTTCCCAGGTGCCCGTAGTAGGCAGCGGCATACTGCAATGGCGTCGCCTCATGCGGGCAGTAATGCGAATCGGCGGCCAGTTCGATGTCTGCGCGGGCTTGATCCGGGTCATCAAGACCAAAATAGTGCACCGGGACTTTACCGGCCTCGCCGAGACTCGCCACGAGCGGATCGTCACCGTTCAAGAGCAGTGCCGTAGAGGAGTTCAGTCCGCCGAACGCTGTGCGCAAGCCCGCGGCAATCGTCTGCACCTCGCCGTAGCGGTCGAGCTGGTCGCGAAAGAGGTTGGTCACGACAATACAAGTCGGCCGGTGTTGTCGGAGCGCTTGCACAATTGCCGCCTCGTCCAACTCGATGACGGCGACACTCTCCGGCGCGATGCGCAGCCTGCCGCTCCAGGAAGTGTGTGCGAGCAGCATGCTCAAGACACCGCGCGTTAGGTTCGATCCCGAGGCATTGTGCAGGACGGTGCGCCCGCTATGAACGAGCACATTGCGCAGCAAAGCCGCGGTTGTCGTCTTGCCGTTCGTTCCGGTGACAAAGACAGTGCCGCCGGTTACTTGGCTATGCAGATGACCGAGCAAATCCGGCGCGACGTGCTCTGCCACGAGACCGGGGAGGGCCGTGCCGCCGCCCTGATGTAACCGGCGTGTAAAAGCGCCTGCAACTCTGGCGGCAAGAACGGCGATGGTCCGGCGCAAGCGGGAAAATGCGACTCTACGGTCAGACACTATTTCTGAGACATCATCCGCGGAATCTGGCATAGACGTGATTCCCATACCAGGCAGGAATTCCCCGACCCATCATCGACCGGGATAGTGAAACACGCACGGCATGGCGTGTGAATTAGTGCAGAGAACCTGGCAAGACTTCAGCGCAACGTCATCCGCATGCGAAGCGCCGAGGCTGCTCCACTCTAGAATCGCTCGAAGCGCTCAACATCCAATACGAAAATGACGGCGCCACCGACTTGCACTTCAACCGGATACGGCATATAGAATTCGCCGGGTTCCATAGCAGGCGGCATGGGATTGATATACTGCATGCGGGTCGTGCAATTCTGCCGGACCACCACCAAAACTTCGCTGACGCGCTTTTCCTCAACGCCCACGAGCACGGTGGCATTGCCGTGCCGCAAGAAGCCGCCGGCGGTGTTGATACGCGTTGCGCCAAACCCGGCTTGCACCAAGCTATCTATGAGGTTTCCCGCATCCTCGTCTTGGACAATTGCTACGACGAGCTTCATGCCTTCATCCACGCTGTAATACTCCTTGCCCAGGAGAAACCGTGTCCTATCCGTGGGCGTCGTTATTCATGAATTGTCCGGTTGCAGATCACTCCGAGCCAGCCGCCAAGCGCTCACGACAAGCCCCGCAGACCCCAAAGACCGACTTTGTGCACACTTCCCCAAATCAGTCAGTGTCGGAATTGCCCTGTCAGAGACGCGGTGCTGCGGCGGCGCGGCCCGCCCCGGTCAACGCAACCGCTCGATCAGCGCATCCGCCACGCCAGACGTGCTCGCCGCCGTTGGGTCATTGCGGTCGGGCTTCATGTCGTACGTGACGTGCTTGCCTTCAGCAATGACGTCCGCGAGCGCACCTTCCATTCTCTCTGCCGCCTCGCGCTCGCCGATGTGGCGCAGCATCATCACCGCGGAGAACATCTGGGCCATCGGGTTAACCTTATTCTGACCCGTGTATTTCGGCGCGCTGCCGTGAATTGGCTCGAAGAGCGCCATCTGGTCGCCAATATTGGCGCCGGGAGCAACGCCGAGGCCCCCAACCAATCCGGCACTGAGGTCAGACAGAATATCGCCGTACAAGTTCGGCATGACCATGACGTCGAACTGCTCCGGCCTGCGGACGAGTTGCATGCATGTGGCATCGACGATCATGTCCCAGAACTCGATTTCAGGGTAGTCTTCCGCCACCTCACGGGCCACACGGAGAAAGAGGCCGTCCGAATGCTTCTGAATGTTAGCTTTGTGAATTGCCGTTACTGTCTTGCGTCCATTGGCGCGTGCGTACTCAAAGGCAAACTTCACGATGCGCCGCGAGCCTTCTACCGAAATCGGTTTGATGGTAATGCCGGAATCCAACGGAATCTGGCTCCCGTGGTGAGCGCGGATGAAGTGGATGAGCTCCAACGCATTGCCAGCGCCTTCCTCGAACTCGATTCCGGCATAGAGGTCTTCTAAGTTCTCGCGCACTACCACAATGTCAATGTCATCAAAGCGTGACTGCACGCCTGTATAGCTCTTGCATGGCCGCAAGTTAGCGTAGCACTTGAGCTCCTTGCGCAGGGTCACATTGAGACTGCGAAACCCGGTGCCCACTGGCGTCGTGATCGGCCCCTTAATTCCCACTTTGTTCCGGCGCAGGGAGTCGATAACCGACTGCGGCAACAGTTCCCCAGTTTCTTCATAGACATGCAGCCCCGCTTCTTGAACGTCCCACGAAATGCCGACGTTCAAGGCGTCGATCACCCGACACGTGGCCTCCGTGATCTCAGGACCGACACCATCGCCCGGAATAAGCGTAATTGTATACCCCACCAAGTGTTCTCCTGTTTCCTAATACTGTCTGTCGTTTACAGCGTGACCGATTTTCCTCGTAAACACCCGAACGTAAAGAGTTGCGGGTCGCCTGCGATGCTGCCTGCTCACTGCGGCGGCACAAGTTACTATTCCGTATCTTGAGCCCATGCGAGAGTGCCAAACAGAGTGGAGATGCCGCAACGACCACTGCTCCCGCAACTGCGCTTCCTCTCTGCCACCCCCACTCTAACCGCAAGAGCGCGATTGCCATTCCTATCTCGCATTATATACTGAGACTATGAGCCATGCCATTGAATGCGGAGACGGTACCCGGGCAGGCAGAGCAGCTACGGAAACAAAAGAGCCAATTGAGACTCTCTATTGACGACTGGAGGACGGTGCCATGCAACGCAAACTCACATGGGTCTTTGTCCTCGCCGTTTCCGGTCTCATGGGACTTGGTCTCATGCTCTTGACGGCGCCGCGCAACCACGTCTACGACCCGCGCATAGACGAGCGGAATACGTCGATCGTGACAAAACGGCCCCAGGAGATTGTCGATGACATCATTGCGCGGGCCGAGGGACTACCCAAGCAAGACTTGAAAATCGCCGAGAATGACGGCACCCTGCCCAGTTGGGTCCGCTACTATCCCATTCAGCGTTACACGGTTACGAGGGTGCGGATTCGGGCCAACGAGCCGCTGTGGCTGGATGCCTTCATCGCGCAACCCACCTATGAATACATCATTACGGCTGACGTAGAATATGCCGACCGGGACCTGCGCCAGATCACCGTGCACGTCACGCGCCCCGGTTGGTTTACAGGGTTTTCCATTCGCAGTTCCTTTTTCAGCGCCTAAGCGCGCCGGCAGGGGGAAGTTCTCTGAAGCCGCGCTGGCAGTGCTGAGGCGCTGTCTCCATGGTTCCACAGAATCTAGAATCCGTTCGCCAGTCTGCTTGCGCTTTCAAGATCGGAACGCCGCAGGCAGGCCGCCGAAACCGAGAACACGAGATTCGTGATACCGGGCGCTGCTTTGCCCAGCGCACGCATCCTCTTATACAATTGGTACCGAAGAGCAAGCGAGTTCTTCTCGTTGCACCCGGTTGAGAATCAGGCTGACTTAGTTATGCCACGCGGCCGGAACTGCCGAATTCTGCAGGCGACCTGTACAATTCGGGGCCAATGGTGCACCGAGGCCCCGCTGGCGATAGCCGGCAAGAGTGAACCGTCCGATAGCTTGATGTGACCTCTGCGCCTCAAGATTGCATTCTGTTCTCACAACACGACACAGGGAGCAAGATTACCGCACATGCAAGCGATCATTCTCGCCGGAGGACTGGGAGAACGGCTGCGGCCATTCACTTCCGACCGTCCCAAGACGATGGTTGAGGTCGCCGGCATCCCCATCCTCGCGTACCAGCTTGCGTTGCTCCGAGACAGCGGCGTGAGGCGCTTCATCATCTCGTGCGGCTATCGACACGACGTTATCCAAGACCGCTTTGGCAATGGCGGGCAGTTTGGCATTCAAATTGAGTACGCGATTGAACGTGAAAAGCTGGGGACGGGAGGGGGAATGAAGCTTGCGCTTGGGATGGCAGACGCGTCTGATCCGTACCTTATCGCGACGAACGGCGACATTCTCACGGACATGGACATTAATGCAATCGCGGACATCCACGTGGCGGGCAAGAATACTGCGACAATTTCACTCACCCAACTCCAAAGCCCGTATGGCATCGTCGATTCAGACAGTGCGCACAAAGTGACCGCTTTTCACGAAAAACCGCTCTTGCCGTACTGGCTTAGCGCCGGCATCTACGTGCTTTCGCCGGCCATCAGAGACCTGTTGCCGGACTCAGGCGATTTGGAGCGGAGTACGTTTCCCAAGATCGCCCAGGAAGGCAAGCTCGGCGCCTATCGGGCCAGCGCTTATTGGCGGGCGGTCGATACGGCTAAGGACCTATCCGAAGCAGAGAACGAGCTAGCGGAGAACCCCCTGCCCCATGTCTGACCAACCGTCGACCGGCAAGAGCACAGGCTTCGACTATGATGCCTGGGAAGGGGATCTCGACAGTGAGACCCTGAAACAGTCCATGCAGGTCTACTACGACCAGCGTGCCAGTGAATACGTCGACTGGTTTCTCCGCACCGGACTCTACGACCGCCCGGAGACGAATGAACCCTTCTTGAGCGGACTGCGCCAGCTTGAGGAAGATCTGGCTTCTTTTGGTGAAGGACGGATTCTGGAGATTGCCTGCGGCATCGGCTGGTGGACCTCAATCCTCGCTCAAACCAGTCGAGAGGTCATCGCCTTAGACTATGGGCCGCGCATGCTGGCAGAGTGCCGCAAGCGACTGGCCCTCAACAACACACGGGCCGCGCTCCTGCGTGCCAGCGCCTATGCGCTGCCAATTGCCGATAATGCTGTGGACGGCTGCTTTTTTGGCTTTTTCTTCAGCCACGTCCCCCTCGAGGACGTGGCTCCCTTTCTCAGCGAAGTGCAGCGAGTAGTACGACCGGGCGGCAGGGTATGTATCTTCGATTCGAGCCTGCCGGCGGTTGAAGAGGTTGATACCGAGATCCAAACGCGTCCCTTGCGCGACGGCACACTCCATCCCGCCTTGAAAGTCTATTACGGCACGCAGGGGCTTACTCGTGCGTTGGGACCGTTTGCAGAGCGGCTGACGGTGAGGAAAATAGAAGGGCTGTTCATCACCGCGCACTATCGCAATAGGGCGTGACTTTCTTGCGGTCGACGGGCGGCGAAAGCGATGCCGCGGCCAACTGAGGACGAGGAATGATGCCTACTGGGCAGGAGGCGGCAAGCGCCAAGCCGACAGCCGGTTTTCTTCATCGAGCGCGACCAGAAGATTGCCGTCTGTGGCCACGGCGAACTTGCGAATAGGGACCAGCGGGCTCACCGATCCGAGGATGCTGCCGTCGAACCGCACGACCACCAGCCGGATGTTGTCGGAGAGCCCGACAAGGTAATCGCGGTTGGCCACAATCTGGGACACCGGCATGGCGTCTTGTGTCCACAGTTGGCGGCCGTCCTGATAGTACGCCGTGATGCCTTGCACACCACCGACGTATATGATGTCGCCGGGCTGAGAGACAGCCAGCGCGCGACCGCGGGCAGACGCCTGCCACTCTATCTCCTGTGACGCAATGTCGAACTGGCTTACGTGCCGCTCGGAAAGCACGACCAACTTCTGGTTCAGATTGGCTAGCGCTACTCTGACAACCGGTTCAATGAGATCCGAACCCATGATCTTCTCGCCACGATCATTGAGCACGAGAACGTGATAGCGTCCTCCTCCAACGGCACCCATCGCGATCGGAGCGCCTTCTGAAGAGAGGTGAAAGCTATTGACCCCGAGCGATTCGTCAGTGACCCAAGCCAAGCCCGAGTCATGGAACCCAAACACCTGCCCTCTGCTGTCTGCATTTGACGTGGCTGCCACCATGAAGCCCCCGTCATTGCTTATCTCCACTCTTTCAAGCACGACTTCGAACGTCGCAAGCGAATCTCGCCAGCGCACTTCCCCGTCCCCGCCAAGTGCCTGCGCCCCAATTCCCGCTGCAAAGATCGCTCCCCCTTCTCGGGTGGTCGCGAGGGCACGTGTGGGCAATGTAAGCGTGCTTGTCCATTGGTGCTCCCCATGTCCCGTCCGGCGCTGAATCGTACCGGCCGTGTCTCCAGCGAGCACAACGTTGCCTTCGGGTGAGACGGCCAGGATGCTCGCCTCCGTTTCCAAGACGTGAGTCCACGCCAGTTCACGCCAGGTACGGCCCAACACCGGTGCGACTTCAGTTGCCTGGAATTGGTACACCCTGTCTTCATGGATAGCAGCCGAGACACCTCGTTCCCGCCATTGGGCGGCAACGGCCCGCGCTTCAGACGCGAGATAGAACGGTCCCAGCCAGACCGTGGGCGCTTCCTCCTGCCTGATACTGGCGTCAAATGTAGCCGCCTCTTGCACCCTTCTCGCCTCCTCAATGCTAGAGAACGGCCCCAGCACAACCAGCGACACAGTTCTTGGCTCAGCGAAGATCTCTACTCTTCCCGCCTGGAGCAGGAGGTCCTGGAGGGTCGGGCCTTCCTGCAAAGAGGTGTTGGCAAGGAAGTATTCAAGCTGGAAGTGAGCCTCGGCAAGCTGGGTGTACGCTTCTACCAAGGCGTCGTCCTGTTCCGTATCGACGTAGCGGCGAAATTCTGCCGCCGCGCGCGCAAGAGGATCAACGGCTTCGAGTAAGCCGACGGATTCAGCCTGGGCGCCATCCGCATTTACGGCGACAATCTGCTGTGCCAGCAATTGGATCTCGGGGATGAGAAAGTCAAGCGCAACGCGGTACTTGCTTGGCGCCAGCGACTGACGCAAGAAGGCCAGGTTGTTGATATTGAGGTGCCGGACAACAAGAATGACGTCGTGGGAGATTTGGGCGATGCGGTCATCCGGCCGACCGGTTACTTCCTCAGGGGCTGGGACTTCAGTGGACGGCTGGACGGAAGATCCGCAACCGACAATGAAGAAAGAGAGAAGGGTAAGGAGCGAGCATAGAGCGAACGCTTGCCAACTGCGCCCGGGTCGGATCATGGCGGGAATCCATCGGATGGTACTAACCGAAACACCAGTTGCTAGAAGTCGTCCTCGATCATCATTAGGTCTTGATGATCGACCGCTTCCGTTTCGAGGTCAGCCCAATCCTCGGTGTCGCCAAATGCGTCCGTCACATCGCTTCCCAACGCGACCGCGGAATGCCGGACAAAGGCAAGCCTCCCGCTCTGAGCACGGCTCTGACTTGGAAAAGAATGCTGCCCGGCCAAGTCAGGGTGCTGATAAGTTTCCTTGATCACGATATAGATGTCGCCGCTCTGTATCCCCACCACCGCAGCAGCGTAGGAATTACCAGTGTTTATCAAGTAACCAAGCCGCTGCGAGAGCGCCGCACCCAATTGTCCCAACGGCTGCCCGCCGCGGGTCTGAACCCGGATTGTGCTGCCATGTTGGTGTAGACGCAGAGGGTCTCCGGGCAGCGGCAAGACATTGCTGGTCTTTCCGGGAAGCGGCAGAACTTTGACGATCGTGGTTTTGCCGGATTCCGCGATGAAGATATCCGCCGGAACATGGGGTATGTCGTCGACGCTTGCAGCATCGGTTCCAGTGCACAATGACGATTCGAGTCGTTCCAGATTGCGCCCGGCAATGGCGTTATCCGGGTCCAGGTCCAATGCCCGCCGGTAGACATCCTTCGCTTCCTGCAGTGATCCCATCTCCCAGAGTGACTTGCCGAGACGATTGTGCGCGTCAACATCTTCGGGGCATAGCTTCACTATGGACCGATTGATTTTCTCCGCTTCAGCCCACCGCTGATGCGCAGCGCACTGAATGGCTTGTTGCTCCCAATACCGTTTGAAACGGCTACGGTCTGTGCTAATGACTTGTGACATGTCTCTTGACCTCACAAAGACAGGTTGAAACGACACTCAGAATCGTGAGAGTCAGCATGGCGCCCATGCTATGTGGGTGGGAAAACGTGCTGCAGACAAGCTACTCCCAAGGAAAGCAAGAGTGGGAGCTAGGCCTACGAACAGTGCTATAATTGACTTGCACTAGAGGGTAGTTACAAGTCGATGCACCCATCTACTATAGCATAGGGATTGATGAATTCACTACCCTTTCAGGGTTTTTTGAAGAAAATTCTGAGGAATTCTGATTGAAACTCAGAGAATCAGTAGATATTCGATGCGTTTTCCCCTGTGCGACGGTGACTTCATCCTGCGCCGGAGGGTTGACACACATTGTTGAAGCATGCCAGCGCAGTTTTCAACAGGACAATTCTCCGCACCAACCCCGAGATCGTGAAGGTCAATCCTCAGATTGATGGCGCTGGCTACGCACTGTCCGATGTCCGGACCAGTGTTACGTCCACTCGGCTCTTTTACCGCTCTTCCACGCGCCAATTGCGCGCATACTCGATGGGACTAGCAGCTTGAAAGATCCTCCCGCCGCAGGCAATCCAGACTCCACCCATCCGGTCAGTGTGCTCATTCCAACTTGGAATGGGAAAGATCTGCTGCGCGCCTGCCTTGCCTCTCTCGCACAGCAGTCATTCAAAGACTTTGAAGTGATTGTGGCGGATAACGGCTCCTCCGATGGCACAGCCGCCATGCTGGAGAAGGAATTCGCCTGGGTTCGGGTCGTGGCTCTTGATCGGAACCTCGGCTTTGCCCGTGGTGTGCAGGCGGCGTATGACGCGGCACGAGCCGATCTCATCGTCTTGCTCAACAATGACACGGAAGCCGCCCCCTCGTGGCTGGAAGAGCTTGTCGCCGCCGCCGCCGATCATCCTGAAGCAGCGTCGTTTGCCTGCAAAATTCTCCTCCTCGCCGACCCCGAGCGCTTGCACTCGGCAGGAGACTACTATGGCTTTGATGGCGTACCGGGCAACCGCGGGGTCTGGGAACAGGACGGCCCGGCGTTTAGTGAACGCGGCTGGGTATTCGGTGCGCAGGGGGCGGCCTGTGCCTACCGCCGGAGCATGTTGGAGGACATTGGCTTTCTCGATGCAGACCTCGTCTCCTACTGCGAAGACGTAGACCTGAGTTGGCGGGCAAACCTGCGGGGCTATCGCTGTCTCTATGTTCCTGAGGCGCGCGTGCTCCATCATGTGTCTGCCACCGGAGGAGGAGCGCTTGCCAGCTACTACTGCGGCCGCAACTTCCTGTACGTCGCGGTTAAGAATTTGCCGGGACACTTTTGGCGGCGCTACTGGCTGCGCATAGTTGGAGGGCAGTTGACAATTGCATTCGAGGCATTGCGCAACATTCGCGGTGAAGCCGCCCGCGCCCGCTTGCGCGGACAGCTTGCCGGCCTCGTCTCAATCCCCGCAATGCTTCGCAAACGCCGGGCAGTACAAAAGCGCGCTACGGCAGACCTGGACCAGATTGCCAGACTCATGGGTCCCTGGGTTGTACCGCTCGAAGAGTAGGAGCAAGGTGAATCTCCCTACGCGCCCCGCTTTTGCCGGGGAATCCGTACAATAGTAGATGAGAGCCCGCACGTTTTCGACTGGCTGCACATAATCCGCAGCACCAGGGAGTGGTATGGCCCATGAAATTCCTCAAGCGCTTTCTAACAGGCTCAGGCGGTGATGGCGACCGCGCCGCCGACGCCGATCCGGCCGCCGATCCGAATCTGTTTTGGTATTACGTACGCTGTAACCGATGTGGTGAGACGGTCGCCGTAATGGCCCGTAAAGGATACGACCTCGTTGAAGAATACGAGGAATCGGCCAATAGCGATGCCCCTACCGGTTACAGCCTCTTCAAAGACGTCATGGGCCGCAGCGACACGTGCTTCCAGCAGATGCGCATAGAAATCCGCTTCAATACTGCCTATGAAGAACTGAGCAGACACATTGAGGGCGGAAAGTTCATTACCGCTGAGGAGTACCGTGCCGGCGCGAACGGCGAAGAACAGCCCTAGCGTAACTTTCAAAGCCTTAGGAACATCAAAGTGAACATCTTGTGGTGATTTCGATGAGCCTCGGCGAAGCGGTCCCTTATGTGTGAAGAGTGTCAGCCATGACCTTGGAACTACCGTCCATTTATCGGCGCGGCGATGCCGTGGGCCGAACTGCGGGAACGGTTTTCTTCCTTTCATTGGCGGTGCTGGTCGGGCTGCTGATCGGTTGGGGCGCCGTCAATCTTGCGCCGTTCACGTTACTCCTGCTTCTGGTAGGTCTCTGCGGCGGCGTAGCCGTAGCCTTTTCTCCCGGCCTTGCCGTCTTTGGGTTGCTGGCCATCGTGTGGTTACTGCCATTCGGCACAATGCCGTTTCGCCTTGGGTTTCGCTTCAGCTTCTTGGATCTCGCTACCGGCGCGCTTCTCTTCCTTTTCGCTTGGCAAGTGTGCACACATCGGCTGCGCATTCCTGCTCGAGTATCCTTAGTCGCTGTTACGTTGTACGCCGTCTTGCTGGTCCTTGCTGCCGGCAACGGACTGCGCTTTGGATTGACTGACGATGCGATTACGCATGCCATCAAGCTAGCATCCAGCGCGTTCATCTTTGTGATGCTGTCCACCTGGCTACGAACAGCAGCGGCCGTACGGCGGGCGGCCACATGGTTCCTCGTATTCGCCGCCGGGCAGGCATTCATCGGGGTGGTTTTCTACTTCCTCCCCGCCAACTATGTAATCAGCATGCTCTCGCGCCTGGGGAGAGTCGGTTATCCCGTTGGTGCCGGCGTGCTCCGGTACATTGCCGACACACCGCTGCTGCGCGCCACCGGCACCAGCATTGACCCCAACATGCTTGGCGGGGCTCTGGTATTTGCCATTGCGCTTTGCGTAGCCCTTTGGGCCAGCCATCCGCGTCGCTGGTGGTTGCTCGGTGTCCTCGGCCTCTTGCTGCTCTGCCTGCTTCTCACTCGTTCGCGTGCCGCCTTGCTAGGAAGCGGTGCGGCCATTGCGGTTCTCACTTTCCTCCGATATCGCGCGCTACTGTGGCTCTACCCCTTCGGCGGATTGGCACTTATCGCACTGCCGCAGACACGCGCCATGCTCATGCATCTCTTGTCCGGACTGCGCGCGCAGGACCGGGCGGCCGCCATGCGCCTGGATGAATATGCGAAGTCATTCCAACTCATTCAAGATCACCCGTGGCTCGGCGTGGGATTCGGACCGCCGCCCACCCTCGATACGTTTGTGGGGGTCTCGAGCATCTATTTGCAGCTAGCCGAGGTTGGCGGCTTGCTCACGCTTGCCGCCTTCTGTTTGGCTGTCGGCGCGGCGCTTTGGAGCATGTGGCGCGGGTGGCGCATGGGCAGGAGCCCCGATGGTGAGTGGGTAGTAATGGGCGCCATCGCCGGAGTGCTCGGCGCACTCGTGACCGGACTGTTCGACCAGCACTACGTCATCTATCCGCACATGGCAGCCATCTTCTGGGTTGCTGCCGCGCTCGGAGCTAGCGCTGTCTGGGTGCGGCGAGATTCGACCGAAGACGCCGTGCCAAATACATAATGCTATGATTTACTGAGAGACTTGGCATTCCGATTCTTCCTCTGGACCGTTTGAGACAATAGGTTCGGCACCCGATTCCCACTTTATCGCATGAAAATCGGCATCGACTGTCGCCTGCACTTCTATAATCGCACCGGCATAGGTCGGTATATTCGCAATCTCGTGCAGGCGCTGCCAGACTGTGCCATTGAGGATGCGGAGTTGATCCTCTTTCAAAGCCGTCGGGAACGGGAAAAGATCGTACAAGCGCCGGCAGTGCGTTCACGCCGGGTAGGTACACCGGCCCATCACCGCTGGGAGCGCATTTTCCTGGCGGCAGAGATAGCGTTGAAGCGCATTGACGTTCTCCACAGTCCCGACCACGTGGCACCGAAGCAGATGGGCTGGACCAGCGTGGTGACGATGCATGACCTCTCCTTCTTGGCCCATCCGGAAGCCCACAGCGCAGAGAGCCTCCTCTATTACGCGAACGTCTTTCGCACGCTCCGCAACGCAGCCAAAGTTATCGCCGTATCGGAATTTACCCGTCACGAAATTCTCGACCGCGTCTCCATTGCACCGGAGCGGGTAACAACAATTTACGAAGCAGTCGATCCGGCCTACTATCCGCGGTCCAAGTCCGATTGCGATCGCGTCAGGGGCCGACTGGAAGTCCCTGAATCATACTTCTTGGTTGTCGGCACTATTGAAGCGCGCAAGAATCTGGAGAGATTGCTCGCGGCCTATGCGCTGCTGCCTCGCAAAGACCGACCTTACCTGGTCCTTGCCGGTGGGCGCGGCTATCACTACGATAGGGTGCTCGAAGCAGTTCAGACGCATCGCCTCGAGGACCAGGTCCGGTTTCTCGGATTCGTCAATGATGATGACCTGCCCGCGCTGTACACCGGGGCGGAGTGCCTCTTGTATCCCTCGCGATACGAGGGATTCGGACTACCGATCCTTGAGGCTATGGCGTGCGGCTGCCCGGTGATTACCTCTGACCACGGTAGCATGGCGGAAGTAGCTGGAAGCGCGGCCATTCTCGTCGATCCGAACTCTTCCGAATCGATTGCAGACGGCATCATGACGCTCTTGCATGACTCGGCTCTACGCGACCGCTTGGTTGCCAAGGGTCACTCACGTGTAAAGGAGTTCTCCTGGCGCTCTACCGCTGAACAAACGCTGGCAGTCTACCGTGAGGCGTTAGGCTCACACTGATGCGATTCCTCTTTCTCACCCCGCAGCCACCGTGGCCGCCGCACGCAGGCCCGGCCATACGTAACTATCAGCTCATCGCGGGCGCTGCGTCGGAACACCAGGTGTATGTGCTGTGTTTTGGCGATGCGAGCACCGATCTCTCGAGCCTTAACAAAATGTGCAGTTGGGCGGGCTGGGTAGCGCGACCCAGCGTCAGTCTACGCCGGCGCATGCTGCACTGGCTAAAGAGCTCTGAGCCGGATCTTGCGCTGCGGTTGTGCAGCGAGTCTTTCGCGGAACGCCTGCGCTTCATTCTGGCGCATCAAGACTTCGATCTTATTCAATTCGAGGGCTTGGAAATGGCCGTATACATGGCACTGGCCAGAGAAGAGAGTCCTCAGAGCCTGCTCGTATTCGATGAGCATAATGTTGAGTACATGCTGCAAGAGCGGCTTGCTGCCGTATCGCAGCCCGTAAGACGCTGGTACTCCAGGGGGCAGGCCCGTCGATTACGGTCATACGAGAGTCATGCTCTGTCCGGATGCGATGGCTGGACCTGTGTCTCAGAGGTTGATGAAGCCTTGCTTACACCACTCGCCAGCGGCAAGCCGCATGCGGTCATTCCCATCGGCGTTGATCCTGAGGCGCAGCCTCCTCAAGAAATCTCTCTTGCTTCTTCGCCGCGCCTGTTCTTCGCGGGAACGCTGGACTACCGTCCGAACAGGGATGGCTTGCAGTGGTTCTGCAGGCAAGTCTGGCCGCTCATCCGCGCCGAAGTACCCAGCGCTGAATTCTTGATTGCCGGATCCGGGGCAGCCATGAACCAAGGGTGGCTCCGGCAGCCTGGGATACAATCGCTCGGCTTTCTCGACGACAGAGAGTTTGCGCAAGCCCTGGATAGCGCGTGGGTCTCGGTGGTACCCCTCCGTGCCGGCAGCGGGATGCGCGTCAAGATTCTCGAGTCGTTTCTGTGGGCCAAGCCGGTTGTTACCACGAACATCGGCATCGAAGGCATTGCCGCCACACCCAACGAGCACGTGCGCATCGGCGATACGCCGGATGCTTTCGCCGCGCACGTCGTCGATCTGCTGCGCGACCGCCTTTTGGCGAAAGAACAAGGTCTGGCCGCCAAGCGGCTCGCGGAAGAACTCTACGATTGGCGCCGCTTCACGCCGCGCCTGCTTGAGTTTTATGGACACCTGACGGAGACTCGCTATGCCGAGGCCTAGAATCTCTCTCATCTTCACGGTGATGAATGAGGAGAAAGCGTTGCCTGCACTGCTGGCTTCGCTGAATGAGCAGGAACGCGCTCCGGACGAGATCGTGATTGCAGACGGTGGATCAACCGACGGCACACTGCCGCTGCTGCGCGCTTTCGCCGCGGCCCGGCAGCACGTGTCGTTGCTAGAGGTGCCGGGCGCCAACATCGCCGAGGGACGCAATGCCGCCATACACGCATCGTCTGGGGACATCGTAGCGGTAACGGATGCCGGCGTTGCTTTGTCCCATCAGTGGCTGGCCGAGTTGGTGCGCCCGCTGGAAGTCCGCCCCGAGGTCGACATGGTGAGCGGCTATTCGCGTCCAGATCCCCACACTCGTTTCGAAGCGCTGCTGGCCGCTGCGACACTGCCACTCGTCAGCGAGATACGCGCAGAAGCATACCTGGCGTCAAGCCGCTCCGTCGCATTTCGTCGCGAGCTATGGGCACAAGCCGGCGGCTATCCGGAGTGGCTCGACTATTGTGAGGATGTGGTCTTTGATCTGGAGTGCAAGCGAGTTGGGGCGCACGTAGTCTTTCAGCCGGCGGCAAGCGTGCGCTTTCGCCCGCGTCCACACGTCCGCGCGTTCTTCCTGCAGTATTATCGCTATGCTCGAGGGGATGGCAAGGCCAACCTGTGGCCGGAGCGTCACGCCCTCCGGTACACTGCTTATGTTCTCGGGGCTATACTGCTCTGGCGGGGACTGAGGAATCCCTTCTGGTGGGTCTTACTTGCCTTAGCGGCGGTGGCAGCCAGCCGCAAGGCGCTGATCCGCCTGCTCACCGAGCCTAAATCCCACGACAAAGAAAACCTCGTAATCTCGCTGAGTGGAGCCTTTGGATTACGCGTGGTAGGCGACATTGCCAAGATGCTCGGCTACCCGGTTGGAGTATGGTGGCGATGGCGACGAACGCAAAAACAGCGCAACCGGTAGATACTTCACCCATTGAATTGTCCATTGTCGTTGTCACGCACAACGTCCTGGCACTGCTTCGAAAGTGCCTCGCATCGATATATGCAAGTGACTTTGCAGACCACTGCGAGGTATTCGTCGTCGATAACGGCACCGACGAATCACTCGCCATGGTGGCGTCCGAGTTTCCCCGAGCAAAGTGCATCCTCGGTTCGCCGCACATTGGATTCGCGGCAGGTAACAACCTTGCGTTGGCCCGGGCGCGTGGCCGCTACGTTCTCTTGCTCAATCCGGATACGGAGCTCCCCCCTACGGCACTATCGCATTTACATGGGGTTATGGAAGCGCATCCCCGGTGGGGAGTAGTGGGACCAAAGCTCATCCGCGCCGACGGAAGCTTGGACTTGGCGTGCCGCCGGTCGTTTCCAACGCCCTGGAACGCGCTGATGAAAGCATGCGGGCTCGCGAGACGTTTTCCCCAGTCGCAGATTACCGCCGGCTACAATCTGACGTATCTCGATCCTGACGCCAGCCATTCCATCGACTCGGTCGTTGGCGCTTTCATGTTCATCCGTCGGGAAGCGCTGGTTGAAGCCGGTCCGTTGGATGACAGGTATTTCATGTATGGCGAAGACCTTGACCTCTGCTTTCGGGTCAAGCAAGCTGGATGGCAGGTGTGGTATTGGCCGGGAGTTGCGGTACGCCACCTGAAGGGCGAAAGCTCCCGCCAGCGACCGGTTCGCATGACTTTCGAGTTTTTCCGCTCGATGCATGTGTTCTATGCCAAGCACCAAGCGCCGCACAACCCAGCCATGCTGAACGCGTGCGTTATCCTGGCCATTTGGCTCTTCTGCGCCGCTGCCTTGATCAGAGTGCGAACTAGGCGCGATGCCCAGCGAGCGCCGCGTCTCTCAGCCTTATAGACCAGAGGGCAACCCTTAATGAAGTGGGATCTGAAACTCATAGTTGTGCCGCTGTGGCTTGCTTTCGACATCCTGGCCATCGCACTTGCCTACCTCAGTGCCTACTACGTCCGTTTCACACTGGGTTGGCCGCCGCCCGAGGAAATGCACCCGCTTTCGCTGTACTACCGCCTGTGGGTTCTGCTTAGCGTCGTATATGTCGGCGCGATGGTGATAAACGGTCTCTACCAGCCACAACGCCATGTCCCTGCGGAAGAGTATTTTCTCAGAATTCTCGGCTCAACCGTCCTGGGCACGGTCGTTGCTGTTGGCATCTGGGCGCTCTTTTGGCGCGAAGACTTCGCGTTTTCCCGGCTGCTCGTCGGCTATACAGCCATTCTCAGCATGCTTTTCCTCCTGCTGGAGCGGTTAGTGCTGTCCTTTGTACGTAGTCTCATCCATCAAAGGGATACGGCGACTATTCGCACGGTCATCGTGGGGCACGGTACGGGCAGCGATTTCGTGCAGGCACATCTCAAGCGCCTGGACTATGAGGTTGTAGGCATCCTGGATGACGATCCAAATGTAGGCATGCGTCCCTTGGACTGTCCCTTTCTCGGTAAGGTAAACCTGTTGCCAAGCGTCATTTGGCAATATGACGTGAAAGAAGTCATTATCACGTTCCCCACACTTCATACGGAAGAACTCTTGCGCATCATCGATCTATGTCCAACTGAAAACATCCACATTCGGGTGCACCCGGACCTCTTTCAGTTCTTAGTCAGCACCGTACAGGTGGACGAGATATCCGGCCTTCCACTGCTTACAGTGAAGGAACCCCGCCTCGCGGGTTGGCATCGCCTGGCAAAGCGCTCCATGGATGTCGTCGTCGCTGCCTTCACGTTGGTTGTGCTGTCCGGCCCCCTGCTGCTCGTCGCGCTCTTGATACGTCTTGATTCGGCCGGCTCTTCGTTCTTCATTCAAGAGCGTGTAGGACGCGACGGCAAGGCTTTCCCGATAATCAAGTTCCGCACCATGGCAGATAACAGCTCCGGCAGTGACAGCCGTGATTGGACGGTGCCTAACGACCCCCGGCGGACCCGCATTGGCACATTCCTCCGGCGATTCTCGATAGATGAATTACCCAATCTCATCAACGTGCTGGCCGGCCACATGAGTCTGGTAGGCCCGCGCGCCGAGCAACCTCAATACGTCCGCCGCTTCAGCACCGAAATCCCGCGGTACATGGAACGTCACCGAGAGAAGTCCGGCATGACCGGTTGGGCGCAAGTGAACGGTCTGCGCGGCGACGTGCCCATCGATCAACGCACGCAATACGACCTCTACTATATTGAGAATTGGTCGGTCTTCTTTGACATTCGCATCCTCCTGCGGACCATCATTGCCGTTTTCAAGCAACCGGCCTACTAGCGGCAAGATCCCATTGGATCGTGCGTCAAACAGCGCAAAGCAGCGACAATACGCAGTCCGGCATTGGAAGGGATTAGAATGAAGATCACCGATATCAGTCATCGCCAGTATCAGTGGCCGCGCCGGAAGCCCATTCGCAACGGCATGTTCACGTATACCAATGTGACGTTGTCCGTGGTTGAGATTGAGACAGATGCCGGACTTGTCAGTCTCGGATTGGGCGGAATCAACGCCGCCCTTTTGGAGCAATTCAAGCCGCTCCTTATCGGTGAAGACCCGTTCAATGTGGAGCGGCTGTGGCACGCCCTCTGGGTGCCAAAGCTCGTCGGCAGGCGCGGCACTGAGACGCGCACGATATCCAGCCTGGACATTGCTCTTTGGGACCTCGTAGGCAAAGCGACCGGCAAATCGGTTCACCAATTGCTTGGCGGTTACGCCGAGCGCATCCCCGTATACATCGCGGGCGGCTACTACGAGGAAGGCAAGGGCCTCAAGGAATTAGCCGAAGAGATGGAGGAAAACCTTCGCCTGGGCGCACGGGCGGTGAAGATGAAAATTGGCGGTGCTCCCATCAGCGAGGACGTAGAACGCGTGCGCGTGGTGCGGGAGGCGGTTGGTCCGGACGTGGAAGTGATGGTGGACGCGAACAATGCGTACCCTGCCCACGAAGCCATCCGCATCGCCGCCCAAATCGAAAAGTACGACATCTACTGGTTTGAAGAACCGGTGGGAGCAGACGACTACGCGGGGTGCGCCCGCGTGGCGCAGGCGACGTCGATTCCCATTGCCACCGGCGAAAACGAATACACACGGTACGGCTTCCGGGACCTCATTCAACACCAGGCGGCCAGCATTCTGAACGCAGATGCGAACATTTGCGGCGGCGTCACCGAATTCCGCCGCATTGCCGCGTTGGCCGCTTCCCACGATATCGTGATTGCGCCCCACGGTTCACAAGACATCCACATTCACCTGGTCACCGCCATCCCCAACGGTCTCATCCTCGAGTATTACCGGGATACTGTGGACCCCATGTGGGGCAAGACATTCGAGGAAACCCTCGTATTGGATGCGGACGGCATGCTCGCGCCGCCGGATAGACCGGGCTTTGGCATCACACTCAATGAGGACGCCTTAGCAGAATATCGGGTGTCGTGAATAATTTGATTGCGTGCAAAACCAAAGTATGCGCATCGCTACCGTCGCTCCACATGAATCACCAACAACAACACAATCAACCCTCTGAACGAGAACCCAAGACCACTGTTATACGTTAAGATAGTTGGAAAGTGGCAGCGAAGACGCCCAAACTAGCACTTTGAAGAAAGCGAGCGCCAAAGCCAATGACGGTCTTTCAAAAGCCTGGAAACTGGTATAAAGGAAACCTCCACACCCACTCCACCAATTCGGACGGCCTGTACTCTCCGGAAATGGTGTGTCTGTGGTACTGGACAACGGGCTATGACTTTCTTTCGATAACCGACCATCGCACGCTCACCCTCTTTGAATCGCCGCCAAAACCCAGCCCGGTGCTCATTCCTGGGATGGAACTGAACGGAGATGATGACCGTGCCGGCGGCGGCTATCACATCGTCGGTCTCGGCCTGCGAGACATGCATGTGCAGCCGCCGGGCCTCGATGCACAGGGCGCAATTGACGCCATTCGCGCCGATGGCGGTTTGGCCGTGCTGGCCCACCCTTACTGGCTAGGACACGTCACCACCGATCTCACGCACTTGGAAGGCGCTACCGGCTTGGAAGTCTTCAATTATGGGACGGACGTCAGCATCAACAAAGGGGATAGCACGTACCTATGGGACGGCCTGCTTGACCGCAAGCGGCCGCTCTTGGGACTGGCCGTGGATGACACGCACTGGAAACTGCCTGATGCCGGCGGCGGCTGGGTGATGGCGAAAGCTGCCGAATGCACACCGGACGCTATCCTGGCTGCAATTGCAGCAGGCGACTTCTATGCGTCTCAGGGGCCAGAAATCCATGACTTTCGCATTGAGAACGGCGTGGCCGTTGCTGAAACTTCTCCCGTGCGTACCATAGCGTTCATGTCGGAACGGTCGCATGGGAGAGCGATCAGATCGCCGCAGGGGGACCTGATCTCATCCGCCCATTTTGCTCTGCGAAGCGAGCACACGTACGTGCGACTGGAATGCGTCGACTCTCAAGGACGGCGGGCATGGAGCAATCCGATTTGGCTTGAAGACTAGGTGTATAGCGAGGAGTATTGCGGCGTGAAGATTGAAGACGTCAGACTGCATCCTGTTGCTGTGCCTCGGCAATACGGCACGCTCACATCGGGCGGCCAGGAAGGCCGGGGAATCCTTGATGCCCCTACTGTTACGCTTTCCTATTTCTACATTCTTGAGGTAGAAACCGATACCGGCATCGTTGGCCTTGGTGAGATTTCCGATATCGATCCGGGCGCGCGTCTCGTTGACGGCTCTCCAATGGACTTAGACAACGTCACGCAGAAGCTCAACTCCCTGCTCGTAGGCCGCAACCCAACCGACCTGGAACGGCTTTCGCTGGAAGTAGACCAGGGCGGACTCGTGAACTGTGCGATAGACACTGCCTGCTACGATATTGCCGGCAAGGCCTACGGGGCTTCTGCCACTTCCTTGGCCGGCGGACACCTGCGCAAGAGCGTTTGGGTTTCTTGGGTGGCTTACATTCGTGAGCCTGAGGCCATGGCGCCAGAGATTGAAGAGAAGTTGGGGCAGGGCTTCAACGCCTTCAAGTTCAAAGTAGGCCGCGACATTGACCTGGACGAAGCACGCATCAAGCTCTTTCGCGAGATCGGCGGCAATGACCTGAACCTCAAGCTCGACGCCAACGCAGCTTGGGATGTCGATGAGGCCATTGCCTTCATTCGCCGCTTGGAAAAATACAACTTGGCCGGCGTGGAGACACCAATCGACAAAGAGAATGTCACCGGCATGGCGCAAGTGCGCGCGGCAGTGGACACACCGATTCTCGAGCACGTCAGCACTCTGGATTACGCTCTGGAACTCGTGCGTCATGAGGCAGTGGACGTATTCAATGTGTCCACAGTCGGGTGCGGTGGCATCTATCGCGCGAAGAAGGTCATCGCAGTCGCTGAGGCAGCCGGACTGCATGCGCTGCTCGGCAGTACCGTCGAGCTTGGCGTCGGCACGGCCGCGCAATTGGCGCTGGCCGCATCATCGTGGCGCGTAGACTGGCCCTCCGACCTGATCGGTCCCCTCATGTATACGGACGACGTGCTTAACGAACCGTGGGAGTGGGACAACGGCTACTTGCGCGTGCCAACGGGCCCCGGCCTGGGTGTGACGCTCGATCCTGGCAAGCTGCAGTCGCTGCATCACCCCCTACCGGCGTCTCGCTGAAAAGTATCGCCGCAACCGCGCGACGCTAATCATCTGGAAAACCGCAGCGATGCGCCAGGACGGTTCGGCTATTGCTCTTCCAAGTCTCGCAAGCGAGACTGTCCCGATGCCGTTCGTAGATGAAACTACGGATGGGCCTCCGCGCCGGGTCACCACATCGGGCAAGACGAGCGGGGGCTGATTCCAGAGCCACGTGCCTGCTTTAGCATCCCGTTGTTGACACCGCCCAAGCCCCGTTGCTATCCTAAACTCTGCGGGGCATTGTGCACCCTTGATGGAGTGTGCATTGCTCTTGCTGATTGAGCCGCAGATTCGCAACTGCAAAGAGATTGCTGAGGATCAGAGTGTTTGCTGTCGTTGAAGTAGCCGGAAAACAGTACCGTGTGAGCCCTGGCGACCGGATCGCCGTGGAGCGATTAGAGGCGGAACCAGGCAGCGAGATCATGCTGGATTCAGTGTTGATGACCTCCACTGACGCGGGCGTCACCGTAGGCACGCCGGTGGTCGACGGCGCCAATGTGCGCGCCCAGGTGGTAAGGGAAGAGAAGGATAGCAAGGTGCTCGTTCTCAAGTACAAGCGAAAGAACCGCTACCGGCATCTTTCCGGTCACCGCCAAACGCACACGGTTCTTGAGATTGCTTCCATAGACACGTAAGAGCGGAAATCTACTGAATACTCCAACGTGCCCTCACTTGGGCGCGCTAAAGAATAGTCGGGAGAAACGATGTCATGGCACAAAAGAAAGCCGGCGGCAGCAGCCGCAACGGACGGGATAGCGCAGGCAGGCGGCTGGGCGTAAAGCGCACCGACGGGCAATTCGTACGCGCCGGAAACATCCTGGTGCGGCAGCGGGGCACGCCCATTCGTCCCGGCGAAAACGTCGGCATCGGCAAAGATCATACCCTCTTTGCCATGGTTGACGGCGTCGTCCGGTTTGAGACGTTTGGCGGCGAATCCAAGCGCGCTATCGTCGTTCCGCTATCCTAGCGCCAGCAAGCTAGCCTAGCATTGCCGCGCCAGCTTGGCACTGCCGCACAAGACATCGCTTTGGGCCGGTAGCTCAGTGGGAGAGCGCTGCGTTCGCATCGCAGAAGTCGGGGGTTCAAATCCCCCTCGGTCCACCACTGGAGGGCATACGCCCTCCTTCTCCGATTCTTAATGCACATCGCGTTTGTTGGCGCGGGGGTCTCAACTCCAGCGAAGTCCCCTGAATGGGTCAAAACACTTCCGCGTTCTTTGCCGCGGCCCTCTCATCAATTCGTTTCACTTTGCTCTGTTCCGATCCGCCAACCGACCCATTCCCTATGTTCTATCCCTGCGCTTGGCGTTGGTACACGGCCTCCATTTCCTGGTCGAGATCGGCTGCCATGCGCTTCAAGTTCGAGCGCAACCGCACGTTTTGGTAGGAGCCCCAGATAGTCATCAAGGGCGGCACCACCAGGATCGATACGATCAGCGAGTAGAGAATGGTAATGGCCGCGGTGATAGCGAACTGTTGGGACGCCAGCAGTGGGGAGGCAATGAGCACCCCGATGCCAAGCCCCGTCGTCATCGCGGAGCCCAGCAGCGCGGAGCCGGTGGTGGCGAGCGTGCGGATAGCCGCCTGTTCCGGGTCGCGCCGGCGGCCGTATTCCTCGCGGTAGCGGTGAATTACGTGGATGGTGTAGTCAACCCCTATACCGATGGAGAGCGCCGTGATGATCGACGTGATGATGGTGTAGGGAATATCCAGCAATGCCATCGTACCCAGTACTGAGATGAGCACGAGGAAGGTCGGCCCCACCGCGATGACGGCGAACGCCGGCTGCCGCACCGTCAGCCAGAAGAATATAGCCAGTACGCCAAGCGCTACCGCGACGGTCGTGCCGATAGATTCCGTCTGCCGGTCCCTGATCGCGTCCGTGACCGCAAATGAGACAATGGTGTCGGAAGTCGCCGTGATGGCGTCGTCATCGCCAAACCAGAGCGCATCGATGTCTTCCTGCATTGCCCTGGAGGCCGCGGGATCGCCCGTGAAAGCCTCAAATTGAAGCAAGATCGCATCGATACCATCCGGGTTGTTGACCAGAAGGTGCGTGAAGGAGGGGTCTTGCGATTCCAGTCTGTTCAGAATCTCCTGCACTATGGTTTCGTCAAGTTCCACGTCGGCGCTGGCTTGCGCGAAAAGAGCGGCCAGTTGCGGGTCGTACTTGTCGCCCGGCTCCCCGCTGTTGTGAATCCAATCCCGTAGCAGCAGTTCATACGACGTCCGGATCGGTCCCACTGCAGCGCGTGGCCGCAGCGTCTCGTTCTCAAAGGCGGTAGTGAAGTCCTGCAAGTTGAGCAAGGTGCGAGTCTCCGTCGCTTCAGCCTTCACCAGCACGCTGACGATCTCCGTCGAGCCTCCAATTGCCGCATCGAGAGTCTCGATATCATTCATCACACTCCCGTCGCTAGGCAGGAGGTCGCGGATACTGAATTCCGCCTTTAGTCCCGTGGCCGCAAATCCGAGGGCAATTGTCGCCACCGCCACTATGAGGAAGTAGGGCACGGGCGCGCGGGTGACCTCCCGACCCAACCCTTCGGCTAACCGCTCCACTCCGGGCAACGCCGTCGAAATCAGGCGGGGCTGGCGTAACGTGCCGCGTGCCTCGCGCCGACGGTCGAGAATTGTCCGCCCCGCCGGCAACAACGTCAGCATCACGATGAGGCTTAATCCAACCCCCAGTCCCGCGATGATGCCAAAGTCGCCAATGATATTAATCGGAGAGAAAAGTCCCGCCAACAGGCTCACGATAGTCGTTACGGCAGCCAGCACCAGCGGGATTGTGACGTTGCGCAGCCCCGTCTGGACTGCCAATTCGACAGTTTCGCCGGAAACGCGCTGCTCGCGATAGTGGGAAACGGTCTGAATTGCGTAGTCCACTGTGAGGCCGATTATAATGATTGGCACCATGGCCGTGAGCGCATTCGGCGGGCCGACGAGACCGAGACCTTCTGGCCCGAGCAATCCCTCCGCCCCGATGATCCAGATCAGTGCAATGAATAGACCCAAGAGGGTGAGCAGCAAATCTGAGATCGAGCGCATGAACAACAGCAGCAGAATAGCGATCAATAGGAATGCCAAACCAACCAGCGGCAGCATCCCCGTCTCGGTGGCCTCTCTGGATTCGTCCTCGATCACCGTATACGAAACGCTGCTCACATCCAGCGGCCCTTCATCCGCCACCACCAGGTCGAACACCCTTCGTTCCGCATCCACAAGGCGGTCGTCGCCGGTATTACGCAAGCGGACGGTACCGATTGCTACCGGAGTGCCGTCCGTGTCGGTGCCGGTCATCACGGACAGCGCCTCTCCAATACCCGGGACTGTCTGGGCGGAGTTGATCTGGTCCTGGGTGACCCCGCCGAGGTTGTTCACTTGGAGCGCGGCCATGACGAGCAACGAGGGTGCGATGATGGGATCTACCGGGGCCAGCAAATCTGACACGGCTGGATCGTTTGCGATGGCATCGAGCAGTGCGCCCATTTGTGAGAGCCCGTCCGGCGTGAGGGCATTCCCACGAAAGAGAAGCGTAATGACTCTCACGTCACCGGATTCGCCGAAGAGGTCCTCGATTTCAGTCATTGCTTGCGTGATGGCGCTGCCTTGAGGCAGCGCGGAAGCGGTTTCCGCCGGAGGGACACGCAGCCCTGCTCCCGCCCCAAGGGCAACCGTAACGATGAGAAGAACGAGTAGCGTAATCCACGGGCGCGCCGTGACTAACTGGCTCAGCGCACCGAGCACTCTATACATGTCTTTGCCTCTCTTTGCACAATCCCCACTCGAATACGGATGCCGTATCTCATAGCCCCAATACCGTCACTCGCACCAATGCCGGCCTGCTTCTCACCTGCGGATTCCCGACCTGCAACGACATCAATCCTTTCACCACTCCAAGTCCAAGATCAATACCGTCTCACCAAACGCGCCAGCAATTGTCCGGCCAGTGGGTATTTCAGTGCGGAAGCACGTCCAAGTCCCCGCCAAAGCTAAAGGTCTGAATCCCCGAACTGTGCCTGGTCAATTGGAGCGCGCACCGCCTAGGAACAGATATAAGGAATCGGAGAATCGCCGCGGGCAGTTGTGTATACATGAATAAACCAATGCGCGGTCGCCTCGAAACGACTGGCAGCGGCTTGAAAGGAGAATCTGCATTAGACGCAGTCTCACCAAGAGCACCCACGACCCTGGGTTCAACAGTCAAAGTCCACCACACCTTGGCTGTGTTCACACCGCATTCCCGCGTCAGAGACTCGGCGTTGCAGCGTGCCGCCTGCGACCGTTTGCAAGGGAATTGTACCATGCCCGCGGCTACCGCGAACGAGACACTATTCCGCCACCCGTCAATTGCCGGCGTTGGCCATGGGATTCGCAGCAAGCGCGCCTTTTCGCAATTGACTCTTCGTTCAGGGCCTGCCGCGCAAAGCGGTCTCAGCCGCGATGGACTCCATGCCTGTTTAACGGAAAGTCACGGCGTTAGCGATTGCGCGCGGCAGATTCGCATTACTCTGATTGACCGGCTAATAGTCTCGACTACGTGTGGTCGGGCGTAGTCTGCAATGATACGCCCGAACGTGCTGCCGATCTGATCTACGAGAGGACACGCGGACACCTTAGATGCAGTGCAATTCCCAGGTACGGGCTGCTACATTTTCCTCGCCTCATTGCATCTCTTGCCACATGTCTGCTAACATTCATGACAGCCACATGAAAGGAGTGATAGATCTCATGGGTACAAGTGCAATTAGCGTGCAGAGTGGCGCCAAAGCCGGCGGCCTGGCCATCATGGCCGGCATGATTCTGACACTCGTGTCGTCCCTACTCTTTCCCGGCGGACCAATTGTCAATCCTGTCGATCAGACGGACTTTCCGGCCGCGGCCGCAGCCCTAGCTACCAACCCCGGTCTGGCGCATGGGATGACTTTATTGGTGATCGTTGGCATGTTGCTCTACGCCTACGGTTTCGTGGAGCTTTTGCGAGTGCGAGGACGGGGCCCGGGCTTCGGGGATTCAGTACTGCGCTTTGGCCTCTTGGCAAGCCTCTTCAGTTGGAGCGCTTTTGTTCTTGGATTCGGAGTAAGGCACAGCGGGATTTACCTCCTGCAACAGAGCATCAGCGCCGGGGAAGGCACAGAACTCCAAGCAGAGCTCGCCGGCCTTGCGGTCTCTAGCCACATCACCATGATGGGACTACTGCTGGCGTTTATGGTCGTGAATCCGATTGGCTCCGCTCTGGTTGGGATCGGCCTCGCGGCCAGATTTGGCAGCTTGAACATCTATAGGTTGGCATCTTACGGTCTCATCGCCATCGGATTGGGTGGGTTTGCAAACATGGTGCTGGCGCTATTTCTCACCGACCCGGACGTCGTGTTGCATCTCTTGATCAGCCAGCTCCTGTTATTGATTGGATCAATCTGCTTATTCGTGATTGGCGTGGGCATGTACCGGGGCCGCAATGAGTTGATCGGCGAAGACTCAGCGAGTTGACCTTGGTCGCATAGCAAGTTCAAATCTCACCGCTGAACACGGAGCGGGTCCGCCTACGCGGCACTAGATGCGTGCGGTCCACTCTGAGCTCAGTGGGCAACCTAAGGGTGGGAAGCGCGCCATCCCAAGTCAATGATGCTCGCAATGCCGGTGTTGGGGCACCTGTTCCCCCCGTCGCTTGCGGTGGGCTCGGGCACTCTTGCTACGTCATCCGGTTCCTCCGCCGCCCTTCGGTTGCCAATCTTGGGCATAAAGGACGGGCCCCATAGAGTAAGAGTCGGCGGCCGTCTCCGCTACTCTCTACGAGCCGCCAACAGACTCTAGGGACCGCAAAGCGGAGAGCGTCTTGATTCCCGCGGTTTGCCAATCTGACCTGGACTAAGTCACGCCGTTCCTACAACTGATGCCAAACACGTCACTGCAAGCCCTTTGACGTGTGGCGCGCCAGCGGAGCAGACGACAGGCAAAAGCAGACCCCGCGCCGGGTGGTGGTGTAGCGCGGGGTCTTGGGGATAGTGGATTGGGCAAAAGTCTCAATTAAGGGCTGTCATGCGGCTCGTTCTGCATTGCCTCCAAGACAACCTATGTGGAGTGAATTCGCGGCCCGGTCGTGACCGGAGATGGGGAGTGCAATTGGAGCGAAACTCGAGCACAAGCAAAGAGGCTTTGTCACGAAATCTCCCACACACAAATTGTTCCTAGTCACCATATACTTTGTGATCCGACATTATTATAGCATAGGCGTGCTGGTAATGCTAGCCGAATCCCCCTTAATCATTGCACATTTGGACTAGGAATTCGGAATCTTGGCGATTTTGCGTTAGTTTCCATAGGGAATGTCCCCGGTCTATTGTCCATGCGAGCGCAGCGAGTCCGGATCTCGCAAGGAGATTGCGACGTCCGCTCGATACAGCCGGGTGGTCATCTGCCGCAGCCTCGTGGTGAGGTGCCGATCCTGGTGATTGACGAGCGTTCTCGTTTGCCGCGGCACTCCGGTTCACGCTATCGACTTCCCTGAGAGGTGCTTGAACAGGCGGCTCCGCGGCGTAGGATCGCCAGTGTGGAAGGGTCACGCACTCTATCCTACGAGCCATAGACTGTGCCTATTGGGGGCGTTACCATGTACGGGGGATAGCTTGTCGTTCTTGGAACGGATTCGATGCCATTGTCTGTCTTGCATTTAAGTCACCTCTGGGGATTTCCGCTGCGCACTCACGCTACCGTTCGCGGATTCTTGCGCACAGGTGAGCGCCGATGACTGCAGCCGGCCTGCTCAGAGCACTGGCAGATGCGTCCTGCGGCGCCTATGGGGTCACCGTGGACCAGACCATCGTCTTCTGGAATCGAGCTGCAGAGCGAATGCTCGGCCACACAACGCAAGAGGTCCTCGGTCGACGCTGCTATGAGGTCTTTGGAGGTCTAGCCCCGGGGGCGCTCTCGCCCCAGTGCCAAAAGGGCTGCCCTTCACTCCGTTACTTGCGAGCGGGCCTCGTGCCAGCCGCGTCGCGGCTCCACATGCTCTGTGCCGACGGCAATCGAAAGTGGGTTAGTGTCACGCCGATGGTGGTTACGGGCATACTGCAAGACGCGCCATTGCTGATGCATGTCTTCGATTCCAGTTCCGAGAGTGAAGAGGCCAAGACAGCCGCGAACATCCTGCGAGAAACTCTCACGGCTAGAGGCGCAGCGGTCATCTCAGACTATCCCGAGACCGCCGCCCCTCCAGAGAATACTCCCTCTCTGACGCGGCGCGAACAAGAAGTGCTGCGTCTGGTCGCGATTGGAAGGGACACGTCGCAGATCGCGGCGGAAATCGGCATCAGCCGGCACACGGTGCGCAACCACATTCGAAATCTCAGGCAGAAACTCGATGCGAGTACGAAGCTTGACGCGGTGGTGACCGGCATTCGCCTTGGTATCCTGCCCATCAGCAAACTCTCGCAGTGAAGTCATCCTCTGCCAGGATTGCCGTGAATCCGGAACACGGCGCTGCCTCTCGCAGAGTCCGTGTGCTACCACCAGACTCGCTGTGTTGCCTGCCCTTCGACGCATCGGACATTGCACTCTCCCGCGATGCCTGAATGGTCTAAACTGCACGTGCGCTAGCATTCCATCAGCCTCGCCCAATTGTGGCATAATTCGGAAACGACCTACCCCAGGGTCTACGCTGCAACCACGACCCTACGATACAGACTACTGCACTCAGTCTTGGGTCTGAGTCAACAAGAAGTGTTGTGTAGAGAGCAAACCGACGACTTTCATCGAAGCGGAGAAGCCGCTCTTCCCGGGACGAAATAGGTAAGACCGGATCCAGTTAGCATGTGAACGGACAGTACTGGGCGCGACGGATCTCGACTTGACTGCCAGACCGATCCCACAGACGCAATGGCGTTCTAGTGGTTGGACGGTTTAGACGCCTTGGACGGCCACGCACATCGAATTGCGCGCAAGGGCTCGCGAAGAACACTCGGCTCTCGCCCGCGGAAAGCTAAGACTGCTGGAAATGGCACAACTCACGCTATTGGCTCAGCGCATAACCAGTGCACGGGCCTTTGAAATTGGGATTATCGGCATCATCATAATGAATGCCATTCTGCTGGGCGTGGGTACCTCCCAAACGCTGAACCAGCAGTACGGCGCCTGGATCCATCTCTTCTATGAGATAGCCTTGGGCATTTTCGTTGTTGAAGCGCTGCTCAAGATGGTTGCGTCCTCGCCCCGGTTTCTTGGGTATTTCCGCGACGGATGGAATAACTTTGACTTCATCATTATTGTCCTGGCCCTCATTCCAGTAACCGGGCAGTTTGCTACCGTCGCCCGGCTCGCGCGATTGCTGCGGGTCTTGCGCTTAGTGTCGACTATTCGCGACCTGCGGCTGATTGTTACCGCGCTCGTCCGCTCTATTCCCAGTGTGGGACACGTAATCATGCTCATGAGCATTATCGTGTATATCTACGCGATCATCGGCCATCACTTCTTTTCTGAGCACGATCCCGAGAACTGGCGCAATCTCGGCATATCCGTCCTGACACTCTTCAACGTCATCACGCTGGAGGGATGGACTGAAGTCATGTACAAGGCCATGGAACTCCACGCGCTGTCATGGCTTTACTTTGTCAGCTTCGTAGTAATCGGCACGTTCGTCGTGATCAATCTCTTCATCGCCATCATCATCAACAACCTGGATGAGGCCAAGCTGGAACGCCTCCGCGACTTTGAAACTCCGGTGTCCAGGGAGGAGCTGCTGCGCGAGCTCCGCGCCACACAAGAAGCCCTGCAGAAGCTCGACCGGCGCTTGCGGCACGAAGAGAGTGAGTAGCCGACCCTCAAAAGCCTGCCGAAGAGCCAGAACCCAAGGGATGTGTTTCTCAATTCTCTGGCCTATACGCGCGGCAGCGCGTGGGCATGCTCGCTGCGGTGAATGACCCCATCGAGCGAACTCTGGCACTCTCACCAAGTTGCTTTGCGCTAATGGCCCGCTCGCCGTAGGCGATTGCAGGTGTGCAGCCGGCGTGACAGGGGGATCGCACTCGCTGCAGCGTGCCGGCTTCCCGGATTTCAGTGTGGACGGCGCCGTTTGGGCGCTGCGTGCCGCCGGACTCTTCGGCACCCGCTCTAAGCGAATTCCCTCGGACCAGCATGTGCCGGATCTAGGTCTCCCATCTCCCTGTGCGGGGCACACGGTGCGCGACCCGAAGCCTCAGGCCTCTTCCTGGTAGAATGGCACCAACCACTCGCGGACATTGAACTGTATAATGGGCTGTATCGAGATCGGCGATAGACCCGGAGGCGCCATCCAATGGCTACCGCGGCCTCGCAGAATCCCCGTTACGAAGCACATGAGAACCCGCCCTTCTTAGCAAGTTTGGGATACGGGTTCCAGTTCAGTTTGCTAGCCTCGGCAACCCTCCTGGTTACGCCCGTCATCGTGGCGAAGGCATCCGGCCGGGAAGACTCCTACCTCATTTGGATGGTCTTTGCCTCTCTGATCGTCGTGGGCATCTCCACCTTGTTGCAGGTGCGCCGCATCGGGCCCGTTGGCGGCCGCGCCGTGCTACCCATGTTCACGGCGGCGTTCTCCATCCCGTTTTGCATCACGGCGGTGGTGGACGGTGGCCCAGCGACCCTTGGCATGCTGGTAGTAGTCTCCGGCATTTGCCAACTCATCATCTCCAAGTGGCTCTTTATTCTGCGGCGCGTCGTCACGCCCACGGTCGGCGGCACGGTGATGATGATCCTTTCCGTAACCCTGGCCTCCGTAGTCTTCGCCCTCTTGGACGAAGCTTCAACAGCAGAGCCTACGTCCGCCACGGTGACCGCGCTGGTAACGCTCCTGGTTGTTTCCGTGCTCACCTTCCGCGGGAACCCCGTGCTGCGCCTGTGGGCGGCTCCCATTAGCATCGTCTTCGGCTGTCTTGTAGCCGCCGTCTTTGGCACCTATGACTTTGAGCGGGTGGTGCAAGCGCCCTGGGTGGGCTTGCCTTCCCAGGCGCCGGACCTCACGCCGGATTTTGGCATTCCATTCTGGACGATTTTGCCCTCGTTTGTTTTTCTGGGCATCATCATCTCAATCCAGGCCAACGGCGAATCGATTGCGCTGCAACGGGTCTCGAGCCGCGAGCCCAAGGCCATCGATTTTCGCCAGGTGCAGGGCACGCTGGCCGGCGGCGGCATCGGCAACATCCTCAGCGGCCTCGCGGGCGCGGTACCTCTGATTATCCATCCGGGCACCGTCGCATTTACGCAAGTCACCAGCGTTGCTTCGCGCCGCGTTGGCTATCTCATTGGCAGCCTCTTCATTCTCATGGCATTCGTGCCCAAGGTCTCCGGGCTGCTCAGCACTATTCCCGGTCCCGTGATGGCAGGCTATCTGACGTTGGTGACCGGCACGCTCTTTGTGGACGGGGCGCAACTGGTTATTCAAAGCGAACAGAACCGCCAGAAAGTCGTCGTGGCAGGCGTTGCCTTCTGGGTTGGCGCCGCCTTTCAATTCAAGCTTTTCGCCCTGCCGGAGTTGGGACCGGTATGGGATACCCTACTAAAGAGCGGTATCTCCACCGGCGGGTTCCTGGCCATCATCATGCTTCTCTTCCTGGAATTCACGTCCCACCGCAGCATGCGCTTCAGCTCCCGGCTCCACATCGACGCCCTGCCGGAACTCAATGAGTTCATCACACACTTTTCCAAGAGCAGAGGCTGGAATCAGGCCATGACCGACCGGCTAATGGCAGTGGGAGAAGAAACCCTCCTCACGCTCGCGCCGCTCGACCTCGACCTAGAAAGCGAAGAGGAGGAAGGTGACGATCGGCTCCTCGTCTTGCTTGCCTCCAGCGACGGCCCGGTGGCGGACCTGGAATTCATCGGCGGCGGCGACGAAGAAAACCTGGAAGACCGCATCCGCCAGCTCCAGCAGCACGACTCCGAAACCCCCATCGAACAAGAGCTCTCCCTCCGCCTCCTCCGCGGCTTCGCCGACTCCGTCCAGCACAAGCAATACCAGGACAACGACGTCATCACCGTCCGCGTCACCGCGCCGGAATCTTAACTCGACACTGGCCTAGTGTTCACGGCAGTGTCGCGCTATCCGATCGCAAATACTAAGCCACTACCGTAGGCCCGCACATTTGCCAAGGAAGAGCCATCGTGTTGCCAAAATGCACACTTCGTGTGACAATTGACGCATGAGCGTCAGCTTCGATTGGAGTACAGAGAAGAACCAATGGCTCATCGAGCAGCGGGGGCTCTCGTTCGAGCGCGTCGTCTCCGCCATCGAGCAGGGCGATTTGGTAGACGTGCTGGAGCACCCAAACCAGCATCGCTACCCGGGGCAGATGATCTATGTCGTGGAAATAGATGAGTACCTGCATCTCGTGCCATACGTCACGCAGGCCGATGGCACGCGCTTTCTGAAGACGATCATTCCCAGCCGGAAGACGATGAGAAACTATCGGAGGAAGCTACCGTGAACGACGAGATGAACGCGGAAGAACGTGAAATTCTCACTCGGTTCGAGCGGGGCGAGTTGCGTTCCGCGCCCGACGCGGAACGCGAGGTCGAGACCGCCCGCCAGGCGGCGCGCAATACCTTCAACAAGACCAGGCGGGTGAACTTGCGCGTAACCGAGCGCGACTTCAACCTCGCCCATTCCCGAGCCAGGGAAGAGGGTATACCCTATCAGACCCTGCTCTCCAGCGTAATTCATAAGTACCTCTCCGGTCGGCTTACAGAGAAACGCTAGCCCGCCGTCGCGTTGGGTACAGCGAATAAGAGCGGCACGTGCCAAAACTCAGCATATTAGTGAGTTTCGAATTCGATAAGAACAAGGACCTCAAGAGATGCTTCTACACGCAGGCACTGTTCCGACTACTCCCCCATCTCCAACCGGCTAGTCGACACTTTGGAGTGATGGCGAAAAAGACTTGACCTCAGAAGCGGTGATGTGTAAGATTTATACACATACCTAACTTTGGCAGGAACATATCAATGGCCAGAGTCCAGTTGATAATCCCCGATGAAGACCGTGACCGGTTCATTCAGCAGGCGCGCAAGGAGGGCATGACCTTCAGCGCGTGGCTGAGGGCCGCCGCTCGTGCCCGGTTCGAAGAACGACAGCGTGCCGAGCGATTCGAGTCGCCGGAGGACCTGAAGCGGTTCTTCGAGGATTGCGACGCGCGGCGTGGGCCCGGAGTGGAACCGGATTGGGAACAGCATCTCCGGACACTACACGAATCGATAACCGACGGCTTGCCAAACATATGATCTTCGTCGACACCAACGTATTCATGTACGCGGTCGGAAAACCACATCCGCTCAAATCCCGCGCCCGCGACTTCTTCGACGACTCCCTACGGAATCTCAGGCCGCTCTGTACATCCGCCGAGGTCCTGCAGGAGTTGATGCACGTCTACCTGCCCGTCCGCATATATGATGTGCTCGAAGACGCCCTGGCTCTGATCGAGCGAGCCGGCGTAGAAGTATGGCCCCTAGAGAAGGCCGACGTCATCCTCGCCCGCCAACTTCATGAACGGCATCCCACCCTCAGCGCCAGAGACTTGTGCCATCTCGCGAGCTGTCGCAGGCGCGGCGTGAATGAAATCATGACCTTCGACCAATCGCTCGCTGCCGCCGGCTTGAAACTGGCAGGGCACCTTGAGTGATTGCCGGCCTTGCTAGAGTTGTCGAATGGTTTCCATCCCTACCCCGGCTACATGCCCTCCGGCATAGAGAGATTTGACCCTGTACCGGAAGACTGGGGAGTTGCAGCGGTCAAGCGAAACTAGGCAATTCAACTTGGGAGAAAGTCTCAAAATGGACCAAAGGCTTCAGGTAAAGTTGAAATTCAAGAACTCCATTCTACTAGGGATCAGCATTCTGGCGTTGCTAGTGCTGGCCGTTTCCTGTGAAACCGCGCCAGGGTCATCGGAAGGGACGCTGGAGATTCCGTCCGGGCGGGAGCCGAATGCTTCGGTGAGCGGTACAGTGACGTATCGGGAGCGGATTGCGTTGACGCCGGGAGCGCGGTTGGTGGTGGAGTTGCGGGACGTGTCTTTGCAGGATGCGGCGGCGCCGCTGATTGCGCGGCAGACCATTGAAAGCCCCGGTCAGGTGCCGATCGCATTCAAGGTGGAGTACAGCCGCGCGGACATTAATTCCCGGAATACCTATGCGATCCAGGCCAGTATTATCGAGTCCGATGGACGGCTCGCCTTCATCAACGATACGGCCTATGACGTCATCACCCGCGGCAATCCCACCAAGGTGGATATGCTCCTGGTGCTGGTGGAGCCGCCGCCCGATCAGGTGGAGGAAGGGCAGGACTGGCGCAAATGGGTGGAAGTGCCGGCGCCGGTGCTGTGGGCCAATCTGATACCAAACGAAGCCGAGCACTACCTGCGGATTGCTTACTACCAGTCCACGATTGAGGGCTGCGCCCGTCCCGGCAATGAGAAAATATCGGTTGAGGGTACTGACATAATCGCCCGGGTCACGTTGATGCAGCCGCCGCCAACTTCGTGGGCCATACCCTGCCACGAGAAGGTTGTGGAACTCGACACTATTCTGCCCATCGACGCGGAACTAAAGCCCGAGCAAACGTACCGGGTGATCGTCAACGATCGGATTACGACTACGCTGTCGTTCCCCAGACCCGATTTTCCCGCTTCCGAACTTAGGGCATCGCCAATCGAGCGCGCGGAAGTTGAGACCATTGACCGTACACCGACCGAATACCTACTGCGTGTAATCTCCGGCATGCCCAGCGGCAGTTGCTCGCACTTTAACGGCTTCGAGATCCGGCGGGACAATGCGAACACCATTGACGTGCGCATCACTCACCATTACGTTGTAGCGGAAGGCATCGCTTGCACCACCGACTTTCCCATCATCGAGACCGTGGTCCCACTCGGATCCGACTTTGAGGAAGGCGTGGAATACACCGTGAGCGTGAACGGGGAGCATAGGCAGTCGTTCGTTGCGCGTTAATCGCACTCTCTAAGTATATAGGGCGTCCTTCCGGCGCTCGTTTATAGTGCCTGCGGACGGCGTGCCTTTGGCGGCAGTGCTTGAACCGCAACGCGCGACTTTTCCTGCTAAGGGCGGAATAGCCATTACCGCTACACCTCGAACTGCGAAGGAGCCCCTCTCTTACCTGCTAAAGAGACGGGCAGGGGCCCGAACGAGTATAATCTAGCTGGATGAAGTAAACTTCCACTCCCCAGTTCTCACACCCTTTGGGCTACCGTGTCCAATTCGCTGTCTTGACCGCCGCCGAGAGTAGCATCCGCCCGTTAGTCGCTTCGTCTCCCTGAATGTCAAGTAGTAGCGCTAGCCGTTAAGCAGCCCCCCAAGCCGGGGCACTGGAGGCCACATGATCGATCTCACCCAGCACCCGGAACTCTACGTGCGGCAGGAAATCGAACACCTGGAGGTCTTCACCGGCCTCGAGTCCCAGAACCGCTACAGCGTGAGAACGCCCAGCGGTGAACAACTCCTCTACGCCTTCGAGGAATCGGGCTTACTGGGACGGAACGTCCTCAGTTCGCACCGGCCCCTGACCATCCACGTTGTCGACAGGGCCAACACGGAAGTCATCAACGCCAGCCGGAGCTTCTTCTGGTTCCTCTCGCATCTGAACGTTAGCGACGGTACGGGGCAGCGCATCGGCTCGATGCAGCGGCGGTTCTCATTCCTGAATCGCAAGTTTGACCTGATGGACGCGACCGGCAGTGTAGTCGCGGAGATGCGCGGCCCGATCTTTCGGCCCTTCACCTTCATGGTCTATCAGCAGGGGCAGGAAATCGGCCGCGTAACGAAGCAGTGGAGCGGTATAGGCCGGGAGGCGTTCACCGACGCTGACACCTTCAAGGTGGAAGTGGACACCAGCCACGCAGACCAGGATTTTTCCCTGCTCATGCTGGCCTGCGCGATTGCCATTGACCTCGACTTCTTTGAGAGTTAGCCGAGCGATGAGTGAGAGAGAAACAAAGGTACTGTTCAGAGGTTTAAGATTCTTGGAGGAATAGAGACTGGGTCACATGGACTAAACAGACCCAAAGAGAAGCAGACAGTTGCCTTACATAGATTTCCACAATTGCCTGCTTTGATGTGAATTATATGGGCAACTCAGGCAGATCCTCCACAATGTCTACGGTGCGAATGCTGACCATGGTAATGCGTTTCACTAAGTCCAAGATATAGCGCGGGTTGCCAACCTCAATCGCCCAATCATTTGGGTCATTAGTTATATTGGTTCTACTGTCCGTACTTACCTTATAACACTTGATTATCCAGTCTAGGGCGGAATCGGACCCTAGCACGTAGCAGTTAGCTCTCTCTGGAATCCCAGTTAAGGTTATATTGGCGTTGTATTTGATACGCGTTCTGTCAATGACTTGTGATGTACCTCCATACGACATCTTCGTGACTTCAAACACATTCTTGGAGTGCTCGTTCCAGCCTTCGGCATAAACTTCTTTCAGCGGATATGGTTCAACACTTTCATAGTTGACGTGGAGGTCTGCCAACTTTCGACCCGAGTCAGCAATCCAACGGAACTCATCTTCATCTCTTGCCATTGGGATTCGTGCTTGGGACTTTGCCAAGTCGGCAGCGAATGTCTCTCGCCATTGCTTGGAGTGTAAGACCCCATACGTGAAGAAGAAGATATCATCTTCTGATATCGTGTCGCTGGCATAAGACTGGCGAAATTGCCTTAGAGAGTCGGGGTTGATGTTGGACACCCGCTCGTGTCCTGAATAGCCAGAGACTAACGCCCTAGTTTGAAATTCTCGATCAGAAATGTAGCTCCAACGTGGGTAGCAATCACTATCGCCAGTGAGATGCAGGTCCAGAATTGTGTCAGTCATAAGGGTACAGTATTCGTGACCGTGCTCCATTCGGCTCACGGCAATAACAAGGTTCTTCGAATCAGGACTTGGATAGATCTCACTAAACCTAGCTACGCGCTCATTGAAGTTCTTACTAAAGTACATTCGCTGTTTGAAGAATGGCCGATACGAGGCGACTCTAAAACTCGTAGCATCAACAGCATACTTGACTCCGTCTGCCACATCTTTGAAGTTTCTCGGACGCCAATGGAACTGCGAAGGATCTGTGCCGACAAAGGACTTGGCTTCGTCAACCCGTTCTCTGGCTAAACTGCTTTGGCCACTCTTGACAAATGCTTCCAGTTGTTCATTGTAGTACTCTACCTTACTCTGGATACTAGCTTTCAATCCAACTAGAGATGAGTTATAGCACCATGCATCGCGATTAGTACTAACGCCTAGTGATCGGAATTTGAAAACTGGGGCTCGGCCATTCTCTACCGTTGCGTTCTTTGTAGAAGTGAGTGGACGAAGGGTCAGGTAGGAGTCAGATCGCTTGTTAACCCAGTCTCCCTGACTGTTGGGCGAAATTGGTTCCCAGGTAGTTTCCTTCACGCTGGAGTCGCGCAGGACTTCCAGCTTCTGATTCCGGTCTAGATAGTCGCCAATATCGGAATAGAAGACGCTCATCCCAGTGCAATGCTCTTTGGACTTGATAGCAGCCTTCTTAACTAGGAACAGGACTGCTACCCCGGCACGACTACCTTCACCGAATACGTTGCCGCCTTCACGCCTACGTCTTGAGCCCTTTGTCCAAGTGTAGCCCCGCAAGTTGTAGCAGTAGACAGTTTCGAACTCTTCGGAAATCACCTTTCGAAATCCGTCAAATGAAGAAGACTCAATGAACCCACCGTTAAGCACGAATGCGACAATCCCACCATTCTTACCTTCTTGCATTCGGTCTGAAGCAAGTCGAATGGCTTTTACATAAGGATCATAAAGGGCTGAGAGAAGCGTTTCGCTTGAGTTTCTTGCGTAGGTTTCCCTTACACGTCCGTCTGTAAAGGGATACTCACGGTTGTTTGTGGAGGACCATGGTGGATTGCCTACTATGATCCGGATATCTAGCTGCAGTTGCCGCCTTACACGCTCACTGTTAGGAGCAAATAGCGTATTGTCCAAGGTCGCGTCCGAATTGCAGTTTTCTACATCCTGAAAAGTGTCTGTTAGGATTATACCGTTGAAGGATTGGTAGTGATCGGCCATTGCTACGTCATGGTAAGTAGACTCAATGTTGATCGCTGCGATGTAGTAAGCCAATAGCACAATGTCGTTGGCGTGAAGTTCCTGCTCATACTTTCGCTTTAGGTCGCCCTGCTTAACTAAGCCACTCTGCATTAGTCGGACGAGAAACGTGCCTGTGCCACTGAATGGATCGAATACATGAACACCCGCGTCACTTAACGAAGCATCGAATTCTCGATTCAACAAATACTCCACACTGTTGAGTATTTAGTCTACGACTTCGATTGGTGTGTATACAATGCCAAGGCTCTGTGCCGTATCCGGAAGGGCCAGTCGGAGGAACCGCTCGTAGAGTTCAGCAATAATTCGTTGCTTGCCTCCTGGGGAATCTACGCCCTGAGCTCGAACGCGCACATCGCGGTAGAAGCTCTCCAACCCTTCAGTTTCCTTTTCAAGTCCACGGTTCTGCAGGCTAAGAATCGTATCCTCGATAGCAATCGACACCGGGTTTCGTTTAGCGAACGCGTAGTCCTCGAACAGTGCGTCGAACACGGGCTTGGTGACTAAGTGCTGTGAGAGCATCCCTATGGCTTCACCCTCACTTATGCCATCGTTAAGGTTCTGTCGGATACCTGAAAGGAACTTATCGAAAGTTGGACGCACCCCAGCATTGGGTAATTGGAGTAGGGATCGGATGCGGGCTTCGTGTCTTTCTGCTATCTGGCGGATATTAGTTGCCCAGTCTTCCCAATATCGAGGATTCGAATACTTCTCAACGACTTTGGCGAGAATAGCGTCGCGCAAGTCTTCCGAACCGCTTATGAGGATGGGAATCTTCGTCCAAACTTCGTCATTCCCTCGATTGTCATCAACGAAAACATCAGGATCGCTGGGATGTCCATTGTTAGGATTGTCTTCCTTAAGCAGCTTCAGTTGGTTGACCTGTGCTTCAAATCGATCATCGTGGGCCGTAATGGCATTGATTACTTGCCAAACTGCTCTGTATGCGCTGCTATTGACCGTCTCTAGTGGGGTAGAATCAGGCGCCCGAGCAATTGGTAAGATAATATAGCCAAACTGCTTGCCTTCGGACTTACGCATCACTCTGCCTACAGCCTGCACCACGTCGATCTCGGACTTTCGGGGGTGCAAAAAGAGAATGGCATCCAAAGCAGGGACATCTATTCCCTCTGTGAGACAGCGTGCATTAGTAAGTATTCTGCAGCTTTCATCGTCTGACTCTGCTCTAAGCCAAGCCAAGTGTTCCGCACGCGTAAGGGCATGTTGAGTCCCATCGACATGTTTCACCTCACATTGCAAAGGGCTCTCTTCAGCATTCTGACTCCCGGCTTCAATGCAACTTGCTACAACCTGCGGAAAGTACTCCTCAAAGAGTTTCGACTGCTTTATGGTGTTGCTAAAGGCCACAGCGCGTTTTGCCGGTTGGGTGTCATTCTCGAAGTCTACGTTCTCAGCTCCCCTCTTACGCAATCCGTTCCAGCAGCCGACCATGCGAGCCCCACTGTCCATGTTGATGCTAGAACCAGAATCTGAGAGTAGCTTGTCTAAGTCCATGCCAACTTGCTCTTGGTCGATGTCGAAAATCAAGACTTTGTATTGCGACAGAATTCCCAATTCGATAGCTCTGCCAAAACCAAGACGGTGAAACTCCGGACCGAAAGTCTCCACATCGTCCATCGATGCTATTTTCAGTTGGTTCTCATTAGCCTTCCGCCTCGCCTGATCTCCATATATGCGAGGTGTGGCAGTCATGTATAACCGTCTCTTGCTTGCAATAAAGCCGTTCTCGTGGATTCTGTGAAAGCTGGACTCATCTCTGTCTGCCAGCCATCTTTCCTTCACTCCCGTAGTTCTGTGCGCCTCATCACAAATGATGAGATCAAATTCGGGAAGCCCAGCACTTTGGGCTTCCTTCACGACATCCAAGGACTGGTAGGTAGAAAAGATAGCAGCCATTGTAGTAGTGCGATCTACCCGGCTAAATCGCCTGGCCAGTACCATTGAGTTGGTAGAAGCAGGCTCGGTCAAATCGAATGGTGAAATGTCCTCGTCATCACCCCGTCTCTTACCAGCTCTAATGTCGGAACAAACCGCAAACGTCTTAAGAGGTAGGTCTGCATCGTTGGCCCAATCGATGAGAGATTGTGATAGCAGTGAGATAGACGGTGTCAGAAAGAGCACTGTGCCGCCAACGCCAGCCACTTGTTCGGCAATGCGCAACGCTGCAAACGTCTTGCCGGAGCCGCACGCCATGATCAACTTGCCGCGATCATTACTCGCAAATCCTTCTAGTACGTCCTCAAGCGCCTGCTCCTGGTAACCTCGCAGTTCTTTCGTCTCTCTCTTGACCAAAGCCTTGGGTGCATCTAAACTAAACCTCTCCCAATCTATAGACGACTTCTCAAAGACCTCAGTCCCCCAACGGACAACTGGTTTCTCTCGATTGTGCAGCGCATTCTCTGCATTCCGTCCCCATCTTCTGGTGGTGGACACGATAATTCCACTTGAAAACGGAATAGTGGAATACTTTGCGAGAAAGCTGTTTATCTTCGGAAGCCCGATGGTTGTGGTAGGGGCATAGAATTTACACTGGATTGCAACTAACTCTTGACTATCACGTTCGCGCGCAACCAAGTCTATGCCAGTGTCGTGCTGTCCTTCATTCCCAGGCCAATCCCGCCAAAACCACACCCTATCGAATCGCTGTGATTGAGCCTTATCTTCCTCTAGGAATGCTTTTACTAGCTGCTCAAATATGTCGCCCTTTTCGGCAGGGGTTACCGAAAGTTCATCCAGGAGCCGGAGCACATTCTGGAATGAAGACGTAGGAGCATGGTCAAATCCAGAACTGAGGCCCGGTAAACTCATTTGCGGATCATCAAGTCGTAGTCTCATACACTGACCTTAATGGAATGGACTCGAAGCTGGAACATTGTTGTCAGAAAGGATTGCATAAATCGGTCCAAACTGGTGCTACTCAATGCTCAATTGCACATTCGGCTATGAAGCAGCTAGTTTAGATCGGGCTATGCCTTTGTGCCGAAGCATTCGCCAAAGGCGAGCGCGGCAAAGCCCCCAGCGGTATCCTTCCACTCTTCGAGGTCGTTGCGCCACTCGTCGAATTGCTCGCGCGTCGCCAGACCGTACTTCGTCGCGGCCTCCACAACCGCAGGCGCATGGAACCAATCCAGCACGAATTGAAAGAAGAAACCAACGTCTTGAGGCGTGCCAAAGGAGTCAAATGAGCCGCTGGCGCGAACGTCCTTGAAACCGGCCGCAAGAAAATGAGCGCTAAGCTCTCTTCCCACTTCAGGGTGACCGCCATTGCCCGCGAGTAAACGCGCGAACGTATTCCATGCAGGCCGCGTCTTCTCTTCTCCCGGTTCAAAAAACGATGACGAGACGATGAGTTCGCGGCTGAAGATGAGGCCGCCCGGCTTCAATACGCGTCTAGCCTCGTTCAGCGCCGCGGCGGTATCCGGCACATGCGTAAGGACCGTGTGGCAAAAGGCGACGTCAAAATAGTCGTCTTCGAAGGGAAGTTCGGTAACGTCTCCCACGTGAAACGTCGCGTTTTCATGACCGCCAGCTTCGGCCGCGGATCGGGCGATGGCAATCTGGGACTCTTCCATGTCGACGCCATGTAACTCACCGGGCTCGACCGCCTTGGCAAGACCCACTGAAATCGTCCCCGGACCGCAGCCGAAATCCAGCAGCCGCTGGCCCGGCTTAAGGTGGGGTAGCAGCCGCGCCGCGTTGGTTTGGGCGCTGCGTCTATCGAGCATTTGTAAGAATTCTTCCCCATAGCCCATGGTGTAGGAAGATTCCGCCTGAGTTTGATCGGACATCACACATATTCCTTCGTTGCTGAATTCCAGAGGTGCAACCCTGCACCGCAATTGGTAATGGGTGTTCCAATTCTAAGCGACGGCTTGCCTAGAGTCCATGCGAGTCTGCGGCAATGTGAGGGGTCGCTCCCAACCACGGCAGCTACATTTGCGGTAGACTGAATCTTAGGAGCAGGCAGCACGTCTTGCCAACTTGTGAGACATAGCCTTGCCCCAACCAGACGTTTACAGCCCATACAGGCAGACGCTTTGCGGGCGCAGAATCCAGTGGATAGGAGATCTTCATGCCACTAAACGTGTATCTGACATTCGAAGACAACTGCCGCGAAGCTTTCGATTTCTACCGCTCTGTCTTTGGTGGCGAGTATCAGATCGTGCAGACATTCGCCGACGGTCCGGGCGACATGGGAGTACCCGAGTCGGATGGGGACAGGATCATGCATGCCACCCTGTCACTCGGCGACAGCATCCTGATGGGCAGTGACACTCCTTCGAACTATCCCCAGGCGCTCACTCCCGGCAACAATGTCTCCCTCTCCTATTCGCCCGCCAGCAGACAAGAGACTGATGAGATATTCACCAAACTCTCCGCAGGCGGGACCGTAAACATGCCGCTGGCAGAGATGTTCTGGGGCGCTTACTTCGGCTCATGCACTGACAAGTTCGGCATCCATTGGCAGTTGAATTACGAGTTGGCCGCGGAGCAAGGATCGGACTAGCAATCACTTTGGCAGCTCTTGGCCCCAATTCGCCACGTGGATAGTGCTGCCTGCGTTGTTCCGCATCCACCCAACACAACCCTTGGGCTTCCGACCGCATACTGCGGAAGAGCATGGTGGATATAGCCGATGAAACGTCTACCCCACTTGAGCCGCCGCGAACTGTTCGCCGGTGGCGCTGCGCTCGGTTTGGCCGCCTGCGGCGGCCCTGCGCGAGGCCTGGACCCGCTCAAGTCAATCCAGCAGGGGTTGGCCGCGGCGTCATTGCCGCCACCTTGGGTCCCAATGGTTGTGCGCGGCACGGCCATTGAAGTTGCCGGTCACCGCTATCGCTTCGATGCCGGCCCCTTTCCCTCGAGCCTTGAAGTTAACGGCCCCGAGTTTCTCTTCGATGCCATCAATCTTGATATCCGCGTTCAAGACGAATTGCTCGTCTGGCAGAGGGCCCGTGCTATCTCGGTGGACGCCGCGGAAGTAGAGTTGCTGGCGCGCGGCAATGCAGGTGACTTGATTGCGCAAACGCGTGTAACCATCAGTTACGACGGCACGTGCCGTTTTCGCGTTAGCCTTATCCCCCAAGGCATCGTTACCATTGACTCCATCTTGCTCGACGTCCCCATCCTCCGTGGGGAGACTACCCACTACGCGCATCACCTACTGGGGGCTGCCGCCCTCACCTACTCCTCTTTGGAAATAGGCAGATTGTTAGAGGGACGTCAGGCCGTTTGGGGAGGCGGCCGCATTCCCGAGAACGGCTGGTCCGGGGAAATCACGCCGCTATTCTGGGTGGGCAATCCCGACCAGGGCATTGTCTGGTTCACCGAGCAACTGGCGGACCAGCAACGCCAGCAACCTGCTACCCAAATCCAATTGCGGCCGGTAGAGGGGGCGATGCGTCTTCTGGTGGATTTCATCACCGGGCCGCTCGACATGCCGGACACGGTGCATCTCGACTTTGGCTTGCAGCCAACTCCGGTACGGCCGCCGGAGAGCCGGAGGAGCGCCATCAAGCCTGCGCGCGCCGAATGGTGGCCGGAGGACGGCCGCCTGGTGACTCAGTTTCCCATGCGGGCAACCGGGGATACGCGCAGCACGCTTGAGTCCCTCCGCGATCAAGGCGCGCAGGCAATCGTCCTGGAGGAAGGCTGGTCGGACGTGCCGGGGTTTCCCCACTTCGAGAGCGAAAAAAACGAAAGCGCGTTTCACGACCTGGTAAGCCTGGCTCACGACACCGGCCTGATGGTGATTCCCACCATTTTCGCCGACACGCTGGCCTTCAATGCCCCCGGAGCGGCAGAGGTGCTGACAGCCATGCCGCGGCCGATCCATACAGATGTGATAAACGTGTCGCGAGCGCCTGCCAATCAGGTCTCAGCGATGTTCCACACAGAGGCTACGGCCGCGTACTTCGAACAGGCCGTGCGCGCGTTTGCCGAGAAGTTTCAGATAGACGGCGTGAATGTGTTCCTTGGCGAACCGACGGTTCGGGAAATGCTCCAAAGTGAACGCCGTCAAGGTGCCGGGGCCGCACTGGACATCCAGGGACGGCGCGATCTTTTGCGACGCCTCTACGCGCTCTTCCACGGCGGTCTGCGAGAGAGAGATGAAGACGGCATCGTGATAGCACACTCGCCAATGCCCTGGAGCATGATTCACAGTTACGCCGACCTGCTCGTAACGGGATTAAACGCCTACCGGGCTATTGCATTTGGCGGTCTCAGCGACGAGGCGCTCGCCAAACGCTGGCGACCCGAAGAAGTACCTTACCTCTACGGCGACGTGACCCATAGAGTACCAACGTTCTTCCAAGTGCCTGCTGTCGAATCGCTTTTCGGCGCAGGCGTTGCGGGTTACGGGCGCGAAGAATTGACAACCGACCAGGAGCTCTTTGGATTGGCGGCAGTGCACAATACCTCGCTGTGGCCGGAAGAATTGGCGCCGTTTGCTCCTTTCGCAGAGCTAGAACGCTTGGAAGAACTGCGCATGAGCCTGGGTTTCGGCAATGCGTCCTGGCACCCGTACTGGATAGCGCAGGAAAGCCTCATAGTACAGCCGCCCAACACGTTGTACGGGTTTTGGCGCAAAGGTTCGGGGTCAATGCTCTTGTTTCTGCTCAACGGGGCCAATAGCGATCAGAATATCCTGGTCGAAGTAGCCGCGGCGTCCAACGGCGGCGCAAGGCTGTTCGCGGAGGAAGTCTGGCAGGGCCTGCCCGCGCAAACCCGCGACAACTTGATCATTACCACACTGGCGCCCTCGCAGTTTGCCGTCTTGCACATCGAAGCGGGTTAGCTGGCGCCGCCGCACATAGTCACCTCCGGCCATGCAAGCGGCTCATGGTCTCAGCCAGACCACCAAACCACAGCTAGAAATTTCACGTATGCCAGCCACCTTGCGCGCGCGAACAGCCGCCACTGCATGTACTGACACCGGTCAGCCTTGCAAACTGGCAGCGTAGGCGGCGCGGGTCTGGCCGGCAAGCGCGATGAAGTCCTCGGCAATCAGGCTGGCCCCACCGACCAGCCCGCCGTCGACCTCCGGCTGGGCGATGATGTCGGGCCAGACGCCGGGATTGATACTGCCGCCATACAGGATGCGGATTGCCTCAGCCGCTGGCCCGCCGAATTCCCGCCCGACCACCTCACGCACCAGCCCAATGGTATCGTTCGCTTCCTCCGGCGCCGCCGCGCGACCCGTGCCGATGGCCCATACCGGCTCGTACGCCACGATGGCGGCCGCGGCTTGCTGTGCGGACAGGCCTGCGAGCGCCTGAGTGGCCTGGCGGTCCAGCACATCGCGTGTCTGACCCGCGCGGTTCTCGTCGTCAGTTTCGCCCACGCAGACAATGGGGGTCAGGCCGTGCGCAATGGCTGCGACGACTCTGCGGTTCACCATGACGTCGGTCTCTCCAAAGTGGGTGCGCCGTTCAGAATGACCGATGATGACGTGCGAGCAGAGATCTTGCACCATTCGCGGAGAGACTTCGCCCGTAAACGCTCCTTCCGCTTCCCAATGCATATGCTGGGCGCCGACGGCGATCGCTGTGTCCTGCAAATCATTCCGTGCCGCGGCCAGCGCAATTGACGGAGGGCAAATGACTATTTCCACTTCCCCGTGCGCTGCCAGACCCACCTTCAGGTCATGCAAAAGCGAGACAGCTTGCGGCAGAGTCTTGTTCATTTTCCAGTTTCCGGCAATCACGAATTTCCGCATTTCGTATTCCGCCTTTCACTCATTTCTGTAAAGCCCGGTCGACATGAGGCCCGATCCTCGGGCCGCAAATTCGCCAAATTCGCACACTCCGAGCGGCGTCGGCAATGCTGGAGCACGGGGCTCCAGCTTCATGCTATAGTATGAACATACTCTGCCCAACATTTCTCCAGTCTGCCGGAACTACCCTCTGAGCGATTCCAAGAACGCCTACTGCAACATCGGCTCTCCACCGCGAAACAAAGTCCTATTCTCGCACAATCACGCTCGGCTCCGACCCCCGGTACCAAGAATGCCATGCCACAGCGCAGGATTTATCTTGACTATGCCGCCACGAGCCCGCTCGATCCGCGCGTCGTGGAGGCGATGCTGCCGCATCTCACGGAAGACTATGGTAACCCTTCCAGTCTCCACGCGACGGGGCGGCGTGCGCGGCGTGCGCTAGAGGACGCCCGTGAGCGGATCGCGCTCACTTTGCAGTGCCGGCCTACCGAAATCCTCTTCACGAGCGGCGGCACAGAGAGCGACAATTGTGCCGTGCTCGGTATCGCCCGAGCGCAACGCGCCGCCGGACGGGGCAACCACGTCATCACCAGCCAGATCGAGCACCACGCCGTGCTGCACGCGTGCGCCCAGCTAGAATCGGAAGGCTTCCGCGTTACCTATGTTCCCGTTGACGCTTACGGCCTGGTGGACCCGCAGGCTGTGGCAGACGCGCTGACGCCCGCCACCGTTCTTGTGTCCATCATGTCGGTCAATAACGAAATAGGGACCATCGAGCCCGTACAGGAAATCGCTTCACAGTGCCGAAGCCAAGGCGTTCCCATGCACACTGATGCCATCCAAGCTATGGGGAACCTGGACGTAAGCTTTGCCGGTTGGGGTGTGGATGCCCTTTCGCTCACGGCCCACAAGTGCTATGGGCCGAAAGGAGTGGGTCTCCTCGTCTTGCGCCAGGGGCTGGCGATTCATCCCTTGATGGCGGGCGGCGGTCAGGAGCGCGAGCAGCGCCCTGGCACCGAGAACGTTGCGGGCATCGTGGGCATGGCAGAAGCGCTGCAACTTGCCTATGCCGAACGCAGCAGTCGCGTCGCACACGCCCAAGCCTGCGCCAATCGGCTCAGAAGCGGCATTGCTGCACGATTTCCTTGGGCCCAACTCAACGGACATTCTACTCAATGCGTCTCAAACATCGTAAACGTCTCGTTTCCCGGCCTATCCAATGAGACCTTGCTTCTGCACTTGGACCTGGCTGGAGTCGACGTATCGAACGGCGCGGCGTGTACGTCCGGCACCGTAGAACCCTCTCACGTCTTGCTAGCGCTGGGAAAGCCGGAGCAACTGGCGTCCAGCGCGCTGCGCTTCAGCATTGGTAAAGACACCGGTGAGGGGGACATCGACGGTGCGCTCGACGTCTTAGAGAGCACCGTCCGAACATTGCGCGCGGAAACAGCCAATTCTCTCCAGGAGTGAAATAGGACTTGAGCGACCGTATCACCATTCACGAAACTCCTGTACGTACACTTCTCTGCCCGGAGCATCAGAATTAGCCGACTCGCCCAAAGATGAACTTCCTTGAACTTGAGGTATTCTCCTATACGGTCGGGGAGCTACTTGCCCTTGTGCCCCCAGTTGTTGCTCTTGGCTTCCTGTTGGGATCCCTTGAATCGACGGCGTACCATGTCTTCTTCGGACGAGGCGACCGCACGACGTTCTGGTACTTGGGCATTGGGCTCGTAGGATTCTGGTTTGGTCATCTCGCAGCGGAATTCATAGGTGCCGTCTTCCCACCGGTAGGGCTGCTCCACGCGGCGGAGGCTTCCGCCGCATGTATTACGCTGCTGTATATTGCGGATTACGTGCGCAGTTGATACAATTTTAATGTAGAATGATTGTTTTGGTACCGTGATTCGGTTCCCCAAAGTACAGGAAGGCAAGGAATGCCTAGGGACACGGGAAGTTTCGTAATCGGCTTGATATTCGGTGCGCTGTGCGGGGTGGTCATGGCACTGCTCTTGACACCCCAGAGCGGTGAAGAGACCCGCGAGCTACTTGGCAAGAAAACGGATGACCTGAAGAAGGGCGCCGAAGACGCGGTAGAGCGTGCGCGCGAGGGCACAGCGGGCTTCGTGGAACGCGGACGCACCATCGCTGAAGACGCCCAATCTCGACTCCACGGACTCCATGCTGCGCAGTCACCCGCTCCCGTGCAGCAGCCTGAGGAGCAAGTAGAGAGCCGGGCCCAAGTCTAATCAGCGTTTCATCCGCTCGATCAGTGCGGCGCACAATACCTCTACGTGTTGTCAGTCCATGTTTGATGTGGCAAAGCGTTGACTTGGTCGCCGCTTGAGACAGTGACTAGAACTCCTACTGTGAGGGTTTGCGTCGGCTATAGAGCGCCGCCCTCATTGGCTAAGTCGAACTGCACTCTTGCCCCGGCAAGAGCAGTAAGCATAAGCGAACGTGGAGAGACGGTATCCGTAAGCGAGAGCCTCTCGCAGCCTTCCCGTGTGGACACGGGAAGGTGTCTTGTTTAAGCGTGGGGGAGCCGCAGGCAAGCTGTTTGCAGTTTGTCGGGACGGCTTGGCAAATGGCACGGGCAATTTAGGCGAGTTGCTGCTCGCAGACCGAAGTCTACTGTCGCAGACAGAAGTCTACTGTGGGAGCATTGAGTTGACCCTTTTGGCGCGCCCGCCGGACCGGGCGAGGGCATTGGGTTAGTTCGGGGAAGCGGCAGCGATCAGGTTCATCTGTAGTCTGTGGGCACCCAACGGGAAGGAAGACTCGTCCAATGGGGATGCAGGCAGCGGCCAGGGTTGGCATTGTGGGCGGCACCGGCTTCGCGGATATCGAGGGGCTGGCAGACCGTCGGGACATCCATATCGCAACCCCGTTTGGGCCGCCGAGCGACGCCTACACGTTGGGAACGCTGCACGGCGTACCCATGGCCTTCTTGCCCCGGCATGGCCGGGGACACCGCATCCAACCCAGCGACCTCAATGCTCGCGCCAACATCTACGGTTTCAAGCGTCTTGGCGTCGAGTACCTCATCTCCATTTCAGCGTGCGGCTCGCTGCGTGAGGACTTGGCCCCACAGCATATACTGGTGCCGGACCAACTGTACGACCACACGAAACGACGCGTCAGCACCTTCTTCGGCGACGGCATCGTAGCTCACGTCGGCTTTGCCGAGCCGTTCTGTCCTGTGCTCAGCAGCAAACTCTTCCAGACAGGCCAAACGCTCGGAATGGCAATGCACAACGGGGGCACGTACATCTGCATTGAAGGCCCGCAGTTTTCAACGAAGGCCGAGTCGGAGGTCTACCGCGGCTGGGGCATGGACGTGATTGGTATGACGGCAGTGCCGGAAGCCAAGCTCGCGCGGGAAGCGGAGATTTGTTACGCGACGCTTGCGTGCGTTACGGACTACGACGTCTGGCACGAAACAGCCGGCGAAGTAACCGTAGCGATGGTAATAGCAAATCTGCAACAAAACGTTGATCACGCTAAGAAGATCGTGGGGCATGCCATCACCGCGGTCCCGGATGCACGCGGCGCCTGTCAGTGCCCGGAGGCCCTCGCCAGCGCCATTGTCACCGCACCGGACAGCATACCGGCGGCCCAGCGTGCTACGCTAGATTTGATAGTCGGCAAATACATCTAAGACTTTAAAGCAACGCACCTTATGTCAACTACAGTTACGGGCATCCGGCGCTCTTTCGCCTCGTCCAACATAGACGATGTCCGGAGGTTTTCTCCAGCTCCATGAGTATGTTAATCGTAGGTACCGTCGCCACCGACGATATCGTCACACCCTTTGCCTCAGTTGAGGGAGTTTTGGGGGGCTCGGCGGTCTACGCGGCTACTGCCGGCAGTCTCTACATACCCGTTCAGATCGTCGGCGTGATCGGGAAGGACTTTCCCGAGAGATACATGGAGTTTCTTAGGCAAAAGCAATTCGACCTGCAAGGCCTTGAAGTGCAAGAGGGCAGGACGTTCCATTGGGCCGGCAAATACCACTTCGACATGAACACGCGGGATACCCTCGCCACCGAACTCAATGTGCTCGCTACTTTCAATCCAACTGTGCCGCTGGCGTACCGCGAAACGCCGTTTGTCTTCCTTGCCAACGTTGATCCAACCATCCAGTTGAAGACTCTTGACCAGATGAAGAAGCCTTCCCTGACAATTCTGGACACCATGGATTATTGGATCGAGACACAGCGTGACGCGCTCACTGCGGTTATGCGGCGAGCCGACCTCATCATGATTAATGACGAGGAACTACGCCAGTTTACCGGCGAACACAGTCTCTTGAAAGCTGCTCGTCACGTGCTGGCGCTGGGACCGCGGGCGCTCATAGTCAAGAAAGGCGAGCACGGCGCGGCGCTGGTGACCAATGAAGGCTACTACTATGCTCCCGGCTACCCGCTGGAAGACGTGGTGGATCCAACCGGAGCAGGCGACTCTTTTGCCGGCGGCTTTCTCGGCTATATTGCCAAACAGAGGAGAATCACGGCGCGAGAGTTGCATCGCGCGCTCATTCACGGCAGCGTGATAGCTTCGTTCACTGTAGAGGACTTTAGTGTAGATCGCCTCAAGAGTGTTAGCTCCCAGGACGTCCAACAACGATACCAGGAGTTTGCCTCGTTCACCCATTTCGAACGACTTGACTGAAGCAGCTTTCAATTAAGGAGATCATGCATGGCAACCGCAACAGTCAGTAGTGATGTGAAAGACAAGGAACTCGCCGGCCAGGGCAAGCTGCGCATCGAGTGGGCCGACCGGATGATGCCGGTGCTCCAACTCATCCGCGAACGCTTTGCCCGCGAAAAGCCGCTGACCGGCGTGCGGATTGCGGCGTGTCTCCACGTCACGAGCGAGACCGCAAATCTCATGCGCACGCTCAAAGAGGGCGGCGCCGATGCTGTGCTGTGCGCGTCTAATCCCCTCTCGACGCAGGATGACGTTGCCGCGTCGCTGGTCGAGGACTTTGGCATTCCGACGTTCGCCATCAAGGGCGAGGACGAGCAGACGTACTACCGTCACATTGCCACCGCCCTGGACCACGAACCGCACATTACGATGGATGACGGCTGCGACCTGGTTACAGTCGCGCACAAGGAGCGGCCCGAGCTTCTCAGCAACATGCTGGGGGGCACAGAGGAGACGACGACCGGTGTCATCCGGCTGCGCAGCATGGAGGAGAATAACGTGCTGCGGTATCCCATCGTTGCCGTCAATGAAGCCAACACGAAACATCTCTTCGACAACCGGTACGGCACGGGACAGAGCAGCTTGGACGGCATCCTGCGCCTTACGAACGTTCTACTCGCCGGACATACCGTGGTAGTTTGCGGTTACGGCTGGTGCGGTCGCGGCATCGCCGCGCGCGCCAAAGGCGCAGGCGCCAACGTCATAGTCACTGAGGTGAACCCCCTCAACGCTCTCGAGGCTGCCATGGACGGCTACCAAGTCATGCCGTTGCTGGACGCGGCTTCACGAGGCGACTTGTTCATTACCGTGACAGGCAATGCGCATGTGCTCGACCGGGAGCACTTCGCGGTAATGAAAGACGGCGCCATCGTGGCAAATGCCGGCCACTTCAATGTAGAGATCAACATTCCTGCCCTTCGCGACCTCGCCACTTCGGCGGCAATCGTGCGCGAGCAGGTGGAGGAGCTTACGCTGGCCAACGGCAATCGCATTTCCTTGCTGAGCGACGGACGCCTCGTGAATCTCTCGGGGGCTGAAGGCCATCCCGCTAGCGTCATGGACATGAGCTTTGCCAATCAGGCGCTGAGTACGGAGCATGTTGTGAAGAACCATGCGCAACTCGAGAATCGTGTCTATACTGTACCTACGGATATTGATGCCAGCGTCGCGCGTCTCAAGCTTGACGCCATGGGGCTTTCCATCGACGCTTTGACACCGGAGCAAGAGAAGTACCTGTCTTCATGGGAAGAGGGTACATGACATTTTCTGCTGCCTTTGGTCGCAGCATTAGAACCTAAGCAATCAGGAAATTGAGGCTGAGAAGGAGACAACCATGAGTTTGGGCATTGGCTCGTCGGCAAAGGTCCTATTCACGTCAGAGTCAGTGACGGAAGGCCACCCCGACAAGATGTGTGACGCGGTATCGGACGCGGTGCTTGATGCTTTTATCGGCCAAGACCCGAATGCAAGGGTTGCGTGCGAGACGGCTACGACGACGGGTCTGATCATGGTGCTCGGCGAGATTACGGCGAACGCCAATGTGGACATTGCCAAGGTGGCGCGCGCCGCAGCCAGGGAGATCGGCTACACGACCAGCGACCACGGCTTTGATAGCGAGACGTGCGCCGTGGCAGTCTCGGTCAAAGAGCAGTCATCGGACATTGCCCAAGGAGTAGACAAAGCTTTAGAGGCACGCGAAGGAAGCAGCGACGACCTGTTTTCCACCGGCGCCGGCGACCAGGGCATGATGATTGGCTATGCTTGCGATGAGACGCCGGAACTCATGCCCATGCCTATCATGCTGGCACATCAGCTAGCCCAGAAACTCGCAGCGCTCCGCAAAGACGGAGCGCTTTCGTATCTCCGCCCCGACGGCAAGTCGCAGGTAACCGTCGAGTACAGTTACGGCAAGCCGGTGCGTGTAGATACCGTCGTGCTCTCGACCCAGCACAGCCCGGACGTCGATCAGGAGACTATTCGGCGCGACCTTATCGAGCAGTGCGCGCGCGCCGTAATTCCAAGCGAATTGCTCGACGAGAATACGCGGTTCCTCATCAATCCCACGGGACGGTTCGTTACCGGAGGCCCCATGGGCGACGCCGGCCTGACGGGCCGCAAAATCATAGTCGATACCTACGGCGGGATGGCCCGCCACGGCGGCGGGGCATTTTCCGGCAAGGATCCCACCAAGGTGGACCGCTCAGCCGCTTACGCCACGCGCTACGTGGCCAAGAACATCGTCGCGGCCGGTTTGGCAGACCGCTGCGAAATCCAAATCGCTTACGCTATCGGCACGGCGAATCCCGTCTCGATTATGGTCGACACCTTTGGCACGGGGAGAGTATCAGAAGAGGAACTGGTCACACTGATTCGCGATCACTTTGACCTTCGCCCCGCCGCTATCATCCACGATCTCGACCTGCGGCGACCCATCTACCGCCAAACGGCTGCCTATGGGCACTTTGGTCGTTCTGACATTGATGCGCCGTGGGAGAGGACGGACAGAGCGGAAAAGTTGCGCAGCGCGGCGGGGAACCTCTCCGGGGCTGCCACCTGATCTCTAAATGGGGGCGCCAGTCTCCCACAGAGTCCGGCAGGACGGTGTCTTGCGGGTGCTGCTTGCCTCACTCACCCTCTTGCCGTAACTGATGCCAGACGTGGAACACCCGCTGCACCGTGGTGAACAGTGTGAACACGGCCAGCACCCAGATTACGACCTGCAAGACGATTATCATGTCCGCGGGGAATAGCAGCGCCACACCCAGAGCAATGACGCGTTCAGGCCGCTGAAACCAACCCACGGTGCATGACAAACCCAACCCCTCGGCCCGGGCGCGGGTGTAACTGACCATTTGCGATCCGATGAGCATCAGTACGATTGCCAATACAGTCAGGTCATCTCCTCGTGCGAGAAAGTACCCGATCAACCCAAGACCGATCGCAGCCTCAGAGAGCCTATCCAAAGTAGAATCGAAAAACGCACCGAATGTGGTGCCGCCGTTGCTCACCCTAGCCAGTGCGCCATCCAACATATCGAACGCGCTTGCAACCAGCACCAGGATCGCCGCCCACGGCCACGCGCCCTGCCAGACCGCCGCGGCCGCCACCAGGGCGAGCAGAAAGCCAAGAATCGTTATTGTATTCGGCTGAACCCCAAGCCGGGCCAGTGGGCGTACCAAAGCCTCCATGGTTGATTGCGCCCAAGCGCGGACGCCGGGATGTATCATTGTGCGGCCCCCTTTGATGTCGCCGACCAATTCCACACGTTCCCCGTGCCATCCCAAGTCACCGTACTTAGTCCTTCCTGCGCCTCTTTATACGTGCCCAATCGAAGCGGCGGCTGCGGGGTCTCGCTCTGTTAATCGTCTCTTCGTAGAATGCGGCCAGTTGTGTCGCGATCTTTTCCCAGGAATAGTCCTGCGCGGCAATCAGTCCCTGCGCGCCGACCTCTTGGCGCAGCGATTCACTATCGAGAAAGTGCATGAGCTCACGAGCCAAGGCCGCGTCATCTTCCGGCGCCACCAATACACCGGCTCCGGTGCCTTCCAACACACCGTGGTAGCCTTCGATGCCGGACGCCACGACCGGTTTGCCGGCCGCCATGGCCTCCAGCAAGACGATTCCTTGACTCTCGCCGCCCGTCGACGGCGCGCAGAAGACATGGCATGACTTGTAATACCGCACCTTGTCTTCTCTGCTTACGAAACCAACGAAGAGCACATTTGACAGCCCAAGCTGCGCCACTCTCTTCTCGTATTCCGCACGCTGTTCCTCCGTAAACGCTCCGACAACAATGAGGCGCACGTCGTGAGTCGCGCTGTCCTGCACTCTACGCAGCGCGTGCAAAAGGTAGGTGAGACCCTTGCGTTTCTCCAGCCGCCCCACAAACAACACATTCAGTTTGCCGTCTTCGAGTTCGGGAAATGGAGGCAGGGCGCTCTGGAACAGCCGCATGTCGATGCCGTTGGGAATAATGCGGTATTGGGAAGGGAAGTAGCGCTCAATGAGCTCCCGCGCCGCCTCGGAGACCGCGATCCGGCCCTGCAACCGATTGAAATAGCGCTTCAGCAAGGGTTTGCCGTAGAGGTACGCGAAGTGGGACCGTCTGTACGTGTGGAACGTACCCACGTTTACGGTGCGCGAGTGACGGAGCACGGTGATGGGCAAGGCAGGGGCGAGCGGCTCGTGCAAGTGCACCACATCGAAGCGCTCGTTTGCGAGGATTTCCTTCACCTGGCGGGAGAGCGTTAGCGACAGTGAAATGCGGGCAACCGAGGCGTTCGTGGGCACCTTGACGATGGTTTTCCCTACCCGGTACAGGTTGTCGTAGGGGAGTTCCTCTTCCGACTGAGACGACGGGGCCAGAATACGGACCTCGTGCCCCATACCCTGGAACTGCGCATTCAAGTGACTGATGTGCTCAGTCACGCCACCTGGGTAGGCGTAATCGTACGGTGAAACGAGGCCAATTTTCATGCTCCGCCTCACTTCCCGGGAACAAGCGTCTGTCCCAGCCAGTCCGCATAGCGCCGCATCTTGCGCCGGAAATAGAGCATTGACTCATCTAAATCAAAGTAGCCGCCGCGCGCCAGGGTCGTATTCTGCGCGATCGCTTCCCGCACGTCTGCGGCCGTGCTTCCGGGGAAGAGCGTATGCGCCTTGCCGATTCCTTCCAAAATGTGAGCATCACTGCCGCCAACCTGGGGAAGACCGAGACTCTGCTGGATCTCCAGTGCCTTTTCATAGCTCATCTTGCCGGCCGGACTAGCGTTCATCACCTCGATGGCATCGAACTGATAGCCCTTCCTCGCCAGTCTCTTGAATGTGAATGGTCTGAAACTCAGCGTCAACCAAGACGTCGGGTGCGGCACAACGATCACACCCCCTTGCTCGCGGATGGCGTCAATCGTCCATTCCGCGCTGCGCAGTACGGGAAACGCCGTCTCAACCCACAGGCCAATGAGATGCCCGTCGAACGTAGACACCTCGATGCCCGGTATCACGTCCACGCCTGGAAACTGCTCGGCGAGGGCCGCGGCCTCCAAGGCTCCGTCGATTTCATCGTGGTCCGTGACGGCCAGGACGGCTATATCGGTTTCGGCGCTCACATATTCCAGCATCTCATAGGGCGTGAAGGTGCCGTCGCTCGCTTTCGTATGAATGTGCAAGTCCGCCTTGCTCATCAAGGTCGAGGTTGACGGCTCTACTGGTGTTTGCCTCATCCGTCTTCTCCCTCATAGGCGCGACCTTCAGTGGGAGCCCCTGCAGTCGAGGTCTGCGGCCACATTGCGCGAAACATGTACCATTGTTCGGGGCACGAACGGATGACTTCCTCCAACTGGTCCGTGAGTTGCTGCATTGTCGTCTGAATGTCCTGCTTCTCATCGTCGCTGGAAACGGCATAGATCGGTGGGTAAACCGTAACGGCCAATCCGTTGTTCTTGAGACGCTGGCACTGGCACATCACCAGCGGGGCGCCGGTGCGTAGGGCAAGTGCGGCCGGGCCTGAGGGCAAATGTGCCCGGCTACCAAAAAACTCAACCGGCACGCCGCGCCCGGTCATCGGCCGGTCAAACAGCAAGCCTACGACGCGGTTGGCCTGCAATTGACGCAACATGGCGCGCAGCCCAATCTCCGCCGGGACCGTATCAATCCCCAAGCGCTCGCGTACCCTGCACGCAATCCAATTCATGGCGCCGTTTTGCAGTTCGTCAACCGGGATGAGTACTGGAAACCGTTGCGCGAGCATGGCGCCGCCCAAGTCCCAGAGACCGAAGTGTCCGGAGACGAATATAGCCCCCTTCCCGGCTTGTAGGGCTTCGGTAATGTGCTCTTCGCCGTTAAACTCGCGGACACGACTGTTGAGGCGCTTGGGGGTCATCCGCAGCCAGCTCAGAAAGTCCGCCAGATACCAGCTATAGTTCTCCATGGACTTCTTGGCAACACGTTGCGTCTCAGGGTGCTGCGGCGGTTTCCCCAAGACATGGGACATATTGTTGATTGCGTTTTCTCGGCCGGTCTGCCACGACACAAATACCACCCCCGCCAACGCACTCGCGATGCGATATTTGACAGTCTGCGACAGGGCGCCGTCAAGTGCGGCACCCATCTGTAGCAAGAGTCGTCCTAAGAAGTTGCCAACTGACATCTCGCTATCTCGGCTTAGACTACTCCGCACCTCGTAGCACGTGATCCGCATCGTCACCGGATCCAGCAATGAACTCTTCCAACATCGCGCGTGCGCGTTCGTCAGCGATTTGCTGCGGCGGCGACTTCATCAAGTAGGCCGACGCCGCGACGAGTGTTCCGCTCAAATTCCGGTCGAGCCCGATCTTGGCCAAGCGCACAGCATCGAGTACCACACCGGCCGAGTTTGGCGAATCCCACACCTCCAGCTTCAGCTCGGCACGCAATGGCACGTCGCCAAAGGCCCGGCCGTTCATGTAGATATACGCCCATTTGCGGTCTTCCAAGAACGGCACGTGGTCGCTGGGGCCAATGTAGACATTGTCCCCGCCGGGATCATAGTCCAACTGCGAGGTGACCGCGTTCGTCTTGGATTCTTTCTTCGAACTGAGGCGCGAGCGTTCGAGCATGTTGAGAAAGTCGGTATTGCCGCCGACGTTGAGTTGGCTCGTCTCTTCCAGGCGGACACCGCGTTCCCGGAACAAGCGGGCCAAGGCGCGATGGACTATCGTAGCTCCCACCTGCGACTTGATGTCATCGCCCACGATGGGCACTCCCGCTTCGTGGAAGCGCCGCTGCCAATACGGCTCGCGGCCGATGAAGACCGGAATGCAATTGACGAAGGCGCAGCCGGCCTGCAGAACCTGCTCTACATACCACTTCGTCGCCTGTTCGCTGCCCACCGGCAGATAGCTGACGAGGACGTCCGTGCCGGTCTCCTTCAGGATGTTTACGATGTCGTCGGTCGCGCCTGACGCCTTGTTTACCACGCCGCTAAGGTACTGGCCGATACCGTCGTGAGTCATACCGCGATGCACCGTCACGCCGAGTGGCTCGACCTCAGAGAACTTGATCGTGTTGTTCGGCGCTTCCCAAATCGCCTCGCCCAGGTCTTTGCCGACTTTGTTCTCGTCAACGTCAAAAGCAGCAGAAAACTCAATGTCGCTGACGTGATAATCGCCCAACCGCACGTGCATGAGGCCGGGAACAAAGTCCGTGTCCGCCGCGTTTCGATAATAGTGCACGCCCTGAATCAGAGACGACGCGCAGTTTCCTACACCAACAATCGCTACCCGTACCTTACTACTCACCGGTTCACTTCTCCTGCCGCTGCTGTAAAACTACTTGCTACATTCCTGTGGCGTGCGATCTCGCTGCCGCACCCGTACATACCCTAAACGTGTTCGGTGGAAGCGCCTCTCTACGAACCGGCAACTTGCTCCGCAAGCGCCGGGTCCGCACCCGGTTCCGTTCCCAGCAATTCATCGAGCTCTTGGAAGACCTGCTGGAAACCGGCACGATTGACCGCGTAATAGACCTGCCGGCCGTCCTTGGTTGCATCCACCAGCCCCGCGCGCCGCAATATACTCAAGTGCCACGAGAGCAACGGTTGGCTGAGTCGCACTTGCTCACGCAATTCGGTCACCGTCATCGCCTCCTTGGCGGCCAGGAGCTGAAGAATCTCCAGGCGCGAACGACTGGCAAGCGCACGCAACTGTCTGCTGAGTTCACGGACCGATTGCATCTTTTCTCCTAGATGAATGTTACCCCTCACCTCGCATATATATCAATTATAGTTGAAGTGATTTTTCTTTATATTATCTCCATCTTCCGCACTGCGTCAAGAGTGTAGCGGCGAAGTGCGCAGCTTTTCGCTCTTCCCAGGTCTGCGTCACTGCTTCCATAAGACGAGCAACCAATGCATGCCCTACAAACGCCATGGCACTGTGCCTTCGTGCCACACTTTGCTAGCATAGAGCCAACATGCGAGTGGCACTAGCGCACGATTACTTCTATACGTTGGGTGGCGCCGAGCAGACCGTGGCGGTCATGCGCGGCCTCTGGCCGGAAGCGCCCGTGTATACGTCCTTTATAGACCGCAGCGCGTTTCCCCTGGACACAGTTGATTGGAACGTGCGGACGTCGTTTCTGCAAAGGATTCCCCATCCCGCACGTCTACAGAAGTTTCTCACCCCCTTGTACCCGCTGGCGTCCCGCAGCTTTGACATGGAGCCCTTCGACGTCGTTGTCTCCTCCGCAAGCTTCGCTGCCAAGGGCCTGCCGCGGCGCGAAGACACGTTGCACATTTGCTACTGCTACACGCCACCGCGCTTTCTCTGGGGCCTGACGCCGGCCACGGACCGCCAGGATCTGAGCCCGCCGCTGCGCGGTCTCGATGCACTGCTCCGACCGCACCTCCAGCGCTGGGACAGATGGGCCGCGGCCCAGCCGCACCACATGGTTGCGATCTCCCAGACCGTGGCGGAGCGCATACGCCGCATTTATGGCAGAAAGGCAACCGTCATCTACCCGCCGGTAGCCACACACCGCTTCCAGTCGCAGGCGACACGCGATGGGGGGTATTATGTATATGTGGGACGTTTGGAAGCCCATAAGCGCGTCGACATCGCAGTTGCGGCGGCGCAAGCTGCCGGCGTTCCCCTGCGCGTGATAGGCGACGGTCCGCTCCGTGACCGCTTAGCGGAGACGGCGCCTGCCAACGTTACTTTTCTCGGCTGGCTGCCGGAAAAAGAACTGGCCGCGCAACTCTCCGGTAGTTGTGCCTTGCTCTTTCCCGGAGAAGAAGATTTCGGCATTGTAATGGTGGAGGCGCTCAGCGCCGGCAAGCCCGTGATCGCCTATGGGGCCGGCGGCGCGACTGAGATTGTGCAGCCGGGCGTCAACGGCGTGCTCGTTGCAGAGCAGTCAGTAGCCGCATTTGCACAGGTGCTACAAGAGTTCAATTCCGGCGACTATTCGCCTGACGTTTGCCGCGAGACTGCCGCGCAATTCGATCAAGCAGTATTCGTGGCGCAGTTTGGGGAGTTTGTTAAAGAAAAGTGGACAGAGTTCACACAGACCAAAGCGATCGGCTAGCCAATATGAGCGCCGACGAACCCGCAAGCGCCGAAGTTCTCGGCGTGCGAGTGGACTGCCTGACCATGGCGGAAGCAGTCGATCGGAGTTTGCGGTTTCTCGAAGAGGCCGGCCACCATCAAGTGGTGACGGTCAATCCTGAATTCGTCATGCTGGCGCAGCATGATGCACCTTTCCGCTCAGTTATACGCGATGCGGGCCTGGTAGTTCCGGACGGCGCCGGCATCGTCTGGGCCTTGCGCCGAAAGGGCCTCGCCAACGTGGCACGGGTAACCGGCATAGACCTTATGCAGGAATTGTGCGCCCGCGCCGCGCCAAGGCAGGTGTCCGTGTTCTTGCTGGGCGCCGCACCGGGGATAGCCGACAAGGCGGCAGCGACGTTACAGCGGGACATCGCCGGCCTCAAGGTAGCCGGGACGGCCGTTGGTTCGCCCGACCCCAAGGAAGCGCCCGCGCTATGTGCGCAAATCCGGGAATCCGGCGCCGGCCTTCTCTTCGTCGCTTTTGGCTGTCCGGCGCAAGACTTCTGGATTCGGCAGTATCAGGCGGATACCGGTGCACGCGTAGCGATAGGCGTCGGCGGGAGCTTTGACTACATTTCCGGAACAGTGGCCCGCGCGCCGCTCTGGGTGCAACGGCTGAATCTCGAGTGGTGCTACCGGCTTTTGCGGCAGCCGTGGCGCTGGCGACGACAGCTCACGCTTATCCCCTACCTGTGGAGAGTTCTCCGCGAGAACAGTAAACAGTGAATGAGTCTGCGCTGTTTTAGCGAATACAGCGCTATTCCGCCTGGTCTATTCCTCTACGTAGACAAGAATTATGGCACCCGCTGTCGAACGCACATCCGGCGACTGCACACCCAACGCAAGAAACCAACAGCATTTTGAAGTGTTGGTCGTTGGGAGCATCAACACGGACCTGGTTGTGCCGGTCCCGGCGCTCCCCCAGGCGGGCGAAACCGTGCTGGGCGGCGACTTGCAGCACATCAGCGGCGGCAAGGGCGCCAATCAGGCGGTAGCAGCGGCCCGTTTAGGCGCGCATACTGCTCTGCTCGGATGCGTCGGCGCTGACGAATTCGGCAAGCAGCGCCTGCACGATCTCAAGTCTTACGGCGTGACCGTTGGCGGCGAGTCCATTTGCCCAACGCTGCCAACCGGCGCGGCTCTCATTCTCGTCGACGATTCCGGCGACAACGTCATTGCGGTTGCCCCCGGCGCCAACGCGGCGCTCAGGCCGTCTCATGTCGCTGCCGCCGCCACGTTGTTTCAGCGGAGCCGCGTTCTCGTCTGCCAATTGGAAGTCCCATTGGATACGGTGCGAGCGGCCCTCGCACAGGCACGCGAGTACAGACTGACGACCATTTTGAACGCCGCGCCCGGCACCGTGGAGGCCGCCTCGTTGCTGAAAGAAACGGACGTGCTGGTCGTAAACCGAGCGGAAGCCGCCAGCCTGCTCGGCCAGCCAGTGGATTCGATAGCTGAAGCAAGAGTGGCTGCGGCGGAGCTTTTTGGCGAAGTTCGTGATGGACTCTCACTTACGCTTGGCGCAGAAGGCAGCGTTCTGGCTTCCAGTGACGGTGTTCTGCAGGTCCCTGCCTGGCGTGTGCCAACCGTTGATGGCACCGCCGCCGGCGACTCCTTTGTCGGCGCACTGGCAGCGGCGCTGGCACGTGGCGAGGCGCTCGCGGACGCAGCCCGCAATGCAACGGCGGCCGCCGCGATTACGGTCGGGCGCTTTGGCGCGCAACCGTCGCTGCCGACCGGTGAGGAAGTCGCCGCTTTTCTTCAGAGTCCTCCTGTTGCTGAATGTGGCGAAGACTGCCACGATAGGGTAAACGGCAAATCGTGACCGCTCCGCCGGGGGATTTCTAGTGACAATACCTTCATGGCAAGACGCCTTGGCACGCTTTGCGGCCCAGCGCATGCTCGTCATTGGTGACATGGTCGCGGACGAGCACATCTTCACGCGCGCGAGCGGTATGTCCCGCGAGGCACCATTGCCGGTCTTGCAGTACGTTGACCGCAAGCTCGTTCCCGGCGGCGCCACCAACGTTGCCCGCAATGCGCGTGCGCTCGGCGCCGAGGTCTGGGTCACCGGCGTGATCGGGAATGATGCAATCGGGCGTGACTTGCGGCAGATGCTCGAGGACGATGGCATTGACTGCGGCGACTTGCTCGCGGACGAGCGCCGTGCAACCTCGACCAAGACCCGCATCTGGGCGGGTGGCGACCAACAGCCCGTGCAGCAGCAAGTCTGCCGCTTGGATCGCGTCGAACGAGAGCCTATTCCGGCAGCTCTTTGCCGGCAGGTAAAAGCAGGCTTGGATACGCGCATTCCCCAGGTGGACGCCATCATCATTGCCGACTACGAGATCAGCATGGTGGACGATGCCATCATCGAGTCTGTACTGCAGTGCGCGCAAACACAGCAAAAGCCGGTGACTGTCGACTCGCACGGCAACCTCGCGCGCTTTCCCGGTGCCGCCACCTTTACGCCGAACCAACCGGAAGTGGAGTTCACACTGGGGCGCACCTTGGAGTCGCGGGAAGAACTCGAAGAGGCCGGCAATGCCTTGCTCGAAATGCTGCAGACACAGGTGGTGCTCATCACGCGCGGCAGCGAGGGCATGTCACTCTTTGCCGCGGGAGCCACTCCCTACCATATCCCGGCGTTGGGCGACGGCGGCATAATCGATCCGACCGGCGCGGGAGACACGGTGTCAGCCGTTCTGACGCTGGCGCTGCTTGCCGGCTTACCGCCGCCGCGCGCTGCTACACTGGCGGCAGCGGCAGCCAGCGTCGTCGTGCGCAAACTCGGCGCCGCCGTGGCCACTCCCGCTGAAATCCTGGCTGTTCTCGCATCCAAAGTACTGTAGGGGCGTCCCTTGTGGGCGCCCGAGGTCCCATAGTAGGGGCGTCCCTCGTGGGCGCCCAAGATCCCATAGTAGGCGCGTCCCTTGTGGGCGCCCAAGATCCCATAGTAGGCGCGTCCCTCGTGGGCGCCCAAGGTTCCCATAGTAGGGGCGTCCCTCGTGGGCGCCCAAGATCCCATAGTTCGAGCGTCCCTCGTGGGCGCCCAAGATCCCATAGTTCGAGCGTCCCTCGTGGGCGCCCAAGGTCCAACGCGTGATGACGGCATCCAAGATACAATCTGAATCAGCGCTCGTAGACCGACTCGGCATGTTTCGCCAACAAGGCCGTTCCGTAGTCTTCACCAATGGCTGCTTCGATTTGCTCCATCGCGGCCATGTCGCTTACCTTGAGGCAGCACGGGCGCTTGGCGATGTCCTGATTGTTGCCGTAAACAGCGATCAGTCCGTACGCGCGCTAAAAGGGCCTACACGACCCATTACGCCGGCCGAAGACCGAGCGCATGTACTGTCGGCGCTGGCGTGCGTCGACTACGTGGTGGAATTTGACGACGAAACTGCGGAACGCCTGTTGCAGAATCTGCAACCCGATACGTATGTCAAGGGCGGCGACTACGCGAGCGACGAGCCGGTGGAAGCCGCGGTCGTCAGAGCTTATGGCGGCACCGTACGAATTCTGCCCTTTACGTCCGGTTACAGCACTACAGACCTGGTGGAGCGTATCATAGCGAGTGTGGAATAGGCTGACTCCCGCGAAAGCGGTAGCCTCCATGAGCTTGCCCAGGCCACAAAAAGGGATGAAAACAAGAGCCGGATCTCTCCGCTCGTGCTGAGGGCTGCGCGAAGCCTGGGCTTTACGAAAGCCCTTGTCGAAGCACGAACGGAGAGAGGAGAGCCGAAAGCTGTGTTACCCTTTTGCTCCGGCGTTCACCCTTCGACAATGCTCAGGGCGAACGGTAGATAGGCAATCTTCATGGCAGTGACGGATCAAAGCAACGACCAATAGATACCCAGACAACAGTTACCCAGACAGGAGAAGACAAAACAGTGGCGCAACGAACCCTCATCATCATCAAGCCGGACGGCGTGCAACGCGGGCTCGTCGGCGAGATTCTCGGCCGCTTCGAGCAGCGCGGCCTGAAGCTCGTCGGCCTCAAGCTCATGTCGGTCGACAGATCTCTCGCCGAAACCCATTACGCGGTGCACAGTGATAAGCCGTTCTTTGGCGACCTGATTGCATTCATCACCGCCGCTCCCGTCGTTTGCGCCGTCATTGAAGGGCCCGAGGCGATTGCCGTCGTACGGAATTTGGTGGGGGCCACGCGGTTCACCGAAGCTGAGCCCGGCTCGATTCGTGGCGACTTTGCCCTCGATCTCACCATGAACCTCATTCACGCTTCAGACGCTCCGGATACCGCGGAGAAGGAAGTTGAACTCTTTTTCCAATCGGATGAACTCGTCGATTACTCGCGGGAAAGCAACCGCTGGGTTACGGGGTGAGCATCGGTCTGCAGTGTTGAGCTCGCAGTCATACCCAATCTGACTCCGAGCCGAGGAAGCTCGTTAGGCAGACAACAGAAAGCAAGAGCAGAAGGGCGGACACAGAGCATGAAGGATTCGCGACCGAACGTCATCCTCTTCACTACCGACCAACACCGCGGCGATCATCTCAGTATTGCCGGTCACCCGGCGGTTGAGACTCCCAACGTCGATGCATTCGTGCAGCATGGGGCGTACTTTCCCAACGCCTACACGGAGATTCCATCCACGACCGGCGCGCGGCGCTGCTTACACGGCGGCCAGCGCAGCTACGACTGCGGCTTGATCGGCTATTCCGGATTGGAGTGGCATGAGCCGAATACCCTTGCGGCGGTGCTTGCCTCCGAAGGGTACCACTGCATCAACGTCGGCTGGCGCAACATGCACCCACGCCGCAAGCTCTACGGCTTCCATACCGTCATACCCCACGATCTACGCCAGGGCGACGACGACTATTGGGAGTGGCTGTGCCAGGAGCTTGGCCCCTATGCCCACGAGCGCATACACGGCTCCGACGCCAACGGCTGGTTAGGACGGCCCTGGGCCTACGAGGAGCGCTACCACGCCACGAACTGGACCGTGGACGTGACGATTGAACAGATTAAGAAACGTGATCCTACCCGCCCCGTGTTTGTGTGGTGCTCGCACCTACGCCCGCACTCGCCCTACGACCCACCGCAGTTTTTCTGGGACATGTACATCAACCGAGAGTTGCCGGATATACCCCTGGGTGACTGGGCGGAGCGGTATAACGTGCCACAGCCGAGTCTGCCGCGCGCCGCTTGGCACGGAAGGCTGACCGACGAGCAACTCCAGCGCATGCGCGCGGGCTACATGGCGTGTATCAGCCACATCGACTATCAGCTTGGCTACCTCTTTGAACGAATGCAGCAGGAGTTGGGCGGTGATGTCATGTACGTTTTCACCGCCGACCACGGCGACATGATGGGCGACCACAATCTGCTGCGCAAGTCATACGCGTACGAAGGGTCGGCACGTATCCCGTTTGTCATAAGGTATCCCAGTAGTGTCGATGCGCCGTCCGGCACGTTCGAACATCCGGTAGGCCTGCAAGACGTCATGCCGACGATCCTTGAGGCCACCGGCTCGCCCGTTCCCGATTCCGTTACCGGTACGAGCGTTTTGAAAGCTGCGCGCGGCGAACCCTGGCGCGCATACGTCCACGGCGAGCACTCGCCTTGCTATAGCAAAGACAACGCGGTGCAGTTTCTCACCGACGGCAAGGAGAAGTACCTTTGGTATCCGGTGCGGGGTGAGGAGCAGTTCTTCGACCTTGCCAACGATCGCCAGGAACTTCACGATCGGGCGAACGATCCGGCCTATGCCGACCGTGTTACCCTGTGGCGCAACCGGCTCATTACTTACCTGGGCGAGCGGGGCGACGGCTTCTCCGATGGGGAAAAGCTGCTTGAGCGTCCCGAAGGCTACGGTCCGGTTGCTGAGCAGCCTGCGGCGGTCTAAGAAGGGCGTGCGGTAAGTTCTCTTCGCTTGCCGTTCAGGGTTCGACAAGGCTTTAACGAAATGGGTATCCGTTCGTCCTGAGTCCGTCGAACGATGAACGGATACCCATGTCAAGCACTCTCTGAGCCCAAATGAGTACCGTAGATCGCTTTAGCGGCTCGGCGCTCGTGCGCACGAGAAATCTCTGCAGACCATTCCGCTATACTTAGTTTAATCTAGAAGCCTTTTGTGGCTCGGTTCGATTACTGATTCGTGCTTCGACAGAAGATTTGCTCAGCACGAACGGCGACTTGCCTATTCTGTTCGCCCTGAGCCTGCCTGTCCTGAGCTTGTCGAAGGGTCGAAGGGCGGATCTAGCAGAGCCGTTCACTCTCAAGGCAGGTCTTAGAGTTCGCACGAATAGGTGCACCGTTCCGTTTCTTTGCACGGAGTTCATCTGCATGGCCGACACAACCGCGTTCGATCCTATCACCTTCGAAGTCGTGCGCCATTCGCTCACCGAGGCGACGGAGGAAATGGCGATTGCCCTCCGGCGCAGCGCCTATTCCACCAACATCAAGACGCGCGCCGACTTCTCTTGCGCATTCTTCGACCGAGACCTAAACGTCGTGGCGCAAGCGTTCTGCCAGGCTGTCCATCTCGGCTCGCTCGTACACCTCGTGCCCATCGCAGTCCGTGAATACGGCCCGGAGAACATGGGTCCCGGCGATGCCGTTCTCTGCAACGATCCCTATCTCGGCGGCGTACACCTGAACGACATCAGCTTGATTTCGCCGGTCTATTGTGATGGCGAGCTCTTCGGTTACGTCGCCAATATGGCGCACCACGTCGACGTAGGCGGCGGCGCTCCCGCCAGCGTCGGCGCGTTCCGCGAGGTCTACCAGGAAGGCATCATCATTCCGCCGGTCAAGCTGGTCGCGGGCGGCGAGATTGTCGAGGACGTATTCCGCCTCATCCTGGGGCAGATCCGCTCCAAGCGCGAGACAGCCGGTGACTTTCGCGCCCAGATGGCCGCCAACGCCACCGGCGCGCGCCGCCTGGCCGAACTTACGCAACAGACCGGCCTTGACACGGTAAACCAGTACATCAAGGAACTCATGACCTACGCCGAACGGCGCACCCGCGCGGAGATCGCCAAGCTGCCCCAGGGCGAATTCAGCGCGGAGGGCTATGTGGACAATGACGGCTACACCGACGAGCCGGTCAGGCTGGTAGCCAAGGTCCGCATTGACGACGAAGGCGTGCTCTTCGATCTCAACGGCAGCGACCCCCAGCGTCGCGCGCCGGTGAACTCCACGTTCGCGCAGACCTTTTCCGCCTGCGCTTACAACCTGAAGACTCTCATGGACCCCGACATCCCGCCAAATCAGGGGTTCTACCAAATGGTGCGCATAGACGCCCCGGAAGGCACGGTGGTCAACTGCAAGCCGCCCGCTCCAGTGGTAGGAGGTTGGGAGACCCACGCACGCCTGAATGAGGTGATATTCAAGGCCCTAGCGCCCGTGCTGCCGGAACGCGTGCCCGCAGGCGGCAAGGCGATGCAATGCCACGCTGGGTTTGGCGGCATCGATCCGCGAAACGGCGAGTACTACTGCTTTCTGGAGACGCTTGCCGGTGGGTACGGCGCAAGATACCAGAGTGACGGTCCCGATGCCGTGCAAACGCACGGCCAAAACACCGAAAACGCGCCTATCGAGGAGACGGAGCGCTACTATCCGGTGCGCATACTACGCTATGAGTTGGTGGATGACTCCGATGGTCCCGGTAAGTATCGCGGCGGACTGGGCCTGCGCCGGGACTACATCTTTCTCGATCACGAAGTCACCTTCACCGTGCTGGCGGACAGGGATAAGGCCGGCCCCTGGGGTCTGTTTGGCGGTGAACCCGGCCGCCAGGCCTACTATATCCACGATCACGACGGCGAATGGGAGGTCTTGAGCTCCAAGACCACAATCGACGTGCGCCCGGGCGAGATGGTCCGCTATGAGACGTGCGGCGGCGGGGGCCACGGACCGCCTTGGCAGCGCGACCCCGAGCGCGTTCTAAGCGACGTGCGCCAAGGGAGAGTCAGCCTTGAACGCGCTCGCACCGCATACGGGGTAGTCATTGATCCAGAGACAGGGGCAGTGGACAACAGTGCCACGACGCAACTGCGTACATCAATGCAGCGGATCGGGACTCAGGATGGCAACGGTGAGTCGGGAGCCGGGCCGTGAGCGAGACGCGATATCGGCTCGGCGTGGACATTGGCGGCACGTTCACCGATGCCACGTTGGTAGATGAGAACACCGGCCGCTTGTGGAACGCCAAAGTCTCCTCCACGCCGAGCGACCCGTCGCAGGGTTTCCTCAACGTCACGGAGCAAATCCTTGACCGCGCAGCGTTAGCGCCGGAGATCCTGCGCTACGTCGTTCACGCTACCACTGTTGCCACCAACGCTATCATTGAAGGCAAAGTCGCTCCCACTGTGCTCATTACCACGGAGGGCTTTCGCGACATTCTGGAAATCGCCCGCCAGATACGTCCTTCGCTCTACGACACGCAATTTGAAAAGCCCACACCCCTCGTGCCGCGCGACCGCTGTTTTGGCGTGCGCGAACGCCTGGACGCCACCGGCGCCGTGGTTACGCCATTGGATGAAAACGCCATTCCCCCCATCGCGTCTAGCCTGCGGGAAGCAGGGATTGAGTCCGTTGCCGTCTGTTTCCTGCATTCCTATCTCAACGCGCAGCACGAGCAACGAGCAGGCGAGATCCTGCGGGCGCAGGCACCGGATATTGCTATTTCCCTGTCATCTGAAGTAGCGCCGGAAATTCGCGAATACTTTCGCGCCAGCACCACGGTTATCAACGCCGCACTGCGACCCATAGTCTCGCGGTATCTGGAAAACATCGAAGCCCGGCTCCGGGCGCAGGGCGTATCTTCGGAGCTTCTCGTCATGCAGAGCAGCGGGGGCCTCATGACGTTCGCCGATGCGCGCAGCAGGCCGGTCTTCATGGTGGAATCCGGCCCGGCCGCGGGCGTCATCACGGCCGCGCACCTGGGTGAAGCGCTCGGCTATGCGAATGTCATCTCCTTCGACATGGGCGGTACCACCGCCAAGGTGGGCCTCGTGCAAGACGGTACGCCGCGCATTACGAAAGACTACGAGGTTGGGTCCGTGGCGCAGCCTGGCAGCGGCGGTTTTCGCGCGGGAGGCTATCCCATTCGGACGCCTGTGATCGACCTGGTGGAAATTGGCGCCGGCGGCGGCTCGATTGCCTGGGTGGATCCCGGCGGCGTGCTGCGCGTGGGCCCCCAAAGTGCGGGGGCTGATCCCGGGCCGGCCTGCTACGGTCAAGGCGGCACTGAACCGACGGTCACCGACGCCAATCTGGTCTTGGGACGCCTCAATCCCGGCTACCTGCTCGGGGGCGACCTAAAGTTGGATAGCGGGCTAGCGCATAACGCCATCGAGGAGCACATTGCCAAACCCCTGGGGTTGGATATAACGAAAGCCGCGCACAGCATCGTTGAAATCGCCAACGTAGCGATGATCAACGCGCTGCGCCTCGTCTCGGTGCAGCGCGGACACGATCCCCGTGATTTCGCGCTGACCGCCTTCGGCGGGGCAGGGCCTCTACACGCCAACCGCCTCGCGCACGAAATGAATATCCCCGTTACAGTAATTCCCACCAGCCCGGGAACGGCCTCTGCGTTGGGCCTCTTGGTCACCGACATCACTTACGACTACGCTACGACGCTCATCGAACGCGTTGACCGGATCGAGCCGGCCGCCGTTGCGGAAGTCTTTGCGGACCTTAGACACCAAGGTACAACGGCTCTGTCAGCCGCGGGCGTGGCGTCAGTCGACATGGACTTTGTCCAGCAGGTGGATTTGCGGTACGTCGGCCAGAGCTACGAGCTCACGCTGCCGTACCCCGACGGACCGGCAGCGAACGTTGACTTTCGCAGTCTGCTGCGAGAGTTCCATGGAGAGCACAATCGCGTGTACGGCCACAGTGTGCCGGGCGAACCTGTGGAAACGGTCAACCTGCGACTCACCGCACTCGGGTCAATCAGGAAGCCGCCGCTCTTGGAGAAGAGCGGTGACGACCAAGATCTGAAAGCGGCGCAGCGCAGCAGTCGTTCCGTCTTCTTCGGGGAGCTTGATGCCTTCGTCGACTGTCCCATCTACGACCGCTATGCACTCAGCGCAGGCATGGAGATACTCGGCCCGGCGATTGTGGAGGAATACGACTCTACAAGCGTGATTCACCCGGGATACTACGCAACGGTCGATCAATACGGTACACTACTGATGACTCGCACGGCTCAAGCGTAATCGGAGGCGCGCCGGGTTCAAAGAGAGACCCTTCGGCACGCAATTATGAGGGAGGCGAGGGGAACTATGGCCGAGACCGCAGACGTTGTCGTTGTAGGCGGCGGCAGCACTGGTACCAGCATTGCCTGGCGACTGGCAGCAATGGGCGCAGGCAGGGTGATCCTCCTCGAAAGGCGCGGTCTCGCGGCCCAAGCCACCGGCGTTACTGCCGGCATTGTGCGTACCCACTATACCCACGAGACATTGGCGCGCATGGCCTTGCGCGCGCGGCAAGTGTTTGAGAATTTCGCAGACGAGGTTGGCGGCGATGCGGGTTATCGCCAGCCTGGTTTCCTCGCTCTTCTCGGGCCGGATGATGTTGACACCGTGGCGGCCAATGTTGCCATGCACCGCGACCTCGGCATCAACACGTACATACTTTCGCCGCATGAAATCCAAGAAATAGAGCCGCGTCTGGCCCTCTTTGGCATCGGCGCCGCCGCCTGGGAGCCGGAATCGGGCTACGCGGACCCCGTGCGCACGACCATCAGCTTTGCCAATGCCGCGCGGCGGTGCGGAGCGGAATTGCGCATTGGCGTGGGTGCCGAACGGCTGGTTGCCGACGCCAGCGGCATCACCGGGATTGAGACGAACGCCGGGCACATTGCCACCCGATCCGTCATCGTGGCCAATGGCTTCTCGTCTCGCGGTCTCGTCGCGCCCCTTGGCATTGAGCTTCCCCTTACGCCGATCCGGCACGTCGTGGGGATATTGCAGAGGGCCGATTGCTTTGGCAAGCCTCACCCGATAATCTCCGACCGCGTTTCGGGAAGCTACTATCGTCCCCGCGAGGACGGACATACGATGGTCGGCAAGACGGCTCCCTACGACGGCGAGCAAGATCCGCACGTGGACGAATTCCCTGCCGCGCGTCCGGACGTGCTGCAGACTCTTGCCAACCGTTACGGGCAGCGGTTCCCAAATCAAGGGGCCCCCGCCGTCAATGGCGCGACTTCCGGCCTCTACGACTGTTCGCCGGACCTCCAGCCCTTGCTTGGCGCGGTGCCCGACGTACAGGGCTTGCACTTGGCCGTGGGGCTGAGCGGCCACGGCTTCAAGCTAAGCCCCATCTTCAGTCAGATGCTGGCAGAGCAATTGCTGACCGGCCACAGTACACAGTTTGACATTACATTGTTTAATCCGGCACGCTTTAGCCAAGAGCGACGCATCGTGCCGCAGCATGCGTATTCCGTTTCCACACTCTAATTGACACCCAATTGACCGCGGGACGGGAGCAGGGGCTCCCTCTCCCATACGGCGCATCGAGCGGGCAGAGCAGTGAGAAAGGAGGGCGATTGAGTGATCAAGCAAGCGCCCGCCAGAGACCCAAGGTGATGTAATCCGAGTGTGTCCGACAGCCTAGTCGGCACAAGAACAGGAGACCACGGGAGGTCACAAGCTATGTCTATGGGCAATGGATTTACCACACGACGGCGTTTCCTCGGCGGTGTCGCCGGTCTCACCGGCGCCGCCTTCGCCGCAGCCTGCGGAGCCGTGCCAGTCGCGGATAGCGGCGAGATGATGGAGGAGAAGGAGGCGCCGAAGGAAGCGGAAGCAGCGCCAGAGGCAGAAGTCGTAGAAGTGGTATGGGCTTGCTACGACCTGCAGGAGCATCGCAACAAGACCCTGCGGGAAATGGCGGAAGTCTGCAACAACTCCCTAGAGAATATTGAGACTAAACTCGAGATCGTCACGGAGAACTTCCTGGAGAAGATCCGCACCGAGTTCGTCGCCGGCACAACCACGTACGACGTCGTCGTGAACCAGATCAACTGGGTGCAGGCCGGCGCGCGCCAAGGCATGTTCCTGCCGATCAGCGACTACATGAAGCGCGACGGCGTTTCCCGCGATGACTACCTTGACTCCTCTTCCTGGGACGTCAATGGCATCATGTACGGCTTGGCCTTCCTCGGCGGCGGCGACGCCATCTACTTCAACAAGGAAATCTTCGACAACGAAGGCGTCCCGTATCCGCAGATGGGCACGACCTTGGAGCAGTTGCTCGACGGCGCCACCCAGATGACGAAGCAGACCGGCGACCAGACTACCCAGTGGGGCTATAACTTCGGCTATGCCTCCTTGGAGGTCAATCTGGGCAGCTTCGTGCTCGACCATGGCGGCCAAGTACTCAATGAGGCCCGCGATCAAGCCCTCTACGGCGAAGATCAGAACGCCATCGCCGGCGCTCAGATGTACGTGGACATGATCCTCAAGCACCGTGTAGTGCCCTGGGGCGATGAGCGAGCCGAATTGCGTAAGCAAGGCGGCGGCGGCCGTCACATCGGCACCGGCATTTTCGCCATGTCGCAGATCACGCTCATTCCGCTCAAAGGCGCCTATGAGGTGCTCGGCGACCGGCTGGGCATTGCCCCGATCGGTACCGGGCCGGCGGGCACCCGCAGCCCGGCCACCGGCAGCAATGCCTGGAGCATCATGGCGCTCACCGAGGTTCCCGACGAGGCTTGGGAGGTCTTCCACGTGCTGTCCCAGAAGGAAGCACAAGACCTCTACGCCGTACACGCTTTCCCCGGCCTCTTTGCATCGGCCAACGTGTTCCTGGACAACTACCCGGGCATGGACTGGGATATCGTCCTGGATCACTGGCGGGATGATGGACGCGACTTCTTCCTGACGCCGGAAACCGGCGAATTCTGGACAACCGCGAACCAGCATCTCCAACCGATGTACACCGGTGAGAGCACGGTACAGGAAGCTATGAAAACGTCAGCCGACGCTGTCAACGAACTCTTCGCACAGCGACCGGACGACTGGAAGTAGCCAGATTGTTGGAGGGGTGCGCCAAGGCGCACCCCTCCAACGCATTCCGCAGAACCCGAAGACGGTAACATATCCAGTCATTCCGAGCGTAGCGAGGAATCTAGAATCATAGCGAAGGTTGTTTCCTGTTAAGACTGCGTGCGTGCAATGCGGGCGATTCCTGTATTGGCAGGAATCTTTGTTGCCTTGCCTAGGCCGCGCAGAGGAATAAAAACAGCGGCTGGCATCCTGCTCGTAGCTCTAGCGAACGCCGGAATCCGGGGTGGGCGTGACAAAGATGGATTCCCGCTTTCGCGGGAATGACGGCGAATTGTGTCACCGAATCTCACTGAGAAAGCCGCTAGCACTCAAAACTAGATTCTCCTGAGTCGCACCCATATCGTAAATGGCTTGGACTTCGGCCGCCGGTCGCATTTGAGGCCGAAGAATCACACTTTCCATTCACTCTCACCGAGGCATCTCAATGACTGTCCGCGAACTCTACGAAGCCGCCATAGAACTCGGCATCGCCCTCGATCCCCGCAGTCAAGAGACCCTTGACGCTGAACTTGCGCGTCGCCAGCAAGAATTCGAAGCCTTGCCTGAGTGGAAGAAGCCGTACTTCGACCACGAGCGCCTGCGTAATCCCTACGGCGACGTGCGTATCGTCAACGGCCCCGAAGATGCTGAGGTCTACACCGCCCTCGCGGGCATCAACATCGGCACGGACGAATTCCTCATTGCCGACCGCCTCAAGGACAAGGGCGTGCCGCTCGACGCCATCATTGCCCACCATACGAGCGGCACGGGCATCGGCCGTTCGCATATTGACGACATCACCCTCATCAACATCGACATCTTTGTCCGTGAGGGTGTACCGCGCAAAGAGGCGGAAAAGGTCTTATTGCCGTGGATAGATGATTGGCGCACCGGCTACGACGACATGCCGCACCGCATGGGTCCGGATATGGCGCGGCTCTTTGAAATCCCCTTTGTGCAGATTCACACACCCCAGGATCTCTATATCGGTGTAGGCATTAAGCAGGTATTCGACGAGCTGCAGCCGCAGACACTCGCCGACGCTGAAGAAGCGCTGATGACGATTCCGGAATTCCAGGGCGCCGCGCGCCACGGCGCGTACTCTTTGGTACTCGCGGGAGAACCGGATACGCCATTGGGCCGTTACATCATCCAAGATGCCGGTGGGTGGCTTTGGCCGCCGGCAGCACAACCACTGTTCGCTAAGGCCGGGATCAACACCGTGCTGCAGATTGGGGCGTCCGCGGCCGTGGCGAGCGCGGCAAAGGAAGTCGGCGTTTCGGTGGTGCGCCTGCCGCATGCCGCGGCGGACAACCTGGGCATAAACCTCTTCTACGACGAAATCGAGCGCCGTTTTGGGCCGCTAAACATCATCCCGTGCAACTACTTCGAGCGCATCCGACACGCATAGTATCGTGCCAATGCATGCTTTCGCATTGCCGAACTCTCCGTCTGCATCCTCTCCCCGAGGGAGAGGGCCGGCGTGAGGGTGAGAGACCCGAACAAAATCGCATTTCAGCAGCAGGCCCAGTGTGCAATGGACCGCACACTGTGAATGCTAGTAAAGGATTACGAAGCCATGCGCCGCGTTGAGTTATCCGGCACTCCTTACGAAATGGGATTGCAGCATGGCACTACCTGTGCCGCAGCCGTGAATTCCGCAATCGAGAACGTGGTCTTTGGGAGGCAAATCGACGCTGCCCATCGCGAACGTGTTGTCCAACAAATGGCGCGCAACGTCGAGCGAGTCTTTCCTGAATCGCTTGAGGAAATGCAGGGTATCGCCGACGGCGCGGGACTACAGCGCGATGACATTCTGGCATACGCATCTTGCATGGAGGTCGGGCGCACCGCCGTAGGCTGCACGAACGTAGCCCTGCGCACCGACGAGCACGGTGTCGTGCACTACAAGTCCAATGACGTGGGCAAGGATTCCATCGGCACCTACGTCTTCTGGGACATCAGACCCGATAAGGGCCACCCCTTCATCTGCGTCTCCGGTCCGGGCGCGCCCTGGATGGGGCCGGGCGTCAACGACACCGGCCTGACCTTTGGCGGCAGCAGCATCATGAATTCCGACCAGGATTGGGAGAATGGCATCCCAACTAATCTCCTGCAGCGCTACCTCTTGCAGTACTGCGCCGACGTGGAAGAAGGCATCGCCCTCTGCGAGAGTACGCCGGTCATGAACCACGGCATGAACATCATGCTCACCGATCCGGCGGAGAACGCGGTAGTGGTAGAAAGGTCAGCCACCCGCATGGCGGTGCGGCGGATGGAAGGCGACGCCATCTGGTGCGCGAACCACTATGTGACGCCTGAAATGCAGGACGTCGACAGTCGAACAAACGCTGACTTTCGCGCCAACACTGAAGGCCGCTGGGCGCTGCTGGCAGAGCTCACCCAGGAAGAACCCCATACCCTGGAGCAAGTCGCGCGCATCGCACGCGCCCACGCCGACCCGGTCTCAATGTGCCAGCACGGGCCAATGCATAGTGCGTTTGGCCTGATAGCCATCCCTCGCGACCGCACATTGCTCGCGAGTGACGGTTACCCTTGCCAGAATGATCTTGAAGTGTTCATCTTCGATGCCCAGGCAACCGCAGTTAGAAACTGAGGAATCTGCTATGAATCAGCCCATCCTGCTCCTGTATGCCGACGATGCGCTTACTACCCCGGTGAGTGCGGAAATCCTCCGCTGTGAGGGATTTCCCTGGCTGGATGCGCAAGCTGCGGCCGACTTCGAAGACCCGCCGCCGGACGTAGCACTCATTGTTATCGCCGGCAGCGGTCTGAGCAACGAGTCAGCGGAGCGGCTGGCTGCGGCGGTGGCCGGCGGCACTTCGCTTATCGCCTTGGCTCCCGATCCCGCTCTGCTAGGCGCCTTCGGCATCACGGCAGGCGAGCCGGTGACGGACGCGTGGCTTGCAGTCCGGCAGCTCCCACGATGGGAACATGGGAGCCTGCCGCTGCTCTGCCCGGATGAGATATCTCAGCCCTTGAACGGCGGCGAGACGGTCGCGGAGCTGCGAGATGCTGAGGACAACCTTATTGGCCCCGGCATCGTTGAGGCTTATCTGGGCGAGGGCAAGGCCTGGCTCTACGGCTACGACCTTTGCCAGGCTGTTGTCAACTTTCGACACGGAGACGGCGACTTACACGAACGTCCCCTGCGCGACATGGGACCGCTGAAAGGCCCGCGCCACCTCTACAGTTTCTTTGCTCTCTCAGAGAAGACCACCCGGGATATCCCGGTGGCGGACGTCCATCAGGACATCCTCCGGACCCTGGTGGCGGAAGCGCTGTCGGACACACCGCTGCCGCGCCTGTGGTACTTCCCCGACGCGGCGCCGGCGCTGTGGTTCATTAAGGGTGACGGCTGCGGCGAAAGTGGCGCGCCCGTGCTCGTGGACATTGTGGAATCGTACGACGCGCTGCTTACCTTCTACCGGGCGCCGTTCAGCCGCTATCACGGCGACTTGATGAAAGAGTGGCACGCGCGCGGTCATGCCGTGTCAATCGAAGTGGACTTGACCAGCATCACCCAGTACGCCATAGAAGAGAACGGCGCCCAGGTACGCTACGGCCGCACGCCGGAGGACCTGAACGAGAATTACCTACCGGCGTTACGCGCCAACCTGCAGGAATCTTGGGACGTATTTCGCCGCGAAACCGGCCTCGACGTGGAGACCATTTGCAGCCACGGCTGCCAGTGGACGGGCTATCCGCTCATACAAATCATGTTGGACTTCGGCTGGTATACGCCGACCCACTTTGCTTCCCACGACCCCCGCATGCGGCGCGACAAGAATTACGGCCCCTACATGATCGGCACCGGCCTCTGCATGCCGTATTTCCAGCACGGCGTGGGTCTGACGGAAATGTGGCATATGCCCGCCCAATGGGACGAGAGCCAGACCATCGGCCGGCACGAGGACCTGCTGGCTGGGCCAATGGCCGAGACACCCGACCGCGCCGAAGGCATGGTGGGCCTCACGTCAGAGGAATACGGCGTGGAACTCGCCCGCTTTGCCGAATCCGCGGCCACCCGCTGGCACGTGATGCAGATCGCGAACTTCCATCCGGTCTACGCTGCCGGGCCCCAGGACCACGTCAGAGCCTCGCGCCACGCCCTGGAGCTGGGCATGGAAGGGGCAATTGCAGCCGGCTGCCGCTTCGAAAACCAGGAGAACTACTCCAGTTTCTCCCGCGCCCGCGCGGGCGTGCGCCTGACCGAGTCCTATGCCCAAGGCGACTCCCACTTCATCACGCTGGAATCCGGCGCCAACATCTCCGAGCTTTCGTTGCTGCTGCCTGACAGTGTTGCCTCCGTGAATGACAAGAGTTCAGGTGCGGCGCTGCCCATCCGGCAGGTAACGCTCGAAAGTCGACGCCAACGTGCCGCCACGGTGGACCTTGCCGCCGGCACACCCGTGACCTTGTGTCTCAAGGTAACGGCCTAATATACGTGCCTTCAACGTAGGCTGACGCGGACGCATTGGCAGTGAACCGCGCACCCGCTCACCAAATGGCTCCATGCGTTATGCGGCGCAGGCGCTGCTTACGGCTTTGGCAACTTGGCGCCGCGTAATCTGAAAGTCCAATTCGCGACCTCGAGTGCTGGCACAGTGGCCACTTGTCGTGTTGCCCAGCAGTGTTCACAGACTGTCCAATTACGTCATTTGCCGTTGCACCAGGTCTCGAAAGAGGCCTTCCGTCTGGAAGAGCTCGATGAAGCTGCCCTCCTGTACCACCCTTCCCTGGTGAAGCACGTAGATGCGCTGCGCCTTGCGGATAGTGGAGAGCCGGTGGGCGATGACTATGCGGGTGGCGGCGAGCTTCTCAATGCCTTCCATGACCTGGGCCTGGCTCTTGGCGTCGAGCCAACTCGTGGCCTCATCCAGAAAGACAATGCGCGGTTCCCGCACGAGGGCTGCCGCAATCCTGATGCGTTGAATTTGCCCGCCGGAGAAGGTGGACGCTCTGTCGCCTACCGCGGTAAACATCTGCATGGGCATAGCGGCGATGTCGCCATCCACGGCGGCAAGTTTGGCCGCGCGCCAAGCGTCATCGATCGTCAAATCGTCCCCAAGACCGATGATGTTGTCCAGGAGGTTGCCGGGCCTGAGGGCGCCATCCTGGGTCACGACACCTATCTGGCGGCGCACGGCCCGTCGATTGAGATGGGCAAGGTCGCGACCGTCATAGTAGATTCCCCCCGCTGTTGGGACTTCAAGCCCCAGCGCCAGGCGCACCAGTGTACTTTTGCCTGCGCCTGATTCACCGACGATGGCGATGAACTCGCCGGGACGCGCGCGCACAGAGACTTCATCGATGATCCGCGGACCTTCCTTGGCGTATTGGAAACTCACGTGGTCGAATCGCACTTCGCCGCTGAGTTCGACGGACGCGCGGTGAGCCCCGCGGCCGTCAGGAACGGCGGTTGTCACCGGCTTAATCTGTTCGTAGCCCGGCAAGACTGCCGCCATGACCTCAAATGAGTAGCCCAGTCCGATTACTGCTGTATAGAACTGGATGGAAACCGCATAGACGACGAGAAAACTCCCCAATTCGAGCCGGTCAATGCCCTGCCACAGGGCAACGCCGAAGATGGCGGCAGCCATGAGAGCGGGAATCGCCGCGCTATACGCGACCAGGTGTTCATTGAGCTTGCCTATCTGTAGTTGCGCCACCTGCTGTTCGCGGTAGCCCCGCGCCCACGACGCAAACGCCGACGCTTCGGCCCCGGCCGACCGGAGCTTGCTGATGCCGTTTACATATTGGAACAGCTCGCCGGTGAGACGTCTGGAGACGGCATAGAGTCGACGCTGTGGTCCAATTTGCAAGAGACCGAACACCAGAGTAACGGCAAGCGAGACCATCCCGGTGCCGAGAATCAACCATGCCAAAGCGGTGTCATAGATAAAGAGGATGATGAGCAACGGGAGCAGAAAAGCAAACGAGATTACGGCGTTGGCAACCACGCCCGAAACCTGGTCGCGCAGCACTTGGATTGCCGCCATGCGCACGGCGAGGTCGCCTGCAGTAAAGCCTCTGAAGAAACTTGGAGGGAGCAACAGCAAGCGGTCCCAGAGTGCCGCGCTCACCCGCGCAACGGCACGTGCTTCCAGCCGCATCATGGCCGTCCCCCGCAGCATCTGCAGGAACGTGCCCACAACCGCAAGAACGATGAGAGCGATTGTAATCTGGACTAACATGCCGATGCTTGCCGCGGGCAGAATCGAGTCCGCCAGAAGCCCGATCGCAAGCGCGGGAGCTAAGGCGAGTACGCTCGCGATGAGGCCGGCCCCCGCAAACCGCATAAGGTCACCGGACACACCCCTAGCGGCTAGTGCCAGAATGTCCTGGGTACCTACCGGACGGTCAACCGGGAAGGAGCGGTAGAACTGCCAAGCGTCGTGGTGAATTGCGGCTGCCCGGCCTGCATTGAGGCGGGTAGAATCTCCGGAAATCGGGTCCAGCGCCCTATAGCGCCCACTTTCACTCGGTAGCAGCGCGATTGGATGTCCGTCCTCGCGCCGAAAGCCCAGCATTGCGCCGCTGTCTCCTAGCCACCAGCATTCATCTGCCGTCAAATTTACCTTGCGGCTGCGCACACCCGATGTTTCCAGGATTTCCTGTAGAGCGAATTCCTCACCATCCGATGTCCGCCGGCGAGTTGGAGCCTGAAACGCAATGCCTTCTCGTTCACCAATGATGCGCAGGGCCGCCAAAAGCGCGGAGTTGCTTTCTTCTACCGCCGCCTGGGAGGAACCAAGGACGCCAAAGAGGCCCTGTCTCGCACGTTCCTCGTCACGTTGCCGATGTAAGGCGAGGGCGGTCTGCTCGTTTGCCTCGTCGGCCAGCAGCAAGAGGCGGTTGATCTTCTCGGCTCCGAGGACAAGCCGGTGAAAGTCGGTGAGAGCCGCAAGCAGTATCCCGTCCATGCACAACGCGCGGGACGTCTTGCCCGAGACTTGCGCCGGGCTCTGCAGCGTGAGCCAGGTATCGGACGTCACCGGTATCACGCCGGCGCCCGCGGAGTCTCGCTCTTCCGTCCCCAAGTAGGCCGCGTCGGCATTGCCTACATTGACCCACACCACCCCACCAGGCCGGCTCGACACCACTGTGCCGTCCGCTGCGTCGAGCGCTTCGGCAGGCACTCTGTGATCAAGCAATAGGTCGGGTCGAGGGCGCGGTTCAATCTGAAGTGCCACTGCGGCTGCGAAATCCGCGACCCACGCATCGATCTGACCGGCCAACTGGTCTACGATTTCATATTGGAGGACACGGTCGATGCTTACGCGCCGCAGCATGCAACCCGGGCTGCCCTTGGCGACCGCCGCGAAGATTCCGCACTTTCCAACTCCAAATACCATCCGGCCGCGCTCAGCTCGGAGAATGTGCTTCGAGCGAGAGATGGGCACTTCATCCTGGTACTCGAAAAGAAACACATCCAGTGCGCCTCGCTCTACGAACCAGGCAGAACCCGGATCGTCCAAGTGGATGGGAAGGTTACCGGCGCTGGAGACCGGTTCTCCAATTGAAACTGCAAGTTCGCCAAGCCGCTGGAATCGTCTTTGCGTCACGTGAGTCTTCCCCGGTTGTGGTTATCCTGGATCATTGCGCTTGGATAAGTTGGTAGTAAAGGCCCTGCTCATCGCCCAAGAGACTCTCATGCGTACCGCATTGAACCTGCCGGCCGTGATCGAGCACGACAATCTGATCACAATCGCGGATGGTACTCAAGCGATGAGCGACGATTATGCAGGTGCACCCGCGCCGCCGCAAACTGTCGTCAATTCGCATCTCACTCACGGCATCAAGCGTACTGGTAGCTTCATCGAGAAAGAGCACGGAAGGATTGTCAACAAGGGCGCGAGCGATTTCCAAGCGCTGACGCTGGCCGCCGCTGAAATTCTTTCCGCTCTCCTCCACTCTCGTGTCATAGCCGAATTCCCGGCCCATTATCTCACTGTGAATCAACGCGTCCTGAGCGGCCCTCACCACCTGTTCGTCAGGCACTGTTGGGTTCCACATCGTCAGATTGTCATGTACCGATGCAGCAAACAGGAATACCTGCTGGTCCACAATCGAGACTGAACGCGTGAGTATCTCTCGCGGAATTCTGTTGCGCGGCACACCGTCGAAGAGGATTTCACCCGACCACGGTGAGTACTCGCCGCTAACCAGCTTTAGGAGTGTCGACTTCCCCGATCCTGTAGGGCCGACCAGCGCGACCCGTTGGCCGGGTTCGATGGTGAGGCTAAAATCCTCGATAAGCGGCGGACGGTTGCGGTGATAGCCAAACGTTACATTGCGCAACTCGACCCGCCCCGCTAAGTGCAACCGGCCTCCCAGTGTCGCCAACTTGCCGTTCCCAGCATCTCCATTCGTTGCAAGGGCGGGGTCTTCGGGTGCCGCCATAATGTCTGCTATGCGCTGCAGGTCGGCCTCCAGGACTTGAAGCGTGTCGGCAAACTGGACGAACCTGCCAATCGGTTGCAGGAAATTGCCGGCAATCACATAGAATCCCATGAGCATGCCGATCGTCATGTCAGCGGACATGACGCGCCAACCACCGAGTCCCAGCACGAGTACGCCACCAAGTATCAAGAAAAACCGCGGCAGTGACGCGATGATATAGCCGAGCTCCGCGAATTTCTGCCTAGCTATGAGCTCGCGCGCTTGGTACCCTGACCAGCGCGCAAAGTAATCGTCCTCGCTGCCAGTCGCGTGCATAGAGTCAATGTCACGAAGAATTGACGCGCCGGTACCGAAGAGCAGTGTTTGCTCGCGCCGCAACTGGCGATTCTCGTCGCTGCGGAACCGGCTCAGGATACGCATGAGTGCGAGGTTCGCGGCACCGAGGACTCCAATGGCTGCGGCGAGCAATGGATCGAATAAGGCCATCAGTACCAGGAATAGCACGCTCGTGACGAGCTCTATCATGATGCCGACGAAGTGGCGCGACGAGCCGTTGGTTACCTCGTTGATCAACTGAACCCGGGCCGTCAGATCGCCCGCATAGCGGTGCGCGAAGAATTCGATGGGCAGCCGGAATAGACGCGAAAGCATGCGTTCTGCGTGAACGACCGAGAGTCTAACGGCTAGTCTGCGCAAGGCGTGTTGCTGGAGCCAGGTGAGAAGATACGCAAGACCACCGGTCACAGCCGCGGCGGTGACAAGGTAGGCCCCCCAATTCCTCCCCGCACCGTCAAGAACATAGTCAACGAATAGGCTCAGAAGAATGGGGAGAAACAGACCTGGCAGTGCCAGGAGCAACCCACACGCTAAGACAAATGCGAGAGGCGACTTGACATCTGTCAACCACGCAAAGAGCTCGCGCGTGACACCGGGCGGAGCGCCGCCTTGACGGAAGTTCGGCCCTGGCTTCGCCGTAAGGACGACGCCCGTAAACGACCGGTCAAGAGTCTCTTCACTCACCTTGCGCCGGCCATTGGCAGGGTCATTCAAGAAATATTGCCCGTTGTTCACTCCTTCGAGAACCAGGAAATGATTGAATTCCCAGAAGAGAACAGCGGGCAAAGCGATTTCTTTTAGTTGGCTGACTTCTCGCCGCCAGCCCGTGACCTCCAGATCGAACTTTCTCGCTGCCCGTACAATGTCCGCTGCGCTGGTGCCGTCCCGGCTTACTCCACATGCTTCGCGCAGCGTCTCCATCGACTCCCAGCGACCGAAGTAGGCGAGCAGAATGCCCAGGCAGGCGGCGCCGCACTCCGACGTTTCAAGCTGTGGAAAGAGAGGCGTGCGAATGCGCTTCTTCGTTGGCTTCGCCGCAGCGCTCGCTGGCATACCTCAAAGCCGCCTTAATTGGTCGCGGACGCAAGTAGCATGCGCACAGGTGAGGCTCTGCGCAGGATGATCCGCACTTCGCACGGATCGCCGTCTTGAAACGTTGCATCTTGGCTCTCGTGCAGTGCCAAGTAGACAATGTAGCCGCGGGAGACGTCGGCGAATCCGAGGGCTGTCAGCCAGTGCGGCAGCCTGGCGGCATGCGGCGCTACGTAGCTCACCTCGGCCTCGAGGGCGTCTGCACTCCTTCCCCCGTCACGTCCCATTGCCATCACCCGTGCCTCCATGCCGACGGCAAGGCGCAGTGCGCGCTCCGGCAAGAGTACGGCAACCGCCTCGAACTCGTTCCGATCGGCAACGCGGACACTCGCCACCGTGGCGCCAACAGCAACCGCCTGACCGATGGATAACTCGTAGACAGAAACTACACCGCTGTAAGGCGTAGTCAGAAACTCGCCGAATGACTCGCGTGCCTCCAGCTCGGTCAACTCAGACCGCGCCACGTCAAGGGCCTCGGACGTTGTCGTATCTTTGCTTTCCAGGTAATCTACCCGAGAGCGGGCAATCGCAATCTCTCGCCCCAGCTCCGGTGACCTGAGCCTGGCAAGAGGCTGCCCCGCAGCAACCGTGTCGCCGGCATCCACCAGGAGATCCACGACCGTGCCTGCGGACTCAGCGATCACCGCATAGCGATCTCCTGGCAGTGCCAACACGCATCGTGCCGGAACACTCTCCTCAACACTACCGAAGAGCCCCCAGACCACGAACCCCAAGACACCCAGACCCAGGCAAACCAGCAGTATCCACTCGTGGGGCCCCGAAACCCGTAGCAGACCATTGAGAGACTCGGACTTGCCTCTGCGGGCAAGCGCTTCCTCACGAAAGAGACGACGATTGTCCGTCACCGTCACCGCTCCAGGTTCTTGTCTACGAGGCTGACCGCAGTATGAGGGCTATTCTAGCGTAAAGCTGGCCGCAGACGGAACGGAAGAGACTTCGGCAGCCACGGTCTTGCAGGCACCCAATTGCCTATTGCCTATTCTGTGCTTCGTGCACGCGGAGTTTTGCTCGGAATTCGAAGCGGCGACGCAGTCTCCGTGGTCATGCAAGAACTGGCGAACCAGGGCTTGCCGCGGCAGGTGTGCGCTAAGGTTGCGCCAAGCAGCATGTGCCCGATCTCACAGTCCGCATGTAAAGCTCCCGGCTGGCGTCAATCTGAGCCGTCCGGCACGGCCTTGACTGCACCCCCTAACGCTGGCTATGAGGACCCTGTGTTGCCGGCACTCGTGAGTGTGCGAGCGCCCAGCGTTGTTAACTGCTATTCAGTCTCACTGCCGCCCATGGAGCGAGATACTGCTGCCTCTATCAGCCAGGCAAAAAAACAGGTACGATGGGTTTCCTGCAAATCCCATCGTACCTGCAAGTCTCTTGCGAGGATGAGCCTAGTCGTTCGGATCGTGCCACCAACCTCTGCCAGAGCCTTCGCCGGGGGACTGAGGAGGCTGCTCATCACTCCCAACTCCACCAACGGCTTCGTCCAATTCGTCTTCGGTCAACTCACCGCCGACCGGATCCGCGTTTTCCGGATCGGCGGAGACTGTTTCCTCTCGCTTAGAAACAGAATCTCCTTTATTCATTGGATCGACCTCCAGGGTTCTCACAATCGCTTTCTCAAGCGCCCAAAACGACCGCAACTCGAGCCCGCATGCCTCCACGGTGGTTTGCCAAATTGACGACACCGCAGCAGCACCGTCTTGTTACTTCCTGCAGAGACCGGAACGAGCAACGGCAAACACGTTAGAAAGTCGGTTCTTGGCGCAACCTCCTTACCCGATGTTCAACGTCCTTCGGTGTTGACGTTTGGGACGGTCCTCCTTGACCGCAGCCCCATGGTATAGCACGAAATAGCACTCGTCAAGCATCTTGCCTTGCTCAGAGCAACCGCCACACGTTCCCATACTCTCAAAACAAGACACGAGATTGAAGCAGCAGGTGAGGAGTACGCGTGGTCGAATCCATGGCGGGTCAAGGCAGGTCTAGATTGAACGCAGGGGTTATCAATGATGACCCGGTGTAGAGGGACATCGAAAATGGTGCGGCGGGGATGCACCGGTCTAGGCGGTGCGTTGCGCCGAGAGCCACCGCTAGGCCGGCCAACCTGGTCTGCAGCCAATCACGTAACGCGTTAATCCTTGGGAGTGGGATTCCTCTGGGCCAAAGGCTTCCGCAGCGCATAAATGACGAAGTTAGGCACACGGAACTCATCGGCTAGCCAGGGAATCGCAGTGAGTTGGTCGTCGGATGGCGTTGGTTCCAGCAGACTCTCGAGCTCGAAGCCAGCATCCAAGAAAGCCGTAATATAGCTTGACAGCGTCCGGTGCATGTTGATGAAGTTGGCGCCCCACCATTCAAACTCCCGGGATCCCTCGTCAGCGTAGTCATCTACGGCGTAGAAGAGCTTGCGATCGCCGAGCTTGACCCAGCCATTGGGTTTGGCCATGCGCATAGGGTGAACATTGCACACGATGAAGCGCCCACCCGGCCGCAGTATGCGAAAGGCGGCCTGAATTGCCCGCCGATAGTCGAGCACGTCCACCAGGACGATGTAGGACACAGCCAGGTCAAAACTGTCGTCATCTATGCCGGCGAGGTCTTCAGCATTGCCTACGAGATACGTCCCGGCATCGCCAGCCAGTCCACGCGCTTGCTCAATCAATGGCTCAGTAAGATCAACACCCGTGACCAAGGCGCCCAGACCGCTCAAGACACGACAGAAACGCCCCTCCCCACACCCGATGTCGAGCACGTTGCGGCCGCACACATCTCCCAGTGCCTCCAGCATCCAGGAATCGAGCATGCCGGTGCGCACTGACTGGTCTTGCTGAATCCAGTCTTGTACGTGTTCCGACCACTGGGCGCGCAATCGTTGGTCAAGCTTCATTGAGAGTAAACACCATGTAGTTCTGAAGAGACTGCGATTCGCCCTTTGGCTCCCCGTCCGCACCATGCCGGCGGTTGGCGGCATTCCTCACTAAAGCCTCGCATTGGGATGTCCAGGATCCTGCAGGATGAAAGAAGGCAGAAAGGAAAGTCGTGGACTGTCAGGCTTGCGAGAACTCCGGCCTGAACTTGACCCTTCCCCCGACTCCCTGCATCTCCTCCTCAGCGAGGACCATCATCATGAAGACCGCATCGGGAACGTCCCAGTCGCATTGAACACCGAACCGGCTCGCCGGCCTGAACCCAAATCGAGGATAGAAATCCGGATGCCCGATGACAACCAGGAACGGACAGTTATTCTGCTGCAGGAGTGAGACGCCGCTTGTTACCAGCTTGGTGCCGATCCCTTGCCTTTGATGCCGAGGCATCACGGCCATGGGTCCCAAGGCTGCTCCGGTTACCGTTCGTTCCTCGCACTCGACGGTGGCTGGGCTGAAAACGATATGCCCGATAATCTCGTCGCCAAAAACCGCCACCAATTCCACCAGATCCTGACAGCGTTCTCTGAGCTTGTCTACAAGATCTGCCTCATCGGGCTGGCCGAAGGCCCGCGTGTTGACCTCTCGAATCTGGGGAATGTCGGCAGACTGCTGTTTGCGGATCAGTACCACCCCGCGGTCCTAAGTGATGAATTATCCTAATTCACCCCGTTCATGAACCCGTGCGGCCTTCGAGAGGCTCGGTCCGAACGATACTTTACAGAGCTTTCCCCTGTGAATAACACCGGCACCCCCCTTTTAAAAGGTGGCTCCGCGGCGAGGACTCGAACCTCGAACCAGACGGTTAACAGCCGCCTGCTCTACCATTGAGCTACCGCGGAAAGTTGACGATTCCAGTGTACCAACGCGCGACGGATATGGTCAACGACCTCGGCTATCTCCGCGCATGCTCGCGGATGTGCGCCCTGGGAAATCGCACCCGCCGCCGATCGCCTGCATTTCGTCGCCACATACTCTCAATCGTCAGTTCTTTTGCAGTGTTGCGGATTGAACACTCGTACCGCTCTTGTGGGCACACATCGTCAACTGGAGAGTGAATCTGGGGTCCGGCGACTGCGCCGCTGACTCCGCAAAGGGGGCAATTCACCTTCTGCCATCAACGGAGAGGGCATTCCCGAGCCGGAATCGTGCACGGCAGGACCCACCTCCGCACCCATTAGACGGCTCGGCACTGCTTTGACCTATTCAAAGAGTATACTATCAAACATTATGACAAGATAGAAAAGCCCAAGGTAGGCTAAAGAGTAGAGATACATCGCCTTGGCTTTCTCTATGCCGGGCCCATTCAAAAGCTGCCAAGCGAAGTAAATGAACCCAGCACCTAGCGCTACGGCAAGAGCCAAATAGACCGCACTCAATGCTCCTGTAGTAAAGAACAACACCGTCGAAGCAACGACAATCAGGGTATAGATGAAGATGTGTTTCTTCGTCTTATCGACACCGGAGACGACGGGCAGCATAGGCACTCCTGCCCTCGCGTAGTCATCTTTCAACATGAGCGCCAGCGCCCAGAAGTGCGGCGGCGTCCAGAGAAAGATCACGGCAAAGAGGTAGAATGCCGGCAGCGCAAGCCCCCCTGTCACAGCCGCCCAGCCCACCAACGGCGGAATCGACCCCGCCGCGCCGCCGATGACGATGTTCTGCGGTGTGGTGCGCTTGAGGAGTCCGGTGTATACCACGACGTAGAAGAGCGTCGCCCCCAACGTCAAACTTGCGCTCAGCAAGTTGGCATACGTATAGAGCAGCGCGAAAGCACAGACATTCAGGGCAACTCCGAAAACCAACGCATGCAGCGGTCTGATGGCGCCTCTTGGAACCGGCCGTTTCCTTGTGCGCACCATCTGTTCATCGATATCTCTGTCCATATAGTGGTTCAGGGCATTGGCGCCACCGGAACCCAATGCGCCACCCGCGAGCACTACGAGAACCAACGTCCATTCCGGCGCGCCATTGCTCGCCAGGAACATCCCGCCCAGCGCCGTTATCAGGAGCAGTAATAGAATCTTTGGCTTGGTCAGCGCCACGTAATTTTGAAAGTGGTTGTAGAATTCCGTCATCTGCGCCAAATCGACACTGACCCTTGTACTTTCGAGGCCCCGCACCCGGCCCACCCACTTCCTCAGTCTCTCGCAGCACCGCAGACAGACCGATGCCATATCCGGTTCGGCCGCGGTGCACGGCGCGGACACGCTAGCGCCGATCGCCGCAATCCTTGCATGCCCAGGCCCATCATGTGAATTTTTTCACAAAACGACGATAGCACTTGGGGTTCGTCAGGTCAAATGGAAGCCTGTGTGCCTTGGAGAGGGGCCGAAGACGTAGCTTGGTGTACGACACAAGCCCAACTAGTACCGGGCGCGCGTCGAAGGCCGGAAGAGAGACATTAGGCTCAGGCCAGAGCGGTCCGGTCTTGCTCCAGCCGCGCCTGGGCCGTGGCTATAGCTGCTTCGACCTGAACAGGCGCCGTGCCGCCGGAGATGTCGCGGGCCGCAAGAGACCCCTGCACAGTAATAACGTCAAAGACGTCAGCACCGATGCGGTCGCAGACTTCCTGATACTCTGCGAACGATATGTCTTCAAGCCCGCAGCCGCGGTCAATGCAAGCCCGCACGACACAGCCGACCACCGCATGCGCTTCCCGGAATGGCAAGCCCTTCTTCACGAGATAGTCCGCGAGGTCCGTTGCCGTGGAAAACCCGCCCGCGGCGGCCTCCGCCATGCGCTTAGTGTTGACGCGCAGGGAATCCATCACGGCGTTCATGATGTCAAGACACGCCGCTGTGGTGTCCACACCGTCGAAGAGCGCCTCTTTGTCTTCCTGCAAGTCACGGTTATAGGTGAGCGGCAGGCCTTCCATGAGGTTCAGCAGAGCAAAGAGATCGCCAAATACCCGGCCCGACTTGCCGCGCGTCAATTCTGCCGCGTCAGGGTTCTTCTTTTGCGGCATGATGCTGGAACCGGTGGCATAGGCGTCGTCAAGCTCCACAAAACCGAACTCCGCTGACGACCAGAGTATCACCTCCGCAGCCAGCCGGGAGAGGTGCACCATGCTGAGGCTGCACACGTGCAACATCTCGATGGCGAAGTCGCGGTCGCTTACGGCGTCCATGCTATTCGCGGCAATCTCCTCGAAGCCAAGCTCGCGCGCCACGTACGCCCGGTCCAGCGGGTAGGGCGCACCGGCCAACGCCGCCGCGCCCAAGGGCAGGACATTTACCCGGATCCGGCACTCCCGCGACCGCGCGAAGTCCCGTGCGAACATCTCAACGTAGGCAAGCAGGTGGTGGCCGAACGTCACGGGCTGAGCGCGTTGCAGATGCGTATACCCGGGCATGCTCGAGGATGCATGCGTTGCAGCTAGATCAAGGAGCGTCTGCCGAACGGCGCAAAGTTGGCTGCCGAGTGTGTCGAGTGCGCCGCGACACCATAGCCGAACGTCCGTTGCCACTTGATCGTTGCGGCTGCGGGCCGTGTGGAGTTTGCCCGCCACGGCGCCCACGCGCTCCTGCAAGAGGTCTTCCACCGCCGAATGCACGTCTTCCCAGCGGCCGAAGTCGGGCACTATTGCGCCGCTTTCAATCTCTTCCAGGATTGCCGTAAGACCGGCACAAATGGCGTCGGCTTCTTGAGGAGCAATGATGTCCTGCTTGGACAGCATGCGGCAATGTGCCAGCGACCCGGCAATGTCCTCGCGGTAGAGCCGCCAGTCAACCGGCAATGAAGAAGAAAACGCCAGCATGTCGCCGGCCAGTGCTTTAGTAAAGCGACCACCCCAGAGTGTAGATGCGCCTTCAGTATTATTCATATCTCGCTAGGCTCGGTCATGTGCGCTCATCTTGCCTACACAAAAACCACTCGCTGTCACTTTCGGCTAGAGACCGGGAGTTGAAGCTGGCATCCGTATGCGTGCGCGGGGTTTGTCTCCCGCTCTCGCAGTGCCAATTGTGAAGAAAAGATGGATTCCCGCCTTCGCGGGAATGACGGAACGGCTGCACAAATCCCTCGAATACTGCTAGCCGGAACCGCTTTCAACGCCACTCTTGGCTGTTCTCCCAAGAGACGCGCTTCAACCGCTCACACGGTACCCCGGCTCCTTTTCTCCCTCAACCAATCTTGCTACGATGACGCCCCTCTCCATCAGCACCTTGAGCAGCGTCTGGACCTCTCCTCGCTTCCAACCGAAGAGGAGTCCGAGTTCACGGGCCGTACAGAATGGCGCGTTCGCTATCGCCTGGCAGACTAACTGCTCCCGCGCTTCATCTTTGGAAACCTCGAGCGTCAATGCATCGGTCGGCACGTGCCGCTCAATCAGGTCCCAATCGTGCATAGAAAAACCCGCCACGCTGCCACCGGCAACCGTAATCAGGAACCGCTCCTGAAGCGCGCGCAGAGCCGCCTGGTACTGTCGCTTGCCGGCGCCGGAGAGTGCCTGCACCTCGCGCCGCAGATCCAGCGATCTCACTGGACCTTGCACGGCGATCACCTGCAGGGCGTGACGCTCGATCGGCTGCAAATGGCCGCTCTCCAAGACCCGATCCACCGGTTCATGCAGCCCCCAAATCTGCCGGAAAATCGGAAAGTACCGCCACGATATGAATATGCCTCGGTTCCGGAGATTGTGCCCGTAGGCACAGCGTTTCTTTGCGGGTAGGGTGTTCTTCCAGTGCCAAACGTTGAGGGAGAACGTCTCGATGCTGCCCCGCGCCCGCAACTCAGCATCACTGACGTTCGGCCACGGCAGCTTGCCCGGAGCGAAGAGGTGGACGAAGCCCCGTTCATTTGCGTATGCTGCTGCGTCGGCTTCATTCCGCACGCCACGACCGTCGGCCAAGAAGAGCCTGCTGGTGCGTTCTTCCTGGAGCGCTTCGACTGAGACGGCAGTCCCGTCGTCCTCCATGCCAACACTAACTCACGAGAACCTGTTGCATACTTTGTTGACTGTCTGTACCGGGCAAGCGTCAATGAACCGTGAAAGGCAAGGGCTCACTTATCCTCAGCTTCCTTCGCCTCCAGCCGTTTGGCATGGGGTAGAAGCGGCGCGTCGTTGCCATGGATTTGCTGCTGCGCTTGCACCTGCGTGCTCAATCCCCAGATCTTCACAAAGCCCTCGGCGGCGCGGTGATCGAACGCGTCTCCGGTAAGATACGTCGCGAGGTCTTCTCGATAGAGCGAGTGCGGTGACTGACGACCAACAACCGTCGCCTGGCCGCGGTAGAGCTTCACCCGCACCGTACCGCTCACGGCCCGCTGGGTGCTATCCACAAATGCCATCAGATCGCGGTTGAGCGTTGAGAACCACAGGCCGCCATAGACGAGGCGCGAAATCTCCTCCGCCACCACGCGCTTGAAATGGGACTGGTCGCGGGAGAGGGTCATCTGCTCCAAAGCCTCATGCGCTTTGAAGAGTATCGTGCCCGCCGGGCACTCATATATCTCCCGTGACTTGATGCCGACCACGCGGTTCTCTACGTGGTCTACGCGGCCCACGCCGTGCGCGCCGCCCAAGTCGTTGAGCACTTGAATCAGGTCGATGCCGTTCTTTTCATGGCCGTCTATGCTTACGGGGATCCCTTCATCGAATCCAATCTCGACGTAGGCGGGCGTTTCCGGCGCGTTCTCCGGGGCGACCGTCCACTCGTATGCATCCTCCGGTGGTTCTACCCAGGGATCTTCCAACGGGCCGGATTCGATGCTGCGACCCCAAAGATTCTGGTCGAGACTATACGGCTGGCGCGATCCTTCCGGCACGGGAATGCCATGCTCCTTGGCGTAGGCCTCCTCCTGGTCGCGGGTCAGGCCCCACTCGCGGACCGGCGCAATCACCTGCAACTCCGGCGCGAGCGCGTGCACGGAAACATCGAACCGTACCTGGTCGTTGCCCTTGCCCGTGGAGCCGTGGGCCACGGCCTGTGCGCCCTCTTCGCGCGCCACGTCTACGAGCAGCTTTGCTATCAGCGGGCGGCCCAACGCCGTCGCCAGGTAGTAGGCGTTCTCATAGACGGCGCCGGCCTTGAGCCCGGGCCAGATGAAATGCGCGATGAAGAGGTCCCGCGCGTCTACGACGTACGCCTTGCGCGCTCCGGTGTCAATTGCTTTGTCGCGAATGGCGGGTAAGTCAGGCTCGTGACCCAAGTCAATGGTGAGCGTGACCACATCCATGTCGTAGTGCTCTTGTAACCAGCGTATGCACACACTGGTGTCCAGGCCGCCTGAATAGGCCAGAACTACGCGCCCTTGGCGAGTAGCCATAGTGGAATTCTCCTCTTTGCACGTGTCAATTGAGTACTAGGCTCGAAATCAGTGGAACGAAACAAAGCAACTGTGCATCTGCTCCACTTCTTGATAGACACCAAGCGAGCACATCTTCTAGCGGGGCAACAACTCAAGCGCGGCCAAGACACCGATGACGACAATCGCAACCGCGTACAGATGCAACCGGATACGTAGTTCTTGTTCGCGGAGATCGGCTTTGGTCGCACGCTCGTTCACAGCACTCTCCAGCGCCTTCACGTCGGAGCGCACGGCATCTAGTTCTGCTTTCACGACCACAACATCCGCTTTCACAGCAGCAATTTCCGATCTAACGGCGGATATATCCGCCTTGGTAGCAAGTGCATCGTGAGATTCGCCCATGGCGTCAATCATGGCTTCAGCTTTGGTCTCGCTGAAGCCTGCGCCGATGAGTGTCTTTATTGCTCTGTGGGTGTCAAACACTGCCATGCTTTTGTTCCTTCCGCCTACTGGCGGGATCCAAAGCACTGCGTCATCCTAGAGAACACTACTACAAAATCCCGCTCAACGTCTCTTCAATCCGCGCCAGGCCCTCGTCCGCTTCCGCCTCGGTCAACGTCAGTGCGGGAGCCATACGGATACTGGGCGGGGCCACGCGATTCACAATGAGGCCGCATTCCAAACCGTGCGCCAGGAATTTCTCCGCGCGTTCCTCACCCAAGTCAAAGGCCAAGAGTAGGCCTTTTCCCCGGATGTCGGTCAAGGCATTGCCATGGCGGGCGCTGATTTCCGCCAGCCCAGCCTTGATGCGTTGTTCCTGCCGGGCAGCATTCTTCCACAGCTCGTTGTCGATGACATGCCGCACCACGGCGGCAGCGCCTGCGCAAATGAGGGGATTGCCACCAAACGTGGATCCGTGGTCGCCGGGCACAAAGACCGCGGCCCGTTCGTTCACCATACACGCGCCAATGGGCAGTCCGCCGCCCAACGCCTTGGCTAAGGCCATCACGTCCGGCTGGATGCCATAGTGCTCATAGGCGAACATGCGCCCCGTGCGACCAATGCCGGTCTGCACTTCGTCCAACGCCAGCAGCAAGTCATAGTCGTCGCAGAGCTTGCGCAAGCCCTGCACGTAGTCTTGATCGGCCTCGTAGACACCGCCCTCGCCCTGAATAAGCTCCACCAAGACTCCGGCTGTCTTCGGTCCGACTGCCGCTTGGGCCGCCGCGAGGTCGTTGAACGGCACCCGCACAAAGCCTTCGGGCATGGGCACGAAGTCCTCTTGATAGTGTGGGTTCGCCGTAGCCGCCACAGAAGCGATCGTGCGCCCGTGAAAAGCATTCGTCATTACGATGATCTCGTAGGCCCCGTCGCGGTTCAGCTTGCCGTACTTTCTTACGATCTTGATAGTAGTTTCCAGCGCTTCCGAGCCGCTATTTACGAAGAAGACGCGGTCCAGGGCGGAGTTTTCTACCAAGAGCTCCGCAAGTTCATACTGCCGCGGCACATGAAAGAGCGAGGACGTGTGCAGCAAGGTGGTTGCTTGCTGCGCAATCGCCTTGACCTGCACGGGATGGGCATGGCCGAGCGCGTTTACGGCAATTCCCTGCAAGAAGTCGAGATAACGCCTGCCGCGGTCATCCCACACCCAGGAGCCATCACCGGATACCAACGTCACCGGCAGGCGGTTGAATGTGTTCATGTAATATTGCTTCTCTTTGGCAGGCCAGTCGGTCATGCCGTTCCCTTCCTTCCTGCAGTGCTGAAAAACGCTGTTTACCTAGTATAACGCAGTATTGGGCGGTTTTGAACCGGCCGAATCTTGTTGATTCTCGGTCGCAGCGCATCCGCAATCCCAATGGACAGCCCCCTACAAAACCGCTACACTAGCGCCCAACAGACCTATTTCCACACATTGCCAAGGAGATTCCGCTTAATGAGATTCATCATGTTCTCCAAGCACCTCGAGCATCTCAGCTACGAGGAGCTTGCGGATACCATCGCCGATATCGGTCTGGACGGTGTAGACCTCACCGTGCGCAGCCCCGGCCACGTGCTGCCGGAAAACGTCAAGACCGATCTCCCGAAAGCCGCCAAGGCCATCAGGGAGCGCGGCCTGGAAGTCGGCTGGATCACGACCAACATCTTCAGCGCCGACGCCCCCCACGCGGAGGACATCCTTGCCACCGCCAGCGACTTGGGCATCACGCAGTTCAAGCTGGGCTACCACAAGTACGACGGCTTCGGCAATCTCAAGCGCCAGCTTGTCGAGACCCATGATGCCGTGCGCAGCATCGAGCGCCTCTGCCACAAGTACGACGTGCAAGGCGGGATGCACATCCACTCCGGGCCGTTCATGTCTGCCGTGGCTACCATCGTCGGCCCGCTCATCGAGGACTTCGACCCGCAGGCCATCGGTGTCTACGGCGACTTTGGGCACATGGGTGTCGAGGGCAGTTACGGGGGCTGGATCCAGGGGTTGGACCTGGTGTCGGATAGGCTGGTCATGCTCGCGCTCAAGAACATGGGGCAGTTCTGGGAAGAGGACGCCAAGTCCGGCGTGCACAAGTGGCACCGCAAACTCGTGCCGCTGGAACGCGGCTTCACGCCGTATCCGGAGGCGTTCGGCTACCTCAAGCAGATCGGCTACGACGGCTTCGCCTCGTTCCATAGCGAGTACCAAGGCGCCGCCACGTGGAGGCACCTGGAGCACGATGAGCTAGTTGAGCAAACCAAGGCCGACTTTGCTTATGTCAAGGGCATCTGCGCAGACCTGGGCATTCCCCACGGCGCGTAGCACGGTCACTGCGCGACAGCCGTCAGCGCGGCCCTTGTCAACCGTAGCATGAGGAGAATGTACGGCCGGACATTTGGCGAGTACCAAGCGAGGAATCAGTATGTCAGCACAGCCCGTAGTCATTGGCGGCGAGCCCGCTGTCACAATCGACCACAGTTACTACACCCAGTGGCCGATCTATACCGAAGAGGAAGTAGAGGTAGTATCGGACCTCATCCGCAGACATGCGCTCGCCAGCCAGTTTGGCGAGTCCGGGCCAATTACCGAGTTGGAACAGCGGGTGGCGCAAACGTGGGGCGTCAAGCATGCCCTCGCCCATTCCTCAGGCACGGCGTCGCTGCGGGCGGCGCTGTTCGGCGTGGGCGTTGGCAAAGGCGATGAGGTTATTGCGCAGTCGGCGATCCATCCCTTCAATTGCTTGCCAATCATTGGCACCGGCGCGGTGCCAGTATTTGCCGACATCGATCCGGTTACAACCACCCTCGATCCAATGGACGTTGAGCGCAAGATCACGCCCCGCACAAAAGCCATCATGGTGGTGCATTGGCCCGGTTGCCCGGCGGACATGGACGCCCTCATGGATATCGCCTCCCGGCACGGGTTGCGCGTGGTGGAAGACAACTGTATCTCGCAAGGAGCGACCCACCGCGGGCGCATGTGCGGCAGCATCGGTGATGCCGCCGCCATCAGCTTTCAGCACGGCAAGAGCACGTCGGCCGGTGAGGGCGGTGTCTTCATGACCAACGATTCGGAAGTCTACCAGCGGGCCGCGTGCTTGGGACACTACGAACGCCTGCGGGAGTTGCCAAACCCAAAGTGGCGCGCCATGACCGGCTTTAGTTTCGGCGAAAAGTACCGCATGGCGACACTTTCAGCCGCTATCGGCAGCGTTCAGATGAAGTATTGGAAGCAACGCCTCGACGTACGGCACGCGAACACGGACAAGCTAGGTGAGGCAATCGCGGGTATCGAGGGCTTCTCCGCGCCGGACTATCCGGACTACTTCCCCTCGCCGTACCAGAGCGGCCGCATCATGTTCGATCCTGACAAACTCGGTGGGATGTCTCGCGAACGGTTGCTTGAGGTGCTGCAAGCCGAGGGCGCGCAAGTCTCTTCGCCCGCGCAGAAGGCTACGCTCACGCCGCACGCCAACGGGCTCACCCACATGCTGCATAAGCACCCGGTGTTCCAGGGTAACGAGCACGGGACCGGGGACGTTCTCTGGGAAGTCCTGGGGCCGAATGTCACCAGAATCGACTACAGTAGCGTGGTGCTTCCGGTCACGGAAGACCCTGAGATTCCGTACAACTCTATTCGCGTGCCCAGCTTCACGCGTCCGGCGGACGAGTTGATCGACCAATACGTGGCTGCCTTTGCCAAAGTCGCGGCCTATGCGGAAGAACTCAGCGGAGCGCTGGCCGAGGCTCGTTAGGGCGAAATGTCAACCGCGTCAGTCCGTGGCGCTAGTGTAGCGCGGGGGCTTGTCCCCCGCTCTTCAACTGGGCACCAAACGTCGCTCCGTGTCCAGAGGGTTGAAGTCTCTTACAAACCCCCTACCAACGTCCAACTCCCCGATTCACTTGACGGCCAGTGAACCACCTTAGCCATGCGTCAAGTGCTCCCTGCCACCGATTCTCGCTTTTGCCGTTCCCGCTTGCCATTCAGCATCGTTCCAATCGGCGTATAGCGCACGCCAAGTTGGTACGTCACAAGCAATACGGCGGTCACCGCAACGCAGATCAACAAGAACTTCAGGTGCGCGCTCAGCGGCCACGTCAGCACGAGCCGCTGTGCGAAAACGATGAGCGGTAAGTGCCACAGATAAAGCCAGTAGGAAGAGTCCGATACATACCGTACCCAATACCGCTCCCGCGAGGCTATCAAGCGAAACAGTCCCATCAGCCCAAAGCACATCAGCCACGCGTACCCTACCTGTAACACGGCTGAGACCGGCAGCGCCCACGCTGTTTCTTCAGTAGGAAACAGCAGCACCAGAGCGACCGGGAATACCAACAGGAGCGCCGGCAGCAGTCCTAACGCCCACCAACCGCGTATGCTGAAACGACGCCGGAAGAAGAAAGCGCCAAAGAAGAAGAAGCAGGCATAGTAGGCCACGACAAGCGGATCTGAGACAATCCCGTCGGACGTATCCGGACCGACAATCGGTTCGTGCATAAACACTTGCGGCGCCAGCGCAAGTGGGACCAGCAACCACCAGAGCGCCGGATGGGAATACCGCACCCCTAACCGGGCGAGCACGAGAAAAGTGGCGCATAGCCAGAGGAGTATCCAGAGAAACCACAGGTGGTGAAAACCGTACAGCCAGTAGAACGGCCAGAAGGCAATGCTGAATTCGCCACCAATGAACGCCCACGTGTTCACTGGAATCACGGTGACGCAGCACAAGGCTAGGGGTAACGCGATGCGCTTGCCGCGGTGCAGCGCCAGTTGGATGAGCCCGCGCCGCTCCCAGAGCATGGCAGTAAAGAATCCGCTAAGCAGAAAGAAGACCGGCATGCGAAAGCCGTGAATTACATTCAACTGAATCCCATAGAGATCTCCAGGCGGATTGGCATGCTGGATCGGCCACGCATCAGGTATGAGAAAAAGAAAGGCATGCAAGACTATGCCCAGGAGCATTGCCACAGCGCGAAGAGCATCCAATTCGTGAAACCGTGGGCTCTTTGGCTCAGAATCCGGCTGCGGGACGGTTTCGTCCGCTGTGACCGGCGGAGAAACAGGCTCCTTAGTCGCGTCGGTAGATTCAGGCGTGCTCGTCTCAGGCAAAGTTCAACTGCTCTCCGCATTCGGTCTCATCGACGTTGCGGCTTGGCGACGGGCGAAGGCTATAGTGCACGTCCCATCCACATGGAGTCCGGGAGACATCACCCTAGTCCCAACAGTCGTGCTCCGTTGTCCCAGAGCAGCGCACGGCGCTCTGAATTGCTCAGTTGCGCCATGCCAAGATGCTCCAATGCGCGGCGCTGCGACATGAGCGGGTAGTCACTCCCAAAGAGCACCCGCGAGCCGACTAGCTGCGCGCCCATCTCATATATCTGCGGTGAATAGAGAAATGGCGTAGCCGCGGAGTCATAGTAAGTGCTGCCGGCAGACTCGGTGACTTCCGGCATCAACTCATGGAAGAGCAATCCGCCGCCCCAGTGTGCCTGGACGATTGGCACGCCTTGCGCCATTGCCAGCAGGCCCGCCAGCTTCTCCGGTGTGGTCGTGCCCTTGCCCGGATACTCATGACCGACCGGCTCACTGGCATGGAGGAGCAAGACCATATTGTGCGCCCGGCAGGCTTCGAAGACAGGCCGCATCGTGTGCTCACTCGTAACATCAAAGCCTTGCCCATCGGCATTAAGCTCGCCCACGCCGCGAAAGCCCAAGGCCGCACAACGTTCAATCTCTTGCGTAGCGCCAGGGTCGCCCGGCACAACCATGCAAAAAGGGGCAATCTGGCGATGCGGCTGCAGAGCTTCTAGAATGGAGTTGTTCGTTTCGCGGCAGAGTCCAGGGTCGCGCCAGCCGAAATTCAACGCCACCGCCGCGGAAACGCTGTCACGTTCCATAGCCTGTGCGAGGTCGCCGGCCGTCGCCAAACGGCTCTGCGGGTCGGCATAGAGGGCCTCAAACCAGGGCTCGCCGGCAAAGTAACGCTCACGCGCCTGTACGATATCTGCGGGAAAAACATGGGTGTGGAAGTCAAGAACGCGCTCGCCGTCTATTTGCACATTCCCTTCTGCCGCGTGCGGTGTCCGTACTGCGATTTTAACACGTACGCCGGCATGCAGTCGCTCGTGCCGGCGTACGTGGAGGCATTATGTCGCGTAGTTGCCCGCGAGGGCGCGGCCAGCGGATTCCAAGCGGCGCGCACGGTGTATTTCGGCGGCGGGACCCCCTCGCTGCTGGAACCGCAACACATAGCCCAGATCCTTGCAGCGGTAGATGCTGTGTTGCCCCTCACGGCCGGTTGCGAGATCACGCTCGAAGCCAATCCGGTCACGGCTGATGCCGCGCGTTTTGCTGGCTTTCACGCTGCCGGGGTCAATCGCCTCTCATTTGGCGTGCAGAGCTTTAACGACCGCCTGCTGAAGGTGTTGGGGCGCGACCATGATGCCGCGCAGGCACGGCGCGCTCTGCAACTGGCGCGCCAAGCCGGATTTCGAAACGTCAGCCTCGATCTGATGTACGCCGTACCTAACCAGTCGTTCGCCGACTGGCAGCATGACCTAGACTGTGCTCTTGCTATTGCACCGGAACATCTGTCGCTGTATTGCCTCACCGTGGAGCCCACTTCGCCCTACGCCCGCTGGGTAGGCAGCGGGCGAATCAAGCTCCCTGCCGACGACATTGCCGCGGACATGTACGCTCTTGCGACGGATGGGCTAGCAAACGCCGGTTACGGACACTACGAGATTTCAAACTGGTCCCTGCCGGGCAAGGCAGGTCAGCACAATCAAGTCTACTGGCGCTACGAGCCGTACTTGGGCTTGGGCGCAGGCGCGCATGGGTACGCGCACGGCACACGCACCGAGGAGATTCACCGGCCTCGCGAGTATATCGAGCGCGCGCTTGGTGGGGAATCCACCACTCTGCGCATAGAAGACGTCTCACAACAAACCGCCATCGAGGAAAGCATCTTCCTCAATCTACGCCTGTTGCAACGGGGGATTTTGCGCCAGGATTTTGCTACTCGTTTTGGCGTTGATCCTGTCATCCTGTTCGGAGAAGCGTTGGAGGAATTGACCCGTGCCGACCTAATCTCCGTCGACGAGAATTGTATCCGTCTCACGTCAAACGGCTATTTTCTCGCCAACGAGGTCTCTGTCAGGCTCATGTCGGCGCTGGATTCTGGGAAAGCAACCGCCAAATCTGTTCTATCCCGTTAGAGATCAACGCCAGAACTTCAGGCCTACCCCATTGGCCGCAGGTGAGACAGTTTGAAGAATACACTCCCAAGATTACGGCTCGCCAGGAAGATGTGGGTCAGGAGGCGGCAGCCTGCCTGGGATTGCCAGGAGAAGGCGCGCTCCCTTTGGGCGGATTCGCGGCGACAATTCTCTTTTCATAGTGCTGGACCACCAGCAAGCCCATTGTCGCGATGACCACTAAGACGATCGCACCGTGGACGAAACGAATCGCGCCCGGTGGAAAGGTGTCCCACAGTGCCGCGACGGCAATCGTGAATCCGAAGGCTCCCAGGACGAGGTATGCGATGAGCATACCGGATTGCGACTTCTTGGACCTAGCCTGGGCAATCAGGAACGCAATGATGGCGTACACGATAGCGCACAAGACCGCGGTGTAGCCGGCCCGCAGGAAGTGTTCCCACATCTCAATACCAGTCACGTCCCTGGCACCCCACCACAGCGCATCCAGGATTTCCACGGCGACCAGAGCTATCAGAACATACGTCACCCAACGCACCGCCTGGTAAACTCGGTGCGACCCGATGGCGGCTAGGGACAAGTACCCGCCATACGTCCCACAGATTCCAACGCCGACCAGCGAGAACATCGCCCGCCGGAGCTCATTGGGGCCGCCGGCGAAGTCCGTCCACACCTGCCCAATCATGATGGTCAAACCCACGCACAAGAAGGCCAACCAGAGTATCGGCAGGAATGACAGAAATTGCCACAACGCACCTGCCCGGTCACGGCAACTAATGATGAGATAGACATTGGCAACCACGCTGAGCATGATGCCAATGATGATCAACATAGTGAAAAACAGGTCTTCCAGGTTCAGGAACGAGAGATCGAACCGGAGCGAGATTAGTCCGAGAACGGCCCACGCGAGGATGCCAACGGCGGCGATCCAAATGCAGAGCGGCGTCACAACCCCCATGAGCCCGCCGGATGCATCAACTCTAAGCAAGCGCGAGTATCTGCTCCAATCCCTGTCTTGACCCGTCGTGCCATCCTGCCGGCGCGGTTGGGCGCCGCTCGTCTCTTTCGCTTCGGAAGTTTCATCGCTGCGGGTCTGTCTGGTGGACTCTCCTGGCGCCGCCGCAGGGCTCTCCGGGCGGGACTGACTGGTTGCAGTGCCTGCCGTTGCAGGACTAACATCCTCACGCAATGTCTTGCCGGTCTCGCCGGCCGTCTCTTGGACATCTTCGCTGCGCGGTTGTTTGGCGGCCTCGCTGCGTGCCGCCGGTGCCTCATCAACTCGTGTTGGCGAGCCGCATTGCCCACAGAACTTGGCGCCTGCAATCAATTCGCCGCCACAGCTTGTGCAAAACTTGCCTATGCGCTCCATGCGACCACCTTCCATTCCAGCTATTCGGCTCTGAGCCTCATTGCCTTTTGCATAAGACGGCTTGCAGTGCTGACAACCCGTAGTATATAACATACTTCGCGGCAGAGGGAGCGGTCGAATCTGTGCTATCCTCACTGTACGGCCTTGCTCGTTCTTGAAAGCGTCCTACCTGCAGGAATAGCGGCGCAAACAAGAGTGGTCTCTCTGGCTGCTATTGCAGGACCGGGGCACCACTGAGATTGGAGGCAGTTGCCATGCTTCGCTACGTTTTGGGGTTCGTGCTTGCAGTTGCCATAGTCTCTGCTGGTATCGTCGTGTTGGTCATTCTCTACGAAGACGAGTCTCCCGCAGCGCGTCCCGCGGATACTCAGGAAGCTGCGAACCGCAGCACAGAGCCTGCAAGAACAGCACCCAGACCGACGCCCGAACCGCGGACAGATCGCGACTCACGGCCTTCGCCTCCGTCGCCGACACCAACACTCGCACCCCTGCCTACATTGCCGCCGGTGCCGCAGCCCACGCCCTATCCTGCCGGTGATCCCGAGCTTTACGCCGCAATTTGGCGGAGTTCCGTCAGCGCGGAAGGGTTGCAGGCGCTTGTCAACGAAGGCAGAGAGGTGAACGCCAGCAACGAACAGGGCGATCCGTATTTGTACACCGCAGTCTGGCGGGCCTCTCCCGAAAAGGTGCAAATACTGGTGGACGCCGGGGCAGACGTGAACGCGCGCGACAGCGAAAACGATCCGCTACTCTTCGCGGCGATCTGGCGTGACAGGGATGAGGCGCTGCGCATACTCGTAGCCGCCGGCGCGGACGTAAACGCACGCGATAGCAATAACGACCCGCTGCTGCATGCCGCGATTTTCTGGGATAAGTCCGAGGCGCTGCGGATACTCGTGGACGCCGGCGCGGATGTGAACGCGCGCGACAGCAACAACGATCCGCTGCTGTACGCCGCAATGCGCTGGCGCAATGTCGATGCGTTCCGGTTTCTCGTCGCTGCCGGTGCGGACGTGAATGTCAGATTGGCTGACGGCCGGTCTCTGCTGGCAGCAGCCAGTCTGGAGAGCACCCCGGATGTGGTGCAGATTCTGATTGGAGCCGGGGCGGAAGAATAGCAGGATATGGAGTGATCTACTGCCGTGCCCAGGCCTTGGAGAAAAGACACGATCTCTCGCGAGGTGCTTCTTCCTCAATGTGATCCGGGGCGCTGGCACGCGACAGTGGAGCGTGCGTGTGGGCCCCCTCCCTATGGTGGTTAACATCCGCCCGACTCCTACGTCCACCATCGGGAGATTGTTCCGACAATTCAAGGTTGTTACTATGGCCTGCAGAGAACAGCGGTGCACTGCCGTTCAGAGTGGTCGCGGAAAGCTTAATTTTCATGCGCACTGTATTCAACAACGCTCTGCCTTTTGACTTTGACGGCCTATCCATTCGGGAACTCACCCCTGCCAGCCTGCAGACTGCCTCGATCGCTACAATTGACGTGCCTGTCGGCGCGCGGCATCGCACGGCGCGTTCCAGCAGAAGTGACAAGGTCTATGTTTGCCTCGAGGGTCTAGTCTCCTTCGTAGTCCAGGACCGAGAGGTATCGTTAGGAACACTGGACGTCCTACATGTAGCAACAAGTGAGTGGTTCAGCTATTCCAACGAGAGTGGCAAGCCTGCTAGACTCCTCCTGGTGCACGTGCCGCCCTTTAGTCTCGCGAGCGAGGAATTCTTGGTATTGCAGGACGATAGCGGGTAGTCACATGTTAGAAACGGGAGGTGGGAAAAGAGCAAAGCTGTAGGAGAGTAACTACGAAAGACCGTGAGTACGCCAACAACCATCTGAAGGGAGCCACAAATGGCAGTTTTCTTGCATACGCGCGTGCGCGTGAGTGATCTTGACAACTCGATAAATTTCTATTGCGAACACCTCGGCTTCAAAGTGATCAGCCGGAGTGAGCGCTCACCTGACGGTAACCAAATTGCCCATCTCGAACTACCCGGCAATCTGCACACTTTGGAGCTTACGTACTCCGACGACTACGACCTCAATGTGCCTGAGGACCTCATGCACTTTGCGATTGGCGTACCCGATCTGATTGCATTCTGCGCCGAGCTAGAGGGCAAAGGGATTGAGATTTGGCCCGACGGCTGGCGCGAAGTGTTCGCCGAGGGCAGGAAGATGGGGTTCATCGACGATCCTGACGGGTACGAAATCGAGTTGCTTGAGCGCAAAGACGCTTGATCGCGGCGGAACGCCTGTACCAATCAGATCACGGCACATGCGCAGGGCGTGCTGAAATTCCCTGTCTATCACTCGCTAACGTCAGAAGAGCAGTTCCGGCGCTGCTTCGGCATACCAGTTTTGGTCGGCAAAGTGACGGGTTTCCTCTAAACCGGTGGTTGTTGCCAAGATACTCTCCATGGTAAGTCCCGTGACGGGATGTTCAAGGAGTGGCGCGATCTCGGTCAACGGGCACAGGGTGAAGCCGCGCTCCGTTAGGCGTGGATGTGGAATCGTCAGACTTGGGGACGCAATCACGACTTCACCATAGAACAGGATGTCTATGTCTATGGTGCGCGGCGCGTTGGGAAACGGCCGTTGCCGCCCGAGGGCCTTCTCCGTTGCCAATGCAAGGCGGAGAAGCTCTTCCGCGCTCAACTCCGTATACCCTTCGAGGACGGCATTGAGAAACCAGGGCTGGTCTGCGTACCCAACGGGTTCCGTTTCGTAGACCGAGGAAACCTGCGTGATTATGGTTTCGGCGTGCAACTTCCCCGCGGCATTGCGCAGATTGGCAAGTCTGTCTTCACTGTTACTCCCAAGTCCCAAGTAGACTACCGGCATAGTTGCTTCCTCAACTCGGCGCCGTCTTGGCACCTCATTCTGAAACATCGGACGGTCCGATCCCGCACATTCCCTGCGCTGATGGAGCCCGCAATTCCCGTGCCGCCATCGAATCCCGGGGCAACCGTTCGTGGCTAGGCTCTCCGGCCCTCGGGCTTTCTGCCCGCGCCGCATTGTGTTTCGCGGCGGCAGTGCAGCTCTACTGAACAGCCGCGCACGGCTTATCCCACCTGAAATGCGAATCGCCGAGAGACCGTATACTCGGCGCCCCGGGGCTTCAACACACTCTTCATGAGCAAAATGTCAGCTACCCGGAAGGAGATCTCCGGCGCCTCACGCTGCGCCAGCGCCCACTCATTGAGCAAATCTTGCTCTCCAGGCGTAATGCCGTCGCGCACCCGGGCAAGGGTGATGTGAGGCGAGAGCGACCGTCTCTCACGCACAAAACCGTTCTGCTCCAGCAGCCGTTCCGTCCTGCCGTGCAATCGTCGCAACTGCTCGTCGGTATCTTCCACAGTCGCCCAGACCATACTTGGCCTTTTGCCCCTGCGCACGATCTTCACGCCGGTAATTGCAAGGTCAAAAGGCCGCACTTTCTCGGTCACGCGTACCATCGTGGATACAATTTTCGACTTCCGCTCTGTGGGGGTATCTCCAAAGAACTTGAGCGTTATGTGGACGTTCGCCGAAGGTACCCATCGCACTTTGTCGGCGCGTTTCCCTATTGACCGCGTTCTCTCTTCCAAGCCACCGCGAACACAGCTTGGTAACGCAATCGCCAGAAACAGACGTTCAGTTTCCACGTGTATCGCCCAACTCGTCAAAGAGGAGAAGGCTGGCAGCGGACGTCTCTGTAGTTGTTACAAAGGGTGCTCAATACTAATCGCAAGGAAATGAACCTGCCCCCGGAGCACCCAAGGAATGCAATCAATGCTTAGAGCAGTGGCTACAGCGCCCTCACAAACCTTGTCACCAATTGCATGTGAAAAGTATAATCGCTGTGAAATTAGACCGTCTACTCAGAGGCCCGTTCCCTGGCGCACTGCCTACATCGACTGTGCCTTGCGGTGTGTCGAAGTTTCCAATGGGACCCCTGGAGATTGCAGAAACACGGGCCGCTCCGTCAATACGGCATCTGAAAGACTCTCTGCAACTGATCTCGAAGAGAATTAGCACTATCGCGCAAGGTCAGCCCGATGAGCGTACGTAAAGGCGTATTCCTCGTAGCCGGCTTGGGCACCCGTACGCTGCCGGCTGCGAAGTCCATCCCCAAAGTAATGCTGCCGCTAGCGGATAAACCGGCAATCCACTACGTGGTGGAAGAGGCCGTGGCAGCCGGCATTGAGCAAGTGATTCTCGTCACCGCAACGGGCAATCAGGCGGTCGAGGACTATTTCGATACCGCCTACCGCCTCGAAGAGAGTCTAGCCGAGAGAGGCAAGCACAAGGAACTCGCGGAATTGCAGGCGCTCAAAGACATGGCCACCGTCATCGGCGTGAGACAACACGCGCCGCTCGGCACCGGCGACGCCGTACGCACAGCACGCAGCGTTGTCTGCGATGAGCCGTTCGCCGTGTTTCTCCCTGATGACGTCATCGACGGCGACCCGCCGGCCATCAGGCAGCTCATCGACGTGCATGACACCTATGGTGGGGAAGTGGTTGCCGTCATGCCTGTGCCGCCTGCCCACGTCGACCGATACGGCATCGTAGAGGGCTCAGAGGTCGCGGCAGGTGTGCAACGATTGCACCGGCTCATTGAAAAGCCGCCGGCCGACGAAGCGCCATCCAATCTGGCCATCGTTGGCCGCTACGTGTTTACGCCGGCGATCTTTGAGTACATCGACCGCATTCCTGCCGGAACCGGTGGTGAAGTCCAAATCACCGATGCAATCAATATGCTCGCGCAAGACGGCCCCGTCCACTCCTGCGAATTCACGGGCAGACGCTACGATATGGGCGACAAAGTAGGCTATCTGTCCGCTTCTATCGATCTCGCATTGAAGCGGCCCGACCTCAGACCCGGTCTGCTCGAATACTTGCGCGGCCTTGATCTTGACCGCCCGGACTCCGCAACGTGAGCGCAGAGCAATCGGCTGCACGGCTAGTCTCGGAGCTTTCCTCACGCCGCGAGCCCGTGTATGCCTACCTGCAAGCAGCGCTTGGCCGCAACGCCTTGCGCTCTCTCCATCTGGGAGAAGCAGTTGCCCACTACGTGCAGCAACCGGGCAAGGGTCTGCGGTCCAGCCTGCTCTTGATGTGCTGTGGTACCACAGGCGGCGCCGAACAGAACGCCGTCCCTGCTGCCGCCGCGGTAGAACTCTTCCACATCTGGACGCTGGTGCATGACGACATCATCGATCAGGACGACACGCGCCGCGCTAGACCGACCGTGCATGCGAACTTTGCCGCGCGCGCCCAAGAGGACCTGGGTCTATCCGCCGGCGATGCCGCTCACTACGGGCTAACACAAGCCCTGCTGGCGGGCGACATTCAGCAGGGATGGTCCGCTACTCTGCTGACGGAGTGTGCCACTCAATTCGGCGTCGATGCCACGCTCGTACTTCGTCTCATCGCGGAGCTCTTTGGCACGGTGGAAGCACAACTCGTTGACGGTGAGGCGCTGGACGTGCAGTTCAGCCTGCAAGCGCTCGAATCCGTTGCCGAAGCGGACATTCTCGACATGATGCGCAAAAAGACTGGCGTTCTCTACGCATTTGCCGCTACGGCCGGTGCGTGCATCGGCCTGAACGCTTGGCAACCCGACGATCCCGTCGTCAAGGCGCTTACCGACTTCGCGCGCAATTGCGGTCTGGCATTTCAATTGCAGGACGACGTGCTCGGCATCATCGGAGACTCTGCGGCCACCGGCAAGCCCGTCGGCGCGGACATTCGGGAAGGCAAACGCACGCTCATTGTAAAGGAAGCTCTGCGCAACGCTGCGCCTGCGCAACGCGAAGTCATGCTTGATACCCTCGGCAACCGTACCGCCCTAGACGAAGAGGTAGCCACCGTGACGCGACTGTTACGGGACTTAGGCGGCGTGGCTTACGCTCAATCGCTCGCACGCACGTATATCGACCAGGCACACAACAACCTGGCGCACGTTCGTCGTCAGCCCTATCGAGACCTCCTACACGCTGTGGCGGACTTCGTCCTGGAACGCGACTCCTAGGCCATTCACCGTTTGCATTCAGTAGTGGGGTGGCGTACTCTAGCGCCAAGTGAAACAGGGGCTCTCGGCCTCTTGCACGGCCCCGCGGACTGTTGCGACAGCGAGGATTAGCGATCAGAAATCGCTTCCAGGGCACGTGCCGGAGGTACGGGTTCCGGTGAGTTGGGACGAGAAAATGTGGTTCATGGGTCTTCGTGGCGAGCATGAGCCGGCGAGGACGCTAAGCGACACGAGGAGGTCACGGCATGGCAGACGTAATGGGAGTCGGCTTGGTAGGCCCCGGTTGGGTAGCCAGCGAGCACATTCGCGCTTTCAACAATAATCCACATACGCGCATGGTAGCGGTGTGCAGCCGGGATCTGGCACGCGCGCAGGCAGCCATAGACGAATTCGGTTTGGACGCCAAGCCTTACACCGACTATGAAGCCATGCTCGCCAATCCTGATGTCGACATCGTCTCCATATGCACGCCAAACTTCGCGCATGCCGAGCAGGGCGCGCTGGCGGCGGAAGCAAACAAGCATCTCGTGATCGAGAAGCCCATCGCCATTTCGCCAGAGCAACTAGAGCGCCTGGTTTCCGCGGTACGGAAAGCCGGCGTAAAGAGTGTCGTAAGCTTCGTCCTGCGCTGGAATCCGCTCGTACAGACGTTGCACCATCGGCGCGAGGCGGGCGACTTTGGTCGCATCGTCTACGCGGAAGCCGATTACATGCACGAAGTAGGCTACCTGCGTCCGCCCGGTCACTGGGGACGCTATCAAAAGAATGTCGGCAGCGCCATGCTCTCCGGCGGCAGCCACGCCATGGACTGCATCCGCTGGCTGACCGGCAAGAACGTCGAGTCCGTGTCCGCTTATTCAACGCCCGTACGCTTGGAAGAGAAGGGCTTTGACTTTCCGCTCACGACCGCGGCGGTGCTGCAAATGGAGGACGGCGTCGTGGGACGCGTAACCGCTACCATGGAAGCCCACATGCCGTATGTCTTTCACATGTCGCTGCAGGGTGACGGCGGAACGGCCCGCAATAACCAGATTTACACCTCGGCGTTTCCCGGCTTGACCGGCTTCATGGACATCCCGACCGTGCCGCCGGATTCCGGTGACGTGGCCCATCACCCATTCCAGGGGGAAATCGACCACATCGTCGACTGCATCCTCAACGATGAAGACTCGTATGCCGACATTTTCGATTCAATCAATACGCATGAGGCGTGCTTTGCCGCCGACATTTCGGCGGCGGAGGGACGTACCGTCGCGTTGCCGCTCATTGGCTGAAGCCAAGAGCGTGCTTCCCGTGTCCCAAGATTGAACGAGTGGACGTTTCCAATTTCGTAAGAGCCATTCGTGGTGAGGGCTGCGCGAGTCCCCGGTCAAACCATAAGCGGCCCTTCGACAAGCTCAGGGCGAACGGAGAATGTAGCCCTCGCCCTTTGCAAGCACCCTCAAAGCTAGGTGAAGCACTTTCATGCCAATAGTCGAGTCTCATGTCCACATTTGGACGCAAGACGAGAGATATCCCTTCGCACCCACGCTGCCCGACGTGCCGGTGCCACCCACCAACGCCACGGCCGAAATGCTGCTGGAAGAAACGGCAATCGCAGGCGTCGACCACGTCGTTCTCGTTCAGCCGAGTACATACGGCTGGGACAACCGGTATCTCGCGGACAGCATCGCCCGCTATCCACAGCAGTTAGCGGGAGTTTGCCTCGTCGATCCCTTGGACGAGAAAGCGCCGGAGCATCTTGAGTATTGGGTAACGGAGCGCGGCTTCCATGGCGTGCGGCTTCACGCCGTGCGGCCCGACAGCGCACGTTGGTTCACAACGGCGCAGACCGACTGCATCTGGCAGAAGGCCGCGGACCTTGGCATCCCGGTGTGCTTACTGTTGGACTTAGTCCATGCGCCAATGGTTGAAGCGATGTTGCAGCGCTTTCCTCAGGTGGATGTTGTACTCGACCACATGGGTCGCATCGATGTCTCTGAGCAGCCGCCGTATCCCGTTTTCAAACGCTTTCTCGCGCTGGCAGATTTCCCCCGCACATTCGCCAAAGTCTCCGGCATGCTGCACTATAGCGCCGAGGCGTATCCTTTCGCGGATACCCATCCATTCTTCCGCATGGCAAAAGACGCGTGGGGGCCGCAGCGCCTCATGTGGGGCACCGACTGGCCGATGTTGCTCGACAAGGCCGGTTACCTGCCGCGTCTCACCGCAGTCCGCTACGAAATGCCGTTCTTCAGTGAAGCCGACTTGGAATGGATTCTCGGCCGTACGGCGCTTCGACTATGGAGTTTCGCCACTTAGAGAGCCGGAAGGCCGAGCTGCGACTTACCGGTAACGAGCCGCGATAAGAAGCAACCGATACCTGGCGTGCTGACTTCCCCACAGGCACGTCGTGCGACCCCACTTCACGTCTTAGCGACTACCGAGCGGCCCCCCAAGGGCAAGAGCTCCCTTCGAGCCCCGCACTCAGAATCAACTGCGCATATTGCACCACCCGCCGCGGTCGTGTATCATTGTCTTTAGCAGTTTGCTCTATCCAGCCGAGCGGGAACAACGTTGTATGCCCGTGCATCCTAAACTCGGCAGACTGTTCACCTCCCTTGTTTTAGGTATCACCCTCAGTCTGCCCTTCTCATTTGTCCCCATTTACGCCGCTGATTCCATGGACCAGGCAATCAATGGCGGACACTTCTATCGGCAAGCCAACGGTTTTGGCGGCCGCGGCGATCAGGGATTCCTCATCTGGGACGAGCCCGGCGGGCCCGCGTTCTATAGCGAGTTTCGCGAGCTTGGCGGCGTTCGCACCCTTGGCTACCCAGCATCCCGGCGCTTTGAGCAGGACGGCTACCTCTATCTGATTACGCAGGGCGCTCTTCTGCAATACCACCCCGAATTGCAGAGAGTGTTTCTCGCCAACACCTTCGAGATTCTGGAAAGAGCCGGCCTGAACGATCTCCTCTACGCTCGCGGCATTCCCATGTCCATCGTCGATGACGGCTCAAATGGCGATTTTGAGATGGCCAAACAGACTCGCCTTGACTGGCTCACGAATGAAGCCATCAAGCGCCACTACCTGGGTGCGGGCGGCGAAGAGGCAGCAATCCGGCTGTACGGTCTCCCCATGTCCAGGCCGCAGTCATTTGGCCCCTTCATCACCCAGCGCTTCCAACGCATCGCGCTGCAGTACTGGATAGAGGACGTGCCTGGGATCGCTCGGGAAGGTGATATCACGACGATCCTCGGCGGAGACCTCTTGAAGGAATTCAATCTGCTGCCACTTGAAGCAAAGCTGCCGCACATGAGCTACGAGCGGCCCGCGCCGGTTGAGTTCAATGCGGGGCAAGGTGCGCAGCGGTTCACCGACATCATTGCCGAAGGTACCTCGGAGTTTGCCGGATCATCGCGTGCGCGCTTACACAATATCGTCACCGCGGCATCCAAGATTCACGGTTACGTCATCGAGCCAGGCGAGACCTTTTCTTTTTTGAAAGTACTGGGGCCGATCACACGCAAGACCGGCTTTCAAACAAGCCTCGTGATCTGGGGCGACAAGACAATCTGGGGCGTCGGCGGAGGCGTCTGTCAGGTATCTACCACCGTGTTCCGCGCCGCGTTCTGGGCAGGACTGCCGATTGCAGAGCGCCATCCGCACACCTATCGCGTGAAGTACTATGAGCAAGACGGCAGCCCGCCGGGATTCGACGCCACCGTTTACGATCCCTGGCTCGACCTGAAATTTGTCAACGACACTGCACATCCCATACTGATCCAAGCGCGCGTCGACGAGCAAGCCATGATGCTCTCGATCTCGCTGCGCGGCAGCGACCTCGACCGCACTGTGGAGATGTTGCCGGCGATCAAGCAGAACGTCGAGGCTCCGGGGCCTCCCCTACCGGACTTGCTCGATCCTAGTCTGCCCAGAGGCGTGCGGCTGCAGGTGGAATGGGCGGTGGACGGCATGGAGACAGGCATTATCAGGCAAGTCGTGCAGGGCGACAGCACGCGGACCGATGAGTTCTGGAGCGAATTCACTCCTTGGCGGGAACGCTGGGCAGTGGGTACCAGGAGATACTAGAACTACGTTGGCTTGAGAATCCCGGCTCCGCACGATTCACTCGACGTGTGCGCTATTGCCGCCTGCGCAACCTCCGGCATCCATCCGCACTTGAATACCTCTGGCTGAGCAGCCACATCGCCAAGAGACCTGCTTTCCACTCAACTATGGAAGGCAGGTCTTATTCTTGTGCATCGCAACAGAGAATTCGCTGGGCAGCGAGCCCCGTCTAACCAAATGTGTGCGGCCCGCTAACGAACCATTACCTTTTGCTCGAACTCCATTACGACTCCCAGCAAATCGTCATCGAGCCGCGAGAGGGCGAATTTGCGGATGTCCTCAGGCACGCCCCCAAAGTAGGGTTCCGCAATGGAACCCGTGATGCAGGCCAGCGTATCGGCATCGCCGCCCAGCGAGATGGCGTTGCGCACCGCATCCTCGAAGTCCTTAGCTTCCAAGAAGGCCGTGATCGCCTGTGGCACCGTCCGTTGACACGACTCGTCAAACGTGTAGGTGGGGCGCATTTCATCCAAAGTGTGCTGCAAGTCGTACCCGCACGAGGACTCTACAAACTCCCTTATGTCACTCTTCTCGTGACCGGTGCGCGCCAAGTAGATGGCGGCGGCGGTAGCCTGCGCCCCGCGTATGCCTTCCGGATGGTTGTGTGTTACCGCAGCGCTCTGCTCCGCTAGCGCCAGAGCGTCGTCAAGGTCCGTTGCGAAATAGGCTGCCGGACTGACCCGCATTGCCGAGCCGTTGCCAAAGCTGTTGTAGGGAGCCATCGAATCCGACATTGCCCAATCATGGAATCTGAGGCCATAGCCGGCATCGGGATAGCGCCGGTAGTAGTCCTTGAGCGTGACGCTGTAATCGAGATCGTGCAGCAGCGCGTCTGCCAGGGCTACGGTCAGCACGGTGTCATCGGTAAAGAAGCACTTAGGATCGAAGATCGGGAAGTCCTTGATCTTAGTGCTGATGTACTCGTGCACGGAACCAATGACATCTCCTGCGATAGCGCCTATCATCCCCAACCTCCTCGTTTTCAATTCGCGTTGATGAAGGCAATGGCAAAGAGCGAAAGGACGATGCCGATCGCCGTAACGCGCCCAAATCGCTCCCCAAAGAGCACCATCCCGCCAACTAACGTCGTTGCCAAACCCACGGTCGCCGCCAGCGGAAAGACGACTGTGCCGGGCAAGACTGCCAACGCGCGCAGCAGCATGGCAATTTGAAAGAGATTTGCCGCACCCATAAACACGCCCAAGCCGATGTTGTGCCGAAGTGAAGCTTCCTGCCAGTCCGGCAAGCGAAAACGCTTGCGGAGAGGCCAAACAAACCCGACGCCGACGGTAGCGGCAACGAAGACGGAAGCCGTATAGAGTGGCTGATATTCCGGCGTGCTCCAAACGGAAAACGCTTTTGCCGCGGTGAAACCCGTCCCGGAGAGGAAGAGGACCACAATCAATACGCCCCACATTTGCAGTGACCGCCCCGGCCTGGTGCGCGTGGCCTGATGGGCATCCGCGCCCAACAGTGGGAGCGCAACGAACGCGAGCAAAAGCCCGACCACCTGGAGTGCGGCCGGATGTTCCCCCCACAGAAAAATCGAGGCCAGTGTTGGCAAAGCGATTGAAAGGCGAATAATGCCGAACGTGATGCCGATTCCGACAAACTCCACTACCGTAAACAGCACAGCCAAGCTGATCTGATACTGCAGCCCGTTGATTGCTCCCAAGAGAATAACCGGCAGAGCGAAGTCGGGCGGTCGGTTAAAGAGCATCCAGACGACCGCCAGCACGGCGGCCACCGCGTAGTTGATAGTGCCGACGGTCAGGTAGTGGAATTGCCTGCCGCGCGCCCAGCGCAGTGACATGGCGAAAACGAAGTTGCCAAAGACTTGACCGGCAACGTAGATCATGCCGGCGTGAAGTGGGCGGGTTGGACCGGCCGGCCGGTCTGCCAGGATTCAATGGCAGCGAGCGCCACAGCGACCGTGTTGGCGCCTTCCCATACATTGGTGAGGGGTTGTCGGCCGTTGGTGACGCACTGGTACACGTGATCGACTACGGCGGCAATCGGTTTACCGCCCGGGGGTTGAAAGGGCACGGGCCATGCGTCTTCCTCAAAGGTGTGCTCTGCTGAGGAGTGAAACTGCTTGTCGCGATCCTGCCGGCCCCGTGCGCGCTCGATTGAGCCTTCGGTCCCAAATAGCACCAGATTGTGCATGGTCTCCCGCACCAAACCGTACGATGTCGTGCATTTGCCCACGGCGCCGTTCGCAAAGTGCAAGGTTGCCACCATGCAGTCCGGGAAAGGGAAGTCCGGCATTGCCCGTTGCGCAGCCTCACAGTGAACGCGGTCAACCTCACCCACGAGCCACCGCAGCATATCCAGCGAATGCGAGCCGCCGCCGAGAATGGGGTAGTGCGAGTGTTCCGCCGAGCCGCGCCACACGGTGCGCTCACGGATAAGCCGGGTGGTGTTGTGGAGGTAGTCCGCCTCGGCATAGTAGATGTCCCCCAATCCGCCTCCAGCAATGTGCTCCTTGATTGACTGGTAGTAGGGGTAGAATCGCAACACTTGATCAACCGCCAACAGCTTGCCGCTCTCCTCAACCACCCGAATCAACGCTTCACACTCTTCCAAAGAAACGCACATTGGCTTTTCCACAACGACGTGTTTTCCCGCGCGCAGTGCCTGGACGGCCATCGGTGCGTGAAGAGCATGAGGGGTTGCAATAACCACAAGCTCGACTTCAGAATCGGCCACAACATCGGCGAAGTCTTCGTAACAGCGCGGAATCGCATGCTCGCGACTAACTGCCGCCAGTACATCCGGCTCCTTCCCGCAGATAGCAATGACCGACGTGTTTGGATGCGCAGCAAACGCCTCAACGAATCTCCGGCCCACGCCCAGTCCTACTACTCCCACCTTCAGATTCTGTTGACTAGCTTCCACCGGACCTACCTCTCTCGCCCTGAACGTGACCCCAGATTCTCCAACCAACGCAAGCGCATTGCGCTCCGCAATTGCGCTCCATTGTAGCGTAATCGCCCTTGGACTTCGCGGTCTCACCCAGGGAAGCTCACCGCTTGCCCTGCGGGATGCATGCCCTCCATCTGACTGAAACTGGTAGTTCCAGGTTTGGATCGGCAACGGGCCAGCCATGCGTTCATTGCTAGGTCTGAGCCAGCTACCTACTGCCATCCTGAGGAGCCCAGCGAAGAAGGATTTAGAATCGAGAGTTCTCTTGGATCCTGCGATCCCTGTTCGACGCTACGCTCTGAATGACATGAACGCTGCCCCAAAGACTGCAAGCCTATACCTACTGATTCCGAATCAGACGCCACATGCCCTTGACACGCATTTGTAGTAATATGTTTCTGGAAAAAGGAACAGCACTAACAAACCTACCTACGATGCACTTCGAAGTAATCCTCTCCATTGGACTGCTCATCGTAGTCGCCAAGCTGTTGGAAGGCGTCTTCCGGCGCTTCCGGCTCAATGCAATCGTGGCCTACACGGCTGCGGGGGTAGCGCTTGGCCCCGTCTTCGGCTTTATCGAGCCCACAGATGAACTGGATATCATCCTTGGCATCGGTATATTCCTCTTCTTCTTCCTCATCGGTTTAGATGAGATCGACATTTCCGGTTTTGTCGCTACGATACGCGGACGATTCTTCGTAGCGGCAACCCTTTCGGTTATCATCTCCCTCCTGCTGGCTCTGACCGTTACCTCCGATATTTTCTACGACTTCGGGCTGGGACTCGACTTTACCGAAGCGCTTGCTCTGTCAGGCATCCTCTCGCTTTCCAGCCTCGGGCTGGCAAGCAAGGTCTTGGCCGACGAAGGCCATCTCCAAAAGCCCATCGGTATCCAGATATTCGTCACCGTCCTCATCGCTGAGTTACTGGCCCTCTTGCTCATAGGTTTCACTATCGGTGAGCACGTGCCCGATTTCAATGTGCCGAGCGTGCTCATCCTGCTGGCGAAGATTGTCGGCTTTACTCTGGTTACGTGGATTCTCTCCCGATACGTCATTCCGCCGCTGATTGAGATATTGCAGCGCACGATACGGGTGCCCCAACTCTCCTTCGGCTTGCTCATCGGTGGGCTATTCGTGGTTGTCGGCATTTCGGAGGCCGTGGGGACGCATGGCTCTCTTGGGGCGCTGCTCTTTGGCGCCGCGCTTTCGGGACTACCGTACCAATTGCGCCGCGATATCGTGCCCGGCATGCGGAGCACCGCCGAGGGGCTGTTTGTGCCGCTCTTCTTTGCCTCAGCGGGGCTGCATCTCAGCCTTTCGTTCACCGAATTGCCGCTCGTGACAATAGCAGCGCTAGTGGCGATTCCGCTCTTGGGCAAGTTTGCCGGTTCCCTAATCGGCGCCTTCGTGTCCCGCTTGGAGATGCCTTTTGCCCTGGCCACCGGGCTCATGGCGAAGGGAGTGGCAGAAGTTGCCCTCCTCCTGGTAATGCTGGAGACCGGCATCATTGGGGATGATGTCTTCTCATTGCTCGTACTGATTATGTTCGCCTATATCCTCTTCGGCCCCTGGGTTATCAACTTTGCCATTGAGCACGCCAGACCGAAGGAGCCGGCAACGCTACCCGATTCTTTGCCGGCTTCACTCGTCCAATTCGCTCTGGATGACATTACCGTGGACGACATACTCGACCGCACGCGCGCCTATCCAAGTGCGGCACAATCGGTCCGGCAGTTCGTCGATCAATGGATTATGCCCCATCAGCAAGACTACGCTATTGTCAACAATGGCAGTCTCTCCGGCATTGTCTCATTGAGCATGCTGCGCTACTTGCCCAAGGAAAGATGGCAAGAGACGCAACTGGACAGCGTAGTGCGTCGTACGACGCCTCCGCACGCTTGGCCCGATGAGCCGGTGGAAGACGTGCTGCAACGGATGACGGAGAACGGGCTGACGATCATCCCGGTCCTGGACCGCGAGTCCAAAGAGTTCCTGGGGACGGTAACCAGCCAGGACGTGCTGGATCTCATTACCTTGGAAGCCCGCGGCGAGCACTAGGGGCCACTTCACAATTCGGAACTAACTGCCAAACGGAATACCCGTTTTTCCGTTGGCACCCATATCATTCGATACTCTGTATCGAGTACGGGGCAGGCTCTGAGCCGGTCAAAGGGTGGGTCTACACAGAGCAGAGCACCGATAGATTGGGACTCAATGGCCCGGCTACTGAAATGGCTTTGTAGTTGCCGCATGTAGTCGAGGGCCTTCCGGTCCGTTCCGTCGAGTTCCAAGCCACCGACACATGCGCAATGTTGCACGGCCCTCGATACTCACCTGCCCTGCGGAACGCTGCCGGCAGTTACTTCCGCCACAGTCGCTTGCCGGGTCTTGCGTCATTCTCGCCCCAAGCGAATCTGCTACTATGGAGCGAGATGTGGTTCAACCATACAGCGTAACTCGATAGGAATATAGGACTCTTATGGGCGTCGTCGAAGATACTCGCGTTCAAGAATCAGCGGAGCTACTCTCCTCCCTCGTTAGCATCCCCAGCATGAATCCGGCGTTCATGGCCGACGGTTCCGGCGGCGAGGCTGGGCTTGCCAGTTTCGTTGAGTCCCAGTTACGAGACCTCGGCATGGAGACGCAACAACACGAAGTGTTGCCGGGTCGACCCAACGTCTTTGGCCGCCTGCGCGTGCCCAACGCCAAGGGTCTGCTGCTCTTCGAGTGCCACATGGATACGGTCGGCATTGACACGTGGGGATCGGAGGCCCTAGAACCGCGTGTGGAGGGCACCACGCTGCACGGCCGCGGCTCGTGCGACGCCAAGGGCTGCCTGACCGGCATGATCCTGGCTATACGCGAGTTGGCGAAGCGACCGGAAGAGCTGGATTACGAAATCGGCTTGCTGGGCGTGGTGGATGAAGAGTACCGCTTTCGCGGCATCGAGGGCTTCATCACGCAAGAAGTCCAGGTAACTGCAGCGGTGATTGGCGAACCAACCGAGCTGCGTCTGGTGACCGCCACCAAGGGCGCGGTGCGCTTCACACTGCAGACTAAAGGCCGTCCGGCACACAGCAGCCAACCCCACAAGGGCAATAACGCCATCTACCAGATGGTTGAGGTCATCCAGCACCTGCGGAACACCTTGGACCCCCGCTTTGCGGCGCGCTCGCACCCTCTGGTGGGCTATCCTACCTGGGCCATCGGCATCATCCACGGCGGCCACGCCGCCAATGTCATTCCCGAGACCTGCCAGATCGTGGTTGATCGGCGCATCATTCCGGGCGAAACTTCCGAAGGGGCGATTCAGGAATTCGAGGATGCCGTGCAGGAACTGGCGGCCACCAATCCCGATCTGCATCCCAGCGTGGCCTCGCGCGACCTTGCGGACTGGCCCCTGGATACGGCGGAGGATGAGGCAATCGTGCAGGCGGCAATGCGCGCGCTCCAAGCAAACAGCCTCCCACCGGCGCCGCAGGGCGTCACGTACGGCACGGACGCCAGCAAGCTGCAAGTCAAGCAAGGTGTGCCCTGCATCGTGTACGGCCCCGGCGACATCGGCTACGCCCACACCGACCACGAACGCATCGACCTCACCGAAGTCGTCCAAAGCGCCGACGTCTACGCCCAAATCGCCCGCGAGTTTAGGCCGTAGCAAGAACTCCTGGCCGGCTGGTTAAGCGCGGGTGTCGCTACCTTAATGGTGCCATTGCATTAAGGCACGCGTTGCAGATGACGTCCTCCTCACTCTTCCACGCGAGACACATGCGCGCGATGTCAGAAGGTGCCGCACGCATTGCTACGTCTCAAGCTGGGGTGGGGGGAGAAGCTGCTCGATGTGCGTCATGGCGGCGTTGACGTGGCGCCTGCCGTCATGGAGCGAGAAAACCCCGTGACCGGGGAAGAATTGCGTAAACTCAAGCTCCGCAAAGCGCCGCACGGTGGCAATGGATTCCTCCAGCGAGCAGTCCCAGATGTTCTGCAGCAGGATACGACCGCCAAAGAAGAGGGCGTCGCCGCTGAAGAGCGCGGGGTTCCGGCCGTCTTGCCCGTGCGACGAGCCTTCTACCAGGTACGCCAGATGGCCTTGGCTATGACCGTCGGCTTTCACGACCGTCACGCTCAGTGAGCCCACTCGGATTACGTCGCCATCCGCGGCGGCCATCGCGGACGCTACCGGCCGCAGGCGGTTCTCTAGCGGGTACATGCCCGTCTGGCGCGCGGCCACCAAACTCGCCGCCTCTTCGTCACCGCTTTCCAGCCAGCCTGCCACATCTTGAGAAGCAATAATCTCAGCGCCAGAGAGCTTCTGCAATTCAGCCGCGCCGCCGGAGTGATCGAGGTGCAGATGTGTGATGAAGATCGTCGAAATGCTGCCCGGATCGAAACCCGCCGCTTCTATCTCCGCGACAATCGCGGGCACGTCTCTCCCCACGCCGGTGTCAATGAGTGCCAGCTCGGAACCGCCATCCAGCAGATAGACGTGGCAATCGAGCGGGTCGGTAAGGCTGAAGCCGTTCTGACCGCTGCCAACAAGGTGTACGGTCTCTGTGAGTTGCACTTGCTACCAGCCTTCTCTGCGGCAACAGTTAGCGGCGGATTAGCCGGAATAGCACATAGCAGAGACCAATGATAAGACCGCAGATGGCCGCTCCGCGCGTATCGAGAAGGGTGTTCACGTTTCCGTTGACGCGCCCGCCAACCACCACTACGCTTGCCACCTGCTCAGCCTCGATCTGCCCGCCAACGATCCACTGTGACACGGAGTAGTTCGTATCCACACTGCCGCCAACCACCAGCCACGTGGCGCCTTCCGTCACGCTCACTTCATGACCGGCGGCGATGCCTGTAATCCCCTGCTGCAGAGAAGCCGCTTCCGCTTGGACGACTCCCGCAGCGGTATTCTGCATGTCAATGTCGTCCGCGACCACGTGCCGAACGAGACTGTTGGTGATCTGGAAGCGCTCGTCTACGTCAGTGCCGTCTCCGGCTGCCGCTTGATCGGTATTGTCTTGTGATTTATCGGCCGCGTCTTCCGAGACGTCGTTGCTCGCCGGCAGATTTTGCGGCTGCACTTCAGAAGACTCCATTGTCGGCACCTCTTCTTCGCTTTCCACGATTCGTTCGTTTCTCCCCTCACCGCAGCGCACCCTATAGATTCTATGATACCAGCCCCGCTCCAAGGGCAAGGGAACGAGCTACGATGCAGCCGCGCGCGCAAAGTCCATGACCTGCTTGACCGACACCTGTGCCGCCGTCGCTACCCGCAGGCAGTCTTCGTACTCGGGACTGCGATTTACCACCTGGCCGTGCCAATATGCCACCTTCCTGCGCACCGTTCCCCACGGCGTCTCTACCTGCTCCACCTCCCGGTGCAGCTTGATGCGGTCCACCCGATGCGTGCGCACACCGATGGTGGTTGTCTCTCGGAAGATTATGTCAAAAATCGGCCCGTGGTCTGGGGCTTCCGTCAGCACGCTGAGCACGTGACCGGGCCTCCCCTTCTTCAATTGGACCGAAGTCAGCGAGACGTCCAGCGCGCCGGCCGCGAACAATTGGGTGGAAACGTGACCGTACATTTGCGGATTCATGTCATCAATCGTCGTCTCGATGACGGTTGCCATGCCATGCGTGTCCCCAGCGGAATCTTCACCCACGACGAGGCGTAGCACGTTGGGAATGGCAGTATCGCGCATGCCCGCGCCATAGCCGATGGACTGCGCGCGCATGGCCGGCATCAGCCCAAATTCAGCAGCCAGCTCGCTCAGGAGGAGCGCGCCGGTGGGCGTGAGCGTCTCTCCCATGTCCGGCACGGCGTAGATGGGCTTATCTCTCATGAGATCGAGCGTCGCCGGACCCGGAATCGGCCACCAGCCGTGGCGAGTCTGAATGGGCGGGCAGCCGCCGACATTGACCGGAGAGCAGACGATTCTCTCAATGCCAAGCGCCTTGAGACCCGCCACGACCCCCACGACGTCGAGGATTGAATCAACCGCGCCGACCTCGTGGAAATGCACCGCTTCCGGCGCAACACCATGCATGCGTCCCTCGACTTCCGCCAACCGCACGAAGAGCCGTCTACTGGTAGCTACGATGTCCTCGTCGAGGCTGCTGGCCTCGAGCAAGCGCAGAATGTCGTCGAGATTCCGTTCTACGGTATGCTCATTTGCGTCGACTTCGATACGGATTTGCAGGGCGCGCAGCAGCCCCTTGCGCGTTTCCTCCGCTTGAACTTCATACCCATCGAGCGGGATTCTGGCAAAGGTCGCCCTTAGGTCGTCCAGCGGCCATCCGCAATCCACCAACGCGCCAAGCAGCATGTCGCCGGACGCGCCCGCAAAGCAATCAAGAAAGGCGACTCTCATTGCTCCGGCTGCTCTCCAACCTCTGCCGCCATGCGGCATATCAGGCCGGCCATGTAACCGGCGCCGAATCCATTGTCGATGTTGACCACAGAGAGCCCGGCGGCGCAGCTATTGAGCATGGTGAGGAGGGGCGTCAAGCCGCCCAAAGAGGCGCCATAACCGACACTCGTCGGCACGGCGATGACTGGGCGATCGATCAAGCCGGCAAGCACGCTGGGCAGTGCGCCCTCCATGCCGGCCACGGCAACGACCGCCGTAGCCTGCTGTATCATTTCAAGGTTCAACAGGAGACGGTGCAGACCTGCCACACCCACGTCAGTCAGACGGTCCACGTGGCATCCCATCAGCTCGGCAGTGAGACTGGCTTCGGCGGCCACCGGCAAGTCCGCCGTGCCTGCCGCAACCACGACGACGCGCCCATGGGCGAAGCGCTGTGCGGTTCGCCGGACCACAATCGCGCGGGCATCCTCATGGTATTCGGCATTCGGAATATGCGCCCGCACTGCTGCGAAGAGCTCCGGAGTCGCGCGCGTGGCCAGCACTGTCTGATCGTGGGCCAGAAGCTCCTCCGCAATGCCGATGACTTGCGGCGCTGTCTTACCGGGACAGAAGATCACCTCCGGAAAGCCGACCCGCAACTGGCGCTGCGCATCAACCTTGGCAAAGCCGAGATCTTCGTACGGAGCCAAGCGTATACGGCGCACGACCTGCTCGATGTCGATAGCGCCGCGCTGCAAATCCGCTAACAATTCACGCAGAGTGTTCGTATCCATCAGTGCTAGAGAAACGGAAAGGCCGCGGCGCCTGCGTAGACGGCAGTCTTGCCAAGCTCATCTTCAATTCGCAACAGCCGGTTGTACTTGGCGACACGGTCCGAGCGGCACGGCGCTCCGGTCTTGATTTGACCCACAACGGTAGCAACGGCGATGTCGGCGATGGTTGTATCCTCGGTTTCTCCCGAACGGTGCGAAATCACGGCACCCCAACCGGCCTGCCGCGCCATGTTAACCGCGTCGAGGGTCTCGGTCAATGTGCCAATCTGATTGGGCTTGATGAGGATAGCGTTCGCGGCTTGCCGCTCAATCGCTTCGCCTAACCGCTGCGTATTCGTCACGAGCAAGTCGTCGCCCACAAGCTGCACCTGGCTGCCAATTCGATTCTGCAACCCAATCCAGCCGTCCCAGTCATCCTCGGCCAGACCGTCTTCGAGGCTAATGATCGGATACTGTTCCGACCAATCCGCCCAAAAGGCAACGAATTCGTCACTTGAAAGCGAGCGCTCTTCACGTTCCAACACGTAGGCATCGTTTTCATAGAGCTCGGTAGTCGCCGGATCGAGACCGATATAGATGTCCTCACCGGGGCGAAAGCCCGCCTTCTCTATAGCAGCAAGAATCATCTCGATGGCCGCCACATTCGTCGGCAGCGACGGAGCAAAGCCGCCCTCGTCGCCTACTGTCGTGCTCAGGGACTTCTCTTCAAGGAGCCCGTGCAGCGCATGGTACGTCTCAGCCCCCCAGCGCAACGCCTCGCGGAACGATGGCGCCGCGACCGGCAAGATCATAAACTCCTGAAAGTCCGTGGAATTGGCGGCATGCTTGCCGCCGTTGAGGATGTTCATCATGGGGACAGGTAGCGTATCCGCAAATGCGCCGCCCAGATAGCGATAAAGCGGCAGGCCAACACACGCAGCCGCGGCCTTGGCCACGGCCAGCGAGACGGCCAGCAGCGCGTTGGCTCCGAGATTCCCTTTGTCGGGCGAACCATCCAGCGCAATCAACGCTTGATCGATGGCCGCCTGTTCCAGCGCGTCCCGTCCAGCCAGTTCGGATGCAATTGGGCCGTTTACGTTGTCCACGGCGCGCAGCACGCCTTTGCCGGCATAGCGTCCGCCGTCGCCATCCCGCAGTTCCACGGCCTCGTGCATGCCGGTTGACGCGCCCGAAGGCACGCCGGCCCAACCCATGGCGCCGCATGCCAGCCGGACTTCGGCTTCAATCGTGGGGTTGCCTCGTGAATCGAGGATTTCACGCCCGCGGATTTCACTGATCGCACTATCACTCACAGTTGGTTGCCTCCCAACACAAGACGACTCAAGCCAATGTCGATTGCAGACGGGCAGCGCGTATAGTGTTCGCGACGAGCATGGCGTTCGTCACGGGACCGACGCCGCCCGGCACCGGCGTAATCGCACTCGCCACTTCACTGACGGCATCGTAGTCTACATCGCCGACAAGACCGTCGGCGGTCACGTTTATGCCAATGTCCACTACCACCGCACCCGGTTTAACCATGTCCGGAGTGACGAAATTGGCCTTCCCCATCGCTGCGATGAGAATGTCAGCCTGCCTGGTATGACCCGCGAGATCTACTGTGCGGCTATGCGTAACTGTTACGGTCGCATCATGGGCTATCAAGAGCGCAGCGAGGGGCCGACCCGCCACATTGCTGCGACCGATGAGCACCGCATGCTTGCCGCTGATGGGAATCTCATAGTGGCGCAAGAGATGGATGACACCGGCAGGCGTATTCGGCACAAAAGACTCCATGCCCAAAAATGAACCTCCGAGGAACAAGCGTCCGGCATTCAGCGGGTGCACGCCATCGACGTCCTTCCGGGGATCCAAAGTCATGGCGATCAGCTCCAAGTCCCAATCGTCAGGCAGCGGCCAACTGAGCATGATACCGGTAACGCGCGGGTCGACATTGAGGTTGCATATACGGCCGATGAACTGTTCCCGGTCAGTTGACGGCAGCACGTGCTCCTGAAACTCCATACCGACGCGTCCGCAGAGCCTTTGAATCTGACCTATGTAGCTGTCTGACGCTTTGTCGTCGCCCGCGCGCACAACTGCCAACGTCAAGGGATGTCCCAGGCGCTTCTGAATGTCCGCAAGCTCATCTCGATGTCTCCAACGCAGGATCCGGGCGATGCGGTTGCCGTCTAGCACCAGAGCCATTTCGCTCCAACCCCTCTTCTATTGCTTTATGCCTGTCCCGTCGACCCCATGGATTGCACCGAGTAGAGCTAAACTCTCTCCCAATCCAGTCACACTGGGTCAATCTGACGTAAGTGTCGCTGTGTCTTCCCTACGGCGCCAAGGACAGTGCCTCTTCACGTGCCGATGCCACTTGCTTGTACGCCGCGAGACGAGCCCGCAGCGCCGCGACAATGCTTTCATCCTTGATGAAGCCGAGGCTGGCCTCAATCGTGACCACCGTCCCTTGCAGCGCGGCGTCCGTCAGGAGCACAGCCATGATTGCGTCTGAAACCAGGTTTGTGTTGCCGTGCTTCGCAAGCCACAGGGCATGCTCGCTTACGGTAGCACACGCGTCCGCAATCTCGAACAATACCTCGGTAGCCTGAACCGAGGCCTGTTGAATGTGCTCGGTGCGCGCCGCGCGCTCCGCCTCCGTGCCGCGCGGCATGGCGAAGCCCTGTCCGACGACGCCATACGCATCAATGTCTTTCTGCACCAGATTCTCTAAGAGCTGCATGGCCTGGCCCAAGTCCGCAAGCCGTTCGGTAACTTCCGGTGCGACCGCCGCATACTTCTTCCTGCCCTGTGTGAAGTTGGCGACCATTGCGGACAAGCCCGCGGCGAGCGCGCCCACGAGCGCCGCTACGCTGCCGCCTCCGGGGGTCGGCTCGTTGGCTGAAAGCTCATCTAAGTAAGCGTGGATGCTCCGCTCGGTAATCACCACGTTCTTTTTCTCCGGCGTGTCGGACATTACGCGTCACCCCACCAGCGGGATGGGATCGCTCCCGCAATCTGTACATAATCATCTTCGATGTGCACTCGGCCTTCGGCAAACCACTGCACTACCTGAGGCAACAGTCGATGCTCTTGAGCCAGAATACGGTTCGCGAGCGATTGGACCGTATCGCCCATGAGCACGGGCACGGCGGCCTGTGCGATGATGGGCCCGGCGTCCACTTCGGCGGTGGCAACATGCACGGTGCAGCCCGCGATCTTCACGCCGGCCTTCAGAGCATCTTCCTGTGGCTTGGGGTTCATGCCGCCGGCAAAGGCAGGCAATAGAGACGGATGTATGTTGATTATCCGATTAGGATAGGCATCCACCCACGCCTGAGAGAGAATCCGGTCGAAACCGCCAAGCACGATGAGTTCTGCGCCATGGGACTGCGCGCAGTCCAACATCGCTGCGTGCTGCGCCTCGCGGGACCCAAAGTCGCGGCGCGCGAAAACAAATGTAGCAATTCCCGCCGCCCACGCCCGCTGTATGCCCGGTGCGTTCCTGTGGTTGCAAATCACGGCGACGATCTCGGCATGCAGGCTTTTCTGCTCTATTGCTTCGACGAGCGCCTGCAAGTTGCTGCCTCGCCCCGATATTAATGCAGCGATGCGTAGGGCCGATTTTTCCGCCAATTTTGCTCAACCGCTTCTCTGCTGATACACGATCATCGCTCAACGATCACGCATGGCTCGCCGGCGCAGACCTCGACGCTGCCAATGCGGCAAAGTGTCGGTTCAAGGCGCAGCGCTTCCTCCGCCTCGCTCTCAGCGCAGATCACTACATATCCGACGCCCATATTGAAGACATGGCACATCTCATCAAACGCGACCCCTCCACGCTCTTGAATGAGCGGGAATATGGGTGGTACCGGCCAGGACCCCCAATGCAAGCGTACCTGAGTTCCCTGCGGCAGCACCCGCGGAATGTTGTCCCATAGCCCGCCGCCCGTTATGTGGGCCATTCCTTTTATGTCAAGTTTAGCACGCAGACGCTGCACAGGGTGCAGATAGCAAGTATGCACCGCCAACAGAGCATCGGCCAGCGATTCTCCCAGGGCCGGCTCGATCTCTTCCAACACATCCTCGGCCAACACGCGGCGCGCCAACGAGTAGCCGTTCGTATGCAGACCGTTGCTGGGAAATGCCAAGACTGCATCGCCCGGTTCAATGTGTTCGCCGCTGACGATTTGCGCCCGCTCCACCACGCCTACGATGGTACCGGCAAGATCAAAGTCGCCTGCCGCGTATAGGTCGGGGATTTCCGCCAATTCGCCGCCCAGCAGCGCACATCCCGCCGCTCGGCACGCCGCTGCCGCACCGGCAACCGCATCTCGCATGACTTCCGGTACCAGCTTACCTACCCCTACATAGTCTAGGAAGAAGAGGGGCCGCGCGCCGAGGGTGAGAATGTCGTTGATGCAGTGATTGACGATGTCCTGCCCGACCGTATCGTAACGCTCAAGCAGTGTCGCCAGCTTGATCTTGCTGCCGACGCTGTCGGTACTCGCCACAAGGACGGGCTCCGTGTAGTGCGTCGGCATCTGAAAGAGACCGCCAAAGCTGCCGATCCCGGTGAGCACCTCCGGCCCGTGGGTGGACTCCACCTGCGCTTTGAAGAGGCGCACAGCCTCATTCCCGGCATCGATGTCTACGCCGGCCTGCCGGTAGGTCGAGGGTGGTTGGGATGTATCACGCATTGGCCAGAACCAGCGGCTGGAGACGTGATCCGCCGGCAAGTAGAGCCGGGGTCGCAGAAAGCGGGAAGCAGTTCATTGCGGTTGCGCCAGCGCAGCCGGCTATGATTTGCGGCCAGAATTCAGAGGAATCGTGTACAAACTCTCCCCCTTGCGCAGTTGCACTATGTGGCAAGGCCGAAGTCCCTTGGTACATCAAAGTGCACCGCAGCACGCAAATGCACCCATGCAGTCCGCAACCGCCGTCATGAGACCGGCTCCCGCACTTGCTCGAGCGACAGCTTGTCGAATTCCATTTGCACGGGCACGGGATAGTCGCCATTGAAGCATGCCAGGCAGAAGTGGTTATACGGGAGGTTTACGGCCTCCACGATACCCTCAATGCTCAGGTACCCTAGGCTATCTGCCTGAATGGCATTGCCGACAGCCAGCTCGGCTTCTTCTTGCGACTGGAATGCTGAAGCGATGATTTCGCCCCGCGTCGGCATGTCAACGCCCAGGAAACAAGGGTGACGGATTGGCGGCGCCGCGATGCGCACGTGAACCTCTACCGCACCGGCTTGGCGCAGCATTTTGACGATAGGCAGCGTATTCGTGCCGCGCACGATGGAGTCGTCAACCACTACCACTCGCTGTCCCTCTAAGACCTCCGGCATGGGGTTGTACTTCAAGAGCACACCTTCGCGGCGTAGTTGGTCGGTCGGCTGAATAAACGTCCGATGGATGTAGCGGTTGCGCACCAAACCGTCGCGCAGCGGTACTCCGCTCTCTTCGGCGTATCCTTGTGCGGCCGCGATGGCGCATTCGGGCACGCCCATAACCAAGTCGGCGCCAGGCGCTGGACGTTCCCGCGCGAGTTGGCGGCCCATTTCACGCCGGGCGTGATAGAGCAGCGTATCTTCGATGTAGGAGTCCGGCCGGGCAAGATACATGAACTCAAACATGCAGACTGCCCGCTTTGTAACCGGCTGAACGCGATATGACCGCAGCCCTTCCTCACCAATCGAGATTAGTTCTCCGGGCTCAATCTCACGCACAAACTCCGCACCGACCGTTTTCAGCGCGCAACTCTCAGAAGCCACTACCCACGATCCTTCGAGGTTCCCCAAGCAGAGCGGCCGATTCCCTAGTGAGTCACGCGCCGCCAGCACGTGGTCTACGGTAGCCATCACAAAGGTGTACGAACCCACCAAGCGAGGAAGAGTGTGTTGCAGTTTTTCCGGCCATGTAGTCCCTGGTGCGAGTGCAATAAGCCACGCCGCAATTTCGCTGTCGGTTGAGGACTTGGGCCGGATACCGAGCTCATCGAGGTCGCTTAACAACTGGTCCGCATTGACGAGATTGCCATTGTGGGCCAGCGCGAAAGGACCCAACGGACCCTCTATGAATATGGGCTGGGAATTGTCCTCTCTGCTCGAACCCTTCGTGGAGTAGCGCGTATGCCCAACCGCCAGAATGCCCTGCAAGTCTTCCAGGATCTCTTCCGAGAATACATGGGAAACCAGCCCCATGCGGCGGTAGACCTGCATTTGCTTGCCGTCGGCGCTGGCAATGCCGGCGCTCTCCTGGCCGCGATGCTGCAGCGCGTGCAAACCGAAGTACGTGAGTTTTGCAACGTCCAACTCACGGCCGTAGATGCCAAAGACGCCGCACGCCTCACGCGGGGAATCAGTGTCGGCGGTAGCTGGTGTTCGGTCCATGGCGCGCGCTGCCCCCCTCTGAATTAGCGTGCCGTTACCCATCCGCAGCCAGTGCTTCCGCCACTCCATTCTGCCATGCATGCAGCGCGGATGCCAGTGGGACCGACACCTTGTCGCCGAGCACGAGCGCATCCCCGTGGACGCGTCCGATGACAGCGAACGGCACGTCGTGCTCTGCGGCCAATGCGCTCACAGCAGCCTGATTCTCTTTGGGTAGACTGACGACAATTCGAGACTGGCCCTCCCCAAAGAGGAGGCCGTCGGCGCGCCCGTCGCCCGGGATGTCCACTGTAAACCCGATTTCACCCGCCATAGCGCTCTCGGCGAGAGCGACGGCGAGGCCGCCTTGCGAGCAATCGTGCGCACTATTGATGAGACCCTTGCGAACAATCTGCCGGCAGACCGACTGCACGCGCGCTTCCACATCGAGATTGTAGGGGGGCGCTTCTCCGGTAACCTGGCTGTGAATGAACGCCAGGTACTCGCTGCCGCCGCAGTGGTCGGTCTGAGGACCCAGCAAGGCGATGATGTCCCCTGCTTGCTGGAAAGCCAACGTCGAACGTTCTTGGATTGAATCCAGCTTGCCAATCATGCCAACCATTGGCGTGGGATAGATGGCTTGGCCGCGCGTCTCATTGTACAGGCTGACGTTGCCGCTCACGACGGGCACGTCGAGGGCTGCACACGCCGCGGCCATCCCTCGAATCACTCCTTCCAACTGGTAGTAGACATCAGTCTTTTCCGGGTTGCCAAAGTTGAGGCAGTTGGTGAGGGCAAGGGGTTCCGCGCCCACGCATGCCAAGTTCCGCGCCGCCTCCGCCACGGCAATTGCGCCGCCGGCAAACGGATCGAGGTAGCAATACTGCCCGTTGCCGTCGATCGTCACTGCCAGTCCTGCCGGTGTACCTTTGACGCGCAATATCGCGGCATCTCCGCCCGGTCCTGCCACCGTGTTTACCTGGACGCTGTAGTCATATTGTCGATAGACACACTCTTTGCTGGCGATATTCGCGCTGGCGAGCAAGGCGAGCAAGACGGCATTGTAGTCACGCGGCTCCGGCAGCGCTGTCTGTTGAAACGCGCGCGTTTCCCGCAGGTAGCCCGGCGCAGTGCCCTCCCTCTCATAGGTCGGCGCATCTGCCAGCAAGTGAGCCGGAATCTCGGCTGCCACCTCGGCGCCGTTGTGTACGCGCACCATCCCATCGCCGGTGACCCGACCGATCACGGTCGAGTGCAGGCCCCAGCGCGAGAAGATTGCCTCTACCTGCTCTTCGGCGCCCTGGCGAACAATCGCGAGCATACGCTCTTGGCTCTCGCTCAGCATGATCTCATAGGAAGTCATGCCCTCTTCGCGGCATGGCACGCGACTGACGTCAATGTCTACGCCACTCTCACCTTTGTACGCCGCTTCCACGGCAGAGCTCGTCAAGCCCGCCGCGCCGAGGTCCTGCAGACCAACGAGATAGTCAGTTTTGCCAAGTTCGAGGCACGCCTCGATGAGAAGCTTCTCCATGAACGGATCGCCCACCTGCACCACACCGCGGTGCGAGAGTTCAGGATCATCCAATGAAGCAAATGCAGCGCCATGTATGCCGTCCCGGCCGGTCGCCGCGCCCACAAGCATCAAGGTATTGCCGGCGCCGCGCGCCCGCGCGCGAATGAGCTTTTCCTGCGGAATGATGCCGACGCACATGGCATTGACGAGGGGGTTGCCGGCATAGCACCCTGCGAAATTCACCTCGCCGCCAACATCCGGAATGCCAACACAATTGCCATAGTGGCTGATGCCGCTGACAACGCCGTTAAACAGGTAGCGGTTCCGGGCGTCATCTAGGTGGCCGAAACGCAGAGAGTTGAGCAGTGCAATGGGACGCGCGCCCATGGTGAAAATGTCGCGCACGATGCCGCCGACACCGGTGGCCGCGCCCTGGAACGGCTCTACGGCACTGGGATGATTGTGGCTCTCGACCTTAAAGACCACGGCGAGCCCGTGGCCGATGTCGACCGCCCCGGCATTCTCCTCGCCCGCACCGATGAGTACATGCTTGCCGTCAGTTGGCAGCAGTTTCAGCAGCGGCCGCGAATTCTTGTAGCCGCAGTGCTCACTCCACATGGCGCCGAACATGCCGAGTTCGACAGGACTGGGAACGCGCCCAAGCTGAGCACAAATGCGATCAAACTCATCGCGAGTCAGTGAGACTTCCCGGAGGTCGGCATCTGTTACGGTCATCTCCGTTTGGCTCACAAGAGACCTCGCTTCGGACTGTGTGATGGAAGACGTACCAATACGCACCTGCAGATAGGATCAGTACCGTTCAGACGAAAGACTTCCGCATCCCCACCAGGACGGCGCGACGACACCACGTGCGGTTAAGCTTACACACGCACTGGCGCGGCACTAAGGGCGAGGACAATTGCCCGCCAAATGCCGAACCCATCCTCGCCGCCCAGTGCGGGTTCGGCGCATCTTTCCGGATGCGGCATAAGGGCAAAGACATTGCCGGCTTCATTACAGACGCCGGCGATGTTTGCAACGGAGCCGTTTGGATTCGCAGCCGCCATCGTGTTTCCCTCGGCGTCACAGTAGCGCAATACGATCTGGCCGTTGTCACGCATGCGGCGGAGTACGTCCGGATCGGCTATGTAGTTGCCGTCGCCGTGTGCTATCGGCATGCGCACGATCTGGCCCTGCTCATAGGTCGCCATGAATGGCGTCTCTACGCTCTCGACGCGCAGATAGACCCAGCCGCAGCGGAACTCCACCGAGTCGTTCCTGAGTAGTGCACCCGGCAGAAGTCCGGCCTCCGTGAGGATTTGGAAACCGTTGCAAATGCCAAGCACGAGCCCACCGGCATCGGCAAATGCCGTGACCGCGCGCATGACGGGAGAAAAACGCGCTATCGATCCGGACCGCAAATAGTCACCGTATGAGAATCCCCCCGGCAGCACCAAGGCATCAAAGCCGGAGACGTGCGTCTCCTCGTGCCACACGAAGTCTGCGTGAACTTGGAGCACAGAGCGAGCAACGTGCAGGCAGTCGTAGTCACAGTTCGAACCCGGAAACTGCACTATGCCAATCTTCACTGCACCGTCTCCAAGTCGAAGCGGTAGCTTTCGATTACGGGGTTCGCCAGCAGTTGCTCGCACATTGCTTCCACATCTTCCCGCGCCTTACCGGCATCGTCTGTGCCCAGTTCGACTTCCAGGTACTTACCCATGCGCACGGATGCAACGTCTTCGAATCCCAGGTGGTGGAGCGCTGACTGAATAGTATTGCCCTGCGGGTCTAGCACTGTGGGCTTGTATGTGACGTATATGCGTGCTTTGGTCACCGTAGCAAGATCCCCGTTTTCAATCTGAGAGATGTACATTAGACACGAACCGGCGCGCCAACCTGCACCCCAAACAAGGGCCTCGTGAGACCCACTCAGCGCGATCAGGAACAGTGTTTCTCTATTGAGAGGCGATCCCATCCGGCCAACGGTCCCGTGGCGCTAGCCACCGTGCCAGCCTAGCATTCCTTCTGTCCCATTGGGCACATAGGATCGGCGCAATCCGTCCACACTGAGTTTGCCGAAGCGGCTACCGGGCTGCCGCCTAAGAACTCTTGCTTCGTTCCTTCACGGGCAGACGCGCTGGTCCCAGTGCGCGCTTCAAGGCAGGCAGAGTCCCAAGCCAGTGTGCCCGCACAGTTAGAGCCACTGGCCCGCTAATGCGCAATGTATCGCGGGCCGGAGCACTACTCCTCTTGTTGCCTCTGCAACTCCTCGAGAAGCTGTTGCATCAGTTCATTCTGGCGCCGGAGCTGTTCGAGCAGGTCCTCAATCGACGTGTCGGTCCCCGGCGTCGCTGTGGCGGGTGGCGCGAGTTCACTTGGCGTCGGCGTAGCTCCTGTCTGCGGCGTCACACTTGGCGCCGTTGTAGGCTGCGGCGCTGCCGTCGGCTGTGGCGCCGTTGTCGGCGTTGGCAATACCACAGGCGCCGGTGTGGGTGTGACCGTCGTTGTAGTACCCGAACCGGTCTGCGTCGCGCTGTCTCCAGTCATCGCAATGCCTGTGAATATGCCCTCCACGCCTTCTCCAAACAACTCCTGCAGCCCGAGCAATACGCTTTCCGCCATAACCACATTCGAACCGTTGGCGATGATGACGCGCTTGAGTTCAGGCAACTGGCCCTGTTCGGACTGAAGATAGATGGGCTCCACATACAAGTTTGATTGGCCGATGGGAACAACCAGCAGGTTGCCACGGATCACCCGAGATCCGCCCTGACCCCACAACGTGAACTGTTGTGAAATCGTCGTATCCTGGTCGGCGCGGGCCTCGATCTGCATGGGCCCGAAAATGAGCTTATCCTTGGGATACTTGAAGGCAAAGAGCGAGCCATACCCCTCCGGATCCGATCGCGCTGCCAGCCAAGCCACCATATTGTCCTTTTGGATTGGCGTGTACGGCATGATCAGGATGAATTCCTCGCGCGGGAAATCGGGGAGCCGCATGATGACGTAGTAGGGCCGCACGGGCACCTGACCGCCGCCATACAGTTCGCGCGGCCGCGAGAAGGCATCTTCGCGATTGTAGAAGATTTCCGGCTTCTGCATGTGGTAGAGCGAATACAACTCTACCTGTACCTGGAACAGGAAGGCCGGGTAGCGAATGTGCTGCAGAATTGACGGCGGCATCTCGCTCAACGGTTGAAAGAGATCCGGAAAAGCCCGCGAATACGCCTGCAGGATCGGTTCATCTTCTTCAACCGCGTAGAGCTTCACAGTGCCGTCATAGGCATTTACTGTGGCTTTTACGCTATTGCGTATGTAGTTGAAGGCCCCGGCCAGCGGCTGCGAATACGGGTAGCGGTCGGTAAACGTGTACGCGTCAACGATCCAGAAAAGCTGACCGTCGGCTACCACGATGTACGGGTCTTGGTCGATGACCAAGAAAGGCGCCACCGTTGCGACGCGCTCGCGCACCTGACGACGGTAGAGAATCTGGCTCTCGGGCGTCAATTCGTCAGAGAGCAGGATGTTTACGTCCTTGAGATACCAGGCGTAGAGCAATTTGCGCAGATACGTGCCGACACCGACACCGGTGCGGGACTGATAGGTCGATCGGGCGTTGTCGTCACCGCGCGGGTAGTCGATTTCCTGGATACGCGCGTTGACGATCACATAGTCGAACGTCTTTTCGCCGTAGTATATCTCCGGTCGATTGACTTCCATGATGCCCGTGGGCGGCACGTCTTTCAGGAAGAATGAGGGCAGTCCCTCGGGTGAGACCTCGTTTACGGGACTCATCACCACGCCGTAGCCATGAGTAAACTGCAACCTGCGGTTCACCCACGTCTGCGCCGAGCCCGGCAGCTTCTCCGGTGAGAGTTCGCGCGCACCGACCATCACCTGCCTGTATTCGCCGTCCACGTAGTAGCGGTCCACGTCCGCATCGAGAATGTCGTAGTAGAGGCGGATACTCTGCACCTGGTTATACGTAATGAGCAAAGGTTCGGGGTCCCACAAACGGAAATTGCGCACGGTCAGCGGGTTGCTCACCAGTTCTTCTTGCGTTACGGCAGGTTCACCGGGGTGCTCCATTTCCACAATGCGGTTTAGACCGTAGGCTTCACGCGTATACTCGATGTTGTTCTCAATGAACGGTCGCTCGCGCTCCAACTCATTCGGCTGCACCTCGAGGCGATGCGCCAAACCGGGATAGGCCCACCCGCCTACGACTAGCACGAGCAACCAGAGTCCTAAACCGCCAATGGGCAGCCACTGTTGATTCAGCACAGCGCCGCTCACCAGCCCAATCGCCGCCACTACCGCCAGCACAATAAGCACCTGCTGGACGGGTTGCATGATGTTGACGTCGATGTAACTGGCGCCGTAGGCAGCGCCGCGTGTCGAGAATTCCAGCGTGTGCAAGCTCAGCCAATGGGCCCAGCCAATCAACACCATCAGCAAAAATCCGAGAATGGAGAGGTGAATGCGAATGGGCGCCCCGGCGACGAGGCTCTTAGGGATTTCGCGGCGTTCCCCTTCATCATCTTCCGGTGAGATCATATACGGCAGCACCAGACGGAACCCGTAAGCGAAGACCGCGACCACCAGCACCAGCACAACCGCTCTGAAGAGCCAGCCCTGCACGAACTCCAACAGCGGGAGCGTGAAGACGAAAAAGGAAAGGTCTCTACTGAAGAGAGGGTCCGTGCGGCCAAACTCGACTAGATTCTGGGCGCGGAGTACCGTGTTCCACTGACCGGAGGCGATCAGACCGAAGAGGACGGAAGCGATTACGCCGACAATGCCGGAGATGATCCGCGAGGCTTGCTCGGTCCGCCGCGCTGAGTTCGAGAGAAAGTCTTCGCCGGTACTGTACGCCTGCCGTTCGACAATCTTGCGTACGAGGGTCATGTTCCCAAAGTACAAGACGCCAAAGACGACAAGGCCGGCGGCAAAGAGGCCTATTTGCAGAGTGATGATTCTGGAGAAGACATCGGTGCGTTCAAGGCTCTGGTACCAGAGCCAGTCGGCAATGATGTTCGGTACAACGAGCACAAGCGCGATAGATACGACGATACCGACAAATACGGCACCAATCACGGTGTTGCGCTGCATGAAATTCCTCACAGTTTACAGCGTAAAGCGCAAACTCAACGATCCACTAACCGTGGCCTATCCAACGGAGAAAAAGAGCGCACTATCCTCATGCTAAACGCAGCACGCTGATAGTGCGCGGTTTTCGACCTAGTCGCAGTCTTCGACGAACTCGCCATGAGCCAAGCGTAATCAGCCATTCCCAGCACTGGTTTAGGAATCAGATTCTTTGTCCGTTTCCTCGCTTGACTCCACTTGACTGTCAGGGGAATCGACCGGATTGCCATTTGGGCCTGGAGAGTCTGACGGGCCGTTGCTCTGCTGGCCCAACGCCAGGCCGCTCGAATAGCCGGTCAGCGCGGCGACACCCACGGGTTCACGTTGCGGTTTCTGCGACTCGAGGATTTCTTTGATGTCCTCGCCGTGCAGTTCTAGTTCCTTGAGGAGCCGTTCAGAGATGATACGCACTTCATCGGCATGCTCCGCCAGGAGTTGCTTAACCTCGCGGTACTGCTCGTCCAGCAAGGCCTCGATGCGGCGCTTGGTATCAGGGTCGATGCCGCCCAGTCCACTCGGCATGGCAAGGTACGAATAGAAGCTATTCCCCATGCCATAGAAACCGAAGTACCCCATTGCCAGCATCGTCGCCTGTTGCAGGTCGGATGTAACGCCCGTAAGGCCGGTTCCCAGGAAGAGTTCCTCCGCGGCACGGCTGGCAAGGGCAACCTTGATTTCCGATAGCACTTCCTCCCGAGACTGCGTATAGCGCTCCTCGAGCGGAGTGCTGGCAGCGAGACCGAGCGCGCGACCGTAGCGGATGATCGTAACTTTGTAGAGTTGGTTCTCCGGCTGCAATAGGGCCATCGCAATCGCGTGGCCGGTTTCGTGATACGCCAGCCGCCGCCGTTCCTTCTCGCTCATGCTGCGGATTGGCTGGCGCAAGCCCCATTCATTCGTCTCGCGCGCCTCGCTGAAGTCCGTGTACGAAATGTAGTCTCGTCCCTCGAAGTGCGCTACCACCGCCGCCTCATTTATGAGGTACTTGATACTAACCGGCGTGTACCCTACCGTATCGGCAGCAATCTTATCAATGTCGATGTCGGGGTCGTGGCGGACCTTGTCCATGTAGTATTGGATGACGTCTTTGCGGCCGTCGAAATCGGGCGCGTCGATCGTAATCTTGCGGTCAAAACGTCCTGGACGAAGCAGCGCCTGGTCCAACACTTCCGCTATATTGGTTGCGCCAATCGTAAGTACTACGGGCTGGATGGCCTTGCCTCTACGGAGACCCAAGCGACGCAATACGCGAGCCTTCATGCTCGTGTCGACATTGGGGGGGTCCATCTCAAGGAGCAACGTGTTAAGCATGCCCATACCGCCGCCGAACATGCCGCCCATCATGCCCATGCCGCCGCCCATCTGCGAAGTGCGCGCCGTGCCGACGGCATCGATCTCATCGATGAAGATGATGGCGGAGCCATACTTGCGCGCGAGCCGTCGCGCTTTACCGTAAAGCATCATAATGCGCAGATTGCCGACACCCATGAACATGTTCTGGAAACCGGGTGCGGATGCATATGCAAACGGCACGCCGGCCTCCGTGGCAATGGCTTGCGCCAAGTAGGTCTTACCGGTACCCGGGGGGCCAATCAGCAAGAGACCGCGCGAGACCTCGCCGCCCATGCGCTTGAAGTCGCGCACGCCGCGCAGTAGGGTCACAATCCGCGCTGAAACCTCGAGCACCTGCTCGTTGCCGCGGTAGTCTTTAAAGGAAATCCCGGTCTCACCGCCGGGCATGATCCAATAGACGCGGCCGCGGCCGAGGAACCAGAATAGTGCTACAAACTGAATTAGGACAAAGAGAATCGCAAACGCAAGCTGGAATAACGTGGCAAAGATGAGAAACAGAACCTGCAGGACGTTTCCTGCACCGAATGTTGCAACCGACCACCAAAAACCGATCGCAACCAGCACCCAGAGCAGAATGCCGCGCCAGTGCCGACCGATGAACCCCAGGACTCCGCCTATCATAGTTTCACCGTGCCTTCCGTATTGAGTGAGGATAGGCTAACGCTAATGTAACACGTTCCACTATCCCCACGACCCCCATTCCTGCCAAACCACACAAAGAATCCGAGCGTCAACTGCTACCCATTATAGCATGGGGTATTATGGCGATAGTTGCCGGTCTCTAGACAACCTTAAGAATTGCATAAGAGTCTGACGTTTACGGTAAGAAACATTACATTTCTCGCCGCTGGGGACGCTTGAGATCGCGCATCTGCGGCCAGGTGTGCCCAATCAGCCCTCGCGAGATAAGGAATGAGTGCGCCGCACATTGGGACTGGCCGTCGCACTGGGTTTACCAAGCGAGATTCGGCTTAACCCCACGCGCGGGCCGGCCATAGACCGGCCACCCACCCGGAGCAAGTGGAAGGCAATCCGATCGCCTGGTTCCTCACCACAGTGATAAGGGTTTGAAGAGGCCATGAAAGTTGATAAGCGCCGCATTCTGGCCGGCCTTCAGGAGCTTGGCATTGTGCCCGGCGACCACCTGCTCGTCCACAGCTCCTTGCGCAGCTTTGGCTACGTTGAAGGAGGAGCTGACGCGGTAATCGATGCGCTCCTCGAGGCCGTAGGCGCGAGCGGCACTGTCCTCATGCCCACGTTGACCTTCTCGATTCTCAAGTCTTACCCACATGAGTTTTCCGTAAGGCAAACACCGTCGGCTACCGGACGCATTACCGAGACTTTCCGCCAGCGTAATGGGGCGCTGCGCAGCGGCCATCCCGTCTCCTCCGCCGCAGCCATCGGATCGCAGGCAGCCTTCCTCACCGCCGCGCACCGGGATACGCCCTGCGGTCCGGGCTCACCATATTTCCGCTTATATGAACTCGGCGGTAAGGTTGTCTTCTTCGGGGCCTCTCTCGGCAGCAATTCCGTCTTTCATTGCGCGGAGGAAATCGCCTGTCCTGCCTATTTGGGCTTCGCAACGATCGAGGATGCCATCGTGGAGGACATGGCCGGCCGCCAACACACTGTCACCGCCCGCCGCTACGACTGCTCTGATCGCGGGATTACGCGCCACCTCGCCAATATGGAGCCGGTTTTCCTCGAGCGGGACCTCCTGCGCCGCGCCATCATCGGCCGGAGTAGAACGTACGTCATTAACGCGCAGGACAATGTCGGGGTTTCGTGTGAGATTCTGGCGGAGAACCCGAACTACATCCTCGAGCCGCTCCGCTAACAAAATATAGCTTAGACTTCACTTTATGGAAACTACATACTGTGCTATAGTGGTGACTGTCTAGTTTCGAGGCGGCTTGTTTGCCGGCGACTGCCAATCCGGCGCGTGATTCGTTTGCAGTCAGGGGAGGTATGCCCATGCGCTGCCCACAGTGCGCCAAGCATGACACCCGCGTGGTTGACAGTCGACCGGAAGAGATGAGCATTCGCCGCCGCCGCGAATGCGGCAATTGCGGTCACCGCTACACAACGTATGAGCGTTTGGAAGTCCTCGCCTGTCCGCACTGCGAATCAATTGAATCCCGCGTTGCCTCCTACCAGTTGCTTAGAGCCGGTTCCCGACGCTTTCGCGAGTGCCTGCGCTGCGGCCGAGAGTTTACAACGACGGAGCGTGTGGACCCTGTCCCGCTCACGGTAGTCAAGCGCGACGGCAGGCGCGAGGAGTTCAACCGGGGCAAGCTGCGCGATAAGATCAGCACGGCCTGCTGGAAGCGTCCGGTGAGTTCTGAGCAGGTGGGCAGCATCGTTGACGGCATCGAGCGCGACTTACTCGAATTGGGCGAGCCCGAAGTAGAGTCCACAGTCATCGGCGACAGGGTGATGCAACGATTGCGCGTCCTCGATGAAGTCGCCTACGTGCGGTTTGCTTCCGTGTATCGCCATTTCGAAGATATCGACAGTATTGCCGAAGAAATAGCCGAATACCAGCAATGGAAACGCCGCCGCGCCCAGCCCGATCAGATAGCGCTTCTGCCGGAAGAAACGTCCATCCCTTAGGTACGTCACAGAGCCCCTTCGTCGATGTCTATCAAAGCAGGGTTCGCCAGCGGCAAGTAGTGTGCGCCCTGTCGCCTAAACCGAATTTCCTCCCGTGAAGCCCTCTCACCTGCGCAACATCCTCTTCTACTGGGCGCCCCCACTCGTCTGGATGGCCCTCATCTACTACGTTTCGGACCAATCAACGCTGCCAACACTATCCGACAGCTTGCTTGATGCGGTGGTGAAATACGGCGCACACTTCGTTGAGTACGCCGTTTTGGCGCTCCTCTGGTACCGTGCAATCTACTCGCGCTTTCCCCACCCGAAGATTCAGCCCTTGGCACTCTTGATTGTCGTCATCTACGCCCTCAGCGACGAATTCCACCAGTCATTCGTGCCGGGCAGAAGCGCCACGTGGCAGGATGTAGCCGTAGACATGATCGGCGGTGCGAGCGCGCTCCTGGTGTGGAATTTCGTGCACCAGTGGCGCAGCCGCATGAATGCGCCCGCCGGAGTGCACCGGCAAGATCGCTAGCCCAATTTTCCCCTCATTTGCCTATGCAAAACTCTGCGAAGATGCGGTCGAGGAGATCTTCCGTCGCGCTCTCGCCCGTGAGTTCTCCCAGGGCATTCACCGCGGCGCGGAGACCGATGCAGGCAAAGTCTTCAGGAAGCTGCTCGACCGCGGCTTGGCGCGCTTCTCTGAGCGCTGCTTGCGCCTCCTCCAGGACTTCGCGATGCCGGAGTGAGGTTACTACGGCACTGTCGCTTGGCAGCCCTCCCTCCAAAAGCAGATCGCTGACTTTCGCGCGCAATTCCGCCAGGCCGTCTCTGCTGACCGCCGAGGTGCGCACGACCGCGGCGCCATTTACCAGATCCTGAATGTCACTTTGCAAAAGGATCTGTGACTTGTCGGCCTTATTCAGGGCGACGACGACTGCTTGGTCTGCACCTGGAGCGAGAGTACTGTTTACTTCGGCAATCACGTCGTGGTCTGCGGGTTGTAACGGCACGCTGCCGTCCAAGACCAGGATCACGAGGCGTGCCGCGGCCAGCGATGCCCGGCTCCGCTCGACGCCGATCTTTTCTACCGCATCATCGGTATCGGCGATTCCCGCCGTATCCGCCAACACGAGCGGAATGCCGTTAACGTCTACCGTTTCCTCAAGTACGTCCCGCGTCGTCCCCGGAATTTCCGTGACGATCGCCCGGTCGGCAGACAAGAAAGCATTGAGCAGGCTCGATTTGCCGACGTTGGGGCGGCCCACGAGCACGGCAGGCACGCCATCGCGGACCAGCGCGCCGCTCTGTGCCGTCGCGAGCATTGCACCCAAGGCGGCGAGCGCTTCCTCAATGGATGCTGCCACTTCATGCGTGGGAACAGCGGGCACGTCGTCCTCGCTAAAGTCAATGTTTGCTTCCAAACTGGCCAACAACCCCAGCACCTGTTGCCGCACTGCCTGCACCTGGCGCGAGAGGCGACCCTCCAACTGACTGAGTGCGAACGACACCCCCGTGCCCGTGCGAGCGCGCACCACGTCCATCACTGCCTCGGCCTGGGCCAGATCGAGCTTACCGTTGAGAAAGGCGCGCAGCGTGAACTCGCCCGGCCGCGCCAAGCGCGCGCCTTGCGCGACGAGCATTGCCAGGACATGGCGCAGTACGGCGGGGCTGCCATGGCAGGAAAATTCTACGACATCCTCTCCCGTGTACGACTGCGGACGCCGCATGAAGGTGCAGAGAGCTTGGTCGAGACGTGCATTCGTATCCGGATCGAAGACGAAACCAACGTATGATCGGTGGCTCTGCCAACTGCAGGGCTTCTGTGGTTGAAAGCAACGCCGGCCGATCGTGAGCGCTTGGCTGCCACTCAACCGCACGATACCGATAGCGCCTTCCCCCGGCGGCGTCGCCACGGCTGCTATTGTGTCTTCAAGATCTACACGTGCCATTACCAACCTCTGGCAACAGCCAGGCTCGCGGCGCACAAGGGTGCAGACTGTCCGATTGGCGTCTCAAGATACGTGCTTTCGCGCCTGCCGGGCTCAGCCTGTGCGGAGAGAAGCGTCCACGCCGAGGTCGCCGATGGTGTAGATGGACTGGTATGCATAACCGGCTGCGGCTATGGCCGCGTCTCCGCCCTGCAGGCGATCTACTAGGGTCCATATGCCGGTTACCACACCGCCCGCTTCCGCAACCGCCTCTGCGGCGCGCAACACTGAGCCGCCGGTCGAAACCGTGTCCTCCAGGATCGCTACGCGCATGCCCGGCTGCAATGGACCTTCCACCTGTCTACCAGTACCGTGCTCTTTCGCCTGGCTGCGCACAATAAGAGCGGCAAGCGGCGTACCTGCGGTGAAACTGGCAACCGCAACCGCGGTTACGACCGGGTCTGCGGCCACTGTCATGCCGGCAACAGCATCGGGCAAGGGATGGCCCAGAGCCTGTAGCATCACACGCCCGGTTAAGTATGCGCCTTCCGCAGAAAGCGTCACGAGACGGCAATCAACATAGTATTTTGCCCGCTTGCCGGAGCTGAGGATGAAATCCCCCACCGTTACGGCTTCCGTTTGTAATAACACGCGCAACCGCTCTCGTTCAGTCTCCACGGAGATCCCCTTCCAAGTCCAAGGCCTTCAAAGTCACTTACGATTTTAGCCAGCCCTCCAGGCTCTGACCAGCGCTGGCGAGCGAAGCGATGATTCAAGCAACGCTGCCGCAAGCACTCGAAGTGGATTCTGCGGAAGCTGACCAACCTCCAAGCCCCGGGCTGCTATCCTGCAACCAGATGTCTGATCAGTGCATCTACCTCATCCGGTTGACATGAGCTGTTTTGCCAACAGACAATACAGCAAACCCCCGTTGGCAAGCATGCCCAGTAACTGCACCGCATTCACCGAAAAGCAATGGCACAAAATACACTCAAGGGCATTTTCTTTGACTTAGGCGGCACCCTTACATCAGCCTATCCCTCGGTGACTGAACACATTGCACTGACCCTGGCTGATCTCGGGCACCCCCTGCCCCACCGCGACGTGGCGCGTGCTGAAGCTTCCCTCTCGCTCCGATTCGAGGACCCCAAGAACCGTGGATGGTCGCTGAGCCGCGAGCGTTCATTCGCCTTTTGGAATCAGTATTACCGTGATCTCTTGGAATCACTCGGCATTCCCCGTGCTGAACGCGCAACCTTCGCCTTGCGCATCTACGAGAAGCTGAGCAGACCCCAGGGTTATGCCCTCTATCCCGACGTCATTCCGGTGCTGGAGCGCCTGGCGGCGGAAGGATACCGGCTGGCGCTGGTCTCCAATTGGGAAGCCTGGGGCGCGGAGCTCGTCGACTATCTGGGCATCAGCCGCTACTTTCCCACGCAAGTGCTCTCAGGCTGTGTCGGCGTGGAAAAACCGGACACGGCGATATTCAGGCTCGCCCTCGAACAAGCCGCTCTAGCCCCCGAGCAGGTTCTATTCATCGGTGACATTGTGCAACTAGACATCGAGCCCGCGCAGGCCGTCGGCATGCAGGCGGTCCTGATCGACCGCCATGCCGAGAGGAGCGCCCAAGACCCCTCATGCATTCGCACTCTCCATGAGTTGCACGAGCATGAATTCTTGCGAGGCAGACAAGAATCTGCGTCGTAGCCCGAGATGGAACGCTGAGCAGGCAAGGCTGAGTTTTCGCAGAGATGGAACCCACTTCGACGCGCGACCCCACTGCTGTCCTAGAGTCTGTATTTGGCCACGACCGCTTCCTGCCGCTGCAGGAGGAGATCATCACGCATGTTCTCTCCGGCCACGAGTCGCTCGTGCTGATGCCGACAGGCAGCGGCAAGTCGCTCTGTTACCAACTGCCGGCTCTTTGCCTGGAGGGCGTGACGGTGGTAGTTTCACCCCTCATTGCGCTGATGAAGGACCAGGTCGACACGCTCAAAGCGCGCGGCGTTGCCGCTGAATACATCAACAGCACATTGAGCCCCGCCCAAGTGCGGAGGGTTCAGAAGGATGCGTACCAAGGCCGCCTCGACCTTCTCTATGTTGCGCCCGAGCGCATCGTTACCTCGTCGTTCCGCGATTTACTGCACTCTCTAAAGCTCGGCCTCATCGCAATCGATGAGGCACACTGCATCTCCGAGTGGGGACACGACTTTCGACCCGACTACCGCGCCCTGCAAGTGTTGCGGAGCAATTTCCCCACAGTCCCGGTGATCGCGCTCACGGCTACCGCGACGGAGCGCGTCAGGCAAGACATTGTCAACCAACTCCGCATGCCCGGCGCCGCCCAATTCGTCGCCAGCTTCAATCGTCCAAACCTGACCTACCATGTCAGACCGAAGCGGCGGAGCTTTGAGGCTCTTCTCGATCTACTGGGCAAGTACCGGGATTGCCCCGTAATCATCTATCGGTTTTCACGGCAAAATACCGAAGACTTGGCCGCCGAATTAGCGGCCCACGGCCTCAATGCGCTGCCCTATCACGCAGGACTGGAGGACGACGTGCGTAGGCGGACCCAAGAGGCATTCCTGCGCGATGAAGTGCCCATCATCGTAGCGACAATCGCGTTTGGCATGGGCGTCGACAAGCCGGATGTTCGCTTGGTGGTACACTACGACCTTCCCAAGACGATTGAGGGCTATTACCAGGAGACCGGCCGCGCCGGACGCGACGGCCGACCCAGCGAGTGCGTGCTCTTCTTTTCGCACGGCGACAAGATCAACCAGGAATACTTCATCAACCAAATTGAAGACGGCACGGAACGCGCCAACGCGGCAGCAAAGCTTGCCCAGATGGTCGCGTACGGCGAAGTTAAGACCTGTCGCAGGGCATTCCTGCTTGCTTACTTTGGCGAAGAATGGCTGGAAGAGAACTGCGGCGCGTGCGACGTATGTATTGCCAAGTCGGAGCCGCACGCCGCCGCGCACTCGTATGACGGCACCGAAATTGCGCTCAAGGTGCTATCGGCAGTCATACGGACAGGCGAACGCTTTGGAGTCAACCACGTCGTCAAGGTATTACGCGGCAGCCGGGCGCGGCTGGTCAGGCAATTCCAGCATGACGCGCTGCCGGTCTACGGCATCGCGCGTGACTATTCAAGGGACGGCCTGCAGGATGTAATCGAGCAACTCATCGACCAGGAGTTCCTGGCACGCAGCACGAGCGGCAGCTACCCGACCCTCTGTGTCACGGCCAGAGGGAAGTCTCTCCTCCAGAATCGCGGTACCGTCATGCTTGCAGGTAGCACGTTGCCGGCGCCTAATGCGGTTGGCGCACCCGATCACGTTCTGTTCGAAAGGCTGCGCGTTCTGCGACAGGAAATCGCAGCAGAATTAGCAGCACCGGCATTCACGGTATTCCCAGATGAAGCGCTAAGGCAAATGGCAGTCCATCTACCGGGTGACGACGCAGCGCTGCTGCGCATCAAAGGGGTTGGGCCCAGAAAGCTCAAGCAATTTGGCGACCGGTTTCTCGCGGCGATTTCACAGCACCGCGCGGAGCAGGGCGATGCCGATCCGTCCACGCTAACGAAGAAGACTGATGAGAAAGCGGCAAGCGCACCCCTGGATCAGACACGCATCTCTTACCCCCGTGCTTACGAGAAATGGCAACCGGAGGAAAAAGAGCGGCTCCAAAGCCTGTACAAGGCGGGCCGGTCAATACCGGAAATAGCGTTGGCATTGGGTCGACAACCTTCGGCAATCGTATCGCGCCTGCGCGTATTGGGGTTGGCTCCCGGCATTCGCTTAACGCTTAGCGCTACGGAGAGACAGACGTTAGACTTAGTGCGCCGGGACTTGAGCATTCAAGAAATCGCCGACCAGCGCCAGCTCTCGCCGGGTACGGTACTTAAGCACATGGAACGCATTGCCGAATCCAACGAGGTCATGGACATTAGCCACATGCTGCCTGCGCCGGATCGCTGCGAGCGCATTATGGAGGCCTTTGGCGGCGCGGAGAGTGACTACTTGTTGGCGCCGGTCAAGGAACGGCTGGGTGAAGACTTTACCTACGAAGAATTGCGGCTCGTACGACTGCAATTGCGCCAGGGTAAACCAGCTTAGGGCCAAGCCATCAGACAAAACCTGATCCAGGTAAAAGGAAGACCTGTGAGCGACGATACGCAAGAGAGTGAAGGCCCGCCGCTGGGCTGGAAACTCATCGAATCGAAGGTTGTCTTTAGCGGTCGCTTCCCAGTACGGGAGGACCTGCTGGAAGCGGAGCTTGACGGCCGGCGCATGCTTTACACCTACCTGGACATTCGCCGAGATGCGGTCGCCGTGCTCGCGCTGACCGACGCAGACGAAGCCGTGCTCGTGCGCCAGTACCGCCATCCCTTGCGCCGCACAACGCTGGAAGTGCCCGCGGGAGCGCTCGATCCGGGTGAAGACCCAGTGTCAGGCGCGCTGCGCGAGTTGGAGGAGGAGACGGGGTACCGGGCCGGAATAATACGACCGTTAGGCCTCTACCATCCCAGCACGCCCCTACTGCCGCTCACAATGCGTCTTTACTTCGCAACCGAACTTGTCTATCATGCACCAAAGCGAGACGAATTCGAGATCATGCAGGTCGAGCTCGTGCCCGCAAGAGCGCTCTTGCAGCAGGTGCTCGATGGCGAGCGACCGGAGGCGGCGTTGACCGTTAGCGTGCTTTTCGCCGCTCAACGCGGTTGGCTGCCGTAGTAGGTGCGTTTCTCGTGATTGCATTCACACCGCAATAGCGGTGCCCTATGCTAGGTAATTCCAGATTATGCCCAGCCAGTCTGTACTCTTAGTTGGCGCAGATAACCTCGCGGAGCGCGTTGAGGCCTATAAGCGGCTGCTTTCTCCGGACGCCATTGCTATTCTCAAGCCTGAAGGCGTTGAGGAGGGCCGGAACACATTCCTTGGCGTGCCGGTGGCTCATGACTGGCCGCAGGCGCGCGACGGCATTGCGGACATTGCCGGTGACATTTCCACAAGGGCGGTTACCGCGCGCCGAGCGCTGGAGTACGGCAGACAGGCCATCGTCCACCCGCCCTTCGGCGATTCGTACACCAATGCCGAGGCAATTCTCGCGGCGGCAGACGGCGCGATGCGGGTTGCGTTGCCGGTCCACTACACGCACAAATACGAAGCCGCTGCCCAGTCAGCCAGATCTGGGATCGGCGAGATTATCACAGTGCGCGCCATTCGCGTCTTTCCTCCGGCGCAAGCGTGGGAACAGAGCCTCTTTCACCTCTTGGAGTCGCTGGTCTTGCTGGGCGGACCGCTGCAGAGAGTCTACGCGAAGGCAGCATCGCTCAAAGCATCGGTCACAGACACCGTATTCTGCAACGGACGCTATGCAAATCGCGCCATCTTCTACGGCGAAATGAGCGCCGCCTATCCTAGTCAGTACTCCAAAGAGGTAATCGAAGTAACCGGCCGTGAAGGCATGGTGGAATACGATTCCAATGCACGCAGCTTCTGGATGGCGTCCGATAGCGGGGTAGCGCTCACGGAGGCCTATCACCGTTCGCCGTACGAGAAGATGGCCGCCGCGTACGTGCAGTCGTGGGAGTCCGGCGGCGCGTTCGATCGGGGACTGCCGGATCCTCTACCTGTACTGAAAGCCTATTGGCGGGCCATGGAAAGCATCAGCCGAGATCAGGTGGTGGCGCTATGAGCGCAGAACGTGCCCTCAACATTGCCTGCATTTCGTTCGATCACGGCCACCAGAACGGCTACGTTTCCGCTATGCTTGATCTCCCTTCCGCCCGACTGGTCGCAGCGTCGGATGCGGTGCCCGAGCAACTCGACCGCATGCACGCCTTGCTCGCCGCCCATCCCGAATACCCGGAAGTGAAAGTGTTCTCCGACTACCATGAGCTATTGGAGCTTGACGAAGTCGAGGCGGTATCGATCTGCTCAGCCAACGCCGATCACGCACAGATGACCATCGACGCCGCGCAAGCTGGCAAGCATGTGCTTTGCGAAAAGCCGCTCTGTATTACGCTGGAAGAAGCGGATGCCATGATCGCTGCCTGTCAAGAAGCCGGTGTCTACCTGGGCACGGCATATCCCTGCCGGTTTGCTCCCGTTGCCTGGCAGGCGAAACAACGCGTGGATGCCGGCGAAATCGGCGACATTCTCGCCATGCACGGCACGAACCACTTGCGTCCGTTTACGGAGGGCTGGTTCATCGATCCGCAACGCTCGGGCGGCGGCACCATACGGGACCACATCGTGCACGTCACCGACCTGATGCGCTGGTTTACGGGAAAAGAGGTGGCGGAGGTCTACGCCGAGGGTGATACCCTCAAGCGACCGCACATCGCAGTCGATGACGTGGCAATCCTTGTTGAAACCTTTGAAGGCGGCATATTGGCTTCCACCGATCCCTCGTGGAACCGGCCGGAGAACTGGTCGAAGTGGGGGAATGTCTACCTGCGCCTGCTTGGCACGCGCGGCATGATTGAGTTTGAGATTACGGGACAAGCCGTCGTACGCACAGAAACCAAGAGTGGGGCCATCTCGTCGATTGATACATCAGAGTCAATGAATTACTATTTGCTTAAGGATTTTTGCGAGGCAATAATCGCTGGACGCTCTCCGTTAGTCACAGGGGAAGACGGTCGCGCCGGGGTGGAAGCCATTCTGGCAGCCTATCAGTCGATTGAAGAAGGGCGACCAATCCGACTGCGCGATGGATGAAGTCATCGGTCCTAGCGATGGACAGCCCTTGATTAAGGCTCATTTGAGCGGAGGGAAATAATGCGAAGACGAGTCTTCCTGGTAGCGGCGGGTGGCACACTTCTCAGCGCTTGCCAGCTTGGAATTGGCGAGAAACCCCCTGAAGAAGCGCAGTTCATCCCCCTGCGCATCTTGACGTATTCCGAGATCGTCCACCGTGGCAAGACAGGCATTCTCCACGCGGCTTCGAAGGAAGGGGCCGAAGTCACACCAGTCCTCATACGGGGCGAAGAGACGATCGCAATCAAGGAGTTTACGGCGCAGACGGCAGGTTCGGATGGCTTTGTGCGCTGGACGTGGACGGTGCCCGAATCGCTGGAACCCGGCACCTACATTATCGAAGTCACCGCGGTGGCCGAAGAGGGCCAGATCTCCTGGACTGAGGAATTCGAGATCAAGTAGCCGCTATTCGGGAGACTGCCATGGCCGGCGACCGCCTGCCCACCGCCGTCGTGGGTGTGGGCCTGATTGGTGAACAACACGCCGATGTCTATGCGGCGTATGACCGCGCCGACCTCAGGTTTGTCTTTGATGCCAATTCCGACACCGCTTGCGCGGTGTCGAATCGTCTCGGTTGCGAGGCCGTCCCGGACTTAGAAACTATCGCCGCATCCGACGTGGCGCTCGTGAGCGTGGCGACACCGGACTTCGCCCATCGCGAGGCAGTCGTCACCATGCTGGAAGCCGGCAAGCACGTCCTCGTTGAGAAACCCCTGGCTACCAGCGTCGCCGACGCCGTCGCCATGGTGCAAGCCGCCGACCGCAACAACCGCCTCTTCAGCGTGAGCCTCGGCAATCGCTGGGTCAGCGACATTCAAGAGCTGCGCGACTGCGTGCAGAGCGGCGAAATCGGGGAACCGGTCTTTGGCTTTTCCCGCCTCTCCGACACGGTCTGGGTGCCCACGCAAATGCTCTCCTGGGGCAGCCGGTCCGGTCCCCACTGGTTCCTCTTCCCCCACACCATGGACTACATGCGCTGGGTTATCGGCCAGGAAGCGCTTAGTGTCTATGCCCGCGGCGAAAAGCGCCTGCTGCCGCAGAAAGGCGTGGATGCCTACGACTTCGTGCAGGCGATGGTGGAGTTCGAGAATTGCACGATCACATTCGAGACCTCGTGGATCGTGCCCGAAGGCTATCCGGCCATCGTCGAGCAGTACCTCTCCCTCTACGGCACCAAGGGCAAGGTTGCGCTCGACCGCTCCAGCCGCGGCTTTACCTTGGATACCGAAGAACGCCAACTGACGATTCGACCCAAGATGTGGTCGTACTTCAAGACCGACGACTCGTGGGGCAACTCCATGCGGAACATGGTGGACTGCGTACTGGACGGCGGTGAACCGGCGATACCCGCCCGCGACGGTCTGGCCGTGGTTGCCATGATTGAGGCCGCTGAGCGGTCAATTGAGACCGGCCTGCCGGTGAAACCCGCCGACTTGATCGCGGAGCACATGTAACGTTCAAGCCGGCCTGTCGGTAGAAACTCGAGGCTAAGGCTTCCCGCCACGATGGCAAGTCCCAGATTCAAACTGGCGAAACAAGAGGAAATTGGAAAGTTCGGGGCGCTTCCGCGCCCCAATTTCGATTAAGGGGAGGAACAGAAGCATGGACCGAATTGGAATAGGAGTGATTGCGGCCGGCCAGATGGGCCAGCGGCATGCCAACGTCTATCGGCAGCTACCTGAAGTGGAACTGCGGGCCGTTGCCGACCTGAATGAATCGGCAGCTCACGCTGCTGCCGGCCCTGCAAATGCAGCCGTCTTCACCGACTGGCGTCAGTTGCTTGAGCGCGACGATGTTCACGCGGTGAGCATCTGTCTGCCCGACTGGGACCACCGTGACGCGGTGATTGCGGCGGCGGCGGCCGGCAAACACATCCTGCTGGAAAAGCCGCTGGCCATCGACGTCGGCGATGCCGATGACATGGTCGCTACCGTGGAGCGCGCCGGTACCACGCTGCTCGTAGGTCACACCCTCCACTTCGATCCGCGCTATGCCATGCCGCTGGAGGACTACCGGCGCGGCGCAATCGGCGACGTCATCCACGTCTACGCCCGCCGCAACAATCCCATCGACAGCGCCGAGAAGTTCGAAGGCAACACGACCGTACTGCAATTCCTGGGAATACATGACATCGAGTACGTGCTATCCATGGTTGACGAACCGGTGGTGCGCGTCACGGCGGAATCTCACCAAGTGCTGGCGACGGATCTCGGCATAGACGACGCCGTTTTCACTCTCGTAAAGTTTGCCTCCGGCGCCGTTGCCAGCTTCGAGCATGCGTGGACGCTGCCCGCCCAGACGTACCGCGCGCTGGACGCCCGCCTCGATGCGGTGGGTACCCAGGGCATGATTCGCATCGACTGCGCCCCGGCCACGAGCATGACGATTGGAAAAGAGCAGGTTGAGACCCATGACACATGGTATGGCCCCACATTAGGTGAAGACTATGTCGGCGCCATATTCCACGAGGTCAAGCACTTCGTGGACTGCCTCCGCACCGGCAGAGAACCGGCCGTCAAGATTAGACACGCCCACGAAGCGGTGCGCGTGGTGGATGCGGCCCAGCGTTCCGCCGCTAGCGACAAGCCCGTTCATTTTACGTAGACGGCTAGTCCGCTTGACTTATACTCTCAGCCTATCTGGCAACTGCATGCCGCCTAGTCCGTGGCTGGCGTTCCACCATCCCTGTAGCCTTCAGAATGTCCCAGACGTGCTCGAACCGTTTTCTCGATGGCGGCATAGTCTACACGCGCAAAGTCGGCAGTATCCACCTCTACCATTGCGGGTGAGATCCGGAGTGGAGCATAGACGCCGCAGCATATCTGTTTCATCACCGCATCATGGGCAACATTGTCGACGTGCCCAGCATGACGATTGGGCACGCGCTCACGAAACCGGCGAGCAAGCGTCTCAGGCGGCGCCGTGCAGTGAATCTCAAGGGGAGCGTACTGGTACTGTTGGACGAGCTTCGCCCACTGTGGTCGGCTCTCTTCTGCCCAAAATGCATTCTCCAGAATGAAGTGTGTCTGAGTAATCATCATCTGCTGTGCGGTGTGCAGTAGCAGTTCGTTGCTGGCTATTCCCAGCCGTTGGGACCAAACGCGATCACTCCAGCCAAGTGTATCGAACAACAGTTCTTTGATGTCGTCTTTGGTGAGACAGGGTAGAGCAAACTGCTTGGAAAGCCGAGAGGCAAGCGTGCTCTTGCCAGTACCCGGCGCGCCAGAGACGATGATTAGCATCGGGTTCAGCAACGTCGTGACTTCCGTTCACTCACGACCATCAGTCGTGACTACCCGCTCAAGCCGCCCAAAGACCTTCTCAAACGCCCGCACGTAGGCCGCCATCAGCGTTTCGTCATTGGGCGGGGTCAAGCCCATCAGCGGAATGACCCTGTCGACTGCGTTAGACGCATGTGGGTAATCTTCCGGCCGATACTCGATTGAGCCATCGTAGCAGCACTCCCAGGGACAGCCTCGACCGTAGCCCTCTTGCTCTTGGAAAAGCGTCATGCGCGGCAGCAGAAACTCCGCGCGGCCCAGGCCGACGCCCTCCGCCCGCAGCGCCTCCCGCACTCTCTCACTGGCGGGGCCCGGTTCGACATCCAGACCCGCCTCTTCCGGCGCGAATTCCGCCACGTACCGGAAGTAGACGTGGGTGCGGTCGGATGGCACGTGCGGCAAACGCAGTCCCGGAATCCCTGCCAGGTGTTCGTGGAGATAGGCGGCATTGGCCTGGATATGCGCCGTGGTTTCGTCGATGCGCGTCAGTTGCGAGCGAATGAATGCATTGGTCATCTCGGTGCCGCGATACATCCAGCCCATGCCGTAGACGTTGAATTCGCGCTCGCCGTCGCTGCGCCGCCGCTCGCCAAACTGTTGCACCCGCGCCGCCATGTCCCAGGCATTCTCATCGTCGGTCACCAGCGCGCCGCCCTCGCCGCCGGGCAGGTTCTTATTGCCGTTGAAGCTGAACGCGCCGACGTGCCCGAGCGTGCCGACCATACGCCCTTGATACGTCGCCGCCTGCGCCTGGCAGCAGTCCTCGATCACCTGCAAGCCGTGCTTTTCCGCCACCGCCATGATGCCGTTCATGTCAGCCGGCAGGCCGTAGAGATGCACCGGCAGAATGGCGCGGGTGCGCGGCGTGATATTGGCCTCAACCTGCTGGGGGTCAAGCGTGTAGGTCGCCGGATCGATGTCGGCAAAGACCGGAATGGCGTTGTGGTGGAGGATGCACGTAGCCGTGGACGACCAGGACATGGGCGTGGTGATGACCTCGTCGCCCGGCCGAACGCCCGCCGCGGCCACGGCCATGTGCAAGGCCGCCGTGCCGCTGTTGGTCACGAGACTATGCCGCGCGCCCACGTACGCCGCCCACTCCTCCTGCAGCGCTGTCGCTTCCGGCGCCGCCGCCCCCCAGAGCACGCCGCGCTCCAGCACACCCATCACGGCTTCTTTGTCCGCCGCCGCCACCTGCGGCCACGGCTGCACGGCGCCTTCACCCACCGCCGGCGTCCCGCCCAGTATCGCGAGTTCCTCCTGCATTCTCAGCATCACTGCCCCCCATTTCCTTGTTCAGCCGGGACCGAAGTGCCCATCCACTCACCCACGATTGTATACCTATCAGTGCCCGCTTAGAATGCAACGTAGAGACATTACCTGACCAGGGGGAGTATCTAACGTTGCCGCAGCAAGAGAACCACCTGATCCTCGTAAAACACTCCCTCCCAGAAATAGTTCCTGACATACCGGCGAATCAGTGGCATTTGTCTGCAACGGGCCGTCAACGTTGTGAAGAGCTTGCAGTCCAACTAGAGGTGTTCACGCCTGACGCTATCATCACCAGCCACGAGCCAAAAGCCCAAGAAACTGGACAGATTGTCGCCAAAATCCTTGGCACGCCTTGTACAACGGCGACTAACTTACACGAGCACGACAGGACCAATGAGAAGTACTTTCCCACTAAGGAGCAATTCGAGAATCGCGTGGCGCGGTTCTTTGCGCACGCTCAAACTCTGGTCTTTGGCCAAGAGACTGCCGCCGACGCCCACGCAAGGTTTGCCAGCGCCGTGTCCACAGCAATCACGCAAAACCCGGGGCGCACTGTCGCTATCGTCGCGCACGGCACGGTGATTACACTCTTCCTCGCTCGGGCATGTGGGCTCCAGCCGTTTCCCTTGTGGAAGCGCTTAGACTTACCGTCTTTCGCCGTGCTTTCGCTACCGGCATTCAATCTGCGTGCAATTGTCGAAAGCGTTTGAGCCGATACTCCAGCCATCGGGAGTCGACGGCGAGCTTTCCGAGACACTCGCCACAAAGCGACTCGGCCGCCGAACTTCCAATCCTTCTTTAGTACGCCTTTGACCCCCTCTGTGACCAACCCAGAACCGCGAACACGATCACGACCGGCAGCAACACCGCAGCGGCTGCCAGGAAACCTACGCGCAGCGACAGTCCAAGCGCGACAGCCCCTAAGAGCGGACCGCCGATCATTTGACCCACGGCATCCACTTGGCCTCCGAAGGACAGGACCGTTGCTCGCACACGCGAAGGCACGAACCGATTCTGCCATGCAGTCAGCAGCGGCCCACTCGCCCGTCGCAGTGGGCCGCGGGCCCAGAACATTGCCATGGCGACTGGAAAAGATGTCGCAAGTCCAAATACAACGAGGCTGCCAATGTAAAGAGCCTGGAGTGCCATGAGCGTTCGAGCCACAACCCGATCTTTCGTAGTATCCACAGTGCGCCTGACGACTTCCAGCAGGATGAATCCTAGCCCCATTGAAATATAGCTGCTCAGGCCAAACCATGCGACGGGATCCAAAGGTCCGAGGGGTGGCAGTGTGATCGTCTGCAGAAGAATCGGCGTGCTGAGGCGATCCGGGACCTCACTCGCGGCACCAAAGAGGAAAGGAACCATCACAACGAGGATCAAGAGCCGTCGTTGACGAATCACGTTGAGCGCTTGGAACAACGTGTGTGCCATCGTCTTGAAGGTTTCGCGTTCATGGGCGGGTACAGTCCGAAATCCATGCTCAGTCATGGTTAGCGCGCAAAACGAGGCGAGTCCAAGGTACAAGAAGCCCCCAACGACGAGCGGCAAACTGCGATCGAAGCTGGCCAGAGTTACAGATAGGGACGCACCCACCAATCCGCCGACAAGGCTAGCTTGAGAGCCACGCAGGAGCGCATTCGGTAGCCGCTGGGCACCAATTTCATCAGCCAACCAGGCCGTTCTGGCCCCGCTAACAAAAGTCACTCCAAGTCCCCAAACAACCTGCGCTACGAGCAGAACAACAAAAATTGGGAAGGATCCCGCAAGTACGAATCCTGCTCCGGTTAGGGCTAGACCAATTACAACCGAAAGGCGGCGGCTAAAGACGTCGGCGACAACGCCAGTAGGAATTTCAAAGAAGAATACGGTGGTTTCAAGAACGGTCCCGACTAAGACAAGCTGGAGCGCGTTGAGTCCGACAGTCTCAACCTGGTACACGAGACTCGTGGTGATGACGGTCGCGATGGCCAAACCCTCAACTGCCGACATTCCGACAGACAAAGGGAAAGCAGGCAGACGCCTCATTCTAGGATGTTCCCTAGGAAGCGCTGACAGACCAAGCTAGAATTACGCCAGACTAATGACCGCATCCAAGTACAGAGGATAAATGGGTTAATTCCAAAGTTAATGAAACTGCACTTTCAAAGTAAGAAAGGCACGAGAACTTGGATGTAAGTGGGATTGCAGGCTCTACTCTTCGCTGAACACCACGTACCCAAACCGGTTTGGCATGTGGAATTGGATTTCGCCGGTGGGGGACCAGGCGCTGTATTCGTCGGCGTCGTGGGCGCGATCGATGCGGTAGAAGTTGGCGCGCCAGCGGTCGCCGTCGCGGGGCGGGATGTGGGGAGCGGTCATGCACTGATCGAAGGGGATTGCAATCTCGGTGGTCCAAGACGTGTCGGTGCCATCGAAGGAGTTCACCTTGCCGTCCACCTGTACCGCGGTCTGCAAGTCGGGGCAGTCCCAGCAAAAGAGTTCGTGGCTCTTGCCGCCACGCCGGAAGACGGCGAGGTCAACGATGACATTGTTCGGGCTGACCTCGAACTCGAGAAACGACCACTCGTCACTGTCGTCATCCAGGAAGACCTCCACCACTTCTTCATCCCACAAGGGTTTGTCCCGCTCCTTGAGAGTGCCCCAAATGTACGGATCTTCCGCTTCAAAGCCCACGTAGAGATACGTGTCGTCCCACAGCGCGCGCACGAGGGTAGGATAGCGCGGCTCGTCGCCGGTGACGGTTTCGACAAGGTGCATCTGCTCGGCGTGCGCCCAGGCCGGTTCGTCGAGCGCGCCGTCCACGGTGATTGGCGAAGGGGCGCGGCGGCAGGTGTAAGTCGGAAGTGGGGGAAGGTCGGAGTTTTCCATGGGATTTACTTCCTTAGTTGATTTTACGTATCCAAATATAGCCAACGGTACGGATTAGAATCCTACGTGCACCGGACTATATTCGGTGATTGGAAAGAGTTATGCAAGTCAATGCCAATGCGCTGCGGCAGTCGGTAGCGCCAAAGATACCCCCTCACCCTAGCCCTCTCCCTCGAGGGAGAGGGGACCCTTCACATGGACGCGGCTAAAGCAAATGGCATTTGAGGGGCGACTATTGCCAGCATTGCCTATTGGCTATGTGACATCTAACCACACCGGGCTTGACCACGCCATTTCCTCATCCAATTGCGTTACGCGGATGTAGTAGAAATCCCCAGTGCTCGCTGCGCTGGAGTCTTCCCATACCAAGTCAACACCGTGCTCAGGATTATTCCACGTGTGGACGTCTTCATTGTTCTTTACGACGTCGATAGTGCTGAGCGGCGCAGTGCCGATGACATTCACGACAAGCCGACGCGCATCATTGGCGCCAAGGGCAAGATCTGAACCCATCCAGTATTCGTTCACCTTGAATGACAGCAGTATGCGCTGACCGGAAGTGCCGTAGGTGCGTCGTGCCCGCCACGCCTCGAAGATTTCCTGGCGCGTGAGGCCGGTCGCCCACACCACCGCCAGACCAGACGGCTTCCAGATCGCGTCGGCCACCGACTTGCTGAACTGATCGCCGATGCCTGCGTAGCCGGGACGGGCGTCGTGGTTGTCGCTGCCGGCGATCACGCCCACGCGCGATCCGGTCGCCAGCACTTCCTGCAACGACATTCCTCTCTGGCCGCCCCATGGTTGTTCTGGATTGCCGCGAATCTCAGAACTGCCCCAGCCCGAGTACATCTCCAGTAACCGCTCGTACTTGGGATTGTGCTGGTGCCAGCGCAGCACCATTAAAGGATGGTGGCCGAACGCTAGCACGTCCTCGCGCCCCTCGAAATGGTGCCACAGGCGCTCCAGATTCGCGGTAGCGACTGCGCTGCCCCGCAGGATCTGGTGGTAGTCATTTTCGCTATACACGTTGCGGTGCCCGAGACCGTGCCCTTCGCCATCCACATCCGAATACGCCCACTCGAAACCGCTGATGGGCACGAACTCGCCCGGCCGATGATAGCGCTGCACCAGAATCTGATTGGCAACCCACTGATTGTCGGTCTCGTACTCGGCGTGCTCTGAGGCGCACATGAAATCGAGATTCGCCACGTTGCGGCCGTGTTCGTACTGTGCCTCGATCTCGCCCACCGCGTCGCCGGAATAAAGCGAGTGGGAATGAATGTCGCCAAAAAACACGCGGTGCTCCGGCATTGCCGAAGCGCTCACTACCGGGTTGGACGTACCGGTCAGGCCGTCGTCGGTCTCGGCAGTGATGACGTAGGTGCCCTCGCCCTGAGGAACCCAGGTAACGCGGCAATGGCTGCCGTCGCCATCCCGCAAGTGCAGCGGAGCAGGGAGGTCCACGTCATCCCGGTCGCACGCAAAGCGCACGACACCGGTGTACGCGGGCTGCACCAGCGCCTGAAATTGGTCCATCACCGCAATGTTCAGATCATGGGGCACGCCGACCTGGGCGTGGGCCTTTGCCGTAACGAATAGCTTGGCGGGCTTGTCGGTAACCACCGTAAACGCATGGGCATGGTCGCGCTCCAACGGCAGGAACGTCTCGTTGGCGCGGGCATCCACCCAGACCGTGAGCACCGGCATGCGGTGCCACCACGCCCGCTTGTAGTTGTGGGTATAGGTCCAGCAGACGACGTTGGCCTGCGCGCCGGGACCGCCCCCGCTGCGGTCGCCGAAAGTGAGCGTAATGGTGTCCCCAGACCGTAACGGCGCTTCTGAGACGGTGACGCGAATGCCCAATTCACGGTCGTGCAGCCCCGTAACCGGATCCACAATCTCGGTTATGTCAACACGGCCGCTGCCCTCATGGGAAACTGTCACATAGCCCGGTGCGGTCGGGTCTTCAGTCTGTGGCGTGTGGGTCTCACGCCACAGCGACCCTTCCACAAACGCCAGAATGCCCCCGCCCACGGCAATGCCTTCTTTGCCCACGGTGTAGGTCATGCGAAACTCGTGGCGCGAGCATGAGACTACCCGATTCGGCGTCAGTTCGCTAAAGCCGCTGGGATCGCTGAACAGCGCGTGCAGATCGGACTCGGTGCGCACCGACGCCGGCACATTCAGTCCCAGGTCATCACTCAGAATGACGCCGTCGAAACCCCGCAGCGTGGCATCCGGTGAAGAGACACGCATCTGCAGAAAACTCTGCCGCAAGGTGACCATTGCCACGCGCGTCCACACGGTTTCCGGCCGCACCTGCGGGTCCAACCGCACTCGACCGCTCTTGCCGTCAAGCTCTACTTCAACGTAGCGATCCTCAGACGAATGCGGCGAGACACCCAACCAGAGGCCGTAGGGACGATCCACGTTCCAGCCGCGCGTCTGCAGCGTGAGGTCGGCCACCGAGCGCTGGTAGTGCTGTCCCCGAAACGCGACCTTCTGCTCGCTGTAGGCGAATTCCGTGTGTTCAAACAACATATAGCGGCGGTCGTTCATACAAGCTTCCTTTCTCAAGAATCACGAACGCCGGAGTCGCGTTGGCGCAGACCCGGCATTCGTGATGTGTTGCGCGTGACGATTCTATTCCCAGCGTGCGGCCGGACTATTCAGGACGTGACCAAACAGGGCGTACAGTGCAACCACACCACTTCACCAAGCGGCCGTGCGTGCAGTGACCGCCGCACAAGCCCTCCTTAGCACACTGAGCGCTACAAGCCCCTACTTCAAGATTCCGAGACGTTTCAGTTCTTCTTGCTCTTTCTCCAGCACGAGGTTGCCGGCTTTCACGGCCGTAGCTACCGCTTCCTCCATGCCAACCTCGTTCAGCCAGCCTTTGTTCAACTCGTCCCTCACCGCCACAATCCATTCAATCGTAAAGAATGAATATGGGTAGGGATAGCCGATTTCCATGGAATCCACGAAGATCTTGGCCGGCTCGGGGTAGTCGCTGAGTCTCGCCCAGTTGGCCGCGCCACGCCACGTGGCGGGCAAGTTCCATACCGCCGTCGACTGCTCGCCCGCTTCGGAGGTGGTGGAGTGCTTGATGAACTCCCAGGCCTCGTCGGGATGCTCGATGGGATTGAGCACCGCCATAGCGCCGGCGTGAATGACACTGGCCGGCCGCACGCTTACGGGCAGCACCTGCGCGTGCCAACGGAACTCCGCCATTTGCGGGCGGCCAAAGAGGAACGAGCCGCTCGGCATGAGCGCCAACGAACCCGTCGAAAACATCGTGAAGGCCCCACCCAATGCGGACGTTTCTTCGTACGTGGGCGCCACCCGATACTTGTAGACGAGATCGTGCACCCACTTTAAGGCCTCCAGTCCGGGGGGCTCGCCGATCCGCAAGTGAGTCTTATCCTCGCTAAGAATCTCGCCGCCGTTGATGACAATCCAGTTGAAGCCCTGGGTCTGCCCCCACGGACCCACCAGCGTGCCCCAGCGCTCCACCTTGTCTCCCTGGCGCACGGTGAGTTGTTCAGCGAGATCGAGCCAGTCTTCCCAGTTCCAGTCGCCTGCCGGCACGTCTATGCCGGCCTGTTCGAAGTGGTCGACGTTGTAGAACATGCCGACGGTCGCTTGGTTCTTCGGCATGCCCCAGAACTTGCCGAGCACCGTGTAGATGTCAAGCGCATAGGGAGCGAATATGTCTCCCATGTCGATGCCGTCGCGGGCAATGTACGGGTCCAGCTCAGTGAGCATGCCCAACGCGGCAAAGGACATGATGGCGGGGGCATTGATCCACATGAGGTCATAGGGTACAGAGCCCGCGGCGTGCGCGATCTTGAGATTGTTCTGCATCTCGGACTGATTGGGGGAAATGTCGGTACTCACATTGATGCGACCCCCGAACTCGGCGCGGTACGCCTCATTGACCCGGTTGTTGTCGTCGGCAACCACCTGCGCGTGGGTAATGGCCTTGAGCTCTACAGTCTCCGGCTCAGGAGCGGCTTCTGCGGCCGGCTTGGCCTCGGCCTGCTCAGTCTCCGCTGCGGGAGCAACAGTGGCAGTGCCGCAAGCAGCCAGGGGAACGGCTATACTCGATGCGCCCAGCAGGGCCAGCAGCTTACGTCGTGTAGTAACAACCATAGGATTGCCTCCCGACAGTGTGCAATGCAAACCTTCACTCTTGAGTAACCGTTACGGGGGCAGCATACTTAGCCAGCGCCCTGTCTGTCAAGCTTGACCACGTGTCAAGTTCGCGCAGTGATTGGTCGTCAATGGGCGTAACCGGCTGGCGCACCGTGGCATGGTCGATGGCACCCGCACGAACGAGCAGGTGCTTTGCAGACTGGATGAAGGACTGCAGATTGCCTCCCTTCGCCACGAGCACCGGCAGGATAGCGGCATAGATCGCGCGTGCGCTGTCAATGTCGCCCGCAACATAGCGTTCGTACACCTGCCTCATCGGCCCAATCGCATCAGCGCCGGGCATGCAGCCGACCGCGCCGCGCTCCAGTGCCTCGATGAAGCCGATGCCGCCCCAGCCCACGAGCATCTTGAGCCGGTCGCCGCATTGCTCTTTGAGCGCTTCCATCAGGGGCCACGCGGGCTGCGCTTCCAGCTTGACGTATTGGATAGTCGGGCTCTGGTCCGCCATCTGCGCGATTACGCCGGCTGAGAGGCCGTAGCCCACTACCTGTGGGCAGTCCTGCACCATGATGGGCACGTCTGCCGCCTCTGCAACTGCCGTATAGAACTGCACGACGCCCGCCATATCCACGGGTCCCGGCGGGGGCAAGACCATGAGACCGGCCACGCCCGCTTCAGCAAGCCAGCGCGCCATACGCACGGCCTCAGGTGTAGACGCGGCTTGCAATCCGGAGAGCAACGGCACACGTCCGCCTACCTGCGCCACCACGGTCTGAACGATGCCGTGCTTTTCTTCCTCGCTCAGGCGGTTGGTCTCGCTGGCGAGTCCCAAGCACACGATGGCGTGCGCACCTTCCGCAATCACATAGTCGGCCAGCCGCCGCAAACTGGCGTCGTCCACGGCCTCATCCGGAGAGAACGGTGTGCATAGCACCGCCAGCACGCCATGGAAATCGCTCATGCTTTCCCTTTCATTCTGATGTATTGCCAGTCATCTGACACGGACGACGCTGCCGCCTGCTAATGAATTGCTTGGCACCCTACCATGCCCATGGCGGTTGGGGTTTGCCGTCCTGTCGACCGGAATACACGGGGCGGAGGAGTTCACTATTCCTGCGCAGGCGCAGCAAACGGCACGACCTCCACTTCCTCAATCCCCTCGTCCGCGGTGAAGCGCCAGATGCCGATAAAGCCGCTCCGCAGATCGCCGTTCTTGTCCCAATCCAGCGTCGTTGCCGCGCCTTCATAGTCGACGGTCCCTCCTCCCGCCAAGATGTGAAGCCCTTCGGCGATACTCTCGGCATCCGCAATGACTACAATGCCGGGACCACTGCCAATGACACGCAGTTGATCGCGAATGGCAGCGCCGGCCACGGTTTTGGCTGCCTGCGCCGCCAGCGCCAGGGCAATGGCCGCATCGTACGATTCCTTAACGTAGGCATACTCGGGCAACGAACCGTATTCCGCGAGATATGCTTCTTCCCAGGCAAGGGCGGATGGGCTCTGTGGCGCGGATGCGCCCGCGGCGCCGTACATGCCTCCCAGCCGGTCGCCGCCGATGGCCCGCACCAAGGCAGGGCTCTTCGCGGCGTCACCAAACGTGAACTGATCGTAGAGACCCAGCGCCAGCGCCTCCCGCACAATGGTCTCTGCCGCCTCTTCAAACGTGATGACGACCAGCGCCTGCGCGCCATTGCCTGCGCTTTGCCTGAGCGCGTCGTGTACAGCGGTGTGGTCAGGCTCAAACTCCACCAGGGTCAGTTCGCCATCCCAAGCGGCGGCGAACGCGGCAGCCAGACCCTGGCCCCACGCATCGTTTACGTAAATTACACCAACATTCGAGAACCCGCGTTCCCGTGTCACACGCGCCAGCACGGGGCCTTGAGCGCTATCGGCAAGGGCATTACGGAAGAAATAGTCATTATCTGCTGCCATTGTCAATAGTGGTGAGGTAGCGGATGGGCTAATGAGCGGAATGCCGGCGGGTCCGGCGACGCGCTCCGCCACCGGCAACGAGTTCGCACTGGAACTCGGTCCAACGATGGCGTGGACTCCCTCTTCCTCGATGAGGCGGCGGGCGGCCGCCACCGCAACCATTGGATCGCGGGTAGTATCGCCTACCGCCACCTCTACCGGCACACCGAAGACCCCGCCTCCGGCATTGATATGCTTAATCGCCAAATTGAAGGCGCGCTGGCGTTCTATCGCTCGTTCGGTTGCTCCTTCGCTGAAGTTCAGCAGCAGACCGATTTTCAAGGGCGTAACGGTCTCGGAGCCTGGTGCATGCTTCTCCTGAGTGTCAAGAACCACGGTTCCGCACCCAGTGACCACGCTCAGCGCAACCACTGCCAGCGCCTTGGTCGCTCCGTGTGCCAGTTTTCTCCAAAGAAGCACCTTTGCTCCCCTCTCTCTATGTAAAGCAGGTGTGGATTTCCACTCGCTCAAATTGCCTGCGAAGCGCCAATACGATGACTATGATTGCTTCGCTGCAACTCCGTCGTCGCCGGAATCCGCAGTCAGTGCTTCGCTCGCCTCCCACAGCCGCCGTGCTGCCCCCACGTCTTGTGATACCGGCGACGACTCCACCGCCTCGCGCCGCTCGAAATAGCGGCCGCTAGTCTCTGCCACCTCAGGCGCAGCAGCCAGGTAGATCACCGTATCGGCGCCCTGCGCAGGTGTGAGCAGCAAGGGACGCGCCAGCTTGACCGCAAAGCCCAAGAATGGCGGCAAGTGGCGGAAGAGGGCGGTGGAAACTACACCGGGATGGAGGCAGTTGGCCGTGACACCCGTTCCCTCCAAACGCCGCGCCAATTCATACGTAAAGTAGACGTTCGCGAGTTTGGATTGACTATAGACATCGAAAGGCACGTAGCGATCTTCGTTCTGCAGGTCGTCAAAGTTAAGGGCGACCCGCCGGTGCGCACCTGAACTGACGGTTACGATCCGGGCCGGCGCGCTCGCCTTGAGCCGGTCGAGCAGGAGATTGGTTAGCAAGAACGGTGCGAGGTGGTTAACGGCGAAAATCAACTCCAGCCCATTGTCGGCCGTGACCCGCCGCTCCCACGGCGTCACACCCGCGTTGTTGACCAGCACGTCGAGCCGGTCGTATCGCTCCAGAATTGCCGCGGCCGCCTCGCGCACCTGCTGCTGCGAACTGAAGTCGGCAACGACGAGCGATACCGCGTTGTTGCCCGTTTGGGCCCTTATGTCTTCCTGCGCGGCAGTCCCGCGCGCCTCGCTCCGGCACACCAGTACCACAGTCGCGCCCATGCGCGCCAGAGCAAGGGCGGTCTCCTTACCGATTCCGGAGTTCGCGCCGGTTACGACACAAACTTTGCCCTGCATATCGACGTCTATGGGTTCCTGAGGAGCACGGCGCGTCCGGCGTATGGCTCTCATGCCAACGCCGAGGTTGGCTACGCCGGATCGGACTCTGCTAAGCATCTGTGACATGGCAAGTGGTGGTGCGCCCGCAAAGGGTGGTGACAAGTGTCCCGCGTACTGCAATTCCCACATTGAAGCCTTGAACGCTCTCCGGTGGCGTCAGGGCAACGGATCCAATAACCCCGTCATTCCGGCGGACGCCGGAATCCATCTTCCCTGACTCCCTGGACTCCGGCCTTCGCCGGAGTGACGAATCCTCAGTGTCGCACGTCAATCGGCCAGTACTCAGTATGCGCGCCGGGCTGATTCTGATCGCGCATGTCGGCATCGGAAACGTGCACCGCTGTCCGCACCGGCAATTCACCATCCTCCAAGAGCCGGCCGCCGCGTGCCCGTTGCCGCCGCACAAGCTCTTCGCGCAGCTCTTCTTTCTTAGCGGCGGCGCTGGGCTCGGAGGCGAGATTGCGCGCTTCCTGCGGATCGGTATCCAAGTCAAAGAGCAACTCTGCAGGACCCTCGGGATAGTACATGTACTTCCAGCGACCGTCAGTAAGCGCCAGATACACAAAGTCGAGGCGCAGGTCTTTGCCTGTTGGGCCTGGGCCGTTCATAGCTTCCAGATACTGCCGCGGCGCCTCATGCTCGCCCCGCGCCACGGCTACCAGGTCTTGGCCGTCAGTGTCGTCCGGCGGATCGCCGCCTGCCGCCTTCAGCAGCGTGGGCAGAATGTCGGCATGAGTGACCGGACTCGTCACTTGTGTACCGTGGCAGCGGTTGTCCCAGCTACTCGGCAGGCGCATGGCAAACGGCACGTGCGCCGACGGTTCGTGGAAGTGGCTCTTGGCGCCGGCGCGGTGATCGCCCAGAAACTCGCCGTGATCGGAAGTGTAGATGATGAGCGTCTCGTGGTAGAGCCGCAGGTCCTCCAATGCGCTGTAGACGCGCGCCATGTTGTAGTCAATTTGCGTAATCAGACCGTAGTAGGCTGACCGCGCCTCGCGAATGACCTCCGGCGGCAGAAGATCATAGGTGCGGCGCTTCTGCTGCTTGGCAAAGGCCGGCGGACATTCCTCACTATCACGCCAGTCGCCGATGACCGGATCGGGAATTGTCTCTTGGCGGTACATCGAGTAGTACGGTTCCGGCGGGTCGAACGGCGGATGCGGCTTGGTGAACGAACACCAGAGAAAAAACGGCACGGATGGATCGCGCCGAAAGTGGATGTAATTCATGCACTGTTCAGCGATCCAGGAAGTGAGGGTCATGGCTTCCGGCACGGTGGCCATGCCGGGATACAGTTCGTTCTGGCCGAGGCCGTGCCGCATGGGCTGCAGGTCGTTGCCCGAATGCCGCATTGCGCGGTAGTAGTCATCAGGCAGGATCATCTCGTCAAAGCCGTGCCGCGCGCGCTCGGGCCCGAAATGCATCTTGCCGATGGCGATCGTCTGGTAGCCCAACTCGCGCAGATACCACGGCAGCGTGCCTTCTCTCCCTAGAATCTTCGACGTAATGCCGTTGCCCGTCATGCCGTGGCTGAAGACCTGCTTGCCGGTCATGATGCCCATGCGCGAGGGCACGCACACCGGAGAATCCGTATAGCCGCGCGTAAACGTCACCCCCTCATGGCGCAGGCGATCGTAGTGCGGCGTGCGCAGGAAGGACGGACCCGCGCCGCCGGAGGCATCATAGCGCTGCTGGTCGGTGGTAATCAGCAGGATGTTCGGTTGCGTGGCGGCCAAGGTCACTATCCCTTAGATTTCTTGATAGGCCTCGACCACGTTCTGCCAGGCCAGCGCAGGATCGCCGCCCCAGTCGTAGAGCGTGCCGCCCGGTTCGCCCAAGAACGACCACACAGCGAGCATGTCCGCACCCATCTCAGCCGCCGCCAGCAGGGTGCGCTTCACGTCGGGTTCGCGGTTAGGCGGAATCCAAATCGACTGCACCCAAATCTGGCAGGGCTTCCCGTACTTGTGCGATAGGTCGATGGCCTTCCGGGTGTTGTGCGTGAAGTACTCCCAATCGCCCCCATGGCGATGGATCCAATACGGGTCCGTGGAAAAGACATCCACCTCGGGCACCGCGACAAAGGGCTCCCAATCGTCAACACCGTACCAACCGGGGCCGGACGCCGGATGCTTGCCGCTCTCGTCCAGGGGCATCAGGCAGAGCACATTCTCACCGCCGCCCACCTCTCTGCTTACACGAATCAAGCGCGTGAGAAAAATCAAGAGAGAGTCCTGGCGAAACTGGCGCACGTCCTGATCGAGTTGCGATGGCATGGCGCGTTTGAAGCGGCGGGAAAACCCCTCCTGGCATGACGCGCAGCGGCAGGCCCAAACGTCGGGAAAGTTGCTATCGCTGGAAAAGTGCGGCTCGTCCCAGAAGACGCCGTCCGGCTTGAAGTGGGCGATGATCTCCCGCGCCCGTTCTTCCATCCAAGCGGCAAACTCAGGGTTATTCGGGCACGCCATGGCCTCGGTGGAGCGGACGCCGTTTGAGAAATACTGGGCGGCAGCCGGGTTTTCCAGGAGATACCGCGTGGACATGATGTAAGAGGCAAACGCGCCAAAGCCGTGCCAGTTGAGGTAGACCTTGAGCCCCAGTTCGCGGGCTTTTTCAATTATCCGTTCACGGGCCGCCCGAAAGACAAACCAGTCGCTCTCATTCAAGGTCATGTTGATCGAAGTGCACCCGGCGGCCTTGATTTCCTCGAGGTCTTGATCGTTATGGTGCGGATACCAGCCACCGGGATACGCGACGTTCTTGTCTACGACCATCTGGTGTTGCTTTCCTTACACTTGGCTCAATACCTACTCGTTGCCCGTTCGCCATTCATGTACCAGATCCGTCATTCCGGCGAAAGCCGGAATCCATCTTATCTTTGCCGCCTGGACTCAGGCTTCCGCCGGAGAAACGAGGCCACCTACTCTTCCCTGTCTGGAATCCGGCCCTCGCCGGAGTGACGGACACATCTTCGCCTCACCACCTGGACTCCGGCTTCCGCTGGAGTGACGGATTCAGCGAATCTTCCCCCGCGCCCAAATCGGCCAAATCGCCACCACCTCGCCGTTGCGGTGCATCACGACCTCATCAAAGTTATTCGTCGCGCCGCAGGCGTGGTTGGGAATCACGGAGACCCGCTCGCCGATCTCCGGCGTACGTTCGCAGAGGCTCACGTCCACGTGGCCGTGTTCCTCCGATTGCGCGAAAATGCGGGCTTCCGGATACTCGATGATGTGGCAGAAGGTGCTGCGCGGATCGCCCTTCTGCGGCATGTCGCTCGTGAACGTCTTGGTGCCGCCGTCGAGAATCACACGCTCCGGCGTGGGTTTGCTTACCACGGTGCAGATGAAACGCTGGGCGCATTGTTCGTACGTCATGACACCATTGCCGACCGTATTCCGGTCGCCGTAGTTAAACGTACCCACACGCACTTCCGTGGCATGAGGAATTCTGTGCAGATCGTGGAAGTCCACCGAGCCGCCGCCGCTCACGATCTCTACCGGCATGCCGTTGCGTTCAAAGTGCTCGCGGGCCGCCACGGTCTTCTCCTGCTGCTCAGGCTTGGTGGATGGATACACCATCAGGCCGCGAAAGTGCACGCCGGGTAATTTATCAATGACTTTGGCAAGCGCGAGCGCATCCTCTTGGGTGGGCACGCCCGTGCGCTCGAAATCGGGCATTGCCAGTTCGACAACGAGGTTTATCGGATGGTTGGGATCGGCATATGCCGAGATGCCGCGCGCCGTGTACTCCGAATCGACCGTAAGCGTGATGTCGGTAAGCTTCGAAACCGCCCGCAGGCGCTCCAGCTTCTGCGCGCCCATCACGTTGTAGCAGAGCATAATGTCGCCGGTGATGCCGGCCTCTACCATCACCTCCACCTCGCCGAGCTTCTGGCATGCGATGCCGATTGCGCCGGCATCGAGCTGCATCTTGGCGATATAGGTAACTTTGTGGGTCTTGATGTGGGGCCGGTTGTTCAGGCCGTGGGTGTCGCAATAGGCCTGCAATTCGTTGATATTGGCCTGCAGCTTGTCCATGTCCACGACCATGGCCGGCGTGTCGAGATCGTCTATCGTCACGGGTTTGCCAATTGTTGGCGCCGCCGCCGTACTGGTCGCCTGTGCCGCACTCGTCATGTTCGCTCCACCTTCTGACTTCGTTGACACGTAGTATGCATACGATACCATAGAACCACTCGCCTCTCTTGAAACCTCCGGCGGACACAGAAAGACACCGTGGATGTACGATCCGTCGCGCCACGCCGTGCTGGCGGGCAACATTCCCACCATCACCACACCGATGCGTGACGGCGTAGTCGACCACGAGAGCCTGCGGAGTCTGTTGGCGTACATTGAGCCATACGTTGACGGGTATCTCACCTGCGGCAGCGTGGGCGAGGGCGCAAGTCTGACGCTGGACGAACGCATGGCGGTGATGGAAACCGTCGCCGCCTTCCGCCGCAATTCGGAAGTTCGGCGCACGTGGTTTTTCGGCACGTCGGGCACGGCGCTCCCTGAGATCGAGCGTCTGATCCACGCCTGCGTGAAGCACGGCGTGGACGCGCTGCTCACGCCGCAGCCGTCGTATTTCGCCATTTCGCCGCCCATGCCGCAACAGTTCTTTGCCGCAGTTGCCGCCATGAGTGACCTGCCGATCGTGATCTATGACAATCCGTACCCCACCAACTACTTTCTCGGTACCGACGAAATCACCGAATTGGTGGCAGAGAATGCAACTATCATCGGCGTGAAGGTCACCGACCCCAACGTGCAGAAAGTGAGCGCGCTCAAGGCCCGCAGCGAGATGCTCGTCTACACCGGCGACGACTTCATCTGCTGGCGCATGCTCTGCCGTGGGGCAGACGGCGCCATGCTCGCGTTTCCGATGATTCTGCCTGAGACGTTCGCGTGCATGTTCAGCCTGCATAGCGCAGGCCGCCGGGAGGAGGCGTTCACCGTCTGGGCGCAGGAAATCTTGCCTTTCGTCAATGAGTGCCTGCGCGATTCGGACTATGTGCAGACCAGCAAAGCCGCGCTCCACCGCCTCGGCGTGATTGCATCCCCCGAAATGCGCCTGCCTCTGACGCCGTTGGACGCGACCCGCTGGCAGGAAGTGGATGAAGCGCTCTCGGCTGTGCCTGAAGCGCAACGGCGCATGCAGGTTTGAGGCGGCCTGATCGTAGCTTGGAATGTGTATCCTCAATGCAAGGGGCCAACCCGCCTGAACAAGCGGCCCTGTACGAGAATGAACCTACAAAAGTAGCTGTAAGTGGACAAGCAAGAGATCAATCAAGATTGGACGACCGAGTAAGCATGCAACCGTTCGTGCTGAGCCTGTCGAAGTATGAACGGTCGCCGATCTCTGCGACAGAGAGAATGATCTAGGTTATGTAGACTCTCATTCACCTCTTCGCACTTCACGCCCGTGTATGGCAAAGTGGACGGTACCAACGGGCCCATAAGTGATAGAGGAGACCGCTCATGGCCGACGCAACGCAGCAAATCGACGACTGGGTAGACGCCCATAAAGACGAACTCGTTAAATTCCTGCAGCAGCTTGTGCAGATCCCCTCAGAGTCCCTGCCGCCGGAGGGGCATGAAGCCGAGGCCCAGGAGTTTGTCGCCAATGCGTTCCGTCAGGCCGGCGCGGAGGTGGACGTCTTCGATCCCATCGACGTGCCGGGTCTCACCGAACATCCTGTCTACCATCCCGTCTGGGGCGACATGGACCGCAATCTGGAAAATCGCCCCTGCGTGGTCGGGGTTTTCCGCGGTTCCGGCGGCGGCAAGTCCATCCTTATGTCTAGTCACATTGACACCGTTGGCGCGGACGATCCCGCGCTCTGGACCGAGGCCGGACCCTTCAGCGCCGCCATTATCGACGGCAAGATGTACGGCCGCGGCACCTATGACACGAAAGCCGGCATCGCCACCGCCCTCTTTGCCGTTCGCTGCATCCGCGAGCTTGGCTTAGAGCAAAAGGGCGATGTGATCGTCGAGAGCGTTTCAGACGAGGAATTCGGCGGTTCCCACGGTACGCTGGCGTGCCGGCTCAAGGGCTACAATGCCGACATCGCCATCAACTGCGAACCCACGAACATGCACGTCGCGGCAGCGACCCGCGGCGGCGGCCAGTGGAGAATCTCAGTGCAGGGAGAAGCCGGTATGGCGCTTGGCGGCGTCGAGCGCGTGAGTTCGTCATACAAGATTGCCTGGGTTATCGAGGCCCTGCGGCAATACAACCTCAAGCGCAATGCGGACATCCCCACGCCGCCGCTCTACGCCCACGAGCCGGGTCTGCCGCTCTACGTTTCGCAGATCGGCGGCGGCGGCCATACCTTTGCGGAAGACCAAGGCGCCGCGCCGCCCTCGTGCTATGCCAACATGTGGTGCGAGGTCTATCCCGGCACCACCGAGGAAGACCACATTAACGAGGTCAAGTCATTCGTGAATAACTACCTCGACAACATCGAGGGTTTCGACGGCGAGTATCCGGAGTACAAGCTGGAACTGCGCTTCCTGCCCGGCAGCGAGACGAGCACCGAGCACCCCATCTTTGGGCATCTGGAGGACGCGTATGCGTCGGCAGACCGGGAATATGTGGTGCAGGGCGCGCCGTTTGCTTCGGACGGGTATGTATTCAACCTGCACAGTCCCACGCCCGTGGTCACCGTCGGCGTCGGCGGCGACAACGCCCATGCCCCCAACGAGTACATCCACGTGCAGGACCTCATCGACCTAACGCGCATCTTCGCGCGCACGATGCTTTCGTGGAGCGGCTAAAATGGGACATTAAGAGGAGCTTTAGTTTGTAGTCTCGAACAGAGCATCCGTTCGTCCTGAGCCCGTCGAAGGATGAACGGATGCGGGGCGCTTTCCAATGGAACCTCTTCTGCCCATAGGATTCGGACCAGTTCTGCGCAACCAAAGATTCGAGCCTCGAATGGCGTTGAACTGAAATTGCAGGAGTTTTTTCCTAGCGAGGTTCCATTATGCAACAACCCCACATTCTGCTCATCACGTCCGACCAGCATCGCGGTGACCACTTGGGCATCAACGGGCATCCGGTGGTCAGTTCGCCCAATCTCGATTACCTCGCCGCCTCCGGCACCAACTTTCCCCGCGCCTACGTGGAAGGGCCGTCGTGCATCGCCGCGCGCCGTACAATTCTTTCCGGCCAGAAGCCCGTCACTCACGGCATGGTGACGTATTGGGACGGCGTGCCCTGGGAAATCGAGCAGACGCTGCCGGGCGAGTTGGGCAGAGCGGGCTATCAGACCCAACTCGTCGGCAAGCTGCACATGCACCCGCCGCGCAAGCGTTATGGCTTCGATCACGTTATTTGGTCGGACATGCCGTGGGGAGAAGATGATTACACGGCATGGCTCCAGGAGAACGGCATAAATTCAGTGTCGCCCGGCTTGGCCCACGGGCAAGACCAAAACTCCTGGATCGCGCGGCCCTCGCACTTACCGGAAGAACTGGAGCACGCGGCCTGGTGTACCGAAAACGCCATGCGTTTCCTGAACCGGCGCGATCCTGCGGCGCCGTTCTTTCTCTGGGTGTCGTATTTCGCGCCCCATCCGCCGCTCACGCCGCCGCAGTTCTACTACGACCGCTACATGGCTATGGCAACCCCGGAGCCGGTGGTCGGCGACTGGGCGGACCAGTACAACGGCCCGGTGCCGGGGCTTGATCCCAACGCCCCGCGCGGATCGTGGGACCCGGAGGCTATGCACCGCTGCCGAGCGGGGTACTACGGCTTGATCAACTTCCTCGACGACCAGGTGGCGCGCCTATTGCAGCACCTGCGCAAGCTTGGCTTACTGCGCGATACGCTCATTCTCTATACGTCCGACCACGGCGAGATGCTCGGCGACCACAACCTCTTCCGCAAGACGTTTGCCTACGAAGGCTCCGCCCGCATTCCTTTCTTCGTCAATGCGCCGAGATGGCTGGTGGGTGAAGGCGGCACGGCGAGCGCAAACGTGGTGGGACTGCAAGACGTTATGCCCACGCTGCTCGACGCGGCAGGCGCGGATATTCCCGCGACCGTTGACGGCGCCAGCTTGCTGCCACTCATGCGCGGAGAAGAAACTACGTGGCGCGACTTCCTCCACGGCGAACACCTCGGCACCTACCGCCAGGAGGACGCCATGCAATACCTCACCGACGGCAAGGAGAAGTACATCTGGTACACGGTGACCGGCGAGGAGCAATTGTTCAACCTGGTTGACGATCCACAGGAGTGCCGCAACCTCGCACCCGACCCAAGTTCTGCCGACCGCCTGGCGTGCTGGCGCAACCGCATGATTGACGAACTCACCGGCCGCACAGAAGGCTACACAGACGGCCGAACCCTCATCCCCGGCCACCGACCCAACGCCTTCCAACCCGACGAATAAACATCCCCACCACCATCGTCAATCCCACTTGACCATTCGGCGGGTCGCTACTCGCATTCAACAGTAGCGCGGGGGCTTGTCCCCCGCTCTTTGATCCCTACAGTTCCCGCGCACTCTCAACTGGATTCCGGCTTCCGCCGGAATGACGGTTCTAAACTGCAATTCACTGAATTCGAGTAGACCGAATCACAAGGGGGCGCCTCCGGTGGAAGCGCCCCTCTTCTCTCGCCAAACCAAGAACAAGCAAGTGCTAGCTGATGACGCCGAGGCGTTTCAGCTCCACCTGCTCCTCTTCGAGGATCTTGTTGCCGATGCCGACGGCGGTGGCGACGGCTTCGTCCATGGTCACCTCGTTGTCCACGGCCTTATTGAGCTCGGCCGGGATGGCGGAGTTCCACTCCAGGGTGGAGTACGACTGTGGATAGTCGAAGCCCCAGTCCATGGAGTCGAGGAACTTCTGGGCCAGTTCGGGGAAGTCGTTATTGGCGGTCCAATTGCGGGAGCCCTTCCAACTGCCGGGCATGGTGAACTCGGCTGTAGAGGCCTCGCCGGTGTCCGAGGTGGTGGCGTACTTGATGAACTCCCACGAGTGGTCGGGCGTCTTCACCTGGTCGCCGGCCGCGAACGACGAGCCGTGCACCACGTTGGCCTGGCGGACGTTACGCGGCAGGTACTGCACACCCCAATTTATGTGGTCTAGCGGCGCCAAATGGCCGAATTCCCACGGGCCGCTGGCGCGGAAGGTGAGCAAGCCGTTGTGGAACATGTTGCGCTTGCCGCCGGCGTCGGAGGCCTCTGGGCGGGTGGGCGCAACGCCGTGCTGGTGAATGAGACTGTGCATGAAATTGAACGCTTCCAACCCGGCGGGTTGCCCAAAGAGAAACTCCGTCTTCTCCTTGCTCAAGATCTCACCGCCGTTTGCCAAGACGTAGTTGTACCCCTCGGTCTGGCCCCAGACGGAGACGTACGTTCCCCAGCGCTCCGGCGTTTCGCCCTGGCGTTTGGTGAGCTTCTGCGACATCTCCAACCAGTCGTCAAACGTCCAATCCTCCGCCGGCTCGTCCAGTCCCGCCTCGCCCAGGTGCTCACGGTTGTAGTACATGCCGATGGTGGCGTGGAAATTCGGCAGGCCCCAGACCTTGCCAAAGAGTGTGTAGACGTTTACGAGATAGGCCGGGAAGGTCTCCAACATGTCAATGTTGTCGGCGGCAACATAGGGCGATAGGTCGTAGAGAATGTTGTTGGCCGCGTGGAACATGATGTTGGGGCCGTTCATAATCATTACGTCGAACGGCGTACCCGCAGCGGCGGAAGTCTTCAGCTTCGGCCAGTACTCGCCCCATGCCGTCACGTCGATAGACAGGTCGATGTTCTCGCTGACCTCCGCCCGATAGCCGGCAATCGAACGCTCATAGTCGCCGCCCTGCGCTTCCGTATAGCAAATCACATTGAGTGTGACCGTTTCCGGCTCTGCCGGCTTAGCCTCTTCTGCCGGTTTCTCCGCCATCTCCCCCTGCGGCTCGCCCGTCATTGTGGCCTGACCGCACGCCGCGAGCAGCAAGGCACCGCTTCCACCCAGCATGCCGGCCAGCACACCACGTCTGGTTACACTACTTAGACGCATGGTTGATCCTCCTGTGGTCAACTCCTATTACGACCAGTCAACACGCACAATACACCAGTAGACAGGATGCGACAAGCAGGGAAAGCCGATTGGGGTGCACACCTGTACTGCTTGGCAAGCCTATCCCTGCAACCCCGGTCTCCCCCCAATTGAAGCTGCCTGGCAGTCCGGCTGCGAGTCTCATAGATTAGAACGGCAAGACTGCAACACCCAGCGTATGCGCGGCGATGCGTCCATCTGATCCGATCGTTTGCTATGCTGAAGTCAATAGGGAGCATGCGGGTCACTCTTGCTGAAGAAGAGGCACCCATAGACAGGGAGATTGCGATGACAGCTCTAACTGCAGAGAAGTGCGTGGCTTGCCGGGCCGGAGCGCCACAGGTGACAGCCACAGAGATTGCGGAGTTGCGGCCACAGATACCGGACTGGGAATTGGAAGAACGACGAGGCATCCCGCAACTTGAGCGGGTCTACCGATTCAAGAACTTTGCGCAAGCGCTGGGTTTCACAAACGTGGTCGGCGAGCTAGCGGAAGATGAAGGACATCACCCAGCGCTCCTCACCGAGTGGGGACGCGTGACGGTGACGTGGTGGACGCACAAGATCAAGGGTTTGCACCGCAATGACTTCATCATGGCGGCCAAGACCGACGCGCTGTATGGGAGCGGCTAGCGCGGGATTCACTCCATAGTTTCGGGCGATCCGCTTCCTTAGCCGGCAAAGACGAAACTAACGCTTTTCGGTCTTGACTGCTATTCGTGACATCTAGCCGAGAAGCTCGCTCTCCGTTCGTGCTGAGGGCTTCGCGCAGCCGGCTGCGCGAAGCCTGGGCTTTTAAAATGCCCTTGTCGAAGTACGGACGGAGTGCGTGGCCCACTTACCCGCCGTCCGCGCCGTTCACCCTTCGACAGGCTCAGGGCGAATGTCAGAGAAGGCCGTTTGCGCGAAACCAAATGTCTCCAGGCCCTATTCTACCCTTCCTCCGCATTGCGACGCAGCAGCACCGGACTCAGCACCGCGTAGAGCACAAACGCCACAATGAACGACGGCAGCGAGCCGCCGTAGCTCGTAAAGGCGGCCGGCACGATGTCCCGAATTTGGGAAACAAAGGTATCCATGACCGCAAAGTTGCTGAGCAGGTTTGTGTTGACCGCGTGGTAGACAATGACACCGGTGGCCCAACAAAGCAGCGCCAGCCAGTTCACGCCGCCCAGGTACCAATAGGCGCCTTCAGGCGAGGACAGGTCTGCCGTTTTGTACTCCTGCCGCCGCACGACAAAGAAGTCCGCCGCCATCACGCCGAAGAGTGAAATGAAGACGGAACCGATGAGCAGCATGAAGATTTCATACGTCACCATATTCAGGAATGATGCCAAGACTAGCCCGATCAACGCGACAATCACGACGAAGACCCGTTGCGGGATGCGCGAGAAGACGTTCTGGGCGGTGACGGCCGCAGAGTAAATGTCGGCAAAGGCCTGGTCGGTTTCCACGGCCAAGGTAGCAAGCAGCGCCAGCCAACCGGCGGTGAAGACAATAATCGCTCCCGCAATCGCAACGGCCGGATTGCTCATATCTCCGAGAGTCACGGTAGCTACCAGCAAGACGCCGAGCCCATAGAACCAAGAATTCGCCAGGAAATAGCCCAACCACGTGCCGGCAAACGCGCCCCCTTCACTCCTGCCAAAGCGGCTATAGTCCGCAATGAGCGGTATCCAGGAAATCGGCATGGCGATGACAAGATCGATACCTACCCAGAAGGGCGCGCCATCGGTATTCGTTTGGGCGAGCACGTCGCCGAGATTGAAACTGCTGACGATGGAGTAGGTCAACCACAGAGACGCCGCGGTCATGACCCAAATGCCGAATTTTTCCATCCACTGACGCACCACCACAATTGGCCCGCCCAGGGCAAACGAGGTACAAATCACGGCAAAGATCAGCAGCCAGAGGATGTACGCGTCGAAGCCAAACATAGTCTTTACAACGTGATTGGCTGCCCACGCCATGGCCCACAGTTCAAACGCCGTCCAACCCACGAGTTGGAGAAAATTAAGGAAACTTGGGACGTAAGAGCCTCGAATTCCCAGCACGGGTCGCAGCAGCACCATGGTCGGTACGTGCACGCGCGCTCCGGCATACGACATGAGTGCCAGCAGGAAGACTCCAATTGCGCTGCCGACAATGACCGCCAACAGGGCCTGCCGGGGCGCCATGCCCAAGCCGTGGTCTTCCGCGGGCAACACCAACAAAGCGCCGGTGAGGATTACCAGCAAGCCGATACCAAGGTTGAACCACAGGACAAAGTGCTGCCGAAATGTCATCTGTTGCTCTGAGGGAGGTACGGGTTCCGGACCCCTCTCCGGCGGTATTTCGACCCTGGGGAGAATTTTGGATAGTGATCCGAGCATCAGTGCAAACCTCCTTCTGGATTCCGGCTTGCGCCGGAATGACAGCCGCTACGCGCCTAGAGCTTTCCAGGCAATCAGTTAACGAAAACAGGCGTGCTGCGGATTCAGCACGCCCAGAAAAAAGGCTTAGCGATGCATTCCCTCCGCAGGTATTACCCTGATCAGGTTCAAGGGTCTGAGGACGTAGACGCGTCTCTCGTCTCAGCCCGGGCTCCCGGGCACCCCTATCACGCCACTCTTCACTTGTCCGACGCCGCTTACTGTAGCACTATCGTGTCAAACGTGCAAGGGCTAGCGCACCGTGCGCTGCGCAGAGAGCACACAGCAAAGAAAATCGAGGGCCCCAACAGCAAACTGGTGCTGATTCGGAATGCGCCCTTTGTCCGCAAGGACACGCGTACTTGTCCACACCTGTTCCTCATCCGCTACCATGGCCGCCCTCGCGACGGGGTCTGCACCCCGATCCTCTCCCGCCCGCATTTCCGCCATAGCATGGCACCTTGTCCCCCGTTCGTCTCCCGCCTGCAATTCATCCTTAGCGCGGGGGCTTGTCCCCCGCTCCTGGGCTATTCCCTGGGCGAGCTTCGGCCCGGCGACGGCGAAACACACCATGCCCACCGGCTTGGCCGAGCGGCGGCCGGTTTGAGGCCCGGCAATGCCACTTTCCGCCAGCGCCCAGTCGCACGCGAACGCACGCCGTACCAGCCGTGCGAGCGCTGCCGCATATTCTTTGCTGACCACGCCGTGTGTGCCAGCCACGTCTCGAATGCCTTCAACGAACGGCACGCCACCTCCGGCGTAGGGGACTACGCCGCCACGGAACCACACTGCGTTCGTCGGGTCACCATCGACTAGGGAGGCAAGCGCGCCCCCTGCCGACGTTTCTCCCACGGCAAGCGTATGACCCAACGTCGTTAGTAGAATTCCAACTTCCTCGGCCAGCCGGTGCACGTCGAGTTCGCCGCGCCGTGCAGCTTCAGGCAGTGCCGTGCCAGAGCTTGGCGCGTCACTTGAAGGTGCATCTGAGGCACTAGCGCGCAAGGGTGCGTTCATCACCATCCCGCCGGGTCACGTGGTCGCGGTCCATCTGCTCTAGTAAAGGCAGCACATATTTGCGGCTCGTCCCGAAGACATCACGCACTTGGGCCACTGTTACTCGCTCTTCCCGCGCCAATAGTTCCCGCACTCTCGCCACCGCCAGTTCGTATGCCTTCTGCGAGTAAACGAGATCGGGGTCCACTTGGACAATCCTGCCCTGTTCGACGAGGACACTCAGCAAGTCATCGTCAACGGCGAGCGTCTCGCGAATAACACTCAGACTCGGCGGCGCCAGCGGGTCCTGCTCCAGCAGAGAAAGCAGCTTCCCCACTATCTCTTCTTGCGCGGCGCTCAATGCAATTGCAAAGTCGAATAGGTGCAGAAAACCCTCTTGCTCGCCAATCACTGCATCGGCAGACAGCCGCTGCACAGTCTCGCCAAATCGCCTGCTCTCCAAACCAAGGCTTCTCCGCACCTCTTCCTTGCCCTGTCCGTTGCGCAGGGGGTATCGCGCATGGAATTCCCGCAGCAAAGACGTCACCCGTTCCGTTATTGCTTCCCAGCCGGCGGCAGAGTACAGGAATCTCCCGAGGTCAATGGCTCGACTTGCACCCAGGTGCCTCGTGATGGCTTCATCGATGTCCTTGGCAGTCAATGGTAAAGCGCCTGCGATGTCCTGCCGTGTGCACGGTTCCCGCTGGCGAATGGCCTGCAGCACCACGTCGTCCGGCGAGCCCTTCTCCAATGTGTCCAACGCCCGTATGACATCCTCTGCGAAGCGCTTGTGGCGGGGAGGGTATGGGTCGAGGATTTCACCGCCGCCTAGCGTGGCGGCTGGGCTTAGTTGACGGATTATGAAGAGGTCACCCTTGCTGAGGCTCACCGGCTTAACGAGCAACAATTGCACGAGGCCATCCTCACCCGGCGGGATTGCCTCCCGGTCGAGCAACCGCACGCGGGCCAGGGTTTCCATGGTCCCGCTGTGCAAAGTGACCACCATCCCGTGTTCCAGCGGGCGCACGGCAGACGGCAGAAGCCGAATGCGCACGTCGGCGAAGCGCGTGGCATTGAGCATTCGCGGCAAGCTGAGCACTTGGCCGCGATAGACGTCCTCCACGTCCACGCCACCTACGTTGACGGCCACGCGATTCCCCGGCATGGCGACCTCGATCTTGTGCTTGTGACTCTGCAAGCCGCGAATGCGACCGCTCACATTGCCGGGAACTACCTGAACTTCATCTCCCGTGTGGAGTTGGCCGTCGAGAAGAGTCCCGGTCACAACTGTGCCAAAGCCGGTGAGTGAAAAGGCGCGATCGATGGGAAGGCGCGGACGGCCTACGTCACGCTTGGCAGCCGTATCCGCGAGCAACGCGTCAAGATCCGCGCGCAGAGCGTCAAGACCGTCGCCAGTGACCGCCGAAACGCGCACGAGCGGGCAGTCGGCAAACACGGTCCCAGCCACCGCCTCCCGCACGTCTTCTTCAACGAGGCCCAACCAGTCCTCATCTTCAACCAGGTCGCATCGGGTGAGCACGAGGATGCCCGCCGGTACGCGCAGAAGATCGAGAATGTCCAAGTGCTCACGTGTCTGCGGCATCACTCCCTCGTCGGCCGCAATTACCAGCAACGCCGCGTCGATGCCACCCACTCCCGCCAGCATGTTCTTGATGAAGCGTTCGTGCCCGGGCACGTCGACGATTGAAATCTCTTTGCCACTGGGCAAGGTGAGCCACGCGAAGCCGAGATCGATCGTAAGACCGCGCTCTTTCTCTTCGCGCAGCCGGTCCGGATCGATGCCCGTGAGCGCCTGAATCAGCGTCGACTTGCCGTGGTCTACGTGCCCGGCGGTGCCAATGGTGTACATGCGGTGTTCTCTGCGCTACCGAGGTGTGGTTGCAAACGCCCGACCGCAATCATGCAGTCCAATATACCGTGCTTTGCGTTCTACGACCTAAGACGAAGGGTCGCACTTTATGGCGGGACCGCGTAAAGACGTGCCCAAAGAGTCATTCGTTTGCTTACGAATTGCACTTGTGCACGATTCGTCGCACGCCAGTCCGTCTGCTAGCGCGAATGTGCTCAAGCAGCCTTCACCAACTTGAAAACACTCGCCTTCTTACCCGATACGAGAGTGTCGTAGCGGTTCAAGACCGTAAACGTGCCCTTGAACTCACGCAGACTGCTCTCAAGTTGCCGCGGCCTGCCTGAGAGCAGCACCAGGAGACCATTTGGGCGCAGCACGCGGTCAAATTCTCGCAGCATGCCGCGGTGGAACTTCTCAAGGTCAGAAAGTTGACTCTGATAGAACCCCCACGGCGGATCGGTGATGACTTTATCCACCGATTCCGGCGCGAACGTGCGCAGATCCAACGCATCCCAGCGTCCGACCACGAACTTCCGCCGCTTATTGCTCCCTACCCAGCGCGACTGCCGAACTTTCGAGCGCAAGTCCTTAACTTGCTTTGCGTCGATATCGCCGGCAAGCACCGTGCGATAGGGAAAAGACCGCGCGCGTTCCAGGGGAATTGCCCCCGATCCGCAAAACGGGTCTAGCACGACATCTTCTGCAGACGGCTCGGAAATCAGGCAGAGCAGATGGCAGAGCTCCGGCCGTAATTCGCCCCGTGCCAGGGTTTTCTCATATGCTCTGTGACGGGTGATGCGCAGGCCCGCGAACCCGTTTCCTTCGCGCCGGGCCAACAACCAGAATTCGATGTCGGGATTGCTGGCGTGAGGTGTGAACCGCTGATCTTGGGTAAGGAGACGTTCCAATGCGAGGCGCGTGCGTTGGGGGATTGGAATGAACTGATTCTCAAGCGAGGCCATGAAGCGAAACGTCGACTTCTTACGGGGCAAATGCGGCGCGGCGCGGCGCAGAAGCTGCCCATCCGCCAGTACAGTCTGACTGACTTGAGCCATGGGATTGCGGCCCAGTCCGTCAAACGACATGAGACAGACGAAACTATTGTTGCAGAACCCGAGTCTCCGGACTTCGTCCACTTTGGACGTAGATCGATACACGGCGAGACCGTCGAGTAGAAGGTCTAATTCCACGTCCGCGAGCGAATGCTTCAGCGCGGCCGCGACGACCTCTCCCATGCCGGGGATGAAGGTAGATGCATAGGTGGCCATGGGAGTGATCCTTGTGATTCCGCGACGAGACTTACCGGGCGTTAGCAGTCACTCCCGAGATCCACCATTAACTACGCCATAGAGTGGCTTCTTCTGGCAACTCTGGGAGGGCGCATTGAAAGCCATCAGGTTTCACACACGACTCCATCCCCGTCTCCGTCTCGTGGTGGGTCGGCGATAATCTCAATTGGGTAACCCACACCGTCGCCATTGCTGCCTTGGACTTTCTCTACCCCGGCCGCTTCCGCCGCGGCACAGGTTGCATACACGGTTGGTGTCGCAGTGGGGGTGGGCGTCGGCGCCGGGGTGGGCGTCGGCGTCGGGGTGGGGTTTGGCGTAGGGGTTACACTCGGCGTGGGTGAAGGCGTCGGTGTTGGTGTCGGGGTTGGAGTCGGCGTTGGGGTGGGCAAGACAATGACGGGTGTTTCATCACACTTCTCCAACATCGTGCGCAACGCCGTCACCTCCGCGTCATCCGCGCTGAGTTCCCAAAAGACCTTCACCGCAATCCAGTCCTGCGCATACTGGCACCAGGCCGATTCCGCGGACGGCTTCCACTCCGCGGGGTCGCGACCGCCCTTGGAGCGGTTGCTGGAGGACGACACGGCGGTCAATGTCTGAGACAGAATGAGGTCATTGGCGTAGGCGAACCGCCGTTCGTACGACCACCGCCATCCCCCGGAATCGTGCACTTCGGCGAGAGGCACCATATGGTCTATGTCTATTCCCGATGCAGTCGTTACCGTTTCCTCGTCGTACCATGAATACCACGTGCCGCCAGGCACGCAAGAATCGTCGTCAGACTCGAGTGTTTTCGCTTCGGTAACAAGCACTTCTTCACGCGTGTTGCACCCGTCATCATCGGCATCATCCCAACCGCTTTGCTCGTACATCCAGCGCCCGTAGTCGATGCCGCCATCGGATTCCGATGCGGTCATGAGCTGCAGTCCAGCGATGTCTGTCGTGGTTGGAGTTGTCTGCGCCGGTACGCAATTGGCTTCATAGAAGACGTCAATGCCGTGCCAACCTGCCTGCTTCAAATTCCCTCGCGCCGAATCGAGTTGCGTGCAAAGATCCGCAGTGGGCCCACCATCGATCGTGATAGTAAACCACACTGCCGCTAAGAATAGCGCCAGCATATAGACCACCCTTTAAACTGTCGAAGCACGTCCGCGCGTGCGCGGACGCACAAGTATCCACCATCCCCGTGCGCTATGGTGAGCGCACTAACTCAAACCACCCGCAACAAGAGAGGGGAATTACTCTTGCCGCTCTATGAGTCGCAGTCTCTCGGCCTGTCTGCAGCACCACCGCAAACGACAGACCTACTAGTCGGCGGGATCAGCTACGGCCCAGCGCTCGGCGAGCTTGTAGAGTCCCATTCCGTGCGATCCCTTGATCAAAACGACGTCGCGTTGCTTAACCTCCTCTTTCAAGAGCGCCTCAGCAGAGTCTAAGGCAGCTTCCAGCGCGTCAGCGTCGGCCGGGCTTGCCGCCAGCTCTGTGATGCGCGCCGGTTCCATGCCTGCCGCGCGGGCGCCCGCCGCGGTTGCGGCGCTATCGTTGCCAATGGTTACCAGACGGTCGGCATACTGCGCCGCGGCCTCGCCTAAGCCGCGATGCTCCTCGAAGGCATATTCACCTAGCTCAAGCATGTCGCCGAATACCGCAAACCGCTTACCCTCACCGCCCAACTGCGCCAGGGACTGCAAGGCAAGCGTCGCGGAAACGCGATTGGCATTATAGGCATCATCGAGCAAGATCGAGCCGTTGCGTCCCTTGCGCACGTGCAGCCGTCCCGGCGTTGGGCGCACCTTCTCCAGCCCGTTTGCTATCTCATCGAATGAAAGTCCAAATGCTCGTCCCACCGTAGTGGCGGCGAGGCCCGCATAGACGCCGGCCTGGCCGAGCACGTGCGTCTTCACTTGCCCTCGTTCTGAGCCGGCATGTACGTCGAACCGGGTCCAGCCATCAGGCAGCACGCGAGCATCCCGCGCGGACACATCAGTCATTCCCTCCGCGCCGTACATAAGCACCTTGGCGCGCGTCTTGCCGGCCATCTGCTTGACGCGCGGGTCGTCCCCATTGAGTACGGCGATGCCGCGGGCCGGCAAAGCCTGCACCAATTCGGCCTTGGCATGCTGCACGCGGTCGAGCGAGCCAAAGAGTTCAAGATGAACGGGACCTACCGCCGTTACCACACCGATATGCGGTCGGACTTTGCGGCAATAGCCGGCAATCTCTCCACGCCACTGCGCCCCCATTTCAAGCACAAGCACCTCGTCATCAGGCTTACTGCGCGCCACGGTGCGTGGAATGCCGATCTCGTTGTTCTCAGTTCCCAGCGACCTGCAAACCGCAAAGCGTTCCGCGAGCACTGTCGCAATGGCTTCTTTCGTAGTGGTTTTGCCATAGCTGCCCGTGATAGCAACGATGCGCATGTTAGGGCGCTGTCGCACCAGGTAACTGGCAAGCTTCCACGCGGCATCATTCGGATTTCGCACCCGTATCTGCGGAACGCGCACGTCCGGCAGCGGTCTTTGGCAAAGGATCGCGGCAGCGCCTCTCGCCACGGCATCCGGTATGAAAGCGTGCCCATCGCGCTGCTCGGTGCGTAAAGCGAGAAAGACTTCACCCGGGTGCAAGATGCGCGTATCGTGGCTCAATCCCGTACACGCAACCTCCCTCACCGCTTGGTCTTGCGGTGGATCGCGGCGCAGCGCGCGGTAGATGTCGGCCAGAGTGAACAACGCAGGTGAACTCCGTCTTTCAGGCGTGTCGAGGCAAAGTGAAGAGGACTGGCTCTGCCGCCTTGGCGGGAGTCACTGCCCTGGTAATTGACTACATGCTGGCGGCCCGTGCGGCGCGGCAAAGCGTTGCCATGCCGGCAGCACCTTGGGATTCTGCGGTATACGCGCCAACCATGCCAGCGCGTTCACCAACGTACGGCCGCATGTCCTCTTGAGATAGCCCGGCGGTGCCACTTACCAAAGCTGCTTCATGAAATTGACCGCCCGCACCATACCGGAGCCTCGACTCTAACCCTATCCTATCCCTATGAGAGTCTACGCCAACCTGCTATAATGGTGCCACCTCTCTTCAGCAAAGCAAACGGACACCGGTGCTACTGCAATTATGAGCGAAAAGCTCCGTGTCGGCCTGCTGTTTGGCGGCCGCTCAGCCGAACATGATGTATCGGTAGTTTCCGCCCGTTCCGTCTTGGCGGCGCTCGACTCCAGCAAGTATGAGGTAGTGCCTATCGGCATCACTCGCGAAGGGCGATGGCTGTTTAACGTCGATCCCCAGCGCGCTTTGGCAGACCAATTGCACTTGGAAGCCCACGCGGAGTCGACACAGCTTTCCCTGACCCCAACCACCGCTTTGGCTCCGCACAGCGTGTCTCGGAATTCCAATGATCAATTGGCCGCCGGTGAGCTGGATGTAGTTTTGCCGATACTTCACGGGCCCAACGGGGAAGACGGCAGCATGCAAGGCTTGCTCCAGCTTGCGGACGTGCCCTACGTTGGCTGCGACGTGCTCAGTTCAGCGCTGGGCATGGACAAGGTCATTCAGAAGCGGCTTTTCAGCCATGCGGGTTTACCGGTCGCCGCATTTGTCGCGCTGCGGCGCCGGCAGTGGCGCGCGCAGCCGGAGGTGTGTCTAGACGAAATCGAGGCCGATCTCCACTACCCGGTCTTTGTAAAGCCGGCGGCCCTCGGCTCAAGCGTTGGCATCTCGAAAGCTCGCAATCGCGGCGAGTTGGAGCCGGCCCTGGACACGGCAGCACGGTACGGCCCGAAGATTATTGTTGAGAACGCGGTGCCCAACGCGCGGGAGATTGAGTTTTCAGTGCTGGGCAATGACGATCCCATCGTCTCCGTGCCGGGTGAAATTGTCGCTGCGCATGAATTCTACGACTACTCCGCCAAGTACGAGGCGGATTCGGAACTGCACGTGCCTGCTCCGATATCGGATGAGCTCACGTGCGCGTTGCAATCCATGGCCATCCGGGCGTTTCAGGCATTGGAGTGCTGCGGTATGGCGCGCGTGGACTTTCTCTTGGACGGCGAGACTGAAAGGGCGTACGTCAGCGAAATCAACACCATTCCCGGCTTTACGTCAATTAGTATGTATCCGAAATTGTGGGAAGCTTCCGGTTTGGCGTACCCGGCGCTCTTGGACGAACTCATCAGGCTGGCGCAAGAGCGGCACCGCGACTTTAGCGAGCAAGACACGGGGCGCTAGCACGTCCCTGTGAGGGAATCAGGAAGCCAAAAAGGGGGGATTGCCGCGATGGTAAACGGAGACCTCAAGATATTCTCTGGCCTGGCCAACCATCCCTTGGCGGCCGAAATCTCTGCGCTCCTTGACACGGGTCTTGGTGACGTGAGCATTGAAGATGCCCCGGACACCGAGACGCTCGTGAAGGTGAACGAAAGCGTACGCGGCTGCGACGTGTACGTTGTGCAACCAACATCCGCGCCCGCAAACGACAACCTCATGCAGCTCCTACTCATCGTTGATGCGCTCCGCCGAGCTTCCGCCAAGCGCATCACGGCAGTGATCCCTTACTTCGGATATTCCCGCCAGGAACGCATGGCGCACGGACGTGAGCCGATTAGCGCCAAAGTCGTCGCCGACATGCTCCAAGCGGTCGGCGTGAACCGCATCATACTCACCGACATTCACGCGCCGGCCATGCAGGGCTTCTTCAATATACCGATGGAGACGCTGTCGGCCGTGCCCCTGATCATCGATTACCTCAAGCAACAAGACCTCACTGACTCCGTCATTGTCGCGCCGGACGTCGGCCGCGCCAAACTGGCTGAGCAATACGCGGAGCGCTTGGGAGTGCCTCTGGCGCTGATCCACAAAGCGCGCGAATCCGCAACGACGGCACGCATCGTCGGCATGATTGGCGACCTAAGGGGCAAGTCTCCCATTATTATCGATGACATCATCACCACCGGCGGCACCATCGTGGAGACGGCCCACGCGGTCATCAATGCCGGGGCAAATCCGCGGCTGCGCCTGGCGGCCGTACACGGCCTGCTGGCGGGAACTGCGCCGGACCGCTTGAGTCTCGACTTCATCCAAGAGGTGATTCTCACTGATACGGTGCACATTCCCGGAGACAAGCACACTCCCAACATGACAATCCTCTCCGTGGCGCAGCTCTTTGCCGAGGCCATCCACCGCGTGCACAACGAGAATTCGGTGAGCGGACTCTATCTTCTGACATAGGCTCTAGGCTGACAATTCAATACCTAGAGGAAGCAGGCATTCGTGGCAGGCTTCACACATATGGGAAGAAAGTTCTCTCATTTGTAGGCACGGTTACAAATCAACCGGCATTCTTTGGGTATACTATGGTTGGGTGTGGCCAATAGCGTATTACGGGGATAGAATTCGGCTGATGTTTCTCGACGTAGGCATCGCATTCGGCGGTGGCATCCTCTCCTTTCTTTCGCCCTGCTTTCTTCCCCTGGTGCCGGCGTACTTGGTTTATCTGGGGGGCCGCCAAGTCAATGCGGTACGCCACGAGCAGTCTGCGCGACGCGCGGTCTTCGTAAATGCCATCGCGTTCATTCTTGGCTTCGGCACGATCTTCGTTGCCCTGGGTGTAGCCATCACCTTCGTTGGTCTGGCATTTCAACAAGGCCTTCCCACCATGCGGCTTGTCGGCGGAGCGCTGCTCGTGGTTTTCGGGCTCAGCTTCCTTGGTGTCCTCCGCATCCCGTGGCTTCAGCAGATTCTGCAGCGTGAAGTATCGCTGCGCAATACACCGCTCGGTCGCATAGACACCGAAAAGACCGGGCCGTTAACCTCATTCCTGATTGGCCTGGTATTTGGCACCGGCTGGACGCCCTGCGTGGGCCCGATTCTTTCGGCGATCCTGCTACAGGCTTCCGGCGCGGATACGGTACTGCGCGGCGGCATACTGCTGGCCATCTATGCTGCCGGCATGGGCATTCCGTTCCTCGCCATGGCGGCTGCTATCGATCGCGCCTCCGCACTACTCAAGTGGCTCAAGTCCCACATGCTGGTGGTCGAACGGGCGAGCGGGGTCTTCCTCATCCTGATGGGCATCGCCGTTGCCACGAATTTCCTGGCGTACATTAGCTTTGCGCTGGGCATTTACTCTTTAGGATAGAGACTCTCAGCAAGCGTTTCCTCGTGGAATCGGCCTCGCATGCGAAAGGGGGACAAGCCGTCTAGCCATTGAGAACACCGCGACAGACTGCGCTTCGACAAGCTTGTGCTGAGCTAGTCGAAGGGCAGCAGTGCGATTACGGCACTCCGTTCGCCCTGAGCCTGTCGAAGGGCAAAATTGCGAAATAGTGATATATCTTGGGGATAGGTAGTAGGTAAAACAAGAGAGGAAAGACGATGCTGCGAAGACGTGCGCTGGCAATAATTCTGGGTGGCGTGTCCGCCACCGCGCTGGCAGCCTGCGGCGATAGCGCCGGCATGACGGATACGGCCAAGCCGGAACCGGAACAGGCCGCGAAGGAGGCCGCGCCGGCACCGACGGCTGCGCCGGAACCCACTGCCGCGCCCACTGCTGCGCCGGAACCAACCGCTGAGCCGACGGCCGTGCCGCAGCTCGACCTGCCGGTGCTTGGCGACGCGCCGGAGATCAATCTCACCAAGTGGCTAAATTCGGACCCCATCACGATGGCCAGCTTGCAGGGCAAGTCCGCGGCACTGGTGGTGTTCTGGACCTACACCTGACCGGTCTGCCGCGGCGAAGTCCCCAGTTTGGTGGACCTCTTTAACAGCCACGTCGATGACAAGTTCGCGCTCATCTCCGTGCACTTTCCTTACGCCGGAGCGTCAAACGACACGCAAAAGGTGCAAGCAGAGGCGGATGGCCTCGGCATTAACTATCCCGTCGTGATTGACGAAAACCTCGATCTCTGGAATGCCTACGGCAACCGCACGATGCCTGCCTTCTACGCCATTGACGCCCAGGGCCAGATCCGCTTCGCTAAATTCGGCGGCGGCGGCTTTGAGGCGGTGATAGAAGTGGTGGACAAACTGAAGTCAGTCCTCTAGAGGGAAACTGCACAGTTCAATTGCCTGTGCCAAGCGTGACTTGAAAGCGTGTCCGTTCGCAGCAACCTTTGGCTGCGAACGGACATTTCGATTCCCGGTCAATCGCGGGCGAGCGCAAGCTAGTCCATGCGTCTTTTCCGAGGGCCGAGATTGTCGTCTCTAGACGAGAAGCTGTCTTCTCGTCGCTGCACAATTGCAGAAGGCCGGTGCGCGGAATTGTGAGTACACTGCGCACCGACCTGTTCTGATTACCGAACTATCAAATAAAAGTCGCGCCCGCTAGCCCATCGCTTTGAGCTTCTCAACCACCTCAACCACACTTTCGAAGTTGCCGCCGCCAAACTTTACAAAGCGAATGTTGCCCTGCTTGTCGATGCCGTAGTAGGCCGGCCACGTGCGCGTGCCGTAGGCATTCCACAGCACCAGGTCGTTATCCACCACCACCGGATAGGTGACGCCGAGCTGGTCGGCGCGCTCCTTGATCCCGCTGATGTCCTTGGATGATCCCGCGTGCGGAAAGTGCACGGAGATCAGCTTGAACTGGTCGTCGTGGTACGTATCAAAGAGATCCACCAAACTGGGGATTTCACTGCGGCAGACCGGTCAGGTATAGGTCCAGAAGTCGATCAACGCCGCGGACTTGCCCTGAAGGCTCGCCATGGTGATCGGCTCCGAGTTGAACCAATCGGTGAGCGTGATTTCGGGCGCTTTGCCGATGACCGGCAGATCCGATTCCCCCTGATCCGGCGGGGACGCGTCCTGCTGGCCGTCGTCGCCGCAGGCCGCCAGCGCCGCCGCAGTCGCGCCGCAGAGCAGCAGAGAGCACATATCCCGTCGTCGCATGATTCCCGCTCCTTACTAAATCTGCGCCACGCTGCCGCACTAGCGTAGACACACTTGGTATACCAGTGCGTCGCCCCCAAGACTCCCGCAGCACATGGCGCCATTGCACTTAAAGGCTGCCTGTCTCTATCGTAACCCGAAGCGGGCCACCGCACCAGAGGCCCGGCTTGGACAAGACGCAACCGCATTGCCGGACCTATGTTAGGCTTTTGGCAAATGCCAGCGCAGCGCCTAAGGAGTCTCCCCGATGAGCAATTCCATTCTTCCGCAACCGGATCCCACCCCCGGTAATACCGCCTGGTGGACCCACGACCGTTTCGGCCTCTTCATCCACTGGGGCATATACGCCAATGCTGCTCGCCACGAGTGGGTGAAGAAATACGAGCAGATCAGCGACGCCGACTACCAGCCCTATTTTGACAACTTCGACCCCGATCTCTATGATCCGGCGGAATGGGCACGCATCGCCCGGGAGGCGGGCATGCGCTACGTGGTTCTCACCAGCAAGCACCACGACGGCTTCTGCCTCTGGGATAGCCAGCTCACCGACTATAAGGCGACCAACACACCCGCCAAGCGCGATCTCCTAAAGCCGTTTGTAGATGCATTCCGCGCAGAGGGTCTCAAGGTTGGCTTCTACCATTCGCTCATCGACTGGCATCATCCTGAGTTTCCCGTGGACGGCGTGCACCCCCAGGCGAACGACCTCGCCTTCCGCGAGGCCACCAAGGACCGCGACGTGCGCAAGTACGCTGAGTATCTCCACCGCCAGGTGCGCGAAATCCTGACCATGTTCGGCACAATCGACCTCCTCTGGCTCGACTTCTCCTACTCACAGCAAGACTACGGCTGGAGCAAAGGCAAGGGCAAGGGCGACTGGCAGAGCGAGAAACTCATCGAGATGGTGCGGGAGATCAACCCGGACATCATCATCAACAACCGCAGCGAAATCGAGCAGGACTTCCACACGCCCGAACAGTTCATTCCGCCGAGCTGGCTGCACATCGACGGCAAGCCCGTGAATTGGGAGTCTTGCCAGACCCTCAACGGCTCCTGGGGCTATCACCGCGACAATCTGGACTGGAAATCGCCGCAACTGCTCGTGGAGATGCTCATCGACTGCGTCTCCAAAGGCGGCAACATGCTCATGAACGTGGGGCCGACCGGCCGCGGCGAGTTCGATCCCCGCGCGCAAGCGACCCTGGCGGAGATAGGTGGGTGGATGCGGCAACACGGGCGCGCCATCTACGGCTGCACGCAAGCGCCGTTCACGCCCCCGCGCGACTGCCGCTATACCTACAATCCCAAAACGAACCGGCTCTACCTGCACGTCTTTGCCTGGCCGCTCAAGTACCTGCACCTGCCGGGATTGCGCAACGGCGTGCGCTACGCCCAACTGCTCAACGACGGCTCCGAAGTCAAGACCTTCGACTTCACGCAACACCACCGCTACCCCAGCGGCGGCGAAGACCTGCTCACACTGGAATTGCCCATCCAAAAGCCGGATGTACATACGCCGGTAGTTGAACTTTTCCTGACGGATTGATAAACTGCACCCACCGGTATGCTAGGCACCTTGACAAACGCAACACGATCTCGCCGACGCTAACTCAGACCGTAGTGCGGGGGCTTGTCCCCCGCTCCGTGGTGCGACTTCAATACTCCTTCTCAGGCAAGTTGATTTGTGCCTAGTAAAGTGCCGGACGTGTAAGCTTGGGGTCAGATTTGCGCGCACTGCGCAGCAAGGAGGATTCTCATGGAAGCTCTGTCTCCACACGTGCGTCACCTTAGCCGGCGCACGCTCTTGCAGTCTTCAGTGTTAACGGCCGGCGTGCTGGGACTTGCCGCCTGCGGCACCGTGACCACGGCTCCCGCGGCACAGCCGGAGCAGGAGGCCGAAGCAGAAGCGCCCGCCAAGACTGAAGAGAAGCCCGCGCCGCAGGAGCGCGAAGTCGTCAAGCACTATGTCGCGCTCAATGCGCGACATCTCGAGCTCTATCCCACCCTCATCGAAGAGCCGTTCGAGAATGACTATCCAAACATCGACCTCGAGACGATCCTCAGAGAGGGGCCATACTACGATAAATTCAACACCCTGGTGGCTGCCGGTGAGCCGCCGGACGTGCTCTGGCTTTCGCAGACGGAAGTTTTCACCCAGGGCCACACCATCGATGTCGGGCCGCTGATCAAGCGCGACAATTTCGATCTCAGCATCTACCCGCAGCAACTCTTCCGCGACGGCGTCATGTACGAGGAGAACGTCCTCGGTCTGCCGAACCAATCGGGCGGCAACTGGCCGGTGATGCCGTACAACAAGGAGATCCTGGCAAACGCGGGTGTTTCCGATCCGCCGGTGGAGTGGGGTGACCCAAGTTGGAACGCGGAGACCTTTCTCGAAGCGCTAGTGAAGACCACGCAGCGCGAGGGTGAGAACCCGCTCCACTTCGGTATCGGCAATATCGGCCGCGGCGTGATTGCCGCGAACTGGGGACCCTTCTGGGGCGCCCGCTGGGTGGCGGAAGACTTCAAGACCGTCGTCTGCGATTCGCCGGAGATGATCGAGGCGATCCGCTACCTCACCGACCTCTCCTCAAAGCACCGCGTCATGCCCTTGCCGGGCGAACTCAATGACACCTTTGGCACCGGCAACACGCGCAACAACTTCCTCAATGGCAAGCTCGCGTTTCTGCAAACGTCCGGCGGCGGCACGTTTGCGATTGCCCAAGGCGTGCAGGAAGGCAAGCCGTTCGCTTACGCGCCGCTGCCGACATTCATGCACACTGCCTCCGCGCAAGCGCTCGACTCCAACGGCCTGATTGGCGCGAGCAAGGTGCAGGACGAGGGTTGGGAACTCATCAAGTGGCATGCCACGCATCCCAATTGGGCTATCGGCCGCGGCAATGCGCCGGCGCGGCTCGATCACTTCGAAGTCTGGGCCCGTGAACTCTACGGCGGTGACGTTGCTGAGAAGATCCGCGTGGAAGCCTACGCCAACTCGCTGGCAAACGCGAGCCGATATGACGGATTGCGCGTACTGCCCAACTGGCGCAATCCCATCTTCGACCAGATCATTACGCCTGCGTTAGATGCCCTGTATCGCGGCCAAGGCGACGTGGTGGAAACAATGAACGCCCTGCGGCAGCAGATTCAGGCTGAGATTCCCGATTAGGAATTCTGCCTGTTGAGTGGTGTTTCGCGACTACCGCCTTGCAGGTTCTTGTGAATGGCAAGAAGCTAGGTGACTGGTTGCTGGCGGTTGTCTGTGAGCAAGTCAATCAGAGGGGCACGGGCTACCGTGTCCCTCTGATCTTGAAAGGCGTTGGCGCATGTCCGTATCTGTGAGCAAATTAGCCGTTGCCGGCGGCGCGCCGGTGCGAGATGTAAGAGCGCGACCATGGCCGGCCTGGCCGGTGGCCACCGAGGAAGACATCGCCGCTGTGGCCGAAGTACTGCGCAGCGGTAAGTGGAACCGCTGGCGCAGCGACCGCGTGGAGGCGCTGGAGGCAGCCCTGCGAGAGTCCACCGGCGCGGCTCACGTGGTGGCCCTGGCCAGTGGCACGGCCGGATTGGAGGTCGCACTGAAGGCTGCGGGCGTCCGGCCCGGTGACGAGGTCATCGTGCCCGCCTATACCTATATCGCTACCGCCACGGCGGTCCTGCAAGTGGGCGGCGTGCCGGTTTTTGCCGACATCATCCCGGAAACGGAAAACGTCGATCCCGACTCGATGGAGTCACTGGTCACCGAGCGGACGCGGGCGCTGCTGCCCGTCCATGTCTCCGGTCTGCCCTGCGACATGGCAGCAATCCTAGGTGTTGCGGAGCGCCACAGCCTGCGCGTAATTGAAGACACGGCCCAAGGCATCGGCGGCATGTGGAACGGGCGGCGGCTCGGCACAATTGGGGATGCCGGCGCGTACTCGTTCCAGGCCAGCAAGAACCTGCCCGGCGGCGAAGGCGGCGCGGTGGTCACCAACGACCCGGAGATCGCCGAACGGGCGTTCATGCTGATGCACATCAACTACGAGACACTGGGATGGAACTACCGGCTCCCAGCCATGACGGCCGCGCTCACTCTCTCGCAGCTTGAGCGCTTGCCGGCACTGCAGGCCCGCCGGCAAGCGAACGCAGCCTTCCTGCGCGAGGCCCTCGCTGCGATACCCGGCATGGCACCTACGCGAGTCGATTCGTTTGTAACCGCCGACGGCTTACACGGCTTAGGCGTGCGCTTCATCAGCGCGGAGTTCAGCACCCACGCTCCCGTGTCGCGGGACGCGTTTGCCCAAGCCCTGCACGCGGAAGGCATACCCTGCGCTCTGGGTTACGGTGCTCCGGTTTACAAGTCGCCGCTCTTTCAAGAGGCGCACGCCCGCATGCGGTACCAGTGTCCCGTGGCCTGCGACCATCCCGCGATGGCGAACATGGACTACGCCAACCTGCACCTGCCCAACGTGGAGCGCCTCTGCGCCGAAGAGGCCCTGCGCTTCAATCAACCCATGTTGCTCGGCACGCAAAAGGACATGCAGGATATCGTGGACTCTGTCAGCAAAATCCACGCCAATCAGGAGGTGCTCGCGAAGCAACTGACCGCTACTTGACCTCGATTGGGATGAATCCGCTGCAATCTTGCCCTTCGACAGGCTCAGGGCGAACGGAAAACTGCATTTACAGTCCTGCCTATTGACAAATCCAGGGCAAACGGATCGCTGCATCTGCGGTCCCGCCCTTCGACAGGCCTGTACTGAGCTTGTCGAATTGCTCAGGGCAAAAGGAGCGCTGAATTCGCAGTCCCGCCCTTCGACTAGCTCAGGGCGAAAGGAGTGCTGCACTTGCAGACCTGCCCTTCGAGAGATCTAAGGCGAACGGAAAGGACAATCAATTGCCAACTGCAGGTTAGCGCTTTTACCAAAACTGAGTCTCGCCCTTTTTGAGACCGGAAGAAGGTGGATGCGCCGAATAAGCCCAAGCAGTTATCCCGTTCGCGCTGAGCCTGTCGAAGCGCCTCTGGCACATGCCAACCCCCCGTTCGCGCTGAGCCCGTCGAAGCGCTCTTGCGCATCACACTGCAACTTGGTACTTAACCCAACGAAGCCCGGATAAATTGGCCGGAATCGCAAAGGGAACTTTGCCATGCTCCGCGCCGGTGTCGGACGCACCACCCTCACGCCCCCGCTCGGCACGCCGCTCATTGGTTACGGCGGGCGCGAGCGCGGCGCGGACGCCATTCGCGACGACATTTACGCCACGTCTTTGGTGCTCTCGGACGGCGCTTCAACGGTTGCCCTTGTCACCTGCGATCTCTGCGCGCTGCCCATTCAGCAGGTGCGCCACGTGCAGCGGCTAATTGAAGAGCGCACCGGCATTCCGCCGGAGCACGTGCTGCTCAACACCTCCCACGCCCACTCGGGGCCGCTGACTACACTAAATGAGGAACCCCCCGCAGATTTGCGGCGCATCGTGCTGAAACTGCTTGATGGGATCGCCGAGTCGGTCGTCCAGGCAGCGGCAAATCTCGTGCCTTGCCAGATCGTGGCAGGTAAGGGCTCTGTGCAGGCGAGCATCAACCGGCGCCAGCGCAACGGCTACTGCGATGCGGTGACGCCGGAGTCACCGGAGGGCACGGTGGACCCCGATCTGCACGTGGTGCGGTTTGGCTGCCTCGACGGCACTCCACTGGCCGTCCTCACCAGCTACGCCTGCCATCCCGTGGCGCTGCGCCCACCAAGCCACGCCATATCCGCCGACTTTGTCTGCTCCTTGCGCAAGGCCGTTGAATCCCAAGTCGGTGCGCCGCTGCTCTTTGCCCAGGGTGCAGCCGGCAACCTGGTGCCCATCGGCCCCGATATGGAAATGGAGGAAAGACTTGAGCTTACCGGCAAGAAGCTCGGCATGGAAGCTCTGCGCGTGTATGAAGCGCTCGGCAGCGAAGGCCCGCGGCATCACGACACGCCCCACACGACTGACCAACCGGATTTGAGGGCTCTTCGCCAGGAAGTGCCAGAAGCCAAACACTCTTCCGGCTCCTTCAGCGGAGCCATTTCCGCGTCCCCAAAGCCCCTGGTCGCCGCCGCATCCAAAACACTCCTGCTCGATCTCTGGACGGACCAGCCATCCGACACGGCAGCGGGACATTCCCACCGGACGTTCCCCTATTTGGTGCCCCCGCTTGTAGACGGCAAGGTGGAATGCTCATTGCAAGCCCTGCGCATCGGCGACATCGCGCTCGCGGGCGTCGCCGGCGAAGCCTTCGTGGAGATTGGCCTTACTGTCAAGAAACGCTCGCCCTTTCTCCACACCATCTTCCTTGGCTACACCAACGGCTGCCTGGGCTACATTCCCACTGCCGCCGCCTTCCCCTACGGCGGCTACGAAGTCCACCGCGCCCATGCCGTCTATCGCCTGCCGGCCACTGTCGCACCAAATAGCGCCGATAAGATTGTCAAGACGTGCTTGGGCCTGTTAGACGAATTGTAGACGCAGGGCCAGCTCCACGTGATAGCCGCGTGCCGGAGAACGGCTGAATTGCGAGTATGCATTTTGTCGACTAGACTCACGAATTCTGAAGACTTATAGTGTAGCCCACAATCTGGAAGTCAATTAGGCTATTCAGACGAAATTCTTCTCAATGGGGAGGGGAGTCTAAGAATGACACGTTTCAGGGTCTCTTTTTTCCGTAAATTGCTAACGGTTACGCTGCTTGCCCTCTTAGCAGTGGCGCTGGGTACGGCCTGCGGGGACGCTGCGGAACCGGATCCGGTACCCGCCGAGGATACCGATGCCAGAGAAGCGATCGTGATGGACGAGGAAGTCCCAGGGGTAACCGACTCCCAGGTCCTGTTCGGGCAGTCGGCGGCGTTCAGCGGCCCGGCGCAGGCGTTGGGCCAGGGGATGCAGCTAGGGATCCTGGCGGCGTTTCACGAACAGAACCAAAAGGGCGGCGTCCATGGCCGCATGCTTGAACTGACGACCCTGGACGACCAATATGAGCCACACCTGGCTTACGAAAACACGTTCAAGCTGATCAACATACAACGCGTTTTCGCGCTCATAGGCGAGGTGGGAACACCCACATCCCGCTCGGCGTCACCCTTGGCCAACGCGGAAGGCGTACCCTTTATTGCACCCTTTACCGGCGCCGGTTTCCTCCGGGAAGCTGAGTTGGAGAACGTGGTGAACTTGCGGGCCTCCTACCAGCAGGAGGCGGAAGAGATGGTAGCCCGCCTGACTGAAGACTTGGGGATAACCCGCGTCGCCGTACTGTATCAGAACGACTCCTACGGCCAGTCCGGTCTGGATGGCGTGGTTGACGCGCTGGCGAAGCGCGGCTTGGAGCCGGTAGCGTCCTGGTACTACCAACGCAACAGCGATGCAGTGAAGGCCGCCGTATTCAACATCGTGGCAGCCGATCCCGAAGCGGTCATCATGATTGGGGCGTATGCTCCGGTTGCCAAGGCGATTACGGTGGCTCGCGCGGACATTGACCCCGTATTCATGGCGGTGTCCTTCGTGGGCAGCAACGCCTTGGCGCAGGAGTTGGGGCCGGATGGCGCCGGCGTATACGTCACCCAGGTAGTGCCGCTGCCGGATGACACCAGCGTTCCCGCGGTCGCCGCCTATCGCGCCGCCCTGGCCGCGTTCGATCCCGATGCGGTGCCGGGCTTCGTCTCTCTAGAAGGCTATCTGGCAGGGCGCTTGGCAATTGTGGGACTCGAAAAGTGCGGCCAAGACCTCAGCCGCGACTGCTTCCTCAACGTCCTGCGCAGCTCCGAGACAATTGACCTCAATGGATTGACCCTCCAGTACGGCCCTGGCGACAACCAGGGATCGGACGCGGTGTTTGTGACCGTTATCGGCGATGACGGCAATTACCGCCTCGTCAGCAATCTGGGAGATGCGCGGTAATGGCACAACCCCGCATCACAGCGCCCCTGCTCTTTGGCGCTTTGGGCGCGCTGGCAATATTCATCGCATTGGCGGCGGCCGGATGGCTGGTTATCAACGACCTGGAAGCGCAGAGCCAGAGCAGCGGAGACACCGAGATTCTGGCTGACATCGCCGCGGTAAGTAAACTCTCCGGCACCCTGGCAGCAGCGGCATCCGTGCCAACCAACTCCCGGATGACTCCCGAAAGCATCGCCGCGATGAGCACCGGCATCGCCAACAATGAAACCCAGTTGGCTGAGGGACTTACGAATCTGGAAGGGCGGGGCTATGACGCCAGGGTGGAGCGCATACGTCAGCAAGTCGACCTCCTGACTGCCAACGTAGCGCGCATTGAAGACGAGCGGCCCGCTCTGTTGGAGGCCATCCTTGCCGGAGAACGCAGTTGGCAGCAACTGCTCTTTTCTACCAACCAGAAGCTGCTCCCGGCGATCAGTTCCAGTCTGGACAACCAGTTCTATTACGTGATGAAGGGCAGAAGCGAATTCAGGGACACTGAGCCCGCCGCCAATACGCTGTCCGAAGAAGAGTTCCTACGGTACTGGCACCTGGCCACGTTGATGGAGTGGACGTTCAGCGCGCATCGGAGCCTGCTGGCGGCAAACCTCAGCAGCCAGGATGACCCAACGCGCTTAGCAAACAATGAAGAGAGTTTTGATACGGCCGCCCAGCGGATGGAGCACAGCATCGCGTACTTGGTAGAGAATGGCGGCCCCGACCTGCATCCTGAGGTGATTCCCCTTGCCAACCGGCTGCTGTCTGCCGGCGTCGGAGAAGACAGCGCCCTGAACGCCATGCGGCTGCGGGCGTCGATGGCGGCGCGGGAGCGCGAACTGATTGGAGCCAACGGGCAAATTCTGGCCCGAGTACAAAGGGAGGTGGACGGCCTGGTTGCAGAAGTCAGGGAGAGTTTGGCGTCCGCATCCGACGGCACAGAGCAGGCGGCGTCCAATGGACGCACTATCATCCTGCTGCTTGCCGTCATCGGAGTCGCTGGAACACTGCTTGCCGCCGGCTATTCCGGGCTCAAGTCCCAGTGGCGCCTATCTGCGTCTCTGGCCGTCAGTTCCATCGGCACGTTGGCAATGATCATCGCGCTGACGGCGGCCGGTTGGCTGGCCATCGACGACCTGGAGGCTCAGAGCCAGAGCAGCGGAGACACCGCGATTCTGGCTGAAATCGCCGCGGTAAGTAAGCTCGCGAGCACGCTATCGGCAGCCGCATCCGTGCCGACCAATGCCCGGATGACTCCCGATGGCATCGCCGAATTGAGAACCGCCATCGCCAACAATGAATCCCAGTTGGCAGAACGTCTGTCGGGCCTGGAAGGGCGGGGCTACGACGACAAGGTGGAGCGCATACGCCAACAGGTTGGATTACTCACTGCCAACGTGTCGCGCATTGAGGATGACCGACCCGCGTTGTTGGATGCAATCCTCATCGGGGCGCGGAACTGGCAGGAACTCAGCCTCTCCACGAACTATGAGCTCCTGCCGGCCATCGGTGCGAGCCTGGATAACCAGTTCTACTACGTGATGACCGGCAGAAGCGAATTCAGGGACGCTGAGCCGGCAGGCACCGTTACTCTGTCTGAAGAAGAGTTCCTGCGATTCTGGCACCTGGCCACGCTGATGGAGTCGGTTTCAAGAGGCTACCAGACGCTGGACTTCGCCAACCGGCTGACGATACCGGCCCTAACGGCCCGGGTGGAAGAGACCTTTGATACCGCCGCCCAGCGGATGGAGCGCAGCATCGCGTTTCTTGCGGAGAATGGCGGCCCGGAGATGAATTCTGAAGTAATTCCTCTTGCCAGTCGTTTGTTGGCAGCCGGCGTTGGCGAAAACAGCGCTATGGACGCCATGAAGTTGCGCACATCCATGGTGTCACGGGAGCGCAGGTTGATTGGAGCCAACGGGCAAATGCTGGCCCGCGTACAAAGGGAAGTGGACGGCCTGGTCGCAGAAGTCAGGCAGGACTTGGCGACTGCGTCGGACCGCTCCGGGCAGGCAGCACCCAACGGGCGCACCATCATCCTGGTGATTGCCGTCATTGGAATCGTCGGGACGCTGTTGGTAGCCGGCTTCATCAGCGTGAGAGGTCGCCCAGCGGAGGCGCATTGAATTCCAGGTTCGTTTTGCGCTGACAACGCCTTAGTTCGCGTACACTATCCCGCCAATGGGACAACCATGGCGGGATAGCTAGCTGATTCCCCGATCCCCTTACCGCCAAGCATGCCGCTTATGGCATCCTACGGATTCAGTAGGATCGGACTTAGAGTGTAGAGGACGGTTTGGCAACGTACGCGCCTACGCACATGGCGGCTCCCTGATTTGTCATTCTGAGGAGCGGAGCGACGAAGAATCTAGAATCGGGAACATCTTAGATTCCTCGCTGCGCTCGGAATGACATTAGCTGTAAATGCTCTCAAAGGTACAGGAGACTTTGTCAACGAATTAGTCAACCCATACAGGAATGCCAGCAAACGTATCCCGCGGTGCTACTAAGTCCATAGCTGCTAATTCCGGCATCCCATCCACTTTGACCATCGTCCCCACTAATCTAGCTGCTGGCACTCGAATACTTCGTCAGCGCCAGTTGCCAGATGAGGTGGGAGAGGAACAGGAGGCCGGCGGTCATGGCGATGGCGGCCAGGGCGAAAGTGGGGCTGAGGAGGCCCAGCAGGGCTTGGCTGGGGACCGTGGCGATGAAGGCCACCGGCAGCAGGAACGTCAGGCCGAGGCGGAGCGCGCCCCGAAAGACGTCGGTGGGCACCCGGGAGGCCTCGATGAGGTTGTAGTAAAGGTGCCCCACGTTGTTGAGCCGTCCCACGAAGAACGTCACTGAAATGACGATGAACCACAGCGAGTAGGCAATCAGACACGCGCACGCGACCATCCCCAAATAGAGCAGCGCGCCAAACCACGTCACCGGCTGCGCCAGCAGGCTGATCGCGTACCACAGTACGCCGCCGCCCAGCGCCACCTGCACCAGCGGGTCCCAATCGAACTTGCGGGTTGAAACGTAGAACCGCGTGTTCACCGGCTTGCTGAGTACGAAGTCCAATTCGCCGCGATTGATGAGCCCGGAGAGCGCGTTCATGTTCTCGCCAAAGATCGACTCCACGATGCCGTCCACGATCATCACCGTGGCCGCCAGCACGAGCATCTGCTCCACGCGCCAGCCGCCAATCGTCTGCACGTGGTCGAAGATGATCTGGATTGAGGCCACGTAGACCGCGGTATAGCAAATGGTCGCGATGCTCCAAACTGTGAAACTCAGCCGGTATTCCAGTGCATTGAGGAAAGAGTTCTTGGCGAAAGCCAGGTAGAGCCGGGCGTAGCGTTGCATCGTCTACCCTCCATACGCGCCGTAACGGCGCACCCCGGCGGCAAACACCCACTGCGCAAGCAGATAGCACACCAGCAGCCATCCGGCCTGAATGGCCAGCCCCGCAAGAGCAGTCGCAAAGTCCAGCCGGCCCTGCAGCAACTGGACCTGGAAGAAGTAAAGATAGCGAAACGGTAGAAAGTGCGTCACACGTTCCACCGCTGCCGGCATGAGGTCCAAGGGAACGATGCTCCCAGCCAGGAACATGGTAACTACCGCGTATGATTCTATGATGCCCTCCGTCTGGCCCACCCAGAACGCCAAGAGACCCAGGGACAGCTTGAGGCAGTAGTTCAGCAAGAAAGACAAGACCATGCTGGCCAGCAGAATAGGTGCAATTTCCCACCTGAGCGCAAAGCCGCCGAGCATTTCCTGTCCAAAGAACAACAAGAAGAGCAGCAACATGGGCACCAAGAAAACCACCCGCACGCCCTTGAAAGCGATCTCAACCGCAAGCTGCCACAGTTGATAGGGGAAAGGGCGCACAAGGTGCGCGGAAATGGCGCCGCTGCGGATCCAATCGCCCGTATTCCACTCCAGATGCGGTGTCAGCAGGTTGCTCAACACCAAGAACATGACATAGTAGTTCACCATGTCCTGCACGGTGTATTCACCGATACGGTCTACGGTGCGGTACGCCGCCAGCCAAAGGGCGATCATGATAAGCGGGATGATCGCCTCGCCGATGAACCAGACGAGACTCTCGGCGCGATATATCAAGGACTCTTGCCAAGAAGCCAGGAAGACCGCGCGTAACTTACGAAGCGACTTCAGCATGCGCGGGCCGTCCACCGGAGAAGAACTGCCGCACTACCTCGTCGACCTCGGGCTCGACGATGTTGAGGTCGAGCACCGGGTAGTCCCCCAGCAGTTGCGCGGAGACCTGCGGCACAGCGTCGCGGGCGATACGCAGCGTAGTGGTGCGCGGGCGGTAGGAAACCACTGTGCCATGCGTGGCCAACTCAGATTCCGCGACCGGCGTCTCGAACGTGACGGTCATGAATTTGTAGTCCGCATAGCGGCGCACCACCGTTTCCAAGTCGCCGTCAAAGACGAGATGGCCTTGGTCGATGATGAGCACCCGGTCGCAGAGGGCCTCGACGTCGCGCATGTAATGGCTCGTGAGGATAACGGTCGCGCCGTAGCGCGCATTGTACTCGCGCACGAAGTTGCGGATGTTCTGCTGCATGACCACGTCGAGTCCGATGGTCGGCTCGTCCAGGAAGAGCACCTGCGGCCGGTGTAAGAGAGCAGCCAGCAATTCGCATTTCATGCGCTCGCCCAACGAGAGCTTGCGCGCCTGCACGTTGATGACATTCTCCAGTTCGAGGATCTGCACGAGCTCGTCAAGAGTCGCCTGAAACTGCGCGTCCGGTACCTCGTAGATCTCCTTATTGATGAGGAAGGTCTCCATGGGCGGCAAGTCCCACCAGACCTGGTTCTTCTGGCCCATCACCAGGGCAAAGCGCCGTTGGAAGTCGGCTTGACGCTGCCACGGCGTGTAGCTCAGGACCGAAACGTCGCCGCCCGTGGGATAGAGCAGCCCCGAAAGCACTTTCAGCGTGGTCGTTTTTCCCGCGCCATTTGGACCCAAGAAACCCACCAACTCACCGTGCTCAATGGAAAACGAGATGTCGTCCACCGCCTTCACGTCGTACGTCTTGCGCAGCACAAACGACTTCAGCGAGCCGACCAGTCCCGGTTCTTTCTGGTGGACTTCGTAGTACTTGGAGAGGTTCTGTACGGAGATTGCGGCCATGAGAGTCTCGAGGCGTCATTTACTTGGTTGGATAGACCAACAGGGTTCAATCATTGCCAATTGCATACCTTGGAATGGCAAACACAAACTCGAGCGCACGCCGGGTCGGTTCGTTCAACTCTTTCAAGGAAGTTAGCAGACCGGTGCACCAGAAGGGAAACTCTTATGTTATTCTAGCACGTACCCTCAGCCACTCTTGGGAGGGAACTTCCGGTTCTCTACCAGCTCGATCTCAATTCCGATGACGAGTGTAGGCATTGGGCAGGTTTCTCACAACACTTGGAGAGCGGCCGTTCATACTTCGACCCTTCGACAAGCCTGGACTGAGCCTGTCGAAGTGCTCAGGACAAACAAACTCAATACGAACGGCCTGTTTTTCCCGATCTACAGGCAGATTACCCTCAGACAGACCCTTTAGAGAATGCAAATAGTGGAACTAGAGCCTTTCGAACAACCACCGCCAAAGGCGTCACTGGTCCTCAACATTGTTGGCGATCTAGTCGTGCTCGGCCCTCTGCGCAAGGACCTGGTCCCTACCTACACGCGGTGGTACAACAACTTCCATACCCTGCGCACGCTCGGTACGACGCCCGTGCCGCTGACCTTGGAGCAGGACGAGCGGCAACATGAGCGCTTGGTTGCCAACAGTGCGACCGAAATCTCATTCACAATCTACGAACGGAAGACGTCGAGACCAATTGGCAATGCCGGCCTCTTCGATGTTGACTATCGCAATCGCTCGGCCGAGTTGGGCCTCATCATTGCTGAACCGGACGCGCGTGGCAAAGGCTATGGTACGGAGACGACGCAACTTGTGGTCGACTATGCGTTTACGGCATTGGGCTTGCACAACGTGATGCTGACGGTGTTCGAGTACAATCTGGCCGGCATTCGCGTCTATACTAAGGCCGGCTTTCGAGAGTTCGGGCGCCGCCACGCAAGCAATTTCATGGGGGGTAAGCTCTGGGACATCATCTATATGGAATGCTTATCTTCAGAGTGGGGTCCCAGCCCGGTGCTGGCGCAGGTGTTCAAGCCGGATGATTCGCGGCAATCTTCCTAGCACCAAACTCCGTTTGCCCCAAACCGTGTCGATACGCTGTATCGATTATGGGGCAGGCTCAGAGCCAGAATGTTCTGAGCTCGCCGAAGAGTCGAAAGACAAAGCGCGGCACAAGAATGCCAGTTGCCCAAGGAGTGAGAATGGCTGAGAAACAACAAGACCAGACACCCGAATCCACATCGCCAATCTTCAACATCGTCGGCGAGAAGGTCGCGCTCGGCCCGCTGCGCAAAGACCTGGTCCCTACCTATCTGCGCTGGTTCAACGATTTTGGCACCCTGCGCACGCTGGGGGCGATGCCTGTGCCGCTGACGTTGGAACAGGAGGAGAAGTGGTACGAACGGGCGGTCTCGCGCGGAGAGACCGACATCGCATTTACGATCTATGTAAAGGCCACAAAACGGCCAATAGGCAACATCGATCTCCGTGACATCGATCACCGCAACCGCACGGCCGCCTTCGGCATTGCCATCGGCGAGCCGGATGCCCGCGGCCAGGGCTACGGCACGGAAGCGACCCAACTCATGCTCGACTTCGCCTTCACGGTGCAGGGCCTGCACAGTGTGATGCTCCACGTCCACGAATACAACCTTGCCGGCATCCGCGCGTACACGAAAGCCGGATTCAAAGAGTTCGGCCGCCGCCGCGAATGCCACTTCATGGGCGGCAAGTATTGGGACCTGATCCACATGGAATGCCTGGCCTCAGAGTGGGGCCCGAGCCCGGTGCTGGCTGAGGTCTTCAAACCGGACGAACCGCAGTAGTCTTCGTATGCATTCGTGACGGCTTCCGTTCGCCCTGAGCCTGTCGAAGGGTGCGCCTTTGAGAGGAAACGTCGGCTCAGCCGCTCGTAGTCGTTCATGCTTCGACAGGGGCTGCGTGAAGCCCTCAGCACGAACGGGAAATGGAGTACCTATGCTCCGGTCCCTTTCCGTTCGCCCTGAGCCTGTCGAAGGGCAATTCGGGTTCTTCACCGATGGAATTAGAGTCACAGACTGAGCTACCGGAACTACAGCCTCCGGTCAACATCGTGGGTGAGCAAGTAGCGCTCGGCCCCATGCGCAAGGACCTGATTCCCGCCTATGCGGGCTGGTACAACAACCTGCAGATGCTGCGCTCGCTCGGCGACATTCCACAGCCGCTGACCCCGGCACAGAAAGAGCGATGGTACGAGAATGCCAATACGGCCAGTGGCTCGAATATCACTTTCACAATCTTCGAGCGTCACCTCGAACGCCCAATTGGGATAACCGGCCTCTACGGGGTTGACTTCCGCAACCGCACCGCCGAATTCGCGATCACGATTGCCGAATCAGACGCCCGCGGCCGGGGTTACGGCACGGAAGCAACACGACTGATGCTCGACTACGCCTTCACCGCGCTGGGTTTGCACAACGTGATGCTGCGGGTATTCTCGTTCAATATAGCCGGCATCCGCACCTACGCGAAAGCCGGTTTCAAGAAGTTCGGCCGGCGGCGTGAGTGCTACCTGATGGGCGGCAAGACGTGGGACGTAATCTACATGGAGTGCCTGGCCTCAGAATGGGGTCCCAGCCCGCTGCTGGCTGAGACCTTCAAGCCGGACGAACGGAGATTGGATCTCTTAGCGGACGGTATCCGTTCGCCCTGAGCCTGTCGAAGGGCGCTTGGGAGTAGAGTAGCCAAGAAACGTCTAGCCCGTCCATGCTTCGACAGGCTCAGCACGAACGGGCTAGACACAATCTCAAAGGTAATCCAGTCCAAGCGATACCATCACGCCAAGCCGAGACGCTTCTCCAGGAACTCACGATTATACACCGCCGCAGCCCGCGCATCGTCGCCGGTGGCGGTTTCCAGCACCAGCCAGCCGTCGTAGCCGATGGCGTCAATTGCCGCGAAGATCGCGTCCCAGTCCAGCGGGCCGGTGCCCATGAGCGGGATGCGGTCCGGCTCTTTGGTGTGGATCTGGCTGACCAGACCGCCAAGCGCCAGCAGGTCGGCTGCGGGATCGAACCCCTGCGTGTGCGCGTTGCCCACGTCGAAATATACGCCGATCTGCGGTGAATCAATGGCGGCGACCAAGCGGCGGAAGCGCTCCACCGACTGGGGATGCGTGTGCCCCACGCTTTCCGGCGCCATGGTCACGCCTGCGCGCTCCGCCACGGGCATAATCTCGCCGAATCCATCCACCCAACGGGCAAATGACTCGTCGTAGGGCTGCTCCGGCGGTGCGTCCATGGCGCAGAGGATGAGACGTGCATCCAAGTAGGCTGCAGCCGCAATCGTCTCTGTCGCCACGCGGATGCCCTGCGCCCGTGCTGCGGCGTCGCCCGTCAGCATCACCCCCAGGTTGCCGACACACAGCGAGCACACCGCCACGCCCGTCTCCGCCACTTGCCGCTGCAGCAAGTCCCAGCCAGTCTTGTCCCCTAGCACGTTTCCCGCCGGGTCGCGGGCGCTGATGGAGAACTCTACGCCCGCAAAGCCCAATTCCGCCGCCAACGGCAGGGCATCCCCGCCGTCTACGCCGATTGAACCCGTTCGTGTGCCGATTCTCATTGCTAAACCACTTCCAGGTCGTCGGTGAGACGCACCTCGCGCCGCAGCTCCGCCGACTTCTGGGCGGCATACGTGAAGGCGAACGACCGCAGCGAGTCGGAGTAAGGCGACAGGATGCCGTCTTGCGTGTTATTGGCGACGGCGTTCACGAATGTCTGGTTGAGCAGGAGATTGGAATCCTTATCGGACGTGATGATCTCCGGCTCCTGGCCCGTACGCAATACCGTCGTGGTATCGAATCCCGCGGTCACGGTCATGTCTTTCGCGAGAATGTGGACCACGTTGGTGATGTTTGGCGGTACGCCAGCATCTGCCGCGGGCGAGTTGCCAATCATGCCCACCGCCCGGTTCTTGAAGCGCACTGTCACCGCATTCACGTCAAAGATGTTCAGGTTCGGCACGTCCGTGAGCAAGACCGTATCGCCGGCGGCGTAGAAAGTATCCGGCTCTCCCACGAAATACCGCACCAGGTCGATGCCGTGTGTGTGTTGCTCGATGAGCATGCCGCCGGACTGCTCTTGCACCCGCCACCACGGCGTGCCCGGCAATTGGCCCCAGCGCACGGCAATCACCATGCCAATCGTCACCCCTTCCAGCAGCGCGCGCGTTTGACCGATGGATGGCGCATACCGCATCTGGTAACCGACGGAGTTCACTATCCCCTTCTCTTCAATGTGGGCCGCAATCTCCTTTGCTACGGAAAGCTCGAGAGCGATGGGCTTTTCGATCAAGACCGCCTTGCCGGCCGCAATCACGTCGTGATCGATCTGGCCGTGGGCAAACGTGGGTAATGAAATATAGACCGCATCCAACTCCACGGCGTCGAGCATCGCGCGGTAATCGGAAAAGAGTCCTGGCTGGATCGGACTGGCCCCCTCCGGTAAAGAGCCATTGATCGTGTCCACGGCCGCCGCACACCGTGGTTCATCAATATCGCTTAAGCCTACAATCTCCGCCTCGGGAATCTTAACCAAGTCGTGCATCTCGCGCACGGACCGCCCGCCAACGCCAATGATGCCAATTCTCACAGCCACGGCACTATGCTCCCTTCATTTCTTGCTTACTTCGCTCGCACGGATAAGCCAGCGCCGCCTGCGCCGACCGTTTCTCAGCCTATTGTACGTGGCACCGGATTAAACACAAAATCGCCGCAAGCAATTGAGAGTAGCCGGATTCTTGTCTCTCGAGCCCAAGGGTTGTTTCCTACATTCAAGGAGCCTTCTGTTGCCCGTCATTTCGGCTTTCGCCGAAATCCAGAAGTGCCTCAAGGAGCCGCTAAAGGCGAACGACATGCCTTCTCCCCACCATCCCGTCCAATTCCCTACGACATGCCTTGCAAAGATCCGTGCGGCACGTGAGTTCACTTTGTCGCACAATCTAGCGCAGACTATACTAGGCCGTAAGCAGCCCGCATCCACAGGAGATCCCTTCATGCAGTTGACCGGCATCTATCCACCGCTTGCCACGCCTTTTGTGAACCAGGAACTGGCTCTGGACCTCCTGGCGGAAAACGTCAGGAATCTCGCGCCCACCGGTCTAACGGGATTCGTCGCACTGGGCTCGAACGGTGAGCTGCCCGCCCTTACGGAAGCCGAAAAGCTGCAAGTGCTCGAGACAGTCGTTGCGAATGCCCATAGGGGTGCGCAGGTTATCGTGGGCGTAGGCTATGAGTCGACTCGGCAAGCCTTAGACTTCATTGCAGCGGCGGGTGAGCGCGGCGCCCACGCCGCTTTGGTGCTGCCGCCTTCCTATTACAAATCTGCACTAACGCCCGCAGTTCTGCGCGACTTCTACATCGCGGTAGCGAATGAAGCTGACCTACCACTTCTAATCTATAACATGCCCGCCAACACCGGCATCAACCTTGGACCCGACGTGGTCGTCCCCCTGGCGCAGCATCCGCGCATCATCGGCCTGAAAGACAGCTCTGGCAACATCGTGCAGATCACTGAAGTCATCCGGCAGACGCAAGACGAAGACTTTGCGGTCATGGCGGGATCGGCCAGCTTTCTCTTTACGTCCCTCTGCGTGGGCGCCACCGGCGGCGTGGCTGCGCTGGCGAATTTGGCGCCGCGCGAGTGCGTGCAGCTATTCGCACACTTCCGGCGGGGCGAGATGGACAGGGCGCGGGAACTTCAGTACCGGCTCATGGCGCCGAATGCCGCCGTAACGACCCGGTTCGGTGTCGCCGGACTTAAGGCCGCGATGACGCTCTGCGGTTACCGGGGCGGCGAACCCCGCCACCCTCTCGCGCCGCTGCCGGCCGATCAGCATGAATCCGTGCGCTCCATCCTTGCCGAGGCTCGCCTGCTTTCTGAAGAAGCTAGGCCGCATGCCCTGGTCGGTAGCGCTGCCGCAAAACGCTGAAACCTCGTCCGCCAAGGAACTCAATGGCGGGTGTCATCTGCTCAGCCCGGGCGTGCACGCTGAGCCGCAACAAATGCGCTGGCAGCAGCAGCTAAACACATCCTCACTTCGGCAGAGCTCGTCATCTTTGCAGCTGAATGTGTGATTGTGGCACAACAAAGCGGATTTTTGCCAACTTTGTTGTTAATATACTTGACTAAATGCTAATGTAAGCTTTATAATTCTAAAGAGCATGTTTAGACTTGACGTACCGAGGAGGAGTGAGTGATGGCAGAGACGGTAGAACCCGCCGTGCGGCGCCTCATGCGGAGCCGGACCGACCGCACGTGCGCCGGTGTCTGTGGAGGCCTGGCAGCATACATTGATTGGGACCCCACCATCGTTCGTTTGCTCTGGATCCTGGCAATCTTTCTCACCAGTGGCATGGCGCTCTTTGCCTACCTCGTATTCTGGATCGTCATGCCGGAAGCGTCCGCCTACGCTCATACGGACGTTGGATTTGCGCGCGCCAACCGCCTCACACGCAGCCGCGACGAGCGCATGCTGGCCGGTGTGTGCGGCGGACTAGCCGAGTACCTCGGCATGGATACCACACTCATGCGCGTGCTCTGGGTCGTTGCCACCCTCATCAGCGGTGGCGTAACCCTGATCGCCTACCCCGTTTTCTGGCTGGTCATGCCGGAAAGCGGTCGGTCTAACTCGGCTGCTGACGACACCTTCAAAGACGTGGCAGAGCGCGTAGACCCGGTGGTGGAACGGATCGGCGACCGCGTGCGCGAGACGTTCAATAGGGAGCCACGCCCAACAGACCCTGCCGCTGCCAAACGCGCCCAAGAGCAAGAGTTGGAGAATGAAATCCTCGGCATCAGCGAGGAGGACCTAGAGGGCGAGCAGCGCCAAGCAGCCACAGCGCCCACGGCCAAAGCGAAGCACCGTTGGCTCCCCCTCCTTGGAGCCGGACTTATCACTCTCGGCCTCATTGCCCTTGCCGATAACGCGGAATGGCTGTGGTTTTCCCCCGAGTCGCTGGTAATCCTCGTCATTGGCGCACTCTTACTCTTCTATCGGAGCGGCGAGGCGCCGAGACCGATGTGGCGCCTCTGGGTCGGCGGGGGACTGATCCTCATTAGCATCCTAACTTTATTGGATAGTTTGAGCCTCTTCTGGTTTTCCGATGGCATTATCCCCGTTGTCCTCATGATGGGGATTGGCGGGGCGATGCTGGTGCATAGAAATCGCGTGGTGCCGCGACCGGCGTGGCGTACCTGGATTGGTGGCGGGTTGATCGGCTTCGGCACTCTCATTCTGATAGATCACTTGCTGCCGTCGTTCGTATCAGATCTCACCTGGCCGCTGGCCATCATCGGCTTTGGTGTGCTGCTGCTCTGGCAATGGAGCCGCAAGAGAGCGGTAAGCAACGGACACTAACGCATTGACCATCAAGTAGCGAGCAAGGGGAGGAGGTGCGCGCCAATTGTGCGCACCTCCTCCCCTTTTCATATAGTAAAGAGCCTCTCCTTCAGTCCGCCTTGCCGTGCACCGTTCCGCACGCGGTAGCATATTGAAAGACCGGCAACCTGTGTGCTTGACACACGGGCGCACATGGGCAATAGTTATTGTCAAAGCAACCAAGCACACTGAGGGAGGCTACACATGGCAAAGACTTTGAGCGCCACGCCAACACTGGCGTTGGACGGCGGCCCAAAGACAGTGACGGCTGCCATCGACGACCGCTGGGAGCGGGTGACCGACTTGGAAAAGGAGTACGTTCTGCGGGTGATAGACAACTTTGGCGACGCCTACGCCGAGTTGGACCGCTTCGAGCAGGAGTGGCGCGAGTTCATCGGCACGAAACACGCCCTCGCCATGTGCAACGGCACGGCAACCATCCACTCCGCGATCTTTGCGGCCGGCGCGCACGCGGGTAAAGAGGTCATCGTGCCTTCCGTGACGTGGCACGCGTCCATCAGTCCCATACTCCATTGCGGCGCGACGCCGGTATTCTGCGACGCAGACCCGCGGACCTTCTGCGCCGATCCGGCAGACGTCAGGCGCAAGATAACCGACCGCACCTGCGCCATCGTCGTCACGCACGTTTACGGCAACCCGGCAGACCTCGACGCTTTTCGTGACATCGTGGACGGTACCGACATTACTCTCATCGAGGATGCTTCCCACGCCCACGGCGCGACGTGGGACGGCAAGCCGGTGGGCTCGTTCGGCCACATCGGTTGCTTTAGCCTGCAGAAAGGCAAGGCCATGACGGGCATAGAGGCCGGTGTCGCCGTGACCGACGACGACGCGCTCTACGACCGCATGCTGGCCCTGGGTCAATACGGGCGCTGCGGCAAGCTCTGGTCGACCGCCGAGTTCGCCGACCTGCGCAATATGGGTCTGGGCGTGAAGTACCGGGCCAATCCGCTCGCCATTGGCATGGTGCGCGCGCAGTTTACACGGCTGCCGGAAATGAACGAGAAGCGCCGGGCCTGGTTTGACCGGCTCGACTCTCTGCTCAGCGCCATCCCAGGCGTGTATCCGCAGCAGGTCTATCCCAAGGCAATACGCGGCGGCTTGATACACTACGGCGGCACGCTCGACTCTGAGGCAATCGGCGTGCCTGTAGATACTCTTCTCAAAGCGTTGGTCGCTGAAGGCGTACAGACGAAGACGGAGATAACACCCTTTGGCTATGGCGTAATGCATCTTGAACCGCTCTTCAACGACTATGACCTCGACAACGTCGGCGGTCCCTGGAAGGATCTCCCGCCAGATTCACGCAGCCGCAGACAACGCGGTCACTTGCCGGTGAGCGAACGCATTCACAGTTCAGCGTTCTGGATTCAAACCCCGATCGATCCCAACCCGGAGTGGGTGGAGCAAGTCGGCGCCGCCTTCCGCAAAGTTATCGCTAATGCAGACCGGCTCGCAGAGCTGGCACCGGCAACAGTCTAGTCGGGGTGATCAGAAAGCAGCAGTCTAGTCTTGGTGCTCATGATCAAATAGCCGCGTTGGGGTGCAAGCTCGACTTGAGCCTGCCGTAGGATCCATGCGCCCTGAGGCCACATTAGAGTCCGTTCGCCCTGAGCCTGTCGAAGGGCAGCCTACGTGCCACTGCATTCAAGCCTGAGTCTCTTACAGGCCGGCCAACATTAGCGCTGAGGAGACGCTGTCGCTTCAATTCGTTGGAAGGGACTTGGCGCTAGAGCGTGGATCGCAATCTCTAGGCACATGGCTTCGTGCGTTGCACGCGTACCAAAAACACGCCTGATCTACAAGCAATGGACGAGCACACAGGTGTCGGCGCCATTAATCTAAAAGCGCAAGCAACCATCTGATAGCGCAAGTATTCATCTGGTAGCGCAGGTTTGTAACCTGCGCCAAGGCCACTGCAGCATTGGGCAATCGCGCCGACGCGGTTGACGTATCGAGACAGAGATGCTCGAACACTAGCAATGGCCGCGGCGAGTCTTGTCTGCCTTGGCGGTCTTAGACTACCACCCGCACAGTCAACTGCTGCCTGCCCGGCAGCGTTCCGTGGCTGCCATGTCCAGCTCGCCACGAGGCGTTATGACAACCCCATAGACGTCCCGGGCCCGCTCGCGTGAGACCTTCTCATTGCGCACGTCATCCAGCACAAGCTGCGGATCGCGTTCCAGGGGATTGCCCCAGCCGCCCGCGCCTGACACCATGTGCCGGAAGAGGTCGTCCTCATAGATCGTCTCAGTGGCCTTACTCGTTAGCACGCGCGCTTCCGTGTCGGGATTGAGGATGTTCTGCGATGGCGCGCCATCATGGCCGCCCGCCAGTCCGTAGGCATGCCTTTTATGTCGATCAGAACGCAGTTGCAGCGTGGCGCGCTGCTCACGCAGGCGGTAGTCGCGCACCAATGCCAGGCCACCGCGATACTTGCCGGCGCCTTCGGAATCCGGCACATAGCCGTAGCGCTCGATGCGCAGAGGCAGCTCCGCTTCCACCACCTCCACCGGATTGTTCGAGAAATTCACGACGATGCTTGCCATGGCGTCGGTGCCGTCGCTCCAGGGCTTGCCTCCCCACGAACCAAAGAGGAACTCGAGGTAGACGAACGGATTCCCGCCGTCGTCGTAGCCGCCGATGCTCACGCCCGTATCGCCGCCCACCTCGCACGCCGGAATGCGGTCGGGAGCCAGCTTGGCGAGCGCGCCCATGACCGCATTGGCGGTGCGGTAGCCGGTGAGGCCGCGCGCCGCCACGGGTGCGGGCATGCTGGGATTTATGACCGAACTTTCCGGCGCGATCACCTCGATTGGGCGGAAATACCCTTCGTTATTGGGGATCTCTTCCCCCATGAGGCTGCGCACGCAGGCGTACACCGCTGAGCGCGTAAACGGTATCGGCGAATTGATGCCGCCGCGCACCTGCGGCGAGGTGCCGGCAAAGTCCACCGTCATCGAGTTGCCATGAACCTTCACCGTAACGGCAATGGGAATTGGCCCCGGATCGAAACCGTCATCGTCGATGTAGTCGGTGAACGCGTACTCACCGTCCGGCAGGTCGGCAATGGCCTGACGCGCCAGCCGTTCCGTATAGTCGAGTAGCGCCGAAAACCGCGCTTGCAAGTCTTCATGTCCGTAACGCGCAAAGAGCGTCTTCACCCGCCGTTCACCCACATGGCAGGCGGAAAGTTGCGCGCGGAGGTCGCCAAGCACAAGCCGAGGCACCCGCACGTTCGCCCGCATCAGCTCAAATACGGCTTCGTTCGGTTCACCGGCAGCGTAGAGCTTCAACGGCGGGATGCGGATGCCTTCCTGGAAGATCTCCGTAGCATCGCAGCCGTTGCCGCCCGCCACCATGCCGCCCACGTCAGCGTGGTGCGCAATAGAAACCAAGTAGCACGCGAGCACGCCATCCAAGAAGACCGGCTTGAAGATGTAGATGTCGGGCAGATGCGTGCCGCCGGCATAGGGATCATTGAGCATGTAGACATCGCCTGGCTGCACGTCGTTGCCAAACGTCGCAAAGATGCTTTCTATCGCGTGCGGCACCGAACCGAGATGCAGGGGGAGTGTCAAACCCTGGGCAATTAGCTCGCCGCTGGGCTGGCACAGCGCGGTGGAGAAATCCATACTATTCTTGAGATTGTTGGAGTACGCCGTGCGCAGCACCGTCATCGCCATTTCGTCCACCAGCGACTCCAGCGCGTTCTTGAGGATTTCCGTTTCAACCGGATCGAATTCGCGGCTCACGACTGCTCCTCTCCCACGGTAATCACCACGTTGTCCCATGTATCGCGCCTCGCGGTGCAATCGGGCGGCACCAGGATGGTCGTGTCGTATTCCTCGATGATCATTGGCCCGGGCTGATCGTCCGCGCCTAACTCCTGGCGCGTCAGCAATGGCACAGCCTGCTCGCCAAGCGCAGCGCCAAAGTACGCTGACCGCACATTCGGGCCTTCCAGGGCACCCTTGCTGGCAACAGAGCTGCCCCACTGGTGGGCTCCCTCACGAGGCAGAGTGACCTCTACCCGCAGGTTGACGAGTTCCACGGGATCATCCGGCGCCTTATGCCCATATGTGCGCTCGTGTTCGCGCTCAAACGCCTCCCGCATCACTGCCGGTTTCGACCCTTCGAAAGGAACGGTAAGCTCGAATGACTGACCGGCATAGCGCAGATCGGCAAACCGCTGCCACTCGCCTTCTTGCCGGGCCTGATTGCTCGCTCCCAATTCGGCAGACAAGCGGGACTCCAGCGCTTGGTAGTGCTGGTTGATTTCTGCCTCACTCACTGTGTCGAGCGGCAGCAAGACTGTCTGTACCGCGTGCTGGGCCACATCCACGCAGAGCAAACCCAGTGAACTGAAAAGTCCCGGAAACGGCGGCACAACCACCTGCCGCACACCGAGTTCCTGCGCCATTTCGGCGGCATGCAACGGGCCGCTGCCGCCAAACGCGAACAGCACGAAATCAGCGGGTGAACGACCGCGTTCCACCGTGACCGCGCGTACGGCACGGCTCATGTGGGAGACCGCAATGCGATGAATGCCGAGAGCAGACTCCGCAACGCTGAGGCCTAGAGGTGAAGCCAATCCTGTATCCAAGGTCGCGCGGGCATGGTCGGCATCGATCGGCAACTCGCCGCCCAGGAAGTGCGTCTGGTTCAAGTACCCAAGCGCAACGTTAGCATCGGTAAGCGTCGGCTCATTCCCGCCTTGGGCGTAGCAGACGGGACCAGGTTCGGCGCCCGCGCTATGGGGCCCGACGCGCAGGCCGCCGGCCGGGTCGATCCAGGCGATACTGCCGCCGCCAGCGCCGACCTCCGCGATATCTATGGCCGGCACACGCAGCGCATAGCCCGCGCCCCGTTGCAGCCGCGCGCTCAAGCTGATGCCGCCGCCCACTTCGTAGTCGTTGGTGCGCGTAATGCGGCCGTCTTCAATTACTGAGGCCTTCGCCGTCGTGCCCCCCATGTCGAGCGTGATCACGTTGGCGGCATTCATCGCGTTGGCCAGCGATAGCGCGCCCATCACGCCCGCGGCAGGGCCGGATTCAATCACATGGATCGGTTGCTCTGCCGCCTTGGCAGCACCCATCATGCCGCCGGCGGACTGCATCATGTACACCGGCGCGGTGATACGCCGCTCGTCCAGCGATTCGTGGAGGCGGTTGAGGTACGAGCGCATGACCGGCGCGATGTACGCATTGATAGCCGTCGTGCTTGTCCGCTCGTATTCGCGGATTTCAGGCAATACATGGGACGAGAGGGAAACGAAAACGTCCGGCGCCGCCGCGTGCAGCAGTTCCCCTATGCGTTCTTCGTGAGCGGAATTGCGGTAAGCGTTGATGAGGCACACCGCGATTGACCGCACGCCTGCGTCCAGCAAGCGCGCTATGGCGGCGTGCACGCTTTCCTCGTCCAACTCGCGCACCACGCCGCCAAGTGTATCGACGCGCTCGCCCACTTCCCGCCGCAGCGCGCGCGGCACCAGCGGTTGCGGGGGTTCCCAATGCAAGTCATAGAGGCGCGGCATGCGCAAGCGCCGGATCTCCAACACATCACGGAAGCCCTCCGTGGTGATAAGACCCGTGAGCGCTCCCTTGCCCTCAAGAATGGCGTTAGTCGCTACCGTCGTCGCGTGGATCACTTCACGGATTTCCCCGCTCTGGGAGTCCGTTTCGCGAATAAGGGAGTCCAGTCCCTGGACAATGCCTTGCGCAAAGTCAGCGGCTGTGGAGGAAACTTTGGTCCACGCTCGCAGACCCTTGGAATCCATGAACACAAGGTCGGTGAAGGTACCGCCAATGTCTACACCGACGCGCAGAGATGAGTCCACAGGCATCGCCTAGACGGTCACAGGCACGGGCCGCGCCACGGGAGACAGTTCGAAGAGCCTGCCATACCCAGATATCGCAGCAGTGTGACCAAGCGCCCGCAAGCACTGCCAGTAGGTGGCTTGGTTGCTTGTCACCACCGGAATGCCCAGGTCTTCTTCCAGTGACTGGATGATGTCCATAGTGCGAAGATTGGTGCAGCTAATGAAGAGCGCGTCGGCATCCTGCGCAGCGTGCTCGCGGACAAAGCGATAGGTCTCTTCCAATGGAACCACACCGATGTCGAATGCCGTGAGAATGCTCATGCCGGCCTGGCTTACCACGTCAAAGCCCCAATCCTGCAGGAACTTGACCTCAAGATTGTTGAGTTCAGGAATATACGGTGTCACCATGGCAACGCGCTGGGCGTCCAGCGCCCGCAGCGCTCCAGCCACCGCACCGGCGGTGGTCACCGCTTCGATCGGTGCGCCGCCTCGCAACCGCTCACGCAGCGCCTCTTCACCGTCGGCGCCCTCGAAGAAGCTCCCGGCTGTGCAGGCAAAGGCGATAGCGTCTACATTCGCGCTGAGGAGCTCATCTACTCCGCGATCCACGTGCGCGCACATCTGCGCCATGTCGTCGGCATCCGAACGGGAATTGCGCATGCGAGTAGCATAGACGGCATAGCCGTCCGGCAGCAGCGCGCAGCCTTCCGGTTCCACCACCGTATTTACCGAGGGTACGAGCAAACCGATGCGTCCGCGCCAACCAAACATGCCAACACCTCCAAACTCAAGGCTCTTCAGTCTTGTCAATAGCTCTTAACACTTGCAATCAGAGGGCGCGCATTACGCCGACGTACTTGCGTCGATTTAAAACAGCGCGCCTAGAGTCCCATATACGCTCGTCGCCGTGCCCAAACGCAATGCAGTGCGACAACTAGAATGATCATAGCGCAGCAACTTAGGCAAAACAACCTTACTTGTCGCTCTGGTTGTCGAGACATACAATACCTTACGGATGCCAGGCTGCGGCAGTGCGCTAACAGGCCGCACAACCGCGTAAGAGTACGACCGCACTCTCCTGGCTCCTATAGCTCTCCTACGATTCGCAGCCCTGCTGTGACGAATGTCCCATAGTTGAGCGCGAGTCGAGTAATTCCGTGCAATCCGCAAGGTTAGTAGATGCAAATTGGCATTATCGGGCTGCCGTTCGCCGGCAAGACCACAGTGTTCAACGCCCTCGCGGGTGAGGCATCGGAACAGAGCCACCAGTCCCACGGTCTGGAGCCAACGCTCGCTACCGTCCGTCTCCCCGACGCGCGCCTCGAGGCGCTGTGCGCACTGTTCGCAACCGAACTATGCATCCCCACGGAAGTGCAATACCTCGACTTTCCCGGCGCCGGGTTCGGCAGGCAAGAAAAGGAAGCCGCCTGGGTGGGCACGCTCCGCACCGTCGACGCGCTGCTCATCGTACTCGGCGCCTTTAGCGAAACCCAAGACCCCGCCACGGAGCTGGAGAGCATTCATCTGGACCTCATCTTTCCCGATCTGCAAATCGTGGAAAGCCGCCTGCAGCGGATCGAGGTGCAGTGGCGCACGGCCCCGGCAGCAGAACGCTTGGTCCTCGAGCGCGAACAGAGTCTCTTGCGTCGCATTCAAGGGGCGCTCGAAGAGGGCATCCCGGTGCGCGCAATGGAACTGGCCGCAGACGAAGAGCAGGCTATCCGCGGGTTCCAATTCCTCACCCTGAAGCCCGCGCTTGTGATCCTCAATCTCTCAGAAGAACAGACGGTGCAGGCTGACGAATTGGCCGCGGACGTCCGCGCCGCATATGCGCACGCGCATACGTCATTCATCGGCTTCTGCGCACAGCTCGAGATGGAAATCGCGCAGCTACCGCCGGATGAAGCTGACCTCTTTCGCGAAGACTTGGGCCTCGTAGAGGCCGGCGCGGCACGCGTAGTGCGCGAGTCGCATGCACTGTTGGGGCTGATTCACTTCTTCACGCTGAACGAGAATGAGGTGCGGGCGTGGGCTATTCCACAAGGCACACGCGCGCAGGACGCCGCCGGCAAGATCCATACGGATATGGCGCGCGGCTTTGCACGGGCAGAAGTGATTCCCTGGGATCAGTTGGTCGAGAATGACGGCTACGGCGATGCCCGCAAGCACGGCCTCGTGCACCAGGAAGGCCGCGACTACATCGTGCAGGACGGCGACGTGCTCTACATCTTGTTCACTCGTTGACTCTCAATTGGTGCGAGATAACCCCATCTCCCGGCGGGAGAGGGCCGGGGTGAGGGTGTCAATTCTTGACAGCGCCGCAGTGGATGAGTGTGCAGCGCTTCGAGCGGCCTTGATTCCCGCATGTGCGCAGGTTGCAAATCTGCGCTACCGGATGAGCGGCGTTCTTGGACATGGCGATGTCTTTCAAACCGCATCGCGCGCTTCAGCTCGCACCATGCGGTGGTCTTTTCCCAAATGATCCCGCGAGGTTATATAATCACCTGTGAACACTCTCCCAACTACCACCACTTGGAGGCAACCCGCTCGTGGCACCCCCTAGCACCGCGCAGGCCGTAGCCAATCGCATTCTGGATTTAACACCCTCTCCTACCATGGCGATGGATGCCAAGGCCAAGGCTATGGTGCGGTCGGGCGTCGACGTTATCAATCTCTCCGTCGGCGAGCCGGATTTCGATACGCCGGAACACATCAAAGAAGCTGCCATTGCCGCGATCCAAGAAGGCTTCAACAAATACACGCCTGCCGGCGGCATTCCCGAACTCAAAGAGGCCATTGCGGAAAAGCTCTCCAGGGAGAACGGGGTCGATTACACCCCGAACGAAGTCGTTGCCTGTGTCGGCGGCAAACAGGCCGTGTGCAACGTCTTTCTCGCGATCTGCGATCCCGGTGATGAAGTGATCGTGCACGCGCCGACCTGGCCGACTTTCCTCGAACAAATCAAACTTGCGCAAGGGAATCCCGTCACGGTTCCCCTCGCCTCGCCGTTCTCGATTTCGGCAGACCCACTATTGGAGCGCATCACGCCCAAGACCCGCGCCATTCTCCTTAACTCGCCGTGCAACCCCACGGGTGAAGTTGCTGATCCCGCCGAAATCCGTAAGCTGGCGCAGGCGTGCGTGGAGCGCGGCATCTACTTCATCGCTGACGAGACGTACGAACATTTTCTCTACGGCGATACGGAGCACCTATCGCCCGCCTCCATGGAACCGGACGAAAAGGCCCACGTCATCACAGTAAACACCGTATCGAAGACCTACGCCATGACCGGCTGGCGCCTGGGCTACGTGGCCGGGCCGGAACCCGTAATCAAGGCAATCAACGATCTGATGACGCAGATTACGAGCAATCCGACGTCTGCCGCCCAAAAGGCCGCAATTGCAGCGCTCACCGGGCCGCAGGACTGCGTGCGGGAAATGGTTGCCGAGTTCAGTGCGCGTCGCACGCTGCTTGTAGAAGGGCTGCGTGCAATTGGCTACACCTGCGCCCTGCCGGGCGGCGCATTCTATGCGTTCCCGCAGGTCAAGGGTGATGAGGAGGACATGGCGGTTGCCGATCGCCTGTTGGAAGAGGCCCACATCGCCAGCGTGCCGGGGTCTTCATTCCTCGCCGACGGCCACCTGCGCATGTCCTACGCGACCAGCCGGGAAAAGCTGCAGGAAGCGCTGGATCGGCTTGGCAAAATGTCGTAGTTGCGCCCAGCAGCCTTTTTCGAGCTCTTCGCGCAAACTACAACGCTAGGCGAGCGTAACGGATATCGATTTCATCAAGCCGGAGCTTGAAGGGTTGACAACTGCCATGGCACGGATTGTCTCTCTGCTTCCGAGCGCCACGGAGATAGTCTGCGCGCTGGGCGCGGGAGACGACCTTGTGGGGCGCTCGCACGAGTGCGACTTCCCGCCCGGCGTGGAGCAGTTGCCCGTGCTCACCCGTCCGCGCTTTGTTCCCGCCGCCAGCAGCGCGGAAATCGACCGTCAAGTGCGCGCCCTCACGCGCCAGGCCCGCGCCCAGGACGCGTTGGGTGTCTACGCCATCGACGTTGAACTTCTGCAAGACCTGCAGCCAACCCACATCATCACGCAGACCCAATGCGACGTATGTGCGGTCAGCTTGAGGGACGTTGAAAGAGCAGCCGCCCAGTTGACCGGTTTTGCTACGCAACTCATCTCCCTGGAGCCGAATTGTCTCGCGGACATCTGGGAGGACATGCAACGAACTGCGGATGCCCTCGGCATAAGTGAACAAGGGTTCTCGCTAGTCGCCGAGTTGCAGAGCCGGATGGACGCCGTTCCGGCAACGACTATGGCGCCCAAGGTGGCCGTGATCGAGTGGGCGGATCCCCTCATGACCGCCGGCCATTGGACAATGGAGTTGGTAGAGCGTGCCGGCGCCGTACCCGTCATTGGAGCGGCCCAAGGCCCGTCGCTGCACTTCGCGATGGACGACCTCATCGATGCCGATCCAGACATCATCGTCGTTGCCCCTTGTGGCTATGGCCTGGGCCCCACGCGAGAGGATGCCGATCTCCTATTTCAGAATGAAGATTGGAAGCGCCTGCGCGCCGTCCGTGACGGTCGCGTGGCGCTCATTGACGGCAACCGGTTCGTCAACCGGCCGGGACCGCGGGTAGCCGAGACCATGGAAATCATCGCCGAGATTGTGTCGGCAGAAGCACTGACGTTCGGTCACAAAGGGCCGCACTGGCAGCCGTACTTTGTGGAAGCATTCAGCATCGGAGGAGCACGATGAAGATTAGTGACGTTCAGACGCACCACGTCAATAACGGCGGACGCAACTTCACCTTTGTCACCGTCACCGAAGAAAACGGGCTATACGGCATTGGCGAGTCGGGCTGCTCCGGTAAGGACTTGGCGGTGGCAGCGGCCGTGGAGCACTACCGCCCGATGCTCATCGGCCAGGATCCTGCCCGCATCGAGCACATTTGGCAGGACCACTTTCGCGGCAACTTCTGGCGAGCCGGACCGGTGCTCACGGCGGCCATTTCCGCCCTCGACATTGCCCTATGGGACCTGCTCGGCAAGGCGCTCGAAGTCCCCACCTTCCAACTGCTCGGCGGCAGGACCCGCGACAAGGTACGCTGCTACGCTCACTTTAGCGGCGGGTCCGGCGGTCCGGAGGCTTATGCGCAGGCTGCGCAAGCCCGTGTGGATGAGGGCTTTGAGGTGGTACGGTTCGGCCTGCCAAACGGTCCGGGCGACATTCTGGAGCCGGCGCGGGCGGTATGCGACGCGGCGGAGGCATTTCAAGCGGTACGCGAGACCGTGGGGCACGAGATCGAAATCGCCATCGACGTGCATACCCGTCTCAATCCCACGTGGGCCATACAGTTATGTAAACGCCTAGAGCCGCTGCGTCCCTTTTTCGTTGAAGACCCCATTCGCTCGGAGAACCCGCAGTCGTTTGCCAACCTGCGGCACCATACCAGTGTGCCCATCGCTACCGGCGAGCAGCTCATCACCAAGTGGCAGTTCCGTGAGCTCATCGAGAACGAACTGATCGACTACATGCGCGCGGATCTCGGCCTCGTAGGCGGCATCACCGAGGGCAAGAAGATCATAGCCATGAGCGAAGTGCACTACATCGACTCGGCCCTGCACAATCCACTAGGGCCCGTGAATACCGCCGCCAGCGTGCAGCTCGATCTGTGCATACCCAACTTCGGCATCCAGGAACTCTCCATGATCCCGCCGGCCATGACCGACATCTTCCCCACCCAGTGCCGCGTGGAAGCCGGACACCTCTATCCCGCCGACGTGCCCGGTATCGGCATCGAGTTCAACGCCGAGGCAGCAAAACAGTACCCGCAACAATACTGGGAACACGCTCGCCTGTACCGTGAAGATGGGTCGTTGACGGATTGGTAAGTGCTCCTAGGGGGGACAGTCCCGCGGTCGGAGGTGGCTACGCTCAGTTTCCGCACAAGTGGATCTCAACACCGGTATGAACCTTGCACGTAAAGCGTATCCGCCTCTCACCGGCAGATGAAACGCTCGCTGACCCATCGGGCCCCTTCACCTCTAACGGTCCAGGATTGTCCGCGAAGGATACCAGGAGCGTCAGTTCCCCTTCCTCGATTTGTGACGGAAGCTGCGGGAAGTCCAGTTCAATGGTGGCGTGGGAATCCGACTCCTGCTGGATAGCGGACGTGCAGTGTCGCCGCAAGTACCGGTAACGCACTACATCATCGGGATTTGCGGCCCACATGCTGTCACCAAATATGGTGCGCACTTGGTCAAATCTACCCTCCAGCGCATAGGGTGAAATGCACTTGTGCCCCTGCGGGGTCTTATACATGACCAAGTGCGTGACGTCCACGAGCCATTTGCCCCGCACGCGCTCCGGTTCGAAGCCCCGCCGCGAGAGCCACTCCGGCAAGAACTCTATCTCGTCATCCTCGGAGAGACGGTTGCGCCAGATGCTGAAGGGATCGAAGTCCGTCCCGTTGATGTGTTCCGCGTCATTCGAGGCGTGGGTGAGTCCGAGATAGCCCGGCGTGCGTTCCACCCAATCCCGCACCGTGTCATAGACCTCGAAGCTGTTCCACGAGGAGAAAATCGGCACCGGCTGTCCGAGGGCGCGTTCCAGCGTGTGGTACGACTCTACTATCTCCTGCTCGAAATCAAGCGTGCTCGGATCCCGCAAGGGCGGATGCGAATAGCTGTGATTGCTCACACTCCAGCCTTGGGACAAGAGAAACTTGAGGTGCTCCGGCCCCATGTGAAAGTAGTCGTTGAGCGAACTGCGCTCGACATGGCGCTTCTCGCCGAGTTGCCCCGCTACTACCGCCACGTCGCCGGGAATGCTATACTGCTGCCCCAGCGGGAAGGCATTTGTCAGGCAGTCGAGAGTGCCTTCGTCGAAGACCACCGAGTAGACGAACTTCGCGTCGTCTTTCCAGGGCGCCAATTCTATTGATGTAATTCGCATTTTGTATTGTTCACCCCTTGAGCCAGCCGCCTCTCAACGGCGATTCGCCAAGAATACGCTGCCATTCCTCATTCAAAGCACCATGAGGACTCAATGTCCTCCCACTCTTGCTCCGGTAGCGCAGGTTTGCAACCTGCGCCCGCTGCAAGACTGCCGCGCAAAGCCGGTCTCGTGCTTGATATGGGACACAAGTCCATTCAGCCCACACATTCTGGACTCCGGCTTTCGCCGGAGTGACAATCAGCGGCCTCCCAGCATACCGCCAGTTGCGCACACCGCCCAATCACGCTATCCGTGCCGAGTCATAAACTCCCGCCATGCCGAGATCCAGCGGGTTGACCTGCACCCACACTTCATCGGGCTCCGCGTCATCCTTCAATTCAATCGAAATGGTAACGCGTTCCAAGCCGGATACCGCAGCAATGCAATGCCCGATCTGCCGCCGGATCAGGATGTTCGCTTCCTCACGGGTAGCATCGGCATCGGCGGCAGTTTTCGGGTCGCCGTTGAAAGCCACCGCCAATACGCGCGAGACGTCAAAGACGCCAGTATTTTCCACCACAATCTCGGCCACCAGGCGACCGTTTTCGCGGCGCAACTGTGATGCCTCCCTGTCCACACACAGGCCCGGAGATAGCTCTTCCGGTGTGAGTGATACCGCTCGAAACGCGTCGAAGATGCCATGGCCGAGCAATGGATCCCAGCCGGTACCATGAGACGTATTGCGCAGAATTTCGCGAATCTCGCGATTTGAAAGATGGGGATACTGGGAAAACGCCAGCGCCGCCACGCCGCCGCCAAAGGCGGACGCCATACAGCCGCCTTGAAAAGGAATGTAGTCATGGTCGCCGCCGGTGCCCCAAATCGAATCAGTCAGGTCATCCGTATGGCGCTCGCCGCCGGGTGTGGCCGCTTCCACATAGTCCGCCGACGCCGCGATGTTTGCCGCCTGTCCGTGCCGGTTCGTTGAGCCGACCGCAAAAACGCTATCGATGCCGGCATTCACCGTCGCCACCCGCCGCCCGCGGTTGTCTGCCGTGCCCTTGAAGATGAGGCAACCCGATTGGTACGCATAGTCCATGGCCTCGATCAGGCCGATGTTGTCGTAAGGGTAACTGAAGTCGGTGCCCTTGTAGAACAACGGCACGCCGTCCGTGTGGTCCAAGGTGATGTAGCCATGGGGCAAGACGAGCACCTTGGCGCCGTGGTCGACCGCATAGCGCACGGCACGAGGCCAGCTCTTCTGGTGGTGAGGTTCGTAGCCCACGCGCAAGACCATGATCGGGCACTTGGGCGCCGTGGCGGCGACTTCACCGACGACGAAGGCGTGATGACCGCGCTGGTACATGGCGTCCGAGCGCGCGCCCTCGTACTCAAGCGTGGCATCTTCTTCAGCAAAGTCCCAACCGTGGATGTCTCCCCGTGTTGGACGTGGATTGACCCATAAATGGCCCCCATGGTCGGGATGGAAACGATAGCCCAGGTCAATCACCGCCACGATCACATCGGGGCTGCCCTGCGTAATGGCATGGGCCTCGCGCACCCGCATCTGATCCAGCGCCCAGTCATAGGGCTCGCGCACACCCTCCGGCAGCACGCCGCTCTGCTTCTCTGCGATAGCCATTGGAATCTCCTTCCACAATCGTCATTTCCTAGACAACAAACGTCGTGATCCGTCATTCCCGCTTTCGCGGGAATCCATCTTCGTCGCGCAAACCCTAGATTCCGCCCTGCAATCGAGTCCGCCAAGCCATGCTATGCGGGGAAGAGCAATCAAGAAGCCGGCTGCCCTACGAAAGGGCATGGTGACTCCGGTTTTCGCCGGATTCCAGTAACCACACTCACACAATAGCCACTTCCTGCGGTATCGTCCCCAAGCGCTCGAAACCATCTTCCTTTAGCACGTACATGTCCTCCTCCAGCCACGAGGATTCCAGCGATACCACATTGCCTTCCGCAAACGTGATTTCCGGTCTAACGTCAACGGCCGCGGGCAACAAGCTGCCAATCAGAGGTTCCTCGTGCTTGTCCATGCCCACGCCATGAATCCACCAGGCGTATTCATCAGTGTCTTTGAACTCTCGCTGACAGGCCTCAAACACCTCTCGCTTCGACTTGCCCGGACGCACGAAGCCTTCCATGAAGAGTTGCCGCTCCCGGTGTTCTTGCCACACCGCCAAGCTCTCCTGGCGCGGCGTACCGATACAGAAGTTGAACTTCTGATCGGAGAAGTAGCCGCCGGATACTGCAGCCAAGTCGACGCGGTACACCAAGCCTGCTTCCACAATGCCAGGGCTCCTTATCACCGCCGCGTTGGGCTGTTCGCGCAGGCTCGTGCCCCCGTGGGGCATCATCCATGAGACCGGGGACGTGTTGATGGGTAAGGCCCCGTTAGCCAGCACTGCTTGCGCCCACACCGTCACCAGGTCTTGAAACGAGATGCCCACCCTTGCCTCTTTGAGCATTTCTCCGTAGCCGGCTTCCGAAGCGGCAATGGCTTTGCGGAGCCACTCGATTTCCAGAGGCGTCTTGCATGCCCGCGCTTGCCAGAGCAAGAGATCGGCAGCAACGAACGTCGCCTCCGGCAGCAGCTCTTGCAGCCGCGCCAAGTCGCTCGCGGAGGCAAAGTCCATGTCCAAGCCGATGCGGGCTCGTGCCAAGCCTCGTTGGCGCATCTGGTTTGCAAGTTCCGTCAACCGCGCCGCCCGCGTGTGGTCGGGTGCCAAACCCTTCACCGGCATATCCGAATCGCGAATTCCCCCGCCGAACGTAAACGACTGGTCGGGCGGAATCAGGCACGTCATCCAGGGCGCCAGTCCCTGCGGCTCGTTAAGCCACGGCCCTTCGCTGATGGCTCCAGCCAAGTAAGCGCAATTGCGCATGCCGAGGGTAACCAAGGCGTCGAGCCGCTGCTCGGACATTGATTGCGTTATGCGTGCAAAGTCGGCCATGCTGGCGTCCTCGCTGCTCCATTTGATCAATGGTCTATTGTGCTCAAGCCGCGATCCATGGCGCAAGTTCAAATTCCACGGTCACTGGCCGCTCTCACGGCGCAAGGCTAGCAAACAAGGGCAACTAACGTCAGTCCAGTTAGCCGCTCACACTTCGACAAGGGCTTCGCGAAGCCCACTCAGCACGAACGGCAAGCCAGGTACGCCAATGAGACAATATGCGCTACTATTGGATCGACTCTAGCCAGATCGGGCTCGTCCACGCACGGTTACCGTCGCACTGCCGCACGCGCAGGTAGCAGTAGTGGACGTCCATCGGCGAGAACCGCAGCGGCACCTCGTCTTCCAATTGCACATGCTGCTGATTGGGCGTGTAGCTGCTTGCCGTGTCGCCATTCACCACCAAGTCAATCTGCTCGATGTCCGCCGTGCCGACGATATCCGCCGTGAACGTAAAGCGTTCGCCCCGCACGGTGGAACCCATCCAACAGTCGTTCACGCGAAAGTCTACAATCATGCGCACGCCGCTTGTAGCGTAGCAGCGCCGGTTGAAGAGGGCAGCGAAGAGGGACGGCTTGTCCAGCCGCTCCGCCCACACGCCGGTGAGCCCGGCTACACCGGTCAGCGGCCCAGGTTCTTTGTAGGGATTGGCAGGCCGGCTGTCGTGGGTGTCGCTCCCGCTCACGAAACCGAGCTTGACGCCTTGCATCAGATACTGGTTGATCTTCTCCTCCTCCACCTCACCGTCCGTTCTCTGCTTCTGAAAGATCTCCGCCAGGTGTTCTTGGACGTAGAAGTGGGTATGAAAGTGACCGTACATCAAAGCGCCGCGGCGTTTCATTTCGCGATAGAACTCTTGAAAGTCTCTGCAAAAGACCGTATCAGGATGGAAACGCTCTTGGAGTTTCGGGTCGTGCGCCGCGGGCCGATCTTCGCAGAAGACCGGCGGCTGACCCGCAATCTCCGGGAAGAAGGCATGGCGATGGCTGCCGTCAGGGGTGGTGCCGAACTCCGCCGAAGGCAGTGCGACAAACTCCCCGGGTAGGTCATACTGCTGCCAGGCGTCTTGAAGCCTTTCCCATGTTTCCTCAATGGAAATACTATAGGAAAACAACTGCCCGCCGGCAAAGTCGAGGGCGTTTACATCTTTGCCCCAGGCAAAGTGCTCGGCAAAGGGCCGTTGGCTGAAAAGCATGCCGTGGGGATCGCCCCAATAGAGCGAGAAGGGCGGCGGCTCTGCCGCGACCCGCACCGGATTGCTCACCGCCTCGATGCCCCGATACGACGCCGTAACATCATCTACCGGCCCCCGCACGGATATCTTCGCTTCAGCGCTAAACGAATTGAGACTAGCCGTTGTCTCGCCGCTGCCAGTACGCAAGGTCACCTCACCCGCGGCAGCGCGTACGGGATTGCCAAATCTGTCGGTGACGACAACCTTGGTGGCCGCCTGCTTAGTGGTATGAGAAGGCACGGTCACTTGCAGGGACGCCGGTTCGGCTTCCGCGATCGTGAGGGGATGACTCTCCAGCAGGGAGAGATCCGCCCCGCGCGGCAGGAAGTAGTGGTGCTTGTCACGTTCCGGGTGGTAGAACGTGAGCTCGCCGGATGGGTCCTCGACCAGCCAGAAGCGGAAGGCATCAATGGCATTGCGGGGCAATAGAAAGCCGTCAGGCGTAGTCCGCAATTGGACCGAAACGCTCTCTGTGGCTGTCACTTCGCCTTCAAGACACTTCACGTGCACAACGTGGAGGAACTCAGGGGCCGGAGCATGTATGTCAAACGTCCGCACCACGCCGCCGTCAACGAGCGCCTCGGCCTCCCACACCGATCCCGCCGGCCCGCGCACCATAATGGAATCCGGCCAAGCGAAGTTGAGCACCCATTCGTCAAGCTGGCGAATGTCGAAGAAGAACCAGAGATTCCCACCGGTCTGCAGGCCACCAGCCGGGGGTATGTAGTGCAATTTCAGCGTGACCGTCTCAGCAACGCGCAGCGGGCCGTCAACACTGACCCAGAAACGCCCGTTGACCTCCGCAGACATGGTCACTGCTCCTCGGGATTTACGGCTTGACGGGACAAGTATACAGTACCACTGCGCTCCGGAGCCGTTAGCACAGCATGCCTCTTGGCAGTCCGCAGACGAGAATTCGGGGCAGGAGTCTTCAACTCAATTGGACTCGACTACGCCATCGGCTCCAGCCAGATTGGGCTCGTCCAGGCGCGGTTGCCGTCCGTCTGCCGCACCCGCAGGTAGCAGTAGTTGGCGCCTACCGGCGAAAACCGTACGGGTACGTCGTCCTCTAACTGTACGTGCTGTTCATTGGGCGTGAAGGTCCTGGCCGTATCGCCGTTGACGACCAGGTCTATTTGCGCGATGTCCGTCGTGCCTACGACGTCGGCGGTAAAGGCAAAGCGGTCGGCCTGCACCGTGGAGCCCACCCACCCGCCGTTCACGCGGAAGTCCACGATGATGCGCACACCAGTCGTGGCATAGCAACGCCGGTTGAAAAACGCCTCCAGGATAGTGGCGCGGTCGAGCTGCTCCGCCCACACGCCCGTCAATCCGGCCGGGCCGGACGGGCCGGGCTCTTTGTAAGGATTGGCGGGACGGTTGTCGTGGGTATCGCTGCCGCTGACGATGCCGAGCTTCACGCCTCGCATCAAGAACTGGTTGATCTTTTCTTCCTCGGTGACGCCGTCGGTCTGCTGCTTCTGGTAGATTTCGGCGAGGTGTTCTTGCACGTAGAAGTGCGTGTGGAAGTGACCGTGAATGAGCGCGCCCCGGCGTTTCATCTCGCGGTAGAATTCCTGGTAATCGCGGCAGTAGACAGTATCGGCATGGTACCGGGCGTGGAGTTTTGGGTCGTTAGCAGCGGGCCGGTCTTCACAAAAGACCGGCGGCTGGCCCTCCGGGGCGGGAAAGAAGCCGTGGCGGTGGCTGCCGTCGGGGCCGGTGGCGAACTCCGCCGAAGGCAAGGCGACGAACTCGCCCGGCAAGTCGTATTGGCGCCAGGCATCCTGCAGTTCGTCCCAAATCTCCTCAATGCAGATGCTGTACGAAAAGAGCTGCCCGCCGGCAAAGTCCAGGTCGTTCACGTCTTTGCCCCACGCGAAATGCTCGACTATGGGCCGTTGGTTGAAGAGCATGCCGTGAGGGTCGCCCCAATAGAGCGTATACGGAGACGTATCCGCCTCGACGCGCACCGGATTGCTGGCGCCCTCAATCTCCCCAAACGAAACCCTCACACTATCAGCAGGACCCTCCAGCGGCACCGTTCCTTCCGCACTGAACGAACTGAGCGCGGCCGTGGTCTCGCCTCGGGCAGTCCGCAGGCGCACTTCGCCGGCGGCGTCGCGTACGGGATTGCCATAGCGGTCTGTTACGACCACACGCGTCGTCGCTTCCCCCGCTGAATGGGATGGGGTAGTCACCTGCAGGGCAGCGGGCTCGGCAGCGGTGATGGTTAGTGGGTTGCTTTCCAACACCGAAAGTTCCGCGTCCCGCGGCAGGAAGTAGTGGTACTTGTCACGTTCGGGATGGTAGAGCGAAAGCTCACCTGCGGGATCTTCCACCAGCCAGAAATAGAAGGCGTCAATGGCATTCACCGGCAGTACGAAGCCGTCCGGAGCAGTGCTAACTTGAATGACGACCCGATCACCTTCCGCCACGCTACCGCCGACGCATTTCACGTGCACCGCGTGGAGGAATTCAGGCGCGGGCGGGTGGATATCGAAGGTGCGCACCTGGCGTCCGTCCATCAACCCCTCAGCTTCCCAGGAAGTGCCCTCCGGACCGCTCACGCTTAAGCCATCTGCCGCATCATATGCATGCTTGCGGTCGCCAAACTGCCGGATGTCGTAGAAGACCCAGAGGTTGCCGCCGGCCTGCATGCCCCCGGCAGGCGGTGCGTACAGCAGTTCCAGCGAGACGGTTTCGCCAACCTGCAACGTCCCTTCCGCGCTCACTCGAAACCGACCGCTGATGTCCGCAGGCATGGTTGGCTGCCACCTTTCGTCTAACTGCTTGAGTAACTGGGGAATTGGCGCTATGGCTTTGCGGTATCGTATCACAGCATGAGGCAGGGCGTGCTTAGCTGTTGTCCGTAGGGGCGGTTCGCGAACCGCCCCCGCGACGCAGGACTTGATAGCCGCGTTTTAGATCGTGCAGAATCTGCCCAAGACGGAGAAGATGGATTCCCGTTTTAACGGGAAGGACGGATTGCGTTGCTCCGGTCATTCGTGTAAGTGTTGAATAATTCGTTGACAGAATCACCTCCCCAATTGGCAGTATTGACAGCTTATGTCATTCCGAGCGGAGCGAGGAATCTAGGATTCACATCAAGTGTGTTCGTTTGGCTCAGTGCTTTAGATTCCTCACTCCGCTGCGCTCCGTTCGGAATGACATGCAAGCGGGTCGCACACCGTCCTGAATGTTCGTTTTCTCTCCACCAAATCTGTCAACGAATTACTCAACACGCACAATTCGGACGTAGCGCGTTGAATTCTGACGAGAAGGAAAACCTAGTAGACCCGGCGGGCGTCCTCAATCCAGATCGGGCTCGACCACGCCATCTCGCCATCCTCTTGGGTCACCCGCACGTAGTACCAGTCGGCGCGGTCTTGCGGCATCTCAATCTCATCCAGCGAAAAGACGCACTCCCAGCCGGGTGTCTCCACCACGTGCCAGTCTCGGTTGTTTTTGACTACCACCACCTTGGCAAGCGGCGTCGTGCCATGAACGCGCACGCGCATCTCCTGGGGCGGGGTCTGCACGCTGATGGTCTCACCCATCGGCTGATTATCCACGTCGAAATCGAGATAGATGCGCACGCCGGTGGTGCCGATGGTGCGACGCTGCCAGAGTGAACTGAACATCGCCTCCCGCTCACGGCGGCGCGACCAGATGCCGGTCATGCCGGCGTGGTGGTTGAACGTCGTGCTCTTGATGGGCAAGTGGGCAATCTGCACACTGCTGGTGGCGCGGCCGTCGTGGCTTTCACTGCCGCCCACATACCCAAAGCGAAAGCCCTGCCGCAAGCCGTCCTGCAGAAAGTGTCCGGTGGCCTCATAGGGCGGGTATTCGGCGTGGGGCTCATCCCACTGAGTGCGCTCATTGCGCGCCTTGAGCGCATACGGCTCGCCCTCGTGCTCGCTGCTGCCCCAGTGGCTGTAGACCTCCATCAAGCGCTCGAACTCCGGATCCATGGACTCCCAGTTGTGCCAAATGCGGTTGCCCAGGCGCGCCGGGTGGTGCGGGATTGAAAGAACGTCCCTGCCCGTACGGGAAATGCTGCGAAAGATGTTGAAGAGGTCCTGCGGCGTATTCGATCCCTTCCAGTTGCTGGAGATGAGCGGCATGTCGCCGTGGCGAAAGATGATGTTGCGGTGGCCGCAGTCGGCGTCCGGCCCGCGATTCCACGACCACTCATAGCCAAGCAGCGTTACAAACCGTTCCGGCTGATTGTAGAATTCCGCTCCCTCTTGTATTTCGCGCCACTCGTCCGTGCTCAGGGCGTAGTCGTGGTCAGTCAGCGCCGTGAAATCCAAGTGCACCACGTCCCGCGCAAAGCGGTAAACCTCATCCACGGTAGCGGGGCCGTAGCTCCACAGGAGCGGATCGCTCCGCTTGGCGCTCGGTTTTTCCAGGCGATGGCAATGCAAGTCTCCCCAGTAGAGCTTGTGGTCGCCGCCGTACAGATATGCCGGCGCCCACGCGGGATTACTGAGGGCCTCGATGCCGGTCTCGCGGTCGCACGCACGGACGCGAAACACGCGGTCTTTCTCCGCAATTCGACCGCGCACAGCATGGTGGCTGTCGTACTCCGGCAACATTGGCACAGCTTGCGGGACTTCACCATCTGCACCTTCCAAAGTAAGCTCCAAGTGAGCGGCTTGCTTGGGCAGGTGGAAGCCCCATTGGTCCCGCAGTTCAAGGCCGATCTTGAACTCGCCATTGCTCGCATCCGGCGGCACGATGCTCGGCACGGTCACGCGGATTTCCGCCAACTCCAGCGTACCTTGGTAGTCCAGTGGCAAGCGGATAAGGTTGGGATTGAATTCTTCCGTACTCACGTCAAGACCTTTCGCGCACTCCCTGCTGGGAAACCCACAAATAGACGGCGAGGCATCCAGCGCGCACTTCACGCGGCACTGGATGCCTCACTTCTCAACCCGATATCACTCAGATTTGCCCCTGTTCAGTCGGCCGAGCGGCGTGCCTTCACGAACGGCACACCGAGCTTCTCGACCCGAAAGGGCAATCTGCACACTGATAGTGTCTACTCACGCGCCAGCCACTCGTCGAGCACCGTCTGCGCCTGGGCCTCTGTATTACGCAGACCCTCTTCGATGGTGACTTTGCCGGTGAGCATGTCGGGCACGCCGCCGCTCATGATGCCGAGCATCTCGTTGGCGCCGGGAGCGGAGACCACAAAGCGCCGGCCTTCCATGACGTCAACCTGGTGGATGACGAACGGATCGCCGCCGTGGTAGGCCTCACTGTACGACGTGTCGACGCGGATCGGGAGACGGTCGAAGTGCTTGGCCCAGCGGATGTTGACATCCTCAACGCCGAAGTGCTCCATGAACGTCCAGCCCAGGTCCTTGTGGGTTGCGCCAACAGGCAACACCCACGTATGGCAGCCGCCGTAGGTGCGGTTGACACCATCGGCAGGCTTGGGCCAGTGACCCCAGTGATACTCCAGGTCCGGCGCTTCCTTGGCAATGCTCTCAAAGCGAATGGAGCCGGTGTCATAGAGGTTTGCCAAACGGCTGGCGTAGAAGTGGGCGCGGGCGTTCTCATCGCCCTTGAATTCTTGCAGCGCATCGTAGCCGCCCTGCATGTCATGCACCTTCTTGAGCCACGCCATGCCTTCGCGGCCTTCCTCGGTGTTGAGCGTAATCTTGGTGCGTTCATCGTTGATGTTCTCGCCGCCGAGCTGCCACATGGGCACCATCCACACGTGGCGGTTGGCCCACAAAGGACCCCACGCCACCTGCTCGATGGTGTTGCCACCCTTGAATGACTAGGAAATCACGTCTTCCAGATCCGTCCATGTCACGGGCGGGTTCTCCGGATCAAGGCCGGCATCGAGGTAGAGATTGTCGTGGATGTAGAAGAAGCGCACGTCCGGGCCGAAGGGCATACTCCACACCTGGCCCTTGTGGTCCATATCGATGCGCAAAGAAGGCCAGATGTCATCCTTGTTGATGACAGGCGACTGGGCGTAGTAGCTTTCCAAGCTGTCGACGATGCCGCCGGCCGCCACCTGCTGGTTCTGCCAGACACCCACCTGGCCGATGTCCGGTGACGTGCCTGCCGCTTGCGCCGCGATCAAGATGGTGAAGCGATTGCCTTCCGGAATGAGGTCCTTAACGGTGAGACCTTCCACCAAGGCCTCGATCTCCTGCTTGACCTCCAAACCCAGGCCCTGTGAGAGATCCCAACGCCGGGTAGTCCACACCTCAAGCTCAACTGCTTCCGCCGCAGCCGGCTGGGCTTGCTCTTCTTTCGGCGCTTCCTCTTCAGCCGGAGCATCAGCGGATTCCATCGGAGCCGCTTGGCCGCAGGCTACGAACAGCGCGCCGGCAGCGGTCGCGCCAACGCCACCCAGAAACGTCCTTCTCAAGATGCGTTCACCCATTGTGTCCTCCTCGCATCCATGCAAAAACACTTCATCTCGCATTTACTGTACTTTCCCAATACAGTCACTGCAACCGCATGTGACCAGGCTTGTTTATACTTAGATCGATAGCAGCCCGTCACTGAATACGTACGGAAAGGAAAGCCATGCCGGAATGGCGCTACGCAAAGCTGACATGGCCGGAAGTGCGGCAGGCGGCGCGGGAAGAGAAAGCCATCCTGCTGCCTGTGGCGGCGATTGAGCAGCACGGCCCGCACCTGCCGATCGATACGGACAACGTAGCGGCCGTTGCGGTCTGCGAACGTGCCGCGCAGGCCGCGCCGGAGAGGATTCTCTGCGCGCCGCCGATCCACTACGGCTTCAACGAACACAATATGGACTTTCCCGGCACGGTGTCAGTGCAGGCCCAACACTTCATTGACTACTGCTACGACGTCGCCGTGAGCTTGGCGCACCACCGCTTCCCCATAGTCCTATTCGTGAACGGGCACGCCTCCAACGACCCGCTGCTGCAAGTCTCCGCGCGCCTGGCCACCCTGCACTCCGATGCCGCTTGTGCCCTCGTCTCATATTGGGACTTGGCGAAGGAAGACGTGAAGGAGTGGCGGGAGTCCGAGTACCCTGGCGGCATGGACCACGCCGGCGAGTTTGAGACCTCGATCTACCTGGCGCTCGATCCGTCTCGCGTGCAGTTGGATAAGGCCCAGGCCGACTACCGGATTCGCACCAAGTGGCACTACCGCGACCTGATGGGCGGCTCGCCGGTGAAATACGTAGACCACCTCAGTAAGATGTCGGCAGACGGCACGGGCGGAGATCCTACACTCGGCGCGGCTTGGAAGGGCGAACGCGTTTTGGAGGCGGTGAGCAACGCGATCATCGAGGTCGTGGACGACCTGCGCAATGTACCCTATGGCCCGCGCGTGGACCATCATGACGAGTGACGGCTCCGACGAAGCATGGCGTATTCATCTCATTCCGAACGAAGCGGCGCGCAGTGACAGACCTCGGTTCGCAGAATCTCGAATCCCGGCCCTCACCAACTAGCCTACGCTAGAATCCGAGAATCCTCGCTCCGCTCGGAATGACAGTCGGCGAGCGAATTGCCCAACCCTTACAGGGTCGGCAGACTGGCAGCCATGACCGCGAAGGTTGACTTCCCCAGGACATCCTTAGACCGGCGCGGGGAATGCGCCACAGAGGTCGAGCACATCCTGTTGCACGCGCTGCAACACAGAGTTGTCCTTGCGGTTATGCACCACCTCGGCAATACCTTCGCCAATGCGCTGCATCTCAGGCACGCCCATGCCGCGGGTGGTGATGGCGGGAGAACCAATCCGAACGCCGCTGGTGACGAAGGCTGAGCGGGTCTCGCGGGGAACCGTGTTCTTGTTCACCGTGATGTTGGCCTTGGCCAACGCCGCCTCTACCACCTTGCCCGAAGGGCCTTCCTTGCCGAAGTCCACCACCATGAGATGGTTCTCGGTGCCGCCTGAGACAACCCGCAGGCCGTGCGCCATGAGGGATGCCGCCAGCGCATGAGCATTCTGCACCACGGCTTCGCTATACGTCTTGAATTCGGGTGTCATCGCTTCCGCGAGGGCCACCGCTTTGCCGGCCATGATGTGCATGAACGGGCCGCCTTGCAAGCCGGGGAAGATGGCGCTATCCACCTTCTTGGCGAATTCCTCCTTGCAGAGGATGAGACCGCCCCGCGGCCCGCGCAAGGTCTTGTGCGTGGATGAAGTCACGAAGTGTGCATGCGGCACCGGACTCGGATGCAAGCCGGTGGCGACTAGACCCGCAATGTGTGCCATGTCCACCAGGAACAACGCGCCGACAGCGTCGGCGATCTGCCGCAAGCGCGCAAAGTCGATGATGCGCGCGTAGGCCGTAGCCCCGCCGACGATCAGGCGCGGCTGGCACTCGCGGGCAATGCGCTCCACGTCGTCGTAGTCGATGCGCTCCGTATCCAGATTCACGCCATAGGGCACGAAGTTGTAGACGAGTCCGGAGAAATTCTTCGGGTGCCCGTGGGTCAAGTGTCCGCCCTGCGCCAGCGACATGCCCATGACCGTATCACCTGGTTCGAGCATGGCAAGGTAAACGGCGGAATTGGGATTGGAACCTGAGTACGGCTGGACATTCGCGTGTTCCGCGCCAAAGAGCTGCTTGGCGCGGTCAATCGCCAGTTGCTCGATCTCGTCCACGAACTCGCAGCCTCCGTAATAGCGCCGCCCCGGATAGCCTTCGGCATACTTGTTGGTGAGTATCGAACCGCATGCCTCACGCACCGCTGCGCTCGTATAGTTCTCGGAGGCGATGAGTTCCAGGTGGTCTTCCTGGCGCTGGCGTTCCTTTTCAATCCACCGGTACACTGCCGGGTCTTGCTGCGCGAGCCTCTCAAGACCGGTCAATGAATCGTGTGCTGCCCCTGTGACTAAGTCGGCATCTGCGACGATATCGGCCACCTCGCTCTATCCTTTCTACGGAGCCATTTCCTGGCCGGCAAGTGCCGCGCCCACTACGTAAGCACGTCAATAGTTTGCGGGTTTGTCGTATAGTCCTGATTCAATCGTAGCACAGGGCCATGCCCCGCGAACCACTTTCGCACCGCGCACCGCCTTCCCGCGCGCACTCACATGCTATCGACAAGAGAATTGCCCGGCTGCGCTGGTATCACGGCGCGAAAGCAATGCGACTTTGCAATAGTTGGGGTATATTGAGATGAAGGACTAAAGACGATTACCGGTCGGGGACCAAGGCGGCGCTGCATGCTGGACGCTGATCGCCCGATAGAGCAAGGGACCGTACAAGTACAACTGGAGCGGCCGCTCATCTTCGTGCTGACCGCCGGCATCTTGCTGCTTGCTCTGATCTCCGGCATAAACGTCCTCTACTCCTTTCTTTACGCCATGCTCGGCCTCATCGCTCTGAGCTACTTCTGGACCACGCGGAATATCCGCAACCTCACTGTGGAGCGCCACCTGCTTTCCAAGTGGGCGACGCTCGGTGACGAGATCGTAGAGACGTTTCGCGTCGACAATGCCGGCGCGCTACCCGTGCTGTGGGTCGAAGTGAACGACCACTCCGACGTGCCCGGCTACGAGGCCGGCATCGTGACCGGCCTGGGTCCCCGCGAACACCGTGAGTGGAAGTCGCGCGCGGTCTGCAGCCGGCGCGGCCTCTATCGATTGGGGCCGTTGCGCGTGTATACGGGCGACCCGTTCGGCATCTTTCGCGCCACCAAGGTGCTGCCCGATGAAGCAACTTTTCTGGTGTATCCTCCCATAACCGAAGTGCCGGGGCTTGCCTTGCCGACAGGACGTCAGACTGGGGAATCACGCTCGCTGCGGCGTGCCTTGCATTTGACCACAGACGCCGCCAGCGTGCGCGAATTCGTACCCGGTGACGCCTTGCACATCATTCACTGGCCTACCACGGCCCGGCGCGGCCGCCTGCAGTCTAAAGAATTCGATATGGAGCCCGGCGGCAGCACGTGGATCATGCTCGACCTCGACCGGGGCGTCCAGGTAGGCCGGGAAGATGAATCTACGGAGGAATACAGCGTCAAGCTGGCCGCCGCCTTGGTCTACCGGCTGATTCGGGAGCAGAAGTCGATTGGGCTCATTACGTACGGAGAAGAAAGCCGCATGCTGCGCGCAAACAAGGGCAGCCAGCACATGTGGCGCATCATGGAGATTCTGGCGGTTGTGCGCGCCCAAGGCAGGGCCCCGGTAGGGGAAGTGCTGTCTGAGGTCGCGCCGCAAATCCGCGGCAGCATGAGCCTCATCGTTATCACGCCGAGCACCGACCCCGCGCTGGCGCCGATCCTGGTCAATGTATCACGCAGAGGAATTCGACCGACGGTCCTTCACCTCGTACCCCAGACTTTTGGAGACGCCAAACCCAGTGCTCCCCTGCAGAGCGCGCTGGGGGCGGCCGGAATTTCCTATATCGAGATTGAACAAGGGCAGGAATTCCGCACAATCGTCTTGGAAAAGGGAGACGAAGACATACGGCGGCGCGCGCAGACAGTCGAAACTACTGCGACAGGTCGCGTACACGGATTGAGTGCAGGCTAGCACGATGGCAAACTCCCCATACGCCGACACGGCCGCTGAAGACAGGACGAGCCTGCTCGCAACCTTGCTCAGGCATTGGCTCACCCTTCTGCTCTTGGCCGCTATGGTCTTGGTAAGCTCCTGGGCCATCCATCAGTCCGGCTGGGCAACCGGCACCGATGCCATCTTCTCAACCGCGTTAATTGGCTTACTCTTTGGCTTTGTAGCCGCCCAATCCCGGTGGAGCACGCGGAAAGGCTGGGCCATCGGTGCGATCGTCGGCATGGCCTATTGCTTCCTGCTCGTCAGCGAAGCCCTCCCGCCCGTCGACCGCATGGTCCAAGATGCCCTGGCGCTGATCCTGAACACGCTGACGTGGATACTTGGCGCTTTGGGCGGACTTCTAGGCGGACGCGGGGTCCCACAGCCCATACCTCCGGTTGACGCGGCAACCACCTTCATTACAAATGCCAGAGATTTTGGCACTCGTGTAGTCGACTGGACGCGGGCAGGCCTCAGAGGCACCTACTCAGAGGACAACGGCGTATTCGTGTTCTGGATCACGCTCGTTGGCTGGGCTATCGGCTTTGTCGCGACGTGGGGGTTCTTCCGGCATAACGACGTCTTGATCGCAGCGCTGGTTCCCGGCGTGGCAATGGTGATCAATTTGGCGTACTCCGGCCAGGGACGCTGGCCGTTTGTGTTGTTCCTGGCGGCCACGTTGCTGCTCATGGTGCGCCTGAATCTCCACGCGCTGCACAAGCGCTGGGAGTCGCGAAAGCTGGACTATGCCACCGAAGTCGGTTTGGATGTCCTCATTGCCAGCGTCATCCTGACTACCGCCATTACGTTTGTAGCAACCATGGCCCCCAGGGTGGGCAGCAATCCCATTTCGGAGACGTTCTGGACCGTATTCGGGGGTGAATGGGCGGAGATCGACAATACTGCCAAAAGGCTTTTTTCCGGCGTGCAGAATCCGAGCGGTGTCGGTCTGATCCTGGGCTCCGATAACCGGCTCTTCAGCGGGCCGCGGCGCTTTAGCCAGCCGTACCGCATGTACGTTACTACAGATGAAAGGAACTTCAACGGGTATTGGCGCGGCGCCACCTTCGACGCCTACACCGGCTACACCTGGTACAACACCAGCGGCACATTGCTCGACCGGAGAGCCAATGAGGAACCCATACCTCCGCCCCCGGTGAGCTATCGTCGACCGGCCACGTTCTCGTTTCGCATTGTGGATAGCCCGAGCGACATCGTCTTTGCCCCTGACTACCCAACGAGCATCAACATCCCCTATCGCGTGCAGGTAGCATCCACTGATACGCCGCTCGATTATGACCTTCTGCGCGCGCGGCGCATCGCGGTGCCCGACCTGGAATACACCATAGAGAGCCTGGTCACTACTGCAACCGAAGACCAGTTGCTCAATGCCCAGGGTGAAGTGCCCCAAGAGATAATGCGCTATATGCAGGCGCCAAAGCTCCCGCAGCGCGTGGTGGATCTGACAAAGACTGTGGTGCGTGGAAAACAATCGCAGTATGAAAAAGCCTTGGCGATCGAGCTATTCCTGCGGCGCATCCCCTATTCGATTGCCATTCCCCCGCCGCCTGCCGACAAGGACGCGGTCGACTACTTCCTCTTCGAGGCAAAACGCGGCTATGCGGACTACTATGCGAGCACGATGGTCGTTATGCTGCGCACGGTGGGCGTTCCCGCCCGCCTCGCCGTGGGCTTTGCTACCGGACGCTATGACGTGGGAGAGCGCAGATTCGTCGTAACGGAGAAACAGGCGCACACATGGCCGGAGGTGTACTTCGCGGGCTTAGGGTGGATCCCATTTGAGCCCAGTCCCAACCAGACGCCCATTGACCGCGGCATTCTCGCGTCAGAGATTAGCGGCTCGGCTAACCCTGAGCTCGACGAGTTCTATGACGAGCTTGGCGAAGAGGAGTTCTTGGTAACTGGCGCAGCCGCCGTCGTCGGCGGGGCTGTGCCCGGAACGAGCATCCTCGGTGTGGAAGTGCCGAACGTGCCCGACTTGCGCCCGCTGCTCGCCGTGCTTGCTGTCGTGATAGTAGGCTGGTTTTGCTTTAACTTTGTCCAGGAGCGGCGCATGAATCCCCATCAGATGGTGCGGCACGTCTACCGCAAGTTGGTGCGCGCAGGCAGGCTGGCTGGTGTTCCCGCCTCCACTGCGTTTACCCCGCATGAGTACGGCTATCTACTGCTGAGCGATGTGCGCTCGGTCGCCGACAAGCGCTTCCCCGATAGTGCGGTTCGGAACATCTGTGGTACATATGCCGAGTCGCTCTATAGCGCTCAAGGCATCTCTCCACAGCAGAAGAGTGCGGTGGTGAAGGCGTGGGGACGATTGCGCTGGCGCCTTTACCGTAGAGGGCTAGCTATGGGCCTCAGGCGGCTCATTCCCTTCTTGCGAAAGAAGCCCCGCGGTAGCGGGGCGGCAGTTAACACCGGCGAACCGCAGTGAGCAACTGGTCCGGCAGGCGCGCGAGTGTCCGGTGCAAGCATCAACGATGGCGAACTATCGAGACGATTCTCGAAACGCGATGGTGAGAAAGGAACACGGTCTTGGGTCTCAGTGAGATTCGCGATATTGCAGTAATTGTACTCGCCGTTGTTTCCGCGCTGATGGCCTTTTCGGTTGTCTTCTTAGTGCTGGCTGTTGTACGTCTCGCCGGCACGATTCAGGAGGAACTCAGGCCGCTTCTCAAGTCACTGACTGAAACCAGCAATACGGTGAAGGGAACGACGCAGTTCGTAAGTGAAGCCGTTGTGCGGCCCACTGCCAAGGCTGCGGGCAGGACCATCGGTATCTTGCGGTTTGCGCAGAGGCTGGCCGATGCCGTCAGACGCGTCCAGAAGAGTAAGCACAAGGAGAAATAGCTGATGCTAGGATTTACCGTCGGATTTGCGGTGGGAGTATCAATCGGCATGGTCGTTGGCGGCTTGCTTGCCCCCAGTAGCGGCGAGACCTTCCGCGAGAGCATCCGCCGGCAGATTGAAGTAGCGAAACTCGAAGCGGCCCAAGCCGCCAACGACACCGAGCAGGAGTTGCTCGCCCGCTTCGAGGAAGCCAAGCAGTGAGGCAAGCATGACCCTGGCGCATTGGCGCGACATAGCCATCCTCATTCTTGTCATCGAGGCCTTTCTTGGCAGCGTGCTCATCCTCGTACTGACCCTGCTTCTGAGGACCCTTGTCCGTCGCATGGACGCTGCCCTGCGGGAGACATTGCATGCCGGCCAAGCCCATGTGGCTCGTCTTGCCGCGCAAACTGATGCGATTTCGAGAGAACGAGTCGTTGACCCGGTGGTGCGTGTGCACGCCGCGAACGCCGGCGCGCGTGCCTTTCTGCGCAGCCTGGCAAGGAACGTGCCTCTTCCCCGTCGCTAGTGCCGTCCCGATGTAGGGAACACCATCGGCCTTCCCTGCGCCGCGTCTTGCCGGACAAGGGTCGGGCGATTCCACGAATTCGCCAATCTGGCCCCAGCGGCCCCGGTCCGACTGAGACCGTGAGCCCGGTTGCCAAATGAGAATCAAGAGAGCTTGTTGTAGGCGTCGAGCGCCGCCACCTTGTAGCACTCAGCCAGAGTGGGGTAGTTGAAGACGTTGTCCACGAAGAAGTCGAGCGTGCCGCCGAGTGCCATTGCCGTCTGTCCGATGTGGACTAGCTCAGATGCGCCCGTGCCGAGCAGGTGTACGCCGAGGATTGTCCTGTCGTCGGCGTGAATGAGCAATTTTACCAGACCGTTCGGATCGCCGATGATCTGCCCCCGCGCAATCTCGCGGTAGCGCGCCACACCGATTTCATACGGAATCCCGGCTTCGCTCAGTTCTTTTTCGGTCTGCCCGACCATCGATGTTTCCGGGATCGTGTAAATGCCGTATGGAAAGAGGTTCGAATTGAAAGAGCCGCCTTCACCGAACGCATGGCGGGCAGCGAGCCGCCCTTGCTCCATTGAAGACGCGGCCAGGGCCGGAAAGCCGATCACGTCGCCACAGGCATAGATATGGGCAACTTCCGTTTGGAACTGATCGTTGACCTGCAACCTGCCTCGCCTATCCGCCTCCAAGCCCGCGGCAGCCAAATTGAGCGTGTCGGTGTTACCTTGCCGGCCTCCGGCGTAGAGTAGATGATCGGCCATAATCGTCTTCCGGCTGCGGGTGCGGGCGACGATGCGGTCACCTTCATCGGATACTTCTGCCACTTCTTCGCGGAACCGAAATGTAATCCCCGCTTCCCGCATGTGGTAGGATAGCGCCTCCCGAATTTCCTCATCGACAAAGTCAAGCATTTCATCTCGCTGCTCGATAAGGGTTATGTCGATGCCAAGCGCCGCGAATATGCAGGCATATTCCACACCGATCACGCCCGCGCCGACGATCGCGAGGCGCTTCGGGAGATCCTGCAGCATATACACACCGTCGGTGTCGATAATCGTGCGGCCATTGAAGGGCACCATGGCGGACCGCGCCGGACGGCTCCCCGTGGCAATAATCACATAATCCGCTTCAATCTCTTCCTTCTTGCCATCCTCCAAGTCAACAGCGACTTGGTGGGGGCCGATGAATTCAGCGCTGCCATAGAGGGGCGTGACGCCGTTGCGGGAGAGTTGCACTTCGAGCACGTCGGTCTCATTCTTGATTACATGCTCGCACCGGAACATCAAGTCGGTGATCGTGATGTCGTCCTTGACCGAGTAGGTAATACCATAAATGTTGCGTTCGAAGAATCCAGTGAGATAGAGCACTGCCTGACGTAAGGTCTTGCTCGGGATTGAACCGGCATTTACGAGATTGCCGCCGACAAAGCGCCGGCGCTCGATAGCGATAACCGACTTGCCAAGCTTCGCCGCTTGAATGGCAGCGCGGTGGCCGGCCGGGCCGGTGCCAATGACTACCAGGTCTACCTTCTGCATTCCTCAAACCTTCTCTGCTCGCATGGCACCTTGTAACCGTTCACGGACTAGTGGGCCGCGAGTGTGCGTAAACTGCCGCCTGCTTTGAGGTCGATTATGACTGACTGTTCTGACCTGACCGCGTTCGAATTCTGTCTATACAGCCTTGCTCTCTAAGTATACATTCTCTATGAAATACCGCAGCCTCTGCGGCAACTACGGGGCGACAGGAAACCAGTTCGTAGAGTTCGCAGCGCCCATCACGCACCCTCGCCGGGGGAATATGAAGTCAACACTGCCACAGTGCTTCAATGCCTTCCGAGACGGCTCTTTCCCGCACTGGGCAGGGCATTGCCGGACAGGACATTTGCTTGACACTCAAGGCGAGAAAGCGCTCCTCCCAGCCTCGAAAGCAACCCTGGGGACAGCCGATCGGATTCTTCCCGCCGGACCAATCGCCGCCCCACTAGCCATTGCTTGGTGGCCCTGATATACTTATGAAGTCTAGCAACGCCTTCCTCACAGCCATTTCCCCGGCTTCGATTCTTTCGCATCAAACTACCCCGGCTGGTCTCAGCCGCTCGCGTCCGCCAAATGCACACGTTTCGTAATTGCCCAGATCCTAAAAGTCTCAGCCGTGCTTTGATTCTTGGAAGGGCTGGGTACATTCGCAAAGCCTGGATGCGCAGGGGTAATTTGAGCGCTTCGGATTGGAACCGAACACACTGCGAGGAAGTGTCGTGAAGTGACACGTGTTTCAATTGCCGTACTCCCCCGAACATTCCGCCGCTCGATTCTTCAGCAGACTTCCCAACCGTGACCGCGTTCAAGCCAATTGCCATTAGTCCGATCCCCGTTTCCTAGTTCGCGCAGATTTCGTTCTTGCCTATTCACTTACAGGGGCGCGCCGTGCGTCACCCAAACTCCCGGATATAGTCCCCTACACACCAAAGCCAACGTTCCCCGTCACAATTCTTGTAGCGAGAGGTGTTTCACATGAATGTAAACGACTTAGAACGACCCCCTGTTGAATCGGAGCAACTCGGGTTTCCCCCCTATTTTGAAAAAGTGGCGCTCTTTATCGATCTGGGAAACCTGTACTTTGCAGCTCGCAAACTCAGCATCCGCGTGGACTATACCCGCATGGTTGAGGTTCTTACTAAGGGCCGGCGACTTCTGCGCTCCTTTGCCTATGCGGGGGTCGATCCGCAAAACCCGGAGTCCCAGGGCTACCTGACGTGGATGAAACGTCATGGCTTTCGAGTCGTCACGAAGCATCTTCGCCGCTTCCCTGACGGTACCGTCAAGGCGAACCTCGACGTGGAACTGGCGATTGACATGTTGATGATCGCTCCCCACATCGATACGGCCGTGCTCGTCTCCGGAGACGGAGATTTCGTACGCTTGGTGGAAGCCGTGCAATTCAAGGGTGTGCGGGTAGAAGTCGTCGGACTGGCGGAGATGACCGCCATGGCGCTCATCGACGTGGCCGACACCTTCACGGAACTTTCCGAGTTGGTCCCTGTGATCCAGATGGCGATGCCGCCAAACGGTTCTCGTGCGGCGGGCACCGAACATGCCGCTGCCGTACCGCTGTCTCCCGACGACTCCAATTCCTTCGACGCCTATGACAGGCCGCCCGCTGCGCCGGAAGCAACCCAGGAACAGAAGAGCAGCCCGTACTATCCGCGAACAAACTACGAGGGTAAGTGAGCGGTGGGCCCCCCGCTAAGCTGCAACCACGGGCTTTGGAAGGATGCTCCGCTGGAAGCAATCGCAGAGGCATGTGCCGCTGCCGAGCTTCAGGGCATTGAACAAAGAGGGTCTGCCTTGTTCTCCTTGTTGGCGAACCGAGAACCCCTGGTGGAGAACGGTCTTGCCCTTACGGCAATCACGCTGCACGAGCCATGGTTCGATCCCGGCATCGCAACAACGCACCAACCGGCCTTACCCCAGTTGCTAGACGGCCTGGCAGCCCTTGAGCCGGAATTCTGCGTGCTCTCCGTCCCGGGCTCCAATGAGCGTATGTCAACCGCCGGCTGGCCGAATGCCATCCGCTACGACGCTCTCACTGCCAGCGAACACGCTACCCTCGTGGATACGGTGCAAAGCGTGGCCGACATGATCCGGTCCGTCGGCGTCCGCGTGGCTTTTCGTCCTCGGTTAGCTTCATTCATCGAGACTGAGGACGAGATAGAGCAGTTCCTGGAGAATACGGAGCCGGAACTTGTGACGCTTGCGCTCGATCTCGGACACCTTGCTCTGATGGAAATTGACCCGATGGCGCTTATCGAGCGCCACGGCGCGCGGATAACGTACTGCTACGTGCGCGACCTCGAAGAGCAACTGGTAAATGAGATTCACCTCGGCATGCGCAGCCTGCCGAGCGCGGCGGCCGCGGGGCTCTTTGTGCCGCCGGGTCAAGGCTACGCGCCTATTCGCGAGCCGTTGCGCCGGCTGCTCCGCGGGCAGGTCTGTGAGTGGTATACGCTTGACCTTCAACCTGACACCGTTTCCCCACGCGAGGCACTGGACATGACATCCGACTACATGCAGGAAGTCGAGACAGGACAGGACAAATGCGACGCAGAAACATCCTAGTAGCAGCCGCGGCGTCTCTCGCCGCAACAGCGTGCGGCCCTTTCGGCGGCGATGACGAACCAGATATCGAACGCACGATTCCGGAAGCGCGCGTCAATCCTTGGGGCGCCAACGCATTTCTGCACAAAGAGGTCGAATTCTGGAAAAAAGAAAAGACCTTTGAGATGGCCCGCGACGCCGGCATTAAGTGGATCAAACAGCAGTTCCCTTGGGAAGAGATCGAACAGAGCCGAAAGGGTGAATTCTTCGACCAAACCTGGCAAAAGCCGGCATGGCAGAAGTTTGACGAAATCGTCGACCTTGCCGAGCAGTTTGACCTCAAGCTCATCGTCCGCGTCGACCGCTCCCCGCCGTGGGCTCGGCAACCCGGGGCACCGGCGGAAGCGCCCCCGGCGGACTTTGCCGACTTTGGTGACTTCATCGCGGTCCTCGCTGAGCGCTACAAAGGCCGCGTCGCACACTATCAACTGTGGAATGAACCCAATCTTGCGCATGAGTGGGGGAGTCCTCCCGATCCCAAGGGATACGTGGACCTATTGCGCTCCGGCTACGAGCGCATAAAGGGGGTAGATCCCTCCATTAGAGTGCTCACGGCTCCGCTCGCCATTACCTTGGAACGATCCCCCCGCGCCATGGTCGAGCTTGACTTTCTTGCCGAAATGTACCAGCACGGCGCCGCCGCTTATTTCGACATCATGTCGGCAAACGCGTACGGTCTGGAGTTTCCACCCATCGCAGAACCCGACCCCAACGTGCTCAATTTCCGCCGTGTCGAACTGCTGCGAGCAGTGATGGAACAAAACGGCGATACTGACAAAGCGGTGTGGTTCAACGAATACGGTTGGAATGCATCGCCACCGGACATGGCCGCCGAGAAACTAATCTGGCGGCGCGTAAAGGAAGAAGAGCAGGCGGAGTGGACGGTGGAAGGCGTACGGTACGGCCGCAGCCACTGGCCGTGGGCAGGCGTCTTCTGCATTTGGTATCTCCGCCAGGTAGGCGATATCCCACCCTCGTCTTCCGAATACTACTTCCGCATGGTAGACCCTGAATTCACCCCGCGCCTGGTCTACAAGGAAGTAAAGGACAACGCGAAGAAGATCAAGTAACCACTTTGCCGCCGGTCTCCCCCAACCGTCTCTTTGCCATCCCCAACCCTACGCACAGCCTGCCGCAATTGCCCTGAGACCCATGCGGCGCGCCTGTGCGCTTGCTCTTGTCCATGCTCCCGGCTCTGTTCGTAGTCTTGGTGCGGCATTCACAGCCGCTTCCGAATCGGTACGCTATACTAGCAGAAGCGGCTGAGGAGCTGCCGTTTTGGATTTATCGATTGTGTAGTGTGGGAGACTGCCGCGATGGACACCAAACAGAAGTACGAAGAGTACGTCGTTACAAGCCATGCCCCCGCCATGCCGCCGGTGGAAGTCTCGCATGCCCAAGGGGCAACGATCACGGCTGCGGACGGCATTGAATACCTGGATGGCTTTGCGGGCTACTCCGTGGTGAACGCCGGGCACAGCAATCCTGAGGTACTTGCCGCTGCCAAAGCCGCCATGGACCGCCACGTGCACGTGGGCAGTTACCTTTATTACGCCCCCGCGGTAGCCGACCTGGCGGAAAAGCTGGCTGAAATCACGCCGGGCCGGCTGCAACAGTCTTTCTTCGGCAACAGCGGCGCCGAGGCCGTGGAAGGCGCGCTGCGCATCGCCAAGACCTACACCGATCGCACTGAATTCATCTCGCTGCAGTATTCTTTCCACGGCCGGACCCTTGGCACTTTGAGCCTTGGCGGCAACGCCCGCCGCAAACGCCGCGCCGGGCCGCTGGTGTCGGGCGCTGCCATGGCGCCGGCGCCGTACTGCTACCGGTGCCCACTTCATCTCACTTTTCCCTCCTGCAATGTGGCCTGTGCCGACGAAGTAGAGCGCGTCTTCGATACCCAGACCACCGGCAACGTCGCGGCCATGATCGCAGAGCCGGTCATGGGAGAAGGCGGCATCATCGTGCCGCCGCCGGAGTACTTTCCCAAAGTCAAGCGCATCCTAGACCAGAACGACGCGCTCTTCATTGCCGATGAGGTACAGTCCAGCTACGGGCGCACCGGGACGATGTTTGCAAGCGAGGAAATCGGCATTGAGCCAGATATTCTCCCATCGGCGAAGGGCATTGCCAACGGGTTTCCTCTGAGCGCCTTCACCACCCGGCCTGAGATCGGTGAGTCATTCCAACCCGGCGACCACTTCAGCACCTTCGGCGGTAACCTCGTTTCGGCCGCGGCAGCCATCGCCACCATCGAATTCATAGAGCGCGAGAATCTACCGGAGCATGCGCGCTACATCGGACAGCACGTGCTGGATACGCTCGAGACGTGGCGCGAATCCCATCGCCTCGTCGGCGACGTGCGCGGCAAGGGCCTCATGATTGGAATCGAGCTTGTAACGGACCGAGAAGCCAAGACCCCGGCTTCGGACGAGGCAAAACAGGTGCAAGACAAGTGCCGGGAAGCGGGCCTCCTGATAGGCTGCGGCGGCTTCTATGGAAACGTGCTGCGCTTCCAGCCGCCTTTGGTCATCTCGCTGGCGCAGACGGAACGCGCGCTTGATATCCTCGATAATGCCTTGACGGCAGTTGAGGAGTCTGCGTCAGTGCTAGTGGCGGGTTAGCAAATAGGCCCACCACGGAGCCACGGCACCTGTTATCGCGACCAATAGTGACACGGCGCACGTAGCCTTGGCGCTTCTATTGATCGCTACTGTGCGCAGTCTCCTCAGCCAATCCGTCCTACCAGACAAGTCCTCGCAATACGGTATAAGATGGAAAGGGAGCCAATACCGGCGCGGACACTTTCGAACCTGTCGCATGAACTGCTGGCAGGTGAATGACGCCACGAGAAGGTGGAGTGCGCCACTGAGAAGCGGAGAAGGCCGATGAAGTCCGTCTTGCTGCTTGGCGGGGCAAACCCGGCACATAAGCCGAGAGACGTCGCCGCGTATGTCGCTGACGATTTGGAAGCAACCGGCGACATGAAGGTTGTCATTTCTGAAGACGCCGGCATTCTCGAGACTTCTGCCATTGATGCCTATGACGCGCTTCTGCTCTATCTCAACACGAAAGATGAGCGTTGGCCGCGCGCCAGAGAAGCCGCATTCCGCGGGGCATTAATGCGGGGCAAAGGACTCCTCGTGCTGCATGCGGGCGTCTTGAGCTTTCGCGGCTGGGAAGAGTACACACAGCTTATCGGCGGCTGGCCCACACCGGAGTTCTTTCATCCGCCATACGGCCCCTTCGTCGTGCATATCGACGAACCCGCCCACCCCATCACTGAACGCATGGTGGACTTTGCCGTGCGCGATGAACTCTACGCCAACGTGCAACTGACCCCGCAGGCACAACTACTCGCTCATGCCAAACTAAACGGAAAAGTGCAGCCCCTTCTATGGGTGGTGGAACATCCCCAAACACGCGTCTGCACGTTTCTCTTGGGCCACGATAGAGCCGCTCTGCAGTATCCGGGCGCGGCCAGACTCCTCCGAAGAGGCCTTGCCTGGGTAGCCGGCGACTTGTGATGGCGGCGAGAATGCTCCACCCTCAGGTGAAAGTTTTGCGCTAACAGTGACTACCTTGGGGTACATCCTGCAGTGGTGGCTTGCGGTGCAAGCCATTAGCTTGGTGACACTACCGCTTACCTGGCTGCTTTTCCGGCACATGCCCCTGGCTGGCTATCCCTTCGCCAAGACGTTCGGCCTCCTGCTCTTTGGCTTCGCCGGTTGGCTCCTGATGTCTCTGCGCATCCTGCCAAACACCCTGTGGGCGCTCATTCTCGTACTGATCCTACTCGGCGCCCTTTCAGCGGTCACCGTGTGGCACTTCCACTTACGCCTGGAAACTATGCGGAAGGCCGTGGGGCATCAACTCTACGTCGTGGAAGTCCTCTTCTTGGTGCTTCTGACCGCCTATGCGGTACTGCGCCAGTATGCGCCGGAGCTGATGGGCACCGAGAAGTTCATGGACTTCATGATGCTCAACAGCATTCTCCAATCGTCGTCCCTGCCTCCCCACGATGCCTGGGCCGCGGGTCTGAGCATCAACTACTACTACTTCGGCTACCTGATGGTGGCGTTTCTTACACGGCTCACCGCTATTCCCTCGGGCATCACCTATAACCTGGCGCTGGCGCTCTTCTTTGCCCTGAGTGGATTGGGAGCCTACGGCATCGGCTACAGCCTGGTCAAACGCTTCCAGGCCGCAAGTGGGATCATCGAGCCGCGGAGAGGCACGCTCACCGGACTTTTCGCAGTCTTCCTGCTCCTCTTCATCGGCAACCTCTTCACCATCTGGAAAGCCCTGACCGAGCCTGAAATCCTGCGCCAGGGCTTCTGGTTCGGCGTTGGCTGGAACGCCACCCGGGTGGTACAACGGGTCGAAGGCGATACGCTGCTCGACTACACGATCAATGAATTCCCTGCCTTTAGCTTCATCCTGGGCGACATGCACCCGCACGTCATGGCGCTGCCCTTTGCCCTGTTAGCTATCTTCACCGCGCTAACGTGGTACGCAAAACCTGACTTCCCGCCGATACCTCTGTCATTCCCGCGAAAGCGGGAATCCATCCTAACGCTGCTCACTCTCCCGCACGTCAGTCGTGTCGTCTTGAGTGCCGTCATCTTCGGCGGCCTCTATTTCTTGAATTCGTGGGACTTTCCCACGTATTTTCTGCTGCTTGTGGTGTTCGTGCTGCTCTCGCTTCGAGCTCAAGGCCAGTGGCACCGGTGGAAAGACGCCCTTGTTTGGGTGGGGGTTACGGGGTTTCTTGCCCTCCTATTCTACGTGCCGTTTCATTTGACGTTCGATCCGCCGGCGCAGGGAATTGGCCTGGTACCCTACCGCACCAATCTCGGCCAGTTCTTCACCGTGTACGGCATCTTCCTGGTGCCGCTGGGGGTGCTCCTGACGATCATCGGCATCCAGACGTCACTGCGCCGCATTGTCCCGGAGACGGCGGCGCCGAGCATTCAATCACGGGGACGCAAAGTGCGACAGCAACGGCGGCGCGCGGGCGGAGGTGCAGACCAGCCGGCTCCGCAGAATGAAGCCAAGGAGCGCTGGGAGATCTACCGCCCCACTGTAGTTGGCCTTCTCGCTTGGGTAGCAGTAACGCTCCTCGTCGCACGGCTCTTCGATACAGCGGCCTTGGCGATCATCGCGTTGAGCCTCGCCGCGGGAATTGGAGTCCTCCTCTGGTGGCGAGACTATAGCGATCCCCTGCCGCTGGTGTTGGGTGTCGTGGGTTTGGCGGCACTTCTCGTCTTCGCCAGCGAGATATTCTATGTAAGGGATTTCTACGGTCCGCCGAACATGCGCATGAACACCGTCTTCAAGCTATATTTCCAAATCTGGACGCTTCTCGCGCCGGTGATGGCATTTGGCATTTACTACGCCAGAATCTGGCTGCGTCAGAGGAATCGTCCGTTGAGCTGGGTGTTTCGTACCGTCACGATATTACTTGTGCTCAGCGGTTTCTATTACAGCGCTCTGACCGCGCCCATCTTCGCGTCATTCCAGCGCGAGCCGCCCACCTTGGACGGCACCAAATTCTACGCCCGCGACCATGCCGATGAGGTCGCCGCCATCGCCTGGTTGCAGGAGAACGCCGCGTCGGATAGCGTGGTAGTAGAGGCTTCCGGTCAGGAATACAGTCTCTATAGCCGGGTGGCGGCCTTTACAGGCTTGCAAACGGTGCTCGGCTGGCGCCAGCACGAGAATCTCTGGCGCAATGACTTCGCGCTGGTCATGGAACGTGAAGACGACCTCCGTCAGCTCTACGTTACCGCGCCGCGAGAAGGCGCAGCAGCGCTCTTACGCAAGTACGACGCTGATTACATCTTCATCGGAGATTGGGAACGTCAACTCTACGGGCAAGACGTAGATCATCTCCTTAACTGGTTCCCCGTGGTATTCCAGAGTGGCAATGTGTACGTGTTGAAGGCCAATGTCAGCTAAGCAAGCAGCCTCACCCGCGGCGCCGACCGGGTCGAAGAAGCCCCGCGCGCGGCGGACCCCGCCGCCGCCAGATGAGCCGGTGTCCGCTCATTGGCCGGCCATCACGGCCTGGTTGCGGGCCGATACGCCTTTCGGGCTCTCCCGCTGGCAACTGCTGGTATTCCTCGCGGTGATAGTGTTCACGGCCGTTACCCGATTTTGGGATCTCGGCTCGCGCGCGCTGCACCACGACGAGAGCATGCATGCCCGCTTTGCCTGGGACATCTATCGCTCATTCGACTACCGGTACAATCCCCTCCTGCATGGTCCGTTCCAGTTCTACTTCACCGCGTTCATGTTTTTTCTCTTCGGTGTCAGTGACGCGGTGGCGCGTTTTGGCCCGGCACTCTTCGGCGTGCTCTCCGTGCTGCTGGTCTACCCCCTGAAACCTTATCTGGGACGGAATGGTATGGTGCTTGCGGCCGTGCTCATGGCAATTTCTCCTCCCTTGCTCTACTTCTCGCGGTTCGCGCGCAACGACATCTACGTGGTGGCCTGGACGATGCTCATTCTGCTGGCGCTCTTTGGGTGGCTCCATACAAGACACCGCGCGTACATCTACCTAGGAACAATCGCCGTCGCGCTCTCCCTCGCAACCAAGGAAAACACCTACATTACCTTGGCGATTGTGGGGACATTTATCGTTATCCGTTTCTTGCAGGAGCAATTCACACCTGGACTGGCGGCACGCCTGCCCAGCCAAGAATCGGTGAAGAGCGCGCTCGCCGATCTGTGGAACGACTGGCGGCTTCTCCTTGCCGGCATTGCGGCGTTTCTCCTGGTCTTTGTGACCTTCTTCACTGCGTTCTACACACATCCCCAAGACTTCGCCAGCGGCGTAATCAAGGCGCTGGAGTACTGGCTGGCGCAGCAGGACGTCGCCCGGGGCAACCAGCCTATTTGGTACTACTTCATGCAGGTGCCGCTCTATGAACTGATAGTCGCGGTCTTTGCGCTGCCGGCACTGTGGTTTCTCGCGCGCCGAGGCAGCCTGACGGACCGCTTTTTGTGCTATTGGTTCGTCGCTGCGGTCGTGCTGTATTCGCTCGCAGGCGAACGCATGCCCTGGCTCGTGCTCCACCTTTCGCTGCCCGGCATTCTCATGGTATCCCGGTTTCTGGGACAGAAGTTCACCGAGCCCGATGGCTTACGCCGCCATCGCATTGCGCTTTCGCTCTTCATCTTGACTGGCGTCTATGCCCTGCATACCGGATTGCCGCTGGCATACGCGCACGGCGACACGCCGAAAGATTTGCTGGTTTACGTGCAGACGACGCCGGACGTACCCTACGTCGTAGCACAGATAGAGGAGATTTCACGAAAACTCACTACCGATACGAATCTCGTTGGCATCGTAGACAATGAGGATTCTTGGCCGTTCGCGTGGTATCTCCGCGACTACACGAAAGTCGGTTACATAGCCAAAATCGGCGATCCGGGCGAGGCGGCCTTTGTAATTGTCACGGCAAGCGAGGTCGAAAACGCGCGCGAACACCTGAGCAATTACGTGCCGTTTCGCTACAAGTTGCGCTGGTGGTTTCCTGAACACCTGTACCGCGAATTGAAGCCGACTTTCTGGCTGGAATTCATCACGAATCCCACAACACGGAGCAACTTTACGGCGTGGCTGGTAAGCCGCACAATGCCGAAGCCTGAAGACTCGCAGGATTTCCGCTTCGGCTCTCAGGACTTTTACTTCTTCGTACGAAGCGACCTCGTTCAACTCCTCTAGTGACGCGTTGCGGTGGCGCGCCCTCGCGGGATCGCCAGCAGAAGGAGACCTTTACCAACCCCCTTTCCCCTCGATGGGCAAAGGTCGGGATGGGATTGAATAGCATTGACTGTGGCCTACGAAGGGGTGCAAATGCGCCTCTGGATTCCGGCTTTCGCCGGTATGACGAGCTACGCAAGGGTCTCAGATGGATGGGAACCCGCCTTACGTTTCCGTGCCTTGGCCGGTTGCTCCCGCGGAACGCCAACGGAAGGAAAGCACGGCTGAACCGCCGAGCATGAGTACACCCAAAACCGCGCCGACGACTGGGGCCAATAGGGCAAGCAGACCGGTTATCAACGCGGCGCTATCTAACGCAAGGCTCGCGAGAAAGTAGCCCATTCCCGCCATGCTTTCGGCAAGCTGCTGACGCACACGCATGCGGAAGTAGTGACTGCAGAGCGCGATGACTACCGCAATCGCCAGCCACAGCCACACGTTGGCAGCGGCAGTGCCGAGTAAACTGACTACGATTGCTGCCGCACAGAGCGGACGCGTGACTGCACTTACCTTCACCTCGTACCGTCCCCAGCGGGGATGCTTGTCGGCAAAGACCTGGGCGCCGGCAAGCACAAAGAGCACGCCAATCGCCAGGGTATGCGAAAGGAACGTAAAGGGAGACTGCAGCGAGACCTCAATGTCTTCCGAGCGGGCCAGCACCGCCAGGAGAAAGAGCGCGGCATAGGGGTTCTGCCCGGCGGCAAATGTGAGTCCGAGTGCAGTCCAGGGCATCAATCTATCGCTCCTTCATTTCGCGCTACGTTGCTTGCAGAGTGCTCCACAGCTCGCGCACTGTCGCTTCCAGGTCAGCCAGTGTCCCTACATTCTCGATTTTCGCGACCGGAAAGGAAGGGCCGCGCTTCTGCCGCAGGAGGGAGACCTTTTCCTCGACTGACGGCTGCATACCCAGGCGTCGCTGCGCTTCGCCGGGTGACATGCCCCTGGCGTTCAGCCGGTCCCGCTGCAATTCCGGTGTCGCGACCACGATCCACACGGCGTCGAGCAGCTTTACAAGATCGCTCTCTATCAGCTTGATGGCCTCAATGGCGCAAGAGATGTGCGCTGGTGTCCGCTCGAGTTCCTGCTCCACTGCTGCCACAACTGCGGGATGCACAAGCAGTTCAAGCTTCTCCAGCGCCGCCGCGTCATTGAATACTACGTTCCCAAGCGTGGCACGATCAAGTGCGCCGTCTCCCGCCAGGATTCCCTCGCCGAATTCGGCAACGACCGCTCGCACCAACCGGCTGTCGGGGTCACGGTAGAGCGCATGGACTACTTGATCGGCATCGACCACGTGTACACCCAGATCAGCAAGAATCCTCGCTACGGTGCTCTTGCCCGTGCCAATGTTCCCCGTAATGCCGACCACTGACGCTTGCCGCGGCCCGCCTGCATCTTGCAGGCCATCTGACATGGGAGAGTCCTCCTCAACCACGTAGTCTCGGTACCCGTACATCCTCGCTGCCAAGCTTTAGCTTGGCTCGCAGCGACGAAATAGCGCAAGATTCTCAATGTGATACGTCTGCGGGAAGAAGTCAAAGAGTTCAAGTCGTTCAACGCGGTACCCCTCGTCATGCAAGAGCGCCGCGTCTCGCGCCAGCGTCGACGGCTCGCATGACAGATAGACGATGCGGCTCGGCGCGCTGCCGGCCACGGCCCGGAGCACGCGCGGGTCCATGCCGGTGCGCGGCGGGTCGACGATGGCGACGTCCACTTTGGGCAATTCCTCCGTCACCTTCTCGGCAGGCAGGTCCCAGAAGTCGATATTCCGCAGCCCCCAATTCTCCGCCGTCTGCCGGGCGGCCGCGATTGCTTGCTTATCCACCTCAATCCCAATGACGTGCTGCGCATCCGCGGCCATGAAAAGCCCAAATATCCCAACGCCGCAATAGAGGTCTAGCACGGTCTCATGGGACTCAACCGCCGCCAAGGCACGCATGCGGGAAATCGCAAGCGGCAGCATCTCCATGCTGGCCTGGAAAAAGGCTCCGGGCGGAAACTGGATCGTCCTGCCTATAAGTTCGATTCCCACCAGAGCCTCCCCGGCGAAAGGTACTACCTGACCGCTCGGCATGCGGTAGGAGACGCTCATGGCCTCCGGGATTGATGCCAGGGCGTCCAGGACCACACGAAGCTCCGGTTCTGCTTTCAAATCAACATTGCGCACACCTTCCAGTATGAGGGCAAGGCGCGCGCCGTCACCCCATGGAATAACCCGCGTCTCTACCCAGTTCCTGCCCCAGAGATCCGGTATCCTGCCGTCACGGCTCATGGCATTGAGTTCGGCCAGCAACTTGGAGATTAGAGGATGGCTGATCGCGCATTGCTCAATCTCGACGACACGCCGGCTGCCCCGCTGCCGGAAGCCCGCTTCACGGGAGAGCGCGATCTCGCAGCCATAGCGATATTCCCAAGGCGATTGCGGCGTGTGCACGGCGTCGATGGAAACCGGTTGTTTGCCGATGTGGGCAAAGTGCTCTTCCACAACTTCGGTCTTTAGGCGCACCTGGGCCGCATAGTCTATGTGTTGCCATTGGCAGCCGCCACATGCGCCATAGTACGGGCAGCGCGGTTCGATGCGGTCCGGTGAAGGTTCGAGCACCTCAACGACGTGTGCCTGCAGGAACTTCTTGCGGCGGCGCTCCAGTTGCACTTTGACGCGCTCACCGGGAATCCCGTAGAACGCGAAGACTACCTGCCCGTCGATGCGGCCCACTGCCGGGCCACGGTGTGCCATGCCGGTGAGCGACACTTCTACCGGAGCAGATTCCCGCAGCTTGCGTCCGCGTCTCATTGTTTCCCTTTTCTCTGTGTCCACGCTGACGGCCGCTTGCGATCCATGAAATGCCGAGCAATAGCGGGGCAACACACGGGCAGCGCTCCTAACTCGGTAACACTGGATGGCAAGACGTGCCAAGCCGTTCTCTGGAGCTTCACTTCAGGATTAAACCAAAGAAACCAGGTTCACCGCAACGAGGAGAGCGGGTCGACAGCAGCGCAACGTCTCTGGCATAGGGGTGCGCTATACTAAACGTCAAACCAGTAGGCTTGGAGGCGCAGGATGGCATGGAAGCAGAACGAAGCGGCGGACGTGTTGGACGCGCCCGCCTTCCACGAAGGGGATGGCAGGATCACGCGACGGAGGTTCTTCCAGGAAACCACGCGGCTGCCCGTCCGCATCGAGGTATGGGAACTTCTGCCGGGCGCGAGTGAAGGCTCCCATATCCACGATGGCGACGACGTGCTGGAGGAATTCTACTACTTCATCGAGGGTCATGGCGTCATGTGGATGAACGGAGAAGAAGTGCCGGTCCGAGCGGGTGACGCCGTCATGGCTCCTCCCGGGGTTGACCACGGTTTCCGCAACACCGGCGACGAGACGCTGAAGTTGTTCATTGTCTGGGGCGAGCCTATTGCAGAGTAGTAGACTGGTGTAGGTCACCCTCCCAAAAGCGTGACAGCCACCGACTCCTGTTCTTGTACCCTGCACCCACGTCTCAGAGTGATTCAGCCTCAATCCGCAGCAGCGCCTCTACCGTCCAGCCGAGCAGCCAGGCCAGGTTTTCCGGTGGATGCGGCGTCGTTCTGCCCGTTATCTTGCGGTAGCCACCCTGGTCGATGAACTCTTCCGTTGCATTGGCGACCAGCCATTCGCTTGCCAGCGCCACCTTCGGACCCAGCCGCTCAGCAAGCACTTTATCTACCCAGCCCACCGCACGTATGTGATCGTAGGCCGAGAGAGCCGCCGCGGTCATACCCAGCCAGTGATCGTCCTGAGTGTGCATGCCGACCGCGCCATCCGGAAACTGGCAGTCGAACTGCCAGGCCACTGAGCGCGTGCAGCGGTCGCGCATAATGGCCTCGCGCGGATGACCCTCCGGCAACCACCCATGCAGCCGCGTGAGAAACTCCACCGCGCCTCGTGCCGAGAAACCCCAGCCGGTCTCATCCATGCGCACGGTGGGAAAGTGCTCAGCGGCAATCTCCGTTGGCCACGGGCCGATGCACCACGTGCCCAGTGACTCGACGAAAGCACCGTCCGGCGAACCCGTTTCATGGCGACGAAGGTAGTAGTCAGCCAAGCGCAGCGCCGACGCCAGCACGTCATCCCGCCGCGTTTGCTCGAAGTAATGCACGAGCCCCATTCCAACCCACCGGAGATCGTCGGTGAACGCGCCGTCGGTAACGGACGGGTCTTGGCAGTTGGACGGCGGGTAGCCAATGTTGTACGCGTGACCCCGGTCGGTGCGATGTTGCTGCAAGTAATCGAAGAGCGAGTCAGCACGGGCGTCAAAACAGCTTTCGTCCGGGTTGTGCGCACGGAATTCACCGTAGCACCAGAGACCGACGCCGTGCATCCAGGAACGGCTGAAGAGATTGTTCACCGTACGCGGATCGCCAACGTAGGTTGGGTCCCGCTCCATTCGCTGGCTCAGCCGAAGATTGCGCTGACGGTCTTCCATCGGCGGCACAGGATCGCGCATGAAGCTGAACATGAAGACCGCATAACGGTCCGCCGCCTCCTTATAGCGCGGTTCTTTGGTGCGCTCGTAGAGACGATACAGGGCCTGGGCCAAATACGGCGGCGAGTGCGCTTGCGTGGGACCGAAGCTGCCGCTCGTCGTGACAAACGGGCACTTCTCGGGGTCCGGTTTGCCGATAGGACCTTGCCAGTCTACAAAACGGTCGCCAATCGACCGCGCTATGGTCAGTGGATCTCGCGTCGCTGCAACCTTGCTCACTGGATCGCTCCCCCTTGGGCCGGCGTTCATTCACTTTGCGTACAACCGTCAAGAATTCGCCGCTAACGTGACGCGGGCCTCCGGCAGTTCACGCACGTCCACAAAACCTCATCAAGTCGATGAGAACGCAGGAATGGATGCTTGACCGCACTTGCACCGTGGGCCTTACCTCTCAGTGTTCCGCTTGTCCACCCACCCGCAGTTGCGCCCGGCGCCACTCTACATCGCTACCATGTATTGTAATGCAAGTGATCCAGGCGTCTGAGTACACCAGGCTGCTAATCTTCCATTAATTGTGATTATCTATAGTGAAATCAAGGCCCTAGCGTTCGTTTAGGATTTGCCGCACACAGCCAATGGACCGTGCTGAGACAATACTGGTCACCGGAGCCACCGGGTACATCGGCGGCAGGCTGGTTCCCCGCCTGCTTGAAGCGGGTCGCCGGGTCCGCGTGCTCGTCCGTAGCCGGGCCAAGGCGCAATCCCGTCCCTGGTCGGACCGGGTCGAAATCGTAGCTGGTGACATTCTCTGCCCCGATACCCTATCGCAAGCACTCGAAGGCGTAGACAGCGCCTATTACCTCATCCACAGCATGTCCCAGGGCGCTAACTTTCACGACCTCGATATCGAAGCCGCCCGCGCTTTCGGTCGAGCGGCAAGCGATGCCGGGGTCAACCGCATAATCTACCTGGGAGGCCTTGGTGACCCACAAGCCAAGCTCTCTCCCCACCTGCGCTCCCGCCAGGAAACGGGTAAGGCGCTGGGAGAGAGCGGCGTCCCCGTCACGGAATTCCGCGCCGCGGTCGTCGTCGGCTCGGGCAGCATCTCTTTTGAAATGATCCGCTATCTGGCGGAGCGGCTGCCCATTATGATTTGTCCCAAATGGGTATACTCGCGCATCCAGCCGATTGCCGTTGACGACTTGCTGGAGTACCTGTATTCGGCCCTGGACACCCCGGAGAGAAGCGGCACCATCGTGGAGGTTGGTGGGAGTGACATAACCACGTATAAGGGCTTAATGCTTGGTTACGCCCGCGCACGGGGTCTCCGCCGATTGCTGATACCGGTGCCAGTGCTCACGCCCCGCCTGTCCTCTTATTGGGTACATTGGATGACCCCCATCCCTGCCAGCATCACCGCACCTCTCGTCGAAGGACTCCGCAACGACGTCATCGTAACCAATACACTCGCTCGCTCACTCTTCCCCCACATTGAGCCCCGCGACTACGCCACCGCGATCGACAGCGTGATCAGGGACCTCGAGGAGGGGCGGATTGATACTGCCTGGAGCGATGCCGCCGGCCCAACGTCGGAACCGGAGGAAGCGGCCCGGCGCGAATCCCACCAGGGGATGATTGTCGAGCGCCGTCACCGCACTGTCGCGGCGCCAGCGGTAGAGGTCTATCGTGTCTTCACCGGTATCGGCGCGGCACGGGGGTGGTACTTCGCCAACTGGCTGTGGCGACTGCGCGGCATGTTGGACCGCATGCTGGGTGGCGCCGGCCTGCGCAGGGGAAGGCGACATCCCGATAACCTGCGTATCGGCGACGCCGTGGACTTTTGGCGTGTGGAAGACCTGGAACCAAACCGTCTGCTCCGTCTGAGGGCCGAAATGAAACTGCCCGGACGGGCCTGGCTCCAATACGAAGTGAGGAGTGCACAAGACGGCACCACCTCCTTGGAGCAGACCGCTACGTTCATCCCAAAGGGTCTGTTCGGCTTGGCCTACTGGTACGCCCTGTATCCGCTGCATGCATGGATTTTCAGCGGGCTGATCGGCGCAATCTCCCGCCGCGCCGAAAGCGCCGGAAGTCTCGCTGACAACGAACTCTCGCCACGGTAGGCCATTTGCGGCCCATCTTACCCATCTTCCTTACAAGCAAGCCGTTGTTTTGCGTCTATTGCATAGGGTTGGCAGCGGAGTGCGCCGTCCCACCGCACCGTGGAACCGGCCCGCCTCCTGCCTAGCGGCGCAGTTTCGGGCAGTGGATACGCAAGGCAGGATCCAAGGAATAGAATAAATCTCGGTATAATGGGACTGGATTGCCGTAAGCATCACGAGGAAGCCCACTCATGAAAATTGTCGACGTCCAAAGCTACGTGCTGAAGAGCCCGCTGGGAGACAACGAAGGCTTCTACGCCTCGCAAGAGTCTTTCTCCGAACGCAGCAGTTGTCTGGTGCGCATTGAGACGGACAGCGGTCTCGTCGGCTGGGGAGAGGCGGGTCTCTGGGGCGCGCCGGAGCCGGTGGCGGCCATGATCGACCACGTGCTGACACCCCGCATCACCGGCATGAACCCGCTGCACATGGACGTCATCTGGGAGAAACTCTACGCGCATATCCGTGACTGGGGACGGCAGGGCACGGCCGTGGAAGCGATCAGCGGCGTAGACATCGCGTGTTGGGACATTGCCGGGCAGGCGCTGCAGCAGCCCATTCACGCGTTGCTGGGCGGCGCGTATCGCGACCGGGTGAAAGCATATGCCACCGGCGGTTACTACAAGGGCGGCCCGGAGAAGTGGGCGGACACAGGAGCGCTCGCGGCGGAAGTGGAACGGCACGTGGCTACGGGGTTTCGTGCCCTCAAGATCAAGGTCGGGTTGCTTTCCGTGGCCGAGGACCTCGCACGGGTGAAGGCAGCGCGGCGGGCCTTGGATGCCTGCGCGCCCAGCGGCGAGCGCTTTCCCTACATGGTGGACGCCAACCACGCCTATCCGCCGCACATTGCCATCACTGTCGGCCGCGGCTTGGAAGAGGAGGACACCCTATGGTTTGAGGAACCCGTGATCCCCGAAGACCGTAGGGGATACCGGCAGGTAGCCGAGACCCTCGACCTCGCCATCGCCGGCGGCGAATGCGAACACACCCGCTTTAGCTTCCGCGACCTGATGCTCGACGGCTGCATCGACATTGCGCAACCGGACATCTGCGGCACCGGCGGAATCTCAGAAGCCGTCAAGATTGCCACGCTGGCGCGAACATTTGACGTGCAAGTCTATCCCCACGTCTGGGGCTCCGGCATCGCGCTCGCCGCCGCGCTGCACTTCATCGCTTCCTTGCCGCCGAGCCCGCACTCGGCCAACCCGCTGCCCGCTCTCAACGAACCGATGCTCGAGTTTGACCGCAACCCCAATCCTTTGCGCGACACGCTGCTGCGCGAGCCCTTCACGCTGGAAGACGATGGGACGGTCTTGATCCCGCAGCGGCCGGGTCTAGGCATCGAAGTAGACGAAGCCGTAGTGGCGCAGTATGGGCCGCGATAGAGGGGTCGGCGAGCGCAGAGGCGCCGGCAACCCGTCCGTTCATAGTTCGACAGGCTCACCACGAATGGACTATGTGTGCCAACTACGGACTATGCGTGCCACGCGGCGACTATGCGTGCCACGCGCCGACTATGCGTGCCGCGCGCCGACTACGCGTGCCACGCGCCGACTACGCGTGCCACGCGCCGACTACGCGTGCCACGCGCCGACTATGTGTGCCACCTGCGGACGATTTGTGCAACCTGGGGTTAGTCGTAGAATGGCGCGATTGACTCAACTCTGGGATGTGCAGTCGTGAACAATCTGAGAAGAAACGTGGCTTTTGCCTCAGCCTAGACCATCCTATTGCATGTCAAACCGGTCAAGGCCAAACATCCCAATATCGTGCCGCGTCTTGCCGTCAAGCGCCAATTCCGCGAGGATCTCACCCACCACGCTGCAGAACTTGAACCCGTGACCCGAAAAGCCGGCCCCAATCACCACGTTCTCATGCTCCGGGTGGTGGTCCATGATGAAATGCCCGTCCGGCGTATTCGTAAACATGCACGTCTTCAGCGCCAGCGTGGCGCCCATGCCGCCAGTGAGATACCGCTGCGTACAGGCGCGCAGCGCCGCTTCATCCTCCGGATGACACTCGCGGTCGACGCTATCCGGAGCCGTATCCTGCCGCAGGTGGTGGTATTTGCCAATCTTGAAGCCCGGAATGCCATAAATCGGGAAGCCGTAGTAGTGCCCTTCCGGCACGAGGCAGTTGAAGACCGGAAAGCGCTCAACCGCGAAGAGATCCGGCTGCGCCGGTTGAAACCAGCCCATGACTTGACGCTCCGGTACGGCGTCTTCGCCCAGCGCCGGCAGCAACGACCGGCTCCAGGCCCCAGCGGTGAAGATCAATCGGTCGGCGGTATATGTGGCCTTCGTGGTGCGCACGGTTATGCTGGCCCGCCCAGCCTGCCAATCGAGCACGGGTTCCCGCGCTCGCACCTCGGCGCCTAACGCTTGCGCCTGTAGCACGTGGTGCACGATGCAGCGTTCCGGCACCAGGAATCCACCGTCGGGTTGCCACACCGCCATCATCTCCGGCGGCAAATTGAATCCCGGAATGCGCTGCGTCAACTCGGCGCTTGTGAGCACGTCGTGGGCAAGATCGTGCTCTGCGCAAGAATCCATGGAACCCCTGACAACGAACGAATCCGGCGCGCCTGCGTCAATCGAGCCCGTTATGTAGAGTAGCTGCTCCCCGCCTTCTTGTTCCAACTCGCGCCAGAGCGCATAGGCCCGCGCCAGCAGGGGAACGTACGAGGGATGCTCGAAATACGTGAGCCGAATGACACGCGTAACGCCGTGAGATGAGCCCATGTCGTGGGGGATGTCGAATCGTTCAAGTCCGAGCACGCGCTCGCCGCGCCGGGCCAAGTGGTGGACGGCAGCACTCCCCATGCCGCCGACGCCAATTACGATGGTGTCAAAGTGCTCCGCCTGCATAACCTCGGCTTCCTTATCGTTCAATCTCAATTGTTCAATCTCAGCGCCTAGACCTGGTTAGTGTTCTCTTGCCAGTATACGATTGAGCCTCGTTAACAAGCCGTAGCTCGGGACCCTTTCCCAATGCTGTCGCACTGATCGCTGTATCGAGAAACATTGAGTTCACAGTACCCAAATTCCGGTAGCGTAGGTTTGCAACCTGCGCCGGCAGGAGTATCAAACCTTACTTTACCTTTTCTCCCATGCGGCAATGGTGGAGTGTGCGCCTACGCTGCCTGCCCCGCCGTATTCCAACCCACGTGCCCCGGCACCCCTGCGCCGATCGTAGGCTGCTATCGCAGCATTGCACAGCCAGCACTCGTCGCAGCCATCGCGCCACTACAGTATCGGCTCCGGCCGGATAGCTCCAATTGGAATTTGCATGAGATCCTCACCCAAAATAACCGTGCCGTTGAAGGTGGCAGACGCCTCCGCCACCATGCGCTCCCGGATACCGGGGCGGGTGATCTGTTCGGTAAGGTGAATCAACACGAGCTTCTCCACGCCTGCCTCGGCCGCCGTGCGCGCGGCGTCGAGATGGCCCGAACATGACGACGTGAGACGCGGGTCCGTTTCCACGTCATTGAGAAAGTGGCACATGTGTAAGAGCACATCCGCACCCCGGGCCAACTCCACGAGTTGCGGATTGGGCGCGGTATCGCCGGTGACGACGATGCTGCCTTCCTGTCCATTGAAGCGATACGCCACTGATTGCAGATACGGTTGACAGTGCACCATCTCGGCCACTTCTACCTGCCAGCTCTCTCCCTCCACAACAGTGCCGGCGCTTACTTCCCGCACGATAGGCCCGGGCCGCTGCCGTGGCAGTCTGCCGCCGCGATGCTCGTAGATCAAGTGGCTGCCCGGATGGAGCGTGCGCCCCGCCAAGTCGGCCTGGAATACCCCCTCTTCACTGAATAGCAAGTGTGTCATGCGTGCCGTGCCGGCTGGCCCATAGATCTGGAGTTCCGGTATCTGCCCCGCGCCCTGATCCCAGCGCGTGAGGGTGAGGTAGCCGTAGTCCATGCAGTGGTCGTAGTGCAGGTGTGTCAAGAAGACGTGCGTGATCTGCGTCGGCGGCACACCCGCAGACAAGAGACGCCGCACCGTCGCCGGCCCAGAATCGAACAGGATTTTTGCGTCGTTGTGTTCTACCAGAAAGCTGCAGCCTCCCCGTTCAAGGGAAGGCGTGGGCGTACCCGTTCCAAGGAGTGTCAGTCGGAGCGACATGGTGGCTTTGCCTCCCTCTGCACCAAACTCTGCAGGCGCCAGCGCATACACACGGTCTGCGCTTGACGAGTGAATCATACCGCGTTTCCGCACACTGCTGCCTGCAAAACCTGCGACCGCACACTTTCACGAAGTAAACGGCCACCAGGGCGAAGCCTGAAACTACACAACAGCGCCACTCATCTACACGTTCACAGCAAAAAAACACACGAAACAACGGCAAAACTACGCAAATCCACGTTTTGCCAACAGTTTCCGACTTGACTTCAAGGCGAACGGGAATCTATAATGAGAGGAACACCGCTCCAATGTTTGCGGTGTAAATTGGTGTAATACGCAAGAAGGAGAGAACTACGCCAATGGCAAAGCAGGTAGTACTAGACGAGGAAGCCCGACGCGCTCTCATGGGCGGCATCGAGAAGGTGGCCGACGCGGTGGAGTCCACCCTCGGTCCCAAGGGGCGCAACGTAGCACTTGGCAAGAAGTATGGCGCACCGGTGGTCACCCACGACGGCGTCACCGTAGCCAAAGAGATTGAGCTTGAGGACGGGCTCGAGAATGTCGGCGCCCAACTCATCAAGGAAGCGGCGAGCAAGACGAACGACATTGCCGGTGACGGCACAACCACCGCTACCGTGCTCGCACACACGCTGATCAACGAAGGTCACCGCAACGTGGTTGCCGGTGTCAACCCCATGATCATGAAGCGCGGCCTGGAGCAGGCCACCCGCGTCGTGGTGGACGAACTCCGCGCGATCGCCACGCCCGTGACGGGCAAGGCCCAAGTCGCTGAAGTCGCCTCGATCTCCGCTGCCGATAGCGATATCGGCGATCTCATCGGCGACGTAATGGACAAAGTCGGCAAAGACGGCGTCATTACCGTTGAAGAGGGTCGCGGCATCGGCTTTTCGGTCGAATTCGTGGAAGGTATGGAATTTGACCGCGGCTATATCTCTCCTTACTTCGTGACCAACTCCGACCGCATGGAAGCCTCCATCGAGGATCCCTACATCTTCATCACCGACAAGAAGCTGAGCGCCGGCAACGACGTGCTGCCGCTGCTTGAGAAGTTCGTGCAGGGCGGCCAGAAGAACCTGGTCGTGATTGCCGAAGACGTCGAGGGTGAGGCCCTGGCGATGATGGTCGTCAACAAGATGCGCGGCGTCTTGAATTGCGTCGCCATCAAGGCTCCCGGCTACGGCGACCGCCGCAAGGAAATGCTGCAGGATATCGCGGTATTGACCGGCGGACAGGTGATTTCCGAAGAGCTGGGCCGCCGCCTCGACCAGGTCATGATCGAGGACCTCGGCCGCGCCCGCCGCGTGGTGTCCGACAAGGACAACACGACCTTTGTCGAGGGCCACGGTGACTCCGAGGAAGTCAAGGGTCGTATCAACCAGATCAAGGCGCAGGTCGAAGAGACCACGAGCGACTACGACCGCGAGAAGCTGGAAGAGCGCGTAGCCAAGATGTCCGGTGGCGTGGCCGTCATCAACGTCGGCGCTGCCACGGAAATCGAGCTCAAAGAGAAGAAGCACCGCGTCGAGGACGCCCTTTCGGCTACCCGCGCCGCGGTCGAGGAAGGTATCGTCCCCGGTGGCGGTATCGCTCTCCTGAACGCGCTGCCTGCGCTGGACGGCTTGAAGCTGGATGGCGACGAAGGCGTCGCGGTCACTATCATGCGCCGCGCGCTCGAGGCGCCCATCCGCCGCATCGCCCAGAACGCCGGCCAGGATGGCTCGGTCATCGCGCAGGAAGTGCGCCGCCTGGCCAAGAGCCGCCGCAACAAGAACGTTGGCTTCAACGTGCTCTCCGCTGAGTACGTCGACATGATCGAGTCGGGCATCATTGACCCGCTGAAGGTCACCCGCTCGGCAGTCGAGAATGCGGCATCGGTAGCAGCCATGGTGCTGACCACCGACGCTCTCGTAGTCGACATTCCCGAGCCGCCGGCACCCGCACCCGCCGGTGACGAGGGCATGCCCTACTAAGGCAACTATTTCTCAATTCCGAGAATGGAGAAGGGGCTTCCGCATGGGAGCCCCTTCTTCTTGCTTCTTTGCGGGCGAACTCGTGCTCTTACCACACGCGAATCCGCGGTTGGACTCCATCCACCCTCGCGGCACTCTGGTAGTCTAGTCAAATTGCATTGACGATCAACGTAATCGGTAGCACAGGTTTGAAACCTGTGCTTGATCCCAATGCAGGGCGATTCAGACCTTCGTCACAGAAAAACAGCACACTCTGCGCGCCTGTCCCGGGCGAACCTACGGTACACCCCGATTGCACGTAGACTTAGACGTGCAGCATCACTAGCTTCTCAGCTTGCTATGACCGGGGTCGTAGAGCGGCTCCTCCGCTACCACTGCTTCGTACCGTTCGCCAAAGTACTCAATAGTCACGACCGTACCCGCGGTCGCGTAGGCAGTCGGCAGGTAGCCGTATGCGATGCTCTTGCCGACGGAATAGCCCACATTCGCGCTGGTTACGTAGCCGAGCACGCGTTCGCCGTCGAGGATTGGTTCCTTGCCCATGACGACGTGGCTGGGATCGGAAAGTGTGAGACAGCACAGCCGCCGCTCGATTCCCGCTTCCCGGCTGCGGATGAGCGCCTCCCGGCCGAGAAAGTCGCCTTTGTTGAGCTTCACCGCCCAACCAAGGCCGGCCTCGTAAGGAGTATATTCGGTATGGATGTCCGCACCCCAGAGGCGAAATCCCTTCTCCAAGCGGAGCGAGTCGAACGCCCCGCCGCCGGCCGCGATCATGCCATACGGCTGCCCCGCTTCCCATAGGGCATCCCATACGCCAAGGCCGTATTCCTTAGACGCATAGATCTCCCAACCCAGTTCACCAACGTAGGAGACACGCAAGGCACGCGCAGGCTGGCTGCCGATCGTAATCGGCTTGCTCGCAAAGTACGGGAACGCACGGTTGGATACATCGTCAGCGCACACCTGCCGCAGCACGTCCCGGGCACGCGGCCCCCAGAGCCCAATACCGCAATACTCTGCAGTGACATCGTTGATGGACACCGAGCCGTCGGCAGGCGCGTGGCCCCGCAGCCACGCCAGATCGCGTATGCCGCTGGCGCCCCCGGTGAGAACGAGAAAGCGGTCTCGCGCCAGCCGGGTGAGCGTCAGGTCGCACTGTATGCCGCCGTTTTGGTTGAGCAAGGCGGTGTACACCACCTTGCCCACGGGGCGGTCAACCTGGTTGGCGCTAATTGATTGCAGGAAGTCCACTGCCCCCGGGCCGCTGACCTCTATCTTCGTAAACGCAGTCAGGTCGTATAGTGCTACGCGCTCACGGGTCGCAATATGTTCAGCCGCCTGGATAGGACTCCACTGCTGCGCTTCCCAACCGGACCGAACCGGCGCTGAATTATCTGCTATGAGATCACCATTAGCCTCAAACCACTGCGGGCGTTCCCAGCCCGCACTTTCAAAGAAGACCGCGCCCTGCGCCTCCAGCCGCGGTTGAAAGGGACTACACCGGACGTCGCGCGGGTTTTCCATTTGCTGGAGCGGGTGGATAATATCGTAGACTTCGCGATACTGCTGCGCGCCGCGCGCTTTGACATACGCCGGTGTGTGCGCATGGGGTTGAAAGCGGTGGTAGTCGGCTTCCCGCAGATCGAGCCTTGTGACCCCTGTGTCCATCCACTCGGCCACCACGTTCCCCACCCCTCCGCCATGGGTGATCCACACTGCCTCCGCAATCCACAGTCCCGCAACTTCCGGCGCCTCGCCCAGGATGGGCAGGCCGTCGGGCGTGAAGGAAAACATGCCGTTGAAGGCGTCAGTGAGTTCAAGGTCGCGCAAGTCCGGCATGAGTTCACCCGCCGCCCGGCGGGCAACGGCAAAATGCTCCGGCGTGAACTCCATCATCGCGGGGGCGCGGCTGGCCTCGGCGGGGCTGAGTATGTCATCGGGCTCCACCGGCAAGGGATCGTGCTTGTAATTGCCGATGCCATAGCTCTCACCCTCCTGGCGAAAGTACATGGCGTAGTCCTGATGCCGCACGATGGGATGGACGACCTCACGGGTCTCGCCTTGCAGCGCAGGCACGGGCGCGGTGCGGGTGTACTGGTGCTGCACGGGCAATAGTGGAATGGAGACACCGGCCATGCGCCCGACCCGCGGCCCCCAGATGCCGGCGCAGATGAGCACCGTATTGGCTTCGATGCGGCCCGCGGTGGTCTCCACTCCGCGCACACGGCCCGCTTCCACGACGATGTCGGTGACCGTTGTTTTGCCGTGAAGGGCCGCACCCTGTTGCTGAGCAAACCGCGACATTGCTTCGCCGGCGCGCACCGGCTTGGCGATGCCGTCGCTGGGCACGTAGTACGCGCCGTGGATCACCTTGGGATCAAGCAGAGGCACGAGGTCTTGCGCCGCTTGAGGGGAAATCAAGTGGGCTTCCAGCCCATACGACTTGGCAAAGCCCAATTTGCGGTGGAGGTCTTGCCAACGCTCCGCAGTGTAAGCAACCTCCATGCTGCCCACACCAAACCAGCACGGCTGATCGTCCAGATCAAGACTCTCGTAGAGCGCGACGGTATCCCTGGCCAGCGTGGTCATCAGCTTGGAAGCGTTCGTCTGGAACACCAGGCCGGGCGCATGAGAGGTAGAACCACCCGTATCGAATAGCGGCCCTTGGTCCACCACCACAATGTCCCGCCAGCCACGCTGCGTGAGGTGGTAGGCAACGCTGCACCCGACAACACCGGCGCCGATGATTACTAGGCGAGCACGCGACCGCACAGTATAAAATCCTTGCTTAGTTCCGCGTTAACAACTTGAGTGAAGTCTCACGCACCTGTGTCCTTCGGCGGAAACATGAGCGCCAAGCGAAATTCCCCTCACCACGGAATCAAGTTCGGTGCGGGCTCCAAGTCTTTCCTCGGGGAGACCCTTGCATTACCCGCGCCCAGCGAGAAAGTCCCCTCTCCCTCGATGGGTGAGGATTAGGGTGAGGGTGATTCTACTCTGAAGGCCAGTGTGCTCATGGCAGTTCTCGCCTGAAGTGTATTGACTGCACATGTCATACAATTAGAACAATAAGAAATCCCCTCACCCCGGCCCTTTCCCGTGTATAGACCGGGTTGATGGGTAACACTTGTTCGGGCTGATGGGTTACACCTATGGGCATGGAGAATCTTGCAACAGGAGGATGGCCATGCCGTGGAAGGTGGAAACACTTATGTCTGCTCGGGAAGAATTTATCGCTCTGGCACTGGCTGACGGGGCGAACATGAGTGAGCTGTGTCGGCGCATGGGGATCAGTCGGAAGACCGGGTACAAGACGCTGCGGCGGTACGCGCAGAGTGGTGCAGACGGTCTGCAGGACCGGTCGCACCGCACGCACACGTGTCCGCACCGCACGAGCCGGGAGATGGAGGAACGCATCATCGCGTTGCGGCTGGCGCATCCCAAGAAGGGCGCGCACGTGCTGCGCAGGATGCTGCAAGACCAGGGGGTGACCGACGTGCCGGCCAAGAGCACGATCCAGGCCATGCTCAAGCGCAATGGCCTCATCGACCCTGCAGAGAGCGCCAAGCATACTCCCCAGGTGCGCTTTGAGTACCCTGCGCCCAACGACCTGTGGCAGTTGGACTTCAAAGGGCATTTCAGCATGCAGCACGACCGCTGCCATCCGCTCACGCTCCTGGACGATCATTCTCGCTTCAACCTCACGCTCCAAGCCTGTGCCAACCAGCGTGGCGAGACGGTGCAAGACCGCCTCACCACGGCCTTTCGCCGCTACGGCCTGCCCCAGGCCATGCTCATGGATAACGGCTCACCCTGGGGCAACGACGCCGGTCAGCCCTACACGCCCTTCACCGTCTGGCTCATGCACCTGGGCATCACCGTGCGCCACAGCCGACCCTACCATCCCCAAACCCTCGGCAAGCTCGAACGCTTCCACCGCTCCCTCAAAAGCGAATTGCTGCAGGGCCGTACCTTCACCGACCTGGAGCACTGCCAACGCGCCTTCGACACGTGGCGTCATTTCTACAACTTGGAACGCCCGCACTATGCCCTCGGCCTGGACACTCCCATCAGCCGGTACACGCCCAGTGCACGCTCCTTCCCCGAGACCCTGCCTGCCCTTGAATACGACCCCGACGATCAGGTGCGCAGCGTCGACGTCTCCGGCCGCATCTCTTTCCAGGGCAGCAGGCTCCGTGTCGGCAAAGCTTTCACCCACAAACAGGTCGCACTGCGACCCACCCCAACAGACGGCGTCTGGAACGTGTACTTCTCAAGACAACGCCTAAAGTCCATAGACCTCAGAGAACAAAATGTGTAACCTATCAACCCGAACATCCGTTACCTATCAGCCCAGTCTGTACATCCCGCAGGGAGAGGGTGTAACTCCTTGCCAATGGGACCTAGTTACGCAAAGGTCTCCCGGGGTAGGAGAACCGGAGCGGCACGAACCTAGAGTCCTCATTGCGGCCGGTTCACTTCTGCCGATGCGAGGGCGACCCTCAATGGCCCGCCGTGGCGCGCGACCTTGCCCCCATTGCCGTTGTAATTGCAGTGTGAGGAGGAACTTGCCGTCCTTCGACATGTTCAATACAGGCCCATGGCGCTTCTCGTCCCCGGTAGCGCAGGTTTGCAACCTGCGCCTGCTGGACGGTCAAACTACTACGTGCCTTCTCTCTCTAACGGCGACGTTGGCGATGGGCCCTGCGCTGCGTGCCACGGCGGGGGACAAGCCCCCGCGCTACATTTAGGTGCGAAACCATTGCAATAGGTCGATGCACCATCAACTCGCCCTTCGGCGCGCAAGGGCACGATATATCGTGCCCCTACAATTCTCGTGCCGGACGCCTTAGCTCTCCTGCCGCCGTTCCCAGTTGAATTCCGTCTCGCTCATGGGCTTGTCCGGGTCCGGTTGCCAGATCTGCTCTTCCTCGAACTTGCCCAACACCTTCGCCATCTCGCGCACGTGCATGGCAACCGTTCCGCAACAGGCGCCAATGAAGTTCACGCCCATGGCCTTAGCCTTCACTGCGTAGTCCGCCATCTCGTAGCGCGTCATTTGTGTGGGCTCCAGCTTGTCCGGAAAGGCCGACGTCCCCGTAAACCACGGCACTTCGTCACTGGTGCGGTGCGCCACCGGCTGAGCGGCGATGTAGGCATCGGTAGCTCCGCGCATCTCATCGAGAATGGGATACGTATGCACAGGATCGCGCATGCAGTTCGCGCCGACGATCTCCGCCCCGGCATCCGCCAACATGCGGGCGCAGTCGGCCGCGGAATAGCCGTCGTCAGTCTCCGTGGTGGCGCGGAAAGACATCGTAATCATGGCGGGCAGGTTTGTCTTCGCCTTGATTCGTTCCAGGCAGAGCAGCGCCTCGCCCAGGTGCCAGAAGGTCTCGCCAATGAAGAAGTCTACGCCCTCTTGCGCCTCGATCTGTTCATCGAAAATGCCGGCGATTTCGGCATTGCCGGCGTTGTCGCCCGCCTCCCACTTCCACGTGGCGCTCAGGTCGCCGGCCACCAGGGCCTTATCCCCAGCAACTTCCTTGGCGATCTGCGTGGTCTTCTGGTTGATCTCGAAGGTCCTGTCCGCCTGGCCTACAGTTTCAAGCTTGCTGCGGCTGCCGTAGAACGCCATCACTTGCAGCACTTCCGATCCGGCGCGTAAGAATTCTATGTGCAATTCACGAATCGCGCCCGGATATTCCAGCGCCAGTTCCGGCGTGAACGCTCCGGCGATGACATAGCCACGCTTCTCCAATTCGACAATGTAACCGCCGTCTCCCAGGACGACGTCGTCCGCCAACATCTCCAAGATACCCATGCTCAAGGTATTCCCTTCTTTATTCCAACTGGTTGACCCTACGCTGCTTTCTTTACCTCGCCGACTACCGGCGGCAGCACACTTGCTCGTTTCTTGCGGTTCGTCTATCTACAATCACCTTACGCTACGTTTACAAGCGATTCTGCGCCGCTACGTGACCGGCGCCGGCGCAAGCAGATCGCTCGGCACTGACTGCATGACTTTCCGCAGACCGGCGGCTATGTCCTGCGCATCCTGCTCTGTCCAGTCCATGCTCAAATGATACTCGCAGACCCGCGGCATTAACTCTTCGGCGCGCGGACAGAGTCCGGGGCCGTAGTCCGCCACTCCGGCGTAAAGGCGCGGATCCCATGGCGATGCCCCCCCGTGCCACATGCGCTTTTGCACAATCGGTTCATGCATGTAGACCGGCACGCCGCTGTAAGGAAACTTGATCGGCACACCCTCGGCCGCCAGCGCCTGGCGTGCCCAAGCGCCCAGTTCCGGTGTGTCGAAAATGAGAACGGGACTCACACCGGCGTCGCCCGCCGGATCGGCCATTGGCCGCGCCTTGACACCGGGCACGTCGCTTATGCTCTCCAGGATGATACCGCCCACATGCCGCACGTGCGCGCGCAGCCGGTCGAGTTTCTTGACCTGCTCCGCGAGCAACGCCGCTGTGAGTTCGCTCATGCGGTAGTTTTCGCCAAAGAACGGCGCAATATCCATCCCATCCGACTTGCGGGGGGTTCCCTGGTCCTGGCAGGCAACAGCTCGTTGGTGCAGTGCGGGATCATTGGTGACGACCATGCCGCCTTCTCCAGCCGAAATCACCTTATTCATTTGGAAGCTGAAGATGTTTATGTCACCCAGCCCACCAACGTAGCGGCCATGATACTCTGCACCGAACGACTGGGCGCAGTCCTCGAGAATGGCAACACCATGCCGCTTGCCCACGTCGAGCAGCGGCCGCAAATCGGCAGCTACGCCGCGCCAATGCACCACCATCACGGCCCGCGTGCGTGGCGTGATAACGCTCTCGACGCTCTCAGCGGCAATGCTCACGCTTTCGTCGAGATCCGCGAAAATCGGCACCGCCTGGCACGCGACCACGGCATTCACACAGCCGTAGAATGTCGCGGCGGGCACGATCACCTCGTCACCGGGTCCCACGCCGAGCGCACGGAGCGCCACGATGAGGGCCGCTGTACCTGAGGTTACACCGACCGCGTGTTCAATGCCGACGAGTGATGCGACCGTCCGTTCGAGCTCGCTGACAGCATACGCCGGATCGGGACCGTAATAGCGAAACGGCGAGCGCCGCTCCAAGACCTCGTTCACCGCCCGCTTTTCCTCTTCACCGATGATAGTCGCGCCCGGATACGGGCCCGGCAGCGGCGTCGTGCGTACCGGCGCGCCGCCATCTATCGCTAGCTGTCCGCTCATTGGTCACTCTCTCATAGGTATGGGCAACCCTTGTGGATGCCCCAAGTGGAACCTCTACAGTACTACGGTAAGAGCTAAAGAGCCCCCTCTCCCTTGAGGGAGAGAGCCGGGGTGAGGGTGATTCCCCGCTTCTCACTCCATTCCTGCTGGTTGCGCAGAGTTACACTACGATAGTCATCCTCACGAATTCGCCACCCAAATCGGGCTCGACCACGCTACCTGACCGTTCTCCTGCGTCGCCCGCAAGTAGTAATAGTCTTCCGCCCGATCCTCGCTCGGCGTGTCTATGAACCCATACGCCGCGCCGGCCAACTCATCCGGCACGAGCCGATGAATCAGGAACGAGTCGGAGGGAAAGCCGGTGGTCAGGTCGGTTATGGCGTTCTGCGACGCCTCATCGAGCGTGTACGTTTCCGTGCGCACCATTGGCTTGGTGAACGACAACGTAATCGTAGCTGACGGCGGGCCTTCGAGATCCAGCACCACGGAGTTCTGCGGGCAATCATTGAGGCATTCAGCGAGCGAGGTATAGGTCTGAAACCGGCACTTTGTGGCCGTAGATTCAAGGATTTTGCTGCGGTTCTCTTCATGGAAGGGACCCGGCTGGAAGCAGGGCATAGCCTGGTGGATGCGCGCGCCGTCCACCGTTACGGTGAGGTCCCACTCGGCAATACGCGGCTTGCCAAACGCCGACCACGGCCCCCAGCCCACCTCGACTCTGCAGCGGTGCCGCCGGGACCACGGATACCCCTCAGCCGGCTCGCTATCGGCTGGGAAGTGCCGGTGGATGACGCGGTTGTTCTTGATGACTTCCACTTTCTCGATTTCGTCCCAACCGCGCACGCGTACATCTATCGCGCGTTCGGATGTAGCAGGAAGCTGCGACCCCATGGGGTGGCCGTTAGTGCGGAAATCCAGCTCAATCTTATCGCCGGAAGCAGCGTAGCAGCGGCGGCTCCACAGCGCCTCCCAAATCGCCTCCCGCGTAAACTCCGGCACCAGGACCGCCACCTGCCCTTCATTGTAAGCGCCCGGATGCGCCTGATGGTCGTCGGAAGAACCGGTAAAGCCAACGTGGTGACCCAGGGCGAGCGCGTGCTGGATGGTATTGATGGTGACGCGCGGCCCGAGACCATGCCGCGTATACGCAAAACGGCCGCGGTCGCGCTCCGCGCCGCCATGCTCGGAGATTATCTCCACAATGGGCGACACCGATTCATCCAGCCAGTCCCAGTTCGCGCCCCGGAACCCGCGCATGTAGCCCGGATGATGGGGCACGAGCAATGCACCGCTGCGGCGGGCGTGCTCCTGGATTTCCCGCACGTGGTTGGCAAATTGCAGCGACCCGTCTTCTTTGTAGATCACACAATGGTCGCCAAAGCCGGCGGAGTGCCACTCGTACCCCAAGAACGCCTCGAAGCGGCCTGGGTCCGTAGCTTCCTTGATCAACTGTTTGGTTCTCGGCCAGACTTCCCTGTGGCGGTCGAAACCCTCTTGCCACTGTTCGTGGCGGTTATTGGGCATCACCGGCATGTCGTGCCACTGCGCGTGGCCGGTGAAGGCAAAGAAGTCAAGGTGACTCTGCGCCATGTCAATGGCCCGTTCCAACGTGCCCTTGGTGTAGTGAAACAGGCCCACCGTGTTGTGGTTGTGAATGTCGCCCCAGAGAATCTTGTATTCCATGCCTAGAGTTTTTCCCTCTCGCTCAGTCTCATCATGTAGACAATGCTGCGGTTGAGCTCCTTGAATCCCTGCCGTTCGTACATGCGGCGGGCGGGCTCGTAGCAGTCTTCCAAACCGGTCGACACCTGGGCAAATTCCATGCCCGCATCCTCGATTAGCTCAAGCACACGCGCGTCTAGCTGTCCGCCAATTCCGCGACCGCGATACTCCGGCAACACGGCGTTATTGCCCACCGTCCCGATGCGCGTCCGTTCGTTGAGGTGAAACGTTGCAAAGCCCACCGCCTTGCCGTCAGTCTCGGCGATTACCACGTTATTGATATCAATCGTGCGCATGTCATCGGCTTTCCACTCGTCCCATGTGCGCCCGCCAATGATGCCGTAGCGTTCCTCGCGCCAGCGATTGACGGTGACATCCGCGAAGCCTTGCACAATTAGGTTAATGAGGGTTTCGCGGTCTGCCTCTTTGGCAACTCGGATCGTTACGTCGCTCGCATTCGCGGTCATGGGGTGCCCTGCGCAAGCTTTTTCATGTAGTAGACACTACGGAAATACGGCGTGAAGCCTTGCCGCTCGTACATGCGGCGGGCGGGCGTATACGGGTCGTCCGATCCGGTCGATACCTCTGCGAACTCCATGCCTGCCGCTTCCATTAGTCCGAGCACCCGCGTCAAATGCTGGGCGCCGATGCCACGGCCGCGATATTCCGGCAATACCGCATTGTCGCTCACCGTCCCGATACGCGTCGCCTCATCCAACTCGTAGGTGGCAAACCCGACTGCCTTGCCCGCTGATTCAGCAATAATGACCCTGTCGACATCGATCGTCCGCATGATATCGGCTTCCCACTCGTCCCACGAGCGGCCGCCAATTATCCCAAACTGCTCTTCACGCCAGCGATTTGTCGTCACGTCCGCAAACGCGCGCACGATGAGTTCTGCCAAGGTGTCTCGATCAGCCTCGGCTGCCTGCCGAATCTCTACATTGGTTGATTCCAAAGTCATGAAGCACTCTAGGCTAGTGGTTCAGCATTCTTGCATTGATGGGTAGGAGCGCCGGTAGCACAGGTTTGTAACCTGTGCCTAGCCCCTCCACTTGGTGCGCTCGCTCCACGCTACGGCAAGATGGCGCAGGTTGCAAACCTACGCTACCCATCAATTCTATCGTGTTGGACTACTAGCTTTTTGCTGTACGTAACGCTGCGGTGGAGCGGCGCGAAGCCCTGCCGCTCGTACATACTGCGGGCGGCTGCGTACGATTCTTCTAAGCCGGTCGAAACCTGCGCGAACTCCATGCCGGCCGCCTTCATGATTGCAAGTACGCGCGCGAGCATTTGCCTGCCAACGCCGCGACCACGATAACGCGGCAGCACTGCATTGTCGTCCACCGTCCCGATACGAGTCGCGTCGTCTAGTTTATAGCTCGCAAACCCCACGACTTCGCCATCAATCTCGGCGATAATAACCCTCTTTATGTCAATTGTATTGAGGAGATCGGCTTTCCAATCCTCCCAGATGCGGTCAAGAATTTCGCCGGGATGCTGCGCCCGCACGTCCGCGTAGGCACGCACACATAGTTCAACAATGGTCTCTCGATCGGCCTCAATTGCCTGCCGGCTTGCAAGCGCTGCTCTCTGCGATTCCATATGCCGCGATGCACTCCCTATGGTACCACGCGTTCTGGCTGTGCGGCGTTGCTGCCGCATGGCTGGATGGAGCGCTCAACTGACCTTTGAACGAACCGAAACGTCGGGCGGAAGCACCCTATTGGATCGCCTTACGCACCGTGTGAGTACCGGGGATCGCATCCAGCAATCCCTACCGGACGATCGATGCCTGCAGGAGGACTTGAGGCCATTACGACCACAAGCCTTGCCCTGTGAGAATGTCGCCTTCAAGGCCGCTGCGCAGCAACCCAGACCGGACTCGACCACGCTACGTGGCCATCGCTTTGCGTCACGCGCAAGTAGAAGTAGGAGGTCTGACCTTCTGCCAAACTAAATTCCTTGGCGATCTCTGCGGCACAACCGTTCCCAGGCTGTTCAAAGACAACATCACCATTGCACACCACCTCCAGTCGAGCAATAGGAGCCGTGCCCAGCACGCGCGCCGTTACCGAGACCCGCGACACAGACGCGGTGAACACCTCTCCCATACCGTGGCCGTCCACCTGAAAGTCCAATACAATGCGTGCGCCGGTGGTGGCATAGCACCGGCGTTTCCTGAGGGCCTCGACTATTGCTTCGCGTGTCAGTTCCGGCGCGAGGATGGCGGTGAGGCCGCCGGTCCTATGGTCGTGGAAGTCCACGCCGGCCATGGAGCACGTATTCCTGCCGGGCTGGGCGTGGTGGCTGTCGGTGCCGCCGACGAAACCGAGGCGGAGTCCCTGCGCCAGGGCATCCTGTGCCGAGGCCCCGCCGCCGCCGATGACGGTGGCGCCGCCGGGTTCATCGGTTTCGAATGCCCCCCGGTTCTGCGCGATCTCCAGTACCGTCTGGTACGCGGCATTGTGCCGGCTCCAGTCCTGCACCCGCCAATTCTGGTAACCGCCTTCCGAAGTCACGTTGATGTGGTGCGGCACCACCACCGCGCCGGTACCCTCCAAGGCCGGCCAGATCTCTTCAATCTTGCTGGTGGTGACGCGCTTACCTTTATCCGGATAGAGGATCACACGGTGTCCGGCGGTAGGATCATTGAGCTCAATCGCCACCAACGGCGCGAACGCGCCGGGTTCATAGAAATCCTCGATAATCTCCTGATATTCCTGCCAATCATCCGCCCGCGGCACCGACCAAATCGCCTCGATATTCTGCGGCGGCGGAAACCACGCCACGCCCACGCAGTCCAAGCCGGATACATCGCGGGCATAACGAAATGCCTCCGCATACGTGCCGATGCCGTGCGCCATGAACGCGCCGTGGGGTCGGCGGCCGGGATCAAGGGCGCGGGGCGCGTGGGTGTGCAAGTCACCGAAATAGATGCGGTCGCTGCCGGAATCCGCCACGTCGATGGGATTGCTGACACCGGAGACGCCGGTTTCCCACGCCGCGGCGGTAATGTACATCGGGCCTGCGGCGTTTCTGGCGGCAATGAGGGGGCCGATCCGCGCCGCGCCGCCAGCGCTGGGCGTCATGTGGCAGATCCCAGGCGTGGTGATGCCGCCCGGCTTGACGCCGAGCGTAACGTCGCCCGCAAAGTCAGGGCACACATTGCCATAGGCATCTTCCACGCGCACGAGAACCGTAAACGCTTCATAGGCAGCCACCCTGGCAGGGGCAACCACGCCCAGTCGCGCCGGCGGCCCGGCGACCACGTCGACTACCGGCAATTCCGGCAGCAGGCGATATCCCTTGGGATCTCCGCCGGGATAGCGCGGGTTGCTGTAGCTCGCATTCCCCTGTACATCCACCAGCACCTGGAAGTGCATCTCGCTCATGGCAACTTCCTGCGCGCGGGCACGCTCATAGAAGCCGGGTATATACGCACCGGCATCACCGATAGTAACCGCTATTTCTTCACCAGGTTGCAGCGGCGCGCCTTCCACGGCGACAAACACGATGGGGAATTGCGCGTGATGGTACTTAAGCGGGTAGTCATTCCGCACGCTCACGGCAACCCCACACCGGCCGGTTGCCGTCGCCGTAACGTGACCGAGACGCCAACGCACGCTGTGTACACACGGCGGCACCACAGCGATACCCCCACCGGGCGCGATACCGGCGCTTCCCGCCGTATAGGTGATGGTCCACGTGCCAAAGGCGCCCGCAACCACCGGCTCGGACGGGGTCAGCGCGCAGGAACCAAGCTCAGCCTGCAACGCCGCAGCGGCTGCCTCCGCCGTGACCTGCGCGCCCAGGGTAACGCCCTGATTCTGCGACCTTGGCGGTACTGTCTTTTCGTTCTCGCGCACTAAAGGGTTCCCCTCCAAAGAATGTAGCGCGGGGGCTTGTCCCCCGCCTCTTTGCTATCCACTGTCGCAGATAATTAGCTCTGGTTTGTGGGATTGTCTTGTAACTGCCCCTTGGGCACTTGGGCGCAGGTTGCAAACTTGTCCTGAGCCTGCCGAAGGGCCTGCGCTACCGGACAAGCGCGGCGGCAACATGCTCCGTCCCCCTACTGCCGTGATTTCACATGTTGAACAGCCGCACCGCGTTATCGCGGAATAGCTGTTGCTTAATCTCGTCCGATATCTGCGCCTCAGTCTCGATGCTGAGCTTTGCCGACTCATGGTAGTGCAGCGGCGCATTGGAACCGAACAATACATGGTCCGGCCCGATGGTGCTGCAGAGCTTGGCAACGTCGTGGATGGGACCCTGCACGCGGCTGTTCTCCACATAGAGGTTTTCGCGCTTGTCGACGCTGCGCCAAATGCTTGTCATCTCCCCAAAGCGGCCGGCAGTAACGAGGAACCGCACCTGCGGAAAGGCATTGACCGTCTGCGCAATGTCCCCGGCCCCAACGTCCGGAACGATCACGAGCCGGTGATGATGCCGCACATCCTCCAAACCAATGGCGATCATTACAAGCAAATCGTGTTCCTGCGCGATCTCGAGCAGGCGCAGGCATTCCCGCCCCAGGAGCTCGTAACCATGGTAGTTGGGATGCAATCGCAGATTCTTCGCGCCCAGCTCGCTTAGACAAATCTCCAGGTCCTCGTCCCACCCCGGATACGCCGGGTTGATGGTGTAGGCGGGGATGAAGCGGTCCGGCTGCGCTTCGACGATGGCCTGCAATTCGCGGTTACCTACAAGCAGGTCTTTGAAGAAGACGTTCTCCAATCGCGAGACCACCGCCCTCTCGATGCCCAGAGAATCCATTTTGCGCAGCAGATCATCCGGTTGGGAATAGGGCAGCCGCCGGAACGGCCATTCGCCGACGTAGGCATTGCTATCGATCACAGTTCACCGCACCTTATTGGAGTCTTGAATTGCAGTTATTCACCCATAGAAACAGTGGCATCCGTTCATGCTGAGCCTGTCGAAGCATGAACCGCCCATCGACATGTTCCGTACGATCGGTTGAGAGTGCACGACTCCACTTTCCTCAATGTCTTCTACGTCTTGCACTCCGCCAGCACACCCGCCATGTTTTCATACAGAATCTTTGCTTTGTCCGCATCGGAGAGTCTCGTGCCGAGCACTTTCGCCAATTGCGAAGGAAAGGACCGGCCCGGCATATCGGTGCCGAATATGACGCGGTCTACTCCGACGTGGTCCACCAGGATGTGCACGCCGTCGGCATTGCACTCATTGCCGGCAATGTCGAGGAGGACGTTTGGCGTACTGCGGAAAACCTTGGCGCCGTACTCGTAATCGCCACCGGCGTGGGCCGCAATGATCGTGGCGTTGGGATGCCTGCGCGCCAGGTCGGCCACCATTTCCGGCGGCGATTCGCCGTAGCCTAGGCCGCCTGCCTTCAGCCACGTGTGTTGCAAGGCGGGCACGCGAAAGTGTTCGCAGATGTCTACAAGACGATCGACCCGCGGATCATCGCACGGCACCGCGTGCCAGAGCTTCAGTCCCACAAAGTGCTGCTCGGACAGGCGTCGCTCCAGCTCCGCCGCCGCAGCGTCAGCGTGGTAGGGGTTCACGTAGCAGAACCCGCGCACGCACTCGGGATAGCGCTGCATGAGTTGGTGCGTTTCGTCGTTGGAGCGCACGCAAAACTCCGCTGTCGGAAACGAGTAGCGTGACCCGTCCGCCACCGGTCGAATAGCATACGTCACGAGCACAGCGTCGAATTGCTCCGCAATCGCAATCTGCTCAGCAAAGTCGTCCAACGACTTGCCGACGTCGGTGTGGACGTGTACGTCAATGATGGGCATAAAGGTATTCCGAGTTAGACCCGCATGTATTCACTTAATGTCATTTCGAACGCAGCGTCGAACTATGTTCGCGAAATCTAGGATTCGTGGAAATTGACCATGGCCTTCCATTGAGCTTACTGCCCATTTGCCTGGCTGCATTCTAACCGAAGCGGATCTGACCGCTCCAATGTCAACGCTGCGCTGCAAAGACAGCGGGATCACGAATAGTCTTCGTCTGCGCCAGCACGCTCGCCATGTTCCCGTAGAGAATCTTGTGTTTATCCCCTGCAGTTAGATCCGTGCCCAGCACCTTCGCCAATTGTGAAGTAAAGGAGCGCCCGGGCATATCGGTGCCGAAGATCACACGGTCGGCGCCAACGTGATTCACCAGAATTTCCACGTAGCCCGCGTTGCACTCGTTGCCGCCAATGTCGAGCAAGATGTTCTCACACGAGCGAAACGTCTTCGCGCCGTATTCGTAGTCGCCGCCGGCGTGGGCCGCGATGATTGTGGTGCGCGGATGACGCTTGGCCAGCGCAGCGACCATACCCGGTGGCGATTCCCCCGCCCTTTGTCTGCTTGCCTTCTGCCAGGTGTGCTGCAGGGCAGGCACCCGGTAGTGCGCGCAAATCTCCATGAGCGCGTCCAGGCGTGGGTCCACACATGGCACGGCCACCCAGAGCTTCAAACCAACGAAATGCTGTTCCCTCAGCCGGTAGTCGAGTTCAGCGCACGCCTCCTGCGCGTGACCGGGATTTACGTAGGCAAACCCGTGCACGCGGTCAGGATGGCGCTGCATCAGCTTGAAGGTCTGATCGTTGCAGGCGCGGATGTTCTCCGGCGCGGGATACTCGTGGTTGTTCGGCGCCGTCACCGGCCGGACGGAGTAGGTAACAAGCTGGACGTCAAACTGCTCCGCAATCGCAATCAGTTCAGCAAAGTCATCTAGGCTGCGAGAAACATGGGGATGCACATGTACGTCAATGATCACGTCACTAGTTAACTCTTACACCCTACAAGCTGAACTGGAAGGTATCCGGACGTCTTCATCACTCAATCGCTTGAGAGTTGCCCTTGGAGGGCAACTCTCAAGCGTCTCTGGCTGTTACGTCGAGAATGAGGCTCCACGCACACAGGCGGCTGGCCAAGCGGCCACTTGGCTAGCCCGATCCCACGCTCTACCAGCCGCCCACAAGCTCTTGCCACTTCACAATGATATTGTTCCACTCCTGTTCGACGTTCGCGAGACCTTCTTGAATCGTGATATTTCCGGCCATGACGTCTGGCAAGAACCTACTCAACGACGTCCGCATCTCATCCGCACCCGGTATCGGCAGCGTATGCGATGCGCGGAATGGGATTTGGTAGCTCTGGTGCTCGAGGAATGGATCGCCCTCGGTAAAGTCGGGCGAGTTGGCGACTGAAAGGCGAATGGGCACGCGGTCCCAGTCTTTCGCCCAGCGGAGGTTATTCTCCGGTCGCGACACGAACTCGATCCAGGCAAACGCCTCTTCGGGCACTGTAGTCCACGACGCCATAATCCAGATGTGATGCCCGCTCCAGCTCGCTTGGCGGACCGCATTTGGCGGTTTCGGGTGCTCAATGAAGCCAAACTCGAAGTCCGGGTCAATTGGGTAGATCTCCGCCTTGCGCGTGGAGTACGTGGCATACATCGTAGCGGTAAAGTCGTTGACGAGCGCGGCGCCACGCGGCGAGCCGGACGGGCGCGCGGTCTTATGCAATGCAGCCAGCGCATCCCAACCGCCCTGCATATCGTTAATCTTCTTGACCCAGGTCAAGGCCTCGACGGCCTCGGGACCATTGATCGCCGCCTTGGTCAGGTCGTCACTTACGCGCTGTCCGCCGAGCTGTAAGAACGGCGTTATCCACTGGAACCGGCCGCCGCTGCCCCATTCGGGCGGAAATCCCGCCACTATCACGTTACCTGCACCATCTTTGCGCATGGTCTTCTGGATCACCGATTCAAGCTCATCCCATGTGGTAGGGCCGTTGTCCGGGTCAAAACCGTTTTCCACAAAAATCCCTTTGTGGAGATAGAGGACGCGCAGGTCGGGGCCATAAGGAAAGCCGTAAAGCTGACCATCCTTGCTCCAGATCATATTCTCCGTCAGACTCTGCCAAATGTCCTCCATGTCGATATTGGAACTCTTGACGAGGTCATTCAGGCCGCGCGCTTGTCCGAGCGCACCGTGCTCGATGGCATGCCACTCGCCCCAGGAACTGATGTCGTGCGGAGTGCCGGCGGCAAACGCAGTACGAAATGCGGCATAGCGTTCGCCCGAATTGCTGGACGGCGGATTGACGTCGAAGTCAATGTGCGGATTCTCTGCGCGAAAACCAGCTACAAGCTCCGCGGATATCCCTTCCTCTTCTTGGAACTTGAAGTACGGGTGCGTTGCAAAGAGCACGTACACGCTCTCTTTCGCCGGCGCGTCGGCTTCTGCTTGCGGTGCTTCCGCTTGCGGTTCTTCTGCTGCCGGTTGTACGGGCATGGCGCCACAAGCTGCGAGCGCAACCATTGCCAGTGCACTGCCCGAACCGGCCAGGACGTTGCGACGGGTGATCCGCTGTTTCTGCAATTTCATCATTTTGCCTTTCCCGCTCGTTACACCCATTTGTTCTTAAGCCAATCGAGCGTGTCTTGGACAGCATCCTGCGCGGTCACCCAACGGTGATTCGCTGGGGGATGCTGCCATATTGCCAAAACCTCCTCACTAGCTCAATTGTGCATTCCCTTAGTTCGACTCGCTCGTTGACGTTACACCATTAGAGTACACTACGCGGCACTAATACTCACTTGACTTCTCGCGGGGACGAGCGAGGAGGTCATGTTTACATACGGAATGAACTCGAGCGCTGCGAGCCCGTTGCCGTGGCGTAGCTAGAGGATTTGGGAAAGGAAGCGCCGCACGCGCTCGTGCCGTGGGTTGTTGAAGAATTCATCCGGCGGCAGGTCTTCGACGATCTGGCCCTCATCGAACATGACAATGCGGTCGGCAACTTCGCGGGCAAAGCCGAGCTCGTGAGTAATCGCCACAATCGTCATCTGATGCGAAGAAGCCAGTTCTTTCATGACTTCCAGCACCTCTTTAATCATCTCCGGGTCCAGCGCCGACGTGGGCTCGTCGAAGAGCATGATCTTGGGATTCATGGCCAACGCACGTGCTATTGCAACACGCTGCTGCTGTCCGCCGGAGAGTTCACCCGGATACTTTTCGGCCTGTTCCGGAATGCCCACGCGCTCCAGAAGCTGTAGTGCGTTTGCCTCCGCCACATCCACCGGGGTCTTGCGCACTTTGATCGGCGCCAGTGAAATGTTGCGCATGACGGTGAGGTGGGGGAAGAGGTTGAAGGACTGGAATACCATGCCCACCTCGCGGCGGATGGCGTCGATATTGCGTACATCGTCCGTCATCTCGACGCCGTCCACGAAGATTTCGCCGCGTTGGTGCTGCTCCAGGCGGTTGATCGTGCGAATGAAGGTGGACTTGCCCGACCCCGAAGGTCCGATCACTACCACCACTTCACCGCGGCCAACAGTGGTAGTTACGCCGCGCAGGGCGTGAAAGTTGCCAAACCACTTATGCACCTCGCGGGCAACAATGATGTTGTCTTGCTCAGATGCCGGATCCGCTGCTACTGCTGTTTCTGTTGCCACGATTGCCTCCAATTGCCTTCAGATTCCCGCCGTCTACAGGCTAACCCACTGAGGTGTCCGAAGGTCAGCTTTCTTACCGACGGCCGACACCAAGACGCCGTTCCACGCGACGACTGGCAAATGACATTGTATACGTGAAGAGCCAGAATACCACCGCTACAAAGATGAAGAGCTCGCGTCCGTTATCGGCAAACTGCACGTTGCCCTGCACGATCGAGCGTCCCATTTCCAAGATATCCAGCATGCCGACGATGTAGACGAGGCTGGTATCTTTGAACAGCGCAATAAACTGCCCCACAATAGCCGGAATTACATTGCGAATTGCCTGGGGCAATTGTATGAGGAGCGTGACCTGCCAGCCGGGCAGACCCAGCGCGCGCGCCGCTTCGGCTTGGCCGGGATGCAAGCCCTGCAAGCCGCCCCGTATATTCTCCGCCGTATAGGCTGCCGAAAAGAGGGTTATCACGATGGCCGCCCGCGTCACTGAGTCCACGGGAAAGTTCGCCGGCAGGGCCAACGGCACCAGTACTTGCGACATAAAGAGCAACGTAATCAGAGGAACGCCGCGAAAAACCTCGATAAAGACGACACACAGGACTTTCACAACCGGAAGTGAGCTCCGACGTCCCAACGCCAGCAGGACGCCAATCGGAAACGCAAAAAATATCCCCGATACCGCCAGAATGAGGTTGAGCATCAGCCCACCCCACTTGCGCGGCGCGACCTCTTCCATGCCGGCGATACCCGGTATGCCAGTGAGCAAGAGCAGCAAGGCTATATAGATCGCGATGCCGCCCAGTATGAAATTGCGGGGACGTGCGGTCTTGGGATAGCTGCCCAAACCGTAGCCAATGCCCAGGGTCAGGATGTTACCCAATATGAGAGCACGCACCCACCAGGGCATGATCACGCCCTCGTGGAACGTGCCGTAGGGCAGAATCCCCAACAGCACCGTAACCACGCCGTAGCCGATAGCGATCCGCAGCGCGGCGCCACCCCACATGGCCGCGGCCATGCCGAAGAGGATCGAGACCAATAGCCAGCCGGTCAGCGGCCGCCACGCATACTCCGTCGGATAAAGGCCCATGGCGTACTGCTGGGGTCGGCTTGTTATGAGCGTCCAATCGGCAGTGCCGAGCAACCAGTTCAGCATGCTCCACACGGCCCACAGGATGATGGGAACGGTGACGACGGTCACCAAGCCGCTGAGCCAGTTGCCGAACAGATTCGCTCTGGCCCAACCGATCCAGCCTGTTTCGGTTCGCGGCGGCGGCATTGAAGGCGCCGGTTGCCACGCTTCCACAGTAGCCATGTGTCAACTAGCCTCCAGTGAACTGGATATGGCGGTTGTAGAGATTGCCGATTAGCGAGTACGTCAAGCTATACAGCAAGTAAATGCCCATGATAATGAGGAAAATCGTCACTGCCGGGGCGGTCTGCGTCATCGTCTTGGCGACGCTCGTCAGGTCAGCGTAGCCGATCGCCAATGCGAGGCTGCTGTTCTTGGTTAAGTTGAGATACTGGCTGATCATGGGCGGCACGATTACGCGCAGGGCTTGCGGGAAGGTCACAAAGCGAAGCGTCTGCATCGTGCCCAGACCCAGCGAGCGGGACGCTTCGGTCTGACCGCGGGAAACCGACTGCAGCCCGCCGCGCACAATCTCCGCGATGAAGGCCGCCGTGTAAATGATCAATCCCAAGAGCAACGCGGTCAGCTCAATGGATATCGTGTAACCCCCTGCCGGGTGACCGAAGCGACCCTCCGGGCGCGGTACGCTCATAACATAAGGGGCGTCGCCGATGGCTACCCATACCAGCCACGCCACAAACGATCCTGCGATGACAACGCCGATGGCGCTCAGCAAGGGATACGACGGCCGGCCGGTGCGTTCCTCCCGGCGATCCAGAAGTATCTTCGTTACAATCCCCAACGCAATAGCCAAAACAACACACAACAGCCACAAGCCCGGCCGCTGCTGTCCTTCTGGCCAGGGGAAAGAGAGTCCCGCATTGTTATTCAGGTAGATGGCATTGAACAGGATGATCCCTTCGCGCACCGGCGGCAATCCCAGCAACAAGATGTACCAGAAGAAGAGCTGCACGAGCAGGGGCACGTTGCGGAAGACTTCCACGTAGACCGTGGCAACCTTGCTAATCACCCAATTACCGGATAGCTGCACTGCGCCCACAAGTATGCCGAGCGCGGTGGCAAGGATCACACCCACCACCGACACCATGAGCGTGTTCGTCGCCGCCACGAGAAAGGCGTAGGCGAAAGTATCGCTCTCTTGATAGGGCAGCAGGTGCTCGCTGATGGGAGTGGAGTACTCCCGATTGAGAAAGGAAAAGCCAAAGGGAATGTCACGCTGCACCATCGCGGACGAGACATTGGAAAAGAAGAAGGCCACCGCCGCCACCACGAGGATTCCCGATACGATCTGGGCAGTCCAACTCAGAATTCGGGAATGCCGCCAAATCGGAATGCCTTGGTATGTCAGCGAAAGTCGCACTGGCTAAACTCCCCAGCGGTTACGCGATCGGCATTGCGTGCTGACAGCAGTATACACCAATCCGTCTACAGAACCTTCAAGAGCCTGTTTACGTACATTCGAGATGAAGTTTACATAGCCAATAAGAGCCGTTCGTGCTGAGCCCGTCGAAGCATGAAACGGCGATTCGCAAATTTTCAATGGCCCCATTCACCCTTCGACAAGCTCAGGGCGAACGTTACGTGCCCTGACAAGAAGATTGCAAATAGGCTCTAACGCAATGGCTGAGAGTAAATCTGCCCGCCCTTGGGACAGTCAGAACACGGCGCATCTGACCACAGCGCATTGCGCGAGCCTTCTCGCGGCAAGTCGATGCCGGTATCAGGCCCTAAATTGCGGTCGTATATCTCGCCGTAATTGCCCACCAACTTGATTACGGTTTGACCCACGGTCTGATCGAGACCAAGTTCCTCCTGGCCGAATGAACCTTCCGTTCCCAGCAAGCGCTTTGCCTTGACGTTGTCGCCGGCGGCGACTTCGTCCACATTAGTGGAGTTGATGCCGTAAGCCTCGGCGTAGATCAAGATACCCATTACGGCTTTTACGACGTCGAACCATTGTTCATCGCCGTGGGGCACCATCGGACCCAGGGGTTCTTCGGAAATCGTCTCCGGCAGAATAATGTGCTCCTCGGGGTTCGCCAGAGAACTGCGCAGCGCCGTCAGTGCCGACCGGTCGGTTGTAAAGACTTCGCAGGCGCCGCTCTTGTAGGCCTCGAAGGCCACCTGCGACTCTTCGAATGTCTTGGGATCATACTCCAGCTTGTTCTGCCGGAAGAAGTCGGCCATGTTGAGTTCGGACGTTGTACCGGTATTCACGCACACGGCCGCACCGGCCAACTGGTACGCGCTGGTCACTCCCAGGCTCTTCGGCACCATGAAGCCCTGACCGTCGTAGAACATCGTTTGCACGAAATTGCCCCAATTGGCGTCGCGGGACGTGGTCCACGTCGTGACGTACACGAGTAGGTCCACCTCGCCAGACTGCATCACGGGGCCGCGCTCTGCTGCCGTAATGAGTCGAATTTCAATGGCATCGGGGTCGCCAAGCACCGCCGCTGCCACGGCCCGGCAAAGATCGATATCGAAACCCACACTATTGCCGGCTTCGTCCACATAGCCGAATCCCGGCGTGTCGTTGAGGCTGGCACAAACGAGACGACCCCGCTCGCGCACTGTATCAAGCCGCGAACGTACTGCCGGCGCAGTCGCGGTCTCGGCCTGAGTATCAACAGCCGCTTCCTCGACCGCCGGCTCGGCAGTGGTGGCGCAGGCCGCGCCCAGGAGCAACACGAATGCCAGCGCCAATCCGGCTGCCAGCCCTCTCATCAATCCCCCACGTCCACTCATTTCACACCTAACTTCCCGTCGTTGGCGTTAAGATTGGTCTTATCCGGAGACTCTACGACTGCGGAATCTTGGCACTCCATAGCCTTCAGATGGTTCGCCCCAACTGTAGGCCAAACGTGCCTGCCCTATAGCAAAAGTCGCGCCGACCCGGAAATGGTCCGGGTCGACGCGACAGCATTCAGCGACTACGAATTAGCGCAATGGCTGAGAGTAGATCTGGCCGCCCTTCGGGCAGTCAGTGCACGGTGCATTCGACCACAGAGCATTGCGGGAGCCTTCACGCGGCAGTTGGACACCATCGGGGTTGTCCAGGTTCCGCGCATAGATCTCGCCGTAATTGCCGACCGCCTTGATGATAGTCTGGCCCACGTTCTGATCGAGACCCAGCTCTTCCTGACCAAATGAACCTTCAGTCCCGAGCAAGCGCTTGGCTTTGACGTTCTCGCCAACGGCCATCTCGTCAACGTTGGTGGAGTTGATGCCATACGCCTCGGCGTAGATGAGCAAGCCCATCACGGTCTTCACAATGTCGAACCACTGCTCGTCACCGTGCGGCACCACCGGTCCCAGCGGCTCCTCGGAAATCGTCTCCGGCAGAATCACGTGCTCGTCCGGATTCGGGAGAGCCGTTCTCAACGCGGCAAGCTGCGAGCGGTCATTGGTGAAGACCTCGCACGCGCCACTCTTGTAAGCTTCCAGGACTACGTCCGTGTCCTCGTAGACCTTCGGGTTGTACTCCAAGTTGTTCTGGCGGAAGAAGTCTGCCATGTTCAACTCGGTGGTCGTACCGCTGGTCACACAGACCGCGGCGCCGGCCAACTGCATCGCACTGGTCACGCCCAGGCTCTTGGGAACCATGAAGCCCTGGCCGTCGTAGAACATCGTCTGCGCGTAGTTACCCCACGAAGCATCGCGGGAAGTGGTCCACGTCACTGTGCGCACCAGCAAGTCCACTTCACCCGACTGGATGGTGGGACCGCGTTCGGCCGCCGTAATCAAGCGGATTTCGAACGCATCCGGATCGCCCAGCACGGCCGCGGCCACGGCGCGGCACAGGTCAATGTCGAAGCCCACGTTGGCGCCGGCTTCATCTACAAAACCGTAGCCGGGCACGTCATTGCGGCTGGCGCAAATTAGATGTCCCCGCTCACGCACGGTATCGAGACGCGACGCCATTTCCGCCGCCGGCATCTCCTCGGCCATTGTTTCCTTCTGCTCTTCTTCCATGGCCGGTTCGGTCGTCTCGGCGCACGCCGCGCTGAAGAGTAGCGCGGCCATCAAGCCCAAGACTCCCAGGATCGTACACAATCGTCTCATCGGTAAGCCTCCCCAGTAGCACATTACTTCGCACACGTTTGCAGTCCATTATATTGACCGCACACATCGCATGCAACTAATCAATCTGCCCTGTTGAACTTGCATCTTCCGGCACTCAACCCCGTTGTCAAGCACAATACAGCTTACGGGCATTTCAAAGTTCGTGCTCTATCTCCTTTCCATGTGCGTCTATCAGTCTCTAGTGCCAGAACTGGATCAACCTGAATCAATCGCTAGCCGGTTACCACGGCCTGTTCCGCAAGCACGCGCTCTGCCTCTCTGATCGAGCGATCGTGGTATTCTTCCCAATTTTCCAGGCCGTATTCGCTCTTTATGCGGGCAACGGACCAAGCCTCGTCGTTGGATTCCAACATAAACGCCCCATCATCACGCGTGCCGATGATGCTAATCCTGCCGCCGAAGTCTGTCTGCAGTTGCCGAATCTTTTCGAATTGCAGGTCATAGTGAAAGACTTCAGACTCGAGGTCAACGGTCCCATGGGCCACGTGCACACCCAAGCCGCTGGCGGCTACCTCGTCGCCCAGCTTGTTGACGATGCGAGAGCGACCGCCGCTGACGGAGGTGACGACAATGTAACTGTGCAGCCAGGCGTAGGCCCGCAGACGCAAGCCACCGTCGCACATGCTGGGAAAGACTACCAACTCAGCTCCCGATTCCCCGATTCGCGCCCACTCTTCCGGGTAGTCCACGTCAAAGCAGATGAGCATGCCGACCTTGCCGAAGTCAGTGTCGAATACAGGTACATCAGTGTAGACTCCGGGTACCGTTCCTGCTTCAAGCTCTCCGAGAGTCGGGTGGATCTTGTCGTACTGGCCAACGATTTCTCCTTGACGGCCGAAGAGAACGCTCGTATTGATGCGCACGTTGCCCCGAATCTCACACATGCCCGCGGCAACGTACATGCCGTGCTGGCGGGCCTTGGCGGCGTAGAGATCGGAAGTGGGGCCGGGAATGGGCTCCCATGCTTCTTCGCGAACTCCTGGCGGCACCCCCAAGAGGGTGAATTCCTCCGGCAAGCAAGCAAGATCGGCCCCCAGACCACCCATCTGATCCAAGAGTTCAATCGCCAGCTCGTGGTTTGCGGCAATCGTGGGGCGCCCGCCCATGTGGCCGACGCACGCAGTGGCTACCTTCGCTTTGCGCGGCATTTCGTTTCGCTCCTCTTGAATGACGACCTAGCAATAAGGAAAGCGAACATTCTGTTTCATGAGTATACTCCATAGGGGCAGTATCAAACTACCCCCAAAGACCGGATTGAACCGAAAGTCGGGGGCTCACGCATCGTCAGGTTCACCCGCACACTCGTCTGCAACTGGTGTTCATCAGGATGCGAAGTTCGGTGGAATGTGCAGGCACGCCACCAATGGCCCTTGCCAGGCAGCTGCCGGCACACCTATTCGGGCGAGAGGCTTGGGTCGACGCCAGTGAGCTCTACCGACAGGTCCCAGAGCCGCCGCGCCAGCGCCGTTTCTTTGCTCCGGTCGGTCGAATCGACCTGCTTGGCCGGCCCGCGCCACTCGAGCCGATTGCCCGGTCCAAAGTACTGGCCGCCCTCGAGGTCGGGGGCGGTTGCGCCCAGCAATGTCGACCATGCTCCCTCAGGGGGCGAACTGAGCAGGAACATTAGAGGAAAAAGGAGGACATGGAATGCCCGCGGCATGTGCCGTCCGAGATCGGTATTTGACACACCCGGGTGCACGCCAAGCGCGAACGTACCTGAGCCCCGCGCTCTTAATCGCCGATCAAGCTCATACATGAACAGGAGGTTGGCGAGCTTGCTCATGTAGTAGCGCTCCATGGGATGGTAGCGCCGTGTCGCATCGATGTCATCGAACAGGATCTCACCCCGGCGATGACCGACGCTGCTGGTGATGACGATGCGTGAACCGGCGGTCTGTTCAAGGGTAGGCAGAAGGAGACCGGTGAGCGCAAAGTGTCCAAGGTGATTGACGCCAAACTGCCTTTCAAAGCCATCTGCGGTGAGTCCGTAAGGTGTACGCATCACCCCGGCGTTATTCAGTAGCCCGTCCAGGCGCGGTTCAGCGGCAACGGCAGCGGCCGCTTGCCGGACCGATGCCAAGTCTCCCAAGTCCAAAGCAACAATCTCTAGATCGGCATGAGCGTGCTCCGCGCGTAACTTCTCAAGAGCCGTTTCAGCTCTTGCCACCGAGCGGCAACCCAGGAGCACGCGAGCGCCCCGCTGGGCAAGCACTCTCGCCGCCTCAAAGCCAATGCCGGTATTTGCCCCCGTGATGAAGAAGGTCTTCCCATGCTGAGCGGGGACATCAGCGGCGGTGAAATTGCTGGCCATGTGATGCTCCTGTGTTCGCTCAAGATAGAGCACTATTGCATGCCCCTTTAGCCAATTGTACAAGACGGCTCTGAGTTCGCTGTCTTAGCGACGGGTACCACCCCTGCAGAAGCTGCATATTGTGAACCTTGCTTGCCGTCTTGTATGGTAGGAACTGAGGGAGAAAACATACTCTTTCGCCCAATGCAATCGCTACATGCAACAAGCTCCCGGTTCACACGTGAGCATTAGAATCCTACATACCAACGATTTGCACGGTTTTGTGCGCTCAGTGCCTCGCCTGCACCAGCGTGTACGCGAGCTACGCGCGCAGCACGACAATGTGCTCTTCGTCGATGTCGGCGACTACTTCCGGCTCAAGCGCCACCGCCGTCCCCAAGACGACGATCGGGTGACGGCCTGGACGCTGCGCTCGCTGGAGTACGACATTGTTACGCCCGGCAACGCGGAATTATCGCGCTTCGATCCCTGGCATTTGGACTTCTTGATCGCGCAGAACTGCGGCTCGATGCTCTGCACCAGCGGTTTCAATGCGCGCCTGCCTGCCTCGTGCCGGCCGTACCGCGTGTTTACGCTGAACGGCTATCGGGTCCTCTTCATCGGCATCTGCACGGAGGACACCCACTGGAACCTGGCGTCCCCCGCCAACAATTTCTACTCTTCCGCCCGCCGCGCGGCTGCGAAGACCGCCAGCTTGGTGAACGCCTACCGCGATCGGGTGGATATGGTCATCGTGCTTTCCCACTCCGGGATGGCGCAGGACATACTCCTGGCCGAGCAGATTCCGGAAATCGACCTCATTCTCAGCGGACACTGCCACCACCCGACATTGAGACCTATTTGCGTCGGCAAGACGAAGATCGTCCAGGCGGGACTAAATGGCATGTTTCTGGGACAGGTGGACATTACGCCTGCTGAAGGCGGCCCAATCATTGAGTCTGTTTTGCACACTATCGATGCGGAAACTCCGGAGGATCCCGTGATGGAGCGCCTGCTCCGCCTTCAGGGCAGAAGGAACGATCCCGATGATTTGCGCATCATCGGGGAAGCCGGCGAGAACGTAGGGCAGGGCTACCTCTCGAGCAATGGGCTGGGCAATACCGTCACCGACATATGGCGCAAGGCAACGGGGGCCGACATCGCCTGGACGAAAGCAACCTTCATCACGCCCCTCTTCGCACCGGGACACGCGCTCACAAGCTGGGACCTGCAACTTTGCGTCAGGGGATTCCCGCTTTCAAAGATGCTCCTGCTGACAGGCAATCAGGTGCAGCGGGCGATGGAACACAGCGTTGCGGACCAATCGTACGCCTTCTTGCCACCCGATCGCCGCGAAGAGCTTGTCGAGCAGCTAGAATCCGCCTCGGCGCTGCCGGGTTGCAACTTCCTCCACCAGTCAGGCATGCAGGTCGAGATTGACTTGACGAAACCGACCGGCGAGCGGGTGCAGGAAATCCGCGTGGACGACAAGCCCCTGCAACCTGAAGCGACGTACCGTGTGGCGATGGATGCTTTTCACGCCAGAGGCGGCTCGGCATTTTCCATGCTCCAGGAGCCCCTCCGACGCGAGGACCTTACGTTGGATAATCCCGTGGAGGCTCACGTGCGAGAAACTGGGCGCCTCGAAGGCACTCTGGACGAGCGGTATAGTATCGTTGGCGCCACCGCCCTCCCATCGTCCGCTTAGACTGCGACGAGAGCGCCGTACACCCGTGATTCGCACACTGCTGTCACTCTCCGCCCTAGGGGCCGCGGCCGTCGGCGCTTACGGTGTCTTCATTGAACCGTACCGGTTGCGTGTACGGCGGGTGCGGTTGCCCGTGTCATCTATCCACGCACCCGATACTGTAATCCGCATCCTCCACGTTACCGATCTGCACCTGCGCGCGGGAGACAAGCGGCGCGTACGGATGCTGCAGCAGCTAGGCTCCCTGGAACCCGACCTCCTGCTCCTGACGGGCGATCTCATCCACGGCGGTCGCGACCCGGTCGCCGAACTGGAGACCGCGATTGCAGCTCTGGCGCCTATTCGCGCCCGCCACGGCGCCTACGCGGTGCTCGGCAACCACGACCACGTGCGCCGCCATCGCATCAAGGGCTGGCTGGGACAGCCGCTACGCTTCAGCGATACGACCCCGCTCGTGCGCATGCTGGAGGCCCAGGATATTCGCGTGCTCACAAACGACCATGCGAGTGTGACCGTGCGCGGTCAGGAGCTCACGCTCGTCGGTGTGGACGACCCCTTCTATTGGCTGGATGACATTCGCCGCGCGACCGCAGGCGCGCCGCGTGACACCACCAGGCTGCTGCTCGCGCACAGTCCCGACATTGTCCGCACTCTGGACGACAAACGCTTCGACCTCATCCTCTGCGGCCACACCCACGGGGGGCAAATCCGCTTGGCGGAGAGCATCGTCTGGCATTCAAATACGCGCGTGCCGCTGCCGCGCAATGCCGGGCTCATGCGGCTCGGACCCCACCTCGTATACTGCTCTGCCGGGGTTGGCGTATCCGTGCTGCCGCTCCGCCTCAACTGCCCGCCGGAGGTGGGCTGGATAGAGCTCATTGCGGCAAGAGATGGAGACGCGAACGGTTTAGACCGAGACTAGGATTGCGCATGTTCGGGCCGCTCATTCCGCTCCTCTTCTCATTTGTCTTGCTGCCGCTGCTCGTCGTTCTCCTGCATGTGCAAGCAGTCTCGCTGGCATTTGCCAATCTCGGTCTGACGCCTGCTTCGGTAATCGTGACCTTCTATCTCTCCCTGTTGGGTGGTTTCATCAATATCCCGGTTTCGCGGCGCAGAATTCGGGTGGAAGGCAAGTCCTGGCTGCCCTTCCCCATTCCGCTCTTCTATTACCCGCCACGGGTACGCGAGCAAGTGCTTGCCGTCAATGTCGGTGGCGCGGTGATTCCGGTCTTGCTGTCACTCTATGTCCTGCCGAATGCACCGCTAACCAAAGCACTCCTGGCAACGATGGCGGTGAGCGCTGTGTGCTTCGTGCTGGCGCGTCCGAAGAAAGGCGTGGGCATCACCATTCCCGCGTTGATCCCTCCCATCGTCGCGGCGCTGCTTGCCTACTTGCTCGTTTCCGATCCGGCCGGACGCACGGCGGTAGCATATGTCTCCGGCGTCATGGGCACACTGATCGGCGCCGATCTCCTCAATCTGCCGCGCATCCACCGGCTGGGCGCCCACGTCGTCAGCATTGGCGGGGCGGGTGTATTTGATGGTATCTTCCTGGTAGGCATTTTGGCAGCACTATTGACGTGAGGAAATAATGAGCATAGCAGAGGTTGAGGCACGAGTCCGCGAACTGGAACCGGAACTCGTGGCGATTCGCAGAGAAATCCACCAGCACCCCGAATTGACGTTCGAACTGGATAGAACTCCCCGCATTGTCGCGGACCGCCTGGCAGCAGCGGGCTGGGAAGTTGAGACAGACATCGGCGGCCAAGGCGTGGTCGGCATGCTACACGGCAGCCGTCCCGGCAAGGTGCTGGCCATCCGTCCGGACATGGACGCGCTGCCCTTCCCCGACTGGAAGAAGGTTCCGTACGCATCGCAAACGCCCGACGTGATGCATGCCTGCGGGCACGACGCCCACACGGCCATTGGCATTGGCATCGCCGAAATCCTCGCCAACATGCGCGACCAGATTTCAGGAACCGTCAAGCTGCTCTTCGATCCGGCAGAGGAAGCCGGCGGCGCGTCAGAGGCGCTGGGCCTGCCTCCCTGCGGTCCCAAAGCGCTGCGCGCAGACGGTGTGCTGGAGAATCCAAAAGTGGACGCCCTGATGGGTTTCCACAACCTGCCGGAGATTCCGGTGGGACAGGTTTGGGTGCGTCCCGGAGTGATCTTCACCGGCTACGACATTATTTCGGTAGAGGTCACCGGTAAAGAGACGCATGCCGCGCGCCGTCACCAGGGCAAGGACGCGATCCTGGCCGCGAGCCAAGTCATCCAAACCCTCTACGGCGCCGGCTCCCGCGTGGCGCCCAACAACCAGGTGTTTTCGCTGAACATCGGCCTCCTCGAAGGCGGCAAGGACTACAACCTGATTCCGTCGACGGTGAAGATGAAGGGATCCGTGCGCTGCGGCGACCTGGACACCCGCGCGCAACTCAGCGAGCGCTTGGCGGCCCTGGTTGAGTCTTCCGCTGAGAGCGCGGATTGTACCGCCGAGTTTACGCTTACCCGGGGGAATCCGCCGGTGGTCAACGACCCCGCCCTGGCGTCACTCGTGCACACCACCGCGACGGGAGTTCTCGGCACAGACAACGCGGTGATGATGGACGCACCGATGCTCATCGGCGATACGTTTTGCTTCCTGGCGGAAGGCGTGCCGAGCGTTTACTGGCTCTTCGGCTCAGGCAACGCCGACCGCGGCATCACGTATCCGCTGCACCACAGCCTCTACGATCTGGACGAAGCCTGCATCGGCCATGCGCTGCAAGTGGCGGTGGAAGCTACACTGGCGTTCCTGAACGACAGCTAGAACGGGCAAGGCAGAATAGCTTGGAATTCAGGGTCTTCAGAAGTGGGATTCACGGCAAGGCGACCGCTGGGAATTCAGCGCAAACTGCACTTGCCCATTGCCAAAGTCTCTTTGCCTATCGGCTCCCCTCAAGCGGTAGGGAAGCTAGCACCTCCGGCTCGATTTCTTCCAACGGCAGCGCCTCGTGACAGATGGTGATGTCGGGGGACAGCGCGGCGGGGGGCCAGACGGCCCGGCCTACCACCAAGTTGTCGGCAACGAAGAAAACCAGCACTTGTGCGCACGGGTAACGGCCACGGAGGAATTCCGCAAATGGCGTGATGCGGCCTCTGCGCCCGGCATCGTCGAGACCATGCCAGTATGCGATTGACGGCTCGTCAAGCGGCATGACAATGGCGTTGGCGACGCTCACCGCGCGGCGATAAACGGCAACGTCTGTCCCCTCCTCCACGTTCTCCGGTGCCAGCGAAAGGAATGTGTCGCAGTTCCAATGCTCGCGCTTCTCCTGTCGGGAGATGAGGTCCGCCGCGGCCCGCGCTTCTCGGTTGTTGCCTGCCATAGATTTTGTCAGCCCCCATTTAGAGATTCCGTCATTCGTGTACGGAGCGGGGGACAAGCCCCCGCGCTACATCTGTCTTTCCGTAAGCGCAGCTCTATTGAAGATACCAAGGAGAATTACATTCGTCACGTGCGCCCGAATTCCCGCGCCAATTGCGCGTGGGAGAGCCGCACCATCGTCGGCCGGCCGTGGGGGCACGTGCGCGCCAGGTCGCAGCGCTCCAGCGCGCCCAGCAATGCCGTGATTTGCTCGTGCGCGAGCGTATCTCCCGCCTTCACCGCGCCGTGACACGCAATGACCCAACGCAGCCGCTCCAGCGGATCGCCGCGATAGTCAGGATTGTCCTTCTGCTCAATGACGGTCTTGACGAACTGTCCCCAGTCGTGTCCCTTCTCCGCCAGGAAGAGAGGAACCGACCGCAAGAGCCAGGCAGCGTTGCCGAAAGGCTCCAGAGCGAACCCCATGCGTTGCAGTTCATCTACGTGGGCCTCCAGCCATTGCGCGTGCGCCGGTGACAGTGAGAGCGGTTCCGGCTGGAGCAACTGCTGGCTCTGCGCCTCCGGCAGGCGCTTGAGCACGGCTTCATAGAGCACCCGCTCGTGCGCGGAGTGCTGGTCGACGAGATACATGCCGTCAACCCCTTCGGCGATGAGGTACATGGCGCTGATCTGCCCCAGCACACGCAATTCCGATGGCGTAGCCGGCGCGGCAGCCAGCGGGCCGCCGTCCGCAGAATCCGCATTGGCGTCCGGCGGACGGAAGAGGTCTACCGCCCGCGCCGCTTGCTCCGGGCCAGGTTGACCCTCGCCGCCGTGCCAGGATTCCGTAGACTGAAAGTGCTGACGCATGGGCTGCACGGCCACGTGCTGTGTCAGTACGGAGCGCAGCACATGGCGCAGCCGGCGCGTGACGCTGCCGCCATCCTTTAGCCGGATGTCCGATTTTTGCGGATGGACATTCACGTCCACGTCCTCTACGGGCAGTGCCACGTTCAGGGCCCCCAGCGGGTAGCGTCCGTCCGGCATGAGTTCCGCGTATACGTCTGTCACCGCATACACAAGGGCGCGCTGCTGCACCCAGCGGTTATTCACAAAGAGGGATACCCCCGTGCGGTTGCCCCGGTGCACCGTGGGCTGTACAAGGACGCCTTGCACTAGGGGATCATCCACCGGTATCAACTGCTCGGCGAGTTCGTGGCCGTGCATCGCGATAAAGACATCTTCTATGCGCCCGCTGCCCGCCGACGCAAACACCTCGCGGCCATTGACGTTGAGCGTGAAACGCACAGCGGGACAGCTAAGCGCCAGATGTTGCACGCATTGAATGATACGCTGGGTCTCCGCCTGCGGACTCTTGCAGAACGCCAGCCGTGCCGGCACGTTGAAGAAGAGGTGCCGCACGTCGACGGCCGTGCCGACCGGACCGGCTGTTGCAACCACTTCAGCAATTTCGCCGCCCACCGCTGCAAGCTGTCGCGCCACTCGGTCCGGCGCCGTGCGGGAACGGATGTCCACGTGCGACACCGCCGCGATTGAAGCCAGCGCTTCACCCCGAAAACCCAGGGTGCGGATGGCCGCCAAGTCGTCCACGCTCCTAATCTTGCTCGTGGCGTACCGGCGCACGGTGACAGGGAGATCGTCGGCGGCGATGCCGTCGCCATCGTCTTCGACACGGATGCGGCGCAGTCCGCCCTGCTCAATGGCGACTGCTATGGACGTGGCCCGGGCATCGAGGGCGTTCTCGCACAGCTCCTTGACCACCGACGCCGGACGCTCTACCACCTCCCCCGCCGCGATCTTCGCCGCAAGCGGTCCGGGCAAGACGTGCACGGACATACCCAATTGCTCCTGGTTACGTCTACTTGCTAGCAGGATAGCAATCGCGGCAACCAAGGGTCAAAGGAGCAAATTGAGAGAGCGGCCGCCCTTGGCCGGCGAATAGTGCGGCAGACTGCGCTCCCTGACGAGTTCAAGCAGTCAACGGAGCGCCGGCCGAATGCTATGCGCTGCAAACCGAAGGGCAGGACGCCGAAAGCCCTGCATTGGCAACCTCAATCCATCGCCTCGGCCGAGCGCAAGCCGGCCTCAGTCAAGTATCTGCATGCCACCATAAGATATTCTCTACTAATATACACTAAAGGTACTTGACAGATCGGGACGCATGTTCTAGAATGATGGCAGAGGCTTGGTTCACATTAGTGAAAACAACAGGAGGAATGACAATGGCTGAACTCAAGCGCTACGAGCCCCACACGTTTGCGACGGTGCAGGACGTCTTTGATCGGTTGTTCGATCGCTCGCTCTTTGGCCCGGGTCTGATTGCCAATGGCCCCACCCCGCACGCGCCCCGTGGGTTCCCGTCCAACCTATGGGAGACCGACGAGGCATTCGTGCTTGAGCTGGCAATCCCGGGCGTCAAGCCTGATGACATCGAGATGACCCTCAGCAAGGGCAGTTTGCTCGTCAAGGGTCGTTACGACAGCGCGGGGGACACCAAGGGCACACGCATCTGGCGCAACCTGCCGGAGGGCGAATTCGAAGTCGCCTACACGCTGCCCAGCGCCGTCTACGCCGACGAGGCCGCCGTCTCATGGGCAAACGGCATCTTCACGGTGCGCCTGCCCAAGGAGGAGAAGGCCAAGTCCAAGCGGCTAAAGGTCAACGTCGGCTAGCAAACGCGGCTGATCCCGGCCCTCCCAAGAAAGTGACAAGACACCCACAGGAGCTCCGCGGAGCTCCTGTGGGTGTCTCTTCGTTGCCTAAGGTGAGTCACTCAAACCGTCATGCCTGTAAGTGTCAGGAAATTGACGGACAGTCTAGACAGAAAGAGCAGTGGATCGGGGATTTCGCATTTCGATAGATGTCATTCCTGTAAATGTCGACTAATTCGTTGACAGAATCTGCTGCCGGATCGCACCTACAAGGCTTAGCGTACGCCTCTTACCGTCATTCCGGCGGAAGCCGGAATCCATCTTCTCCGCGTACCCTGGACTCCGGCTTCCGCCGGAGTGACGGACACATGGCCTGACCACTTCTTGGTAGAGCAAACGCATTGCATTGCACACGATTTCTGCAACTTTCCTGATGACCTTCGCCAGAACACTTGGCCCAAGCTATCAACGAATTACTGGCATTTACAATTCCGAGCGAAGCGCAGCGAAGAGAGGAATATAAAGCTGTAAGCCTAAGCGGATGTTGCCGAATTGGACTCTAGATTCCTCTCTTCGTTCGGTATGACATTTAACGTCAACTCAACCTAGTGAATAGGTAGTCCAACCAACGAAATTCGCACCACTTCAACTCAGCGTTGGATGAGCGCGCCTTGCTGCTGGGCCTTCCAGCGGTGTGCCCGGTCCAGTAGTTCCCGCATGCTGCGCACAGCCGCTGCGCCCTCCGCGCCGCTCATGGCCACCAATTCATCCACCTGCGCCTCCGCCGACAGTGGCGCAACGTGCGTGATCGTACGGTCGCCGTCAGTCGCTTTATGCACATAGTGATGGTGGTCCGCATACGCGGCCACTTGCGGCAGGTGGGTCACACAGATTACTTGATGACTCTGCACGAGACTCCACATCTTCTCTCCCAGCACGGCACCACTGCGGCCGCCGACGCCAATCTCAATCTCGTCGAATACGAGCACCGGCGTTTCGTCGGCGTGGGCGAGCGCCGACTTGAGTGCAAGCAAGAGACGCGAGGCCTCACCGCCGGATGCAATGCTCGCCAGCGGTTTCAGCGGCTCGCCGCGATTGGGGCTGATCAGAAAGGCGACCGCATCGATGCCGGTTGGGCCGAACTGCAGCGCGCGGGGACCTTCATCGGTCTGAACGGAGAGCCCTTGCGGGACTTCCTCCTGGGTCACGGAGGCGTCGAATGCCATGTGGGGCATTTCCAACAGGGTCAACTCCGCGTGCACGGCAGCCGCCAAATCCTGCACGGCAGCCTTCCGCTGTTTCGAAAGATCGGTGGCAAGACCGCCGAGTTCGCCGCTTAGCCGCTGCTCCTGGTTGGCGAGTTCATCAGCGCGGTATTCACTTGATTGCATGCGGGAGAGTTCGACGGCTGCTTCATCGGCATACTTGAGAATCTCTCCTACAGTGTCGCCATACTTGCGCTTCAGACTATCAATTATGTCAAGGCGCGCTTCCACCTCCAGCATGCGGCCCGGTTCCTGCTCCAGGCTGTCGGCATAGCGCCGGACATCTCCGACCATCTCTTCCAGTTGGGCCGCTATCTCTTGTCCGATCTGGAGCTGCTGGGCTACCGCGGGATCGAGTTCGGTCAAGTGCTCCAAGTCCCTGACTGCATCGCCCAGCCACACGCTGGCGGGCCGGGCGGGCTCGGCAGCGTCACTGAGAGCGTCAAGGATTCTGCCCGTGATCTCCACGATTTCGCCAGCATGGCGTAACCGCCGGAACTCGGCGCGCAACGCTTCCTCTTCACCAGCGATGAGATCAGCCTCAGCGATCTCCTGGATTTGAAAGGTGAGCAAATCGGCACGCTGCGCGATCTCCCGTTTGTCCCGCTGCAGGTGCTGTAACTCGGACTGCACGGCACGCAACGTGCGGTGACACTGTGTCACCCGCTGCCGCAAGTCGTCGAGGCCGGCAAAGCGGTCCAGAAAGTTCAACTGCACTTGGGACCGCAGCAGCGAGAGATTCTCTCCCTGGCCGTGGATGTCGACGAGCAACCCCGCCACTTGCTGCAAGACGCCCACAGGCACCGCGCGGCCTTGAATGCGTGCTGTCGTGCGGCCGGAGGCCGCAATCTCCCGCGAGAGCGTCAGGCGGTCCCCGTTCTCCATGGGTATGCCCCGCTCCTGCATAGCCTGTTCAAGGTCGGGAATGACAGCAGGCAGAGTGAACGTACCCTCGATGCGGGCAGTCTTGGCGCCGCTGCGCACCTCGGCGGCGCCCACGCGGTTGCCGAGAAGCGCGCCGATAGCGTCGATGATGATTGACTTCCCAGCGCCGGTCTCGCCGGTGAGGACATTGAATCCGGCGCCAAAGTCGACAGCGACTGCGTCAATCAGGGCGAAGTCTTGGATTTCCAAGCGCTCCAGCATGGCGCACCCTAGGAGTTTTCGAGGGGAATCCGCAGCTTGTGCACCAGCGTTTCGTAGAAGTAGGTGCGCTCCTGCACACGAGCGAACTTGCAGGTTTGCTCCGCGGTTGTTAGGTGCATCATCCCCTCATTGGCCAAGTCCCCGACCGGCAAGCCATCGATGGTAACCACGGCTTCATGTTGGTGGAAGACCTGCAAGCGCAGCCGCGCCGACTGGCGCAGCACAAAGGGCGTCGTGGGTCCCCGCAGGACGCACATTGGCGTTATGAGCATATTGCGCACTTCCGGGTGCAGTATCGGCCCTCCCGCCACCATCGAATAGGCAGTCGATCCCGTGGCAGTCGATATCATGAGACCGTCCGCCACGTAGTCGGCGAGAAAGGCATCGTCTATCCACACTTTTATGTCGAGAACGCGGCGTACGTGCCCTTGCGTAATCACCGCCTCGTTGAGCGCGATGGTGTTCTGAGACTCGCCTTCGATCTGACAATCAAGCATCGAGCGCTCTTCAATCCAGTATTCATTTGTCAAGAAGCGCGGCAACGTCTGAATGGCCTCCTTCGGGAGTAACTCCGAAAGAAAGCCAAGCCTGCCGAACTTGACGCCGACTATGGGCACATCATTCTGGGCACAGAGCGGTGCTGCCCGCAGAATGCTGCCGTCGCCGCCGAGCGTAAAGAGCAGGTCGGTGGTGGGGATACGCTCGTGCCACTCCGCCTCGGCTTCCACGGGAACGTGCCACGCCTCGTGGCCTTCCTTTTGAATCACGGAGTTCAGCACCGTGGCGAGCGCGTGCGCCTGCTCGCGACCGGGATGATAGAGCAGTCCAACCTGCATGGCCATTTGCCTACTCTGAGTATATTTGCTAACCGCCGGCTTACCGTGAGCGACATCTTAAAGTATCAACCAATGCCATCGGCAAACCAACCCAAAGAATGCCAAAAACACTGGCGGAGACCAAGTGGCGCTCCCAATCCTAAAGGGATTGCATTGCGGTTCGATTATACCCCAGCAGGCGCCTCGGAGAATGCGCATTGTGTCCTTGCCGGCGGCCGCACCAGACCATCACTATCTACCGATGGGATGGCGGGATGCCGCCGACCTCGCCCGGGAGGATGGGGACGTGGGCTAGAGCTGCGTGGTTTCGCGCTGCGCCGTATACAACAAGCCGTGGGTCAACTGGCGGTACATACGCACCGTCTTCGCCGCAATGCGTTCCTGCGTGAATTCGCGCAGCACCCGCGCGCGGCCCTGCCTGCCGAAAGTACGGCGCAGCGAATGATCGTCATGGAGCTCCGTCAGGATTTCGGCTAGCGCTGCTGCGTCGCCCTCGGGAAAGGTCTTGCCGCCCGGGTCCGCTTCGCCGCTGCCGACGATCTCCGGTATTTCGCCCGACTGCGAGCCCACGACAGGCACGCCGCATGCCATTGCTTCGATGAGTACGCGCCCGAACTGCTCTTTCCAATTCGGCGTAGTAAGCGAGGGCAAGACGCAGACATCCATGGCACGATAGCAGTCCGGCATCGCGCTGCTCGGTACAGGACCGGCAAACTCCACACTATCCCGAATACCAAGAGATTCCGCGTGTGACCGCAGCATTGGTTCCGCGGAACCGGTGCCGATCAGTTGCAGGCGGTACGGGAAAGAGAGCTTTGCGGCGGCGGCAAGCAGCACGTGTATGCCTTTCGCCTGCACAAGCCGGCCTACGTAGCCAATCCTCAACACGTCAGCGCGGTCTGCGGTCTCCGGAGCCGGTGAAAAGAGTTCAGCGTCGACGCCGAACTGGGGAAGCACTGCCGAGGGGTACGAGAAACGCTTGCGGCGCAAGACTTCCTGCGCCTGGCGGGTGCCGGCCTGCGCCGCATGCGATTTGAGTAAGGAATAGAGCTCAATGAAGTAGAAGGGCGGCGGGTAAATGCGGTAGATGTTCTGCCAGGCAAAGAAGACGGACTTGGCTCCGACCCGCCGCGCGTGCCAGATGGCGTGGGCAGTGGCAAAGTTGTACGGTTCCTCATCCACGTGCACCACATCAGGCCGCCAGTCAAGAAGCTGCCGGCGGAGTTTGGGATAGTAGTGCAGGTGGTAGTGACCGTTGAAGCGCATCTCCTCTGTCACCAGTTCGTAGCCGCTGGTGTAGCGGCGTTCCAGTTCCTGCCGGTATGCGCCCTCCTGCCAATAGGGAGGCACAATGGCGCGCAATTCAACATCCGGATACTTGGCTATTTCCTCCAGCTTGCGCTGATACGTGCCCACCACGAGGGCTTTGGAGATATAGAGGACTCGCATCACCTCACCTGCTCATAGACCGCGACGGTCCTGGCTGCGGTCTGCTCCCAGGAGAACAACCGCGCTTGCGCCAATGCCCGCTCCGCATAGTGTCTCCGGTCTTGGTCGGAATCCCAAATCTGCCCGATTGCGGCTACCCACGCGTCGGCATCATCGGGATCAACCAGAATGCCGCCGTCTCCCACCACCTCAGGCAGAGAGGTTGCGTTGCTGCACACGACCGGCGTGCCGCAGGCCATGGCTTCCAGCGGGTCAAGGCCGAAGCCTTCATAGCGTGAAGGAAAAACGAACGTGGTCGCGGCGCGGTACAAGAGCGGCTTGTCCGCTTCGGGGACACCACCCAGGAAGCGCACCCGATGTCCAAAGTCCGTCGCGGTCGCTTGACCTACCCAATCGGGAAAGAGCGCGGCTTTGCCGTGGCGGGTGCGGCCCGCAATCACGAGTGAGACGTCTTCAGGCAACTTGCCCAGCGCGGTGAAGAGTATCCCTAGGTTCTTGCGCACGTCCAGGCCGCCGAGAAAAAAGAGAAACCGCTCCGGCAAGTCGTAACGGCGCCGCACCGCCTGTACGTCCTCCGCGACAATGTCTGGCGAGAAGCGTGCGTCAGCAGCCAAGTGCACGACGTGTACGGACTCTTCATCCAACTTGAGATGTTTGATGACGTCGCGCTTGGCGGCTTCTGAATCCGTGATAATGGCGTCTGCCTTGTGGGCGGCCGCCATAACGAGACTTGTGTACAACCGCACGAGCAGGTTGCCGCGATACTCGGGCACCACGACCGGAATGAGGTCGTGGATCGTGGCGACCAAGGGAAAACTGTGGTTGTGCGGCGGAGCAAAATAGGGCACATGGCCGACCGTGCCCTCACCGAGCTTGGCGGCCTGGCGCGGCCACGTGAACTGTTCCCACCAGAGTTTGGCCCAATTACCGCGGCCCAACATTCCCGCCATGGGTGCGTGTGCCCGGATGTCTCCCACCGGGCGCATCGCATTGCGCGAGAAATAGGGAACGCGCACGTTTAGCCGCAAATCGCCACGCTGCTGCAGCGCCCGCAGCAAGTGATAGGCGTATTGCCCACTACCGGAGTGGTGCACATTGAGAAAATACCCGTTTATGGCGACTTGCATAGGGGCCCAGGCTATTTCACCAGCGCTTGCAGCGCCCGGTAGGCTGGGCGCGGCTGCAAATCCTTATCCAAAATGGAAAAGGAATAGGCGCTGTCCTCCGGCACGACGTGATTGGCAAAGTTCAGGTTAAACACGACCAAACCGCTTACGTACCCATACCGTTCCTTGATCAATCGATAGGCCTCCACAAGGTACCGTGCTTGATCTTCTTCAGAGACATCGGCACCGAATGCGAACTCCGGATGCAGATTGTGGGTCGTCCATCCCATCTCGGTCAACCAAATCCTCTTCCCGGTATCGCCGTGCCTCTGCAGAACATCCCAATGTTGCTCAAAACGACGAAAGAAGAACGACCAGTGGTCCTTGTACGTGGTGCTCGTGGTGGTGTAGTTGTCCGGCGTGTCGTTTGGCGCATTGTTGTATCCATAAGAATGCACACCAAGTATGTCGAAGTAGTTGCGGATCTTGCCGCCGCCGTATTGATACATGGCCTCCAGGAAGGCCACGTCATCCATCGCCACTCCCTCTATATTCACACCGGTAGGCCCCATACCGCCAGCGATGACAATGGCGTTGGGATTTCCGCGCTTGACACCGCGGTAACCCTCGGCAACTAACTCGACGAATTCTCCTGGAGACACCCTACCATCCCAATTGCTGGCGAGGTTCGGTTCATTCCACAGTTCATAGGCGCGCACTCTGTCGCCGTAGCGCGCCGCCAACAACTTCATAAACCCCCCAAAATCGCTGAAATTCGCCGGTGGTCCGTTGTGGAATCCTTTGAATTGCTCCCACCACTGTTGATAAGATCCCGTGTGAGTAAACTCCGGAGCGTCGATTCTTTCGCCGGCAGGCTGGACCCGTCGCAGCCACACCGGCGCCGCGTAAACGCTCAGCAGGACGTCCAACCCATGCCGATTGGCCGCCTCTACGATGCGGTCCACCTGCTGCCACGTATACTCTCCGGGAGCAATCTCCACCGACTTCCACGGAACTTGCTGCTTTATGCCGGTAAACCCGGCTGCCTTGGCTAAGGAAAGAACGTGGTCAATCCTGGAATCATAGTAGAGTGCGACTTGTGCAAGGAGCATTAGTCCTGTCGAACGCTGGACGAGATCGGGCTGTGTCTCGATCTGTTGCGATCCTTCGCGCAAGAGGAGAAACGCGCGTCCTAGGGGAGCAAGTTGCACCTCGCCGGCAGTGCCGGCCCGGGTCGGATCATAGCGAAAGACCGCCCGTTCGAAATATTGAACGGCATGATGCCAATCGTCGGCGGCGGGGAGCATACCTGAGATTGGCATTCCAAACGTCTTGACACCACCGTGCTGTAAAAAGAACCTAAGGAATGCAAAGCGCACCGCGTGCCCGGTTTCCGGAAAGTACTGCTGTGCCGAAGTTGGCTCTACCGCTTCTTCTTCGGTAAAGAAGCGCCAATGCGGGTAGAGTACGCGGCCCAATGGACTGAGACGTACTTCATTGCGCTGCGGCCACCACTCCAACCGCGCATTCTCAAAGTACTGCACTACGAGGCCGTCCTCCTCTTGCTCACCGGTTAGCGGAGCGCCGAGTACGGCTTCGCCTCCCATTTGCTCGAAATAGCGGAGAATAGCGCCAGTGACGACAGGGTTGGCCGGAGCGGTGCTCCTTGCCGTACTGGCAAGGAGCGGCGTAGGAAAGAGCGTGAGACACCATACGGCCACTAGCAGTCCAACTTGCCAACGCCTAAGGCCAAAGTTGCCCACGATGCTCCTACTACCTCCTCCGGACTGTCACACGTCCAGTCTTGACGAGCAAGCACCGTCCTGCAGGTGGATCGGACACTAGGCGTACGCTTACTCACGGGTAAGCAACAAGCAGGATTGCACCAAGAACGATGCGCATAGAGCGGGGAAGAGACGACTTCTAACCGGACATATTATAGCAGATGCATGGACTTGGGCCTGAGGCCGGGTGCCAGTTCTTGCGCAGTCTTTCCCCATATCACCGCCTCGCACCATCAGGGTAGGTTGCAGTCATGCCGGCTCTCAACTAGCCTTGCACAACGCTTTCAATGTGCGCCCGCAGTTCTTTCGCGGCACGTTCCCACGTGAACATCGCGGCGCGTTCCTTACCCGCCGCGATGAGCTTAGCGCGTATGCCCTCGTCCGTGGCAAGTGCTGCGAGCGCATCGCCAATGGCGTCAACCTCGGTAGGGTCAACGAGAATCGCCGCCTCACCCGCAACCTCCGGCAATGATGAGATGTTCCCCGTAATCACCGGTGTGCCGCATGCCATCGCTTCGAGCACCGGAATGCCAAAGCCCTCATAGAGACTCGGGAATACAAACGCCGTTGCCCCACTGTAGAGCATTGCAAGGTCTTCGTCGTCGTCTATATCGGTGAGAAAGTGCACCCGGTCGGAGACGCCGTGTTCGTGGGGTGCATTGAGGATCGGTTCATGGAGCCAGCCCGGGCGTCCCACGTGCACCAGGCGGTGCGGCAGGCCCTTCTCCATAACGCCCCGCAAGGCCGCGATGATGCGGGCGATGTTCTTGCGCGGTTGGATCGTACCCACCGAAAGAAAATAGGGGGATTGAATGCCGTAGCGAGCGCATACCTCTCTGCGCGCGGCTTCCACATCTTGGGGTTGGAAAACCGCGTCGACGCCGCAGTAAAGCACCCGAACCTTCGCAGGGTCAATGTCATACGCCGCGATCAAATCTCGCTGGGTTGTCTCCGAATCCGCCAACACAAGCTGTGCCCGCGCCACGCTGCGCGGGACAACGGTTTCCAAATACGACCGCAGGGAATCCGGGTAGGAATCTGGAAAGAGCCGGTACGACAGGTCATGCACTGTCATAATGCCGGGGGCCCGCCGCAGGGGAGGCAATGCAAAGTCCGGCGCATAGAAGACATCGGCCCCTCCCGCCAGCAGGTCGGCATATACCGGCAGGCGCATGCGATGCCAGATGCGCGCCAGCGCGCGCTCGGATAGCGGTAAGTGCCGCTGCTTTGCGTTAAGTGCCTTGAGAAGCAGCATTTGACCTGTGGCAGGCCGCGGTGTCAGAAGTGTGAACCGATCGTCGGGACACTGCGCAATGAGCGTATGTGCCAGGGACCGCGTATATCTGCCAATACCGGCGGTCTGCGCCGCTGCTGTAAAGTCGACCCCTACTCTCATAATTCAATGAACTCTAGTTTGCTCAATTGCTGCCTAACATCCTCCAACGCATTTCTGCCGATCCACCACCGAGACTTGCTTCATGCAATCGCCGCACTCGTGCCTGCGCACTAGACCGCGTGGGTGAGCCGTCCCAAGAGTCTGCGATGTCCGGGTTCACAGTCTCAATCGCTCGTGTGTGAAATAGTAGCCCGCGCCTGGAATGAGCACCAGCCAGTAGCTGATCGATCGGTCGAGAAATGCCACGGCGGCAGCCGTCTCTACCGGCACGTCGAATAGGAGCATGACGCCCACCATGCCCCCTTCCACCGCCCCGAGCCCGCCCGGCGTGGGGGCCGCGAGCAGGAGGGCGCCGGCTGCAAACACAAAGAGCAACTGCGGCAGGGACAACGACACACCCAAGGCATTCGCCACCAAGAGGAATCGTCCGGCTTCCGCAGCCCACACCAGCACCGTCAGCGGTACCATGAACCATAGTGGCTGAACTGACGTAAAAATACCGCGCCGCAGGCGCTCAAAACGCTCTCCGAGACTAAGCGGAAAGCGTGCCAAGACCGAACTATCGAAACGCCACAGAACAAAGAGGCCGCCAACCATGATTACCACCAGGATGGTTGCCCCTAGGAGCACCCCCTGCATCTCGGTGAGCAGTTTCCCGCGCACAAAGAAGAGGGCCGTGATCGTGGCCACCGCAAAGAGCGCGAGAATGTCAACCGCTCGCTCGGCAAGCACGCTGCCGGTCGATAGGGCAAAAGAGATATTCTCCCGCCGTCGCAGCACGAGGCCACGGTACAAGTCTCCCATCTTGGCGGGAATCAAGTGATTGATGAACCAGGAAAGGTAGATAACCTCGCCAAGTAAGCGCAGTTGCACCCTGTGACCCAAATTGACCAGCATGCGCCGCCACCGCACGGCGCGGGGAATCAGCGTGGTGTAATACACGAGAAGCGCAGCCAGGTAGAGCCGTGCATCCGCTTGTTGTATCTCGGCCCAGACGCCCCGCCAATCGAGCCCCACCATGCGCCAGAGCGCGACCAATAGCGCTGCCGCGATGAGAAACGAGAAGAGCGTTCGCGGACTAAGGAGCCGCCGCCAAAAAGAGGATGCCGGGTCTTCTGCGAGATTGTTGGAGTGATCCGGGGAGGATGTGGCGGGATCGATGATGCAATCTCTCAACACATGCGATGTATCACCTCACTATCATACCGAAAGCGCCGCGAACGCTGCGAATTGCAGAGATTCACGGTTTGATCTCCCGCCCTATCACACACGTCCGTGCCGATTAAGCCACCGAAAACTCTTCACTTCACAACTCTCCCCACTCCTACAGCACGACGTGAGAATACACTTCAGGCGAAAACAATATTCCTCCCTATTTCAGTGGCACCGTTCTGGCAGTTGCTTCAGAACCCGGTTAAACTACAAGGTAATGGCCAACAGCACTCGACACATTTGCGTGGATAGCGTAAGGAGCGCGATTACATGGAACTCTTGAAGAGACTCTGTGAGACCCCGGGCATTGCCAGCAGGGAAGACCCGATCCGGAGTGTCATTCACGACGAACTCAAGCCGCTGGCGACCGATCTCCGTGTAGACGCTTTGGGCAACTTGATTGCCTACCGCAAAGGGCAGGGCGGTCCCAGAGTGATGATTGCCGCCCACATGGATCAAATCGGCTTTATGGCCCGACACGTTGACGAAAATGGTTTCATTCGATTGCAGCCCGTCGGCGGCTTCGACCCACGCACCCTCGTGGCGCAGCGGGTGCGCGTGCACGGCCAGGAAGAACTCACCGGCGTGCTCATGCCCGCGACCAAGCCGACCCACCTGCTCGATGAGTCGGAGAGGGGTAAAGCCCTGCAGCTCGACGACCTGTTCGTTGACGTAGGGCTGTCGGGCGAGCGCACGAAAGAGCTTGTTCCCCTCGGCACTCCCATCACCTTCGACCGCACCTGTAACGACCTCGGCGATGTGATGGTTTCACCCGCCATGGACGACCGGGTCAGTGTCTACGTGATGATCGAGGCCATTCGCGGCCTAGGAGAACATGCGGCTGAAGTGTACGCCGTAGCGTCCTCCCAAGAGGAAGTTGGGTTGCGCGGGGCTACGGTCGCGGCCTTTGGCGTGGAACCTGACGTCGGCCTGGCGCTCGACTCCACCCTGGCCGTGGACATACCCGGCAGCTCAGAATCGGACCGTGTAACGAAACTCGGCGACGGCACGGCGATCAAGATCATGGATTCGTCACTCATTTGCGATCCGCGCTTAGTAGCGCACTGCCGCGCGATCTGCGACGAAAATGAGATCAAGTATCAGATGGAAATTCTGCCGCGCGGCGGCACCGACGGCGGCGCCATCCAGCGTACGCGCGACGGCGTGCCTGCCATTACGATCTCTACGCCGACCCGCTATGTCCACACGGTCAACGAGATGGTGAACAAGCAAGACGTAGCGGCGACAGTCGAACTCGTGCGGCGTTTCATCGAGACCGCTCACGAGATCGACCTCGGTTGGGGGTGATGCTCCACGGCGAAGGAACCGGTGAGAACTATCCGGACGGCGGCGGGAATACGTAGCCGGTCCTCCGCCGCGCCGGAAGCGATTTCGCGTTCCGGAGCATGCAGTGAGCCGAGGCGCATTGCGAGCATTGCCGCAAGTCAGGCCTCGGCGGCGCGCCGCTACTTGAGAGTCTGCGTCCTAAGCACTCATCGTGACCTGCGGCATGCGGTGAGGCTGTGTCTCACAAGCTTGCCCGGAACGCAGATGCATGCCATGCCTTTAGCGCTTCTCAATAACGGGGGACGTGTAGTCCAGGGCTGAATCTCTTGGTTCTTCAATCACACAAGAGCGCATCCCTCTCCACTCAGTCCCATAGAAATGGCGCAGGACCCGGCTCTGCTTAGCGCAATCCATGTATCCCATCCCGCCGTAGGCGGGACAGTGCGCCGTTGTACATTGGTAGTGCGCGTCTCGAATACTATACTCAAAGGCGGATTGCTATCGCTCCACAGGCGTAATGAGGTGCAGCGTGTCCGAGGAAAAGCAGCAAGAGTTCTCTCTCCCCCTCTTTAGCATTCGTCGCAAGTTCAATCAGGTAAGTCTGGCCGTGCTGCTGACCCTGTTGCTAACGGTTTGGGGCATCATTGTCAGCTTCACGGCGTATAGGAGCGTTCAGGACTTGCTGCGAGAAGGTCTTGGCGCTGCTGACCGGCCCGGCGGGGTCAGCGCCTCGCCGTCGGATGTTGAGATTGTAACCATCCTACAGGGGATTTCCAGTGGGTCGCTGCAGTTACTTGCCTTTGGGCTTCTCAGCCTCGCGCTCTTGGCATTTATAGTCTACATGTACGTAACCGTTGGGTTGCGTACCGTGGCCTTGGAGGTTTGGATACGCCGGATGGGCGCAGGCGATCTGGAGTACAAAGTCGAGGTGAAGGGACAAGACGAGATCGCTATGACGGCCCTGGCTCTGGAGGAATTGCGGCAGCGCTCCATAAAGGCTCTGCAACTCGACCTGGTGGCAAAGCTATCGCAAGACTTGCAGGACAAGAACGAGGAACTCGAGCAAGTACTCGCAGAGCTGCGGCAGACACAGGACCAAATCATCCTGCGTCAGAAACTGGCCGAATTGGGAGAGCTAACCGCCGGGGTCGCCCATGAAATCAGAAATCCGTTGAACTTCATGAAGAACTTCTCTGAAGCGTCGGATGAACTGCTCGCTGAATTGAGGGAAACCATAGATGAAAACGCGGAAGACCTCGATGACGAGAGACGCTCTCTTATCTCGGAGATCTGCGAGGATCTGGCCGAAAACTTGCAGCGTATCCGCTCGCACGGCGACCGCGCCAACCGCATTGTCCACGACATGCTGATGCTGGGCCGCGGCGGCGGCTCAATTCAGCTTGTCGACATTAACGATCTGCTCAAAGAGCATGCTATGCTCGCCTTCCATAGTGCCCGCGCCTTGGACGCTGACTTTCACCTGGATATCGAGGAGGAATTCGACCTGAACGCGGGCGAGGTGCCGATAATCCCTGAAGATTTGGGGCGCGTATTCCTCAACATGGTGGGCAATGCTTGCTATGCCACCGATGAGAAGCGCCGCACGCTTGCGGACGGCGCGGACGGCTATCGACCGACTCTTTGGTTGCGCACCGTGAGAAAAGACGAGGCAGTGGAGATCCGCATCCGTGACAATGGCACCGGCATTCCACCGGACGTCATCCCGAAAGTCTTCAACCCGTTCTTCACCACAAAGCCTGCCGACAAGGGCACGGGTCTCGGGCTGAGTCTCTCGAACGATATTGTGCGACAGCATGGGGGATCGATTACGCCCAGGTCCGAATCCGGGGAGTTTACGGAGATGACCATCTCCATTCCGGTACCCTGAAGCGCTCTATCTCGGACGGGACCTCACGTCACGCAATCAGCTCTACTTGGCGGCAAACGAGATCAAGGCCGCCCCAGCGGTTGTTGGTTGCGTCTATAGGCGCAGCCACGGCATAGGCCGGCAAGGGCTGAATGCTGAGGGAGACAACGGTGCCTGGAGCGCGCTTGCTAGTCGCCGGCAACGTCCGCCGTCTCTTTGACAGGCGCTTCTGAATCCGATTCGTTGCGCGCGGCAGGCGGCCGCGAACTGGCAAATTCACAGTCAGGATAGCGTGAGCAGCTATAGAAGACGCTGCCGCGCCGATTGCGTTTGCGCACGACGTCCCCTTGCTCGCACTGCGGACACTTCACGCCGACAGTATCCAAATACTGCTTGGTATTGCGGCACTGTGGAAAGCCGCTGCAGCCGATGAATTTGCCAAAGCGCCCTTCGCGCAGCAGCAACGGCTTGCCGCACAACTCGCACATCTCACCGGTCTCTACCACCGGACGCTGTACCCGTTCCGCCTCTTGGTCGGCCTTTTCCAACGCGGCGCTAAAGCCCCCATAGAACTCTTCGAGCACCGGCGTCCACTGTTTCTCGCCGCGGGAGATCGCGTCGAGGTCTTCTTCCATTGCAGCGGTGAACTCAGTTTTGATGATGTCGGGGAAGTGCTTGACCAGAATATCCCGCACTACCATACCCAATTCAGTGGGTTTGAGGGTGCGCCGCTCGCGCTCAACGTACGTGCGCTCCTGGATTACCGATAGGATTGGCGCATACGTGCTCGGACGGCCGATGCCCTCTTCTTCCAGCGCCCTGATCAAACTCGCCTCCGAATAGCGCGGGGGCGGTTGGGTAAAGTGTTGTTCCGGCCAGAGCTTGCGGAGATCCAGTACCTCGCCTTCCTCCAACGGGGGCAGGGGCTTCTTCTCGTCCTCCTGCTCCTCGTCTGCGCGGTAGACCCGATAGAAGCCGGGACTCTTCACCCGGGTCGCCGAGGCACGGAAGCGACACTTCAGATCCAATGCATCCTTCTGCGGCACGACATCCACCGACGTCGTTTCGAGTATGGCAGGGCGCATCTGGCTGGCCACAAATCGCTGCCAGATGAGCGTATAGAGCTTGAGCTGGTCTCTATCGAGGAATTCCCGCATCTGCTCCGGCGTGCGAAAGGCGCTGGTGGGCCGGATCGCCTCATGCGCTTCCTGCGCGTTCTTTACCCGCGACGTATAGCGATTCGGCTTGTCAGGCACTTCATCCGCGCCATACGTTTGGCCGACGAAGTCGCGCACCTGCGCAACCGCCTCGTTGCTCACCTGCACGGAGTCCGTACGCATGTAGGTGATGAGGCCTACCTGGCCTTCCCCGCCAATCTCGATGCCTTCATAGAGTTGCTGCGCCAAGCGCATCGTGCGCGCGGCGCCAAAGCTCAAGCGGCCGGAGGCGTCTTGCTGCATGGTGCTCGTGGTATACGGCGCGCTCGGCCGTCGCCGTCGCTCCCGTACCGAGATCTTCTGCACCGGCCAGGCAGCGCCGTCAAGCTCCCGCAAGATGCCCTGCGCCGTTTCCTCATTAGCGATTTCCGGTTTCTTGCCCTGCAGTTGCACGAGCGCGGCATCGAATTGGTCTTGCTCGCGGCCGACCGGCACTTTGGACAGTCTGGCGTGGAGCGACCAGTGCTCCTGCGGCACGAAGGCTTCAATCTCCCGCTCGCGATCGACGATGAGCCGCAGCGCCACCGACTGCACCCTGCCCGCGGACAGACCGCGTTGGACTTTGCGCCAGAGAAAAGGGCTCATCTTATAGCCGACGAGACGATCGAGCACCCGCCGCGCTTGCTGGGCGTCCACGAGATCCGCGTTGATGTCGCGCGGTTCTTCCAGCGCATGCAAAACGGCGTCTTGCGTGATTTCGTGGAAAACAACCCGCTTCGCGCTCAAGTCCTGGTTCTTCATCTTGCGCTTAAGGGCCTCAAGCAAGTGCCACGCGATTGCTTCCCCTTCCCGATCGGGGTCAGTGGCCAGCAGAATCTCACTTGATTTCTGCGCTTGGTCCTTCAGCTTCTTAATGGTCGCGTTCTTGTCCCGGGGAATCACGTACGAGGGCGTGAAGTCATTCTCAACTTCCACTCCAAGCTTGCTCTTGGGGAGGTCCCGCACGTGGCCCATGGACGACTCGACGGCATAGTTGCGGCCGAGGAATTTCTTGATTGTGCGCGCCTTGGTCGGCGATTCAACGACGATGAGTTTGCGTTTTGCCAATTTCGTTCACCTACATGGCTGGTTCAGAGCACACCTCTACTACAGAATGCGCTACGGCAAGAGAATTGAAATCCTATCACGGATGGCCGGGCAACAGGCGCAATCGAGCCCGCGTATCCGTCCAAGTCCTACACACTACACGAAGCGACCGAGTTTTGTCACGTGGAGGAACCGTTGACGTGTGTTCGCTCCCAAGCATGGAGTTCGGCGACATTTTCCCGAATCTTGCGCACTGCGTCAAGCATGCAATCCATGTGCTGCCGCGGTCCCAGGAACAACGTGTGCGAAAACGCCAGCGCTTCCGTCGCGCAAATGCGCTCCGTTTCAGGGCAATGGAAAGCGGCGTAGTCCATTTTCCTGCCATACACCTGAGCGTTGAAGGGATAGTTGGAGCGCCCGCAGTCCATTTCGGTAAGCGCGGCGTTCTTGTAGAGCGGCGCCGTCTGTCCCGTACTCGTCGGCACGCCCTCGGCCTTCAGCGCGGCCAGGAAGGTATCCCGCCGGATGTTCTCGAATGCTGAAGGTATGAAGCGCCAGTGCCAGATATAGAAACTCCAACGGGTCACCCGTGGGTCCCACGCGATGCCGTCTACTCCCGGGATTTCAGATAGCCCCTGCATGAGATAGCGGGCATTGGTCTGACGAATCGCAACCTGCTCCCGCAGCCGTTCCAGCGCCGCGAGACCCAGAGCGCCAATCCACTCCGCCATGCGCAAGTTCGTGCCGGGCAACGACCGCGCCGGTTTCGGCCGTCCGTTCGCGCCGTTCACATGGTGCAGGCCGAAGAGGCGCTCCTGCAGCTCATCACTGTCGGTCAGCACCATGCCGCCTTCTCCCAGGGCCACCACCTTGCTGCCCTGGAAGCTGAAAGCACCGGCGTCTTCGATGGCGCCGACGCCGCGGCCCCGCCACTGGCTGCCGTGGGCGTGGGCACAGTCACCTACAAGCGCAAGGCCATGTCTGTCAACCACGGCGCGCAGGGCGTCCATGTCCGCGGGCATGCCGCCGTTGTGTACACACATCACCGCCCGCGTCTTGGGCGTGACGGCGGCTTCAACCTTGCCGGCGTCTAGGTTGTACGTGCCCGGATCGATATCCACGAACACCGGCGCCGCCCCGATGGCTATCACTGCGGTGGCTACGGTGATCCACGTCGCCGCCGGTATGACGACCTCGTCGCCCGGCTCCACGCCGACCGCTTTCAAAGCCAACTCCATGCCCACGGATCCCGTGGCGACGGCCACGCCGTGGCGCGCGTCCTGGAAAGCCGCAAACGCGTCCTCGAAGCGCCACACCCAAGACTCTTCCCCGTCGAATCTGGACCGCGTCCAGGCACGGCTTTGCAGGACGTCCGACAGTGCATGTTCGTCGCGCTCATCGAACACCGGCCACTCCGAACCTAGTGTCTCGGTGACGACCGGCGTGCCGCCGTTCAAGGCGAGTTTTCCCATGCTCTAACCATCCTCTTGTCGCTCGGAGGCAACCATCCCGCAGTTAGGATGCTACCTTCCCCTCTTCCAATGATCACTCCGTCGCTCACTGTTGTGCAATCCGCTTGACGAAGCGAAGGCTCTGCCTGGAGCAACGAGAACCTATTGTACCGCATCCTTCGCCTGCACCAGCACGCGAAACCCGCCAAGTCCGTCGGGCCAGATGAGGTCAGTGATGGCGCGCTTGGCGCGTTGCGTTTCTGCGGTGACCGGCTGATTGGCGAGCGACGCCAACTCCTCGCCAATGCCTAATCCGACGAGATATTCCGCCTGAGATTGCATGTTGACCGTGGTCAGGCCAACCGTTTCGCCGTACGCCATTAGCGCCGAGAAGTTTACGTGGGCGGCGATGTCCTGCTCGCCGATGCGGACATAGGGATTGCGGCTGAGACGATGGCGGTGGTAGCAGGCGAGCGTGCCGCCGACCCAGCGCGTGCTGCACAATTCCCCCCAGGTGGCGCCATAGTCTATGGTGAGCACCGTGCCCTTGGTCAGCGCGCGCGCCACAGTCTCCAACCACCCCATAGCCGCAATGCAGATCTCTCCCTGCCAGCCTTCCGGGGGCCGGCCCAGTCGCGCCGCAAAGTGTACGAGCTCCGAGCAGGAAGGATCGCCAAACTCCTCGCAAAGCGCTCCCTCACGCACAGTCACGTAGAGCTCCTGCAGTTCGCCGTACTTCACGCGCACGCGGTGGACCGGCAGCGCATCCAGCAGTTCGTTCGAGAGCACCATGCCGATTACGGGAGCGGATACCGTGTCACCTATGAACACGGGGTGCGCGGCAGCCTGTGCGAGCGCCTCCCTTTGTTCGTGATTTGGGCCGGGGCCGCGATCGATCAGTTGGTAGTGTGTGCGCCGCCAGCACTCCGGCGCTGCTTTGCGAAGGCCATTCAAGATATCCCATGCCATTAGGCCGCGGCCGGCCCCCATTTCCACCACGGCAAACTGCGGCGGCTCGCCGAGGTCCTGCCAGACCTGTGCGACGTGCCGGGCTATGTGTGCGCCAAAAACGGCATGGAGATGGGGCGCGGTGTAATAGTCGTGCGGCGGGCCGGTTTGCAGCACGGGTCCTGGATTCCGGCTTTCGCCGGAATGACGGGCTGTGGAGTCGCAAATCTCATCCCTCAGGCGAGTAGCAGTGTAATACCCTAGGCCCGGCGCGTAGAGCGCAGTCTCCATATACTCGGCAAAGGTGATTCTGCCCTTCTCCGCAATCGCCGCGCGGATCAGCTCACCCGCCGTTGTTACACTCATGGGCGTGCTTCATCCTCCGTCCAACGAGCCACGCTCAGTGTAAACGGAAGCATGCCTGCCGTACTCCAGTTTTGCACGGCAGGGCAAGAACCTAACCTTTGCCAAAGCCACCGTTCGGAGAAGATATGGGGTTTGACCGTAGCTGCAATGTGAGAGTGGGCAGTCCGAGACTGGTCCCGCATTGGGAGGAAGGGGTTAGGGCATGAAGAGCGGCACTATCCGTTCAAACACACCCAGGGCAGCGAGCATGACGATCACCGCTACGATGAACCCGATTACCCACCGCGAAAGCGCGTTGTGCCGCTCAACCATGTCAGCGCGCCAGTGTGCCATGTCGGCGCGCAAGTTTGCCATTTCGGTTTGCATTCTTTCGGCCTGCAATTCTATAGCGTGTTGCACGCCCGTTAGGCCGGCTTCCAGGTCGGCCTTCGTGGCCTGTTGCACGCGCTCCAAACCGGCTTCCAAGTCGGCTTTGGTGGCGCGTTCCAAGCGCTCTAGGCCGGTTTCCAGGTCGGCTTTCGTGGCGTACTCACTCGCGCCGGGTGGTTGCTCCGCCGCTTCAACTGCCATGTGCGCCCTCCTGGGGGCGTGTGACGCTTGGCTCTCTAGCTCCTTCAATATAGATGTTCTCAGGAATTGGCAGCGGTGTCAAAAGCCGTGCGATTTGGTATGACCGGCTATTCCAACCAATGGCAACCGTATGGAGACAGATTTCTTGCGCCGTTCTTCTGTACAATAGAGGGCAATGCGGCAGCGGACAACCCAACAGGCACTGCAGGGAGGATTGGGGCATGACGTTGCGGAGTCAAGAATTACGCGACCTCAACCGCCAGGGCGATGCCCTGCGCATGGGCATGGACTGGACGGTGGACGACCTGGGCAAACCGCAGGTCTTAGTGGAAAGCGTGACCGGCTGCTCGCACCCGTCGAGCGTGCATCTCGGCGACCTAGTCGAGCAGGCCAAGTTCGGCGTCTACACGCGCGGCGGCAAGCCGGCCGAATTCTACTGCACCGACATCTGCGACGGCGTGGCCCAAGCCCATGCCGGCATGCGCTTCAGCCTGCCTTCGCGGGACATCATCAGCTACATGACGGAGATCCACGCGCTGGCGCATCCCCATGACGCCATGGTGTGCATCTCCACTGCCGACAAGGCCGTGCCCGGCCACCTGATGGCCATGGCGCGCGTGAACCTCCCCGCCATCCATATACCCGGCGGCACGCAGACCAACGGCCCCTGCAACATGTCGTCGGAGCTCATGTACCCGCTCGGCATTATGCGCGACAAAGGTCAGATAACTGAGGAAGAGCTAATCGCCAAGCAGAAGCACGCCTGCCCCACGCCCGGCGCTTGCCAGTTCATGGGCACCGCCAGCAGCAACCAGGTGATCTCAGAGGCCTTGGGCCTCGCGTTGCCCGGCAGTGCGCTCATCCCTGCCGCGCTGCGGGAACTCACACGCATGGCTCGCGATGCCGGCGAGCAGGTGATGACATTGCTGGAACGAAACATCCGGCCTCGCGACATCCTGACGCCGGAAGCCTTCCATAACGCCCTTGTGCTCCACGCCGCGGTCGGCGGGTCCACCAATCTCCTGCTCCACGTACCTGCCATCGCCCAAGAGGTGGGCATTGAAATCAGTCCGCAGCAATTCGATGAAGTCGGACGTAAGGTCCCGGTGCTGACGGACGTGAAGACCTATGGCACCCATCCGGTGGAGTACATCTGGTACTGCGGCGGCGTGCCGGCTCTGATGAATGAGGTCAAGGACTTCCTCCACCTTGATTGCCTTACGGTCACCGGCAAGACCATCGGCGAGAACCTGGAAGACCTGGAAGAACGCGGCTGGTTCGACGAGATTGCGGGCTACTTGGACAATCACGGCGTGCGCAAAGAGGAAGTGCTCCATCCCATCGAGCAACCCTATAAGACCGGTGGCACGATTGCGGTACTTACCGGCAACCTGGCACCGGAAGGGGCGGTGATGAAGCACGTGGCCGCCGATCCCCGCACCCACCAGATGGTCGGACGCGCCGTGCCCTACGACTGCGAGGAAGACGCCATCGCCGGTGTGAAGAACGATGAGATCAAGCCGGGCGACGCCATGATCATCCGCTATGAAGGGCTCCGCTCAACCGGTATGCCGGAGATGTACTTCTGCACCACCGTCATTTCGGCCCGGCCCGACCTGGAAGCAAGCACCGCCATCATTACCGACGGGCGCTACTCCGGCGCCGCCAAGGGGCCCAACATCGGCCACGTCATGCCGGAAGCAGCGGTGGGCGGCCCGCTCGCGCTGGTGGAAAAGGACGATCTCATTGAGATCGACGTGCCCGCCCGCTCGCTGGCAATCGTGGGCGTGAAGGGTGAACGCAAGTCTCCGGCGGAAATTGATAGCATCCTGGCGGACCGCCGCAGCCGCTGGCAGCCGCCCGCGCAGCGACACGCTGCCGGTGTGCTTTCCCTCTATGCCCGCGAGGCCGCGGATTTCGCCGCAAACCCGGCGTCCACAAACGGGCCCCCGGCAGACGTTGCGGTTCGCCCACAGACCGGGGCAACGCCGCGTCCATGAGCGCTCGCGCTCCTTACCCGCTCTATGCCGTGCTCACGCTGGCGCTGCATGCCCAGGGCTTGGGCAGGTCGCCGGCGGAAATAACACGACCGGGAATTGAAGACGTCTACGCGGCGATAGAGCGTGTGGGCTGGGTGCAGATTGACACCCTTCAAGTCGTCAATCGGGCGCAATACCTCACACTCTGGAGCAGGTTGGGCGCCTACGATACTTCTCTGCTCGACAAGCTACTCTTCGATGATGGCAACACGTCGCCCGACAACAACCGCCGCCTGTTCGAGTACTGGGCGCATGCCGCCTGTATTGTCCCACTGACCCTCTATCCCCTTTTCATGCCGCGCATGCGGGGACATAGGCACGGCGCAAACAAGTGGATCGGCAACTGGCTGGCACAGCCGGATCACCGGCAGTTGATCGCGCGGCTGCTCGCGGCAGTCCAAGAACGAGGCGGCTCCCGCCCGGCGGACTTTCGCACCGAGAAGCGCGCGCCCGGTTCGTGGTGGAACTGGGATGAAGCCAAGATTGCCCTGGAGCACCTCTACAATACTGGTGATCTCGCGATTGCCAACCGCGTGAACTTCCAGCGCATCTATGACACTCGCGAACGCGTGCTGCCGTCCTGGGTCAATAGGGAGGAGCCGGCGGAGGAAGAAGCACTGAAACGCCTGCTGGAGATTTCCTTGCGGGCATTCGGGGTGTGCGCGCCCAATCAGGTTGGCGACTATCTCCACCTGAAATCCACCCAGGTAAAACCGCTGGTGGCTGGGCTGATCGCTGACGGCACGTTCGTCACAATTGAAGCCCAACTCGCGGATGGCAAAGCGCGCGAACTCCTCGTGCACCGCGATCACCTGGCGTTGCTCGAAGCCGCGGCGGACGGCGCCCTCCGGGTCCGCCGAACGACGTTTCTCAATCCCTTCGACAGCCTCTTCTGGGCCAAGGGACGCGACCGCGCCATGTGGAACTTCCATCAGAAGTTGGAATGCTACGTGCCTGCGCCGCAGCGAAAGTGGGGGTACTTCTGCCTGCCGATCCTTGACAAGAGGCGACTGGTCGGGCGTTTCGATCCCAAGCTGGAACGCAAAACGGGACTGTTGCGCTTGAACGCGCTTTATCTGGAGCCGGGGGTACGGCCCAGCCAACGGTTGGCGGACTCGGTGGCCCGCGCCATGCGCGACTTTATGCCGTTCCATGAGGCGACGGACGTGGTGGTCGAGCGCAGCGATCCGGCGGAATTCGGCACGAAGCTCATGTCGGCAATGTAAGCTGCCGAAGACTACCTTCTGATTTCAAGAGGCCAAACGCTACGGGGCATTTCTTGAGGTTTAGGTGAAACTCGGATGCAGGCAATTGCGCGGGGGCTTGACCTCTGCGCTTGATCGCCCGCGCGTCGCCTTGGCGAAGATGGATACCGGCGATTGCCGGAATGACGGATTGACACATTCCGTTCTTTGTAGCGCGGGGGCTTGTCCCCCGCTCCTGACGACATGCGGCTGAGTAGTGACAAGGTGGGGTTCGGCTTTCGCGGGAAAGACGGGCTCCGTAGGGGCACGATATATCGTGCCCCTACCGGTTGAACGACGAGACCGAAGGCTCAGAAGGATTGCAGCGCTCTTCCCTTTGGCGCTCTTGCGGTTAGGGGCGGCTTGTCCTCCGCGCTTGATCGCCCGCACGTCGCCTAGGCGAAGATGGATTCCGGCTTTCGCCGGAGTGACGGATTGACACATACCGTTCTTTGTAGCGCGGGGGCTTGTCCCCCGCTCCTGACGACATGCGGCTGAGTAGTGACAAGGTGGGGTTCGGCTTTCGCGGGAAAGACGGGCTCCGTAGGGGCACGATATATCGTGCCCCTACCGGATGAACGACGAGACCGAAGGCTCAGAAGGATTGCAGCGCTCTTCCCTTTGGCGCTCTTGCGGTTAGGGGCGGCTTGACCTCCGCGCTTGGTCGCCGGCACGTCGCCTTGGCAAGGATGGATTCCGGCTTTCGCCGGAATGACGGATTGACACATACCGTTCTTTGTAGCGCGGGGGCTTGTCCCCCGCTCCTGACGACATTCGGCTGAGTAGTGACAAGGTAGGGTTCCGTTTTCGCGGGATTGACGGGCTCCGTAGGGGCACGATATATCGTGCCCCTACCGGTTGAACGACGACAATGAAGGCTCAGAAGAATTGCGGTCGCTTTTCTCCGGGGCGCCCTTCCGCCAAGGAATTTATGCCGATGTTTATGACGATTGGCGGAGGTCGTGGAGCAATTCCAACGCAGTCTCTTGTACACTCGCGCCTGCGGCGGCGGTGAAGCGGCTCCAGCGGCCCATGTTCACCTCATAGCCGCCCTCCTCATAGGCACGTGGCGTGGGAAAGTATCCCTGATAGCTATTCGCGTAGCCGGCGATGTATGTACTCGTGAAAGGCGACTGACGCTTTATGTCTAGTCCTATCTGGCAGAATAGCTCGCCGGGCACACCGACCCACGCGCTATCGCCAACGGCCAGCACCTGGATCTCACCTTCCTCCTGCCGCGCCTCGTTGCGGGTGAGTTCGTATTGTTCTAGCGACACGCGATGCTGATTTGTTGCTGCCCGGACTGCGGCCGCCGCTGCGCCGCCGCGTCCCAACTCTTCCACCTGGGCCTTGGCAGCGGCATAGGCCCGGTCGGCCTCGTCCTTAGTCGGCAAGTCAGTGCGGTAGCTCCAGCACACGTTCTGTGACGCTACTTGCACTCGGCAATCCACTGTAGGGACTTCATCAGGAAGCAGTGAAGCCGCCGCGCGCAATACTTCCCCACCAAGTTGCAGCCCGACCTCGCGGGCATCGCGAATACTGCGCCGCACCATAGGCGGATTGACGTCGCCACACGCCCCCTGGGTGAAGAGCGCTGTCACGCCCGGCTCCAACGCCGCTTCCACCGCGGCCATGGCAAAGCCCGGATAGTCCGCCGATACCAGCGGCTGGCTCATGGCGCAAATGGGGTGCGCGGTGAAGTTACAGAGCACAGCCAGCGGTGTGCCGTCCGGCCGCTGTGCCAGCAGCACGCCGACCTCGGGATCAATGGGCCCCCTGCGTATCACCTCGCCGGGCGCGGCTTTATCCCAGTTGCGGTAGATTCTACCGTCGCTGCGAAACACGCGCCGGTTCTCTGAAATCCCGTGAATCTCGCCCGAACCCACTTTGACCACGGCGGGCTGCCGCTGTTGCCATGCGGCAATAGCGGCGCCGGCCAGGCTCTTTGCAAGATCCTGCACCCATGGCCAGTCCAGATTAAGCGTGGAGAGGTCGATAGAGGCAAGACTGCTATGCGTATGGCTAGCAGCAAGCATAACCCCTTCACCAGGAATCGGGGTATGCGTCGCCACCATTTCACGCACTACCGCGGCAAACGGCGCCGGCGGAAAGCCGATCATATCGCAAGCGATGAGCGCCACAGTCTGCTCACCGTCATCGACTACAAGCGCCTTGGCCCACAGATCGTCATTGACCCCCAAGAAAGGGTCCTGCCGATGCCAGCCGTAGCCGAGGTACGGCATCCCAACCTCGGGAGTAATGCGGACGCGGCCAGTTCCCACGCGGAAGTATCGTTCGCTTCCGTCGGTTGGCATGCCAGCCTTTCCCTTTAGTTCGCCCCCTCTGCCGCATCGCTTCTCTCAGTGCAGGATACACACCAACAGCGGTGAATGTCGAAGGGTGATGTCTGGAATGCTGACGGAGGTCTACCCGCCGACAGCAGCGCACGGAATCACGGGAACCTAACTCAGACCACTCTCTTGTATAATCAATGCAAACCCGGTCTGTGCAGTGTGAAGGCCATTAGTGGAGGCATCTATGCGAGAAATCCCCCACCTCTTTGACGCAAACGTCTTTCTCGGACCCATTTTTCTCCGGCACGACGACACTCCGGACGATGTGCCTCGCTTGCTGGCCGCCATGGACGAGAATGGCCTCAACCGCGCGTTGGTCACACACGGTCTTGCCAAGTGGCAACATCCCGCAATCGGCAACCAGCTTGTCATCGAACAGACCAAGGGCGTGGATAGACTCGTCCCGTGCTGGGTGGTGATGCCGTCCGTCACCGGAGAGCTGCCGCCGGAGCGCGAGCTTGTCGATCAGTTGTTGGATTCCGGCGCGCGGGCGGCGCGCCTTTGCACCGGCATGAATCGGCTAACCCTGGAACCATTCGAGATAGAAGCTCTGCTGGAGGCCCTGGCTGAGCGCAGGGTGCCGCTCTTCCTGGATACCAACAACCGGCATTGGAGCGAGCCGCGACCGTGGGCCTTCATCGAGTGGGCACTTCGCACGTATCCCACGCTGCCGCTCGTGCTCCTGCGGGAGCCGCCGGCGAACTACCGCACGCTCTTTACCCTCATGGAGCGGTATCCCAATCTGTATATCGAGACGTGTTATTTTCAGGGCCACGATGCTATTGCCCTCTGTGCCTCCCGTTGGGGCGCGGACCGCTTGGTGTTCGGTTCGGGCCTGCCTGAGTGGGATCCGGGCATGGCCATCACCGGGCTTACATACGCCAGTTTCTCCGTCGAAGAGCGCGATATGGTGGCGAGCGGCAGCCTGCAGCGTCTCATTGACAACTGTGTCGTCTGACCCTATGCGACCAGCATCCGTTCATCCTTCGACAGGCTCAGGACGAACGGTTGCGCGAGGCACATTTGGTCACCCAACGAACAATGAGAAGGACAAAAAAACATGGCGCAAATAGCTTCAGCAACCGGCAGTGACTCGATGACCATCCGCGAGGCCGCCCTGCGCGGCGAACCCATCAAGAATGCCTTCATTGTGAACAACCACTCCCACCTTGGGATGTACTACGGATTCGCCCAACCCAATCCGGATGCGGATGCCCTTGTGCGCACCATGGACCGCGTTGGCATCGATCAGTCGTGCGTTTTCTCCAGCCTGGCGATTACGGCGGACATGCGCAGCGGCAACGACATGAGCCTGGAAGCGGCCCGCCGGCACCCCGGCCGCATCTTGGCATACGCGGTGCCCGACCCCAACCTGGCCGGACAAGTGCGAGACGAAATGCAACGCTGCGTCGACGCCGGGGTGCGCGGCATCAAGTTTCACACGAGCTTGCATGATTATCCATTTGGCGGGCCGGGGTATGTCCCCGCTTTTGAGTTAGCGGACAAACACCGCCTGCCGCTCATCAGCCACGGTGTAGACTCACCTGACGTGCTGCGCCGCACCGCCCAGGCCTATCCCAACGCCCACTTCATCGTGGCCCACGCCGGCGCGGGCCGCAGGCACCCAGAGCTAGACGCAATGTACACAGTCGCCATCGAGGAGCCGAATGTGTATCTGGACACCGCCGGTTCCGTTGCGCCATACGGGATATTCGCGCAGTTGGTGAAGCACGTGGGCGCCGGCAAAATCCTCTACGGCGACGACTTTCCCTGGATGTGCCCTACGCACCAGATTGGACGCATCCTCTTGGCGCCCATCACCGACGACGAGAAGAAGCAGATTCTCGGGGGAACCATGCAGCGGCTGCTCAGCACGCGGCAGTGACTTGCTTGGCGACTAGGGTGTCAAATGGCGACTTTGCCTGCCCAACTGCCGAGATCTAGCGGCCAAGTGCACGAAAGATCACGCGCGCTCCTGTCATTTCGAGCGCAGCGTCGAACCGTGTTCGCGAAATCTAGAATGTCCGCACTTTAAAAAGTCGCTTGATGACAACACTTCAGGCACTTCACGCTGCTCATGACTTGAACTAGGTCGGCTAAAAAACGCAGGGTGCTCCTCTCCGCATAGTATGGGCCCCTGCGGTGCAATGAAGATGGATTCCCGCGTGCGCGGGAATGACGGATTGAAAAGCTACATCTCCTTGTAGCGCGGGGGCTTGTCCCCCGCTCTTGGCGGACTGCATATGACATAGGCGAAGATGGATTCCGGCTTTCGCCGGAGTGACGGCCTGACTGTTGTTTATGGAGGATGAGACCCTCAAGCATTCAACTACTGCAAAATCGAGCCGAGACAACCGCGTTAAATGAGAAAGCGATATCCATGAAATACCTGATGCTCTCGAAGCCGCTGGAGGATCTCTCCTACCCAGAACTCGCCGATACCGTTGCCGATCTCGGCATGGACGGCGTCGATCTTACCGTACGCGCGCCCGGCCACGCCTTGCCGGAGCGGGTGAAGACCGATCTGCCCAAGGCGGCAGCAGCCGTGCGCAGCCGCGGCCTCGAGATCGGTTGGTTGACGACGGCAATCGATAGCACGGGGTCACCGCATGCGGAAGATGTCATCGCCATGGCGGCCGACCTCGGCATCAAGCAAATCAAACTGGGCTACTTTCGGTACGCCGGTTTTGGCGAGATGCGCCGGCAAATCGCAGAGGTGCGTGAGCAGTTGCGCGGCATCGAAGCGCTGTGCCGGAGGTATGGTATTCAGGCCGGCGTGCACGCCCACGACGGGCCGACTCTTTCCGCCACCACCCATGTTGTCGCCCTCTTGCTGGAAGGCTTCGATCCTGCCGCCATCTGCTACTATCCCGATCTCGGGCACATCGGCATCGAGGGCAGCTTTGGCGGCTGGATTCACGGTCTGGACCTCCTCTCCGATCGTATCAACATGCTTGCCCTTGAAAACCTCGCCCAATTTCAAGAAGTAGACTCCGAGACGGGCGCAGCGCGCTGGCACGCCAAAGTCGTGCCGTTCGACCAGGGCTTCATTCCCTTCCCCGAGGCCTTCCGGTACCTGAAGCAAATCGGCTATGCCGGCTACGCTTCGTTTCAGGCCGAGTATCGGGGAGCGAACAGCTTCAAAGACTTGGATCAAGCCGAACTGCTCGCCCAGGTCAAGCGGGATCTGCAGTACACCAAGCGGCTTGCGGCAGAAGTCGGCCTCTAGGCGTGCCGGCAGTCGGTCGAATCCTGTCCGATATTTCCTCGCCGTCTCCTCACCGCCGCGATGCTACAATAGGCAAGCAGGTGTTCCTCAATGCTGCGGCAGTAAGATGAGCACCCACTGATCGCTTTCAAACTTTACTTCCACGACCGCCAGTGAGAGTAGCAGGGAGCAGGAGCGCATGGATCGTCCGAACATCATCCTCATCACAACCGACGAACAGCGGTGGGATACGCTCGGCTGTTACGGCAATCAGAAGGTCAAGACGCCAACCTTGGATGCCCTGGCAGAGAAGGGGACACTCTTTGCCAAGGCGTACAATCAGAACCCTGTCTGCATACCAGCCCGCGCATGCTTGCAAACGGGACGGTACACCCATCAGCACGGCGTCTCCTACATGGAAGCAGCCGTCGATAGCACGCCGGGGCTGCCGCCGTGGGAAAAGACCTTCATGGAGCACCTTCAGGACGCCGGCTACGTGACGGCGGCATTCGGCAAGATCCACATGATGCCGCCGAAAGGCTACCACGAGACCCAACTCACCGGCGGCAAGGGCTCGCGCTGGACGCAGTCGTATGGCTCGCCGCTGGGACCCGGTCCGCTTGGCCCTGTGTATGCCCGCTGGTTGGATTCCGTGCATCCCGGCGGCTACGAACTCATCTACGAACAACGCCGCGAGCCGGAGTATCGCAAGTACATGACCGCCATCACCAACGTGCTGCCGATTGAGGAGTACATCGATACGTGGATCACGGAGAACACGCGCGAGTTTGTCTCCCGCGAACATGACCGGCCCTTCTTCGCCTGGTGCGGCATCTGCGGGCCGCACGGGCCATTCGATCCACCGCGGCCCTACGACAGCATGTACCCATCGGACTACGTGGACGTATCACCCACGTATCTCGCCGACGATAGCGACAAGCCCAAGCACCTGCAGAATGGCGGCGGGCGCTTCGCCAAGCTGCCGGACGATAGCTTGATCCGGCGGGTTACTGCCTTCTACTGGGGCCTTTGCACGTACATCGACGACATGATGGAACGCCTCTTCCAGACCTTGGAAGAGTGCGGCAAGGCCGACAACACGCTCATCATATTCACCAGCGACCACGGCGACCACATGGGCGACTGGTCGCGCGGCGGTAAGGGCACCTTCTGGGAAGGCTCGGCGCGCGTCCCGTTTATCGTGGTGCCGCCCGCCGATATGCCCCGCGTGTCCCACGTTGACGGCGTCATCGGCACGTTTCAGGTGGCGCCGACCATCCTCGAGTATGCCGGTGTTGAGATTCCTCAGGAAATGGAAGCTACCAGCCTCAAAGGGGTGGTGGAAGGCGAGGAAGACGCGCCGGGGTTCGCGCTCTGCGAGTTCGAGGACAATAACCAGGTCGTGCGCGGCAAGTCAATCACCACAAACCGCTACAAGTACGCCTTCTGGAACACCGAGGACGGCCAGGAATTCTACGACATGGAAGAGGATCCCCTGGAAACGCGAAATCTTGCCCGCGATCCCGGGTCACGCGACCTCGTCCGCGATCACGAAAACATGCTGCTCCAGCACCTGCTTGATAGCGAGAAGCCAGTACGCCGCTGGTAAGGGTGTTGCAGCAAGGTAGGGGTCTTTTCCGCACGCTGCCAGTCGGATGGCCGCGTAGCGGAAAGCCTCGGTGAACTCAGGCACAGAGTAAAGAAGGAGGGGTGCACTTGCGTGCACCCCTCTAGTTTTCTCGGCTGTCAGCGGCCGTGCCATCCCGTTACGGATGGATCAGCCCAATCTCTTGCCGATTATTCCGCAGCCAGGGCGGCGGCGATCTTCTCCGCGGCATCGGCGGTCACCCACTCGCGCCACGAATCATTATTCTTCAGCCAATGAATGGCAACGTCGGCATACTCAGCGCCGGTCTCCGAGAAGTAGGTTTCGGCCTGGCGCTGATTGCTGAAGTTCCAGTCCCACTTGCCGAGCAATTCGACTACGTCGGGAGCGCCATCCTTGAGTTCAGTGTTAACGGCAATCACGACTTCAGCCAAAGGATAGGCGCAGGCGTTATTGTTCGCCCAGCATTCCTCGTTATTCTCCGGCTCTTCGAGGATGTAGAAACCGCCGAGTTCAGTCTCCATTTCAAAGGAGAATGTCGTCGGACCCCAATAGTAGAAGAGCACCGGCTCTTTCTTCAGGAATGCCGCGCGGATCTCGCTCTGCAAAGCGGCATCCGAGCCAGGATTGACCAGCTCGACGACGTCGCTCAGGCCATAGGACTCAACCTGATTAGCGTTCACCTGCTCGCACGCCCAACCGGGGATGCACGAAAGCAGACGTGCTTTGCCGTTGGAATCCGGCGTCACGAAGATCTCCATGTGGTCCTTGAGGTCTTCCACCTTGCGCAGATTGGGATTCTCATCCGCAACATACTGCGGAATGATGAACGCAGACTGCCAGTTGTCCTCCAGGCTCTTGCCTACAACCTCAACCGAGCCTTCTTCCAAGGCCAGAAGGAAGGGCTCTTCCTGGTTCGGCAACCAGATTTCCATAGTGACGTTCACGTCACCGGCGCGGAGCGCCACCAGCATGGGCACGGTATCGCCAAAGACCGCGTCGGTCTCGTAGCCATAGCCGTTCTCAATTATGTAGCGTGCTACCGCGTTCTGGATCTGGGCGCTATCCCAGCTGAGGTCGGAAAAGATGATGGTAGGCTTCTCCATCATCTCCGCCTCTTCTTCTGCCGGCGCCACTACCGCAGTGCCGCAGGCAGTGAGCGTCAGCATAAAGGCGAGCATAAGCGCCAGCATGCCGCCTAGTGTCTTCCAAGTTCGAGTCTTCATTACGTTGGGATACTCCCCCTGTTTCTCCTAATCACGTTGGCATAATGATGCCGCAAGTCTCCAACCGCTATCAATCGATAACCACCTCCGAAACGTCTTATGTCCGCAATGCTTCTTGTCGACTCTTGGCCCACGCTTGTGTGATGCGGTCGATGATGATCGCCAAGAAGACGATCCCCAACCCGCCCAGCAGGGCCTGTCCTGGTTGTGCGCGCGAAAGCGCCCGCTGCACGTCTTCGCCCAGTCCGCCGGCGCCGACCAGCGAGGCTATCACCATCATCGCCAGCGCCATCATCGTGGTTTGATTGATGCCGGCCATGATCGTTGGCAACGCCATGGGCAACTGTACTTTGAACAGCAGTTGCCGGTGGGTCGTACCGAACGAGCGGGCGGCCTCAACCACCTGTGGGCTGACTTCCCGGATGCCGAGACTCGTGAAGCGGATAGTCGGCGGCGCGGCGTAGATAATGGTGGCAAAGACTGCGGGCACGTTGCCGATGCCAAAGAACATTACCACCGGCACCAGGTATACGAACGACGGCATGGTCTGCATGCCGTCGAGCAGCGGCTTGATTACCGCGTCGAACGTGTTGCTGCGCGCGGCCAGCACGCCGAACGGGATACCCACAACGATAGAGAGAAAGACAGATACGACGATGAGCGCCATGGTCTCCATGGCGCTATTCCAAAGCCCGAACATACCGGTCGTCAGCAAAGCAAGCACCGCAAAGGCGGAGAACTTCCAGCCGACGGTGGCCCAGGCAATTAGGGCCGCGCCAACCACAATCACCGGCCACGGCGTCCACAGAAAAGCAGTCTCTATCCACAGCAAGAACCGCAGCACGGCATCCGCAACTAAATCGAACGCCGGCCCCCACATTACCGTAATGGTATCCACCCCGTCATTGATCCAGCGGCTGATGCCGCGGCTCCAATCGAGTGGAAACTCGGTTCTGGGGCCCCATATCAAAACCATCACGACAAAGAAGGCAATGAAGCCGCCAACAATGAGCACGGCCCGGGAGGGCCCCGCCGCGCCGTTCCGGGTCGCCTCGCGGATCTCGTCGGTCGTTTCTTTCAAACGCGTCACTACTGCCATGGCAAGTCCTGGCTAGACGCCAGCCTCCTCGCGCTCTTCGGAAAAGACCGCCTCAGCGAGCACGTCACGCTCTATCGTGCCAACCAGCCGCTCTTCGTCGTCGACCACAGGGATTTTGCCTTCGTGCGGCCAAGCTATCGAGAGCGCATCCTCAAGACACTGGCTCGCGACCACCGGCTCGCAGCGTTGGGAAACGGCGTACTCAATGGAAGCGCTGCCGTTCGCGGCGGCTTTGCGCGCTTCTTCCCGGCACACTTCTCCCCGATACCGGCCGTCCTCTGCCACAACGAACGCGGCTTCGACGCCGCCGGACTCCAACTGAGCCAGGGCGTCCCTTGCCGTTGTTGTAGGTTTCAAGAGGACACCGCACCGTTCCATCACGTAGCCGACGGTGACAATCGACGACGTGCGCACGTCGCGCGTGAAATCGGCCACGTAGTCGTCGGCCGGATTCGCCATGATCTCTTCGGGCGTGCCTATCTGTACGATGGCGCCGTCGCGCATGATGGCGATGCGGCTGCCGAGCTTGGTGGCCTCGGCCAGATCGTGGGTGATGAAGATGATCGTCTTGTGCATCTGCTCCTGCAGTCGCACAAGCTCATTCTGCATGTCCCGCCGAATAAGAGGGTCAAGAGCGCTGAAGGGCTCATCCATCAGCAGGATTTCGGGGTCGCAGGCCAGCGCCCGCGCCAGGCCGACACGCTGCTGCATGCCGCCGCTGAGCGCCGCCGGGCGGTAGTCCTCCCAGCCGTCAAGGCCGACGATTTCCAGGAGTTCAGCCGCGCGGGCACGCCGGTCTTCCCGCGGCACTCCCTGTACTTCCAGGCCCCAGGCGACGTTATCGATCACCGTGCGGTGGGGCAACAAACCGAAGTACTGAAAAACCATGCCGGTCTTCTGCCGGCGCGCTTGCGTGAGTTCCTCCTCGGTGTAGCCGAGGATGTCTTCACCGTCGATGATGACTTCACCGACAGTGGGCTCGATGAGGCGGATGAGACAGCGCACCAGCGTGGACTTGCCACTGCCGGAAAGTCCCATCACGACAAAGGTCTCGCCCTGATGGACGTCGAAGCTCACGTCGTGCAACGCCAGCACCGAGTCCAACTCGTCCTGGACTTCGTCCTTCGTCTTGCCCTCGAGGGTCTCCCCCACGTCAGGACCGTCAGCCGGGCCAAACACCTTCCACAGACCGCGTACGCTCACGCGCACCTCGCCGTTGGCGGAAATCGGTAGTTCCGGCTGTTCTTCCGTAGCTTGGTTCACGACTACCCTTCGACCTCCCTGAAGTTACCGGCAGCTCGTTGCCGCGGATTGAAGCACTGTAGCTTCAGGATCGCAACACCAACCCCGCAGTAGCCATAGTCAGGGTACCAAGCCGGTAGGCCTCTTGCAAGCTTTTTGCACTATTTCTAAACAACAAGCCTGTCCAGTCAATGGCATAGGAATGCCACTCCCATTGACCCCCGCACAACCGCAGAGTCATACTGAGAAGGACGAAACGATAAGCCCCGCACCACGAAAAGGAGCGCATCCATGGCCGAGAAACTGCGGCTCAGCATCGAATACTGCACCTCGTGAGGCTACCTCCCGAAAGCCGTCAGTTTGACGGAACAACTGCTGGATAAACACGAATCAAACATCGAGAGCCTCGAGCTCATCCCCTCCGGCGGCGGCGCCTTCGAAGTGACCCTGAATGACAAGGTCATCTTCTCCAAACACCAGGAAGGCCGCTTCCCCGACCACGACGAGGTGCTGAAGCATCTGTGATGGTCGTCAGAGCGAAACATCTTTGCTTGCACATTTATGCACGATTCTGCTCAGTACTGGCCCTATGAGGTCAGTACTGTTGCTTTGGGGTCCGCCAGTTTCGATAATTGCCAAGCTCACGGTTCAGTTTCAACGCCCTCTCCCAAATCAAGCAACTGAGGATGGTTCGACTACAGCTAAGTGATTAAAGGCAGGGGAATCTATTTGGTGGACATAAACGTTAACATCAATGTACCTGCGCTTGAAAAACTCGCAGACTATTCGGCCAGCGGTATCGGAAGCGTCGCAGGCCCAATGTTGGCTACTTGGAGGGCTCGTAGGGAAGCCGATGCCAACCGTATCGCTGCAGAAGGAGAGGTGGAGCGACATCGAATTCTAACCGAGGGTGAAGTAAACAGCATACGAAGCCTTGCTAAGGCGCAGGCAGATGTGAAGGCATCCTTACTGTCGTCTGCTTCCAGCATCCAGGGAGAGCTGGACATTGCAGAGAGGGTATCTCAAAGGATTCAGTTTCAAGAAGAAAAGCGGCAACATAATATCGAGTCTGTAATGGCACGAGCAGCGCTGGAAGTTGCTGACAAAGAGGTTCAGGATCATGAGCCGGACCATGACTGGACAGCTAGGTTCTTCTCCAACGTGCAAGACGTGTCTACGGATGAAATGCAGGTACTTTGGGCAAGGGTACTTGCTGGTGAGGTCGAAAGACCCGGCAGTGCCTCGATCAAGACGCTAGACATCCTGAAACACCTTGACAGTCGTACTGCTGCCCTCTTTCAGAAGCTTTGCTCCATGTGCGTCTTTGTCAAGCCGGACGGTGAAAGCTTTCTGGACGCTAGAGTTCCCTCACTTGGAGGTAATGCAGCTCACAATTCGCTACAAGAATATGGTCTTAACTATGGCAAACTCAACATTCTCAACGAACATGGCCCCATAACTGCCGACTACAACTCTTGGCATGACTATCAACTGGCTATCGGATTGGCATTGCCCGATCAACGTGGGAGAGGAATTCAAATTCCCTTCCAGTTTCAAGAACGCTATTGGGTTCTAATGCCGAAAAGTCAGCTAATCAAAAGCAACGAATTCAGGCTTTCAGGAGTTGCTCTTACTCACTCTGGTCGAGAGCTATCAAGAATTGTCGGTGTTCAGGCGCTGGAAGACTATGCTCAAGCCTTGAGAAGGTACTTTAGGTCGTTAAACCTAGAAATCACTGAAGTTTCAAGTCGGCAACCTCGACAGGTCTGAAAACTATCCCGTTCGATCCCATTTCTCGTGAGTTGTATCTAGTCTTCTTTCCAGGCAAGCCTCGGGAGGAATCTTGCCTTAGCTATGTTGAGGTAATCGGACATTTCGCGGCTTGCCAAGTCAGGGAGTTTGTAACAGATCGGTGTGTTGTCCCTAATTTGCTGTCTAAGCCAAGTTCGTGGCGCGACAAGGCGCCTCACAGTAATCCCTTGAGGCAAGCGTAGGTAGTGGGTGTCTTGTGTGGGAGGTTCTACATAGTCAATCGAAGCCATTAGGCAAGGTAAAGCTGTGGCTACATACAATCTATCGTCAAACTCGCGTCGACGCCGATCGATCCGTTTGCAAGGACATGACTACGCGCAGGCGGGAGCTTACTTTGTGACCATCGTTTCCCAAGGTCGGGCGTGCCTATTTGGCCAAGTGGTTGCTGGGTCCATGAGCCTAAGCAATTCAGGCCGTTTGGTGACTGATGCCTGGCAATGGCTGGAGACCCAATACCCCTATGTCACGCTAGACGAATTCGTCGTCATGCCGAACCATCTCCACGGCCTTATCATGATCGCTGACGAAACGCCTGGGGCCGGCTCAGACGGTATGCGTAGGGGCGGTTCGCGAACCGCCCCTACCCCGCCTGCGGGCAAACGCAAACCCCTGGGAAGGCTGATCGGCGCTTTCAAGACCGTCAGCACCAAGCGGGTAAACCTCGCCCATGGTCTCTCCGGCATTCAGTTGTGGCAACGGAACTACTTTGAGCATGTCGTCCGGAGCGAGGAGTCTCTGGACAAGATCCGCCAGTACATTCGCGACAACCCGTTGCGCTGGGAGTTCGACAAAGAAAATCCCATGGCAGTAGGTAAGCACCCAAGAGTTCGGTGAACGCTAAAGGTACCGCCGCCGGCAGGGACTGATATAGCAGCATGGGTAGGGGCGGTTCGCGAACCGCCCCTACCCAGCGGGCAAACGCCATCCCCTGCGAGGACTCAGCAGCGCTAACCCAAAGCGATAGGAACTCGATAGAGAGTACCCCGCGGCGGTACCGCACGTGGCGAAAAATCGCCAGCCTCCTCTGCGATCGCCACCTCCGCAAAAGTCTTGCTTACTAGCCGGCTGGTGTAGACCGAGCGCACGCCATTTTCCACCATCTACGGTAAACACTTGCGCTTTCTTTTACGAATAGACTATACTAGCCTAGTCTAGTTTGAAGAGAGGAGTCGTCACCGTGCGTGACTCCGGTGACCGCCGTGTCTGGACTGTGGCCGAAGCCAAGGCGCGCCTCTCCGAAATCCTGCGTCTGGCCGAAGCCGAAGGCCCCCAGCAGATCGGTCTGCAGCGTCCGTGCGTGGTCGTCACCGCTGACGCCTGGCATGCCAAGACACCGCCGCGCACGCCATTGGGCCGGTGGCTCACAGAAAACGTCCCGCGCGGCACCAATCTTAAAGTGCCGCGAGACCGCAAGTCGCGCCGGCGCAACGACCCCAACGCAGGAGATGCGGAGTGAGTGGGTTCTTGCTGAACATACACGTGATCTCCGAATTGACCAAGGATAGTCCGCAGCCGGAGGTCGTCGCCTTCTTGAACGAGCAAGAAGACCTGTGGCTGCCGTCGCTGGCCATTCTCGATCTGGAATACGGCGTCCAGTTGCTCCCCCACAGCCGGCGGCGCGATCAGTTGTACGCCTTTCTTTCGAGCATCGTGGCGGCGTATCACGACCGCATCCTCCCGTTGGATAGGAAAGCGGCGGAAAGCTCGGCCCGGCTCCGGGCGCGTGCCCGGCGCGCCGGCAGGTCCATCGCTCTCAGCGATGCGCTCGTGGCCGGCATCGCGCACGTAAACGACCTCACGCTCGTTACCCGCAACGTCAGCGACTTTGACTTCACCGATGTCCCAGTTGCCAACCCTTGGAACGACAAATGACCCAATCCCACCAAACCCAATTCGACTCACTGATGGATAGAACCAAATGAGAACAGTAAGGAGCTCTCGCCCGCCTACCGACAGCCAGCACCGCCAAGCAGTCCACCTACCGGGGTATGACTATGCCCTGGCGGGAGTCTATTTCGTGACACTTGTTATCCAAGATCAGGTGTGTTTGTTCGGCGACGTGGCGGGCGAGGAGATGCGGCTCAACGACGCCGGCGAGATGGTCCAACGACTTTGGCAAAGTTTGCCCAGCCGCTTCCCCGGCGTCGGCGTGGACGCGTTCATCGTGATGCCAAACCACATTCACGGGATCATCAGCGTTACCCAACCGGTAGGGGCACCCCTCGTGGGTGCCCGAAACGCAGCCCCACAAGCCAATGGCAACGGGGATATCGGCCGACGGGCAGCCACAAGGGCTGCCCCTACGCGGAATGGCGGCCATGCATTGGGGGATGTGGTTGATGCGTACAAGCTGCTGACGACGCCGGCCTATAGGGATGGCGCGCAGACCCATGGCTGGCCGCAACCCGCCGGTGAACTGTGGCAGCAGGGCTTTCATCAACACCTCGTGCGCAACGAGGGCACGCTGTCGAGAGTACGCCAGTACGTCAAAGACAATCCGGCATGGTGGGAGTTTGATAGAGAAAATCCCCTGGTGGCGCACCGACCGCCGGAGGATCGCTGACCGGCTGTCTTCGTCGCTCGTCCCTGCTGGGTGCTCTCGGCCCGGCGTCCTGCCGGTAGCTGGCAGACGGTCGACCGGTCCCCGTGACACTATCCTCATGCCGGACTTTTGCCCACCCGGCTACTGCACGCTTAGGCTGGGCATCCGGCCCTCAAAGTGTCCCAGCATGTCCTTATGTTACGCTGAATGTATACCTATAGTTGCGCACGTCAACGTGCTGGGAATGGTTAATCACAGAAAGGCGAAAAAACTCACAAATAGCCCTCAGATTCCCTTGACACCCCTATATGTTGTTTCCTATAATTTCCTCTACACCAAGATATACCGATTTCGTAGCTACTCGGTGGCTCCGCTACGACCCTACGAATGCTCTTGGATCCTTAAATCACCCCTTCTCCCGCGCGAACCACGCGCTGCCGCATCCACCAAGGAGATTCCACCCATGGCAGTCATTCACACTAACGGCAGAAGCACCAACGGACAGCCCGTTCCCGAATCCGGCACCATGCTGGACGGCATCCGGCAGAAGGTCTTTGCCGACAGATACACTTTAAAGGACGAGACCGGCGCTGCCCTGGAGCACTATCCGGAGCAGATGTGGCAGCGGGTAGCGCGCGGCATTGCCGCCGTAGAAGAAGAGCGGAACCGGACTGCGTGGGAAGAAAAATTCTACCGGGCGTTGCAGGACTTCAAATTCGTCCCCGGCGGCCGCATCCTGGCCGGCGCGGGCACGGGCCACGAGGTTACCTTTTATAACTGCTATGTGATTCCATCGCCGCAGGACAGCCGCGGCGGCATCCTGGAAAACCTGAGCGTCATGACGGAGATCATGGCGCGCGGCGGCGGCGTGGGCATTAATCTCTCTAGTCTGAGGCCGCGCGGCTCGTATATCCGCTCCGTGAACGGCACCGCCAGTGGGCCGTGCTCGTGGGGCGAACTCTACTCGGTTGCTACTGGCGACGTCATCCAGCAGGGCGGCTCGCGCCGCGGCGCGCTCATGCTCATGCTGGACGACTGGCATCCGGACATCGAGGAATTCATCACGGTCAAGACCGACCTCTCGCGCATCAACCACGCCAACCTTTCCATCTGCGCTTCCGATTCCTTTATGGAGGCGGTCAAGGCCGATGCAGACTGGGAGCTCGTCTTTCCGGACACCACCGACCCTGAATACGACGAGACTTGGAATGGCGACCTGGCGGCATGGCGGGCCCTGGGCAAGGGCGTTACCGTTCATCGAACGGTCAAGGCGCGCGAAGTCTGGCAGAAGATTTGCGAAGCCGCCTGGCGCTCGGCAGAGCCCGGGCTGGTCTTCATGGAACGCTATCAGAAACGCTCCAACACATGGTACTTCGAGCGCATCCGCTGTGTGAACCCCTGCGGCGAGCAGGGACTGCCCGAATGGGGTGTGTGCAACCTCGGGGCCATCAATCTCTCTGCCTTCGTGGAAAACGGCGAGATGGACTACGATCTGCTGGCCGAGACGTCTAAAGTCGCGATCCGTTTTCTCGACAACGTCATCGACGCCACGCCGTACTTCATAGAGGACAACGAAGAACAGCAGCGCAACGGCACGCGGCGCACCGGTTTGGGCACTATGGGCCTCGCCGACGCCCTCATCAAGTTGAAGGTGCGTTACGGCAGCAAAGAGTCGATGCCCGTGGTCGAGCGCATCTACCGGACCATCCGCGACGCGTCCTACAGCGCATCGGTGGACATCGCCAAGGAAAAAGGTGCATTCTCGCAATTCGACGCCGAGAGGTACCTGCAAGGAGACTTCATCCGGCAGCTTCCGGCGGCGTTGCAGGAGCAGATTGCTACCCACGGCATCCGCAACGGCGTGCTGCTCACCCAGGCGCCGACCGGCACCACCTCACTGCTCTCGGGGGTTTCGAGCGGCATCGAACCCGTGTTCGACTTCGCCATGAAGCGCTCCGACCGCACCGGCGAGCACATTCTCTACCATCCGCTCTTCAAGGAGTGGAAAGATGCCCACGACGGCGAGCCGGTGCCGGACTACTTTGCATCCACCAACGACCTGCGCCCGGAGGACCACGTACGCGTGCAGGCGGTCGTCCAGGAATTCACCGACTCCAGCATTTCGAAAACGGTCAACGCGCCGAATTCTTACGAAGTAGCCGACGTTGAAGAACTCTATACCCTGGCATACGACCTCGGCTGCAAGGGCATTACGTTCTTCCGCGACGGCTCACGCACACCGGTGCTCTCCCGCGTGGAGGAGAAGAAGGAAGAGGACGTTGACAAGGGTTCCGAGAACTCTGCTGAAACGCAGCAAGCAAAGAGCGCGGCGGTGCCGGTAGAGATGCATCCGCGCAAACGCCCGGCGGTGGTCGAAGGCGTGACCGTAAAGAAAGTCACCGCCCGAGGCGAGCTCTACGTGACCATCAACGCCGTCGGCGAAGGCGAAGACAAACGCCCGATCGAGATATTTCTCACATTGGGCAAAGCCGGTACGGCCGACCAGGCATACCTGGAAGCCTTGGCGCGCTCGATTACGCTCGGTTTGCGCAGCGGCGTGCCGATCAAGGAGCATTACAAGCACCTGCGCGGCATCGGCTCCATAGATGTGATGGGCATCGGCCCTAACCGTGTGCTTTCGGTGCCGGACGCCATCGCGCAGGTGATCGCCGAAATCTACAATATCCCGACAGGGACCAACGGTACCGGCATGAACGGCGCGACAGGCGGCGAAGAGGCGTCCGTCGTGCAGCTTGGCTTGGCCGGCGCACAGACCGCCAACCAAACCCACGAATCGCGGCATGGCGAGATCTGCCCGGACTGCGGCGCGGCCGGCGTCGTGTTCGAAGAGGGCTGCGAGAAGTGCCTCGTTTGCGGTTACTCGCGCTGCTAACCTAGCGGGTCCACATCCAACAAACCTATGCCGGCGCTGGACGAGAATGCCGCGCCGGTGACGTACCCTAACGGAATCGCTGAGTACAAAGGAGGTGGTTTCAGAGAAGAGTCGTCCAAGGAGCTAGCGCTGCAAAGCGCACAAGAACTCGGTCACGCCGGCAGACCAACTGGACTCTCAGTCAGAGGGCAGCCAATGGTACAGCGGCCTGCCTAAGACAAGTTACCGGTTTCGGCCTGAGATTTTGGAACAGCTCCAACTTTGAGTGCTCAATCCGCCAAACGACCCTCACACCTCACCTCTACCACAATCTTTCCAGTACACGACTGCCGCGAATAGGCGCAATTCACCTCTGATCCGAAGGTGTCTCCAAACCGGCGCCAAGCGGCTAGGCTCGTCAAGAAGACCAGCCTCACTGCGGCAACCATCCACTCCACATCACCAACCTGTAAGCATAGGGAACTTGCGGATGGCAGTGTTAGCGCCATGGGTGCGCATCACTGGCGTCTCTTTGCGATGAATGGAGCAGCTCTGATGGTTCTAGTACGCAAGCTATTGGCAGCCTTTCTCATTAGCGTTGCACTCCTCGTGGCCGTTCACTTTGTCTTCAATTCCTTCTATCGAGAAGCGCTCGGCACCATCGACGTTTGGAGCGTGTTGGACTGGCCGATTGCCCTGGCACTAATCGTCGTCTTGGTCGTAAATGTTCAACGCAAGCGCACATTGGACCAAAGCGCCGAAGAAAGCATCACTCGCGAATACGTGGAAGTGAACTCGGCTACCTACGCGGCCGCCCTTGTAGCTCTCTGGTTCTTCTCGAATTGGTTCAACTTTCTCAGTCTCGGCGCGGAAGGAGAGTCTACCGCCAATCTGGTCGTATGGGCCATCGTGGACGCATTGATAGTCTTGGTTTTGAGCGCGACCGGTGGTTATCTCTGGCGCACCAGCGAAGGTGCTTAGTCTTACCGGCGCACGCCGGGACTCCGTGGAGAATCCCTCGAATACGCTCTCGCGACAGTGTGTAGTTCTGGAGGGCGACTAACAAGCATACCCCCATATCCGATCCCTTCTCACGTTTGCAGCGCGCCTTTGCTGCCGCCTTCAAGCCTTTGGCAGCGGTAATGGCGCGTTGCGCTCTCCACAGAGCAAGTTGAGCACCTACAGATGGATCAGGCGAAGCACGACCGGGCAAAGAGCGGATGAACCCAGCGCAGTGTGTCAATTAGATCGGGTGGGCGCAGCGGCGCTACGACGAGACGGCGAGTTCCGCCAACACCGCCGTGAGGGCGATATAGATCGAAAAGCCGGTATACCCAAGCGTGGCGGAGTAGGAAGAATCTGTGCGCGCGCGGATCGCCGTGAAGTAAGTTCCCATTACCAGCAGCGCCACCGCCGGTTGCCAATAGACGCCATGCACGGCGAGCTGCGGCAAGGCAAAGAAGACCGCGCACAGCACGCCACCGACCCAAACCCCAAGGCGCGCCACCAAGATGGGATAGCAGAAACCGAACACCAAAAGACCGGCAAACAGCGCCGCCAGGGGGACGCTGATGGCATACAGCAGCAGGTCCAATGGGGACAGTAAATCGGCAGGCGGTTCAAGGAGCGGCAGTGGATAGTTAGACCAGTCAAGCGCTATCCGCAGGAGAAACGTCAGCAGGACACCAAACAGCACCACAACGGCGAGGAACCAAACGGGACTGCGCCGCGTAAAGGCAAGCGCTTGTAATGGCGCCCCCCGGTAGCGCGAAGCTACCATGCGAAATGCTATAAGGGTAACAATCAGTACGGGGATCAACAGAGCGGCCGCGACAAGTGCGCCAGGGGGAAAGATAGAAGTACGCAATCCCTGGATACTTGCCGCACCCATGAAGCGGAGCGGAGAGAGCGCCGTATAGAAATCAAGCAGCAACCGGCCGAAGTGTGCCAACACGAGCCAAAGCAACCATATCAGGACCACCGCGCGCATGCCCCAGGGCAGCTTTACAGTGTCAGAGTCTTGAATGCTGGACCTCACCACGTGCTCCTTTTCCGCTTAGCGCATGTTTCCAAAGGTGCTGTCACGCACTGCCATCCACCGTCGGACCAACCGTTCACCACACCGTCCATTCGCCTCACCATCCGCTCGCCGCGCCAACCACTTGACCCACCATCCCTCCACCACCCCATCCCTTCGCCACTCCCTTCCTTGGCCGTTCCCCATTCCTTGGCCACTCCATCTATTCGCCAACCCATTTCTCCGCTGCCCCATCCGTTCACCACAGCATCCCTCCGCCACTCCATCCGCCCGCGGCTCCATCCGTTCGCCACTCCACTCCTTGGCCGCTCCATCCGTTCGCCCTGAGCTTGTCGAAGGGCCGCAGAATAACTCACGTTTCGCCTGCCGGAGTTGAGCCTGTCGCAGTACTCAGCACGCAGAAGCGGCAAAGGCTTTACAGACTTTCACTTACACACCGCGAATGCGGCGCTCTACCGTCGTTTGAATCATGCGCGGCAGCCGCGCCACGTCAGGCACTACCACTGTCTGCAGACAGCGCAGAAACTTGCCGTCTGCCTGGATCACATAGGATTCGGCTAGCGCGTCGCCGGGGACCCCAATGCCAAATACGATGATGCCCAGCGCGTCACCGGAGCCAACCATGCCGTTGCGCCGCTCCACATGAAAGAGGACTTCACGCAGCTTCCGCCGGTTCGAAGAGATGCCATCGGTGAGCACCAGAATTGTCTTCAGTCCCTTCTGCGGCTGCACGTCGGCTACCGCCTGGCGCAGCGCGCCGGCATCGTCAGTCTTCTTGTGCGGCTGCTCGTACATCGAGCGAAAGACGCCGCTCAGGTCCTTGGGCGTGTACGTGCGCTCGTTGGCGACAACCTGAGTCGAATAGGCACACTCGTCGAATGTACGCAGCCGCCAAACCTCTTCGGAAAATGCCATCATCTGGTACGGAATGCGCAAGCGTTCATGGATTTCGGCGAAGACAATCGCGGCGTCTACCGTATGGTCGAACTTCCGCGTGGAGTAGCCCTTGGCCACCATGCTGCCGCTGACGTCAATGAGGATGATAGCAGCGAAGTCCTTTTGGTGGTCGGCGCGCGGTGCCCGCACCCCTTTGAGAAAAGCCTGTTCGGGCGCCACCACCAAGCGCTCAACGTGATCGGTATCGATCTCGCCGCTGTCGCCGCCGCGTCGCCGCCGCGGCCGCCGTCCCGGCTCCAGAGTGCCGAAGCGCCGGCGCATCATGATCTCCCGGAGACCCTTCTGCCCAGCCTCACCGTTCAAGGACCGCACTATGGCCGGCCCCAGCCGGCGCACGGCAGTCCGGTAGTCGAAGTTCTCGTAGTCGGTCTTGGGCGCCGCCGGACGTTCTCCAAGTCCTTGTACTATCGTGCGCGGCAGCGGAGTGAGCGCACCGGGGCGCGCTTTGAACATGCGGGGATCGATTAGACGCGGCGGGCCCTGTTGCTGCGGCGGCTGGCGCGGCGCCCTGTCGGCGTCCTGGCGCAACTCAGCCTGCTCATTCGGGCTGCTTTCCACTTTGGCCGGGCCGCCGTCTTCATTGGCGGACGCCAGCAGCGGTTCGGTATCGGGCTGCGCGGCCGACTGGCCTTGCGCTGCTGAGTCTTCGTCTCCCTCGTCCGCAGTCCCCGCTTGATCGTCGCTGGTTACCTCGATGTGCAGTTCTCCGAGGGCCTCAGCTACCTCTTCTTCGTCAGCGTCGCTCTCTATGTCGGGCCGGTTGCCTTCCGGCCTATCCTGGGCCCGGTGCGCGTCTTCCTGTATGAGGTCTTGCAAAATGGGGAGCATCCGGCGCGCCAGCACATCCAGCATTTGGGGCAAGGAGTCCCGGCGCAGAGCGTCCCAGACGCCGGGCCAGAGCACTTCCACGTACCGGTCAGCCGTACCCCCAACGTGCATGCGGCGCGTGCTCCCCGGCCACACCTCGCGCAGCCAGCGATCGAGCAAGCCCTGCTGCACCTGCTCTCTCAGCGGTGTACTGCGCCGCCGCGCGGAAGACCACTGCGGATTGTCGGCATACAGGGCGCGCAAGAAGCGAGCCGAGCCGGGATGCCGCTCCAAGTGCATGCGATTGACCCGCAACTCGTTCACAACCCGCGCAAACGGCATGACAGCAGCGAATGCCTGCGGCGCGATGCGAGAGAAGCTCTGTAACGCCCGCTCGCCCATCACGCCGGTGTGTTGCGCCTCGCCCATTTGTTGGCAAATGGCGCCGACGACACTCGTGCCGGCCCAGGAATCCAAAACGCGTGACGGATACGTCAGCGTGTGGCCGCGCGCAATGTAGGCCCACTCGCTGCCCGCCACGACATTCAGGTGGGAATCGCGCAGAATAAGCCGCGCCAGGGCCACAACCTCACCATGCGAAAAGTGTGTGTCGCGCACCCGCGCCTCAGCCTGCGCCGCTGTTGAAGACGTGCCCGTGGATGCCATCGCTAGTCAGTCGTCACGTTGTACTGCAGAAGGAGGACTTCCAAGACGCGCCGAGCTGCAGGCGTGGCAGCGGAGAGCACGCCTTCTTGAAAGCGTTCCACCAAGGTACGGGCATCGCCGGCGTCACGCGCAATTGCCACCAGTTCCGCCGTACTCCAATTGCCCGCCGCGGCGACGGCCGCGATCAACTCTGGCGAAACGGCATCTTGCCAGATCGCTTCCTGTTCCAGGTCGGCGGGTACCGCCCCCGCTGCCCAGCGCCGGCATTGACCGACAAAGTCGACGATGGCGCGGAGGGCCGGATCCGGCAGACCGCGGCCAACACTGCGCAGTATGGCAAGCTCCTCACCGGAGGAGGGATACGCCAACTCGAGAATCGCCCCAAAGCGGTTCTCCACGCCTTCATTCAGCGGTTTGACGCCCGGACCCTCCGGCTGACCCGTAGCCACCAACCGGAAGCGCGGGTGGGCCGTCACCGTGCGCCCATCGGGCAGCGTCAGGCGCCGTCCCTTGTCAAAGAGACTGTTGAGCAGAGAGTGCACGTCTGAATAGGCGAGGTTGTAGTCATTCACCAGCACCAGGTAACCCTTGATAACGGCTTCGAGAAACGCTTGCACCGTCCACTGGGTTTCTCCCGTGCGCAGGCGGCGACTCACGAGGAGATCGTGCTTGGACGTCTCGCCTGTAAATGACAACTCAACCAGCGGCAACTGCCGTTGACGCGCCAGTGTGCGCACCAACGCCGACTTGCCGCTGCCGGGGGGACCCTTGATGTAGACCGGCCGATCGAGCACGAGAGCCGCTTCGAGGAGGCGAAGCGCCGACCAACTCGAGCGCGTGAAACAAGGGAGCGCCGCCTCGCCGGCCGGAACTATGCCGATCGGTCTGGGCACGGTGATGCCGTGTTCAGCACTCAACACGGCCTCAAGCTCCTCCAGCCGAGCCGGGTCCGTTATCTCGCTGCCGCTTGGATCCCACGCCCGGAGCCGGAGACCCAGTGCCATGGCGTTTCCCGCCCACTTGTACAGCGGTTCCTGCAATTGGAGCCGCGTTCCGTCCGGCAGTGTACATTGATAGCGGGTCAGCGCCGGTTGTCTGCCCGCCGTGTCTCCGTCGAGCGGCTGGTAGACTTCGCTCGCCAAGCTGCCGGTTCGGTTGAGTTCTTCATCTTCCCGCGCCAAGGGCAGGTGCGTTTGCGCCACGCTTGCAAGCGCGACGACACTCTCTTCCGGAACGGTGACCTCCGGCAGCAATACGCCGCTCACGCGGCGATGCGTGCGCGCAGGCCACGTAACGCCCCGCAGCAGTTTCTCGATAAGCTCACCGGCCTCCTGCCGGGCCTCCGGCGGCGCCAGCGTCAGGATGGCGTCCCTGGCAACAGACGCCAAAGTAAACCCGGTGAGACTGCACACGCTGAGCCAATGCACTAACGAGCGGGTCGATACGCGATCGCGCATGATCCCGCCAAGTTCCTCATGACCTCGCAACGCCGCTGCCGCCGCCGCCACGGCCGTGCATGCCTCCATTGGGGGCATGGCCTCGATCCGCTCGACAACCTGCACGCGCTGCAATTCGTAGAAGATGGCTTCGGCCTCTTCTTCAGCCGGCAAAAAGTCCATCGCGACGTTGCCCGTGCCGTGGCCGAAGCGCCGTTCCCACGTGACGCCAATCTCCAGGGTGCCGGTGTAGTTCGGATTGGCGGTGGCGATGACACCGAACTGCGGGTGCACCGGCACGGTCACATTGCCCCACTCGCTACCGGATAACACCACCTGACGCGAGTCCAGCGCTTGCGTGAATACGCTCAACAGGTCTTGCGGGATGATGTTCACCTCGTTGAGCAGCAGCTTCTTGCCGGTGAGCATGGCATCCACCGCCGGGCCGAGTACGGTCGCGGTACTGTGGGCCTGGCTGCCGTCTGGCGTAACCACTTCCACCGATTGGTAAAAGTCGCTCAGAGCCGTATCACCGCTGAATGTGATCTCGACGCACGGCTCATGTGCCAGATAGCAAAACGTCTTAGCCAGGGTTGTCTTGCCGCAGCCGGTGGGTCCGGTAAGGAGTATCGAAGGATTGGTTGATTGTACTGCAGACGTCGTCTGTGAGGCAGTGTCAAAGTCGCTCCCCATCACGTGGGCCATCTGCCGCAGCGTGGCCGTCATGCTGGGCGTGCAGTGCCGAAAGACCTCGTGTTCCTGGGGAATGGTATTCGCGAAGCTGCGTATGCCGTCCCAACCATCGAATTGGCTGGGAATTTCGCTGTGTTTCGTATCTTCCCTACGCTCCAGGGACAATGACCGTGGCGGCCGACGGCGGGCGTAGGTTTCCGCTCCCAAGGCAAAGGCGCCTTCGTACAGCACGACTCCTCCGCCAAGGTCATCAAGCAATTGTCCGCGGCCTACTTCCTTGCCGGTGGCACTCGCGTCGGGTCGCGCGGGAGGGACTGGCGATTGTTCGTCCTCCTCTTGGCGTCCCCCCAAAAGCCCGCTCAGGATGTTCCGCATGTGTTTTTGTCCCTGTTCAGCACCAACCGTACACGCGGCGTTATCCTGACGCCGCGCTTGCCAGTCACCCGTTCCATCCGCCGCCTGGACAGCGCTCTGTCATGCGGCGCCAGCACTCCGGGGATGGGACCTTACCTGACATTATAGCGTTACCCGTACCAACCCCGTGCCTGGGGAACGTGCTCCGCCGGTCAGACGGCGCGTCCCACCCGGCACATTCGCTTTGGTATAATGACCAATGCCCTCAGCCTCATCGATTACTTCCGCATTTGCATTACGAAGGGACGTTGCCATGCAACTCGGCGCACACGTGCGGACGGCAGGCGGACTTGCAACCGCATTCGAACGCGCGGCAGACTTGGGATGCGAGTGCATGCAGATCTTCAGCTCCAATCCGCGCGGCTGGCAGCGTGCGCTGCCCAAAGACGAGCACATCAGTGCCTATAACGCTGCGCTATCCGAGACTCCCATGCCGGCGTTCTTCCATACCCAGTACCTGATCAACACAGGGTCGCCCAAACCGAACGTTTACGAGATGTCCGTGCTGACTTTGAAGCATCAACTCCAAACGGGCGATGTGCTCAACGCAACCGGCGTCGTCACCCACGTCGGCAGTCACATGGGCGACGGCCTGGAGCAGGCGCTGCCGCGCATTGAAGCCGCCATCACGGAGGCTCTTGACGCTTCCGACAGCGTGCCGCTGCTCCTGGAAAACAGCGCGGGCTCCGGCGGCAACATCGGTTCGAGCTTCGAGGAACTGGGCACGATACTCCGCGCCTGCGGCGACCACGAACGCATCAAGCTCTGTGTGGATACCGCCCACGCCTTTGCCTCCGGCTACCACGTAGATACCGCCGAGGGATTCGACGCCATGCTTGCCGAGATCGACGAACATTTCGGCCTCGACCGCCTTGCGGCCTTCCACCTCAATGACTCCAAAGTGCCGTTCGACTCCCACAAAGACCGCCACGAGAATATTGGCGAAGGCCACATTGGGCTGGAAGCTTTCCGGTACATCGTCAATCACGCCGCGGTCGCGGATACGTGCGCTGTGTTGGAAGTGCCGGGATTCGATGACAAGGGGCCCGATCAGGCGAACATGGACATTGTGCGGGGGCTCATGGCATGAGCCCCACACCCGTCATCAAGCTGATCGCCATCGATCTTGACGGCACACTTATCGACCATGATCTCACAGTCTCACCACGGGTTAAGCAGGCGATCGCCGCCGCGCAAGCTCAAGGGGTGACCGTCACGCTCGCCAGCGGGCGGATGTTTAGGGCCATGGTGCCGTATGCCCAGGAACTGAACATTACCGTGCCGCTCATTTGCTATCAGGGAGGTCTGGTGCGCCATCCGGTGACGGAGGAGACCACGTTTCACCTTCCCGTCCCTTCGGCACTAGCACGGGAAGTCGTCACACTGGCGCGCGCGCGCGGCATCCAGGTGAACGCCTTTGCAGACGACCGGCTGCACGTGGAAAAACTGACGCCGGAGGCGGAAGTCTACATGCGCATTGCGCGCGTGGAGGCCACCGTCGTTCCCGATCTGGCAGCCTATGTGGATGAGAATCCTTCTACCAAGCTCGTGCTGGTCAACCTCGAGGAAAGCAAGACGGACAGCCTGGTAGCGGAACTATCAGCGCACTTTGGCAGCCGGTTGGGTATCACAAAATCGCATGCGTACTACACGGAGGCCATCCATCCGGACGTCTCCAAGGGCCGCGCGCTAAAGCAACTTGCCAGCGCGCTTGGCGTTACGCTGGAACAAACGATGGGCATTGGTGACAATCTCAACGATCTGAGCTTGGTCGAGACCGCAGGCTTCGGCGTGGCCATGGGGAACGGCGACCACCGCGTCAAGGCGGCGGCGGACTTTGTGACCACCAGCTTTGAAGAAGACGGCGTCGCCGTGGCCATAGAGAAGCACGTGTTGCGGGCCTGATGCGCCAGCCGGACTCGTTGGCCTGGATAACAGACCTTCGCTCCACGCGGTCCGAACCGCATTCACAGCGCCAGGCACTCGTAGCATGTGCATGAGTATCCGATTAGACCAATGACGGCAAAGATTCTCTCTGCATCCGATCCGGCCGCCATTGAGCGTGCCGCGGACGTGCTCCGTGCAGGCGGCATCGTCGCCTACCCCACCGACACAGTCTATGGGCTTGGCGCTAACGTCTTTTCACCGGAGGCGTTGGACAAGGTGATGGACGCCAAGCAACGACCGGATGAGAAGTCGCTGCCGGTATTGATCGGAGACCGCAGCCACCTGCGAGAGCTTGTGGTATCAGTGCCACCGAGCGCAGAAGGTCTCATTGATGCGTTTTGGCCCGGCGCGCTTACTATCGTCTTGATGAAGCAAGAGGGTCTCTCGCCCTTGTTGGGAGAGACGACGCTCGCGGTGCGGCAGCCAGATCACACTGCAATTCGAGCCCTACTCGAAGCGGCAGGCTTTCCCATAACCGGCACCAGCGCCAACCTGAGCGGCAGGCCGCCCGCAACCACGGCAAAAGAAGCAGTGGATAAACTCGGCGGTGCCGTAGACTTGATCCTCGACGGCGGTCCCGCACCCGGCAACACACCATCCACCGTCATCGACTGCACCGTGCGGCCCGCCCGCATTTTGCGGCAAGGCGCCGTTACGCGGAGCGCGCTAGCCGCTGTTCTAGGAGACCTTGCGCCTTAGCCCAGATGCCGGCTTCATTGGCGAAACTCAACGTGTCCGCCACTTGCCCCAGCGGCACCCACGTGACCGCCCGCACCTCCGGACTCTCATCGCTCGTGCGCCCGCCAACGTATTCCATCAGGTAGAACAGGGCGGTCTTAGCGATTTGCCGGCCCCGCACGCGAAACGCATACCGAATCGTACCCACGCGCTCCACGATCCGCGCGTCCACGCCGGTCTCCTCTTTAACCTCGCGCAGCGCGGCGTCGCTGGAAGTCTCGCCATGCTCCAGGTGGCCCTTGGGGAATATCCAGCCGTCGTGGGCGCTGCTCTGCGTTACCAATACCACCACTTCACCGCTATCCCGCCGGTATACTATGCCGCCTGCAGAGTGCTCTTTCTGCGTGCGCCTGGGCTTCTTGCGCTGCGTCGACTTCGGTCCGCGAGAACGCTGTTTCGTGCGATTGCGATTCATGTTCTTTGCAGTCACCCAATCGGGGTAACTATACTTAAGCTAAGTACCCTGGCGAACTGGCAGTGCATATTATTGGCAACTGTAAAATCTGGAACAAGCATACCACGAGTCTAGTGGAGGTGGTGAGGACTTTCCCATGAGTATTACGATGGATGCCTTGACGGAAAAGCTGACTGAAGCGGGTCTCGCGTCTCGCGCTGTGGCCCAACTTTCGACGAAAACCAAAAACACAGTGCTCCACGCCGTTGCCGATGCGCTCGAGGCTGAGGCGCACTTTCTGATGGCGGAAAACAGCAGGGACGTCTCCGCTGCCACGGCAGCGGGACTTGACCCTTACTCCATAGACCGTCTCACGCTCTCGGAGAAAGTGCTGGCAAGCATGGCGGGCGACGTCCGCAAAGTGGCTGCGCTGGAAGATCCCGTTGGCGCGATTTCCGATATGCGCACGGTTGAGAGCGGCATTACGGTCGGACGGATACGCGTGCCGTTCGGCGTGGTGGGCGCCATCTACGAGTCGCGGCCTAACGTGACGGTTGACATCGCGTGTCTCTGCTTCAAGTCCGGCAATGCCGTGGTGTTGCGCGGCGGTTCGGAAGCCATTTATTCCAATGTTGCGCTGGCCCGCGTAATCCACGACGCCGGCGTTGCCGCCGGCGCGCCCGAACGCTGGGTGCAGCTCATCGAAGATACGGACCGCGCTCTCGTGCACCGCATGCTGCAGGCCAAAGGCGAGATTGACCTGGTGATTCCGCGCGGCGGCGCCGGCCTTATCAACTTCGTCGTTGAGAACGCGACGGTGCCCGTGATCGAGACCGGCGCGGGTGTCTGCCATACCTACGTCGATGCGGACGCGGACTTGGAGAAGGCCCAGCGCATCGTCGTCAACGCGAAGACCAGGCGGTATTCCATTTGCAACGCGCTTGACACGTTGCTCGTCCACGCCGCCGTAGCGCCGCAGTTCTTGCCCGCGCTGCTTCCCGATCTGGTCGAGGCCGGCGTGGAGATTCACGCCTGTCCGCGCACTCAAGAGATTCTCGGAGAGTCGCCGCACGTGCTGCCGGCCATCGAAGACGATTGGGGCAAGGAATTCCTGGCACTCACTATGGCGGTCAAGGTCGTCGCTGACTTCGACGCCGCCATGGACCACCTCCACACGTACACGTCCAGCCACTCTGAAGCAATCGTGACCCAGGACTACACCGCGGGTCAGCGCTTTATGAGTGAGGTGGACGCCGCCGCGGTTTACTGGAATGCCTCGACGCAGTTCACCGACGGCGCGCAGTTCGGGCTGGGCGCCGAGGTGGGCATCAGCACCCAGAAGCTCCACGCCCGCGGCCCCATGGCCCTGGGGGAAATGACCACGTATAAGTGGATCGTTTACGGAGATGGCGCCACGCGGCCGCTGTAGCGAGACTGGGGATAGTCCGAAGAAGCCCTTGGTTTAGTCCGCACCCCCTCACCGCCAAACAGTAGCGCGGGGGCTTGTCCCCCGCTCTTGGGCTTCAGAGGTGAAGTTCGAGGTCACGTGACCTGTTTCCCCGTTGTCAAACGAGGGAGAGACCTGGAGGTCTTGTGCTGGGCTTGTCCCCTCACCCCAACCCTCTCCCCGAGGAGAGGGAGCCAAGGAGTGCTTGTTTCACGCTGCCTCGACGTAGCGCGGGGGCTTGTCCCCCGCTCTTGTGCTTCAGAGGTGAAGTTCGAGGTCTCGAGACCTGTTTCCCTGTTGTCAAGCCGAAACACGAGGGCCGTAATCCTGCGCCCCGGCGCGAACGATGATGACCGGCTCGCGTGCGGTGCTTAGTTTTCCGGCACTGGGGTCTTCACCACCGTGGGTCCCGCCGGCGTTGGCGTAGGCACTTGAGACGGCGTTGGTGGGATGATCAGCTTCTGGCCGATGGAGAGCGGGTAGGGGTCCTGCAGTTCATTCGCCGCGGCGATTTCCAACCACGTGACACCCGGATACCTGTCGGCAATTGTGCTCAGCGTGTCGCCTGCCTGCACCGTGTAGATCGTCTCTTCCGCCGGTGCCGCTGTCGGTTCCGCGACCGGGGTAGGGCTGGGCCGGATGATTGTGATCGTGGGCGTTGGCGTGGGAGGTACTTCGTCACCCTCGTCATCTCCCAAGAAAGGTATGCATCCTGCTGCCAGCACGACCACGACGATGCCCATCACCACAGACAGCGTAAGCGACCTACGAGCTTGCTTCATGCTACCCCTTTCCACAGTGGAGTGACGCGGTAGAACACTCGTCGACAGACTCTAACAAGGTATTGTGCTCTGCCCAATGTCCGGGCTTTCCAAGGCCTCCTACGATAGGCGCCATGCGAATTAGGCACACGGAAACCAAAGGCAACTTCGGTCTTCCGCGGGAAAGTGTCAGAGTGACGCGTGCTCAAGGGCTGGCCAAGAAGACCATCTGTGTTCTCGACACCCTGCTATGGTCACTTGGTGACTGCACTCGCCACACTGCCAGGACTCCATCTGCCAGACCTGAGCGCTCCCCGTTAATGTAGTACACACATAAGGCCCCTGACAAGCTTTCAATAGGGTTGAACAGTCCTTGCCAGTCGCCGCTCGCCAGAATTGCTGTTGCGTGGCGCCATGGCCCTGACGCTATCCCAATGGTCAGGAAGCTTCCAAACGGTGCCTCACCCTGTAATCATGTCGGCTGGCAGGTGTTCTACGCTATTCTGGTAACGCACCGTAGTCTCGTTCGCTTCGATAATCAGATTCGACATCCCCGTATGGGCATGATTGAAATAAATCTTCTCGTATTCCTTGCTCCCCAGTAAGCCATGCAAGATATAATTGGACGCCGTGCCGTGTGAGACGATGGCAATATGCTCATCTGTATTCAATGCCATCGCGCGTAGGTCCTGCGCCACTCTTTGCAGGCGGGGAATGTACTCGGCCTCCGTCTCTGGCGGACGATTCCACCAACCGTCATCCGCAAAGTCCGGCGGGATGACGAATTCGGGAAAGTGCTCTTCCACCTCAACGCGGGTAAGCCCCGGAAGGCCCCGCGCGCCGCGTCCGTCACCCTCGTCGTGGATGATTCCGTGCGCCTCGTGGAGATTCACCCAGATCTCCGGGCGCAGACCGAGCGCTGCCGCAATGAACTGCGCCGTTTGCAGCGCCCGTCGCATTGGACTGCAGAACAGTCGCGAAACCGAAAACACCAATCGATCATGGGGCGGAGGTTGGGAATGCTCCTCAGGCACTATACTCCTGCTCATGTGCTCGCCGAGCAGTGCGGCTTGCCTGCGGCCCACTTCCGTGAGCGCGGGATCAAGCAGGTGGCCTTGTTCTACCAGCGGCACACTGGCTAACGGCACACCCCTGCGGTACGTCACATTGCCGTGGCGGATTATGTAGAGTTTCACGTTAAGCCCAGTCCTTCACTCTCTCTTTTCGATCGACTATACCCGTCTGAACGGCTGCCGCGAGAATAGAAATGCGGTAGTTCAAACCTATAGCGGCGAATGGCAGCCCTGCCAGCGTGAACGCCGGCCACACTTCTCAACGCGCGGCGCTACTCGTCCCTCTCCGGCCTAAAGCTCAGGTGCACCTTGCTCTCGGTGGGCCGCTCCTGGTCCTGGTAATTGCTGCCGAGACTGGGAATGCCATAAGGGAGGTTTACGGGAGTGCCCTGGATGGCGCCTCACCCTGTCACCAGATCATCCGGCAAGTGTTCAACGCGATTTTGGTAGCGCAGCGTTGTCTCGTTATCTCTGATCGTCAGACTCGACATCCCCGTATGTGCATGATTCAAGTAAACCTTCTCGTACTCCGTGCTGCCCAGCAAGCCATGCAAGATATAACTGGCCGCCGTGCCGTGCGTAACGATGGCAATGTGCTCATCTGTAGCCAATGCCAAAGTGCGCAGCTCCTCTGCCACACCTTCAAGACGGTCTATTGGCCGGTCGCCTTCAGGGGGCGGATTCCACCAGCCTAACTCCGCAAAGTTTGATGGTATCAGGAACTCGGGAAAGCTCTGCTCCACCTCCGCGCGGCTGAGTCCCGGGAAGTTGCACGCTCCTTGGCCGTCACCTTCGTCATGCCGTACACCGCCCAATTCGTGCAGATCCACCCAGATCTCCGGGCGCAATCCCAGCGCTGCCGCTATGGGACGTGCCGTCTGCAGCGCCCGTCGCATTGGGCTACAAAAGAGTCGCGAAATTGTGAATCCCAAACGATCAACTTGCCGGGCTTGCGCCTTGTCACCTGGATCGGACTCTCTGCTTAGATGCTGCCCAAGGAGCGAGGCCTGTTTTCGGCCCATTTCCGTGATCGGGGGGTCCGGTAAGTGACTCCGTTCTTCCGGCGGCACGCTGGCAAGCGGTACACCTCGGCGGTACGTCACGTGGGCGTGTCGGATTATGTAGAGTCTCACGCCTTTTTCGCTCCCAACCTGCCTGCGTGGCACCGCAGAATTGTAGAGAACGCCATCATTCGTCCTTTTGCGGCCTAAAGCTCAGGTGCACCTTGCTCTCGGTGGGCCGCTCCTGATCTTGGTACTTGCTGCCCAGACCGGGAGAGCCATAGGGCCGGTCTACCGGCGTTGTCATAGTGAGGAAAGATATCTGGCCGATGAACATGCCGGGATAGAGCGGAATAGGCAGCTTGGCGACGTTGGAAAGCTCCAGGGTGATGGTGCCGGAGAAACCGGGGTCAATGTACCCGGCGGTAGAATGGATGATGAGGCCAAGACGACCTAACGAACTCTTGCCTTCCAGGCGACCCACCAAGTCGTAGGGCAACCCCACGCGCTCCAGGGTAGTGCCGAGCGCGAACTCGCCCGGATGCAGCACGAACGGCTCGTCCTCTGCCACCGCTATGCCTTGCGTTAGATCGGGTTGCGGCGCACGCACGTCGATGTGGGTGTAACGGCTGTGCTCGAAGACGCGAAAGTGCCTTCCCAGCCGCACGTCTACGCTAGAGGGTTGCACGTGCTCCGCCGCGAACGGCTCGATGCACAGGCGTCCTTCCGCTATTGCTGCGATGATCGTGCGGTCGCTGAGTACCGACATGCGTCGCCGCGCCCTATCATTTGCCGGGGATTCTCACACCTTTCCTGCCAGTATAGTGCAGCAGACCTAAGGCTGCTGAGTACCTGGCAGACTCCGATGGCAACGGTCAATTGCGCGGTTTGCCGTTGAGTCTGCCTAATCGCGTGGTATCCTGCTGCTAGGTATACCGGTGAAGGCATGGGAGTAGCTTTCCTCAGACGAATTGAGGGCGAACTATGGACGACGCACTCTTCAAGGCACGCATCGCAGCAACACTCAATGAGGCTTATGGACAAGGAGTACAAGTACAAGAGTGCGATGAAGTCCCCGGTGTCGGCACCAAGAGGAAGGTGCACAAGCTCCGTGTAGCGACACCCGCCGGCGACAACCTAGAGCTCTTTGCCAAGACCGGCACGGATTCCCAGGTGCGGATAGAAGCCGCGCTCTATCAGAGTGTCTTCAGGTCGGACTTTGCGGTAGCCCCGCGTTTCATTGCTGCCACGGAAGACAACGGCGTGCATTGCTTCATCACGGAGGAAGTGGTTGGCGAACCCTTGGACGCCTCAAACCAGGACCACGTGGTCGCCGCCTTTCACGCCCTTGCGGAGCTACACCGTCTGGGCCGGCCCCACGTGGGCCCCTTGATTGATGCCATCCATGGGCCGACAACAAAAGTTGCCCACTTTACCAATCCGCGCGACATGTTCGACCGTATCTACATGATTTGGGGCCTCGCCACCGCCTTTGGCATCACCCGCGACGACCTGGCAATCTTCTACGACCAGCAGGTGCTCGATCTCGTGCTCGACGAGGAGTGGACGTTTGTGCACGGCGACTTTAGCCCCAACAATCTCCTTATCAATCCGGACACTCTAGACGTTCGCTTCATCGACTTTGGCTTCGGCGAAGTGCGCGCCGCGAGTTCAGATCTCTTGTTCGAATTCGACTACGGCAAAGTCTTCGGCGACCACCTGCACGCGGGGCTCCAAGCCTATTGGGAAGCCTCCGACCAAGGCGTCTCCTACGAGACCTTCCGCTTGCGCCAAGCGTATTGGCACGCCAGCTACTACGCTGATGTCTTTTCCTGGTACCTGACCAAGCAAGACCTGGAAGATGAAGATCTCCGTAGCGGCAGAATGAGTGCTCTGGATTGCATTCGCACCGGCGGCCGCTACATTTCAGAGCAGTTTTCAGCCTTGTGAACCCAAGTCCTTTCCTCCGCGTGGCATCGGCGGGGCAACATGCTCCCCGCAACCGATTCGTGCTATCCTACCGTGTAAGTGTATTCCGATTTCACGTTGACTACCCCATTTAGACACGCATCTGGAAAGGATTCAGCCGTATGCAAGTTAAGTCAAAGCTGGCGTTGTTGGGCGGCCCTCAGTCTGTACAGAGCGATCCCGGTGACATCTTCAACTGGCCCATCGTCACCCCTGAACACGAAGAAGCGGTCTTGGAAGTGCTGCGGCGCGGCGGCATGTCCGGCACGGACGTGACGCGGCAGTTTGAAAGCGAGTATGCCGACTGGATCGGCACGACGTATGCCCTCGGCGCAAATACGGGCACCGAAGCGTTGCGTGCCGCCATGTACGGCTGCGGTGTCGGCGTAGGCGATGAGATGATTTCGCCCAGTGTCACGTATTGGGCGTCCTGTCTGCAGGCCCTTTCCCTTGGCGCCAGTGTCGTCTTTGCCGACATTGATCCAGATACCCTTTGCATAGACCCCAATGACATCGAGCATCGCATTACCGAGCGCACCAAGGCCATCGTGGCGGTCCACTACTGCGGTCATCCCGCCGACATGGATCCCATCATGGAAATCGCGCGCAAGCACAATCTCAAGGTCATCGAGGACGTTTCCCACGCCCACGGCGGGCTGTACAAAGGCCGCACGGTGGGCACGATTGGCGACGTTGCCGGCATGTCGCTCATGAGCGGCAAGTCCTTTGCCACCGGTGAAGCCGGCATCATGACTACCAACGACCGCGAAATCTACGACCGCGCCCTGGCGTTCGGCCATTACGACATGTATACCGAGGAGAACATCGAAACCGAATACCTGAAGCCCTATGCCGGTCTGCCGCTTGGCGGATACAAGTACCGCGTAAACCAGTTGAGTTCCGCCATGGGCCGCGTGACGCTCAAGTATTACGACGGGTACATCGCGGAAATCCAGCAAGCCATGAACTACTTCTGGGATCTTTTGGAAGGCGTACCGGGCATTGCTCCCCATCGACCGGGGAAGGATTCCGGCAGCACTATGGGCGGCTGGTACGCGGCTCGCGGCCTCTACCGGCCGGAAGAGGTAGGCGGTCTCTCGATTTCGCGCTTTGCGCAGGCGGTCTCCGCAGAGGGAGCGCGCTGCGGGCCGGGCACCAACAAGCCTCTGCACCCGCATCCGCTGTTCCACGAGGCGGACGTTTACGGCCACGGCAAGCCGACGAACCTTGCCAACGCCAGCCGCGACGTACGCCAGCCCCTGGGCAGCCTGCCGGTCAGCGAAGGCATCAGCGCGCGGACCTACAGCATCCCGTGGTTCAAGAAGTTCCGGCCGCAAATCATCGAAGAGTACGCATCCGCTTACCGCAAAGCCGCCGAAAACTACGAGGAGTTGCTCGAGGACGATCCCGGCACGCCGGAAGACATCGGCACCTGGCGGTTCTACTCGCCGGCATAGCGGTTGCAGGTTTCGGAGCTAGGGAGATCTCTCCCTTGGTTCAGACTAAGGCACGTTACGAGCAGCCCAATTGAGAAGGTGGATTTCGCAAAGACTGAGAAAGCCGAATTGAACTGAATGGCATGACACGCCTGTCGCATCTATGTGCGGCAGGCGTGGTTATTTCTTAAATCAAGATACTCTATTGCGATACGCGTCTCGCAGGCACCTTCTTTGTAGCGCGGGGGCTTGTCCCCCGCCAGAGCATGCGGTACTGCGACCACTGCAGCGCCACGCGGCATGGCTTGACATCTCCACTGAGAGAATCCGGTTACGCAAGGGATTGACCCTTCAACAATCGCAGGTTGCAAACCTGCGCTACCTGAAGTTTCCAGTAATGAGAGTGCCATAATCTTTGCCAAGTAAAACTGAAGCGACAACATCGGGGCTTGTCCCCCGCCGTTCGAGCGTCGCGCGGCCACCGCGTTGGCAAGCGTCTCATCCCTGAGACTTCCGTGCCGTCCGTGCTTTCCTGCTCACGCGTTGGAACATCACAAGCACTCCCGCCGCGTTTTCACAAAGAGATCCGTGGTGTTGCAGTCCGCTTTCTGACCCGCGGCGCTCTTTTGGCTTACCCTCTCTTTGGCTTACACTGTTAATGGGAGGGTGAATTGATACGCGGAGAGAGGTAGTTGCTATGGATCAACTGGGAATAATCGTGATCGTCGCCGTATTCGTCATTGCCGCGTGGCTCGTGATTCCCCGCATATTTCCACACCCACAGATGGTCTGCACGCGGTGCGAAGGCACCGGCGCGGTGGACGAAAAGTGGCCCAACCCGGATGAGCCCAGCGGCTGGCACGAACTCAAGGGCGAGTGTCCTAAGTGTGAGGGCAAAGGCAAGGTGCGGGCGGCCTAGCGCGAATACTGCTCAGCAATCGCGGTCTACTTGGCTTGCGTGCGGCAGGTCGGCGGGCCACAGACACCGGTTTCCGCCGCCACACGACTCTCAACACCGGATTCAGGCAAGCGAGGAAGGCCGAGGGTGCAACTAATCCCCATTGACGCCGCACCCGAAACGGAGCGACAGCGGCAGCCAATCGTCACCATAGCGTTTGTGGTGCTAAACTTAGCGCTCTTCGTCGCCGCGCACAGTTTCGGTTGGAGCGCGCGCGAGTACGGCCTGCAGCCTACAGGACTTTGGGCTGGCGAGATAAGCCAATTCCGCAACCTCTTCCTCGCCGCCTTTCTCCATTTCGGTCTGCTCCATCTCGCCGGTAACATGCTCTTTCTCTGGGTCTTTGGCGCCAACGTCGAAGACGAGATGGGCCATGTGGGCTATGCCGCCTTCTATCTCCTTTGTGGAGTTGGGGCAGGTGTCATCGAATCCGCTCTCTTCGCGGGCGAGACTATTCCCCGCATTGGCGCCAGCGGCGCGATTGCCGGCGTGCTCGGGGCATATCTCGTGCTGTTCCCGCTCTCACCTATCGGCATCATGTCGGTGCACGTGCTTCCCTTCTGGGCGCTGGGCCTGCTCGATGGGCAGGGCGAGCGGCGACCGCCGACCTTCGACGTTTCGGCGCTCATCGTCATCGGAGTCTGGCTGGCACTCCAGATCATCGGCTCGTTCGGCGCGGTGGGCGGTGCAGGCGGCGGCATTGCGTACACCGCGCATCTGGGCGGGTTTGCCGTGGGCTTTCTGATCGTGCAGGTGCTGCGGCGCGGATTTGGCTTTGCGCCCGATGCGGATGACAGCGAGCCCGAGATCATGCGAGTCACCGGCAAGGAACTGCTGGTCGCGAGACGACCGCTGCCGGCGGGACATAGACTAGACGAGGGCGACATCGAGCCGTATACGTGGCGGCACGACTTTCCCGAGGGACACTTCAAGCCGGATGAGAAGGAGCACTTGTACGGCAAGCGTCTGCGTCGCGCGCGCTATCGCTACCAGGCAATCCTGGCCGATGACTTGGAGAACCAAGCATAGCCGGTCAGCGCAACAATCCGCAGCGACCTAGACATTTCTCGCTGGCGCAACCTACGAGATGGAGCCGCTATCCGCAATAAAACACACCCGGAATCGCGAGGAGTCTCGTTCCGGGCACCCTCTACTACATCTTCTGCAAGATATTCGCCTTGAGAGTCTCGTATTCAGCCTCTGAGATCAACTCCTTGTCGAACATCTCTTTGGCCTTCGCCAGTTTTTCTACCGGATCTTCAATTGGACGCGTCTGACCAGCGTCACCACCTTCAGGGATCGTTATCTGCGTGCCGCCTGCCCTCGCGCGCTCCTCTTCCATCTTGCGTACACGCCGGCGCTCACGCCATTCCTGTTCCTTCTGTTGGCAAATGGTATAGAGCGTTCGGGCCTGGTCTTTAACGAAGTTGCCGGTCAGATACGTCTCCTCATTTGTCAATGTGCACTGCAGAGAAGAAGAGAGCGTATCCTGGTTTATCTTCACGTTTGCAACGTCCTCCCAGAGGAAGTCATGGAAATCAAATCCCCTGAACCGGTGGCGCTGGAATATGATCATGCGGTTGTTGGTTGCCGCTACCGCGTCACGCCTCTGCCCCAACGCGGTCCAAGCCTGATAAGCGATGTACAATATGGTTTCATTCTCTGTGAGAACGGACCTAACATCTTCGACAATCGGACGCAGCACGTCTAGCTTCTGGCTCTCGTCAACTCGCTCGATGCCGAGCTCTTGGCGAATGCCATCCATGCTTTCTGCCATGACTCACTCTCCTACAGTCGGGCCGCGTCTGGTTTACTTTGGGGGAAGCTTGACAATCGCAAACCAGAAGTCTTCCAAAGACTGCACCACGGTTGAAAACTGCTCCAGACCCACCGGCTTGGTAATGTAGCAGTTGGCATGAAGCTGGTAGCTCTTGAGTATGTCCTCGTCCTGCGATGATGTCGTGAGGACGGCCACCGGAATCGTCTTGAGATCGGGATCTTCCTTAACGTCCGCCAGCACCTCGCGCCCGTCTTTGCGGGGCATGTTGAGGTCGAGCAAGATGAGGTCAGGGCGGGGCACGGTGGCGTACTCGCCTTCCTTCCGCAAGAAGGCTAGCGCCTCCACACCGTCGCCAACTACGTGCAGGTTTGTCTGTATCTTGCTCTCAAGCAAAGTCTCTTCGGTCAGAAGCACGTCGCCCGGGTCGTCCTCCACGAGCAGAACCTCCACCGGCTTTGCGGCCTGTCTTCTCGTCATGCGATTTCACTCCGGTATTGAGGGAATGTAAAGCGAAATGTGGCGCCGCTCCCTTCCTGGGATTCGACCCAGATCCGGCCGCCGTGTCGTTCGACGATTTTCCGGCAAACCGATAGGCCAATGCCCGTGCCCCCATATTCTTCACGGGTATGCAGCCGTTGAAAGATCACAAAGATCCTCTCGGCGTACTGTGGATCGATGCCAATGCCGTTGTCCCGCACGGAGAACACCCATTCATCGCCCTCGCTCATGGCGGCAACATGGACCTCCGGCGGGGCCTCGCCGCGGTACTTGATGGCGTTGCCTATCAAATTCTGAAGCAGACGTGCGAGTTGCGCGGCGTCTCCATTGACCGTCGGTAGTGGATCGTAGGTAATGCGCGCATTGCACTCGTCAATACCAACCTCGAGGTTTTCCAAGGCCTCTTGCAGCACATTGTTCAAGTCGGTCGGCGCGAGCTCCTTGCCCCTCGTGGTGACGCGCGAATAAAGCAAAAGATCGTTGACGAGCGCCTGCATGCGCATTGCCCCATCCACAATGTAGTGCAGGTAGGTGCCGGCTTTCTCGTCCAATTGCTCCGCATAGCGCGACTCGAGCAAGTTGCAGAAGCTCGCGATCTTGCGCAGCGGCTCCTGGAGGTCGTGCGAAGCGACGTAGGCGAACTGTTCAAGCTCCTGGTTCGAGCGGCGGAGCTCCTCTACGGCTTTTTCCAGGGCGAGTTGCGCCGCTTCCAGTTTTTCGTAGGCGAACGCATTGGCAATCGTGCCGGCGATCTGGGCGCCAATACGTTCCGCCTGCGCCAAATGCGTCTCTTCATATGCGTAAGGTTGCAAGGAACGGATGTTCAAGGTGCCGACGAACACGCCGCGAGCGATGAGGGGCACGGCAATCCGGGTCTGGAAGTCGCCGCCCAGGTCCCGCGCCGGTTGTTGTCCCAATTCCTCCTCTTCGGCGGGCGTCCTAAAGAGAATGCCGCAACGGTCCCGTTCCAGAATATCGCTAATGCCGCCTGGAACGATTTCATGCACGACGCCCCGTTCCCAACCCGGAATGTCGCCGCCTGCCGCGTATACCGCCTGCACAGTATGCGCTTCCATGTCGACAGCCGAGATTGAGAGGCGATCGAATGGGATGAGCAAGGACACCTGGTGCGCAAACTGCTCGTAGATTTCATCGATATTGAGGGTAGAACTGATGATGCGGCTGATCTCTGCCAACACCGCATATTCGGTGGCTTGGTGATTGGGGGCATCTGGCGAACGCGGCGGCGATCCTCCGACCTGTCGCGACACCTCGTTCATGTGCTGCTCCTCGTGACCGGTGGAGCCTTCCACCCAGGATAAAGCTGGGGAGGAAACTCAAGTGCGCCACACGTCACATGTGCGGCGCGAATATGCTAGAGTGGTACCTACAATTACGTGACAAGTTTACCACACGAATCGATCAGAGGAGCCTACGACGGTATGGACACGAATATCTTCGAAATCCTCCTCGTGGAAGACGATAGCGGTGACGCTGAGCTGCTCTACGAGTTGCTTGAACAGATGCCCACCATGCAGTTTGACATTACCCACGTGACCCGACTTGCCGAGGCAACCGAGCAAACTAAGGTTGAACCCTACGACATCATCCTCTTGGACCTCGCCCTACCAGACAGCCAGGGCATGGACACCATACGCGCCATGGTGAATGCCGCTCCTGCGATCCCGATTGTCGTGCTCACGGGTCTCAGCGACGAAGAGACCGGCCTCGAAGCGCTCCGGAACGGTGCCCAAGACTACCTGGTAAAGGGTCAGGTGGATAGCAGCGCGGTCACACGCGCGATGCGCTTCGCGATTCAGCGGCACCAGGACCCGGCTGACTGACGACGGCACTGCCGCCCGCAATCAGGTATCGTCTTTAGGCTAGAGCGATGAGGAACCTCACTGCTACGTAAGCGGGTAGGTGCCTCATCCTTAGCACCCTCAGTAAAGACGGATTGCGTTTTGCTTCTGCCTGCGGATGAATCGCTCTTCGGATCCCCGCCGCGCGTTTTGCATGCTGAGTGTGGAGTCCAAATCGCAAGGTTGCGATGCTGCGCCAGACCGGAAACCCCTCCACTCCCTCTGCCGGTTGCCGAGAAGCCTGCCTCGCACGAGGAGTTCTCTGGCTGGGCATTACTTATGGCAATTGCGTTTCCCTTTGCCCGGGAGACCTTTGCGCATAGCTTTCCCCGCGATGGGGCAAGGCCGGGGTAGGAGTGACAAGGGCTTGACAATAGGTCCTTACGGGTTTGGCTCGCCGCGCTGGATTCCGGCCTTCGCCGGAGTGACGGGCAATGCAACGGTCCTCTTGTTGGGAGAGGCCGCCGCCCCGTCGTGCGGGGCGCAGATATGCCGGGGCACTCAGTAGGGCGAGGGTCGGGTTGGGGTGAACCCACAACGCACCCGGCCCACGTCTCAATCACTCAGTGGGACGCGGCAGCGGACATCTGACGGAGACCGGCCGCTTAGAGTTCCTTTTCTGCCATGATCTTCGTGACGATTTGCACCGCCGTGTCACTATCGGTTCTCGCTGAATTAATCACGAAGTCATAGAGCGTTGGGTCTTCCCAATCCACGTTGAACATGCGGCGAATGTAGCTGCGGCGGTCGTTATCCGTGCGCTGCACTTCCTCTTCCGCCTCGCCGATGTTCATGCCGATGGTTCTGGCGAGATACCGGGCCCGGAATTCCAGTGGGGCGACCAGGCGCAGCTTGAGCAGGCCGCGCAGTTCACCGAGGATGATGCCCGCACCGCGTCCGACGATGATAGCGTTGTCGCGCCGCGCAATCTCGCGTACCACGGACCGCAACGCTGTTCGGACAATCTCCGGCCGCACGCCACCCTCTTCACGCCGCGTCGACACCTGACCCCCCGCACGCCCTCCCGTGACTCGTGAGAGAACACTTTGAATAGCGCCGGGTTCCAATCGCTCATCGAGCGCTCTCACCACACCCGTATGCACTTCCAACGCCGCGGCGACCTGCTGGATGAGCAGGTCGTCATACAGCGGGTACCCCAGCGTGTCGGTGAGTTTGTCCGTAAATTCAACTTCGCCGGTGCCAAGCTGCCGCGAAATGGTAATTATCGCCACAAGAGCCTCCTAGTCTACCGTGTACCCCACCGCCGCGAAGGTTTCCTCCAGGAATTTGCGCGCACGCACGGCTTCGTGGTTGATCTCGTCCAAGGATTCCCCGCTCAAACACTCGACAACAAAGGGTCCGGCAAAACCCGCGTCCTTGAGCGCCGTAAAGACGGCGGGGAAATCTACCTGGCCATCTCCAGGCGTTACCATCACGTCGCCTTGCATACCACCCAATTCATCCTTGATGCACATGCCAGCCACGATGGGAGAAATCTCGTTGATATGCGCCATTGGGTCTTCCCCGACGTAGTAGAGCAGGTTGCCGGCGTCGTAGCAAATCTTGAAGTTCTGGTGGTTGACTCTCTTCCAAGATTCGATAGTATCATGCGTCGTATTGCTCAGTCCGCCGTGGGGCTTGAGCATGATCGTAATGCCCTTGTGCATTGCGTATTCGGCGCCCTCACGCATGATGTCGTAATACGTCTCGTACTGTGCGGGATCCGAGGCTCCACCGGTCAGAACATGGCGCGTACCAAGCTGTTCAGCGTAGTCGATCTGACGGTTGAATGCCGCAACTCCCTCTTCCACGCTGGTCAAGGGGTAGGTTGCCATTATGATTGAGAATTTCAGACCGGCGCCTTTCACCGTGCGTTCGATGGCGGCAACCTCTTCCGGCGTCGAGTTATAGTCGATGAGGCGCGTAGGCCCCATACCCATCGGGCCAAAGTAATTGAAACCGGCGGCGCGCATTCCCTCCGCCGCAGCCTCCACACCATAGTCTTTCCACGGACGGGTGAAACATCCAAGCGTGATTTCCATGAAGGACACCTTTCCTCTTCAGGTTCTTTGATTCTCTGTAGAACTTCGTACCACAATCCTCTATCCCATTAACCGTCTGCCGGCATCGTGCCGGCCGGTCGGTCCGCGCTGGGCCGGAAGTCCGGCACCTCGAGCAATTTCGAATTCTGCGCGATCGACTCTGCCGCTAATATCGCCGGCGCGGCGGTATCCATTGCACGGTAAACGTCGAATTCCAGCGGCCGTGTACCATTTACGGCATCCCGGAACGCCGCGTGCACATAGTAGTCGGCGTCACCGTGGCCGCTGCCCCGCGCTTCCGCCGGCGCGTCCGTCCGCTGGAATTGCCAGTCCACTTCCGCCATATCGTGCATTTGGGCATTCGCAAGCCACATCTTTGGCTTATTGCGGTTGGACCGCCGCCACTCCACCGAACCGCCCGTGCCCATGATCTGATACCAGTGGTAATCGCGTGGCGGCTGCGGCTGCGCGAAGCTCGCGGCCAGCCGCAATATGGCGTCTTTCTCGGTCTTCATCAAGCAGACCTGCATGTCGGGCTGGGGTATCACGGGGTGGGAATAGCTTGGGCCCTGCGTGCTCATGCCGGTAACCGACACCACCCGGTCGTCGAGCACGTACAACAGCGGGCTGAGTTCGTGCGGCAGATAGTGGATGGCGGGCATGAGCGCACTCCACGTCGGCTCCGCCTCTGGGTGGTCTGGGACTTCCAAGGGTCCGTAGAATGTCGCCGTATCCTTCTCCCAAAAGAACTGGGAGACGTAGTAGTGAAAGTACTGCCCTTCCACGAATGTCACACGCCCGAGATCACCATTGGCTACCATGTCGTGCCAGGCCTGCATCACGCCCATGTAGCGGGTCTGTTCCGCCAACTGGTAAACTTTGCCGGAGCGTTCAGCAGCCACCACGATGCGCCAGCAGTCCTCCATGCAGTGCGCAGCCGGCACCTCCTGATTAACGTGCTTGCCGGCTTCCAGCGCCTGCGCCGCCAGCAACCCTTGGCGGGGATTACGCACCGTCAGGGCGATGGCTTCCACATTGTCATCGGCAAGGATGTCTTCGTATTGCGTGTACGTTGCTACACCATCGCTGTTTTCAAGTACAGCGAGGGACGGCTCGTGCGTTGCGACAATGGGATCGCACAGCGCGACAATGCGGTAACCCGGCACGCGCTGCAGCAATCGCATCCAACTGCGACCGCGGCCTCCCAGTCCGGCCACGCCGATTCGAATTTCGTCCATATGTTCTTTACTCTTCTCCCGCCTTCGAAAATCTCACGCCTACACGGTGTGCCCGATACCGGCGCCTTCGCATTGGACATTGCACCCATTGGCCAGCCCCGAATTGGCTGCGGACTGCAACCCTGGGCCGATGAATCCGGGCACGCTATTCCATTAGTTCGCTTCTGCGCCCACCGCCGCGCCCGTTCTCAACGGCTGGGCCGCGGCCAGGAACTCATCCGACGTGATCGTCCCCGCGATGTCCCGCAATTCATAGTCGTGGATCGCAATATTTGTGCAAAGCAGCCCGTCTATGGTTTCGCCGGTTTCAATTCCGGTCGTGCAATCGCGCAACAATATCAGTCCGTAGCCGCGCTCGCGCATAGCGAGCATGCCGTAGTCGCGATGCGGCACGCAAAGATTGGTGGCAAAACCGACATAGAACAGGTAGAGCAGTTCGCGGTGGGCGCACAGTCTGTGAAGCTGATGACCGTTCGCGATGACAAAGTCATCCGGCTGCGGAAAGACCGAATCATCAATGTAACGGTCATCATTGATCTGATTGATCTCTGCGGCCCACGTATCGGTACGGTCTGCTCGCAGATGCGCCCATTCTCCCCTGCGCTTGGCAAAGTCCTCCGGCGGCCAGGCCGGCGATACACTTGGTTCCGGCGAGAGCTCAGTGTCTCCGGCATAGCGCAGCCACTGGGGAAACTTGTGCGCGACACCGGGAGAGGGCGCGTGAATTACCGTGACGCCAATTTCGCGGCAGGCGTCCAGCACCGGCCGGATGCGTTCGCGGCAAATCTGGCCGGTCCGTTCCACGTGGCTTGCCGTGATGTGAATGTCCCAGCAGTCTACCAGCACGATGCCGGCCTGCGCCGGCGGCACGTGAAGACTATTGAAGCGGTAGCCGAAGTTCTCCTCGCGAAATGGGAGGCCAGGCGCCGTGGGTTCATGCACGATGTGGCGTGTTGAAAGGGCAAGTGCTGCCAAAGCGCATCCTCCTTGATTCTGTCGGCCTTGTCCGCTGCATTGCAGCGCGGAGCCGTATTCCCCAGTGCCTACCAAGACTATGGTGTAGGCGCCGTCACCTTGTCAAGAACCGCCGGCGCAGCCGGGCCAAACCCCCGAGCCGCTTCAACCGCAATAGGCGAGGTACACCCAGGCGCGTCAACCGGAGTCCTCCCGCGCCTACGGTGCTTGCTCTCACGCCATTCCAAAGAGGCAGAGGATTTCGCTATACTAGAAGTGTGAAGTTCTCGGCACTTCGCGCCCACCCATTCTCTCCCTCCGGATTCGGCGATCCACTTAGGAACTTCATTCTCAACCATTGCCATCGCTGTCGCCCCCGTTCCGGGGGAGGTGCATTACCATGAGTCCTCGCCCGGCATCACTTCTAACGCCAACGCTTGACTCCCAAGATTACGAGTTCCTGGCGCTGCACCGGCGCATCCACCAGTCTAACCGCAACTTCCGGCTGGGACTCGCTCAGGGACAAGAGCTCATAAAGCTTGGCCTCACGGACCGCCCCGCCGCGGCGATGGCGTATCGCCTCACTCACCGCATTACGGTAAACCCGGGCATGCTCGGGCCCGACGGCTTCGTCACCGGCGCCCTCGCTCCCGACAGAACAACCGGGACCTACTTGGCTCAGCGCCGGGCGGGCGTTCTCGATCAACTCACCGACGCCAACCTGTACGGTCTTCGTCGCGAAGTCGCCCGGCTCGAACGCTGGCAGAAGCACCTGGTGGTACCCATTCCCCAGGAAACCGGCTTTGACGCGTTCGGTCGCTATCTCGAAAACCTTGTTCGCGAATTCCAGCCCAGCTCGATCATCATCGGCAACGAAGAGAACCTGCACGCCGCGGATGCCGTTGACCGAGAGCACATACAATGGTATGTGGACCGTTTTGTAACCGGTCATCGCGCGGTCAAGAGAGCCGATCCCTTGGTGAGTGTTCACATGTATGGTGAGGCGTACCATACCTGGCAAGAACAGCGCTCATTCCTCCAAGGAGCCCTTGGCATGCTGCGCGACCGTGCCGTGCTGCCGGACGCGCTCTTGGCCCACTTCTACGACCATCCCAATCTCCTCCAGCCCTGGCTCGACGAGATTAACGCCGCCACAACCGACGCGATCCAGCGGCAACTGCCAATCATCATTGGCGAACTCGGCCACTATGGCGACGTCATCGGCGGCGGCATCATCGTGCGCCGGGGCGCGGAGCTTGAGCTGCGGCTCACGCCGGACGAACAATCGCGGGCCGTGGCGCAGCTCCTTACTGCCGCTACAGCCAGTATCGCCAACCAGGCTTTCTACTATGGCGCCATAGACACAATCGGCTTTGGCGGCTTTGAGAGCAGAAAGGGCCTAACCGTCTACGCGGACAGCCAGGGAAACATGACACCGCGCCCCGCCTTGAAGGCGTTTCGTTTCGTGACCGATCTGCTCGCCGGCGCCAGCGCCGCGATGAGCAGTCCTCCCCAAAGCGGGCTTTCTGTCGTCCGTTTTGTGCGACCGCCGCTCACGCCAGACGAAGAGAGCGACCTAGAAGGATGGGTCGTCTGGGCAAACGACCAACGCGGACAGCCGCGGCAGTTTATCCTGCCGCCGGGCTTCGTTGGCTACGATGTGTATGGCAGGCTGCAGATCGATGCGCGGCACGAGCCGCACGTGATCGAATTGCAGCAGTCGCTCAATCCCCACGTCGGCGGCGACACGTACATATTCTTCCGCCTCACCGGAGACTCACCGTTCCCGGTGCAATAAAACCCCCCTCGGAGACCCATTTCACCGAGCCACCGGTGTGAGCGAGGAACCCTCCTCTCTCTTGGAGAAAGGGCCGAGGTGAGGGCACTTCATGCCGAAACGGGCCCGACCGTAGCAGACTTGCCGAGTCACGCAGAAATCTTCGCGGTAGAGCGATTGTTGGCGTGCGCTCGACGCACGGTTGAGCGCGGACGTTGCCGGGTGAAGCGGGAATGAGCTTGGCGTTACCCCATTGCTATTGCTCTAAGGAGCGCCCAAGGGCCCTACTCTTGAACCCGCTTCTTCAGTTCGTATAATGTGCTGATCGCTTCCAGCGGGGTCATGGCGTCGATGTCCAGGTCCTGGAGCTGTGCGATCACCGGATGTGGGCCGGTGAAGAGCGGGAGTTGGTCGGACCCGTTCTCACTCGGTGCCGCAGTATCGCCGCGCAAGTGCCGCTCTTCGAGCTCGTGCAACACTTGCTCTGCGCGCCGCAATACCGGACGCGGCAAGCCGGCAAGTTTCGCGACGTTGACGCCATACGACCGGTCGGCCCCGCCCGGGACTACTTTGTGCAAAAAGACGACGTTGCCCTGTTCCTCCAAGACGTCCACACGCGAATTCTTGACCCGCGGAAGCGTGCCCTCCAATTCGGCCAATTCGTGGAAGTGGGTGGCAAAGAGGGTCTTGGATTGGAGACCCGAGTGATTATGAAGATACTCCAGCACCGCGCGCGCAATTGCCAGCCCATCGTACGTGCTGGTGCCACGGCCTACCTCGTCGAATACCACCAGTGACCGGGGGGTGGCGTGGCTGAGGATGTAGCTCGTCTCCGTCATCTCTACCATGAACGTGCTGGCGCCGGAGGCAATCTCGTCCTGTGCGCCCACCCGCGTGAAGATGCGGTCGACGATACCCACGCGGGCTGAGCGGGCAGCGACAAAGCTGCCAATCTGCGCCATCAACACCGTGAGCGCCACCTGGCGGAGATACGTGGACTTACCCGCCATGTTCGGCCCGGTGAGGACGACTATCTGCTGCGCCGCATCCAGCCGCACGTCGTTGGGAATGAACGGGGCGCCGTCCAACGCAGCCTCTACCACCGGATGGCGTCCCTCCATAATCTCGATACCGTCACTTGCATCGACTGCCGGCCGTACGAAGTTGCGCCGCGCGGCAACACTGGCAAACGCGGCTAAGACATCGAGTGCCGCCAGCGCCCCCGCCAACGTGCGCAAGCGTTTTTCCTCCGCCGCCACGCTCTCCACGATGCCTGCGAAGAATTGTCGCTCCAGCGCGTCCAGTTCCTCTTGCGCGTTGAGAATGAGCGATTCAGCGTCCTGCAATTCCGTGGTGCTATAGCGTTCGCCGGTGGTGAGCGTCTGCTTGCGCATGTAGCGCTCAGGCACCGAGGATAACGCGCCTTTGCTCACTTCGAGGTAATAGCCGTAGACCTTGTTGTGGCCCACCCTGAGCGTCTTGATACCGGTGGCGTGTCTTTCCTTGGCCTCAAGATTGGCGATGAACGCCTGTGCCTCCGCTACCCGTCCCACCAGCCCATCGAGCTCGGCGCTATAACCGGCCTTGATTGGCGATTGCCCCGGTTCCGTCGTAATCGACCGCGCGATCAGTGCCGCGACTTCCGGCGCTGGATCGAGTTGCGCCGCGCGCCCTTGCATAGGCGGCGCCGACGCTGCGCTCAGAAGCTCCTTGATGGCCGCGGCGGCCTCCAGCGACGCTCCCAAACGCGCGAGGTCCTGGGGCGTCGCCAGTCCCTGCAGAGCGCGATGGGCCAGTCGCTCGACGTCGGCCAGTTTCCCTAGCTGCTCTCGCAACCGCTCCAGCAAGACCCTATCGTCGGTCAATGCCTCAACCACGTTCAAGCGCGCGGCAATCGCGTCCACGTCAATCAATGGCTGCGTCAGCCACTGACGGAGGAGGCGCCCGCCCATCGCCGAACGGGTTGCGTCGAGGACGCCGAGCAGCGAGCCTTCCTCCTGCTGCGTGCGGCTGTTGCGAAGGATTTCGAGGTTGCGCAAGGTTGCCGGATCCAAACCCATGTACGAGTCGAGGGCATACGTGCGCAAGCCGTCGAGACCGCCCAGGAAAGACTTTTGCGTCTCCTCCAGGTACGCCAGCAAACCGCCGGCGGCACGGGTTGCCAAGGGCAGGTCGGCGCAGCCAAAGCCGTCGAGCGTGCCCACCGCGAGCACCCGCAGCAAGGTGCTCGTTGCCTCCTGTAATTCAAAGTGCCATGCCGCATACGGGGTCAGGGCCGGGGCGGAAAGATGCAGCGCCTTGCCTTCAGGGAGCACACACTCCGCCGGCTGCAGTCGCCCAAGCTCAGCGGCGAGGACCGCGTCCACGTCCTCCCGAATCTCGGTCGCGGCAAACTCCCCCGTACTCACGTCGGCATAGGCTAGTCCCACCCGCTTCTTTTCCCGGATGACCGCAGCGACGTATGTATTCTCTTTGGCAGCGAGAAGCTTGGGGTCCACGATTGTGCCCGGCGTAGCCACGCGCACCACCGCGCGGTCCACCAGGCCGCGTCCCGGTTCGGACACCTGCTCGCAAATGGCGACGCGGTGGCCGGCGGCAAGGAGGCGGCCCAGGTAGGTTTCCGCGGCATGGGCAGGCACGCCGCACATCGGCATCTTCTCGCTCTTGCCGAATTCGCGGGCGGTGAGCACGATTTGCAGGGTCTCGGAGGCTATCTTCGCGTCGTCGCCGAAGAGCTCGTAGAAATCGCCTAAGCGGAAGAAGAGCAGCGCATCGGGATAATTCTGCTTGATGCGATAGTACTGCTCTTGAATCGGGGTCAGGCTCCGGGAGGAGGATTTTGGCATCGGGGCACTACTCTTTGGCGGCAGACTCACGGCGAGTCTCTAACGCGTCACAAAGCGTATCTTAGCCACCATTCTAGGATGGGAGAAGGTGCCGTTCAAGCGATGCCGCACCGGATCTCAGGGAACAGTGAGGTGGTAATCAGGCGTCAGGCGACGCCGGGTTGTCCTGGAGCACCGCGGGCCAGCGTTGTACAAACGTGAGCAGCAAGGTCGTCAGGTTTGTCAGCCCATCGAGGTGGGCCACCTCGAAGCCGTGCGTGTTCTGGCACGGAAACGCCACCGCGGCAATGCGTCCCACCGCCGCTACCTTGCGGGCGATCGAGGCGTTGGTACCGTATGATTCGAAGGCGGCGTATTGAACCTCGATTCCAAGCTCCTTCGCCAAGTCCGCCAGGTACCGGAGCAGGCCTTCGTCGTAGACGTTGTAGGCGTCCTTATACACCAACACCGGCGCGTCGCCGGCCACCACTCCGTATTCTTCCGCCACCGGAGCAATCTCCAAAGCAATGTACGTGTCCCCCGGCAAAGTGCGCGCCGCAAAGGGACCGCCGCCTCCGGCGTTCTCCTCCGTACTTGAGAACACAAGGTAGGTGTCCTGCGGCGGTGGATCGCTGGTCAGCAGCGCGGCGAGAGATACGAGAACGGCAACCGCGCCCTTGTCGTCGAGCGCGTACGTGCCCACAAAGTCTCCGATGCGCACCGGCACCTTGCGCTGGCGGGAGACAACCACCTTGGACCCGGGATGCACGCCCTGCGCCAAGAGTTCATCCTTGCTGAGCTTGGCGTCGAGGTAACAGTCCGACCACTTGAGCGACCGGCCGCCCTCCGAGCGGACTGCCTGAATCGGGCTCTCTTCCGTTGTGTGCATGGCGCCAAAGCAGAGGATAGCCGGCACGACCCCCGCATCCCCCAGGATATCCATGGGGCCTTCCCCGTATTTCCAGGGATACGTCCCGCCCAGGGTTGCGACGCGAATCTTGCCGTCGTCTTCGATGCGCTTTATGACAAGGCCGAGTTCGTCTTTGTGAGCATCCAGGATGAGGGGACAATCGCTGGCAACTCCCGCAATCTTGACGATGATATTGCCGGCGGTATCCTGCCAGACCTCGCTAGGGAGGGGATCGAGATGGGCCCGCAGTACGGCATCGATCTCCCGTTCGTTGCCCACGGGAGAGTGCGCCGTCGTCAATTCTGCGATAAGGTCAAACATTATGTGTCTACCGGTAGAACTGTAGCGCGGGGGCTTGTCTCCCGCTTCCCCAATTCGCGGCACGAAGCGGGCCTGGCACCAAGAGCAAGTACTCTCGTTGGCAAGGCGCTTAGAACAACGGCAGCTTGACGGTGATAAAGCGGCGGTGGATGCTGCCGAGCGCGTGAGCGGGGATGCGGTCTTCCGTTCTGCTGTTTGTCAGGCCGCCGACTACCTTCAAGCTCTGGAGTTTGTGCGTAAACGGGTCAACCCGCAATTCGTCCCAGTGCCCAACCTTGGCGTATACATCCCGCACGAACGTGTTGCCGTCCAGCTCGGCGTCGGGCACAAAGGTGTCCGGCAGTCCCGCTGCCACCGCGTCCAGGCTACCGTCGGCCTGAGTTTGCAGCACAAGCGGTACGCCGGCGATAGCGTCGACGTCGGGATAGGCCTCCAACGCTTGCCGCAGGTCGGAGAGGTCCAGCGCTAGAGTGACGGTCCTGCCGGAAACTCCGCCTACGAGGGCAAGCGGCACCTGGACACGCACAATTCCCGCCGCGGAGGTAGACGGCGTTGTCGCCCTGCCTTCGCGTACGGCTTCTACCTCAATCGCCGCCGGCACGACGAGGGCATGATCCAAGAACAACACCAGCGCCTTGACGGTGCGTGAAAGGGGATCGAGTGTAATTCCGCCGAGCGTGCCAAGCGCTTCTCCGTTCTCAGCCTGAATCGGTGCGCCAAGCGCCAAATCCATCAGATTACTCCCATGCTGCCGGTATCAGCCGGCAACGCCTGTCTCACTTTGCCCATGCGTCAGATTGAAGCCATTGTAGCGGAATAAACCGCTGCTGACTAGCACGGGCCAAGGCCCGCGGCACCGCCCTTTCGTTGCACTCTCCGCGCGCACCAGCAGCTACCGGGGAATGGTCAGTGCCATGCTCACCGCAAACCCGATGAGCAAGCCCCACCAGCGCCAGTCCGGCGGGTGCCAATTGCCTTTACGCCGGGTCTCAGTCCACGCGAACGCGCCAAAGTGCGCCAGACCCATCAGGAGCAGTGCGATCCACGCCCACCAGTGGCCGTCGCGGATGCCCCAGAATGCCAGCGCCCACCACGCCACACCCATGATGAGTACGTGCATGGCAATGTGACGCGAGAAGGCGCGCACCTCCGGAATGTCACTTGCGGCGAGGCGTGGCGCGAGGTCTCTTCCATAAGGCCCGAAACCATACAACGTGGCAAGAGTGAGCGCAAAGTGGATGCACGCGCCCACGAGCAGCAGCAGCCAGCCGAGGCTAAAGAGGCTCAGGAGTGGCTCCACTTCAGTTGCCATGCATGACCCCTCCGCGTGAAGCCCCGGCTCAGTGGAGACTCACGTCTCTTGCTACCGCCGCCAATCACAATTCCGCGCACTCTTTGACCGGTGCCGGCAGAGACCGATAGAGTCTCTGCTTATCATCTTCCGGACTGTCCAAAGGGGGCAAGCTCAAACCAGAGCGCGCCGCTCCCGCTGATGGCGAGTTTCCGGGACTAACCACGCCAAGTTGCCTGCCGCCAGCGCGCCGACGCCGGCCAAGACAATCGCGGCAAGACCAAGGCCCGTGAGGTCGGCAACGGCGCCCACGACCAACGGGCCGCCCGTATTCCCGCCGTCTCCAATCAGCCGCCACAATCCAAGGAATTCGCCCATGGCATCGCGCGGCGCAAGGTCGCTCCCCAGGGTCATCATGGTCCCCGAGCCGAGACCGTTACCCAGCCCCATGATAGCAGCAGCGGCGAGCAGCGAAGTGTAGCCGGCAGTCAACGGCACCATGGCCATGCCCACACCAAGGATGATCATCGAGGGAACGGACGCCCACTTGCGCCCCATGCGGTCTTGCAGCAGCCCGGCGATACCGAAGAGGGACATATCGATCGCTGCAGACACCGTGATGATCACCCCGACAGCGGTAAGGTCCAAGCCAAGCACGGTGCCGCCATAGAGCGGCACAATGATATCGCGCCCGGCACGGATCATCTGCGCGAGGATCTGCGCGCTGCCGGCCGCGAAGAGGTCGCGACGATAGGTGGCCACGATTTGCGCCATGGTACGCCAATGCGGGCGCCGGTGCTCGCTTCTCTCCGTTGTGCGGGATTCCGGCACATAGAGAAGGGTGATGATAAGGGCAACGCCCGTCAACGCCGCCGCGAGCAAGAAGGGCATGCGCAGCCCCAGCGACGCTGCCACAAAGCCACCGATCGCGGGACTGGCAAACACGCCGATACGGCTGACACCGCCGAACGCCGACAAGGCCCGGCCCCGCACTTCCAAGGGTACGATGTCCGATATGTATGCCATACGGGAGAGCATCCACATCGCCGTGCCGCCGCCGGAGACGAGGCGCAGGAGCACAAGAACGGTGAAGTTCTCTATCAGGCCCATCAGGACCAGGGAGCCGCAGGCAAGACTCACGCCCAGCAGCATGACCTTGCGGCTGCCAAGCCGCTCGAGCATGACGCCCGAGGGGAGGTCCATGGCGAGGGTACCGATACCTTTTGCCGCGACCGCCAAGCTCACCAGACTGAACGATACGCCAAAGGTCGTGGCATAGAGTGGCAGCGTGGGGATCAATAGGCCCTGCGTAAACGCCAGTAAGAAGCTGGGCACATACACCGGCAATAGCAGCGCGAAGATGCGGCGGCTCATCTGCGGGACCGTAGCGGTGGCGTTGGCTGGGCCGTGCCAAGGCAACGGGCGGGGCTGCGGCGAAAGACGCTCCGGTCGGTCATTGCCGCGATATCTGCACTAGGCAAGGAGCACAGAGCGTCTGTAGCGGAACGGAAGATCGTGGGCATCGCTTCTTCGTGGGGTGGTTCTCGCAGCTCATTCTGCGCTGGCGCACTTACTATAGCACAGGCAGCGGGCCGCCTCGGTCTGCTGTGTATCCAAACTGACGGCACGTGCCATCGGTGTGCTCCACACCTCGGCAAGCACCTTGACACTATCTCGCCGTGCCAATTCGCTAAAGAGCTTGCATAGATACCAGTTGTCTCGTATACTTGGTCAATCAATTTGCATTTTGCCCTGCATATGCAGCTTGACGAACGAACGTGGTGCCGCGACAAGGGTGGTCCGCACTGCACGGTTCGGTGAAGGAAATGGGGAAGAGTGGTGAGAACCAGCCAAAGGAGAGGTTCACAGTGTCACCAGAGGATCGCACGATAGTCTGCGTGGAGTGCAGCCAGCCATTCACGTTTACTGCTGGTGAGCAGGAATTCTACCAGGAAAAAGGCCTAATGCATGAGCCGCGCCGCTGCCAGGAATGTCGCACGGCACGCCGACGCGAACGGTACGGCGAGCGGGAAATGCATGAAGGTGTTTGCGCTGAATGCGGCAGCGTCGCTCGCGTTCCTTTCATTCCCCGAGATGACCGGCCGATTTACTGTAGCGACTGTTTCACAAACCGCCGCGGCGAGTAGCACGAAGCAGCCCCGCTACCTTTCAAGAGCAGTTAAGGAAGCTCAAGACGAGCAAGACTCCCTGGCGACACTGGGCGGCGCGCGGTGAACGCAAGGCATGGCCAAGCCGCAGATTACAGCGAAGTCCGCTGCGTCCCATGGGTCATGCCTCGACCGCGTTGCTCCGTCATTTCAAGGCAGTTTCTCCTTTGCCACCGGTTGACAGGGACTTCACCATTTGGTAGTCTTGACTATGAAGCGTGACCTCTATATAATCCTTCGAAATACCCTCACGACCTTCTCCAGAATAACTATAGAAGTATCTGCTTCGACGCCCTGCTCTTTCCACTAGCATATCTTGTTACCCATCACCGTTAATGTAGCGCCCCGATATTTTGAGACCGCAAAGGCTCAATATCACCCACAAATCGAATCACCTTAGTTGGCGCAATGCACGTAAACATCTCGCGGTAGGGTAACTCACCAGAGGCGCAGGTCGTATCCATTGTCATACACCCCGCCTACTATGCTGAGTACAGCATGTGCTTCGTACGGCACTAGCCCAATACAGCATTGCTCTTTGTAGCATTGGTTCGTTGTATTGCTCTTGAAGGAGGACAAATCTGTCAACAGTAATACCCTCTCGCAAACGTGGCAATCGTCGTCGCAAACGTTCTACCCGCCATTGGATGCAACGTAATGGAACGAACCATTCATCCAAGCCAACCAAGCAAAGGAGTGACCCCGGAGTGCAATATGCAGATCTAGACGCGAAACCTCTGGCTGAATTGCGAGAGCGCGCTAGAGAGCTGGGAATCAGCGGTTATTCAGTTCTCAAGAAGCACGAACTCGTCAATCGGCTCCTGCAGGCACAATCCGAAGAACAAGGCAACCTCTACCGCACCGGGCTCCTCGAAACCATCGACGATGGATATGGATTCCTCCGACTTCATCGGTACTGGCACACTGGCTGGGCCGAGGACGTCTATGTCGCCCCCACGCAGATTCGCCGCTTGAGCCTGCGTACCGGCGATATGATCGCGGGCCAAGTGCGTCCGCCGAAAGAGGGCGAGAAGTACTACGGCCTGTTACGGGTCGAGACCGTTAACAACCTCGATCCGGAAGAAGCCAAACGTCGGCCGCATTTTGAATCCCTCACCGCAGTTTTTCCCAATGATCGCCTTGATCTTGAGACGGCCTCCGCAGGCGTGACCGGTCGTCTCATCAACCTCGTCTCCCCCATTGGCCGCGGCCAACGCGGTCTCGTGGTGGCGCCTCCCAAGACCGGCAAGACTATGCTGCTGCAGAGTATTGCCAACGCCGTCATGGCAAATTACCCGGAAGTGCACGTCATGGTGGTGCTCATTGGTGAGCGGCCTGAGGAAGTGACGGACTGGGAACGCACCGTCGGCGCTGAAGTGGTCGCCTCTACTTTCGATGAGATGCCGGAAAACCAGACCCGCATCGCCGAATTGGCGCTTGATCGCGCGAAGCGCATGGTAGAAGGCGGACAGGACGTCATGCTCCTGCTTGACTCCATCACCCGCCTCACACGCGCCTATAACCAAGCAATTCCACCCAGCGGCAGGACTCTCTCCGGCGGTATTGACCCCGCTGCCATCTACCCGCCGAAGCGTTTCTACGGTGCGGGCCGCAACGTCGACAACGGCGGCAGCCTGACAATGATCGCAACGTGTCTGGTCGAGACCGAAAGCCGCATGGACGACGTCATTTACGAGGAATTCAAAGGCACCGGCAATATGGAATTGCGGCTCGACCGCAAGTTCGCCGAGCGCCGCATCTACCCGGCAATCGACGTCGAGCGGTCCGGCACACGCCGCGAAGAGTTGCTGCTAGAGAACGAGACGCTGCGGAAGGTGATTACGCTGCGCCGCATGCTCGCGGCCCTCGGCAATACCGAAGGCTACGAAGCCATGCTAAAGAGATTTGAGCGCACAAAGTCGAACGCGGACTTTCTGGCACGCTTGAGCAAAGACGCGGTTTAGTTGCTGCGCGCTCGTAGTCTTGCGTGAGTCTCTCTTTTCTAATGAGGCTTTTCCGCCGGCAGGCTGCGCCGGTGCTGCTTCGGCAGCGCTGGTTGCCGCAAATCCTGTGGTTTCTGCTAATCTTGTCCGGCTGCGCTACGGCTGATTCCTCTCGCGCCCCGCTCGATCTTCAGGTAAACCCCTCGCTGCTGCGCGCCGACGGCACTGGCTCGGTCACGATCCAGTATGAAGTCGCCCGCGCAGCCAGCGTCACGCTGTTGTTGCAGTCTGCAGACGGGATGAGCTACGTCCTCCGGGACCGCGTCCCGCGTAGTCGGGGAACGTACTCTTTCTCTTTCCAAGGCGCCGTGGATGGACGTGTGCTGCCGAATGGGGCGTACACTCTTGTCGCCACCGCCGAGGAGACCGGCACCGGCAAGCGCTCTGAAGTACAGCAAGCGCTCACCATTGCCGATGCCGATACCACTCCGCCCGCCCTCGAGAATCTCCAAGTCTCGCCGGCGGTGTTCTCGCCCAATCAAGACGGTATAGACGATCGTCTGACAATGAGCTTCACTGTCGGCGAGCCCGTGACCGCGGACGTGCGGCTCCTCACCGGCGGTGAGACGCGCTGGCTCCTGCGAGAACAGGCAGCCGGCCCGGGAACGGTATCATTCTCCTGGCCCCCGGCCCTCCGTCACGCTCCGCAGCTCAATCTCGCGGTGGAACGCTTGCCCGCAGGACCGGCCCATATTGAAGTCGCAATCCAAGACCGCCCCGGCAACCGTACCGTCGGTCGCCACCCCATCGAAATCGGCGAATCAGGCGTGCCTCAGGTACGCGTCTCCGACCTGGCAATAACCCCTACAGCAGTGCCGGTAAACGGCATCATTACCATCTCGGCAAGGATCACGAACGCCGGCGCGGTCACGCTGCGCGCGGCAGCCCCGGGACCGTCTATGTACGAATGGGGCGAGAGCGCGCCCGCGCAGGGCTATGCGGCTGACACGGGAACCATTCGCTGGGGTGTAGACTTCTCACTCAACCGCAGCGGCGTGGGGTATCCCTTTCGCTGGAGCTTGGGGCGCGACCTCCCGCCGGGTGAGAGCGTCTTGGTCACAGGCCGGATTCAAGTTACTGCGGACTTTCCCGACGAGCCCTTCCAGCTCTGGATTGGCGTCATTCATGAGAACAACCGCATGCTTGCCGACAGACGTGGCATCACGCGTGTTCACCCTGTCAACGCCGGCGAATGAGGCGATTGCAAGAGCTGCAGGCCCGCCCAAACGTGCATTCTGCTCTCAGCTTTTTGAGGCGCTTATCTCTTCCTGATCACCAGCTACGATGGACACCACGCGCTTGCAATTGCACCCTATAGAGTATGTAGACGGTCACCCGTAATCGCCATGCCAATAGACGTAGAATTCTACAGGAGCATCATCGAAACATGCTTTCCCAGCGTGCGGGTGGCAGACATGCAATTCTTGGGCGGCGGCACCTGCCGGGTGTTTGTTGTCAACGACGCGCTGATCTTTCGTTTTCCACACGGGGGCGGCTCCGTGGATGGTGGTAGCGCCCCGGAAGATGAGGGCGCTTTTCTCTACCGCGAGAAGGATGTCTATGCTGCCGTGGCGCCGCTTTTGCCGCTTCCGGTCCCACGCATCCGGTACTTCAGCGCAGGCTGTGATTCGTTCCCTTACCCGGTGGCGGGCTACGACAAACTGCCCGGCCGCAGCCTGTCCGCGAGCGCGCTTACGTCGTCGGAGAGTGAACGCGCAGCCGCACAGATCGGCGAGTTTCTGTCAGCCCTTCACAGCGTCCCTCTCTCCGTGCTGCCCACTGGCCAAGAGTCCCCGAATCCGTCCGAGCCGGGCCGCTCCAACGCGCGCAGTCTTTATCAACGCGTAAAGGCAGCAGCGTTTCCGTTGCTCAGCAAAGATGAACAAGGGTGGACAAGCGCCCTGTTCGAGGAAATTCTCAGCGACAATTCCCTATGGGAAGATACGTCCGTATTCACGCACGGGGACTTCGACGGCTCGAACATCCTCTATGACGAGGCACGGGGAGCGGTGAGCGGCGTCATAGACTTCGAGGAGGCCGGCCAAAACGGCGACCCCGCTATTGACTTCTGTGCGCTGCTCGCGGGCTTCGGCACCGCCTTCCTGGAAGCCGCGCTCACCGCCTACGCCCACACCGTCTCCACCGCCATGCGCCGCCGCATTCACCTTTGTGCCAAGCGCATCCTCTTCATCGAGCTGCTCTACGGTATCCAAGTCAACGATCGGCGCTTCGTCGACAACGCCCTCCGGAGACTCCACCGCGCCCGGCATGGCCTCGATCCAATTGGCGACTGGCTCGACGTCTCAACGAGCGCAACCCGGTAGCGGATTGAAGGAACTGGCAGCGCAGCGCTATCGGGGCCATTCTCAGGACATAGAGTGGTCGAAACGGTCACTTTGGCAGCCGCCTCTGCGCTCATCTCGCAACCGGCCTGCCCACGATTGGCGCGTTTCCGCTCGTGAATGGATCAAGCCCCGGATCAAGCGATGAGCGGCTGCTGCGCTTGAGCTTGTAGAGAAAGCCATTCCCTCCACCCCGCGCAGATCGATTAGAAAACGCATGGCGCCTGCGGTATGGTGGAATCAGACAGATCGGTTAGCTAGCGCAAGTCTCAGCAAACCCGCTGGAGCAATAGGAGCGAAAATAAGCTTATGTCAAGAAGAGAGCTTCTCCGCCAGGGTCTTTCTCTCGCCGCTCTGGGTCTGTTGGCGGCATGTGGCGGCTCTTCCGAAGAAGAGGCCCCAGAGGCTGACGCCACGTCTGAGTCACCGCCAGTGGCTGTCGCAACACCGACGGCCGAGCAACAAGCGCAGCCGGAGCCATCTGCAGCCACCGTGACACTGCATGAGTTCGCCGTTCCCGGCGGAGCGCATCCCCACGACGTCGCGCCGGCGGCTGAAGCGGACGGCATCGTCTGGTACACGGCACAGCACCAAGAAGCGCTCGGCATCCTGAATCCCCTCACCGGAGAAACCCGGCACATTCATCTCGGCAGCGGTGCGCGGCCGCACGGGGTAATCGTCGGGCCAGACAATGCGCCGTGGATCACCGACGGCGGCCTGAATGCCATGGTGCGCGTCGATCCGGCCACAGAGGAAGTAGCCGTCTTTCCGCTGCCGGCGAGCACCGGTTACGCCAATCTCAATACGGCCACATTTGACGCCCAGGGCATATGCTGGTTTACCGGTCAGAGCGGCATCTACGGCCGCGTAGACCCGCAAAGCGGTGAATTGCAGGTCTTTGAGGCTCCGCGAGGGCGCGGCCCGTACGGCATCTGCACCACGCCCGACGGCAATGTCTACTTCGCCTCGCTTGCCGGCAGCTATGTGGGGCATATCGATACTGCTACCGGCGCCGTCACGGAGTTGGACCCGCCCACGGCTGGCCAAGGCGCGCGGCGCGTGTGGTCGGATTCGCAGAGCCGCATTTGGGTAGCAGAGTGGAATTCCGGACAGGTGAGTCTCTACGACCCGCAGGACGGAAGCTGGCGAGAATGGCGTCTTCCCGGTGCATCGCCGCGTGCCTATGCGGTCTACGTTGATGACTACGACATTGTTTGGCTTACGGACTTTGGCGCAAACGCCCTGGTGCGTTTTGACCCGGCTGATGAGTCCTTTGCTACCTACCCCTGGCCCAGTGCCGGCGCCGCGGTGCGTCAACTCCTCGGCCGGCCCGGCGAAGTCTGGGGCGCGGAGTCCGGCGTGGATGCGCTCGTAGTGGCCCGCACCGGCTAGTCACTTGCAAGACGTTCCCAGCTCAGCGTAAGTACCGACGTTTGTAAATGTGAGAGGGATTGGATATAGCCAACGCACGTGAGCCTCACGTGTCTACCACCAAGCACACCGCCCTCATCATCGGGGGTGGCATTGGCGGTCTGGCAGCGGCTGTCGCCCTGCAGCAAGCCGGAATTGACGCTACGGTCTTTGAACGCGCTCCCGTCTTGCGGGAAGTGGGCGCCGGCATCGGCATTGGCGCCAACGGCATGTATGCGCTTTCCAAGCTCGGTGTTGCGGATGCGGTGAGCGCAGTTGGCGCGCCCGTGGAGCGCGTCGAACTCCGTACACGGCACGGGTCGGTGCTGAGCGCACTATCGACCGGGCCCCTGGGAAGACAGTACGGCGTGACCACCACGCTGGTGCACCGCGCGGACCTACACGCCGCACTGGCAGAAAGGCTGCATCCAGACACGATTCGACTCGGCAGCGAATGTGTCGGCTTCACACAGGACAATGCAGGCGTCACGGCTCGTTTTGCTGCTGGGGAGGACGCGCGTGGAACTGTCTTGATCGGTGCTGACGGTCTATTTAGTGCCGTCCGCGGGCAGTTGTGGGGCGACCATCCGCCCCGCTATGCGGGCTACACTTCATGCCGTGGGATGGTCGACTCAGACCCGGACGCGCTGCCGGAGGGCACGGGTTTCGAAGCGTGGGGACAAGGTCTGCGGTTTGGCCTGTTCCACATTGGTAAGAGCCGTGACTATTGGTACGCCACCTGGAATGCTCCGGCAGGTGGTGGAGAATCCGGCGAGCTCCTCAAGAAGCAACTACAGACTTGCTTTGAAGACTGGGCCGCGCCGGTGCCTCAGACCCTTGCCGCGACGCCGGCGGAAACGCTGGTCCGTACCGACATTTGCGATCGGCCTCCGCTTCCCCATTGGGGCCAAGGCCGCGTGACGCTTCTTGGCGATGCGGCCCATCCCACCACGCCAAATCTCGGACAGGGCGCCTGCATGTCAATCGAGGATGCGGTGGTCCTCGCCCAATGCCTGAGCGATAATGCGGATCCCGCTGTAGCATTGCGGGTGTATGCAGACCGCCGCCGTGCATATACGGCCAACATCGTGAAGGTCTCCCGGCGCATGGGATGGGTCGGTCAGTGGCAAAACCCACTGGTCTGCGCTCTGCGCAACACTGCTTTGAGACTCACCCCACCGGGGCTGGCGCGAACACAAGGTGACGCGGCGCTCCAAGCAGCAGTGAGAAACCTGCAAGCGTGAGGCACCCTTCGAGCAAAGACTGACACGTCAGCCTTCGCGGACTCCGTCCACTTCTCCCACAAGAACCAAGAGGAGTAAGCAAAACGGTAGTCACGAACCGTTCGCACTGAGCTTGTCGAAGTGCCGTGAATCAGTTCTTATAACTTGATCGGGACGACAGGGCTAGACGCGGCCCACATGCCGCTCTACCTCGCCCGCCAATTACCGCACCAACTTCGCTGGGTCGGCCTGGCAAGGCCTGGTGAGATTCGCCGGCTCGCACCCGCTAGTCTGCTTTGGCGGCAGCATTCTCGTATCCCTCGTCGACCACTAGACTCTTACCCCGCGCGGCTGCATTCGCTAACGCGTCGCAGCGTTCGTTTTCCACGTTCCCTGCATGCCCGCGTACCCACTTGAAGGTCACGCGATGGGTGGACGCAAGGTCGAGCAGCCGCGCCCAAAGATCGGGATTAGCCGCCCTTCCCTGCTTGCCGCGGTTCCATCCCTGCGCTCGCCACCTCTCAGCCCAGCCCTTCATGGTCGCGTTCACAACGTACTCGGAATCGCTGTGCAGGGTTACCTCGCAGGGCTCGTTGAGTACTTCCAAGGCGCGAATTGCGGCCAGGATTTCCATACGGTTGTTCGTCGTCTTGCGATACCCGCCGGAGATCTCCTTGCGATACTGCCCGAACAGGATTACGGCCCCATAGCCGCCAGGACCCGGGTTCCCAATGCACGCGCCGTCAGTGTAGATCGTGACCCGTTTCATATGGATGTGCTGCACGTCTTATGCAGTCAGTTCGTCGCGCAAAGCATCGCCGCATGCGCAGGATCGCCATCGCAGGCGCTGGCGTAAAGGACAAAACAAAAGGAGCGTTCCACTTCCCTGAGCAATCAGGAAGAGCAGAATGCTCCTCTCAGTTTGTCACTTACCTTGGTGAGAGCCAACACGGGCTCTCTCTTAGCCGCCGCCTCAGCCAGCGGTATCAACACCGCTTATCTTAAAGCCGCGACGGGCGCCCTCGTTCACGTACTCCACCGACGCGCCGTCCAGCGCCGCAAACGCCTGCGGGTCCATTACCACACCGACTCCGGCGGAATCTACCACCTGGTCGTTGTCTTCCACTTCCTGGTCGAATCCCATGCCGAAATTGACTTTGCCGCAGCCGCACTCGCTCTGCACGAAAATGCGCAACTTGGCATCCGCCAGGTCGTTGTCCGTCATCAGCCGCTGCAGTTCCGTCGCCGCCGCATCGGTTACCGTGATCACGCTATCGCTCTCTTTCTCAGTTCAATTCGAAATGCGCTCTCCCCTTGGCGCAGCGCATCCGCATTATAGCATACCACCCATTGGCTACCCCTCGGTGACGCCGGGTGAAACGCCTTAGTCGCGTATGGACTCTCGGAAGCCGGTCCGGGGGTCAAGGTAAGTCGCGAGCCGGGCACGATTAGCCGACCTCAATTCTGCCGCCGCCCGAAGGATAGCGGTCTTCGTGGTGGAGATGGGGGAGAGTCGAACTCCCCGTCCAAAGCTGTTCTTCCTGTAACCTCTACGAGCGTAGTCAGCTTTTGAGTGTCATTCCCAGAGCACGAGCGGACGAAAACCTCTGGGAACTAGCCTCCGTTAGTCTTTCGCGGTCGTCGAAGGCGGCGGATGAAATCCGAAGAAGTCGGATGTTATCCGCAAAGACCGCGGCACTCCGGCTGGTAGGTCGCCCAAGCTGCGCTCGCCGGAGGAAGAGCAGGTGGACGTCACAGCGCTATTTAGGCTGCGAGAGCAAAATTGTGCTTGTTGGCACTTAAAAAAGTTGCTACCTGTTTTACGAGGGTGATAGCACCTCGGCTCGCAGTTCCAGGCCTCCCAACCCTGTCGAATCCACTCATCCCCGCGCCTAAGTTAATCATAGCACGCCGGATGGCAAAATCAGCCATTGGCGGCTTATTATCTAAGTAGATTCTATCCTCTGCGCTTGTGCTTTTCCGTGTCCGCTGGAATTCTGGGGCGCAAGCCCATTCGAAGGGATACTGCCGCGAGACGGGCAAACGTCGTTTTCTTCAAGTTTCCTTGCGTCCGCTCGCTTGCATGAAATAGCCTTCAAGCAGTCCTTCAATTCGGGAAACTCTGTCAGAGAGCTCAGTTATGCGATCTCCAAGACGACTCTCAATACCAGAGATGCGAGTCTCGAATCGCCAGACCAGACCAATTGCTGCTGCTATGACCGTTCCGATGGTTGCAATGAACTCCCCGTTGATTTCCACGAGGCAAGTCTCCCAAAGTCGCGATGGAAATTTTACATCTCCGCTCTCGCTATGTAATTGTAACACATCCACACTATTCACAACAGAGAATGCTTCGGATTGTAGTACCAATAAGGGCAGCGGCATATAGAGGGAGAAGCACCCATTCAACCCAAGGTAGTCACTGAGTCTCATGGGCCGCGAATTTAAGGCCCCATTTGACTGGCCGTGAGCAACCTGTGGCAAGGCCGCACCTTGAACCTGAGCCAACGCTGTCTTACCTTGGAGAAAAGAGAAGAGAACTGAATGTCGCCATCGAAGCGAGCGGTCTGGTTCTCTTGGCTATGCACTCTGAGGTTGGTGCAGCAGCCCGGCCTCTACAAGATTGCCCGCGGCGTCGAATTCCCACTCATACGGCGTGTCAAGGATCTCCAGGTGCGGATTCTCGCGCGCCGCCGGTATCAAGGCCTCGGAGAAGAGCATGTATTCCAAATGCAGCGTGCTGTAGATGCGGACAATTCGTGGCGCCGCAACATCAGTGCACGCAGACTTGAAGGCCGTCTCGATGGCAACCTGGTCACTCTCGAGAGTAATGGGAATCTTGGCCACTGCCGGATTATTGGCGGTGAGGGCATTCATGTAGAGGTCGTAGTAGTTGATCTTGTCGGCCAGTCGTTTCGTGACAAAGTCGGCATGGCCGATGCCCACTGAATTGCCGTGGGATTCCGGAGTCAGATCGCGCACCAGTACCCGTTTATAGTTGGGGTGGCGGTCCATAGTCATGCCGCGGTTGAGACCGATGACATTCGGGTCCATGCCCGCGCCGGAGATGTTCTTACCCATCATGTCCACAATGAGGAGATCGAGTTCGTCGAACGGCACGCGGGGCAGCAGGGTCTTCGAGAGTGTCTGCAGTTCCCTGTCCGTCTCATAGATGTCGTCAGCCAACGCCGCCCGGATGGTGTGGGGCTGGTCATACCCGTTCTCGACGACACCAAGTCCCAAGACGATATTCGACTTTTCAATGGCAACGGCGGCGGCCTGCGGGATGGTTTCCGCCAAGCCATGGGCGTGCATCTGCTCGGCGCCCCGCTGCTTACCGAGTCCCACGGTGATCATCTTGCAGAGGCCGCTCTCCACCGGACCGCGGAAGCTGGTGTGCGGCTTCACGCGGGCCACCACAATCACGGCATCGGCATTATAGGCATTGCGATCGAAGTAGACTGTGGCGCCGTTGGCCGTTGTGCCGAGGTTCGCCACGTCCATCGTAGCGCGGACTTCTGCTCCCGTGGTTTCCTCGGTAATGCCGTAGTCCCGCAGCACGGCAGCCTGCCCCTCAGCAATCGCGCCGCCGTGGCTGCCCATGGAAGGCACGATGAATGGGGTGGCGCCGGCAGCGGTCACGGATTCAGCCACCGTGCGAATTATCTCCGGAATGCGCGTGATGCCCCGGCTGCCCGCCGTGATGGCGACTTCCATACCGGGAGCAACGACCTTCTCCAGGCCAGCCCGCGCCAACTCGTGACGAATTGAAGCCACGAGATCATCTATCTGATCGGTGGAGAAGCTCTGACGCACGTGAACCATGCGTGGCAAGTCTGCCATGGTCTCTCCTCAATGCTCCCGCTTACGCGGCGACAAACGTCTCTACAATTCCAGACCCCGGAGTACAGGCTCGCACAACCGCTAGCAACTCAGTTTGGGGCGATCAGGCAACACCGCATGTGTACGCGAGACCGCGCACATTGCTCCCATTACCGCTGCTGCGTGCTGGCTAGAGGGTCTCCCAGAACGGAGTCTCGTTATCCAAAGTAAAGATGACCAGTTCGTCGTTTGGCCCCCTTACGGTTGTGAGATTTTCAGCGGAAACAAGGAGCCGGTTGTACTGCCGCATCCCTTTAGTCTCGGGTGGAGCCGTCATGACGATCTGGGAATCGCCATTCGGCGTTACGGTGAGCCACGAGCCGTTATACGTCAGCGGATCTTCGCTCAGCGTATCCAGCACCCACAGAATGAGAAACTTATCGCCATAATCGCGGGGCTGTTTGAGCCCGGCAAACGTGATCGACAATCCGCCGTTTACGCCAACCCTCACCACAGTGCTGACATCGCCGGTGAGCTCCGTTGGCTGGAATTGGAATAGCCTACCCGGGCGCATCACCATTGGCCGTGCCAAGATGAGTCGCAGCGGCGCATCCTCGATGGCAACCGATGGCCGTTCTACCATGGCGTGCTCTTCCGCCGTCACGTAGACCGCTTTGATCGCATCGAAGGTGGTGTAGGTCCACAGTGTGGCAACGCGCGAGACATCGGAAATGAGTGCGCCGCCGTTTTCATACACGATGGTCCCGTTGCGTTCGTTGCCAATCCAAACGACAAACGTATTGCCTCCGAATGTCGCGGGTGAGGGCATACGGCGACCGTTGACGAAAACGGATCCCTTATCGGAATTCAGAGCTACGTTGATCTCGGCGTTACCCGCGGACTCATCAACGACCATGCGCAGTGGCAAGTCACGCCGGGATTCTTCCGCCTCAGTAATTGCCCGGGCCTGTGCCGTGGCAACGATATTCGGGTTCGGTGTGGGAACAATCCGCTCACTTTCCGACTCTTCTACGCCGCAGGCTGCCGCCGTGACGAGCAAAACGATACTAGCGATTGAAACCCGATAAATGAATGGCAACTTCAGCCGTCTCATGGTCCCTCCTGTACGCTCGAATGCGGCGCCGCCGGCTTACAGAGCGAATTATCATGACTGGATGCCCGCACCAATTGGGCGTAGCATTCCAATGGTATGCCAACAATACAAATATCACAAGTCGCCCGACTACACGCGGGACGCTCTTGTGATAGCACCCTCTTGCACTTGATGTCTACTTGTGCGCTACTCGTCAGTCTATTGCTTCCCTGAACAGTCCGCGGGCCCGCACGTATCCCCGCTCTCTGGCGGCTAAACAAGCCCCGCCCCACCTACTGCACAAGAGCATAGCACACTCCACAGGGTATGAGAATTGTATAATGACTGGAACAACGGCGATTCAACAGAGGACTTGAGGGATGGCTCCTCTTGCGTTCGGACGGCTGCAGGAACTCCAAGACGTAGACCTCCAGTTGGACGAGTTCCGCGCTGAAGTCAAGCAGATCGAAGCGGCTCTTGCTGATCACGGTGAAGTCGAAGCGGCACGGCGCAAGCTTGCGTCATTGACGAAGTCTCAAGAGATTGCAAGCGCCGCGCTGCGCGACGCCGAACTCGCGCTGGCGACCCTTACCGACGAAGTCGAACGAAAGTCCCAACACCTGTATAGCGGCAGTGTCGTAAGCTCGCGAGAATTGGAGGCGTTGCAGGCCGACATCGCCCAACTCATGCAGCAGCGATCCGTGCGCGAAGAGAGCGCCCTGCAAGCCATGGTCATTGCCGAAGAAGCCGAAAATGCACGGCACGAGCAACAGGAACACCTCGCGTCACTCGAGGCGTCCTTTGCCAGCAAGCAGAAGGAATTTGGCGCCCGGCTGCAAGAACTCCAGCGCGCAATCCCCTCCCAGGAACAAGAACGCGCCGCTCTGCTGGGTAGCAATGACTCCGTTCTCGTTGCCACGTACGAGTCGCTGCGCAAACGCCTGGGGGGCCAGGTTCTGGTGCCGGTTTCCCAAGGCCGCTGTACGTTCTGTCACATTGCGCTCCCCGATACGCAACTGCGCCGCACTCAGCAGAACCAAGAGATAGTCTATTGCGATAGCTGCGGCCGCTTGCTCTATACGTCGCGCTAGCTGCGAGCGTGTCCGGCGGTTCCGGCTCAATCAAGCCGTCCCCTAGCTCGCCGGGCAGAGCGATGCTTGCCGAGAGTATCCGCCCGGACCTCTCGTAGCGCCGGTCTCGATTCAGACCGCAATTGCCAGGTCTCCCGCAAACGAAAAGAAGCCGCGCGTGCGGCTTCTTTCCAAGTCTCGGGGTGCCGAAGAAGGGACTCGAACCCTTACGAGCGCAATGCCCACTAGCCCCTCAAGCTAGCGCGTCTTCCAATTCCGCCACTTCGGCGCGGGAAGGTTCCACCATCTGATTATAGGCAAGCGAGAAATCTGCCGTCAATGCGCATTCCAATACCAAGCCGCGCTCCGTGAGCAATCTTTGCTAACTACATTCTTGAGAGAGTGTGCCTGGCGACACTTACGCTGCACGGAACTGTACGGGCCGCAAACAGCGTGCCCGTTCTCGGCGCAACGAGGAGTGCCTCAGGGCGCTGGATTAGATCGACTGAACTGAGAAGCCGCCGTCAATCACGAAAGCAAGTCCGGTTGTGAACGCGCTCGCCTTGGACGCGAGGTAGACCGCCGCGCCGCCAAGCTCGTCGGGTTCACCAAAACGGCCGCTGGGCGTGTGGGCTACGATCTGTTGGCCGCGCTCGCTCAGGCTGCCATCCGGATCGCGCAACAAAGAGCGATTCTGCATGGTCTCGAAGAACCCCGGCACGATCATGTTGACCCGCACCACGCCTTGCCATTCCCGGGCGAGGAAGTACGTGAGCGTTGCCACACCAGACTTTGCAATAGCATAGACCGGCACCCGGGAAAGCGGTCGTTCGCCGCCGGCCATGGAACCGATGTTGATGACGCTGCCTCGTCCGTGCGCCAGCATGGCCGGGCCGAACTCCTGGCAGGCCAGCCACGCCGAGGTGAGGTTGAGATCAAGATTCTCGCGCACCGCCTCCAGCGTCAGCTCCTCGAAGGCTTGGTCCGCATTTACGACCGCCGACGGCTGGTTGCCGCCGACCGCATTCACCGCCACCGTCACCGTGCCAAACGCATCCCGCACCTGCCTGTGCGCCTGCGCTACCGATTCGGCGTCAGTGGCGACATAGGGCACGAAGATTGCCTCGCCTCCCGCGGCGGTGATGACATCAACTCTGCGTTGACCCTCAGCTTCGTTGCGTCCCAAGACGGCGACCCTTGCACCGGCTTTGCCCAAATACTCGGCAATCACGCCGCCCAGAATGCCCGTGCCGCCACCTACGACGGCAACTTCTCCAGACAGGCCGAAAACCTCGCCCAGAAACTCATTGCACTGATTTACCCTTGTAGTCTCTACCACTATCCAATGCCTCTCATGCTCAAATTCCTAACTCCCTGAATCCCCGTCAGGCTTGGGGAAGAGAGTCAGCTAGGGAGCCGCTGCTTTCTCAATTGCCTCGGCAAGCCATGCATTGAAACTCTTACCTTCCGCTCGCGCCGCAGCCGTAGCCGCACGATGAACCTCCGGCGATAAGCGAAGAGGGATCCACCCTGAGAACGGCCGGTCCGGTGTCCGATCTCGTTCTTCACATGCAGTCAGGTAGTCATCAATTGAGAAGCAAAACTCCTCTTCAAGCTGCTCCACGGAATCGGCCTCAAATGTGACCCCGTCACGTGTATCCACCACTTCACCATGAAAGACGCGTTCGTCGTCATCAAAGCCAATTGTTGCGCAAAGTCCCTTGTATTCCATCATGGCGCAAATCCATTATGCGTCAACGCTAAGAGACGGAACGAGGCGGCTGTCTATTTCCCGCTCAAAGAGGCGGGGGACAAGCCCCCGCGCTACAGTACATTCCCAAACAGTTGGTTTCCACGGCAAGTGCGCATCGGTTTAGCGTTGCGGCAGACTTTGAGCCCAATTGAGGCTAGCTATCACGTGTGCTCACGCTGAGGTCCGCAACCAATATGGGCGGAGCGTAGAAGCTGCCGCCAACCCATTCCGGCTCGCTGCCGATGGCGGCAATGTTCTTCAGCGCCGCGTAGGAATTGCCGGCCACCATGGTGTCTTTCACGCGGCCGGCCAGCTTGCCATTCTCTATCTTGTAGCCCAGATGCACGTTGCCGGAGAAGTCACCGGAGAAGAGGTTGCCCATGGAGGCGCCCAAGGTGTATTCGACCAGGATGCCCTCGTCGATGCCGCCAATCAGATCATCCAGACTCCCGCCGCCGCCGGGCGCCACTACCACATTGTGGTAACCCGGCGCAGGCAGCGAGTTTGGCGAACGTTCGCCGTTGCCGGTCGGCTGCGCGCCGGCGAGACCCGCCGTCTGTAAGTCATAGATGAATGTGCGGACATAGCCATTCTCCACCAACGGTGTGCGCTGCAAGGGGATGCCCTCATCGTCTGTCGGCGAAGAGCCAACGGCATAATCGATGGTGCCGTCATCGTAGATACTCAGCTTCTCGTCAAAGACCTGCTCACCCAGCTTATCGCTCAGGGGAGATGCGCCCTCCAATACAGTCTTGCCGCTAAACGCCTGACGGAGTGGCGTCATGAGGGTGGAACCGAGGCCTTGCGGCGTGAAGAGCACCGGCATGTGCTTGGTAGTCACCTCGGCATTGCTCCGCGCCGCTTCCACGCGTTGAATGATGCGCTGTGAAACCGCATGCGGATTCACGTCGGCGCGGCACGAGAGTGCATAGTGCCAGACATCCAGGAGGTCTTCACCCCGTGTCAGATTGATGCTGGCCCCCAGAGACACGACGGACTTCCGGTACTCGGTGCCGCCGCCAAGCGAATTGAGCAAGCGCACATTGCTAACGCGCTTGGTCGCGCCCACGTCGCACAAGAATTCATCATCGTGGCTGCGCAGCAGATCCAGCGCTTCCCCGCCAAGCGCCACGAGGCTGTCCAACGTTAGCGCCTCAATCGCCGGATCAAAGATGGTTACGCCGTTCGCGGTGTAAGTACTTGGCAGCGTGAACTTCGCTTCCGCGCCAAACTGCGCGGACTCTACGGCGCTCTCCACGAGCGCGTCCAAGTCGCCCGCCTCGCTGAGTTTCGTCGAATAGCCCAGACCGATGCGCCCGTCCTTGATGATGCGCAGCGCCATGCCGCTCGACTCGCGGGCATTGATGGACTTCATACGGTTGGCTTCAAAAGAGACGGGCAGCTCAGTGGACTCGTGAAAGAGGACTTCGGCTACCTCGGCCGTCTTTCTCGCTTTGTCCAGTAGTTCTTCAACCATGTGACTACTGACCCCCTACCAAGCACTTGCTAATGAGCACGTGGGGACTGCCGTCGCCCACCGGCGCCGACTGGCCGCCCTTGCCGCACGTGCCGCCTGCCGGGTCCCAGGCAAAGTCGTTGCCGACGGCGACGATATTCTCCAGCGTTGTAAAGACATTCCCTGAGAGGTTCACCCCCCGCAGGGGCTCGGCCAGCTTGCCGTCCCGAATGGCATAGGCTTCCATGCAAGAGAACGTGAACATCTCCATGCTCGTCTGGCCGCCGTACCAATTCTTGCAGTAGACGCCGTCCTTCACCTCGGCGAGCATGTCCTCCAACGGGGTTTCGCCCGGCTCGATGGCCGTATTGCGCATGCGCACCAGCGGCGGCACGCTATAGCTCTGGGCACGTGCGTTGCCGGTGGGCGCTTCGTTCATCTTGCCGGCAGTTTCCCGCGAGTGCAGTCGCCCCACCAGTTCGCCTTCGCGGATGAGGTACTGTTTTCCGGTAGGCACACCTTCGTCATCGTAGGTGAAAGAGCCGGTGAGACCGCGCACCTGGCCGCTGTCGGTAATATTGAGAAACTTGCCGCCAAATTCGCGCCCCAAGACCATAATCTCGCGCAGCTTGTCATTCTCGTAGACGTGGTCGGCTTCCGAGAGATGCCCAAACGCCTCATGGGCAAACACGCCGGCCAGTGTTGAATCCAAAATGACCTTGAACTCTCCACCCTTCGGCGGCTGCGCGTCCAGCATGTCGACAGCCTTCAGGGCAGCTTTTCGTACGTCCTCATGGCGGTCTTCAACCACGCCGTAGTCTTCGCTGCTGGCGAAGCCGGCACGGGACTGCTGCACATTGCCGTTGTCGCGGGCGACGACGCCAAAGCGGGCAAAGACGCGCCCGCGCTCCTGCTCGATGTACGTTCCTGTTGAGTTGCCGTAGTACTGCTTGCGATAACCGTCGCCGTAACCCACCGTGGAGGTCTGAATCTTCGGCGTCCGCCAGATCTCCTCCACATACGAGTCCATGAGCCGTTTCTTCTCTGCCAGCGTTACCTCACCTGGGTCGCGTTGCATGGCAACCTGCACCACGTCCTGCACGGGCGGGACATCCACGAGTTCGGTCTTTTCGTTGCCTACAAGACGGGCCTGACTGACCGCTTGAGAAACTTTATCCCGCAAGTCGGCAATCTTATTGAAAGAAACGAAGCCCCAGCCACCGTTCACCGCCGCGCGCACGTTGCCGCCAAGCTGTGTGGTGGTACCCACTTCTTCCAGGTCCTTGCCGCGGTAGGTGATGCCGGTGGACCTGGTCTCCTCGATGCGGATTTCTACATAATCTGCCGAATGCTGCTTCAGCGCGTCTTCAATGCGTTCCCGCATGGATAGGGATTACTCCTTGTGAAATGTGATGCCGACCGCGCCCGGCCCCGCATGTGTGCCGATGGCCGGGCCGAACGTGCCGTTAATGACGCTCTCCGCTGAGACCCGCCCAAGTATTGCTTGCTGTACCTCTCCGGCAAACTCCGGCGCATTTGCATGCATAACACCCAAGTGTGTCAGCGAACCCTCCGGACCTGCCACACTCTCCGCATACTGCACCAGGCGTTCGATTACGCGAGAGCGGGTGCGCACTTTGTCGAGGACCTCTACGGCGCCATCTTTGAGGATGAGCACCGGCTTGATTCGGAGCAGGGAGCCCAAGAGATGCGACGCCGCTCCCAATCTCCCGCCGCGCCGCAGATACTCCAGGGTTTCGGGCGTAAAGGCGACGTGCATGAGGTCCGCAATGTACTTAACGTGATTTACAATGCGGTCCGGTTCAACGTCCTCTCCAGCCAGCCGCGCGGCCTCCAGCGCCATGTAGGCCACACCCAATGAAGCCGATTGCGTGTCGACAACGTGAATCTTGCAGGAAGACTCGTCTTGCATCTGTTGCGTAGCGGTCAGCGCCGACTGCATTGTGCCGCTCAACTTGCCGGAAACATGCAGCGAAACAATGTGCTCATGGTCTTGCGCGAGTTTCTTATAGACTTCTACAAACTCCCCTACCGAGGGTTGCGAGGTCTGCGGCAAGTCCTCAGCCTCCGCAAGCATCGCATAGAATTTCTCCCCGGTTATGTCCACGCCATCCTTGTAATCGACATCACCAAAGCGCACGTGTGCCGGCACCAAAGTGATGTGCTGCTCGGCAGCTGTCGTGTGATCGAGGTCGCTCGTGCTGTCAGTAACGATGGCAATCGTACCCATGAGGATTCCTCTCTCTCGCTCTTGCTGGGAAGGACGCCCTTGTCGTCTGCCCCTGTCATCCGCTCCATTGGTTTGTGCCACTGGTAAATGGCAACGTCGAACGATACTCTGGACCCGTGCTACGTATCCCAAGCTATACTAACGTGGACACGGCAGTCAACCGCCGCCGTGCGTACGGCAGAGGGTTCGCATTCCATACGGTAGCGTAGCACGTGTTTCCACTTGGCATTTTGAGGATTTCGTAGAATCTCCTTGAATGTGTCCAGCGAGGTTCCAGCCCAGAATCCTGGGCCCGCGGGCGGCAATCGAGGGTCAAGAATATGCGCTAGATGAGGTCCAGAGTGGCAAGGGATTCATCACAGTGGCAGCCTGAACTATGAGGAAGTAGAATCTGCGGAGCATGTATGAGTCTGGATTGCGTACCGAGTACGTAGTGCGCGGGAACTGAAAAAACTCGATGGGAGGATTACGCCATGAAGGTAGTAGTAACAGGCGGCAGCGGTGGCATCGGCCGCTACGTCGTAAGGGAACTCCTGAAGCACGGGCACGAGGTCGTTTCCTTTGATCGCGTAAAACCGCCTGATCCGGAGCCCGGCGTGCATTATCGTTTGGGCGACCATGAGGACGAAGGCACGGTATTCGAACTCCTGGCCCCGGCAGAGGCGGTCGTACACCTCTCGGCGATACCCGCTCCCGGTACCCACGCCAACGCGTCTGTCTTTCGTACTAATGTGATGGGTACCTACAACGTGTGTGAAGCTGCGGCCACATTGGGGCTCAAGAAAATCGTCGCAACGAGCAGCATAAACGTGCTCGGCATGAGTTTTCGCTACCGGGACTTCAATCCTCATTATCTGCCCGTTGACGAGAATCATCCCGACTTACCGCAAGATCCCTACGCCCTTTCCAAGGTCGTGGGCGAGGATACCGTGGACATGGCCCATCGCCGTACCGGCATACCCGCCGTATCCATCCGCCCGTCGCACGTGATCAAGCCGGAGACGTGGCCGGACCGTTTGGCGGCGATGCAGACGGACTTAAACGCCTACTGTCGCGGCATTTGGGGCTACGCTGACGTGCGCGACCTGGCCGTAGGATTCCGCCTGGCCCTGGAGACAGAGTCCGCCGTGCAGGGAGCGTACTATATTGTGGCCGATGACGCCTTCTGCCCCGTGCCGCTGGCCGAAGCCGCGCCGCTTGCATACCCGGGCATTGGCAACATGGCCGCGCCCTTGACCGGTACAGAGTCCGGCATTACGAACGCCAAGGCCAAGCGCGAGCTTGGCTTCCAACCGCAGTACTCTTGGCGGGACTTTGCTTGATCTGTGTTCCAATAGCGGGAGTGACCTACATTCGGTCGATGACTACCCGGTCCATTGGCACGAGTCGCATTATGCCGACAAGATATGAGGGCGAATTGCTATACTCAACGTGTTCTCAGCTTGAACCAGAAACAGTGCCATGGAAACTCCCGTAAGGTTGACCAGACTCGCTTCCTGCGCGGGCTGAGCGGGGAAACTCGGCCCCGCCGAGCTCGCGCAGGTGCTGCGCGCCTTCCCTTCACAAGCGAATAGCAACCTGCTGGTGGGCCTCACCGCGCCTGACGATGCCGCCGTCTATCGCATCAGCGACGAGCAGGCCATCATCAGCACGGCAGACTTCTTCCCGCCGGTCGTGGACGATCCCTACGTCTACGGGCAAATTGCCGCCGCCAATGCCCTGAGCGACGTGTACGCCATGGGGGGCGAGCCGCTCCTTGCCCTGAATCTCGCGGGCTTTCCGGACGACCTCGACCTGGAAATCCTGAGCCGCATCTTCCAGGGCGGCGCGGACAAGGTGATCGAGGCCGGCGCGGTGATTGCCGGCGGACACACTGTTACCGACGAGGAACCAAAATACGGTCTGGCAGTGACGGGACAGGTCCACCCCGACCGTATCTTCACCAAGGCCGGCGCGCAACCGGGCGACCTGCTGGTGCTGACGAAACCCATTGGCACGGGGGTGACCACCACGGCCCATAAGCGTGACTGTGTAGAACCCGCCCACTTGGCTGAGGCTGTCGCCAGCATGTGCCGTCTCAATGCCGGCGCCGCGCGCGTGCTGCAGCAGTTGACCGTCCACGCCTGCACCGACGTGACCGGCTACGGCTTGCTCGGCCACGCCATGGAGATGGCGCGCCATGGCAACGTGCGCTTTGCAATCAACGCACAGTCCGTTCCGCTTCTCCCCGGCGCGTTAGACTATGCGCAAGACGACGTGGTGCCGGGCGGGCTGGACCGCAACCGCGAACATCTGGAAAGCGAAGGTCTGCTCAAGCTGGATGCTGCCCTTCCTCCCGCGCTCGCCGCGCTCCTCTTCGATCCCCAGACCAGCGGCGGCCTCTTGGCAGCCGTACCACCGCAACTACAACCCCATTTGGAAGAAGAATTCCGCGGCGCCAACGAACCGTTCTGGATTATCGGCAGCGTGAGTGAGGGCGAGGGAATTGCCATTACCGCCGGGTAGCGACTGAGCCAGCGGCGAGGCAGAGTGTGTCCCGGTCAGCGCCAAAGGGTCTCGTTCTAGCTGCTACAGAGCTAGCCAGCGCTTGCTTCTTCTGCTTCAATCTCCGTACGCCAAATCACCAAATCGGTGTTGACCGCGCCGTCCGGCTCTTGGAAGCGGGCGTGGCAGGTGAAGCCGTTCTTTTGAAAGGCGCGCTGGCTGCGGTGGTTGTCCGCCATGACGGGAGCGAATATTGCGTCGGCGCGCTCGACCTGAAAGCCAAAGTCTACGAGCAGCCTGATGGCTTCCGTTCCGTAGCCGCGACCCCAAAGCTCCTTCTCGCCGATCATGAGGTCGATGCGGCGAAGATCTTGCTTGGGAAACTGCGCGACAATGCGCTGCAGGTTCATCTGCTGCAGCCAACACTCGCCAATCGGATTACCACCTACCTCCATGATGAAACAGTAGGCATGCGTGGATATCCAGCGGTAGATTGCCTGCAAGTCGGCCAGCGTCGTTTCTTCAAACGGGTTATGGTCGGCAAGCGCCATCACGATGGGGTCGTTGTTCCACCTCAGCAGCACATCCCAATCGCCTTCGCCCATCGGACGCAAGGTTACCTCTGCGCCGTGCAAGGTAACGTCGTGGGCCTGCATCGCCGCGGGACGACGCTCGGGCGTGGGCTGAAGTTCTGGAATGACGATGTCCATGCGCGTAGTATACTAAGTGCTAATGAAGGTCATAGGGGTTGTTGCAGGGATCAAGCAATCCCGATCATCCCGTACAGTACGTCTGCCATTGCATTGTATAAGGAGCACACACCATGAGTCAGGTACAAGAGAGAGTTGCTGCGGGCGATATCGACGAGCGCTGGCTTCCGCCTTCGCCCCACCGCGAGAAGATCTTGGAAAAGATCGCGCTCGGCCGCGCCCACATCGAGGAGGCCGGTCACAACCAGCCGCCGCTCGTCTATTTCGAGGACGGCGGCATGATGGAGTTGCCTCGTGTGCGCTGGGCAGGGGGCAACCAGTTCGTGCCGGACATGTCGGAGGGCGGCGGCGCGCGCCAGACCCACTATACCGACGTGTGCGGCGGCATTGACGAGCTGAAGCGCATCGAGGAGGAAGAACCCGCGCGGGTGGGGAGCGACGTCGCGCACATCACCGAATTGCTCGACGACATCCAGCATATGATGGAGCGCATGCACCGCCGCTGGGACGTGTACAAAGACGCAGCCGACGCCCTCATGGCCGTGGCGCAGCAAATGCAGGAAATCACCGGGCCGGACGTGCCCGGCGGCCTCGCCAAGCTGGCGGAGATGCGCCAATTCCTGCTAGAGCGTCCGGAGGAAGTCGCCGACAACGTGCCCTGGCTCCACCAGACTGCGGAAGAGGTACGTTCCGTCGCGGGCAACAATGAGCAGACGCTCTACGCTTACCGCGAAGCCTGGATCGAGGCCGGGGCCAAATACCTACACGTCAAAGGCAGCAGGGCCTGGAATTCCGAAAACGGTGAGACTTCGTGACGGTGACTCTCCGTTGACACTTATGTCATTTCGAGCGAATGCGAGAAATCTAGAGCCGCAGTTCTGCCCAATCAGGCAGTAACACTGGGAGGCTGCTTGCACTACAGCAAAGCCTAGAGAACACGAGCAAGTCGTCCTCACTGTCGCCATTTCCGGCGATGCTCACGAGGAACTGCAGCCAGGAGACGTAGGCATCGTTGTGCATGTTCATCGTGGCGGCAATGCATTCGTCGTGGAGTTTACGGCTCTTGACGGCGAGACCGTAGCCATTGCTACAGTACTGCGCTCGCGGGCACGTCCGATTACCAGCGCGGACCTTACCCACGCTCGCGTTATGGAAACCACAGCTTGAGTCAAGGACTATTCGGCGCGAACGCCACAAACGTGCGAGGGCATGAATGGGATTCCCGGCGCTCGACGATAGACTTACCCTGAGTCGCCACTCGGCAAGTGCGGAATAAGCCAGGCGAGAAACGCATCGGTGCTGCGGGACTGAATCGTAATCGTGCCGGGGCCGGTTAATTCCACCACCAGGCCCTCGCCGCTGAAGAACGTTGACTTCAAGCCGCCGACGCGCCGCACGTCATAGCCGACACCCTCGGCGAATGAGACCATGTGGCCTGTATCCACGGTGTACGACTGCCCCGCTTCCAGCTCGATTTCGTGGATGGCGCCGTAGCTGGAGAGAAACACGGTGCCGCTGCCGCTGATTCTGAGGAGGAAGAGGCCCTCACCGGAGAAGAACGTCTTGGCGCCGCCCCACGAAGAGTCCACCTCGATGCCGGCTGTGGAGGCGATGAATGAGCCCGACTGGGCGAAGATGACCTCGTTGTTGAGTTCCACCGCGTAGATGTCGCCGGGCAGGCTCGGCGCGAAATTCACCTCGCCGTTTTGCGACGCGCTGAATGTGTTAATGAAAAACGACTCACCGCCGAGAAACTTGCGCCGCAAACCACCCAAGAGACCGCCCCGCATACTGGTCTCGATCTCGATACCGTCGGACATGCTCACCATTGCGCCGGCCTCGGCGCTGACGCTCTCGCCGGCATTCAATTGCAGGTTGACCAGCGCATACGACGGACGATGCAGGATTTCGTACTCCATAGAGACCTCCCCAATACGACTTTACGTTGCTATACGTCACATTAAGCGTACCCTAATGCCCGCCGGTCTCGCATCCTGGTTCCATTAATGGGGCCTTCGTCCAAGAGAATCGCAGTCTGCAAAAAGAGTAGACATTAGCCGTCTCTCGCGCAAAGTGGCTTGAGGTTGCAGACGATCAGAAAGGAAGCCGATTCAGGCGGAGCGCAAGAGGATAAGCAAAGACAATCTTTGCATCAAGGATAAAGCCAGCGCGATTCAGAGCGGCTTGACGGCGCACCGACCTAGCAGTGTCAGAGTCTGTACACCGTATTCTTGGACTAGCTTGCGGTAGCCGCCAACCCTACTTGACGCTTGCTGCCAGCGCCGCCAAGTCAAGAGCGGGTATGTTGGTGCTCAGAACGTGAATACGACCCTCATCGACCCAAACGAGCATGCGGTCATCGTCATCCAGGCCGAAGAACCGCACGCCGGTCGCGTTGCCGACGTTTACTTCCTCCGACATGCCTTCCACCAAGGGCAGGAGCAACGTGCTCTCCCAGTCTTCGACCGCCCGCAACTGGGCCGCCAACTCAGGGGGAAGAATCTCCAACTCCAGCAAGCCCGCGCGAATTGATTCCATGTCTATGTCATCGGGTACGCCCAGCGTCGGGCTGGTGGTCTGCATATAGCGAACGCCCTGCTCGGGGTCTTCCTTGTCAGCATAGAAGAGCATCCCCACTTGGGGCATAGTCACGCGAAACACCGCACCTTCAAGATTATCGGGCAGTATCGCCCCATCGCCGCCGAGCGCCCAGAGGTAGTTGCGCGCCACCGGCAAATCGAGCGTGAAGGCGGCCTGCACTTCATCCGTGACCCTGATTTCGGGGTCCGTTTGCAGACTGTCGGGCAATCCGGTGAGTTGCACCAAGGCGAAACCCAGGACTTCCTCAGCTTCGGCGAGCGAAACTTCCCGGGGCTCGACATCATCCGGGGGCTCTTCTACCCACTGGATGAGCTCGGCATCCGGCTCCGGTAGAGAGTCCAAGAACTCCTGCGTAAGCTGTACGGTCTGCACCTCTTGCACGCGGAAGAGATTGAGGAATTGCTGGCCCGCATCCCGTACGGACGCAAAGATCACGAGAAGCAGAACGAGCACACTGACCGCAAACACTCCAAAACCGATCCATGCTCTCTTATCCATTGTTCCCATGCGCGATCCTCCGTTTCAAGAGTGCGAACCACTGTGAGACCAACTGCTGCGGTCTGGATTTCTCATCTGCTGTCAGAGCGGTCAAGCCGCGTTCTATTCTACTGGGGCAGCCTGAGAAGCGCCTAAGAATTCCTCTCGAACAGCCCGCACCGCCTCCTTTACAAGGCATATTTTGCAGCCACACGCGGTCAGTCCGGCGGCCATGATCTGTGCTTAGGATTTCCGCTTATGTCCATCAGAGTGGTATAGTTGCCTTAAGGGAAGGTATCTATCAGTGGTCGCGCTTGTGTCTGACAGCGACCGCAGACAACGAGGGTAGGAACATTGGCTGCAGAACTGGCAATCGAATCACGGCAGCTGACCAAGTACTACGGCAAGAGCCGCGGCGTAGTGGACCTCGATCTTGACGTGCGCCGCGGCGAAATCTACGGCTTTGTCGGCCCCAACGGCGCGGGGAAAACGACCACCGTCCGTTTGCTGCTTGACCTAATCCGCCCGTCGCGGGGCTCGGCAACAGTCCTCGGTATGGACGTAGGCAGCCAGTCAAAGGCCATTCGCGCCCGTACCGGCTTTCTGCCCGGCGAATTGCGCATGTACGACAATCTTACGGGGCGGCAGTTGCTACGCTACTTCGGCGCGGTGCGCGGCGTTTCGGATATGACCTACGTGCATGAACTGGCCGAGCGCCTGGATGCCCAACTGAACCGGCGCATCGGCACGCTATCGCGGGGCAACAAGCAGAAACTCGGCGTGTTGCAGGCACTGATGCACCGGCCGGACTTGGTACTCTTCGACGAAGCCACCAGCGGGCTTGATCCCCTCATGCAGCAGGAATTGTACGGCATTCTGGAGGAATACCGCGCGCAAGGCGGCACGGTCTTCTTTTCCAGCCACTATCTGGACGAGGTGGAGCGCATTTGCGATCGGGTGGGCGTGATCCGCGACGGTACGGTCATCCTGAGCGACACTCTGGAAGCAATTCAAGAGAAGCAAGTGCGCCGGCTGCGCCTGGAGTTCTCCGCACCGCCTCCCGTGGACTTCCTGACGACCGTGGCCGGTGTGCAGAAAGAATCTCAGCAGGACACTACTGTTGTGGCGCTGGTGCAAGATAACCTCGCCGGCGCCCTGAAAGAGGCGGCGCAATACACTGTGGTCGACATTGAGTATCAGGAACGGCGCCTCGAAGACATCTTTCTCCAGTACTACGACACCCGAGAGGAAAGCGATGCTGCGGAATCTTCTGCTTAAGACTCTGCGCGACCAGCGAATTCCCATTCTCGCCTATGGGCTTGGCCTGGGCGCGCTGGCGCTGCTCATTGTCGCGATATATCCCACTTTTGCAGAGGCCGGCGCCGATCTCGAGGCAGCGATGGAGAACATGCCGGACGCCTATAAGGCCTTTACCGGCGGCGTGCTCTCATTGACCGAATTCGATGGCTACCTGGTTTCGCAATACCTGATCATCTTGCCGTTGATTCTCGCCATTTTTGCCATCATCGAGGGTACCGGCGCCCTGCGCGGCGAGGAAGAGCGGGGCACGATGGACACGCTGCTTTCTCTTCCCATCTCGCGCAGTCAAGTGGTCTTGCACAAGGCGATTGCGACGCTCTTGAGCATCGTCTTCGTACTCATAATTATTGGTGTGGTGCTTTATGTGAGCACGCTGCTCGTGGAAGGCGCAACGCTGGCGCTTGACCGCCTCGCCGTCATTCTCCTCAACACGTTCGGCATGGGCGCGCTCTTCTATTGCTTTTCGCTCTTCCTTTCGGCCACGCTCACGTCGCGCCGCTTGGCCGGAGTCATTGGGGCCGTCTTTGCCGTGGGCGCGTATTTCTTCGATGCCATCACAGACATTGTGGAGGGGCTCTACGATTACCGCATTTTGGGGCCGTTCAACTACTTCGAACCGCTGGCAATCCTGAAGGAAGATCTCTCCTTCCAGAACTCCGGGGTGCTCCTTGGCGCCAGCCTCGCCTTCTTAGTGGTCGGCCTGCTCATCTTCCGGCGACGGGACGTTGCCGGTATCTAGCGTCGCAGGGGCTTTTGCTTCCAATTCGAGAATTGCCGTAGTGATGCTGTCAGGCATGGCTGGGCGCGCGGCTGCTGTTAGACCTTCCCAAAACCCTTTCACCCTCTTGGCAATGGCAGAGCTTGGCTACTATACTTGAAAAGCAATGGGGAGGACGCGCCGCTACGCACCTCCGGCCTACGCGCAGCAGGGCGCCAGCAAGAGAGCCAACGCCGCACGGTGGAGACAGACGGGAATTACTCCTCGGACATGAGGAGCACGAGCTATGAGCGACATGATTTTCCTCGACCACGCCGCAACCACGCCGGTTGACCCGGCCGTGCTTGACGCCATGTTGCCCTACCTCACGGAGCAATGGGGCAACCCATCGGGCATTTACAGCATTGCGCGCCAGGCCAAGCAGGCGTTGGAAGAAGCGCGGGAAGACATTGCCGATGTCTTCTTGTGCAGTCCCAATGAGATTGTCTTCACCGGCAGCGGCAGCGAGGGGGCAAACCTCGCCCTGAAAGGCGTGGCATACGCCCGCCAGGATGAGGGCCGGCACATCATCACCACCCAGATCGAGCACCACGCCGTGCTCCATACGTGCCACAGACTGGAGCGGGAGGGGTTTGAAGTAACCTATCTCCCGGTAGACCATTACGGCGTGGTAGACCTGGACGCGTTGCGGGAAGCTGTGCGACCTGACACCATTCTGCTCAGCATGATGATTGCTAACAATGAGGTCGGCACCATCCAACCCTTGGGCGCTGCGGTAGCCGCGGCGCGCGAACGCAATGAAGACATTATTGTGCACACCGATGCCGTGCAGGCCGCCGGCTGCATGGAAATCGATGTGGAAGAACTAGACATTGACCTTATGTCAATTGCAGCCCACAAGTTCTACGGTCCGAAGGGTGTCGGTGCACTCTTCGCGCGGCGCGGGACGCCGCTCATCCCTTTGGTGCAAGGGGGCGGACAGGAACGCAACCGGCGCTCGGGCACGGAAAACGTCCCCTACGCCGTCGGCATGGCGAAGGCGCTTATGCTCGCTCAGGAACACCGTGAAGAACGCAACGCGCACTGCCGGGCGCTGCGGGAACGCCTGCTTGGCGGCATCTGCGAAAGTAACGCAATTGCAGAGATCACGGGCCATCCGACACAGCGGCTGCCGCATATTGCCAGCGTCACGTTTGCGAACATTGAGGGCGAGAGCATTCTACTCAATCTCGACATGCAAGATATCTGCGCCTCTGCCGGATCCGCTTGCTCCGCAACGTCACTGGAGCCTTCACACGTGCTGCGGGCGATGGGTATCCCGGTGCATCGCGCACGGGGCGCCCTGCGCCTGAGCGTCGGTCACCGCAATACGCCGGCTGAGATCGAGCACGTGCTGGAACTCTTGCCCGGCATCGTAACGCAGTTGCGCGCGATGGCCGTGGTGTGATTCTGGCCGATCCTCCCTCAAAGCTGGCATTCTGCAAGACGACTAGTGTCAGCCCCAGTTCCGGCATGAGTTTTCGATAATGCCCACTGACTTCATGACACGCGCTCTCGAGTTGGCAAAGCAGGTACAAGGGCGCACGTCTCCCAATCCCGCCGTCGGCGCCGTTGTCGCGCGGGATGGGGTAATTGTCGGTGAGGGCGCCACGCAGCCGCCCGGCCATGCGCACGCCGAGATCGTGGCACTCAACCAAGCCGGTGATGACGCCAGAGGCGCCGACCTCTACGTAACGCTGGAGCCTTGTGCGTTTCAGGGTCGCACGCCGCCCTGCACGGAGGCCATCATTGCCGCGGGCATCCGCCACGTGCGCATCGGCGTTCTCGATCCCAATCCTCAGGTCAACGGCAAGGGGGTGGCACGGCTCCGCGCAGCCGGTATTCAAGTGAGCAATGGCGTACGTGAAGCGCAGGCGCGGCAGTGTCACGAGGCCTATCTGTACAGCATCCGGACCGGGCTGCCGTTCGTTACCCTGAAGATGGCCATGAGCGCCGACGGCAAGGTGGCGACCGGCAACAGCAAAATGCCGTACCTGACCGGCAAAGCGGCACGCACTCTTGTGCACGAATTGCGCGACCGCAGCGACGCTATCGTCGTAGGGGCCGATACCGTCATTGCCGATGACCCGCGCTTGACGACCCGGTTACCGCGCGACGACGTACACCACCCCCGGCGCTTCATCCTTGATAGTCGCGGCAGAACGCCGTTGGATGCCACTGTTCTGCAACCTGACCTCCCCGGCCGGACTACGGTAGTCACCTTAGAATCCGCTCCTGCGGAGCGGCTGCAAGCGCTACGCGCCCGTGGGGCGGCCGTGTGGTCGCTGCCGGCCATAGACGGAAGCGTTGACCTGCGAGCCTTTCTGCAGCAGCTCGGGGCGGAGGGAGTGCGCTCGGTACTCTTGGAAGGAGGCCCCACCCTGGCCGGAGCTTTCCTGAGTGCCAATCATGTGCAGAAGCTCCTGCTCTTTGTGGCCCCGCTCTTCGTAGGCAGAGACGATATACCAGCCCTGCTTGCCGGCCGCCACCAACCGGCACTCACGGCATTGCGAGGCTTTCACTTCTCGTCGGTCACGCGCATCGGCTCCGACGTGCTCCTGACCGCGAATCTGGAGACGGTCAAACGTTAGCGGAGCCTTGCCCTCCGGGAACTCCCATAGCGCCATAATTAGCAAGCAGCGGGTAGGAAGCCACCATGTTCACCGGAATTATCAAAGCGCTGGGCACCGTAACCCGCGTCGCGGCAACGGCTGATGGGGCGGAGTTGGAGATCGCGGCTGCGGAGATCGCCGCTACGCTAAGTCACGGCGAAAGCGTTGCCGTGAACGGCACGTGCCTTACGGTGGTTACACTCGCTCCGCCCGCGTTTACTTTCAAGCTTACTCCGGAGACTCTTTCCCGCACTGACATGGGCGACCTTTCTGCAGGGGACTTGGTAAACCTGGAACCTGCTTTGCGTGCCGGCGACAGCCTGGGCGGACACATTGTGCAGGGGCACGTGGACGGTACCGGCACGATCCTCGAGCAGACCGCAGCCGGCGATTCGGTGGTGATGCGCTTCGCCGCGCCGCCGGAGGTGCTCCGCTATCTCATTGAGAAGGGCTCTATTGCGGTGGATGGCGTCAGTCTTACCGTTTTCGAGGTAAGTGCGCGGTCATTTGCGGTTTCCCTGGTACAATATACCCAGGAACACACAAATCTCACGCGCAAATCGCTTGGCGCACGAGTGAATCTGGAAGTAGACCTGTTTGCGAAATACGTTGAGCGCCTGCTGCGGCAGGAATAGCCCCCCGCAGTGAGAGCTGCCGTGAGGTGTGGGAGCAGAAGCAATGGCAGTATTCGACACGCACAGGGCGTTTGAAGCCCTGACAGCCGCAGGCTTTTCCGATCGTTAGGCGCAAGCCTTGATTGACGTGGGCGGCGAGGGCTACGGCGCACTTGCAACCAAGACCGATATAGCGGACATGGCAACCAAGGCCGACCTGCAAGCTCTGGAACGAACCACTAAAGCCGATCTGAAAGCACTAGAGTTGCGGCTAACAGCGACGCTTGAACGCCGTATGAACAACCTGATTCTTCAGCTTGCGTTGCTGCAGGTAGCGGTGGGAGGTCTGATCGTGGCAGCGCTGAAACTGCTGCCGTAACGGACACTACCCTGAACCTCCGCGCTCGGGCCGCTCGCTGGATCGGAAAAGTAGCAGTGAGATGACTGGAAGCGACGCAGCCCTGTGTTCGGCGCTGTACGCAGATCACAGGTGAATGAGATAAGCCAACTATAAAAGAGAGCCGATTCCGCTGCCCGCAGTGTGCAGCGGGTGGGATAAGCAGACAGCAGAGAGGCCAATCAGATGCCATTGGCAACGCTTGAAGAGGCCATCGAGGACTACCGCCGCGGCAGCTTCGTCATTATTTTCGACGACATAGATCGTGAGAATGAAGGCGATCTCTGCATTGCCGCGGAGAAGATTTCGTCCGACAAGATCAACTTCATGGCGAAATTCGGTCGCGGCCTCATCTGCACGCCCCTCACCGGCCAGCGGTTGGACGAATTGCGCATCCCGCTCATGGTATCGAATAACGATACCATGTACGGTACGGCCTTCACCGTTTCGGTGGAGTCGCGGCACGGCGTCGCCAGCGGTATTTCCGCTTCAGATCGCGCCACGACCATCAGAGCGTTGGTGAACCCCGGTACCACGCCAAACGACTTGATCATGCCCGGGCATACGTTCCCTTTACGCGCCTGCGATGGGGGCGTCCTCGTCCGCGCAGGCCATACGGAAGCCAGCATCGACCTCGCTAAGCTCGCCGGTCTGTATCCGGGCGCCGTGGTCTGCGAAATCATGGACGAAGACGGCACGATGATGCGCCTGCCGCAGCTCAAAGAGTTCGCGCGCAAACACGGAATTAAGATCATCAGCATCGCCGACCTCATCGAGTACCGCTACCGCACCGAGTCTATTGCGAACTGCGTGGCGCGCAGCCGGATACCCACGGAGTATGGGGAGTTCACCGCGCTCGCCTACAAGAGCACCGCTGACTGGCAGGAAGGCATCGCGCTGGTCGTCGGCACGATCACGCCGGAAGAGCCGGTGCTCGTGCGCGTGCACTCACAGTGCGCCACCGGCGACGCGCTCGGTTCGCTGCGCTGCGATTGCGGCATGCAATTGCGCCTTGCCATGCAGATGGTGCAGGAAGCAGGCACCGGCGTCATTCTCTATCTGAATCAAGAAGGCCGCGGCATCGGGCTGATGAACAAGATGCGGGCGTATGAACTACAGGATGACGGCCTGGACACCGTGGAAGCGAATCATCGTCTCGGTCTGGGCGCGGACCAACGCAATTACGGTTTCGGCTGCCAGGTGCTCAAGGATCTCGGCGCCTCCAAAGTGCGGCTCCTCACCAATAGCCCTATCAAGGCGGCGGCGCTGAGCATTTACGGTTTGGAGTTGGTTGAGCGCGTGCCGCTCAATGTGGAGCCGAACGACGAAAACCTCCGCTACTTGCAAACGAAACGTGATAGACTGGGGCACGATCTCACGTTTGCGGCTCACGACTCGGAGTGAAGGCACCTGTGGCACGGACGCTTGAAGGCACGCTCGACGGCGGCGACCATTGCTTTGCCATCGTGGCGGCGCGCTTCAATGAACTTTTCGTCGATCGGCTCGTCCACGGCGCCGTGGACGGCCTGGCCCGCCATGGGGTGCCGGACGACGCCATCGACGTGGTGCGCGTGCCCGGCTCGCTGGAGATCCCGATTGCGGCGCAACGTTTGGCCACGAAGGGCACCTATAGCGCCATCATTTGCCTCGGGGTCGTCATACGCGGCGCGACCGTGCACTTCGAACACGTCGCCGACGGTGCGGCCAGCGGCATCGCCAGTGTCGCGCTTAGCCACGACATCCCTGTCATCAACGGCCTTATCGCGGCGGAAACCCTCGAACAAGCCATGGAGCGCTCCGGCACCAAGCTCGGCAACAAAGGCTTCGACGCCGCCATAGCCGCCATCGAGATGGCCAACCTGCTCGAACAGCTCTAGGGGTTTGGCAGGTTTGTGGTGACGAATTGGAGCAGTGGTAGCGCGGGTTTGCAACCTGCGCAGTCTCCCTGCATTACCGGCGGCGCATCACCAACACTTACCCACAATTGCGATGTCGTTGCACTACTAGCAGTGCCCAGGTTTCCTTCCTAGCCTGAATAATCGGGATTCGCCTGCGGCATTCCGTTCTACTTGCCGGAGTTCAGCTTCCGTTCTGCCTCGAATCGTCATCTGCCAAATCGCTACGCTGAACCCGAAAACTGCTGTACAGTGGAGTTAAGCAACTCTAGGCAATTGAGGCAGGCAGGGGATGAACCAAGGAGCGTTAACGCTCTTTCGGCTGGCGGGCATCACGGTGCGGCTCCACTATACGTGGTTCCTGGCGTTCATTCTCGTCGCCTGGTCGCTCGGCCGCGGCATCTTTCCCTTTGGCTATCCCGGATGGTCCGAAATCAACTTTTGGCTGGCGGGGAGTGCCGCCGCCGTGCTGCTCTTCGCCTCGGTGCTCTTCCACGAGTTCGCGCATTCGTTCATGGCGCTCTCCCGCGGCCTGAAGGTAGATAGCATCACGCTCTTCATTTTCGGTGGGGCGGCTGCGCTTAAGTCCGAGCCCAAAAGGCCGAGCGATGAATTCTTCATTGCCGTGGTGGGACCCGCCAGCAGCCTGTTTCTCGCCGTTGTTTTCTTCACCCTGAGCAGCGTCTTGCCGCCGGATCTGCCCGCGCAGAGACTCGCCTTCTTCTTGGGCGGCATGAACGCCGTATTAGCTCTTTTCAACCTTCTCCCCGGTTTTCCGCTGGACGGCGGCAGAGTGTTTCGCGCCTTGGTCTGGGCCATCACCGGCAGCATGCGCAAAGGGACCACCATTGCGTCGTTCGTCGGGCAGGTCTTCGCCTTCGGCTTCATCGCGTTAGGCATCTACATCCTCTTCAACGGCAGTTTTCTGGGCGGCGTGTGGCTCGTCTTCATCGGCTGGTTCCTGAATGGCGCCGCGGCCGCCAATCGCCGGAACGTGACACAGGAGGAGGCGCTGCGTCAGATTCGCGTGTCACGCCTCATGCGCGCCAAGCCCGATACGGTTCGTCCCGACGAGACTATAGACCGCGTCGTACTCGCGCTGCTCTTGCATGACGGCCTGCGCGCCCTGCCGGTGATGCTGGGAGGCCGCGTGATCGGCATCATCTCGGTGGACGACGTACGGCAGGTGCCGCAGCACGCCTGGTCGCAGCAGACCGTCTTTGCCACCATAACCCCATCGCCTCTCGTCACCGTGGCGCCGAAAGACTCCATTCTGCATGCCATGGACCTCTTCGAGGAGCACGAGGCACAGCACGTAATCGTAATGGACGGCGCTGACGTGGCGGGCATCCTCAGCCTGCGGGAGCTCGCGCGTTTCCTGCAGCTTTCCCGCGAGCTTGGCGTCGAGGCCACACTCGACCGGCGCAAAGACGCACAAGCGCCCTCTGCTCCTCCTGCCGGCTAAACGCGGGGATCAGTCTCTGCGTAGGCATTAGGCGCGCCTGATTCGCCGCAGCCTTTTCCATTCAAGTCCAACCGGGGGCTACCGGCAGGCATTCCTCCTGTTGGGCTACCAGGCGCAATGCCGCCAATTTGCGCAACGGCCTACCACTGCTTAGAATGCACATTAACGTGTACGTAAGACAGCACTTTGGCGAGCGTAGCCGGTCCCGGCCATGCGCGGAGAGAGCCGTACACGAAGAGCGTCAGGCCCAGCAACGGTACCCAAGAAGGAGCCGCGCGAACTGAAAGACGAGGAAACGACACGCCAAGAGGAGGGCCCGGGCGCGGCTGCCCACACCGCCGCCGATGGCAATGGCAAACCGGGACTGCAGTTCATCACACAGACCTTTGATGCGCTCGCAGTCCCTACCTTTCGCGACATGTGGCTGAGCATGCTTGTCTCGTTTGGCGGTCTGCAGATTGCCATAATCTCTCGCGGGTATCTGGCATATGACATTAGCGGGTCCGCCGGCATCCTCGGGCTGGTTGGCTTCGCTACGGGTCTGCCGATGCTCTTCTTTTCCCCCGTTGCCGGTGTATTGGCCGACCGTGTTGACAAGCGCCAACTCTTGCTCGGCTCGCAACTCTTCATGCTTGTGGTCGCCGGCCTGCTGGCGCTCCTGATCCACACGGGATTGATTGCCATCTGGCATCTGATCGTGTTTGGCTTCATGCAGGGCATCGCGTTTTCGCTGGGCATGCCCACGCGTTCGTCGCTGATTCCGGCGTTGGTGGGACGCGAGCGGCTCGGCAACGCCATTGCGCTCAACAACTCGGGCCGGAACATGATGACAATCGTGGGGCCATCTGTAGCCGGGATTGTCATTGTCACACCCTGGCTTGGCATAGCCGGGGCCTTTGACATTGCGGCGCTGTGCTATGGCGCCGCGGCCTTCTTCATATTGCGCTTGCCCAAGGGCATCGACAGTGGCAGCAAAGCCAAGCCCGGCAGATTCTCTGCGCAGATGTTGGACGGCTTCAGGTACGTGCTTACCGAGCGCACGTTGCTGTTGCTCTTAGCGCTCGCCTTCGTACCGATTCTGCTTGGCCGGCCCTACCAGGCGTTGCTCCCCGTATTTCAGGTGGACGTCCTCGGCGTTGACGCGCGCTGGCTTGGCTTTCTAAACGCGGCTTCCGGCGCAGGCGGTCTGCTGGGTTCACTGCTGGTCGCCTACCTCGCGGCGACCCAGCGGGCAAAGCTGCTGCAGACGGTCTTCGGCGGGGCATTTGGTATCACGCTCTTGCTCTTCGCCTATTCCACTTGGCTTCCCCTCAGCCTTGTGCTGGTTGCGCTGGTCGGTCTGACGGCGAACGCCTACATGTCCCTGAACAATACGCTGGTGTTGTTGCAAGCCGACCAGGCCTACTACGGCCGGGTGATGAGCATTTACATGATGACGTTTTCACTCATGATGTTTGCCGGGCTGCCCATGGGAATTCTGGTTGACCGCTTCAGCGCGCCGCAAGTCGTCGGCGTTGCGGGCGCCATAATCCTCGTGTTTATCCTGTCACTCTCCTTCGCGATGCCCTCCCTGCGACAACAGGAGGAAGGCGGGCCGCAGGCTGCCCCACCACCACGCAGTATTTCGGCTCCGTTGTAGCTCGAGCGCTTGTGACTAACTGGAGATAGAATGTACGCTTCCCATGGGGAGCCAGGTCAGGTCGAGTACGCTTGTGCTGCCAACCGGAACGCGCGGGCGGCCCGCAGGCCAGTATCGCGCAAGCGGCTTCCAGGAGGCCGTTTTTAGGTAGGTCCCCGTTAGCAGGAACGAAAGGGGAGAGTTCCCATGAATATGGCGCGCCGATTGGTGCTTACCGCCGGAGCCGTAACTGGCGGCTTGGCTTTTCTCTCGGCTTGTGACATGGCGCTGATCAGTGGAGGGAAAGAAGCTACTAAGTCAACTGAGGCGCCGCAAGCGACGTCTGATGGAGAAGACGAAAGCCACTCGGTGACTTGGGGCTATACCGGCGACATTGGTCCGGCCCAGTGGGGCGACCTCTCCCCGGCTTTCGCGGCCTGCAAGCTGGGCGAGTCACAGTCGCCCATCGACCTGGCTGATGTGCCCAACGTCAGGCCGCACGAATTGGAGTTTCGCTATGGGCCTGTACCTCTGGAAATCGTAAACAACGGCCACACAATCCAAGTGAACTACGCGCCCGGGAGTATCCTGATGGACGGTGGGAATGAGTTTGCACTGGTGCAATTCCACTTTCACCGGTTGAGCGAGCACACCGTGAGCGGGCAGCCCACCGCTATGGAGTTGCACATCGTCCACCAAGACGCCGCTGGAGGGCTTGCGGTTGTCGGTGTGTTGCTGACTTCAGGCCGCCACAACCCGAGCCTGGAACAGGTGTGGGCGAACATGCCGACGGAAACAGACGAAAAGCGGGTCGTCGCCGGGACCACTATCAATGCAGCGGATCTGCTGCCCGCTGATCTTTCCTACTTTAGCTACATGGGCTCGCTCACCACGCCGCCCTGCAGCGAAGATGTCCGCTGGTACGTCCTCAGAGATCTCGTAGAGGTTTCGCCGGCGCAGATTGACCGCTTTGCGGCGCTCTATCCTGACAACGCCCGGCCCACACAGCCGCTAAACGGCCGGGAAGTCTTCAACAGTCAACAGAGCGACTGAGCCGAGACGAGAAGTACAAGAGCGGCGGACTGGGAGTAGAACTGCGCAGAATTTCTCCGTCACGCTGGCCGGCGCCGGAATCTTGATAGGTGGGTGCGATAGGATTCCCCACTTGCGCGGGCATGCAGGGCTATCCTCAACGACCCTCAAGCAGTTGCAGACGTGTCTTCATCGAGCAACGTAGCTTCATGCTCGCCGGCGGGGGCGGCACGCTTGGCTTCCGTCGCAACCAACATCGGCTGAGCGCGTTTGGCAATGACATCAGCGGTCACGATGACCTCGCGTATGTCATTACGGGACGGCAAGTCGTACATCACGTCAAGCAGCGCTTCTTCCATAATCGTCTGGAGAGCGCGCGCCCCCGTCTGTAGATTTTGCGCCATTTGCGCGGCCTCTTCCAGAGCATCGTCTTGGAAGACAAGCTCTACGTCGTCGATGGCAAAGAGGTGTTGATACTGCCGCACCGGCGCATCGCGCGGCTCGGTAAGCACTTGGATTAGTTCATCGTGCGTGAGCGCGTCCAGGGCCACCGTCACGGGAAGGCGGCCGACGAATTCGGGAATAAGCCCGTACTTGAGCAAGTCGTCCGGCGAGATCTGGCGCAAAAGATTCTTCTCTTCTTCCGCCCGCTCCGCGTCGTTCATGGCGCCGAATCCGACACGGCGGTTGCTGCCGACGCGCTTCGCGATGACTTCATTCAATCCCTCGAACGCGCCGCCGCAGACAAAGAGTATATCCGTGGTATCGATCTGGATGAACTCCTGGTGCGGATGCTTGCGTCCGCCCTGCGGCGGTACGTTGGCTACCGTGCCCTCGATGATCTTGAGCAGGGCTTGCTGCACGCCCTCGCCGGAAACGTCGCGCGTGATCGACGGATTGTCCGCTTTGCGCGCGATTTTATCGATCTCGTCGATAAAGACGATTCCACGTTCCGCGGCAGCCGTGTCGTAGTCGGCGGCCTGTATAAGGCGCAGCAGGATATTCTCCACGTCCTCGCCGACGTAGCCGGCCTCGGTCAGAGACGTGGCATCGGCAATGCAGAACGGCACGCCGAGAATGCGCGCGAGCGTGCGCGCCAGCAGGGTCTTGCCGCAGCCGGTCGGCCCGATTAGGAGCACATTGCTCTTGCCCAATTCGACGTTGTCGCCGTCTTCGCCGCTCGCCACACGTTTGTAATGGTTGTAGACCGCAACCGCCAGCACCTTCTTGGCGTGCTCTTGGCCCACCACGTATTGATTGAGGAACTCGTGAATTTCCTTGGGGCTGAGGAGTCGAGCGGGGCCGGCGCTCCCTTTCCGCTGGTTGGATGAGGCCTGTTCTTCGTGGATGAGCTCTCGACAGAGGTCAACGCACTCATCGCAAATGTAGACGCCGTTCTGCCCCGATATGAGCCGGCGCACTTCCTCTTGCGCCTTATTGCAGAACGAGCAGCGGTACTGGCCTCGAGAATCACGACGACTTGGCAATGGTGGTCTCCTTCGTGTTCACGCGCTTGGCACTTCCCTCTATCTGCTCGCTACCCCGTCCTGCTCGCTACCCCGTCGGTTTCCGGCGTCCTGACCGCGGACGGCAGAACGTCATCGATGAGCCCGTATTCCTTCGCCTCTTCGGCGTCCATCCAAAAGTCGCGCTCGCTATCGCGCTCGATTTTGTCGAGATCCTGCCCGGTGTGCTGGGCAATGATCGAGTTCACCTGGTTGCGGGTGCGCAGGATTTCACGCGCCTCGATCTCCAGGTCGGTGGCTTGTAGGGGACGCGACGCCTGTGTCCACGGCTGGTGGATCAGCATGCGCGAATTGGGCAGCGAGTACCGCTTGCCCGACGTGCCGCCGGCGAGCAAAAGAGCCGCAATGCTAGCCGAAAGGCCCATACAATAGGTGGCCACGTCGTTCTTGATGTACTGCATGGCGTCGTAAATCGCCAGGCCCGAATGCACGCTGCCGCCGGGGGAATTTATGTACAGTCCGATGTCTGCGTCGCTGTCCTCGCTCGAAAGCAAGAGCATCTGCGCAATGATGCTGTTGGCTACGTTGTCATCAACCGGTGTACCTAAGAAAATTATCCTATCCCGCAGGAGCCGGGAAAAAATATCCATGCCGCGTTCGCCGCGGTTTGTCGTCTCAATGACATACGGTATGAGCATACATATCTCCTTGAATGCGCTGGGTCATCAGGCTAAATGTGCTGTCTTCAATTCGCTGTTGTCTAACACTATGCCGAATAGTCCGGCGCCAAGACCGTCGGTGCCCCCTGGCTGGAAGCCGCCACGGCCCTTTTTGTTGCTTCTCAGGACTGGCTTACTCGTAGCGTCGAGGCCAGCCAGCCTCCATTTGGCGCTCAGTCTCTCCGTTTCACGTTGCTGTGCCCGCAAGCGACGCGTACTATTATAGACCGCTCCCCGCGCCGGGGTCACATTGCCCAAAGTCGCGGTGATTGCGGCAACGAACCGCGTAGCGCACGCATGGCGCTGGTCCACACTCTTTTGAATGCGCCCCTGCACGGGGGGTCAGGCAGTGACCTCCGTGGCGGCCGTCTCCGGTCGCGGCACGGTGGCGTAGAGGTCTTCCAGATAGTGCGTCGCCGCTACCGCCGCCGTCGTCGCGTCGCCTACCGCCGTAGTAATTTGCTTGGTCAACTGCGTGCGCACGTCACCGGCGATGAAGAGCCCGGGCACGCCGGTCTCCATGTGCAACCCGGCAATGAGGTAGCCGTTTTCGTCGCGCTCCACCGCTTCCTTGATGAAGTCGGTGTTGGGATCGAAGCCGATGAAAATGAACACGCCATCGGTTTCATGCACCCACTCTTCCCCGGTCTTCACATTGCGCAGGCGCATGCCGGTGACCGCGCCGTCATCGCCGACGATCTCGTCCGCCACCGTATCCCAGATGATCTCAGTATTCGGCGCAGCCATGAAGCGTTCTTGGATGATCTGCTGGGCGCGCAGCTTATCCCGCCGATGCACGAGATAGAGCTTGCTGGCGAAGCGGGTGAGAAAGAGACCCTCTTCCACCGCCGAGTCGCCCCCGCCAACCACCGTAATCACGCGGTCGCGGAAGAAGGCGCCGTCGCAAACGGCGCAATATGACACACCCCGACCCGCATATTCAAACTCGCCGGGAATGTTCAGCGGGGTCGGCGAACCGCCTGACGAGATGATCACGGCCCCGGCGCGGTACTCGTCGCCGTCTGCCGTGCGCACCACCTTCTGCCAGCCGTCCGAGGACACTTCCGTTACTTCCGCCGTAAGAATCTGCGCGCCAAATGCCTGGGTGTGGGAGACCATCTTTTGGATAAGATCAGCGGCGTCGATGGACTCGAATCCGGGGTAGTCCTCGATCAAAGACGTATTGATGAGTTGCCCGCCAGGGGCCATCTTTTCCAGGATGACGGTGTCCAGCCGCGCCCGCGCCGTATACAGCCCGGCGCACAATCCCGCCGGCCCGGCGCCTATGACGACTACATCATGGTAGGAAGTTGCCATTCGCCTCACTCATCCTTTCCGGTACACCCTGGGCTTGGCCCTTCAGCATGTCACACAGACTATGCCTGTCAACGCATCTCAAGTTGGTTCTCACATGAGTTGAGCGGTTGCCGCTGTGCGGCTCCCTTTATTCCAGATTACCAAACCTGCAGACCTGCTGCTATTCGGGGTGCAACCGGCGCCGGGTCCCTTCAACTCCCCGTCCGGACATTCAGGCATACATGGTATCCTACTCCTGGCTGTACGAGACGGCTGTGACAGAAAGCAGCCGTGTACTTGGTTCCGCCGCCGCCTCCGGTTTCCATTACCCTGGAACGCTTGTCGCCACGTGATTGTGTCAAGAACGAAGGAAGAACGACATGGCTGAGCAACTGCGCGCGGGCGCGGCAACGTCGAACATTACGCCCTGGCTGGGCATACCCATGCGCGGGGCGTTCCGCGACGTGACGCTTGCGGATACCGTCCACGACGAACTCCTGGCAATAGCGCTGGTTCTCGACGACGGCACGCGGCGGATCGCGTTTGTGCTCTGCGACCTCACCATGATGCCGCGCAGCATGATGGATGCGGCAAAAGAACGCATTGCGGAGCGTACTGGCATACCACCGGACCATGTGCTCATTGCCTCCACGCATACGCACTCAGCGCCAGCCACGGTGTCCGTTGGCTTCATGGAGGAGCAGACCGACTACACGGCTTGGGCCACGCGCAAGATTGCCGACAGCGTCGAAATCGCCGTCCAGCGTCTGCAGCCGGCCCGCATCGGCTTTGCCAGCGTGCCGGAGCCGCGCATCGTCTTCAATCGCCGCTATCACATGCGCAACGGGCAGGTGCACTTCAATCCCGGCGTGGGCAATCCGGATGTCTTGCAGCCCGCCGGCACGACTGATCCGGAGTTCACGCTCTGCTACGTGGAGAGCACTGCGGGCGATCCACTGGCCGTGCTGGGTAACTACGCCCTGCATTATGTGGGCACCGATACCGGCGCGGAAATATCTGCCGACTACTTTGGTCACTTCTTCCGAGCCATCCAACGCCTACTCGGGCCGCAAACGGTCGGACTGCTCTTCAACGGCGCATCCGGCAACATCAATAACACAAACGTGTTCAAAGCCTGGCAAAACCGGGGTCACGCGCAGGCGGCACGTATGGCAAACGTGCTGGCGGGACATGCCCTCACGGAAATCCAGCTCATGGAAGTGCATGACGAGGTGGCACTTGGCGCGACGGTTGGCGAGTTTGCGTTTGCACGCAAGCAAACTACCGATTATGACGTGGCGATTGCGGACAAAGTGCTGAGCGGCAGCTATGAGTATGCCGAGGGCCCGTTTTCTGCCGTTACCGGCCAGCCGATCTACCCGGGCTGGGCGCCCGCCTACGCCCGTGAAGTCAAGGCGCTGCACACCATGCCGCCAATTCTCACCTCGACGATACAGGCGCTGCGGGTCGGCCCGGCCGGCTTTGCCGCCTTGCCCGGCGAGATCTTTGTAGAAATCGGCCTGGCCGTAAAAGCCGGCTCGCCTTTCGCGCCGCAGTTCGTCATGAGTCTTGCCAACGACTACCTTGGCTACGTTGCTACCGATGAGCAACTCGCGCTGGGCGCTTATGAGACCTGGCCGTCCCGTTCGGCCATTGGCGGCCCCGGCACGGCGCAAGCCATGGAAGACACAGCACTCGCTTTGCTACATGCTCTGGCGGATGGATGATTGCCTCGGCAACCGTGCCAATGAGTCTGGCCGCGGACAAACCACCTCTGCAACCTGAACAGCCAAGATACGGACAATAGTTATCCTGCGGCGTTCCTGTCGTCACTCCCGCGAAAGCGGGAGTCCATCTTGGCTTGGATGGTGGACTCCCGATACGTAGCGAGTTTGCGGCAGTATCGTGGCCAAAAACGCGAACTACGTGGCCCCCATCTTATGTAGCGCGGGGGCTTGTCCCCCGCTCCTGGACACAGGAATTGCAGAGGCGGTTTGCAATTGTCGTTCCGCAATCCAGAGAAGATGGATTCCTGCTTTCGCGGGAATGACGGATCGGGCGCTCGTTTCAGGAAAACCGTTGTTCGTCACTCCAGCGAAGGCGGGAGTCTACCAACGTACAGAGCGCTTTCTGCCACACGTGCGCTTTTGACGGACAATCTCATACCTCAACATGCTAAAGTCTTGGTGAACTCATTAGCGCAATAGACCACCAGCTTACAAGGGACGAATAACTATGTTCGATGGACTGCAAACGGGCCTGCACAACATCGCGTTGCTCTCGGATGCCGAGACGCGCTCGATTTCGGCGGAGAATCCCAATGGGGAACGGGGCGGCGGCGCCAAAGCTATCCCCGATGCAAACAGCGGCGCCTCGCTGCTGGGTCCCGGTTGGAAGGTACGGCCCAAGATCGAGCTACCCCCGCAATCCACCACCACCCTCGCGGAAATTGAGGGGCCGGGAACCATTCAACACATCTGGCTCACCGTGCGTCCCCAGGCGTACCGCAGCACGGTCTTGCGCTGCTACTGGGACGGTGAAGTCACGCCTTCCGTCGAGGTGCCGCTGGGCGACTTCTTCTGCAACGGCCACGCCCTGCGCTACGACGTGAACTCTCTACCCATTGCCGTGAACCCCACGGGCGGCTTCAATTCCTACTGGCCGATGCCCTTCCGCCGCAGCGCGCGCATCACGATTGAGAACGACTACTGGGAAGAGATTCCGGGCTTTTACTATCAGATTACGTACGCCTTGGCCCCGGTGCCGGAAAATGCCGCCTATTTCCACGCCCAGTGGCGGCGATCCATGACCACCCGCGAGTACCCCGAGCACGTGCTCCTCGACGGCGTATCGGGCCAGGGCCAGTACGTCGGCACGTTTATCGCCTGGTCGCAATTTTCCAACGGCTGGTGGGGCGAGGGCGAGGTGAAGTTCTACATGGACGGCGACACCGACCACCCCACGATCTGCGGCACGGGCACAGAGGACTACTTCGGCGGAGCCTGGAACTTCGGCGACCGGACGTACTCTACGCCCTTCCTCGGCTATCCTTTGTACAAGCAAGACCCGGTGGAAGTGCCGCTCCACGGCATGTACCGCTGGCACATTCTAGACCCCATTCGGTTCAAGCAGGACCTGAAAGTTACGGTGCAAGCCCTGGGCTGGTGGCTGAACAAGAAATTCGAGCCGCTCACCGACGACATCGCCTCGGTTGCCTATTGGTATCAGACCGCGCCCCACGCCCCCTTCCCCGATATGCCGCCGCTCACGGGGCGCTGGCCGCGCACCTAACCGCGGGCTCCGCAGAGACTGCCTTACTGCTCCGCCATAGACCGCAAGCGATGGAGGCAAGTGATGCCTCCACCGAACTCTCGTTTGCACTAATTCCAGCACTGGGTTGGCGCTCTCTGCTATTGGTCGTCAGAACCCCAACGTCGACTCCTTGGTGAACAGTGAGTCACTGGCCGCGCCCCATTCTGCGGATACTCTTCCTTCAGCCACAACTGGTTGACAATCTCATTTCTGCGCAATATCATTACCACAGTGTCGTGGTTTGGCAACACTTTGGGAAAGGAGATCTCGTACACGGTGTAGGCATCCGGTGCGGTACCGTGGTGTCGCGAACGTGCAATGACCCCCATGCAGAGATGACTCTTTCAAAGAGAGGAGAGTGCTGTATCGTGGATACAAATGATCGTTCCGTTCGACTACAACCGTCACGCCGCCAGCTCCTGGCAGGCGGCGGCACCGCCCTAACGGCAATGTTGCTCGTCGCGTGCGGACAGGCCGGCACGGCCATGCCGGCCGAGGACGCGCCGGCTGAGGCGGAAGCAGAGAAACCCGCAGAGCAGCCCCAAGCCGAGGCCGCCGAGATCAAAGTCTGGGTCTGGTGGCCGGACCCGGTGGCGTCCGTCGAGCAAATGGGCGCGAATTACACTGAAGCCAATCCCAATGTCAGCGTGTCCGCCGAAGCAGTCTCCGGCTATTGGGACAATTTGCAGGCTGCCTTTGTCGGTGGCACGGGCCCGGACATCTACTTGATGAACAGCGTGAACTATTTCGCGTGGTCCAACAAGGAGATTCCCGCCGACATCACCGCGCAGTTCAAGGCTGATCCCATTGCGCAGGACTTTGCCGCCAACGCCTGGAAGACCGGCATCGACTTCTACACATACAAGGGCGAGAGGATGTTCGGCGTGCCGGGGATGATGACGAGCATCATCACGCTCTTCAACGAGGACGCCGTCAACGAGGGCGGCTTTGCCATACCGTCCGAACTGGGCACGGACTGGAATTGGGACCTGCTGCAGGAGTACGCCATCAAGCTAACGGAGCGCGAGGGTGACAATGTCACGCGGTATGGCGCGTTCGCGCCCGACGCCCTCGAGCAGGGCTGGTTGAATTACGTGCGTGCCAACGGCGGTGACTTTCTGGACGACGACTTGCGCTGCGTCATCGATAGTCCGGAATCGATCGAGGCGTGGCACTTCTGTGTAGACCTGGCGCTCAAGCACCGCGTATCCCCGTCGCGGGAGCAGATTGCGGACTTAAGTCAAGGCATGGCGGGCCGCGGCGGCCGCTTTGCGCTCTTCGGCAGCGGCCAGGTGACACTCTGGACGGCCGCTTCGAACAACGTGAAGTTCCTCAACGAAGCCTGGCCGGGCTCCGGCTTCACCTGGGACTACGGTTACGTCGCGTCTTCGCCCAACACGGGCAATCCGGGTGGCACCACTAATATCGTCGGCTGGTGCATGAATACCAACTCCAAGTCCCCCGACCAGGCGTGGGGTGTCTTCGCCAACATGATGACGAAGGACTCTCAAGACATCCTGGCGCGGGCGGACGTGCTGCGACCGGCCCGCGATGACTCGGCACAACTCTACTACGATCCGGAGGTCACCGACGGGCCTGCCAACCGCATCGCCGCGTTTGAGATGTTCCAGTGGACGACCAACTTGCCGACCCACGACGTCGTCTCCTGGGGCGAGATGCTGGGTCCCATGGGAGCATGGAATCCGCAAATCTTCTCTGGCGCTGTCAGCGTGGAGGAAGGCCTGCAGAATATGGCGGCGGAGACTAACGCAATCTTCGACGCCGCAATGTCTTAGCCCGCAAGCACGGGATTTGCATACTTGGCTCATCCCTGACCGCAGGGTTGAGGGGCGACTATCTGAGGCTACGGGTTTCGTTCTCGTAGCCTCAGATTGGCATGTGACGCGCGCAGAATGAGCCGGAAAGTACTCCCCTTGGAGGGACATGAGACCCAACCGCGCGCGCTGCTGGGTGCCCCGTTCCCGTCCCTTCGGGAAACCTGCGGGATCCCATAGGGTCTCGCCATTAGAGTGTGCTAGTGTAAGTGCACCCAGTGCTGTGAGAAGCGCACCTTCAAGCACCTCTTACCGCGAAAGGAAATCCAAGCTGATGGCCACCCTGGACTACCAATCCGAAGAAAAGGTCTATGCTTTCGAGACGGCGGAGATACGGGGCACGTTGCGTCCCGGCAATGAGTTTCCCCATCACGGACTCACCCACCTCGTGCACAAGGCCACCGGCATCGAGTTTGTGCATCCGCTCTACGCCATACTCAATCTTTACCGCTTTATGCACCGCCCAGGGGGTGGGTCAACGGGCATGGACAGCGATCTTGGCAATCCCCGCCAAGGCGAGCGCGACGTTGAGGCCGATGAGAACAGCGTGACCTTGCGGTGGGAACTGCAAGACCCCGCGCATCCGGCAGTGGCTATCCGCTACGAAATTGCCGAGCCCGCGACGATAGACATGACCGTCACCGTCACGCCGAATGCGAGCGCGCACGACTTCGAGGCCTTGCTGGCGTGCTACTTTGATCCGGTCCACGTGCCGCACGTCTACCTGGCGCGGGATAAGTTCGAGCTGGAAGACGAACCGGGCCGCTTTGCCGACGAGCCGGAACTTGCCTCCGTGGTGGTCAACCCGATCTTTCGCGGCGGCGTGTTGGTCTATCCAAGAGATGAAGACGCCGTCGGCGTGAGCGTGGACGGCCGCTGGCGGGACATCGCTCGCTTCTCGCCGGTGCGGCGGTACAAGGCACCGGTGTGCTTCCAAGCCGACCGTCAACAGCGCGTGGCGGCGGTGCTCATGTCGCGCCCCGAGGACTGCTTCGCCGTATCCAGCGGCTACGATAGCCCCGATGCCCGGGACCGCTTCCACAAGCACAATCCGCTCTACTTGTCGCTCTTTGGCGGCACATTGGGGCCGGGGATCATGCGCACGGCGCGGGCGCGGCTGGTGGTCACGGAGCTTGACGACGACCTCTCGCAGCCGCTGGAGCACTATGCGGCTTTCCTAGCAGAGACGGGCGGCGCATAAGAATGCGTGCAAAACGGGAGAGCGCGACCAAACTTCGCATTGCCGTGCTGGGCGTTGGCGCCGACCCCGGCTCGCGCGCGCGGCATTTCCTGGAGACGATCGCACGGCTTACCGATCACTATGAACTCTCCGCTATCTGCGACCGCAGCCCTGACGTGCTGGCGGAGGTGGGCGCGCGCTACGACGTGCCGGGACAATACGCCGACGTGCGCGCGCTCTTTGCGCACGAGCAGCCGGATGTGGTGCTCAGCCTGACACCGAAAGACTCCCACATCGTCATGGCGCTCACCGCTGCCCGCCACGGTTGCCATATCATCACGGAGATACCGGTTGCGCTGACACGCCGTCACGCCGCCGCCATCGCGGAGACATGCCGGCAAAACGGCGTGCTCTGGGAGGTGGCCGAACAGGTGTGGCTCTGGCCCAGAGAGCGGCTCAAGCGCCGGATCATCGACGCCGGACTGCTTGGCGAGGTCACCCACGCCCGGCTCTGGTACCAGACGGGGCAATACCACGGTTTCAGCGGCATTCGCGCCTTGATCGGTGCGCCGGCCGCGCGGGTGCTGGGCTATTGCGGTGAGGTACCGACCGAGCCATACACCGCCTACGGCGGCGAGCCGGAATCGTCGCTCAAATGGGACTCCGGCGTCATCGAATTCGCCAACGGCGTGGCGTGCCTGTATGAAAAGCCCCCGCGCGTCTTCCCTTCGAGCCACATCACTTTCCCCATCGGTTGGGAGATTGAAGGGACGAAGGGCAACCTTAGCCGCGACGTGTTCGTGCAATACCTGGCAGACCGGTCCCCTACGTATCCAATTCAGGAGCACTATACCGAGCAAGACGGCGCAAGAGTGCTTGAGTCGCTCTCTGTCGCCACCGATCCGCCGGTGGTGTGGCAAAATCCATACGCCCATTACGGCATCGGAACGCAGGATGACGCGGCGAAAGCCGACATCCTCACGAGCTTCCACCAAGCCATCACGGCAGGCGGGCAACCCCAGTACGGCGTTACGGAAGGCGTGCGCGACTACGAGCTCTGCCTGGCGGTGCGGGAGAGTGCCGACCGCGGCAACACGTGGGTCGACTTGCCGCTCACTGAACCAACCGCGCTGGAAGAGCAGATCGAAGCCGAATTCCTGCGGCGCTACGGCCATGATCCGATTGAGGAAACCGAAGCGCTGCTCGACGCTTACTTCACGCGCTCGGCCACCCTATGGCCGTTTGCCCACTGGCTGTGAGCAGATTGAACGTACTTAGGCCGGTCCCGCGCGGCACAATGACTCAGACACCTTTAGCGCATTATGAATTGACGTTGCTCGGATGGTTAACCGGACACGATCTTCTCCGGTAGCGCAGGTTTGTAACCTGCGTCTGACCATGACAGATGCCGAATATCCTTTAAGGGTGTGTGGAAAGCGTATCCATTCATCCTTCGACAGAGTCTTCCCGCAGCCCTCAGGATGAACGGATACCGGCTCTATAGAGACATTCTCGTACGAGGTATTTTGGTTCAAGAAATGCTGATTCTTCCCGTTCGTGGTGAACTTGCCTGTCCTGAGCCTGCCGAAAGGACGAACCATTAGCGGTGATCACCTGAGAACTAGTAACTCACTCCCAGTGGCTACGCGCGAAAAGAGAGCAGGAGCACAATGGTGCTGGATGGATCCGTCGCCTTGGTGACCGGCGCATCCAAAGGGATCGGCCAGGCGATCGCCATCGCGCTCGCTGCCGCCGGGGCGGACGTGGGCATCAATTACCACACCGATAGGAAGGGCGCCGAGACTACAAAAGAAGCAATTGCGCAGTCGGGACGCAGAGCGTTGCCGCTCCACGCCGACGTGAGCGACCCGGAGGCGGTTGCGCAGATGTTCAATGCGTTGCAAACTCAACTTGGTAGATTGGATATTCTCGTCAACAACGCCGCCATCGGCATTGGTCACCAGGGTACTTTTGCCGATTATCCGCTTGACGCCTGGCAACGAGTCTTTGCGGTGAATCTGGATGGCGTCGTACACTGCACGCAGGCAGCTTTGAAGATCATGCTCGCGCCGCAGACGGGAGGCCGGCTGCAGCAGACGGGAGGCCGTATCGTCAACATTAGCTCCTCGCACAGTCTCGTATTCCAACGCCGCACGACCGCATATACTGTAGCGAAAGGCGCGCTCAACACGTTGACGCAAGCGCTGGCGGTAGAGTTTGGTCCCCAGGGGATTACGTTCAATTGCATTGCCGCGGGTGCGGTGTCAACCCCAGGATGGCCGGCCTCGCCGCAGGGCAAGGAGGCGTGGATTCGGCGCTCTCCCCGCACCCGCATGGGCACGGCACAGGACATTGCCGCCGCCGTCGTGTTCCTCGCCTCTCCCCAAGCCGACTATATTACCGGACAGATTCTCTGCGTAGACGGCGGCTACATACATAGTGTGACGCCCCTGCCATGATGGCTAGTGAAGGACAGCATCATGACCTCAGCACCTGAGCCGCTTGACTACCTGCCACATCTCCCACCAAAGCGCGATTACGGCATTGGTGTGATTGGGGCGGGCAGCATTGCCCAGGCGGGGCACCTGCCCGCCTATCGGAGCGCAGGCTTTAGCGTGGCGGGGATCTTTGATGAGGATGCGCCCAAAGCAGAGGCCTTGGCGGCGGACTTCGAGACTGCGGCGTTTCCGTCGCTGGAAGCGCTCTTAGACTCGCCGAGAGTGGACGTTGTGGATATCGCCACGCCCACCATCACCCATCCGCCGCTGGTGGACGCAGCCATCGCCGCCGGCAAACACGTGCTCTGCCAGAAGCCACTCACGTATGACGTGGCCAAAGCGGAAGCCATGGTGCGAGACGCTGCCAGTGCCGGCGTGCGCCTGGCCGTAAACCAGAATGGGCGTTGGGACCAGGCCTTCCGGTCGGTCTATGCCCTCAAGCAGCGCGGCGACCTGGGCGACTTGACCTACGTACAGATCGATCGGGTCGGGCCGCTGCGCTGGGAGTTGTGGCCGTGGCTGTGGGGCCGGCCCCGCGTCCTGATCGTCGAGGACGCAATCCACTTTCTGGACATCGTGCGCTTCATTCTGGGCGAGCCGGAGTGGCTCTTTGCCGACGGTTTTCACGCCGGCGATGCGCGTATCAAGGGCGAGACCTCGGCCATCATCACGCTGGCCTGGCCCGGCGGCGCCCGCGGCCTGCTGCTCAATCACGCCGGCATCTGGGACGACGATACCCACGCAACCTACCGCTTTGAGGGTACGGAAGGTGTGGCCAAGGGCGATCTTGGCGTCTTCTACAACTTTCCCTATGGCCGCGAGGATAAGCTGTCGTATCGCAGCCAGCGGTATGGTGACGACTGGGTCACCCCGGACTTGCAGGGCAAGTGGATTCCTGATGCTATGGTGGGCCCCATGGCCGAGCTCTTTGCCGCGATCCAAGAGGATCGCGAGCCGATGAACAGCGGCGCGGACAACTTGCGCACGCTGTATCTCGTAGAAGCAGCCTACGAATCGATTGCGGAGGGACGCGCGGTCAAGCCGCGGCAGCCTGCGGTGCGGTAGCGTGCACGGGGAGACTGTGGACGCGGCCGGAGGCGGCTACGGACGCAGGTTACAAACCTGCGCTACCGGAAAGGAGCGCGGGGGCTTGTCCGTCACTCCGGCGCAGGCCGGAGTCCAGGGTTTGCATGGCGGAGAATACAAGATGGATTCCCGCTTCCGCGGGAATGACGGCAGGAGTGGTCTTCATCGGTGTAGCGCCGAGGCTTGCCCCCCGCTCTTCGATGGATGTATCGCCCTGACATTCGAACATGGAAGGAGCGCGGGGGCTTGACCGTCACTCCGGCGCAAGCCGGAGTCCAGGGCGCGCCTGGCGGAGAATACAAGATGGATTCCCGCTTCCGCGGGAATGACGGCAGGAGTGGCCCTCATCTGTGTAGCGCGGGGGCTTGTCCCCCGCTCCTAGGTTGGCTGAAAGTCGAATTCAACTCTACATGGAGAAATGACATGAGTCTACGCTTTGCCGCCATTGGTATTCACATTCACGGACCCGGCTCGATTCAGGAGATCCTCGCCGCCGGCGACACCGAACTCGTCGGCATAGCCGAAAGCGATCCGGAACGCCGCGCTGAAGTCTCCCAGCAGTACGACGTGCCTATCTATGCCAACCATGACGAGATGCTCGGTACGCTGCGGCCCGACCTCGCCACCATCTGCAACGCGCACCACGAGAAAGCCGGCGCTATTCTGTCTTGCATTGCGCGCAACGTGCACGTCCTTGTCGACAAGCCCATGGTCATCGAATTGGAAGACCTGGCGCGGGTCGAGCAGGCCCTAGAGTCCAGCACGTCCGAATTACAAATGATGGTGACCGAGCGTTTCGCCCCGCCCTTTGTGCGTCTCAAGGAATTGGTGGATTCCGGTTACCTCGGCGAGATCGCCGGCTGCGTCGCCACGCGGCCTCATGAATTTGCCCTGGCAGAGCGCGAGCCCTGGATGCTGGAAGAGAGCAAGGAAGGCGGCCCCATCGTCGATCTCATGATCCACGACATTGACCTGGCGCGGTGGTATTCCGGCGCTGCGGTGCAGTCGGTGACCGCCCATCACATGCAGCGCCGCTGGCACGAGTATCCGGGCTTCAATGACGTGGCACACGCCATGTTTGCCATGGACTCCGGCATCGTCGCCACCATCGAGGCGGACTGGCTGACGCCTCGCAACACGCCCTGGGACTGCCGCTTCTTCCTCACAGGCACGGAGGGCGCCGCGGAAGTGCGCAGCCTGCACTTCAGCGATTTGCTCTACTGGCGCCACGACGAGCCGCGCACGCACGTGCAGTTCGGCCGCAATCGCCCCGACTCCAGCGGACAAGACCTCGTGCGCCGCATCCGGGGCCAATCGCCCATCATCGCGACAGCCCAGGATGCCATCGACTCCACCCGCGCGGTGCTCATGGCGCGAGAAGCCGCGCGGAGAGCAGAGACTTTGTCCCTGTAGAGTTCGCGAAATTGCTTATTCCGTTGGCTGTTTGATCCTTCGTCAAAGCCTAAGCAGAGCGTCGCGAAGCTTTAGGGACGAGCAGGCTATGATAGGTAGAGGACTCTTTACCTACTGAGAACTCCAGGGAGCAAAGCGTATGCCTACCAATTCCCCTAATGATCCCTATCTCGACCGCCTACAGCATGTCTATGTGGCCGTGGTTTCCGATGCGCTGGATGCGCTTGGCCTACGGCACCAGGTGATGGCGCCGCGGTTGCGGCCGCTCTATCCAGAAGCGCGGATTGTGGGGCGCGCCCACCCGATACATTTCCGTCCGGCGGAGCGTGTTCCCTCGCAGGAGGAGTACCACTACATGGAGATCGAGGCCATGGACAGCCTGCTGCCGGGCGAGGTGTACGTGGGCGCCCTGGGCGATGCGCCGCCGTGCGCCCTCTTCGGTGAACTCTTTTCCACGTGTGCCCAGGCCCGGGGCGCCACCGGCGCGATCATCGACGGCCCCGTGCGCGATAGCGGCATGATCATCGCGAAGCCCTACCCGGTCTTTGCCACGGCGTTCTGCGCCGCCGACGCGGCCGGACGCGCCGAAGCCATTGCCCACAACGTGCCGATCACGTGCGGCGGCGTGCTGATGCACCCCGGTGACTACATCCTGGCCGAGTACGACGGCGTGGTGGTAATCCCCCACCAGCACATTGAGGCGGTTCTGGAGCCCGCTGAGGAGAAAGTGCGCGGCGAAAACACCGTGCGCGCGGAACTTGCCGCGGGCGAGAAGATGCGGACCGTCTTCGAGCGCCACGGGATATTATGAACGGTCTCGCCCCTCAGCCAATGGCTGAGGCAAGCTGCCGCCGGATACTCTGCCGTGAAGTGCGAGACGCAACCAGTCCGTTCGTCCTGAGCCTGCCCGCCCTGAGCTTGTCGAAGGGTCGAAGGATGAATGGACGGCAATGCGTCGCATATCATCCACCTTGATGCAAGGAGCGGGGGACAAGCCCCCGCCCTACAAAGAGAGGGTCTTTCGTTCGTCATTCCTGTAGATGTCGAGTAATTCGTTGACAAAATCTCCCTTTCATCGGACAGTGGGGACAGTTCATGTCATTTCGAGCGCAGCGAGAAATCTAGGGCCATGCTTTACGCAGCCTAATGGGCTCAACACTAGATTCCGCGCTCTTAGCGACACTCCGCTACGCTCCGTTCGGAATGACATGATATGTAGTCAAGAGCCACGCGAAAGCCACCGATTACTTTCACCAAAACAGTCAACGAATTACCTGACATTTACAATTCCCGCTTGCGCGGGAATCCATCTTCTCTTCTAGATTAAAGCCCTGTAAGCGTCAAGAGGCGGGGGACAAGCCCCCGCGCTACGCAGAGGAAAACACCGGGTCCGACCTTCCCGCGAAAGCGGGAAACCATCCTGTCCCCTTTCGCGTGCCCTGGACTCCGGCATCCGCCGGAGTGACGGTCAAGCCCCGCGCTACGTAGAGGAAAGCACTGGGTCCGTCCTTCCCGCGAAAGCGGGATACCATCCTGTCCCCTATCGCGTACCGTGGACTCCGGCGTCCGCCGGAGTGACGGTCAAGCCCCGCGCTACAACATCTGCTCGGATAGCGGGCCCGCTAGAGTCTGCAGCTCTTACCTACCTTAAAGCGGCAGGGCAATCGCCTGTCCGGTCTGCATACTGCGTGTGACCGCTTCCGTGAACTCCATGTATTTCACGCCGGTCTCCGGCGGCGTGTGAGTTATCTTCTCCAAGCCGCGTATGGCGTTGACGAATTCCTCTTCCACGCGCCAGCCGCCGGCTTCATGGTCTGGGATGGGGATTTCCTCCAGCGCTGCGTCACCGCGATTGCCACCGTAAAGGGTATTGTCGGCATAGCGGATCGTGCCCTCGCTGCCAAAGAGAAAGGCCTCCGGCGCGCCGGCCAGGCCGGTAACGCTGGAGACTTGCATGTGCAGTTGCGCGCCGCACGCCATCTCGGCCACGACGTCCACATGCTCCGGCACGCGCACGGCACGCAATGTTCCCGTTTCATCCGTGCGTATGCGCGCAAAGATCTTGCCCATGGCCTGCACGCGGGTGGCCTCGCCAACCCAGCGCAGGACGGCCTCGTACCAAATGCCCATGCTCATGATGTTCAAGCCGCTCAAATCGAAGTCCTGGCGCCAGTGCAGCGGGGCGTCGGCATCCAGGAAGTCGCCGCCCACGCGCACCTCGATAGCGAGCAGATCGCCCAGATAGCCTTCCGCCAGCAGTCGCTTTAGCGTCGCATCCACCCGCAGCGTCATGGGCGACGGCACAATCTGCACCACGAGATGCGGGTTCGCCTGGGCCGTTGCCTGCATTTCCCACGCCTCGTCGGCGTTCATGGCCATGCGCGCCTCACACAACACGTGCTTGCCCGCGGCCAAGGCCGCCAGCGTGGCCTGGCAGTGGAGGTAGGGCCACGTGCCGACGACGATAGCGTTGGTATCCGGCGCGTCGACCAACTCGTTCCAGTTGTCGTACGTCGTGGCAATGCCAAACTGCTCCGCGGCGCGCGCGCTGGTCTCCGGGCTGCGGTTGCAGACGCTGACGATCTCCACGCCCTCGAGCGCCTGAAGGCCGGGTATGTGTTTGCCGCGCGTATTTGCCCCCGCGCCAATGATACCGACACGAATCGGATCTGAGCTCATTGTCTTTCGCCTCTCCTAATGGCACTGATCTTCGTCATTACTATGTACCGTCCCACGGCCGCGGTCTGGGAATCCAGCGGGGCACGTGTGCCCTGTATGTTTGATAGTCCTCTCCATACCGGCGCTCAAGGCCCGGCTCCTCGACCCTCAAGAGATAGAGCATGTGGATAAGAAAGAACATCAGGAGCCAACCGACCAACGGCCATGAGCCAAAAAACACCGCCTCGCCCGCAAGAATGAGGAGTACACCGGTAATCATCGGATTGCGCATGTAGCGATACGGGCCGGCTACTACCAGTTGCGTCGGCGGATCCCACGGCGCCGGCGTGCCCCTGCCTATCGCCTTGAATAGTCCAGCCGTCCAGAGCACGAGCAGCAAGCCGACCCCAGCCAAGCACAGACTGCCCCAGAATGCCGGCTGCGCAGGTCCCGGAGGCGTTGCCAGTGCAGTATCTGAAGCAGTGAGCCAGAGTATGATGCCAGGAACGATAACGAGCGTCATTCCAGGCAAGGCGATGATGCCAATCAAGACTTGCACGTGCGTTCCTGCCCTGGCCGGTACACGGGACCACAGATGCGGCCGTGCGCGTTGCCTCTCTCCCTACCCTTCAATGTCGCAACCCAGGAAGACACGATTGCGCTGTCGGCAGGCTTCCAGCACGGAGAAGCTCCCCGCCGCCGGATCGATCACCACGTCGCCCGGGTTGGTGACCGCCGCAATGAGCGCCCCTTGCAGCTCTACGGGTTTACGGTGGGTCACCGCATCTCGCGGCACAGTCTCAGCCCACACATCCGGAATGTCATGCATCTTCCAGACGCCCTTGGCGCGGCGCGGCGTCTTTTGTAAGACGACTAGGTGTTCGCTCTTGCGCCGCGTGCGGTAGCCCATGCCGATGCGGCCTTTATCCCATGTAACGAGGTCGACCACCGCGAGCTTCGTATCCGCAAGCCAGTGGGAGAAACCAGTGCAGAGGTGAAACTTGTCCATCCACAGGAACAAGTGTCCGCTCGGCATGAGGGCGCGGTCGATGCCGCGAATGAAGGCCGTTATCTTCTCGTCGTCCATCTGCCGCATCGAAGAACGTCCGCGATTCCTGCTGCGCCCTTCGTTGCCGTAGGACATCTTGTCCAGCAGGCCGCGGTACTGCGGATCGAGAAACGCTACCGGAAACTTGGCTTCCGGCAGATGAGCCAGAAACTCCAAGCCATCCATCTGCAATCTGGTGTCGTAAGCGAAGTGTTCAGGAAGCTCCAACGCCGGCATCACCAGGCTGCGCACCGGCGAAAATACCGACGTATCCTCAGTTTCCGGTTCGTGTGGCGTCTTTTCGGCCATGAAGCAATCCCAATTCGTTCCAGACTGCAGTCCCTGCACAGAAGCGGCTCGCTCGGGCCTGCACGCAGGAGTCTTTGATGAAGGTACGACTCACCACCATTTTACGCCGCGCGATTCTTGGTAACAACCTATGCAATTGAGTGCAGGCATGCAGTTGTTTCGTGGCGCCGAGCAAGAGATAGCGATAAAGACCTGGTGCAGTATTACGAATCGTACCCGAACGTGGCACGCACTTCTGCAGGCCTGTACTGAGCTTGCCGAATTGCCCAGTGCGAACGGTTTTTGGCGCCGCACGAATGGCTATTGGCGCTACGCGAATGGTTGTAGGCACCGCGCCAAATAGTGGTAGGCGTTGCGGGCAGTGCCATTCAAGAAGGCATAGGAAACCACACCGGGCTCGACCACGCCGTGCGGCCGTCCTCCTGCACGGCGCGGACGTAGTAGTAGACCCAATTCTCGCCGTTGCCGTTGCTGACGCTGGGGGAGATCTTCTGCAGCCTTTCGAACGAATCCGAGTCCTCTAAGGTGCCCTCGTGGTAGTAGTCATCGGCGTAAAAGCGCTTTACGTCCACGCCGTTGCGCACGAGCGTAATCGACTTGATGCGCTCACTGCCGGAGACGCTGTAGGCAACAGTGCGTGGAGATTCGTCAAGGGCGGGGCCTTCCGCGCCCATGGGCAGGCCGTTGGTCTCCGTCCAGAGCCCGATCTTGCGACCGGAGGCGGCGATACAGCGCCGTGCGCGCAGCGCCTCGAATAAGCCCTCCCGGGTAAACTCCTTGACGTAGAGACCACCAAGCCCGGTGCCCAGAGCGTTCATACGCAGTTGGCTCAGGCGCGCCAGGCGTTTGGAGTTCGCCGCATTCGGGTTGTCTGAATGGTAGTAATGCCCGCCGGCGTGGCCCGTGTGGTTATCGCCGCCGCCGATGACGCCGACACGGTTAGCCTCCGCCAGGCCGTCCTGCAAGAAGCTGCCGGTGGCGCTCGGCGACCAGTTCGGATCGCATTCGTGGGGGTTGCCCTGATACTCGTAATTGCCCCAGAGCGAGGTAATCTCCACCACCGGCTCCCAGTGGGAGTGATGCTGCGACCAGTCGTAGGGCGTAGCGTCGCGTGCGAGGTGGTGAGGAATGCTGAGAGAATCGTACGGCAACGCTGCCAACTGTTGCCAGAGTTGGGAGAGTTCCGTTACCTCCGCGCCGCTCTGCAGGATGGGCGGTTCGTCATGATTGAAGATGGTGTTGCGGTGGCCCCATTGCCGGTCTTTGGGCGCATTCCATTCGTACGCCGGCACCGCTACGAAACGGCCCGGCTCATGGAATTGGCGGTTGGCGTCCAGGATCTCCGCCCACTCGTCCTCCACCAGCATCCGGCTGTTGCCGGACCACGTATGATCAGTCACCGCGCCAAAGTCCATACCCGCCACGTCGCGGGCATAGCGGTAACAGTCTGCCGGCGAGCCGTCAAAGCCGTCGGGCAGCGTCTCCTCGCCCCAGTAACATGACGAAAAGTAGGAATGAATATGCAGGTCGCCCCATACCAGGCGGTACGCCTCAGGTTGTCGCACCATTGAACCATCTCTCCCACGCTGCTCCAGATTCTCCACACCATTGTACGTCTTCTTCCTACCGCATGCAGTGGTATTGGGAATTGGGCAGCCTGCTTGCGCAGACGTAGGCGAATTGAAGATGAAGGAGTAGAATACAGACTGAAAAAGCGAGACTGCTCGGCAGGAACTACATGCGGCAGGAATTGCCCCACTAATGCCGCCTTGCTGTGCACTGGAGCGCAGAGCGCAGGACACTCCCGCAGACGAAAGGAACGGCAAGATGTTCGATCAGACGTTCAGAGATACGTTCGAACAGCAAGGGTACGTCGTTGCCCGCGGCCTTTTTCCGCCCGAGGAGGTGGCATCGCTCACCGATCACTACATGCACTTGCGACAGTCAGGGACGTATAAGGGCGATTCCGCCGGTGTGGAAGCGCCCAACGGCGACCCGTCTGCCGACCCGCTCAAGCAGTTTCCTCGCATGATCCACATGCACCGCTGGGACGATCTCAGCCTGCAGTGGATGCTGGATCCCCGCTTTCGCGAGGGACTGGCGACGCTCCTGGGCGACGACCCGTTCGCGGTGCAGTCCATGATCTATTTCAAACCGCCCGGCGCGCGCGGACAAGCCCTGCACCAGGACCAGTTCTATCTGCAAGTGCAGCCCGGCACGTGCATGGCGGCCTGGCTGGCGCTCGACGACTGCGATGAGGCGAACGGCTGCCTGCAGGTGGTACCCGGTAGTCACACGCTGCCGGAGTTGTGCACGGAGGAGGCGGACACCGCGCAGAGCTTTACGGACGTCACAGTGCCGTTACCGGAACAGGTGGGCACCGTGCCGGTGTCCATGGATGCCGGCGACGTGCTCTTCTTCAACGGCCAACTCATCCACGGCAGTTTTCCTAATCGCACTACGGACCGTTTTCGCCGTTCGCTGATCGGCCACTACATCATGGGCAGCGCGGAGAAGGTCTCGAAATACTACCATCCGGTACTGCGCATGGATGGCAGCGTGGTCGACCTCGGCAAGAGCGAACGAGGCGGCCCCTGCGGCGTATGGGTGGAGGAAGACGGCCGGCCGGTGGTGGAGATGGCGGTCGGAGAGTAGGGCGGCCCTACTGCGCTCCCAATTGCAGGCTGGCCCAGATCAGGGCCACGTAGAACATGAAGGGACCGGTGAAGAGCAGGCTGTCTATGCGGTCTAGGACGCCGCCGTGCCCGGGGATGAGCGTGCCGGACTCTTTCGCGTCCGCCCCGCGCTTGAGGAGGGACTCCACCAGGTCGCCAAGTTGGGCTACCAACGCGGTGGCCAGGCCGATGAGGCCTGCCAGAATTGGACTGAGCGGGAATGGTGTGAATTGCGCGTATAGAGCGGCAACCGTGACCGCGACAAAAGCGCCGCCGAGTGTGCCTTCCAGGGTCTTGCCCGCGCTTAGGTGCTGGAAAATGCGGCGCTTGCCGATGCTCCTGCCGACGGCATACGCCCCCGTGTCATAGGCCCACGTGACAACCAGGGCAAAGATCAGCCACAGTTCGCCGCGTACGTAGATGTAATCGCGCAGCGCGACGGTGTGCCCCAGCAGCCAGCCCACGTACATCGCGCCTGCCACCGCCATGCCCCAGCCGGTGAACGCCTGGGCCTGACTATCGGCCCGGGGCAGCAACAGCAGCCATAGTGAACACAGCACGATCACCGTAAAGAAGAGCGGCGGCAGAATCACCAGCTCGGCATAACCCGCCCAGATCAAGCTATAGGGCCACAGGAAGAAACCGAGGGCGAGCGCGCCGGCCGTAATCCGGTGTACGCTGAGCCCCATGCGGCGGACGAGACTGACGTATTCCCACAGCGCCAGCCCGCCCAGGACAAGCATCCCTAGCAGCAGCCAGGGGTTGCCGAAGTAGGCCAAGGCCAGCAAGAGAGGGGCGTAAACAACCGCCGACAGCGCGCGGATCGAGAGATCCTGCCAGCCGGTGCGTTGCGCTGCGCGGCTTGTCCCGCCGCGCTTACTACTTTGCTTTGCCATTCCGGCTGGTGACTAGGCCGCCAAACTTGCGCTCGCGGCGGCTGTAGTTCGCTAGAGCGGCGTAAAACTCTTCGCGCCCAAAGTCCGGCCAAAACACTTGCGCGGCATAGTATTCGGCGTAGGCGGCCTGCCACAGCAGGAAATTGGAAAGCCGCATTTCTCCCGCCGTTCGAATGACCAAGTCCGGATCGGGCAGATTACGGGTATAGAGATGCTGCGCAATTGTCTCTTCCGAAATGCGGGCTGCTGGCACTCCGGCTGCAACGATTTCCCGCACGGCATCGACAATCTCGCTGCGTCCACCATAGTTGAAGGCAAAGTTTATCGTAAGCCGGTCATTCTCACGTGTTGCGATCTCAAGCTGATCGATGGCGACCTGCAACGTAGACGGCACGGCGTCGCGGCGTCCGATGGAGCGAATTTGGATCTGGTTTTCAACGATCGCGCCCTGTTCGCGCTCTATCGTCTCTTCCAGCAAGGTCATGAGCCCGCTGACTTCCTGCTCGGGGCGCGCCCAGTTTTCCGTTGAGAAGGCAAAGAGGGTAAGAACCTTGACGCCGAAATCTACCGCTGCCTCGGCAACTTCACGCACGCACCGCGCTCCAGCGCGATGTCCTTCCAAGCGCGGCAGGCCGCGTTGCGCCGCCCAACGGCCGTTGCCGTCCATCACAATGCCGACGTGCACGGGGATTGTAGGAAGCGGAGGAAGATCCTCCGCCTCGTGGGGAGCGGCCTTCAGTGATTTGGACGGTGTTGGGTCCATCGTCAGATGGTTAGTATCTCTTCTTCTTTTTCGGCAAGCACGGCATCGACACGCTCAATTTCGGCATCGGTCAACTTCTGCAACTCGGCTTGAGCGCGGCGGACATCGTCCTTGGAGACGCCGCTGCTCTTCTCCTCTTTGCGCAATGACTCCTGAGCCGACCGGCGGCCGTTGCGGATGGCGACACGCGCCTCTTCGGCTCTCTGCCGCACCATCTTGGCGAGCTCCTGCCGCCGTTCCGCCGTGGGTTGCGGCAAGGCAATGCGAATTACCGTGCCATCATTCGTGGGGGTGATGCCGAGCTCCGACTTAAGTATCGCCCGCTCGATAGCCGGAATGGACTGCTTATCCCACGGCTGAATGACGATGAGCCGCGGCTCAGGAACGAGAATGGTGGCCACCTGATTGAGGGGCAAATCAGAGCCGTAGTATTCGACGGCTATCTCCTCGACAAGCGCAGTGGACGCTCTGCCGGTGCGAATGCGGGCGATGTCCCGCTGTAGCGACTCTGTCGCCAGTCCCATGGTCATTTCCGTGTCCTCAAGAATCGGCTCCAGCATCGTCCCTCTCTCCTATCAGGGTCCCAACTGGTTCCCCTTGCAGCAACCTCTCCAATGCTCCGGCATGCTCTAGTTTGAATACCGCGATGGGCAAGTCGTTCTCCATACAGAGCGAGATCGCGGTGCTATCCATCACCTTAAGGCCCATGTTCAGCGCGTCAAGGTATGTGAGGTAATCGAACTTCCTGGCGTCCGGATTGACGATGGGATCGCTTTCATACGCGCCGTCGACCTTGGTGGCCTTTATCAGGACTTCGGCGTTTATCTCCATGGCGCGCAGGGCGCCCGCCGTGTCGGTAGTGAAAAAGGGATTGCCCGTGCCCGCGCTGAAGATGACGACACGGTCTTGTTCCAAATGGTCGATGGCTCGTGCGCGGATATACGGTTCGGCAACTTCGCGCATCTCGATTGCCGTCTGGACACGCGCGTCCAAGCCTTCTCGCGCCACGGCATCCTGGAGAGCCAGCGCGTTTATGACCGTGGCCAACATGCCCATGTAGTCCGCAGTCGCGCGGTCCATGCCCTGATCGGCTGCCAGTTCGCCCCGCCAAATATTGCCCCCGCCGATGACAACACCAATTTGCACACCGAGGCGGCGAGCGGAAGCGATCTGCTTGGCGATGTCGCGAGCGATTGCCAGATCTATACCATACTCGCCCTTCCCTTTGCCCATAAGCGCCTCGCCGCCGATCTTGAGCAGCACGCGCTTATAGCGTAGCTTTGCCATACATCCTCTTTGCTCGTATAGAGCCGGGTTGCCGACGCCTATTCAGAAAAGGGCACGCGTTGTTCGAACGCTCTACAGGCCGCGTTCGTAGCGGCAGAAGCGCCGCACGACGATATTCTCGCCGGTCTTGGCAATGGATTGCTTGACGAGATCGTCAACGGTAAGCGACGGATCACGCACGAACGGCTGCGCCAGCAATACGGTCTCTTCCGGGTTGCCCTCGTAGTCTTCCGGCAAATCCCCTTCGCTCACGAATTCCGGGCCCATGCCGGCAATATGCAATGCAATCTCGTGCACGAGATGCTGGAACTCTTCCGTGCGCGCCACAAAGTCCGTTTCGCAGTTAACTTCCACCAAGACGCCGACACGGCCGTCACCGTGGATATACGAGTGCACCAAGCCCTGGGAGGCTTCCCTGTCCGCGCGTTTCTCCGCTTTCGCCAGTCCTTGCTCGTCCAGCAGCTTCTTGGCGGCTGCGTGGTCGCCGTTCGCTTCTTCCAAAGCCCGCTTGCAGTCCATAATCCCTGCGCCGGTTTCCTCGCGCAGCGACTTGATGTCCGTGATTGTCACCGTTGCCATTTGTTGGAACCTAACTCCCTTTACATGACCGCGCTCTGCCAATGACGGCGGCCTGATACCCAATTCAGCTTGATTCTGCTCCGTTGTTTCGCCCTCACCTCAGCCCTCTTCACCAGAAGAGGGAATGAACCCGGAGCCTCGCCAATTGCCATTTCCCTCACGAAACAACACTATTCTTCAGTGGCGTCTCTATCCTCATCTCCTTCAGACTCGGCTGCCGGCTCCGCGTCCGGATCGGCGGCCACTGCCTCCACCTCACTAGCGGCCTCTGCCTCGGAGGCCTGGGCCGCGCGCAATTCCTGCCCGCTGCGAATGGCATCGGCTATGAGTCGCGTAATGAGGCGGATTGACTTGATCGCGTCGTCATTGCCGGGAATTGAGTACTCCACCTGATCGGGATCACAGTTCGTGTCGAGCAACGCAATGACGGGAATGCCCAGCTTCTGCGCCTCCGCGACCGCAATATGCTCGCGGACGGTATCGACAACGTAAAGGGCGGAAGGAAGCCGGTGCATATCCCGGATGCCGTTGAGGAACCGCTGGAGTTTCGCCAAGCGGTCCTGGAGACGGCCTACTTCCTTCTTGGAGTAGCTCTGCCAGGCGTCATTCGCCTGCTCGGACTCCATCTCCTTCATCTTGGCCAAACGCTGGCTGATGGTGGCATAGTTTGTCAGCATGCCTCCCAGCCAACGCTGGTTGACGAACGGCATCCCGACACGGGAAGCCTCTTGCTCCACAATCTCCTGCGCCTGTCTCTTGGTGCCGACAAACAAGACTTCCCGGTTGTTCAGCGCGAGGTCGCGGGCAAAGTCGCAGGCTTCTTGCAGTCCGCTTGCGCTCTTTTCAAGATCGATGATGTGGATCTTGCTTCTCGCCATGTAGATAAAGGGCTTCATCTTGGGATTCCACCGGTTTGTCGGATGCCCAAAATGCACGCCCGCGTCAAACAAATCCTTTAGACTCGCCACGGCCATTCGTTCGCGACCCCTTCTGCACTCCTGTGCCTACGAGCGATAAGGCTCGTTGCTACTTTACACACAATATCAAGCCTCGCACGTACATACCTCGTGCAGACTCGTTGGCTATCTACAACAGTATACCGTCTCCGCCGCGTGGGCGGCAACGCAATTGCACCCAAAATGGGTGCGCATGCACGATCAAAGGCCCTGCCTCACCGAGGGACCACCCGTGCTTGTCATTCAGTCTTGGGACAACCGGGGACTGGCAATCCACGCGCCGGGCAAGTAAAAACAGGCACCTCTTGCCACTGGCAACTCACGGACGCGGCGCTAGCCATTGCCCCGCCATGTCCGCCACGGCGGAGCCTATGCTCAGCGAGGCCGTCGCCGCCGGTGACGGCGCGTTGAGCACGTGGATCATCCGCGGTTCCTGCACAATGTGAAAGTCCTCCACCAGTTTCCCCTGCCGGTCCAGCGCCTGGGCCCGCACGCCTGCCCCGGCGCGCACCAGGTCCCGGCTGGTGACGTCCGGCACGAGCTTTTGCAACTCCTTCACCATCGCGCTCTTATGGAGCGAGCGGTACATTTCCCCCAGCCCGGTGCGCCAGTAGCGCGCTGCCATGCGCCAGAAGCCCACGTAGCCCAGAATGTCCAACATGTCGCCGGCGCCTACGTCACGCCAGCGATAGCCCTGGCGCTTGAAGGCGAGCACGGCGTTCGGCCCCACCTCAATTGCCCCGCTGATGCGCCGCGTGAAGTGCACACCTAAGAAAGGGAAAGCGGGGTTGGCAACGGGATAGATCATGTTGCGCACGAGATACCGTCTTTCAGGTACCAGTTCCAAATACTCGCCGCGAAAAGGGGCGACCTTTATCTCCGGCTTCAGTCCGGCAGCCATGCTGACGCGGTCCGCGTACAGACCACCGCACGTAATCACATGTTTGCTCAGGAAGTCTCCTTGCGTCGTCTCCAGCCGTAACCCGTTGGTTTCCTTAGCAATGGCAGTCACCTCTGCCCCGGTGCATATGCAGCCGCCCGCCTCTTCAAAGAGCTTGCGATAGGCCTGAGCTACGAGACTGTAGTTGACAATACCTGCGCTCGGCACGTGAATGGCACGGATGCCGGTGGCATAGGGCTCAAGCTCCCGCAGCTCTTCAGGACCGATCATGCGCACGCCCGGCACGCCGTTGGCTTGGCCCCGCCGCAGCAATTCTTCCAAAGCCGGAACCTGCTCTTCTGCCGTGGCGACAATCACCTTGCCGCAGCGGTCGTAAGGAATGCCGTGCTCTTCGCAGAAGGCAACCATGCGCTCGGAACCCTGCACGGCCATGCGGGCCCGCTGCGAGCCCGGTCGGTAGTAGATGCCGGAATGGATGACGCCACTGTTGTGGCCGGTCTGATGCTGGGCAATGTCGGATTCCTTCTCGAAGATCGCAATGCGGAGCCCGCTGTACCGCTGCGCCAGTGTGCGCGCAGTGGACAGGCCGACGATACCGCCGCCGACGACGGCGATGTCTAGTGAGGGACTACCGCTCATTCCCTAACTGGGCTTCCTCGTGTGAATGCTGCCTATTGCTGCATCAGAGTATACCGTGCCTGCCTCTAGAGCAAAGAAAAACAGTCTCTGCCTCCCTTAGGAGACCTTCAAATCCAGGTTGGAAGTCTAGTGGTTCAACGTCATTGCAATAATGGGCAGTTGCGCGTGGCGTCGTTGTCCGGCATTGTGGCAAATGGCGCAGGTTGCAAACCTACGCTACCATTGCGCCCACCCATGAATAGAAAATAGCTGAACCACTAGGATGCTCTCTTCCCGGGAAAAAGGGCCGGGGTGAGGGAATTCTCAATGCTGCCGCATTAACCATTGTGGGAGGACCATGGCGCACTTCGACAAGCCCGTGCTGAGCCCGTCGCAGCGCTCAGGACAGGCTCACGGCGCCTCTCGTCCCAGGTAGCGCAGGTTTGCAACCTGCGTCTGTTGGACGGTCAATCCTCATGAGCCTGCTCTCTCATTGGGCGACATTGGAGATGTGCCCTGTGCTACTTACTCCGGCGGGGGACAAGCCCCCGCGCTACTTTGATGCGACAACATTTGGGGAATTCTCCCTCCTCCAGCCCATTTCTGCCCGCGCAATTCAAAGCACCTTTGCAGTAATCTCCCAATCGCCTAGCGTCAAGCCTCATTGAGGTTGCATCGAAGCACGATCCCGCGCTACTGTGCAGTTGAATACATCCAGCAACTGAAGGACTGACACTACCATGGGCCAACGTGATCACGACGATTCCCGTCTGCCCGCAACGGCGGAGCTCTCACTTGAAGGCGACGTCGCCGCACAAATGATTGCCGGTATTCATCGCTACCTGGACCGCGAACTGGCCGCTGCCGATAGCGCAGCGGAAGAATGCTTAAGGTCGCAGGCGGATTCCGCTGAGGATCTGGCAGCGCATGTTTCCGCGAGACGCCAGGAGTTCGCCCGCAATATCGGCGTCATCGATGAACGCAAGCCCATTGCGGCCCTGGAGTTCGTGTGCTCCACCACTGACCCCTTTCGCGTCGCCGCCACGCGGACGTACGACATTCACGCCATACGCTGGCCGGTGCTGGAGGGCGTGGAAGGCGAGGGGCTGCTGCTGCGGCCCAAGCAACCACCCATCGCCCACGTGATTGCGGTGCCCGATGCCGATTGCTCGCCGGAGATGCTCGCCGGCCTTGCGCCCTGCTTGGAGCCTGAGCAACAGTTTGCGCGCCGCTTGGTGGAATTGGGGTGCCAGGTGGTGGTGCCCCTGCTCGTCGACCGTGAGCACACGTGGTCGGGCAACCCGGCAATGCGCATGACCGACCAGACCCACCGCGAGTACATCTACCGCATGGCCTGCGAGATGGGACGCCACGTCATCGGCTATGAGGTGCAGAAGCTCTTGGCGCTCGTGGAGTTCTTTGCAGCGCAACCGGCGCCGGAAGACGTGCCGGTGGCGGTGTTCGGCTACGGCGAGGGCGGCTTGCTGGCGCTCTACAGCGGCGCGCTGGATGAACGCATTGGTGCCGTCGGCGTAAGCGGCTACTTCCGCAACCGCACCCAATTGTGGCAGGAGCCGCTCTACCGCAATGTCTGGCGGCTGCTGCGGGGATTTAGCGATGCTGAATTGGCAGCAATGGTCGCGCCGCGCTCCCTGGTCATAGAGGCAACTGCCGCGCCTACCGTGCCCGGCTTGCCGCCCATTACGGTTCTTGAACGCGTGCGCGGGCGGGTTGGCGCGCCGGGCACAATCGAGCCCGCGCCGCTTGCGGAAGTGCAGGCCGAGGTTGCCCGCGCGCAGCCGGCCTACGCGGGGTGCGCCGCCGCCGACCGGCTCGCGCTGGTGGAACCCTACGCGGAAGACCCCGGACCGGGCTCGGCGGCGGCGCTGGCGGCGCTACTGAATGGCTTGGGCGTGGCGGCGAGAGACGAAGCGCCGGCCAGCGCTCCCCGCGATGCCCGCGCCCAATTCGACGCATCCGCCCGCATGCAACGACAGTTCAACCAAGTCGTGACCCACGTGCAGCAGCGCCTCGAGTTAGCGTGGCGCACACGTGAGGATTTCTGGTCGGAGGCCGATACTTCGTCCTTGGAATCTTGGGAAGCAACCAATGCCATCTATAGAAAACGCTTCTGGGAAGACCTCATTGGCCGTTGCCCCGACCCCAGCTTGCCGTTCAATGCGAAGAGCCGTCCGTACGGCCAGAACGATGCGTGGGACGGCTACGAGGTGACGCTGGACGTGCATCCCGAGATCTTTGCCCACGGCATCCTGCTGGTGCCCAAGGACATTCCTGCCGGCGAACAGCGGCCGGTGGTGGTCTGCCAGCACGGACTGGAAGGACGGCCGGAGGACGTGATTAAGGAAGGTGAAGGCCCGTATCACGCCTTTGCCGCGCGGCTGGCCGAGCGTGGCTACATCACCTACGCGCCGCAAAACCCCTACATCGGCTACCACGAATTTCGCACGCTCCAGCGCAAAGCGAATCCGCTCGGCTGGACGCTCTTCACCTTTGCCATCGCCCAGCACGAGCAGCAACTCCGCTGGCTTTCCTCGCTGCCGTTCGTCGATCCCGATCACATCGGTTTCTACGGCCTCTCGTACGGCGGCAAGGCGGCGATGCGCATTCCGACGGTGCTGACCCAATACGCGCTCTCGATCTGCTCCGGCGACTTCAACGAGTGGGCGCGCAAGTGCGCGAGCACCGACTACTTCTCCGGCTACATGTTCAGCCACGAATGGGAGATGCAAGAGTTCAACCTGGGGCAGACGTTCAATTACGCCGAGATGGCGTACCTGATGGCGCCGCGCCCCTTCATGGTGGAGCGCGGCCACCGTGACGGCGTGGCCTCGGACGAATGGTGCGCCTACGAATACGCCCGGGTCCAACGCCGCTACGCCGATCTCAAGATCCCCGAGCGCGCCGAAATCTACTACTTCGACGGCGGCCACATGATCGAAAGCACGGGTACGTTTGCGTTTCTGGATAAGCACCTGCGCTGGACGCCGAGGACGGGCTAGCTTAGGGTGGAATCAAGTGCTGCGTGAAGTAACAACTCGATTCAGATCGGTTTACTTGGAAGCAGCAATTCGTGAGTAGTCCAAAGCGTCAACATTACATTCCAAAGATGTTGCTCAAGCACTTTGCGGACGAAAATGGCATCCTCCACTTCTTTAACAGAGAATCGCCGGAAAAAGGGGTAAGAGGGCAAACTCCCAACACTCTGTTCTTTGAGAGACACTTATACACGTTCACAGACTTAGATGGTAGAAAGGACTTCTCTACGGAAGAGATTTTCTCCAAGCTTGAAGGGGAAGCCGACCCAATTATCTGCAAGATTGTTGTTAATGCTCGAAAAGGTCTATCTCCAAACCTAAGCCCAGCCGAGAAGAATTCATGGGCAGCATTCCTCTATCTGTCTTGGAGTCGGCTACCGGCAATGCGTGACAGCAGCACCTCAAGTCAAGCCCAGTTGGATGAGCAACAGCGAGCTTTCAAGAGATTCAAGGGAATTCCAGACAACGAGGCCATTGATTTTGCGGAATTTGAAGGGTTTCTTCAGCAGCAGATTTGGCCCCGCGCCATTCAGGGTAGCAGTAGGTTTATTGAAGACAGAATTCTCCCAACTTTCAGCAACATGAGCCTGGGGGTCGGCGTTGTTTCGAAGGAGAAATCTGGACATATTATCGGCAGCAATCCCATCATTAAGGTTCGACCCAAACTGGATCTAGATAATCCAGAGGCGAAGATTTGGATGCCTCTCGCTCACGATGTAGCCGTGGTACTTCGGCACGGTCGGCCAGACGGATTATTCAACGCAACTAACAAATTCACCCAGAGACTTAACGAAAGAGTATCCAATCAAAGCACAATTGTAGCCGGTCGTTCACGTGAGCAAATCGGTTCGTTAGCGTCTAGTGTAAGTCTCCTTTGAACTGACCGGCCCAATTGCAATGCAACTTTGTTCAATTTACGCATTTCTATCTGGAAGCGGCTTCGGCTTTACGCGGATGGTGTACTCGTTGCGGTAGGTAACGAGGCCGGGGGGTGAGCGTGGGATGCGGCGCACGTAGCGGCGGCGGGTGACGTCCACTTCGGCGCTCGTCGACTCGCGCAGCTTGCTGTAGTACGCGGCGACCTGCGCGGCTTGGCTGATAATCTCTTCCGGCACGTCGCGGCCGCCGGAGCGCAGCAGAGTGTGCGCGCCGGGCACGTTGCGCGCGTGGAGCCACAAGTCGTCAGCGTCGGCGAGGCGCAGGGCGGCGTCGTTTTGCGCGCCGCTGCGGCCCACGAGCACCTGCACACCGTCGAGCCAGAACGAGACCGGCCGCGCGCCCTCATCAAGGTCTCTGCCACGGTTGCCTTTTCCACGCTTGCCTTGCGGTTTCTTGCTTTTGGCGTCCTTACCGCCACCCAAGATTCCTTGCTCCCGCAACTCGTTGCGCAGGACGCGCACATCACTAGGCGTCTCCGCAGCTTCCAACAACGCCTCCGCCTGCTCGCAGTAGGCGTACTCGCTCTCCACCTTGCGCAGCAGCCCCGGCACCTCCTCCTGTGCCCGATTCTTGCGCTTGTAGGCCGCAAAGTACGTGTCGGCGTTGGCGGCAACCGGCTCTTGCGGATCGATCTTGATGGTTTCACCATCTGCCTCTATGGAATCGCTACCCGGCGCGACACTGTAGCCGTACGCCAGGACTAGGTCGCCTTTGCGCCGCCAGTCCTCAGCGTCTTCGGCATCTACCCGTTGCCGTTCCAAGGCGCGCCGCCGCTGGCGGAGTTGGTCCATGCGCTCCCGGAGCGCCGTCTGCAACGGCTTCTGGCCCAGGTCGCGCGCTTGGCGTGGCGAAGGCGCATCGCCCTGCTCGCGGTAGAACTGCTCAATTGCTGCGCTCATCAAATCGAGCGACTCGCGTTGCGGGAATATGGTCAGGGCATAGGGCGCATAGGCAGCAATGGAGCCGTCCTCATCCCGCGCCAGGCTTGGCGTGAGTTCGCCACTCTCAACTTGTGTGAAAATACCCTGTGCCGCGCCAAGCACTTCCTGCCACGCCACATCCGCCGCCAGTGCCTCTGCCGCGCCCGTGGCACGGAAAACCGTTTCGCGCGCCAGCAGCGGCCCGCAGCCGCTCGTCTGCCCCATGAGCACGCGCCAGGCGAGCTGTTTTTCATCCGATTGAGCGGCGGCTTCCAGCAGTGATGCCTGCACGATGAAGGGATCGGGCCGGCTGAGCGGCGGCGGCGGGACATAGGGCAACTTTGGCAGCACCTGGCGATACCGGTTTATGGAGGCATCCACGCGCTTCATGCTTTCAAGCACCACGCCGTCGGCATCGACCAGCACCAGATTGCTCGTACGCCCCATGATCTCGGCGACGAGGGTGGTTTCCGCAATGTCGTCTTCCACCCGCGCGTGCACGGTGAACTGCAGAACGCGCTCCCACGGCGGCTGTTCCACCGCGATCAGGCGTCCGTTGCGCACGTATTTGCGCAAGAGGAGCAGCAGCGGCGTGACGTTGTCGTCCATGCGCGCCGGCCGCTCGCGGGTGAGATAGAGACGCGGCGCCTGCGGCGCGGCATTGATGATGAGCCACCACGTCTCGCCCCGCGCATAGACCTCCAATGCCACGGCAAGATTGCCCGGATGCAGCACACGCTGTATGCGCCCGCCTACGATCTTCTCGCTTAATTCCCGCCGCAGAGCGGTAAGCGTAGCTACGTCAATGGTCAAGTGGTATACCCTTTTTGAATTTCATGCGAAGCCCGCACTCATATGACTCTATTCTACTGCCAATTCCGGTAGCGCAGGCTAGCAACCTGCGCTCATAATGTGCCGGGGAATCGTGCGCGCCTGGCCGCTCGCGTTGTGGGAGTGTCTAATTCACCTTCAACCATTCCCTCGAGGAGACCAACTGCGTCGTAGCGCGGGAGTTTGTTCCCGCCGGATCAAACAGCACAGGGCTCCTGGCAAACAGTGTCACATAGAGGGACATATCATCAGGATTGACCTTCCAGCAGGCGCAGGTTACAAACCTGCGCTACCGGGGATGGAGCGCGGCGTGAGAGCCACGTTCCTTGCCAGAGCGGCTAATGCAACCGCAACGGGGCTTGTCCCCAGCTCTTTGAATCATCGCCACCGTGATCGAGCAGGGCTATGCCTTAGGGAAGTGTCAGCGGCATGATAAGACGACACCTAATTGACACACAACTGGCAATAGCCGCGCGATTCGACTGTCACCTTAGCGCACAAGCCGCAACCGCGCGTCTACCTGCTCAAACGCAGGAATCCCGCTCGCGCCGTCGTGCTCGATGCTGCACGCAGACGCGGCATTGGCATAGCGGCACGCGTCGCTCCGGTCGCCGGTACGGCTAAAGGCAAGGAGAAAGGCGGCGGCAAAGACATCGCCCGCGCCGGTGAGATCCACCGGCGTTGCAGTCAGGGCCGGGAAATGCGTTGCGCGGCCATTTTCGAAGAGCGTAGCTCCGCCGTCGCCTTGGGTCATCACCGCCAGCTGGGTCTGCGCGGTGTAGAATCTGATCAGAGATTCGCTGCCGCCCACGTCCTCATCCGAAAAGAAGATGACGCTGTACGACGGGAATTCATGCTCGGCGCGAGTCCAGCGTCGCGTGTAGACCCGGCCCCGCCGGTGCGAGCGCAGCCGGCCTTGAATTGCCATGCCGGCGAGCGCTCCTGCGGGAAAGTACTCTCCCATGCGGGTGGAAGTCTCGCCAATGATCGGCCCCGTCAGTACGTTCGGAGTATCGCGCCAGGCGGCCGGCACGTGGCGCGGCTCGATCTGTGCGGCTTTGGCATGCAGAAGCTGTTGGCGTCCCGCGTCCGTATAGATGTTCTCCATCGTCGTCGTCACAGTTGACGGCACCACGTGCAGGAGCACGTCATCGCCAAGCAGGGCCTGGTAGCTGTTCACGTCTTCCGGCGCCATCGATGTAAGCACGGCAGCGCGCGCACCCCAGGCCCGCGCAAGCAGCGCCGCGTAGGTTACGGTGCCGCCCCAACGCCAGCCGTTGGGGACGATGTCCCGGGCGGCATGGCCGATGGCGAGCAACGTTGGCGTATCCGGGCCGACCGCAGCCAATTCACATCCGCTCCTGCCAAGCCATGTGCTGCGCCTGCACCGCCGCGCGCGTCGTACTGAGCGCATCAGCGGTGGCCGCGCGGCGCGCCTTGGTATCGCAAAGTGTGGCGAGCGCGGCGTCGAGCATGGCCGTGTAGACGTCTGCAGCAGCCTGTGCGTCAGACTCAGGCGACAGGGTGCGCCCGAGTTCACCGTAGGCGAAGACCCCGCCTTCGGGCAGGTCTTCCGGCATGGCTCCGCCCCAGACCTGGAGTTTGCTCCCGCTGATCCACGCTGTGCCTGCCGTGCCAGTGACGGTGAGTTCATGGAAAGGCGCGCTCGCCTCCGGCGCGAGCCAGTTGCATATCACCACACCCTCGCCACCCCCGGCAAGACCACAGCGGACAATGCCAGAGTCTTCAAAGTCAGGGTGCTCGGATACGCTGCTGCACCGCGTTGCGGCATACTCTATGGCTACGTCTCCACCGAACCACCGCAGCGCGTCAAGGTCATGGACCGCCAGAGTGGTCAGCACGCCACCATGAGTTTTCGTCGCAAAGAAGGCCTGGGTGCGGGGCGTGGCCGCGATCTGCTGCGAATTGATGACCACCGCTTGGCTGATGGCGCCCAGCATGCCCTGCACGATCATCTCCCGCAAGCGCGCGTATGCCGGAGTGAACCGGAGCGGTAGTAGCAGGAGGACAGCGGTACCGGATGCTGCTTGTACTTCCTCAAGGTCATTGCATTGATCCGGGGTTAACGCGATGGGCGCATGGGCGATCACGTGTTTGCCGGCGCGCAGGGCTTCCTCAATTATCGCCGCCTTATGGCCGTTGGCCGTGGCGACGATGACAGCATCTACGGTGGTCTCCGCCAGGAGCGGCGTGAGACGCGGAAAGACCGGCACGCGGTACCGTCCCGCCGCGGCCATGCGAAGACGACCGCTCCGCTCGGCAATTGCTACCAAGTGTGCCGCATCGTGGTGGCGCACCCGGTCGAGCACACGGTAGATTTCGTCGTGTTCGAGTCCGACCGCGGCAATGCGAAGAGGAGAATCCACAGGGGCATGCTCTAATCTGGAAGGGTCTTAAGAGGCTGTGGAAGACAAGAGTGCCAATGCCAAGGGATGTTCGTCAAGAACCTAGGCAGTGGCGCTGCCGTTTCCCTTGCCGTTCGTTTGCGCCTGAGGCGCTGTGGCTTCCCGGGCGTTCGGCACTTCGGAATCTATCGGATAGCGATAGACCTTGCCCTCGTAGTTCTTGAGCACAATCTCGCTGTCCGTGATCTCCTGGATGAAGTCCGGCGTCACCGGAATCTTGCCGCCGCCCTGGGGCGCGTCGATTACGTAGTGCGGTACGGCCATGCCGCTGGTGTGGCCCTGGATCGCCTTGATGATTTCCAGGCCCTTCTCAACGGCGGTGCGGAAGTGGCTGGTGCCGGTGACCAGGTCGGCCTGGTAAAGGTAGTACGGCTTCACGCGAATCTTGAGCAGGCCCTGCACAAGCTCCTTCATTGTCTCAGGATCGTCGTTTACGCCGCGCAGCAGCACGCTCTGGTTGCCCACCGGAATGCCGTGGTCGTTCATGAGCTCGCACGCGCGGCTGGATTCCGGCGTAATCTCACGCGGGTGATTGAAGTGCGTGTTGAGATAGACCGGATGGTAGCGCTGGACAATCTCGCAGAGGTTTTCCGTCACCCGTTGGGGCAACGTAACCGGCATGCGGGAGTCGAGGCGGATGATCTCCATATGCGGTATCGCCCGCAGGCCCTTGAGAATGTAGTCGATCTGGTGATCGAGCAGCATGAATGGATCACCGCCGGAGATAATGACGTCGCGGACTTCTGGATGCGTGGCAATGTACTCGATCTGCCGGTCCCAGTCTTCCTTCTTGACGGCGTTGCGGCTGCCGACTTCGCGGCGGCGCGTGCAGAAGCGGCAGTACATGGCGCACTGGAGCTGCACGACCATGAGCACCCGGTCGGGATAGCGGTGCGTCAGATAGGGCACCGGCGAATCCATATCCTCCGCCAGCGGGTCCATGGTGGTCATGGAATCGCTGTGGTCGAGTTCCATCTCGTCGGGTATCGCCTGACGCCAGATGGGGTCGTTCACCTCTTCGATCAGACCGAGGTAGTAGGGATTGATGCGGACGGGGAAATTCTTGTGGAGGCTGGCCGCAGTCTCGTCATCCAGGCCCAGCCGCTCGCCAAGCTCGTCAATGAGCTTTTCCGGCCGGTTGATACCGGCCGCCAGCAGCTCCTGCCACTCTTCTTTTTCTCGTTTCACTTGAGGCTGTGAAATTGCCATTGCGGTCCCTTTTCCTCCAAATCCCCTGAGGGTTGCGCGCAGGTTACAAACCTACACTAACGGCGCTCGATCCAGTGCTTCTTGCAGTCTTCAAACCTATACAACCTGCTCCCTACAGTTCGAGATTAACGCCGTCCTCGCTGATCGCGGCCGGCACCATGACGGCATCCACCATTCCATGAATGAGCTTCTTGTCGGCCGGCACGATCGTCACCAGAATGCCCGCCAACTGCGCCTCGTCGTTGGCGACGAAGTAATAGGGACTCAGGCGCACCCGACCGTGCATTGTGCGGACCGAGTCTTGCGCAAAGTCATAGTAGCGCGTTCCATACCGGTTTCCGTGGTGGAACCTCTGCAAGACGTGGGGAGTTGTCGCGAACGCGTCGAGAGCGGACTGCACGGCGTCATCCCACTCCGACTCAGGCCGGTCATGGCCGATGGTCACACCGCGGCTGCCCCAGGCGGTCGGCGCGAAACCGGAGGGCTTGATTACGAGCCGCCGATCGGCTTGACCCAGTCCCTTGAGTTGCTCCCAGTTCGTTACCGGACGTTTGGCGACTTCCAATCCCGGTACGACCGCTTGCGGCGGCAAGGGCCGCGGGTCCAATATCCAGGTCTCTGGGATGACGCGTTTCAGGGCGGCGACCGTCTTGGCCCCCATCTCCTGCACCCAATACTCCGCCAGCACGGGATGGTGGAAGAGCGCAAAGAGCAGTTTCTCCTCTAAGTATGCCTTCACCGGCGGGGTCATCGTAACGAGTTGCTTACGGGCAGCATAGAGCAGAACGTCGTAGTTCGGGATGTTTTTCAGGTCGAAGAGCTCGAAGAAGCGGTAGAGGGTGTCCACCGGTTGCCCGTTGAGCATGAGCCCGTTGCCATGCAGCTCGATGTCCTCCGGCCTGGCGCAGGCGCTACTCATGCCAAGCTGGCACAATTGATCGGAGACCCACTGCATTTCGGGACGGTAGTCGTTAGACTCATCGGAGACGGCGATGGCAAGTTGCGGATCATCGCTCGTGGCACGGTCTCGGAGCATGGCCGCAAAGCCCTCTACCATGCCGTTTGCGCCGCCGACCATGTCAAAGCCGAGGCCGCTATAGTGCTGTTGCATACTCCCGGTCAAGCCGATGCCGCCGGGGATGGAATCAAGCTCGGCGGCTTTCACGCCGTCGGTGGTCAGAAGAAGATCGGGACGGATCACGCCGGGCAGGTCGTGCCGGAAGCGGTTCATCCGCCCGTAGTCGATTACGGTCTCACTCTTCCCAAGGTCGAGATACTCGTGGAAGAACGCGGGGACGGTGCCGCGCACGCTGCGCTTGTAGAGGCGGTTCGCCGCACTATAGAAAGCCAGCAATTGGTCGCCCAATTGCTGCAACCGCCGGTGACTGTCCGGCGAGATGAGAAACGGTTCCGGCGCAATGCGCCACGAGGCCCGCGACCCCTCCACGAGCGGCCGGTCGGCCTCGCCAAACAAACCGCTGGCGGGCACGCTCTCATTCAGGGCCAGGCTGCGCGCACGCGCGTCCGACTCCTTAAGCACACTCACCGCCGGCGAGCCCGCTTGAGCGCCGTCCTCCTGGGTCTCTGCTTCAGCCGTTTGGCTGCCGGTTTCAACCGTTTGGCTGCCGGTTCCAACCGTAGTACATTGCCCGTCTTGCGTCATTGCGACCCGCTCAGATCTTCGGAGTGCGCCATTACTTCAGTATTTATAGGATAACACGCACCCTGATAACTGCCAATCGAACCGAAATTGGGGACTAGCCGATTCAGGCTTGCATTGCTCACTGGATCAGAGTTCATGTCATTCCGAACGGAGCGCAGCGCAGAGAGGAATCTAAAGCTGTATGCCTAGTACGCCGATACCGATAAGGACTCATGATTCCTCGCCATGTTCGGATTGAAATGCAGAGGCAACGCTCTCTATTCGATAGCAAATTCTTTCAACGACTCACTCAACACTTTCAGACGCGCCAGCCTCGTTTTCACGCTCCTCGCGCAGAGCGTTGACCTCCCGCCGTAGATCGGCAAGCTGCCGCGTGAGGAAGAAGAAATAGCCGAAGACTATGACCCACAGAATTGCGAACGTCGCAAAGAGGTAGTCAAAGTTCTGTATCGCGTCCATTCTGTTGCTTCCCTTTCCCTTCATTTCACCAAGGTACGCAATCCAACCAGCGATTCCCGTAATTCTTCGATTTGCAGCCGCTGACGCACCAGGAATAACGCCAATAGCGTAAATGCCACAATGCAGTAGAGCACGGTATACCACATGCTCATCGGCAGGTCCGGACCATCCGCCCGAGCGACGATGGGATCGGGGTGCAGCGTGCGCCACCAGCGGACGGACATGTGGACTATCGGCACGTCTACGAAGCCGATGATGCCAATCACTGCGGCGTAGCGCCGGCCGCGCTCGGGATCGCCCACGAAGCCCCGCAGCATGAGATAGACCACGTAGATGATCCAGAGCAACAGCGTGAACGTAAGGCGCGGGTCCCAGGTCCAGTATGTTCCCCAGATCGGTTTGCCCCAAATCGCGCCGCTGATGAGCGTGATGGTGGTAAACACCACGCCAATTTCCGCCCAGGCGCGCGCGATGCGATCAGTGGCGAGACTGGGCCGCCGGAGATAGAGAATGCTCGCTACAAAGACGATGAAGAAACTCAAGTAGGCATTCCAGATCGACGCCAAGTGGATATAGAAAACCTTCTGCACCGCGCCTTGCACGACTTCGACCGGCGTATAGATGAAGATCAGCCACAGAGCCGCCACCATGCTTACCAACGTGGCAACGCCAAGCACGTCATCGATCCACCGCCGCGCGGCAGCCTCATTCTTGCTCGCAATCATCGAAAAACCTTCCTAAAAGGCACTTTCGTCATACTCAGCCCGGGATTGGTACGATCGCCTGCTCACCTCGTTAGGCCAATACCCGGTCGCCCCTTATGCCTAACATGAGTTTAGAGTGACCCATGTCCACAGTGCACACATCTCGCCGCATGAATCCCTCCTCACTCTCTCCTCACATTAAGGTATACGCGCACGAATTAAGCAAGATTAACATCATCGGAAGTTGGGACGAAGACTTGCCTTACCTTCTCTCTCAGACAATTACTCAAATCTCATCCTTCAACAACATGCTCAAACAACAGGTACGAGAGGGTCAAGAAGATCACATCAAAGGCGATTAGCAGTCCGATCCATGGCGGACCGCCCTCCGCGCCGTTGATCGCCCCACTTGTGGCCTTCACCGCGCCAATGAGCACAGGCACAGTCATTGGCAAGAGCAGCAGCGGCAGCAATGCTTCCCGGGCCCGGCTCAGGGCCGCCATAGCAGAAAACAGGGTACCGAGGATGGCAATGCCGAGTGTGCCGAGCACTGTAATGAGGAGCACGGACGGTCGCAGCACCGGCAGATTGAAGAGCAGCGCAAACATGGGCAGGGTCACCGCCTCCATGATGAACAGAAAGAGCAGGTTCGCCACCAGCTTGCCGATAAAGAGCGCGCCCCGGTCGATGGGCGCGAGCAGCAAGCCCGGCAACGTCCCTCTTTCATGCTCGCGCACAAATGTGCGCCCCATGCCCAGCATGGCGGCAAAGGCGATGGTCAACCACAGCAGTCCCGGTCCAACCTCCCGCACCACGAGCCCGCGCAGGTCGAGGGCCAGATTGAAAATGACGAGTGACAGGATGGCAAAGGTGAGCATCAAGACTAGCAAGTCGCGGGCGCGCATCTCTACCATGAGGTCCTTATGCACCACCGCATAGATTTGGCGTATGGCCCGGTTCATCGCGCCGCTCCCGCGAGACCCCGGTAAGCCTTCTGCAGTTGCGCGTAGTCGAGGGCCGCGCTCTCGGCAGCATAGACCGGTTCTCCCTGCGCGAGCACCACGACGCGGTCGCACAACGCCAAAGCACGCTCCAGGTTGTGCGTGGTAAGGACAATTGCCCGCTGCGGAATGGCGCGGCCTTGGACGAGTGACGCGAGCAAGTCGAGATGCTCCTGGTCTAAGCCAGTATCCGGTTCGTCCAGCAACAGCACGGCGGGATCATGGACAAGGGCCCGCGCCAGTGCCACGCGCTGCTGCATGCCCCGCGATAGATTACCAATCTGCTCGTGGCGGCGCGGGTATATGTCCACGAGTCTCAGGAGAGTCTCAACGCGCGCCGCGAGGTCCCGCACCCCATAGAGACGACCGTAGAATAGCAAGTTTTCGCGGGCGGAAAGCTCCTCGTAGAGGTACGTCCGGTGAGCGACAACACCGACATGGCGGCGCACGTCGTTTGGCATTTCAACACTGTCGTAGCCCATGATGCGCAGCGTACCGGCCGACGGCCGCAAGAGCGTCGCCAGGACGGCAATGAGCGTAGTCTTGCCGGCGCCGTTGGGTCCAAGCACCGCTAGCCGCTCATTGCGGCCCAAGGAGAGGGTTACCTTGTCCAACGCAACCTGGGCGCCGTAGTGCTTGGCGAGACCCTGGGCTTCAAGGGCAGAGCACGTATCCGCAGTTCCAGCGTCAATCGTCACGGGGATCGCCACCCTCTTCTCGATGGAATTCCAGCAAGCGCTGTTTCAACGCCGCGCGTTGGCGCCGGTAGTCGTCTTCAGCCAAGCTTCCCGCCGCAAAGTCGTCATCGAGTTGGGCGATCTCCATGAGCAGGCATTCACCGGAATCTGGCTCCGTGGGAGCCATCGTGGGAGCAGTCGCAGCCTTGCGGCGCAGACCGCCGCGCATGCGGAATGCCGCATAGAGTAACGGCAAGACCAACACCACGCCAAGCAGCACAAAGAGACTGGCCTGTGTGCCCCGCGCTCGCTCGAACAGCCGCTCAAGCCGCACCTGGAGCGACGGCGTGGGCAAGCCTTCAATCCTCACCCTTACGTCTGCACGAGCTGCCAGCGATTCAGCCGATCCCACGACATAGCGGCGGTCGCCAATCGGTGTGGCTTGCACTGTCAAGTCTGCAGAGTCTATGCGCAGATTGTGCTCTTCGAGCGCCAGGATGGCGAAGTTATCCGTCGGATAGACCGTCCGCTTGATCAAGTCGAGGGAACTGCCCGAATACGGCACCTGGTAGCCAAACGCTACTTCACGCTCGCCCGGCAAAAGGGGCATGAAGACGCCGAAACCGCGATCGATCTGTACGACGCTATCCGCGTTGAGGCCGCTGATCATGGTAAGGTCCTGGGCGTTCGCCGGAAGTGCGAAGCGCAACACCCGGTCCATGGGCGCTCCGGCCCCCGCGCCGCCGGTGGCAAGAAACGTGCGGTCGCTCTGATTTGCGAGCCTTACCACCTCGATGACGGCAAGCATGCCGCTTTGCTCTTCACCCGGCGCGACGATCAAAACGTCAGTGATCACCCGCACCACACTTACATCCTGACTGGCCTCATACACGATGAGCGGCGGCGCTTGGATCTCAGTACTATCGGCAAAGCGCACCTCCGGCGTGTTGTAAGGCACCTGCACGTAGGCGGCGACCGCCACAAAGCTCAGCCCGGCGTCCGTGGGAAGCTCAGCGAAACGGTACGCGCCGCCCGCGTCTGTGACCTGGGTGCGCTGTTCTACTATGTTCCCATCCCGCAGAAAGTACAGCGTCACCGCCACGTCCGCGGGAACGCCGCCGCCTTCAGTGCCGTTGACCACGGTGCCGGTGATGACGCCGTCGGCTGCGGAGAGCGTAGCGGTATTCAAGAGTATTAGGACGGCGCCGAGAAATAGGGAAAGTGCTACGTGTCTCGCTGGACGCAATCGGCGAAGGTGGCTGCGATCTTTGGTAGCTACCTCGCTTGGAATGGATTTGGGGATGGAATCCCGCTTTCGCGAGAATGACGGATTCTGTGATTGCTTGACTTCTGACTCTGGCGGCAGGGATGAGCCAAAAGCTGGCGAACTCTCCCGATCGGGCAGGGATGAACGACAGGGATTCCAGATGGATTCCCGCTTTCGCGGGAATGACGGGGCATAAGTGCGGATGTGATTCCCAATACGCGGGAATGACGAACCCACCACGCGGCGCTCTAGTGGCGCATGTGTTGCCCTTGTCATTGCTCGTTTCTCCATGCGATGCCGCCGTCGGTACTGCGGTATACCTCTCCCGTCTCCGTCACAGCGAGCACGGTGCGGTCGGTTGTCGGGTCAACTGCGACCGCGCGGAGCGGTTTGCGCAGCGGCAGATCCACCCACGTCTGCCCGGCTGCTGTCGACAGGTATAGACCGGTATGGGCCGCCGCGTAAAGCACGCTGCTGTCCGCCGCGCCGGCAAGAGCGCGGACCGGACCGCGCAGAGCCATCGTTACGGCTCCGCTCGCCGCGCGCCAGGTCGCGCCCTCGTCGCTGCTCACCTGGACCCTTCCCGATTCTACGGCAATGAAGAGGAGCGGCGGAACCCCGCCCACGAGAATTGCCACCACCGAGTCGTCGTCCGGTATCACAATCGCTTCCCAATTCCGTCCCCCGTCTCGAGAACGCTGCAAACCGGCAGCAGCGAAGCTCGCGTAGATTTCCGTCGGCACATAGGGGTTGACTGCCGCTGCGAGAACGTCGGTGCCCGGCAAAGTGCCGGTAATCGTCTGCCACGTCCGACCGGCATCCGCTGTAACGTGCACGCTGTCTTCAGTGAAAACGTACGCGATCCCTTCGCCGGCGGGCGACACCGCGAGTGCGGCGGGTGCGACGTCCAGCGAGTTCTTTATCCATGCCCGCCCTCCGTCACGACTCTCCAGCAGTCCGCTCGCGTTCGCCAGCAGCACGTGATCGGGAGCGACGTAAGCAAACCCCATGAGCGCGGTTATGTCGATCTGCGCTACCGGCGTTTGTTCCGTGAGTGTGCGGGAGGAAGCGCGATAGAGCTGAAAGATTGCGCCAAAGGCAATGAGCACAAGGAGAGCGGGTACGCCGATCCACAGCCAGTGGAGACCCCTCTCCGCGGTGAAAGTAGCCTCTGCAGCGGCCGGCTGATCGGCCGGTTTTTTCCACTGTCCGCGGCGGCGCGCTCGTATCCGCAGGATCTCTGCCTCAATTGCGTCGCTGAGCGCGCTTGTGTCACCATGCTCTTTGGCTGCGTCAAGAGCATCGGCGCCGCGTTGTCTGGCCTGCAGCAGGGCGAGGACGCGTTGCTTCTGGGTCTCGCGCAGAGCGGCGTACTCTTCTGCGGTGAGATCGCCCTGCTCATGCTCTAGGTCAATTTCCTCAAGCTCTTGATAGAGCAGCAGTGTTCGCTCCGCGACATCGTCGCGTACGGTCTCCTGCCCGTGTGCTGCAGCCGCCCCTCTGCGTCCGACAAGCGGCCACAGAATCCAGAGCAATGCGGCCACGCCAAACACGCCGCCAAACACGACCATGCTCATGCGCGTTTGCCCTGCTTATAACGCGCGAATTCCTCCTCGAAGATCTGCTCCAGCTTGCCCGCGGTCGGCGCGGGCGCAGCCGCCGGTGCTCCCGCTGCAGAAACCGCCGGCCGGCTTTGGTTCCAATTCCAGAGCACAACACCTACGATCGCGGCACCAAAGAGCAGGACACCGATTGAACTCACCCACAACAAAAGACTAAAGCCTTCCCGGCGTGGTTCCAGCAAGACGTCTTCGCCGTAGCGGTCGACAAAGTACTGGATGATAGCTTTCTCACTCTCCCCCTGCACCACCTTATCGCGGATTACCTCGCGCATCTCTGCTGCCAGTTGCGACTGAGAGTATGCCACCGGGATGTTTTGGCAGACCGGACACTTGAGCTGCTTGGCGATAGCCGCGGTCTCTGCATCGACGGATTGTGCTCCGATGGGATGGGCGCCGAGCTGCAAAAGCCACACGGCGAACGCGAACGCTGCAAATACCGCCACTGAGCGTGCTCTTGCTACTGCCGGCCTTGAGAAAGCGAGACGCGGTTTAACTGTTACCGCACGCTTGGGCCCGTGCACTCGCCGTTCGCATGTGCCAAAGAACTGCATCCCGGTCGCTCCCTACGACATAACCGTACCCGGCGCCAAGCGGCCGGTGCGCGCGTCAACGGTGACCGGCGCCGCCTCCGGCCACCAGGATATGAGCCCACCGATCACGAGCAGCGCGCCGCCAAGCCAAAGGAAGGCGACGAGCGGATTCACGAAAATGTGAAAGCTCGCCGCGCCGTCTTCACCGAAAGCGGCCATCACGATATACACGTCATCCAGTTGCGGATAGACCGTTTTGATCACGACCTCGCTGATCGGCTGCTCTTCCCAGTTTGCATAGACCACTTTCTGCGGCGCTACCTCAAATGAACGGTTGCCGCTGCGCACAAGCAAGGACGCGATGGTGCGTTGCTTGCCCGGTTCGTTCCACGTAGTGAGCCCTTGGTAGGCCACCGTGTACTGGCCGACCTCCACGCTCTGACCGGGGCGCATGCTCACCGAGCGCTCGGTTTGGAAGAATGAAGAACCGACGATGGCGATGCCCATGATCGCCACCCCCACGTGGACCAGGTAGCCGCCATAGCGGCGGCGGTTGTAGCGGAAGACCGCAAGTAGCGCGGTGGGATAGTGCGTCTGCTGAGCGCGCATGAGGGCGAGGGCCGTGCGATGAAACTCGCGCATGGCGACGACCAACGCAAACGCACAAGCGGCGACGCTGAGTATGGCCCACGGCGAACGCGCGCCCAGCACGATAGCCGCAAGCGTGAATACGGCCGCAACGGCAAGCGTGGTGCGCAGCCCGCGCATGAGCGCGCGAACGGCGCCGCGCCGCCACGGCACGAGCATACCCAAACCCATGAGGGCAACGACTGCCAAGAGCAGCGGCCCGTTGACTTGCTGGTAAAACGGCGCGCCGACATTGATCCTTCTCCCCTGGAGCGCTTCCGAAAGCAGGGGAAAGATCACCCCGAGAAACGTCACAACGATGACTGAAACGAAGAGGAGGTTGTTGAAGAGGAATGAGGCCTCGCGCGAAAGCATGGAATCGAAGTTGTGTTCGTCGCGCAGTTGCGGCAGGCGCAGCAACAAGAGCGTCAATGAGACGATCAGGCTCACTGCCAGGAATCCAAAGAAATACGGGCCGATCTCGGAGACCGCAAACGAGTGGACTGAAGACAATATGCCGCTGCGCACCACGAACGTCCCGAAGATAGCGAGATTAAACGCTACGATGATGAGCACCATGTTCCAGACTTTCAGCATGCCCCGCCGCTCTTGGACAAGCACAGAGTGCACGTAGGCCGTCATGGCGAACCAGGGCATGATGGCGGCGTTCTCTACCGGATCCCAACCCCAATAGCCGCCCCATCCCAGCACGTGGTACGCCCACCACGCGCCGAGCAGATTGCCCAGCGAGAGAAACAGCCAGGCCAGCAGCGCCCAGTGGCGCGTTGCCTTGAGCCAGCGATTGTCCACGTGGCCCGTGATCAACGCGGCGAGCGCGAAGGCAAAGGGGACGGAAACGCTCACGTATCCCGCGAGCAACATCGGCGGATGCACGAGCATGCCCGGATCCTGGAGTAGCGGGTTGAGCCCCCGGCCGTCGGGCGGCACCGGCGATATCGTTTCGAAAGGCGACGAGATGAAATTGAGGACCATGAGTATGAACGACTCGATGGTCATGAGCACGGTAATCACGTATGGAATGAGCTGCCGGTCGGCGCGGAAGTGGATCAGGACAACGGCAGTGGAGAGCACGGCCAGGGTCAGAGACCAGTAGAGTAACGACCCGGCTTGACCGCCGTAGAAGCCGCTGAAGAGATAGGGCCACGGCTGCGAACGCGTGGACTGGGCGACCACGTACTTCAGGCTGAAGTCATGCGTGACGAAAGCGTACATGAGGGTCAAGGCGGCGAGCACGACCAGCGCGGCCACGGCGAGCACCGCGTTGCGCGCGCTCACAACCAGCTCGGGCACGCGCAGCCGCGCGCCCAAAACGGCGGCAACGGCGCTGTAGAGCGCCGCCAAGAACGCGATGAAGAGCAGTGCCGTACCTATGTTTCCTGCCATAGCGCCTTACTCACACTGCCCGGGAGGTTCACTCACTCCGCGTGCCAAGTCGACCCTCTCACCGTCATTGCGGTACCCCGGAAATGTCCCGGCAATCGTAACTTGCAGCGCCGGGGCCCAACCTCATCCGCGTATCGCCGCACTGCGGGCACTCCCCGGCGCATGCTGCATCCAGTGCTAGACAAAGATACCGCCCATCCCGATGTATAGGATGAGCGGGCGCGCTTTCTGCCTAGTTAGCCGCAAATAAAGACCTCTAAATGAGCACACTCACCTGCTTCTCACCCAGGCTGGGCGTACTCTTCACCGGCAGGGGCCGCTTCCTCAAAGCGCGACGGGCACTTTGCGAAGACCTGGTCGGCGCGGTAAACGCCGTCTTGCCCTTGCTTGCCTTCTACGACCACCTGTATGTGGTCGCCGAAAATATCGGAAAGGACCCCGCTATACACGACCGTCAAGCGTCCGCTACCGTCCTCAACCTGAAACTGCACGTCCTGGGATTCGGCGGAGCGCACAATCGAACCGGGCACCACATTCCCCGAGACACGCGTCTGCTGGGTCTGCGCGCGATCGCCCATGTCCGCCAACTCGCTCACGGTGATGTAGTACGCCGTGCCCGAAGGCAGAGCGGCCACAACGAGGTACGCAACCGCCAACAGAATTATGATGCCGCCGACAACAATCTTGATGTCAAAGGAGCGGCGGCTTCTTCCACCCGCCTGTGACAGCGCAACTTCATTTGCCATAGAGCCAGATTCCCAAATCCTAGGGAGAACGCAAGGCGTTCTCCGCGATCACCTTGAGCACGTCAGCCAGCAGCAACACAACGCTGCCGATAACCGCAACTTGCACCACCGGCGAACGCAGCCGCCCCAACCTGCCCTGTGACGGGGAGACATCCTGCCGTTGTGCGCCGATCTGCTTGCGGGCACTGATGCGGCGCAGCCCGCCGGAAACGTAGACCATCCACAGTACCAATAGTACCTTAAGCACCAGAACGCCTATGTAATCCAGCCCCGGATTCACCGACGTGAGCCGGTCGTACGTCAGTATTCCGCCGGAGATGAAAAACGTCAAAATGCAAAGCTGCACAATCTCATGGAACCGTCGCTCTATCCCTTGGCGGATACTGTCCCACCCGGACACCTGGTCCGCGCTCTTCACAGAGGGTCGCAGCACCAGGAGGTAGAAGAACGTCCCGCCGATCCACACCACCGCCGCAGTCAGATGCACCCAACGGAGTGCGACGCGAAGCAGGTCTAGTGTGATCACTCGCGGCGCATTCCTCTGTACCGCTTTGCTCTACGGTCTACATCTTGCTAGTGTAGCATGGGGAAACGGCGGGATGTGTCCGCGAGCCGACAAACTGCATGGAGAGCCTTGACGGTCCGGATGTTGGCAAAAGCGACCGTCTTTGAGGCGTCGGGCGAGTGAGCGCGCGGTACAGATTGGGATGTGCGAAACTATTGGGGATATCTGTTTGAACCGTCACCGCCGCATTGCAGGTGCCTGAAAGAGGGAATATGGTGGCCAGTGTGACAGAAACGGCCTTCTGTTCGCGGGTAGCGCAGGCAGCAGGTTTTCATCCAATCGGCACCGCGCCAACGTATCTCACGCACCTCGTGATCGAGTGCGAGGTCCCCTGGGATCGAGAGATAACGGATTCCGCCACATTCCCGACTGACGTTAGGGAAGTCATCGAGCGAGCCACAAGAGACGGCGTTGAACCGCGCGTCACCGGTATCATGCCCGACCCCGAGTACTCGCAGGCGGGTCTCATGCGTCTCTTCTCTTTTGAGCACGCCGACGAACAGTCGCCAACTTACGCGAAGCGGGAGTATCTCGTGCCCCCGGAGCGATTGTCTGAGCTCGTTGAGGCGCTAACCTACAACCGCGACCTTCAGCAATTCGACGCATACGAACAGGCAACCGCCCACATTCGCGAAATCCTGGTGTGCAACCATGGCAGCCGCGACCGCTGCTGCGCGACGTTTGGCTTTGTTATATACCGCGAACTGCGCGAGAACTATGCGGGAGCCCAGTCGGATTCCCTGCGCGTGTGGCGGTGCAGCCATCTGGGCGGGCACCGCATGGCGCCGACGCTGCTTGATTTTCCCGAGGGGCGCTACTACGCCTACCTGACCGCCGAAACCTTGCCGAATCTCATCGCGCGGGATGGCTCATTTGGGTCGCTGGAGAGCCAGTATCGGGGGTGGAGCAGGCTGTCGCCACTGGAGCAAGCCGCTGAGCATGCGGTGCTGCTGGCGGAGGACTGGCCGTGGACGACGTATCGCGTGAAGAGCGAAGTCAGTGGGGTCGATGCGGATGAAGGCCGGGCTACCGTGACGCTCACCTACTCCGCGCCCGATTCTTCTCGCGCCGGTTCCTATCGGGTGGAGGTGCGCGAGGCGTCCGAGCAGGCGCTCACGTTTCCCAGCTCCTGCGGCAAGGAAGACGAACCCCAGCCGCAGTATGTGGTAGAACGCATTGCAAAGCAGGAAGAGACCTCATAATTCAATTCGACGCGCTGCATCAGATTTCGACGAGGGCTGCCTGAAGCCCTCGCTTCGCAAGTCCCACTCAGCACAGATCTCTATCCCGCCATCCCATACGCCCCGAGCCTGCCGAAGGGCATACCTATTACCGTTCGCCCTGAGCCTGTCGAAGGGCACTCCCATTACCGTTCGCCCCCGTATCGAGTGCGGGGCAGGCTCTGAGCCTGTCGAAGGGCATTCCCATTACCGCTCGCCCCCGTATCGAGTACGCGGCACGCCCTGAGCCTGTCGAAGGGCACCCCCATTACCGTTCGCCCTGAGCCTGTCGAAGGGCCGTTCCGTGCGGACATTGCCTCAAGACGTTGCCTGCTATTGCAGTTGCTGCACGCGTTCTACGATGATGTCGCTCAGCGCCGCGCCCACCGGCGTCGGATAGGTAATCAGTACACGCAATGCACCGTCTCTATCGATCAAGAACACCACGTCTTGGTGCAACACCTCGCCGGGCTTGCTTGGCTTCGGTTCGCCGGCTGACACATAGTAGGCGCCGACGACTTCCGTCACGGCCTCCCACTCGCCACCGATAAAATGCCAGGCCGGACTCTCGTCAAGACCCTGACTTTGCAGGAAGGTCTGCATCGCCGCCTGGCTCTGTTCGCCAGGATTGATATTGATCGCCAAGACAACGAAGTCTTGAGCATCCAACCCTAGCTGAGCGTACGCAGCCGCAATCTCCTGGGCGAGAATCAGGCAATTGTCCGTGCACAGCGGATCGAGAAACGTGAGCAACACCACCTTGCCTTGCTGGTCGGCCAGGGAGACTGCCGCGCCCCGGTGGTCGCGGAGAGTAAACGCGGGCGCGGGGCCGCTCTCGAGATCAGTGCCGGAATAGCTCAACGTGCCCCCTGTTACATAGGGCCAGATATACGGCATAAAGGGAAATACGTTCGGATTCGCTTGCGTAAGGGCGAACGAGGTAATCAGGAAAACCGTTACCGCGAACGCAAGCGCTTTTACGTGTCGAATTGGGTCTCGCATGGATTCAGCATAGCAGAATCCGACAGACACATAACACCGCGCTCTCCCGGCGCGGGCATGCGGCAGTAGCTCGCCAGTGATCGTAGTCGCGGCTCGGATTCCCAATGTTGATTGAGAATTCGGGCTCGAAGCGCCGCCCTTTGCACACTCTTAGAAACGAACGACCACACTAGCGAGTTTTCGCTAGTGCGGTCGTTACTCGTTTCTCTGCTACGCTCTTGCGCTGCCAACCCGGGCCGCTGGCGTTTATTCCACCGCCACCGCGCGGAGCGAATCGTCGCGAATGTCAGAATTCGCGGTCTGGTACGGCTGCCAATCCCCACTCGTCAGAAGCACGCTGGCGCCATCATCGGTGGCCACCCAGACTTGCCCCACAGAGTCTATGGCAATGTCATAGACGTCGTTGCTCGTAATGCCGGAGGCAAAGGTGTTGTGACTCTCCCAGTTGGCCCCATTTAAAACGCTGACTCCGTTTGGCGTCGCCAGCCAGACTCTTCCGTCCGGGCCTATGGTGATGTCGCGTATCGTATCGCTGGCGATGGTAGAATTCGTGGTTGTATGGTCCGCCCAAACCACTCCATTGTATACGCTGGCTCCGTGGCCATTCGTGCCTACCCATACATTGCCAGAAGAATCAATCGCCAGACTCGTTGTATCGATGTTCCGGAATATCTGCCAGTTGCCGTTATTGAAAATCGCGGCGCCATTGTCCGTGGCCAGCCACACGCGGTTAAGCTGCTCGCTAACTATCAGCACGTCTCGGACGACATCGGACGGGATATTGGAGTCGTTATTCCTGTCCAATTTCTCCCAGATAATGGTGTTGCCTGAAATACGACCATAGGAAGCGCCGTCCCCGGCCGTGCCGACCCAGACCAGATTTCCGACAACATGCACTGAAGTAATCGCATTGCCTGCAAAGCCCATATTACTAGTGGTGTATCTATACCAGGTTGTGCCCTGCAGCCACGCCAAGCCGTTTTGCGTTGCAAACCACTTCGAGCCATCAGCGGCAATAAAGATGTCGTTCACACTGTCATCCGGGAGCGGATCTTTGAAGGCTTGATACGTCGACCAATTGGTGCCATCGTAGTGAGCGATCCCCCTGTCTGCCGTTCCGAACCAGACGCTCGTCCGTCCCGGTGTCACGGGGACGGGGGTGGCAGTGGGCACCGGCGTAGTCCCGGGGACCGGTGTGTTTGTAGGTCCAGCCGTTGCCTGCGGCTGAGGAGCGGGCCTCGTGTCGGGGGTCACCGGCCTGCCATCCGCCGTGAAGCGGTGCACGACGCGCGGCACCGTGTATTGCTGCCCGGCATTGAGTGCGGTTGCCGGCCGGAACGCCGCATAGGTCCGCCAACTGAACTTCGGATAGTTGAGATTGCGCAGGTCGTCGCCGAGGAGCCGGAGTTTCACCGGTTCCGGGTCCCCGCGATGATGTTCGAACACGGCTGACTGAAAGTACTGGCGGATGAATCCAGGGTCCGCCGCCTCGATGAAGAGCGTGCCGGCGGAGCGATTGTCAATGCGCGCGTCCGTCTTAGGAAAACCAAAGGCGTCCACACCGCCCAGCGAATCAAAGAAGCTCTTGAATCCCGTGTAGATCCCTTCAATCGAGAAGTCGGAGACCTTATGGCCCCACGGGCCGAGTTCTTCGCCCGGATGCGGATTGAAACGTCCCGGCTCGACGCCGAGGTCGACGCTGCCGCCGGAGCCGCCGCCAAAGAAGTCCCACGCCAAGCGGCGCTCCATGACGTAGCGCCCCAGGTCTATGCGCCAGTGCCAGTCGACCACGCCCCGTTGGTAGTACTGGGAGAGGTTGCCGGGCTCCTCCTCAACCACCTCCGAGGTAGGAAATCCCCAGCGGGTCAGTCCGCCGGTAGCATTGTAGTGATCGAGGAAGTTCACTTCGTGCACTTGCCCGTTCCGGATAACGCGGAGGTTCGGTATATTGTGCTCAAGGGTCGTATCGAAATAGCTCTTGGTGACCACCGCCGATGTAAAAGTCGTGGTTTCCTGCGCGCTGACGGTTGTCATCGTCGGAGCCAAGAGCAACACCATGAGGGCCAACGCCCCAACTACGTGACGCGCCCGATTCATCCATCGCATCGTGAGATAACTCTCCTCTTCACCGTGGTTTGACCGCCAGAAATGTCAGATTTCACTGCATAGCAGTCGAGAACGTACGCAAAGCGCGCCCTGGAAGGAACATCCCCTATCCCCTAGCTGACGCTTATTTGGGGGGCGCGCGGAAGACACGTACACTCTGAGAGTACCATAGTTTGCATGGCATGTCAGCTTACGATTTCATCACGTTTACGAATGCACGCACGCGTGCCTATAATGGCGTGACTCCTTGCGGCTTTGCCTGTGTCGCCCGGGGGTTTGCTTGTGGCCGCATGACGGGAATTGAGTGTGACCGTCAGGGCAAATTGGCGCAAACCCGGCGGAGGACGAAGTTCACATTTTAGTTCTTGCGGCGAAGGGGAACCCGCAGCAAAACAGTGTTACAAGCGTCCGGGGCGTGCCGCTCGTGGGAGCGAATTCTCATTCCGAGCCGCGGGCATCCGGCACCATGCGGCGTGGCGCATGACAAGAAGGAAGCTGTTCAATGAAGGCGTACATTGCTGTTGACATGGAAGGGATCAGCGGTGTCATCCTTCCGGAGCAGCTTGGGCACGGCAGGCTGTTCTATCAGGAAGCGCGCCGTCAGTTGGTCAGAGATACCAACGCCGTGATTGCCGGAGCGCTGGAGGCTGGCGCGGACGACGTACTGGTTGTCGACGCGCACTCATCCGGCTTCAACTTCATCTATGAAGAGCTGCACTCTGCGGCCGAATACATCATGGGCGGCGCCCACCAGCAGCGGTTTCCCTATTTGGAGGGCTCTGACGTCATGATGTTGGTGGGTTACCACGCTATGTCCGGCACCGCAAACGCCGTGCGCGACCACACCATGAGTTCGGCTTCATATCAGGATATCTGGATCAACGGCGCGCCGGCAGGAGAGATCATGATCGACGCGCTGATCGCGGGCGCTTATGGGGTGCCGGTGGGTCTCGTGACCGGCGATGACAAGGCATGCGGAGAAGCCCGTGCCCTGCTGGGCAACATCGAGACCGCCCAGGTGAAGCAAGCTATCGGACGCCACGCGGCACGGATGCTCTCGCCGCAGCGGGCGCGGGAACTGCTCGAAGCGAAGTCGCGCCGCACAGTGGAGCGGGTATCCGAACTGACTCCCCTGGGCGCGCCGCCCACGAACACGGTGCGGATCCGCTACAACAGTACAGATCTCGTCGACCGCATCTACTTTGACGGCAGCGCCTGCTCCAAGATTGACTCTCGGACTGTCGAGTATCGCGGTGACGGCGTGCTGGAAACACTGAGCGCCGCGAAGTTGACCCAGCCGTATTCCGCGCCAGGTTGAGTCACTCTTTGACGCCAGCGCCATTCCGTGCACGTATCGGTAGCAGCAGCATCGAAGCGCGGAGGCTTGTCCCCCGCTCTTGGGCTGGAATTGCGCAAGTCTCAGAGAAGATGGATTCCCGCTTTCGCGGGAGTGACGGATCAGGGTGATGCAAGGAATTGACGTGCCGGCGGGACGTGCGGGAATAACGAGCGTCAACCGCCGATCCCGCACCGACGGGAATCTCGGGCGGGCGCAGGTTGCAAACCTGCGCCGGAGACCACTCCTGTGCAGACGGGAAGTCTTCAGTTCGGTTCCGCGCGGTACTGGCGAGAAATCTTGAATTAGCCTCACGGCATGGCTACATTCGTGCCGGATGCGAAGGAGAAGATCATGGAAAAGTACGCATGGCAACACATGCGGCGGGAAGAGATCGCGGAGATGCGCGACCACGGCGCTGTCGTGATTCTACCGGTGGGGTCGATCGAGCAGCACGGGCGGCACCTGCCCGTGGAAACGGATATCTTCATCGCGGAGGCGGTTGCATTGTCTGCGGCGCAATCGCTCCTGCAAGAGGTACCCGTGCTCGTGGCACCGCCAATCTGGACGGGTGTTTCGCCGCACCATATGCACTTTACGGGCACGCTCACCCTTTCCGTCGATACATTCTCGCAAGTAATCCGCGAAGTCGTAACCTGCATGTGGCAGCACGGCTTCCGGCACATCCTGGTGCTCAACGGACACGGCGGCAACGACCAGACGCTCAAGTCCACCACCCTTAAGCTCGGTGCCGAGGGCATCGAAATTGCCGCGGCGACGTACTGGGACCTGGCGGCGGCGGAGCTGGCGGCCATGGTCGAGGGCGACCGCAAGAAGGTCGGCCATGCCTGTGAGATTGAGACTTCGATAATGCTGTACCTCCGGCAGGAACACGTGGACATGAGCACGGCGGTGAAGGACCTAAGCATCCCGCCCACCCGCATGCCCACGGGCGGGCCCGTTTACTTCTGGCCGGTCTTCGATCCCGGCACGACCGGCGTGTCGGGAGACCCGACTGTGGCTACCGCCGAAAAGGGCAAAGCCTTCCTGGAGGTAATCACGAAGAACCTCGCCGACTTCATACGCACCTACCACAAGGCGCAAGTCCCATAGACGCATGAAGATCAAGGATATTCAGACTTTCATAGTCGACGGCCAGTGGTGGAACTGGGTCTTCGCCAAGATCACCACGGATACTGGTCTCCACGGCTGGGGCGAAGCGCCGCTGGCGTGGAAAGAACACACTGCGGCTACCGCCATCAAAGAACTCGGCGCCGTGTTGATCGGCGAGGACCCCCGGCACATCGAATCAAATCTGCAACTGCTGCATCGCGGCGAGTACGGCGGCACGGGGCCTGTATATAACACGGCCATCAGCGCGTTGGAACAGGCGTGCTGGGACATCAAAGGCAAGGACGCCGGTCTGCCGGTGCACGCGATGCTTGGCGGCCCCTGCCGCGACCGGATCCGCGTGTATGCCAATGGCTGGTTCGAAGGCGCGAGCACGCCAGATGAATTTGCCACGGCAGCACAAGTGGTGGTGGCGCAAGGGTACACGGCACTAAAATGGGATCCCTTTACCGCCTGGATCACAGCCTCGGAGCGGGAAATCAGGGAAGCGGCAGCCAGCGTGGCGGCGGTACGTGAGGCAGTTGGAGAGGATATTGATCTCTGCGTGGAAGTGCACGGCCGCCTCAACGTCACCAGCGCGATCGCGGCGGCGGAAGCGCTGCGCCCCTACCGGCCCCTCTTCTATGAGGAACCGCTGCGACCGGACAATCCCGCCGCCTATGCCAAGCTGGCGCAGGCGCAGATCGGTATGCCCATCGCTGCGGGTGAACGCTTCTTCACCCGCTGGGGCTTTCGCGAGTACATCGAGCAGCAAATCCTCGATATCATCCAGCCCGATATCAGCCACACCGGCGGCATATTGGAGGCCAAGAAGATCGCGGCCTGGGCCGAGGCCTACGACATTCCCGTGGCGCCCCACAATCCCTATGGACCGGTGGCGATGGCGGCAACTCTGCAAGCAGTCGGCTGCATCCCCAACGTCCTTATTCTCGAGTCCTTCTTGTTTGGCTGCCCCTGGCGGCAGGACATCGTCAAGGACTCGCTGGAGGTCCTGCAGCCGGACGGCACGTTGCATATACCGGATGCGCCGGGACTCGGCATTGATTTGGATGAAGAAGAAATGCGCAAGCATCCTTATCGGGATATTCCCACCCCATGGAGCAGACCCACGGTGGACACCTGGGGCGGGACAATCTTCAATGATCCTACTGCAGCGCAGCAAAAGGAGTAGCGCAGTGAGCCGACCGAATCCACAGTTGGTTATGGTGCGCCCGCACTTGGACGACCTGCCCCCGCTGCAGGTGCCGGAACCCTACCGCATCCGCTCCTACCGGCCCGATGACGAAGTCCTGTGGACGGAGCTTGTGGGTGTAGCTATGAATTCTCGTTGGACCGTGGAGGCGTGCCGCGAGAACATCATCGCAGCGCCAGGCTTCGATCCCGGCGGCATGTTCTTCGCCGTTAAGGGCGAAGCTGTAGTCGGCACGGCCACGGCGTTTCACGAAGAAAAGAATCCACCGGAGCGCGGCACGGTCCACATGGTGTGCGTGCATCCGGGCCATCGCGGCCAAGGTCTTGGCTACTGGCTTTCTTTGGCGGTCTTGCACCGGTTTCAAGAGCGCGGCTTGCAGTCGGTGCAACTGCTCACCGACGACGTACGGCTGCCCGCGATCCACATCTACTTGAAACTCGGCTTCGAGCCGCACATGAGTCATCCCAGCTATCCCAAGCGCTGGGAGGCGATCATGGAAACCCTCCGCGAGACCGGCTTTGCTTAGAAAAGCCCAAGTCCTGAGGTTATCGAGAGCAGCCCGGTGCAGAGCACGACCACCAAGACCAGGCGTTTGAAATACTCCTCCGGCACCTTGCGCGAAAGCCAGATCCCCAGGACCATGCCAGCAGCAAGTGTTGGCAAGAACAGCAGCGCATACCGCGCGACCTCGCCCGTGAAAAGTCCGCTCGCCGCATGGGCGGGAATAGTGATGGCGTTGAGAAACACGAAATAGGCAGCCAGATTCGCGCGAAAGACCTGCTTCAGCATGCCTTGGTTGGAGAAGAAGAGGATGACGGGCGGCCCGGCCATGGCAATGCCGGAGGCGAGCAGGCCGCTCGCAATTCCCACCGGGGCCAGCGCAAGCTTCTCATTCTTGATCTCCAGGTTGATGCCCAGCAGCAGCACCAGAGCAAAGAACGCGATGACAATGCCGACGATGGTCTTGAGCGCGCCTTCGCTCAGGACAAGCAGCACGTAGACGCCAAGCGGCAATCCGATGAGGCCGGTCGCCATCAACGGCCAGATGCGCCGGAGGTCAACCTTCCGAATGACCTCCAAGAGGATGAAAAGAGAGACCAGGAAGATGTGCGTGGTGACGGCAGGCACCACAACCCGCGGCGGCAGCACGAGCATCAGCAAGGGCACACTGACAAGCCCGTAACCAAACCCGGCCAAGCCCGCGACGGTTGCCGCGAAGAAGGTCACCAGACCGCCGGTCAGGAGAAGCACCTGGAATTCGGTCATGTGAAGCAGCAGCCGGGACTATGAGCGGGCACGGATGCACAAGTCGCGAAAAGCCAGACGCGGCGATCGCAAAACACACATTTCTGAATCGCCCGCCCATTGAGGTGACGGGCGACCTCTGACCCATCGCGAAACTTCACCGGGAACCTCATCTCGCAGACTGGGGAACGAATTCCCTCACAACTTGGCTGCGTGCCACGGGCACGCCGGAAGTTCGAGGGACCGCACCGCATTCCCGCAGGATGATGCCGCCATCGCGCGTGTCGAAGGTAACGGCGTAGAAACACACCTCTGGGTCACGGCGGGGTGCCGCGGCCTCTCCCCGCTCACGCAAACACCTCGACACCGTACACTGGATTGTCACTCGCAGTCTCTCCGGATCGTAGTCCAATCTGGTCTCCACGAAGTCCTCAAACTTCGGCTGAGATTGCATTTGCTCCCCGCTTGGTACACGCTCCCGCGCCGCTGATTCCGGCAGGCGCGCGGTCGTGGATTCCGATAGCGCGCTTGGCGCACCGTCATACGCGGCAAGCATGGCCCGCTCATCCATCCGCTGGCGCACGGCAGCCAACGTGCCGAGCCCGAATGCCTGAAGCAGTTCCCATTCGGGAGGGGTCAACGACTGATTGTCCCGTCCATCGAGGCGGGCACGCTCCAAACGCAGAATGACCGGAGGGCATTCGCCCGACAAATCACCAGGTTTGCCTGACCACTGCTTCGACATGGCAACTTTCGTACAAGGCCTAGTTTCAGATTGTGCACATGGAGCAGCCCGCGAGCCGCAAAAGCGACCCTTCGTCCCGGTCTAATGGTCCCGGGATTGAAATGAGCATAGGTGTGTGAACCGCTTGTGGGTCCTGCGCACCCCCCTGAACACCGGGACGAAGACTATCACTGCAGGCGCGGTGCCGCGCGCTCCGCCGGGGACCGGCAGAATGCCGGCAGTGCCCGGCGCCGCCGGTATTGTACCATGGAGAGAACGACTGCCTAAGTACACGGATGACGCTCATGGGCTGCCTGTGGCAATTCTATAAAGCACTGGCTGTATTCTTCTTTACGCTGTTCTTACTGCTCATCCTCCTGGGCGTGATCCTGGTTGCGATGACAGGCGTCGTGGAAGTGCCGGGGCTAAGCAGGCTCTTCGGTCAGAGCACGTCGCCGGCGCCTGCCGCCACTGTCGTCCGAGACTCCGCAGCAACACAGGAAGCAAGCGGCGACGACAGCCAGGCCGGCACACCTGTCCCGGATTCAACGGCGACAATCGAAGCGGATTCAGAGCAGACCGCGGCTATCAAGCGCGCCGAGGACGCCATCGATCAGGCGGACGAAGCCGGCCCCTTCACTATTGAGGTCACTGATAGCGATCTGACGGCGTTGCTGGGCGAGCTCACCGCCTCGCTTGAAAACCCGCCCGTATCCAATCTGCTGATTACGTTCGAGCAGGATGCCTTTGTAGCCAGCGGCACGATCACAACACCATTCCGCGCCAACATTCAGGCGCGAGGACACTTTGTCGTTGGCGAAGAGTCAGTGCAGATCGAGTTTACCGAGGCAAAACTGGGCGCCCTCGCCATGCCTAGGGCCCTGCGGGACCAACTGACCGAACGCGCCAACGAGTTCCTTGACGAGAATGTCGGCGAGACCCAAGGGCTGCGCATTGATAGTGTCGAGATTCTGCCGGGCAAAATCATCGTTACCGGCGAGCGGTTCAGTTGACTGGACCCAACCCCTGGCTTTAAAGATATGGAGGCTCTCCCCCGGGCATGGGGCGGCACTCACGCTGCTTTGCGCTCAGGCGAAAGTTGTCGTTTACCCGCAGGGTCCGAGACGGCAAAGAACCGGCCCGTACACGACCCCGTCGCTCCCCAGGGTCTTGCCCTCCAGGCGTCCCACAGCCAATCGCCGCTGCTAAGCCAACTAACACAGTCGGCCGTAGTTTTGTACCATAGGGAATAGGAAGACGAAATGCCGCATTCCGAGGTACCGTACTATGAGACGGTTGTCGTCGCCGGCCAAAGTGCTCGCCGTTCTGATGAGCCTGCTGTTTCTCGCGCAGTGCGGCGCCCAAATGCAACAACCGCAAACCGCTGCTACACCGCAGGTCTCCTCTGCCGTTCCCCAGCTAGAGACGACGTGGGTATCATGCCTGCCGCCGCAGGGAGATCCGCCGGCAATGCCCGCGTCACTCTGTCCCTCTCCAGCGCCGGGGCAATATATGTTGACGATTGCCGACAGCGAATTGACCCCAAAGATCCAAGAGTACATCGTGGCCAGACACGGCGATGCGGAGGTGACGGACGTATTCCTTACGTTCGGTGATGACACCTTTGTTATCCAGGGCACGTTGCTGCGTCCTTTTCGCGCGACAATCCAAGTAAGCGGCAACCTCGTCGTCCGCAACGGCAGGATTGAAGCTGACATGGTGAAAGCGAGAATTGGCTTTCTCCCCGTGCCGGCAGGGTACATGGCGGAAGCCGCCGCTGAGGTGAACGAGATTCTCGACACTTTCTTCAGGAAGGAGTACGGGATTCGTACGACGCACGTAGAAATTCACCCGGGAGTGCTTCTCCTCACCGGTGAAGACTTGCGCTAGCAGCAGCTCGAGGCCTGCTGCCAAGAAGCCGCGCCAACGGCTCATGCGCCTAGTCGCCAGATCTCCGTTTCCAGAACTCCTGAAAGTTCACCAAGCGCCCAGGCTCGGTTGCCGTGAAGGTGCTGCCTGGTCGCCCGAGCCATGGATACCAGCCGTAGCGGGGGGCTTTTCCCCCGTCTCCTCGTAGGAAGCGAAACACGTTGCTCTTGGCCAAGTGCTCAGCAGGCGAAAGAGTGACGAAATACAATGCCTGAGCTTCCCGAAGTCGAGACCATTCGCCGCAGCTTGGTGCCGCATCTTGTCGGCGACGTGATTGGCGCGGTGCCGTTGCTCGATCCCCACGCCGTGGCGGAGCCGGAGCCGGACGCAATTGCAGCGCTACTGCCGGGCCAGCGCATTACCGCGATCAACCGCCGCGCGAAGTTTCTGGTGTTTGTCCTCGATGTGCTCAATCTGGTCGTGCACCTGCGCATGAGCGGCCGCCTGAAACTCACAAAGCCCGTGGAGGACATACGCTATCTGCGCGCGCAATGGAATCTTAAGTCGGGGCACGTGCTCTGCTTTCACGACGTGCGGCGCTTCGGCCGCATCTGGCTGGTGGATGGCGCTCGCCTGGCTGAGCTTCTTGCGCCGCTTGGCCCGGAGCCGTTCGACCCTGACTTGACCGCCGAAGCGTTGCAGGAACGTCTTGGCCGCCGCACCACGTCTTTGAAGGCGCTATTGCTCAATCAGCGCTTCATTGCCGGCCTCGGCAACATCTACGTGGACGAAATCCTCTTTGCCTGTAAGCTGCACCCCCGCACGCCGGCCGACTCGCTCTCCGCGAAACAGGTCTCCGCCCTCCTCGACTCTACACGTGGCATTCTGCGCGCGGCCATTGCTAACGGGGGCACAACCTTTGATGCCGTCTACAGCGATGCCGCAGGCAAGCCCGGCCGCTATCGCCAACACCTCATGGTCTACCGGCGTGCGGGTGAGCCCTGCCTGAACTGCGGCGCGCCCATCGAGCGCATCGTCGTGGCCCAGCGCGGCACCCACTTCTGCCCCAAATGCCAGGGTTAGACGCATTGGCCTTCTAGTGGAGTACCGCCCTATAGTCCTGCCTGATACCAGACCTCATCAAACAGCCACTTCACGTGCTTGAGTCTTGCTCTCACCTTCCCGCAGCCACGGGCGAGAAGGCACATTGATGTCTGTTTGACCAGCCAAGGAAACGCGTGCTAGGATGCACATTAACGTAAACGTGCGGGTTGCAGGTTCAGCTTGCGATACTCTATATGTGCAGAGTGCGGTCGACGCGAGGTTGAGAAAGAGAGGTTCAGAGTAGCCGAACATGGATACGCTGCGGCGGCTTTTCCTCTATACGTGGCGCCATCGTAAGCTCGCCTTTCTGGCATATGGCGCCTTATTGGGCACCACCCTACTCAGTCTCGTCATTCCGCGCTTGATCGGCGGCGTCGTGGACGAGGCCCTGGGCGGTGAGCAAGGACAGGCCGGCGGGGGCGGCGCGGCGGCGAACGCGGAGACGTTGTTTTCACTCGACCCCGTTGAGATACTCTTCCTCTTCGCCAGCTTCATTTTGGCCGCAACGCTCGTCAAAGGCGTCTTCACGTTTTCGCAGGTCTTTCTTGCCGAATATCTCTCACAGCGCGTGTGTTTCGACCTGCGCAACCGTATTTTCAATCAGTACCAACGCCTTTCATTTGCCTACCACGATCGCTCGCAGACCGGGCAGCTCATGTCGCGGGCCACGAGCGACGTGGAGCAGATCCGCTTCTTCGTTTCCCAGGGCCTGATCAACGGGGCCCTCATGCTTTTGACCTTCGTGGCAGTCTTGGCAGTCCTCTTGTTGACGAATTGGCAACTCGCCCTGCTCTCGCTTGCCACGATGCCGGTGCTGTTCGTCATCGCGTTGCTCTTCGCCCGCCAGTTGCGGCCGATGTTCAGCCTGGTGCAACAAGAGACCGCGGAGCTCAGCACCGTCCTGCAGGAAGATCTCTCCGGCATGCGCGTGGTGCGGGCATTTGCCCAGGAAGACCGCGAGACGGACAAATTCCTCTTTCGGAGCGACAAGCTGGCGGTGGCGACGTCCCGCACGATGGAGCTCTTCGCCATGCGCAATCCGCTTTTGCAGTTCATCGCGGGCATCGGCACCGCCGCCGTGGTCTGGTACGGCGGGTTGCAAGTGATAGCGGGCGGCATGAGCCTGGGTACCCTCGTCGCCTTTAGCGCCTACCTGATGTTGCTGCAACGTCCGATTCGTATGTTGGGCATGACGATCAACACGTACGCCCGGGCGGTGGCGGCGGGAGAGCGTATCTTCGAAATCCTGGACACGCAATCGGAAATTGAGGAAAGGCCCGATGCCATCGACGTGGCTACCGTAGCCGGCAACGTCAAGTTCGAAGGAGTTTCCTATACAGCCGGCGGCCTGCCCGTGCTGAATAACATCCACATCGAGGCCAAGGCCGGAGAGGTGGTTGGCATCGTCGGTAGCACAGGGTCGGGCAAGAGCACCATCATCAACCTGCTGCCACGTTTCTACGACGTGTCGGCAGGAAGGATCACAGTGGATGGCTATGATATCCGCGACCTTACCTTTCGCGCGCTGCGCCAGCACATCGGCCTCGTGGCGCAGGAGACCTTCCTCTTCGCGGCATCCATACGAGAGAACATCTCCTACGGTCGTCCGGACGCAACCGAGGAGGGCGTAGTTGCGGCGGCCCAGGCGGCGCAGGCGCACGAGTTCATCAGTCAATTGCCGGACGGCTACGACACGCACGTCGGCGAGCGCGGCGTAACGCTTTCCGGCGGTCAGAAACAGCGCGTGGCCATCGCCCGCGCCCTGCTGCTCGATCCCCGGGTACTCGTCCTCGACGAATCCACCTCGGCCGTAGACACCCGTACGGAAGCGGCGCTCCAGATCGCACTGAAGGCCCTCATGCACGGGCGCACGACCTTCATCATCGCGCAACGCGTCTCCAGCGTGCGCGAGGCCAATGAGATCATCGTGCTCGATGAAGGACGCATCGTGCAGCGCGGCACGCACGAGGAGTTGCTTACCCAAGACGGCCTCTATCGTGACATGTACGTATACCAACTGCAGGAACAAGAGGAGCACATGGCGCGGCAACGTGCGGCCCAGGCGGCCGGCAGCTCCCCACAGGGCGCGCTTGTTGGTGCTGACGGTGGCGAAGCAGGCGGGAGTAACGGCAGATGATCAGCGGCGGCTTTGACATGGGAGGCTTCAGCTCCCGTGGCGGTTTCAGTTCCCGGGGCAGCTTCGGCTCTCGCGGCAGCAGTTGGAGCAGCGGCGGCGACGATAGTGTGGAAGTTGACCCTGACACGAAGGCGTTCGACCAAGACGTAGCGCGCCGCATGTTGCCCTACTTGAAGCCCCACGTGGGACAACTGGTGGTAGCTGTCTTTCTCGTCGTGGTGACGTCCTGCGCCACCATGGCGGGACCGCTCTTGATCAAAATCGCCATCGATGACGGCATCGACAAGAAAGATCCGCGCATTCTGGCGTTTGCGGCTGTCCTGTACCTGCTGAGCTTGGTCGTGATGGGCGTGTCGTCGTATACCCACGGCGCCATGATTGCCGCAGTTTCACAGCGCATGCTCCACGCGTTGCGCGTGCGCGTCGTAGAGCACCTGCAGAAGCTCTCGTTTCGCTATCTCGACAGCAACGAAATTGGCGTCATCATCGCCCGCGTGACCAGTGATGTCAATGCGCTGAATAACGCGTTTTCGCAAGGCACCATGACGCTGGTAGCCGACTTTCTCGTGCTTGTGCTCATCCTGGGCGCCATGCTGCTGCTGGACCCTGCCCTCTCGCTTGTCACGTTCGTCGTGATGCCGATCATGTACCTGATAACGCGGGTATTCAGCGGACAAGCCCGCCAGCGCTACCGGGAAGTGCGCCATCGCGTGGGGATGGTGTATGCAAATTTGCAGGAAAACATCAGCGGAGTTCGTGTCGCACAGTCGTTCACGCGCGAAGACCTGAACTATCGGCAGTTTCAAGGCACAAACCGGGAGAACCTGGATGCTTCGATGCGCGCGGCGCGCGTGATGGCGGCCTTTCCCCCGGCCGTAGAGTTGATTACGGCGCTGGCCATCGGCATCGTCATAGTCTACGGGGGCTACCGCGTGCTCAACGAGGCAATTAGCGTCGGGGTGCTGGTAGCCTTCTTGTCATACGTCCAGCAGTTCTTCATGCCCATTCGCGAAATGTCGCAATGGTACACCAACCTCCAACAGGCGATGGCAGGTGGAGAACGCATCTTCCAACTCCTCGATACCGATCCGGAGATCGTTGACAAGCCGGACGCCTTCGCGCTGCCGGCGGTGAACGGCCACGTGCGCTTCGATGACGTGACATTCGGCTACGATCCGGAGCAACCGGTGCTCTTGGATATCAACCTGGAGGCCAAACCCGGTGAAACCATCGCGCTCGTGGGGCCCACCGGCGCGGGCAAGACGTCCATCGTCAATCTCCTCATGCGCTTCTATGACGTGCAGGAAGGGCGCATCACGATAGACGGCCACGATCTGCGCGACGTGCAAATACGCTCGCTGCGCCGGCAAGTAGGCATGGTGCTGCAGGATAGCTTCCTCTTCTCCGGCACGATCCTCGAAAACATACGCTACGGCAAGCCCGACGCCACTATGGAGGAGGTCGAGGCAGCCGCCCACGCGGTAGGCATTGACGGCTTCATCCGCCGCCTGCCGGATGGCTACAATACGCCGGTGATGGAGCGCGGCGGACGACTCTCCGTGGGGCAACGGCAGTTGATCTGCTTCGCCCGCGCGCTGCTCATCGATCCGCACATTCTCATTCTCGATGAAGCCACCAGCAGTGTGGACGCTCATACGGAAATCCTCATCCAGCGCGCCCTGGCAACCCTACTGGAAGGGCGTACGGCCTTTGTGATCGCCCACCGCCTCTCTACCATCAAGAATGCCGACAACATTCTCGTGCTGCGCGACGGCAAAGTCGTCGAGCGCGGCGCGCACGACGAGCTGCTGGCGGCCCAGGGCTTCTACGCCGAACTCTATACTACCGGCGTGACAGCGGGCATGAATGACGAGGAAGCGGTTGAGAGCCCAAGCGCGGTCCCTTCAACGTAAGTGCGCTCTACCAAGAGAGCCCCAGATAGCGCGCCTCACGCGTTCCACTTGAGAGTGTCCAGGAGGAATCTCACCAAAGTAACGCCCCGCCGCGCCCAAGCATCACTGGCGCCAGTCGTGGGTGTCCACAGGCATTGGGGCGACCGGTCGCGAAACGCAGGCTTTCTCCTCGATTGGCTCCTGCGCCAGCCAGAGCGACGCCCTTGCCTGGACCCTCTACAGTGCGCTGGCGGATTGACCGCAGCGCTCAGATGTGCATGCCTTTGGCGCGCGGGGCTGTATGGTATAATGAGCGTACTGACAAGGAAGCAGACGGCGTCGCGATTCGCCTTGAACTAGCATCCAACGTAGGAAGAATATTGTGGATAGTAAGTGGCTGAAGAACGGTTTTGTCTACCTGGTCATCACCGTTGCAATTCTGGCTATCATCTTTACCCTGTTTGCTAATGAGCCCCGCGAGAACACGACGGTTTCCCTGAGTGAATTTATGTCCGCAGTGCAGGATGCGGCGCGTAGAGAGCAGGTACCGTCCATTATCGTCTCCGACAACCATCTCGTCGCCGAGATTGAAGATCAGCGCATCACCACCCGCATGACTGACAGGATGGACATTGTCGAGGCGCTGCACAGCCGCGGGGTTCCCGATGACAAGATCAAGCTCACCGTCCGCGAGCCCAGCCAGTTCAGCAATCTCTTGCCCATCCTCGGCACGTTCCTCCCCATACTCATCTTTGGCGGCATCTTGCTGCTCATGATGCGCCAGGCGCAGGGCACGAATAACCAAGCCCTCTCTTTCGGCAAGAGCAAGGCGCGCGTTTTCAAAAGCAACAAGCCAACCATCACGTTTGCGGAAGTGGCCGGCGTGGAGGAAGCGAAAGAAGAGTTGCAGGAAGTCGTGGCGTTTCTCAAGTATCCGGAACGCTTCCAAGCTTTGGGCGCCCAGATCCCCAAGGGCGTGCTGCTCGTCGGCCCGCCCGGCACCGGCAAGACTCACATTTCCCGCGCTGTAGCGGGTGAGGCGGGCGTGCCTTTCTTTAGCATCAGCGGCTCCGAATTCGTCGAGATGTTCGTGGGCGTCGGCGCCTCCCGTGTGCGAGACCTTTTCGACCAAGCCAAGCGCAATGCGCCCTGCATTGTCTTCGTTGACGAAATCGATGCCGTGGGACGCCAGCGCGGCGCGGGCCTCGGCGGCAGCCACGATGAGCGCGAGCAAACGCTCAATCAGATTCTGGTCGAGATGGACGGCTTCGAAAGCAATACCAGCGTCATCGTCTTGGCGGCGACGAACCGCCCCGACGTGCTCGATCCCGCGCTCCTGCGGCCGGGACGCTTTGACCGGCAGGTGGTCCTCGACAGCCCCGACGTGAAGGGCCGTGAGCACATCCTGCACCTTTACAGCAAGGATAAGCCTCTGGCGGAAGACATGGACTTGGAGACCATCGCGCGCCAGACTCCGGGATTCTCGGGCGCCGACTTGAAGAATCTGCTCAATGAGGCGGCACTCCTGGCCGCGCGGCGCAACAAGAAGGCCATCAGCCAGGCGGAGGTTGAGGAAGCGGTTGAGCGCGTCCTCGCCGGGCCGGAGCGTCGCAGCCGCATCATCAGCGCACGCGAGAAGAAGGTGACGGCGTACCACGAGGTGGGCCACGCGCTCGTAGCGCAATTGCTGCCCGACGTGGACCCGGTTCATAAGATCTCCATCGTAGCGCGCGGGCGCGCCGGCGGTTATACCCGCGTCCTCCCGCCGGAAGACCGCCACCTCTGGACGCGTTCCCAGTTCCGGCAGCAAATGGCCTTTGCCCTTGGCGGCTACGCGGCCGAGGTGCTCATCTTTGGTGAGATGACCACCGGCGCCTCCAACGACATCGAAATGGCTACGAGCCTGGCGCGGCGCATGGTGATGGAATACGGCATGAGCGAGAAGCTCGGCCCGCGCGCCTTTGGCCGCAAAGAGGAGCTGATCTTCTTGGGCCGCGACATCCAGGAGCAACGCAACTATAGCGAGGCCGTGGCCCAGGACATCGACGGCGAAGTGGAAGGCCTGATCCAAGAGGCCCACGATAGGGCTTCGGGTCTGCTCACACAGCACAAAGAGAAGCTGGTGGAGATTGCCGATACGTTGATGGAAGTGGAGACGTTTGACGGCAAGGCTTTCAGCGAGTTCTTCGTGGAGAAGCCGGAGCCCACTGACGACGTGGACACGCAGGCGGCAAGCACGCTGGTAGAAGACGAAGACCAGCAACCAACGTCACCGCCGTCCGACGGCGGCGAGGGTACGCAGAAGCCGCGTACGCGTCCCTATCCCGGCATGGCGACATAGCGGCTTCCGGACACCGGGTCGGCGGACCGATGACTAGGTTGGGGTTATAGATCGTGAAAAAGAGAGCGCCCTTGCGGGCGCTCTTGTTGCCTTAAAGTGCCGGCATCAGCGACGCATCGGGCGGGGGCCGCGCTGGTATTGCTGGACCCTCTCTGAATTTTCCTTCCGCAGGCGATTAGCTGCAGCCTAGGCCCGGATCTGCCTGCCCAAGTCTTGCAGCGAAGAAACCATTTGCTCGCATGTGCCGGGAGCCAGCATGGCTGCACTTGGCTCATAGCCCCCACGCTCCGCTTCTGTACGCGGAGGGATGTAATTCACATAACCGTTAGTGCAGGAAGATACGAAACAGCCCTGCCAGCCTTGTTCCTCTGCCCAGTTGGCGAGTTCAATCCCTGTTGCCGCGAAGACTTCCGCCGGGGACGTTAGCACGAGGATTTCGCCCACCCGCAGGGCCTGCAACGTCACCCCCAAGCGCTCGCGTTTCAAGTCGGCTTGGCGAGTCTCCAGGTCGCCCCACTTCAGTTGGTAGCGCAGGAACGCGCACTCCTGATAGATGGCCCAGCGCGCTTGGATGTCTTCCCTGCCGCGAGCGGGTATTTTTGCCAGATCCCCTAAGTCTTGTTCAAGGATCGCTAGCCGCGCCTGCTGTACTTCGCGACTCTGGTAGGGCTTCAGGGGCAGTTCGATCTCCTGCATTGCTGCACCGATGAAGTGCGGCCCGGCGAGTACTTGCAAGTTGCTCGCTGCCACTTGCAAGGCGCTGCCGAATTGCCCTCCAACGCGCTGCACTTCGGCATAGGTGGGTTCCCGATAGCGCGGGCGCACGTCACCGCTGCAGCCCTGCAGAAAGAGGGCCATACCGCCCAACTCGCGCTCACTGAGTTCAACGAGTTGACCGGGAAAGTCGGCGCACGTTTGGCGGTCGTTAAAGCTGTGGGTAACCGGGTGGCACGCGGCGCTCACAATGCTGGCTAGCGTCGCATTCCCGGCACCATCGAAAACCAGCAGACGCAATTGGTCGTCTACAATGCGATCGGGGACAATTGGACCACTCGCCATACCCAACTGCTCGCGGGTTGCGCCGAGAGAACTGCACAACCGCTCGGCGATTTCCTGCCACCGCGGTTCCGCGCCAATAAGCATACAGACGCTGTCAGGCAGCACGACCCGGCGGTTATAGGCGACACTCCCACAGATTGCGGTAGCGTAACGAATGCGCGAGACGGGTTCCAGATTCTGGCACGCTTGATAGACGGCGGAGACGACGAGATCGTAAAGGATCTCCTGCCAGGGCGAAGGCGGTGCGCCAAATGGCTTCAGCAGCGAGTTATTCGAGTGATTGTGGGTGCAGGCAATTGAGACGTTTGCCGCTGGAATCTGGCACCGTTCAGTGACGCGAGATACGACCTCCTGGTACTGGTCGTTGCGCATGGTGCAAATGTCAACCGAGACCACTGCCATACGGGTCTCGCCCTGCTCAAACACGATTGCCCGCGCCCAGCAATCATCGTGCCGGCCGGCCACGACCACCGGTCCGAATCCACCGCTGTAAGCCAAGGGCAAAGGTACGCCCAATGGCGGATTGATGCGCTCGGCCCCAGTACCGATAGAAAGTCTTGCTTCTTGCTGGACTGCCAATGGAGCGCTCCTGCGGCTACTTGTCGCCCGGAACCTAAGTGGGGCTCAAACTGAGCGTGGATAATGTGGATCAAATTATCGTCGCACGATGGCAATTCTAAGGTAAGGTGATCCATTGAGTACGGATGGCCAAGAGTTCATTGCACCTATTGGCAATGACAGAAGCCACGAAATTGGAAGCCGGGCCGCGTGCCAGGGCGAGCTCTCGCGGGTAGGACGGTATCAGTTCTATAACCAATTGGCGTAGGGGCACGATATATCGTGCCCCTACGCGTTCTCCAACTGCCGTTCGTTAGATCCACTCGGGCCAACTGCCGACGATGCGCTGGGAACCAATGTGCCCCAGCGCCGCACTTGCCGCTGCAGTCCCTTACTTGTCGCCAAGTGTCGCGTTGATGAGGTCGGCCGCCCAGCGGGCGTATTCCGCACCGGTGAGGTTCCCGGCGAGGAATTCGCGGTATTGACCGTTGATATCGCCGGAGATGTCGCCATACTCCGTAAACGTCCAGAGACCCCAGCCGGCCGGCTTCGTCGTGCGCGAGTGGAGCAAGAATGCTCTGGGATCCACGCCCAGGCTGTTCTTGTAGCCCTCCTGCGCCAGCGTGGACGCATTGTCATCCAGCAGCGGCGAAACAACATGGCCTGCCGAAGGCGGATAGCGACCGCCGTTTTCCGGCTTGAGCAGCCACTTGAAGAGCTCCCATGCCAGATCGTTGTTGTCGGCGCCGTCGTCGGCCATCTGCAGCGGGTGCGTCCACGTACGGCCGGACTGGCTCGGCCCCTCGCCGGAATACGGCATGGTCGCCAGCGCCCACGTGAAGGGCGCGTCGCGGAACGACGTGCACGTAAGCTGCATGGCCACCTTGCCGGACATGAAGACGTTGCCGCTTTGGCCGCCCATAGCCGCCGCGCGCTCGTCCGCATTTGGCGTTACGCGGTGCTTTTCGCCAAAGTCGCGCCACCATTCCAGCGCGCTGACGAATTCAGGCGAATCTATGGTTGCGCGCTTGGCCTCGGAGTCCCACGGACCCACGCCCCAGAAGGTGCCGGTGCCGATGCCGCCGCCGTTGGAACACGTAATACCGCCGCCGTGGCCGAACTGCGTGCGCTCCTCATTGGTAAACTGCGTGGACAAGTCCAGGAAAGCCTCCATGTTCCAGTCGGTGTCGTTCAGGTCTACGGGCAGCGGATTAATGCCGGCCGCCTCGAAGATCTCTACGTTATACGCCGTCGCGTCCACCGACATGGTGATGGGCATGCCCAGGATTCTGCCTTCCACCGTCCACATGTTGATGGCAGGGGCGGCAAAGGTAGCAGCCGGGTCTATCTTGTCCCGGGAAAAGAGCGGCGCCAGGTCAATCGTCACGCCGGTCTCATATGTGGTGAGGACCGCGCTCCAGCCGTTCTCCATGATGTTGATGGGGTCGCCGGCCGCCTGGGCCGCGTAGAACTTCGTCCGCACCTCGCCCCAGCCACCGGAGGGCACCAGGTCGATGGCGATGTTCGGCATCTCTTCAGAAAAGTCCGCCAATATCGGTTCCAGCACCGGTCGCGTGGTCGGCTTCTCCGCCGAGATCATGGAAATTGCCACCGTTTCGGCCTGAGGCTCTGCCGTAGGCTCGGCCTGCGGCGCCTCTTCTTTGGCCTCGGCCTTGGGCGCTTCATCCGTCATCACGGCCGCCTGGCCGCAGGCGGCGGCAACGATTGCGCCCAGCGCGCTCGCCCCAACGCCCGCCAGCGCCGCGCGCCGGGTGACTTTCATTGTTTTGAAATAACTCATTGCAGAAGTACCTCCATTTGTCTTGCGCCTACGACTGGGGAGAAATGCAAGTACCACATTCCCCCAACGTAGCGATATCTTGCCGTCACCCACATATTGATACGAAGTTGTACTCCTAGTCAAGACATTGATACTGGAATCATCCGATGGAAACGCGCGGTTTGACGGCGCTGAGGAGAGGAGACTGCGCCGATCTGTAGTCGCGTTGATTGCTGCTGTATGCATTCGGTAGGGCCGGTCTCGCGCGGGATTTGTAGGACTAGGCTGTGCCAACTGACAGACACATTGCCACCTGTACGGCCCAGGTCCTTGGTCGGTCATTCTGAGGAACGCAGTGACGAAGAATCTCGAATGGTCGAACGCCAGATTCCGCAAATGGTGCTCCACGCTGCTCTTGGAATTGAAAGAGTCAGGCAATTCGTTGACAGGTTTGACGGCAGACACGAGGAGACTATCCGCCCTGCACACGCTACACGGTTGTCATTTCTGTAAATGTTGGGTAATTCGTCAACAGAACCCTAGTCTACTTGTCAGCATTGACAGCTTATGTCATTCCTGTAAGTGTTGAGTAATTCGTTGACAGAAACCTCTCCCCAATTGGCAGCATGGAAAGATCATGTCATTCCGAGCGCAGCGAGGAATCTAGGATTCACATCAAGCATGGTTGTTTGGCTCAGTTCTTTAGATTCCTCTCTGCGCTACGCTCCGTTCGGAATGACATGCAAGCGGGTCGGGCACCGTCCTGAACGTTCGTTTTCTCACCAGCAATTTTGTCAACGAATTACCTGACATTTACAATTCCGAGCGCAGCGAGGAATCTAGAGAACTGCGCTTGAGAGAACTGCTCGAAGTGAATCCTAGAGTTCCCAGTTCTAGATTCTTCGTCGCTCCGCTCCTCAGAATGAAAAGAACTGTCCACGCTGCTTAGTGGACATGAGACTCTGTCAGCGAATTACCAGACATTTGCAGGAAGGATGCCAAACCCGACCCAATGAGGTATGCAAGACTTCATCGACTTGTCCCCGTCTCGCATGCTCATTCTGCTACTATCTGAGCAATCTCCCTAGCACCGGCTCGCTGCACGGTAAGCACAGTCTACGTTGGCGCGAAGCTATCAGGATGTTGATAAAAGCGATTTGGAGAACCCGATGAAGCCAAGAGGCGTCGACTTCTTCTGTTACACGGTTAGCGATATCAGCAAGAGCGCGGAATTCTACGCAAACACGTTGGGCCTGAGGCTCGACGGGTGGATGGGTTCAGGGTGGGTGGAATTCGTGATCTGTGACACGCCCACCGTGCTCGCGCTGCGGGCCGGCCTCAAGGGCGAAATCGCGAATGGAAACGCCGGCGGCGGCGCCATCGCCATAGCAGTTGATGATGTGCCGCAAGCCGTGGAAGAGCTGCGGGCGCAGGGCGTGGCCGTAGTGCTGGAGCCCGGTGAACAGGCAACGTGCTACGCAGCCGGCATCGCTGACCCGGACGGCAACCTGATCCTTCTCCACAGCCGCAAGGATGGGACGGCGGGCTAGGCCGGTATCGGCCAAGGGCGCCCGTAAATCTCACGGTCCCTCGCGAATGTCTAATTCAACCGTGTGCGGTTGGCCCGCGCGGCATGCCGCCTAGAGCGCGGCCATGATTTCCTCATGGTACGCAAAGAGCGCCGGAATGCCGCCGGTGTGCACCATTATTACCGGCTGACCGGCGGGCAGTTCGCCGTTGCGGGCCATGCCGATGAGGCCGGACATCGTCTTGCCGGTATAGACCGGCTCGAGCAGAACGCCTTCGAGCTGGGCGGTGAGCCGAATGGCCTCCATGCCTTCGTCAGTTACCGCCCCGTAGCCCTCACCAATGTAGTCAGCGGAGACGTGGACCTCATCCGCTGAGAGGCCGCACGGAATGTCAAGCTGTTCTGCCAGCCTTTGGGAGCGCGCCGCCACGGTCTCACGCTGTTCGTCGGCGGGCTCTTTGATCGTGATGCCAACTACCTTGATTGGCAATCCGAGCACCTTGATGCCGGCAGCGAAGCCCGCATGGGTCGTGCCGGAACCGGAAGTGATGAAGATCGTGCTCGGCGGGTTGGGGAGCGAGTCCAACTGGGTAGAGAGCTCCAGCGCGCAACTCAAATAGCCGCACATGGCGCGCAGCGCCGGTTCGGGGTACATACTCGTGATACGGTAGGGCTTTCTGCCCTGCGCCCGCAACTCCGCCTCGATGGGATCGATGCGCGCTTGCAGACCGTCGATATTCACGTCTTCCAACACCGTGACGTTTGCCCCAAATATGTGATCGAGCAGCAGGTTGCCCTGCACCTCGTTGTGGAGGCCGCCGGCCAGGACGAGGAAACAATCGAGCCCCACCTTGGCGCATGCGGCGGAGGCTTGGCGGCACTGGTTTGACTGGGTGTCGGCACCGGCCACCACGCTATCGCAGCCCTGTGCTACCGCCGAACCGATCTGGAATTCTAGATTGCGGGTCTTGTTGCCGCCGAGGGCGAGACCAGTGAGGTCGTCGCGCTTTATGTAAATCGGCGGCCCACCCACGGCTTCCGAAAGGCGGGGGCACAGGTCGAGGGGTGTGGGGAACGTGCCCAACTCGACGCGGGGCTGCTCCGCCAGCTTCGCCGCCAATTCGTCCTGGGACAAGACGTGTGCGCTCTGTACGGCCATGACGTAACTCCTTCTAATTCGCTGGAATTGCTAGAGAACTGGATTCGGCTATTGTGCGCCAGTCTGTGCACGTGCGATCCGCGTTAGCTAGCTGTAGCGCGGGGCTTGTCCCCCGCTCCTTGAGATAACAGACGGGCGCCGATTTCAGCAAGATGCGTGGTAGCGGATAGACACCCGATTCAGTGTTTGCTCATAACGACCCTACCGAAGGCGCAGGTTTGTAACCTGCGCTACCGGAGACCGGGACACCGTTCTACCCGGGCAACGTTGCAGCGCCGGGCCGCTACCTGATCGATTTCTTGGTCACAGTCTACTCCGCTCAGTCTGTTCGCACCAGATACCCGCGGATGTCGTAGGCTCCCGGCTGCTCAACGGGCAGGACGCCCTCTTCGATAGCCAAGTCGAGCGGGTAATCCGTGATTTCCAGCGGCAGATTGACGATGCCGCGCGTATAGGTCGATGCCGAAATTGCCAGCAGCACTTCCAAGGCCTGGCGACCGTTCTGTGCGTGGCCGCGATGCTCGCGCCGTCCTTCGATCCACTCGATCAACTCTTTCGCCTGCAATGCCTGGGCATTTGGCTCATTGAAGGAGATTTCCTTGTTCCCGTCGCCCGTTAGCAGCCGTAGCCCGTTACTCTTGGGAAAAATGCTGCCGTGAGAGCCATAAACGATGCAGGGTTGCACCCGCCGGTCGTCGCCGATGTCCGATTCCAGCACCGCGCGCACGCCGCCGGCAAAACCGATGAGGGCCTGGGCGCGGTCCTCGATGCGCTGGGCGCGTTCGTAGCGGTCGGTGCGGCGCTCCACCGAGCCCATCACCCAGGCCACCTGCGGGTCGCCAAGAATGTACCGCGCGTAGTCTACGTTGTGGACGGAGCTATTCGTCAGTCCCCCGTTCTGCTGGATGTAGAGAAACTCCACGCGGCCGATGGTGCCATCCTGGATGAGGCTGCGTATCGCGTTCGTCTGCGTGCGGAAGCGGCCCTGGTGGCCGATTACGAGCTTGGAGCCGTGCTCTTCGGCGGCGGCAATCATGGCGTCCGCCTCTCCCAGCGTGCGCGCCATGGGCTTTTCGCAGATGATACCGGGCACCTTGGCTTCAGCGGCGGCAATTGACATGGGTGCATGCAGGCCCGGCCAGGAACACACGCTGACGATGTCCAGATCTTCTTTCGCCAGCATGTCGTGGTAGTCGGCGTAGCCGCCGGGTATGCCATGCTCTGCTTGCAACTCCGCCAGTGCCTTGGGATGGATGTCGGACGCCGCCACCATCTGCACGTTGTCCAACTCCGCGTACGCCTGCGCGTGCGACTTGCCCATCCAACCGCAACCGATGATGCCAACGCGATACTTTGCCGCCATGGTTTACTCCTACACAAAGACAAGAGAATAGTGGCTCTATTGTACCGATTCTCTTGCGGAACCGGCAGCGGCATCGAGCCTTGGTAATTGTGCACGTTAGACTTTTCCCAACCGCCAGGCTACCTGCTATCATGGTGTCCAACTTCGCGATAGGCGATAGAGCGTAGTCTTTGCGCAAGTATGAAAAGGAGAGTCTGCCATGGCAAGCACATTGCGAACTGGTGTTGTCGGCTGTGGAGGTCTTGGACCGAGCGAAGCCAAGATTTCGCACGAAATGGACGATATCGAACTGGTCGGCGTGGTGGACGTCCACATGGAATCCGCTCAAGCGGTAGCGGATGAACTGGGCGTCAAGGCATTCGACAACCACCGCGATCTCCTCGCTGAAGGGCTCGATGCGGTGCTCGTAGTAACTCCCACGTCGACGCACCGAGAGATCTGCGTTGACGCGGCTGAAGCCGGTATCGCCATCTTCTGCGAAAAGCCGATGGCGCTGCGGCTCGACGATTGCGATGCCATGCTCGCCGCCGCCGACAAGGCGGGGGTGCCCCTGATGCTGGGCTTTGTGATGCGGTATTGGCCGATCTACGTCGAAGTGCACAAGCGGCTGCAAAACGGCGATATCGGCGACCTCAAACTGGCGTGGTCTACTCGCCTGAGCGGACGCCCTCCCTTCGGCGTAGGTGAATGGCGTCTCAAGCGGGAGTTGGTCGGCGGCACGTGGTCGTCTTCGGTGCACGAACTCGACCTGCTCCTCTGGATGGGCGGGCCGGTGGCTTCCGTGCACGGTAATGCCACGTTCGGCACGTTTGACAATACCGATGTCGAGGATACCTTCATTACGACGCTGAATTACGAAAACGGGGCCATCGGTTCGCTGCACAGCAGCCAGATCTACCCGGCGGGCGCGTCGAACTTCGGCCTGGCCGGCACCAAGGGCGCCATTCACATCAACCGGCACTCCGGGCCGACTCTGGTGACCCACGACGGCAAGCGCGAAGAAATCGAGACCGAGCCCAGCAGCGTGGGCATGACCAACCAGCTAGCCGCCTTCTACGAGTGCGCGCGCACCGGCTCCACACCCATGCCGGACGGCCACGACGGCCGCCGCGCCTTGGAAGTATGTCTGGCGACGTTCAAGTCGGCGGAGCAAGGCGGAGACATCACTCTACCGCTCTAGTAGAAACACGCCGTCGTGAGCAAATTGCCGAGTGTGCCAGCAAGCGCCAAATGATAACGATTCGGCGCTTGCTGTGCTATAGTAGGTATGCTACGGAATGAGTAGTCTGTCCAATCAGTGGCAAGCGATTGCACCATAGACCCTTAGAGGAGGTCTTGCATGCTTAGCGAAAAGCAACTTTCCCGCAGCCAATTCCTGCGCGGCGGCGCCGCGTTGATCGGCGGCTCCGCCTTGCTGGCAGCCTGTGCTCAGGCCGGAATGGCCCCCGCGGCCCCGGCAGAGGGCGAGATGGCGAAAGAATCTGAAAAGCCCGCGATGACGGAGACCACGGAAATCACCTTCCTGTGGCCCCACTATTCCTCCGGCAAGAGCCGCTGGCTCGAGTGGATCATTGAGACGTACAACGGCAAAGAAACCGGTGTGCATGTCAACACAATGGACGTTGCCGGCTCGTTTGGCGGCAATCCCAGATCCAGACTCCTCGCCACGGTGGCGGGCGGCGCGGCCCCGGATCTGGGCTGGTTCGGTGTGGGCATCCACCCCTTTGCCGGCATCTTGTACGACGCCAACGTGCTCCTGAAGGGCATGGGCTACGACATGAGCCAGCTCAACCAGACGCTGGTGAACGGTCTGACGTGGCAAGGCAAGTTGATTGCGGCGCCCATCGGTATCAACACCACGGCGTGGTTCTATAACAAGGACCTCTTTGACAAAGCCGGCGTGCCGTATCCGCAGGATAGCGATACGTTCGAAGACCGCCTGGACGCGGCGCAGAAAGTATCCGCCAGCCTGAGCACGTCCGATGAGAAGATCTGGGGCGTGGCGACCGTACACTACGTTGCCTACTGGATTGCGGGCATGTATCAGGGCTTCATGGACGACACCGGCACCGAGGTGACAGTAAACGGCCCGCTAGGACTCGAGTCAGTCCAATGGTGGCGGGACAACTGGGCGAAGTATGAGGTCGGCCCGCGCCCTGAGGACTACAACCGCCAAGAGGACGCGCAGTTCTTCAATTCATTTGCCAACGGCAAAGTTGCCATGGCCGTGTACGGCACGTGGGGCTTAGAGCCGATCCGGCGCCACGAAGCCGGCGTGAACTTCGACATCGTCGAGCAGCCGACGGCGGTTGGCGGCGGCGAAGAAGGCAAAGGCGCGTTCTTCGGCATCGAGGAAATCTTCACGGTGGCCACCACCCAAAAGCTGGAAGGCGCCGCCGATTTCCTCTCCTTCCTGGTAGGTCCCGAGCACCTGAGCTGGACGGGCGGCCAGGGCAACATCATCCCGGCGATCAACTCGATTGCCGAGGAAGTGTTCGTGCCCACGGACGAGAAGCCGGATCCGGCGAACCTGCTGGCCTTCGCCCGGGCGGCGGACTACGCCAAGCCGTACTTCCCGCATCCCCAATATGGTGAGCTGCGGGGCGCTTACGGCGAAGCCATGAGCCCGTGGTGGAACGAAGAAGCAACAACTGCTGCGCAGGCCTTGGAAAAGGCCGAGGAAGACTGCCAGGTGATCGTGGACGAGTGGAACGCCGCCAACCTGTAGGCGAATGGTATCCCACCTTCCCTGACACAGCCTTGGATTGGTAAAGAGAAGCCCGGAGAGCAAGAGTACTCTCCGGGCTTCTTTGCATTACAAATGGCAAGAGAATTATTCAATTCTGTAGGCGGCTGGACATTGGCACTTCGACAGGCCTGTACTGAGCTTGCCGAAGTGCTCAGTGCGAACGGCGCCGTTTGGCTTAATTCATATTGGGAAAGCATCTCCTTGACCGCTCTCGTTGCGCCGAAGAGCGGGGGACAAACCCCCGCGCTACGGTAAGACCATCCTCCCGTTTGCGCTGGCGGACTGCTTACCGTTCGCCCTGAGCCTGTCGAAGGGTGAACAGCAGCAGCAGCTTTGGCAAGATGGCAGAGTGGCAAGAGCGGCAGTCAAACCCCGCGCTACGGTAAGACCATCCTCCCGTTCGCGCTGGCGGACAGCTCTCCGTTCTCGCTGGCAGGCGACATTCCGTTCGCGCTGGCGGACTGCTTACTGCTCTCACTGGCAGGTCGCATTCCATTCGCGCTAGCGGACTGTTTACCGTTTCCGCCGATGGACTGCTTACCGTTTGCCCTGAGCCTGTCGAAGGGTGAACAGCGGCAACAGCTTTGGCAAGATGGCAGAGTGGCAAGAGCGGCGGACAACCCCGGCCCTCAAAGTTACAAGCACCCAGAAGCCGCCAAGTATTGGCACTTCGACAGGCCTGTACTGAGCTTGCCGAAGCGCTCAGTGCGAAGGGGGTTGTGAATGTCAAATTCCTCGAAGCAGCAGAACTCTCTCGAGCAGCAACGCTCCTCGCAGGCCGCTAGGGATTTGGCACTGCCAGCGCCTTACCCGTCTCGGCGGCCTCAACCGCTTTCAGACAGGCGATGGCGCTGCGCGCGCCCTCGTGGACATCGCAGAATAGGGGAGTTTCATCCAGAAGGCTGTCGACTACGCTGTCTACCTCGGCGGCATAGCCGGGCCGCGTCGTCTCCGGACGCGGTGGCAGGGATTCGACCTTGGATGCGCCCTTGCGATGGATCTTGTCCCAAACCACGCTGGCCTCACTGCCGTGGAGTTCAAGACCGTAGAAGGAATCGAATGCATAATGCGACGCCCAACATACGGTGATGCTGCCTGTGGCGCCGGACGCGAATCGATAGAGCGCCGTAACCGACTCGTCACGAGGATTGCCGGGCATCGCGATGCCCTGGTTCTCCATCGCCTGTACTTCCACAACGTTTCCCGCATACCAGCGCATCAAGTCAACCGGATGCACGCCCATGGTGAGCATCGAATGGGAATAGCTCCTGTTCGCTGTGTCTATGAAGCTGGCGCTCTTTTGCATCGCGGCGGTGAGATAGTGGGTGCGCATGGCATAGATTCCACCCAGTTCTCCCGCGTCCACCATCTCCTTGACCGTGCGAAAGTGCGGCCGCGTGCGCAGCACGTGTCCGACTGCCACTCGCGTAGCAGCAGCGTCGGCGCGTTCAACCATGCGTAGACAGTCTTCCACAGACGTGGCCATGGGCTTTTCCACGAACACGTGCTTACCGGTGTCGAGCGCGGCCAGCGTGAACGGCGCATGGAGGTCGTCCGGCGCGTGGATTGAAACGAGATCAATGTCGTCGCGGCTTAACAGCTCCGCAATGTCCGCATAGCCGCTTGAGACCCCATACTCTTCTTGCAGCGCTTGGCGATGATCGTCGCGCACGTCGCAGATGGCGGCGACCTCTGCCCGCGGATTTGTCGCGTACGCATCAAGAAACCGACCGCCGTTGCCGCCTAACCCGACGATGCCCACCCGCAGCTTCGTGCCCATACGCCGCTCCCCCTGTTTTCCGTTTGTGTCATTGCTCGACGAGCAGTCCGTGGCATAGGACTACCTTCTGACCCGCGCAATTCTCCACGTTTTCTACTCACGTTCAGCCCCGTGTTTGTTCCGTCAATCCGCATCACACGTCGCCATAGCCCACCGCCGCCAGGAACGCGCGCGCGATCACGGCATGGCCCGGTAAATCGGGATGGATGCGGTCCGCGGCCCACGCGTCCGGTGGCTGTGCCTCCATGGCTTCATCAAACGCCGCTTGCGTGCGGACAAGAATGGCGCCGAATTCCTCGGCGAGGCGATGTACTACGGCGATGTAGTCGTCAATATACGTGCGGAAGTACATCCGTCCGGCATCAAGAATGGGGCTCTCCCGCACACCACTGCCGCGTAGCGCGCCGAACTGTTGCTGTACGTCCGCCAGGCTTACGCCGGTAGTCACGGCCGGATCGACCGAGACCGGCGGCTCGATCACATAGGGCTCCATCAGGATCAGCTTGCCGTTTGCGACTGCCGGAGTTTGTTGCAGAAGTGTTCGATACGTCGCTTCATATTCGGCAAGCGGTACGTGATCAGCCAGCAAGCCCAGGATGAGACGCCCAACGTCGTTGATGCCGACCTTCACCGAAAGCCAGTCCGGCTCCTCGGCGAGCACGTCCTCCTGCCAGCGCGCCGCCAGGTTGCGGATCGTATTGCCGCCAATCCCTTGATTGACAATAGTCAAATCGTGGGAAGGATACCGCGCGTGGAGAAGGGCACGCACTAAGCTGACGTAGCCCCGGCCGTGCGGTCCGTATTCCGGGGTACGTCTCCCGCAGTCAGTGATACTGTCGCCTATGCAGACGATCTTCTCGCCGGCGCCGAAGCAAAGCGATGACATGCATCAATCCTTCAACGTTCGTCTTTAGTTTGATTCGTTCGTATGCAGTCTTCGCGCGATTAGAGGCAAGAGCTACACCGCGTTGACACCTAGCCGGCCCGCCGCCGTTCGGACACACGCTACTATCTACCCGGCATATTACCAATTACGGAATGGGGAGCCAAAGCGAATCTGCCGACAAGGTAGCCGTTCTGAGTTGAAGAGCGGCCGGACAAGCATCGCTCTGCGCACCACTTACTTGCCCATCCCGGCAAAGCAGTGCCTGAGGCCACGGGTCGCAACGAATCACAAGCTAAAGAGGGGATTAGCAGGCTGCCGCCAGGCCGTCAGGGACGTTGGAGCGTAGAGTGAGTCAGGGCCGGCGGAATCGTCACAGAATGGCATCCTTTGTATTACCGGAGCCCAGGATTTAGTAAAGGGGATGGTCCTGTCGCATCCAGTTTACCGGCGAAAGGGACTCTGCCGGGCCCGCGTCTTCGGTGAGATCGGGCTCAATGTCGGTGTCGTCGTAAATGCCTTTGATTTGATTTGTTTCAATATACTGCAACTCTACGAGATCATCGAAAAAGCGTTCGAGGACTTTATAGCGGTCGTACCATTCGTCGGGGTCTTCAAATTTCTCGGCCCATTCTGCAAAGTAGATGACTACGTCTCGTACCGAAATGTCGTAAATGGTCTTGCGTGCGCACATGCAACGGCCAAATTCCTTCAGCCACTGAATGCGCTTACCTGTCTCTGTTCGCGATAGCCGCCTTTGATTTGCGAGATAGGTGGTATAAATACGAAGGACAGAGTCCACATCGGTACTACTCGCCATCTGGTCCCTCCTCGCCCAAGTTCATACACGGTCTTTTGTAAAGAGATTACGCCCTTAATTCTAAGCGAAAATTAAGCATTCGTCAACCGTTTCAAGCCGTTCATGCGCCCGCAAATCTCCTCCCCACGAGTCGTTTCTACCACAGTTAGGTGCGTTTCCTTGCCGCCTGTGTCATAGTTAATAGGACGGTCTATTTTGTAAACGGTAATGTGTAATAGGGTGAAATGAGCAGCGTAGCAACTCCTTCGGAGATCAAAGACGCCCCTGACGCGGAAGAATCGGACGGCGCGCCGCTGCCGCAGCCATCCGGGCCGCAGCATCCCGGCGTGCGCTTTTCGCCGCGCACCAAGGCTGTGATTGCCATCGGGCTGCTGGCGCTCGCGGTCTTCTTTGTCTACGGGGTGCGCGCGATCATCTGGCCGTTCATCTGGGCGGGGGCCCTGGCCTATCTTTTGGCGCCGTTGGTAACATGGCTCTGCAAGCACACGCGCCTCCACCGCTTCTGGGTGACACTCATCCTCATGGGGTTCTTCTTTGGCGGCATCGTGTTGCTCTTTACGTTCGGTTACCCGCCCCTCAGCCGGGAGCTGGAAGGCCTCCGGCGCAGTCTACCGAGTATCGTGGAGAACCTGGAGAGCACGATCGCGACATACGCCCAAGTTGACCTCTTCGGCTTAGAGGAGGTGATCGGTACCTCCGGCGAGCTCCTGGCCAGCACGCTGGATTCGGCCACGTCCCAAGTGATAGATGCCGCGCTGGAAATCGCTTTGCACGTCGTTGAACTGGCACTCAAATTCCTGCTGTGCCTCTTTGCCACCTTCTACTTGCTCCTGGAATCAAACCGCTTTGGCGCGTGGGCGCGCCGCATGGTGCCCGCGCCGTACCGCCAGGAAGTGTCTATGGTGGGCGGGCAGATAGACCGCATGGTCGGTCGGTTCATCCGCGGTCAGTTGATGCTGGTAGTAATCATGTCGGTGGCAACGTACATCGGCTTGAGGATCTTGGGCGTGCCGTACGCCCTCGTCTTGGCGCCTGCGGCGGGCTTTCTGGAGCTGATTCCCTTTATCGGGCCCGTCTTGGCGGCGACCCCGGCCGTGCTGCTCGCCCTGGTCTACCCCAGTCCGTTTGGCTGGTCGCCCGTGGTGTACGCTGTGATTGTTGCACTCATGTACACTGTCCTTCGCCATATCGAAGACTATCTCATCATCCCCAACGTTGTTGGCAGATACGTGCAACTTAACCCGGTGCTGACGCTTTTTGCTATCCTATCTGGTGGAGCGCTCTTCGGTATTTCCGGCATGCTGCTGGCCATCCCAACGGCAGCCATTCTCCGCATTGTGCTCAGCTACCTCTACGTGAAGCTCACCACTTAGGCCCCCGCATGCGAGTACGCCGCGCCGAGCGCAACGATATTGACGCTTGCACACGACTCGATGCTTCCTACCAGACCCAATCCGTGTGGGCAATGGAGACTCGTTGGGAAGGCAAGCGCCAGCTTTCCGGATTTTCCGTGCGGCGTCTGCCGCGTGTTCTCACGTTGCAGCCGCCCCTCGACGCTGACGACTTGCACGCCGACTGGAGAAACGGCGACCTCTTCCTGGTGGCGGAAGAAGAAGGCGTGGTTGTTGGCTACCTGGACATGGTTTCGCCCAAGCGGCTGGGCACCGGCCTCGTGCAAAGCATTGTCGTTCGACCCGACCTGCGGCGGCGGGGCGTCGGTTCTGCCCTGCTGCGCACAAGCCTGAATTGGGCAAGGCATAACCACCTGCAGGGGCTGTGTGTGGACGTGCAATCGCGAAACTATCCCGCGATTCAGTTCTTGAACAAGAACGGTTTTCTCTTCAGCGGATACAATGACCGGTACTACCCGACGCAAGACGTGGCCCTGTTCTTCGTCTTACGCCTGGGCCAGACTTAGTTGCACGAATGCGGCCGCAAACGATGGGCAGCGTGCGTTCCATCATGCATATGGGTATGGGTACTGAATGAAGACTGCGCGCAGGTATCTACGGCTAAGGAGCGAAGCAATAGGTGAATGACGACAAAACCATAAACATCGGACTGATGGGTCTCGGCGTGGTGGGCAGCGGCGTCCTGCGTATCATCCATGAGAAGGCGCGCGTGCTCGCCAAGGAGACGGACCGCGACCTGCGCGTGAAGAAGATCCTCGTACGCGACCGGGAGAAGGCCCGTGGTATCAACGTCGATTCCGCCCTGCTGACCACGGACCCCAGCGCGATTCTGGACGACCCGTCAATTCACATCGTGATCGAGCTGATTGGCGGCGTGGATCCGGCGTATGCGTACGCCAAACGGGCAATCTTGGCCGGCAAGCATCTGGTCACCGGCAACAAGGACGTGATGGCGAACCACGGGCCGGAACTCCTCCGCCTTGCCAGCGAGCAAAACGTGGACGTCTATTTCGAAGCCAGTGTCGGCGGCGGCATTCCGCTCATAGGCTCTTTTCGCTCCGACCTGGTTGCCAATGAAATCCATGAAATCTACGCCATAATCAACGGCACGACGAACTACATCTTGACGCGCATGTCGCGAGAGGGCGCGGCGCTGGCGGACGTCCTGGCCGAAGCGCAGCGCCTCGGTTTTGCCGAAGCCGATCCGACGAAAGACGTGGAGGGCATCGACGCAGCCTTCAAGCTTGCCATTCTCACGTCACTGGCCTTCCGCACCCAGGTCGATCCCGCCGCCATTTACCACGAAGGAATCATGCAGCTTGAGCCCGCGGACTTCCGCTATGCGCAGGACCTTGGTTATGTGATCAAGCTGCTGGCGCTGGCGCGGCAGGACAACGGCCAATATGAGGCCGCGGTGCATCCCGCCTTGGTGCCTCAGTCCGCGCCGCTTGCCAGCGTGGACGGCGTGTATAATGCTGTGTACGTTGTGGGTGACTTGGTGGGCAATGTGATGTTCTACGGCCGGGGAGCGGGCTCGGAGCCGACGGCCAGCGCCATTGTAGCCGACGTGATTGACGTGGCGCACAACATCATCAGCAGCGTGACCAACCGCATTCCCTATAGCATCGACGCTACCAAATCGCTGAAGCCGATGGATGCGGTCGAAACGCGCTTCTATTTTCGCTTGTGGGCCGCCGATCGCCCGGGGGTGTTGGCAAAAATAGCGACAGTCTGCGGCACGCACAGCATAAGCATCGCCTCCGTGATTCAGAAAGAGGCGGACCCGGTCGATCAGACTGCCGAGCTCGTGTTTACTACGCACCACGCCTTTGAACGGGCGATGCAGGCTGCCGTGCACGACATCGCGGAATTGGACGTCGTCAAGCGCATAGCGGGCTTTCTGCGCATTGTGGACGTGGACGAGCCGGTGTGAGCGGAGGACAGGGTTGCGAGAGGGAGATAGTGGACGTTCGTCATGACACTTCCGCAGCGTCCGTTGCGACAGAGGGCGCCTCGGTGGAATCGGAAGCAGGTCTCAAGGATGATGCAACTATGAGCGGCGCAGTTCCCGCGGGCCGGAACCTGCTGGCGCACTATCGCGAATTCCTGCCGGTAACGGACCGGACGCCGCTCATCGGACGCGGTGAGGGCTTCACGCCGCTCGTGCGCGCCCACGCCCTGGAGAAACAGGTCGGGTGCGCCGAGCTCTGGCTGAAGCTGGAAGGCTGCAGTCCCACCGGCTCCTTCAAGGACCGGGGCATGGTGATGGCGGTGGCTAAGGCGCTGGAAGAAGGCGCCGAGGCTATCATGTGCGCCTCCACCGGCAATACGAGCGCCGCCGCCGCCGCCTATGCCGCCGCCGCGCAGATCAAGGCAGTGGTCGTGGTATCCGCGGGCAAGATCGCTTTGGGCAAGCTCGCCCAGGCGCTGATCTACGGCGCGGTGGTCATTGCCCTGGATGGCACGTTCGACGACGCCTTGCGCATCGTCCGCGAGATTACGGCGCGCAATCCCATTACTGTCGTCAATTCCATCAACCCTTACCGGCTGCAGGGGCAGAAGACCGCCGCCTTCGAGTGCAGCGACGTGCTCGGCGACGCGCCGGACATTCTCGCTATCCCAGTCGGCAACGCCGGCAATATCACAAGCTACTGGATGGGCTTTCGGGAGTACCGCCGGGCGGGGCACAACACCCAACTCCCGCGCATGTGGGGCTTCGAAGCGGCAGGCGCGGCCGCCATCGTGGAGAACCGTCCAATTGAGAACCCCGACACCGTGGCCTCGGCGCTGCGCATCGGCAACCCCGCCAACTGGCAACGCGCCGTCCGCGCCCGCGACGAGTCCGGCGGCCTGATCGATACGGTAAGCGACCCCGAAATCCTGGATGCTTACAAACTCTTGGCGGAGGGTGAAGGCGTCTTTGCCGAACCGGCATCAGCCGCTTCGGTCGCGGGCGTTCTCAAGAAGGCCGCTGCCGGCGAGGTCAAGCCTACCGACCGCATCGTCTGCGTGCTCACGGGCCACGGCCTCAAGGACCCCCAAATCGCCTTGGACGTGGCAAGAGAGGTGGTTCCCGCTCCGAACGACGTGCGGGAAATCGAGAATATCCTCGACTTGCGGTAGTGACCGCCGGGCGTGTAGAAACTACCTACTGCTCCCGATCCTCGTCATGCAGCCAGCGCAGGCCGCCCGGCCACCCTTAGCCGCCCATAGATAAGATTGCGCGATAGTAGTCGTTTATTCCGCTCACCGCGTAGTCATACAGATTCGCATCACGCACGTAGTAGTTGGCAATTCCGGCTGACGTGAATTGCTCTGGTGCCGTGCACCATGCTTCCGGGCTTTTGTGCCGGTTCACCAGTCCGTTGTCATTCATGAGCTCCCACGTGGTTGCAGGAGCGTCATCGTCCTTGCGATAGACGACGGCTGAATTGGTGTCGACAGCTCCCCAAGTCTCAGAACGATAGACTTCGACGATGACATGTCCGCTGTACGCCGCATTGAGATTGAAGAGATTCACAATACGACTCGGCAAGCCGGCAATTTGATACAGTGCACACCCTACGCGTGCCACGTCTGTGCACCATTCAGAGCCTCTTTCGATGACCTGTTCTTCTGTCCCGCCGAAACGCATCGCATTCAGTCCACGCGGCCTCTTCGCGGCCAACCCTCGTGTGAAGCTAGCAATTGCGGGAACCAACTGACCGGGATCAGAAACTGAGGCATTGATTCCAGCAAGGGTAGTTTCAAGAGCGGGACGAGACCCCTTGACGTAGCCGCTATGCAGGTCGGTGTATGCCTCGTAGAGGTAGGACGCAGTATCTTCGCAGAGCCTAACCATGCTCGCCGCGAGTTCACGATCGACGCTTCCTGGAGCATGCGTGTCGTTCTGGAGCATCTGTTGGTACGCTCTGCCAAACGCCTTGGGGCCAACAAATCTTGCACTTTCGATCATCGTTTTGCCGATACTTCATTCACTATGGAGGAACTTGGGCACAGTGAACCTCAGTGGTGGTTACAGTGGGAATTGGAGCTAACGTCTACCCGTGCCCAAGTCGCATGAAGATTACCGCTTTGCGCCACCCTCGACTGAGTCAAACAGATGGTGGACTTCACAATTGAAAGCCCTGCGGAAAGCAATTCACGGCGACCACTGTTTCAGCAGGAAAGCGCTTCTTTGCGTGCCTCGTCGCGGTTTGCTTCGCTCGTGCGGCCCATGGCGCGGTAGATCTGGGCGCGGATGCTGTAGACATCGCGCTCGTTGGGGCCAGCTTCCGCCGCCGCGTTGGCGTCGGCCAGCGCCGCGTCGAGCCGGTTCTTAGCCAAGAAGACCTTGGCGCGGCCCACGTAGGCCCAACTCGCTTGGTCGCTCAATTGCAAGGCCCTATCCGCGTCGGATTCCGCCTCGTTGAGGTTGCCGAGGCCTAGTTGCGCCAGCGAGCGGGTGTCGTAGCACTCGGCGCACTCGTCATCGAGCTCGATAGACCGATTGGCGTCTTCCAAAGCTCTTTCATAGTTTCCGGCCTTCGCGTACGCCCAAGCCCGCGCGTTATAGCCAAAGCTGCCCTCCGGCGCCATGTTGATCTCGCGGGTGGCATCGGTGATGGCGTTCTCGTATTGCTCCAGCGCGAGGTAGACGGCAATGCGGGCGAGGTATGCGCCGGAGTAGTCCGGCACCATCTGGGTAACCACGTTGGCGTCCGCCAAGGCATCTATGCAGGCGCCGACCTTGATGCCCAGATAGGCGCGCACGCGGTACGCTTCGGGATTACCCGGATCGAGGAGGATTGCGTCGTCGGCGTCCTCCAGCGCCCTTTCATAGTCGCCCATGCCCTGGTATACTTTCGCGCGGGTCAGGTAGCGGTGAGCAGTCTCGGAATCCAGAGAAATCGCATAGCTGGCATCTTCCAGGGCTTTGTCATAGTCTTCCTGCAGCAGGTAGACGTTGGCGCGCATGCCGTAGGCATCCACCATGGTGGGATTGGCTTCGATGAGCGTATCCAGGTCTTGCAGTGCCTTGCTGTAGCGGTCGAGTTGCACCGCCACAAGGGCGCGGAGCAGGCGATATTGCGGGTTTTCGCCATCCAGTTCTACGGCGCTATCCAGCTCCCGCATAGCGTTATTGAAGTCGTATTCGTTGATGTACTCGATCGAGCGTTGGAAGTGCTCCTGCGCCGCTACTTCCGTGCCGCCGCGCATGTTGGCAACCGTCTGCTGCTGGAGCGGCTGCAAGAATCGCGGGTAGATGATGAAGGCAAATACCGCGGCGACTGCGATGACGGCAACCACGGCGATGCCGATGGTACGCTCGCGATCGGACTTGCGCCGGGACTCTACATCGTCAGAGTCTGAATTCCGCGGGCCGCGAATTGGCTGATCTTCATTTTCGTTCTCGTCCGGGGGCTTTTGCTCGTCCATGGCATCCTCCACGTCACCGTGACAGGACTTCACGTCATCGTAACAAGAATCGCACTGCTTACTCAGGCTATTTTAGGAAACTCCACCCACGACGTTACGTCAAGGCCGCAGTTCGCGGCCTGGCCGATGCGCACGTCGCCGTAGGCACTGATGAGCATGAAGCCTTCATGGAAGGGAATCTCCAGCTCCCGGGATAGATGCGCCGCCATTTCCTTGACGGCTTCACGGGTGGCTATTTCAAGATTCTCACCATGCCCGTAGGTGATCCACGACGTGTCGGTCTCCCACCACACCTTGTGCCAGCCGGCATTCTTGACGACGTCAATCTGCACGGTCACGTCGGCGGAGATTTCGATTGCGCCGCCGGTCGATTCCGCATCGCCCATGGAAGCGTGTACGTCACCCAGTCCGAAGAGCGCTCCCGGTACCCACACCGGTATATGCACCACCGTGCCCTCGGCAATGCTGTTGCAATCCATATTGCTGCCGTTGATATCGGGATCGGCCGTGTAGACGACGCGATCCGGCAATGCCGTCCCCACCACGCCGACCATGGGTCGGGCAGGCAGACGAATGCCGTTATCCAGGGCGAGCGTATCGCCCTGCACGTCTACCATGACAATGGCCGGCGACTCGGCCGCATCGTTCAGGATGCCGAATCCCGGCGTAAAGCGCAGAATGCCCGGAGCCACCAACGCGATGCGCTCGATGCGCACGTCTAACCCGTCGCCGGGCATGGCGCCGCGTACGGTGACCGGGCCGCACGCTGGATTCGATTCCCGGGTCTTGCGGACGGAGAGGTAGTAGTCCAGGTCTTCGCGGCGCTTGATGCGCCCTGTTGAGGAATCATGAGTTTCCAGCGTAAGGCGGTCGCCGGACTCGATTTCGGCAATGGCAGGCACGTCTTTGTCAAAACTGTACGTATAGTGCTCACGCGCGATCCGTTGCATCACTTGCCTTTCAACACCGGCGGAAATCAGCCACCATCACAGTCTCTGGAGTGTCGCGTTCTTTACGGGGACAATAGCATAGTTGAATTGCGCATGACTACCCTGCAGCAAACGTCTAAAGCGTGGCGGCATGACCCGGGGCGGGAGCACGTCGGGACTAGCGCTGCGAGTCGTCAAAGCCCTCAGCCTGAAGCAGGCCCTCAAGTGTGCTCACGAGTCTTGAGGAAATCACACGGGCTTGGCCCGGCATCACCGCATGGTATAATACAGGCAACCAATTCACTGATTGACAATCCTTAAGGCCAATACATGCTTACTCCCCGCTACCGCTGGCAGGTAGCATCGCCCGCGCCCAATCCGCTTGTCGCTTCATTTCCGTCGCATCATCCGGTTGTCATCCAACTGCTCTACAATCGCGGTTACACCACTCCCGAGAGAATCCAGGGGTTTCTCCAGGGAGATGACGCCCTCGAGAATGACCCGTTTCTCCTTAAGGGTATGCCCGCGGCCGTTGACCGCATTCTACAGGCGGTCCGCCAACGTGAATGTATCGGGGTCTTTGGGGACTATGATACCGACGGCATCGCCGCCACCGCGATCATGCGTGAAGCGCTGGAACAGATTGGCGCCCGGGTAGTCACCCGCCTACCGCACCGCGTCAAGGATGGCTACGGACTAACGGACAAGACGATAGCGGAGCTGGCTGCCGGGGGTGTCGATCTTCTCGTTACGGTTGACTGCGGTATCAGCGCGGTCGGCCCGGTGGCGCTGGCAAACGAGCGGGGCATGGACGTGATTGTCACGGACCACCACCAGCCCCCGGAAGAATTGCCGGCGGCACATGCCGTTATCAACCCGTGGCAACACGACTGCCAGTACCCCTTTCGAGAGCTCTGCGGGGCCGGTCTGGCGTACAAGCTGGCGTGCGCGCTCCTGTCCGCCGTGGGTTTGGTCCGCGATGCGGACAGTCCCCCATTCTCCGAATTGAGTGCGTTTGCCGCTTTGGCGACTGTCGCGGACGTGGTACCGCTGCGGGGCGAGAACCGCGCCATTGTCACGGCGGGACTTGCGGCGCTGCAAAACACCACCCACGCCGGCTTGACCGCACTCATGCAAGTGGCAAGCGTTGACCCGGCGACCATAGACAGCCGGAGCATTGGCTTCGCCTTAGCCCCGCGACTGAACGCGGCGGGGCGAATGGCGCATCCGGAGCTGGCCTACGATCTCCTGACCTCCAAAGACCTCCCCCACGCCAAGGCCTTGGCCTGGCAGTTGCAGCAACTCAATCAAGAACGTCAGGGCGAGACAAAGCGCCTGCTCACGGAAGCCCAGCGGCAAGTGGCACCCGCCCAACAGAGCGAGGCGCTGCTGTGGGTGGAAGGCTACGACTGGCCGGCGGGCATCATTGGGCTGGTTGCCGGCAAACTCGCCGAGGAATACGGAAAGCCAACGGTGGCGGTCGCGGTCGGCGCCACGGAGGCCGTAGGCTCCTGCCGCAGTATCGCGGAATTCGATATCGCCGCCGCGCTCGCCGCGCGGGGCGATCTCATGCAGCGGCACGGCGGGCACCCGCGCGCCGCCGGTTTTGCCGTGGCGGCGGACCGGCGCGCCGCCCTGCGCGCTGCCCTGCAAGCCGACGCGCGACAGTCGCTGGAACCAGCGGACCTGCAGCCGCGGTTGGAGATTGACTGTCCGGTTACGGCTGAGGAAATGAGCCTTGGCATTCTCGACCAGATCAACGTCCTGGCGCCTTTTGGCGCCAGTAATCCGGAACCGCGCTTTCTCAGCCGGGGCCTCACGTTGGGTGGTGTGCGCACGGTCGGCACGAATCACCTCAAGACGACGTTCCCGCTTGGCGGCACGTCCATAACGGGCATCGGCTTCCACATGGCAGACCGCACGCGCGGCCTGAGCCAGGGCCAGACCCTCGATGTGGTATATTCGTTGCAAGAGAACACGTGGGGCGGATTCTCCCGACTAGAGTTTGTCCTGCAAGACTTGCAGTTGGCTAGTCCCGACCGCAGTACGAATGGCGAGTGAAAAAACGTAGAGCTATCCGATGGCACTGGCACACTCCGCCACGTCACCCGACGAGACCCAGTTGCGCACGGTCGACGAGTTGCTCGCGGCTGTAGCTGTCTATGTAAGCGAACAGCCCGCCGCCCGCAAGCAGGAACTCAACCGCATTCGCCAGGCCCATGCTTTCGCCGCGCGCGCCCACGACGGGCAGGTACGCAAGTCCGGCGAACCCTTTGCGCAGCACCCTCTCTGCACCGCGCTCTTGCTGGCCGAGATTCGCATGGATGCCAGTACCATTTGCGCCGGCTTGCTCCATGACTGCGTGGAAGACACCGACGTAACTCTCGACGACATACGGGCGGAATTCGGCCATGACGTGGCGCAGCTTGTGGACGGCGTCACCAAGCTGACCCAGCTCGACTTCCTCAATCTGGAAGACACGCAGGCCGAGAACCTCCGCAAGATGTTTCTGGCCATGGCGCGGGACATTCGCGTGGTGATCGTCAAGCTCGCGGACCGCCTGCACAATATGCGAACACTTGCATACGTGGAGCCGGAGCGCCAGCGGCGCAAGGCCCAGGAAACCCTCGATATCTACGCCCCGCTCGCGAATCAACTGGGCATGGGCCACTGGAAGTGGCAGTTGGAAGATGCGGCCTTCGCCATCCTTCATCCTGATGTCTACAGGCAGATTGAAGCTACTTTGACGGAAAGCTCACTGGCGCAAGACGAAATCCTGCAACAGGCCTTGCAGACCCTTACGCAGGAACTCTCTCGCGCCGGCATTCAAGGTGAGGTGAGCGGCAGGCCCAAGCACATCACGAGTACGTGGTTCAAAATGCGGCGCAAAGGCGTCGGCATCCAGGAAATCTACGACCTCATTGGCGTGCGTGTGATCGTCAGCACGGTGCAGCAGTGCTACGCGGCGCTTGGGCTGGTGCATACGCTGTGGAAGCCAATTCCGGGCCAGTTTGACGACTACATTTCGGTCCCCAAATCAAATAACTACCGCTCGTTGCATACCGCCGTAATCGGACCGCGCGGCCAGCCCGTAGAAGTGCAACTTCGTACCCAACACATGCACCAGGAAGCCGAGCTTGGAGTCGCCGCGCATTGGCGTTACAAAGAGGGGGAACGGGGCGGCAACGTCGAGGAACGCCTCGCCTGGCTGCGCCAATTGCTGACCTGGCAGGAAGAGCTCTCCAGCGCGCGCGAGTTCGTCGAAACCGTGAAGGCCGACATCTTTGAGGACCAGGTCTTCGTGTTCACGCCGCGCGGCGACGTGAAGGACCTCCCGGCCGGCTCTACGCCAATCGACTTTGCGTATCGCATTCATACCGACGTCGGCCACCGCTGCCTCAGCGCCAAGATCAACGGCCAGATCAAGCCGCTCGATACGGAGTTGCAGAACGGCGACGTGGTTGACATCCAGACGAGCAAGGCACCAAAGGGCCCCAGCCGCGACTGGATCAACATCGTCAAGAGCAGACACACCCGTGAGCGCGTTCGCCAGTGGTTCAAGAAACAGGAACGAGCGGAAAATGTCGCCCGCGGCAAAGACATGCTGGATAAAGAGATCCGGCGTTTGGGACAGGGCGACCTCAATAGCGTGGATGAGGCGCGCTTCCGCACGCTCTGCAAGTCATTCACAATCAACACGGCGGAAGACCTCTTTGCGGCCATCGGCTACGGCGCCATTTCCACGCAACAGGTGGTTGCGAACCTGAGCCGCTCCGGCGAGGAAGCGGCGCCTGCCGCAGTCGAACCGGAGTTCCTGCCCACCGAGCCGCCTACGGACAAGACTACGGGCACCGTTCAGGTAATGGGCGAGGGGAACATGCTCACTCGCCTCGCGACCTGCTGTAAGCCGCTACCCGGAGATCACATCGTCGGCTATATCACGCGCGGGCGCGGCGTCACCGTGCACCGGCGGGACTGCCGCAACGTGCACAGCGTGAAAGACAAGGAACGCCTGGTACCGGTGAATTGGGGCGATCAGGTGGTCTGCCACGATGCCCGGAACCTGCCCTTGCTCCTGGCACAGTGCTGCGGCCCGCAGGCCAGCGACAAGATCAAGGGCTACGTGGTGGACGGTAGTGTGGAAGTCCATCGCGGCGACTGCCGCCGCGTGCAGCAGGATGGGCCGCCCGGCACACTGGTTGATGTTTCCTGGTCCCGCACGAGCAAGCAACAAGCTCTCTACCCGGTTGCCTTGCGCGCCGAGTGCGTGGACCGGCCGGGACTCCTACGGGACATCAGCACGGTGGTGACCGAAGAGAAGTTCAACATCAGCGCCGCCAGCGTTCACACAGACGGCGGCTCCGCGACCATCCGGTTCACCGTGGAAGTCACCGGCGTAGGCCGGCTTGCCGATCTCATGGCCAAGATCGAACGCGTTAACGGCGTAGTCGGCGTCCAGCGCGATATACGCACCGATCGGCCGCAGCGAGGGAACTGAGCGAACGGGCGTGAATGGGGGCTAGACTGTCTTCGGTATACTGGATAACGTAGGAAGTAAGTCGTGGGGCAAATGGCTGCATGCGCTTCACGCCGACACCGCAACGTAGCATGACGTTGAGAGGGGATTGAGAGAATTGCCATGGCCACTACCGCCGCTCCGCCCGCGCTCGCGCCGACCCGCCGCCGCTTCACCGTGGCCGAATACTACGCCATGGCCAACATCGGCATCCTGGCCGAAAACGACCGGGTTGAACTGCTGGAGGGAGACCTCATCGTCATGCCCCCTATTGGAGACTGGCACGCGACCTGCGTTGACCGCTTGAACTATGCCTTGCTTCCGCAGTTGCAGGGGCGTGCAGTTGTGCGCGTCCAGGGCCCGACGCGGTTGAACTACCGCAGCGAACCGCAGCCGGACGTGATGCTGCTGCGGTGGCAGGACGACTTCTACCAGGGAGGCCACCCCGGCCCGGACGACGTGCTGCTCCTGATCGAGGTCGCCGACACCTCCGTCGACTACGACCGCGGCGCCAAGTTGTCGGCCTACGCCCGCGCCGGGATTCCGGAAGTGTGGATTGTCACCCGGGAGAACCGCCGTATTGAAGCCTACACCGCACCCGATTCGGGTGCGTACGGCACGGTGCGGTATGCTCGCCCTGGAGAGAGTGTCTCGCCGCAGGCGTTTCCCGACGTAGTCTTAGAAGTTGACCGGATTGTTGCCGGCTGACGCAACGGCGCGGCGCACATCCATTCTGGTCAAAGATGGCGGCACGCCCAACTCGACGGCCCATTGCTGGAGGTTCACCGATGGCAACGACCAGAACCATTACAAACGCCTGGAAAGCAAGGGTCCTGCCGGACATCTTCTATGAGGACCCGCCGCCGGTCGAGGACGGCATGCTGCAAGACCCATTCATACGCCGCATTGCATATCTGCTTGCCGAACGCTACGAAGATTCTCCCGATGTATTCGTCTCCAGCGGCGGCTTTGTCTTCTACAATCCTGAAGACGGCAATCAGCGGGTCGCTCCTGACTGCTATATCGCGTTCGGCGTAGACGTGCAGGCAATCTACGAGAACCTGCCCAACTACTGGATCTGGGAAGTAGGGAAACCGCCGGACTTCGTATTAGAGGTAGCGTCCAAGAGCACCGCTGCCCGCGACTTGGGAGAGAAGCGGGAGTTATATGAGCAGTTGGGGATTGCGGAGTATTGGCGGATGGACCCAACCGGCGGCGCGTTGTACGGTCAGCCGCTTGCAGGGGAACGGTTGGTCGACGGCAAATACCTCCCGTACGGGTTGGAGACTGGGCCTGAGGGCGCGGTGCGCGGGTACAGCGCGTTGCTGGACGTGGTGTTTTGCTGGGATGGCCGGGAATTTGATGCGCTCGACCCGACGACCGGTAGGACGATAGGCAAGCGCGAAGCCGCCGAAGTCCGCGCGGAAGCTGAGCGCCGCGCGCGATTGGAAGCCGAAGCCGAACTCGCTCGCCTCAGAGCGCAACTTCGTGGACGAGGCTAGACCGGCTTCGAATACGAACGTTGCCGATTTGCCTCCTCGAAGCGACTACGGCAATCCCCGCTCAATCTAAGTCCAGCGCATGGGGATTGAACCCGGCTATGTCGAACATCGAGTACGCGTAGCCACTCGTTTGGCCCTCAAAAGAAGACGCGGTCAAGGGCGCGGCCGGTGTCTCCAGCGCCATTTGCGCGAAATACTTGCTGATCGGCGCCAACTCCGCCAAGGCTTCGTATTCGTGGGCCGCCAGGAATTCAGCGCGATCGACCTCCTCGCCGTCGCACTCAGGCCCACCACCTAAGTCTTTGAGAGCGAAGACGATATATACGTTGCTGTCACGGTCGTGAAGGCTATTGCGGGCCGCCAGCAGGCCTTGCACCTCGCTGCGGACGCCGGTCTCTTCCCACACCTCGCGTACTACCGCTTCCTCAAAGGGCTCGTCCTGTTCAACGTACCCTCCCGGGATGGTCCAGCGGCCTTTTCCCGGATCCTGGCCGCGCCGGATGAAGAGCACTCTATTGTCGCGCACCACGATGCCGCCCACTCCAAGCGAGAATGTACTGAAGTGGATGAAGCCGCATGATGGACACGCTGCGCGCTGACGCCCACCATCGGGCCGCAGCGACAGTGTTTCGCCGCAGCGTGGGCAGTATCGGAAGTGATTGGGTACCGTGGGGAGATCGGACATGCTCTTGCCTCGCTGGCAACTGCGACTCACGTCCGCTTGATGATACGGCGAACGGCGGTCACGGTCAAAGCCGCAATGTAGCTGCTTCCTAGGCTATTGGACTCTACCCTTGTGAGGCCTGTCAACTATATTCGCATATGCGCCGCGGTATTGAGCAACCGGCTTGTGCGGCCTTGTAAATCGTGGTATAGTAGGGTGTCCTTTATTAGGAATTATTCTCAATACTTCGCAGGGCATTTGTAGCAAGAATCTCTGAATTTCGCATCGAGGTAACGCATGGCGACGGCACCAAAGGCAGATTCCGTAAGTACCAGTTGGCGGCTTGCCAGCCTCACCAAAGGCGTGCGCGGCCGCATAGTCTTGGCTGCGCTCTTCGGTTTGGGAGCCGTCACCACCGGCGTGGCGCGCCTTTCCCTCTCCGGTACTGCGGTAGCGATGGTCTTCGAGCAGAAGCCCTTCATGGAGATTCTTGTGATTCTGCTCGGTGTGCTATTGCTGCCCATGTTGCGCATCGTCTTTACTATGGCGCAGCAGTTTATCGCGCATGAGACGGCTGCCAAGATGAAAGTCAAGCTCCGCACCGCTCTTTACAAACACTTGCTGCGGCTGGGCCCGGGCTTTACGCAGAAGCAGCGCACCGGTGAAGTAGTGGTGAAGGCCGTAGACTCTGTCGAGCAGCTTGAGACGTTCTTCGGCCGCTACCTGCCGCAGCTCGTGGTGGCAGGCATAGCTCCGATTGGCATTCTCGTTTTCATGACGATTCTCGACTGGCATTCCGCCGTGATCTTCCTGGCATTCGCCGTACTCACTTACCTGGCGCCTACGTTCTTCCGCCGCGCCACGTACCGTGCCAGCGGCGGGCGCTGGCAAGCCAACCGCAAGCTCAGTGCGGACTTCATCGACGCCATCCAGGGGCTCGCTACCTTGAAGATCTTCGGCCGCAGCACGGACTGGGGCCGCATGCTCGCAGACCGCGCACGCGCGCTCTCGACATCCACCATGAAAGTGCTGGGCATTAACATTGCGGCCGGCGGCGTAAGCATGCTCTTCATGAGTCTGGGCGCCGCATTGGTACTTGCCTGGGGCGCGATTCGCGTCGATCAGGGCACGCTGGAACTGACCCCGTTGATGATTGTGCTCTTTCTGGGCGTGGAGATCTTTCGCCCGCTGCGCGAACTCAACCAGCTCTACCACACGGGCCTGCTCGGTACCTCGTCGGCGATTGGCATGTTCTCCCTCCTTGATGAGAAGCCTGAGGTCCTGGACGCGGCCGACCGCGACGCTGCATCCGTCATTCCCGCGAAAGCGGGAATCCATCCTGAATCCTCCTCTGGCGACGGCATCGAAACCATGGCCACCGTGGATGAAGCCACGCTGGAACCCAGCGTGGGATTCGAAAACATAACATTCACCTATGAGCAGGGAGACCGTCCGGCGTTGGAAGATGTCTCCTTTTCCGTGCCGGCGGGCAGCACGCTCGGCATCGTGGGTCCGTCCGGCGCGGGCAAGACGACGGTTACAAACCTGCTGTTGCGCTTCTTCGACCCCCAGTCCGGGCGCATTCTGCTCGGCGGTCACGATGTGCGCGACATTCCGCTGGATGCCCTGCGACGGCAAGTCTCCATCGTCGCCCAGGACACGTATCTTTTTCACGGCACGGTGTTGGAGAATATCCGTCTGGCCCGCCCCGACGCTTCCGACGAAGAAGTGCTGGCCGCGGCGCAAGCGGCGAACGCCCACGAATTCATCCCAAGACTCCTCTCCGGCTACCACACGATCATCGGTGAGCGGGGACAGAAACTCTCCGGCGGCCAACGGCAGCGCTTGGCCATCGCGCGGGCCATTCTCAAGGACGCGCCCATCCTGATTCTCGACGAAGCCACCTCCCACGTGGACAGCGGCAACGAAGCGGTGATCCAGGAGGCGCTGGAGCGTCTCATGCAGAACCGGACGACGATTGTCATCGCCCATCGTCTCTCCACCGTGGCCGGGGCGGACCAAATCATCGTGCTGGACCAAGGCGCGTGCGTGGAGCGCGGCTCACACGGCGAACTCATGGCGCACGACGGCGTGTACGCGCGTCTCGTGGCGGCCCAGTCGCGGCAGCCGGCAGAAAGCGCGGACCCAAGTGATGCCGGAACATTCACTTCCGCCGCAACGAACGGGAATACGGCAGCAATAGGAATCACAGACGCCAAACGAGGCGTCGCTGCACCTGTAGATGAAGATCAAGCCAATAGCGATGGACACTTCCTGCGCAGCGCCGGCCACGCCAAGCCCATCGAGCCGGTGTCCATCGGCGCCTGGGAGACGAGCAGCCGTCTCATGCGGCTCATTCGCCCGGAGTGGTTGGAGTTTGCCATCACCGTGGGCAGCGGCTTGGTGAAGGCGGGAGCCACGATCGCGCTGGGAGTCGCCAGTGCCATGCTGGCCGGCCGTGTGGCGACCGATGCCGGTGTGGGACCCATGATTCCCATTGTGCTCGCCCTGGCGGTGACGGTGGCGCTCTTTACGTGGATCGAGGCCTGGATCTCGCATGATATGGCGTACCGCATTCTGGCCGACATGCGCATCAAGCTCTTCGACACCCTGGACCGCCTCGCGCCGGCCTACATGTACAGCCGCCGCAGCGGCGACCTTACCAGCGTGGTTACGTCGGACATCGAGACCGTCGAGTCGTTCTTCGCCCATGCCGCCGGGCCGATTCTGGTTGCCATCATGGTGCCGCTGGTGGCGCTTGCATTCTTGCTAAACATGTCGTGGCTGCTCGCCTTGTCGTTGGTGCCGTTCCTCATTCTGGTCGCTCTGAGCCCCCACTACATCGGCAGGCACACGGACCGGCTGGGCAACCGCCTGCGCGCGGAGCTTGGCGAGGTCAACGCCCACATGGCGGATAGTGTGCAAGGGCTGCGTGAGGTTGTAGTCTTTTCCCAGGACGGACGGCGCTTGCAGGAAATCCACGACAAGAGTGACGCGCTTACGGGCCTGCAGGTGCGCTACGGCAGGCAACTCGGTTTCCAGCAAGGCGCCATCGAGGGCATCCAGGCAGTGGGCGCGCTGGTCGTGCTCATTTTGGGTGCGTATCTCGTGAATGAAGGGCTCATGGGGGCGGCAGCGCTGCCGGTAGCGACGATGCTGGCGCTCACGTGCTTTACGCCCGTGGCCGAGATTGCCCGCATCGTCAAGGAACTGGCCAACGCCTTCGGTTCCGGCCGCCGCGTTTTTGCCGTGCAGGACGAACCGGTGCCGGTAGACGACGGGCACGAGGTCTCGCCTGAAGCGGCCGCCGTGCCCGCTCTGCAGTTCGAAGACGTCTGGTTCAATTATGGACCTGGCGAGCCGCAGGCGCTGAGCAGCGTCTCGTTTTCGGTAGAAGCCGGCCAAACCGTTGCCTTGGTGGGCCCATCCGGTGCGGGCAAGACCACCGTGGCGCACCTGCTCATGCGCTTCTGGGATCCGCAGCAGGGAAAGATCACATTCGGCGGACACGACATTCGCGGCTTTGAATTGAACGACCTGCGCAGCCGGATCTCCCTGGTGTCCCAGGACATCTATCTCTTCAACCTGAGCATCCGGGAGAACCTGCGCCTGGCGCGACCGGATGCCACCGATGCGGAGATCGAGCAAGCGGCCAAAATGGCCAGCGCCCATGAGTTTATCCAGACGTTTCCGCGCGGCTACGACTCCGTGGTGGGCGAACGGGGTACGTCTATCTCCGGCGGACAGCGCCAGCGACTGGCGATTGCCCGCGCCCTGCTCAAGCAAGCGCCGATTCTCATCCTGGATGAAGCCACATCCCATCTTGATACGGAGAACGAACGCGAAGTGCGCTCGGCCATCGCGGAACTCATGGAAGGCCGCACCACCCTCGTCATCGCGCACCGCCTCTCAACCGTGCGCGACGCAGACAACATCATCGTCCTCGACGACGGCCGCGTCACCCAGCAGGGCACTCACAACGCACTCCTGGACGCCACCGGCACGTATGCCGAGCTGGTCCGGGTCCAAGTGCAAATCTAGCGGACACGGCCTGCGAGAAAACTCAATACCCGTTCGTCCTGAGCTTGTCGAAGGACAGTCATTAGTCATTCGTCTTGAACCAGTCGAAGGACGATCACAATCCGCTCGTCCTGAGCTCGTCAAAGGAAGACTTGCACACCTTTCGAATTGAGCCCGTCAACGATTGACCAGTGTCTGCTCGTCCGGAGCCAGTCGAAAGACAACCAGTAGCCGTTCCTTCTGAGCCAGTCAAAGGATGACCAGAATCCGTTCGTCCTGAGCTTGTCGAAGGATGAACGGCTACTACATACCCATTGCCAAGACAGGCGATTTCCCACTTGCTCCGCATTGGCGGTTGCGGTACCTCGGCGGAGCAACCTATAATGTGGAAAGGTAGTCAAGGACCTGTGTCCCTGCTTGGGAGTGACCAAAGTTTGCCCGCAGTGTAAAGTGCTCTTGCGGGATGGATCTGCAGAATGCGTCTAACGAGCCGAGGTGGCGAAATGGAAGACGCATGGGACTTAAACTCCCAGGAGCTTTAACGCTCGTGCCGGTTCGACTCCGGTCCTCGGCACCACAACAATAACCTTTCTGCTTCCGGCAAATTGCCGGCTCGGAAGAGAGTTCACCGAGCCGAGTTGCCTGACCGGAGGCAAACCCAGAGGAAGGACTCAACTGCATGCGTCCCTACGAACTCGTCGTTATCTTCCACCCGGAGATCGACCCCGATACCCTTGCTACTCTCACCGGTCGCATTGTCTCTACCATCACCGATCACGGTGGTGAAGTCGTTGCCCAGCAGACGTGGGGGCGGAAGCGTCTCGCGTACCCCATCAAGCACCTCAACGACGGCCACTACGTGCTCTGGCACTTCAAGGCCGATTCACCGACGCTTGTGCGCGACTTGGAGAGCCTCTTTCTGATCTCGGAACCCATTCTCCGCTATCTCACCGTGCGCGCCGAGGGACTACCAGCGCTTACGCCGGATCGGGAGCCCGAACCGGAGCCTGTAGCCGTCTCCGAGGGTGAGGAGGCGTAGCCATGGCCGGACTCAATAAAGTAATGCTCATCGGACACTTGGGGCGCGACCCTGAGTTGCGCTATACCGCGAGCGGTACGCCGGTATGCAATTTTTCCCTGGCGGTGAGCCGGCGCTGGAGCGGCCGCGACGGTGAACAGCAGGAGGAGACTGACTGGTTTCGCGTGACGGCATGGAACCGCCTCGCAGAGACCTGCGCGAATTATCTTGCCAAAGGCCGACAGGTTTACATTGAGGGGCGTATACGGCTGGATACCTACACCGGCCAGGATGGACAGGAACGCGCAAACCTAGCCGTTACCGCCTTTGAAATGCAAATGCTCGGCTCGCGCCGGGACCAGGGGATGTCCGGCGAACCAATGGAAGATGCCGGCGCACCCGCAGAAGCGGAAGAGACCATCGATCCCGATGATCTTCCCTTCTAGCGTCGAGCGGTGATACGAAACTGAATTCAATAAGCAAAATCTGGATTGGGGAAAACCGATGTATGATCGAGGAGGGAGTTCACGAGGCAGGCCGCCGGGACGGTTCGGCGGTGGCGGTGGAGGCGGAGGTCGTTTCGGTGGGCCGCGCCGGCGAGGACCGGGCGGACGCGGGCCGCGCCGCCGCCGCTCGTGCTACTTCTGCGGAAATGCCATCAAGGTAATCGACTACAAGAACGTCGACCTCCTGTGGAATTACCTGGACGACCGGGAGAAGATCCTAGGGCACCGGCAGAGCGGCACGTGCGCCAAGCACCAGCGCCGCCTCGCCGTCGCGATCAAGCGCGCCCGGACAATAGCGCTCTTGCCTTACACGCCGGAGCATGCGCGCACACGGTGAACTATGCCCTATTTGCTGCCACTAGCATGCAGCATTCTCCTCTGTGCGCCTCACCGCTGGCAGAGGCTCTAGAGAATCTCGCAACGACGGTCGCGAGCGGCGCCTTGCCGCCAAGCGCTATGCCACGGTTTCGAACCGACAAAGCGCAACAGGGTGCAGTCCGCAGATCACGACGCCTGGACTCTCGCGGCAGGCGCGCGTACCGGGAAAACAAAGTGCGCGGCGAGGCGACGGCGAGCGGGCGCATGTCCACTATTCTGATTCGTTATAGCAGCCGCAGTTCAAGGCCTTTACATGCCACGTAGGAAATCCGGTCCGTCAAGCCGGCGCGGCCAGCGCATCATCGCCCGTCCGCTGGAACATCCCGCGGAAGAAGGTGAGCCGTGGATACTCGGCTGGGGCGCGCACCTCTCGCGGCGTGAAAGAGATTCGCTAATGCGGCGGGCGGTGATGGCGGGCGCGGGTCTCGTGGCCGCTCTCATCGTCGGCATTCTGCTCTATGCCTACCTCAACGAGTACGTCATCCAGGCCCGCGCGACGGTGGCACGGGTGGCAGACACTAATATCCGCGCGAACGAATTTGCCACGGCCTTGGGTACCGAGCTTGCACACCGCGTGTTCCTGACCCGTCAAGTGCAACTGGTCCTTCCCAAGCTCGTCAGTGAAGAGGTTGATAGCCCTGCGAATCTAAGCAACGGTGTCAACCGGCTGCTTTCGCAACAGGAACAGCAACTGCAGTTCCTGCCCAGCTTCACAATGGAACAAATGATCGAGGCCATCATCATACGCCAAGAAGCTGTTACGCGCGGTTATACCTACACGGACGCGGAGCGGGAGGAGGCCACCGCCGCCTACTTGAATGAAGTCAGTGAAACGGAGGTGCGCAATAGCATCATCTCCCTGATCCCTCCACCCCCATCGGAAATCCTGGAAGTCCAGCCCTTGACCGCCGACGACGAAATACGGCAGTCCGACGTCCTGTTGATGCGGGAGGAATTAGCCAAGACTCCAACGCCCACACCGCTGCCGCCCACCCCGACGCCCACCCCTGAGCCGGTGACGCCGACGCCGCTCGTGCCCACGCCCACCCCTGCTCTGGATGCTCGCATAGAGGCCTATCTCGCAGCCACGGGTATGACACGAGAGGTCTTCGATCAGCGCGTCCAAGACGCCTGGTGGCGCCAGCGCCTCGAGCAGGAAACTATCGCTGCCGTGCCCGCGAGCAGCGCGCAGGTCCGCGCCCGTCACATTCTCGTCACGAATGCGGAAGACGCCGCGCTGGCGAAGGAGCGCTTGGATGACGGCGAGGACTTTGCCGAATTGGCGGCGGAAATGTCACTCGACCCCGGCACGAAAGATACGGGCGGCGAGTTGGGTTGGTTCCCCAAGGGTGTCATGACTCCCACCTTTGAGGCAGCGGCCTTTGCGCTGGAGCCGGGACAGATCAGCGATCCGATACAGTCGCCGTTCGGCTTCCACATCATCGAGGTCTTGGAGAAAGCCGAGGACGTTCCGCTGGAACCGAACGCGCTCGAGCAATTGCAGCTCCGCGCATTCGGTACGTTCCTCGCTGAGCGCAAAGGGGAACTCGGCGTCGAACGCTTGCTCACACAGGAAATCGCCACGTGGGCGCAGCGCCACATGCCGCAAATCCCTTAACTGCCATAGATGCGAGACCCCGTTCGTGCTGAGGGCTGCGTAAAGCTGCTGTCGGAGCACAGACGCAAGGAAGTGAACCGGCAAGAGTAACGTCAATCCGTAACCATTTGCCCTTCCACAGGCTCAGAGCCTGCCCCGTACGTGATACGGAGGCGAACGGAAGTCGATAGTTACTCTATTGGAAGCGTCGCATTACGGACCGCCCCGCTTCATCGCTTTGGCAAGACCGGCCAACTGCTACCGAAAGAATCGCTGCACATCAGCGAATTCCTGCGCCCGGCGCGCCGGAGGCAGCGAGCCGAGGATCAGCCGTCCGTAGAACTTCGTATGGATGCGCGCGTCGAGCAGCACCATCACGCCGCTGTCCTCCGGGCTGCGAATCAGGCGCCCAAAGCCCTGTTTGAGATCGATGATAGCTTCCGGCAGCATCAGGTCGCGGAACCAGTTGCCCCCGGCCCTGGTCACGGCATCCAGCCGGGCTTGCGACAAGGGTGACGGCGCCGAGAACGGCAGCCGGTCGATGGCGACGACCGAGAGCGCCGCGCCTGGCACGTCCACGCCCTGCCAGAACGACTTCGTAGCGCAGAGTATCGCGTGGCCGTCCTCCTGAAAGACGCGCAGTAATGCCCGGCGCGGCATCTCGCCCTGGCGCAGACAGAGCAAGTCGTCACCCACGCGCCGCGAGATTTCCTGATAACAATGCTCAAGCGCCCGGTAGCTGGTGAAAAGCAAGAAGGCGCGGCCCTGCGAGGCCCGCACCAAGTGTTCCAGGCAATCCACTAGCCCCGCCAGGTAGGCGTGCGCGTCCTCTCCCTCCCAGCGAGAGGGCGGTTCGGGAAGGTCCTGCGGCCGCGGCGCCCAGATGAGCGCCTGTTCCTCGAAGACAAAGGGGCTTTCGCAGGTGACCTCCCGGAAGTCCCGGGCGCCCACGCGCGAGGCAAAGAACCTCATGTTTCCGCCCACCGCCAGCGTCGCCGACGTGTAGACCGTGGCTTGCGTCCTCCCAACGACCCGGGCCAGGTGCTCGGATACGTCTATGGGCGTGTAGTGCAACTGAATGCTATTGCGCCCTTCCTCTACGTAGCGGAGCTCGCCCTGCAGCGTGGGAGCGCAGAAGCGTTCCATCCGGCCAATTACGCTATCCACCTGGTCGATGCGCTTCTGTAACTTTGCCTCTTCTTCCTCACTCGGCATCTCCGGCAAGCGCTCTTTAAGGAGCTGGTAGTACCGATTGAGCGCAGCCGTAACCGGCCCCGCATCGAAATCAGTCGCATCGGGCACCGCTGCCTGGCGGCTACCCCACTCACCTCGACCCTTTCTTAGCAACAAGGCCGTAAACTGCTCCCAACAGGTCGCGACCCCCTGCTGAAGCGCGGCCCGCAAACTCTCCAGACCGGATTCATCGGGAATGAGGCGGGTGATGCTGCGCGGCGTTAGTGAGTCGGTGAACGCGGCGTAGGCGAAGTTTTCCAATTGGTGCGCCTCATCGATGATGAGGAAGGCATGCGGCGGCAGGATCTCCGCCAGCGTGCTCAGGCAGAGCAGCGCATGGTTGCAGATGATTACGTCCGCTTCCTTCAATTGCTCGCGCATCGCGAAGTACCAGCATGACCGGTCTTTGTAGAAGCGGCAGCTCTGGCGGATGCAGTCCACGTCGGTGGCAATGGTGCGCTCACGGAGTTCGGTCGAGAGGCCGAAGCGGAGTTCATCTACGTCGCCGGTCGTCGTTTGTCCGAGCCACCCTACCATGCCCGCCAGTCCTGCCGGCGGTAACAGGCTGCCCGTTACCTCATCGACCTTAAGCTTGCAGGCGTAGTTGCCCAGACCCTTGGCGACAATGGCGTCGAACGCAATCCCAAACGGGGCCAGCAACTCCTGCACGGCCGGCACGTCTTTGTAAAAGAGCTGGTCTTGGAGCACCTTGGTCGCGGTGGAGATGACAATCGGCCCGCAGTCCGGATCCTCGCGCCGCGCCAAGACCGCCGGAATGAGGTACGCGAGACTCTTGCCCACACCGGTGCCGGCCTCCACCACCAGGTGGTGCCGTTTCGCGAGAGCCCTGCCGACCGCGGTCGCCATCGTTTGCTGACCCGCGCGGTGTTCCCAGCCGGCCTCGACGAGTAGCCCGTCCGGGCCGAAGAGGGCATCGATGGTGGCACTATCCAAGCCAAGAGCAGGACGGGAATGCGGTTCGGCAGGCGGCATTTGCGTGCGTTTTCCTGGGAGAGAATGAGATCGGACGTCGCAAGGCGTACTCATTCTAGCACGGTACACTTTCGAAGCCGGGGAAGAATCGTTCATCAGCGAAGTGGGTGCCGGGGCAGGAATCTCGCCCTAGCTGCTTACCCTGCACAAACCGCTGTGGTAGGTTTAATTGAGGCGGCGCAGGGCTGCGCAGCGGGAACTATCTGGAGGAAGGCGCACCATGTCCACGCGGCTCTATATTGCCGTGGTGTCGACGACCGTACTTGCCATCGCCCTCATTTTGTTGGGTATCGCGACGTATGTCGTGCTCGCCTTCAGTCTGCATCGGCAGCTCGACCGCGGCCTGGCCTCTGAAGGACAGCAGTTGCGGGACTACTTCCTTACCTCTGAAGACTCCCCGCTCGTTGGCAATACGCTGCCCGTCTCCGCGACTCCGTTCGAAGCCGTCGCGCCTTCCGGTTCGATCTTTCGGGTTGTCGGCAGCGACGGCCGCGTGCTCGCCCAGTCGGTCGGCAATCTCACCGAGCCGCTGGATGGCAGTGCCTATGGCGCCGGCAGCGCAAGGCCGCAGTCGCTCTTCTATGAAACCGTAGAACACGCCGGAACGCAGTTTCGCGTCTACTCACTGCCGCTGCAACTGCCCGCGCAAGCGCAAGGCGTGCTCCAGATTGCGCGTCCGCTGGCTCCCGTGGAACAGACCTTAACGTACCTGCGCGTCGTGCTCCTCGCGGGCACCGGCGTCAGCCTGTTGCTAGCGGTTGGTGTGGGGCTGCTCCTGGCGCACATTGCCGCCAAGCCCATCGAGGACGTGGCGAGCGCCACAGCCCGCATTCGCGCCTTTGGCGAGGATGACGCGCGTCTCGTACCGCCGGGACACCTTCAGGAACCCCGTTGGCTCGTGCAAAGCCTCAATAACCTGCTGGACCGCACGGCGCTCGCTGAAGCCACCGCCGGCGAGGCGGCCGGGTTTCGCGCCCAGTGCACGGGCTACGTACAGCGGCAACTCGCGCGGCTCATCGTGCAGCAACGCAACCTCAACGACTATCTGCGCACGGAGTTGCGGCCCCGCGACCCCAGCGCGCTCGAACTACCGGATGGACAAGCGACCCCTCTGCAAAGCTTCCTCAAGACCGAACCGCGCGGCTGGATGTCGGCGTACGACGACGTGGTCACCTGGCTGGAATCACAGACCGAGGCCCTGGAGCGCTGGGTCCACCATCTCCCGCTCTACGTGGGCGCGCAGGAGGGGCTGGACCTGCAGCGCGAGGAGATCGCCCTGGCGCCGCTGCTCTATGCCATTTGCGATGAACGGCGCGAACAGCACAGCGAATCGCTCCAGATCACGCGCCAGTTGGTCTGCACGCCGCGCCTGTCCGGCGACCGCCGGGGCCTAGAGGACGCGCTGGCAGCCCTGGTGGATAACGCCTGTGAAAGCACGCCGCCGGGGGGCACGGTAGCGGTTAGACTGCACTGCGCCGGACCGGACGCGACGATTACGGTTGCCGATACCGGGCCCGGCATCCTGCCGGAGGATCTGCCGCATGTCTTCACCCGCTTCTACCGCACGGCCGATGCCAGCCACGGCCACGGTCTGGGGCTGCCTTTTGCCCACGACGTGGTGGCGCAGCATGGCGGCACGCTGACCGTCGAGAGCGTTCCGGGAGAGGGCAGCACGTTCACTGTCCGCCTGCCGCAGGAGGGGAATGGTGCGCAATAGGCCGTACGACCCGCTGGGCGGCGGCAAGCGGTCATGGCGGAGCAGGATCATGGTACCCGGCGCGATTGTCACTATTCTGCTCGTCGTAGCGGCCGGCACAACTCTCACGGTGATTGGCGTCTTGCGGCTGATGGATGGCCCGGGATCTACAGAGAGCAGAGTCGGGGCTTCGCCAACCTCGGGCGCCGCCGCGAGCGGCGAACGACAGCCCATCGTCGCCCTGCCCACCGTAGCGCCAACCGCCGAGCCTACACCTATTCCCACAGTCGCGCCTACTGCCGAACCGACGCCCGAGCCAACGGCCGGACCGACCGCCGAGCCGACGCCTGTTGTCGCGGCAAGGAGTGAAAATCGAGTAAAGGCCGTGTTTGACCGCCTCACGGGCAGCGTCGTACGGATTTCAACGGCGTCAGGCACCGTCGGCATCGGTCAGCCATACAGCGAGGCCGGATCAGGCTTCGTGATCGATGAGGCCGGCCATATTCTCACGAATTATCACGTGATAAAAGATGCCAGGAGTATTCAGGTCACGCTCAGTGATGAGGTGACACAGGGAACGGCGAGGATTATCGGCGCCGACCCAGGTTCCGATGTCGCCTTGCTCAAAGCCAGTGACGCCCTGCTCGATAAGCTGATAGTTGCTCCCCTTGGCTCTTCCGCCGCCGTAGAGGTAGGCGATGAGGTGATGGCCATCGGCAGCCAATACTTCACCTATCAGAATACCCTCACCACGGGGATCGTGAGCGGTTTGAACCGCCCCTACGCCTTTTCCGGCCGCACCATTACGGGCATGATCCAGTTCGATGCCGCAATCAACCGCGGAAGTTCAGGCGGTCCGCTCATTGACTTACTGCGAGGCGAGGTAGTGGGCATCAACACGGCAATCCAATCGAGCAACTTTGCCGGTATCGCGTTGGCGCTGCCCATAGACCGCGTCAAAGCCATCTTGCCCGATCTGCGGGCAGGCATTACGCCGAAGCATGCCTGGCTCCCCGTCTACGGCGCCAGCATAACGCCGCAACTCGCCGCGCACTGCGGTCTGCCCGTTGATTTCGGCGTCATCGTCTATAGCATCCTGCCGGGTTCCACGCTCAATATGGAAACTGATGCTTCCAAGACGTTCAAGACCGGGGCCAACGGCGACATCATCGTTGGCATTGACGACCGCACAATCAGGAACCTGACCGATCTGAGCGAGTATCTCGACGCCAACAAGCAGCCCGGCGACGTCGTTGAGATTCGGGTCTACCGCGAGCGGAAGACTAACGAACTCTTGAGCATCGCACTGGAAGAGTGGCCGAACAAGATTGTCAGGCCTCTCACTCAGGCGGTGGACTGCTCCAAGCCCACCAGCGAGCCGATCAACGCGCCGAGCGTGCCGCCAATAACCGCAGAGACGACGACGAACGCCGCCAGCGGCAGGTTCATCATTTCCGCGGAGCCGCTGATACCGGCGATGAACGCGGCAACGAGCCCGATCACGGCTCCCACGGCAATGCCGCCCACGATTCCTCGCGCCGCCATGCGTTCCGACGATCCCATGGCTGCCGCGTCGGTGGCGGTTGCTTGAGCGAACTCGGGATTCTCCGCGTCAACTGTGTCGCCAAAAGAGCCGTAGATCAGCCCCAGCGTGGCCCCGTACACAATGTGCAGTATTAGGTTGCCGAGGATCGGCAAGAAGCCCGCGCCCAAACCCAGTCCGAGGAAACCGGCGCCGACCAAAGGCAGGAACACCACCAGCGAAAGCACCCACGGGATGAAGGCAAACGCGAGGCCACGCCCGACGTCGGGACCTGGGATGCGCGGCTCGAAGACGTACGCGTAAATAAGCGCGAAACCCAAACCGATGGCGAGATGGATGGCGACCGCCGCGTAGAAGACATCGGTGGTGTACTCAACCACGATGTTATCGGTCAGGCCCTTGAACCACAGCGAATACGTCTGGGCGCCGGACTGGGCCGAGGGCTCGATGTTTGCCAGCGCGAAGGCAATGCCGTACGCGACCACGGCAGCGAGAATCATGAGTATGGTGGCAACAAAGCCGGACAGGACTGCTCGGGCCAGCCAGCCTTGCCGCAATGTCGTTTGCGCGTTCAACATGGTCGCAACCTCCTTCTGAGGCGAGGTTCTGCGCACACGTCGCCAGAATCGCAGGCACTACGCGCATCGAGCAGGAGTGCCTGCTCACCAACTTGTCACCGTGTACTCGACCTCCCGCCTGTGGCTGCCGGTCGGCAGCAATGCAATGAAGAATACGTCTTGTATCTTCATTGTCAGAATAAGTCGCCTATTTGTCAACCACTTTAAGGGTGTTTCAGGGCTGTTCCGATCCTGCCGAAAGGCGGGAATCCAAGCAGCGCTGTCTTTGAGCCAGGGTGCGTTACGACGAGGGCGCGCGGCGCTATCCCGCGCCGTGGATGTCGGTGCCCCGCAGAATCCGCGCGGCCTGTAGGGCCAGCAGCACCGTGCCGAAATTGAGCGCGCTGGCAAGCACGAACGGAATCGGCGCAGCCAAGCCGATGAGTACGCCCGCCGCCATCGTGCCGCCCAGGTTGCCGCACGTCCACGCCGCCTCGGTGATGGCGGTCAGGCGCCCCTGCTCATGTCCTTCGCCTGACACGCGCACGAGCGACGGCATCAATGACGCGAGCCATTGGCCGCCCAAGCTCGTGAAGATGGCCGAGACGGCTAACAGCAACGCATTGTCCACGAACAGCGCGCACCCCAGCGGACCGAGGGCGAGGGTGAGACTGCTCGCAATCACCGGTATGGCCCTGCCGATGCGATCGGAGAGCCACCCGACAAAGAGCCCGGTGGACCCGGTTACTACCGAAATGACGGTCGCGTACAAGGCAACCGCCGTTACCGACTCCGTCAAGCGAAAGATGAGCAAGGGCAGCAACACCGAACTCGTGCCGAGCCACCACGTGGGTAGAAAACGTATCCCAATAAGGCGCAAGATGAGCGGACGCTTCCATAGGACTTGGTAGGACCTCAGCATTTCCCACGCCGACGTGTTCTGGACCTGTTCCAAGCGGATCTGCGGCAGGAAGAGCAGACCGAAGAACACCAGCAGGAGATTCCCCACCAACATCGCGATGCCCAAGGTGCGAAAGCTGAGTTGATCGGCAATAGGGCCTGCCGCCGCGTTGCCCAGCGCGCTGCCAAGTGTCGGGCCGGTAAAGTAGAGGGCCCCCATAAGGCCCATGCTCCCCAGGGGCGCCACCAGCGCGAGATACGCGCGGGAGGAGGTGGTGCGCAGCGTGAAGAGCGCGCCGTACAGGAGCGACAGGAAGACGAGCAGCCTGGTGTCAGACACCATGAACATCAACCCGCCGACACTTACCGCCGTCATGCCCAGCAGCAAGATATACTTCGCCCCCACACGGTCCGCCAGCAAGCCGCTGGCGAAGAGCACGACAAGGCGAATGAGGTTCTGGATCGAGAAAAGCGTGGACGTCAGAACCGGCGAGCCGCCGAGCACTTTCTCAACGTAAACGGGAAAGAGCATACGGCCGGGCGCGCCGAGCGTGGCGTTGAGGAAGAAGATCGTCAGAAAGAGAATGAGCGGCTTGAGGTACCGGTGTTCCGTGAGCGAGGAGCGTTGGGCAGGGTTGTCAGTTGCGGCCATGCATCTGTGTCATTTGTTGGTTGGCTGTACGAATACGTGTGAGTCTGGCTGTACCTATATGTGTAAGTCGAGCTATGCAGAGTCTGGGCCGTGCACAATGTCAGGCGCACAACGACCCTTCACACAACGCCCCTACATTAGTAGCGCGATGATCTTATCCCCTGTGTACGGCTGCGCCGACACGGCGCAGAGAAAATGGATTCCCGCGAAAGCGAGAATAACGCAACCTAGGAGCGCGGGCGTCCCGCCCGCATCAGTGAGACTCCCGCGCGCACGGGACGGACGCTACCTGGGATCGTGGGCGTCCCACCCGCATCGGTGAGACCGCCCGCATCCATGAGACTCCCGCGTGTGCCGTAATGCCGGTTGTCGCGCCCCTCACGCTATACTCTTACAATTGCTAACCTGCCTACCTCTACTCAATAATCAAGAAGCGAACTGGATGGCGCATTTCTCTGCGTCGCGCGCGGGCTTGTCCCCCGCCTCCACGATAAGCGCGTGTAGAAAGAAATCGGCTCCGGACTGCGCGGCAGCTTGTGTATGGAGGCATGTCCTTTCTATAGGACAATGTCCACCGCTTTGCCGTGCTGCTCCAGCGACTCGTAGATCGCCCAAGTAACGGCCAGCGCGATGCGTGCGTCCTCGGCGCTGGCGAGCACCGCTTCTTCTCCCCGAATCGCACGTATCGTGTGCTGGGTCAAGAGCAACTGCGTATCGCCGGTATAGGGCCCGTACTCTTCGACGGCGCCGCCTTCACGGAGGATCTTGAAGCCGTTACTTGGGCGGCCCGGGGACAGCGCGCCTTGCGGGCCGAGAATGTCGTCCATTCGCCCCGGCGGCTGCACGCCCGGCGGCAGGCCCCACGAGATGCTGAACGCCGCCAGATCGCCGCTGCCGTACTCGAGCGCCACCGTGGCCGTATCGGGCGCTTTGTTAGCAAAGTGGGCAATCTCCGGCCGGTCCTTCGCAAACGTAAACCCATGGGCGCTCACCCGCACCGGATCCGTGCCCGTAAGCCAGCGCCAGTAGTCGTAATAATGCGTCATGAAGTCGTTGAGCGGTCCGCCGTTGCCGCGGTCCATATCGTGCATGGCGAGCTTGGGCCGGATGTGTGTGGCGGAGTGCAAGCGGAACATGAGCGGACTGCCGAGGGTCCGGTCGCGCAAACACTGGCGCACGGCTGCAGGCGCGTCGCCAAAGCGGCTTTGGTAGTTGACCACGTATGTGACGTCTGTTGACTTCAGCGCGGCGATCATACGGTCGGCCTGGTCCAACCGCATGGCAATCGGCTTCTCGCTGAGCATGTGCTTGCCGTGCTCAGCGGCAAAGATCGTGACCTCTTCGTGATAGAACGCAGGCGTACAGATGGAGACCACGTCGATGTCGTCGCGCCCCACCGCATCGCGATAGTCGGTGAAGACATGCGGCGCGTCGTACGCCGCTGCCAGCTCCTGCGCGCGGTCTTCGAGTACATCAACCACGGCGACGACGTCCGCCTCGCCGGATGCGGTCCAGGCCTTGGCGTGGGCATTCCCTCGCGCCCCGGTACCGACGATACAGACGCGAAACTTGCCGTTAGCCATGTGTCATGTGCTCCTCTCCAGCAATGCTGCGGGGAGAATACGTCCCGCATCGGTAGGCCGGTATGCGTTTCCAGGGCGTGCAATTGAGTGGTCGCGTTTGCCCTAGCATGGGGCATCGAACCCCGCGCTGTCAACGCAGGCGCGCGGCGGCAGGTGGAATACAAGCCTGTCTCAGAACTCTTTCAGATTGTCTGCGGATAATGGAATCACACAGCTTCTACTACCCATAACGCAGGAGGTGCATTGTGGGCAATTTGCGATACCGGAATCTCATTGGGATACTCCTGCTCGCCCTGGTGATAATCGTTGGTGGGTGCAGCACGGCGACTACGGATAGTACGCCGTCATCGGCAGACGGAAATGCGGCAACGCGCCAGTCCGCAGCCGTCGCTCCGGGGCCGGATTTCGGTTCATCGGGAGACATACGAACCATCGTGCAGGAAGTCGTACACCAGGTACGACCCGCGGTGGTGCGGGTAGCGAACGAGCAGACACGGCAAGGACCCAACGGCGATCCCCTGCTGGTGCCTTTGGGAACCGGCTCAGGTTTCATCATCGATGCCGCCGGGCACATCATCACCAATAATCACGTTGTCGCTGATGCCGAGCGGCTTACCGTCTCTCTGCCGGACGGACGGTTGTTCCGGGCGGAAACCGTGGGCCGCGACCCCCGCACCGACTTGGCAGTCATAAAGATCACTGGGGATAATCTCCCGGTTGTGGCACTGGGGTCTTCGCAAGACCTGGCAATTGGGCAGTGGGTAATCGCAATTGGCAATGCGCTCGGCTTGCCCGGCGGTCCGACCGTGACGGTCGGTGTGGTCAGCGCCGTCGGACGCACGGCGCGCCCTGACGAGAACTTCCTGTTCGATCTCATTCAGACCGATGCGGCGATCAATCCCGGTAATTCCGGCGGACCGCTGATCGACTTGGCCGGACGGGTCATCGGCATCAACACGCTTGGCGCCGGTCTCGTCAGGCCTGGGTTGCAGGCGCAGGGCATCGGCTTCGCAATCGCCATCGATACCGCCCGGCCGCTCACCCAGCAGATCATCGATACCGGGAAAGTCGAGCATCCGTACCTTGGTGTGGGTCTGTTTTATAACAACCCCATCTTCGCGGAACAAGACGGACTGCCCAACGTTCCGGGCGCCGTGGTCGTGCAGGTGGAAGCAGGCAGTCCCGCCGCAGCGGCCGGTCTTGAGCCCCAAGACATCATCGTCGCGGCAGACGATGAGGAGCTTGTAGATGAGAGCACGCTCTTCCGCATCCTGTCTCGCCGCATGCCGGGAGATACCCTCAAGTTGAGCGTGCTGCGCGGCGAGGAAAGTCGTGAAATCAGACTAACGCTCGGCGTGTTTCCCGATACTCTGGAATAGCGACTGACCGCTGCGGATTTCAGCCATTTCGTGCTGCAAATCTCAGCAAATCTGTGCCGGAGACTCTAGTCGCAGCGGGCTGGTGACTTCAGCCGTCGCGGGCTGCAGACTTCTGCCGCCACGCGATGTAGGCGACCGCTGGCCGCAAGGTTCGGAGGCAGACTGCCTGTGCCACTGCCCACGAATTCAGACCGGCAGGAACGGTTGCGCTACCAGCGCGGCCGCATGGGCAGCCAGCTCGGATCGCGCTCCTGCATAGCGCTCACGTCGTCCCGGCCCGCCGCCTGGTTCTGCAGGTAGCGCTCGTGGGCCTCCTGCAGGCGGTCGTCGTCCACTTCCACGCCCAGACCCGGGTCCTCCGGCACGGGGAAGGCGCCGTCCACGAACTGCAGCGGCGCGCCGACCACGATGTCGTCGTCCTCATTCCAGGGGTAATGGGTATCGGAAGCGTAGATGAGGTTGGGCGCCGCAGCCGCCCAATGGGTCATGGCCGCCAGCGAGATGCCGGTGTGGCTGTTGCTATGTTGCGAAACGCCGAGGCGGAAAGTCTCGCAGATCTTCGCCATCTGCAAGGATGCCAGCATGCCGCCCCAGTGGTGGTGATCGCCGAGCACCACCTGCACGGCGTCCATCTCGACGGCCGGCGCGATGTGCGGAAACGCCGTCACGACCATGTTCGTTGACAAGGGAATCGGCGTGGCCTGCGCCACCGCCGCCATGCCCGCCAGGTCCGGTGCGGGATCCTCCAGATACTCCAGGTCCAATTCTTCCACCCAGCCTGCGAAGCGAATGCTCGTCTCCACCGACCAGATGGCGTTGGGGTCGATGCGCAATTCGTGGTCGGGGAAACGGTTGCGGAGTTGGAGCATGGTCTCCGCTTCTTCTGCGGGGGGCAGAACCCCACCTTTGAGCTTGAGCGTTTGAAAGCCGTAGCGCTCCACGAACGTCTCCGCCTGCACCACAAGCTGCTCCGGGCTCATGGCCTCGCCCCAATCGTCGTCCCCTTCGTACTTGTAGAAGAGATACGCGGAGTAGTCCACGGCATCGCGGACTCTGCCGCCGAGCACCTCGCAGACCGGCCGGCCGGTCTCCTTGCCCAGGAGATCGAGCATGGCGGTCTCATAGGCGGCAAAGACCGGGGGATTGTTGATGAGGATGCGCGTGCGATTGAACTGCGCCGGGTCCTGGCCTTGCACGACCTTGGCCGCGCCATGCAGCTTCCCGAGAATCTCCTCCCCGCCGTACGTCTCGCCCCAGCCCACGCAGCCGTCGTCGGTCCCAAGCCGCACGATGGAGCGCAGCGCCACGGGCTCATGCACGCCCCAGGAGTTGCGCAATGGGGGATCGCCAAGTGCTATTGGGATTATGTCAACATCTACGATACGCATTGCCTCATCCCTCCTTATGCGGTCTACGTGCAATTGTGCAGTTGGTACGCAGATTCCACATTGATTGGCTTGGGCGCCGGTAGCGTAGGTTTGCAACCTGCGCAGTTCCTTCGGGACACAGCGCTATTCACGGAGTTGCGCACAGGTTACAAACCTGTGCTACCGGTTACCCCAATGGTCTATGCAACATAGTAGCGCGGGGGCTTGTCCCCCGCCTCTTCATTTTCCGCGCAGCTAGAATCTCCATCAAGCTGCCCTCCCATTAGGCTCACCCGCGTTTGCGGGAAGACTCCGTGGCCAAGATGGATTCCCGCCTGCGCGGGAATGACGGTCAACCTGCCACCTCCGACTGCGTAGCACAGTTCTTGGTTCGACCAGGACTTTGCCGATCCCACTCACCACGAACAGTCCCCATTGTCCCAAGGCATCGTACCCGTACCGCGGCGGCTTGCCCCCCGGCACGGTAGCCGTAGCGCGGGAGCTTGTCCCCCGCCTCTGGGACAGTCACGCAATCACTTGCCCAGCCGTGGTGTTCAGTTCGTCCTAGAGTACTGACGACAATTCAACCCGCTCTCCCGTCTCGCCGGACTGCTTTGCCGCCACCAACATGCCGATGATCTCCAACATCTCCTCGTGGGGAATGGGATTCTCGCGGGTCTGGATCATGCGCACCACGGCGCGCATTTGCTCGGCATAGAAGAAGTTGGCGTCACGCACAGCAATCTCAGCGGTACCCTCCGTGCCATACACATTCAGCAAGAACCCGTAGCGCGCCGTGCGGATAATCTGCATGGTGACCGCGCGGCCGTCGGCGTAGCGCACGTGAACAACGTCGTACTCGTCGGTGTACTCGTTGCGCACCCAGGCGATTCCGGGGCCCATGACCGTGTAGAAGAGCTCCGCGGCGTGGATGCCGTAGTAGACGAGTTCGTTCGGCCCGGTGGCGACGGCCACGCGCGTCTCGCCCACCAACTCCTTTTCCTGCGCCTTGAATTCTATGACCTCACGGGCGTGACGCAAAGCCGACGACGACATGAGCGGCGTATTGTGCGCCTGCGCCAGCCGCACCATTTCTTTCGCATGGTCGACGCTCAACGCAAAGGGCTTATCGACAAACGTCGGCACGCCGGCTTCCAGGTACGGCCGTGCCAGTTCCAGGTGGGTGTCCCCTGGGTCTTCGAGCACCAGCACGCCGTCGGCCTTGCCGATCGCCGCCGTAGGCTCGTCGAGCACGGCATCCAGCCCGTGCTCAGCCACGAATTCCTCCGCCGCCGCACGGTCGCGGTCCCAGAGCATTGAAATACGGGCCACGCCGTTCAGGCCCTCGCCGTTGGGATTTTCCTTGTTGATGAGTTCCGAGAATGAACGCGGATGCTGGGGACTGAGTCCGATGATGGCGAGTTCGAGCATGAGGCGCTTCCTTTCACACGATTACACAGTTCAGAGCTATGCCTTGTGCACTGGCCCTATAATACTCTACTGCGAAATCTCTTTGACTAGACGTGATGCGGCGAGTCGCTGGCTCGTCAGGTCAAGAGGCCCAACGCCACTCCCGCCCGCCGTCTAGGTCAATACGCATGCGCACTCCCCGCCGACCCCTGCGCGGCCATCGCAGCATTTGTCCATCTTGACAGTCTAATTGTAGGTACCAGAGTTCTTGAACACAATTGGCGCCACTCCCTACATTCGCTTGCTCTTGTTTCGTCAACCTCCCGCGCCCATCTTTTCGTAGACAGACACATGCGAGCCGCTCTGTGCGGTGAACGGCGCGCGTTGCCAGTCGCCCCACCGCTCGCGCAGACGCAGCCCGGCGAGGCGCGCCATCAGGTCCAACTCCGCCGGCCAGACGTAGCGCAACCGGCCCGGATACATGCGAATACCATCCTCTGTGAGATGCACATGACGGAAGTCTAAACGCTGGTTCACGGCATCGTGGATCGAGACGTCCAGCCGGACGGAGGCGAGGTCGGGCAGGCTCGCGCGCAGGTGTTGATTCTCATCGTAGCGGGAAACGTCCGGGACAAAGGCGTGGACAAGATAAACACCGGACTCATCCAGATGCGATGCGACGTTCGCAAAGCACCGGACTTGCTCCTCCTGCGATGTAAGCATCAGGAACGTGTTGTTAATGACGAATACAAGCGAGAAAGCACCTTCAACCGCAACATCCGCAAAATCGCCAATAGTCACCGGCAGCGACTCCCCACCTGCTTTGGCGCGGAGTTCAGTGACCATGGCAGTGGAAGCCTCGATCCCGTGCACCTCGACACCGCGCGCCGCGAGAGGCAACGCGTAGGTTCCCGTTCCAATCCCGAGCTCCAGCGCCCGGCCGCCTGCCGCCAGCTCTGCGAGGACGTCGATGCGTTCTGCTACATTTCCCGGCTTGTAAAACTCATCATACACGCCGGCAATGCGGTCTCCGTACGTTGCTGCCGAGTAGTCATTCACAGCCTTCTCCCCTCCTGAAAACTACCCATTAAATCAACAAACCTCCCACGCAAGGGGAGGCCGTTATGACTGATTATTTGAGAGCGCGGGTAGCTAGGTCCTCCCCAACAGCAGTAGCCACGGCAGCGATGCAGCCGCAGTGTAATTGGCACTTGTCGGGAGGTAGCGAGACATGCGCCTCATGTCCATTGTCCTTCTGTATTCAAAGGGATTATCGCACAGGTCATCCTCGTCTAACAACCACAAATCGTCTTAGGGGCACCCAGCCTGCGCATGCTGGAGCCTCACAGTCGCACCAACCCCTCGTTACAGGAAGGGGCACGATATACCGTGCCCCTACGCCATTGTCGCGGCGGTCGACCCATCCTTCGCCCCCGCAATTGGCAACTTTGCGCTCAAGAATTGCGCCAGAAAATTGACTAGGGGATACTCCCGTGTTATTAATGCGATTGACAGACCGACTCTCCACTTGTTGATCTTGTAAAGAGAGTCGTCAACGCATCGAGTTAACGCAGTTACGCAGAGGAGGCCAACCATGCGTACGTCCAGACGGCGATTACTCGGCACCGGCATCGGCTTTGCGGGCAGTGCGGTCCTGCTCGCCGCGTGCGGCACAGCGGCGGCGCCCATGGAAGAGGCGCCTAAGGAAGCCGCGCCGGAAGCCAAGGAAGAGGAAAAACCCGCGGCGCCCATGGAGGCGAAGGAAGTCGTTTACTGGTCGCTCACCTCTTCGTGGGGTTCCTTCAACGAGGAGATCGGCGCGGAGCTCGTGGCGGAGTTCAACGAGACCTCCGAAGCATACAACGTCACCACCGTTCCCAAGTCCGGCAGGGACAATCGCGACACCCTGCCCGCGGCGGTAGCCGGCGGCGCGGCGCCCGATATGGCGTTCCAGGACCGCTACATTCCCAAGACCATGGCGGTGAACGGCATCGTGCGCGACATCACGGACATGGTCAAGATGTCCTCCATCATCAATACCGCCGACATGTGGGAGCGCATCCTCAATGACGTCACCTACCGCGGCCACCACTTCGGCCTGCCGTGGTCGGCGGACGTGCGCACGCTCTTCCACAATAACGACGCGCTGCTGGAAGTGGGTCTGGATCCCGAAAACCCGCCCGCCACGTGGGACGATTTCCACGAAGCCATCAATCTGACTTTCAAGAAAGACGGCGGCAGCATCACCCGTCTCGGCTTCGTGCCGTTGTGGGGCAGCGGCGGCGCGCTGGCCGGCTGGATGATTCCCTACTGGCAGCAGGGCGGCAGTCTGACGTCAGCCGATGACAGCACGTCCACCATGGACAACGAGATGATGGTGGCTGCCTTCGAGCATACCTTGCGTATGTACGAGGCCCAGGACGGCTACGACGCCATCGGGGAGTTCCGGGGCGACATACGCCCGCAGCAGATCTTCATCGACGGCAAGCTGGCGATGTACTTCGAGATCTATGACATCCCGAACTTCCCCGACTACCGCGAAGGGTTTGCGGCGCTTAGCTACGGCCTGACCGTCGAGCCGATCCCGCCCGGCGGCACGCCCGCGACCTACGGCGGCGGCGGCTCCAAGGTGCTGCCGAACGCTTCGGCCAATCCGGAAGGCGCGTTCGCGTTTCTCGAGTGGCTCTACGATGCGCCGCAGGAACTGCGCTACAACGATGAAAAGGGCCGTATCCCTGTGCAGAAGGCCATCGCGAACAGCCCCGAGTGGACCAAGGACGACCCGCTGCGCTTGCAGGCCGCTATCGAGATGGCCGGCGCGCACTGGGTGGTGACCGCCCCCGGCGGCATCCAGATCCTCGGCCTGCACGTGGCCCTGCCGCGCACCATCTACCAGGGCGAGAAGACCATCCAGGAAGCCATCGCCGAAACCAACGAGCAGACCCAGATCGTCCTGGACGAGACGCTCGCCAACTCGGTGCTGGACTTCTAGTACGCACCTGGATAGCCAAATGCTGTTGCAAGCGGCAGGCAATCGCCCGCCACTCCTTGCCGGAGCAAGAATGAAGGGCAATCTCCCGGGAGATTGCCCTTCACTGTGTCCGCGGGACACCAGAAAAATGTCCGGTACTGTGGCTCTGGTGCCGTGTGCCATCCTTCACCAGTTACGTTTGCACGTTGGCACAGTGCGGCTAGCGTTTGCCCGGACAGCGCCAAAGAGTTTAGGCTGCGGGACGGCTTGTGATGGCAAGGACTCCTCCATCAAAACCATAGCCCCATTCTGCGTGAAGCCCGGCTAGGAGTCCAGTCTCCGCGAAGCCGCCTGCGCACCACCACCCAAGCCTATGGTCGTAGCTGCGAGTGTGAGGGCGACCTGCACCAACGCGAACGGTGCGAGCAAGGGCGTGTGGGCTGCGGCGCCAGTCAAGACGTCGCCGACGCTAGCCTCTTCCTCGGCGTGCCCTTCTTCCCCGTCCACCTCTTCACTATGCTCTTCGTCTTCAGCGTGTTCGTCTTCGTTTTCGCTTTCGTCGTGGTCGTCATCATCGCTATGCTCGTCATCCTCCGCATGTTCATCATCGTCAACAGCCGCGTGCGTTCCGGCCTCGACTCCATGCTCGTAGTTCACTGCAAAGTGCTGCCAGAAGCCCACTAGAGAGATTAGGAGCACCACTGCGGCGATGACACGCGCCAGCGTGACCGCCGTGCGGCTGGTGGAAACCAACAGGACGACGAGCGCGACGGCTATCCCAAGTAAAGCCACCCACGGGGCTACCTGCCACGGTTGGGACCAATGTCGCTCCAGAGCAAGCTGGACCGCTGTACCGAGCAGGCCCAAAGCCGTAACCAGCAAGAGGGCCCAACGAATTCCATCGAGTTTGCCCGGGGCCGTTTCCAGTCCTTGGTCGCTCATGTGTTCCTCCCGCGCTTAATTCCGCCGAAATCAGTTAGTCAGTCAAAGCCTAGTGAGATTCACGCCGTCAGTCAACCGAGGTATTTGCGGCACGCCTTGACAGCCAGCCGGGAATACGCTGTACTGTAGCCACGTTTACTTGGCAGTATTGTTGAATCTTTGGGAGGATTTGCGATGACAGACGATGGCAAGCTGGGGGTCGGTGTGGTCGGCATCGGCTGGGTCTCGCACCAGCACATTGACACCCTGGTGAAAAACCCCCACACAGAGGTGGTCGGGCTCTCTAGCGGTAGTCTGGAGAACGCCCAGAATGCCAAGGAAGAGCATGGGCTCAGCAACGCCCACTGCTACAACGACTACGAGCAGATGCTGAAGCAGGACAACCTGGACGTCATCTTCATCTGCTCCACCAACGAGAAGCACGTGGACCAGGCGATTGCGGGCGCGGAGGCCGGCAACCACCTGCTCATCGAGAAGCCCGCTGCCCTTAGCTGGGAAGGCTTGAAGTCTATCGCGGCGGCGGTGGACAAGGCCGGCGTGGTGGCCTGTGAGGGCTTCGAGCTCCACTGGAGCCCCTACTTCCTCATCGTGCACAAACTCATCAAGGCCAACGCCTTCGGCAACATCTTCTACGGCGAGTGCGACTACTTCAGCGCCAACTGGCCGCAGTGGTACGTGGGCTACCCCTGGGTGAAGACCCGCGAGCAGGGCGGTTCCGCGCTGGCAGCCGCCGGCTGCCACGCCGTGGACGCGCTGCTGCAGTTCATGCCTGGCGAGGTGGACCACGTGGTGGGCCACTGGGGCAACTTCACCAAGACGTTTGACTGGGAAGGCACCGTGCTGAGCGTGATCAGCTACAAGGACGGCCGCATCGGCAAGGTCGGCTGCATCCTGGAGGGGAACAACCCCTATTCCTTCAACGTGCGCCTGCACGGCGATCGCGGCACCCTGGTGGGGAATAAGTTCCACTCGGAGACCCTCATCGGCGAGCGCATGACCGAGCAGACCGACTGGGCAACGTTCGAGACCATCATGCCGGATACGCCGGAGGTCTCGCACCACCCCTTCCAGCCGCAGACCGACCACTTCATCGACTGCATTCTGAACAATAAGAAGCCGGAAGTGGACATCCACGACGCCCTGAAGATCGACGAGGTCATCTTCGCGGCGGAGCGGTCGGCGGGCCTGGGCGGCGAGCCGGTAAAGCTGCCGTTGGAGTAAGTCAAAAGGTGTCGCGGCCTGCTCCGCAGTATCGGGGCCGGTTGCTGGCAGAAGTAAAATAGCCGAATTGGAACGGACGAGAAATTCGGTTCCAAGACGCGCCGGAGAGGATTATACTCTCCGGCGCGTCTTTGTGTTCCGAAACGCAAACGTGTCCCTAGTGACCACAACGCAACTCCCCCCGCACCTCTCTCTGGATTCCGGCTTTCGCCGGAATGACGGTCCAAGACAGCGAATGTATAATGGAAGAGTCCGGCGGCGCTCCACGATACTCAGCACTTCATCACACGAGGTCATTTCGGATATGACCCTGTTCTCTTCCCGTCGTGAACGCCGCCTCTGGCTGTGGGTGGCGCTCGTCATGGTGGCGATCTACGCCACGCTCGGTCTGGCGCAACAGTGGGCCCAGGTCTTGGAGGATCGGGGCCTGCTGGACATCACCGTCGGCCTCTTCCTGCTCTGCATGTTGCTGGTGGGGTTGACCATCCTGACGCAGGGACTCAAGGTGCGGCCAGGCGGGGCGGAGGTGGCGGTGGCCGTCGGCGTCGCGACCGCGTATCTACTCGTCCTTACGCGCATGACGATCCCCACCGAACGCTCGCACCTCATCGAGTACAGCATCGTCGGCGTGCTCATCCACGAAGCTTTGACCGAGCGCCGGAGCCAGGGACGCCGCGTGCCGCTGCCGCCAGTGCTCGCCGTTGTGATCACGGTAGCGCTCGGCGCGCTGGACGAGGGCATTCAATGGCTACTGCCCAACCGGGTGTTCGATCCGGTAGACATCCTGTTCAACACCCTCGCCGGCACCATGGCCGTGGCTGGCAGCGTCGCGCTGACGTGGGCGCGGCGGTGGACAATGCTGCGGCGGCTGGGGCTGAAGTGAGAGTGCCGCGGCGGTCGCCGTCCTTGTTTCCTTGCGAATTGTTCCGCCGCCTTGGGGTACAATGACGCCCAAGGATTTCCCAACCTCCAGGCAAAGCTGGTTAAGCTTGGGGGGAGGGACAAAGCAACTACCTTGAAGTATGGAAGGCGTATGTCTCATGCGCATTGAGACCGATCTACTGGCTCATTGGAATTTTGACGGCAATTGCCGGGACTCATCCGGCAACAACAACCACGGCATCAACCGCGGCGTAGACCTGGCGGCGCGGGGCCGCGACGGCAATCCCTACAGAGCCGCGCGGTTTGACGGCCGGTCCGCCTATGTAGAAGTGCCTGCCAGCGATGCGCTGGCATTCGCTGACCGTGAATTCACACTCACCGCTTGGGCAGAAATACCGCCCGACGGCGCGAATCTCCACGGCGACATCCTGAGCAAATACGATCCCGTGACCCGCAGCGGCCTGAACTTCGGCACACTCAATTGCGCCGGTGTCACCGCCGCGCAGTCCCACCACCGCAATCTGCATTTCGGCATCGACGACGGTTCCCAAGACCCTGCGTGGGTCGACTGCGGCCGGCCCGGCAACAACCTCCGTGTCTACTCGCTGGCAGTCTACAACGGCGACCTGTACACCGGCACCTTCGAGTGGGGCGCCGACGAGGCCGGTCACATGTACCGCTACGCCGGCGGCCGGACGTGGGAGGATTGCGGCAGCCCGGACAAATGCAACACGGTCGCGTCGCTGGCCGTGTACCGTGGCGAAATCTATGCCGGCGTCTCCCGCTACAAGGCCGGCGGCTCCGCGCTGGAGGACTCGCCGAACCAACATGCTGGCGGGGCCATCTACCGGTATCTGGGCAACTCAGAGTGGGAATACTGCGGACGGCTGGAAGGCGCCGACTCCATCGCCGGTATGGCGGTGTACAACGGCGATCTCTACGCCATACCGCTCTATAGCCAGGGCGTTTTCCGTTACCTGGGCGGGCAGGAGTGGGCGTATTGCGGCACGCCCGGCCGCCGCATGATGTCGCTTACGGTGTTCAAAGGGCACCTGTACGGCGCCGGCAACGAGGGCGGCGGCGTCTTCCGCTACGACGGCGGCACTGACTGGACGTCTTGCGGCTTCCAGGAGGGGGTCACCCAGGTGTACTCCTTTGCCACCTACCAGGGCGAACTCTATGTGGGCACGTGGCCCAACGGCACGGTTTTCCGCTGGGACGGCCATAACACCTGGGAGGACGTGGGCCGCCTGGAAGACGAAAAAGAAGTGATGGCCATGGCGGTGTACAACGGCAAGCTCTACGCGGGCACGCTGCCGTTGGCGAACGTCTACCGCTATGAAGGCGGCACGACGTGGACGAATACCGGCCAGTTGGACACCACGCCCGACGTGAAGTACCGCCGCGTATGGTCAATGGCAGTTTACAAGGGCAAGCTCTTCGGCGGCACGTTGCCGTCGGGCCGCGTGTATTCGCTGGAGGCCGGGGCGAATGCCACCTACGACCATGCCCTCGCTGCCGGCTGGCGGCACGTCGCCGCCGTGCGGGCGGCGGACCGGCTGCGGCTCTTCGTGGACGGCGTGGAGGTGGCCGCCTCAGCCGACACGGCGCGCGTGCCGCAATACATCGCGAATAGCCAACCGCTGCGCATCGGGTTCGGCCAGCACGACCACTTCAACGGCAGCCTGGCCGACGTGCGCGTGTACGGTCGCGCATTGGGCGCTGATGAGATAGCCGCGTTCCAGCGCGTTACGTAGCCGCTTGTAACCCACGGTCTTCGCTTGTCGCCCTGAACGGAGCGAAGGGTCTAGCTTGACTCCGCTACGCAGTGTCACTGCCGGGCGCACACCCCAAATTCCTCGCTCCGCTCGGCATGTCATGCGCTCGAGTTCAATGGGAGATCCGTGAACACCACCAAAGTGCCGCGGCACATATTCTTGACACGTCACCTTGGAGCGCGCTACAATTCGTTCCAAGCCGTCCAGGAGCTATAGCAGCGGCATAGTTTTCTGGCGAAGTGACGGCGGGCGCGGCAAGGATAGCTCCTCGTCACCTCGTAAGGCAGTGGTGTGTATTCGGAGAATTGCCTAACAGGCAGGAGGTAGCGGTTCTCATGAAGAGTCGTACTGATATGCACGTAACACGGCGACATATGCTCGCGGGCACGGGAGCCGCGGCGGGCGCGTTGCTCTTTGCCGCGTGCGCGCAGGGCGGCATGGCCCCCGCAGCGGGCGATGCGCCTGCAGCCGAAGAAGAGATGAAGCAGGCGGACGATGGGGCGATGATGGAGAAGTTGCCGGTCAACTTCTGGGCCATCGACATGGGCGGCAGTAACTGGGTCAAAGGCATTGGCGAGGAAATCGTTGCCGAGTTTCACGAAGCCAATCCGGACGAGAGCGTCAACGTCATCGTCACCACCTACGGCGACACCATCAACAAACTGCCCACGGTGGTGGCCGGCGGCATCCCGCCGGACATTTCGTACATCGATGCCTATTTGCCGAAGGACTTCGGCGTGCGTGGCATCGCCGCCGACATTACCAATTATGTCAAGGCATCGACAGTCATCGACGCGGACGACTACTATCCGCGCGTGGTCTTCGACTCGACCTATCGCGGCCATTGGTTCGGCCTGCCGTGGGCGCCCACGGTCTTTACCTACTTCTACAATAAGGACGTTTTTGTAGAGGTAGGTCTCGATCCGGATAGCGGCCCCGCGAATTGGGACGAGCTCGATGCAGCGATATCGAAAACGCTGAAGAAGGATGGCGACAACATCGAGCGTCTCGGTTTCTGGTACGGCAACAGCTCCCTGGTCTGGTGGCTGGTGCCGTTCTGGCAGCAGGGCGGACGCTTGCTCAGCGACGACGAGCTTGAGTCTACAATTGACAACGAGTTGATGGAGACCGCCTTCAACTTGACGCTGCGCTTCTTCGACCTGCAGGGCGGCCTGGACGCCATGAACGCCTTCAAGGGCGACGAGCGGCATCAACACCTCTTCTCCACCGGCCGCTGCGCCATGTGGACCGACGTGATGAATATCACCCGGTTTGAGCAGTATGAAGAGGCCTTCGCGAAGATCACCGTCGGTGTGGACACGTATCCGGTGGCGGAGGGCGGCTCGCCCGCGGCGTATCGCGGCGGCGGCGCGCACCTGATGCCGGAAGGCTCCAACAACCCGGACGGCGCGTTCAAGTTCCTCGAGTGGCTCTTCCTGGAACCCAACGACCGCCGCTTCAATGACGTGCGCGACAGCCTGCCGGCGCGGCGTTCGGTGGCCCAGAGTGAGGAATTCACCCAGGGCGACCCGTTGCGCATCCAAGGCGCCCGCGAGATGGACGGCGCCCAGTGGGTGGTCAGCGCCCCCGGCGGCCGCAAGATCATCGGCATCCACGTGCGGATGGCCAGTTCCATCTGGAAGCGTGAATTGACCGTGCCCGAAGCGCTCGCCGACGGCAACGAGAAGGTGCAGCAGGCGCTGGACGAAGCGTTGGAGAACTCGGTCGTCGATTTCTAGCCAGAGAGCACCGCAACGAGTTTTGCGAAAGACGCACGCGTGGGCAACTCCACGCGTGCGTTTTATTTTCGTGAATCACCTCCATCGTCATCCCACTCGCCCGCTGGAGCACAGGACGCGTAGATCCCCAAGACCTGTCCGCAGCCATCGGCTGCCGGGCAGGCCACGGAGGACCTTGGCCACCCTGATTGCTTGGGCGAGCTATTTCGCTATTGGTGGTATAGTACCTATACGGAATAGTTTCACTTCCAACTGCCACAATCCGCCATGAGCTCCGCCGTATCCACCCTTGCCCCGACTGAGACCCTGCGTGAGGAGGACGTCGTCCAACTCTGGCAGGCGTGTCCCTGGGGAGGCAAACTCCTCACCACTACGGCGGGTGAGAAGATTCAAGTCGTCTATCCGGGGCGGCGCAATCTCGGTCCCGGTCCCGACTTTCTCGACGCCATCATCGCGCTGGACGGCCGCCGGGTGCGGCACGGCCACGTTGAAGTCCATACGACCACGTCCGCGTGGCGGGCCCACGGCCATGCGCCCGATCCCGCCTACCACAACGTGATGCTCCACGTGGTATGGGACGACGACGGCCCGGGCACGGGCGGCCCGCTGCGAACGCTGGCATTAGCCCCACACTTTCCCGACGGCATGCCAGTGGATTACGAGGCCCGGCCGCTGCCTGCCTTTCAACCGTGTTGGGAGCTCCACACCAAGTGTGACTCCATGACCGTCGGCATGCTCTTCGCGACGTTGGGCGAACGGCGTTTGCGCAAGAAGGCGGAACTGATGCTCGCGGCGATTGAGCACCACGGGCCCGAGCAAGCCCTGTATGCCGGCCTCCTCGATGCCCTCGGCTACAGCCAGAACCGGGACGCCTTCGGCCAACTCGGCGAGGGTTTGCCGTGGTCCGTGATCGCAGCGCTCCTGGGCAGCAAGGCGAACGCGCAGCAGTACGGTGAAGCGCTCTTCCTCGGCGCGGCGGGCCTGCTGCCCTCTCAACGCCAAATCGCCTCACGTAGGGGCACGATATATCGTGCCCCTACCGCGGAAGAGCAGACGTACGTGCGGCATCTTGAAGCGCTGTGGCGGCAATTTCGATTGGCGCCGGTGGTGCCCGGCACAGCGTGGGTGCGACGGGGCGTGCGCCCGGTGAACGCCCCCGCCCGGCGCGTAGCGGCGGCAGGGATTCTCTGCGACGCGTTGGCGGGGGCAGGAGGAGTAGAGACCTGCCTGCGGTTGGTGGACGATGCGGATTGGGGGCGCGTTCTGCAACGCCTGCAGAAGGTGCTCGCGCTGCCAGCGGCACGCTCGGCCTATTGGGCGACGCACTGTGACTTCGGGGTCCCGCTGCGGGGCGGACCTCAGAGCCTCATCGGCGCCGAGCGTGTCCGGGAAATACTCGCGAACGTAGTCTTGCCGTTCCTCGTGGCGTACGGCGGGTTGACCGGCGACGCCGCCCTGGCCGACCGGGCCATCGGCCTCTTTCGCCGCGCGCCGGCCGCCGCCATGAACCGCCTCACGCGCAGCATGCGCGACGACGTATTCGGGTTGCCGTCCAGGTTCGTACCCATGAACGCGGCTCGCCAGCAGGGGTTGCTGCACATCTATCAGACCTGGTGCCGTGAGAAGCGCTGCGACGCGTGTGCGGTGGGGCAGATGCTGACAGGGCAGTAACGGCAATCGCAGAGCCTGCGGCGATTTGGTCGACTAGTTGTGAACCGGGCCGCGTTGCCCACTCAAACGATCCCCAGCGCCTTGCCGTTAACCGGAGTAGATGGCTTCCGGCATTCGCCGGAAAGACAGACATTGGATCCGTATCGGACCCCACAGATGCGTCGGCGTTCGAGGAAAACACAGGGCACACACTACCCTTATGTGTCGAAGTACACGGTCTTGCCGCTAGCCGACGCCTCGTAGATGCCCTGCACGATGGCGACCGCGCGCTTGCCGTCTTCGCCGGTAACGAGCGGCTCGCGGCCTTCCAGGATGCTCGCCACGAACTCGCCGTCCTCGCGCACGAACTGGCTGCGATTCTGCGGGAAGGTGTACGTCTCCCAGTCCTCTGCCTCCGCCGTGGTTACCCTGAGGTGCCGCCACGTTGCGACCTCCATCGCGCCGTCGGAGCCCGTCACCTCGGCGCGGCAGCGGCCTACGACCGGGGCCGCGATCAACGAGATTTCCATCGTCGCGGTCGCGCCGTTGGCGAACTCCAGAAACGCCACGCCGTGGTCTTCGCCCTCGGTGCGCGCGCCGTAGTGGCCCACGCGGGCCGTAATCGCCGTCACCTCCGCGCCAAGCCACCAGCGCAGCCGGTCGGCGCTGTGCACGCCGTTATCCATGAAGACGCCCCCACCGGCCAAGGCCGGCACGCCGCGCCAGCCCAGGTCCTTGTGGCGGGTGGCGCCGACTATCGAGTCGTGGATGTGGAGCACCTCGCCGATTTCGCCGGCCTGCAGCATTTCCTGCGCCCGCATGTGCTCTGCAATGAAGCGGTGTGTGTGGCCCACCATGAGATTCACGCCGGCTCCCCGGCAGGCGGCGATCATGTCGTCGCATTCCGCCACGCTTATCCCCAGCGGCTTCTCGCAGAGCACGTGCTTGCCCGCCCGGGCCGCGGCGATGGCTACCTCGCCATGGAGCGCATGGGGCAGACTGATGACGATGGCGTGCACGGCTGGATTTTCAAGCACGGCGCGATAGTCCGCGTACGTTTCCCTCACGTCGTGGGCGGCGGCGAATTCACGGACGGCCGTCTCGTTCACGTCGGACGCCGCCACGATCCGCGCCTGCGGCACGCCTGCCAGCCCGCGCGCGTGCGAGCGGGCATTGTTCCCCGTTCCCACAAAGCCGATGTTTACCGTGTCCATGCGATTTGCTCCCTTACTTTGTTTCCAGAGATCTATGCAAGCAGATTACCTGTGGCCGTCTTGCAAGGCACGTACGTCCGTGTCGCTCGGCGTTGCCACGCCCAACCCTATTCTAGGCGCACCCGTTATAGATCTGCAGGCATGGTATACTGAATCCGTCTTACTGGCGCAGAAACTCCGCGCCATTAGGGCCGCTAGGGGAGCCCCGTGGCTGAGAATTTCTGTGGAGGCAGGGGCGACCCTTGGAACCTGAACTGGATCATGCCAGCCGTCTGGAAGATGCCAGCGGAGGGAAGCGGCATTCTTTGCTTACGTTTCTGCGAACCGCTTGCCTGATGTGAAGCGGTTTCTTGTTTTGCATGGACTGATAGAGGACAAGCCTACCGGCAGACATTTCCTCACTCGCAGGTCGCATGGGGAAGAGGATCGACTATGAACGACACGCTGGAGATAGCGGGCAAGCAATTCACTTCGCGGCTGATGATCGGCACGGGAAAATACCGGACGCCGGAAGAAATGATCGCGGCTATCGAGGCGTCCGGGGCCGAAATCATCACGGTCGCTATCCGCCGTCTTGATCTCAACAATCCGCAGGAAAAGACCATCCTCGACCACATCGACTGGGAGCGCTATACGATCCTGCCGAACACCGCCGGCGCCCGCAACGCGGATGAGGCCATCGTTACCTCCAAGCTGGCGCGGGAACTGACCGGTTCCGACTGGGTCAAGCTGGAAGTGCAGCCGGACCCGGATTCGCTCTTGCCGGACCCTGTGGACACGCTGTTGGCCGCCGAAGCCCTGGTGAAGGACGGGTTCGTCGTGCTGCCCTACATCCACGCCGATCCCATTCTGGCGCGCCGCCTGGAAGACGTGGGGTGCGCTACGGTTATGCCGCTGGGCTCACCCATCGGCTCCGGTCAAGGCATCTTTACCCGGGAAGAGATTGAACTCATCGTCGAGCAGGCCACCGTGCCTGTAGTCGTAGATGCGGGGCTCGCCGTACCGTCCGAAGCTTCCGAGTCGCTGGAAATCGGCGCGGATGCCGTGCTGATCAACACGGCAATCGCCCGCGCCGCCGACCCGGTGTTAATGGCGGACGCCTTCCGCCTCGGCGTCGCGGCCGGCCGCAAGGCGTTTCAGGCCGGCCGCATCGCGCAACAGAAGTTTGCCAGCCCGAGCAGTCCGGTTGCGGGCGTGGTGCACGCCTAGCACGCCAGAACCCTCGCTGCATGAAACCGCTTCTGCCCTATCCGTGTCTTACGCTGATTACGCGCCTGGGGGCGCCCAAGCATATTGCGCCGCTGGAAACGGGCCGTGCGCTGCGACCGGTCTTTCCGCTGCATACGCGCAATCCGCTGGCGAGCACTCTCGTGCAGCGTGTCCGGGAAGGCATGGAGGGCGGCGTGCACGTCGTGCAGTTGCGCGAGAAGGAATCAGCCGCCAAGGATCTCTACACCCTCGCACAGCAATTACGGCATCTGACCGCCGAGCGCGCGCTCTTTCTGGTCAACGACCGGGTAGACGTAGCACTCGCCGTGGGCGCGGATGGCGTGCATCTGCCTGAAGACGGCCTGCCGGTTGCGGCGGCGCGCCGCCTGCTGGGTGAGGACAAGCTGATCGGCTGTTCGGTGCATGACGTCACGAGCGCCGTGCAGTGCGCGCAGGAGGGCGCAGACTTCGTCCACGTGGGGACACTGTACGCGACGGATTCCAAGCCGGGACGCGCCCCGGCCGGGCCCGAGCTCGTGCGCAACGTGGCGGCGGCAGTCGACATTCCCATTATCGGTGTGGGCGGCATCTCGACGCAAAACGCGCCCTCGGTCATGGCGGCCGGCGCGCACGGTGTGGCCGTAATCAGCGCCCTGCTCGACGCTCCCGATACGTCAGAGGCGGCGCAGGCGCTCACCAGAGCCCTGGCGGCGCGCCCAAAGGTGCGACCACGATGACGGCGGAACCACCTATCTCCCACAGAGTAGATACTCACTCCAAAACCCAGGACATCCACATCAGAGTCAATGGGGAAGACCGCTTGGTGGCTGCGGGGACGGCGCTGGCTACCTATCTTGCAGCGCAAGACGTACCGGCCCAATTCGTCGCTGTCGCGGTGAACAACGAGGTCGTCCGTCGTGCCGACCACGCCGGCGTCGTTTTACACGACGGCGACGTGGTGGAGATCGTCCGCATGGTCGGCGGCGGCAGCAATCAGAAACAAACTATGCCCTCCACAGCGACAAGAGCGCGCCACTCGGCGCCGCCAAGTGAGACACCATCGCCACGGAAGACCAAGGACTTGGAACGCAATGCCCACGACAACTGACGTAGCCATTATCGGCGGCGGCATCATCGGCTGCGCGCTCGCCTACACGCTGGCAAAGACCGGGATGCAGGTTGCCGTCTTCGAGAAAGAGCGTGTCGGCGGCCAGGCGCGCATCGCCGCGGCCGGTATTCTCGGGTCCGGCGTGGAGGGCGACCACGACGACCACTTGCTCAATCTATTCGTACAATCCGCCAAGCTGTACCCTGACTTTGCGGCGGAGCTTGCGGCCGCCACCGGCCTGGACACCACCTACACGCGTTCCGGCGCGCTCAAAGTCGTATTCGGAGAGAAGCAAACGGACTTTGTAAGCGCCCAGGCCAGATCACTGGCCGCGCGCGGTGAGCGTGTCGCCTGGCTGGATGCCGGCACCCTGCGCCGCGAAGAACCGCTGCTCAACGAAGAGGCGCGTGGCGCTGTCCTCTTCAAGGATGACGCCCACGTGTTCGCCCCCCAGCTCATGCACGTGTTGGCGCTCGCAGCCGTCGCCCAGGGCGTCACGATACACGAGCACACGCCGGTGCACGGCTTCCTTACGGACGGCGAATCCGTCACCGGCGTGCAGACTGCCACCGGGCCCGTGCACGCCAACCGCACCGTCGTTGCCGCCGGAGCGTGGAGCCGCGCCCTTGGCGACCACCTGGGCATCAACTTGCCGTTGCGGCCGACCCGCGGGCAGGTGATGGTGCTGGAGACCTACGACCGGCCGCTGCGGCGCGTCGCCTTCGGCCCGGGCGGCTACCTGGCGCCCAAGCAAGACGGCCGCATCGTCGTGGGCGCGACCGAAGAAGACGCCGGTTTCGAGCGCGAAAATACCGTTGGAGGCGTGGCGTTCCTGGTAAGGATTTTGCAGCGGCTCGCCCCCAGCCTCGCGGACACGCGTGTGCACCATCTCGGCGTCGGCTTGCGGCCCACACCGTCCGACGGCCTGCCGCTGCTGGGACCGGTCACGCACCGACCGGGCCTGTGGGTCGCCGCCGGTCACCACCGCAACGGCATCCTGCTCGCCCCCATTACCGCCCAACTCATGGGCAACGCCATACGGGACGGCGACCTGGCGCCGCTGGAACCGTTCGCGCCCGAGCGGTTTGCGGCGCAATGAGCAAAGGTGCGCGGTCTAACCGCAGTTCGCCGAGCGGCGCACAGGCTGCCCCAAGGCGCAGCCGCACATAGGCAAAGGCAGGCACATGTCAGATACGAACGCAAAGGGGCCGCCGCTCTCGAATGACGCGCTGCTGCTTGAACCGCAGACCACGTTCGGCGGCCCTGCGCTCACGTTCGAGCTTCCCGGGCTCGCCATCGGCGTTGCCGAGTATGCGGAAGGTCCCACGGGCTGCACGGTGTTCAAGTTCGGTCATAGCGCCGTCGGCGCCGTGGACATTCGCGGCGGGGCGCATGCGACGCTGTACACGGAAGCGCTGCATAACGGCGAAGGCAAGCTGGACGCCGTTTGCCTGGCCGGCGGCTCGTTCTACGGCCTGGAAGCGGCCACGGGCGTCGCGGCGGAGTTGCTCGCCCAACGCGCATACTCGCCCCACTGGGGCAACATCGCCCTCGTCTCCGGCGCCATCATCTATGACTACGGCCCCCGCGACAACGCCATTTATCCGGACGCAGCCCTGGGGCGCGCGGCGCTGAAGGCGGCGCAACCGGGAGTCTTTCCGCTCGGTCCGCGCGGCGCGGGGCGCTCGGCGACGGTAGGCAAGTGGTTGCAGAAACCCTACCGGAGCGAGCACGCCGGCCAGGGCGGCGCCTTCCGTGAAATCGAGGGCGTAAAGGTGGCTGTCTTCACGGTCGTGAACGCCGTGGGCGCTATCGTCGACCGCGAAGGCCGCGTGGTGCGGGGATCACTGAATCTGGACACAGGCGAGCGCCCCCGCGTGGCTGACGCGGGATTGCCGCCTCCGCCGGGGAATACGACCCTCACCGTGGTGGTCACCAACCAGATCCTGGGGGGCTGGTCGCTGCGCCAGCTTGCCCGCCACGTCCACACGTCCATGGCGCGAGCCATCGAGCCGCTGCACACGATTTCAGACGGCGACGTCCTCTACGCCGTGACCACAAACGCAATACCGCAAGATGAGGGCTTGAACGAATACGTTCTCGGCGTGCTCGCGTCGGAAACCGCGTGGGACGCGGTGCTGGCGTCGTTTCTTGAATGAGGCGGCCGATTGACCGATGAGACTATGATGAGTCGTCGTGAATCGAGAGACCGCTTTCCACAAGGGAGCAGGATGGTTTAGAGTTGCTTGTTTGCTGGTTTCGTCCCTACAAATAACGACTATCTCGCTGACGGCGTCTTCTTTACTGAACAGTGTCGACCGTATAGGTCATTTGTATGTTGAAGAAGACGTGCAAATGAGCGAAGGCAAGAGGGAAACGCAAGGGGCGCGTCGTCTGTCATTCCGAGCGAAAGCGAGGAATCTAGGGTGACTTGCCACTTGCGCGCATCGACGGCTCTGTAGGTATTATCTCGCGCGTTGACCACGCCGAATTTCTAGTAGACGACCCAACGATTAGCCACTCCATGCCCGCAGCCGAGAAGATGGATTCCCGCTTTCGCGGGAATGACGGATGAAGCAGTTGCTGTATTTGAATCCGTGCTTAGTGGTTTCTCATCGACTTCTAAAGCCGTACGCCGGGCGCGCCGGCATCGTATGATCGAGCGCAGCATCAGACCGAGAGTTGCATGACAGTCTCACCCTCACCGGCCATTGGCACGTATCAGGAGAAATCCTTGCACGCGGCGCTCAAGGACTGGTATGCCGCGCCGGGTGACCGCGTGGAGCAGCCGGTGGACGGCTTCGTGGTTGATCTGATACGCGACGACGATCTCATCGAGATACAAACGCGGAACTTTTCCGCCATCAAGCGTAAGCTCGCCGCACTGCTGGAGCAACACGCGGTGCGCCTGGTGCACCCAATCCCCGTGCGCAAGTGGGTCGTGCGCATGGACCGCGACGGCGCCACCGTGCTCAGCCGCCGCCGCTCGCCCAAGCGCGGTACGTTGCTCGATGTCTTTGACGAGCTTGTCAGCATTCCGCAGCTCGTTGCCCACCCACGGTTTGCGCTGGAAGTGCTGCTCGTCGAGGTTGAAGAAACGCGCCAACAGGACGGCCGCGGCAGTTGGCGGCGGCGAGGGTGGAGCATCCACGACCAGATTCTCGTCGGTGTGGAGCGCCAACACGCCTTCCACAGTCCTGCGGATTTTGCCGCCCTCCTGCCCGCGACGCTGCGTGAGCCATTCACCAGCAGCGACATTGCCGCGCGCCTTGGCGTGCGCCACGGTCAGGGACAGAAGATCGCCTATTGCCTGCGCCACATGGGAGCGATTCAACTAGTAGGCAAGCAGGGAAACGCCTACCAATACCAGTTCGCTAAACTATAAGTTTGGGTCCAATTAGCCAGTTTTGCCAAGTGTCGTAACTCCTAGCAAGTCAGAGGTCGTTGCTGCCACTGTTTGGCGTCTTCTCGTTTCGTTCCTCTACGGTCTCGATGACCTCTGTTCTCATTCGAAGCCACTTCCACTAAGAAAGTAGCTACCGATACCGCCGCGTTGACTGTTAGCCGAGCGTGTGCCAGCTTGATTTCTCTCGATTGAAATCGCCCATGTCCTGTGCCAAAAAAATTGCGAACTTCGTTTACGCCAATGACTACCTGCCCTAAATTGCTTAGCGTTCGTTTGGTAGTCTTGTCGCGGCGATGCCCCTCCGCATCCTTCTGAGGCTCAAGGTCAAGCTTACGTTGGGCTTCCTTCAATAGGGCTGAAATGTCGTGGCTTGCACTTGCTTCCGTAATTTCTAAAATGCCTTTCAGCACACTTTCGAGAAGTTCCTTTGCAGATCCTATTGCCTGCTCTGGATCGTCCCCAATGCTTTTGCGAATCCTTGCCGCATGCCTGTTTACTTCCTCAATGCCCATCTGTAACGAAACTGCCTCGACATCTCCAAGTGCCACTACTCCCTTATCGTCGTAGATTTCCGCGTGAAGATTAGGGTCCTCAATCTTCAGCCAGTCATATAGACCGACATAGTCTTCCATGATTCGGAGATTCTCGATGTCGACATCGGCGATTTTGCAAATCACCTCTTGAACGCAGAAGAAGTGGTCATCATCCCCAAAGTACATACTCCGAAATAGTCGAGAATGTTCGTAGACCAAGTGCTCGCTATCGGTAAGAAGAGCAAGCTCGCCCCACTTGGTCTCGTCAAATGTAGCGTAGATTGCGCGAACAAGGGCGACCAATACTTTCTTGGGATTCGCATCTGTCTTTAGCGACATGCTTGCTGACCCTCCAAGTCCCTACCTTGGTAGTCCACTTCACCTTAATCGACATCACCACCTGCAAATTGCTACTGCTACTGCAAGTGGTGATACCAGCAATCAATCGAATCGAAACTGGAAAATTACTCCAGCGGGAAGGTCACCGGCGCGGGTGAAATCTTGCCGGCCTTTTGGATGCCGCAAGCGATCTCCAGCGCGTGGCGCGCCTCTTCACCCGTGATGGCGGGTGGGCGGCCTTCGTGGATAGCCTGCACCATGTCCTCCACCTGCACCTGGTGGCCGTTCCAGCCCTTCACCGTCGGATCGGCGGCGGCGGTCATACGCGCTGAGTAACCGGACTTCATCTCCTGCTCTTCCTCTTCCTCTCTGTCGCCCTGGATGCGCCAGGTGACGACACCGGCGTTCGTCAGGCAGATGCTGCCCTTCTCGCCAAAGAAGTGGAAGTTGTGGTCGAGCCCCGGATAGGCTGAGGTCGTGAAGATCATGTTGCCGAACGACCCGTTGGCAAAGCGGGCATTCACCACGGCCAGGTCTTCCGTCTCGATGTCGTGGGTAAAGGTGCCGAGTTGCGCGGTCAGCGACTCCACCGGGCCCATGATCCACTGCAAGAGATCGATGCTGTGGATGCCCTGGTTCATAGAGGCACCGCCGCCGTCGAACTTATAGGTACCGCGCCAACTCACCGGGCCGCCGCCGGAAAAGTACTCCGCCGTGCGCAGCCAGTAGAGCTGCACGTCGGCGTAGAACACGCGGCCTAAGCGGCCGGATGCAATAGTCTCCTTCACCTTGGCGTAGAGCGGATGCAGGCGGGACTGGAAAATCGCCATCAGTTTGACGTCGTGCTCGCGGCAGGCCGCGATGAGCGCGTCGGCCTTCTCCAGGGTGACGTCCAGCGGCTTTTCGCAAATGACGTGCTTGCCGGCCTCCGCCGCTTCGATGCCCAATTCGGCGTGGGTGCCGGTGGGGGTGCAGATGTTCACCACCTGCACTGCGTCATCGGCGAGCAGCTCCGCCACGGAGCCGTAGGCGGTGACGTTATGTTCGTTCGCAAGACCAACCGCAAACTGCGGCTCCATGTCAGCGATACCGATCAGTTCCGCTCCGGCGGCGTCCTTAATCGCCTGCGTGTGGGAGCGGGCAATACCGCCCGCGCCAATCACGCCAAACCCGATCGCTTGCTGCGTTCCCATCCTGTATCGACCTCCTTAAGCTCACTCGCGTATTGCCGGCGCGCCCAGTGCGGCGCGGCAGCATTGATCATTCACTAAGCCACTTCATAATGCTGACCGTCTACGATCAGCGTATCGTTGCGGTGCGGGCCTACGCCAACCATGAAGATACTCATGCCGCCCGCCAGCTCGCTGATGCGCTCCAAGTATGCCTGGGCGTTGGGCGGCAAGTCGTGCCATGCCCGCGCCTCCGTCGTCGATTCTTGCCAGCCGGGCAGTTCCTCGTAGATTGGCTGCGCGCGCGCCATCAGACGTGTGTCCGGTATCGTCTCATAGCGCGTACCGTCCACGTCGTAGGCTACACAGAGTTTGAGCATCGGGAGTTGGTCGAGCACGTCGATCTTCGTGACGGCAATCGACGAGAAACCGCACAGTTCGGCGGCATAGCGCACCGCGACGGCATCGAACCAGCCGCAGCGGCGGGGCCGCCCGGTCGTGGCGCCGTATTCCTCGCCCACTTCTCGCAATGTCTCACCCATTTCACCATCAATATCGGTCGGCACCGGACCCTCGCCCACCGCCGTGGTATACGCCTTCACGACGCCGATGATGTTATTGATCTGATGCGGCGGCACGCCCGCGCCGGTCGCGCTGCCACCCGCTATGGGGGATGACGACGTGACGTAGGGGTAAATGCCCCAATCGATGTCACGCAGCGCGCCAAGCTGGCCTTCCAGGAGAATCGTCTTGTCTTCCCGCAAGGCCTGTTGCACCAGGGGATGCGTATTCTTGATATAGGGAGCAAGCTGTTCGCCCCAAGCGAGCGCCTGCTCCAGCACGTCGTCATACGAAAGTGCATCGTGGTCGTAGACGCGCGTCAGGAGCCGGTTCTTTACGTCGATCACCTGGCGCAAGTATTCACGTAGGTGCGCCGGATCGACCAGATCGCCCATGCGTATGCCGATCCGCGCCGCCTTGTCCGTATAGCAGGGGCCGATGCCGCGCTTCGTGGTGCCCTGTGCGTTCTTGCCGCGGGCCTCTTCCTCGAGGCCGTCGAAGAGCACGTGGTAGGGCATCACCACCTGCGCCCGCTCGGAGATGTGAAGGCGGCTCGGGGGGGTCTCCAGACCGGCGTCGTTGAGCGTTTCCATCTCCGTCAGAAAAGACTGCGGATTGACGGCCATGCCCGTGCCGAGCACGTTGTGGACATGCGGGTAGAAGACCCCGCAGGGGAACAGATGCAGCGCAAACTTGCCATGGTTGTTGACGACCGTATGACCCGCGTTATCCCCACCCTGGTAACGAATTACCATGTGGGCTTGCGAGGCCATGAAATCCACCACGCGACCCTTGCCTTCGTCACCCCATTGGGCTCCAACCACGGCTGTAACTGGCATTGCTGCCTCCCTCAACACAAGCTAAACCAAGCCGTTAGTTTAGCAGAAAGTCCGTACCCCAGCATCACCGGCGTGATGCGCCATTCCTCATGGTACCCTATGCCCGCGCGCCGGACAAACCGGACGCTATGACTGTGCGTTTGTTGCAGGGAACGAACATGCGCCAACGTGCGCAAACTGCATGTCAAACCCCCACATCTTCACCGTCAAACGCCGTTGCGTCAACGAGCAAGAACACGCCGATCAGCAAGAATGCGCCGAGCGCCATGACAGGTATGGAAACAAAGCCGAATTCGTGCACCCACATCGCGTTGCACGGGGCCTGCGCGCTGCAGCTTGTCGCCTGCTGTAAGCTCGGCACGCGCTGCACCAAAACGTGGTAGAAGGCTATCGCCGCCCCGACTCCTGCTAACGGCAGCGCATACCAGCCCACGGCGTGGTCCTCGCGCAGTGCGCCCAGGCCCAGAATAACTACCAGCGGATACATTGCAATGCGCTGCAACCAGCACAGCGTACAGGGCGGATAGTTGGCAATTTCAGAGAGGTAGACGCTGCCGAGGCTCGCGATAAGTGCCACCATGCACGCGCTGCCGAGAGCAGAGTCCTGGCACTGCGTCCACACGCGTTCAAAACCGGGCAAGCGACCGGGCACATTAAAGGAAAAAACGCGTTCCCCAACCGCCGCGATGACCCAAACGGCCACCGCCGCAAAGGCGACTAGCGTGAGCGTTGCAAGTGCTTGCGGTACAGACCACACGGGTCAAAGCGCTCCTATTCTCGTTTGCTCAGCGACTAACCGGCGGCTGAGAAAGTAGCTTAATCAGAATCCGAAGTCGAAAAGCACCTAGAGAAGCCTACAACGACACTCTGTTCAAGAAAGCGAGACGTCCACTAGGATAGGGTACCGGACTTGCATCTTCTTCGAATACTGTTTCACTTGTCCTTCGACAGGCTCATCGCCTGCCCCGTACTTGATACGGGGACGAACGGAACCATTTACTACAGAACTGCCAAGCTATCTCTACGGAAGCCAATCGATTGCTGCAAGATGCATTTTCCAAGAGTCCACCGCAAACCAGCAGGTAATCAGGTCGTCACGGTCGCCCGTTGTTCGACAGCACGGTACTCAAGTCGGCCGACAGGGGGCAGTGGATCACCGATAAGAGGACGGGCATACGCTTCGAACGCTTCTGACGGCATGTTGCCGTCCTTATTCATGTAGGCCCGCGGCATGAGGCTTTCGGCATTGGCCACTGCTCCCAAGGGCGCCGTGCCCGTGGTGCACTGGTAGGGGTCGTTGCTTGTCCGCTCCAATGTGACCATGACACCGCTTGCGCCGCCCACGGCTTCCCGCACCGCCGCCCGTCCGACCATATAGGCCTCCTCGCGGTCAACCGCGGAGGCAGTAACCATAGACGACCGCTGCAGCGTGCCGGGCCGATTTGCCCGCGCCTTGAGCCCGAGGCGTTCGCGCACCTGCCGCGCCAGGTAGTTGGCGCACCCAGCCACGATTATATGGCCAAACGAATCGGAGTTTACGGTGGCCTCCGAGAGTCCGACAATGTCGCCGTCGGCCGTCGTCAGCATCTCGGCAACCGTCACCGTGGCAAAGCCGAACTCCACGAAGCAGCGCGAAATGTCATCCAGAAAGCGGTCTTCGCTGAACGGTATTTCCGGCACGTAGACGAGATGGGGCGGGTCTATGGGATTCTCCTTGCCCAGGCAACTTGCTGCGGCGAGCCAGCCGGCGTGGCGGCCCATGCTCTCGTAGATGGCAACGCGATCATAGCCGGCCATCGCTTCCACGTCGCGCCCCATGTCGCGCACCGATAGCGCGCAGTAGCGGGCCGCGCTGCCGTAACCCGGGCAGTGGTCGGTGTACATGAGGTCGTTATCGATCGTCTTCGGTACGCCGATCACGCGCAGTTCATAGCCTTCCCGTTCGGCCAGGTCGGCGATGCGCTGGCTGGTGTCCATCGAGTCGTTGCCGCCGTTGTAAAGGAAATAGCGGATGTTCTGCGCGCGGAACACTTCGAGAATGCGCACGTAGTCGTCCGGCCGCAGCTTGCGGCGACAGGAGCCCAATGCGGCCGCCGGCGTCTGCTTTATACTTTCTAACTCAGCGTCTCCGACTCCACCCAGGTCCATCAAGTCTTCCTTGAGCAAGCCTTCCACGCCGTGCCGCAGACCGTAGACGTTTTCAATGGCAGCATGCTCGCTCGCCTCGTGCAGCATGCCCACGAGCGATGCATTGATAACGGCAGTCGGGCCGCCCGACTGGCCGATCGCCAGATTGCCGGGCAAGGTGTCAGGCATGGGAGTTCTCCGCTTCTCTCACGTTAGGCAAGCGCAAATTGCGTTAGCAAGTCGATGTTCTGATCGCGATGGTGGGGAAGTCTGGTAAGCGCTGCGTCTGGGCCGATGCCGTCGTGGATAATCTCACTGATGACATTGCCGACGGCCAGGGGGTCATCCTGACCCGGGTAGATTACGTTGCGGCCCACCATGGCCCCGCGCACGTTGGGCCCGCCGGTCAGGCCGCGGGCAAACTCGCGAATGGTCGGTTCGGGATTATCGTGGGACGCGCCGCCCAGCATGAGGAGCGGCATCGTCGTGGCCCGCACCACGCGCTCGTAGTCTTCACACACGGGAATCTTCAACCACGTGCGGGCGGTATTGCCGCCCAGACCGGCAAGCACGCCAATCTGCTTGAGCAATTCGATGGGGTCTTTGACCGGTTGGTAGCCATTCTCGGTTTTCTTGACCGGCAGCGGTTCCAGGAAGCTCGGCAGTCCCATCGCGCTGAGTTCGCTGACGGCATCCGCAATGTACATCAAAGTCCTGCCGGACCCAGCCTCGTTTGGGTCGAGTCGCCACAGCACCTTGGCGCCATCCAAGTGCGCCTCCGCGATACCGTCCGCGGAATAGGCGCTCATGTCGTCGTCCATCTCGAACGACGTGCCGGCCAGGCCGGAGCGGTTCATGGATCCCAACAGCACCTTGCCGTCCAGAAAGCTGGGGCCACCGCCCTGCTTCACCAAGTGGTTGACGATGAAGACATCATCCAAAACGTCGGGGGTCGCCATCAGGCCGTCGATCAATCCGCCCGCCAGCGCCCGCAACACGCGCCCCAAATAGGCGTGCCGGTTCGTCATACCCAGCGGATCGGAGGGCGTGGCGGTGGACATGCGGGCGGGGTGGTCGGCCGCTAGAATGACAAGCTTGCCGTCAGGCGCAAGGTGCGTGCGACGCTTGCGCGAGCGCTGCTCCAACGCCACGACTTCCGGCTTGTCCACGCGCACGTCGGTAATGCGCCAGAAGACATCTTCCGGAAAGTACCGGTCGAGATCGAATGCGTATTCGCCCGAATTCCCTGCCATCCACTCGCCTCCAAGTATCGCCGTCTGCGTCACCAACCGCGTGCCAACATCCAATTATAGCCTACATTCCGGTACATTACTTGCGGGGTGCAAACGCTCACACCCTGCTCCCTTCCGCCACACGGCTCGCAGGCGACGCCTTGCCTAGTCCAACTGCCAACGAGTGCCGCCAACATTCAGCCTACCCCACCGCGGCGCGAAGTCTCGTGAATTACCGGCAAGCCTGGACCGCGGCACAACTCCGTTACAATATGAGAAGCAGGCGGGAAGTGCAAGACGGTGCGAGACGATAGCCTGTACGGTGACCGCAGCGCGCAACGCCAGAAGCACAACTGTGGCGCAAGACCGATTCCGCGCATACTTCGGCAAGAGGTTCGCGAGGCCCACTCCGCACGAATGGAATAGGTCTTCCACCACCGAAGAGGGAAAGCCACGAGTGACTGACGCCGTAACGCCGCAGCCCCACGTGCCCCCTGAGACTAAGGGGCGCAGGAAGACAATTCTTGTCGCGGCCGCCGCGTGGCACCTGCGCTCGCTCGTGCGCGCCGCGGTAGAAAACAAGCGCACTAGCGTGGTGGAGGCTTCGTCCTTAGAGGAATTGCGCGCTGCGGCGCGAAGCGATAGCCTGGACCTCGTTATTCTGGATGTCAAACTCAACTCAATCGACGCAAGAACGACTTACCAGAATCTCAAGAGCGATCCGGCTCTGACCCACGTGCCAGTCATCCTGCTAACCGACCCCACTGGATTAGACGCGATATTGCCTGAAGACCTAGTTCATCCGGATTGCACGCTTCACAAGCACTTCAGCCCGTTCGAACTCCTGAACCTCGTCTATGCTCTCACCGGCTATTGAAGAACAGCCCAGCGGCGCTTGCACACGTGGTTGGATTCGTAATAACCCCACAAGCCCTCACTGCTCCGTACGACCTCGGGTTCCTGGCTAGAGTAACGGGACTACCTCGAAGGACTCTCTTCTCCATAGTTCTCTAAGAGCTTTACCACGTGATTGCGCACGGAGTCGCGGTCTGCGCTGCACACGAGATTGGGATAGGGGAATTCGCCAGTGGCGCGGAAGCAGGCAGCATTGGGGTAGTGGAAGTCGCCGGTGTGGGTCATAAACTGGCCCCACCAGCCGTAGGTGTAGCCTGGGGTATACCGCTTGCCGTCGGCGCGCCACTCCGGGGGAAAGAGCGACCGGAACGGCGGGAAGTTGTTGATCCAACTGCCGCACTGCACACGCCGGATGTCCGGCCGGTCGTGTTCCAGGTCGACCAGAAGCTTCAGCAGCGACCGCGTGAGCGCGGGCATGTCCCAAAAGGGAGATCGCGGCTGCAGCACGTTCGTGAAGTGAATGTGAACCCTGTCCTCCGCGTAGTCGCGGCTAAAGCAGCCGTAGGGCGTGGGTGGGATAATCTGGCCGGCTCCCTCCCAGAGGTCGCCGATGCGCTCGCCCGCCAGGCGCTTTTCCATAGTAGGCAGCAGCAGCGCGTAGGCAGCGTCTTCCAACGCTTGTGTGGTAGCGTCGTCGCGATGCTGGTGGAATAGGTCCTTCAGCCCATCCACGAGCACGTTCCATTCCGGATCGTAATGGCCGTTCGCGGGATGGTGTTCGCCGTCCCAGAGGTGCGTGCGGCGGTAGATGTCGGCGCGCGCAGCAATGAGTTTCTCGAAGGGCCGCGGCTCGGTCTGGAGCAGGTGGTGCACGTACCAGATTTTGAGCTTCACGCACTCGCGGTCGTAGTTGCGCCTGATTTCCAGCCGAGATTTCATTTCATGTAGTCCTAAGGTATTCGCTCTCGTGCGGCTCGCATGTGCCTAATCGGAAACGCCAAACCTCACCTTGCCGCAGCCAGAGCGGACCGCGACTTTTTTCGCGCGCCGCAAGAAGCCATTAAGGAAAACCATAGCCTACACTTGAGGCTCTACGCTTACCGGAAGACCCGTCTCAATGGACTGCCGGGCGGCCGCGATGAGGCGCATCGCCTCCACGCCATCCTCTCCGGTGACGATTGGTATGGCCTTGCCTTCTACACAATCGAGAAAGTGGCTGATCTCCATGTAAAAGCGGTCATGGCCGCCCACGTCCGTTTCTACCCGCTCAGTAACGTGGTCAAGGCTGAAGCGGCTCCGCCTGGCTAGAAAGTCGATGACGATGGCGCCGCGTTCGCCGTAGATTTCAACTCGTTTCTCCGTGTGCGGCGACGACCAACTACCTTCCAGAGTACCAACCACGCCGTCCACGCTCTCCGCCAGGAAGGCAACGGTGTCGGTACCGGGAATGTCCTGGGCAAGGGTGTTTCCCTTAGCGTAAATCTCCTTCATCTCTCCTACCAGATGGCGAAAGAGGTCTACGTAGTGCGGGGCGGTCTCCCAGAGGATGCCGCCTCCTTTGGCCGGATCCGCCAGCCAGGTGCCGGCCATGAGCTCGACGCCCGCAAAGCGCAGCCGCAGGTGGTGCAGGGGACCCAACCTGCCGGCATCTATCCACTCCTTGGCCTTCACGATTGGCGTATAGAAGCGGTTGCAGAAAGCGGTCAGCAGATGGACGTTGGCGCGCTTCGCTGCGGCGACCATGGCTTCGCCCTCAGCCACACTCATCGCCAGGGGTTTTTCGCACAGCACGTGCAGACCACGCGCGGCCGCCCGCTCGGTAATCTCGCGGTGAGTAGGCGGCGGCGTGCAAATGCTGACGGCTTGCAGGTCTTCACTGCACAGCAGGTCTGTGTAATTGATGTACGCTCCTGCGCCATACTCTTGCGCGCGCGCCTCTGCGACGGCCTGAATGGGATCAGCCACGGCGACGATCTCCGCCCGCCCGCTCTTGGCATAGCTGCGCAGATGCGAATGGGAAATGGAACCGCAGCCAATTACCGCTATACGAATCATCTACCTGTTTTGTTCCTTTGGACTTACATCCCCGTGCAGTCTAGCCGTTCACTTCACACGGTCACGGAATAGGATCATGCGCCTCTCGCAACCCAACCATTGTGCGACGAATAGGCACGTCCCCACCCTCACCCCAACCCTCTCCCTCAGGGAGAGGGGGTCACGTCGCGCTTCCGAATGGTCGCACTTGTGCTTGGTCGCTCGTGTGGCTGGTTGCACGTGTGATCGGTCGCACGTGAGCTTGGTCGCTATTGCAAGACCGCCCGCTTGCGCCACGATAAACTGCCGTTCGCGGCAGATTCTTGCTATCCGCCTTCTCCATCAGAGTTTCCTTCCCACCATCAAGCGAGTAAGTAAGCCGAAGCGGGGCCACTCGATTCCAAACGTCTCGCGCATTGCCGGAGGCGCCGCGGCAAAGAGTGCCCTCAGCTCGGCCACCGCGTGCGGCGGCGTCTGCTGGCGCGCCACCCAATCATCAAATTCCAGCATCTTCAGCCACGTGTGCGTTACGGTGAAATCCAGACCGGCATCCCGAAAGAAGCGCTGCCACTCGCCTTGGCTCCACTCGCGGACATGCGAAGGATCCCGCAGCACTTCCACGCGGTTGATCCAACGGTCGGCGGCGGCATCATCCGGCGACGTGTTGTCCACCACCAGGAAGCGCCCATCCCCGGTGAGCACGCGGGCAACTTCCTGCACTGCGCGCGCGGGGTTGTGAAAATGGTGCCCCGTGTAGCGGCAAATCACTAATGAGAAGCTCTGGTCAGGAAAAGGGAGGCGCTCGGCGTTGCCGACGCTGGCTGAAAAGGATTCAATCCCGCGATCGCGCGCGTTGCGCTGGGCCGCCTGCACCATCTGGGGCGTTATGTCGAGACCGACAATACTCTCGGCACAGGGCGCCAGCGCAAAGGCGGCGTGTCCCGCGCCGGTGCCGATATCGAGGGCAGAGGCGTGGCGTGCGGTCCCGGCCTGCTCCACCAGCCACCCTAAGTCCTCGCCCTCCGCAAAGTCCGCGCTCTTGGTATACGCGTCAGCCGCGCGGCCAAACTGCTTCTGCACCTGTTGGTACGATTTCTTATTCATCAGTTGAGCGATAACGGGTGCCCGATCCCACTGTGCGACAGTTAGCGCCTAGCGTGCTTATGCTCGTTTTCGCGCATACTCTGGGCGTTTCGCGGCGACCATGTGAATGTGCGACAAACTGGGCACAGCCACCGGTGAATGCCCTCGCATGATAAATGATGCACGGCGTTGGCGGCAAAGCAAACATGACAGCAGCCCGGTGCTATGCTAGAGTTGTGGGTTGGGTGATGAATTTCACCCATCTTTTGCGGAACCAATATGGACGTTACTTGGCTATTGTTGCTTGTCGCAAGAAGGAGTTGCTCTTAATGCGGTGGGGTTTGCGCGTTCCCGTGGCGCTCTTCGCGATTGCGCTTTCGCTAATACTGATCAGCGCCTGTGGTGGTGAAGAAAAAGCAGCCTGGAGCTGGGATGAAGAACCAACGCCCGAGACAGTCGCCGTCGCGGATTCCGCCACCGCCAAGGAAGAAGCCTGCGAACCAATGCCGGATTGCATTGAAGTTACGGTTGACCTGAGCAGGGGCAACGCCGATGACGGCATGAAGCTATTCGAGGATAAGGGATGCGTAGCCTGTCATAAGGTGGCCGAAGACGGTCCCGGCGGCGAAATAGGCCCGCTGCTCGCCGGCATCGGCGACCCCGCAGCGCGCCCGACGCTGGCGGCGGGTGACGAGGGTGCGGCAGGTATCCCTAACACTCCTGAAAACATCTGGCGCTGGGTGCAGTTCCCGCAAAAGATCAAGCCGGGAACGGAAATGGCGCCCCAGCCCCTGACTGAGCAAGAGGCCGCCGACCTGGTGGCATATCTCCAAACGCTGAAGTAGCCAGCACACCGGACCACGCCGCGGACCTTGCGATACGTGCCTGACAAGGGGACTCTCGATGCCTAGGCCTCTGCGCCATGGGGCAGTCCTGCTTGTCGCCGCCTTCATCGTGTTGCTTAACGCCGGTTGTTTCCCCTGGAATCTACCCGATTCATCAACTGCCGGACCGGACGGTTCACGAGCTGCACGCAGACCGCTCCCGACCGTACCGCCGGGTATTCTCGACACTGGCGACGCCGCTGTGGGCCGGGAGCTCTTTGCGAGCAAGGGGTGTACCGCCTGTCATGCCATCGGCGGCGAAGGCGGCAGTGCAGGTCCTGAACTCGACGGCATCGGCAATCGAGCGCAGCGGCCAACCCTCATCGGCGAGCTAGAGAACACGCCGGAAAACCTGTGGCGTTGGATCACGAGCCCACAACTGGTCAAGCCCCGCACGCTCATGGCATCGCAGCCGCTCACGCCCCAAGAAGCCGCCGATCTCGTAGCATACCTGGAGACTTTGAAGTAGGGAGCAGAGCAGGCGGAAGAGCTCCTTCTCCCTTGGGCTGACTGGGGTATGTAAATGTCATTCCGAGCGCAGCGAGGAATCTAAAGATGTTGATTTGCGGTCTGTGCTTTAGATTCCGCGCTCTTAGCGACACTCCGCTGCGCTCCGTTCGGAATGACACGTGTAGTCGATTAAAGGTTACATTCCCCTGTCAGCTCCCCCTGGGGTGAGGGTCGAGGTGAGGGAAAATCTTCACCGCTCTAGCAAACTTGCGCCGCCCGGTCAGCGTAGCGGAAAGGCCTCCTCTACTAACATGATCTGCTCTTCCACTATTCGTCGAACTCAGGACCAGCAAGCTCTGAGCGACCGAGTGCTCGTGCAGACAACATCTTTGGAAATACCTCTTATATCGAAATGTGATTGGTCGCTGGGATGACAAAGTACCGACCATCCCTGTTGTGCATTAAGATGGTGTCGTGTCTGCACGAGAGTTCGGGATCACTGTGGTCATCAACTGCTACGCCAAAATCAACCTGACCCTGGAAATACTGGGCAAGCGCGCCGACGGCTACCACGCGGTCCGCTCGGTGATGCAGACCGTCGGGCTGGCGGACCGGCTGGAGGTGGCAGCGGCAGAGGAACTTTCCTTCACGTGCTCTGACCCCGCGCTGGCAGCGCCGGCTAATCTCGTGTATCGCGCCGCACAGCTGCTGCAGTCCGAGTGCGGCGTGCGCGCCGGCGCCGCGCTCCACCTGGAAAAACGCATTCCAGTCGCGGCCGGCCTGGGCGGCGGCAGCAGCGATGCGGCGGGAGCAATCATTGCCCTGAACCGGTTGTGGAATTTGCAGCTTTCTCTGCAGGACCAGCAACGGCTGACGGCTCAACTGGGATCGGACGTGACCTTCTTCCTCACCGGCGGCGCGGCGCTGGCCACCGGCCGCGGCGAACGCATCACGCCGCTGCCGCCATTGCCGCCGCACTGGGTTGTGCTCGTAACACTGCCGACGGCGCTCAGTACCGCAGCGGTGTACGCGTCGGTAGTGCCGTCGGACTACACATCAGGCATCGTCACCGCCGACACCGTCGCCGCAGCCCGCCACGGCACGCTCACATCACAGACCCGCTGGCACAATGCCCTCGCACGCCCCGCCTGCGCGCTAGCCACCGCAATCGCGGCAGCACAAGCGGCGCTGCTGGTAGCGGGCGCGCAAAACACCCACGTCTCCGGCAGCGGCCCGACGGTGTTCGCGGTCTGCCGTGAAGAGGTGGAGGCCCGCCGGCTTGCCGGCTGCCTCCGTGCGCAGGGGTGTACCGCGGCCACCGTCCCCTTTGTGCAATCCGGTTGGGCGTGGGGCAGCGCGGCCGCATAGGACAAGGACCCAACAGGACAAGAATCAGCCGGTAATTCGCGGCCTATGGTACATTTGTCGCAAGCTAGTCAGGGGAGTGCAGCGATGAATGTCATCTGGATTGTTGCCGACACTTTTCGCAGAGACCACGTCGGCGCCTACGGCAATCCTCGAATTCGCACGCCTGCTCTCGACGCGCTGGCGGCCCGGTCGGTCAGATTCGACGGCCACTATGCCGCCGGTTTTCCCACTATACCCACGCGCGCCGACCACCACACGGGGCGCTGGACGATGTCCTTCATGGGGTGGGAACCCTTGCCAGCGGGCGTGAACACCATTGCTGAGATGCTGGCGGAGTACGGCTACCACACCGCGGCATCGGTGGACACCCCGTACTACTTACGGGACGGCATGAATTACGACCGGGGCTTTCAGTCCTTTTACATGAACCGGGGCCAGGATACGATGTGGTCCCTCATTCCGCAGCCCGGCTACCACAATGAAGCCCTCGACGTCCGTGAGGCTTGGCGGCACGAAGCAGACCGGAATGCCCCACGCACGTTCATGACCGCTATGCAGTGGCTGGAGCATCACTACAAAGAGGACTTCTTCCTCTACATCGACACTTGGGACCCGCATGAACCGTGGGATGCGCCGGCCTACTATACGGAGCTCTACTGGCCAGGCTATGACGGCGAGTTGGTACTGCCGCTGTATGGCAACTGGCATGACGCGCCCGGCTACAGCGAGGAGCAGGTCCGCAAGGGCCACGCCACCTATTGCGGCGAAGTCACCATGGTTGATACGTGGCTGGGCTTCTTGCTGCGGTTCGTCGAAAACATGGGCCTGACAGATTCGACCGCCATCATCTTCACGACCGACCACGGCTTCTGCTTCGGGGAGCATGGCGGCCTGTTCGGCAAGATGAGCGGTGACAAGTACCCGGACGGGAGCCTGCGTCCCTATGGCGAGCCGGGATCAACGTGGACCCACTCCCCGCTCTATGAGGAGCTGGTCCACTTGCCGCTCCTGATTTCCGTACCGGGCGTACGTCCGGGAGTTTACACGGGCCTCAGTTCCGCCATCGACGTCATGCCAACCGTTCTTGAGCTGTTGGACGTCGAGATTCCGCCCTATGTGCAAGGCCGGTCCCTGGTTTCCCAGATGCGAGATTTCGCACTGCCGGGACGCGAATATGTCGTCAGCAGCATTCCCTTTGCCAACCCCGGCGATCCGGTGCATTCCGTGGACAGCCTGCTGCGCACACTTTCCGATTATCCCGTCACCACCATCTCGGCGGGAGAGTGGAGCCTGCTCTACAGCCCGGCAGCCGGACTATCGGAACTCTACAACCTGAAATCCGATCCCCATCAGCATGTAGACCTTATCGGATCGCACCGGAACGAAGCTCGAGAACTCCATCGATTCCTGGTGGACTTCATGCATGAAACAAACGTGCCGGAACGTCTGCTGCAGCCGCGACTGGAATTGCGTGTCTAGATGTATTGTCCTCCGACCCCATGCCTAGCCGAGCTTGCCCCGGTGGGTTGGCATGAGGAATATGCTCTCCTTCCCGGCATACCTATTCGGCGGCGAACGGCGGCCGCTCCGTGCGGCATTCATCAAGGCAGCGAAGCTCGACAGCTTCACTCGAACACAGCCGTGGCAAACGCATGAGTAAGCGATACGATCACATTATCGTCGGCGCTGGGTCGGCCGGAGCGGTCTTAGCGGCGCGTCTGACCGAAGACCCGCACCGGTCAGTGCTGCTCCTCGAGGCCGGCACCGATTTCCCATCGGAGCGGCGGCTGCCGCACCTGCTGAGGTATGTCTATGGGGTCGACGAAAGCCTGTGGGAGAGCGAACACATCTGGAGTTTTCGCGCCAGGGCTACGGACGAGGCCGAGATAGATGTGCCGCGGGGCAAGGTCACCGGCGGCTCGAGCGCTGTCAACGACGCGCAGTTCTTGCGGGCCATGCCGGAGGACTTCGATCGCTGGGCGTCATGGGGCAACGACGCTTGGGAGTATGCCAAGGTCTTGCCCTATCAGAAGAAGCTGGAAGCGGACGCAGACTTCCAGAGCGACGTCCACGACGCAGACGGTCCCATGTATTTCCACCGCTTTACACCTGGCGAATGGGGGCCGCAGCAGCATGCTCTCTACCAGGCGTGCCGCGACGCCGGCTTTCCCGACTGCCCCGACCACAATAACCCCGACGCGACCGGCGTCGGTCCGCTGGCGTTCAATATCGCGGGCCGCACGCGGGTGAGCACGGCCTTCGCCTACCTCAACCCCGCGCGTCCGCGTCCGAATCTGACGATCAGGTCCCGCTGCCTCGTCCACCGGATCATCGTCCAGGGCAAGCGAGCGATCGGACTGGACTTAGTCGGCGGCAACGGGACAGCGTCCGTCTATGGCGACGAGATCATTCTCTGCGCCGGCGCGATCGGCTCTCCGCACATTCTGGCACTGTCGGGCATCGGCCCGGCAGCGCAGTTGTGGCAGGTGGGGATTCCCATCGTGCAGGACCTCCCCGGCGTCGGCCGCAATCTCCGCGACCACCCGGACGTGCCTATGGCTTGGCGCACGCGCCCAGGATTCGGGTTGTACACCGACCAAATTGCAACCGGCATGGTCACGCTGCGGTTTACGGCCACCGGTTCGCCGTTTGCGAATGACTTGGTCATTTACATGGGTAACTATGCGGCAGCCCGGCCCATGCGGGGATTCGACCACCTGAACCCGGTTGGCATCGGGGTAAGCCAGTGCCTCTACTTGGCCGTGAGCGAAGGCGAACTCCGCCTCCAATCCGACGACCCGCGCCAGCAGCCGTATCTTGACTTCAACCTGCTGGACGATCCCTTCGATCGCGCGCGGCTCCGGGAGAGTGTCAGAAAATGCGCCGAACTATTCCGGCATGCGGCATTCGATGACATTGTGGCTGAGCGCGTGGCGCCTTCAGACGACATCTTGCAAAACGATGCCGCCCTGGACGCCTGGATGAAGCGCGAGGTAGTCACCGCCCACCACGTCTCGAGCACGTGCAAGATGGGACCGGCAAACGACCCGCTGGCGGTGTGCGACCAATACGGTAAGGTGCGTGGTGTGGAGGGTCTCCGCGTCTGCGACGCCTCGCTCATGCCCGACACGGTGCGGGCGAATCTCAATCATACGGTCATCGCGATGGCGGAAAAGATGGCGGACTTCATCAAAGCGAGTTGAACTACGATCGGGATTCAACATCCCGCCGTGTGCCAAGCCCCGGTACGGGGCGACAACGTCAGTGTTGAGGAACAATGAACGCTATTCGCGGACTCCGTGTCGCCACGATCATTCTCTTGTTCGGTATCTTCTTCCTATTGGGTACGGCGCAGGCGCATGCCTGCTCGTGCGGTGACTTCCCCACGCCGGCTCAGGCCATGGCGCAGGCTACCAAGATGTTCTCTGGCAAAGTGGTCGCTGTCCATGGCGGCAGCGGCACGCATAGAGAGCCTACGTTGTCCAGCGGCTATGTCTTAGTTGAATTCGAAGTCTACACGGTGTGGAAGGGTCCGGCCTTTGCCACCATGTTCATTGAGACGGCATGGTGGAGCGGCAGTTGCGGGGTGGAATTCTACGTAGGGCAAGAGTGGCTGGTTATCTCATATGACGGTGAAACTACGCATCCCTGCAGCGGCACGCGACACTTGGAGTTGGCGCAAGCCGACGTTGAGGCGCTTGGCGCAGGCCAAGTGCCTGCATCGGGAACGACCGAGCCCCAGCGTCAATCCAGAGTCCGGATTGAGCGGTTTGGCGCAGAGGCCGCGGCTGCTGATGCGGCCACGCCCGCAGCACGCTCTCTGTGGGATGAGATGCCGGAGTGGCTGAGTTTTGCGATCCTCATAGTGGCAGTGGTAGCGCTCTTGGGCTGGGTGCTGCGCGGAACCACGCAACGGGGCTAGGGCAGCCTCCGCACAAGGCAGCCCCTACGGTTCGGGCAGCAACCGCGCCAATAGCACGGCGGTCCACCGAAACGCTCGTCCACAGTATCGCTCGCAGAAGTCGCAAGTGACTACTGCGGAGGAAGAAGCGATTAACCGCTATTGGCAGAGTTCTCGCCTACGCCCTGAACGGCTTGCCCGTGCGCCGCAACTCTTTCGTAACCGCAATCTGGCACGTGACATACGCGCTCTCGGTCGGCCTGCCGCGGTGGTTCATGTCACCGGCCGAGTAGCCGGGGCGGGCGTCACCGATGGTGCCGACGATGAGATTGGCATGCTCAGTCGTCGTATCGTAGCGGTCGGCAATGAGGCCCACCATATCCGCCCAGGCGGCGCGCACCGCATCCGTCCACGTCCGTCCCTGACCGGCGGTGAGGTATTCCTCGGCGCTCTCCACGACGTTGGTCGTTTCCACCACGGGGCTGGAGGTTGAGAAGCCCGGCGAGCGGTCGACGCGAACCGTGACGGCAGTGTCGATCTCCACGCCGGTGCCGGTGAGTTCCCCGTCGGACATGCGCGCGTGGGCGTCGGCGAGGGTCAACAGGCCGCCGGCTTTCTGCGCGCGAATGTGCACGGTGCTGCCGGGGCGCGTTGAGTTAAAGTCCATGTTGCCGCCGTGGTCGATTTCATACGGGTCCACGGACTCAAGCATGACCACACCGACCATGGGGCGTTCGGGCACCACGAAGTCCGGCGGAAAGTGCACGAGCCCATCGCGCACCGGGGCGATGAGGCGCACACTGCCCCAGATGGGTCCGCCGTTGCGGTAGAAGCCGTAGGGGCCGCATTCCATGTCCAGGATCTCGATAGAAACCCAGTCGCCGGGTTCGATGCCCTCGATGTAGAAGGGTCCGCCCGGCCGCGAATAGCGCGGCGTGCCAACCTCCATGACCGCACCGGGCCTAAGCTCGCCCTCGATCTTCAGATCCTGATCGTGGCCGCCGACGGTCTCGATGACAACCGTTTCGCCCAGCCGCAGGGTGCCTCTCAGTTCATTACGCTCAGGATCGTCGGGACCCTTGTAGTAGGGTGTGCGAGTGAAGCGCCGCATAGGAATCCTCCCGTAGACACTGCTATTTCGGCCGCATTGCAATGGTTGGGCAGCAGAAAGAAGCCGGAACTCTTCTACACAGTTTGATTCTATGCCGAACCGGTGATCGCGCCTAGTCCCAACGCAAAGAATCGTAAGTACTTCTCAGCAAACTCATAAGCTGCGAATGTAGAAGATTACTGGCAAGAATGCAAGTATTCGCTTGCTTGACACAAACGGAATCCCCACCCTATACTTACGGAAATCTGTCGGTCTTGCCAGCGCAGTCAAGGCGATGAATTTAGCTGTAGCAGAGCTGGCAAGATCTCTTCACTGTCCTTGGGGGCGTGTAGCTCAGCTGGTTAGAGCGCACGGTTCACATCCGTGAGGTCACAGGTTCGAGTCCTGTCACGCCCACCAGACTTGACGGTAATCAGATCCCTCACTTCGAGGTTCAGATGGGAGGTGGAGCGAGAAAGGACCGAAGTGATGGCGCAGTGCTGATATACCGATAACTGCTGATCCCACCGTATCAGCGAGGATACGACTTTTACGCCAAAGTGGTCGGACAGACATTAAGTGTAGGAGATGAGCACCATGCCTAAGTACCTCTTCCAAGCCAATTACACCGCCCAGGGACTCCAGGGTTTGTTGAAGGAGGGTGGCAGTTCACGCCGGCAGGTCTTTGAAGACATAGCCGATGAGCAGGGAGGGACGCTGGAGTCCTTCTACTACGCTTTCGGCGGAACTGACCTTTACTTGACCTTCGAGTTGCCGGATACAGCCACCGCCTCCGCGGTGTCGCTGCGCATAGGCGCTGGGGGCGCCCTCAGCATCACCACCGTGCAGTTGATTACGCCCGAGGAAATCGATGAAGCCTGTGCGAAAACGGTGACCTACCGTCCGCCGGGCGCGTAGGCCGCATTTGCACCCTCACCGTGAGCGTCACGCCGGCCTTCCCGGCAGCGTCAACGTGAATGCGGTGTAGGCTCTGCGGGCAGCGTCTTCAGGAATCAGGCGCGCCGCAGACCATGCGGCCAACGAGGCCAAGAGGGGACGCAAGAAGAACACCCGAGTCCGCCCTGTGAGAGAGCCACCGACCGCGACCGGTCGCAGTCGGCGGCTTTAATGGAAAACGCTTGATCGGCCGACCGGCTCCCTACAGCCAGACTTCGCAGCGAAGAGTCCGCAATACGGTAGAGTCCCGCCCATCGCGGCAGTGTGTTGGACACAATGGAGTGAGGTGATCAATGGCTGCAGTCAACGAGAACGTCCGCTATGAACCCGACGAGGAACCTCCCCGCTTAGTTACCATTGGCTCCGGCATTCAGGCGGCGATTCTGATTCTGGCGCCGGTAGTCCTGACCGTCGTCATTGTTTCGCGGATTGCCGGACAGTCTGTGGAATTCATGGCCTGGGCCGTATTCGCCGCCTTGCTCGTCAGCGGCACCACGACGGTACTGCAGGCGGTGCGTGTCGGGCGTTTTGGGTCGGGCCACGTGCTCATGATGGGCACATCGGGGGCGTTCATTGCCGTCTGTGCGGCGGCGCTTGAGTTGGCCGGCCCGGCTACCATGGCGAGTCTGATCGTCATATCAGCGCTCTTTCAGTTTCTCTTGGCAGCGCGTCTTTCCTGGCTGCGGCGCATCTTTACACCAATTGTCACCGGTACCGTGATCATGTTGATTGCGGCCACGGTGATGCCGATCGTCTTTGAAACGCTCAGCGACGTGCCCGAGGGATCGCCGCGGTCTGCCGCGCCGGTGGCAGCCCTGGTTACGATAGTCATCGTGGCAGCCATGGTAGTGCGCGCGCCGCCGGCCTGGCGGCTGTGGTCTCCGATTGTCGCCATTGCCGCGGGCTGCGTCGTGTCAATTCCGTACGGCATCTACGAGTTTCAACAAGTGCTGGACGCGCCGTGGATCGGCATACCTTTTGACGGGTGGCCCGGGTTTGACGTCACCCCCGGCATCGAGTTCTGGGCGCTCCTCCCCGCCTTCATCGTGGTTACCCTGGTTGGCGCCATCGAGACCATCGGCGACGGCGTGGCGATCCAACGGGTCTCCCGCCGCAATCCGCGCGCTACTGACTTTCGTGTGGTGCAAGGCGCGCTCAACGCCGACGGCGTGGGCAATCTGTTGTCCGGTCTCCTGGGCACGGTGCCAAATACCACCTACTCCTCCAGCATCTCTCTGGCCGAGGTTACCGGTGTCGCTGCCCGGCGTGTGGGTGTCGTCATCGGCGTGGTCTTTGTCGTTCTGGCGTTCTTCCCCAAAGTTGCCGCCTTGCTCATCGCCATTCCACCTCCCGTAGCGGCTGCCTACATTACGGTGCTCGTCGTCTTGCTCTTTGTGCAGGGCATGCGCATCGTCATCAATGACGGCATGGACCACCGCAAGGCAGTCGTCGTCGGCTTGGCATTCTGGATTGGCGCGGGCTTCCAAAGCGGCTGGGTTTTCGCCGATCTGCTGGGTCAAGGCTTCATAGGGGTGCTGCTGAGCAACGGCATGACGGCGGGCGCGATCGTGGCGATCATCGTGATGGTCTTCATCGAGCTCACCCGACCACGGCGCAGGCGGTTGCAAACGGATCTGGAAAGCGACGCGCTGCCCAAGATCGAGCAGCTCTTACTCGCAGTGGCGGCTAACCGTGGCTGGAATGATGCTTCGGCGGAACGGCTCACTTCCGCTGGTGAAGAGACGCTGGCCATTCTGCTGCTAGAGAGTGGCACGGACCCGGCAGACAGCACGGGCCGTCAACTGACCGTCATTGCGCGGGTAGAGGGCGGTACGGCAGAGCTAGAATTCGTTACCTCTTTGGAAGGTGAGAACCTGGAAGACCATCTCGCCTATCTCAAAGAACTGCCACCGATGCCCGACGAGCGCGAAGTCTCCTACCGCCTGCTCTGGCACTACGCGTCTTCAGTCCGCCACCAGAAGTACCACGGCCTGGACATCATCACGGTGACCGTCGAGGGTTCGCGCTAAAGGCACCGGCCGGAGACGTCCGCTCCGTTCGCACTTGGCGCAGGTAACCCGGCGTCTCATAACGCCTCCTCAACTTTACTTGCCTGACAGGCCCGGCTCAGCGATGGCTATTCAGATTATCGAACAGTCCGTCGACCGGTTAGGCGGCTACGGTGAAATACCCATTGCGTTTAAGGTCGAGTCCAAGTATCGAGTGGCTGCCAAGGTACCGGGGAAGTCCGCTTGGAGACTGACCGAGGAGCGTGAAGAACACCCGTACATCAAGGACTATGACACAGGGGGTGAACGGCCGCGGCGGTGGGCGCGGGAATGGGATCTCTCCAATTGGGTAGTCCTGGCGGCTATCGAGGACGGGATGCGGCTGGGAGGCGCCGTGGTCGCTTGGACTACACCCGGCCTGAATATGCTGGAGGGACGCGACGACCTTGCGGTGCTCTGGGACCTGCGCGTGCATCCCGAACACCGTCGCAGAGGTGTTGGGCAGCGGCTTTTTGACCACGCCGCCGCTTGGGCGCGGGCCAAGGGCTGCCGGCAACTCAAGGTTGAGACGCAGAACATCAACGTGCCGGCGTGCAAGTTCTACGCCAAGCAGGGCTGCTACTTGGGTGCGGTATATCCCGGCGTCTATCCGGAGTTTCCCGATGAAGTGCAACTGCTTTGGTATCTGAATTTGTGACGCCCATCGAGCGCGCCATTGGCTCTGCCGCCGCACTCGGGCTTCAGCCTCGGCCTCACTGCAAATAACGAGAAGTCCGGCAATTGCAGGTTTGGCAACGCCCTAACGGCTTGGTTAACGAAGAGCATCCCCTATTCCGGTAAGCCGGATCGAAGTCCCTACGCTTCACCGGTAATGTTGGCAATGTCCCGCCAACCGTAAGACACCTCAATAAGCTCCGTTTCGCCGATGGTGATGGTCTTTTCAGCGAGGTACGTCCCGCCTAGCGACTCGTAGAAATGGCGCGCTGGCAGGTTGTCCTTGAGCACCCACAACAGGAACGCGTCGAATCCCGCTTCGTGAAGACGCCGCGCCGCAGCGGAGAAGAGGCGGCGACCGGCCCCTTGGCCCTGGTACGCCTGCAAGACGTAGATTGCGAAAATCTCCCCTCGGTAAGTCGGGTCGCCTTCTCGCTCGGGCGCTCCATACGCGAAGCCGACGACCTCACCCTGGGCGGTCTCGGCCACCAGCAAGCTGGCGCCGGGACGATCTGACGCCATGGCAGCGCTCCAAACCGCTTCGCTGTTGGCGTACTCGAGCCCGGCCAGAAAATCGGCCGGCAGGATGCCCGCGTAGGTCGTGCGCCACGTGTCCACGTGCACCCGCGCAATAGCAGCAGCATCCGCCGGGCTGGCTTCTCGTACACGGATCTTCATCAAGATTCCACGCCAGCGCCTATTCAGTCACAATCAACGCGCCGCCGAGGGTCTCGCCACGCTGCTCAGGACGGTAGTAGGAGTAAACCTGGGAAACGACCTCTTTCGCGCGCACGGGGTACTTGGCGCGTGCCTGGAAGGCAAAGGTAAGAGTCTGCCCGGCCTGCAAGTTGTCGATGTAGAAAATCACCTTGCGGCCCGCGATCTCGAACCGCTTGAAGAGGGGGTCTTCTGCCACAAGGACCGCCACCGTCTCGCGCACCGGCTCAAAGCCTGTGGGGACGGCGATGTCGAGCACCACCATACCGGCTTCGATCTCTTCGGGCGGGTTGAAGGCGACGCTCGTGTTCACCGTGATCAGGTCGTCAACCTCCACGCTCTCCGTGCCGTAATCGACCGTAATGTCGAATACGTCCGGGACTTCGGTCTCGCGGTCGGGGACGTTGTAGCGCAGTACGGACTGCAAGACTACTGTGCCCCGGCCTTGCGACGTCACAGTCAAATCGCTTTCAAGCGGCACTTGCACGATCTGGAGCACGTCGGCGTTTTCCGGCGTAATGCGGACCTCTTTGCGCCAGTCACCGCTGGCCATGTGGACGGTCATGTCCACGTCCGCGCGCACCTTGGTAGAAAACTCAGCAAGCGCTTGCAGGCTCACCACCGTATCCTGGGTGGAGCCGAACCCGCCGTAGGCGTTCCGCTGTCCGGCGAGCCACTTGGCTGCCTGGGAGGCATTCGCCAAGTCGTCGTTCGCCATGAGAGCCAGCAGCGCATAGCCGGTCGTCTCGATAGCCGCGCTTTGGAAGCCGTGGCCGCCGGGCCAGTACAGCGCGCCATTTGCGTCCTCTTCCGCCATGGTCATGAGCGTGGCGTGGGCCTCCGCCGCCAGCGCGCTATCGGCAATTGCCAGCGCGTATGCCACGATCGCCATGGTGTAGGGATCTTTGATGCCCTCCAGCCGGCCTTCCAGGTATTGGATTGCGGGAAAGGCCCCGTAAGAAGCCCCGACGCTGGAACCGGCTTCCAAAAGCGCAATCGCCACGTAGGCCGTCAAGGCATCGCGTCCTTGCAGGCCGCCCAAGAGCTCCTGGTGGTGGAGAAAGCCGACGTTCTCAAACGAGCCGTCGCTCAGTTGGTGTTCTGCCAGCCAATACGCCGCAGCTTCTAGCACCGCCGGGTCGACGTAGATGATCTCCCGCGACTCCGCAAACGTCTTGAGCACGAACGCCGTCAACCACAGGCTGCCCTCGGCGTCGCTGTCACCAAAGGCGGAGAAGCTGCCGTCGCGCCGCTGGTAGGTCATTTCACGCTGATAACCCACCAGCATGAGGTGTTCGGCCTTGGCCATGATCTCGGGCTTGAGTTGGTCGGTCTCCTTGAGATACCGCGTGACGAACACGTTCGGCGCGAAGAGAATCATGTTTTGCTCGCCGCAGCCAAACGGCATCTGCAGCAGTTGATCGAGGCCCTCGATGCTCTGGGTCATCAGGCTGCCGGTAAGCGCCACGTACGAGCGGCCGGAACCCGCGATGGCGTCGGACGGCAGGTAGGGCAGGAATTCATGCCGGAAGATGCCCGACAGGAGATGGTTGCCGACGACCTCAATCGGGATGCCCTCAGGCTCCACCCGCAGGTTCCTTAAGACGGCGTCGGCGGTTTCAGTGCTGCGCGCCGTGATCTGGATAGGGTTATTGCCGAGACCTGTCGGTCGGATCATGAACTCCACGCCGCCGATGTCGTTCGCACCGACCGTAATAGTTTTGAGCGGCTCGTCGAGCAGATCGAACCACTCGGCTTGCTCGATCTCGACGAAGAATTCCTGAGCGGTCTCGCGGTAGTTGAAGAGGGCGATCTTGACCGGCAGTTCCTCGCCTCGTATCGCGGAGACCGGCAGATCCACGGTCAGGAAGAACGGCTGAAAGACGCGCAGCGTGCTCTCGCCCATGCCCAAACCGTGTTCCTTGGACATGCCGACGCCGCGCAGCACCCACGTGGTAATGCTATCGGGAGCTTCCACGGGCAGGACGGCGCGGCCGTTTTCATCTGTGTGAATGTCCTTCCATATCCAGGTTTCCGGGAAGAACTGGCGCACGCGCTGGACTTCTGCGAGGCTCTCTGCAGGGGCGGCTTTCTCCTCCGCCATTTCTTCCATGGCGGGTGCTGATTCTGCCTCCATCGCCACCATGCCCGCTCCGCCGGCCGCGAATCCCATGATCACGGCGTTGAGGAAGTCCTCAAGCGTTGGCGGCGGTGGCGGACGAATCAGTTGCTCGCCTGCCGGCAGGTCTTTGTTGGTCAATACCACCGTACCGGCGGCGGCAAACGTCTCAAGAGCGCCCCGCGTGTCGATGGTGTCGGCAATGTAGGTATCGTGGAGCTCCACTTGCGGCTGCTGGTAGAGCCGCTCAAGTTCGTTGAAGATTTGCTGGAGATTGAGCCGGTTCTCAGCCAGGATGAATACCGACTTGTCCACAGCGACGAGTCCGACGCGCGACTCGCCCTGCGTTTGGACGTTCACGTCAACCGGGTCACCCGGCCGCACCTCGTCCGCGCTGAAGCCGACCTCCACGTCGTGGGCATAGGCCGCCTCGACGCTGAACGGGAGGTAGTCGGCGGCGATCTCATTGTTTGGCAGTATCTGGTACACGAGAATACGCGAGGACGGCGCCATGAGTTCCGTGGCTGTAAAGGAGATGTCAGGGCTGGAACTCACGTCCGTGAAGACAACCGCTCCTCTGGAGAGGATTTCGTAGTAGAAGTTGCGCGCTTCCCGTGTGGACTGGACGCGAAACTGCACGGTGTCGCCAACCGCGATGTCGCCTGCGGTCACCTGCTCGACGTGGATGAAGGTGTCGGTTGGCGAGTGGCCCGCCTCTAGAGCAAGCGACGTGTACGAATCCCCCCTTTGCGCCTGCAGCGTGAGCGCGGCGGCATACGCGGGGGCAGTTACCCGAACAATGGCTTTGCCGTCCGCGGTAGCGACTGCGAGGGTCTCCGTCAGGGCTTCTTGAAACGCCTGGTTCAAATACGTGATCGTAACGCTCACGTCGGCGTCTACCGGCGTGCCGTCAGGCTCCTGGGCAACGATGAGGTAGCTCATGGGCAGGCAGGGCTTAAGCACGCGGCTTTCTGGTATCACCCTAAGCGTCGCGGGCGCTGCGCTCACGGTGAGCAGTTTCGACGTCTGCTGCTCGTAGCCGGTGCTCCGCTCGCGGACGGTTACGTCGAGCTGCACGTTGCCTTGCCCCCCGGCCTGGGGGACGCCGGCCACGAACCGCACCGGCGGCAATTCAAATTCAGCCTCGCCGTCAATCGGGCCGCTGAAGCGGGCGTATTCTTCCCACTGTCCGACGTACCGGGAAGCGATAATCTCCACCTCACCCACCACCGGCTTACCGAACGAATACTCGCCCGTAACCGTGCCGGTTATGGGGTCGCTTGCCAGTATCCAATCGCTTGCGGTGATGACGCCAACTTCATACTTGGGGAGCACGTAGCGCTCCACGCGCACGTCGAGTTGGGTCCGTTGGTCGCCCGCGAACGCGGTGAGCTTCCACACGCCCAGGTTCGGTTCTACCGAAAGCGGCACGTCGATCGTCACCATGCCGTAATCGTCGGTCTCGATCTCTTTGCGAAAGACTTTGGTGCCTTTCGCGTCCTGGAATTCGATGGTCGCCGCGGAGGGCCAAGGCTTGAGCGCGGCGTCCAGCGTCATGAGGCGGACGTGGACGGTTTGGCCGGGTTGGTAAATGGGCTTGTCCGTTTCGACGAAGAGCAGAAGACCATCTACGACCTCTACTCGCGCACTGCTGACTTCCCGTACGCCGTCAACCCGTACCCGGACTTCGTGATGACCGCTGCTTTGTAGCGGTACCGGCAGCGCCACGTTCGCCGTGCCTGCCACTGTGGCCGCAATAGTTTGTACCAAGGTGCCTCCTCGCAGGAGCGAGACCGTCACGTCCCCGGCGGCGGGCCGGTCGTTGTTGAAGAGGGATACCGATATCTGCTCGGTGTAGCCCCGGCGGAGCGTCTTAGGCACGACGGCGACGTAGCTATCGGGCGTGAGGCTTGGGTCAATCGCGTCGGCTTGTGAAGCGCCGTCCGCCGGCTTTACCTCGGACGGGCATTCCTTATCAAGATGGAGAATTTCCTGCGGGCCTTCGCCGCAGCCCACGAGTATCAGCATGAGGCCTGCCAGGAATACGAACGTGAAGAGCTTCCTCATCGCGCGTCAACTCCCAAAACGCAGAGACTTGTGATCGGCAAGTCGCAGTCAAAAACCACAGAAGATAATATGCACGCCGAAGGAACGCCTCGACGACTAAAACTGCCCAAAAAGCTTGCCAATAGTTGGGCTTGTAGCCAAAGTCTACTACAAAGTGCAATTGCGGCGTGTCTTGTGTGAACTCAAAGAGGGACCACAGTCGCACAGAAGGGGTTCGGCAAAACAACGGGTGCGGCCGGTCCGCGCGCCGCACCCTGTCTCTGGAGCGGTTGATCGCGCAACTTCGGCAGAACCGGCGCCGGCAGCGGCGCGGGGATGAGCCGAAGCCTTACCGGTCCAGGAGCCGCTGTGCGATTTCCTTGGCCTCGCTGAGGTCTTTTGCGAACTGACCGGCTGGCACACGTTGCAGGACGTTGAGCGCCCGCAGGGCAAAGGCGGGCGGGCCGGTGAGACCCATGATGATGTATTGGGTGTCTTCCGCGATGGCGCTATCAATCATCTGCTCGACAACCATTGCGGCGCTGTCGTCGATGTAAACAGTGTCAGTGAAGTCGAGGATAACCACCTCGTGATCGCGGATGTCCACGCTGATTGTATTGATGAGCTTATTGGACGAGGCAACGGAGAAGCTGCCTCTGAGAGCCACCAGTCCGACGCGCGCCGAGAAAGCATCCCTTTCCTCATCGGTGTCTTCACTGCCAAAGAAGCTCTGGTCCAGCAACGGCACGGACACAACACGATCGAGCTCAAGGCGCTCGAACTGGCGCGCGCTCGCCATTCCGGCGGCGATAAGGCCAATGGCAACAGCGGTAACCAAGTCGACGAAGACCGTAAGACCCAGCGTGATGAGCATTACCAGCAGGTGCTCGCGCTGCACGCGGTGCAGACGCGTGATGAACCGCCAATCGATGATGTCCCACCCAACCTTCATCAAGATGCCGGCGAGCACCGCGTGAGGAATCGCCTCCACGTACCTGCCGAGACCCAGCACCAGGGCCAGCAGGATCGCCGCCCGCAGCGCGCCGGAAACTTGCGTCTGCCCGCCGGCGCGGATGTTCACCACGGTGCCCATGGTGGCCCCGGCCCCGGGCAGGCCGCCTATCAGGCCGGCGATGGTGTTGCCGATGCCTTGGCCGATCAACTCGCGGTTCGGGTTATGCCGGGTACGGGTCATGGCGTCGGCGATCAGGGAAGTGAGCAGGCTGTCAATGGATCCAAGCAGAGCAAGAATCAGCGCAGGCTCGATGGCTCTGACGAGAATTCCGGCCGAGAAGGCCGGCATCTCGATCTCCGGCAGACCGGTGGGAACCTCTCCAATCACCGGCACATTGGTCAACCACAACACGCCCAGCAGTGTACCGGCAACGAGCGCCGCCAGGGTGGGAGGAAAGTACCTACGCAGTTGCTGGGGCCAGAGAATCCCCACCACGAGCGTCACGCCGGCGATGGCAAGCGCGCTGAAGTTGATGTTGTTTATTGCGCTCGGCCACGCGCGCACGGCCCCCAGCGGCCCACCCGTCGCACCCGCTGCTCCCAGGAAGGGGAGCGTCTGCAGGAGCATGATAATGATGCCGATGCCGGACATGAAGCCGGAAATCACCGAGTACGGCGTGAAGGCCACGAAGCGGCCGATCCGCATTACGCCGAGCGCAACCTGAAGCAAGCCGGCCATGATGACGATGGTGAAGGCTTCGGGAAGCGTGTCGGCATGGGTTGTGACGATGACGGCCATGGCAACCGCCATGGGACCGGTGGGGCCGGAAATCTGCGACTTCGTGCCCCCAAAGACCGCCGCGAAGAAACCGACGGCAATCGCGCCGTAAATGCCCGCCAGCGCGCCCAAACCGGACGCCACGCCAAATGCCAGCGATACCGGCAGGCCCACCACGGCCGCGGTGATGCCGCCGAAAATGTCGCCGCGGAGAGTCTGAAGGTTGTACGTCACTCTGAGCTACCCACCACAACGGAGCGGAACCACATCCACTACGCTTTACATCAGCAAACTGCTTACGCCCTGCGGACGACCTTCACAGTTTTCACACAACTAGCAGCCACTAAGTGCCCAATTTGCAAAGCATGCTACCACAACTCGGCGCGAATGTCAGGAAGATTCCCCAGCGACCGAATACTCATGCAGGTTCTACTTTTCACACATGTATTGAGACTTTGGTCGCGCGTGACCGGACTGCGACTCTGCTGGAGTCTAGCGCCGTAAACTGCAGTTTAGGTCTGCAAGAAGCATGGAATTACAAGACTTATTCCTTAAGAGTCAGGCGCGGCCATGGGTCAAGCGAATTCCAGGTGTGGCAGGACCAAGCGCCGCCTAGCGCGGCGCTCTTCAAGTGTAGCAATCTATGGTAGACACTTGACCAAGTTCAATGGAGTTTCTCTGGCAAACCCTAAGCTACCACCCGTTTGGGCTACGATTCACTCTGTTCGAAATACCTCATCATCTCCCGCAGAAGATTGTTGAATTGTCTCTTGAGGTCGTCGAGATCCTTACCCTCGTGCTCCCAACGCACACCTAATACTTCGCTATAGAATTGCCATCTACATTGGTGCGTGTCTGTTTTGTTTTCAACACGCAAGTTGATGCCCATTCTCTCTCTTTGCCTGAAGCGTGAAAAACCGCTCGAAAAAATGGTTGAGATTGAGCCTATCTCATCCGGGAAATTCTCAGAATCCAGTAAAGACCGAAGTGTAGGCGATCCCTCCGGGATCCCGAACACATGGGGCCGTATTGATTTGTCTTCTGTATCGGTTCCATCGACACGTATAGTCACATCCACGAAGCCAAATATGTCCGAAATGCTCCAGACCTTTCCTGAACAGTATTCGAAGAATGGACTTAAAACAGTCTTGACAAGCGACTTTGATGAAATCCCTTGAATTCTGGTTCTGGCATGGGATTGCTTGAAGAGTGCAATCTCTTTGTCGATATCGCCGATATCGTCTATGGGTCCTCCGCGCGCGGCCTTTAATTGAACGTTGAGCGCGTATTCGCAACAGCCCGCGATGTAGTTGATAAACTCTGTCAGGTCCTCGGTCTTGTCAGTATTCTCCAGCGTGCCAAGATATTCGTCTCGGTTTTCCCGTCGAATCATCGCCACCGTATAGCCGTGCTTGATTAGGATCATGTTCATCAAGAGACGTGCCATGCGGCCGTTGCCGTCGTCGAATGGATGGATGCGCACGAAGCGGAAGTGAAACGTGGCGGCGATGACGATTGGGTGTTCGGCTTCACTCTCCCTAGCCCGATACCAGTCAATGAGGTCACCCATTGCCTGCTTCACCTGCTCAGGCGGCGTGAAGAAGTAGGTCTCGCCAGTGGCTGTCCTGACATTGTTCGGAACTGTCTTATAGTCTCCAAGGGTAATCGTACGCTCAATCAGTTCGCCGTCCGGCGTCTCTGCCTTTGCTTTGTAGGGTTCTTTCAGCACCGCGCGGTGGAGATTGCGGATGTAGACCTCGTTGAGTTCCTGGTTATTCTTTACCGCGTCTTCAATCGCCTTTACGGCCACGTCGTGTCCTTGAATGTCCACGTGGTCACGCAAGGGCTTGCCCTGGGCCGTTAGGCCGTGAAGGATGAGACTGCGCGTCTCGCCGAGGGTGAGTGTGTTGCCTTCAATGGCATTGGAGTGGTAGTTCGCCTCGAGCCGCAGCTTCTGCTCGACCTGAGCTAGAACGTCTGGCGGCAATGGTCGCAGGCCGTCGAGTTCTTCCTTGAGCTTGGTGATGGTTTCAAGCACGTTGGCCATATGCCTGGGGCCAATCTCTATATGGGGAGTGTCCGTTCTATTCGCCTAGGTGCTTTGGTGGCGGCCGGCGGGCAAACGAACTTCCGGGAAGACTCCATCGCCGCTAATGCTCTGATAGTTCAATTCATTATAGAGCTTGAGAATGGAGGATCTACTACGGGAATTAGAGACTCTTCCGCTGAAAGGGGCGCGAGAATCGGGATTTGACCTGCCGGTTCGTGCCAAAGGGAGGGAGCAGAGTGGGTCGCATTGCCCAAGAGACAAGAACTACCTACAGAGGTTCTTTCTGTTTTGGCTGCCGGAGCCGAGCAAAGTGAGGCGCAGGTTGCAAACCTGAGCTACCGACGGCAGTTTTTTGCCTTTGGCCTGGATCAACGGTCATGCGCAGGACATGTCTCAGACTCAAGCCCCTTACGGAGACCCTTGCACAACTCGTCATTTCGGCGAAAGCAGGAATCCAGAGGACTACATGAGAGTGGCAATAGCTAGACTACCAATCCTCTCACCCCATCCCGGCCTTTTCCCATCAACGGAGAAGGGGTTAAGCAGACCGCTCCTTTGAAGGAAGCCCAGCACCTGTAATGGGCGTCACAAACCGAGCCTAATTGGGAATAGGATTAACAGGTCAGCATTGACCAGGACTTCAAGATGTGCGGAAGAAACCGATCCTCGCAAACACCAGCGCGATCACGCCAGGTCGAACCGATCGAGGTTCATCACCTTGTCCCACGCGGCCACGAAGTCTTGCACGAAGGCGCCTTCCGCGTCGTCGCAGCCGTAAACCTCAGCGTAGGACCGCAGCTCGGAGTTTGAACCGAAGATCAGGTCCACCCGCGTGCCGGTCCACTTGAGATCTCCGGTTTGGCGGTCGTGTCCCTCGAAGACCTCCTCAGAAGCCGACGACACGTGCCACACGGTGTCCATGTCGAGCAGGTTTACGAAGAAGTCGTTGGTCAGCGAGCCCGGCCGCTCGGTCAAGACGCCGTGCTGCGATTGTCCCGTGTTCGCATCCAAGACCCGCAGGCCGCCCACGAGCACAGTCAACTCAGGGGCGGTGAGCGTGAGCATGTAGGCTCGTTCCACCAGCAGTTCCTCGGCAGTTGCGCTGTGTCCGTCCTGCAGATAGTTGCGGAAGCCGTCCGCGCTGGGTTCGAGCACGGCAAACGAATCGGCGTCGGTCCACTCCTCCGTCGCGTCCGTGCGTCCCGGCGCAAAAGGCACCTGCACGTCGTGCCCCGCATTCTTAGCGGCTTGCTCGACGCCGGCGCATCCGGCCAGAACGATCAGGTCGGCGAGGGAAATCCGCTTCCCACCGGTCTGGGCGCTGTTGAAGTCCGCTTGGATTTGCTCCAGCGCTTGCAGCACCTCTGCGAGATCGGCTGGGTTGTTCACGGCCCAGTCTCTCTGCGGCGCCAGGCGGATGCGCGCGCCGTTCGCGCCGCCGCGCTTGTCGGTGCCGCGGAACGATGCCGCCGACGCCCAAGCGGTGGAGACCAGTTGGGAAACCGACAGGCCCGAAGCGAGAACTTGGGCTTTGAGTGCCGCAATGTCCTGTTCGTCGATCAACGCGTGATCCACGTCGGGAACCGGATCTTGCCAGAGCAGGGCTTCCTCGGGTACCAGGGGGCCGAGATACCTGCTGCGCGGCCCCATGTCGCGATGAATGAGCTTGAACCAAGCCCGGGCAAACGCGTCTTCCAGCGCTTCGCGGCTCTCCAGGAAACGCTGCGCAATCGGCCCGTAATCCGGGTCCATCCGCAGTGAGAGGTCCGTGGTGAGCATCATGGGCGCGTGCATCTTGGATGGGTCGTGCGCATCCGGCACGGTGGCAACGGCAGCCGCGTCCTTGGGGGTATACTGCCACTTGCCCGCCGGGCTCTTGGTCAATTCCCAGTCATGCTTGTACAGGTTCTCGAAGAAATTGTTGTCCCACTTCACCGGATTGTCCGTCCACGCGCCTTCCAGGCCGCTGGTGAACGTGTCCTCGCCTTTGCCGCTGCCATGGCCGTACTTCCAGCCGAAGCCCTGTTCCTCGATGCTCGCTCCCTCCGGTTCAGGACCGACTTCGTCCGCGGGACCGGCGCCGTGCGCCTTGCCAAAGGTGTGTCCGCCGGCAATGAGCGCCACTGTCTCCTCGTCATTCATGGCCATACGGCTGAACGTCTGGCGGATGAACTTGGCCGCTGCGAGCGGGTCGGGATTGCCGTTGGGCCCCTCCGGATTCACGTAGATCAGGCCCATGTGGTCGGCGGCCAGAGGGCCTTGAAGTTCGCCGTCGCCATCATGTCGCTCGTCATCGAGCCACACTTTCTCAGACCCCCAATAGGTCTCGTCAGCTTCCCAGACGTCCGGTCGCCCAAAGGCGAAGCCAAAGGTCTTGAAACCCATAGACTCCAGCGCGCAGTTTCCGGCATAGATGATGAGGTCCGCCCAGGAGAGCTTGCGGCCGTACTTCTGCTTGATCGGCCAGAGCAAACGCCGCGCTTTATCCAGGCTCGCGTTATCGGGCCAGCTATTCAGGGGCGCAAAGCGTTGGTAGCCCGCGCCGCCACCGCCGCGGCCATCGCTGATGCGGTACGTGCCGGCGGCATGCCACGTCATGCGGATGAAGAGCGGGCCGTAGTGGCCGTAATCGGCCGGCCACCAGTCCTGCGAGGTCGTCATTACCGCTTCGATGTCCTGCTTCAGGGCCTCGACGTCAAGGCTCTTGATCTCTTCAGCGTAATCGAAGTCCTCTGCCATGGGATCGGACTGAGGAGAATCCTGGCGCAGGGGCTTCAGGTTCAATTGGTCCGGCCACCAGTCTTGGTTGGTACTCACGGTGCCTCTCCTTCCACACGTCTCATGTGTATGGTGTTGTCTCTTGGAAACTTTGCATGCTGGCTACGGTGTGAGCGCAATCGTCAACCGAGGGAAACCTTGCGGCGCCGCGCCTTCCCAACACCCGCACAGACAAGCGGGCCGTGCGCGATTGAAACGCCTGCCCACTGCGTATTCTTCACGCAATACCGTCATAGGCACGGCAACGGCTGCGCGCACTTCTTTGTGAGTCGCATAGTACCATACCGGTATAGCAGTGTCTGGCCGGACTTGTGCTCACTTGGATAGTGTCCCTTTGCGTGGTATGTTTCTGACAGAAGGCTATGTCCAAAGAGTTTTCATACACGTCATACTTTGACTGGAATCTCAATCTTAGAGTGAATTGACCAACGCTTACTTCCTTGAAGTTAGGGTTTCACATGACGCTCGAACAGGCAATACTGGACGACATCATTGGGAGAATCGTCGAGGCTGCCCAACCGGAGAGGATTATCCTGTTTGGCTCGGCCGCTCGTGGCGAGATGGGACGTAACAGCGACGTCGATCTGCTCATCATCCGGAAAGGCGGCCACTCGCGAAAACTGATGGGACAGATGTACCGCATGATGCACGGCGTCGGGGCAGCCGTAGACGCAGTGATGGTCTCTCCGGCAGATGTCGAGCGGTATAAGGATAGTCACGCGCTGGTTATCAAACCGGCGCTGGCGGAAGGCAGAGTCGTGTATGACGCCTCTTGAGCGCTACCCACCAGATGACCCTAGGGAGTGGTTGAACCGCGCCAAGAGCAATCTCGCCATGGCGAAGATTCGCGTGCCTGAAGTTTATTTGGAAGACTTGTGCTTCGAGGCCCAGCAGGCAGCAGAGAAGGCTATCAAGGCCGTGATGATCATGCACGGTATCGAATTCCCCTACGTGCATGACTTGGCTCGGTTGTTGTCTTTGCTGGAAGAAGCAGGCGAGGTGGCACCGGAGACGGTATTGCAAGCCGAGGAACTGACCCAATACGCGATGTCAACCCGCTATCCAAGCCTTGAGCAACCGGTTACTGAAGCGGACTACGACAAAGCCATTCGGATCGCTGAGGCTGTCATCCTCTGGGCCGAGGAACGTCAATAGTGATTGGCGAGATTGCTCGGGGTTATTGGGCAGCTAGCTGGTCGTGTGCTTGCGTAATCTTGCTAAGAAAAGGGGTCTGATTTCGGCACATGTGAAGGTGAATACAGTAGGCGCAGATTGAAAATCTGCGCCTACCAATTCCAGGTCGCCTAGGCCCGTAATCAGTATGGATACGATCAACTGTAGGTCGATTAGCCGCCCTTGGCGCCGGTAATGTCCCGGCGTTGGAAGAGACAGTACGTCAGGACGCCGAAGACGAGCGTATAGGCCCCCAGGACAAGGATGGCATGAAGTACGTCCGGCTGTGCCGCGTCGCCGTTATCTCCAATCGTGACGGAAACCTCGCCATAGCTCGAACTGAGCAGGGCCGTAACGTTCGGACTGAGCAGGTATTCGGAGGCCCGCTGGAACCACTCGAAATTATTCAAGGGCGGGAAAAGCGTCGCCTCGATCAAGTAATAGACCACGAAGGCGGTGATGCCCGCGGCCGTAGACTGAGTCAGGGCCGTGACGAGCAACGCCAGCATGGCGTACGGCAGGAAGCTATAGAGCAGCGTACCCATCTTGATGGGTACGTCGAGCCACTCCGCCGAGCCTTGCAGCGGTTCGCTTTCCAGGCCAAGGACGCCAATCAAGATGCTGCTCACCGCAACCGTCGCCGCGGCGATGAGCAGTCCAACCAGCGCCGTGAACATAAGCGCGACGAGCTTCGCCGTCAGGAACTGCCAGCGGCCCGTGCCTTTTGTCAGCACCGTCCGCAATGTGCCCCAGCCGTATTCGCTGCCCAGCGCCGCCGCGCCCAAGATGCTGACGAGAATGAACAGGGTTCCCTGCAGCAGGTCGAAGCCTAAGAGAATGCTATTGGGCAACAAGACCGCGTTGCTCGTGAAGTTGCGGAACTCCTCGTACCCCGCGCAAGACTCGCGAAACTCCTCCACACTGGCGAGCGCGCGCTCGCGATGTTCGTCAGCGAGCTCTTCTATTCCCGGCGGTATGCGCTCGCCGCGTACATCCTTGCACGCCCACTCCGCTTCGAAGACTCTTTCCTTATTCTCGCCTGCACTCTCGCCTGCGGTCTCGCCTATTCCGATGCTATGCCGCGGTGAGAAGGGTTCGGTGCGGTACACGGCGTAGGCGCCCCATACGGCCACTTGCATCAGAATGACGACGATTGCCAGCAGAAGCCACGGCAACATGCGGCGACGGAGTTTCTGCCATTCCCAAACACTGAGTCGCAAGACGTGGGTAATCATCTGGCTTCTTCTCCTTCCTCCGCGGCAGTGATCTCAAGGAAGTAGCTTTCCAGGGATTCCTGGCCGGATGTCATTTCGGTGACATAGATGTCGGCTTGCCCCAAGGCGGCGCTCAACTCCGCGGCGCGTTCGGACGGCGCGGTGACCACCACAGTCCCGTTCTCGATGCCCGCCTCTTCGACCCAATCCAATGCCGCCAGCACAGCGGCCGCCTGCTCGTTATCGGTCGTACGCAGGCGGACTTGCCCGCGCCCTTTGAGCAGTTCGGAAACGGACCCTTGCGCGATCAGCTTGCCCTTGGAGAGAATCACTACGCTGTCGCAGACCTGCTCGACCTCATGGAGCAGGTGGCTGGAGAGGAAGACCGTGCGATCTTCAGTCCCCAGGCTGCGGATCAAGTCGCGCATTTCCGCCATGCCGGCGGGGTCCATGCCGTTGGTGGGTTCGTCCAGGAAGAGCAACTCCGGATCGCCTAACAACGCGTAGGCGAGTCCCAGGCGCTGCTTCATGCCCAGGGAATAGGTGTGAAAGCGGTCGTGCGCCCGGTCCGCCAAGCCGACCCGCTCCAGCAGGTTGTCGAGTTCTGCGGCGCTGCCGCGTCCGAGCACGCCTTGGAAATAGGCCAGGTTGTTGCGTCCCGACAAGTAGGGATAAAAGGCCGGCGTCTCCACGATAGCGCCGACGCGGCGCAGGGCGTCCAGGCTCTTGCCCTGCTCGCCAAAGAGCTGAAAGCTGCCTGCCGTCGGCCGGGTGAGGCCGAGCAGCATGCCCATGGTCGTAGTCTTGCCGGAGCCGTTGGGGCCAAGCAGGCCGAAGACGTGGCCGCGCGGCACGGTCAACGAGAGATTATCTACGGCAACGATCTTGCCAAACCGCTTGGTAAGGCCTTCGGTTTGGATTACCGGGTTACCGTCCATTCAGGTTTCCCTCCACTCGTGTAATTCAAGGCGCAAGAGCGCACGTAGCTGGATTCACGTCTGATCCGGATTGTAGCGGTTTTGCTATCCTCCTAACCGCATGTTTAGAATTCTATAACTCTTGGAGAGTATAGTGCATCTTTTTGAAGAATGCAACTTATTATTGAGCAAACATCATTATTTTGAGCACAACAGGCAATTAACGTAGGTTATTGTTGAATAAAATGCATACGGTGATTCATGCAAGGTCTTGTGCAGGGCCGCGCAGCTAGCGTGTACGGCACGTGCGGCACGCCGCGTACCGCCGGTATGCCGTTTGAATCTCGAAATGCACACGAGGGAGGAACGGGAAAGCGCGCAGGCGCTCGCAGCGCGGATTGCGCGGGTATCGTCAGCGAGGTGAAGCAGCACTCGACCCCTGCTCAGAGAAGGCGTCAGCCGAGAATAGGACTATCCCCGCCGCAAGGCCCGGCCCGGACGTGCGCCGGTGGGGGCGCTGTCGGCGATGACAGGTGTGCCGTTGACGATCACGTGGTCGATGCCCACGGGATATTGGCGCGGGTTGTCGAACGTAGAGCGGTCAATGACGTTGGCGGGATCGAACACCACAACATCGGCGGCCATGCCGGTGCGGATGATGCCGCGGTCGGACAAGCCAAAACGCTGCGCCGGAAAGCCGGTAAAGCGCCGAATAGCGTCTTCCAACGTAAAGAGGCCAAGCTCGCGGGTGTAGTGGCCCAAGTAGCGCGGATACGTGCCGTAGGCGCGGGGGTGGGGCGAACTGCCCATCATGATGGCGTCCGTGGAGCCCATGTGGGCGGGATGCTGGATGATGGCTTGCACGTCGGCTTCGTTGCCGAAATGGAACGTGAAGCCGAGTTCCAGCGCGGTTTCATCGAGCAGACGCAGCAACAGTGCGTCCGGCGCTTCTCCGACCTCGTCGGCTACGTCCGCCAGGCGGCGGCCTTCCCACTCCCGATAGCGCTCTGGGCCGATGTGCGTGATCTGCATGCGGGCGTAAAAGTCGCGCTCACGGCCTTCGATCTCGTCGAGTATCTGCGCCATGACGTTGGGCGAGCGCACACGCTTCAACATCGCTTGCGGCCCATCCGCCCCCATCCAGAGCGGCAGCACGAACATGCCGGTGGTCGATCCGGCAGGATAGCAGTACGCGTCAAAGGTTACGTCCAGCCCCTCCGCGCGGCCTGAGTCCACCTGCGCCAGCCGCTGGCTGCTCATCCCCCAGGTGTGCTCGCCGGCGATGAGGTAGTGGGCGATGTGCACCGGAATGTCGGCTTGGCGCGCTACGTCCAGCGTCTCGCGCACCGGGTCCAGGAATTGGTCGCCCAAGTGGTAGCGCATGTGGGTATTGTACACGCCGCCGTAGGCGGCGACGGCCTGGCTGATGGCGACGAGTTCCTCCAGCCCACAGAACACGTGCGGATGGTAGGAGAGGCCGGTGGCAAAGCCCACGCAGCCCTGTTCCATGGCTTCCGCGGCTAGACGCGCCATTTGCTTCAGGTCGTCCTCGGTCGCGGCGCGGTTTTCCCACCCAATCACCGCCAGCCGCAACGCATTGTGCGGCACCTGGAAGGCAACATTGACGGCGACCTTGCCGTCGAAGCGGTCGAGATACTCGGGAATGGTCCGCCACAGCTCCACGTCCTGGGGCAGCCCGCCGTTGATGGCGTGGTAGAGCTGCGTAGTCTCGCGCAAGTGCTTGAGCGACATCGGCGCGTAGCCGATGCCGTCGGAGCCGAGAATCTCGGTGGTGATGCCCTGCGCGACCTTGGGCGTGTGGTCCGGCTCGCGCAACAGGATCAGGTCGGAGTGATTGTGGACGTCGATAAAGCCGGGGCAAACGATGTGGCCTTGGGCGTCAATTTCGTTTTCAGCGTCGCTCGACGCCAAGCGTCCCACGGCGGCTATCCGGCCTTGTGAAATACCGACGTCCGCCCGGAACCACGGGTTGCCCAGACCGTCAATGACACGGCCGTTGCGAATGATGAGGTCAAAGGTCATAGCAAACGCTTTACAGTCAGCATTATCTCTGGCGTTAGGTCTTTGATCGGCTACCCAATAGCTCTTCTACCTGTGCGAGTAACCGAGGAGCATGTTCTGTTGCAGCGCTCCAGACCAAGCGATCGCTCGTATCCATGTAGCGGTGGAGCAACTGGTCGCGCAACTCTTCAATCTGCCGCCAGGGAATTTGCTGGTTCTTCGCCTTGACGACATCTGAGACATGCTGGGCAGCCGCGCCAAAACTCTCAATGTACCGCTCTGTGGCCGCCCGCAGCCCAAAGTTTTCGGGAGCGGAGAACTGCTCCAGAGGCATCTCGGCGACTAGCGCAATCGCCTTTCTTGACGCATTCTGCATGTGAAGCAATTGAGTTCGATCTTCCTTCGTCAAAATGCTACCTCACCCTTCTTAGTCTAGAACTGGAGTGTATCAGCACCTCGGAATTCAGCATACCATCAGGCGTTGCGACGTGGCGGAGCTAAACGGCGAGGCTACGGCAGATACTGCTTCGGAAACTTGGCAACTACAGTGAAATTCGGGTCTACCACGTTGCCAACACGTGTGCGTCCGACTTGGGAGACCACCTGATAGGCGTCCCAGAGGTCGAAGCCGTAGTCGCTGGCGAGCCAGCGGATGAGCTCGACGTGGGCGATCTTATAGGCATCCATGAGAGGGCGCGTGTTGGCCGCGACCATAATCCACTCGTCGTTCTCGAAGCGCGGCCAATATATGGGCCCGCCTGCCTTGCGCACCTCTACTTCCACTTCCACTTCCGCACAAGTCTCCAGGGCCACGCCGCAGAGTTCGCCGTCGCCCTGCGCGGCGTGGACGTCGGCGAATTGCAGATAAGCGCCCTTAACGAACACCGGCAGATAAACGGTCGTGCCCGGGCCAGTCTCCACGCAGTCCATGTTGCCGCCGTGGTTGGCGGACGAGAGCGTGCTGATGTGCTCGCCGAAGCGCGGCGCCACGCCAATGCAACCAAGGAAGGGGTGGCAGGGAATGGTGATGCTGCCGAGCTTGCTTTCCGGCAAGTCCAGCGACGCCTGTTGGCTCTCAAGGTCGATTTCCCAGTGATAGTACTTCTGCGGCAGGGGTTCGTTGAGACCGGTCGGCCCGCCGGGGTAGTCCTCCACGCCCATGTTCCCAAAACCGGGATTGTAGCGCGAAAAGGCCCAATCACGGTTCAAGTCCACCCGATGGATGCGGACGCACAGGATGTCTCCCACCTCGGCCTCCTCCACGTAATAGGGGCCGACCTGGGGATTTGCCTGTCGATATTCGGTATCGGGGCGGGAGAACCGCTTTTCCGCGGCGAGTTCCTCGCCGTTGCGGTCCCAATGGCCGGCATCCACCGTCTGCACGACGACGCGGTCGCCGGCATTGATGTGCAGGGCCGGTTCGTTCGGTCCAAACGTATAGTAGTAAATGCTTGGTTCGTGGCGGTGTACGGTAGCCATGTGGCGCACCTTTCTTTACAAATGCGTGTCAGCCGCCCATGTGGCGGTATTCGTCAACGTCAACTTCAACGGCCACCAGCACCGGACGGTTCAGGGCCAGCGCTTCCCGGAGCTTGGCGGCGCATTCGCCTCCATGCTGTATGTGAAAGGCGGGCAGGTCGAAGGCGGCGGCCAGCTTTGCATAGTCAGTGTACCCGAAGTCGTTCTCACGCCCTCCATAGCCGCGCTCTTCCGACTTCATGCGGATCAAGGCCAATGTAGAATCGACAAAGACGATGATCACAAAGGGCGTATTGCTCTCCGGCGCCAGGCGCTTGACGGTCTCCAATTCGCCGGCATACATGAGTAGCCCGCCGTCGCCCGTGACGCAGACCACCGGACGCGCGGGATCGCAGAGCTTGGCGGCCAGGGCCGCGGGCACACCATAGCCCATGGTCGAAAGGCCGTTGGAGACGAGAAACGTCTGCGGCTGCGTGCTCTGCCACCACTGGCACGAAAGCAGCTTGTGCGAACCGACGTCGCACGCGAAAACCGTCTCCGGCGGCGTCAGGTCGCGGAGTGTGGAGAGCACAGCCTGCGGCGCAACGGGCGACGGTGTTGAGCTTTCGCTATCGTTTTCCGCGTTCTTTGGGGTCAATCGCTGCTGTATTCTCGCCCGGCACGCTGCCGCGGCACGCGGACCCCAGTCTCCCTGATGGGAAAGTTCAGGCGTAAGCATGCGCACGGTAGCATCCAGGTCGCCCACGAGCACGAAGTCCGCGCCAAAGGCAGAATCCACCTCGGTATGCGGGTGAACTGCAATCGTCGTGGCTTCCGTTTGCCAGGGATGGATGAAGTCCGAGCCGTCCAGCCCAACCGCCAGGATGCAATCGGCCTGGTCGAGGAATTCATCCACGAGCGCATAGCCGTACACGCTGTGAATGCCGGCAAACAGCGGGTGGTCCTCAGGAAACATGCCCTTGCTCATGGGCATGTTGACCACCGGAGCCCCCCATTGCTCCGCCAACGCCACAATTGACTCTTGCGAGAGCCGGTGGTTCGTCTCCAATCCAAGGACGATCACCGGCGCATCGCACGTGGTCAGGCGCGCGTGCGCGGTGTGCGGCAACGGGGCCGCATCCAGGATGCCTGTGGGCCGGGCAGATGCTTGCAACGGGGCGGCGTCCATGGTCTGCCGCGCAACCGCCGCCGGTAGGGCCAGGTGCACCGGGCCTGGACGTCCCTGCGCTGCCACCGCCCAGGCGTAGGCCAGCGCATCCGCTGCGTTGGCAGGCGTCAGGCGGGCATTCCACTTGGTGATGGGCCGCAAGAGCTCCAGCAGCGGCGCGTTCTGGTGGGTGGCGAATTCCACGGTTGGATCTTCAAAATCGGCGGTTATGACAATGAGCGGGAGCCGGGCGAGGTAGGCGTCAGCCACGGCGTTGATAATATTCGTGGCGCCGGGGCCAAGCGTGGTCAGGAAGACTGACGGCGCGCCGGTAAGATAGGCCGTGTTTTGGGCGAGAAAGGCGGCCGTATTCTCGTGGTGGACAAGCTGGAAGTCGATCCGCTCGGCGTAGCAGGCGTTGATGAGATCGACGTTCTCACCGCCGGTGACTCCCCAAAACCGTTGGATGCCCTGCTGACGGAGAAACCTGGCGATGTAGGCTGCGACGGTGAATTCCGATACTTGACGGGTTGCAGTCATAGGGGTGCGCGAATTGGTGTTAAGATGGTAAGGGAGATCTAGTCCTAGCTTGCGCGTCACTTTGCCCATTGTCAACTTGAAGAATCCTTAGTTTTTTTGGCAAGAAGGCCGGAAAAGGGCTGGAGCGACACCACTTCCCTTTCTCCCCGGAATTCTCCCCAGCTAAGTGATGGTTTTCCACTGTTGCTGAGAAAGTTTACACAAGGTTCTCCACACAATCGGAAATCTGCTCGCTGGCTGGCAGAGTACGGGCGCACGTCTTCAGCGTTAGAGCCTGATTTCCCCTTGAGACCAGGTGCCTGAGCCAGTAGTATAGCCGTACAACACCAGAGAACGTAAGGAGTTCTATCTATGCGTGTCGTCTTGCTTAAGAACGTGCCGGACCTCGGCCAAGCCGGCGAGGTGAAGGATGTTGCCGACGGCCATGCGCGCAATTTCCTCATCCCCCGCGGCTTTGCGCAAAAGGCCACCAAGGGCGCCGAGCGCCTGTGGGAGGAACAGAAGGCGGCCATGGTGCGGCGCACTGCGACGGAACGGCAGGAGGCGATGGATACGGCGGCCAAGCTGAGCGGCGCAACCATCGTGGTTACCGCGCGCGCCGGGGAGCAGGACCGGCTTTATGGCTCCGTGACCGGACAGCAGATCGCTGAGGCGATCCAGGAACAGAAGGACATTGAGATCGATCGGCATACCCTGGAAATGGAGCAACCGATCCGCGACCTGGGCACGTATACCGTTTCGATCAAGCTCGGACACGCCGTGGAAGCGGCCATTTCGGTGGACGTGCAAAAAGAGGAAGTGTAAGTGGCGACCGAATATGCCACTAATTCGAATCTGGAACGCCTGCCGCCGCAAAACATCGAGGCGGAGCAAGCGGTTCTCGGCAGCATGCTCATCGATGCCGAAGGCATCGAGCGCGTAGCGCAATTCTTGCAGCCCGAAGACTTCTATCGCGAGGCGCACCAGCACATCTTCCGCGCGGTGCTTACTCTCTATGAACGTCGCGAGCCGGCGGACTTCGTGACCATCTGCGATGAGTTGCAACGCATGTCTCTTATCGATGAGGTCGGCGGCGAGACGTATGTGGCATCTCTCTTGAATGTCACGCCAACGTCAGTGCATGCCGAATACTACGGCCACATCGTCGAGCGTTGCGCGGTCATGCGGCGCATCATCAGCGCCGCCAGTGAAATCGCAGCGATCGGCTACGACACACAACTTGAAGTCGACGACGCCCTGGACCGCGCGGAGCAGGTGCTCTTCAGCCTGGCCCGCCACGCCGCCGACCAGGACTTCGTGCACATTCGCCCGATTGTGGACGAGTATTGGGAGAAACTGACGGGTGCGCGCGAAGGTGAGCAGGCGGCACCGGGAATCCGATCCGGCTTCAAGGGTTTGGACCGCCTTACAGCGGGCCTGCAACGCTCGGACCTGATCATCATTGCCGGGCGACCCTCCACCGGCAAGACGACCCTGGCACTGAACATCGCGAGCAGCCTGGCAATTCTGGAACCCCAAGTCCCCGTGGGCATCTTCAGCTTAGAGATGTCAGCGGAGCAACTTGCCCAGCGATTTCTGTGCATGCTCGCCCGCGTGGACTCACACCGCCTGCGTCTTGGCGAGTTGACCGAAAGAGAGTGGGAAGAGCTCGGCAGTATGGTTGGAGCCCTGACGGAAGCGCCTATCTACGTTGACGACAGCGGCTTCCTCAACGCCATGGACCTGCGCACGAAAGCGCGGCGTCTCCAGGCCAGAGCGAACATCGGCCTGCTTATCGTCGATTATTTGCAGCTCATTCAGGGACGCCGGGGCGGCGATAACCGGGTGCAGGAAATTTCAGATATCTCCCGCTCCCTCAAGGCGCTGGCACGCGAACTCAACATCCCCGTGATTGCGCTCTCGCAGCTCTCACGCGCTGTCGAGCAACGGGAGAATCATCGTCCCATGTTGTCAGACTTGCGGGAATCGGGCGCCCTGGAGCAAGACTCGGACTTGGTCATGTTCGTCTATCGTGAGGAACTCTATGATGAAGATTCTCGCAAAGGCGAGGCGGACATCATCCTGGCCAAGCACCGCAATGGACCCACGGGTACCGTGACGCTGCGCTTCTTGAACCAGTATTTCGCGTTTGAGGACATGCAGGAGCAGCGGAATACGAACGGCGCGCCCTTCTAGCGTACACGCTACAAGGGTTGCCAGTTCAGGGGGCGTGTGTAGCGCTATCAGCGCATAGTGTCTCTCGACAGCAAGCCACGAGCACACGCAGCCGTACGCTTCGACCGATTCTCGCAGCTATACTGTGATCCCCTCCAAAGTGAAAGAGGCCCATCACATGGATTCACTCCGCATTGGATTAGCTCCCCTGAAACAGCCCGACTCCGTGCTGCACGGCGTGGAGAAGATTGACGGCGTTCTTGCGCGCTGCGCGGCCGAGCAGGTAGCTATTGCCTGCTTTCCCGAGGCCTACCTGCCCGGTCTGCGCGGCGCGAGCTTCGACCTGCCAGCAGTTGATCAGGCCGTCATGGAGGAAGCCCTAAACCGCCTGCGGGCGTCTTGCCGGACGCACGGCGTGGCGGCAATCGTCGGCTTAGAGTGGGTGAGCGAGCTGGGCCTGGAAAACCGCGCCGTGGTCATTTCCGCCGCCGGCCGCGTGCTGGGATACCAGACGAAGAACCAGATCACGCCGGGGGGCGAATCCCGCAACTACGTGCCGGACGGCAAGCGACGCACTTTCCGCACCGCAGGAGCGGTCTTCGGCATTACGATCTGCCACGAGGGATGGCGCTATCCGGAAACCGTGCGCTGGCCGGCCGTGCGCGGCGCGCGCATCGTCTTCCAACCCCAGGTTACCGGCAGTGACAAGCACGGCAAAACGCTGACTGCGTGGGGAGAGTCATTCTACGAAAAGGCCATGCAGTGCCGTGCCGGAGAGAACGGCATCTACTTTGCCAGCGTAAACCAAGCCATGCGCTACCAGAACTCGGCTACCAGCCTCATCGACCCCCAGGGCAACCTAATAGCCCACGTCCCCTACGGCCGAGAAGAACTCCTTATCGCCGACCTCGATTTGACCAAAGCCAAGCGCTTCTACGCCCGGCGGTACAATCCTGCCTGGTATCCGGAGTAGGGCAAAGCGATCTAGTCTCAATTCAAGCTATTTGTGCGGTTGCATGTGCTGCAGCCAAGTGGTGGGCTAGCGTTAGGCAGGCCGGGCTCCCTCAAGTGTGGACTTTCTCAATATTGTGTCTTATAATGTTACCTATATGGTAATGAATTAGGATACAAGTGTGGAAATAGTCTTCCGCTCACGATCCCTTGCACGCACGTTCAATTCTCAAAGGGAGCTAACTAAAGCACACGTTGATCGGTTGGCAAAGAAGATAATGCTGCGCCTGGCAGTCCTCCGAAGCGCGCGGACACTAGCAATGGTTCCCCCCACACCACCGGAACGAAGGCATCAACTGAGTGGAGGGCGAAAAGGACAATTCGCAGTTGATCTGGACCGTTCCCGTAGGCTGGTTTTCATACCGGCCAATGAGCCAATTCCTATTAATGATGGTGGTGGGATTGATCTAAATCGCGTGACAGCGGTAACAATTCTGGAAGTGGCTGACTATCATTAACCAAAGGGTGAGGAATATGAACACGCCAGCCAACCAATACAAACCGGACTATGCGGTGCCTCCAGGCTGGATTTTGGAAGAGTACCTTGAGACACGGGGCATCTCTCAGGCCGAGTTTGCGCGCCGATGCGGCCGCTCTTCCAAACACATCAGTGAGATCATCGCTGGCAAAGCCCCTCTTACCCCTGTAACCGCACTGCAGTTTGAGAAGGTCCTGGGCCTGGACGCGACTGTTTGGCTAGGGGTTGAAGCAGACTACAGGCTTCACAAGGTTCAGAATGCTGAGGCCGACCGGGCGACTGCACACATAGCGTGGTCGCAGTCCTTTCCGGTTAAGGAGCTTGCACATCGTCTCGGTGTGGAAGAGCCGGCATCAGACTTGGAAGCCATACCAAGACTACTCGCATTCTTTGGTGTTGCTTCAGTTGATGCTTGGCAAACCGAGTATGGAGCAATGAGTGTCGCATATCGACATTCACCAAGTTTTCAAAGCGATCCGGCTGTATTGGCAACATGGCTCCGGCTGGGCGAACTCTCAGCCGTAGAGCAAGATTGCGGTCAGTTTAATAGATCTGAATTCAGGAGAGCCCTCAGACGCATCCGTGAACTCACGCAGCAACCTTTTGACACAGCGTTGGCGGAAGCCACTAACCTCTGCAGCGTTACGGGAGTGGCGCTTGTCTGTGTAAAGCCGTTATCGAAGATGGCGGTAAGTGGCGCCGCGAGATGGCTCTCCCCTCGCAAGGCCCTCATTCAACTGAGTGCGCGCCACAAGTCTGACGACCACTTTTGGTTTAGCTTCTTTCATGAGGCGGCCCACATTCTATTGCATAGTAAGAAACACATCTATGTCGATTCTAATCGGGGCAAGAACACAGACTCTGAAGCAGAAGCCGATCAATGGGCAAGTGACTTCCTTATACCTCCCACTCAGTGGGAGCAATTCTCACTAACGCCGCGGTTCAGCAATGTAGCCGTACGTCGGCTTGCTGCAGACCTAGGCATCGCACCAGGAATTGTGGTGGGCCGACTACAGCATGAAAAGCTGATTCCTTGGCAGAACCTGAACGGTCTAAAGGTTCAGCTCGAGTGGCAGGATGAAGATTAGCAGTTTGGTGGGTCGGGATAGTCTCGTGCTGTCTCGCAAGTCTGACGCGGCAATTGAGCGGCTAATAGTATAGATTCTTCTTGCTCGCGCATTTGCCTGTATGCCGTCTCGTCAGCGTGGGCGTGTCCAAGCAAGTGCAGGAACCCGTGGACAAAGAGATAGGCAAGTTCGCGCTCCTCGCAATGACCCAAAGCCGTCGCTTGGGCTTTCACGCGCGGTACGGAAATGGCGATGTCCCCTAGATACGCTTCCCCCGCCCAAGGCGCAAGTGTGAATCCTGCACCCTCGGCCGGATCCTGGCGCTGAGGGAATGATAGTACGTCTGTCGGTGCGTCAACTTTACGATAGGTGTGATTGAGTTCTCGCAGGCGGACGTCATTCGTAAGCTTTACGGAAACTTCAATCGGCAAGTCTGTCTTAGTAAAGCCGCAGGCCGTGGAAAACACACGGTGGAGCAATGCCTCTAGCGCGGGGTCTGTCGGCGTATTTTCCCAGAGGACTGTCAGCACGGGGCCTTCGTCCGCTCGACCGGAATTTGGCGTAAACAGTGAGAGTTCGCTGCAGCTGCACTTAGGGGAACCCACCGTTCAGTTCCGTCTTGGCCGCGGTTCGCGCAAGAGGCGCCAACGCAATTTCAGCACTTCCCGTGCGGCGCGCAGGATCACGCGCAGGCTGCCGCCGGTGTTTTCCCCCGCGTGGCGCGGCATGTGGCTGATAGAGACCTCGCCGACCCGGAAGCCGGCGCGCTTCGCCTGCACGAGAAACTCAACGTTGAACACCGCACCCGCCGCCTTGATATCAAGGGTATCTACTACCTCGCGCCGGAAGATCTTGCACCCGCAGTCCATATCGTGGACCACGAATCCAAAGAGAATGCGATTTAGCAGGTTCCAGAGAAACGCGAACAGCAGGCGGTGGTGGGGATCTCTGCGCTGGACCCGGTGGCCCACGACCACCTCATGCGTGTCCAGGGCCTTCAGCATGGGCACAATGTCGGCCGTGCGATACTGCGTGTCGGAGTCGCGCCAGCCCACAATCTCCCATTGGGCAGCTTTGAGCCCCGTCCAAATGGCAGAACCATAGCCGCGCACGGGCTGATGGATGAGTTGAATGCGGTCGTTCTCGGCCTGGATTTCCCGGACAATTGCCGCGGTGCCATCGGTACTGTCGTTGTCGACGACAATGACCTCGTATTCGCGCGTGACCCGCCGCAGGGTTTGCACACAGTCTTCAATGGTAGCGGCAATGTTGTCTGCCTCGTTGAGGGCAGGCAATACGAGGGAGACTGTCAACGATGGCATCGACGGAGACTTCAGCGACATGTGGGGGTCTAACTACCCTTTCAGCAAAAGGCACTCGTCATGGTGCGTCGCGCGACAACCTCAGGCTGTCGTTGTGACGCCCGCCGCCGTGCAAGCCACCGCAGTTTTGCGGCACCGAATCGAAACTACGGCCAAGTTATCCTCGTCGCAGTCAATACTCTACGAGCGCATAGGCGGGTCACAAAAGCGGCAACGACGTCTAAACATAGTATACGCCGTACCGGTCATGGCGTTGCGAATAGAACACACTCTCTTTAAGAGTTTGTCACCGATCGACCAGTCTCGGAGACAACATACACTCCTCAAATGCTTCTGAACTCGTCATCGGCCCTTCCATAGTCAGTCCGCAGTCATTCGTCCCTTTCGCAGGTCCGGCCGAGGACCTTGGTGTTCTTCAGGCTGTGCCCAGACGGCGTGAGACAGGCGTGCCAGTGAGACAAGCGTGCCGGTTGTGCACCAGCCCGGGCAAGACGGTTTCATCGTGACAGAAGGCGGCGGCGCGCGCCTTGCGACTTCATTTTAGGGCCTGCACTTAAACCGACACCGGCCCTTGGGGGAAAGGGCCGGTGTGGGGTGGTGCGAACAGGAGGAGCATTCAGGAGGACAGCAGATTCACCAATCCGCCGTGCTTTGAAACTTTCGGACCTTGAAAATGGCATAGCTCCGCTGGGACTGGGAGCAAACCAAGAGACGCAGGCTGAATTCCTGCGGAGGTGATTGCGGTGCGTGTGCGTTCCATTAACAACAAAAGAGCCCCTTGGCTGAACCAGCCAAAAGCTCTTTCTATCGCCTACGAGGTTAGCTGCCGGGTTAGGGTGGAAAGAGTCACCCTCCGCACGACTGCGGTTCACCCCAATTGCTGGGTCCCCCGCTCCGATTAAGGATTTGGCGCACTACTTCACTAACACTGACCATACCACAGCAAATGATTGTATGCAAGGGCCTTTACACATATACTCGCTCAGTTTATCCGCTTTCTTGATTGCATCGCAGTGCAGAGTGAAGGCCAGGCTGTGGATACCGCGAAACCGGCGCCTAACAGATTGCGCGACCGGCTGCGGTTACGTATCGCGGTAGACTCGGTTCAACCAGGGCCGCGCGGTCGCCGAGAGCTGTACATCTCGCACCCAGGGTTTGACGAGGACGTATGACTTGCCATGCCACAACGGAGTCACGGGCGTTTCCGCCGCGATACGCTGTTCAATATCCGCAATCGTCTGTCTACGTCGGTCGCTGTCGTGCTCGCCCCTGGCTTGCAGCAGAAGCGCGTCCACTTCCGGGCTGCGGTAACCGCTGTAGTTTGAGACACTGTTCGAACGAAAGAGCGGGTCGAGTACGGCTTGCGGGTCAGGATAGTCGGCGTGCCAGGAAAAAAGGAAAAGTTGGTAGGGATTGTCCCGCCGCTCCAGGTTTTCGACAAACGTGGACCACACCTCCCGCTGAATGCGAATATCGACGCCAAGATGTTGCCGAATCATATTAATCAGCGCAACCACGGTTGGCGGCACGGGGCCCCGCGTTCCCGGAACGATAAACGACAGCTCCGGAATATTGCTGGCATCGCCGTAGCGAGAGTCGGCCAAGGTCTGGCGCGCTTTGGAGATATCGAAGTCCACCGTCTCCGCATCGCCGTTCCGCGCCAGCGAAGGCGGCAGCAGAGTGGTCGCCCTGCCCACCGTTTGAGCGAATACCTGCTCGACTATGGCGGCACGGTCAATTGCCAGCGCGAAGGCTTGGCGCACGCCTTCGTCGTCGAAGGGCGGTATGCGGTTGTTCATAGCCAGGAAAGTCATCTCGAGGGCATCATGCACTACCACTTCTTTATGTAAAGGATTATTCCGATCAAGTACCGCCGCTATGTCGTTGGCGCCCACGTACAGGATGTCCAGAGCATCACCGGCGTAGCGGTCAAGAGACTGCGCATCGACCCCGCCATAGATTTCAATGCGGTCCAAGAGTGGCTCAAATCCGTAGTAATCCTCGCTGCGAACCAGGGTCAGGACTCTGCCGGGGACCCATTCAACCACGGCAAAGGGACCGCTGCCCAACGGCGACGCGCCGCCCCTCATCCCGGATGGGGGCTGGACATAGGTTGTTGGATGCGTCAGCTTGGCAGGAAATGCGAGATCTGGCTCGTTCAGGTCAATCTCAAGCGTGCGCGTGTTGACCGCTCGAATCCCGCTTATGTCAGCGGCAATCTTGTTGCGATACGGGGCCACACCCGCGATCTTGCCGAGGAAGAGTAGGGCGTGCGGAGAATCGAACTGGGGGTCAAGCAGATGCTCCCACGTATCCTTGATGTGCTCCGCGGTCAGTTGCTCTCCATTGTGGAAGCGCAGTCCCGGTCGCAACGGAAACTCATACGTGCGGCCATCCGCCGAAAGCGACCAGCGTTGTGCCAAGTCGGGGATTGGCTCACCGTCGGCATTCAAAGTCACGAGGCCGCTGTACACGTGGACTGCGAGTTGCGCGTCCAGGTCCGATTGCAGCGTCGCCGGGTCAAGGTCGTCCGGTAAGGGCATTTGCACACGCAATGTCCCGCCCGATCGCTCTTCGCCGCAGGCTATGAGCAACGGCGCGAGCATTCCCGCGAGAGCGGCCGCAAGTAGGTCACGGCGTCGCACTAATCATGACTCCTCGTGTCTGCGAGCCCCACCAGCCTACGGCCAATGCGCTGAGGGAGCGCCCGGAATGAATGTCCTTCAGTGCGTACGTGCCCGTCCAATCGCATGCGCCGCACGGTAAAGTCCCTATGACTGTCTCCACGAATTCCGCGAGACTACGGCATACGGATTTGCTCACATGCACGTCACGCCGAGGTTCTGCCTGCCACTTGGGAGAGTGAGTGGTAAGTCCGCCCACTCTACGCGCCCTATCGTCCGTCACCTCAACCCGGCGCGTGGCATGGCATCAGTAGAGAGTGACCTCCAGAGAGCGAACACGCGTGCCGGCTATTCAACGCTCTCTCTATCGCAGGGACGCACTGAAACACCTTCTCGTATAATATGCGCTGAGAGCCCACACTGTCGAGAGAGGAGACTCCTGATGCTTTACCGCACCTTGGGACGCACCGGTCTGCGCGTTTCGCTGTTGAGTCTGGGAACCGGCGGCCCGAGCAATTTCGGTCAAAGCACCGGTGTGCCTGAGCCCGACATCCACCGCCTCGTGCGGCGGGCGCTCGACGTGGGGGTGAACCTCTTCGATACTGCCGCGGGCTATCGCGACAGCGAAGCTATCCTAGGCCGGGCCCTCCAAGGCGTGCCGCGGGACCGCTATTACCTGGCAACGAAATTCACCCCCGAAGAGGATGGTGAGGTCGTCACGCCGGACGACGTCGTCGCGTCGGTTGACCGCAGCCTCACGCGCCTGCGCACTGACTCGGTGGAGATTCTGCAGTTTCACGGCGTGCGGCCCAAACTATATGGTGCGGTGATGGAGCGACTGCTCCCAACGGTGTTGAAATTGCGGGACCAGGGCAAGTGCCGCTGGATTGGCATCACCGAGCAGTACGGCGAAGATGGAGCCCACGAGATGCTGCAGATGGCGCTGCGAGACAACCACTTCGCGACGGCGATGGTGGGGTACAACATGCTGAATCAGAGCGCCGACCACCTCGTTTACCCGCAGTGTCTGGAGCACAACGTGGGCGTATTCATCATGTTTGCCGTGCGGCGCGTACTCGCCGTGCAGGAACGTCTGGAACAAACCATTGCGGACCTCAAGCGGCGCGGCCTCGTCGCGGCAGACGCCGTGCCCGACAAGAGCCCATTGGACTGGTTGATTCACGGCAACGTGGACACCGTACCAAGCGCTGCCTACAAGTTCACCGCCATGCACCCCGCGGTGAGCACTGTGCTGAGCGGCACCGCCAATGCGAAACACTTCGAAAGCAATCTGCGCGCACTCGAGGAGCCCACGCTGCCGGAAGCGGACTTCAAACGCCTCCACGACCTCTTTGGAATGGTGACTGATCCCATTGGCAACTAGCCTCTTTTTCGCGCCATCTTAAGTGGTGCGGCCTAGTCCCAGCGGCCGAAATGGGGAAGGGGGCGCGTAAGGGCCAGCAGCGGACGAGCGAACTTCGGAGCGGAGGCAAGCGAGTCTCCTTTCCGCTCTCCGACACTCTCTTCCCCTCCTATGTCCTTATAGAGTACGTAGACGGCTGGAATGAGCAATGGTCGGATGAGTTGGATGGCGGCCCATATGAGGTCAGGCAGAGCGATCAGCAACATGGCCCGCAGAGAGGCCGGCAGGACAAGGGCGAGCCCTCCGCCTACCAGGGCGAGCGGCAGGGCGATGGGCGCGCTGGCAAGCACCAACGTGCTCAAGCATACCCAAAATGAGCGGCCGCTGACCCGCCAGGATTCCACGGTGGCCAGTGTGCCCGGCACATCGCCATGCACGGCAAAGAAGGGGGCCAGCATAGTACGCGTGTGAATTGCCAGTCCAATCACACCGGTAGCCAGCCACCAGCTACCGTTTGCCAGCGGCTGCACGCCGTCTGACAAGGGGATGAGCATCTCCTGCCGTGCGTGAATCCATGTCAGCGCAGTAACCGGTATCCAGAAGACTAGACTGGTATGGGCGTTCGTCCACAGATAGCGAAACACCCAATGCAACCCCAGCCGGGTCGCCTGCACGATGCTCAACTCGCGGCTCTGCGCGTGGTAGGCCACCATCACCATTACGACGAGCGTGCCGAGGACGACGGTCAGTGAGCGCAGAAAGTAGAGCAGCGCGTGCTGCCACGCATTGGGTTCGCGTAAGAGCACGGTCAGTACCGCTACGAGCAACGCGGGTGAAACGTACAGCGCGGTGAGCCGCCCGTAGACGCCGGCTTGGGGTCGGATAATTGACAGGCCGCTTGTAAAGTAATGGACTGCCGGGCGCCACGCAGCGTAGAAGTGACCCATGCCGCGATTTCCTCGCATAGTACGTACGATATTCTCTCTTGAAAAGAGGTTAGCACAGGGCTGAAGGACGCGGGTCTGCGCACATCATCAGTGATGCGCGCCGCACAGAATACGCCCGTAACTCCGGTTGGCCCTTTCGGGCGCATCAAGGGCAGTCCCTGATCAGGGCAATATGTCCTGCACTAATCCGAGCCGGGAGTTTGGTTGATGCGTTGCATTATCTCCGACAGTCGCGACCAACTCTGCAGAGCAACCGGCAGCACCAGAGCGGACTCCACGAACTCCCAGGAATAGCTGATGATGGAAAAGATCCTGCCGACGGTGACTTCCATGTTCGTTGCTGCGAACCAGAGATTGAAGAGAATGAGGCCAAGCATCGCGGTGTAGATTGCGCCGTAGACATAGGCTTCCGTGTCCGACAGCCTGATGCCAATTCTCCGAATCTTGTTCAAATGGGTCAGAATTCCATCGGGCTGCGCTGTCTCCAGAATGCCGACTTGCTGCTCAGTCTGCTGGTTATACTCGGCGTTCAAGCGATAGAACCGCCGGTGCGAAAGCGCGTAGAACCCGATCATCAGCACGGTCGCCGCGCAGGTGGCCCCGAACAAGAATGGATGAAAGGCAAAGAGCACCACCAGCGCGACGGTGAGTTGAATGACGGAGGCTAATACCGCGGGCGCCTCTTTCTCTAGAAACTCAACGAGTTCGCGGCTCATTTCCAGGCGGGCATTGACCGTCGACACCGGCACGGCAGCCGAGCGCTCCGTAAGGGCCTTGCCGAGTTCCACGCCGATGGTGCCGTAGACCCGGGTATCATAGAGGCGGCGGATGACGCTCACGGCGATCAGCACTGCCAAGACTACCGTGAGTTGCAGGAGCGCGGTCGTGCCGGCGGCGAGGAGATCGTCGATGGCAAAGCCGATCAGCAGGGGAATGAGCGCGGTCAGCGCCGTCTCGCAGAGCATGAGAATCCAGGTCAGACTGATCGGACGCAGGAATGTCTTCAGCAATGCGGCGATCGTGAGCGGTTGGCCTTGAAGCATGCGGTCTCCCGTCCAGTCTCATGTCCCTACCAGGCGGTTTTTCAGGCCCCTCATCCTGAGGCAATTGAGCCTTGCGACTCAACCTCCGGTTGTAGTTGCCCTGCTCCATTGTAAACGTACAGAAGACTATGCATCCGATAGCGCCCGGGCCCCGGTGCTCGTTGGCCGGCGGGACGGCTGTGGTATCGTGAAGCCGGTGCAAATCAAAGACCGCATTTGAGAAGACGGCCGCATCGCAGTCCCGTAAAGGAGCCCCCTTCAAAGTCCAGGCGTGTTGCACAAACGATGACAAAGACCGTAGAAAACACCACTATCAAGAAACAGCCATCAACCACGGCGAGTCAGCCGCGTATGCGCCCCTGCGTGGTGGTGCACTATCACGAAGTGGGTCTGAAAGGCCGCAACCGGCCGTTCTTCTTGAGCACGCTTGAGAAGAACCTGCGGCGTGCCACGGCCGGGCTGGGTGTGAAAGAAATCGAACGCGCCAGCGGACGCACGCTCCTTTGGCTGGAGCCGGACGCGCCCTGGGAGCCCCTGCGCGCGAAGATCAGCCGCGTTTTTGGCGTCGTGAATTTCTCACGCGGCTATGCGCTGCAGCCGGAACTGGAGACGATAATCCAGGGAGTCTTGGCGCGACTGCCGGAAGCGGGGAAATTCGCTACCTTTGCCGTGCGTGCGCGGCGGGCGTTCAAGGACTTGCCGCTCTCGTCGCGGGAGATCGCGGTCAAGCTGGGGGCAGCGGTTCAAGCGGCAAGCGGGGCCGGGGTGAACCTCAGCGCGCCGAACATGACGGTATTCGTCGAGGTGCTGCCGCAGTTTGCGCTGTTCTTCTTCAATAAAGAGCGTGGGCCCGGGGGACTGCCGGTGGGCTGCAGCGCGCCGGTTACTGTGTTGCTCTCCGGCGGCATTGATTCGCCGGTAGCCGCCTGCCGCATGTTGAAGCGCGGTTCCCGCGCCGTGCTCGTGCACTTTCATTCGTTCCCGTATCTCAACAATGCTTCCCAGGAGAAGGCGCGAGAACTGGCTGAGTTGATTAGCGCGTACCAGGGCGATACCGTGCTCTACCTGGTGCCCTTGGGCGAAATCCAGCGGCAAATTGTGGTGTCTTGCCCCGCGCCCTACCGGGTGGTGCTCTACCGGCGCTTCATGGTGCGCATCGCCGAAGCGCTGGGCCAGCGGCACGGCGCGCAGGCGTTGGTAACCGGCGACAGCCTCGGGCAGGTGGCGTCGCAGACCATCGAAAACCTTGCCGCTGTCGAGGACGCCGCCGCGCAGCTCATGCTGCGCCCGCTCGTCGGCATGGACAAGCAGGAGATCGCCGATGAAGCCGAAAGGATCGGCAGCTACGCCATTTCGATCCAGCCCGATCAGGACTGCTGCGCCCTCTTTGTGCCTTCCAATCCCTCGATCCACACAGACCTGAACGGCATTCGCGACGCCGAAGCGGTCTTGGATGTGGATACCCTCGTGCAGCAGGGGATTGCAGAGGCGGAGGCGGTGGAGTTTCTGCAGGGAGACACCCCGTCTACTGCCGCGCGGAAGAAGAGCACACTGTCCGTGTAGAGGAGAGAGTATGCAGCGGTCAGGTTATGACTATGAAACTCAGCTATGATCCCGAGGCAGACGCGCTCTACATCCGTCTCAATGAGGGCAGGCAGTAGTGCCGCACGCAGCGGCTGAATGAAGATGTCGCCTTTAGGTTCGGCCCCGGAGAGGTACTCGTCGGCATTGAGATTCTCGATGCGTCGCACGTGCTAGGAGACGGTGATGCGCCGGCTGTGGAACTGATAGACGTGCGGGCGGCCGTAGAGCGCTAGTGGTTGAACATTGTAATGATGGTTTGTTGCGCGTAGGACGCTTCCTGGCAACACGGCAAAACCGCGCAGGTTACAAACCTGCGCTACCGGCGGCTCTCCCATCAAAGCAAACGCGCCGCATTACTAGTGGCTGGTGCGTCAGATCCGCCCGGTGGAGTGCCACCCCTAACCTCGGTTCTTTGGCTCCATGCAGTCAATCATTGGCTGCAGGCGTTCGTAGAGTTCCGCCGTGGCGCGGGCGTCTCTAAGGCAGTAGCTGGCGATGTCGTCATACCTACCTTCGGCAAACGCCTTGGGGACCGAGCTGCCGGTAAGACCCTCCTTCGGGTCGTCGACGCCGAATTGGTGGCACCAAAACTGGAAACTGTACGGCGCGATGGCGCGGTGGAAGCTCAGCACTTCCATCAGGTCGCAGTGCTGTTGAAAGCTATAGCGGTAGGGCATGAGATTGCGGGTGGGATGAACGCCGTTCACCGCGGAACGCAGCATGAGGATAGGGCAGTCAAAGCCCCGTCCGTTGTAGGTCACAATCGTGCCAAACTGTGGAACGAGCTGCCAGAACTGCTCGAGAATCTCCCCCTCACTGCCATGGAACACCCGCGCGCCGTCGTGGATTTCATGCCATTCCCGCCCGCCGCCAGGGTTGTTGACAAGCACGCCGCCGCTTTGCTCGCCGGGCCGCCACATGCCAATGGCGACGATCTTCGCGGCGCCCGGATAAAGCGCCAACTGGCCCGGAAATGCCGCGAGCTCCTCGTCATCCTTGGCGCGACTCTTCAAGTACTCCTGGATCTCGGGCACAAAACCGTCCCACGGCTGATGCGTCGTCTCGATGTCGATGGCCAGCGGCTGTGAAGCCATAGTGTCAATGCTCCTTGGCGGAAAGTCTGCCGGCGCTTGGACGCCTCAGGCGGTAGTAATGCAATTCGGCGCTTGGCATCGTAGCGCAAGCGGTACGAGTATGGCTATAGCGGCTATAGTTACAGCCGCCAACTAGAGGGTCAGCCAAACCTCACTCTGTCACTGTCAAGAAATACGAGCCCACTGTCGTTTCGAGCGTAGCGAGAAATCTAGGATTCTCGTCCAATACTTCAGGCTTCATTTACAAGCCCTCTAGACTCATCACTCCGTTCGGAGTGACATGCTTGGGATTTCCTCACGATAGACCTGTTCAGCCGGTCCGGCTGGCAAGACGCTACTATAGGTGCCGCACCGCGCAGGAGCGTCAGTTTCGTGCCATCCGACCCTACATGATTTGTCGTAAGCGGCCTAGGCGGACACGGCCTCCGCCTGCTTGTCACGCTCCCAAGCGCGAAGTCCGTCCTGATTGCATGCCAGCTTGTGCAGAACGTCGAGGATGCGGTCCATATCGCTTTGCGGTCCCAGGAATGTCGCGTGCGTCAGGCAGAGCGCTTCTTCCGCGTAGATGCGTTCCGTTTCCGGTAGAAATACCTTGCGATAGTCGATCTCCTTGCCGTAGAACGAACACGTGAAGGGATGCCCGGTGCGGCCGAAATTCATCTCCTGAAAGATAGGATTGCGGTATACCGGTTGGGTGTGGCCGGTATGCACGCGCAACCCCTCGGCATTCAGGGCGGCCATGACCGTATCGCGCGCGATGTCGCCGAATTGCGCGCCGTGGTACTTGAAGTGCCAGAAGTAGAACCCCCAGCGGGTCACGCGGGGATCACGGTAAATGGGCGCGAACCCATCGATCTGAGCAAGGTGCCTGAACAAGTAAGAGACATTGCGCTCGCGGGTGGCCGTCTGCGCCGCCAGGCGGGCGAGTTGCGCGTTGCCGATTGCGCCTTGCCACTCGGTCATGCGCAAATTCGTGGAGGGTATATGGTGCTCGTAGAAGGGGCGGCCCGGGTAACGTCCGATGTTGTGGAATGACGAGGCATGCTGGGCGACCGCCTCTTTGTTAGTCAATACCATGCCGCCTTCACCGGTGGTAAGCGTCTTGCCCATTTGAAAGCTGAACCCACCGCAGTCGCCAATCGCGCCGGTGCCGACGCCTTTCCACTGGGAACCGTGGGAGTGGGCGCAGTCGGAAACGATGGCGATGTCGTGCTTAGTCGCAATGGCCAGCAGCGCGTCCATGTCGCACGGCATGCCGCCATAGTCGACGGGCATCACCGCCCTTGTCTTTGACGTAATGGTCGCCTCCACAGCCTTGGGGTCTATGGTGTAGTTGCGCGGGTCGCAGTCCACGAATATGGGAATGGCATTGGCTTGTAGCACGGCGGAGGCGGTCGCCACGAAAGTGACGGCAGGTATGATGACTTCATCTCCCGCCTCGACGCCCACGGCCCGCAATGCGGCTTCCAGCGCCACCGTGCCATTGGCGACAGCGATGCCGTACTTAGCGTCCTGAAAGGCGGCAAAGTCGCGCTCGAAGCGTCCCACCTGGGATTCATCCTGGTCCTGGTGTCCGCCCCGCCACCAGATGCCGCTCTCCAGCACGCCCTGCAGCAGCGCGTGTTCTTCCTCACCGAAGACCGGCCAGGAGACGCCCAGCGGAGTTTCCAGCGCCGGGGTCCCACCGGTCAGTGCCAGGCTTCCCATACCGAATTACTCCTTGCTTGCCTTCTTACCATGATCATGGAGCGCCGACCTCCGTCACTCCCGCGAAAGCGGGAGTCCATCTTCGCCGCGCCCACTCCGGATTGCCCCGTCGATAGTGGGGTGTGGAACAGGCTTTACGTACCTCTGCTGAATAGTTGGAATCGGGCTTGAACGGCGCAGCTACCCAGATTCACCCTCATCCCGGCACTCTCCCTCGGGGAGAGGGGGTAATTCGCTGCTGGCTGTGGTATTGCAGTACTCTCTCAGTCTACGTGAGAAAGACTCGCAGAGAGACAGGCAGTACCTCAGACCGCTACCGGCTCGCGCAGGCCGGCCAGCAGATCGATGGCGGCTTGCCGGATCAACGGCTCGCTGGATGGCGCGATGGCCGCCAGGTTAGGCTCCATGCCGCCTTGATCGAATGCTTCCGGCGTGGGCACGTACGCCACTTCCCGCGTCGGCCGGCTGATGACAACCGTGTGCCGGAACGGCGACGCTTCTTTAATGGCTAACGCCGTATCGTGAAACAACTCGCCCGGCATGTGGATGAGCGCCGTATCGCCGAGCGTGACAACCTTAATCGGGTAGCGAATCTTGGGGTTCTGCTCATACCATTCGTAGAGGAAGCGGTGGTAGCGGTCGTGCATCCGCGTGAAGTTGAAGCGCAATTCCACCGGTTCCTCGGGAATCCTGCGCGCCGGGATTTCCACCTCGCGCACGAACGTCTCCATGCGCGGCGAATTCTCGGGCTTGATTTGCTCGAATACGTAGAGCGCCTGCGCGCCCACAGAGCGGCCGACGCGGCGGGCCGCCAAGCCATCGCGCTCTATAGGTACCACATCGCCCAACCCGCCTTGGGCAAAGACGATGGGCAGTCCGGCGACCTCACCAAAGACGTCCGCCACGTAGCGGGGATAGTCGGCGGAGATGCCGCCGTACTTGTCAGTAGAGCAGAGCGCATGGCAACCGAAGTTAATGAATGCGCCGATTGGCTCGCCTTCCAACGTATCGAAGCGCAGCACGCTCACTTCATCGTCTTTGCCCTGCTCGACCCATTCCGGTTCCGGCGGCGAATCCTGGCGGTTGAAGACCATATGCACCGTGCCGTCGGGCTTGATGAACCGCCGGTTGTAGCACACGTCGGGGGCATGCCCGCCGCGTGACGCCATCCGTACCGGCGCGAGCATCGCGAAAGCCTCCTGAATGCCGTCGGCGATGCGGGCGCTGATCTCGTCCTCGTAGCCCTCGATAATGAGGTCCTGGGCGAAGATCATGATGTACGCGCCGTAGTTGGAGATGGGCGTGGAACCAATGTGGGACGGGCAGAAGAGCGTGGGAAAGGGCGCCATGCCGCGGGACTCTAACGCGGCGGCCACCTTCTCATCGAAGCCAATGCCGAGTTCGAAGCCGTCCACCGCTACCACGGCAGCGGTCTCGTCCCCATCTTGCAGCAACAGTATGCGGGCCTTGAGAGGATCGTAGACGGGATAGGCGCGGTCTTTCTTCTTGCCGTTTGTGCCCGGCCGCTCCTGGTCGGGAGTAATGTCTACGGCCGTAAAGGCAGCGTGCAAGCCTTCATTCACGTGTGCTCTCCTCTCCAATATAATTGCGTACGCTTACAATCATACCTGCGGGTGTTCAATTGGGAAAGCAGACAGGACCGCAAGGCGAAGACGCGCCGCAGCTTCGCGCGGCATTTCAACTCTCGCCTCGTGTGGCTGCGAGAGATCCCCTGCGACCGACCAATTCTACGAAACCGCCAACGCAACGTCGTAGGGGCACGATATATCGTGCCCCTACGCCCACTAGGGCGCCGAGGTTCTTGGGCATGTCTTCACTCGCATATAATGGAAGAGGAGGACTGTGCTTGGGTTGTCAGCCACAGAGTACTAGGTAGTTCGGCTTGTGAAGAAGCGCGTCATAGTATTGGGCTCTACGGGGTCCATCGGTCGACAGACACTTGAGGTAATTCGCGCGAACCCCGACGAATTTGCCGTGGTTGGGTTGGCCGCGGGGAGAGACACTCGCACGCTGGCGGCGCAGATTGCTGAATTTCAGCCGAAAGTTGCATCTTGCACGGATAGCAACGAATTGCGCCATGCGGCAGAAAGCACGCGGGTCTTCACGGGAGACGAGGGCATCGCGCAGCTTATCTGGGAGGTAGATGCCGACATAACCGTTGTGGGTACGCCGGGCATGGTCGGTGCGCGCGCGACAATGGCCGCGCTGGAGCGCGGTCAGGACGTGGCGCTGGCAAATAAAGAAACCCTCGTAATGGCCGGTGACCTATTCATGCAGAAGGCCATCGCCAGCGGCGCCCGCATACTTCCGACCGATAGCGAGCACAGCGCGGTCTGGCAGTGTTTGCGCGGTGAGGACGATAGCTCTATCCGGCGGCTTATTCTGGCGGCATCCGGCGGCCCTTTTCGCACGGCAACTGAACAGGAACTTGCGGTAGTCACTCCGGAGCAGGCTTTGCAGCATCCCACCTGGTCCATGGGAGCCAAGATAACGATTGATTCCGCCACACTGCTGAACAAGGGCTTAGAGATCATCGAGGCGCACTGGCTGTTTGCGCTGCCATACTCCAAGATCGACGTCGTAATCCATCCGCAGAGTGTCGTCCATGCCATGGTGGAATACGTGGATGGGACAGTCAAGGCGCAATTGAGCCACCCCGATATGCGCCTGCCCATCCAATACGCATTGAGTTACCCGCAGCGGCTGCCGACGCATTGGGGCGGTCTGGACTTTGCGCGAGCGCCGGTGCTGGAGTTTTCCCAGCCCGACACCAAGCGGTTTCCATGCCTCGCGCTGGCTCGCCAGGCGGCAGAAGCGGGCGGGACGGCGCCTACCGTCCTCTGTGCGGCCGATGAGGTTGCCGTGGAATTCTTCTTGCAAGGTGCAATTGGCTTTCTGGACATTCCGCGTCTCATAGAGCGCGCGCTCGAGGCCCACACCACTACGCCGGTGGAGTCGCTGGACCATGTCCTTGCCGTTGCCGCAGAAACTCGGCAGCGGCTGATGGAAAGTGCGCGAGGAAGCTCCATCTCTCCAGCGGAAGCCGGTGTCCGGCGGGGAGAAGAAGATGGTTTACGCGCCCCGGCACGGGGCAAACTGTTGCGGGATTGACGGACGACACGCCCCCCGCGTTACCCTTTTGCATTCGCTCATGTGCAGGCCTTCTTCGACATACACGCGACGAGCCTTACGCAAAAACGATGAGACAAATGAGGAAACTATGGATGCCGTGAGACAAGGTCAAGGAAGTGTTGTCCCCGTGCAGAATCGGATTGAATGATGGCAACTACGATTCTTGCCTTCGTTTTCGTCCTTTCTCTACTCATACTTGCCCATGAGATCGGTCATTTCGTGGCAGCGCGGCGCGTGGGCATTCGCGTGGTGGAATTTGGTATCGGCTGGCCGCCGCGCCTTATATCCCGGCGCTTTGGCGATACCCTTTACTCGCTCAATCTGTTGCCGCTCGGCGGCTTTGTGCGCATGTTTGGCGAATTCGGCGGCGCCGAGCCGGGCAGCTTCATGAGCAAGCGGCCGGCGGAGCGCGCGGTAGTGATCTTGGCCGGCGTTGCTATGAATGTGTTGATCGCCCCGTTACTCTTTTCCATCGCGTTCATGCTTGGTGAGCCGGAGTACACCGGCCGCATCCTCGTTCAGGAGGTGGTGGCGGAGAGCCCCGCGGCAGCAGCCGGACTGCTGGCCGGCGACCGTATTCTCACCATCAATGACCTTGCCATCACTTCGATGACGCTACTGCGGGAGCAAATCGGCAACACCCAGGAAGGCAAGCCAATTCGCCTGTCCATCGAACGAGAGGGCAGTCGGCAGACGATAGAGGTGACACCCGAGTACAATCCGCAGATCGAGCGGTTGGCCGTCGGCGTCGTCTTACTGCCAGAGCACACGATCAAGCGCTACTGGCCCTGGGAAGCGGCATGGCGCGGTATTCTGCGTACGGGCGAGATGTTCGCCATCATAGGCTTGGGCGTTGCCAGTCTGATCCAGGGCACCGAGGAGGGAGACATTCTGGGCCCGGTGGGCATTGCCTCGCTGACCGGTCAAGTGGCGCGTTCCGGCATCTCCCAACTGCTCACGTTTACGGGCTTCTTGAGCATCAATCTGGCCATCATCAACCTGCTGCCCTTTCCCGGCCTCGACGGCGCGCGGTTTGTGTTCACGGTGATAGAAATGGTGCGCGGCCGACCGATTAATCCCAAGCGCGAGGCCGCCATCAATTTTGCGGGCATAGTCATCTTGCTCACCCTCATCGTGCTGATTACGTACCGCGACATCATGCGTCTCGTGGGATGACATTTCTTGCCTGCGCCGCTTGCTGCCCGCACACTGTGCTACAATGTTGAGCACAGTCCGTCCGGACTGGAGTGCGCTACCAAGGGGATTCTCGTGTGTCTCAGGTATTCTCCTTTCGGATTCCGCAGGAAATTCACTTTGGACCGGAAGTCTATCGCCAACTCCCCGCGCTCGCGCGCGCCCGCTCGACCGAGCGCATTCTGCTGATCACTGATCCCGGCCTTGTCGCCGCTGGTGTGGCAGCGACCGTCGAAAACGCCTTAACTGCCGCCGGGAGTGACGTTGTTTGCTATCAGGACATTCCGCCGGAACCCCATCTCGACGATGTTGAGCGCTGCCGGTCATTCGCCGCGAGCGCGCGCGCCGCAGCCATCGTGGGACTAGGCGGCGGGAGTGTACTTGATAGCGCAAAGATTGTAGCGGGGTTTGCTTCCTGTTCGGAAAATCTGGAGAGATTTCTCGATCGGGAAAACGAGAGGCTCGACCCAGGACTGCCGCTCTTTCTCCTGCCCACCACGGCAGGCTCCGGCGCGGAGGCGACGGCGGGAGCTATCGTGGCGTTTCAAGGGCGCAAGTGCCGCCTCGTGGGGCGCTACGCTCATCCGGTCGTGTCCCTCGTCGATCCTACGTTTACGCGCAGCCTACCGAAAGGGATCACCATTGCCAGTGGATTGGACGCGCTCACGCATGCGATTGAGTCTTTTGCGGCGCGACGGGCGAGCCCAATGAGCCGCATCTATTCTCGCGAAGCGTACCAGCTCATCATGGCGTGGCTTCCCTGCGTCCTGGCTGATGGTAAGGACTTGGAAGCGCGCAGCAAGATGGCACGGGCAGCCTTGTATGCCGGTATTGCGGTGGCCAACGCCGGGGCCGGCGCCATACACGCTCTCGCTTACCCCCTCGGCGGCCGCATCCGTGTGCCCCACGGCATCGCTAACGCCATCCTATTGCCGCACGTCCTGCAACGAAACATGACCGGTTGCCCGGAGTCCTACGCCGCGCTCTGTGACGAGAATACCGTGCACAGCGACCAAGCGCGGTCCAACCGCGTGCTGCAAGAGGTGCACACGTTGCTGCAAAGCCTCCAAACGCCGGCACGGCTCGCCGACTATGGCGTGCAAAAGGCTACGTTACCCGCGCTGGCGGCAGAAGCCGGCAAGGTCCGCCGCCTCCTGGAAAACAACGTACGCAGTTTTGGTCCCGATGAAATCCTGGCCGTGTATGAAGCGGCGTGGTGACCCCATGCCATGCTCTGTAGTAATGTCTAGACTGAAGGTACTGCGCCACCTTGTCTGAGATTGCGGTGCGGTACTTCGCAGTAGGCTACTATTGTTGTTCAGCCGGTCGTTCCCACGTGAAGGGGCCGGCAAATGGTGCGGAAACCTAGCGGGATAGGCTTGGGCGCGCAGGATAGCAGTCTCAACACATTGGGTCTATGCGGCAGACTCGCAGCGCTATGGACGGCGCTCCTCGTAGACTCCTGATTCGTATTGAAAGCAAGCTCTTGCGAACTCTCGGCTGTCTGCAACGCTATCGCCCGCCCGCGACCGCCCTCTCTTGAAAGAATATGACTGTAGAACAACGACAACCATTTCTCATCGACTTTGTCGCCTTGGGCAGCTTCTTGCTCCTGGCGCTCGCCTTTTTCTGGAAGTCCGTTCTCGGGCAGGGCGTCATCGGCAGCGCGGACTTGGTCACGTTCTTCTACCCATACAAGGCCTACATTCGCGAGTTGATTAGTCAGGGTGAGATTCCCCTGTGGAACCCTCTCCTGTACCTGGGCACCCCTCTGCTCGCGAACATACAGGCCGGCATCCTCTACCCACCGGACGCTCTCTTCGTACTCTTCTCATTTCCCGCGGCGCTGACGTGGAGTGTTTTGCTCCATGTCTGGTGGGCGCTCGCCGGCATGTACTTATTCTTGCGTTATGGGCTGGGAACCACCGTCTTTGCCGCCTGGTTTGGCAGCCTGTGTTTCGGTCTGGGCGGGTTCATGCTGTCGCACGTCGGACAAATCAATCAATTGCACACGGCGGTCTGGCTCCCTTGGCTCTTACTCTGTGCCAAGCGCGCCAGCATGCCGCCGTCACCCACGTGGTTGCTGGTAGGAGGTATCGCGACCGCCTTTAGCTTTACTGCCGGACATACGCAAGAGTTCTACTACACTATCATCGTGGTGGGTCTTTTCTGCGCTTACGCGGCGCTCTTCTCACCGAACGGGCAGTCGTCACGTTGGTGGCCGCTGGTTGTTCCCGTCTTCTTCGTTATCATCGGGGGCATACTGAGCGCGGCCCAACTCTTGCCAACATTGGAAGCGGTGGGCCACTCCTACCGGCGCGGCGGCCTGACGCTGGTAGAATCTGCGGCCACGGCGGTCAATTGGGATGAGGTGCTGCTATCGCTCCTGCCCCGCTACTGGGCCCAGCCCGGTCTGGAAGCCATTGGCTACATTGGTGTGGCCGGCGCAATCCTTGCGTTCTTTGGCCTGATGCAAATTACGCGGGAGCGCTGGATACCATTCTTTCTTGTTCTCGCTTCTATTTCCCTTGTCTTGGCTTTGGGTACGGCTACACCACTGTTCGAACTCCTCCATACGGCATTGCCGGGCTTTTCGCTCTTTCGTGCTCCGGCGCGCTGGCTCTTCCTGGTCAGCTTCTGTATTGCGACGCTGGCAGCGTATGGCGCGGACCGGCTCCGGGACGACCTGCGACCGGAGGAACGGCGGCGGCTCTCTTTGGTGCTGCTCACGGGCACGGTCCTTGCTTCGCTGCTGTTTATTGCCTTCGTCGGTCGCTTGTACCTCATAGGCGGCCAACAGTCATTGCCGGATCCCCAAGTGATCGTATTCTGGGCAATCGTTGCCGTGGTTACGTACACTACCATCCTGTTGGTACTCCACCACGGTTTGGCGAACATGCTCGCCTACATCCTGGTCGGCGCGGTAGTAGTGGTTGAGCTCTTTTTTGCCTCGCGTCCGTTGGAGTTCAATCAGTCGTTCCCCGTAGAGATCTACGAGCAATCAGTGACAACGCAGCAACTCTCACAACACTGGACCGATGCCCGCTATATCAGCATCGCGGCTGAACGCTTCCCTCTGGAGACTGAAGAGGAACGCCGCGCAGAGCTCTCGGACTCACTTTCCGATGCGTGGGCGGGGCGTGCTCTCACCTACGGCAAGTACAGCGAGGAATTCCGCCCAAATGTCAATCTCCCCTTGGCCATGGCCAATGCGGACGGACACGATGGCGGCATGCTGCCGAGTGAGGACTATGCCGTCCTCCGCGGCGCGTTGCTGAATGACCCGAATATACCGCCGCACATGAGTCTGTCGCACGTGGAGGACCTGCAACTGGATGCAAGGCTATGGGGCTTGCTCAACGTCCGTTATCTGGTTGCCGATCACGAGCAAAACGAACCGCGCCCCGGGTGGGAGTTGATCGGCCAGGCGCGTCAGGATGGCCCGTGGCTCTTTGAGAACCGGGAACTCTTGCCAAGGACGTTTGTGGTCTTCGAAACCGTAGTAGATGAAGATCCCATGCGGCTGCGAACTATCGAAGTGGCAAGGCAGGCCCTTGTGGATCGACCGATTCCGGAGCTTGTCGGCGGCACCGGCGAACCGGTGACCGCGACGATAGTATCCGAGTCCCCGCGACGGGTTGAGATCCAAGCCACCACGTCGCAACCCGGATTGCTCGTGTTATCCGACTCGTATTTCCCCGGCTGGACGGCGACCGTCAACGGCAGCCCTCGGGAAATCCATCGCGTGAACATCGCGTTGCGCGGCGTGCTGCTCTCCTCAGGCGAACATACGGTCGTCTTTACATACCAACCGCGGTGGTTCCAGATTGGCGTCGTCGTAAGTCTGGTTGGCTGGCTGCTGGCGCTGGCAATGCTCCTGCCGCGTCTCCTGAGACGCAGTCCACGACGCTGACCGCCCGTCAGGCGTAGCGCGCCGCATTCCGCGCGCTCTGCCAGCGTTGATCTAGCTGAGCCCGCCGACGTTGCCTGCATCATCTATGGTCATGCCGTCCGCGGCAGGCACTGCCGGTAGACCGGGCAGCGTCATGATGTCGCCGGTTAGGGGCACAATGAAACCCGCGCCGGCGGAGAGCTTCACCTGCCGTACCGTGATGCTAAAGCCCCTGGGCCTCCCGAGCAGGCGAGGATTGTCCGAGAACGACGACTGGGTCTTCGCCATGCAGATGGGAAGAGTCTTGTGCTCGCTGCGCTGAAGCTGCCGCAGAACACGGTTAGCCGCCGGCGCGTAGCTCACTCGCGCTGCGCCGTAAATCTCGCGGGCGACCGTGGCAATCTTGTCTTTCAGTGGCATGTCGTCGGGATAGAGCAAAGCGAATCTGTCTTCCCGCTCCGTCTCGAGCAGACCCAGTACAGCTTCCGCCAGTGCCCTGCCGCCGGCTATGCCCCCGGCAAAAACGTCCGTTTCCGCTACCGGCACGCCTTCCGCCCGACAGAACTCCGCGACCGTGCGCATGTCGTTGGCCGTATCGGAGGGGAAGCGATTGAGCGCGACCACCACGTCCAGACCAAATTTCTTGATGTTCTCGATGTGCTTCTGCAGGTTGGCGAGACCGGCTTCGAGAGCGGCGGTGTCTTCCACCTCCAAGTCGGCGGGACGCACGCCGCCGTGGAGTTTGAGCGCGCGCACGGTGGCAACGAGCACAACGGCGTCGGGTCTGAGACCGGCGCGACGGCACTTGATGTTGAAGAACTTCTCCGCGCCGAGGTCCGTGCCGAAGCCCGCCTCCGTCACCACGTAGTCGGCAAGCTTCAAGCCGACACGGGTGGCGATAATGGAATTGCAGCCGTGGGCGATGTTGCCGAACGGCCCGCCGTGAACGATGGCCGGACCGCCGGCCATATTCTGCACGAGATTTGGATGAATTGCCTCGCGCAGCAGGATCGTCATGGCGGTGTGGGCATTGAGGTCGGCTGCCGTTACCGGTTTACGCTCGAACGTCTCGCCGACGACAATGCGGCCCAAGCGCTCCTTCAGATCGGCGAGATCGCTGGAAAGGCAAAGAATCGCCATAATCTCGGACGCGGGGGTGATGTCGAAGCCGCTCTCCCTGGGCACGCCCTCCGATCTGCCGCCGAGACCGAGGACGACATTGCGCAAAGCGCGGTCGTTCATGTCTATGGTCCGCCGCCAGGTCACGCGCCGGGGATCGATGCCGAGGGCATTGCCCTGATGGAGATGATTATCGAGCATCGCGGCAAGCAGATTGTGCGCAGAGGTGATGGCGTGAAAGTCGCCGGTGAAGTGAAGATTGATCTCCAGCGACGGTTCCAGTGTTGCCTTGCCACCGCCGGTGGCGCCGCCCTTGATGCCAAATACCGGGCCCAACGAAGGCTCACGCGTGCATGAGAGGGCGTTCAATCCCATATTGAAGAGCGTTTGTGCCAGGCCGACGGTGACCGTGGTCTTGCCCTCGCCGGCCGAGGTGGGTGAGATGGCAGTGACGAGGATCAGCTTGCCGTCCGGTTTGTCTGCAAGCCGGTCCAATACCTGGGTGCGGATCTTGCCCATGAGCGGGCCATAGCTGCTGAACTCGCCGGACTCCAGGTCGAGCTTGCTCGCAATATCGGTGATTGGTTTTGGTGTGTAGATCTCAGACGTGTTCGGCACGGTGATTCTCCTCTAGGATGCCAATGCTTAATGACTCTCATGGCACTAGCCACGTGCGCAGTCGACTTGTCGCATAGGATTTCGGTAGGTCACCACGGTGAGTGAAACTAAGCCGTTTGAAAAAGACGTAGCGCATGTTGGGAAGAAGATGACGTATCCCAACGAAACCATTCACGTTGCCCAGAAAGTGTGACCCGCGAGCGCGAACACCTTACGTGGCTGCCAGCACTTGGCCGGGCTCAGGCCGCACGCCCTGGCGCAGCAGCGTATGGACCGCATCCTCCGCCACTTGCAAGGTCCGGTCGATGTCCGCGTCCGTGTGCGCAAAGCTGACGTGGTTGCGCTTGATATTCATCGGCAGTTTGAAGACGCCGCGCTTGACGCACTCCTGCCGGTAGCGCACGAAGAATTCGGCGTCGTTCTGTAAGAGGTCGGTGAAGTTGCGCGCGGGGGCATCCATGAAATACGTGACGAACACGGAGCCAAACCCCTCCACGTTGGCGGGAATGCCGGCACTGTCCATGACTTCGGTCAGGCCCGTGCGTATCCGCTCGCCCAGGCGGAAGACTTCCTTATGCACGTCCTGCGTCTCCATGATCTCGATAGTGGCAAGGGCGGCTGCGGTGCCGACGGCGTGGCCGTTGTAGGTTCCGGCAAAGAACGTATCGCCGCCGGGGGCGGTATTGAAGCGCGTCATGATCTCCCGCTTGCCGCCAACGGCCGCTAGCGGAAAGCCGTTTGCAATGGCTTTGCCCAGCGTCGTGACATCCGGCGTGACACCCGCGACGCTCTGATAGCCACCCAGTCCGTGGCGAAAGCCCGTGATCACTTCGTCAAAGATCAGCACAATGCCGTGGGCGTCGCTCAACTCCCGCAACACTTCCAGGAAGCCGGGCAACGGGCGCACGCAGCCGATATTGTGCGGTATGGGTTCCACGATGATAGCGGCAATCTCACCCTCGTTGGCCAGTATCGTGTCCTCCACCTCGTCGGCATCGTTGAAGGTGCAAATGAGCGTGGCGTCGGCGGTCTCTGTCATCATGCCGGCCGAGAGCAGATCGCGCTTCCCAATTAACTCCGGCGCGCTGATGACATTGCGGAGCACGGCGTCGTGCCAGCCGTGGTAGCAGCCCTGGAATTTGATGATCTTCTCACGTCCCGTGTGTGCGCGGGCGACGCGCAGCGCGTGAAACGTCGCTTCGGAACCGGCATTGGTGAAGAGCACTTGCTCGATGGACGGCACGTGCTCGACGACCTTCTTGGCAAGCGCGATCTCCTGCGGCGTGGCGCCGACGCCATAGAGGTCGGTTTCCCACAGCGCGTCTTCGACGCGCTGCACCACCAATGGATGGACGTGGCCCAAGATGAACGGGCCAAAGGCAGCGTGGTAATCGAGATACTCGTTGCCGTCAACGTCCCAGATGCGGGCGCCCTCGGCGCGGTTGAATACCAGCCGGGGTTCTATGTTGCGGATCGACGTATGCACCCCGCCCGGCGCGTAGGCCTCGGCCTCGGCGAATAGTGCCGCGCTCTGCTCTGTTCGTACCATTTCCACAATCCTTGGAGTTTAGTCAATCGTTTTCGCTGGTTATCTCGTGTGTGTGGACTCAATCAACGCCCGGATGCGGCGTATAGCATCATGATAGCGGAATCGCTTGTTGCGCATCGCCGAACTCTAGCGGCGCTGGAGTAGTGGGACTACAGGCTGTAGCCAGGATTTCGCAGCGGACCATCAGCGAGAAAGGACCACGCGGTCACGTTCCGCCAGCGGCAACGGCACGCGTACGCCGTTGGAGGCGTGGGACGCATACACCGCAAGCGCGAGTTCGAGGGCCGCGCGCCCGACACGTCCGTCGGAGCGGCTGGGGCGGTCATCCTCGATGCAGCGGACGATTTCCGCAACGGCGCCCTGCATGCCGCTGCGCGGATACGCGACCAGCGGAAACGGCCGCTTGACCATGGTGCGGGTGGCAGAATCGAACGTGAAGAACTCCGCATCGCTGCTACTGAGGCGCAGGCGTCCGGCGGTGCCGATGACGTCAACCTCGAACACCGGGCCGCTCTGGCCGTCAATGAAGCCCATCACGCCGTTGTGAAATCCCACGGTGGCAGTGCCGCCGGCATCCACGGCAACGTCGGCGCCGGGGGCAAGACCGCCCGCCACCCACGCAGCCGGGCTCTGGCTAAACATGAGCATTCCGTCCAGCCAATGAATGCCCGTATGCAGCAGCACGCCGGCAAAGTGCGCCGAGACGGTGCGCACACTCCCGATGCGGCCGTCCTGAATGAGCGCAAGCGCCGTTTCGTAATAGGGGTCCCAGCGACGGGTGTGGTTGATCACGAGTTTGGCATTGTGCTCGTCGCACGCGGCGATCATGGCGTCGGCTTCCGCGAGACTCGTGGCCATGGCTTTCTCGCAGAAGACGGCCTTGACCCCAGCTTGGGCCGCCGCCTGCGTGATCGGCGCATGGAGCGGCGCGTGCGTGCAAACGCTTACTATGTCGAGTTCTTCGTTTTGCAGCATCTCTTCATAAGATTGGTATGCGGTGATTTCGCCGAATTCCGGTTGCCATTGCGCTACGTACGCCGCAGTCTTCTGGGAGTCGATGTCAGTGACCGCGCAGACCCGCGTCTGCGGCACGGCCGCGTAGGCATGGGTATGGGAATACGGCAGCAGCATGCGTCCCGCGTAGCCGGCAACTTCATCCTGTATGCTGCTTGCTACCCGCCCCAAACCGACGATGCCTACCCGATACGTGGTTGCCATGGGCTGTTTGCCCTCCTGCCAAAACTCTGCACTCTCGCCTAGCGTCTGCGATGAGTTGTATCTTACACACTTTGCGCCCAGCCTTGCATACTTGCGCTCGTGCGGGCCATTGCCAAAACCATCTCCTGGGTGATTCAAGGGCCCCGCCTTCACCTGTGCACTAGCCCCCCACCTAGCGTCTCGCTACAATGATGATGAATTTCGTGTGCGACTCCCGCATGAGTTAACGACTAACATTGTGGAGGATCCCTCTGGCACCAATGCTTCCCGATCGCACAAATACGCCGCTGCAGTCACTTCGTATCGGCCTGGCGCAGATCAACCCGCACCTGGGCGACGTTGCGCGCAACATTCAGAAGCACCTGGACTTCATCGCGGCGGCGGAAGCAAAAAGCGTCGACCTGCTGGTGTTTCCGGAGCTTTCCCTCCACGGCTATTTCTTGGAAGACCTGGTTGCGGAGACGGCGTGCCGCTTGGATGACCCGCGGCTGGAGCCACTCATCACCGCTAGCGGGCGCATGAGTATTCTCATAGGCATGGTGGAGGAGTCTGCCGACCGGCGCTTCTACAATAGCGGCGTGTACCTGGAGGCCGGGCGCGTCCATCACGTCCACCGCAAGGTGTACCTAGTCACCTATGGCATGTTCGACGAAGGACGCTACCTGGCGGCGGGCGAGCACCTGCGCGCCTATGACACGCGCTTCGGCCGCTGCGGCACGCTGATCTGCGAGGACTTCTGGCACCCGTCAGCGGTAAGCATCGTCCATGCCGACGGCGCCGACCTCATTCTCGGCATTTCCAGCGGCCCGGGACGCGGCGTGTCCGGCGAATCGCAAGACCTGCGCAGCGCGGAGACCTGGCACAACCTCAACAACCTCTACGCCCGCATGTGCACGAATTACGTGGTGTATTGCAATCGCGTTGGCTACGAAGACGGTGTGAACTTCTGGGGCGGATCGGAAGTGGTCGGGCCCGACGGGAGCGTGGTGGTCCGCGCGCCGGACTTTGAGGAGACATTGGTGACCGCGGAGATCTCCGCTGGCGCCTTGCGCCGCCAGCGGTCGCTATTGCCGTTGCTGCGGGACGAACGGCTGGACCTGACGTATCGTGAACTGCGCCGTATTTACCAAGAGCGGTACGGATGACGATTGAAGCCAAGACAGACCTGATCGCCAAAGCGCGCACCGCGCTCGACCTCAACCTACCGCTGACCGTGGAGATTCTGTACAGCTTCATTCGCAACGAGGTACACAAGTTCGGCTTCACGCGCGCGGTACTGAATCTCTCCGGCGGCATTGATTCGGCGCTCTCCGCCTACCTGGCGGCGGGAGCATTGGGGCCGGAAAACGTGCTGGCGCTGCTGTTGCCCTACCGCGCCTCGAACCCTGACAGCCGGAGTGACGCCGAAGCTGTAGTGGAGGCATTGGGGATTTCAGCAAGTCTCCTGGACATTACGCCCTTGGTCGACCCGTACTTCGCCGAGTTTGCCGATATGGACGTAAAGCGGCGCGGCAACGTGATGGCGCGGGCGCGCATGATCGTCCTCTACGACCAGTCGGTCGCATTCGACAGCCTGCCGCTGGGCACGAGCAACAAGACGGAGTTGCTCTTAGGCTATAGCACCCTCCACGGCGATATGGCGAGCGCGGTCAATCCGATCGGCGATCTTTACAAGACTCAGGTGCGGCAACTCTCGCGCCATCTGGGAATCCCGCAGCCAATCATAGAAAAACCGCCCAGCGCAGATCTGTGGCCGGGGCAGTCCGACGAGGGCGAACTGGGGTTCGCGTATGAAGATGTCGATCATCTGCTGTACTTGCTGGTAGACGAGCGCTATCGACCCGAAGAGTTGATCGCGGCGGGATTCGAGAGGCAGTTCGTAGAAGACGTAACGCGCGTGGTGCAGTCCATGCAGTACAAGCGCCGCCCGCCCATCATCGCCAAGCTCTCGCAGCGCACTATCGAACGGGACTTCCGCTATCCCCGCGACTGGGGGAGATAAGTGAAGTGGCCTTTCTTGCAGGGTTTGGGATTTATAGTGACTTGAGAAGCATGCCGCGATTTTCAATTGACTGGGCCGCGTTGAGTTCATTCTCCCTCGAGAAGACCTTTGCATAACTCCGTCGTTCCGGCGAAAGCCGGAACCCAGGGTGCTTACATGGCTCACAAAAGCGTGACATCACCCCTTTTCACCCCAATCCCGGCCTCCTCCCGTCAATGGGGAAGGGGTTTTGCGAGAGTCTCCTCTCGAGGCAGATGGCAAGAGCATTCCCCGTACGTGATACAGGAGTGAAGGTGAATCTTCGCCAAAGCGGCATGATCTCGCCTGCATGGCGGGTACCTGGGGAAGGCTTGATTTAGGCAATGCGCGGAATCCTCTACGTGGTTGCCACACCCATCGGTAACCTGGAAGACATTACCCTGCGAGCGGTGCGCATTCTCCGTGAGGTGGACTTGGTCGCCGCTGAAGACACGCGCCACACGCGCAAGCTGCTCGCGCATCTGGATATCCACACGCCGCTCACCAGCTTCCACGCCCACAGCGGCACCGCCCGCCTGGAGCGCATCCTCCGCGACCTGGAGGATGGCAAGAACGTGGCCCTCGTCACCGACGCCGGTACGCCCGGCATTGCCGATCCGGGACAACCTCTCATTGCCGCCGCCGTGGAAAAAGGAGTTCCGGTTGTGCCGGTGCCTGGGCCAACCGCGGCCGCGGCTGCCACCTCCATTGCCGGATTCCCGGGGAGCATGTTCTGCTTCCTGGGCTTCTTGCCAGGCCGCCCATCCCGCCGGAGAAGGCTTCTCGAGTCTATGGCAGAACTGCCGCTCACGCTTGTGATCTACGCCTCGCCCTACCGGCTGGTTGAAGATCTTGAAACCTGCCTCGCGTGCCTAGGCGACCGCGAAATCGTGGTGGCGCGCGAGCTTACGAAAGTCCACGAAGAGGTGCTGCGCGGCACAATCACGGAGATGCTGACGCATTTTGCCGAGATTCAGCCGCGCGGCGAATTCACACTAGTTGTGCAAGGTATGGGTGTACGCTGAACGGCGTATAATCTACAGGGAGGCAGCAGTTTTTTCCTCACCCTCTGCTACGGGGAAAGGGAACGCACTTGACCCAAGTAAACGGCCTTAGTTTAAGCACGAAGGGTCGCGACTCCTGAACCTTGTTCATGCGTGAGTGAGAAGCACCCGTAGGGGCACGATATATCGTGCCCCTACTCGTGAGCCGGATAACAACCCGACTAGAGATATGCTGTTGGTAAAGAGGGAGCAATCTGCATGACTGAGAAGCTTGCCCGCGACGGTGGTACGCCGGTACGTACGACGCCATTCCCCACCTGGCCGGTCTGGGACGGTGTGGATGAAAAGGCGATGCTCGAGGCCTTGCGCTCCGGCGTATGGGGACGCAACACCGGCTCGCAGGTTGTTGAGTTTGAAGAGGAGTTTGCCGCTTTCCAAGGCACCAAGTATTGTATTGCCCTCGTCAACGGCACGTGCGCCTTGGAGCTCGGCTTGCGGGTGCTCGACGTGGAGTACGGTGACGAGGTGATCTGTCCCTCCTATACCTTTGTCGCCACGCCCGCCGCGCCGCTGTTCTTGGGCGCTATACCGGTATTTGCCGACATTGATCCAGACACGTTCGAACTTGACCCCGCTTCGGTGGAGGCCGCCATCACCCCGCGTACCAAGGCGATCATCCCGGTGCACATCGCCGGGCAGCCGCCCGACATGGACGGCATTCTGGCGGTGGCGCAGAAACACAACTTGCGCGTGCTGGAAGATGCGGCGCAAGCCCACGGCGCATCCTGGCGCGATCAGGGCGTGGGGGGCGTCGGCGACCTCGGCAGCTTCAGCTTCCAGTCGAGCAAGAATCTCAATTGCGGCGAAGGCGGCGCCATTTGCACCAACGACCAGGAGTTGGCCGAGCTGACGTGGTCGGTGATGAACGTGGGGCGACTACGAGAAGGAGCTTGGTATCAGCACGAGCGCCTGGGCTGGAACTACCGCCTGAGCGAATTTCACGGCGCGCTGCTGCGGGCGCAGCTCACCCGCGTGCCCGAGCAGATGGCAAACCGGGAAGCCAACGCGCGCTACCTGGACACCAACCTGGCCGCGATTCCCGGTATCACCCCGCAACACCGCCCAGCGGCGGTCACCGGCCACGCCCACCACCTCTACATGCTGCGCTACGATAGGTCGGCTTTTGGCGGTTTCGACCGCGCCGCGTTCATCCAGGCGCTCAGCGCAGAAGGCATTCCCTGCTCGCCCGGGTACGATTGGCCCTGCCACGAACAGAACGCGGTCAAGAATTCAGTAAGGGACATCCTGCACAAGCTCGGGCGCACTGACGATCCTCTCGACCGTCCTCTGCCGGTTACGGACCGCATCGCCCACGAGGAAGGCGTGTGGCTGCCGCAGAGCGTCCTGCTCGCGCAGGAGAAAGACATGCAGCAGATCGTGGACGCTGTGGCGAGAGTGCAACGGGCGTTCAGCGCAAAAGTCGTCGTTTAGAATTCCGTTATCTTAACGGGTTGCTTTGGGAACAAGCAACTTATGATTTTGAGATGTTGTCAATTCATTGCGGCCAATAAAACAGCTTGACAGGGAGTTTGATGCACTGAGGCACGCATTACAGGCATAGGGTTCTGTAATGTTGCTTCCGAATTAACTGTAGCCACTCTGATAGCGACAATTGTTATGGATTCAGTACGCCTACTTAGTTCTCCGTGGGCGGATACTTTCCGTTCATTAGTAAGCAAAGCAAAACGGGAGATGCTGATCGTCTCACCGTTCATTTCTGGTGCTCCTATTAGAGAATTGGCAGAGCGCCTTGCCCCTGTCGATGGACTGAGGGGAGAACTGCTGACAAGCTTCACGCCTACCAACTTGGCTGAAGGGCTGACGAATCCAGCAGCCATCTTGGATTTCTGTCGCGAGGTTCCCAATTCTGCAGTGACCCACCTATCTAATCTTCATGCGAAAGTTTATGTGGTGGACAACCAGATTGCAGTTGTTACTTCCTCGAATCTAACAAACGGAGGACTATGGAATAACCACGAGTACGGCATTTGGATTGAGGATCCGAGGATTGTCCATAAGATCTCATTAGATGTTAGGCACTACGCATCATTGGGTTCGGGAGTATCCGTCTCAGAACTAAGGGAGCTGGCGCGCATATCCACGGAACTTCAGGGACAGCGCAACCTCATCCAGAAGTCTGCTCGGGAAGCCCTTCGAATTGAATTTCAGCAGCAACTTGCCAAGACTAAAGAGCTCCTACGGCAAATTCGAGCCAAGCCTGGAGATACTACAAATGCCATCTTTTCAAGGACAATACTCTATCTCCTCCGCAACGGCCCTCTATCAACGGAGGAGCTTCACCCATTGATCCAGGAAATTCACCCTGACCTGTGCGACGACAGAACCTATAGGGTCATCAACGGAGTAAAGTTTGGACGAGAGTGGAAGCACCGGGTCCGGAGTGCCCAGCAAAGTCTAAAGCGAACGGGGCAAGTAGACCTCACGCGAGGAAGGTGGTCTCTGTTGGATGGGGCACTTGAAGCATCTAGCTAAAGCTTAGACTTGACCCGTCATCTAGACTCTAGGATTCCATGAAGACGCTCTGGTCTAGGTTGCTTCAAGCACAAACCCCGTGCCATCCTCGACCGCCGCCGTCCAGACTATCGTGCCGTCTTTCATTTGCGATGAAACTGCGCCGCCGTTGACTGTGGCGTTGCGCCACGGCGTCTCAGCGCGGAAGGTCAGTTCGCTGGCGGTGACGTCGTCGCGAAGTCCGTTCAGGCTAACCGTGCACATGGCGCGGTCGGAACCACTAGCCGTAACTGTCACCGTAGCAGCGCGGCGCAGGAGCGTATACTCCACTACCTCTTCCGGCACCGTCGCCCAGAGATCGTTGCCCCAGAGCGCACGCACCTCGCGCAAGCGCGCGTCCAGGATGGCGGGCGTCATGCAGCGGTTCCACAGGCTGGGACCGTTAGCCGCGGGCAGGCGGTCGACCACGATGTGGGAGATGTCAACGAGCCAATTGCCGCGCGTATTTTCTTGCGTCAACTCATTCAGGAAGGCGTCGCGCGAATGGCGGTAGATTGAGACTGTCGGCTCCTCAAGCCAGCGCTCCATATCGCGCCCAATGGTGTGGCGCATGATGTCCCACACGTCGTAGTCGGACGTATTCCACGGGTTGCCGATGCTGAGCATGCCCTGGTAGCCGGCATCTTTCGCCACGGGCAGGATCTTGTCGGCAATGCGCAGGTTGCCCCAATACGCAAAGAGCCGCACGGGCGCGCCGGTAGCCTTCTCCAATTCCCACTTGCTCAGGCGCACCTCTAGGTCAAGGTCAATGCCGTCCTGGTCCGTGGGCACGTGCGTATGGGAGTGGCTGCTAATGGTCCAGCCTTTGTTGATGAGAAACCGCAGTTGCTCCGGGTTCATATAGAAAACTTCGCGCATCGAGGTTCCGCGCACCAGGCGTTGCTGTCCCAGGTGCCCGCTCACGGTGCAGACGTGCCCGGGAATGCCGTGCTCCTCGTGAATGGGAAACGAGTTGCAAATGGCATCAATGGTGCCTTCGTCGTAGGTCATGGAGTAGACAAACTGGGCGTCGTACTTCCAGGGCGTAATCTCGACTTGGATGTCAGGTGCGTCGTTCACGGGAAACTCCTTCTATGAGCGGATGGGACGAATATCGAACTCAGGTAGAATCCCGTATATACTTCGACGGGCCTGTGCTGAGCCTGTCGAAGCGCTCAGTACGAACGGGATTCTGCACGGGCTGCGTGTAAGCTGCGGTTCATGGCGGCACGGTCAGATAGGTCTTGGCCGCTAAAGGGATAATTTCGCTCTGCCGTTTACTCCACCACCCCACACGCCCGCAGCACCGTCTCCTGCGTGATGAAGTCGTGTTCCTTGGAGTAGGGAAATTCCATCTCGCCGCGAATGCAAGCCGCGAGTTCGATAAGGTCATCCTCATAGCGCGGGATGTTTGCGAACGGCACATCCTGCCAGCCGGCCTGATAGCCGCCGCGCGGCTCGTTGAGGAAGAGGCGGCCCGCCGGTGGCTCCAAAGGCGTCAGCACGATGCTGCCCTCGCTGCCGCACACGGCAAAATGCCGCCGCTCCTTCGAGCCCTGCTCCAGCAGCGAACTCTCAATGATGCCGACCGCCCGACCGTATTCCATCACCGCAACGGTATTATCTTGCATACTGACGTCAAACCGCCCGTCTCGGCGCAGGAAGGGCGTGACCTTCTCCGGCCGGCCCATGATGAGCGTGATCATGTCGAGCAAGTGGCAACCGAGTTCCAGCATGATACCGCCGGGATAGTGTGAGAGCCGCTCGCGGCTGGCGGGATCGTTGGCGGAATTTATGCCGCCGCGCACGTAGTGCACGTCACCCAGCCAGCCCTCGCTCACCGCCTGCCGTACCAGGTTGAAGCCGGGATTGTAGCGGAACATGTACCCCATCTGGATAATGAGTTCTTGTTGCTCGGCTTTGTCAAGCAATGCGCGCCACCTGGGGAGGTCAATGCCTGCCGGTTTATCCAGGTGGATGTGCTTACCGGCGGCAATGGCTTTCTCGCCCAGCGGCAGCAACTGCGGCACTTCGCTCTCAACGCAAATCATCTGAATGGTAGGGTCGTCGAGGACTTCTGCTTCCTCCAGCCACGTGAGACCCTGCCAGGCGTCCTCCTGCTGCCGCTGAACACGCCAAGAATCGTCAGGTTCGCAGACGCCGACGAGCTCCCATTCGGGAAAATTGCGGAGCACGTTGAGTTTGCCCAGGGCATGCGCATGCCCGGTACCAAGCACGGCACAGCGGATTGGATTCACGATCTCTTCACCTCACCCTCGTTCTGCCTGCTCATGAGCTTGCCTGTCAGTATACTGGGCGGGCTGAGAGGGTACAAAGCAGGGATTAGGGGGGTCGCCCGTCTTATGGGCGTGGCAACCCATGTCTTGCTGAAGTATGTGATTGTCATGCCATGACTTAGGCACCAAACCTGATTCTTGGTGGGGTCAAACTTCGAGGCTTGCGATTAGTCCTATATCACAAGTCAGGAATCTAGTCCGCCAACGGATGTTAGTGACTCTTGATATAATGGTTGTTACATTGAGAGGAAGAAATGAACGATCCCATTGACGATAATCGGACCTCAGTGTACTACGAGAAAAGCCCATTTGCTGGCGTGAGTGGTCGCCGCAGAAAGCAGTTAATGAGTCTACACCGGGCATTCAATGGTCCCTTTAATGCTCGCCAGGCTGCGGAGGTCTTGAGAATTGAAGTCGAAACCACGCGCCGCTTACTGGCTGGGCTTGCGGACAGTGGGTGGCTTGCTCGAGTTCGCAAGGGCTGGTACATCAGTGTGCCTCTTGAGGCTTCCGAACCCAGAGAATGGCGAGAAGACCCTTGGGTTGTGGCGGCGACGATCTTCTCTCCAAGCTACATAGGCGGATGGAGTGCTGTTGAACACTGGGGCCTTACAGACCAGATCTTTGATGTCATCTACGTTTTCGTTGGAAGGAAGGTCACGCCAACCCGACAGCTCTTGCAAGGCACCGAATACCTGATACGCACGGTGCCCGAAAACGCCATGTTCGGGACGCGACGAGTTTGGAGGCAGAGTCTCGCCGTAAATGTCTCAGACCCACATCGCACTATAATTGACATCCTTGATGTTCCTGGGGCTGCCGGTGGGATCCTGCACACTTACGAAGTGTTGCAGGCTTACTTCGACAGCGAATATGCTGACCAACCTAAGCTCTTAGACTATGGAGACAGGCTTGGTCGGGGCACAGTGTTCAAGCGCCTAGGTTTCTTGGCGGAACGATCGGGGCTCACTGATTTGGACTTTCTCGATGCTTGCCACAACAGAGTCACGAAAGGACTAAGCCAACTAGATCCCAGCGGACCGCAGAAGGGGCGAATTGTAGCTAGGTGGAACTTGCGAATTAATGCTCCTCGGTTCTCTACCGATGAGAGGGTAGCTTGGTGATAGTTCGCGCTGACGTTATTGATCGAGTACGTAGTTGGGGACTTCGTGAAGAAGTAGTCGAAAAGGACTACGTCCTTGGATGGGTTCTCTGGGGAATTGGTGCCGATCCACAATTGCAGTCTACATGGGTTTTTAAGGGAGGGACTTGCCTTAAGAAGTGCTACATTGAAACTTACCGATTCTCAGAAGACCTTGACTTTACGGTGCTTGAGAATGGTGTGTTTGAGAAGGAAGAGGTTCTAGAGGCGATTTCACGCGTGTTGGACCGCGTTAACGAAGAATCGGGGATCGATTTCACGCTAAAGGAGCCCAGCTACAAGACCCGACCAAGCGGAAGCTCAGTCGAGCTCCGAATCTACTATGCTGGTCCTCGCAACGCGTCCAGTCCAGCTCGAGTTAAGTTCGACCTTACAGGAAATGAAGTCGTTGTATGCCCGCCAGTCTTGAGACCAATTAGCCACGACTATCCCGATTCTTTGCCCGCTCCAGGAAATGTTAGATGCTATAGCTTTGAGGAAGTCTTTGCGGAAAAGCTACGTGCAATGGGCGAGCGATCTCGTCCTCGGGACCTTTACGATATTGTCAACCTGTTCCGCCGCTCCGACTTTCGACAGCATGCAAACCTCGTGCTCGAAGTCCTCGGCGAGAAGTGTGAGACAAAAGGAGTGCCGATACCTTCTGCTGAGAGCATACAAAGTTCGCCAATGTTCGAGGAGTTGAGAAGTGAGTGGGAAAGCATGTTGGCGCACCAGTTGCGAAGTCTACCGCACTTTGAGAGTTTCTGGTCAGAAGTACCGCGCATTTTTGCTTGGCTCAATGGCGTGGAACTAGGTGATGAGCTTGAACCCGTACCAATTGGAAAAGACGAAGAAGTGTGGGTACCACCTCAGACATTCTGGAAGTCAGGCTTGGGCAACCTCCTAGAGCCTGTTCGGTTCGCTGGCATCAACTGCCTTCTTGTCGATTTGGGTTATGACGGACGGCACCGGCTGATAGAGCCATATTCTCTGCGGCAGACGCGAGCCGGCAAAATCCTCCTCCACGCCATCCGAGCAGACGGTGGGGGAAGTCGATCATATCGGGTCGATAGGATTGAGTCCGTCTCTGTTACAAAACAACCATTTACTCCCCAATATGAAATCGAATTTCCTGCAACGGGATCAATCCCCGCGCCCCCATCAAAGAGACGCACTTTTTCTAGTGCCTCAAGTATAAGAGGCGGTCACCGACCAGTCTACGTTGTTGCTTGTACAATCTGTGGCAAGCGGTTCCAGAGAGCCCGAAATAACACTGTGTTGCGATTTCACAAGACCCCCACTGGGTTCGATTGTCCAGGGCGAACTGGATACGTCTTGAATTGGAAGTAATCAAATGAACTGCAATTGCAGAGAGGTTCTATGAACCATACCTAGTGGGCAGTCGGTCTACTCAATTGCATGCACGGTACGGCCTGCCTCTGTATGGTATAGATGGAAACTGCTACAACGAAGGAAGAAGGGAAGACACATGAAACTCGTCACCTACGCAAACGATAGCGGCCCGCGCGCGGGTCTGCTGGACGGAGACCATGTCTACGACCTGCAGGAAGCCGCCGATGCCTTCACGGCACAGGCTGGCGCGGCCGGCGCGAAGTTGCCAAACGAAGTCAAGGCACTGCTCGAACTCGGCGACGTCGGTTTAGGACAAGCGCGCCGCGTCTTGGCGTTCGCGCAAGAGCAGGGCGGCGCCGCGTCGTTTGCCCATGCCGCCGGCGACGTGCAGCTCCTGCCGCCGATCCCGCGTCCGGACAAGGTCATCTGCTTGGCGGGAAACTTTGCCGATCACATTCGCGAGGGCGGCGGCGAGCCGCCGGAAAAGTCGCACCAGACGCCCCGTTATTTCTGGAAGCCCAATTCGGTGCTCGTGGGGCAGAACCAGCCGGTGCGGTTGTGGGAGATGTCGTCCCACGTGGACTGGGAATTGGAGCTTGCCGCCGTCATCGGCAAGACTGGCCGCGACATTTCCGCCGCCGACGCGCCCAACTACATCGCCGGCTACACGATCTTCAACGACATCTCGTCACGGGAAATGAACTTGCCGTGGGAGCGCGAAGAACGCGAAATGGACGACTTCTTCGACTGGCTCAACGGCAAGTGGTTCGACACCCACGGTCCCATGGGACCATATATCGCGACCGCGGATGAGATTCCCGATCCCCATGACCTCGCCATGTCGCTGAGCGTCAACGGCATCGAGCGGCAGCGCGGCAATACCGGCCAGATGATTTTCAACTGCTTCGAGTTGATTGAGTACCTCACGCGCATCATCACGCTGGTGCCCGGGGATGTCATCTCCACCGGCACCCCGGCGGGAGTGGGCGAGGCAGCGGGTGTGGAACTCAAAGACGGTGACGTGATAGAGGCCACCATCGAGCGGCTCGGCACGCTGCGCAATCCGGTGAGCGGCTAGCTGAGGCTCTAGGAAGTGTCACGGCGCCCGCAATGGCGGTACTCTTTGGCGTGAGAGTGCTGCTCTCACGCGGATGAGAATTGAACCATCCCTAGTAAATCGCGTATGTTGATCCGTTCGTCCTGAGCTAGTCGAAGGATGAACGGATCTTCTCATTGCATAGACACATACAGTGCTGCCGGACTTCTTTACTGGCGAAGGCGGCGAATTCTCGCGCATGCAGGCGGCGCGACGCACCACTGGATCCCGAGCACAGGGCCACTCCGGGCACCCGAGCGAATGCCTCGGCATGCGCCATCAGTCACGTGCCCAGCCCCACTACCGGGCACGCGCAATCTGCCCGCCGACAGCCGCACCAAGCCCACTGACGCCTTGCGGGTGTTAGAATGAAATTAATGCAGTCCGCATACGGAAAGCGAGTGTGAATGCCCATGGGCGTATGGCGTTGGTGGCAGTTAGCTCTGGCAGGTGTGGTCTTGACGCTGACTCTCAGCGCTTGCGTGCCGAGCCTTCCCTTCATCTCTTCCGGCGACGAGGCCGGTCTCCAAGAGCTCTTGGCGCAAGGCCAGGAAGCCCTGCAAAAGGGCGATCTGGAATCGGCCATGGACATTTACAACGAGGGCGTTGATAGGTACCCCGATGACTCCCACGTGTTCCATCAGCGCGCGATCGTACACGCGCAATTGGGCGACATTGCCAGCGCGCTGCGGGATATGGACCGCTCGATCGAACGTGATCCCAGCGACGCCAGCCACATCTTCTTCCGAGCGGGCATTTTCCTCAACATCGGCAATCTGCAGGGAGCGCTGGATGACCTCACGCGGCTCATAGAACTCGACCCGAGTTTCGTGGAAGCGTACTTGGCGCGCGCTTCGATCTACTATGCGCAGAACCGCCTGGATGAGGCCCTGGCAGACGTTAGCACCGCTATTCAACTGCGGCCCACCGAGCCGGAGCTCTATTTCCGTCGCGCCAGTCTCCGCCTGACCCGCAATGACTACCTGGGCGCAATCGACGATTTGACGAAAGCAGTCGAGATCAATCCTGAGTATGCCGAGGCCTTTTACGTACGCGGCTTGATCCAACAGGTCCAGGGCAATTTGGAGGCTGCGTTCGCCGACCTGAGCGAGGCGGTCAAGCTCGCGCCCGAGCAACCAGAGCCCTACGTCGCGCGGGCCGGCATCCTCCAGGATATGGAACGGTATGATGACGCCTTGGTGGACCTGCAACAGGCCGTGAACATCACGCCGCAGCGTCCGGAGCCGTACGCGGCCCGCGCTGAAGTGCACCGTGCCATGGGCCAACTCCCGCAGGCCCTCGACGACGCCAATCGCGCCATCGATCTCGGCCAGGGCGATCCGCGCTACCTTGTGACACGCGCGGCAATACTCGCCGCCCAGGATAACAACACGCAGGCGCTGCGTGACCTGGACAGCGCATTAGAAGTTGATCCCGGCTTGGCGCAGGCGCTGCTGCAGCGGGGCGAAATCTATGAGAAGCAGGGCGAGAAGCAGAAGGCCATTGACGACTACAACCGGGTGCTCGCCATACCTGCGTCGGATGAAATGCGCGCACAGGCCGAAGAGGCGCTGGAACGACTGCGGAACTAGACGCAGGCTACCTTTACTTGCCGCCGCGCGCTGGGGGAGAGCCTAGCCTGATCGCGCAGTCGGCAGGCATCCGGTGTCTTGATCGACCGATCTTGCCAATTGAAAGCGCGCATACTTCTAGCCGGAAACCCCATCCGCGTAGGGCTGCCTCGCCCTCTCTGACCCATAGGGGTTTGGCGCACTCTCCTGCCCCGGTTCAATGGCTTCCAAAGCTGAGAGCAGCCCGAAGAGTATCCCCAGCAGGATGCCTATACTGTGTACGAAGAGGCTGTCCACGAGGCTGTGGGCGGAGAAAGCGGCCACGCTACCCATCAATCCCAGCGCCAGCACACGTCCCCAGGCATCCGGCGACCGCCGCGAGGCCCGTACGGCCAGACGCCACACGACTACCAAGAAGAACAAGAACACACTGAAGGTGAGCAACCCGCCTTCGGCCGCCAGATTGAGGTAGTAGTTGTGGGCATGGCCCACGCCGGTAGGCCAACCGGGCAGGGCGTACACTGCATAGGCCTTGGGATAATTGCCGATACCCACGCCAAGATAGGGGTTTTCGGCGAACATTTGCCAGCCAGCGTACCATTGCGAGACTCGCTCCAAGATGGCCCAATTATCGGGGTTGGGCCCGGCGCGCAACTCCTGCAGCAGGCGTGTACCGTAGACGTACAGGTCGGTTACCCGGGAGAGTATGGCCTCCGGCACCACGCCCAACACGAGGACAATCAAGGAAGCCGTCAGGCCAGCGTATGCGAGCGCAATGGCGCGCAGCCGATTGCGCTGGCTCTCGAGCAGCCAGACCAGGCTCAGTGCAGCCAGCGTCCCAAGCCAAGCGCCCCGTGAAAGACTAAGCAAAATGCCGCATCCGATAGCCAGAGCGATGCCCCAGCCAACCAAGCGTAGGCTTGGCCGCGGCGCGAGCAAGGCGATGGCTACGGCGATGGGCAAAACGAGCGCCAAGTAACCGCCATACGGATTGGGTTGCCCAAATGTGCCGTGAGCCCGCATCAAGATGCCTCCGGCGAGAAAGTGCGGCGGTCCGATACGCAAGGCGACCTGCAGCAGACCGATCCCAACTTCCACCAGCGCAGCCAACACTAGGACTCCCACCAATGCCGCCAGCACGCGGCGGCTCCGCACCGTGGTAGCGGTGACAAGGTAGATGACAAGCAACTCAGACCACTTGCTGATCTCTTTGATGCTCAGTAGCAGGCTCTCCGCCGCCAGTGCGGAAAGTACCATGGGGATCAGCACGATGACTATGGGGATGGTCAACGTAGGCAGCGCAGGCGCGCGCCACCGTCCCGCAACCATGCCCGCGAGCCAGGAAAGACCGATGAGCGCCACGAGCGGCTCATTGATCGTTATATCCACGCTGTCAGGCAAGCTGATGGTACGCACGCTGCCAAACGGCACGGTAAAGAGGAGCATGCCCACACCCACGGCGGGATGGGCGAAGACGGCCAAGGTCCCGGCTACTCCCCCCAATGCCACCAGCGCCCACAGGGGAGGCAGAAACCAGGCCACTAGGAGCACGCCTAGCATGCCGACTACGCCGAGCAGGCGCCAGCGCCGCAGGGAGAAGCGTTGGCGAGCGTGGAATTGGTTGGAGAACACAGCGCCGCGTTCTAACATGAGTTTCACTATAGCATGGGGTAGTGCGGTGTCGATTGCCCCTCGCGCCGACCCAATCCCAAGGAGCAGATCTTAACTTTACCCGTCAATTCGGTGAATGAGCCTGCCCCGTACTTGATACCGGGCGGGAGTCCCGAGGTGCTTGAATGACCGCGACAAACTATCGTTAATACTCTTACCATTCCAATCCTGGCCTTCCCCGCAGAGGAAAACGGGTTACTCTAAGGATTCCTGCGGTAGAGGCCGCGTGGCACCGAACTTATGCAGTTCTACAGTGAGCGAACCATTCGATGAAACAAGAGTATGAACCCCTCCGCTGGCGGGAAGTAGCCCAGGCGGTGCGGCACCAGCACATCGGCCGCAGTGTGATCCACCGCGAGAAGGTAGATTCGACGATGGAAGTCTGCCACGAGTTAGCACGGGCAGCCGCGGAACCCGGTGTGGTTGTCGTAGCCGACGTCCAGAGCGCCGGAAGAGGCCGGCAGGGACGCACCTGGCAAGCGCCGCCCTCTACCTGCCTGCTCTTCTCCGTTCTCCTGCGGCCGGCACTGGCACGCGACCAGTGGATGCACGTGCTGTGGCCGCTGGCGGTGGCGCTGCAGGAAGCCACACGGCGCGTTACGGGTCTGCGAGCCGCGATCAAGTGGCCCAATGACCTTGTGCTCGATGGCAGGAAGCTTGGGGGGTTGCTGGCCGAGACGGCGGCAAACGGCGTGGTGGTCGGCGCGGGGCTGAACGTTAATTTCTCCGCGGCGGACCTCTCCCTCGACCAGCCGGCGGCCACGGTCTCAGACGCATTGGGGCGGCACGTCTCGCGGGAAACGCTCCTTATCGAAAGCCTCCGCTCATTGCAGCAGTGGTACGACCGGTGGCTGGCGGCGCCGGACGAGGTGTGGCAAGCCTGGCGCGCCGGTTCATACCTACTTGGGAAGCGCGTAGACATTACCGTCAGCGGGACAGTTTATAGTGGTGTCACCGAGGATCTCGACCGGAATGGCCACCTCTGTCTACGCACAAACGACGGGCGTCTGCACCGTTTCGCCGCCGGCGATACCCGCGTTCGTCTCGGCCACTTGGAGTGACGGATTTGTGCAGAGATCTCGTTATGGTTGCGAAGGCGGCCGAGCGCCTACTCCTGCGCCTCGGCGTCCGACGTCTGCAATTCGATTACGACGCGCCGTTCGTCGCCGGTGCCCGTGGAGTGCGTTGCAACGTCGTCGTCCTCAGCGAGGGTGAGGTGGATGATGCGCCGTTCGTGGGGCGGCATCGCCTCTAACGTGATCGCCTTGCCGTTCTCGCGGACGAGGTCCGCCAGGCGGCGGGCCATGCCTGTGAGCAGCTCTTCCCGGCGCTGGCGATAACCGTCTATATCAACCACCACGAGATCGTGCTCGCCGAGTTGCTTCGTCAACATGAGGTTGAAGAGAAACTGTATCGAGCGCAGCGTGGTTCCGCGCTTACCGACGAAGGCGTCGGCGCCCTCACCGGAAACGTTGAGCCGGAGTGGGTCGGTGGCGGTTACCTCCACGGCGACCGAACTGCCGAGATGGTGAAAGAACTCCCGGAGCAATTCCGTTGCATCGTTAAGCTGCTCCTGGTCAAGCGGCAAGTCCGGTTCTTCCGGCGCCGGCTCGGGAGTGGCAGATGCCTCCGCGGATTCGCCCTCTTCAGCTTCGTCAGGAGCGCCTTCAGGCTTTAATTCCACGAGTACACGAGTTTCCTCTCCGCCAATACCAAACAGACCGCCGGTGCCGGCACTGATTACCCGGACTGTCACCGCATCGCGAGAGGCGCCGAGTTCCGCGAGGGCGTTTTGTATCGCATCTTCAACAGTCTTGCCGGTTGCTTCAACGCTTTCCGCCACCTTTTCTCTTCTCCCTCTTGCGCGACCTTGATTTGCCAGAATTGGGCGCCGGTTTTGGCGCGCCGTTTCCCTGGTCGTCGGCGTTATCCAGGCCGAGTTCTTGTAGAGTCGTCTCAGTAAGCTCAGGTATGGCCGTTCGCTTCATGCCCCCAAATGATAACCCACCCAAGAGTCCGCCGGGGCGCGCCTGCACTTCTTCAGATGTTTTCACGGGCGCTTGCGGCTGCCTTTCACGCTTCTTCTCTGTGGTAGCTGGCGCAGCGGGCGGCGGTTTTGTCTTCTCTCCATTCTCGGTCTTGGTGGCTGCGGGCGCGGCCGCCGTGGCAGCTATCGGTCTTTCCAGGCTCTTGTCCCGCATGATGACCCATTGTTGGCCGATGCTGAAGATATTTGATACCACCCAGTATAGGGCAAGTCCCGCGGGAAACTGCATCGCAAAGAACACGATCATGATGGGCATAAACTGCATCACGTTCTGGATCATCTGCTGCTGCGGGTCGTTGGTCATGCGGTTCATCATCATGCGTTGCACGACCCACTGGGTGGCGCCTGCGGTGAGCGCCAACGCGCCGGGCAGCTTGAACGGCAGGTCCACGCCCGGCGGCAGCCACACGTCCGGCACGGCTAAGTCGGCAAGCCAGAGGAACGCCATCTCCAAGCCGGCTTTCGTGACTTCGTCGTTGGTCACGCCGATAATGGCCCAATAGAGCGCGAAGAGCACCGGCAACTGCGCAAGTTGGGGCAAGCACCCCATGAGCGGATTGACGCCGTGCTGCTTGTAGAGATCCATCTGCGCCTGCGCCATGGTTTGGCGGTCGCCCTTGTGTTGCCGCTGCAACTCCTTCAGGCGAGGCGACAGTAACTGCATCCGGCGCGACGAACGGAGACTAGTGACACTGAGGGGAAAGAGCACGAGGCGGACGATAATGGTGAAGAGGATGATGGCAATGCCGAAGCTGCCGGTAAGATCGTTGAGTGCGAGCAGGCCGCTCTGCAAACCACCGACGAGAATGTCGTTCCAAAGAGTGCTAAAGAATCCCACTGGGACCGTTTTCTCTTCCTAAATCAATGCGGTCTATTGCTTCTGTTATTCTGCAGAATCGCCAAGAATCGCTCACGGGCAATTCGCCGCTTCCGCGTGGGCCTTGCGCGGCCTCACTGAATCTTATCGCCCCTTACGTGTGCCTGGGACGGCCGCGGCCCGCCCCATCTTCGCCAGCGATCTCCGGTACGGGATCGACGCCGCCGGGATGGAACGGGTGGCAGCGCGCAATGCGCTTCATGCCGAGCCAGCCGCCCTGGAGCAAGCCGTGCTCCACAATTGCGTCGTAGCAATACTCCGAGCAGGTTGGCGCATAACGGCAACTCGGCGGCAGCAGCGGTGAAATCGCCAGCCGATACACCTGAATGAGGCGTATTGCAACCGCCTTGCCAACAGACACGTTCAGCACTCTCCCAGTTCCCGCCTCTATCGAGGCCATGACGCCGTACCTTACGGCCGCTCCGGTCTGTAATTATCGGGCAACAGGTCCGCTTGCTTGAGCACTGCGAACACGTGTCGATCTAGTTCCCAAAAAGAGGTTCTGACCGCCCCCCGCCGAGCAATAAAAACCAAGTCCATGCCAGGCCGTAGGTGGGGATAGTGGAAGCGCACAGACTCGCGCAGCCGCCTGCGGACACGGTTTCGGGTTACCGCCTTGCCCAGACGTTTCGATGTGATGAAACCACAGCGGCTGATCGTGAGGCGATTGGGCCTGGCGATAAGTCTGATAGTCTGCGTCGACTTGGTCGCAGACGCCGACTTGGTCGCAGACGCCGACTTCGTCGCAGACGCCGACTTCGTCGCAGACGCCGACTTCGTCGCAGACGCCGACTTCGTCGCAGACGCAGACCACGCTTTGCCGTGTGCCAGAACGGCAGCAAAGTCACGTTGTTTCTTGATCTTCTCCGTTTGGTTCAATCCTCATGGAGAGCCCCTACGTTGGATCCGCGCCGCATCGGCTCTCGCTCAAGTGTTCCCACGGTGGGACGCGCCCAAAATGCGCGCCTGAACGGAAAGGATTAAGAAGGTCGGGCAGGCTTAGACAGTGAGACGCGTGCGATTCTTGTCTCGTCTATGCTTTATGATCCGCCGCCCTGCTCGCGTGGCCATGCGCGCACGAAATCCGTGCCTGCGCAACCGGCGCCGCACTTTCGGTTGATAAGTTCTCTTTGGCATCCAGCTATGTCCTTCTTTCCTTCGTCTAGATTCACTATAGCATTCCGCTGATTCTGCGGTCAAAGCAGTTGGGACCGCCTTGGCGCCGCAGGAGGAGGCTGCCAATACCGCCTATTGCTTGGAAAGTGCCTGCCTTGGACGGGGTTTAAGTGACCGGCAGCTTCACTCGCGCAAGGGGATGCGGGCTGAATTCGCAAGGACCGGTAACCATACGAAGAGTCTGTCAAAGACTCCTTTAGCGCTCTTCTGAGCAGTGCGGAAGGATGCTACGCAACGCTACGAGGGCGGAGTGCGTAGGTCCAGCAATACAAGATCTTTCAGCGAGACAGAACTCTTCAATTCGCCGCACTACAACGCGCAGTGGGCTCGTCGAGGGACAGGCGAGCGCGTGCGAGAACGCTCCCTACCCCAACCCATTCGCCACGTGACCATTGTGCAGCCCCACCAGTTGGGACTAAAGCTGGACCGTGAAAGACGCGGCCTCTATGCGCTTGTGCGGATCACCAGATACGTGATTGGGAACTCGCCGTTGTTGCGCAGGCCGTGGCGGGTTCCTTCCGGTGCGAAGAGCGCGGCCATTGCCTCCATGGGGTGCTCTTCCTCGCCCAGCGTCGCCATGCCGCTGCCGGAGATGAGAAACATGATCTCTTCGCCCTCGTGCTCGTGGGGATCGTGGGCCGCCTCGCCCGGGTTGATCGAAGAGAGGTGGAGGTAAAGCACCTCGGCGCCGGATTGCTCACCCACAAACGGCAAGGAGAAGCCGCGTTCGTGCACGCGTTTGCGCGCTTCGTCCCACGAAATAACTACCGGCTGTTTCATTGCGCAATCCTTTCGCGTTCTTAGGTTCTCGTACCGGCCAAGGTATTATAGTGTTGCTTGTCATCCAAGAGACTGGTTTGCGGCTCAGTTGCGATAGAAGAATGTGTCCACAAGCCGGTCTATGTCCGTGGGCCCGCAGCCATATTTTTCCATGAAACTCTCATGAATTCGCTCTTCGTGTTGGGTAGGCTGCTGCAGAGGCAGGGAGATAGTCGTGCGGTCCTTCTCCCCGGATTCCAGCGACGCGATGTCCATCTCCTGATCGAGCCGCGCGGCCGGCGCGCCGTAGGCCGGCTCGGCATTCTCGCGCACTGCCACAGCAATGCTGAGCAATTCGTCTGCCACTTGCACTTGGTCCTCGGTCAAGGGATACCGGCTAAAGGGGTTTTCCCAGATTACGGTCCGATCGGTAAGGGGCACTTCAAGACGCTCGAGAATCTCTATCCCGTTTCTCTCGATCGTCACCCGCCGTGGCAGCACCGGCGTGCTCTGGGCGCCGGACTGCAGGGCGTCAGCGGCAACAATGTGGACTTCATCGCCCACAATAGCGCCGTGCGTACCGTCAATCTGCGAAAAGTGAAACGCGCCGCGACCCAGCGACCGCGCATGAACGACATTGGAATAGGCGGACAGCGCTGCCACGCCGTTGGCAAATTCAATGATGCCAATGGAGAGCCGTTCGTCCGCATGGTGCCGCAGCCTGTGGTCGATAATGGGAACGACCGGGCTGGTATGCGATATGCCCATGATGCCCGTGGGGTCCGCGCCTGCCCAGAGGCGCAGAATGCTCATGCCGTGGAATCCGCCCTCCTCGAAGATGCGATAGATGCGGCTGACTGTGCCGATAGCACCAGAGTCGATGACAGCTTGCCGCAGGCGCATGTGCGGCTGACGGTGATAGTTCTCCGCCACTTCAAGCTTCACGCCATTCTGCTGCGCGGTCTCGATCATGAGATCGGCCAGAGGCAGTGTGACTGCGATAGGCGTCTCGACGATCTGGTGGACGCCGTGTGACGAGAAGAAACAGCTCAGGGCGTGATGCGCGTCGCCGGGCACAACGATGTCGGCAATGTCGAGCGTCTCGTGCTTGATGAGATCGCGCACGGACGTATAGGCCTTGCAGCCATAGCGGGCCGCCAGCTCTTGCGCCCGTTCCTCTGTGGCGTCGCATACTGCAACGAAATTAAACACGTCGTCCAGCGCGCCAATAACCGGGGCGTGGGCGCCTCCGCCCCGACGTCCCGCGCCGATCAATGCGATATTAAGACGTCCCATGGTTGCAACCTTCCCTTTTTCACTATCTAAAGGTCTCACAGGATACCGTCCGGCATCGTTGCCACGCCACATACAGCCGTATGTGCCCGCAGCCACGCTACCGCCATTCTATGGTACGCTGGCACGTGCTGAAAAGGACTTAGGAGCGATTCGTGCCTGAACCATTGCAGATCGAAGTGACCCGTGGGACTCTGGTGGAAAGCGCACATCGCGCCCACGCCGCGGTCGTGGACGCGACCGGAAACGTCCTCTACGCTGCCGGCGAGCCGGAGCGCGTTACGTTCTTGCGTTCCTCCGCGAAACCGATCCAAGCGCTCGCGATGGTGGAAAGCGGCGCCGCGGCGCACTTCGGATTTACCGATCGCGAGATCGCGGTCATGTGCGCATCGCATGCGGGGGAGCCGTTTCACGTTGCTGCCGTCCAGAGCATCTTGCGGAAGATCGGATTGGACGAGGAGGCGCTCGCGTGCGGCATCCACGCGCCGGGCCACGGCCCGAGTGCGGCGGCGCTTGTGCGGGCCAGCGAGAGTCCCCGCAAGATTCACAATAACTGTTCCGGCAAGCACGCCAGCATGCTTTCCCTCTGCCGGCACGAAGACTGGCAGATAGAGGGGTATACTGCACCGGGCCATCCGGCGCAAGCACGCCTCCGCCGCGTATTGGCCGAGATGGCCGGTCTCACACCCGAGGACGTCTATGTGGCCGTAGATGGGTGCAACGCGCCGGTCTTTGCCATTCCGCTCCGGCACATTGCGCGCGCCTTCGCCGTGCTGGCAAAGCCCGCCGCCGTCTCCCCAGTCCGGGAAGCCGCAATCCAGCACATTTCACGCGCCATGCGGGCGCACCCTGAAATGGTGGACGGCACCGGCGGCTTCACAACGAATCTCATGGGCGTGGCGGGTGACAACATCGTGTCCAAGAGCGGAGCGGAGGGACTCTTCTGCGCGGGCGCGCTCTCCCAGGGCTGGGGTATTGCCGTCCGGATCGAGGACGGCAGTGCGCGCGCGCATCCGGTCCTGGTGCCGCAACTGCTGGCCGAGCTGCAGGTAATCAGCGCCAACCAGCGCGACCGGCTGCGCGAATTGCACTCCGCGGACGTCTTCAATACAGCCGGTGTCGCGGTAGGCGAGATGCGGCCGCGCCTCAACCCAACGGGCTCAATTCTGTCCAAAGCAGGAGCGCCACGGCAATAGCGCCGACAGTGCCGTATTCCAACACCACCGCAAAACCGAGTTTGCCGGCGTGATGCGCGCGCATCACGCCAAGCATCACGTGAACATGCAACAGGAGGGCGAGCGCCTCCTGAAACGTCGGCAGCGGCCAGTAGTCCAACGCCCACGTGATCTCGCCCACGATTACTGCTGTCAGCAAGCTGTACGTTTGCCAGGCAGTTCCCGGCAATCCCTCGCGAAATAGCACCGAGACGCTTGCGGCGTGGGCGGCGAAGGCGGCAAGCGCTGCATGGAGGAAGATATTGAGGTTCCACGTATCGAGCGTGACAAAGAGCATGTACAGAGCAAGGTAGGCGATGGCCTGGTTAGGCCACGTGTAAGAACGCGTGCCGCTGCCAAAGCGGCTCTGGTGATAGTCCACAATCGCTACGAAGAACAGGATGCCGAATATGCCGCTCCCAATGAGCGTCGCGCGATCATCGGGTATGGTGCGCCAGAAGAGCGCGCTCGCCAGCGTAAGCAAGAGGGGCACCAGCATCCACGCGAAGTCCTGACGCCTGGCCCCAATGATCTGCCGTGATGCCGCTATCACAACCCCGAGCAGCACGACAACGGCGACAGCCAAGAGCGGCATGGTCGCCCGGGACGTGAGCAGCACGCCAGCCGTGGCAATTACACTCAACACGATGAGCCGGTCGAACTGTAACCGCTGGTACCAATTCTGCACGGTAGCCGCCTACTCCTTAGAGCAGTCCCTTGTACGATTCAAGCCGGTTGCCAGGTGCAATTCTCGCTCCTTGACGCAGTATTACAAGTGAAAGAGAAATGGAGCCGCTTCAGTCCGTTGGCCAACCGCCTGGCAGAGCCGCACGCGCTACTCTCAGGGGCAGGATAGCATGATTTTGCTTTTGACACTTTGGGCTCCCAAGACTATACTCTAAGTAGCCTGAGCACATGCTCCCGGCGGTATGCGGCGACGTAGCCAAGTGGTAAGGCGAGGGTCTGCAAAACCCTTATACAGCGGTTCGATTCCGCTCGTCGCCTCCAGAAGGTATGCGCCCACACACCACGCGGTAAGAATGCCCCTTAAGCGCCTGCAGAGGCGCTATTTTGCTTTAATGTGGTCTTTGTGCAACTCGTTCCAGTCTGAGCGAAACGGCTCGCTCCTCCCTCGAAAACGGGCTGGAACGAATGGCAACAGTGCCGCCACAGACCCCTCCCTGTCACCGGGTCGAGCGGCGCACAGGTCTCTGTGGCAACGCGCCGGCGATGGACATGTGCCTGCGTTTAATTTGGAGACCCTTGGGTCCCCTGCGCCGCAGCGAGGCAGTCCTTTCTCCCTAGGGAGAGGGCGTTACGCCTATTCCTCGGAGGGACCAAATTGTGCAAGGGTCTCCTTGAAAGGAGAGGGATGGAGTCTGCCCCATACTCGATTACGAAGTATCGACTGAAGCGGGGACGATGGTGAATCTCCTGAGGTCACTCCGCGTGCATACCGATTCTTGGCCAGCTATGTCGGGACACTGCAAAGCACATGAGACCGATGCAGCGAGCAGTCCCCCGCTTCCCGACCCTCACACCATGGAGTGGGTGTTACTCCACACCCTTCGAACCCAGTTTCACAAGGGTCTACCCGATGCGAGTGGGGGTGCTCTTGCCTACAGGGGAGGCGATCCAAGAGCCACCTATACGAGAAATGTGCGAAGCACGTGCCGGAGCGCAATCTGCTGTTGATGCATCCGATCAGCCAAGGGTTGCCGTCCCGGCGTTTCGAACCCCACGACGCGCCGGATGATCTTATGCCGCAAGAGGGTCGGTTCCAAAGCACCGGAGCGGCTGCTACGCACCGAACCGGGATTGGATACCACCAGGCCGCTGCGGTTGTAATTGCCGTCCACGTGGTCGCCTCCGCACACAGGATAGCCGTGAGACTCGATGGAATCTAAGAGGGCCACATCATCGGCGACGATACGCGCAAAGAGCGCGCGGTCGCGCACGCCGCTCTCATACATGTAGAAGCACCCGGAGCTAACGTCTTCGTGCAGGGAAACAAGCAGATCCGCCCGTTGCCGCGCGAGAAACCCCAGGACGATCTCGTTTTCCGGTTGGGCCGTGAGACGCTCGAAGTGGCGGTTGAGGTCTACGACGCCGTTGCCGCGAATGCCGCGCGCAAAGCCAAACGGATTGATGAGGGGCAGGAAGAGAATGCGCGTATCCGCAACGAAGGCATGGTCTGCCTGTGCTTCCCAGAACTCCAGCAAAGCTAGAGGACCCGCGATTTCGTCGCCATGCGTGCCGGCGACGATGATGGCCTTACGCGGGCCATGCCCTGCCACGCCGGCGAGAAGGGGAAAGCGGAGGCCAAAGCGCTCCACTACGCCAATTTCGCACAATTCGAACTGAGGGCAGCGGTCGGCAAGCGACTGATAGCGGCGCACAAGTTCCCATACGCGGTCGGGATTGCGGCGCGGCATCGTCTAGGCGCTATCCTGGCGGCCTTGCAAGGCACTCGCGATGGTGCTCTCGTCGGCGTATTCGAGGTCCGCTCCGGTGGGCAACCCGCGCGCAAGCCGCGTGATGCGGGAAGCGTGCGTTGCCGTTACCTGCGCCACGTAGCTCGCCGTCGTGTCGCCCTCGTGGTCGGCATCCATCGCGAGTATCAGTTCCTCCACCGGTTGCGCCTGCAGCCGTTCCACCAGCTCGGCAATCTTGACGTCTTCCACGTTGCGGCCTTCCAGCGGGGACAGCGAGCCGTGGAGAACATGATAAAGACCCGCATAGAGACCGGTGCGTTCGATTGCCAGCAGATCGAGCGGCTCCTCAACGACACAGATTCGGTTGCGGTCGCGGTCCGGATCCTGGCAAATGGGGCAGGGGTCGGCCTCGCTCAGATTGAAGCACAGGGAGCACCACACCGTGTGGGCGCGCAGGTTTACCAGGGCAGTAGAGAGATTGCGCGCCAGATCGGGTGATGAGCGGAGGAGGTAGAAAGCGAGACGCTGCGCAGTACGCGGTCCGATGCCGGGCAACCGGGATAGCTCCTCGATGAGCCGCGCTACGGGTGCGGGCAGGCTCATCCGCGCCATCGCTCTGCTGTCTCCTTGCTCGAGATAACGGTGAGACTTAGGTCAGGCCGGGAATGTTCATGCCGCCCGTGACCGCCGAAAGGCGGCGGCCCGCAAGTTCTTGCGACTTGCCCACGGCATCGTTGACAGCAGCGACCAGGAGATCCTGCAGCATGGCAACGCCTTCCTCGTCAACCTCACCCTCCGGCGTGACCGTTGACTCCAAGACGTCTGGGAGAATCTCAATGGCATGCACTTTCTGGTGGCCGGTCATCACGACCTTCACCGCGCCACCACCCGCCGTGCTCTCCACGGTCTCCTTTTCCAGTTCTTCCTGGATCTTCGTCATCTTTTGCTGCATTTGCCGCAGCATCTTCATCGACATGCGCAGTTCTCCTCGGTAGTGGCTGTGTATTCACAGCATACCAGATGGCTGAATAGACGAATAGGAGCCCTCTCCGTTCTTTACTTTTCAGTCTGACAATGCCTATAATGATGCCAGACCACAGTGAATACGTGGGCTTTGATCCGCTTTGCCTGACAAAGTAAATCGTGAGAAGTGTAGAGGTAACCAGTGCAAGAATCACCGACGACTGAAGAACCGCTGACGATGGAATCTCTGCTGGGAGAGATCGAGAGCTCCATTCGCACGGTGCGGCGCGGCGACGTGGTTGAGGGAATCGTGGTGCAAGCTGCCGACGACGAGATAATGGTTGATATCGGCCTTAAGGCAGAAGGCATTGTCTCCGGCAGGGAACTTGCGCGCATGGATGAAGCGCTCGACATGAGCGTTGGTGAAAAAGTGCTGGTCTACGTGGTTAATCCGGAAACTGCCGAGGGGCATGCGCTCCTCTCGATTCGACGCGCCATGGCAGAGCGCGCCTGGCGGGAAATCGAAGAACGCTACCACAAGGGCGAAATTCTGGAGACTTCCGTTATCGACGCTAATAAAGGCGGCGTCATCGTCGACATCGGTCTGCGCGGCTTCGTGCCGAGCTCCCAGCTCGTCTCCCTGGAACGGCCGCCGAACCGCGACGCGAGTGAAGAAGACCTCCTGGCACGCCTTTCCGAGCTCATCGGGCGCGAGCTCAAGCTGAAAATCATCGAAGTGGACCGGCGCCGCAACCGCCTGATCCTTTCAGAGCGTCTCGCGGAGCGCGAGATGCGCGCGCAGCAGCGCGAGCAGTTGCTCCAGGAACTCGAAGTAGGCCAAACGCGCGAAGGCGTCGTGAGCAACCTGTGCAGCTTTGGCGCGTTCGTCGATCTGGGCGGCGCCGATGGACTGGTGCACATATCGGAGATTTCCTGGAGCCGGGTCGAAGACCCGAGCGAGGTACTCAGTGTCGCCGAAAAGGTGCAGGTCTGTGTCCTCAGCCTGGACCACGAGAGCAAGAAAATCGGCCTCTCGATCAAACGCACGCAGAAAGACCCATGGGAAGGTATCGAAGCCCGCTATCCGGTGGGCATTGAGGTGCCCGGGATCATCATCAAGATTGCGCCCTTTGGAGCGTTTGTCCGCGTCGAGGACGGCATCGAGGGCCTGGCGCACAACTCCGAAATGACTCCGGAAGGCCGTGACCTACTGGATGAGGGGCAAGAACTCACCTTCCGCGTGCTCAGCGCCGATCCGCAACGCCATCGCATGCGGCTTTCTCCCATAGACTTGGAGGAAAAGCTGGGGCATCTATTGACGCAGGCGGAAGAAGAGGATTCAGCCGAGGACGAGGAATTTGAGCAAACTGGGCCGGCGCCGGATGCTGAGGTCGGCGAAGACTAGAGAGACACCGAGGCAGGAGGGCAGGCCTTTAGCTGCTGCCTCCGGGTGACGAAGCGCTACGCGCGCGGCCTTGCGGACTTCTGCAAAGAAGACTGCGACAATAAGAGCCAGGGAGAATTGTCGTGAGTCCGCTGTTCGATAGATATACGGAACGAGCAAAGCGGGTGCTCATGTTTGCGCATGAAGAATCTCGCAGGCTCAACCATGACTATATCGGGACGGAACACCTGTTGGTCGGCTTGGTGCGCGAAGAGAAGTGTGTAGCGGCCAGAATCCTGTCCAGCATGGATGTTGACATTGCCAAAGCGCGCGCCGGTGTGGAAAACGTCACGACACGAGGCAAACAAAGCGTCGTTGGCGACATTAACCTGACAGAGCGGGGGAAGAAAGTAATCGAGCATGCCGCTGAAGAAGCCCGCCTGCTGGGGCACGGCTACATCGGTTCAGAACACATGCTCCTGGGTCTCGTGCGCGACGGCAAGAGCACGGGCGCGCAAGTCCTCTCCGGCTTGGGAGTGGGCCAGGCGAGAGTACGCAGTGCGGTTGAATTCACTGTGGCTCGAGGCCAAGACTATCTAGAAGAGAAGCAAGCTAGAGGATCAAGATTGAGCCTGACGCCGAGTGCTCAGAAGGCGTTTGGGCTTGCGGCAGACGAGGCGCGCCGGTTGGGGCACAGCGAAATCGGCACCGGGCACTTGCTCCTCGGCCTTGCCCGCGAAGGCAAAGGGGTTGCGGCAGGTGAATTACAGGGCCTCGGCGTGGATGTGCAACGCGTGCGGCAACAGGTTAGACAAGCGGTAAGCCAAGGAGAAGCCTCGTGAGTCCCTTGTTCGATAAGTATACCGATCGAGCGAAGCGGGTCCTCATGCTTGCGCAAGAAGAAGCGCGCCGCTTCAACCATAACTACATCGGCACCGAGCATCTCTTGTTGGGTCTCGTGCGCGAAGGCGAGGGCATCGCCGCCAAGGTGCTCTACGACATGGGCGTAGACCTTACGAAAGTGCGCAGCGCCGTGGAGTTCATCATCGGCCGCGGCGAGCGCGTGAACGTGGGTGACATCAGCCTGACTCCGCGGGCTAAGAAAGTTATCGAACTCGCCGCCGAAGAGGCACGTCGTCTCGGCCATAACTACATCGGTACGGAACACCTGCTGTTGGGGCTGGTGCGTGAAGGTGAAGGCATAGCCGCCGGCGTGCTGGAGAGCCTGGGTGTGAGCCTGGAGAAAGTCCGGCAGAAAGTCATCCAGTCGGTTAGCCAGCAGCCTTCGCGCATGACGCAAGAAAGCAGCGGCCGCCAGTCTTCTTCCCGCACGCCCCTCATCGACCAGATGGGCATTGACCTCACCGCCGCGGCACGCAGCGAGAAACTCGATCCCGTCATCGGACGCCAGCAAGAGATCGAGCGCGTGGTGCAAATCCTCTCCCGCCGCACGAAGAACAATCCGGCACTCATCGGCGAACCCGGCGTCGGCAAGACGGCAATCGTGGAAGGGTTGGCGCAGCGGGTGGTGACGGGCGACGTGCCCGAGACCTTACTTGGGAAACGTCTGCTAACCCTTGACATCGGCGCTCTCGTCGCCGGCACCAAGTATCGCGGCGAATTTGAAGAACGCCTCAAGAAAATTCTCGAGGAGATCCGCGGCTCCGGCGACTGCATGCTCTTCATCGACGAACTCCATACACTCGTGGGCGCAGGCGCGGCGGAAGGCGCGGTGGATGCGGCCAACATTCTTAAGCCGGCACTGGCGCGCGGCGAACTGCAGTGCATCGGCGCGACCACGCTGGACGAGTATCGCAAGTACATCGAGCGCGACGCGGCCTTGGAGCGCCGCTTCCAGCCCGTGCACGTACGCGAACTCGACATCGAGGAGACGATCGCCGTGCTCCAAGGCGTCAAGGAGCGCTACGAAGAGCACCATAAGGTGCACATCATCGACGAAGCCGTCAAAGTGGCGGCGGAAATGTCCGGCCGCTACGTGACCGACCGCTTCCTGCCGGACAAGGCGATTGACCTGATCGACGAGGCGGCTTCGCGCGTGCGCATTCAGCAGGCGAATACCTCCAATAAACTGCGCAACGCCGTTAAGGACCTGGACGGCATCGTGCGCGATAAAGAAGACGCCATCGAGAGCCGCCAATACGACGAGGCGGTTGGACTAGGCGAAAAGGAAGCGGAGCTGCGCAAGAAGATCGAAGACCTCGAATCCGACTGGCCGAATACGGAAGAGAAATGGCCGGAAGTCACCAAAGAAGACGTGGCGACGGTGGTCTCCATGTGGACGGGCATTCCGGTAACGCGCATCGCCCAGGAGGAGTCGGAACGGCTGCTTCACATGGAAGAGAACCTGCACGAGAAAGTAGTGAGCCAGGAAGAGGCCATCAGCAACGTCTCCAAGGCCGTGCGGCGGGCGCGCGCCGGTCTCAAAGATCCCAAACGGCCCATCGGTTCATTCATCTTCGTCGGCCCCACCGGCTCCGGCAAGACCTACCTTGCCCGAGCGCTGGCCGAATTCATGTTCGGCAGCAGCGACGCCATGGTGCGGCTCGACATGTCGGAATACATGGAAAAGCACACCATCTCACGCCTGGTCGGCGCGCCGCCAGGGTACGTAGGCTATGAAGAAGGCGGCCAACTCACCGAAGCGGTGCGGCGGCGCAGCTACTCCGTGGTGCTCTTGGACGAAATCGAGAAGGCCCACCCCGACGTCTTCAACGTGCTGCTCCAGATCATGGAAGACGGGCGCCTTACCGACGGCAAAGGGCGCACGGTGGATTTCCGCAATACCATCCTCATCATGACCTCGAATGTCGGCGCGCACCTCATCAAACGCGATGCCGCGGTCGGCTTTAGGTTGGAGTCCGAAGACCTCCGCACGGAAGGTCAGTTCTATAAGGAGATGCGGGAACGGGTGATGGCGGAGATCAAGAAGACGTTCCGGCCCGAGTTCCTCAACCGCGTGGATAGCGTGGTAGTCTTCCGGCATCTGTCGAAAGAGGACATCATCAACATCGTTGACATCCAGCTTGCCGAGGTGCAGGCGCGACTTACCGAACAGGAGATTGCGCTGGAAGTCACCGACGACGCGAAAGAACTGCTCGTGGAGCAAGGCTACGACCCCGATAACGGTGCCCGGCCGCTGCGCCGGGTAATCCAAAACTTGATCGAAAACGAACTGGCGGAAGGTCTGTTGGCAGAGAAATTCCACGCCGGCGATACCATCACGGTGGACCGCGACGGGGAAGAACTGCGGCTGGAATTGCGGATGCTGGTGGAGCAGACTTGACCCACGGCTGTCATTGAAACGAAAACTGCCAATGGCCCGGCAATTGCCGGGCCGTTTGCATTGTAGTCATTCGACACATTACGCATCTCGTGACGGCAGCCGATAGGACTCCCTCTCCCGGGGGAGACCTTTGTGAACCATCTGAAGGTGAGAAATCCTCCCTTTCCCTGGGGAGAAGTCTGGCGTGACGGGGGGATTCTCGCCATTCCAACCCATTCCTGTATGCACTCAGTGTCACACAATGGTCTCTCCTGGGAGCGACAATGCTGCTTTCGCTACAATACGTGTGTAGGTCCTGTAACAAGCGCACATGGACTATGCGGCCGCGACCGAGCGGTGGCTAATGAGGCGACCGGTGAGCAAGACCAAAACCGTATTCGTATGTCAGCAGTGCAGTTACGAATCCCCAAAGTGGGCCGGGCAATGCCCTTCCTGCCAGACGTGGAACAGCCTGGTTGAAAGCGTGCAACGCGAGAGCGTCGCCGGTACTTCACGGTCGGGACGCCGTGCATCCGCCGTCGCATCGCAAGCACAGAAGCTGCAGGACATCCCACCCAGCGACCTCATTCGCATGCCGGTGCCTATCGGCGAACTCCACCGCGTGCTGGGCGGCGGCCTGGTACCGGGAAGCGCAGTGCTGCTATCCGGCGACCCCGGCATCGGTAAGTCAACACTATTACTTCAATTCGCGCTTGGTTTGGCGCACACAGACCGGCCGGTGCTCTATGTGTCGGGAGAAGAGAGCGCGGCGCAGATTCGCCTGCGGGCGACGCGGCTCGGCCTCGATCCCCAAGAACTCTACGTGCTTGCGGAGATCGGTCTGGAGGACATACTGGATGCCATCGCCCAGGTGCGCCCCGGCCTTGTCATCATCGATTCCATTCAAACGCTGTCAAGCGCGGAACTCACCGGGGTGCCGGGCAGTATCGGGCAGGTACGGGAGTGCGCTTCTCAGTTGGTCAATCTCGCCAAGCAGACGGGTGTCACGCTCTTTCTCGTCGGCCACGTGACCAAGGAAGGCAACGTAGCCGGTCCGAAGACGCTGGAGCACATGGTGGACACAGTGCTTGCCTTGGCCGGGGACCAGCACCACAACTACCGCATACTCAAAGCCACCAAAAATCGCTTTGGCTCCACAAACGAAGTGGGCATCTTCGCCATGCAGGAGCGGGGGCTCGTCGAAGTTTCAAATCCCTCGGCGGCCTTCCTGGCGGAGCGCGAGCCGAATCCGGGGTCTGCCATTGCCGTGCCGCTGGAGGGCTCGCGACCGCTGCTCGTGGAAGTGCAAGCGCTGGTGACGTACAGCCCTCTCGCGGTGCCGCGCCGCATGGCGAACGGCTTCGACCAAAGCCGCCTGCACATGCTGATTGCGGTGCTCACCAAGCGCGCGGGACTGCGCTTGGCCGATCAGGATGTTTATGTAAATGTGGTCGGCGGCCTGGAGTTGGATGAACCCGCAGTTGACCTCGCGGTCTGTCTCGCGATCGCGTCGAGCGTCGCCGACGTGGCGCTGCCGAGCGATCTGGTTGCGATCAGTGAAGTAGGGCTCGCGGGTGAACTGCGCAGTGTCTTCAAGCTGGAAGAACGCATACGCGAGGCGGTGCGGCGCGGCTACGGCCGTGTGCTCTTGCCGCGCTCGAGCACATTGGGCGCGTTCGGCGATTTCAGTCCCGACCTTTCGCGCGCCGAAAGCGTGCGGCAGGCTATTCGTCTCGCCTTGGGCAAGAGGCCGCAAAAGAGCGGCGCTAGCGCCGACGAAGATGCGCGTGTACATTCCCGTGAGGATCCGGAAGGAGCGGCCGCACACCGGTGATGAGTTGCAAAGAAGGTACTGGATCAAGTGCCTAAAGGAGCAAACGCACCAAGAGTGTGTGCGCTCATGAAGCCGCGGTCTCGCACTGCCATCCATTCGCCCACGCGCTGTCATCCGTGCGCCCATGTGCTGTCATCCGTGCGCCCTGAGCTTGTCGAAGGGTCAAATAGCCGTTCGTTCATGGTTCGACAGGCTCACCACGAACGGTATAGGTTTAGGATGATACGCGGAGGCGAACTGCCCTTGTGACAGATCCTAGCCTGGCGGCAATCATCGTCGGCGGCGGCCGCAGCCGCCGCATGCAGGGGCACGACAAGCTCTACGCCCCGCTTGGCGGGCGGCCGGTCATCGCCGCGACCGTGGAAGTCTTCGAAACAGCGGCATCCGTCGGGGCAGTAATCCTCGTCGTCGCAGATGAGCGCGTTGCAGCTTGCCGAGAACTTGCCCGCGAGCGGGGTTGGCGGAAGGTGAGCGCGATTTGCCCGGGTGGCGCAAGCCGGAGCCATTCGGTAGCCAACGGACTTCAAGCGCTGCCGGGCAACCCGGCTGCCTACGTGGCCGTGCACGATGCCGCCCGTCCCTTTGTATCCCTGGAGCTCATCGACCGCACACTGGCCGCGGCGCAACAATACGGCGCGGCGATTCCGGGCATACCCTGCGCCGACACCATCCGGCGCGTCGATACGAACGACCGAGCCTGCGAGACTCTGCCGCGCGACACACTACGGGCGGTGCAGACGCCGCAGGTGTTTGCGCGAGACTTGCTAGAGCGCGCATACGCCGCACAGAAGGCAGACTTGGAAAGGTTTACCGACGATGCGGCGGTGGTGGAGTCAATGGGCGCGCCGGTCCATGTGGTGCCGGGGGACTATGGTAACATGAAAATCACCACGCCAACGGACTTGGCATTTGCCCAGTGGCGGGCGGAGCGAAGTGATGGAGACCCGTAATGGAGGCAGCGCCGACGGAAACACCGCCTGCGGCGCGTGAGGAGAGTGAGGCGGCTACTCAATCGCCTAAGTCCCCCGCGCTGCGTATCGGAATCGGCTACGACGTTCACCGGCTCGCTCCCGGTTGTCCCCTGGTCATTGGCGGCGTGCGCGTGCCCTATGAACAAGGCCTCGCCGGACACTCCGATGCTGACGTCTTGGTGCACGCCATCATCGACGCGCTGCTTGGCGCCGCGGGTCTGCCCGACATCGGGCGCCAGTTTCCGGCAGACGATCCGCAGTACAAGAACGTAAGTAGCTTGCAATTGTTAGACAAAGTGCTTAAGCTACTGGCTGAAAGGCAGTGGCGTATCGTCAACGTAGACAGTACAGTCTTGGCGCAAGCACCCAGGCTCGCGAGCTTCATGCCTGAGATGCAAGCAACCATTGCTCGTTCGCTGGGGGTAGAAACAGTGAATGTAGGCATAAAAGCAACCACGACCGAAGGACTGGACGCCATCGGCGCCGGTCACGGCATCGCGGCGCACGCCGTGGCACTGCTCATGCACGATACCTCGCTGCAAGACTGCGCGTGTATTCCGCCCCGCTAGGGGCTGTGAGTGATTGCGCGCGGCCACCGGGCCGCGAAGCGCAATCCGTTGATCACTGATGCGCAGTGTTGTAACGAGGGAAGTTTTCCTAATGAGCATTCTCCGCACGCTGCGGCAGGATATAAGAGTAACGCTTGAACGCGATCCCGCCGCACGCAACGTAATTGAAATCGTCTTGGCCTATCCGGGCGTGCACGCGATCTGGTTCTATCGCCTTACGCACGCGCTCTGGCAGGCGGACATTCCAGTCGTGCCGCGCGTGCTCTCCCATTTCGCCCGCTTTCTCACCGGCATCGAGATCCATCCCGGGGCAAAGCTCGGCCCCGGACTCTTCATCGATCACGGCATGGGCGTCGTAATCGGCGAGACTGCGGAAATCGGCAAAGACGTAACACTGTACCAAGGCGTAACCCTGGGCGCGCAAACGCTCCATACGGGCAAACGCCATCCCACCTTGGGCGACAACGTGATCGTAGGAGCGGGAGCCAAGATCCTGGGACCCGTGACCATTGGCGAAGAATGTGTCATCGGCGCCGGGGCCGTCGTGGTGAACGACGTGCCTCCTCATGCCACCGTGGTGGGAGTGCCGGGTCACGTGGTAGCCATGCGCGACCCGCACACCGGCGAGAGCGCGCGCGTGGTGCAGCCAGATCCCATGGCGGAAGCGCTCTACGCCTTGCAGAAACGCGTCGTGGACTTGGAGACGCGGCTGGCGCGCTTCGAAAATGGCGGAGCGCCGGCAGAGCACGAGGAGACTCTGGAGCGATGCCGTGACGCTTAGCATATCCAACACGCTTGGCGGCCAGCGGGAGCCGTTCACGCCACTCGACGGCAAGCACGTCAAAATGTACGTCTGCGGCATGACGCCAAAGCGCGAGCCGCACATCGGCCATGCGCGCCTCTATGTGGCCATGGATGTGGTCAGGCGTTATCTCACGTACCAAGGCTATGAAGTCCAGCACGTGCAGAATATTACCGACGTTGACGATAAGATCATCGAGGCGGCTGAGCGCGAGGGCGTTTCCTCGGAGGAAGTTGCGCAGAGATATACGGATGCCTACGATGCGGTGATGGGCAATCTTGGCGTCCTGCAGGCGCACGAGTACCCCAAGGTCACCGAGACCATGCCGCAGATCATCACGATGATCGAGGGGTTGATCGAAAGGGGGGCCGCGTACACAGCCGAGGAAGGGGTCTACTTCTCAGTACCGGGTTTTTCGCCATACGGCGAACTCTCCACCCGTACGGAGGAGAGCGGCATCCAGGCGGGCGCTTCCGGGCGGGTAGACGATGAGCCGGGCAAGCGCGACCCGCGCGACTTTGCCCTGTGGAAACCGGCAAAGCCCGGCGAACCCTGGTGGCAGAGCCCCTGGGGCCAGGGTCGTCCCGGTTGGCACATCGAGTGCAGCGCGATGATCTACGAGACCCTCGGCGAGCAGATCGACATTCACGGCGGCGGGGCAGACCTTATCTTTCCCCACCACGAGAACGAAATTGCCCAGAGCGAGGCGTACACGGACAAGAGCCCCTTCACAAAATACTGGCTGCACGCCGGATTGCTGACCATCAACGGCCAGAAGATGGCGCATTCAACCGGCAACTTCATCACCATCGAAGACATCCTGGCAGAATTCAGCGGCCCCGTGCTGCGGCTCTACCTGCTCTCCGTGCACTACCGTTCGCCACTCACCTACACACCGGACAACCTCGAACAGGCTCGGGCCGGCATGGCGCGCCTGACCGGCGCTTTGCGCGTGCAGTCTGGCGGCGGTGACCGAACGGATGCCGCGCTGGCACAAGCCGCCGCGCTGGCCAGAGCCGGCTTTTTCGGCGCCATGGATGGCGACTTCAACTCCGCCGGGGCACTCGGTCAGCTCTACGAACTCGTGCGCGAGATCAACCGCTTAGGGGCTGAAGCACAGCCAGCCACCTTGCAGGACGCCCAAGAGACGTTGGTGACCTTGGCCGACATCTTGGGCATCGACCTGCAGGAAGTGTTGGAGGCCGAAATGGCGACCGGCGATGGCGACGCCGCCGGGTTCATCGACTTGCTCGTGGAACTGCGCGCCGACTTGCGCAAGGAAAAGCAATTCGCGCTGGCGGACAAGGTGCGGGACGAACTGGCAGAATTGGGCATTGCCCTGGAAGATTCGCCTGCAGGCACGACATGGCGGAGTAAATCGTAGCCGATTCGCCGCAGCATACACGTATACGAACGTAGGGCCACGGCATGCCGTGGCCCTACGCCATTTGACGAAGAGAATTGGGCAACCCGGTTGCAGCGATTAGGTTGGTGCTGCTTAACCGTGGGTTTCCGGCAAGAGATTGGAGCGGGGGACAAGCCCCCGCGCTACACGGCCAGGGCGACATCCGGTTGGCGCGGGTCCTCAGACTGGCTCAGGACAGGTGCGCGACCTGCACCCGAGGCTTGGTTTGCCTCGCACCACCGGTCGCGGGCGCGTTTGTCAACTCCGAAGCAGAGCCAGCGGTGGGCAGGACCCCGCACCGCATTCTCAAGAGTCGGAACTCTCCGCCCTCTATTGAGCCGTACATACTTCGACAAGCTCAGCACGAACGGTGGGAGCGGGCACGGCATCGGAGCGAATGGAAGCGGAGCGAATGGCATAGAGCGACCGCTGGGGTCAGTCTGCTGCCTCTTCCTCGAAGATTCCAGGAATGCTCTCCCCAAAGCGCTGCGCCTCATCGTCGTACGTGTCAAAGGGATCAGGCATTTCCAGCACCCGGCCGTGCACGGCGATGGCTTTCCAGTCCAGCACGTAGGGAATTACGTCCCAGCTATTGTTCGCGGCCACGTCCTGCCAGTCGTCTACGTAGTCATAGGCGAGGAAGAAATACCGGCGGTCCCACATGAGGTTCTCCAGGTTCGAGCGCAGGTCTTGCCAGGGTATGGCCGTATCCGCGCCGGCGGCGGCCAGTGAGCGCAAAACCACGCCGCGCCCGTGGGCGCGCGTATCTATCGGCGCTTGCGACTCCGCCGTGTAGACGGCGTCGCCTTCCGCCCAGTAGAGGTTCCGGTGCCGCTTGGCCAGCACGTCGAAGAGACTGATCGACGGGTCGATCTGGTGGTAAGAGAGGTCGAGCTTAATGAGGTCCGGGTCGGTCCATGCCGTGCCGGTGCCGGCATAGCGCTTGATCTGTTCGTGTTTCGTCACCCAATCCAGGTAGCCGTCGAGCTTTGCCGGGTCCCGCTCAAGTTCGTCCAACACCCATTCCCAATTCTCCAGCGTCCATTCCGTATCCGCGTCTCGGCCGCTGAAGCGCTGCGCCGCCTCGCGCAGATAGCTGCGCTGGACGTCGATGGCAGGGATATACTGTTCATCCGCCGTGCCCACGGTCCAGCGACCACCCGTAGTAGCGGCAATGCGGCGCAGGTCGCGCACCGGGTCGGCGAGCACAAGCGGCGGGCTCCAGCCTTGCTCGAGCAATTGCGCTACCAAGGCGGTCGTACCGATCTTGAGCGCCGTCGCATATTCCGAACGATTGACGTCGCCGACGATGACGTGCAAACGGCGGTATTCTCGCCCCGCCAGGGGTTCATCCCGCAGATTGATAATCGGCCTGCCGCCAAAGCGCACGCGGTGACTCACGTCTATCGTCACGAATTGGGCCCGCTGGGAGAGCGCAAATGCGGCCGGTGTATCCTCGCCGCGCGGCAACAGGCAGCCGGCTCCCGTGTAAATTTGCCGTGTGACGAGAAACGGCAGCATGCCGTCAACCAGATTGCTGTCGTAGGGGCTCTGCCGGATACAGTAGTTTTCGTGGTAGCCGAAAGTATGGCCGAAGTAGTCGGTGTTATTCTTGACAAAATAGGCTTGCGACGTGAGGTCGGCGGCTTTCACTGCCTGGTTGATGATGGTTTCGCCGGCACGCTCGTGGGCGACAATGTCGGTAAGCGTGCGGCATTCGGCGGTGGCGTGCTCAAGGTGGCCGAGATCCAGGTACATACGGCCGCCGTTGAAGAGAAAGCCGCCGTTGCCCGGCACCTCGCCCCATTCGCGCGGAGGCGGGTCGATGAGACCATGGCGGCACCCGCGAAAGATAGCGTCCTTTACCAGGAGGGCCGCCCGTACGGGCTGCACTTTGCCCACGCAACCGTATTCGATTTCAGTGCCGAACAGTGCGTCTTCCATGCTGCTATACCAAATGGGAGTGAGTCTTGGCGCGCGCCGGTGGCGCTAGATTCTCGGGTCCAACAGAGGCGGTAGACTCGCTGTAACGAACTGCGTGAGGATTGGGTGTCTCGGCGTGTGCTTGGCTCGTCGGCGACTCGTCGCAGGGCCGGCAAACTGCGCAGCACTATATCCAAGCGCCCCTGGCCCGCGTCCGCACACCGACCTCCTGCTGGGTCAACCCCACGTTAGGCTTCGCGGCGTGCCGAATGAAGCACTCTGCGTCCGGCACCGCCCGCGCCCCGGTCACTGTGAAATTGCCCGCTGGCTACTGTCCGCCGGGTTGCGGCGTGGGATCGGGCACTTCGCGGATGATGCGCTTGATCTCTTCGTCAAGGTCGTCGGTCTCGGTCTTATCCGGCGCTTCCGTCGGCGTCTCCGTGGGCGCTTCGGTACCCGCTACGAGCAAACGGAGACTGTTTGGGGTGGCCTGCATCAACGCTTCACCTGTGCGCTTGCCTGCTTCCAGTCTGCTCCCAGCATACCACGTCACGCGCCGCCTCCCTTTTGCACTGCTTGGTAGAGCTCCTCGACGGTCTGGCACGCATCGACCAGTTGTTGCTGCCGCTCTACCGTCGCCCCTGACAGTTCGGCAAGATTCAGCGAGAAGGGCGTTCCATTGTGCTGGAACGTCACGGAGCCCCATTCCATTTCGGTAATGTGTGGCGCGAACTTGGCGAGGCAGGCCGCGCGCACGGTGGCGCGGGTTCCTGCGGGCGCGGTGGTCTCCGCGCGGTCAATGGCCGCATCTGTTACGACCCGCTGCATCCTACCGGCGCGAACTAGCATGTGGTAGAGACTCACAGCAGGGTCCACCATGTGGTACGCAAGATCGAGCCGCAGCACTGCCGGATCGTCCCAATTGATGGAGTCGTCGCCGCTGATCTGCGCGAAAAGTGCGAGTTTCGCTACCCAGTCCAGCCGGTCGCGCAGTCGTGTCAAATTGGAGTCGAGCAGATCAAGCACGGTACCCCATTCATCCAGCACCCAATCGGTCTCCTCGTCGCGTTTGCGGAAGCGTTGCGCCGCTTCCCAATAGTGGCGCTGGATGTCGAGGGCGCGCATGGATCTGCCGTCGGACATATCAAGCGGCTGCTGCACATCGAGATCGCGGGAAACCATTTTCAGCGCCTGCACAGGGTGCCGCAGTTGCAGGCGGGGCACGGCCTGCTCCGCGACGAGATCAAGCATCAAGGCGGTGGTCCCCACTCGCAGCGCAGTGGCGTATTCGGAGCAATTGGCATCGCCGATGATCACGTGCAGACGACGGTATTTCTGGGGATTCGCGTGCGGTTCGTCCCGCGTATTGAAGATCGGGCGCTGCGTCGTCGTATTGATGCCAATCTCGGTTTCAAAGAAGTCGGCGCGCTGGCTGATCTGAAAGCCCCCGGCACGGCTCGTTGCCGTCTCAAACGCCGCTTTGCCCGCGCCGGCATAGATCTGACGAGTAACGAAAAAGGGAATAAAAGCCGCAATCACGTAGTTCAGCGGCACGGCGCGGCTCACCAGGTAATTCTCGTGGCAGCCGTAGCTCCGTCCGTGATAGTCGGAGTTATTCTTTACCAATTGCACATGCTTGGCTTGCCCGACGGCGGCATTGCGTGCCTGTTGCGCCCGCAACACAATGCGCTCACCCGCTTTGTCCTGGGCAACGAGGTCCTGAAGCGAGAGACACGCATCGGTGCAGTATTCGGGATGGTTGTGGTCGTTGTAGAAACGCGCGCCGTTGGCGAGCACGGTATCGGCGAGCAGGTCTTCCCTGGAAAGATTTCGGCTCTTGGCGGTATTGCCTTGCAGGTCGTGCGGGTCGTGGTCGAGACGTTTGACCCGCTTGCCGCGCAGGTCGACGCGCGGGTTCTCGGCCGTGTAGTCCCACCCACGAAAGCAGCCGGCCAGCGGCGCGCTGCGCACGAGCATCGCCGCCTCATAGGCAAAGTCAACCGTTTGCGGGTCGCTCGCGCAGAGCATGCCGTACTCAGTCTCGATACCGACGGGGCGATTCATGGTGAAAAGTCCTGCTTCTAGTTGCCGGACTCTAGTATAGCAAGCGGCAATGCGACATAGCCGCCAAAGCCACGTGACGTCTCTGCGCTTGGAGTCCTTGCCCTTCTGCTAAGAGTGGTGGGGCCCGGGATGAGTAGCGCGGAGGCATTTCTCCCACTTGCTCGGCGCGTGTGTTGCTAGAGCAGGCTACGGTAGACCGGTAAAGGCAACCAAGAGACCGCGTGCAAGTTGCAAACCTGCACCTACCGGAAAGCAGTCGAACGCAAGGTAGCGCGGCGGCTTGTCTTCGAGGTTGGCGCATTAGCCGCCGTGGCGACAGATAGCGTAGCGGAGTGCCTCGTACTTCCGGTAGCGCAGGTTTGCAACCTGCGTCCGCCCGATGGTCAATCTATTCGCGCCCGTAGTCTTCAGTTACAGCAACGTGGGTGAAATCGCCCCATGCCATTCATTCTGTCTGGGAATAGGCCCCCGCGCTACCTTTGGTGCCATGAACCTCAGGGCTCAATTCCCCAGGGACATTGTGCCGTTGCCGGCATAGGAGGCGTTTCTGCACGCTTTGCAGGCAGGCGACGGACGCAGGTTACAAACCTGCGCTACCGGAGGGCGACCATCGTAAGTATTCATCCTGGGCAGGTCTTCGCCCAGGGCCGGCAAACGCCACTGGGCAAAGGTACGCCCCGGTCATTGCGGGTCCTGCGGTCCAATGTCGCCTTCGGCCAGCAGGCCGTAAAGTTCCGGGCGGCGGAAGCGGGGATGGAAGACGCCTTGCGAGCGGCGTTCGGCGAGCAGTTGCCTATCAAGGTCGGCAGTCACCATCACCTCATCGCCGGCGTCGTCCGGCGACGCCGTGACCAACTGGCCTAGCGGATTGTAGATCATCACCATGGGATTGCCGAAATTCGGTGTGCTGCCATAGCGAGAAGGCCCGCAGGCGTTGATGGCGACGAGAAAGACGCCGTTGTCGATGGCGCGCGCGGGAAAGGTGCGGCCGGCGTAGTCTTTCCAGGCGCGGTTGCGGCTGGCGTGGTCCGGCGGCTCGCTCCAGTCGCCCACCGCCCAGACGTACGGGGCGAGAATGACCTCGGCCCCCTGCAACGCCACCATGCGGCTCGACTCCGGCAGCCAATTGTCAAAACAGATGTTCACGCCGACCTTGGCAACGCCGATGTCAATCACCGGCGGAATGCCGCCGCCGCGCCAATAACCCACTTCAGCCGGCGGGATGTGAATCTTGCGCGATTTGCCGATGTAGCCATCCGGACCGACGATCACATAGGTGTTATACACAATGTCGCGGTCGTTTTCGGCGATGCCGACGGCCAGCATGACGTCGTGCTCTCGCGCCAGATCAACGATCGCCTGCGTTGACGGCCCCGGCACCGGTTCGGAGGCTTCCCAAATGGCCCCAGTAATGGAGTACCCGGTCAGGCCAAGCTCTGGAAAGCAGATGAGATCGGGGTTTTCAACTTTGGCACGCTCAATCCAGGCGGCATGATGCTCGAGATTCTCCTGCGGCGAAGCCGGTTGACTGCACAACGAGACCGCCGTAACACGAAAACTATCCATCGTTCCCTATCCTCAAATTGACTGCCCCGATTCTCCGCAATCATGGCCAGGTAGCCAAGGGCTGGTATTGTCCCAAGCATGTCACAACACCGTGTCGACTGCAATCCAGTCTATTGCTCTAAAGAACGTGGTCGTACCGGTTCAGTTTTGGAAGAGCGCCATCCCATTAGCGTCACAGTGTGGTGGTCGGTCCATTTCTACTCCGTAAATACTGAAGGTGTCGTAGCTCGCGATTCTATGGGGTCGCAACTGAAGTCTCGGCTAAGAATTCAGAAGCGGCAAGTCCCCTTACAGCGAGCGAGAGACAGCAATCAAGACTCCTGCTGTAAGGGCACTATTTCCCAACGAATACGTCGGATTAGCTGAACAATTGTCTCCATTTCTCCGTATACATATATGAAAGGAGGCACGAGTGTCTGAGTGTAGCGAGCGATGCCAATTCTTGAAGGCGCGTGCAGGTGACCGTGCTGCCTTTGCCACCTTGCAAGAAGCCCTAGAACCGGCAGTTCGCGGATTTGTTCGGCGACTCGTGGGCCAGAGCGATGCGGAAGACGACATTGTTCAGGAGACGTTTCTGGCGCTCTACATGAACCTTAAGCGGATCGATCCAGAATGGAACTTGCGCCCGTTTCTCTTTCGCATTGTGCGTAATCTCTGCTATGACGAATTGCGGCGCAAGGGTCGGTTTCGCCACACTTTCGTATCGCTGGAAGTGATGTCTGACGAGCGCCAGCGATCATACTTACAGGTGCAAGACCCTCAGACACAGCCAGATGAAGCAGTGCAGACGCTGTTGCTATTCCAGGAAGTACAACAAGCTATCGAGCAACTGCCGGAGTTGCAACGCCAGACCATGATCCTCTACGCCGAGGAAGACTTCTCCTATGAGCAGATTGCGGCGGCGATGAGCACAAATGTCGGAACGGTAAAGTCACGCCTCCACTACGCGAGGCAGAACCTGCACCGGCTCTTACAGACGGCAGTTTTGGAGGCGCTAGGAGTTGCAAACAGAGAGAGGTAGCGAACCCGCGCCAGCGGGTTGTCCTCCCGCACATTGAATGCAGAGGGTAGGCAGCACCGGACAGCACAAAAGACTTACAAGCATTTTGCTTGCCAGCACAAGGAGAGCAGTGATGCTGCGCACCACAGAAGACATCGTGCACAAACCGATAGAGAGAGGAGAGTTTCCAATGTCCGAGACTGAGAGCACGCTTCGCGCGTTGATCCGGCTCATTCCTCCGGCTCGCGCTCTGAAAGAGGACCTAGAGAAGAGCCTCTATATGGAGTTGTACGAGGGCTCCGGCGAGATGGCGGTACAGAGTTTTCAGGGACTGCAAACCAGTGTGGCGCGTCTGGCTGCCGATCCCTACGTAGAGTCCCTTGCCGTGCGTATTCCGCCCGACGCCGATGACAAGCAGAAGGTCGCGGTCACGTTGCTGGCAGCCGGTCAGCTTGTGGCCTATTTGGAGGGTCAGACCGGGCTGCCGGGTGAGGGAGGAGGAAACAACATGCAAATGGCGCCGAATATCAATGTCTTGAGCGGCAATATCAAAGGCGTCACGCCTGAAGCGATCGAGAAAGCGCTGGATATAGCCCACTCTGGGGCTAAGGAAGCGGAAGAGGGGAAAAAGCAAGAGGCATAGCTAAGGGAATAACACGCTAGGCAATCCCTGGCTGGCGAGAACTCTCTGCAAAAGCCATTTGATCAGTGGGGATAGACCCTTCGACAGGCTCAGCACGAACGGATGGTGCGCTCATTCGTTCGCGCTGAGCCTGGTTCTCCTGTGCTAGCCTGAGGATCGAAGCGCGAACTGGCGCGCGAGCCGAACCATAGATGCACTTCATGTCAATTGGCATTCACTGCAGGATTGAACGACTCTGCAGTTCCTCAACACGTACTTTCAAGGTGCCCTTTATACTTGCAGGATTGACGGGAAGCTGCTAGAGTAGCAGTCAAAATGGCTAACATTTGCATTCTCAGAGAGGAGCATGCCATGCGATTAGTATCGTGGAAGAGGACTATTCTGCTGGCAGCACTGGCGCTGCTGGCGTCCCTCGTGATTGCCTGCGGCGGTGATGCCGCCCCGGACGCAGAGGAAGAGATGGCGGAGGCCGCGAAGCCGCCCTTCAGAATTGGCGTAATGGAATCGCTCACCGGCCCGGGTGAGACCTATGGCAACGTGGCTGTGCAAGCGAAACAGATGGCCGTGGAAGAGATCAATGCGGCGGGCGGCATTAACGGCCGCATGATCGAGCTCATCGTGGAGGACTCCAAGTGCTCCGCCCAGGACGCTATCACTGCGTACAACAAGCTCACCGACGTGGACGGCGTCAAGATCATCCTCGGTACCTCTTGCAGTGGCGCAATGCTCGGTGCTGCGCCGCTGGCGGAAGCCGACGGCGTCATTCTCTTTTCGGGTTTGGCGACGAATCCGGACATCGCCAATGCCGGCGACTACATCTTCCGCACGTCGATCAGCGATGCCCTACTGGGCATTGACGTCGGCAATGCCATGTGGGCGGACGGTGTGCGCAACCTTGCAACCATATCCGAGACCACCGACTACGCCGAGGGTGTGCGCCGCACGTCCGTGGCGCAGTTTGAGAAGCGCGGCGGCACGGTGGTAGCGGAAGAACGCTACGGATCGGATACCACCGACTTCCGGACCCAGCTTACGAAGCTGCTCGCCGAGAACCCCGATGCGGTGCTCATTGCCGCTCAGTCTGAGTTCACCGGCGGCACCATCATCAAGCAGGTGCGCGAGTTGGGCTATGAGGGGCAACTGTATGCAGACATCGTGCCGGTTGGCGCCACGGCGCTGGAAATCGCCGGCGATGCCGCTACGGGCACTAAGGCCATCTTGGCGGACATTTCGCCCAATAACGCCAAAGGCCAAGAAGTGCTGGCTAATTTCCGGGCGCGTTATGATTACGTCACCTTGGCCTGGTACCTCGGATCGGCGTATGACGATGTCTACATCACCGCCGAGTGCCTGAAACAGACTGATGACGATCAGGACGCCGACGGCATGCGTGACTGCCTTTATGCCATCACCTGGACCGGCGCCATCGGCGAAAACTATAGTTTCGACGAGAATGGCGAAGTCGTCGGACTTACCAACGTGGTGGTGGAAGTCCTGCCCTTAGCCGAGCGCACCGAAGAGAATCAGGGCTACAAGGTCTTGGGCAGCGCACCGTCTGAATAGAGCAGGGCACATTCCAGCTCGATTTAGCAGCCTTACCGCACTTTACTAGAGGGTCTTGTGCCATGCTTCACGTACCGCTGAGTCGGTTAGTCTTTCTTGTTGCCTTAGCGTTGCTGTGCGCTCTTGCCCTCGCATGCGGTGGGGCGGCAGAGACGGAGCAAGAAGCGGAGGAGGGCGAGCAGCCGCCCTTCAGAATTGGCGTGATGGAGTCGCTCACCGGCCCTGGCGAGACGTACGGCAACGTGGCCGTGCGCGCCAAGCAAATGGCCCTTGATGAAATCAATGCCGCCGGCGGCATCAACGGCCGCCGGCTGGAATTCATCGTGGAAGACTCCCAGTGCAGCGCCAAGGAAGCGGTTTCCGCTTATCGAAAGCTGACCGACGTTGACGGTGTGAAGATCATCCTGGGGACCTCCTGCAGCGGCGCCATGCTCGGGGTCGCACCGCTGGCGGAGGCCGACGGTGTCATCCTGTTTTCGGGGCTGGCGAGCAACCCGGACATCGCCAACGCGGGCGATTACATTTTCCGCACCCAAATCAGTGACATTGAAGTCGGCATTGGCACTGGCAACTTGCTGTGGGAAGATGGGGTCCGCAAATTGGCCACCATCACCGAGACGACCGACTACGCCGAGGGGGTGCGCCGCACTACGGTTGCCCAGTTCACAAAACGGGGCGGCCAGGTGGTGTCTCAGGAGTCCTACTCGTCCGACGTTACCGACTTCCGCACCCAATTGAGCAAACTGTTCGACGCCGATCCGGATGCGCTCCATCTGGCGCCGCAGTCGGAGATAGCGGCCGGAGTCATTATCAAGCAGGCGCGTGAGTTGGGCTATACCGGACCAATCTATGCCGAAACGGTTTCAGTAGGCACGACAGCGCTGGAAATTGCCGGTGAGAGCGCCACCGGCATGAAGGCGATCACGGCAGACTTGCACCCCGACAATGCCAAAGCCCAGGAGGTTCTGAGGAACTTCCGGGAACGCTATGACTACATCACGCTGCCGTGGCATCTCGGTTCGGCCTACGACAACGTGTACATCGCCGCCGAGTGTCTCAAGCAAACCGGTGACGATCAGGACGCCGGCGGCTTCCGCGACTGCTTGTACGCCATAACCTGGAGCGGCGCGATCGGCGACAATTACAGCTTCGACGCCAACGGTGAGGTGGTGGGCCTTTCCAGGTGGGTCGTGCAGGTCCTGCCTGTCGACCAGAGAACGCCGGAAAATCACGGTTACACCGTCTTGGGCAGCCCGCCGGCCGAGTAAAGGCGGGCGCCTTACCGGTCGGAGTCTGCGCGCCGGACTCAGTCGCCGGGCGTGTGGGATCAGAGTCCATTTGGGGAATATCGCTTGCTTGCACGTCGCATTGACCTCAGCAATCTCCTCGCGATCGCACTGACTGCGGCGGCTGCGGTTTACGTCGGCTGGAAAATCAGCCAGTCGCCGGAACAGGCTGTCCAGTTTGCCTTCAATGGCTTGTCCGTAGGGGCAGTCTACGCGCTGCTCGCAGTCGGCTTTACGCTTGTCTACAGCACCGTCTGGTATTTTGACCTTTACTACGGCGCGGCTGCTGCGCTGGGCGCGTACGGCGTCTTCTACCTGCGGTCGCAGGAGACACTTGGCGGCTTATACGCGGTGAACAGTGTCATGGTGAACGCTCTCTTCGCCGCCGTTACCGCCGGGGTCGTCGCCTGGGCGCTCTACGAGGGCATGTATTCCCGGTTCCGCTCACGATTCAGCCGATCCGTCCTGTTTGGCGTCGGTGGCGTGCTGGCCGCGGGGGCAGGCATCTACACGGGCTTCGTGCTTACAAATCCAAAGGACTTGCACCTTATCCTCAGCCCTGTGATTGCTCTCGGCTTCGCGGCAGTCGCGACCTGCATTCTTTTCCAGGCCTATCAGAGTGTCTTTTCGGGCCGCGTCTTACAGAGGCTCGTGGTCGGCACCGGAGCGGTGACGGTAGCCCTGGGGGCGTACTGCGCTTATCTCATCGCCAATGCGCCCGACGCCAAGCTCTACTTGAGTTGGGGAGTCTCCTGCTTGCTGGCAGGCGTCGTTGGACTTGCCTTCTATCGCGGCCTGTACGTGTACATGCGGGCGCGGTCGCAGTCTCCACTGATCATGCTGGTAGCGTCTCTCGGTATCTTGCTCGCCATCACTGCGCTGACGAGCATCGTCTTCGAGAGTACACCCCGCCCATTGCCGGAGGCGCTGGGCAACGCACCGTGGACCATCGCCGGGGCGACCATTAAGGGCTTCAACGTCTTCACCGTCGGCGTGGCTGTTGTGGGCTTCCTGTTGTTGCTGTTCGTCCTCCAGCGCACGTCGTTCGGCAAGGCGGTGCGTGCCATCGGCGACGATGAAGAGGTATCGAAGGTGGTGGGCATCAACACCACGACCGTCATCGCCATTGTTTTCTTCATTGGCGCGATGTACGCCGCCATGGCAGGGATCTTAAGCGGTCACGACACTGCCATTCAGCCTCGCATGGGACTCCTGCTCCTTTTGAAGGGCTGGATTGCCTCTGTCGTCGGCGGCATTGGCAACCTGAACGGCGCCATTGTCGGCGGCTTCGTGCTGGGCATGATCGAGCAATTCGGCATCTGGGACCTGGCGGGCGAATGGCGCGACGTCATCTCGTTCATTCTTCTCATCCTGTTCCTTTCATTCTGGCCCAAAGGACTCTTACCGAGGAAATAGCCGCGCATGCAGACGGATTTACAGGGCCAAACATCGCCCGACCCAAGCCCACGTAGTCCCCAAGCGCTCTTGGCAGCGGCTAAGACGAACTTGGAACTATGGGCCAATCTACTCATACTTGGTTGGGCGCTCGGCTTCATGCTTTGGCAGGGCGTGGGCTTCGCCATTTCCATTGGCGCGGTCTTCGCCATCTGGGCGATCCTCACCGTCAGCCTCAATCTCGTTGTGGGCTTCACGGGTCTGCTCTCAGTGGGCCACGTCGGTTTCTTTGGCATCGGCGCCTATACGGTGGCAATACTCACCTCGAATGCTGAGTACGAGCAACTGCGTACGGAGGCCATCCCGACGTTCGGCTGGCCCTTCTTCGCCGCGCTGCCGCTGGGCGTGCTGCTTGCCGGCGTGATCGCCCTTGTCGTCGGCGTGGTCTTTAACCGGTTTCGGGACGACATCTATGTCCTTGTGTCCTTTGGCTTCGCGATCATCAGCTTTAACGTCTTCTTGAACTGGCGCGGTCTTACCCGCGGCGCGTTCGGCATACACGAGGTACCGCGGCCTGCGGTAGGAGGATGGGTGCTGGATGGCGAGTTTGAGTTTCTCGTGTTCGCCTTAGCCATTCTTGGAGTTGTCGTGCTGCTTTCCTGGCTCATCGTGACCTCGTCGTTTGGGCGCGTACTCACCGCCATTCGCGAGGATGAACAGGCCATCGCGGTATTTGGCTACCAGACCACCCATTTCAAGCTGGCAGTATGGACCATCTCGGCCATGATGGCGGGTCTGGCCGGCGGGCTGTTCGCCAGTTGGACGCGATTTGTCGACCCAAACTCTTTCATCCTGTTGGAATCGATGCTCCTCGTCGCCATTGTCATCCTGGGAGGGCTGGCTACTATTTGGGGCTCCCTCCTGGGCGCGATGGCCTTTGTATTGTTAGAAGAGGGCATGCGCTTCTTGCCATTTCTGCCAACGATCTACGTTGGCCATGCCCGCCTCGTTGTCCTGGGCATCCTATTGGTGCTATTGATGCTCTTCCGGCCCCAGGGTTTGGTGGGGAGGTATAAGCTATGAGACCCGGCGCGGAAAAGATAGACGACTTCTATGCCATTCAAACGGATGACATTTCCAAGCATTTCGGCGCGGTGAAGGCCGTGCGGAGGCTATCCATCTCTATTCCGAAGCGGGGGTTGACCAGCATTGTCGGGCCGAATGGCTCGGGCAAGTCCACCCTGGTGAACCTGCTCAGCGGCGTGCTTCCTCTCGACGGCGGCATGGTCGTCCTGGAGGGCACCACATTGAAAGTCGTGAAGGCCCACGAGAATCCGGCGCATGGCCTGACCCGCACGTTTCAGGAAGTGCGGCTCTTCGACCAGGTCAGCGTGTGGGACAACATCCTGGTGGTGTTAACGAAGCGGAAGCTCTTTCCCGCGCTGCTGGAGCGCGTAAATCCCATGCAGCGAGACCGGGCGCGGGGAATCCTGGAAAACGTCGGCCTCTGGGACAAGCGGGACGCCCTGGCAGAAAACCTGTCTTACGGTCAGCGCAAGCTGCTGGAAATCGGCCGCGCGATGGCTATGGAGGCAAATATCTACCTCTTCGACGAGCCCTTCGCCGGCCTCTTTCCCGAAATGGTGGTGAAGGTAAAAGAGATTCTGAATCGCATGCGGGAACAGGGCGACACGATCGTCTTCATTTCCCACAATATGGATATCGTCCGCGAACTCTCCGATCACTTGATCGTCCTGGACAGCGGCAGCCTGCTAGCGGAAGGTGAGGTGGACGACGTGCTGAGCCAACCAAAGGTGATTAAGGCTTACTTGGGGGTGTAACAGCCAATCATGGCGACGCTTGCAGATGCTTGAAGTCGTCAATTGATAGTTGTTAGCAGTTGCCCAACCACCGCTGTTCCACCCTCTCCCTGTGGGAGAGGGCCGGGGTGAGGACACCAGCAGAAGTCTGGCGTCGGCTTCCGCCACAGTGGGCAGGCCTCGTACCAGCTGACGTCCAGGCTCCGATCCTGTTCCCTCTCCATGAGGGAGAGGGCTAGAGCCTGCCCCGTACTCGATACGAAGTATCGACTGATACAGGGGTGAGGGGGAACCACCATGGCAAGACTAGGGTAATAAGGGACTAGCACAACCGGCCAGTCGCGCAGATCAATGCAGAACAACCCAATGGACACACCGGAACAGACAGCCCAAGCACAGGAATCCAATCCGCCCCCATTCGCTGCAAATGCACTTGGAGCAACCGTCCACGACGGCCCGATCCTGGAGCTCGCCGGCATCTCCGTGCATTACGGAGCCGTAGTAGCGCTCAATGACGTCTCGCTGGGTGTGCGGCGCGGCGAAGTGGTGGCCGTAATGGGCCCCAACGGCGCAGGCAAGTCCACGGTGCTCAAAGCCATCATGGGGTTGGCGCCCGTCGTCGCCGGAGAAGTCTTCTGGCGCAAAGCGCCGCTGGCAGCAGCCACCCACGAGATCGTGAAGGAGGGCATTGCCTTCGTGCCGCAGGGACGGCGCGTCTTCACCCACCTCACCATCGAGGAAAACCTGGAGATGGGCTGCCTGCACCTGAAAGATAAGGCGGAGAAAAAACGCCGCCTCGAAGGCGTGATGCGCATCTTCCCCATACTGGAGAGCAAGCGCGGCGACATGGCGAGCGCAATGTCAGGCGGCCAGCAACAGATGCTCGCCCTGGGCCGGGGCCTGATGGCGGCTCCCGACGTGCTCCTGCTCGACGAGCCGACTTTGGGCCTCGCGCCTATCGTCGTCAAAGAGGTGTTTGATAAGGTCTCCGAAATTAGCGACGAGCTCAAGACGACCATCATGATCGTGGAGCATAACATCAAAGGCGTGCTCGACATCGTGGACCGCGCCTACGTCCTCGACAAAGGCCGCATCGTCTTCACCGGCACCCCCAACGCCATCCGCGACTCCGATGTCCTGACGCACGTGTTCCTAGGCAAATCCGGCGCGAGTTAGTTGAGAACAAGGCCCTGTGGCATTGGGAAGGAATCGCCACAGCAGTTCTAACGTCTTAGTCAAGTCTTGCGGATATGGTCAGTTGAGTTACCTCTTCTTGGGGGGAGGAGTCGGTAGTTCGCGTAGACGCATTAACATGACGGACAAGAATGATGCGATCTGGTCTGGAGAGCATTTCTTAACCACGCGGCGAATAGCTCGTCCAACATCTTCGTCAGCATACCGATGTTTCTCAAGATAGTGGATCATTGCGTCAATATCGGGGTGAGGATCGGACTTTTCTGACTGTACCGGTGCGGGAGTGCGAGAAGACGTTTCGGAAGGCGTAGTAACTCTATCTTCCTGCGGCACACTCTGGCTCGCCTGTAAGAGGTCTCTTGCAACCGGCTGGGATTCTACAATGGGCTTTTTGATGGGTAGGTCATTTGACTTGCCTCTTTGGAGCACGAGATGCTTGCGGCGCTTGATAAGTAGTGTCTGACCCAGTTCAAGCCTTATCCACTGCCACTCGAAGCCACTTCCAGACGGTATGGGATCTTGCCCTTCGAGCGCCTTGGCATTGCCCAAGCCAGCAACGTGGAGGTCACCATTGGGCAAGGTAGCCAAAGCGTCTGCGCGCGTTTTCGGAGCCAACCAATGGAGCAGGTCCGGATACTGGAAATGCTTTGGCCTCTTGCCATTCGCAATTTCGGATAGTCGTTCGGCCTCCGACCGGAATAGTCCATCATCCAAGACTTCAACAGGAGGTTCATCCTCGGTATTCACACCGAGAATGGCACCCGCCATTGTTGCGATTGAATCGGTGTCGGTTCCAATGGCGTTGGCGGCGATTTTCAAGGCTAGTTCAGGCTTTGGTTCACACCAAGTCAATCCCACCGCCGCCACTGCCGTTAACATTCCGTTACCACGCCGCGCGGGATCAGTAAGCTCTAAGCGGTCCACGATGGCGGTATAGCGATCAGCGCCAGTCTGCTTACTGGTTTCCGAAGCAGCTTGGATCGCAGACCGACAATGGTCTATCGCTCGCTGCCAAGCGCCAGCAAATGATCCCGATTCTCGCTCGAATGATGCTCGCCAGAACTGCACAACTTCAACATCGCTTTGAACCATACTGGGTAGGTTGGCAGCAACTGTTGTGGCGATTGTAAGGTCATCGGGTGATGGGCCCGACCCAGAATTCATCGCATGGGCGAGTGCCATTGCATGAACAACAGCCCCCATTATTCCGTCAGGGTGAGAGTGAGTACAAATGGCATTGCGTAAAACGTCTGGCAGGAATGTTTTTGGATCGTCTAGTCTGCACGCTGCCCAAACGTGCGGCTGAATACGCATCGCCGCACCGTTACCTCCGGAGTCGGTCCAACCCTTGAAAGTGTTTGCGAACCACTGCACTCGTGGTCTGGCGAGGTTTGTAGCTGCGGCACTCGTGGACTTTCCGCCACCAAGCGCATAGCTTAGCCAAACCGGGAGTTCCACTTTGGAAAAGGCCTCGACGTCAAAACCGTCTGTGCGAATAGATCTGCCAGTGGCCAACCGCAATTGCGAGTCATCCGAATAGCACCCTTTTGGGAGAGTTACAGTGACACCTGATCGGCCTCCAATCCGGCGCTTCCACTCAATCGGTTGATCAAGCGGTGCACCCGCCGTGCGCCTCTCAAGACCCTTTCTGTCTGTCAACTCGCTAATCCAGCCAAGCGCGTCGCCATATGCAGCCCATAGTGCAGACCTTTCAACTCTTAAAGAGTGGCTAGTTGTGCTAGACTGTTGGCCTTGATTCGGGCTTGACTCTCTTTCTCCATTGTGGTTCACACTGTCATCAAGTAGCTGCACTCTAGTCATTCGAACACCTCCGGTGCAAGACGAACAGGCACAGCCATGCCGAGACCGCCAAGAATTCCATGGATTCTATCCAAAGACGCCTCTTTTTGTACGTCTATTCGCTGCAAATGACTACAGGACAACTCGCCCGGATATAGCACTTCTGCTTGTCGGTCGGTGGGCCATGCTTCCAATTTGTCAGCGCGATCATATACTGTTCCATCGTAATTGCGGATAGAGTTAGCAAACATTCGGCAAAATCCCACCAATCCCTCCGCTCTTTGGCAAGTAGAGTAGATGTTGTTCGTCGTAGTGAATACTACACCAGGATGCGCGAGGATTCGCGGGAAAAATGACAAAACCACCCAAGGATTATCCTCTCGTGAGTGCCACCTCGCGGAGTTTTCGAACATCCAATCATTGATGCGCTCAATGGAGAGGTTGACGTAGTCCAGCCAGTCTTGATCCTTCCGTAGCCTTGCATTCGGCAGAAAGACGTGCTCTAAGTACTCATCCTCTGTAACTCTTGCTCGGCTCTTCAGGGTTCTTGTGGCAAGTATGCCGACTGCGCCACTAATTGTAGTAAAGTGAACTACCTGACTAATTCCACGGCGTTCCACAGCAACTTCGATTTCCAGGCAATCCGGCAAGTGCTCTATCTCCTCCGATGTTCTAGGTTGAGCGGGAATGTATCTATGTCTTTCTCCCAACCTACACCTCCACGAGATCGTAACACTCGGATTCGATGTAATCGAATACTGTAGAGCGTTCGCCTGGCTTGTAACCTAACATCACGCTCTTCTTCGCTCGCCCTACGCCCATCGCTACCAGCCGCCGCACGGACTCGAGGGTGCCGTCTCCTTCTTCGGTGCCATGGGGTGTTACCTCACTACTCAGCCCAGGCATCAATACATGATCGAATTCAAGCCCTTTGGCTGAATGAATCGTAGATATGGCGAGCAATTCTGGTCCCGTTGGCCACTCTGAACTCCGAGTGAGTTCGCAAAACCCAATTCCCCATTGCTGCAACGTATTTCTAACGCAATTGAGCCAACCACCTCCCCGCGGCTGAAGAATTGCTACAGTCTCACCAGCCTGCAGCCGAGGTTGTATCTGATTGAGCATGAATCTCAACTGCGCACTATAGACACCCACTACTACGAGTGGTCTGACGCCAGAAAACGCACAAGACCTTTCATCGGGCAAGACTCCATCGGCGTCTGTTGGTAAGCCTTGGACCAGGGAAGAAGCAAATCGCGCGATTTCCTTCGTATTGCGGTAGTTTCGAGCCAGCGAAATCACCATTCCTGGCCTCATCTCAATACCCACCTCATTCCACTGGAAGCCTTGGGGGTAAATGCGCTGCATTGCATCAATGATAAAGGTAGTTGCATGTCTTTCACTTAAGTGTGCCAAAACAGCCCTAATCTGGTTGGCGGACAAGTCCTGCGACTCGTCGACGACTACAACGTCATAGCCCAGGCAAGGAATTCCGGAAACTCTATGGGCAACATCGTTCCAGTCCAGCACTCCTTTTTCTGCTTTCATTGCTTGATATGGTTCGATCACTTGCTTCAGGATGTTGTGGCGCAATGCTCTGGGAACCGCTGGCGCTCTTCCGCGCCCTGTTCGCGTTGCATCCAAGTAAAGCTCAAGATTGCTGGGTGTGAATCTGCCCTGGACGTATCGAACCTCATCTATGAAATACTCCTGGTCATTCGATGGAATGTCTGCCTTATTCAAATTGGAACGTATCCATCTTCGGCACTCCTCCTCGTCAAGAATTCTTAGTCTCCCAAGTTGCCTCCGCGCCCACCGACCAAATGTCTCAACCTCCAAGACGACCCCGTCCTTAACATCGACTTGCTCACTCGCAAGCTGACTTATGTAACCTCTCAATGTTCGGTTAAACGTCAAAACCAATACCCGTACGGGATCTTCAGAATCAGCGCGAGCGCGTTGGTTCCAGCGTGAAATTATGAGTTGGCGGAGACGAAGTATAGCTACTGTGGTCTTGCCACTGCCAGCAGCGCCGCGAATCAAACGAATGCCCGCTGGCGTATCATTCAGAATCTTAAGCTGCTCAGAAGTGGGATTGATAATAGGTAAGGTACGCACACAATTTCCTGGTCTTTCGGAACACTAGTGCCCACGTTTAGTGAGTACTAGTGTTCCGATGCGCGCAGCTAGTCAAGTTTGAGACTAGCAACCCGCGTTTAGTTAGTTGATCACAATGCCCTCTTGGCCGGCGATGCTGATCTGTTGGGCCACTGAACCCGCGACTTCGCGGTAGACTGCGGCGAGGGATGAGTCCGGTTCGGTGGCGGTGATGGGTTTGCCGCTGTCGCCGCCCTCGCGGATGGCGACGTTCAGGGGCACCTCGCCGAGGAAGGGCACGCCCATGGCTTCCGCCGCTTGGCGCGCGCCGCCGTGGCTGAAGATCTCCGTGCGCTCGTCGCAGTGGGGGCAGAGGAAGTAGCTCATGTTCTCCACGATGCCCAGGATCGGCACCCGCAGTTGCTGGAACATGCCGATGGCTTTGCGGGCGTCGGACAGCGCCACGTCCTGCGGCGTGCAGACGATCACCGCGCCCGCGCCGGGGATGGACTGCGCCAGACTGAGCGGCGCGTCGCCGGTGCCGGGCGGCAGGTCAACCACCAGGTAGTCGCGCTCGCCCCAGTGCACGTCGCCGAGAAACTGCGTGAGCAGGCGGTGGACAATGGGACCGCGCCAGATCATGGCCTGTTCCGGCTTGATGACGAACCCGGCGGACATCAGCGTTATGCCGTAGGCCTCGGCGGGGACCACCTTATTGCCCGCGCCGCGCAGTTGTGCCTGTGAGCCCATCATCATGGGGATGTTGGGACCATAGACGTCGGCGTCGAGCAATCCCACTTCCGCGCCGGACTGCGCCAAAGCAATGGCGAGATTCACGGCGGTCGTGGACTTGCCCACACCCCCCTTGCCGCTGGCAACGAAGAGGACGTTCTTCACGCCCGTCAGGAAGTCCGCCGATTCCGGCGCCATGCGCTTGGCTACTTCGGAGCGCGTGTCGATTTCCACGGCTTGCACGCCGGGCACGCCCAAGAGCGCCTTGCGGCACTCGTTTTCCAGGTGCTCCTTCATCGGGCAGGCGGGGGTGGTCAGCACCAGTTGAAACGCCGCCGTGCCCTTCTCGAACGTCATTTCCCGCACCATGTTGAGCGAGACGATGTCCTTGTGCAGGTCGGGGTCCTGCACCACGCGCAGCGCGTTGACTAAGTCGTCTGTTTGCGGGGCTCCGTTCACAGCCATGTCATTCTGCCTCTTTCAGTTCTATGGTTTGCCTAGAAATATCTGCTGAGCTAGTCGCCTCTGTGCATGTCTCTACGCGACGCCGCGATGCACTTCGCCTAATGCTGAAACGGCGCCAAATCTCCTCACCCCGGCCCTCTCCCACAAGGAGAGGGGGCAAGATCGGACGCTCCGACCGACTTCGTGCACAATCCTCCCACCGCGGAGCCGCAGTCCTTCGCCCTTGCAGTGCGCCGTGCCATGCTGCTCAAGACGCGCTTGCTTTACTTCAGTTATTGCAGTATCGTCCAGTTCCCACGATAGCATGATTGAAAACGGAGTGTAAAGGAACCGAAGGGACAGTCCGCCGCGCGCCCAACAGGCGTGCAGCCGGGAGAAAATGGCACCACGTGCCGCAGCATCCGGTAGAGTACAATGAGAGTTGATACGGGTCGAAACAGAGTGCGAATTCGCACAAATCTTCACGAATCAAGTATTGATAAGAAGGACAGTTAATCGATGTTTGAGAAAACTGCCTTGGCGAACGGCATGCGTGTTGTCACTGCCACGCTCCCCCACACGCGCTCGGTATCGGTGATCGTGCTCGTGCGCGCCGGCTCGCGTTACGAACACGGTCCAGAGGCCGGCATCGCCCATGTTTTCGAGCACATGCTGTTCAAGGGCAGCACAGACTTTCCTTCGGCGCAGACTGTCAGCGAATCTATCGAGGGTGTCGGCGGCTCGATGAACGCCAGCACCGACAAGGAAATCGTCGACTACTGGTGCCGCGTCGCGCAACCGCACTACGCCGTGGCGATGGAGTTGCTCGCCGACATCTTCCTGAACCCGCTCTTGGAGCACGAGGAATTGAAGCGCGAGCAAGGCGTCATTCTTGAAGAATTACGCATGTATCATGACGATCCCCGCAGTTGGGTGAGCATTCTCAGCGATCAGATTTGCTGGCCGGAGCACCCGCTGGGACGGGACATCGGCGGCAGCCCGGAGACCGTAAAAGGCATCACGCCGGAGATGATCCACGACTACCGCGGCCGCATGTACAGCCCGGCGAACACGGTGCTGGCGGTGGCGGGCAACATCACCCACGACCAGGTGGTGGCCGATGCGGAGCGCCTCTATAGCGCTTGGACAAACGGCGCGCCGGGGGAATATTTGCCCTGGAATGAGAACGGCGCTGAACCGGTAGCCATCGGGGAAGGGCGTGAGTCCGTCGAGCAGATGACCGTGCTGCTCTCCTTCCCGGGTCTTTCCATGTTCGATGAAGACCGCTACGCGCAGGGCCTCATGAATGCCGTGCTTGGCGAAGGCATGAGTTCGCGGCTGTTCCTGGAAGTCCGCGAGAAGCGCGGGTTGGCCTATAGTGTCGGTTCGTATCCGCGCCACCATCTCGATACCGGCATCTTCACCATCTACGGCGGCGTTGATCCGGACAACGCGGCAGATGCCCTGCGCTGCATCATGGAGCAAGTGAACGGCCTGCAGGAACCCGTGCCGGAAACGGAACTGCGTAAAGCCAAAGAGTTTACCAAAGGGCACCTCTTGCTCGGCCTGGAGAGCACGCAGAGTGTGGCCGGTTGGGGCGGCGTGCGCGAACTCCTGCACGGAGAACTCATCACGCCGGATGAGGCCGTCGCCCGCATCGAGGCGGTGACCGCTGACGACATACAACGGGTTGCGGGACGCATCTTTTCAACGAGCGCCGCCAAGCTCGCCGTCATCGGCCCGCGCGACCTCAGCCAGGAGTTGCTGCCGTTGGTTACAGGCTGATGCGAATGCGCAATTCGCGGCGAAATGAGGGCACCACGGACCTAAGGGAGACGTAAACTCGGTGCAGCATAGCCGCTATTTCAAGCACTTTCTCACGCTCTTGGGTGCATTCTCGATCACATGCGTGTTAGTCCTCACCGGCTGTTCTCTCGGTGGGGAAGCGGGTCAGCGTCTTTCGTTTAGAAGCAGTGTGCGCCTGGATGCCAATGAAGCCGCCCATATCACGATTGTGGTGCAAAACGTCGGCAATCGGCTCTACACCGCTGAAGAGGAGATCGACGGCCGCGGCGAGATCTTCAACAGCGCGGAGCAACTGCTCGCTCGCTTCTTGCAGCAGCCGGTTGAGCGACTGGCAGTCGACGAGGAAGCCACGCTGGCTACCTGGCAGGGCACTTTGGAGCCCGGCACCTACATCATGCGCTGGACCACTCCCCGCCACGGTGGCGTGGAGTTGGAATTCACTCTGCTAAAGCGCTATGGGAAGCTCGAATTGGGGACGGTGAGGGAACGGCAGCTAGAGCCTGATCCTGTTTAGTCGAATGCGGCGTAGTGCCGCCAAGGCATTATGACGCTGAAGGAATACTAACCGAGGGGAGTCCAAGTCGGCTAGCAGAGGCTTTGAGACGCTGTGCAATCCAATCAACTTCCATTGACTTGCCGCTCTCGGCGCCTACCTGTTTCCATCCGCCGTCCTACGCCGTCGTTTGCGCGCCTTGACTACAATGCCCACGGTTGCCGTCTCGTCGGTCCGAATTGGCCGTGGGTCTTCAAAGGCGTAGAGCAGGCGTCGCCCCCACGTCGCCACCGGCCCGCTCACTTGCCCTTCCCCAAACCGGTTGCACGAAGGACAAAGCCCGCGCTCCACTATGTTCTTACCAATGCCGTAAAGCAAGAAGTGGGCGAACGGCAGGCAACGCGGCGTCGTAAACCACATTTCTTCCAGGTCAAATCCGGCCGATCTCACCATCCGGGCAAGGCCCGCGGCAGAATAGAGCCGCAGATGGTCCGCCCAGATTCCGGCGAGCCACCAGATGTGCGCGGGCACGTGCCTGCCGAAAGCGCGCTCCAGGATCCAGTTTAAGGGGTCCCACAACCAAGGGTACCGGCGGTGCGGCACGGAAAGGAGCAGCAGGCCGTCGTCCGCGAGCACACGCTGCATCTCAGCAAGCGCTGCGGCGTCGTCCTCGATGTGCTCCAGCACCTCGGAACAAATCACAGCATCGAATGAGCCGGCGGGAAAGGGCAGCGTACAAGCGTCGGCACGCGCGAAATCTGCGGCCGCCACGGCAGTCTGCGCCTGCGCCGCGGCAAGATGCTCAGCACTGAAATCGACACCAACTACATTGGCCTGGGGATAAAGCGTGCGGATGGCCTTGACATAGAAACCGCGTCCACAGCCGACGTCGAGCATGTTACGGCCTGCGGGAGGTTGCAGGTGGCGCAGAATGAGCGCGGCTCTCGCGGCAAATGCGGGATCGAGTTCCCGTTCCAAGAGCAAGGCAATGGAGTCGTCCAGGGAAGTCTTCATCGTGGGCAAGCCGGTAGGCGTCACGCGGTGCGGCGCGGCGATGCAAACATCCTTTCTGAAGCCATTGTATACGTGTGTTCAGCGGGCAACGCGTAGTCGCACAAGGCCATTTCCTCCTGCAATGCGGTCTGACACGTCCGTTTCAGGACATAGCGATACGTGCCGAATAGTAGTAGCATACATACTATCTGCCGCATGCCGCCCGCATTTCGAATGTCCTCGTGTGATTTCGCGAGTTTTTCACGCCTTGCCTCTTCCCGGACCGAATGCGCGCACAGACTTGTGTCCTGTGGTAGCGCTGCAGTTTCCCGCACTGCAGGCATCCTAGAACGACCGGCGTTGGAGAGAACGCGATGCGCATTCTATATCTCACAACGTACTACTTGCCGCACAGCAGCGGGATAACCGCCTACATGCATCGCGTCGCCCGCAGCCTGGTGCAGCGCGGCCACAGCGTTACCGTGCTGACCTCCCGCCACGCGCCTGGGCTCAGCGACGCTGACGTGCTGGATGGCGTACGCATCATACGGTTGCCGGTACTCTTGCGGGTCAGCAAAGGGCCGGTGATGCCCTCGTTCTTTAGGGTTCTGCGCGAATACCTGCAAACCCACGACGTAGTACACGTCCATCTCCCTTTCCTGGAATCCGCTTACGCGGCAATCATGAATCGCGGGCGCAGACCGCTCATCCTCACCGCCCACACCGACCTCCACTTGCCGGCCGGTCTTACAAACCGGCTTGCCAGTGCCGCGGTCAACGTGATGCAGCGCTTTGCGGCGCGAAAAGCAGACTGGCTGTGTTCCTACACATGGGATTTCGCCCGGCACTCGTATCTGCTCTCTGGCCATCTCAACAAGACGCTGGTAATCCACCCTCCGGTTACGGTTGCCGACACGACGGAGGCAGACATAGTTGCCTTTCGCGAGCGGCACGGACTCGAGGGGTTACTCATCGGTTTCGCAGGACGTTTTGCCGAGCAGAAGGGGCTCCACGTGCTCTTCGCCGCCCTGGCTACCGTATGGCAGCGCATGCCGCAGGCTCGCGTCGTGATTGCGGGCGAGTACGGCAACGTCGTCGGCGAAGACTACTACGAGCGCATGCGTCCGCAACTAGAGGAACTTGGCGATCGCGTTGTACTGCTCGGGCACCAAGCCGGGAGGGACCTCGCCAGCTTCTATGCGGCCTGCGACGTGCTCGTGTTGCCGAGCACGAGCCCCATGGAATCCTTCGGCATCGTGCAAGTTGAGGCCATGCTCTGCGGCACGCCGGTGGTTGCCACCGACATCCCCGGCTGTCGCCAAGCCGTAAACCTCACCGGCATGGGACGCATTGTGCCGCCTGGCGACAGCTCGGCACTGGCAGAAGCGCTGCTGGCTGTACTGGATGACCCTGGCCGCTACACGCACCCGCGCGCGGACATCGAACGTGTCTTCAACTATGAACGCACCGTGGACCTGCACGAGGAACTCTATCGCACCAACCGCATCGTCGAGGATGATCGCGCCTTAGAGTTGGCACATACCGCACAAGAAGCCAGCCAAGAGTTGAAGGCAGTATGAGTCTTCCTGACACGCCCGCAGCGACGACAAGTGCCCCGGACGACTCGGGCCCACCTAGGGACCACCATGGTTTGCTCTCGGGATTGGCCACACTACGTCTCCATGGTCCGTGGCTGCTCCTGGGGCTGGCGTTGCTCGTTGGCGCGTGGTTCCGGTTCACCGGCCTAGATTGGGACTCAAGCACCCATCTCCATCCGGATGAGCGCCACATCACGATTACGACTGAGCAAATCCAGTGGCCGGATTCTCTGGCGCAGTACTTCGATACGGAGACCTCTCCGCTCAATCCTTACAATCAGGGCATCGGCTCATTCGTCTACGGCACGCTGCCCGTGTTCGTCACGAAGTTCGCGGCCGAGACTGTCAATAGGGTTACCTACGACGGCATTCATCTCGTCGGCCGCTTCTTGACGGCTTCGCTGGATGTGCTGACGATCCTGCTGGTTTTTCTTATAGCGCGCCGGCTGAGCGGCGCCTGGGGCGGCGCGCTCGCTGCCGCACTCTACGCCTGCGCCGTACAGGCAATTCAGCAGGCCCATTTCTATACTTCCGACACGTGGGTTACTTTCTTTGCCACGTTTGCGCTCTGGTTCGCACTTCGTTGGCAGGAAGAGGGCCGCTGGTACGATCTGGTCGGCGTCAGCATTGTCGCCGGTCTCGCCCTGGCGAGCAAGCTGGGCGTAGCGACGCTGGCTGTGCCGATTGGCGTGGCCTTCTTCCTGCGCGCTTGGCGGCAGACGCAACCGCCGGACCTGGCCGTCACCGGCCTCCTGCTGACGCGCCTTGGCGGCCATTTGCTCCTGGGAGGCGCGCTGGTGTATGCGACGCTCCGCCTCTGCCTGCCCTACGTCTTCGCGTCCGCTGCCCCCTGGGACCCAAGACTTAACCCACGGTTTACACAAGATATCGAGACCCTACGCTACCTGGCGGGAGGGGAGGCGGACTTTCCTCCCTCATACAGTTGGGCTACGACCGAGTACGCGCTTTTCCCCCTTGAACAGATGTTTCGCTGGGAAATGGGCTGGGCGCTGGCAGGCGTCGCATGGCTGGGGCTACTCTGGGGGATCTGGCGACTGGCGCGAGACGGCAAGCTGGTTTTCGCGCCCGTAGTCACCTGGATAATCGCCCTTTACGGCTACCAGGCCCTGCAACTCGCCAAGCCCGGACGCTACTTTCTACCCATCTACCCTGCATTCGCCGTGCTCGGCGGCGTCTTTCTCTGTTGGCTGGCCTATCAGATCTACAAAGGGGATGTCATCGCTTGGCTGCAGCGCATTGGACCACAAGCGCGCCACTTCCTTACGCGGCAACGCGAGCGTACTCTTGATTCGGCACAACTTCCACCTCTACCGGAACTCGATCGCTCCGTTGCCCCTGAGGAAAATCCCTTCTCCCTGCGGGAGAGGGTTAGCGCCCGCCCCGTGCCTGATACGGGGATCAGGGGGCATTCGTTCCTTGCGCGCCTATTGCCCTACACCGGCCACGCTCTCGCCGCCCTCGTGCTGCTGAGCACGTTCGCGTGGGTCTTCGCCTATACGCGCATCTACACCGAGCCGGTGGCCCGCGTGCGCGCCAGCGAGTGGCTCTATGCAAACGTGCCGGCGGGCGCCGTGCTGGCAGCGGAGCACTGGGACGACGCCCTGCCGCTGCGGCTGCCCGGTCACGACTATGGCCCGCATCGCTACCAATATGTCCAACTGCCGGTGTTCGATCCGGATACGCCTGAAAAGCTAGCGCAATTTGTCCAGGCGCTGACGCAAACCGACTACATCGTCGTCAGCAGCCACCGCACCCACGGCGTCATCCAGCAGCTGCCCGCGCGTTACCCCATGACATCGCAATATTACCGTGAGCTCTTCGCGGGCTCGCTGGGTTTTGCGCCTGCGCACACGATCACGAATTTCCCGCATCTCTTCGGCTGGGAAATCGACGATAGCGCGGCGGAAGAGCAATTCATCGTTTTCGATCATCCGACCGTCCACATCTTCGAGAAGACCGCGGCCTATAGCCCGGAAAAAGTGTGGGAACTGCTTGAACCGCATCTCACGACACTGCCTCAGACCCTCACGCCGGGACAATTGGCCTACAACGGCTTGTTGCTATCGGATTCCCGACGGGCAGACCTCAAGGACACCGGTTCGTGGTCGGCGTACTTTGACCGCGACAATGTCGTTAACGCTGTGCCATTGCTCTTCTGGTGGCTCGCCATACTGCTGGTGGGCTTGATTACGTGGCCGCTGCTGTGGCGCATCTTGCCAATGGTGCCTGACCAGGGCTACCTACTGGCAAAGAGCGTTGGGCTTCTCTTCTTTGCGTACATACCATGGTTACTGGCGAGCAGCGGCATATTGGCGGCCGGCCGCGCCACCACGTGGCTCGCCATTGCGCTGGTAGGCTGCGCCAGCGCCTTTGTGCTCAGCCGCAATTGGCGGCAGTTCGCGCAATTCGTGAAGAAGCAGCGCACGGAACTCTGGCTGAGCGAAGCGGTCTTCACCGTCAGCTTTCTCTTCTTCCTGTGGGTGCGCCTGACCAATCCCGATCTTTGGCACCAGTGGTATGGCGGCGAGAAGCCCATGGACTTTGCCCACATGAACGCCCTCATCAAGGCTGTGCGCTACCCGCCGTTCGATCCGTGGTTTGCGGGCGGTTATGTCAACTACTACTACATGGGACACCAGGTGTTCGGCACGTTCATTCGCTTGCTTGGCATCGTGCCGTCGGTGGCGTATAACCTGGTGGTGCCGCTGGTGGCCGCCTTGCTCGCCGCGAATGTCTACACCTTTGGCAGCACGGTTTGGCGGCATGCTTCGCGCGGTATGCGGCTGCTCGCAGGCGTCGGCGGCATTGTGCTGGTAGCGGTGGCGGGCAATCTGGACGGCGCCGTGCAATGGTTCTCGCGGTTGAGCAGCACGGCATCCCCCGATTATCTCCCTGCCGGCATTCCCTGGCTGGGGCAAGCACTCGGCAGCATCCTGCGGGGAGAACCGCCCCCGGGCTTTGACTACTGGCACAGCACGCGCTTGATCGAGGGCGCCATTCACGAATTCCCGTTCTTCAGCTTTCTCTACGGCGACCTCCATCCACATGTGCTGGCGCTGCCCTTCACCATGGTCGTGCCCGTGCTTGCCTTGGCGTTTGTCCTGAGCTATCGACGCGACGCCATTGCGAGAGTGGGTGACTCCGGCCCACCTCTAATCGTCTGGTTGCGACCGCTCTTGCGCTCTCCCACGCTGCCGCTCCTGTTGCTGGCCGGCTTTGTGCTGGGTTTCCTGCGCACCGCCAATACGTGGGACTACCCCACGTACGCGCTGCTCTTGGGTGGGGCAATAATCGTGGTGGAGCGTCGCGGCCTAATGCGCCTCGAGATACCGGCTTGGGTGCGCCTGGGAGTGGCGGCCATCGTGTTGTTCCTGGTGGGGCGCGTCGCCTTCGGCCCTTACATTGACCACTACCAGTCATTCTTCTTCGGCGCACGCGGCATAGACGATCAAACCCCGCTGTGGCAGTACCTCGTCATCCATGGGGTGCCGCTCTTCTTCGTGGGCGTTTTCCTGGCGCGGGAGCTCTATCGATCACGGGCCACCTACGACATCCGCCTCATCGGAGTCCTGGTCGTGCTGCAACTGGCGTTTGCCGGCGTGCTGTGGCAGCGCCCAATCCTGCTCATGCTCCAATTCGGCGTCTTGCTGGCGCTGTTAGTAGCGCTGCGTCCGCAGGCAACGCGGCCCACACGCCTGCTCGGCGGCATGGTCGCACTTGCGCTGTTGCTGGGGGTATTTCCCGAGTTCTTTGCTATCGACGGCGACGTGGGGCGCATGAACACCATCTTCAAGTTCTATCTCCAGGCTTGGAATCTGTTGGCGCTCGCGGCTGCCGCGTCCCTGCCGTACCTGTGGCAACACGTACGGTTGCGCTGGACTGCCTTGCCGGTGGGAGCCCTGCTCGTCGCACTCGCCCTTATCTATCCGGTCTCCGCAATTCCCGATCGCGCCGAACAGCGGCTGGTGCCGGGTCTCGTGACTCTGGACGGCACCGCGTTCATGGATCAGGCCGTAATCACCGATCAGGACCGGGAGATTCCCCTCAAATGGGACCTGGAAGCAATCCGCTGGCTGCAAGACAACGTAGCAGGCACGCCGACGATGCTGGAAGCCACCATCCCCTACTTCCGCTGGGGCGCGCGCATCGCAATCCACACCGGCCTGCCAACGGTGCTCGGCTGGGACTCCCACCAGTGGCTCCAACGCTGGGAATACCGCCCCATGATCGAGCAGCGCAAGCTGGACATCCAGACCATCTACGAGACCGCCGATTTCGACCTGGCGCTGCGGCTGCTGCGGCAGTACGACGTGGACTACATCTACCTGGGAGACCTGGAACGCGCCTATTACCAAGGGCCCGGCCTGCAGAAATTCGATCTGATGGGAGACATGGGGATCTCACTCGTCTATACGAACGAGCGGGTGACCATCTACCGGGTGGATCAAAATTAGCTGCGGAGTGATGTGACTCAAGTTGCGAGTTAGCGCTTTAACTTACGCCGGATTGCGAGCACGCTTAGGGTCACAAGAATTGGACTAATCACCAGTTGCACTATCGCCATTAGCTGCCCTGTCCAATGAAGCGGCTCCGCTACAGATACGCGCAAGAATGTCAACACGCTCAAGCTATGCACAAACGCCGTCAAGAACATAGAGACGTCTTGCGTCAGGGACGCGCTCCCCGGCTGCCAATATATGCGAATGACACCTTCTCTAATGGCCTCTTCGTCTTCTAGTCTGAGCCCCCATCCGGTATACACTGAGGTGCAGAACAGCAGCAAAATAGCGAGCCACATTAGTGGCTTCCACCAGTTTTCCCCATAGTTGGATAGACTGAGATAAAGAGCTTCAAGTGAAAGGAAATGCCGTTGAATCCTTGGCTTCGGAAGTCGGCGCATTTCCATTTCACCTACATAGAATTCACTGGCACCAGAAAAATCCCTACGGTCTTCAAAGTTCCTCCTTAGGTTTCGGTAGGTACTCTCTACTCTCTCCCACTCTCTAGCACTGGTAACATCAAGATTAGTGGCTTCTCCTGCGTCTGATCCCCAAATCGGCTCTTGGCCGCGCATCACGAGCTCGTCATGTAGTACCCGATGACGACCATAGGCCTTGTTCCAGTTACACGAAAAGAACTCACTCTTGTCCAAGTTGTAGCAATGAATAAACGACACATTCTGCAGGTCCGCGCTACGAAATGCGACGGGTTGCATATCAATGTTCAAGAACTGCACGTATTTGGGGCTCTCTACATCGTCTTGGTCTCTAAACCTTCCGAAGTCTGCTTCAACTGCAAAACTGCATCGATCGAAAGTCACGGGCCCCCTAAAGACTGCGCCTTGAAAGTCTGCCAAGTCATGAAATACACAATTTGCAAAATCGATTATCGATTGGCTGCTGACTTCTAGAAAATTACACTCTTCGTGAAACTTAGTCTCAAGGAAATTGGCGTTAGCTGACTTGGAAAAAGTGGCCCCATGAAAGATCACATCGTTTTCAAATTCCGTGTATTCAAAGTCCACAGGGGTTCTGAAAGTCGCATCGTCAAAGTTCGCTAGTGCCCTAAACTTTGCCGCTGAAAAATCTGCTCCAGTCGAGGTGCCGAACGGAATGTGAGCCTCTTCTTGCAAAGAGCTGCAAAACGTCGCACCCGTGAATTCTGCACGGTCAAGGAAAATCGCCTTTTTGAAACCTACATATCCAGTGAACGTGGCCTCATTGAAGGACGCTCCCCGATCAAATGTGACTCGATCAAAGTAGGTGTGACCGTCAAGTGAAGCCCCTGCAAAATCGGCGTGATCCAGGAAGTGCGCACCTGTGAAATTGGCATCCTTCAGTTTCAGAAGAGTTGTGTCGAATCCAGGAGGAAAGACATAGCCACAATAGATAGCATCCTGTTTTTCTTTCAGAAGATTGTCAAAATTCTCCAGATCCTCGGCCCTTTTCTTGGCACCGGGAAAGTGGAAGATGCAGAGGCCACCATCCTCCAGATACGGATTGAATGAAGGGTTGGGACAATGCCAAGACTCCAACGACTCACTCTTGTCGCGTACGTTTTCTGGCAATTCATATGAGCAGTGTTGTTCTGCTACCATCCAATGGCCTCAGTCAAACCATCCAAGAACTTGACGCAAACGCCGGCTGTCTAGTCTTTCATGACTAGACAGCCGGCATAATTCTTGATCCTTTGAGACTGCCTTACACAGCAGCCCCGACCATTTCTCGCAGGCCGATCTTGGCGATGGCCGCGTGCACGGCGGCTTTGTCGTCCGGTGAGAGTTCGGCCAGCGGCGGGCGCACGGGGCCGCCGGCCAGGCCGATAGCCATCATGACCTCTTTCATCACGGTGACCTCGTATCCCCGCACCTTATAGCGGATGTCGTAGATGGGCAGGGTCTCACGCTCGATCTTCGCCTGCAGCTCGCTGAACCGGCCGTCCCGCGCCAGTTCCAGCGCCTCAATCGCCGATTTGGGGTTGTAGTTGGCATTGCTGGACGTATAGCCCTCGGCGCCGGCCGCAAAGTACGCGTGCACCATGTCGTCGCCCACGCCGGCCAGCCAGAGCAGCTTGTCGCCCACGTGGGAGCGGATGCGCTGGAACATGCGCACGTCGCCCTGGCCGTCCTTGAAAGCCACGATGTTAGGCACATCCGCCAGTCGGTCGACCAACACCGGCCCGAGCTTGGCGTGATCGCGCGCGTAGGGAAAGACGCCCAGGCTGGTGGAGTCCGCAATGGCCTTGTAGTACTGGAAGAAGCCATCGTCGCTCGCCTCGCCGTAATGCGGCGGCATCATGAGCAGGCCGTCCACGCCAACACTCTCGGCAAACTCCGCCATTTCCCCGGCCACGGCGGGATTCACGCCCACGCCCGCCAGCAGGAGGCAGCGTCCGTCTGCCGCTTCCGCAGTGGCGGCAACGACAGCCTTCCACTCGGTGAACGTCAACGAAAAGAACTCACCGGTGCCGCCCGCTGCCAGCACCGCGGGGGAACCCTCGCGTGCCAGGAAGTCGACGTTGCGGCGCAGGCCGTCCAGATCGAGCGAATAGTCATCGTGGAACGGGGTTACGGGAAATGGAATTACGGTGCGGAGACGATCGCGCAATTCCGCTGGGGTCATCACTTTTCTAAGCTCCTTCTCTCAACGTAAGCGATTTGATGTCGTAGCTGTTTTAGAGACACCAAGAGATATCGTACCAATCCGCACAGGCAAATACCACCTAACCCCAGCCTGCGCCCGCGCCTGCAAAGTGAGGCAAATGGGAAGATAAATGTACCGGTTTCTCAGGCAGTCCTAAGTCTCACCATCTATACTGAGTGGGGATTATGACATCACATACACGGTATAGCGCAAGGAGCCAGGCATGCGGAGATTCTTTGTAATTGCCCTTGTACTCGCCTTGACACTTGGACTAGTCGCCTGCGGCGGCGACGAACCGGCCGAGCCGGAGCCCACAGCAGCCCCGGCGGCAACCGAAGCGCCCGCCGCGACGGCAGTATCGGAGGCAACGGCGGCTCCGGAACAGAAAGACAGCACAGCGCCCGGCAACATCGTCTTCACCATCGATCCGGCGCGCTCCACCGCTCGCTACCTGATTAACGAACGGCTCGCCAACGTGGCCTCCCCGGTTGATGCCATCGGCGAGACTATGGACGTTACCGGCGCCATCGTATTTGACGCAGACGGCAAGGTGGTCAGCGACGAATCGCAGATCGTCGTCGGCATGGATAGCCTCACCAGCGATTCCTCACGCCGCGACGGCTACGTGCGGCGCAACACTCTGCAGACGAGCCAGTATCCGACTGCCACCTTCGTGGTAAGAGAGATTCAGGGATTGCCCTGGCCGCTGCCGACCTCGGGCGAAGTGACCGTGCAGATGGTAGGTGACTTCACCGTCAAAGATCAGACGCGCGAAGTCACGTGGGAGACGGTCATCCAGGCCGGCGCCACCGAATCAATGGGCAGCGCCAAGACACAGATTACGTTCGAACAGTTTGCCTTGGAGAAGCCGCGCGTCGCCATCGTCCTCAGTGTTGTCGACGAGATCCGGCTGGAGATTGATTTCACCGTCGTGCGTGAAAAGTAAGTGACTCCGGGAAAGGCCAAGGCAAACTGCGCTCTGTCGCTTCTGACAGGGAATTCGTCCAAGGCCAACATCCGAGACACTAAAGCACTGACCCGTTCATACTTCGACAAGCTCAGTACGAACGGGTCAGTGTCTGTTCTCTGCAGCGACCTAAGGGTTGGCCAATGCGTTGCTCTGCGCAGGCAGCAGACGAAATCGCACGTGCATTCACTCCCTTAGGACCAAGAGTGATCGCTTTGCCTACAGTCCCAGCACCCGCTCGGCGTTGCCCTGCGTGATCGCGTGGTACTTTTCGTCTGAGTCGCAATACTCTTTCAGCAGCGGCAGCGTCTGCGAGGCGAAGCAGGGGCGGGGCCCCATGCCTTCCCAGTTGCCCTTGCCGTCCAGACAGTGGCAATCGGTGGCCCACAGCAATTGCTTCCAGTGGCGGTTCACGAACTCCGCGCCAAACTCCGGATCGCGCGAAATCGCGTTGAGGCCGGATCCCGCTGACATATCGCCATAGAGATTCGGATACTTGGACAGCCACTGGTCGCTCAGGCCGCCGCGCACCACGGGACCCGGCGGGTAGCTGGTGTAGCCCTCGGCGCGCCAGTCGCGGGGCACTTCGGCGCTCACGTTTGCCCACCACGCCTGGGCGTGCGCCACGAAGATCGTATCGGGAAACGACTCCAGTACCTGGTCGAACACCTCGAAATTGTAGTTGTAATTGCGGTACTCGAAGTGCAGGAGCACGACCCACCCCAGCTTGCCGCACAGCTCGTAGATGTCCAGGCTATCCGGGTGGTCCACCGGCAGCCGCACCTTATGCTCGCCAAAGCCCATGCAGCCCAGCTCATGAAACCGGCAGATCTCATCTAAAGCATCGGGTCGCAGGGGGTCTACGTGGCAGAAGGGAATGATGGTATCGGGAAAACGGTCGTAGGCCTGCAGCGCGTAGTCGGTGCGCATGGCCGTCTGCTCCACACCCCACTTCTCCTTGGCCATGGCCGTGCTGTTGCCTTTGGCCAGGGGCAGCACCACCGCCTTGCCGCCGCCGTGAGCTTCGATGTGCGCCACCACGTGCTCGCCAATGCGCGGGTTGCCGGCGTCGTAGTCCGTCGGCACCATGATGTGCTGGTGAAAGTCAATCGGCATTTCTCTTCTCACCTCTCAGTCTCTGCAACAGAACGTACATCACTCTCTTATCGCACGAATAAACCGTCTTGTTGAAAGCCTCAAGTTCAGAAACGTAGCTAGCTCTTGGCATATTCAAGTGGCCGCCAAGTGCCTTCCCCGTAACTCCATCAACACGCTCACTGGTAAGGCTGTGTCGTTCGTCCTAATCGACCTAGACTGCTATCTCGTGCGGCCGGCCGGTCTCGATGGACGCGAACAACGCATGCGCTAGCGCCGTCGCGCGTCGTCCCGCAAACTGATCGGCGCCTATAGCCCAGGGTTCGCCGGTGTTCAAGCCGTGGACGAACTCGGCGAGTTCTTGCCGCAGCCCTTCCGGGTCGGCATCCTCAGGAGCGTGGCGTTCGCCGGGGTCCTGCACGTTGGACCCGGAAACCGTGGCACGGTGCAGGCGGTCGTAGAGCTGCACGCTGGTGCCGTTGTCGAAAACCTCGAAAAAGAACTTAGAGACTGCGTGCGAATCGGCCGCGTCGCCTTGGATGATGCTCGCCGCGGCACCATTCGCAAAGCGAATTATGCCGGCCAGGTTGTCAGGATAGGTCTTGTTTTCGTGCGTGTAGTTGCCGCCGGCGGCAAAGACCTCCACCGGCTCCGCGCCCGCCAGATAGCAGATGAGGTCGAGTGTATGACAGCCCTGGGAGAGAATATTGCCCCCGCCCTTCACCGGATCGGCCGCCCAGCTCGTATCGGACCAGCGGTTGCACATCATCTGTCCCACCAGCAAGAACGGCTCCGGCACCAGCCGTTTGGTCTCCTGGATGAGCGGCGCAAAGCGCAACTTGAAGCCCGTCATCAGGCGGACTCCGGCCTTTTCCACGGCCTCCACCACCGCGTCACATTGCGGCACCGTCATGGACATGGGTTTTTCCATGAGGATGTGCTTGCCCGCTTCCGCTGCCGCTATACCAAGCGTCACGTGGGTGTCGTGGTGCGTCGAAATCAGCACGGCGTCGATGGCATCGTCCGCCAGGATGTCATTGGCGTGCGCCGTGGCGTAAGCGCCGCCAAACTCGTTGAGAAACCCCGTGGCGGCATCCGGAAAGACATCGGCATAGCCGTACAGACGAATACCGTCCATTTCCACCGCATTTTCCATGTGGTTACGCGCCATATTGCCGCAACCAATCACACCCAGTGTTACCATGGTCTCTCTACACTCCTTTAGACGCCGCTCTGCCGCAAGCGCGCTGCGGGCAGAATCTTCACCGCGATGTGGGAGAGCGCTGCGGCTGCTCACCGTGAGCATATCATAGCGGCGGCTCCGGCTGTCGGGCGGCTCGTCTAAACACGATGTGAATGGATGCGCGGCGGCGGGAGTTGGAGGTTTGAAATCTACTAGCAGCACACTCGTCAATCCGGCTCGTCCAGATTGTGCCATCGGATCGCCACGTGTTACGGGAGATTCATGACTGCAGTGACCCGCGCGCAAATGACCGCATGAAAAGCCCAACTTAACCTCTTGACAATTCCATTCAGCCCTTTTGTATGGTATACTGGAAGCAGTATGCCTCTCGCACAGAGTTGTCAGCCAAGGCGTTCGGCGGCGCAGAAACTGGGTGGTTGCCTATACGCCGGCAGGCGAGCGGAGCGGTCGTGGCATTTAAGCGAGGGAACACCCCAATCGGACGCCCGCGCCAGGATGACCTTGCTCGCAGGTTTGCACCGGGGATGCCGATTCTCCGTTCTGGCGGCTAACGAAATTATTCGAGGAAGGTACCGACAGGCGCATGCCGTCTTTTGCGAAACAGACCTTACCGGTTGAAGATGTCAAGGCACAGGTCCCATTAGTGGACGTTGTGAACGCGGCGGTGCGGCTGCAGCAGAGCGGCCGGTACCTGAAGGGCTTGTGCCCCTTTCATGAAGAAAAGACCCCGTCGTTCTTCGTCTTTCCCGAGCGCGGCACATGGCGCTGTTTTGGTTGCGGCAGGGGCGGCGATGTCATCTCCTTTGTCATGGAGCGCGAGAAGGCATCCTTTGTTGAAGCGGTAGAATCCCTTGCTCGCGAGGCCGGCATCACACTTTCGCGTCAGGAGGAACGTCAGCGCAGCCGCAACCAGATTCTCTCCCAGATCAACCTGGAGGCCGCGCAGCTTTACCATCGCTTGCTTACAGAGTCGCCGGAAGCGGAGCGGGCGCGAGAGTACCTGGCCGAGCGCGGCATCGCGCAGGAGAGTATCGCGCGGTTCATGTTGGGGTTTGCGCCCAATCGCTTCGACACCGCCCGCAAGCACCTCATACAACTGGGCTTTACACCGGAAGACCTGACGGCTGCTGGGCTCCTCACCGAGGGCAATCGCGGACCGTACGACCGCTTTCGCGGACGCATCATGTTTCCCATCCGAGATGCCAGGGGCCGTTTCTGCGGCTTTGGCGCCCGGACGCTCAGCGCGGAGATCCAGCCAAAGTATCTGAACACACCGCAGACGCCCATATTCGACAAGAGCGGTTTGCTCTACGGTCTGGATCTCGCCCAGCAGTCCATTCGCGAGCGCAAGCAGTGCGTCATCGTGGAAGGCTACACGGACGTCATGATGGCGCATCAGCACGGCGAGGCGAACGTCGTGGCAAGCATGGGGACGGCGCTCACGGAAAAACACGTAAAGTCGGTGAAGAACCTCACCACGAATCTCGTCCTGGCGCTCGATCCTGATGCAGCGGGCAGCGCCGCCACCCTGCGGGGGCTGGAGGTCGCGCGGCGGGCCTTCGACCGCGTGGCTACGCGGGTATCCGTCGGAGACGTCATGCGACTGGAAAGCACGCTGGAAGCGGATATCCGCATCGCGGTGTTGCCGGAAGGGAAAGACCCGGACGAAGTGCTCCGCGAGGGCAACGGCGCTTGGCACGACTGCATTGAAAATGCGGTGCCGTTTGTAGACTATGCCTTTCGTTTCATGGCGCAACAGCATGACCTCAGCAGCACCCAGGGCAAGCGCCGGGCCGTGGAGGCGCTGGCGCCGCTCATAAACGATATCGGCGATCCCGTGGCGCGCCAACAATATCTCAAGCGCCTGGCACAGGTACTTGATCTTGGCGTCCAGAGCGAAGTGCTGATGAACCTCATGCACGCCCGGCAAACGCGGAGACGGCAGTCCGCGCCCATGGGTCAAAACGGTGAGGAACAGTCTACCGGCAATGGAAGAGAGCAGGCGGGAGATGGACTTGAACAATATCTCTTGGGTCTGCTCATAGTGCATCCCAAGGCACTCGGGCTTGCAACGGAATACATCGATGCAGACGACTTTCGCCATGTGCTCCACCGGCAGGCGTATGAGTATTTGGCAACGGCGCAAAGCAATGGGTCCAACTCGCTGGATCTGTCAGTGAGAAAGGATGTATTGGACTTACTCGGCCGGTTGCGCGGTGAACGCGGCGCAGAACCGCGCATTGACGAAGAGCACCTGCGCCCAACGGTAGCGGCCGCCGCCTTGCGGCTCAAGCGGCGCAACGTCCAGGAGGAATACGAAGACCTGCAACTACTTCTAGCAAGCGAGCGCCCTGAAGAGAACAGGTCGCTCGGATCGCAAATCCGGCAGGAGATCCGGAGAATTGGCGAGCAGTTACGTCAAGTAAACCGCGCGCTAGAAAACACGAGTTTCATCCGTACATCGTAGCCGACCGTGCCAAGGGGCTCCTTGAAACACGAGCAAGAGCCGGCACTATTCGCACAGCAAACCTGTGAAGGAGGAGAGATGGCAGCGAAAGCAAGCGATACAGTCGTTGAAAAAGAAGCAGCCGCCCAGAACGGAGCCGTCGCCCAGAAGAATACCGCCGTTCAAGAAAAGCCCAAAACGCAAGCAAAAGCGAAGAAAGATGCGCCTAAGGCTGCGGCGGCACCGCCTAACGCCACCGAAGCGACCGAGCTTGAGATCACCGAGGAAGACATTCGCAAACTCGTCAATCGCGGTAAGCGGCGCGGGCATCTGACGCAGGAAGAGTTGCTGGAAGCGTTTCCGGATATCGAGGCCGACAGCGATGAAGCGGAAGAGCTCTTCACGTTGTTCTCCGAACTCGGGCTAGAGGTGCTGCCGGCTAAGGAAGTTGACACCCGCGGTGACGAGGAAGAGGAAGCTGCCGCCCCTAGTATTCCTGAGATGGTGGCCCTGGAACGTGCCGCCCTCAAGTCGGCCAAGACCGAGGAGGAGCCCGGCACGCTAGACGATCCCGTGCGGACCTATCTACGCGAGATTGGTCGCGTGCCGCTGCTTACCGCCGCGCAGGAGGTCATGCTGGCCAAGCAGATGGAGAAGCGGACCTTTGCCGAAGAGAAGCTGCAGGACCGCGACGGCATGAGTCTGGAGGATTTGCGCCGACTCGAACGCGAAGTCGTGGTCGGCATCGAGGCGCGCAAACGCTTGACCGAGGCGAACTTGCGTCTCGTGGTGAGCATGGCGAAGAAATACGTGGGCCGCGGCATGTCACTGCTGGACCTCATCCAGGAAGGCAACATCGGGCTCATCCGCGCTGTGGAGAAGTTCGACTACCGCAAGGGCTTCAAGTTCAGCACCTATGCCACCTGGTGGATTCGGCAAGCCATCACGCGCTCCATTGCCGACCAGGCACGCACCATTCGCATTCCCGTGCACATGGTGGAGACTATCAATAAGCTGGTGCGCATCTCCCGCCGCCTCGTCCAGGAAAAAGGGCGCGAGCCAACCTCGCAGGAGATTGGCGGCGAAATGGGCATCCCGGAGACCAAGGTGCGCGAGATCATCAAGGTCTCGCAGGAACCCGTGAGCTTGGAGACACCCATCGGCGAGGAAGAAGACAGCCATCTGGGCGAATTCATTCCCGACGAGGCCACGATGTCACCGGCCGATGCGGCGTCCTACCAGATGCTGCGGGAACAGGTGGAAGCGGTGCTCAACTCGCTTTCCGATCGCGAACGCAAGGTGCTGCGGCTGCGCTTTGGCCTGGAAGACGGTCGCACGCGTACATTGGAAGAGGTGGGACGCGAGTTCAACGTCACCCGCGAGCGCATCCGCCAGATCGAGGCAAAGGCGCTGCGCAAACTGCGCCACCCGGCCCGCAGCCAAAAGCTCAAGGACTACCTGGACCTGTAAAGACAAGCGCACCACCATGACTGAATCCAATCAGATCCGGGTTGGCAGAGCGATGGAGGCGCTAAAGACTGGCCTTGCGCCATTCGTTGAACGAAAGTTCGCGGCACAATACGGAGGACAGGTTAGGCATGTCCTCCGCCAAGTGACGACAGCGAGAATCACTGACTGGCAGCGACCTTTCGATAGTTTGGATGTGCAAGCACTCCTCAATGTCATGGATAAGTGTTGGAACGAGGTATTTCGCGATATACTCGGTCGCTCCGAACGCAGCTTAGTGGTTGAATTGCTTGAAGTTCGCAACCGGTGGGCACATCAGGAAGAATTTACAAACGACGCTACCCAAAGGGCGCTTGATTCGGCCAGTCGGCTATTGACTGCTATCAAGGCGGAACCGCAAGCGGAGAAGATTCGAAGACTAAGGAGTGAAGTGTTGCGTATGTTCGCCAGTGTGCAGCCCAATGCTCACAAGCATAGTACGGGTGTTACTGCGGCGACCTCCCAAACGATTGAAACTGTATCCAGGGACAGAGAAAGATCTGGAAGGATCGCAGGCATCCAGGACGGGTCGGTGCTTGTCGTGATTGTGTGTGCTGCAAGCAAAAGAGATGACGCTGGAGCCATGAGGCAAGCGAATGGCAAAACGGTTGTGTTCGTGGCCCACCCTGAGTTAATGCCGGACGACGCAAGGGATGCAGACTGTATGTATGCGCGTCCAGACGATATTTCCGATTCCGGGGTCTCGTGGAGGCAGCGGCTATCGGAGTATAACCGGGAGTATAGGAGAATAGGCCGGAATCCCTATGGCCTTCTACCAGCATTCGAGCTCTATAGCCACCCTATCTATCGTGAATTGGTGAATGCGTGCGGTCCAGAGCACGTATTCATCCTTTCTGGCGGATGGGGGCTAATTCCTGCCGGTTATCTGACACCCCACTACGACATTACATTCTCCACTCAGGCCGAGAAGTGGAAGAGGCGGAGAAAGAGTGATCCCTTCGACGACGATTGCCACATTCCTGAAGGATTCAGGGGAACCATTCAACTGTTTGGCGGCAAGGAATACGTAAAGCCATTTGCCGAGCTTACCCAATCAATTGATTGCCTTAAGGTCGTCTGCTACAATTCGATAGCACCTCCAGCCGCACCTGGCTGCGAGCTTAGGAAGTATCAGACAAGCCAAAGGACAAACTGGTACTACCAGTGTGCAAGACAATTTATTAATGGCGAGATCGAGAGCTAGCTGGCCCTATCCACGAGCAAGGGCAAGAATTGTCCGTCTCCAGAGCTTGAGCCTAGATTCCCTATATGCAGATCGTTTCGCCCGGCTGCAGAACGCAAATCTCCAAGCCTTCAATGTCCTGGGCGGCGGCGCGGAAGGCGTCCGGCGTGCCGGTGAGCAGCGGGAAGGTGCCGTAGTGGCACGGAATTACGCGCTTTACGCCCAGCATCCGGCAGGCTTCCGCGGCATCATCCGGCCCCATCGTGAAGTGATCTCCAATCGGCAAGATGGCAACGTCGGGTTGATAGCGGCGTCCGATCAACGCCATGTCGCCAAAGAGCGCCGTGTCTCCGGCCGCGTAGAGCTTGAGGCCGTTTGAGAACGTGACCACATAGCCCACGCTCTCTCCTGCCGGCACCAGCGTGTCGCCGTCCATGATGGTGCTCGTATGTTCGGCATGGACCATCATAACGGCGAGATCGGCCGCGTGAATCGTGCCGCCTTTGTTCATTCCCACAGTATTGGCTACGCCTTGCTGTCCCAACCAATTCGCGATGTCCGCGGTCGTGACCACGGCCTCCGGCTCGGCGCGATGCGCAATGGGCACCGCGTCACCCAGGTGGTCGCCATGGCCGTGTGTGATGAGGATGACGTCTACGCTATCGGGTTCTTTGAGGTCTTCGGGACACGCGGGATTGCCCTTGAGGAACGGGTCGATAAGCACGACCTTGTCCTCCGGTGTCACGATACGAAAAGCGGCATGCCCCAGCCAGGTTATCGCGATCTGGTTTAGAGCCATGTGGTTTCTCCCTACCAAAGATTTCCCCTATAGCTTGTTCGAAGGCCACCACCTGCCATTGAAGCGCACACGCGGCGCTAATCCCATACGCTGCCCTCGCACCACTGTTCACTGTCTATTGTAGACAACGAACAGCCACCTTCATACCGGGAACGGTAGCGCAGGTTTGCAACCTGCGCCGGCATGCTGCTCCTGATGGGATGCCGGCGTTCTTCCCTCTCATAGGTGCGCCCATCTGTCGGCCAGTTCCCATCCCGCCCTTTCCCTTGAGGGGAGCGAGACTCTCTCCCACGTGAGGGGGCATGGTTGAATCTGAGGCAATGATCGGTTTCACGGCTCGCATTCCCAAACCACCTCCACCCGCCTGGATTCCGGCTTTCGCCGGAATGACGGTGCTTTTCGATGGTCTCCCTCTAAGGCAGGAGTCTTGCGCCCAGACTTACCACACGTCGCCGAAGCGGCGGCTGATCCAACGCAGCAGAAAGAGCGCCACAAACGTCGCGAGCACCAGCAGTGTCGCCAGGACGATGGCGGTCTGGAGGTCGGACTCCAACGCCGTCATGATCGCCAGCGGCATGGTCTGGGTACGGCCGGTGAAGTTGCCGGCAAACATGATGGTGGCGCCAAATTCGCCCAGCGCCCGCGCCCAACTGAGCACAGCTCCGCCTACCAGCGCGGGCCATGCCAAGGGCACGGTCACGTAACGCAACGTCTGCCACGTCGATGCGCCCAGCGTCACGGCGATTTCCTCCAGCTCCGGGTCAACGCGGCCAAAGCCGATTCTGGCTGAACGCACGTAGAAGGGCGCGGCGACGAATACCTGCGCCAGCACGACCGCAAGTGTCGTAAAGGCAATTTCAATGCCGAGCGGATGCAGCCACTGTCCGACCACGCCCAAGCGCCCAAAGACCAACAACAGAGCAACACCAACCACCACCGGCGGTAGCGCCAGGGGCACGTCGATGAGCACATCGAGGAACCGCTTACCGGGAAACGAACTGCGGGCGAGCAGGTAGGCGGTAGGCGTGCCTACCAACACAATGATGAGGAGCGATGCCACGCTCGTCAGCGCGCTCAGACGCAGCGCGCTCAGCACAATGGGCTGCGTAAGCTGCAGAAAGAGGTCTCCCGCCATGACGGCGCGCACGAGCAGCGCCACCAACGGCAGCGCTACAAAGACTGCGAAAAGAAGCGTTGGCACTAGAAAGAGCGAGCGCAGACCGGTGTCGCCTTCCTTGGGGCGAGCGGGAGTGGATTCCCCCTTGCGCGGGAATGACGGAGAGGAAGGTGAGCGATTCATTGCGTTCTTTCCGGCTGCAGCCCCGCCTGCCGCAAAATGTCTCGCGCGACTTCAGATCGTAGAAACTCGATAAAGCGGCGCGCGAGCGCTTCCTCTTTGGCGGAAGCAAGCAGCGCAATCGGATATTCTGCCGTCACTCCGGCAAATTCCGGAATTTCCAAAGTCTTCACCGTAGCAGATGACGGGTCAACGTCGCTCACATAGACAAATCCCGCGTCCGCTTCACCAAGCGCCACTTTGGCGAATACTTGGCGGACGTTTAGCTCTTCCGATCGCACGTTGGCGAGCACGGCTTCACGAAATGCACTGCCAAATGCCGCCTCTTCGCTCAAATTGGCGAGCACCTGGCGCGTATAGCGGCCCGCGGGCACGTTTTCCTGCGCTATGACGATAGCCAGACCCGGACGAGCCAGGTCACGCACGGTGCGCAGCTCGGCCGGATTCGCTGCGGGCACTGCCACGACGAGACGGTTTTCCGCAAAGGGGATAGGGGCCTCCGCCAGCAATCCCTTCTCCTGCAAGCGGTCCATGTGTACGGCATCGGCGGAGGCGAAAACATCGGCAACCGCGCCGTGCTCGATTTGGGTGGCTAATGCCTGCGAGCCGGCAAAGTTGAAGACCACCTGCACATCGGCATGGCGCGCCTCGAACTCCGTGCCGATGGCCGTGAACGCCTCAGTGAGCGATGACGCAGCGTAGACGACGAGTGTCGTGCGCCCGGATGCGCACCCAGCCGCCAGCACGGGGGCGCAGAGCAGCAACCAGAGCATGAGGCACGTCTGCCACAGAGGAATTGCGGAGAGCGCGTCACCCCGGAGGCTTGTGCTCACGGACTGGCGATCATGCACTGTGCGCTCCTGAAGAACCCTATCCAGGGATGTACGAACACAACTTTTTGCAAGGCGATCCGTTCGTGGTGAGCACTTCGTCAGGCTCGGTACAGGCTCGTCGAACCATGAGCGGAGATTCATTGCCAGGTCCCCATCCAGCGTAAGGCTGGGACAACCTATGCGGCCAATGGTCTGCAAAGCACCGCCACACCCGGTTCGTTCAAGCGTTGCCTAGTAGTATAATGGTGCCAACGCTCGGGGGTAAGGTTTCCGCTAAGGAGAGTTCTGCTTGGCAATTGTGCTCGACGCAATGGGTGGTGATCATGCCCCGCAGGCCATCGTCGCCGGAGCGGTACAGGCCGCGCGTACCGCCAACTACCCCATCATCCTGGTCGGCCAACACGCTGTGTTGGAAGCGGAGCTGCGCCAGCACGATGCCGCCGGACTCCCGCTAACAATTCGCCACGCGCCGGACGTCATCACCATGCACGACACCGCTACCGCCGTGCGGCAACGTCCGGAGTCATCCATCCGCGCCGCGTGCGATCTGATAAAAGCGGGAGAAGGCCAGGCCTTGGTGAGCGCCGGCCACAGCGGGGCAACCATGGCGGCGGCGCTCATGACGTTCGGACGCATTGCCGGTATCAGCCGCCCGGCCCTCATCGCGCTCATTCCCGCCCGCACCACTCACCCAACGCTCCTCATCGACATGGGGGCAAACGCCGACTGCAAGCCGCTGCAACTCCAGCAGTTCGGCCTCATGGGCAGTATCTACGCCGAGCAGGTATACGGAGTTGAGGATCCGAAAGTCGGGCTGCTCTCCATTGGGGAAGAGCCCAGTAAGGGCAACGAGCTTTCGCTCGCTGCCTACGCGCTCTTGGAAAGCGCGCCCATCAACTTCGTCGGCAACATCGAGGGACGCCAGATTCTCTCCGAATCCGTCGACGTTGTAGCCTGCGACGGGTTTACCGGCAACGTCACTCTAAAGACGCTGGAAGGCGCCGCCGAGTACATCAGCGCGCTGCTGAAGTCGGAGCTACGCGCCAATCCCCGCAATATGCTGGGGGCACTGCTGGCGCGACCGGCCTTCAACGCCGTCCGCGCGCGTATGGACTACGAGGAGTATGGCGGCGCGCCCCTGGTGGGACTGAATAGTGCCGTCATCATTGCCCACGGCCGCTCCACCGCAAAAGCCATGACGAACGCTATCCTCCTGGCACACCGGACTGTGGAGATGGACGTTACCGGCAAAATTAACCAGCGCGTGGCTGAACTCCTCAGCAGCAGCGAGAACTCGCCCACATAGTACGGCGCAGGTCAAAAAGCACGAGCGACGACCGAGTCTCAAGGGCACCAGTCGCAATCCACAGCCTTCACACGAATTCCACAAGCGCCAGTCAGAGTCCCCCCTTCCGACCGTTGGTTCCGGGCCAGCCTGTCCCGAGCTAGTCGATGGAACGTAGAATGAACGGTCACCACACGGGAGACTTCCTGTCATCTATACCCATGGGAAACTCAGCGTCGGCTGGTTGGCGTAGCGCTGCATGGTGAGCGTGATGCGTTCGCCGGCTCCGGGCGCGAGACGCACGACGAGGTGCGGTTCGTTTACTTCCGTCGTGATCCCGCCCGCGGTGGCGCTGATGAACTGATGTTCCGCATATGCGCCGCCTTGCACGATGAGCGTGCGTTCTTGCACGGGGTTCAGGTTCACAAGCGTTACACCGACTTCCGCGGCCGTGAGATGGTCCACCAGGGCCGCAACGTCTTCCGGCAATCCGGCGCGGCGGCGCGCGGGATCAAAATAGCGCAGGCGGCTCAGCAGCGGCCCGCCGTCGCGTCCCGTGGGGAATCCACCCAGCGTAAGCCTCGTGAGCGCATTGATGGTCGCCGGGTTTATGTGGTTCATGTCGTCCGATAGCCGCGTGTCCGGGGTCGTGGTATCCTGCCGCATCTTCTCGACGCGTTCCCGCACCGTGTCATAGTCGCGCTGCAACGCCTCCACAGGGTAGTCGGGATTCTTACCGGCCAGGAAGTCGTACCACGGGTCGTCCGGGGCGCGTTCCAAGTCCTGCGGGTCCATGGATAAGTAGTACATTTCGTGCGCGCCCGCCGCGAACGGCTGTGGCCGGAAGTCGTACCAGCCTTCTTCACCGTAGGTATCGCCGTACATATGGGGGTACGTAGGGGCGCCGTCTTGGTCCTGCGCATTGGCGTTCACGGCGTCGAGCATGTCACGCCAGACGCCGAGGTAACTCTGGTCGCCGGTGAGAAGCAGCGCGTTGCCGAAGCCGTAGACCGCGCGCTGCTGCCACGCCGGACGGTGCGCGAGCTTGCCGGTGTTGTGATCGATGACGGAGAAGCCCCAGCCATAGACACCGCCGTACCACTTGCCGTCGCATGCGCCGCCAATGGTGCCGTCCAGCCCGATATTCGTGGGAACGATGCCGTCATTCGCCTTGGTGTGACCCACCCAGCCGTCCACGTAGCGCAGTATCCAGTCGCGGTATTTTGCTTCGCCGGTAAGGGCATAAGCGGTGAGGGCTACCGTGGTCACGCTCAGATTCAGCGGGTGATCGCCCGCTACGTCGTTGTAGTCCCGAAAGTGATCGAGCATCTGGGCGAAGCTATTCTCGCCGTGCTTGGCATCAAAGCGCCCCGCCACCTCGATGGGGTCGCCCGCCCAATCGAGCGCGGTGGACTTGCGCAGCATGGGCCCCCGGCTGCCGTTGAACATGCTGCGAATGACGTTGTATTCCGGGTCGTAGTTGGGCGCCTGCGGGTCTTCATCCATGTAGAAGCCGGCGTAGCGCCGGATGCGCTGCTCGTAGGCGGCGTCTACGGGATTGCTGAGCGGCTCCAGGATGAACGGCGAGATCCACTCGCCGTGATGCATCCAATCGAACATCACGGAGAATTCCTTGTAATACATGCCCTCGCGAGCCATGGGCACGTACTCGGTCGTCGCCTCCGTATACTGGCGCAGGTGTCCGTCCCACCCGTGCTTGTACATGGCTAAGACCTTGTCCGACGCGCCGAGGGCGTGGAGCATGGGCCAGTTCAGCAGGTTTTCCCCCGCGTCATCGGGGCCGTCGTTGCCGCCCCAACGCGGGATGCAAAGCAAGTAGCCCCGCTCGTCAAAATACTTAGCATAGAACGCCGCGCACGCCGCTTCCTGCGCCCGCAGTAATTCACGCTCCAACAACGCCCAATGCGGCGGAGGCATAGGCGCATCAATTGCCAAGACTGAATGTCGATTTTCGATCCCGCTATCCATCAGGCTTTTACCTTTATATGTCCCTTGCCATGAAGCTGCTTCACAACGGATTCAATCTCTCTATCGGAGAAGTACGGCTTAATGTTGTGGACAACTTTGACGAGGCCTTTTGCGGACAATTCACCATTTTCTCTTTTTAGTTCCCGTTCCACAAAGACTATAGTCGCACGCATCTCCAGATCCTTGGCAGAGTACGCACCATAGTCATCAATTAATGACTGCAACTCATCGCTAATGTCGTCTATAAAACTCCCTGCTTGTTCTCTCACCAACCCGTTATTCTCATTTGGAGTGATCTTGTATCCGTCCAGTCCTGAGCGGACAGGATTTACGCTAACGCCACCGACTGATTCCACGAGATCAAGATCTAACAAAACTTGCGACGTAAAAGGACCGTATGTATAGAGGCGGAAATCGTAGCCACAGTCAACGCCATAGACTTCCTGAAGAAGATAGATGAGCTTTTGCAGAGCAGTCTTCCCGAATTGTGGGTGTACGTCAAGCAGACGATACGCCAATTCAGAAATAAGAGCATATCTTGGCCAAGGCACCTGCAAGTCTCTAATCATCATCCTTCCCCCCAGTCCTTTCTGATCTGATCAACCGACTCTTGACATCCATCACGGTCAGCCAAAGGCACGTACACACGATGCTGATTCACCGCCCTTAGCCCTTTGACTACCGAAGAAAGCTGAGATAGATTTCTTGACTTTTCGTCGCTGTGTCTTGGATTCAAGAGGATTAGTATTTCAGATTTGTCAAACCTATACCAAGATCTCTCTGCCGCGTCGACAAAGCTTATTCTGCTACCTAATTCCTTGCGAATCGCCTCAAAAAGCTGCCCATCATCGAAGCCTGGAGATTCGGGAGTCTCGAAAACGCACCGATCATGTTCACGATTCAAGATGATAGCACCATCCTCACGGCCTTCGTCAAGATTTCCGAGAACTCGCCAATCCTCCCAACTAAGGTATTTCTTGAGATTTCTCTCATCAGTAGGCGGCGGAAAGAACCCGCCTGATTCTTCAAGTAGTGCCCGCATTGCGCCAACAATGTGACGATCGTATGCCCGCCGTACACGGTGAAAGTACACTTGAGTGAACATCATATATCGCGCAATTATCAAGCCTTCGACAGCGTGCCAACCTCCTTCTTCAACGGCAAGACTAGGTGACCCTAGTTGCGAGTTCTCATCGACTGTCAAGGTATTCAGTAATCGATCTAAGTCATACTTACCGTATGCTACACCCACATGATGCGAATCGCGCAAGAGATAGTCGGCGCGGTCAGCATCCAGTTGTCCAGAAACCAAGCCCTTCCAGAATAAGTGACGACCTGCAGTCATCGCCTCACTTTGGAATCCAGTCGGTCTCTCGTCAAGAAAGTCTGCAATTTCCTGGGCCTTGATTCCGTGATTCCGATTTTGCGGATGGCTCTCAATTACATCCTTCATCAATTCAGCGACGATGGCGGCCGAGTACTGTTCATGAATGTACTGCTTTCCGCTCTCAACTTCCGGCATCAAGTCCTCACCAGTGTGGGAAAAGGGAGCATGACCGACATCATGCAACAGAGCCGCAAATCTAAGAATTCTCCTATCCCGTCTAAGCCCAGCGTCATCATACTTGTATGTGGCCCTCAAGAAATCACTTCTTCGGTCTACAATTGCATCGAACATTCTTGTCGCAACGTGCATAACGCCGAGTGAATGTTCAAAGCGGGTATGCGTTGCTCCCGGATAGACCATATCCGTCAAACCCAATTGGCGAATTCGGCGCAATCGTTGAAAGACTGGGTGGTTTACAATATCCCGCTCCCATTCATCCAGTTCAATGAATCCGTGAATTGGGTCGCGAATCTCGAATGGTGCAGCCATGAGACCTCTTGCTTACGGAACAGGCTCTTACCGGCACTTCAACATTGGGTATCATACTTAGAAGTGCTCAGTCCCTCAGGGCTGAGGATGAGCTTCCCTCTATTGTGCCGCATTTGCGGTAAATTCTGCATAAGGAACCGAGAAAGCAGGATTATGGTCTCTCTATGAGTTTCCATTGTGCGAATAGTCATAGGACGTGTGTTTACTTTATGAGAACGCCATGATCCGCGGAATTGCGTTCGACCTGGACGGTACGCTGCTCGACCATGACGGCGCCGAGTATGCGGCGCTCGCCAAACTTCATCCCACGCTTTCGACCGGAGAGGGCGCATGCCGACGCTGGCTCGACTTTCCCGCATTTGCCGCTGCGTGGCATGATGCGGCGGAGCGCGGCTGGCAACTCTACGTGCAGGGGGAGTTATCCTTCGCCGAGCAACGCGCCTGGCGGGTGCGGCAGGTAATGGCATTGCAGAATGATACCGAAGCCGGGGGACAGCCGCCGACCGAACAAGAAGTGAGCGCTATCTTCGACAGCTACCTTACTCTGTACGAGAATAGTTGGTCGCTCTATCCGGACGTAGTGCCCTGTCTTGAAGCGCTCGCCGCATATCCGTTTGGCTTGATTACCAATGGGGACGGCGACCAACAACGGCAGAAGCTGGATCGGACGGGCATCGCCGGACTGTTCGATTCCGTAGTAGTGTCGGGCGACATGGGCGTGGCAAAGCCCGGGCGGCAGATATTTGAGCGCAGCGCCGCGGAGCTGGGACTGCAACCTGATGAGTTACTCTTTATCGGTGACAATCCTGAGAACGATGTGCGTGGGGCCATACAGGCCGGTTGGCATGCCATCTGGCTGAATCGCACGGATTCCGACCAGAAGGTCGCGGCACGCACCGTTACTGAACTAGCTGAGATTCCGTCCCTTGTGGCTGGTGGATTTTCTAGCCTGCGATGACTCCCTAGGCACGCTGAAGAAGTACTGGAATCGGGCTGCCCGATCTGTCATTCTGAGGAGCGAAGCGACGAAAGAATCTAAAGTGCTGAGGCACTGTGACTGCATGAAACCTGTACCCTAGATTCCTCGCTCCGCTCGGAATGACATTTAATGTGGGCCCTTGGTTAAAGTGACAGACGTGCAAGCAATTTCGCAAAGCTGTACAGCGGGAAGTAAACGGCCATGATCCGCTGTTATGTCGGTCACAGCAAGGGCACCGTCGAAGCGGAGATCGCCAAGCTCACGCAGGAAGGTGAGGGGATCGCCGAACTCAATCGCGCTGTGCTGGATGGCGATGTGATCGACATGGAGACACTGCAGGTGCATTGCGACACCTTGCCCTTCCTGGGCGGGGCAAAGCTCGTCGTTGCGCGGGGCTTGCTGAGTCGCTGTCTCAAGGAAAAGCCGTTGCGCGAGGGGCTTCTCGCGTACCTACCGCAAGTGCCGGAGCACTGCACCCTGGTACTAGTCGATCACGCCTTGCCGCGCGGCAGAGAGACCACGGCGCTCACCAAGGCCATACGGGGTATTCCCGGCGCTACCGTGGACACCGCCGACCAGCGCAGAGGCCGGCCGCAAGTTTCGTGGATTGAAGAGAACGCGCCGCGCTTCGGCTGCGGCATCACCCACCGCGCGGCGGAACACCTGGCGGCGGTGCTGCCGGACCGCGATGCAATTGAGCAAGAGCTCACCAAGCTTGCGAATTACCGCAACCGCTCAGGCACAATCAGCGAAGAGGACGTGCACCTGCTCGTACCGCAGTCGCGTGAGTCGAACATCTTCGCCTTTGCCGACGCAGTGTCGGACGGCAGAAGACGGCAAGCGCTGGCCCTGCTGCACGATCTGCCGAATCAGGAACCTGGTTACGTACTCGTGATGATTGCCCGCCAGTTCCGCCTTGTTCTAAAGGCGAAACACACCCTGCGCACGGAGCAGTCACCTGCCGAGGTGGCCCGGGCCATCGGCCTCACGCGCGCGCCGCCCCGCGCCGTCAATCGCGTGATTTCCCAGGCCCGCCGGTTCAGCGTGGACCAACTGACAGCTATGCACGCCCACATTGCGCGCACCGACTATGCCGTCAAACGCAGCAAGATCGATCCGGCCACCGCGCTGGACTTGCTGGTCGTGGGACTGTGTTCGATTGCCAGCCGGTAGTCGAAAACGCGCCGACGCGCCCATGCCTTGCGGCGGGTACCGGTGCCGTGAGGATTTGAGCGATCCCCATACGTAAGCCAATGAGCCGGGGCGTAAGTCGAAGGCGCTTTGGAGAGAGGCACGCGAAGTCGGGTTCACTCCCAGTATCCCGCCACGTAGTCTGCGTGGAATAGTCCGCGTGGACGGTCCGCCAATCCGGCTCTGGCCGGAGTCCAGGCCAGGGAGCAATGGGGATTTCTTGACCTATGTCGAGTACAGTGCTGAAGTGCTAAGAGACTTTGACTCCAACCCAACTGGTCGTATAGATGCGGGCGAGAGAGAAGATGGATTCCCGCTTTCGCGGGAATGACGAGACTTGCCGTACTCCATTCTCTTGGCAATGAGTACGTAGTGTCACTGCCTAAGCGATCAGCCCAATGGATTCGCACGATGTCCAACACATGAAACAACCCCCTTCCCTGGCGGGTTGAAGGGGGTGAAACACGCGCTTGCCACGGCGCCGGCAGCAGCGCAGAGGCCCTAACTAGCCGCGCTGAACGCCCGATTATACCGGCGCGTAAGCTGAGACTTATGCCTGGCCGCGTTGTTCGTGTGAATGACGCCTTTGCGGGCGGCGCGGTCGTAGCGGGCGCACGCCAACGCCACGGCTTCCTGCGCGGTGTCCTGGTCCCCCTCCGCGATCGCATCGGAAGCCCTGCGGCTATAGGTCTTCAAGCTGGTGCGCACGGAACGATTGCGCAAGCGCCGCTGTTCCTGCCTACGGGCTCGCTTTACATCTGCACGTTTCTTCGGCAATTTCCCCGTCTCCTCGGCTCTCTACACCATGTCGTGACGAAATAGTACGTTCATTGCGCCCATTATACCAATTTCGCCAATGAGTTGCCTGTTGTAGGACGACGGAAAGGCGCGATTCCCTCGCCGTCTGGTTAGCGGTCACCGGCTCTTGCTACCCTGGGAACAGTGAATTCCGGAGTCGCTCGCACTATTGGTTATCCCCAAACACACTGGGCGGGAACTCCATCACCATTTGTGCTTCCACAAGCTCAGCGCGAACGGATTTGGGGTTGGAACCCGCCAGCGCGGTCCCCAAGCAGTGTACCCTTCGGCCCTGCGGCAGGCTCAGGGCAAACGGCTTGGACGCTCTGCGTCCGATGAGCGAGCAGTGCCCTAACCGCCGGCCAACCGCACCCGTCCAATGCCAGAGCAACCCCAAGGCCGCCTCAGCCGCCTGTCTCGCCCTCATTGTCCTGCTTGAACAGTTGCGTGGCAGTATCCCGGCATGTCGCTGTGCGCAAGACGGCGTCGCGCGACACATTCGTCAGGCTCGCCCAGCGGGCCCAGTTGGGTTGGCCCTTGGTCGCCTTGCCCTGCTCCCGCGCCAGTTTATGCAGCACCGCTACAGCGCGATTCGCAGTGTTCGCCAGCATCATGGCCGCCGCGGCCGGCGGCAGGTCCGCTGCCATGCCCTTCAGGAGGATGTCTACCTCCTTCGGAACGGCCCGCGGCTTGACTTCAATCTCCATCGCAAAGGGCTCCTTGTTCATTGCTCCATGAAATTCATACTAACTTCACAATCCTAGGCTACTATCGTGCCAGCGCCTATTCAACGATTCATGCAGGCGCGGTTCTTGCGCGTCCTCTAAGCGGGTGTTTCGATCAGTTCGGTGGGGTCTTGCATACGCCCCTGGCGGCATCCGATCCTGCAACGACGGATCTGCCGACCTGAACAGAGAGATTCGAGCAGAATGTCCGGGCGGGCAGTGCTCTGCGCGGCCTTTCACTGAATGATATCAAACGGAACCATTGCACCAGTGACAGTGCGAGGGCTCCGGCTGAAGCACATGGCTTTCCCAACGGGTCATTCCCAACGGGGTCGGCGAGGGCCGCGCAAGGAGCGACGAGAGCGCTTGTTTCGACGAATAGCGCGCGTGACCTGTCGCTGGCTGTGCACCGCGCGAAGTGGAAGCGTGTGACATCGAATGAACAGTGGAAGGCAAACCGTAGACCGACCCGCCGGCGAGCGAATGCAGCCGGTAGTGCTCTCGGAACGCATTCAGACTATTGACATTTTGCGAGGGTTCGCGCTCTTCGGCATATTGCTCGTCAATATGCACCTCTTTAGCCACCCGGTGCAAGAGTTGCTCATCGGGTATGGCGAGGTAGGCCCGCTGCTCGATCGTGTCGCTGCCTTGGGCATTCAAGTCCTCGCTGAATCGAAATTCTATCCGATCTTTTCATTCCTATTCGGTCTGGGAATCGCACTTCAGATCCAACGCGCTGAAGAACGCGGCACTCCGACTCACCCGCTCTTTGTGCGGCGGCTTTCCTTCCTCTTGCTCATTGGTCTGGCTCATGCGGTATTCGTGTGGGTGGGGGACATTCTGGTGCTCTATGCCGTACTGGGCACAATCCTCCTGCTCTTCTACCGCAAGCGCTCGCCACAAGCCCTTCTCGTGTGGGCGGGCGTCTTTCTGGCGATGGCGGTGTTGCTGCCTGCCGGCTTGAGCGGACTGGCAATGCTCGCCAAGCTCACGCCTGCCGGCGCAGCCGAGGTTAGCGCGAGCTTTGCCGCATCGGACGCAGGCCTGCGCGCCGAAGCAGCGCAGGCCGCGGTCATCTACTCTGCAGGCTCTTTCGCTGAGATTACGGCCCAGCGCCTGAGCGATCTGCGCCTGATGTACAGTGTCGCCATTTTTCTCGCATTCAACGCCTTTGCCATGTTCCTGTTCGGCCTCTACGCCGGGCGCCGCGGTGTTTTTCGCGACATCCCGGCGCACACCCCGCTACTCAAGAAGATCTTCTGGTGGGGCTGTGCACTTGGGTTGAGCAGCAGTTTCGCCCACGCGATGGTAAGCCATGGGCCGGAGTTTGCATTGCCGACGTGGTTGGATATACTTACAGACTCCGCGCGCACCCTCGGCGCGCCGGTGCTCGCGCTAGGCTATATCGCCGGACTCACATTGCTGTTGCAGCAGGCCGCCTGGCGGGCGCGGCTGTGGCCGCTGGCTGCGGTCGGACGCATGGCCTTGACCAACTATCTCATGCAATCGCTCATCGCGACCTCGCTCTTCTATGGCTACGGTTTCGGTCACTTCGGACAGATTGGGCCCGGCCTTGGCATTCTCATCACGGTCGCTATCTACGGCTTGCAGATTCCGCTAAGCGTCTGGTGGCTGCGGCACTTCCAGTATGGTCCGGTGGAGTGGCTGTGGCGCACGTTGACGTATCTGCGTCCCCAGCCATTCAGACTAACGACCGCCTCTGCACGCAACAACGGAAGAGCCGAAGAGGTTTCTGTTCACCCATCTACTTCCGTGGAGCGAACAGCCTAGACGCATTGCCCAGGCGCAGGAGCCCATGCCGAGTTCCGGCCTAGGCGGTACCCTTCGCGCGCCTGATCGTCATGCGGTGCCACGTCGGTCCGAGGCATGCCGGGTAATTTCTCATAGTCTCTGTTACCTCGCGGGACCGCGGCGGATATTCTTATGTCACCTTGGCATCGTCAGGGCAAGGGCCGGCAATGCGAAATGCAGGCCCCTCAAACCCGCAGTCTGCTCACTCGCTTGGCCTACCGTCCGCGTGTAAGTAGAGAATGCGAACGCGTATAATGGCGTACAACGCAAAGAGCTTTGGAGGATTGCCGAGTAAGAGGATAACTTTCACCGCCTATGAGCACTGCAGGACAGAGTGAGAGCACCGCTGCCGCGCCGCGCGCAGGGCCGGTTGCGCGGGCCGAACGCATTGAGGTCATAGACATCCTGCGCGGCTTTGCGCTGCTGGGTATTCTGCTCGTGAACATGGCGCTCTTCAGCCACCCGGTGCAGAAAGTCTTGTTCGGTCTCACAGAGTCGTCCGGACTAGCGGACCGTCTCGCCGATTGGGGCATTCGCTTTTTCGCCGAAGGCAAATTCTACTCGCTCTTCTCATTCCTTTTCGGCCTCGGCTTCGCTTTGCAAATACAACGCGCCGAGGCGCGGGGCACCCGCTTTGTGCCGTTCTACCTGCGACGTCTTTTGATCTTGCTCCTGATCGGACTGGCGCACGCTATTTTCATCTGGACGGGTGACATTCTGGTCCTCTACGCCGTGATAGGGGCAATCCTGCTGCTTTTCTTCCGCGGCCGTGCGCCGCGCACGTTGCTCATATGGTGCGGCGTCATGCTGGCGGTGACGGTACTCATAACCGCCGCGCTCACCGGCCTGGTGGCGCTCGCCCAACTCTCGCCGGGGGCCGCGGCGGAAATGAGCCGGGAATTTGCCGAATCAGAGGCGAACATGCGCGCCGCCGCGGAGGAAGCAGAGCGCGTCTTTGCCACGGGATCATTTATGGAGATCACGCGTCAACGGCTCAGTGATCTTGGCTTTATGTACACGTATGTGGTGTTTCTTGCCTTCAACGTCCTGGCCATGTTCCTCCTGGGTCTCTACACGGGTCGCCGCGAGATCTTTCGGGATGTCAGCGCACACGTGCCGCTCTTTCGCAGAGTTCTCTGGTGGGGACTGCCCATCGGCATAGCCGGCAACCTGGTGTACGTCATCTTCTTGGAGGGTGCGAATCGTAGCGAGCCCTCCTGGCAAAGTTTGGTCGCCGTGGTCGGCCAAACCGTGGGCGCGCCGGCGCTGGCCATGGGTTACGTAGCGGCGATCACCCTGCTCGTGCAGCGCGACACCTGGCGCGCCCGCCTCGGACCGCTGGCCGCCGTGGGGCGCATGGCCCTGACGAACTACCTCCTGCAATCCCTCGTTGCCACGACCATCTTCTATAGCTACGGCTTCGGCCTGTTCGGGCAGATTGGACCGGCCGTGGGAATCCTCTTCACCTTGGCTATCTTCACGGCACAGATACCGCTGAGCGTCTGGTGGATGGGAAGATTCCAGTTTGGCCCGGTGGAATGGCTGTGGCGCACGTTGACGTACCTGCGCTGGCAGCCGCTCAAACAAACTTAAGGCTTGACTTGCCTAATGCACGCGAAGAGGTATCTGCTCGCCGGATACCGGCGAGCATCCGCTCACCAGACATCAGAATGCATCCGTTCGCTGGAGAGAAAAGAACATTCGCTCGCCGGACACAAGTGAGCATCCGTTCGCCCTGAGCCCGTCGAAGGGTGGACGGATGCGGCACCCTCGGATCGGATTTCGAAGATTAGATCCTGGGGTAGTCGTGAAGCATCGCGCTTGGAATGAAGAGAAGGGGGGAGCGCAACTCCGCACTCCCCTCTCTAATTCAAGTCCTCAGCGAAAAGCAACCGAGCAGACTAGCTAGCTCTTGAAGTCCACGGCTATCGTCTCAATCCCATAGCCGCCCAACGGCACCGTAATCGTGTTGCCTGATGCCGCAAGCTCAGTCTCCGGTTCTCCAATGAGGTCGGTCACCCACGCCCCTTCCACCTCACGCGGGAGCTGCAGCGCAACCGTGGTGTCCTCACCGTGGGCCTCGAAAAGCCGCAGCATCCAATTGCCGGGCCGGTCCGGATGCTCCTGGATGGTAGTAATCACCACGTTGTCCGCATCCGTGCGCACGAAGCTCTCTTCATCGCTCAGGAACGTATTGCCCGCAAACGGCTCCATGGGCGCGGCGGTTGCGAGCTTGGCGGTCTGCAGCGGGTTCCAGTGCTGCCAACCGACGCGCTCGGCGTTGGCGCCGCGCCAGCTACCGTCGTGGGGCACCAGCGTCGCGCGGTACGTGTGCACACCGAGGTTCGGGTATTCGAAGAACGGCGTGCCGCAGGAGTACGCCGTGCGGATGAGCGTCGCATAGACGCTTGTGCCCTTGATGGCGTGCACGCAGTTACTCGTGCCCAGCGTGACACCGTAGTCGTCATTGGAAACGTCCAACCACTTCTGCACCCAGCGGGAGCCGTCGCCGCGATACGTATTCGGCACCTCGCCCTTGCCAAACACCACATTGGCATACGGCACTTCATACGTGACCTCGCCGCTTGGCACATTATAGGGCAAGGCCAAGCGCACCTGCGTATTCTTCGAGCCGTTCCAATCGATAGTAGTCGTCAGGTCCACGCGCGGCTCATGGTTGTGCAAGCGGATTTCCTGCACGATGGGGGCTTCCAGCACGTGGCTGCGCAGGCAGACGGTCGTCCAGATGGGTCCGCGTTCGACCCACTGTACCTGGGTGGGCCCGTCGCTGGCGCGCCATTCGCGGCCGGTGAAATTCGTGCCGGCCAGCCAGTCCTCACCTCTGGCCTGCACGTCCAGCGCCTCATCGGTGGTGGGTACCTTCATGGCCTGCTCGTCTTGTGAGTCTTCCAGGTCGAAGCGCAGGTCTTCGACCACCACGACCTCGTTGAAGAAGTGGTCGGCCTCGGCGGCGAGTTCCACGCTTGAGCCACCCGCCTTCTTCCACTGCAAGCTCTTCACCACGCCGCCGGTGACGTCCAACCGGAAGTGGTCGTTCTCCACCACGTGCTCCATGGTCATGCGCCGCGTATTCTGGTCGCTGGCGCCGACCCGCGGTTCCAAGTAGAACGCCTTGATGCCCAGCGAAGGCACGTCCTTGGCCAGGAAGGCAAAGTCCACCCGCGAATAGCTCATACCGGCAGCGTCTACGCGGTTTTCGCCGGCGTTTTGCGCCTCGATAACCTGGCATGGCATCTCGTTACCGTGTCCGTCGGTGATGCGGACGCCCGTCACGTTGTCGCCGCCAAACTCCATGTAGTCCACCACCACGTCCGAGCGGTCCCAGTTGAGGGGATTGCTGACGAGCAGCGTGCGCGCCTCTTCGCTGGGCGGCGCATAGTTCACGTGGGTAGCAAACTGGTTGTTCGCCTCGCGCGCGATCTCCTGGCCCACCATGTGGGCATGTACAGCCGTCTTGTAACGCACGTCGTCGTTGAGTTCGCCATGCCTGCCGCCCACGTTGTGGTCATGGCAGTTATAGAGATCTTCCCAGGCGGGATCGAGTTCGGCGCGGGGGTAGGCGCCCAGACCCAACAAGCCGCGGATGGCGGAGAGCTTCTCCGCGCTCGCCAGCGCATTCTCGGCGTGGCGGGCTTCCAGGTAGATGCGCGGGGCGAAGGCCGGAATGCAATAGAAAGCGTATGGGAAGTGGCCGCCGTAGACGGGCAAGTCGTCCACCATGCCGGTGCGCTCGGCGGCCTCAAAGAAGCCTGTGATCGTCGAGAACGTGAAGTTTAGCTTGCCTTCTGCCGTGAGCTCTTTCGCCTTGGCGACCATGTCCTCCGGTATGGGCGGGCGCAGGTCGGACTGTCCCATCATCAGCAGCACGGGCAGCGGCCAGAGACGCATGGCCTCCGAAATCGAGTACACTTCCGGTTCATCGCCCTCATATTCGGGCAACCAGCCGAGTTCAGGGTTGGTGAGCAAGAAGGCCCAACCGTAGTTGTTCATGTGATTGGCCGCCAGCACCCGGGAACCGTCCGGCGCTTCCCACCAATGAACCGGTGAATACGGGCGGAACCTGGTGTAAGAAAAGTACTTCACGCCAGCTTTGGCGAGCAATTGGGGCGTTTGCGGCGTGTGGCCGGGCAGGTCGGAATGCTGCGCCGTGGGCAGGTCGCACTCCAGCACGTCGCGGGCAAAGCGCTTGGCATGTACGATTTCACGCACCATAATCTCGCCGTCGAGGATGTCCTCCATGTAGCCGACCATGGCGGCGGTGGTCTCGAGCTTGCGCTCTTTGACGAGCTGCTTCACCGTGGGCAGGTACTCCGGGAAGCGCACCAGAAAGTGGCGCAGAAAGGCAGCGTATTCCACCGTAAAGCGGTAGTCCGGCGTTGGGCCGGTAATGGCGTCAATCGAACCCTTGATAAGCTCGTCGGCGTAGGCGAGACACTCGGAGATGCCCGCGCACCAACCGAAGTCAAGGTGCGCGCCCGGGACGATGAAGATTTCCTCCGGCAGCTTGACTTCATCGAAGGGGACTACGGTTGCCTTGCGGACGCTGTTCACCTCCGCCGGCCACGTCTTAATTGCCATAAGACTTTGTTCTCCTCTTGCTTCTCCCGATAATAGGCGACACTGTTTTGCCTAGAATACGACTCTACACAAGGTGTCGGCAACACTAGAACGCCAAGCAACGCCCTGCGCCGGTCCCGCGGGCCTCAGCAATGCGACTTTGGTCGCAAGCCGGGGCTCCGCTGTTCAGCCCGGAATCTCCCGCGTGCCGGGAATCTGAGCCGGATCGCGGGGGGAGAAGTGGTGCCCTAGCTATCCCTGCGTTGCGGGCCACCTGCGCTATTGCGCGGCAAAGGCAACGGCAATCGTTTCAATTGCGTAGCCGCCCAAAGGCACCGTTACCGTGCTGCCGGTAACCGCAAGCTCCGTTTCCAAATCGCCCATGAGATCGGTGACCCAGGCCGTCTCAACCTCGCGTGGGAGGTGGAGAGATACCGTCGTATCCTCGCCGTGGGCCTCAAAGAGGCGCAGCAGCCAGTTGCCGGGTCGGTCCGGGTGCTCCTGAATGGTGGTGATCACCACATTCGGCGCGTCGGTGCGCACAAAGCTCTCCTGGTCGTTCAGGAACGTGCGGCCCGCGAACGGCTGCATGGGCCTGGCCGTGGCCAGCTTGGCGGTCTGCAGCGGGTTCCAGTGCTGCCAACCCACCCGCTCCGCATGCGCACTGCGCCAATCGCCCTCATGCGGCACGAGTGTGGCGTGGAAGGTGTGCACCCCAAGGTTGGGGTATTCGAAAAAGGGCGTACCGCAGGAATAGGCCGTGCGCAGCGGCGTGGGATAGATCGTCGTGCCGTGGATGGCGTGCACGCAGTTGCTCGTGCCCAACGTCACGCCGTAGTCGTCGTTTGAGACGTCCAGCCACTTCTGCACCCAGCGGGCGCCGTCGCCGCGATACGTGTTCGGCATTTCATCTTTGCCAAAGACCACGTTCCCAAACGGCACCTCATACGTTACTTCGCCGTTGGGCACATTGAACGGCAGCGCAATGCGCACTTGCGTGTTCTTCGTGCCGTTCCAGTCAATGGAGGTGGTGAGGTCCACGCGCGGCTCCTGATTGTGCAGGCGAATTTCCTGCATGATCGGCGCGCCAAGCACCTGGCTGCGCAGGCTGACCGTCGTCCAAATGGGTCCGCGCTCCACCCACTGCACCTGCGTGGGACCCTCACTCGCGCGCCACTCCCGGCCGGTGAAATTCGTATCCGCCAGCCAGTCTGCGCCACCGGCCTGCACCGCCAGTGCCTCATCGGTTGTCGCGAACTTCATGGCCTGCTCGTCCAAAGAGTCTTCCAAGTCGTAGCGCAGGTCTTCCAGCACGACGACCTCGTTGAAGTAGTGGCCGGCTTGGGCGGCTAATTCGACACCGGTGCCGTCCGACCGCTTCCACTGCAAACTCTTTACTACGCCATCGCCAATATCCAGGCGAAAGTGGTCGTTTTCCACCACGTGCTCGGCTTTCCCACGCCGGGTGGCTTGCTCGCCGGCACCAAACTGCGGCTCCAGATAGAACGTCTTGAAGCCGAGCGAGGGCACGTCCTGTGCCAGGAACGCGAAATCTAGCCGCGAGCGGCGAACACGCGCAGCATCGACGCGGTCCTGGCTGGCATTCTGGGACTTGATGACCTGACACGGCATCTCGTTGCCCTGCCCGTCGGTGATGCGGATGCCCGTAACGTCGTCACTTGGAAATTCCATGTAGTCTTCTACAACGTCAGAGCGATCCCAATTGAGCGGGTTGCTGACGAGCAGCGTGCACGCCTCAGCGCTGGGCGGCGCGTAGTTCACGTGGGTGGCGAACTGGTTATTCGCCTCGCGCGCGATCTCCATGCCGATCATGCGGGCGTGTACGGCGGTCTTGTAGCGCACGTCGTTGTTGAGTTCACCATGCCGTCCTCCGAGGTTGTGGTCGTGGCAGTTGAAGAGCTCTTCCCACGCGGGGTCGAGTTCGGCGCGGGGGTACGCGCCCAAGCCCAGCAAGCCACGGATTGCGGAAAGCTTCTCAGCGGAGGCGAGGGCGTTTTCCGCGTGGCGCGCTTCCAGATAGACCCGCGGCGCCACCGCGTGCAGCCCATAGAAGGCATACGGCGATTGACCGCCGTAGACGGGCAAATCATCCAGCGTGCCGGTGCGCTCGGCGGCCTCGAAGAAGCCGGTGATCGTCGAGAAGGTGAAGTTCAGCTTGCCATCATCGGTGAGTTGCTTGGCCCTGGCTACCAAGTCTTCCGGTATCGGCGGACGCAGGTCGGACTGACCCACCATAAGCAGCACGGGCAGCGGCCAAAGGCGCATGGCCTCGGCTACCGACTGTACCTCAGGGTCTTCGCCCTCGTAGTCGCGCAACCAGCCGACCTCCGGGTTGGTGAGCATGAAAGCCCACCCGTAGCCGTTCATGTGGTTGGCCGCCAGCACCCGTGAACCGTCCGGCGCCTGCCACCAATGGACGGGCGCATACGGGCGGAACCTTGAGTAGGAAAAGTACTTCACCCCAGCCTTGGCGAGCAGTTGGGGCGTCTGCGGCGTGTGGCCGGGCAGGTCGGAGTGTTGCGCCGTGGGCAGATCGCAGTCCAGCACGTCGCGGGCGAAGCGTTTGGCATGCACGATTTCACGCACCATAAGCTCGCCGTCGAGCGCGTCCTCCATATAGCCCACCATGGCGGCGGTGGTCTCGAGCTTGCGCTCTTTGATGAGTTTTTTGACGGTGGGCAGGTACTCCGGGAAGCGCGTGAGGAAGTGGCGCAAGAAGGCGGCATATTCGACTGTGAAACGGTAATCCGGTACCGGACCGGTGATGGCGTCGATAGAGCCTTTGATGAGCTCGTCGGCATAGGCCAGGCACTCGGAAATGCCCGCGCACCAGCCAAAGTCGAGGTGTGCCCCTGGGACGATGAAGACTTCCTCGGGCAGCGTTACTTCATCAAGAGGAACCACGGTTGCCTTGCGGACGCTATTGACCTCCGCCGGCCAAGTCTTGATTGCCATGAGAGCTTCTGACTCCTTCTGCTGCAGAGCGTGCACGCCATTCTTTCGTCACTGCGGATTCAAATGCATCTATCCGGCCCTTCCCCGTCAATCAGGTGTATCCCCGTCATCCCGGCCTTTCCACATCATTCCGGCGTCTCGCTGTCATTCCGGCGAAGGCCGGAATCCAGTCCTTGCCGCGTCCTCCTGTCGAAGGTGAGACAGACTGAAACGACCATTGGTACGCGTAATCTCGTCCCCTTGGCAAGAAGTCTACCCCAAAGGGTGACACGGGAACGCATTCCAGACGGGGGAGACGGAGCAAGAGTACCTCGCACCGCGGAACCGGCTAAAGGATGCACTCCATCTCGCGGGCGTTGTGGGAACTCCCTGGAATCAGCCGCGTCATGGTGAAGCCCATCTTGGCATAGACGTGCTGCGCCCGCACGTTGTCGCCGTCTACCGTGAGAATGATACGCCTCTTGCCCAATTGACGGGCAACATCCTTCAGGTGCTGCATGATAACTTGGCCGAGCCCCTTCTCCTGGTACGCGTCGGCCACCGCAATGCCGAGAACGGGCCTCGCCGATTGCAGGTTTTCAAAGAACCCGTATCCCGCCGGTTCGTCTTTGCCGTCTTGCTTGACGAGAACGAGAAACCGGATGAAGTCGGGGTCTTCAGCCTGGGCCGCAAGGTCCCGCGCCACTTCATACGTCCACGGTGTATGCGGACGAAACCAAGCACGCGTCTGCTTGCCGAGCATCTGGAAGAACGTGTATAGCAGGTCGGCGTCCGCGGCGCGCAGGCAATGAAAGCGCACCGTGCCGAGGGTGGGCATTGGGATGGAGGTTTCAAAGGATGGGTCGATCAAGAGTAGGCTCCAGCAACAGTCCTAAGCTGCGATAGAGTGCAAGTAGTCCGTCACTCCCGCGAAAGCGGGAATCCATCTTAAATGATGCCGTCGTATAGGTCGTTCCATTTCGGATTCGTCTTCTCAATCAACTCAATCTTCCACGCCCGATTCCACTTCTTGAGTGCCTTTTCCCTTGCGTTGGCACCAGCCATAGTTTCATGTACTTCATACCAGACGAGCCTGTGCAGACCTTAGCGCTTGGTAAACCCTTCAACAGAGTCGTTCTTGTGTAGCGATACACGTTGAATGAGGTTTGACGTGACGCCGATGCATACGGTGCCTTTGGGTCCGTTCGTGAGGATGTAGACGCATGGCGCTTTCACTCAACAATTGTCCAATTCTCGGATTCTGAGGGGCACTGTCTGAAACACTCAAGGTCAAGTCGCAAGAACCAGAAGCTCCGGCTTGCCAACATGACGTCACGCAGACTGTGGTGGCTTCCTAAGACAAGATGGATTCCCGCTTTCGCGGGAATGACGGACCGCGCATTGTTCTTTTAGCAATGAAGGACTAATGAGGCGCAACACAGTGACGCCACCTTGTCACCCGTGTCTTATCCTCTATGGGGGAGGCATGCCCACTTCAATCCTTCTCGGCATGCCAATAAATCCGCCCACAGAATCACCTTTGGTGCATTCAATGACTCCCTTTAGGCCAATCGCACAATAGCCTTCTGTTCGCTCACAAGAACAGCGGCTTTGCTTTGGCGTGGCCCTACTGCAAGCCACGACATCTCTTATCCGTCATTCCCGCGAAAGCGGGAATCCATCTTAAATGATGCCGTCGTATTGGTCGTTCCATTTAGGATTCGTCTTCTCAATCAACTCAATCTTCCACGCCCGATTCCACTTCTTGAGTGCCTTTTCCCTTGCGATGGCACCAGCCATAGTTTCATGTACTTCATACCAGACTAACCTGTGAACACCGTACTGCTTCGTAAACCCTTCCACGAAGTCACTCTTGTGCTCCCAGAGACTCTTCCGACAAGGTCTGATGTCACACCGACATAAAGAGTGCCGTTGAGTCTATTTGCAAGTATGTATACGCAGGGAGTTTTTACTGTTGCAGTACCGCCAGTCTTTGGCCTTGATGAGTTTCTCCATGACGCGTAGTGACCAACATGCTAAGTCTCTCCGGAGACAGTCGCGTCTTAGTCTCTATTTACGTTCCGCCTACCGTCAAGAGAAGATGGATTCCCGCTTTCGCGGTAATGACGGATGAAGGCCGACCTTAGATGATAGACACCAATTCTCGAATCATCTGCCGAACGTGCCCTGCCATTTACATACCGTAGCGCGGGGGCTTGTCCCCCGCAACGTGCCTTAGGCCCTTGCGGAAAACCCTTCACAGAAACAGGCTGTGCCGTTCACCCGGAAGATGATACTGGGTGAACGGCACAGATTCATGCTCTTCTCAATGAAGGCCGTCGTCTAGCCAGGTAAACGTACGCGGTTATTGACTATACCGCGTGCGCACCTTGTCTAGAGCTGATCAGCCCACTTGTTGAGGACCTCTTGCACACGGTCAGCGTGCTCCTTGTTGGCCTCTTCGGGGGTGATTTCCTTGGCGTAGGCCCTGAACCAAATGTCGATGTTGATGCCGATGATCTCATCGTTACCGGGGATGACCGGCACCCATTTGGCAAGCTCCAACTCTGCCAGGTAGGCCGAAGCCTCCGGCACCTGCTCCAGGTAGCCGCCAAAGGAAGCTGACTGCAGCGCGGGGATGTAGTCACCGGCGCCAACGGACCAGCGCAGGTTCACGTCGCCATCCAGGAAGAACTCGATGAGGGAGAAGCCTCCGTCGGCATTGGCAGCGCCCTGCGGCTGTGCTAGCGCCCAGCCACCCTGGTAGTTGGTTGCTATGCCATCCGGCGGTAGCGGCATGGGCGCGGACTTGAAGTTGATCGCCGATTCCCACGCCTTGCGATACGTGGCGGCATACCAGTGGCCGCCGATCATCTGCGAGACGCCACCGGTGGTGAAGGCATCGTTGCGGTCGGGCCGCTGCTGGCCCAGGAACTCATCGATCCGCACGTTGCCGCCGCAGAGGTCGACCATGTTGATCATGAACTTGAGCGCGGTCACGCCCATGTCATTGTCAAAGTTGACCATCTTGTTGTCGGGCGAGAGGTACTCACCGCCCTGCTGCCAGAAGTGGATGTACCACTGCAAGCCGACCGGCGGATTGCCTGGAGGGCCGGTGGAGTAACCCAGTCGCTCGATCACGCCGTCCTGCCCCGCCTTGTGGAGCAAGAGCGTCGCCGATTCCAGCTCGTCCCAGGTGGTGGGCGGAGCTTCCGGATCGAGGCCCGCTTCGATAAAGTGGTCCACGTTGAACATGTACGTGCGGGCATCGGTGTGCAGTCCCACGCCGTAGATGTTGCCCTTCCACGTGCAGTCGTCCCGCAGCTTGGGCCAAATGTCGTCCCAGCTAAACGCACCCGTCGCCTTGATGTGTTCGTTCAGGTTCAGGAGGAACCCCGGCGCGGAAAGCTGGCCCGCCAAATAGCGGTCCATGTAGAAGACGTCCGGCGGAGCGCCGGCCGCTGCCGCGGTGATGAGCTTCTCTTTGCTGCCGCTGCCGATATGGGTCGGCGTGAGCGCCAGGTCGACGTTGGGGTTCGCCTCCTGGAACTCAAGCAGGAGATCGTTGCCAATGTGGCCTTCCAGCAAGAAGTCCTGGTACGTCCAGAACTTGACTTCGGAGGGGCCCATCATCTCTTCGGCTTTGGCCTCGCCCATGTCATCGTCCGCCGGGGCGTCATCCGCCGGGGCCATGGCGCCGCCCGTGGCGCAAGCGGCAAACAATGCCGCGCCGCCAAACGCGCCTGCAGTGCCCATGAGCATTCTGCGTGTCAATCCAGTCTTCATCGGTCTCCTCCTCTGTGTGAAACCGCACTACGAATACACGCATCGATCTGCCAAACAGTGTAGCACGCACCCTCTTGTGCCCTACCTGCGTTAGCGCAAGTAGTATAGCACGGGATTTTGCCAATTGCCAAGACACTTTGGTGCGCACCACTCACACCAAATGACGAACCCCCGTCACCCCGACACACCATGTCACCCCGAACGGAGTGAGGGGTCTAGGGTGCCCATAGACAGAGCATGCGCCAACCCAGCCCACGCGCCACAACCGCGGGGCAGGCTCAAACACATACGTAGGGGCACGATATGTCGTGCCCCTACGTTCGCGCTCTAGAGCGGGTCGGCAAAGTTCCGCGTGTCCTCATCCGGGCCGTCGTAGCCATCCAGCCAGTTCATCTCGCCGGTCAGCGGCCAGTGGTAGGGTTCCGGCGGACGCACCTGGCGGGTCCACCGCACCATGAGTTCCAGGTCGGCCGCTTTCTGCTCCAGGCGGCGGGCGATGCGGTCGGGGTTCCAGTCCATATGCACCCATGGCAGTAGTTGTTCCTGGATGTGCCGGCACTGCGGATCAGCGGCCAGGTCGGTAGTCTCGTGGGGGTCGTCGGCCAGATTGAAGAGCTGCGTGGGTTCGCCCAGATAGTAGTTCAGCTTCCACGAACCGTGACGTACCATGCGTTGGAAGCGGCCGTGGGGCGCGTATTCGGCCAGCGCCAGGTCTTTCCAGTCTGCGTCTTCACCGCGCAGCGCTGGCAGCAGCGAGTCTCCCCGCCCCTGCGGCAGCGGCGCCGCGCCCATTGCGTCCACCATGGTGGCGACCACGTCCACGGTGCTCGCCGCCTGCGCGAAGCGCGTGCCTGCCGGCAGTACGCCCGGCCAGGAAAGTATGGCCGGCACTCTTAAAGAACCTTCATAGAAGGTCTGCTTGAACCAGAGGCCGTGCTCGCCTACCTGATCGCCGTGATCGGAGGTGTAGATCACCAGCGTGTTGTCCGCCAGACCGTTGGCCTCCAGCGCGTCGAGTATCTGCCCAATCATGGCGTCCATGCGGTCCACCAACGCCCAGTAAGCCGTGCGCGAGCGCATGATTTCATCCTGCGTCGCCTTGTCCAAGCCGCACTGCTCGCGCCACCAGCCGATGTAGGGATGCGGGTCGCTGGGCGGCTCCGGATGGGTCGGCGGCGGCACCTTGCCCCAGTAGCGGTCGTAGTCCGCCTTGCGCGCCACGTACGGCTGGTGCGGCAATAGGTAGCCCACGGTCAGGCAGAACGGGTCCTTGAGCACACCGGCCCGACGCTGCCAGCCGAAGCGGTTGAGCACGTCCACCGTGGCGGCAGTGGTATCCTCGTCGATCACCTCATAGCCGCTCTGGCCCGCGCCCGACCGCTCCAAGGCCACGTGGTAGGGCCCCGCCGTGCCGCTGCCCAGCATGCCCAAGTCAATCCCCGTGCCACCGGGATAGTTGGGCGTGGCGTCGCCGCCGAGCCGCTCGGCAAAGCCGTGGTGTTGGTCTGCCCCCACGAAGTGCATGCGCCCAATGAGCTTCGGCCGGCAGCCGGCAGCGCCCAGCGCATGAGCAAACGTGGGAATGCCGTGATCGAGAATGTGCCGGTTGTCCCAGGTCTCGATGTCAGTGGGGTATTGACCCGTCATGTACGACATGCGCGCGGGCACGCAGAGCGGCGCGGTGCAGTAGAGATTGTCCAAGACTACGCCGCCTTCAGCAAGACGGTCCAGGTGCGGCGTCTGTACCACGGGGTCGCCGTAGCAGCCGGTGACCATGGGATTGTGTTGATCGGAGATGATGAAGAGCAAATTGGGACGTTGGACGGAGGATTCAGATGACATACTCACGCTCCTTGCAAATTCACGCTAGACCGTCGATGAACTACCCGAGCCACGCGCTACGGCTTGCCGTCCCGCTTACGTGTTGGCGAGCCGTAACCTGGAAGCGATGGTAGCATAGCGAACGCGGCAAGCAGGCGAGGGCTTTTTGAGATACCTCTCGCCCACCCGCCGCGCTCACGTGAAACTGCCGGTTGGCGCATTCAAACACGGCGTACGTCCAAGCGCCGGACTCGCGCCAAATGCATTTGCCTAGGTGAACTAGCGCGTGTTAGCCGCCAATACCGCGGCGTTCATTCTTGCTAGCCGCCCAGATTGCTAAGGAACGTATCCATGATAGTCTGCAATTCCGCCTCAGTATCCCGCAGCGTCTCCTCGATGGTCTTTTCGCCGCCGAGCGCGGTGGGCACTACTCGGAGCGTAGCTCCCAGCATCTGAGGCGCGCCGGGCGCGGGGATGACGAAGCGGCGGTTTTCCATCATTTCCACCGTAATCTGGAGGAAGGGATCGTTCTGGTGATACTCCTCTAAGCGGGATACGTCCGGCCGGATGGGCAGCGTGTTAAAGGTGTGCGACCAGCGCACGTTCACGTCGCCGCTGCCGAAATATTCCAGGAACTTCCAGGCGTTCTCCGGCTGCTCGCTCTGGGTGGTCAGGATCCAGGTGTGGCAGCCGCCGTAGGTCATGTGGCGGCCGCCGGGCGGCGTGGGCCAGTGGGCCACATGATACTGCAGGTCGGGCACGTCCCGCTTCATGATGCTGTGGAGCGTACTCGGCCAGTAGAGGTTGGCGACGTGGCCGTCGTAGAAGAGGAGGTGCGGCCGGATGTCCTTGCGGAAGTCTTCCAGCGCCTGCCAGCCGCCCTGCATCTCGTAGATTTTCATGAGCCAGCGCAGGCCCTCGATGCCCTCCGGCGTGTTGATGGTCACCTTGCTGCCGTCATCGCTGAGCGTTTCGCCGCCCAACTGCCACATGGGCACCATCCAGATGCTGTTGATCTGCCACAGCGGCGCAAAGGCGACCTGCTCGGTCACATCACCGCTGATACGCGTGAGCTTGGGAATCGCCTCCTCCAGCTCTTCCCAGCTTGCCGGCGGGTTCTCGACGTCCACGCCGTTTTCCAGATAAATCGTGTCGTTCATATAGACCGGGCGCACGTCCGGGCCGAAGGGCATGCCCTGAATCTGGCCTTGCCAGGTGAGATCACGCTGGAGCGACGGCCAGATGTCTTCTGCCCGTACGACGTCCGATACGGCCATGAACGGGCTCAGCGGTTGTCCTATCTCCAGCGCCGCCAGGGTCTGCGCCTGCCACGAACCGGATTGTCCGATGTCCGGCCCGCTGCCGGCAGCCATAGCGGCCTGCAGTTGGGTGACGCGGTTCCCCTCGGGTATGGTCGGGTCAACCGTAAGCCCGGGATTCTGCTCCTCGAATTCCGCCACGACCTCCGCGCCCAACCCCTCGCTGAGCGTCCAGAACGGCACGGTGAAAATCGAGATCGTGTACGGCTCCGGCGCGGGCGCTTCCGTGGGCGCCGGCTCCGCCGCGGGTTTCTCTTCTACCATTGTTTCCGCGGGCATTACGGCGGTCCCGCAGGCGGCAAGGAGGCCGGCCGCTCCGGTCAACGCGGCGCCGCGCAATAGTGCTCTCCGACTGGTCTTGACCCTCATCGTGGTCTCCTCTCGCGGTTTACACGGGCAATCTGCGTGTGTTCCTTCTGGCCCAAATGCCTTGCGTTGCTGTGGGGCGAGCGGGCGCCTCATGGCGAATTGGCAGGGGCAAATAGATGCACTGTGTCACTCTGCAAAACAGCGGGCGCTAGCCTCAGCCGGCGGGGATTCGCCCTCACCCCGGCCCTCTCCCCCGGGAGAGGGTGCAATCTGCTGTCCATTGAAACAACTCCCTGCGCCATGGGACAACTATCACCGCAAGGCGGATCGACTGTTGTGTTTACTCCTTTCACTAAAGAGCAATCGTGTCAAGACTACACCGTACTGGCGCTGCGGGCAAGCATTAAGGGCCAAATGCATCAGTCCTCGGTAATGCGAGCGACGTAGCGTCGGAGTTCCAGTTCCAGGGCATCGCCCACGTCGGGGTGGTCAGCCAGCACGTTCTGCTGGTCGTAGGGGTCGTTTGGCCGGTGGTAGAGCTCGGGCTCCGTCCGTTCGTGCCCGTCGAGGAAATAGAGATAACGCCACTCGTGGTTCTGTATCGACCAGCAACCCTCGTAGTGCCCCGAATAGGCGTAGTCGCGGATGCTCTCCGTCTCGCCGCGCAGCAGCGGCAGCACGCTGACGCCGTGCATCGCTACGTCTTTGCGTCCCACCACCAAATCTTGCGGGAATGTGCCGGCGGTTTCAGGGGCAATGTACGCCAACGGCAGCGGCGTGGGGATGTCCAGCGCGTCCAACACCGTCGGCATGAGGTCGGTGTGCTGCACCAGCGCATCCACGCGCGGCGGCGGCTCAGGTATGGATGCGCGCATTTCTGCCGGGAGCTTGAGCACCCAGGGCACGCGCACCAGTTCCTCGTAGTTCCACGGGCGCGCTTTGCGCACGATGCCGTGCTCGCCAAACGGCTCGCCGTGATCGCTCGTCCACATGATCAAGGTATCGTCGTAGATGCCCAGACCACGAATGTGGTCGAGCAGAATGCCCACCCATTTGTCCACGTACGTTACTTTACCCGCGTAGAGTTCCATCGTGCGTTGGAGTTCCGCCGGCGTGATGTAGCCCTCTACCATTCCCGGCACCGGATCGATGAGCTCTTGTCCGCTGTAGCCGGGAGTCTTGTACATGGACCAGAAGGGCTCCGGCGGGTCCCACGGCTCGTGGGGATCGAAGTAGTCCACCCACAGGAAGATCTTGTCGCGCACGCCTTTCTCATTCACCGCGCGGTCTAGCCACTCCATGGCGGCCTTCGTCACCTGCGGAGTGAAGAAGTCTTCCTCGACTTTGAATTGCGCGCGGTTGCGCAGGTATTGGACGTAGTACTCTTCCCAGAGCGCGTCAGTTTTGTCGCCCCGCAGCCGGTGCCAGCGGCTGAGGTCTACCGGCACATCCTCCGTCACCCACGGGTCGGTTGAGTTGCCGCGCACGAACTCGACCGTGCTGAAGCCCCGCCCGCAATTGAAAACCGGTTTATGTAGATGAAAAGTGTCGGTTATCAGCGCTGATGAAAAACCTTTGTCCCAGAGGACTTCCGCTAGCAGATAGTCGTCCAGCTTGAACGGCTGCCAGGGACGAAACGGGAAGTGGGTGCGGCCGGTCCAGAAGACCGTCCGCGCCGGTACCGTGGGCATGCTGTCGGCGTAGGCGTGCAGGAAAGCCGTGCCGTCGGCGGCGAGGCGCTCCAGGTTGGGCGTCGCCACCTTCGTGCCGTGGTAGTCGTAACAAAGCGGGTCCAGACCGGTGTGGTCGGCGCGGAGACTATCGGTGCAGATGACGATGATGTTCATGAGAAGAGGCCACTCCTAGCTACATGACGAGCGTGGTGAGGGTTATCGAAATGAAGTGTAAATGGTGTGCGGCTTGGTTCACCCAACCCCCGTGGGTCAAGCCCCGTGTCGGAAACGGGTCAGACTATGCGTACTGCTGCCATACAGGTGCAACTAACCGGAACCGGTACAGGTCTCCCGTACAACCCGAACGAGCGTTCCCTATCAACCCTTGCCGTACACGCATAGGGTAGCGTGGCCAAGCCCTCGAGCTACTCTGAAACCGGACGCACCAAACATCCAATGCAATTCTATCCGTTCGTTAGTCTTTCGGCAGTAGTTCGCTAGCGGAACTGCGGCACGTCGAGCCAGACGCCGCCTTGCATGGCCGCCTCGTGGGCAATAATGCCGGGGACTGTGAACTCTACGGCGCGCACGGCGTCGATGGGGGCCTTTGTGTTGTTGTCGATCGCGGCGATGAAGTCCTGCACCAGGAAGTACTCAGACGTACCATGGCCGCCAAGACGGGCCTCCGGCGGCGCGTTGGGATCCACCAACGGGCAGTCAATTTCCTGCGCGCCGGTCTGTTTGGACATTGTATCTACGCTAAAGTAACGTCCGGTTGAATAACGTCCGGTTCCAGCGCGATTCTCAACGTAGCGGCCGTTCTCAATAAACCCCTTGGTACCGTAGAGCGAGGAAAAGGCCAACTGCGGATGCCGAAGCGCTACCTGGCTACGCTGGATTTTGATGACGCTGCCCTTCTCAGTGTGAAAGAGCCCAACTTCCATATCCAGGTGGCCTAGGTCCTCTTCTTCCGGGAAGATATTCCTGCCGGCGGACGCGCCGGTGGCCTTGACGATGCGGTCGTCCATGAGCGTGAGTAACGGCCCCAGCGAGTGCGCGCAATACCAAATCGGCGGGCGCGTCAGCCGCCACTTGGACCTGCCGGTGTCCGGGTCGCGCAGCAGGTGCGCGATCTCGTGAATGTAGTCCGCCTCCGCATAGAAGAGCGTGCCGAGGTCCCCGCGCGCGATGAGCTTGCGCCACTCGCGGATGTAATGAAAGTAGCAGTGATTCTCCACCATCATGTACACATTGCCGGTGCGCTCCTGGGCGGCAATGACCGCTTCACACTCGTCCAAAGTGTAGGCGACGGTCTGTTCGCAGAGCACGTGCTTGCCGCTCTCCAAGGCGGCGATGGACTGCGCCGCGTGAAACTCGATGGGCGTAGCGATCACGACGATGTCCAAGGCAGCGTTGACGAACTCGTCGAATGCCGTGTAGAGCGCAGAGTCCGGTAGATTGAAATCTCCGGCCACGGTGGCGAGAAGCTCTGCCTTTAAATCACAAAGAGCCGCGACTTCAACGCGCGGATGCGCGGCCATGGCGCGCAGGAGTGCGCCGCCGCGGTGGAGACCGACAAAGCCAACTCTCAGGTTCTCCACTGCATTGCCTTCCCATCTCTCAAATGAGCAGGATCGCTTCGGGGACTACCTTGCGCCGCTCACAAGCGAGACCTGCGTCGGCTCGTTTGCGTGGCACAGATGTCACTCTACGCAGATTCTTCACCCTGGGGGCGAGAGTGTAACGCTCTTGGATAGGTGGAGTTGAGCCGGATTGACGTCGCTCTCCCTCGCTCCGGCCCTCTCTCCCCGTATAGACCGTTTACATGGGTTACCCGTGATCGGGCAAATAGGTTTCACCATCGAGCATCGGCGGGTTCGTAGCATGGTGTGGCCCTGCCTCGGCAGTTAAAGCCGGTCAATACCACTGTCCGCACGATCTATCGCCCTGCTATAGGCTGACGCCGTGGGTCTGAGCGCATCGTGTCACCGCAGGAGAATCCTCCTGGAACCGTCGCCAAGCACCCGCTCTTGTCCGTCAGCGCATTGGGTAAACCATCAACCCGAGCACGTGCTACCTATAGACCCGGGCCGTACTCCCGTCAACGGGAATGGGGTCGCGCAAGCGTATCCCGGGTTGGTGGGCCATCGTGCGCTTCAGCGTGTCGCAACGCGACGGGCCGGAAATCCGCTCACGCAAGCAAAGCAGTCCGACTTAAAGGGAATCGGCCCACTTATCCAGGATGGCCTGCACTTCCACTTCCTTCTGCGCCAGCGCCTCTTCCGGCGTCACCTTGCCCGTGGAGGCGTTCACCCACGCGGTGCGATCGGCGCTGAGGATCTCATCGTTACCGGGAATCACCGGCACCCACTTGGCTACCTTGATCTCATCCATGACAGGTATGGCATGGGGCGCAGAGCTGCGATACTCGTCGGATCGCGCGATGGATTCCAGCGCCGGAACGAGACCAAGCCCATCTGCCCACGTAAGCTGGCTCTCCTTGGTCATGAGATGCTCGACGAAGCGGAACGCTTGGTCTGGGTGCCCACCGACTTGCGGCATAGCAATCGACCAGCCGCCCAGGTAGTTCGTCCGCAGCCCGCCTTCAGGTATCGGCAGACCGCCCACGCCCCAGGTCACGGACGCGCCCCAGTTTTGGTAGCGCCGCGTGGTGCTGGCGCCGTTATGCACCATCATGGAGACGCGGCCCACGGTGAAGTGATCGTTGCGCGAGGGATTCGTGTTGCCCAGCGCCGCGGTGATGCCCTCCAGGCCGCCCTGGAGATCAAGCAGGCCCAGCATGAACTTGAATGCGCCGAGACCAGCATCGTTGTTGAAGTTCGGCTTGCGGTTGTCGGGCGTCAGGTACTCGCCGCCGAGTTGCCAGAACCAGATGTACCACTGCAGGAAGTGCGGCGGATTGCCCCACGTGGGGGTGAACCCAATGCGCTCCACCGCTTCGCCGCTGGTCTTGTAGAGCCGCGAAGCCGCGGACTCCAGTTCGTCCCAGGTGCCCACCGGCTCCTCGGGGTCCAGGCCGATCTCGATGAAATGCTCTTTATTCCAATGGAACGCGCGTCCGTCGCAATGCAAGGGCACCGCGTAGACCTTGCCCTTCCACGTCACGTCCTCGCGGAGCTTGGGCCAGAAGTCCTCCCACTCGAAGACGCTGGTTGCATTTACCCGCGGGGTGAGGTCGGCCAGAAAGCCCGCCGCGGAGAACTGACCGGCCAGGTAGCGGTCCAAGTAGAAGACCTCGGGCGGCGACCCGGCCGCCGCCGCGGTGATGAACTTCTCCTTGGCGCGCAAGCCAACGGGGATGGGCTGGACTTCTACGGTTATGTCCGGGTTCTGTTCGTTAAACCGCTCTACGATGCTGGAGGCCGGGTGGTCCGCGGTGGCGAAGACGCTGGCGGCCCAAAAGCTGATGGTCACGGGTTCTGCGGGTGCGGGCGCCGCTTCCTCAGCGGCGGGCGCCTCGTCCTCTGCCGGTGGCGCGGCCGCGGGCACCGCGCCGCACGCGGCCAGCACGATCCCTCCACTCATCACACCGGCAGTCGCGAACAAACTTCTGCGCGAAACGAGCGTCGCCATGATGCTCCTCCCTGTCTAGAGGCGTAAAACACATACCATATACCATAAAGGAATACAATGATCTGGAATGTGTGTCTAAACTTTCTTGGGGGGGGGACTAAGCCGCCGGTAGGAAGAAGAATTGGCCATCCGGCGAGCGGCATCGGAGCTGAGCGCAGAAGCACAAGGCGTACGTTCCGCCGCAACCCTTGAGGGCGATTAGAGCTGCACATACGGTTCCGCCGCATGGCAGCCGACCGGCCCTATGCAGGCATGTGCTCAGCGATAACTGGTTGCCCAGGTTGTGGGTGGGCACTTTGCCGTCAATCCCGTGAAAATTCGCCCCGTGCCGGGGCGCGGAATCCATCTCCACGCGACACCGGATCGTGCTACTACGCCGGGGTGCGAGCGATCACATACGCAGGCATCAGACTTGGCAATTGCTTTCCTTGTCACTTTGCGGAGCATAACGAGAAGCCATCCCGTTCAATAGCTTGTAATTACGCGAACCTTGGTTCGACGCTTGCGCTCGAAATGACACTGATTGACCACAGAGCCTAAAAGGGCAGGCTAAAGGCAAAGACTTGCCGCAGGACGGTCCAGATGCTGCTGTAGATCGCGCCCACCCAGAAGATGCCATTGAGCGTGGTGCCGACAACGACCAGCGCATACGCGCGCTTGCCGGTGATCCCCATGAGCCAGATGAGCGGCACGCCGGCCATGGTGGGGCCGGAGAGCGTATAGACCAGGAGAATCACGAGGTTGCGCCGCCGTTCCGTCGCCTCGACAAACCGGCGGATCTTCTCCAGGCGAGCGGTCTTGGCGCGAATCCAATCGGAAAGATCGAGCTCGAGCAGGAGCAGGTAGAGCAGTGCGCCGTTGAGGACAATCATCACGAGGATGGTGGCGGAAGTAGCGGTAAACGCATTGTAGCGCAGGATGAGATAGTTGGAGAATACCGTGACGATGATGTCGATGGACGGCCAGAGCACAAGCGTGACCAACCGCCGCAGGTACTTTCGAACGGTGAGAGGATCGACTTTGCGCGGCGAGACACGGTTGACGATTCCCGTCACGCGCCGCTCAATCTTGCGGTTATCCGGCTGCTGTTCAGGCGACATCGCGGCCATAGCATCCAGACCGTCAATTGCAAAGAGTCTCGTCTCGCGGAAGCCGCGCACAGAGCCGGTCTATTACTCGCCGGCCTCGTCAGCGCCCGACAACCGTATCCATGCCAACAAGCGGCACGTTGGCAATCAGCGAAGCCTCGAGGCTGAGAGCCCGCAGGTCTTCAACTTCCAGGTCATGGACGTTCGCTTTGCCGCACGCACGCGCGAGTAGTTGGATTTCCTGCGTCAACGTGGCGATGAAGTTCGCCATGCGGAGCGCTGCCTCCTCAAAACCGGGTATGTCCGCCATTGAACTCCGGGCCATGCCAGCATGCCCTTCCTCACCGGTGGCGGCATCGCCATCATTGGCAGACACACCGTCCTGTTTGCTCTGTGCCATGACGTCCTGCGGCCACGGTTCTAGCGAGACCAGCGCGGCGGTGCCGATGGAGACGGCGTCTACGCCCAAAGCCAGCGCTTTCGCTACGTCCGCGCCGCTGCGGATTCCGCCGCAGAGGATCAAGCTGACCTCGTCTTCCAGCCCTAGCTCTGCTAACGCGCGCCGGGCCTGGCACACGGCCGCGATACCGGGAACACCCGTATTTTGGTTCAGGACGGCCGGGCCAGTCGAGGCGCCGGCTTCCATACCCTCGACGGTGATTATGTCCGCGCCCGCCTTGGCCGCCAGTTGCACGTCGTCATAGACGTGCGCGGCGCTGATCTTGACAATGATGGGCACGCGCCAGTCAGTGGCCTCCCGCAACTCTTCCACTTTCTTGGGGAGGTCGTCCGATCCAACCCAGTCGGGATGCCGCGTCGGCGCGTGCGAGAGGCGGGAGTATGCCGTCTCCGGCAATGTTCCCGCAGACTGCGCTTCATCCCGGTCGGAACGGGACGGCATGCCAATACTTGGACTGAGGCCGCGCACGCTCACGAGCTCAATCACGTCGGCCTGGAGCATATGGCGGGGATTGAAGTCGACGCGGCTCGGCAGCACTTCGTAGGAAAGCATACTGGCGAATTCTCGCTCCGCCGCCAGCATGCCGCCGTACCCGGTGGTGTAAAGAATGCCGGCATGAGCCGACCCGTGCGCGAGCGCCGCCCGCACCGCCGGTGGCAGCAATTTGGCGCCCATGCCGGCGATCGTCACCGGCGTGCTGAGCACGACCGGCTCCGCGGCAAACCGCGACCCCAAGGTCGTGGCGGTCGTGCACTGTTCGTAAAAGGCCTCCAGCGGCACGCGGCTGAGGGAGCACGGAATCAGCGTGAGATCATCAAAGGTAGGAAAGGTCCGGGACCGCCCCACCCGCGCCGCGCGGCCGTTTCCCGTTGTGGCAGGTATATTCTCCTCAGCCGCGACCCGAGCGGGATCGGGTCTATCCTCTGTATTCTCCTGAGACTCCATGACCCGTGCTAGCCTTCCCTACGTGGACTGCTTTTCGGTCCTATTGCTGCCTGCGGAACTGGCCTAATCGCCTGCGGCGCTTGCCGTGAATTTGCGGAACGGTCGCGCATGGGCTAAGCCCGCCGTGGCGACGATCCCATCAATACGGGCGCGCTCATCCTCGGTTAGCGGGGACTCCGCCACGCCCTCGCCGAGCTGCCCCACCGCGCCGGCCACGTAGATGCGGCCGCCGTTCATACCGTGCCCCAGCCGCTGGCTCGCGTTGCCGCAGACGATCAGGTCACCGTCATGCATCATGAACCCACTCATGAACCCGACGTTGCCCCCTATCACCACCATACCACCAACCATGCCGATGCCGGTGCGGGCGGCCGCATTGCCGTGCACGCAGACCATGCCGCCGTGCAGCGCGGCGCCTGTGGCGTTGCCCGCGTTGCCGCGCACGACGACACTGCCGCTTTGGAGTCCTTCGCCGGTACTCCAGCCGGCGCTGCCGTGAATCTCTACCGTCGGGCCGTCGCCCATCGCCCCGCAGTAATAGCCGACGCTGCCCTCGAATATGAGGTGCACGGGATGAAACAATGCCACGCCGAGGCTGTGGCGCCCCCGGGGATCGTAGACGTGAATGTCGTGCTCCCCTTGCTCGATCGCGTGGCGAATGAGCTGGTTCACTTCTCGCGTTGAACGTTCAACCGCTTCAATGAAGAACATGCTATCTACTCAGGGGACTCTAAAGGCACGGGAGTCCGCGCGCGCCACACGTGCACTTCCTTGGCGTCAGGCTCCCACGTCACTAAATCTTGCTCCAGCCCTTCGCAGATTGCGGCGGCCTCTGAGCTAACCACCACGAATTCATCGGTCTCGGCGATGACGAGCGGCCGCGCACCCATGAAGTCCTTGGCCGCGCCGAGCTCCTTGTCGGTTGCCGCGACAAAAGCGTAGGTGCCGTCGAGCACGTCGAGCGAGGCGCGCATCGCGTCTTCCAGCGAGGCTCCCCGCTCCATTTCCATGGCCAAGTACGCGCCGATCACCTCCGCGTCGTTCGTGGTGAAAAAACGCTGCCCCTGGGACTCGAACTTCCGGCGGAGCTTGTGGTAGTTGGTAACTTGCCCCGCATGCGCTACCGCCATGTCGGGTCGCGGCCGCGCCCAGAACGGCTGCGAGTGGCTTACGTCCACACGACTTTCCGTGGCAAGACGGGCTTGACCGATCATGTGCGTGCCCCGTATCGCGGAAAGGTTGTATTCCGCCTCAAGGCGCTCGATAGAGCCGACGTCCTTGACGATACTGAGACGGCGGCCGACACTGAAACACTCGACGTCGCCGCCTTCGCTAATGCTCTCGATTGTGCTCACTATCCCATGAATGTCTTCAACCCTATCGAGGACGAGTTGCAGGGCATGGCCCACCATGCGCGACTTGACGACGTTGGCCTTGCGGCCCACCCGCCGCACCACGCGCCCACTCAGCGTGCGCACGTCCTCGCCTTCCATCTTCACCGCCACCAAGACCTGGCCGAACGTCTCCGGCACAAAGAACGCCGCCCCGGTAGAATCGGGCGCATAGGGCGAGAGCGACCGCAGCATCTTCATGGCAATGTCGCCGATGGGTGCATAGCCGTCGCCGCCGCGGTCGAGGTAGCCGACAACTCCATACATGACTGCAACCTTTCTCCTTCTATCATACGCCTTCAGGCCAAAACGCACGCCTTTGCCGCTTTAGAGGAGCCGATGGCCGGCTGGTAGCCGCAGCCTGGTCATAGGCGGTGGCCGGAGACGCAAGTGCGGTACGGCATGCTTGACCCTCTTTTTGCGCCACACCTATAATTTAAGGGCACCCATCAGGGCTGCATTTGTACCGAATGTGCGGTCTTCAATCTGCATTCGCGGCCGTATGCTGCTAGATCCGCCGACGTAGCTCAATGGCAGAGCAGCGGTTTTGTAAACCGCAGGCTATGGGTTCGAATCCCTTCGTCGGCTCCAATTGCGGTTACTTTCAACCGTTCAAGCGGCAGAGCGGTCGCTGCGCCGGCGCACCCGCTTTGTTACTATTGACTTGCTACCGACTGCAGCAAGCGCGGCTCCTGAGTAATGGTGCGCTTGCCCGCCGCACCACAGTCACACTGCCCTGCATCGGGGAGGCGAGACGTGGCACGCGCCAACGCGAAGTGGGTCTCAATCGAAGTCCAGCCTGAACCCGGCGCTGAACCGGACCGGTGCGAGGTCGCCTTCCATGGAGTTGACGGCGCCGTAGACCGGGGCTTGGCGCTCACTCTGCCGGCGGGCAGGGTCGGCACCTGGGAGCTCACGGTTACCGTGCGTGAGACGGTGCGGGCCGGCGGCGGTTTCCTGTTCCAGCGTCACGGCTTTTTGCTTGGGCACCGTGTGCAGGACTACAACCCGCGCGGGCGGGACTACGTTACGCTGGAGTCCCGCGCGGGGGCGCAATTGCGTCTGGTGGTGAATTCGCTCAACCAGTCACACCGGCCGAGCTTTGCGCAGGTGCTCGTGGAAGACGGCGCGCTCGCCCCCGGCGACCATTTTACGCTGCGCATTGGCGACCGGCGGCAAGGCGGCGCGGGCAGCGAGGTCTATGATGCGACGACCTTGGGCCGTTTCGTGTTTGCTATGGACCGCGCCGGCAGCGATACCTACCGCACACTGGCGTGCAGCCCTGCCACCGTGCGCATCACTGCGGAACCCCACGCCGACCTGTTCCGCGTGCTTTGCCCTTCCGTGGTCGCGCCGGATGAACCCTTTGCCCTGCACCTCGTGGCCTTCGACCGGCATCGCAACGTATGCGACCGGTACCGGGGAACGGTGACCTTCGCCGACGCCGATGCTGCATTTGCCGGGCTGCCGCCGGCATTCACGTTCACCGCACGCGAACAAGGCATCCTCGTCATCGATGGCGTGCGCCTCACGTCACCCGGCCTCTACCGTCTCACTGCCATTGATAGAGAAAACGGATTGCAGGCGCTGAGCAATCCTGTTCTCTGCGAGACTGCGCCGGCGCGACGTCTCTTGTGGGGCGAACTGCACTGCCATAGCTGGGGCGACACCACCCTCTCCCTGATGAGCGAGCCCAACTTCAAGGTGCACCCCGCCCGGCGGCACGAGCAGGCACGGCAGGTGGGACGCCTGGACTTCTGCTCACCGGGGCCGATGTCGGCACCCGATGATGAAGACCGTCCGGAAGTATGGCAGGCGCACCAAGACGCCTACCGCGCCAACGACGAGCCAGGGACCTACGTGCCCTTCCTGGCCTACGAGGCGCATCCCGGCACAGGCGGCGACCGCAACGTGGTCTTTCAGGCGCATGAAGCCACCCATCTGCCCATGAAAGCGTCCATGGACGACGTGATGGCCGCCTATGGAGCGCGCGACGACGTGCTCCTGGAAGCCCACATCGGCGGCGGCCCGCCCAACTGGACTGCGTATCCCACCAAGGAAGCGCCGCTGCTGGAAGTCACCAGCGGTCACGGGGCGTTCGAGTGGGTGCTGCAACGGGCCCTCCGCCACGGCTACCATCCGGCGGTGATTGGCTCCAGCGACGTGCACCTGCCGACTCTTGGCGCGCCCATCTCCGCCCACTGCTTTCGCGGTCGCTTCAACCACGAACTCAACATCCGCGATACGGCCTTTGGCAGCGGTCAGGTGGCCGGGGTCTACGCACAAGCCTGCGAGCGTGAGGCGATCTGGCAGGCGATCCGGGACCGGCGCACGCTCGCCACCACCGGCGCGCGCATCATCCTGGATGTGAGCGCAAACGGCGAACCGGCCGGCAGTCTTGTCACGTCGTCCGGAGACGTGGACTTGCGCATTGTCGCGCACGGCTGCGCACCAATCGAGCGAATGGACGTGATTCGCGGCGATCGCTGCTTGATTTCCTGGTTTCCCGGTGAGCTTGACTCGTCAATCGGCTACACCGACACCCGGCCCCTGCGCGCCGGCGCATACTATGTGCGCCTCCGCCAGACTGACGGCGAATACGCGTGGAGCACGCCGGTCTGGGTTGACTGTGCCGACGGCAGCGATGCGCCGGACCCGAGCCTGCCGCTGTGGAACGCCCATGAAGCAGAAGACCTGACTGCGCTCCGGCCCAACGCGGCTGAGCAGTACGAATCCGCGCTGCTGGAGTACCTGGAAATCGAAGAAGATCCGGCGCTCTTTCGCGACCTGACGCCGGTAAAGCTCCTGGAGGAAGCGCCCGGCCGCTCGGCCTTATTCTACGCCTACTACGTCCCCGACGGCTGGCCGGTGAGCATCCGCTGGTACTACGAGTTCGACCTGCCGCGCATCCACTTGGACTGGGGCTGGCGCGACTTCGGCGCACGCCCCACACCCACGAACATCACCGAACCGGCGGAGATGAAAGACCCTCTAGCCTGATTCACGCTCGCCTATAGGATTCCATCCACAGGACCGTCACTCCCGTGCAAGCTCGCCCCCGCAAGGGGCGCGGAAGCCATCTTCGCATCCAACCTGAACCAAATTTGCTGGATTCCACCGTGCGGCGTCCCGTCATACCGGCTTGCGCCGGAATCCAAGCCTCCACCAATCCCTTCAGCGCATGTCATTCCCTATTTTTGTTGACTAATTCGTTGACAGATTCCCCTCTTCACAAAACTGTGAAATCTCTGACTGTCATTCCGAGCGGAGCGAGGAATCTAGGATTCACATCTAACATGTTCGTTTGGCTCAGTACTTTAGATTCCTCACTCCACTACGCTCCGTTCGGAATGACATAAGCTGTCAATGCTGTCTAGTAGACTAGGGTTCCGTCAACGAATTACTCAACACTTACAGGAATGACAGACGATGCGCCCCTCGCCTTACCCACCTAGAATCCCCCATCTGCTCGCCTCTTACAACACTTAAGTGACATTACTGCTTATCACAATCGGGTGAAAAGCAAAACTGCAGACGAATCTGGCAATCCTTCCCTTTCCCGCCTAGGCAAGATTCTATACTTGAACAAAGACCACGTAACTGAGTCCACCATACTCACCGCAGATGGAGGAGTTCCTACCATGCGCCCACTCGCCTTTGAATACGACCTCTCGCAACACATCGATGAAGCCGCGCCCGCCATGCTCTTCAACGGTAATACCACCGAGGAACTCCGCGACTGGCAGGAGCGCTTTCGCGCCAAGGTGCTGAGCCTGTTGGGTATTCTGCCGGAACCCGCCGCGCTCGTGGTCGAGTATGAAGAAGAGAAAGATTGCGAGACATACATCCGCCACAAGATTCGTTACCAGACCGAGGCAGCGGTCTGGGTGCCGGCCTATCTGCTGGTACCCAAAGGTGTGTCCGCCGCGCAACCGGCAGCCGCCATCCTCTGTCTGCACGGCCACGGCCGCTTCGGCAAGGACAGTATTGTCGGCATCAAGGACACGCCGGACCGCACAGAAGAAGTGGAACGCCTGCAGTACGACTTCGGCCACCGCTTTGCCGAGCAGGGCTACGTGGTGCTCGCGCCCGACCTGCGCGGCTTTGGCGAGCGCCAGCCGCACTACCCCGACCCCAAACCCGACTACTGCTGCCGCAACTATATGGCCGCGACGCTGCTGGGCCGCACGGTGGTTGGCTACCAACTCTGCGACCTGCACGCGGCCTTGGACGTGCTGCAGTCACTGCCGTATGTTGACTCAGAGAAGCTCGCGGCGGCCGGTCTCTCTTACGGCGGACGCATGACCATGATGATCAGCGCCATGGATCAGCGCATCAAGGCTTGCGTGCCGTCCGGCTGCCTGAACATGTACCAGGAGCGCTACCAGAACCTGCACCAGTGCGGTTCCCAACTCATCCCCAGCCTGCTGCTGTATGGCGACACGCCGGAGATTTTCTCGCTCATCGCCCCGCGTCCGATGGTCATCGAGTGGGGCCTACAGGACAAACTCATCCCCCACGACTGGGCCGAGCGCGGCCTCGCCCGCATCCGCAACGCCTATGCCGCCTCCGGCCAACCGGACAACCTCACGGTGCACCAGTTCGACAAAGGCCACGTCTTCGAGGGCACTGTGGGCGCGGAGATGCTGCACCGGTGGCGCCAGAGCGTAGAATGAAGAGAGAGACTCATTCGCCAAAACCCTCGCGGCGCCTGACCGCAGACTAGGGGCAATCACGGCGTGAAAAGACCAGTCGCCATATTCATGCTGGGCCTTGGCCTGGTGCTTCTAACCGTCACTTCCGTCGCCGCAAGTGTGGACTGCCAGGTCGTGCTCGGCTTCAAGACGCTGCGGGACCTCGTCGGCTACGAGATTGTGGGCGAATGCCTTGAGAACGAACATCACAACGCCAATGGCGACAGTGTGCAGCACACCACCGGTGGGCTTCTCGTCTGGCGCAAGCAGGATAACTGGACTGCCTTCACAGACGGTTACCGTACCTGGATCAACGGCCCAAACGGACTGCAGCAACGGCTGAACACCGAGCGCTTCCCGTGGGAGCCAGATTACGCTCCCGGTGGGGGCATCGCAACGCCGACGCCCACTCCCATCCCACCGCCAACGCCAACACCGATCCCATCGCCTACTCCAACTCCTACCCCAAGCATAGATCCCCGCCTTGGCCGCGCACTGCAGGCGCTTCAGACTACACCTCTCGGCCGGACAATCTACGCCTGGTTTGCTGAAGCGGCGCCCAGCCTGACGTTTGGCACTGCGCCAGAAGGCTGGACGTCCCGCTACCACGATCCGCCACGCAACGAGATCGTCATCGATGCGGCTCTGCGCAACGAAAGTATCAACGTGCTCGCGGCCCTCATCGCCTGGGAGACGGTGCTGGCGGTCAATAGCAAGCGCCGCGGCCCGCAGAGCGAGCGCTGGCGCACCGGGGCGGACTGTTTGAACGAGGTGGTTGACGCTGAAGGTGCCCTGGCCCGCTGGTGGATTTCGCGGTATGGCCAACGGGGCCTGCGCGATCCGAATACGGCAACCGAGCGTATGCTCAATTATCTTGCGCGGAGCTACAGCGACCAGACCCTGGAAACGTCGGTGCTGTCGTCTGCGGCGTACCGTGAGTGGTGTGCACAATACGGCACGCTGCCGCCTGTCCCCGAGCCGGAACAATTCGTCGACCCTCTGCTGGAATCTGCGCTCCGGCTCATGCGTACCACAGCGTTTGGCGAAAACCTCTACGCAGCGTACCTGCGATCCAATGTCCATTACCTTGGCTTCGACGACTTGAGCCGCGTAGACGTGCCGCACGTCCTGGGCCTCTATGACGTAAACCGCGGCCGCATCTTGCTCGACAGTTCTCTCCGCGAAGCCAGCCAATATGTGCGCGTGTCCGTGCTGGTGCATGAGCTGTTTCACGCTCGGCCGGGTCAGGACTTTAGGAACTTTTCCACGGAGCAATGTTTCGAGGAAGAAACCCTCGCGTTCAGCGCGCAAGCGAAATGGTGGCATGAGAAATTCGGCGCGCGCGGCAAGCGCAATCCGACAAAAAACGAGCAGTGGATAAACTCCATCCTGAAGCTATGGCTTGCAGGACGAATCGATGACTGGGTACAACAGAGCGAAGGCTACCAGGAAGTGTGCGCACAGCATGGCAGCTAGCCAGGCGCGCCCGCGATTCATCAAGAAGCATCCGCCGCACGTTGTGCGCCAAGGGCTGCTTTGAGTCGTTGCGCAGGGGCGCCCTTCGTCTTGGCGACCGGTCTGTCTTGAGCTACTTTCGACCTTGCGCACTTCATGGGGCGTGAAAGGTACCGGAATGGCAAGAGCTCGCTCCCGGCGTTCTCTGTTGCGCCAAGTTGCGGCGAGGGCTTGTAGCCAGCCATGCCCTGCGCTACCATCGAATGTGGCGAATCCCGCGCCGGACTCTCTGACCGGGTACCTGCGCTATCCGGCGATCGCGAGAGCAAAGGGGATGCGTGTCCTCGGGATAATATGCAACCGTGTCTGCGGTTGCGTTTGGTTGGGACGTTTTCTCACAGGCAGGAGCTTAAGCGCGCAGGGTCTTGGCTGTTTGCCTAAAGAGAGAAAGTTTCAACATGACGCGTCAAAAACACTTCAAGCAACTCGTTCGCTCCCGCGTGGCGAAGACCGGCGAGAGCTACACCACCGCTCGCCGCCACGTACTGGCAACCCGCACAGAAAGAGAGCACTCCTTGGCTGAATTTCCCCACTTTCCCGGCGCCCATCCGGAGACGACGGCACTGCGCACGGCGCTGGCCCACGCGGGCATCACGAATCCCGCGACCGGCGATTTCTTCACGGAGGCGATGGTCTTTGGCATCGCAGGGGGTATTGGCGCGGGCGTGTTCCACTTCTACTACGCCGCCGAAGACTTCGCCAGCTTCTATGTGGCCGGCCGGCACCGCTGGCACGAGAGCGACGCCTACGTGCACGACGCCTGCTTGCGCTTTGGCATCACGCCGACGGCGCTCGAAACCGGGGCCAAGAAGAAGGCCGCCACGAACCTCGCCGACGCGGTGGACGCGACCGGCTGCGCCATCGCCTGGGTGGAAATGGCGCTCTTGGCGTACCGGGGCATACCGAGTTTCTATGCGGGCGGCGGTTACCACGTCATTACGGTCTACAGCCTTACGGACGACGAGGCGCTGATTGGCGACCTCACCGATGCACCGATCGCAATCCCGCTCGCTGATCTCGCCGAGGCCCGCGCGCGTATCAAGAAGCAAAAGAACCGCGTGTTGACCGTGAGCGGCCCGCAGCAGGATTTCGATCTGCGCGCGGCCGTGCTAGCGGGCATCCAGGCGTGCCACGACGGCCTGCAGAACCAGCGCATGAAGAACTTCACGCTGGAAGCCTTCAAGACCTGGGCTGACCGCATCCACGGCAGCAAGGGCAAGGACAGTTGGGAGCAGGTCTTTCCCCCCGGGCACCGGCTCTTGCAAGGGCTGCGCTCGGTATATGACTTTACCGAACACTACCACACCGGCGGCGGCCTGATGCGGCCGCTCTACGCCGCGTTCTTTAGTGAGGCTGCCACGGCGCTGGAGGACGATGCGTTTCTGCCGCTCGCGGAAATGTACGCTGACCTCGGCCGTCTCTGGAGCGAACTGGCCGACGCGGCGCTGCCGGATGACGTGGCGCCCTTCCGCAAAGCCAAGGACCTGCTCTCCCGCCGGGAAGAGTTATTCCTTAGCCAGGGCGCTGCGGCTACTGAGGAAGTCAAGGGCATTTGGACCCAACTCACCGCCTTGGAACAGGCCATGAGCGAAGACTTCCCGCTCTCCGACGCCGCGAGCGAAACCCTCCGGGCAGAACTCAAGGAGCGCATCCTGGAAATCTATGCCAAAGAATGCGCCGCCCAAGAGGCGTTGGGGACTTTGGTTGGCTAGCCGCTTATCGCTTACTGTGAGGACATCGCAGGAATGAAATCGGTTCAGCCCAGAAGTGTGATTCGACGGGCGCAAGCGCGCCGCTCTTGGCCGCGCACCGGATCTGGCAGACTAGTCCAATCGCTTGAATGCTGCAAAGCCGTCACACCGCCCAAGAAGCAAGACCATCCCCGCGCAGACCGGGTGCGCAAGAGCGGGAATCCAGTTGCATCGCCTGCACCGGTCCTCCCGTAAGGCGTATGACGCTATAATGTCTCTAAGCTATAAATGTGTTGGAGGCCACTATGGACGTCAGAGTAGCAGTACAGACAGCGAAACAACACCTCTTGGAACTCTTCAATAGCGAGCCGATTAGCTATGTTGGTCTTGAGGAAGTCGAATTCGATGATGAAGCTCAAGAGTGGATCATAACCGTTAGTTTTTCGCGATTGTGGGAAAGACCTACTGTACCAGTATCGATGCGCGAAACTCCTCCAGAAGATCGACATTTCAAGGTCTTTCGCATGAGCGATAGTGATGGGCGCATAAAATCCGTCAAGGATCGTGTACTGACGACTGCTGAATGACCGTTTGCTGATGGCGGGATTATTCATCGACTCAAACCTCCTTTTGCTGCTTGTCGTAGGCAAATCCAGCAGAGACATAATCGCCAGACACAGACGGTTGCGGCAATATACGGCAAGAGATTACGACATCCTGCTTGACATACTCGCTGACGTCGATCAAGTATTCGTGACGCCGCACACGCTCACTGAAACATCTAATCTCCTCGCGCAACATGGGGAACCGGAGCGTACCTGCCTCTTTGGCCAACTCCGGTGCCTCATCCACGAGAGCAAGGAAGTCATTGTCGCGGGTACCGACGCCTCGAGTCACAACGCGTTCAAGCGGCTTGGACTCACCGATGCGGCTCTCTTGAATGTGGCAACAAGGGAGACACCTTTGCTTACCGTGGATCTAGACCTATACCACGAAGCGACGAGGAAAGAGCCGCATGCGGCGATAAATTTCAACTACCTGCGGGGGTTTTGACCAAGAGGAACGACCTTGTCGCTCTCCTGCCACTTTGCCGAGACTCGGTGCCATAGATGGTATGACCACCTATACCTCGTCATCTAGAGGTTTTCCACGCCAGACTAGAGGCATGCCGGTTTCAACGTCAAGGGCACCGTCTAATCGGGGTGGTTCCTTAGGGTCGGCGCGCGCTTCGTCCAATAGCGCCTGTGTTAGATTCTTCACCTTCCCAAGATAGGCACCAGACAGATTCGCTCCCACGGAATCCGGGCCAAACAAATTTACTACGATATCTCCGGGGGGAATATCCCGGCCCTCAAGGTGTACCCCGCTCACGTCTGCTGACGCGAGGTTTTGCGCAAGTCAGATCCGCTCCCATGATCTTCGCGCTAATGAGGTGCGCTCGACCACACGACCCCGCCCGGGCATGGTGGCTTTACCCGCGCCTAAGGGTCAGCAACTACAGCGCAACCTCCGCCTTGCGGGAGATTGTGCTGTAGTTGTCAAGTAGTCTGTTGTGGCGGCCTAGGAACATACTTGACGAGGGTTGCGGAGGGTGTACACTATGGATTCAAATCGTGTAACTGCAGCAACTTCTTGCAATGGGGGTTTTCCCGCGCGCTAGAACGGGTGGAGCGACCTTGAGAAAAGTGTTTGCAATCGTGCGGTTCAGTTCAGTGAGAAGCGCTGCAAATAGGGATAGTCACGCAAGGGAGGTATCACGGTGTTGAGATCATTGTGGATGAGAGCGGCCGTTTTCTTGGTCGCTATCTTTGTAGGCTTGGCGCTTGCCGCGTGCGCGCAGGAACCGGCTGTGGAGCCGGAGGCGGCGGTGGCTGAGGAAGCCGTGGAAGCGCCTGAGGAGATGGGCCCCAAGGTCTACCGCATGGGCATCTTTGAAGAGCCCATTTCGCGCAATTACTGGAACTACTACGGCGGCCCCGGCGGCTCGGTGTGGACGCAATACGTCCTGAGCGGCTGGACCGGCGCGCTCTACGGCTACTCGGATCAGAACTTCGAGTGGGTCCCGAGCCTGGCGGCGGACTTCCCCACGGACCTCGCGAAAGAGACCGTGGACGGCACTGAGTACTGGACCACCGAGGTGCCTATCAGACAGGGAATCATGTGGAGCGACGGCGAGGAACTGAACGCGGACGACATCATCTTCACGGCCCACACCGTGCTCGAGATGGGCATTAGCGGTAACTTTGGCGCCGTGGTCGACCCCGCTTTCCTCGACCGCATCGAGGCCATGGACAGCCATCGCATCAAGATCTTCTTCAAGGCGGCCGACGCCGACGGCAACCCCCAGACGCCCGGTCTGAGCATCTGGCAATTCGGTCTCGCTTTCATGCCGATTCTGCCGGAGCACTACTGGGCTCCCGTGGTTGCAGAAGCCAAGAAAGCCGGCGAGCCGGAAGCGCAGATCGAGGCGCTCATGGCGCACGTGCCGGAAAACGATCCCACGCTGGGCGGCTTCACGTTCGGCAAGTGGGAGCCGGGCGCTTTCTTCGAGAATAGTAGGGCCGACAACTACTACGCCACCGGCTCCGTGATTACGCGGTATGCAAGCGGCGTGTTGCAGGAAGTCAACGAGCGGCTGGGCTACACCGCCACGTACTTCGGCGAGCCCGGCGGTGACAAGGAGCTGGAGTATACGGTCGGTCCTCACGTGGAATCCACCCTCTTCAGCATCTATGGCAACCAGGATGCCGCTATCTTGGCGCTGACCAAAGGCGACATTGACTACGTCTTCAATCCCCTCGGTCTGGAGAAGGGCTTCCGCGAGCGCATTCAAGCGGCGGGCGACTTGGAAATCGTCTCGAATCTGGACAACGGCATGTTCTACCTGGGTTTCAACGTGCGTAAGGAGCCCATGAGCATCCGCGAGTTCCGGCAAGCGGTGGCGATCATGATCGATAAGGAATTCGTCACGCAGACTGTGCTGCAGGGTGCGGCCATTCCTGCGTATTCCATGGTGCCGTCCGGCAACGCGGCCTGGTTCAACGCCGATACGGCCAAACTCGGCCAGGGCCTGAGCAGAGGCGAGCGGCTCACGCAAGCCGTTGAATTGCTCAAGAGCGCCGGCTTTACCTATGAGGAAGAGCCGGAAATTAGCGAGGACGGCAACTTCGTGGCCAAGGCGGGCAAGGGTCTCAAAATGCCCGACGGCTCGGAGGTACCGGCGCTGACAATCATCGCGCCCAGCGCGGGCTACGATCCGCTGCGCGCCACGTTCGCCATCTGGATCGAGCGCTGGTTGAATGACGTCGGCATTCCTGTGCGCGCCAACCTGACCGGCTTCAACGTCATTGTGGGCGTGCTGTTCAGCGAGACCGTGCAAGAAGACCTCGACATGTGGATCCTGGGCTGGAGCCTGAGCCTCTTCCCGGACTACTTGGAGACCTTCTTCAACGGCCGCCGCGCGCCGGAGAATGACGGCGGCTACAACTGGGGCGGCTATGCCAACCCGGACTACGACACCATCTCGTTCGACCTGCTCTCCGAGACTACCATCGAGGGCGCGCGCGACAAGGTATTCCAGTTACAGGAATTCCTTGCCGAAGACCTGCCCTACGTGACGCTCTTCACCATTCCGAAGTTGGATTCCTACCGGCCCTCCAGTGTCGACTTCCCGTACACTGAGGTCCTGGGCGGCTTGGAAGGTGTGGGCGGCATGCAGACGGCAGTGCAAGTCAAGTAACAGCGCACGGCAGGTACGCCGATAAGACCGATGCCTTCTCGCCTCGGTCTTATCAGGGGTTGAACCTAGCTGTGAGCAATGCGAGACGCAGTAGGGGCACGATATACCGTGCCCCTACGCTATTGTGCGGCTCGCGCTTGTCACGCCCAAACCCCGGAAAGTGCCGGCGCCTTCCACTTCGCAGACGTTTGCACAGTCCGTGCCAACGGACGCGAAGGCTCCCTCTTCCAAGCAAGGTATCAGTGTGAGGCGGAAGCCTCACCATATCGCCTTGCTGACGTGTGACCGCCAAAGCCACACTGGGGCTACCCACGTACATGCCTTGAACGTACACCAACGCAGGTCTGAGGACGTGTACTTGGCTATTCCACAAGTTTCCACTATTCCTCGCTTTACCTGTGTGCGGTTTGACGGTATGACCGCAAGCGTGAATAATGGGGCGCAATAGTCATTCACAAAAGGGTGGTGTCGGCGAATGGCTCGCTACTTAATCAGCAGAACGCTGCAGATTCTGCTGACGCTGTTCGCGTTTATTTGCATTGTCTACTTCATCGTCAATGCGCAGCCGGGCGACATCAGCAACGTGTATGCGATGAATCCCGAATTGCCGCCGGACGCCCGGGAGCGGCTGCAAAACCAGTTTGGGCTCAACGAGCCGCTCTGGAAGCAATTCCTCGTATACGTGAGAAACGTCTTTACCGGCAGCTTCGGTGTGTCGTTCAGCTTCTATCCCCGCACCGTCGCCGACGTCATTGCCGAGCGCCTGCCGCGAACCGTTGCGCTCTTCTTTACCGCAACGGTCTTTTCTTTCTATCTTGGCTTCATGTTGGGCAAGATCATTGCCTGGAAACGTGGCGGCTGGACCGAATACGCTACCACCATTGGCGGCGTGACGCTCTACACGGTCTTCACACCCTGGTTCGCGCTCATGATGATCTGGCTCTTCGCCTTCAAGGCAGGGTGGTTTCCCATCGGCAAATTCCTCGACCCCGTGCTATGGCGGGAGGCCCCGCTTGAGGCGAACACGCTGTTCGGCCGTATGATGCTCACCGCGCTGGCGCTTTCCATAATCGTATTCGCGGTCTTTGTCATAACGACGCGGTTCCGCATCGCGGGAGCGCGGCTCATCCAACTTGGCAGCATCGTGGCCAGCGTGGCGGTGATGCTCGGAGCCTGGCGGCTGACCGGTCACGGTCAATATGCCTGGGACATCGTCAAACACATGGTCTTGCCGGTGCTGACCCTGACCCTCATCAGCTTTGCCGGCACCATGCTGCTCACGCGCAACAGCATGCTGGAGACGATGCGTGAGGACTTCGTGCTGGCGGCCCGCGCCAAGGGCCTGCCGGAAAAAGCCGTGCGCGACAAACACGTGGCGCGGAACGCCTTGCTGCCGGTGGTGACGAGCCTCGTCTTCAGCTTGGCGTTTGCCGTGGACGGCGGCGTCATCATCGAGTCGGTCTTCTCGTGGCCCGGCATGGGGCAGACGCTGGTGTCGGCGGCAGTAGCGGAAGACCTGCCCCTGGCGGTCGGCGCGTTTGTCTTTGTCGGCATTTTCGTCTTGCTCGCCCACCTGGCGGTGGACGTGATTTACGTCTTCTTAGACCCAAGGATTAGGTACTAGTGGCTGTAGACGTTGCTCCTCAAGACGCTGCGCCTTCTATCCGCAAGGTGCGGCTCACCCTGGCCATGCGGAGCTTGCGCGAGAATTGGTCGCTCTTTCTCGGTACGCGCATAGGCGTGATCGGTCTCGTGATCATCATCTTCTATCTGGTGCTCGCCCTGGCCCATCCGATCCTCATGAACACGGTGTGGGAAGAGCGAGTCTACGATCCCGTTGTCGGATACGCGTTTGATGAGACCCGCCAACCCGCGCCGCCCAGTTGGAACCATTTGCTCGGCACCGATCCTCTGGGCCGGGATGTCCTCAGCCAGCTCATGCACAGCGCGCGGACCGAATTCCTGCTGGGATTGCTGGCTGCCGTCGTCACCGTCACCATCGGCACGACTGTCGGGGCAATTGCCGCGTACTACGGCGGGATCATTGACACGATACTAATGCGGTTCGCCGACCTCATGGTCATGATGCCGGGGATCAGTATCCTGATCGTCCTGAGCGCACTGATTGGCGTCGAGCACTTTGAACTGGCGCTCATCATCGGCATCCTCTCCGGTTTCGGCGGCGCCAGCATTTTGCTGAAGTCCCAGGCGCTTTCCGTGGTTGTCAAGCCGTATATCGAAGCCGCGCGCGCTGCTGGTGGCGGTCCGCTGCACATCATCTTCATTCACATTGTTCCAAATCTCCTGCCGCTCTCGTTCCTGTACATGATGTTCACGGTCACCGGCGCCATCTTTTCCGAAGCGATCCTGAGCTTCTTGGGCCTCCTGGACGTGCGCATGAGTTGGGGCCTCATGATCCACACCACCGAAGCAGCCGGCTATTTGCTGCAGGTCGGTGAATACTGGTGGCTCATCTTCCCGGCCAGTCTCTCCATCACGCTGCTCTGCACGTCGTTCTACCTGGTGGGGCGGGCCATGGATGAGATCGTCAACCCGAGGTTGCGGCGTCTATGAGCGGTTTCCCACTGCTAGCCGTCGAAGACCTCACGCTGCACTACCAAACGCGCGCGGGCGAGGTGTGCGCGGTTGACGGCGTTTCGCTCTCGTTGGAAAGAGGGCAGTCGCTGGGGCTGGTGGGCGAATCCGGCTGCGGAAAGTCGTCTCTCGCCCTGGCGCTCTTGAGGCTCCAGCCGGACAACGCCCGGATACTCGGCGGCAAGGTCCTGCTGGATGGTGTAGACCTGGTGTCGCTCTCCGATGAAGAGATGCGCAAGTACCGCTGGAACCGCATCGCCATGGTCTTCCAGTCCGCCATGAACGCCCTGGACCCGGTGTACCGAGTCGGCGACCAGATCATCGAGGCCTTGGAACAACACAGCAATGCCGCCCGCCAGGACATGGTGGAACGCGTTGGTGAGCTCTACAAGCTTGTCAATCTCTCTCCCAACTTCATACAGCGCTATCCACACGAATACAGCGGCGGCATGAAACAGCGCGCCATCATCGCCATGGCGCTGGCGTGCGAACCGGACCTGATCATTGCGGACGAGCCGACCACCGCTCTGGACGTCATCGTGCAGGACCACATTCTGCGTGAGTTCGGCAATATTCGTAGAGAGCTCAACATGAGCATGCTCTACATTTCCCACGATATGGCCGTCATTGCCGAAGTGAGCGATGTCGTCGCCGTGATGTATGCGGGCAAGATTGTGGAGTACGGCACGGCTGAGGAAGTGTTCAACCGGCCCATCCATCCCTACACACGGGCGTTGATGTCGGCGTTTCCAGCGTAACCGGCGAGAAGCACGAGTTGGCGACGCTGGGCGGCGAGCCGCCGAACCCTCTGGACTTGCCAACCGGTTGCCACTTCCATCCTCGCTGCCCGTTCGCGACTGACGTGTGCGCGGAGCAGGAGCCGCCCACGGTGCGCCGCGGCGCGCACTGGGCCGACTGTTGGAATCCACCGGAGGACTGAGGCAATGGCCGCAGCCCCACAACCGACCACCCCCAACGAGGACCGCCCTTTGCTTCAAGTCGAGGGCCTGCGCAAGCACTTTTCCGCCGGCGGCTCTCGCTTTAAGCGCAACGAGCGCTTCATTCACGCGGTTGACGACGTCAACTTCACGCTGGGGAGAGGTGAGAGCCTGGGGCTGGTCGGTGAATCCGGATGCGGCAAAACCACCACTGGCAAAATGCTGGTGCGCCTGATAGACCCCACGGACGGTCATGTGATCTTTGACGACGGCGCTGGCGAACCAACGGACATCGCGACGCTGCACGGCAAGCCGCTGAAGGAATTCAGAAGGCACGCGCAGATGATCTTCCAAGACCCCTACGAATCGATGAACCCCCGGCGCACGATCTTCGATACCGTCGCCGAGCCCTTGCAGGTGCAAGACATCGGCACGTTGGTGGATCGCATCGACCGCGTAATGGAGATGCTCGCGCTCGTCGGCCTGACGCCGCCGCGCACGTTTCTCTTCCGCTACCCGCACGAACTTTCCGGCGGTCAGCGCCAACGCGTCGCTATCGCCAGAGCCCTCATCGTCGAACCGTCGTTCGTCGTAGCCGACGAGCCGACCTCGATGCTGGATGTCTCCGTGCGGACCGGTGTGATGAAGCTCATGGCAGACTTGGCAGCCGGTCTGGGGATTGGGTACCTCTACATCACCCACGATCTGGCGGTGGCGCGGTACATGTGCAGCCGTATCGCGGTCATGTATCTCGGCAAAATCGTCGAAATCGGCGACACGGAGGAGATCCTGCGCAGCCCTCAGCACCCCTACACCCAGGCGTTGCTCTCAGCGGTGCCGGTGCCCGATCCTACCGTGGCGCGTGCTCCGGTGAAAATCAAAGGCGGCGTCACCACGCTCATTAACCCCCCGGCCCAGTGTCGCTTTTACCCGCGCTGCCCCATTGCCGACGACTACTGCGAAACCAACGACCACCCGCCCCTGGAACGCAAAGGCCAAGAGCAGGAAGTCGCCTGCTACAAGGCATAGGGACGCTTTCTAAACAGCGCCGCTTGCCACCTCGGTCGTGCCCATTGCTGGGTAGGATTGATTCCAGATCTCGCCAGCGACGATCTGCACAGCAGCTTCCGCAGTGGTCAGACCAATGAATGAGCGCGAGCGCAGCCACTCGCAACCCTATACGGCGTTATCAGTGGGTCGCAGCGCCTAGACATCCATTACCGCGCCAGTGTCGTCGCGGAGGTTTTTGAAATAGTAGAAGCTGCGGGCTGGGTTGGCGGCGATGACGTCCTCGTCCAAGTCGACGCCCAGGCCCGGACGTTCCGGCACGTGCAGGTAGCCGTCTTTGATCTGCCACGGCTCCTTGACCACCCGGTCGCGGTAGGGCTGGCTGGAGACGTATTCCAGCAGTTGGAAGTTGGGCACGCTCATGCCGATGTGGGCCGCGGCGGCGGTGGAGACCGGCCCCATGGGGTTGTGGGGCGCGACGAGCACGTGGTGCACCTCCGCCAGCGCGGCGATCTTTTTCACCTCGGTGATGCCGCCCGCGTGGCAGAGGTCGGGCTGAATCACGTCAACGTACTGTCCCGCCAGCAGCGGCGCAAACTGCCACTTGGTGAAGTAGCGCTCGCCGGTGGCCAGGTCGATGCCCAGCTCGCGGGCGGTCTCGCGCACGGGGCGAAACGCCTCGATGTTATCGGGCGGCACCGGCTCCTCGAAGAACGTAATGCGGCTATCCTTGACGGCGTGCAACTGGCGCACGGCCTGGGCCGGCCGGCTCTTGCCGTGGTTGTCGAGCATGATGTCCACGTCGCGCCCGACGGCCTGGCGCAAAATGGCGATGCGTTCGCCCAAGAGCGCCGCCGCTTGGTGGTCGCCCATGGGTTCGTCCGTAGCCGACGCACCGGTCTTCAGGGCGGTGAAACCGGCGCCCACGAGTTGCGCCGCTTCCCGCGCAATGCGGTCGGCCTCGTAGATGCCGACGTGAGTATACAGACGGATGCGATCGCGGGCGGGCCCGCCAAGCAATTGGTAGACCGGCGCGCCGTAATGCTTGCCCTTGATGTCCCACAGGGCCTGGTCTATGCCGGCAATGGCGGTGCTGATGACTACGCCGCCTTTCCAAAAGCCGTCTCTGTAAAGCGATTGCCACAGCCGCTCGGTCTCCAGCGGGTCCTTGCCGATGAGCGAATCGCCAAGCTGTCCGATGCAGGTGCGCACTGTGGGGTCCTTGCCCTCCAGCGTCGCCTCGCCCCAGCCATAGAGCTCCGGCTCGTCGGTGGAGATCTTTACAAACACCCAGTTGCGCGGCGCGCCCCACATGATGAAGGTGTCTACCGCGGTAATTTGCATGGCCGTTCTCCTCCTTCGCTGACAATATGATGGCTATTCACATCGTGCAGGCCACTGTTTCCCTAATCGAGAGTCTATAGACTGCTTCACAGAATTCCTTGCGAAGAAACGACTTCTGCGTGGAAAGAGAAGTCTGTATCGTCATTCCGGCGAACGCTGGAACCCACTCTCTCACCTAACCTGGATTCCGGCTTTCGCCGGAGTGACGGTAGTCCACGCCGGTTACCACGCTCTTGTTCGGCAGTACAGGCCCAAGGTGCTAAACTGCTTTACGATTTGCCCCCATAGGCAGTCTGTCGCCCAACGGTTTCCACAAGGGCACCAGTCACAATACGCCTTAGCCCTAGCACGGCGGTATACTTACCCAATCACCCGAAATCGCGGCCGCCTTGGCGTGCAACGTCACTTCCATCGTGCGCAGCACTTCCTCGGCGCTGGCGTAGGGCTCGCGGTCGTTTACCAGTGCATCGAGAAAGTCGCTGGTGGGCGTGTGCTGCAGCGGCGGCACTTCCAAATCGAACGGTGCCTTGTCATCTAGCACCACCCGTACGCCGCCCTGCTTGTTGGGGCCGGAGGCCTCCAGGGTACCCGCCGTCGCAATCTCCGCCGTACCGCGCGTGCCGGTAACGTAGAGCCGGTAGTCGCCGTGGTAGGGCGCGGCTTCGGGCGTGAGCCAGTCGGCGACGACGATGCCCTTCATGCCGCCGTCGAAATCCATGAGCGCGTGGGCGTGGTCGTAAAGCTGGGGCAGGTCCGGAAAGCGCGTATTGCCTTGCAGCGCCGCCACGCGCACCGGCTCCTGGCCGGAAAACCAGCGCAGCGAATCGAAATAGTGCACGCCCAGGTCCACCAGCACGCCGCCGTTCTGCGCCGCGTCCAGCTCCCAGGGATTGCGCGTGTCGGGACGTAACCGGTGCGGGCCAAAGCCGTACATGTGCACAATCTCGCCAAAGTCACCCGCATCCACCTGCGCTTTCAAGGCCCGGTGGGGAGCGGAGAAACGCTGGCTGAGCATCATCGAGAGCCGCGCCTTACCCTTGCCGTGGGCCGCCCGCACCTGCTTGAGTTGCTCCATCTCGGTGAGCAGCGGCTTGTCGGCGATAGCGTGTATGCCCAGATCGAGGCAGGCGGTCAGCGCCCGGTATTTCGTGGAATTCGTGGTGACCACGCCCACAACCTGGGGTTGCTCTCTCTCGAGTAGCTGGCCGAAATCGGCGTACACCGGCACGCTGTGCTCGGATTCGACCTTCTCCCGAACCATGGGGTCATCTTCCGCGATGCCGACGAGCGTGATCGCATCGTTTTCCTCAACGGCCCGAATAAACTCGCTGACGTGTCCGTGCCGCATGCCAATGACTGCTGCGCGCATAGTGACTGTTTCTCCTTTGGTTCTACGTTCTGCGTTGCACTGTTTCGTGATTTACTGTGGGCCAAGTCCTACCTATATCTTTCGCCTCAAGAGGCGGGGGACAAGCCCCCGCGCTACTAGGAGAGTACCCGACTGCCACTACTTGGAGTGCATCCGACTGCAATTGATGAGAGGCAAAGTACGCCGTACTCTGTACCAACAGCACAGGTGTTCTGGTAGCACAGGTTTGCAACCTGTGCCTGCCATCGGACATAGCCGCTACTCCACAACCCGTACAAGAGTCGTCCAACACGGTAACCACCTTGCTGCATGTTATGAGTTCTTCAACGACGTGGTCCGGGATCGGCCAAATCAGCTTACCCCGCATGACCTCAATGGAGACCCAGCACCTATTCTACTGGTCTGTACGACCGCTTGCAGCGCCAAAACCAGCAAGCACCTGCTCCGGCACCAGCTTTTCCATGCACTCGACCGTACCGTAGCGGCAGGTGGCAGGTTTGCCGGTCTCGGGCCGGTAGCAGGGACTGCAGAATATGGGATGCCGCCGCACGGCATCGGGCCGGCCGAACGGGCCGTACCGCGTCCAATTGGTAGGCCCGTACAGGCCAACGACGCGCGTGCCCAGCGCCACGGCGAGGTGCAACGGCCCGCTGTCGCTGCCAACCATGAGCGCACATTGTGCCAACACCGCCGCGAGTTGACCGAGGGTCGTTCTGCCGGTGAGCACGAGCGGCGGCATGCCGCAGGCTTGGGCGATGACTTCTGCTGCGTCAGCTTCATCCGGGCCGCCTACGAGCACAGCACAATATCCCGCCTGCTGAAGTTGATTGATGAGCTTGACCCAGTGGCGCCGCGGCCAAATCTTGGCGTACCCGTTCCGCGCGCCGTGACCGCAAGCCACCCACTGTGTACCCTCCTCTGCTGACAAAACTTCATCCGCCCAAGCGCGGTCGGCTGCGCTCAACCAGGCTTCCATGTGGTCGGGCGTCTCCGCAGCTCCGGCAGCCCGCGCTACCGCCAGAGAACAGTGCACTTCGTGACAGTCCTGCGGCAGGCGGCTGCCGTCCGCTAGCAGGTTGAAGCTGCCTCGCGGCGCTTCGTCCGCGAAGCCTGCCCTATGCGGCGCACCTGAAAGCAGACCAATGGTAGCCGACGGTACACCATAGAGGCTCAGACAAAGATCGTAACGCCGGTCGCGCAGGGCGCGGATGACCCGCCACGCCTGCCGCCACTGAGTAACCGAGAGAACACCGGGAAGATGGGTAAGCGAGTGCGCATCCAAGGTAATGACTCGGTCAACATAGGGGCATTCGGCCAGGAGCGGCGCCGTATTCGGCGTCACCAGCACATCCAGTTGCGCATGCGGAAACCGCAGCCGCGTGTTGCGAATTGCCGGGACGGAGTAGAGCAGGTCACCGATGAGGTCGAGCCGGATGATGAGAATGCGCTCCACGTTATTCGGAAGATACGGTTGCCTACCTTGCCGGATCCAAGCAGCTAGGGCCAGCGCGGCGCAGAACAGCCACAACACCGCCCCTGCGGCACGTCGTGCAAAGTGCTTGAGCCGCGCGCTCATGGGGTTGCGCTCGCTACGGTCTGAGTCAACAACTCCTGCGCCACTGCCGTCACCGCTGCTGGGTCAATATACTGCATGCACGGGTGGTGCGGCAGCGCGGCGGCGGGCAGTGCCAAGAATCCGCAGTGACGACAAGGAATGGTCGACACCACTGTGCGGTGCCGCTCTGCAGGACCCCACGGTCCAAAGCGCAGGGGATCACTGGAGCCGTAGAGGGTCACGCTAGGCGTGCCCACGGCTACCGCAAGGTGCAGCGGTCCGGAGTCGGGCCCCATTACCAAGCCGCAACGGGCATAGAGCGCTGCCAGCACGCCGAGTGAAGTTTCTCCTGCCATGACGGTGCGGTCCTGGGGCAGACCGGCGGCGACGCCTTGGGCCAGATCTTGCTCTGCTGGCCCCGACGTGACGAGAAAGTACGTACGATTGTCTGCCGCCAAAGCCTTGCCTACGGCGTGCCAGCCCACCTGCGTCCAATTCTTGATAGGCGCGCCCGAACCGGGATGAATGGCGATGAGTCTCGCGTGATCAGGCATAGCGATTGCGCGCAGTATGGTGTCTGCCGACACCTCATCTTCTCGCATGAAGCCGACTTGCAGGTGCGTAGGGACGTCTTCAACCACTGCGCCGACGGCCGCCGCGGCCTGGACCAAGCCCAGGTTAGACGCAGCTTGATGTTCGTCGTCCTGTACCGGCTGCGCGTGCGTGAGAAACGGCGCGCACTCCGGCACGTCGAAACCCCACACGTAGGGAATACCGGCGAACGCTGCCAGCGCCGCGCCCCACCAGAAGTCGGACCGCAAGTTGAGAGCAAGCTGGTACTCTTCAGCCTGTAAGCGCGCGGCTTCGCGCCGCAACTGCACATACGCTTGCAGGCCTTGCTGCGGCTGGCTGCGGTCATAGCCCGGAAAGCGACAGGTCTGAATCCTGTCAATGTCAGGATTGCCCGCCAGCACTGCCGCCGACCAGGGCCCGACCAGCGCCGTAATCTCGCTCGCGGGAAACGCCCGGCGCAGCAGACGCAGCGCGGGTGTGATAAGCAACACGTCGCCAATGTGGTCAGGGCGAATGACCAGAATGCGGTCTACGTGCGCAGCGGGAAAGCGATACGGTCTGAGGAATGCCAGCGCCCGCAAGAACCCGCGCCGCAACCAGCGCTTGGTTACCGATTCCCGCGGCAGAAGCGTGCTAGGCAGCGGATCCGGATAAGGCATTTCCACCCCATCTATTCCAAAGATCCCTTGCTGCTGGGCACGGATTGCTGGCGGCGGGGGTCGCGTTGGACGGCCTGGGACAGCGCGCGGGCAAAGGCTTTGAAGACTGCCTCGGCCTTGTGGTGGTCGTTCTCGCCGGCCAGCAGGCGCGCGTGGAGCGTGACTCCCCCTTGCACGGCAAAGGTATCCAGGAAGTGGCCGATCATCTCGGTCTGCAAGGCGCCGAGCTTGTACCCGGTGAACGGTACGTCAACCACGGCGGCTCCCCGTCCGCTCAGGTCCACGGAGACCAGCGCCAGGGCTTCATCCATCGGCACGATGGCCCAGCCCATGCGGGCGATGCCGGCCTTATCGCCCAGGGCTGCATCGAGCGCGCGGCCCAGGCAGATCGCCACGTCCTCCACGGTGTGATGCGAGTCGACTTCCAGGTCGCCGCTGGCCCGCACGTTCAGATCGAAGAGTCCGTGCGTGCAGAGCTGACTCAACATGTGGTCGAGCATGCCGATGCCGGTATTCACTTCCGCCGCGCCGGTGCCGTCAAGTGAGATCGAAACGGCGACGTTGGTTTCTTGTGTCTGTCGTGCGTGCTGGCCGGTGCGATTCATGGGGGTGCTTCCTGATTAGAGGCTCTCGTTGCAGGTAATAGAGAACAGCCAGTTTCAAACGTGGCACCGTCTGATGTCATTCCGAGCGTAGCGAGGAATCTAGAGTGCTAGAACTCAACAGTAGGTCAATTAGGTGCTAAGGGTCGGCAAGACTGCTCTGTTCAAATCACCGCAGCGTAATGCGTTCTTTGTTCACCATCCACAAAATGCGGTAAAAGTCCGTGGCAAGATGGATTCCCGCTTTCGCGGGAATGACGGATTAGGCGCGCATGTGACTGATCGGATGCGGGAGTGACCGACCCGCTCATTTGCCTACTCCGGCATCACCCGCCAAGGCTTTGCACACTTAGCCCAGGTCGAATTGAAACACCAAGTCGTCGCGTTCCTTGAAGTCGTACCCGTCGGTATACTCGCGTACTTTGTCGCCCTGGATGTTGATGTAATCAATGGGTTCGGACACGGCAAAGGGCGCCACGTGCCAGGTGCCCACGTGCATCTGAATGGCCTTATCGCCCGGAAAGTGAAAGAGCGCTGTTGTTGTGGGATCAAAAGATTCCGGTGTCTCGCTGGGCGGTCCCACGAAGAAAAGGCCGTCCTTGCCGCCCAGCGGCACGAAGACTTGTGTTTCTTCCATGTGGCGGTTGAGGAAGTGGGGCTGCTCTGCGCTGAGATCGCGCAGCGGCGCATGGGTGATACGTGCCGTGAGCACACCGTCTGTGCAGACAATCTCGCGGCGGTCCACATTCAGAATCCTGCCGAACGGCGCAAAGCTCTCATCGGTGAGCGGCTGGGGTTTGAGGGTAATCACGCGCATGGGATGCCTCGTTTCTCTTGCCTGGCGGTTGTCATGACCTCTATCTATGATACGTATTCTGCAGGGACAGCCACAAGTTGCCGCGCCTGTAGGAGGAAAACCGTTCCAACGCACACCACGTAGGGGCACGATATATCGTGCCTCTACGCCAAAAGGCGTCTAGTCCTGCCGTGCTCGCCTGCGCGCCGCCCGGGCGTGGGCGAAAAAGCCTTCCGCCTCGGCGAGCGCGGCCGCCGGTTCTGCGATGCCAGCGGCTGTTTGTGGATCGAGCGCCACGATGCTGGTGCTCTTGTAGAATTCCTGCACGGTAATGGGAGACGAGAAGCGCGCCGTGCCGCCCACCGGCATGACGTGGCTGGGTCCGGCGATATAGTCGCCCAGTACTTCCGGCGAGGCGCTGCCGACGAAGATGCCCCCGGCATTGCGGACTCTCCCCACCCACTGCCATGGGTCCCGGGTGAGCAGGCAGAGATGCTCCGGCGCGTATTCGCTGGCCAAATCCACCGCCAATTCCAGGTCATCCACCACTACGATGCCGCCGTTGTGCAGCAACGAGTAAGCGGCCTCTTCCTGACGCGGCAACGCTGCCAGTTGCGCCGCTAGTTCCCTCTCCACATGTGAGGCGAGTTCCTTGGAATCCGTAATCAAGATGGGTGTGGCCAAAAAGTCATGCTCGGCCTGAGCGAGCAGGTCGGCGGCCGCTTCTGCCGGATCGGCGTGGGCGTCGGCCACAATGAGGGTCTCGGTAGGGCCGGGCAATTGGTCAATGCCCACCTGTCCGTAGACCCGCTGCTTCGCCAAGACTACAAAGATGTTGCCCGGACCGAGGATCTTGTCCACCCTTGGCACTTGCGCAGTGCCGAAGGCGAGAGCGGCGACGGCCTGCGCGCCGCTGATCTTGAAAACCCGGTGCACACCTGCCACGGCCGCGGCGGCCAGTTTGAGCGGATGCACGCTGCCGTCGGGCCGGCACGGGGTCGCAAGGATGATCTCATCCACGCCCGCTACCCGCGCGGGTACCGCGGACATCAACACCGACGAAGGATAGACCCGCTCCGTGCCGGGCGAGTAGATGCCCACCCGCTGCAGCGGCCGCACCATCTCGCCAAGTCCGCTCGCAAAGTCCATCCAGGAGTTGCGCCGCTGGCGCTCGTGGTATGCGGCAATGCGAGCATCGGCGAGCCGCAGCACGTCCAACAGAGAGTCATCAATTTCATGCAGGGCCGCCTTGGTTTCCGCTTCGGAAACTTCCAACGGCTCGGGCACGGCGCCGTCGAAGTGCGCGATGTAGCGAGCGAGAGCCGCGTCGCCTTCCGCCTGCACGTCCGCCAGAATGCGGTCCACCACCTCACCGGGGGTCAGCGCGGCGCCAAAGACTTCCTGAATGCGCGCCGCCACCGGCGCGGGCATCTCCCCGCCGCCCAGCGGCGTGCGCTTGAGCACGGTCCTCTGGGCTTCCGCGATGTCGGTGATGATGCGTGTTACGGGCATGCGAGGCGCCTAACCTACCGGTGTGTTTTTCGTTCCACTCTATTGGCGGGAGATGTGCAAAGCAAAGACGCGTCAATTCAGATTCAGGATGCTGTCCCCATCAGTCCGTCATTCCCGCGCACGCGGGAATCCATCTTGTCCGGCTTCAGCGCTTTGGGTGCGGACAGAATCCTCGGCTCGCCTTACAACCACCCCGCCCAAGAGCGGGGGACAAGCCCCCGCCCTACAAAGACCAGTCAACAATGAGCCGCGCGCGTACCCGTGAATTCAATGCACGCCAAGCCCTCAAACTACGTATTCCGCGATTCGTTCCAAGTAGCGGCGCGCGCTGCCGGCTTCCGGCGGCACGGCAGACAGCATCTCTCGCACGGCGACCTCGCCGTCAAACGGCACAAAGCGGAATTCCACGTCCCAATCGGCGCCGGTGTGCGTCAGCACCGCGTAACACGCGCGCGCGTCATGCTTGCGCTCGTAGGTGTGGCCCACCGCGCCGGGGTTGACCACCAGTATTCCAGTATAGCGGCGTTCCACCCGCCGGTGGCTGTGAGCGCACAGGACGAGGCGCGCGGACACGTCTTGGAGCTTGGCGTGTAGTTCGTCGTCGGACGTGCTCGGTTGGTCGGGGCCGGGCGGCACGGCGTCGGGCGCGGGATAGATCGACTTGGTGAGACTACCGGGGGAGCCATGACAGAGGATTGTATCCGCATCCTCGATCAGGGAAAGTGACCGCTCTGAGGGTAGCTCGCGAAACCGCGCCACGCGCTCCACGCCAATCTGCGCGACGGCCTGCCGCTTGAGAAAGCGCACGCCCTGGCCGGTGTCGTATTGCGAGAGCTCGGGGAATTCTTCGCCCAGCAGCCCCTGCAAGCCCCGTTCCATGTTCCCGGCAACGCCCGCGTGGGGGAGGTCATCCAGCGCGTCCAACACGGCACGGTTGTGCGGAAACTTTACAATGCTATCACCCAGCACCACGACCATGTCGGGCAATTGCAGATGCAGATCGGCCAGGACAGCCTCGAGTGCATGGATGTTGCCGTGAATGTCGGCGAGAACAGCAAGACGCATAAGTGAGTTCCGATCCAGCAACAAGGCCTCTCAAGTGGCTTTAGTCTTGGCGCAATTTGAAGTGCACCGGGTCGAGATTGACGTGCTTGATAACCGTAATTGCCTTTTTGATGCAGTCACTCGCAGAACTGTGAGTTTCTACGTATAGCTTTCCGATATTCTTGGAGGTTACCTCTCGGGGAGCAGTGAATTTCTTACCGCTTGGATGCACTGGGTTCGTGGCGACTATGTACTGTTTGCTGCGGGAGCTATATGGGATGGGGCAATCGCCAGCCTTGAAGTGACCTTCATCTCCGAGCCATCTTGTAATTTCCACCACGACGCCTCTCCAATTCTCTATTGGTCTTCGTGAATTGTCCGGGTACCGAATCTCAGTCGGGGGGTCAGCATGCGACTCCGGACTTACCATTGGAAGGTCTTGCCATGAACCCGGATCTGAAGTGTCCGGCGGGAGATCTATGTGAGTTAGAGTTTGGGCCGGTGGTGCGGTATCCGGCTGAATGAGTGGATCGTGTCCAGCAGCAGACATTCCGAATTCAAGGCTTTGTCGCCACAGTGCTAGTGACTGAAGGCAGACTTCCGCAGTTGACTCTTTGCTTAGATCAAGAGAGACTATCCGCTTATCCTCGATGGGCACAGGTCTGTGTGTCTCGTAGACTTCCCAGCAATTGCCGTCCGTCAGTGTGAAGTGCTTGGTTCCTTTCTCAAGGCAGTATTGAATCCCTTGGGAGAGAGCAGTGTCACGAAGTGAAGAGCCGAGACTCTTCGCCTCCACCATCATCGCCGGTTTGCTGTCGCTCGTCAGGAGCGCATAGTCGGCTCGCCCATTCCCAGACTTGTATTCGGGTATGACAAGAGACGGGTCTGCCGTGTCCCAGCCGAGTTCGCGCAGGAGCGGGTCGATAAGGGCATAGCGAGTTAGGGCTTCGCTTGCCTTGAGCGCAGGGCCATGCGATACAATGCGCTTCTTGAGCGTTTCGACCAGCAAGTGTAGGCTTTCCAACGGCATAGTGCAGACTTTCCTCCAGCTGCATCTTGATCAGTGATTTGCCCCTATCATGTAAGCAGCAATGCCCAGCACGCGCAAGTAGGCACAGCGTTGAAAGCTGTTACATCAGTCCGACGTGGGTCTTGTTTTCTTGAACGCGTGTTAGACCCATGCTAGAGTGGCAGCACCGTGGGCGGCTATGGCGCCAGTTGGGGCGCAGGTTGCAAACCTGCGCTACCGGAGAGGAGGCGCAGTCGCCTGCTCGTTGGTCAACCACTGCGGCCTGCCGAGCGTATGGAGGAAATCCCGCTTACATGAATGTCGAGCAAGCTATGCCTACGGGTTCCTCCTTGGCGATGGAGGCTGAGCAGCACGGCATGGCGCGGCGCGCGGTACGGTTCCTGCGGGCGCGGATCGGGTTGGTTTCCAATAACCGCGACCTCATCAGCAACCCGGAGTTCTTCGAGAGCCGTACGGTGATCCAGTCGTTGGTGACGAACGTGCTGGCGGTGCCGGAGATTCCCTATGCCGAGCCGCTGGATGCGCGCATGGTAATTCTGGACCTGCCCCAGGCGCAGCCCTCGGTGCAGGTCGGCGCGGACGAAGTGTTTACCGTAGCCGACTTCAGCGCCCTGGAGGCGGCGTGCTCGGACCGGCGCTGCACATTGTTTGGCAACTTGGGATTGTTTTTCCGCTTTGCGTTGGCCGTGCTGGAGCGCCGCCACGGCATTTTCAGCTTCCATGCCTCCGCCATGTACTTGCCGGAGCAGAATGAACTCATGCTGGTGGTTGGCGGTGCCGGCGCGGGTAAGACGGTCTTCCTGCTGGAGGGACTGCGGCGCGGCTACCAGGTGTTCAGCACGGAAATGACGCACCTGGAGTTTCGCGGCGGCGACGTGGTCTTTCACAAGGGCTCGCTGGTGGACAACATTCGCCAAGGCAGCTTTGTCTATGACTTTCCCGATGCGGCGGACCGGCTGGGCCTGGACCTGCCTCACGTCGAGAACGTGTGGGGGCACAAGCTGGCCGTAGACCTGGCGGCGGTCGCGCCGGAGGCTGACGAACTCATCAACCCGCGCCTCTCGCTGCTCTTTCCCAAGATTGAATCGGGCCGCGAGACTGCCGTCGTCTCCGACGTGACGCCGGGTCCCAAGATGGTGAAATTGCTGTTCGATAACGCATCGGAAAAGATCGGCGGTACAGGCCTGTTGTACGACCGCATCCCGCTGCCCGGCACCGATGCGCCGGACATCGCGGCCAAACGTCTCGACGGCATGAGTCGCTTGGTTCACGAGCATTCGGACCTCATCATCCGCGCCAAGGACATCTTGGCCGGTACGCATAACTGTATGGAGGGAATCTAGGTAGGGCAAGGAAACTCCCAGGTTTGGCAGGGGTCGCAGGTTGCAAACCTGCGCTACCGGAGACGGGAGGCGCGATGGCTATTGGGATAGAGTCTGGCGCGACGCCATTGGGGATGCCCCCCACCCGGCCCTTCGCCCTCACCCCCGTATCATCCGATACTGCGTATCGGCGTACGGGGCAGGCTCTAACCCTCTCCCTCAGGAGAGGGAACTGCTCGCATAAACGTAAGGGAACCGCTCGTCTTGGGAGAGGGATCAATTCAAGTAAATGAACGCACAAATTTGGAAATAAGGAGATAACAACAGATGCCACAGGCTTGGGAAGGAATTGTCGATCCGCCGGTGCAGACGCGCGTCACCGCGAAGCCGCGCGCTACCGGCTATACGATGGTGCTCGATAAGGGGCTGGGCTTGCACGCCACGGCCGACCTGATGCAGATGGCGGCGCACGTCATAGATTCGCTCAAACTCACGTTCGGCACCTCGGCGTTCTATGAGGAAGACGTGCTGCGGCAGAAGATCGCGCTCGTCCAGGATGCGGGCGTGGATATTTACCCTGGCGGCACGTTTCTGGAAGCGGCGGTGGCGCAGGGCAAAGTGGCCGCTTATGTAGAGCGGGCCAAGGCGCTGGGTTTCAACACCATCGAGGTTTCCGACGGCACCATCGAGATGGACGCCGCCACCCGCGCCGACATCGTCAAACGCGCCAAGGACGCCGGCTTCAAGGTGCTCACCGAGGTGGGCAAGAAAGACCCCAAAGACGCAATCGAGACGACCACCATGCACGAGCAGATTGCCGCCGATCTCGCCCAGGGCGCTGACAAAGTGATCGTAGAAGCGCGGGAATCCGGCCATGGCGTTGGCATCTTCGATAGCAGCGGCGACGTGCAGACCGACATGGTGGAGGAAATCCTGGGCGGTATCAACAACGTGGAAGACCTCATCTGGGAAGCGCCCATCAAGAACCAGCAGCAGTGGCTCATCCTTGAGTTCGGCCCCAACGTCAACCTGGGCAATATCCCGCCGGACGACATACTGGCCCTGGAGGCGCTGCGTTGCGGCATGCGGGGCGATACGCTGAAGCGGGCCTTGGCCGGCACATGGCCGTAGGATCTCCCTGCCCGGCAAAAGGCGAGCCCGGCTCGGCATGAGTACATGCCGCCGGCTCCTGGTAAAGAGGATGTTTCACGGAGCACATTGCCGCACGCATGAGTGCCCCGAAGTCCTACAGCGGCGGGGAGGACTAGGGTAGGGAACCAATTCCTAGGCGAATGAGACGCCGTGGGCCTTTGCCAAGCTGCGAACGAAAACTATCGCGCAGACTATGCCTGACCTTCGTGCCACAACGGGGCAATCGTGTCGCGGTATTCCTCTTCAATGAGCGCTGCGTACTCCGGCCAGATGGACATCAGCGCATCGAGCCGGGCATTGCTCATGTCCTCATGCGGAGTGATGGCGTCGTAGAGACCGTTGACGATGCGGACCGCCGACGGACTGAGCACGCCTTCCAGCTTTTTCAAGACTGCTCTATCGTCCGCGTCGTCTTCTACCAAGGCCTTGAAAAACTGCGTGCTCAGGGCCTCGATTTCTTCGCCGAGGTGCATGCGTAGCCACTCGCCGTCGAAGAGGTCGGGGCGGGCGTACCGGAAAAAGACGGCAATGCCAAAGCGCCCGCGTATACCGGCCAGAGCCTGCAACGCGTAGCGTAACCGTTGCTCGCGCGCCGCCTGCGCGGGGTCTTGCCGGGGCAGGTTCTCGCAGAACGCTGCCACCTTGTCGCGGAGCTCGTAGACCACTGCCAGGAGCTCATCTGCCATGGCAGCGCACTCTTCGTCCGACATCTGTACGCGATAGTCCGCCGCGACAATGGCGTTCAGCCTGTCCAGCAACGGCCGCTGACCGATTACGTCCGGCAGAACTGCCAAGGCGTCGGGTTTCGTGGGCACCCACGCGTTGCGCAGCAAGCCGCACGCCAGCTTGGCGGCAGGCAAGAACCAGTGCGAGAGCGCGCCGTAGACCGGATAGTACGGCGAATACTCCGGCAGCAGGTTGATAGGCGGATCGAACTGTTCCCCGCGAGGCACCAGGTAGATCTTGAACTTGCCGCATGCCTCGTGCTGCTGGGCCTCCGTAAACTGCGACGGCTGCGCCGCCAGCACGTCGTCCAGAGGACTGGCCGCGCCGCCGATGCGTTCCCAATCGCGGACTTCGCCCATGAGCGGCAGGAGTTGCTGCGCCTCGTCCGGCGAGCAAATGAACCCCGGCGGATGCTCCAGGACGCGGGCGTATTGGGGCGCTTCTTCCAGCAGTTCCACGTACGACTCGCCGCCCGCGCGGCTAATCGCCAGCCACGTCTCGGCATTGGGCGCGTCCGCTATCGTACGCAGATCGTGGTCGCTAAAACCGGGCGAAAGCGAACCGAGATGGTGCTTACAGTAGACGGTAGCAGCAAGACCCGGCACGTGTTCAGCAATGTAGCGGCCAAGCTCCGTGCCTATGTAGCGATAGTCGTCAAGTGTGAGTGTCATATTCCTCGTGGTAGTCACCAGAATCGTCATTCCCGCGAAAGCGGGAATCCATCTTCGTTAATCCCCTGACCCTCGGTCCCAACTGTTTACCAGGGTAGTACTGCCTATTTGGCCCCCTGGACTCCGGCTTTCGCCGGAGTGACGGAAAGGGATGGTCTTTCCCTTTAGCCCCCAGTCATCTAACCCGCTGGTGTGGGTCGGCATGAACCGACTGCTGCCTTTACTTTCCCAACCCGCCCTAAAACCGTCATTCCCGCGAAAGCGGGAATCCATCTTCACTCATTCACTGTCCTTGGGCCTCGACCGAATGACAGGGTAGGAGTTCTTACTCTCGCCCTCCTGGACTCCGGCTTTCGCCGGAGTGACGGCCAACATTACCCGGCGGTTAGTTCATTTCCCGTGCATGGGCCGGCGACGGGTAGGCTTCGCTTAGCAGTTACGCGCCGCACACCAGAGCTTATGACGCTGCCGCTGCCGGTGTCTTCGTAAACGTAAACGCCTCAAATTCGTTTTCGCAAGGATAGCCAAAGCTCACCAGCAGTGTGCGCTCGCGGGCGATCATGATGTAGCCCATGATGCTTTGGGCCAGCTCGTCGTGCCGGCAGATGCTGGCGGGTTCCGTATGCGTGCGAGCGATCCGCATAAGCTGCTCCAGCGAGTGCGGCTGCTCTGCCGTCAGGCGCTCGAGCACCGTGAAGCGGTCACGGCTATTCTGTGCGGCCGCGCCGCCGTCATTCTTCAACACAGCCTGCATCTCGTCCATTAGATAGTGGTTTGTATTCCAAATGGTGTGGCTGTCCATGCGCCGCACGGCCATGCGCGTCGGTGAGCGCTCCACCACAATCGCCGCGCCGCTCGGATCGGTAAACATCAAGTTAGTGCCGTGGTTCATGATGGGCGTGCGCGCGACCAGGTCCGCCACGGCATCAACCGAATCGGCGAACTGCAAGTAATAGCGCAGCGCTGTATTGGTGGGGATGCCGTCCCAGTCGCTATCGTTGTTGGGAATGCTGCTGCCGCCGTAGGTGAGACCAGCTTCGTTTACGCCCGCGTTCAGCCACGTGGTGCCGGCGTAGGTCACCCCCACGTACGCATGACCCTTTTCCGGATGCACCTCCTGCAACACGTGGTATTGCTGCATGTCGGCGCTCACGTCGTTGGATTTGAAGTGGATGGTGCCCTGGGGCGTATCCGCCAACGCGACGTTCGTGCACTCTACGCGCGAGCGGCTGATCTCCTGGCAGGCGTTGTAGGCAAGAAGGTCGTCGTAGTTTATGTTGGCGACGTCCGCTATAGCGTGGAGTTCTTCCAGGGACTCCGGGAATACCCTCTCCAGGTTGCGCTCCACCTGTCGTATGACGCGCCTGCCGTGGGGCGTTCTCGAGCCGCGATCCAGCGCGAAGCGCTTCACCGCGGCGGGAATAATGTCCGCGAACGCGGCACCATGCTGGAGACCCATCTCGTGGGGCGTACCGGTCTGAACAACTTGCCGCATGGGAATACCCTCCTGTTTGCTATAGAATCCTGCCGCCAAAGGACTATGCCTGCTAGGGTGCTAACGCTTGACGAGCGATGTGGGGGACAAGCCCCCGCGCTACAAAGAGTAGACTGAGGCTATGCTACACCGCTCGCGCTGAGCCTGTCGAAGCGCCGCTGCGGCGACCGCGCATTCCACCTACTAGTTGCGTATCCCTTCCACCGCCGCGTAGACGCTGCCAATGGTGCCGCCGACAACCTCGTAGCCCTCTTCATCGGCAATGATGTTTATCTCATCCACAATGGCGTCGAGGGCCTGCCGTTTTTCACCGTCGGTGTCTTCGTAGAAGTGCGTGTTGTGCGTGAACGGCATGATTATCCTGGGGTGGTCGTCTGCGTACTCCGCCATGTCGGCCCAAGCTTGGCGGATGGTCTGCCGGTGAGTATCGCCGTCGCCGCCCTCGATGCGGAGTTCCATCGGGAGGTGTGGCGCACGCCGCCGCACCTGGTCGCAGGTGAGCGGGATCTCATAGAAGTCGAGGTCGCCGGGAAAGAGGCGGTTCGCCTTGTGGGCGTAATGGGCATACGGCACGGCGCCCTGCCACACCGCCTTGGCCATGTCATACTGGCGGCCCGGCGACGAGACGCTGCCGTGGGTGAAGCCCGTGGCGACGAGCGCGGGATAGGTAGTGTCGTTCGCCGAAAAGTTGCCGCCCCGGAAGGTGGTCGGCCGTTTGCCGATGGCGTCGGCCCACTGGTCGGCCACGGTATCGAACATCTGCACCTGTTCTTCGAACGTATGCCCGCCGAGATAGTCAGTGTAGCCGAGGCCGGTATCTTGCGGATGGATGTGCAAGCCGAGTTCAAAGCCGCGCTTCTCCAGGTCCCAGTAGAGCGCGGGCTGCGCGGCAGCCGTCTGCGCGACGATGAAAAATGTCGCGCTCAGGCCGTACCCTTCCAAGGTATCCGCAAGTCCGTTTACCGACCGTTCGCTGATGCCCCACTCCTCCGGACCGCCATGCAAAGAGTCGTCCATGAGCTGTTCGCAGTCCTGCGTAAAGATGACGTAGAGCGGTTTACCGGCCATGAATCTCGATCCTTTACACTTCTAGCACATCGTCGCAAGTGCGGTTGCCAATCATCGCTATAGATTCGGATTACGGATCTCGCTCGTCACATGGAGCGGGGCACAAGGCCCCGCGCTACCTAACCGTCCTTACTCCTCCGGTTCCCTCTCCTGGGGGAGAGGGTTAGGGTGAAGGGGATGCTTCAACTTTCGCTTGCTAAACTGCCGGCGCAACCAAACAAGAGAGCGTTACTTCCCCATTGGGGCTTCCAAGCCGGCGGGCCACAAGGCCCCTTCCTTCAAAGTTCAGACCGACGTTCTCTGTTTTCGACCCACCGCATAGATGCCCTAACCGGCGACAAATCGTCCCTAACAGCACTTCTCCTCCTGCGCCATGCGGTCGACGTCCACCATCACGTCGGTGAGCAAGTCCACGTCCACCTCGTACCACAGGCCGAAGGTGCTCTTGCCGCCCGGCCCCAGGATTTCCTCGGCAATCTCACGCACCACGCTGCGGTCCGCGTTCTGCACACCGAAATCGGCAAAGGTCGAGGGCAGATTGACCGACTGGTTGAAACGAATGAGCTTGCGCACCTCGGCTTCACCCTGCTGCATCAACGCGACCGAAATGAGAATGCCGAAGGCCACCTGCTCGCCGTGCACGCCCTCATTGGTGGCATGCTTAGAAAAACCAGGGTGCAGACCGTGCTCGCCGCCCACCACGCCGCACGCCGGTCCCGCCACGCCGCCGCCGTAGACAATCGCTTCCACGACTTTGTCCACGGCTTCCGAGGCCACGCCGCGCTCGCAGGCCTCGTAGGCCGATGCCCCGTAGCCGAGGATCGTATCGTAGGTCCACTCCGCGATGGCAATCGCCGCGCCGGTGGGAAAGACATTGTCGAAGCCAAGCATACGTTCGGTGCCGCTATTCTGCCGGAGTTCGCGCGCGATGCGGCCACCCGTCCACGTTGGCAGCGCGTCGGCCATGCCGGCCGCCAACCAGCGCCCGCCGCCCTGGGCAATGATGCGCGTATCGGCGATTACCGTATGGGGGCCGACGTACCACACGTTGCGGTCGGCGTCGCCCTCGATGCTAGCGCTGAAGGTTGCGGTGGCATTGGTCGAAGCAACCGTCGGCAAGCTGATAAGCCAAGCGCCCATTTCATGCGCAATGGCCTTGGCGGCATCCACCACGCGCCCGCCGCCGGCGCCAATCACGACGTCAGCGCCAACCTCTTTGCCCTTTGCTACCAGCGCGTCGACTTCCGGGCGCTTCTTGTCGACGTGACTGCCGTGCTCGATGTGATAGGGGATGCCGTGCTCGTCGAGCACGCCGGTAACGGTATCCTGGATGGCCGCCACGGCCCGTCCGCCGCCAACGATGAACGCTTTGCTGCCCAGCGCCGCGGCATGCGCGCCCACGTCGCTAATCACGCCGGGACCTACTACGAAACGTAACGGGTGAACGATCGCTTTCTTCATTGCAGGTTGCTTCCTCTAGCTTTGCTTCAGTCAATGGGTCGTACCAAGTCTTGAGGTTGTGCGGGTGGGTGGGCCATCATCTCCCTGCTCGCCCATTTAAGGAATGAGTTCCAGAACGGCAAGTATCGCTACCCCCGCCGCAACTAGCCCTCCCAGCCGCAGCGTCATGCGCAGTTCCAACGCTTGCATTTCACTGCGAATGGCGTTGCTATCAGCGCGCAGGTCGGCTATATCTTCTTTGAGCTCGGCCCGCAGTGCGGCCATGTCTTCTTTCAACTCGGTACGCAGTGCAGAGATGTCTTCGCGCAGGTCGGCTCTCACCGCTAGCAGATCTGCTTTGGTTGCGAAAGACTCCTGCTCATCGCGAACCGCGTCTATGAGCGCTTCCGCCTGGTCCTCGTTGAATCCCGCCCCTGTGAGCTTCTTCACGGCGCGGTGGGTGTCAAACATTGCCATGGATTAGGTCTTTCCGGTCCAATGCAGCAATTCAATGCCCTTCGTCTCTATCTTTACCCCCAATGATACGTCACATCATTCTCTAACTCATCATCTGCTGCCGAATCTTCCCAATTCTCACCAAATCCGAGCAATTCCCCTCGCTCCACCGCCCCCTTCGCGCCATCTCCATCCCAATCCAATTGGGCTTCAGACGCTTGTTGCCAGGAAGCAAAAGCTACGGCGCTGGCCAGCTCATCTGCATACTCATCCCAGTCACACTCTGCTTCGCCCCCAGCAGCGTGCTCGTCGTTGCTGGCGTCCAAGCGGACTTTGTGTTCAACAGGCTGTGCACTCATCTCTGGGACTTCGCTATTCCGAGGACGACCATGGGAACGCTTCCCTTTCACGCTACCGGCGGCTGTCGCATAGAGCCAGCTATGCGTGCCGCCCAGCACCTACCTGGATTCGCCTTTGCTAGGCGGACCCACTACAAAGTCAAATCCGGCAACGGATCGAGCACTTGCTTGGGATTCCACTGCTTCGTGTCAATTCCTAGGTAAACGCTCTGCGATCACAACCCCATCTAAATCTCCAGGGCCGAAAAGATGGGACTCCGCTACCAGCCGACAACTGATAGCTGTTCTCTCAGCGAGTCGATGCCAGTACTATCCCACCGCTACCGGCAGGCGCATGTCCGCAGCTACCGTGTTCATGCTTTCCTTGATGGCCGCGGCCACGTAGCGCAAGTCCTCGTCGGTCATAAGCGGATGGATGGCCGGGCAGAAGAGCCGCCGGCCGGCATCCGTGGAAACCGGCACGTCTTCCGGACTGTGCCCCATCCGCACCATATAGCCGACGTAGTCCGGCAACGAGGCATTCATGATCCACGTGCCCACGCCGTGGTGGCCGATGAGGCGTTCGGCAAACTTGTCGCGGGGCTCGCCGGCCCAATCCTTTTCGAGCATGAGCGTATAACCGTACCACACGTGGTGATAGCCTTCCGGCTCGATGGGGAAGATCAGGCCGGGAATATCCTCGATCAATTCGATAAAGTCGGCCACGCGCTGCCGCCGCGCGTCGTTCATTTCGTCTAGGCGGGTGAGCTGGATCGATCCCGCGACCGCCTGCAATTTCGTCATGCGGAAGTTGGTGCCCCAGCCGTCCAGCGCGCTGCCAAACGAGCGCATGCTGTTCACGAACGTGGCGTAGTCGTCATCGTCCGTTGTTACCATGCCGCCTTCGCCCAGCGTGGTCATGTTCTTGCTGGTCTGGAAGCTGAAGATGTTCATGGCGCCCTTCTTGCCGACCTTGGTACCTTTGTACCCGGCGCCGACGGCACGGGCCGCGTCGCAGAGCACCGGAGGCGGGCCGTGCACGGGATGCGGGTTCCGCTGGGCAATTTCTTCCAAGGCGTCCACGTCGGCAGACAGTCCGTTGTTGTGGACTGCCAGGATCGCGCGGGTATTCGGCGTCATGCAGCGCTCGACGTCGTTGGGGTCGATGTTGAATGTCGCCGGATCGATCTCCGCCAGCACTACCTTCGCCCCCACGCCCATCACGCAGTGCGACGTGGCCTTGAACGTAATGCCCGGCACGATGACCTCATCGTCAGGACCGAGTTGCAGGGCATGAATGGCCGCGTCCAAGCCGGTGCCGCACGAATTCACCGCGAGCGCGTGCTTTACGTCGCAGTATTCCGCAAACTCTTGCTCGAACTGGGCAATCTCCGGCCCGTGAAAGCCGATGCGCCAGTCCATGCTCTCGCGCATGCTGGCGTTGATGGCGTCCACTTCCGCCTCCGTATACCATCCGCCGAGGATGGGAAACGGAAATTGCCGCTTGCCGTGCTCCAGCAGGTCTCTTTCTTCACTTGTCAATTCCATCGAAAACTCCTCACTGCATTGCGTCTCTTAGCGAGCACTATTGCCGTTCAATAGTATTCGGTCCCGACGAGTCTATCACGATTGCACTACTACCTGCCGCGCTTCCGCGCCGTTGTTGCTGATGGGCACCGGCACCAGGGCATAGGTGTAGCCGTACGCATCTTGCAGCGACACATCCACGCCTTCACCATCCACCGTGGCACGCGGCGTCTCACCGTTCTGCTGCGGCACCATGAGTGTAAAGCTGCCACTGGGAGAGCTGCCGGTGACTGTGCAGGAGAAGCTGCCGTTATCCCACGCGCTTTGAGAAACTTGAGCTTGATCGCGCGCCCGCACAAAATCGGCCCATTCAAAGGCGCTCACGATGGGCAAATCCAGTTCGTTCGCGTAGTCCCAGCACTGGTTCTGATAGGCGCTGCTGTATGTGTAGAAGGAAACAGGATGAGAGAGCATCGTCAGCGGACTGAAGTAGCGTTCCTTCTTGTCCAGCATCACCTGGCGCGTCGCCTTGGCTTCGCCCACGGGGTTCGATGAGAGTTGGGCTTTCACGGAGGCGTCGTCATACGCCTGGGTCAGTTGCTGAAAGACCTCGATGACCTCGCCATCGGTATCCACAAACTTGCCGGGATGCCCGGAGCCGTTCGTGTACTGCAGCCACTGGTGGCGGATGCTGAGCAGGTTCGTATCCAACACCACGCCCACGTCCTCATAGACGCGCGCCAGGTCCACGTAGCCTTTCCAGCCGAGGCAGTGGTTGCGGTTAGCGATGACCGTTTCGCCGCCGTAGTGCTCGCGGAAGTAGTCCGTATCGCGCCGCACGATCTCTTCCATCACGGCGTCCTGCTCTTCATTGACGTACTGCGGATCGAAGGCATTGTGGTGAATGCCGAACGAGTGGCCGCGGGCGCGCCACCCCTCCACCCGCTCCGGCGTGGCGATGGTGTACTTGGAAGGCCCAAGCATCAGGTAGATGGTGATATGGCCGTTGTGGGCCTCAACCGAGTCCATCAGCGCTTCGAATGCTTCCAGCGGTGAGTAATCGTCGTCGGAATCCAGCACCACCGTGCTCTTGGTCTCCGGACTGTCGTAATACCACAGGCGCGGCTGGGGATACTTGGCGATGGCATTGATAGCGTTGCCGAGCAGCATCGCGTGGATGTCCGCCTGCGGCAAGTGCATGCGGCGCGGGTCGATGTGGCCGGCAAAGGCGTCGTTGGGGCGGTAGGGATTGCCAAACCCCAAGGTGCGCCAGCCGTGATGGACCGGATTACCCTGACGTATCAGCGCCACGGCCTGGGCGAGATCGTAGCCGAAGACCACTGCCTGCCCTTTGCCCAGGGGAATGTGCAGGACGGCGGGATAGGATGTTTCGACCTCGGCATCCAGGTAGACCCGTGCGATTTCACGGGTGCCTTCCGGTAATTGCAGCGGTTCGTAGTTGTCGACGGGCAGATGGGTCTGAACGGACTCATGCGGTACGCCGGCGCTAACGGCATTACCCGGCAACGGACGCACATACGCCGGGAAGGCCACGGTGTCCGTGGGCTGCAGACCCAATGCCACCGTCAGCAGCCGCGAGGGCCGCAGCGCGATGAGGCGTCCGCCCCCCTTCACATAGGCCGCCAGCCGCTCCACGTAGGCGCGGCGCGGCAGACAGGGCGTGACGACCACGGCGTCATACGCTTCAAGCCGCGCCAGCGAATCCTGACCGATGGGCTGCACGTCGAAGTCCGCAAAACCCTCCGCCTTCAGCACGGATGCCGTATACGGCCCATAGGTATTCGCGCGGTTACCCGGCTGGGTGAGAATGAGCATGCCCACGGTGGACAACCTCCTAGGTGAAAAGAAGCACAATTGGCAAGGATTACTAATGGAGTATACCAGTTTGTTGGGTCTCAACCGGCGACGACGAGGCCAGTATTCCCCAGTACCGTGCCCCATGCGGTGAAGAGCCCAAGGACGAGAGTTTATGCGGGCAAGGCGCGTCTTCCCCTGCGCTCGCCTTCTGGATGCATTGCCACAAAAGTGTGCAGAGACTGCCGCATCTGAAGGGTAGACACAACCTGCCACGGCTAGTACTCTGAACGCTACCGAGAGTATGGGAGGCACACATCTCGCATGTTGACCACGTGGGTACTCATCGTCTTCCTGGCGTATTTCGCGGCGTTGATCGGCATCGCGGTGTTTCGCAGCCGCCAGATGCAGGAGATGTCGGACTACGTGCTCGCCGGCCGCAAGGTCGGCAGCATCACCTCGGCGTTGAGTTCCAGTTCGTCATCCACCAGCGGGTGGACCATGCTCGTCTTCCCGGCGCTGGCGTTCATGAACGGCGCCGTGGAATTCTGGACGGTTTTGAGCATCGTCCTAGGTTTCTGGTTGGCGTGGGCCATCTATGCGAAGCGGCTGCGCCGGTACACCATTGCCACGGAAAACTCTCTCACCTTTCCTGAGTTCTTTGAAAGGCGCTTTGGGGACAAGAGGGGCGTGCTGCGCACCCTTTCCGCCGCGATAGCCCTCTTCTTCATAATCTTCTACATCAGCTCCGGCTTGATCGCCGGTTCCAAGCTGCTGAATACGGTATTCGGCCTCGATGGAATTGTGGGTATCCTGGTGACTCTCGTAGCTGTCGCCTCGTATACCTTCATCGGCGGCTTTCTCGCCGTTTCCCGCACCGACGTCTTCCAGGCCACAATCATGCTGGCCGGCTTCATCATATTGCCAACGACCTTGCTTTTCCTCACCTCCGATCCTTTTCGGGGTCTGGAGGGTACGGCCGCCGGCTTCTGGAATCCGTTTACCGACGCGTCCGGCCAGGGCGTCACGCTTACCTTCATGCTTTCGACAGCCGGCTGGGGTCTGGGCGCCTTTGGCTCGTTGCGCATACTGCAGCGCTTCATGGCGGTAGAAAGCGAAGACCGCCTTAGGCCAAGCCGCGACATCGGCACGCTGTGGGCAACGCTCATTTTCTTATTCGGCCTCATGCTGGGGCTCGTCGCTCTGCCGGCCCTTGGCGAAGTTGGGAGGCTCGATGAGGTTACCGCCGATCCGGAGCGCCTTTACCTTGTGGCCGCAACCGTCTTCTTCCCGCCGGTCATTGCGGGGCTCCTGCTGTCGGCGGTGATCGCCGCCGTCATGAGTACGGCGGACTCCCAATTGCTCCTGGCATCCGCAATGGCAACCGACGACCTGCCGCTTATCCGAAGATATGCCTACGCCAAACGGTACGTCTATGTGCTCGGCGCTTTTGCGCGCGTCTGGCTGGGCCGCTTCCTGCTGGTCGTGGTTGGCATCATCGCGGCCCTGCTTTCCATCTTCAACCCCGATTCGGTCTTCAATCTAGTTTCATACGCGTGGGGCGGCATGGGGGCGGCCTTCGGCCCGCTCATTCTGCTCGCTCTCTACTGGCGGCGCTTCAATTACTGGGGCGCGATGACGTCGCTGCTCACCGGTACGGTGGTTGCTTCGATCTGGGGCTACTTTTCAGGCGGCCCCGCAGGCATCATGGACATCCAACCCGCCACTCCGGGCTTCATCATCACCATTCCCATCGCGGTGGTTGTCACGTTGCTTACGGCCAGACCATCGGCAAAGATTACGGAAGTGTACGATGACGTTGCTACCGGCTGGTCTGCCGCGCACGAAGTCTAACGCGAAACGGCGTTGAGGGAGAGACTGCGCGGACAGATTCAGGCGATTCAGGGCGACCAGAACCATACACTAGAAGACGCATGATATTGCAGCTCGACGCGCCAACTCGTGCTTCGACCCTTCGACAGGCCTGTACTGAGCTTGTCGAAGTGCTAGAGACAGGCAAGGGCTTTCGTAAGGCCCAGGCTTTGCGCTGCACTCAGCACGAACGGGCCTGCTAGCTCTTCCGTTCGCCACCGTATCGGGTACGGGGCAGGCTCTGAGCCTGCCTGTCCTAAGCTTGCCGAAGATCAAAGGGCAGATACCCAGAGCCATGTATTTCTGAGATGCGTTCTATTGAAAACACCCACCTTGCGGCGGGTGTTTGCGTTCTCCAGAGGCCCTGGACCGGACACCAGTCGCTCAATTGCCAAGGCTCCTGAAAATCGGCCCCGTCGCCAACATCTGCGCAAGCTGCCCCGCCCGGTCAACCCGGCCGAAATAGTTGCAGGGAATGACATTGAACGGCTCCAGGCGGCGCATGAGTTCGTCGAGTAAGAGATTCTGGCCGATGTTGTCGGTGGCGTAATGGGGCAAGCGCACGAGCGCGATGCCGTGCTCGCAGCAGGCTTTAACTGTGGCCGCACTCGCCGAGACCTGCACCACCGTATTCACGCCTGCCTGTGCCAGCAGCGGAAAGGCGCTGGGCGGATAGGCGTAGCCGCCGGCGAATTTGGCATGGATGCGCCCGGCGGGTTGCCTGGGATTGCCGACCATGATGCGCGGCACTGCCCCAATGCGCGCGGCCTCTTGCATCTCAGGAATTGTCAGCATGAGTTCCACTATGTCGCTAACTGAGGGCGGCTGCTCCCGCGCAAAGAGCGCGTTTATGTACTGCCGGTGCGCCAAGTCTACGGGTGTGTGGATGCAGGCCAACGGATACCCGAGCAGCTTTGCAGTGTCGGGGCCAATGCGGTGCACGTCTTCGTGCTCGCGCAGGCGCTGGGCCATAAAGTCGAAAATGCACGCGCGCGCCTGGTCTGCCGGCACCCCCTCCCACACGAGATAGTCAGCGTTAATCTCCATGAAGTCTGCGACGAGCGAGGCGGAGATGCCGACACTGTTGGTGTGATGGGAGATAAATGCGTCGAACTGCATACCTTTGGCAGCGAGTTGCGCGCCCAGCAGCATCTCCGGCACGTGCATGTTAATGCCCACGAGCGCCGTGCCGATCGGCGTATCGTCTGGTCCGTTTGAAATCCGCACGTCGCCGTAGGGGTTACGGAAACGCTCTTGGTCGTAGAGCGCCTGTTCCCAGGCAGGCAGGGCGTCGTATTCCTCACGGCGCTGTTGCAGTTGCCGGCCGATGGCCTCCTGACCCCTGGGGTCAAGCTCTCGGCCAATCTCTATTGATGTTTCGTACAAATCGCGCAGCGTTACCATCTACAGCATCCCTCTGGTTCCCTCTCCCGGTGGGAGAGGGCTAGGGTGAGGGTCTTTCATCGTTGATTCCAGCGGCAATGATCACTGCATTGAGTACTGAGAAGAGCGGGGGACAAGCCCCCGCGCTACACGGAGCCTAGTTGCCGTTGCGCTTGATACGTTCGAAGTAGTTGCAGGGGATCACGTTCAGCGGCCCCAGGCGCTGTTCGACTTTGTCCAAGAGCAGATTGAGGCCGACGTTGTCGCACGCGTTGTGGGGCATGCGCACCCAGCCCATGCCGAGTTCTTGCGCTTTCTGCTGGTGGGCGGACGAGCAGCCAATCGTAACAAACGTGCCGACTCCGGCCTCCTTCAACAGCGGTATCACCTCAGCCGGAAAGAGCCAGCCGCCGCCATCCTGGTGGAAGATGCGGCCTGCGGGCTGGTCGGCATCACCCGCCATAATGCGCGGGATTGCCCCAATGCGCGCCGCACCTTGAAACTCCGGCAGGGCCAACAGCGCCTCCACCACGTCACCCACCGTCTGCGCGTTGGCGGCCTCTATCGCGCCGCGCACGCCCTGGCCATGATGGAAGTCGGCCGGCGTATGGATGCAGGCAAGTGGAAAACCGAGCAGCTTCGCGGTGTCTCTGCCGATCCGGTTGAAATCTTCGGCATTGAGCCAGCGGTCGGTCATCATGTTCTCAATGTGCGGCACGGCGTCTGCGCGCGAGACCCCCGCGTTCTCAAGGAGATCGACGAGATAGGGCACCGAGTCATACACCAGCGTGTCGGCAGGTACGCCAATGCTATTCGTATGGTGAGATATAACGGCGTCTACCCGCGTGCCGCTGCTGCGTAGCTGGTCTGCCAAGAGCAGCTCTTGGGTCCAGATGTTGATCCCCAGCATAATCGTGTCGAGTTCGATTTCTTCCGGTCCATTCACAATGCGCACGTCGCCGTAGGGATTGTTGAACCGCTCTTGGTCGTAGTACGGCTTGCGCCACTCCGGCAACGCGGCGTACTCCTGCCGCCGCTGCGCGAGCTGGCGGTCCAGGGCTTCCCGGCCGCGGGGATCGACCTCAAGGCCAATCTCTATGGATGCTTCGTACAAGTCGCGTAAGGTCATGTCGCCTATTCCACACAGATTCCTATATGCCGTGTTTCATTTCTATTCGCCACTCGCGCAAACCTATTCGTCACCCTTGCCAGTCTATCCATCACCCCTGCCAATCTTTCCGCCACTCCCGCGGACTTGCTCGTCACTCCCGCGAAAGCGGGAGTCTATCCCCCAATGGGAAGATGGATTCCCGCGCAGCCGGCAAAAGCGGCATTCTTCGGCTCCCTGACACTAACCGCCGGTGACCTAGAAGTGCACATGGCAAACGGACACAGTATTTGAGCGGCGGCACGCCTGCATGGTCCGGTCTTCTATGTATCTATGTAACCCAAGGCAGCACACGGGCCTGTCCACCACCGGGCTTCCAGGTCGCTTCGCACAATGAAGATGGATTCCGGCTTTCGCCGGAATGACGGAGGTTGGGGTTCCGTTTCTATGGCAATGACGGGCTTTCCACCAGTACCATCATGGCTAGAGCCGTCGGCGAGGTATCTCATGCTAGTTCCGCTTTACGCGTTCGAAATAATTGCAGGGAATGACGTTGAGCGGTCCTAACCGGCGCTCGACCTCATCCAGGAGCAAGTTGATCCCAATGTTGTCGCAGGCGGCATGGGCAATACGCACGATCGAGACGCCCGCCTCTTGGGCCGCCCGGGCGTGGGCCGGCGTGCAGCCAATCTGGAGTACGGTATTCACGCCCGCCTTGCCGAGCAGCGTATACGCATCCGGTGGCAGAATGTAGCCGCCGCCAAACTTGAGCAGCATGCGCCCGGCGGGCCATTCTTCTTCCCCGCTCATCACCCGTGGCTCAGCGCCAATGTGGGCGGCGCTCTGCACTTCGTGAATGACCATGAGCGCGCGCACCACGTCACCTACTGTCTGCGGTTGTGCCGCCTCCACCGCCGGACGCACGCCCTCGCCGATGTAGTAGTCCGCCGGTGTATGAATGCAGGCCAGCGGAAACTCCAGCAGCCTGGCCATGTCCGGCCCCAAGCGCGCGGTATCCTCAAGCGATTGCGATTTTTCCTCGATATACCGGTTGATGCACGCTTCCGCCTCTGCCCGGGGCACGCCCTCTTCCACCATAAAGTCAATCGCCACCGGCATGAAGTCGTGCACCAGCGAGATCGCCACGCCGATGCCGGTGGTGTGGTGGGCGATCACTGCATCGATCCGCGTGCCCTTGCTGCGCAGCCGGTCGGCGAGCAGCAGTTCGTCGACGCCGATGTTGATCCCGAGCAGAACAGTCTCCAATTCGACGTCGTCCGGCCCGTTGACAATGCGCACGTCGCCATAGGGATTGCGAAAGCGCTCCCGGTCGTAGTAGGGCTGCTGCCAGGCGGGCAACGCAGCGTACTCTTCCCGCCGTTGGGCCATCTGCCGCTGGAGCGCGGCCTCGCCCCGCACGTCAAGCTCCATGCCGAGCCGGATGGAGGTCTCGTATAGATCGCTTAAGGTCAACCTGGACTCCTTTGATTGGTGCCTACGTGCCTATGATAGCGTACCGCTAACTCTCAAGCGGAGACCCTAGGACTAATCCTGCCTCAGCAAGATAGTTTCCTCACCCCAACAACCTCCTCGGCGAGCGTCTTACTCCCTTTCCCCGAGACAAGGCCGGGGTGAGGATCATTCCACTGGTCCGCTTTCGCTACGCCCCCAGCCTTCCAAATGCAAGAAAAGCGGGGGACAAGCCCCCGCATTTCACGATCCACTCAAATGTCTTAACTATTCTCGAAAGAGCCGGCTTGCGCGAGGGTGCCTCCTCGTTTCCTGCAGACAGTGAATAACCGCAGACGTGCTCGCCTGGAGAAAGCTGGACAAGCGCCGGTGGGTCAACCTGAGGACTGATTTCGATGGCAGTGTCGTGCTGTTCGCGCAAGGCCATCTGCGTGCTCGGAAACCACAGCGCGGTCGCTGCCCCCGCACTCTTGCTCGTCTCTCCGCAGCGGCGCAAAGACGCAGCCAGGCGTTCACTCTTACCCCTCATCCTACAGAGCGGGAGCCTCTTCGCTCGCTAATAGAGTCCTCGCGGCACGTGCCCCAATCCCCTGCATGGGGTATATCTCAGTCCAGTGGGGATGCAGCGCGCCAGACCCAGCCTGCGCAATCGTAGCTACTGGGGTCTAGGATGTGGGCTCACGCCGCTGCGTCCTACTTCGCGTAGTGGGTGAATACCTTGCGCACGGCGCGTGCCATGTCGTGGATCATTTCCTCGGTGCACTTCTCGTTGACGTGCCGCACGAGCATGCGCTTCAGGATGCCCTCGGCGTTGGGGCACATGCCGGTGTAATAGCGCACGTCGCGTCCGCTGGCGGGATCGAGGAGCGGATACGCCGACTCGCCAAAGAGGCGCCGGTTCTTGAGCACATCGTACTCGTAGATGGGCGTACGCGTGTAGCCCGCGCCAAAGCCGACGCCCTCATGGGCAAAGGCCTGCGACAAGTCATCCAAACCGATTGTCAATTCTTCCAGCTTTGCAATGGGGCACCAATTCCAGAAGACGTGGGTGCTTTCCGGTGTCGGCGCGCGGGGCGGGATGATGCCGGGCACGTCTTCGACCAGATCGCTCAATAGATTGCCCCACTTCGTGCGCAGACCCGTAATGGTGGGCAGCTTGCGCAGTTGCGCCAGGCCGACAGCGCCTTGCAGTTCCGTCATGCGGTAATTGGGCGCCAGGAAAGGCGGCTGGTTCTCGCGGCCGCTGCGGCCCCGGCCCTTGTTGTGGGCCAACATGATGCGCTCGCCCAGGTAGTCGTTGTTCGTTACGGTCATGCCACCGTCACCGGTGGTCATGTGCTTGCTTTGCTGGAAGGAGTAACAGCCGATGTCGCCGATGGTGCCGGCGTAGCGACCGTTATACGCCGCCATGTGCGCTTGGGAGCAGTCCTCGATGACGAGCAGGTTGTGCTTGCGGGCCAGCTCCACGATGGGGTCCATGACCGCCGCGTTGCCCTGCAAGTGCACCACCATGATGGCGACAGTGCGCTCGGTAATGCAGGGCTCGATTGTCTCAGCGGTGATGATGCCGGAGATGGGATCCACGTCGGCAAAGACCGGCACGGCGAGCTGGTAGAGAATGGCGATGATGCTGCCGATGTCTGTGATTGGCGCGACGATGATCTCGTCGCCCGGGTTGGGTCCTACGGCCAGCACGCCCACGTGCAGCGCGGAGGTGCCGGAAGTGCTGGTGACGGCATGCTTGACGCCAAATGTCTTCTTCCACTCGTCCTCGAATTGCGTGACCTTGGGACCGCCGAGGACGTTCAGGTTGCCGGAGCGGATCACCTCCGTCAATTCCGCGATCTCTTCATCGCCGAACATGCGGCCACTGATATCGCTATTGGTGGGAAACTTGTAGTCGACGGTCCTGGGGCCGCCTTCAATGGCAAGTTGCTCTTGCTCTACGGTCTGCATGGGGAATTTCTCCTCGTATTGCTGCGGAATTAAACAGGAAATGACAAGCGATTTGTTGCTCTCATTGTGGACAAACGGCAATGGGAGCGCAAGTGACCGCGGGCGATGTAGTCATCCCGCAATTGGACGCATTTCTGTACCAAGGAGGCTGGCGGCGCTGCAGAAGACTGCGATCCGCAGTCGCTTGGCATGGATTGAGGGGAATATGCGGCAAGATGCAATCTTGTCTGCCCGGCATACACCTCAAAACGAATGCGGCACGCTACGCCTCGTATCAGGAGAACGATACGCACGCGTTGCGCACCACGCGTAGCACGGTCTCCTGGCCGAAGCGGGTCTCGTACTCCTGCGAAATCTCGTCAGTGAGGCGCATTCCTTCCTCGCCGGGCGAGGTGAGGATGATCAGCACCTTGGAGCGTTCGCGCTGCACGACACCGTCGGAGCCCCGCCACTGTCCGGCGCCGTCAACCACAGTCAGGCCGTCAGGGAATCGCGGTGTCACCGTATCCGCCAGGAACTCTGCCCAGGCTTCATCGCTCACCACCTCCGCGCCGCCACTGCTGCGGCCGAAGAAAAGCCGGTATTCGGCAAAGGCGTCAGTGCCCTCCGGGCACGTTGACACGGCGTAGACGCCGCAACTTGCGAGTGCGAATATGGCGATTGCGGTGAATAGCAGGGCTGCCAGTGGGCGCACGGAATTTCCTCCAATTGGGCAATTAACTCATACTCGCTATAAGCGGCATATACTAGCTAATGTCTGCCTGCTAGTGGCCCCACAGACTTGAATTGCTAGGAAGCGTGGGTTTGCAACCTGCGCCATTGTCCTCCGTCGCCGGTGACGCTTACCCATGGTACCAATGTTGTTGGACTACTCGTAAGCATTGGTATGCGAGCAAGTCTACCGGCCACGACCGCGCAACCAAGGGCATCGCGGCACCAAGCAAATGTCGTTTCTCGCGAACTCCCGCCGAGGTTGCACACTGTGTCCCGCACCGTGCATTCACGCGGTCTCCGGATGCACGGCGTCAACTGCGGACAGTATACTGCAGGCAGGAACAATTGACAGCAGCAAGCGGCAGCGAGAGGTCGGGAGCAGTTCCTTCTTTTGCCCGGTCTGCGGTAGGCATAGGTTTGGCGTTGACGCTTGCTTTCGCGCGTCAGCGGGTTGAGGTTTTTTGGTTTTGCGACCGCTGCGGTAGGGGCCGGATTCTGGATGTAGTCAATCTATTGAGGAGCATGTACCCCCATGTCAACACAGCTCAGCAACAATCCAGCCGTGCCGCAGCCACGCGTCTTCGACGACTCCAGTGTTTGGATGCGGGGTATTACCCGTACGTGGCAGTTCCTGCCGCCGGTCGACATGCGGGCCGCCATCACACCGCACCAGGTCGAGGCGGCCAGCGGACACACGTTTGTCATCACGCTGACGGCGGGGCCGGGGCTCGTGCTATCCGCGGGCGCCCATATCACTGTGGAGATCCCGGATTGCTGGGATTGCCACTTGGGCAACTGCTATCGCCGGGGTGTGCAAACGCTCGGCAGCCGCGAGCAAGTCCGCGCGGGCTATGGCGCATTTGCCGACGTTGCGTGCACGAATGCCGACGTGCAACTCGCCCTTGCCGTCTCCTATGGACGCCATCTCGATCTGCTCGACGTCGTGGTGCAGGCCGGCACGCTGCAGGCGGGTGACGAGGTGCAAATAACCATGGGCGCGCCCGATGGCAATCTGCTGCAGGCCCAGAAGTTCGCCCAGACCGCCGTCTTCAGCATCGGCGTTGACGCGGGCGGCAGCGGCGAGTACCGGCAAATAGCCAACTTCCCTACGGTGAAGGTGGTGGGCGCGCACGCGGCCGACCGCTTCCGCGTCTTTGCGCCCGCCGTGGTGCAGCCGGGCGAAACGTTCGACGTGCGCGTGCTGCCGGTGGATGTCTATAGCTTCAATCCCGCGACGAACTATGCCGGCGAGGGGCAGGTATTCGCGCCGGAGGGCATGGAAACGGCAGACCGTGTCGCAATTGACTCAACAGCGCAGCCTTTTGGAGAAACCCTTGCCGTTACCGCCAAGACGAGCGGCGTGCAGACGCTCAGCGTTTTCGACCCCGTAGCCGGTATTTCCGGCAAGAGCAATCCCATTGGGGTGGGCTTCCTGCCGGATCGCGGCATCTACTTTGGCGAAATGCACAGCCAGATGTGGCACAGCATGGGCACTGGCACGACAGAGGAGTTCTTCGAGTGGGGCCGGGACGTTGCCGGTCTCGACTTCTGCGCGCCTGCCAATCACTACAATTGGCGCTTAGAGGTCACAGAGGACATCTGGCAGGGTCTCGTCGCCGACTGCAACCGCTTCAACAACCCCGGCAAATTCGTCACGCTCGTCAGCTTCGAGTGGGGCGGCGTAAGCGGCAGCGGCCACAAGAACATCTACTACCGGGGTGACAGCGGACCGTTCCACTATTGGTACCAGGGCCAGCACCGCAACCCGGATGCGCTCTGGAAAGACATGGCCGACCGGGGTCTGGAGGCGCTCACCGTGCCCCACCACCCCAAGTCTATGGGCGGCGCCGACTGGCGCTTCCGCAACGACCGCTATCAGCGACTGGTCGAAATCTGTTCCATGTGGGACATTGCGGAAGAGGCGGGGCCGCTCAGCGTGCAGTCCGCCTTGGCGATGGGACACCGCCTCGGCTTTGTGGGCGGCACGGACAGCCACTACGGCCTGGCCAACCAGGGCAGCTTTCACGTGAACGACGGCAACGGCCTCGCCTGCGTGGTGGCGCCGGAACTCACCCGCGAATCAATCTGGCAGGCGCTGTACGACCGCCGATGCTACGCCACCACCGGCGATCGCATCCTCTTGGATTTCACCATAGATGGCAAACCGATGGGCAGCGAAAGCGCCGTAGAGTCAGCCGGTGTTGGGCCGCGCCGTATGCACATGCGCACCGCTGGCACCGCGCCCATCACACGGGTGGAAGTTATTCGCAACAATGAAGTGGTCTTCAGCGCCGACCCGCAGTCAGACGTGTGGGAAGACGAGTGGACCGACACCGCCGACCTGGCCGCCGTCGCCTTCGCGCCCACGTTCCCTGGCGATCGCCCGTTCGTCTACTATTACCTGCGCTTATTCCAAGCCAACCGCCAACGGGCGTGGAGCAGTCCGATCTGGTTCACCCAGGCGGAGTGAAGCCTATAGCGGGCTCGAAGGTGCTGCGCCTTGCAACAAACGAGAGATATCTAGGGAGCGCGTGACATGGGCCGACGGGCGTTGCGCAAGCAACTCATCGCGGCAATCGAGGCGGGAGATGAGACCCGGGTAGCCGAGATTGCGGCCGCGGATCCCACCCTTGTCAACGCCGCGAATTCGCACGGTCACGTGCCGCTTGGTACGGCCATCGGCACCGGCTGCCTCGAGCGTGTCAAAGCGCTCATCGCACTGGGGGCGGATCCCGGACACGCCTATCACGGCCGGACTCTTTTGGATGCAGCGGCCTATGGCGGCCACGTGGAGATCTTGCGCTTCCTTGTCTCTCTCGGCCTGCAGCCTACTGTGCACCATGCGGCGGCCATTGGCGACATACCCCTGCTTGAGGAGTTGCTGACCGCAAAACCGAATCTGCGCAATCCCACCGCGGCGGGCGGGCGCTGGCGCATCACGCCGCTGCATGCGGCGGTGATTGCGGGCAATCCCGAATCCGTAGAGTTCCTGCTGGCACAAGGCGTGCCTGTCGACGCCGAGAACCACAACGGCCATACGGCCCTGGCCCTCTGCGCCGAGCATCCCCGCGGAGAGGCAAACATTCCGATCGCGCAGCTATTGCTTGCGCACGGCGCTAACGCAGACGTTTCCGGCGGGCATCACGGCGGTACGGCACTCCACCGTGCCGTCATGCATGGCGACGCCGCCCTGGCGCGCCTGCTTCTGGATAACGGGGCTGATCCCAATTGCCAGGATTGGTCGGGAAAGACGCCGCTTCACCACGCGGTTGCGAAGAACAAGCAGCTTGTCAAGGTAGTGTTGGCGTTTGCGCCAGACCTTGGCATGCCGTCACGCGAAGGCGAAACACCCTTGCAGTGTGCACGGCGTCTGCAGAAACGCGCGGTAGTCCGTTTGCTGGAAGAGTCGTGAGCCGGACCGGCACAAGAGGCAAGACTGTCCATGTGCGCGAATTCCCTTTCGCCTCATCCGACCCTGTGGTAGAATGCATGTAGCTTTTCAGGACCCTTTCCACTTTGACTTTTTCCCACTAGCCCCGGAGTGCAGTTTGGCGTGGAGATTTCCTGGTACGGCAACGGGTGTTTCCGCTTGCGCAGCCAGCTAGGGACGGTAATCACCGACCCGTATCCGCCCACCCCCGCACTTCGCTTACCCAAGCTCAACGCCTCCATCGTTGCGGTCAGCGATCCCACGCTCTGCGACGAAACGGTAGTTACCCGCGAAGACCACAGCCTGCTGCTCACCGGCCCGGGTGAGTACGAAATAGGCGGCATCTTCATTATGGGTGTGCCCATGCAGAGCCGCGGTCAGCCCCCTGTGACGGCATTTGTGTTTGAGTTGGAAGGTCTCGCGGTCTGTCACCTGGGCCTGCCGTGGCAAGCGCCGTCCGCCACTCAAATCGAAAATCTTGGCGATATCGATGTTTTGCTCTTGCCTGTGGGAGGACCCGATCGCATCGGGGTTCAGGCGGTCTCGGACCTTGCAAGCGAGCTGGAGCCCAAGGTGTTGATACCCATGTACTATAGCCTGCCGGATGTTCCCGACGACCGCTTCCACACGCTGGATCGCCTGGCCCATGAGTTGGGCTCCAAGCTTCCTGAACCCGCAACTACCTTTAATACCCGTCGTAAGGGAGGCATAGGGCACAATACGTTGGCGCTCCTGGAGTGCCGCGCGCAGGTGCGCCGCGAGAAAGTTCCCGCAAAGTGAGCGATCGCATGACAGAAACGAGGCGCGTTGCCAAGCACATCTTCGTAACCGGCGGAGTAGTCTCTTCCGTCGGCAAGGGGGTGACCGTTGCGGCCATCGGGCGGCTGCTCAAGAGCCGGGGCATCCGCGTCTCCATTCAGAAGCTCGATCCCTACATCAACGTTGATCCTGGCACCATGAGTCCGTATCAGCACGGCGAGGTCTTCGTGACGGATGACGGCGCGGAAACCGACCTCGACCTCGGCCACTACGAGCGCTTCATCGATGAACCTCTTACCCGCGAGAGCAATGTCACGTCTGGCCAGGTGTTCGAGCACGTGATCGATAAAGAGCGGCGCGGTGACTATCTGGGCGGCACGGTGCAGATGATTCCCCACATTACTGACGAGATTCGCGAGCGCATCCTGCGAGTTGGGGAAGCGTCCAGAGCCGACGTCGTCATCGTAGAAGTGGGTGGCACAGTCGGCGACATCGAGGGCCTGCCCTTTATCGAGAGCATTCGCCAATTGCGCCGCATCCTCGGGCGCGAAAACGTCTTCTACATTCACGTGACACTCCTTCCCTACATCGGCTCCACCGGCGAGCTAAAGACGAAACCCACCCAGCACAGCGTGCAGGAACTGCGGCGGCTCGGCATCCAGCCGGAGATGATCATCTGCCGTTCCGACTACGAAATGACACCCGACCTGCGCGAGAAGATAGCGCTCTTCTGCGACGTGGACGAGCCGGCCGTGATTCCGCTGGTCACCTTTTCTTCCATTTACGAAGTGCCGATGTATCTGGAGAGTATCGGTCTTGGTGATCTGCTGGTGCGGGCCCTTCGCCTGCCGGCACAGGAACCGGATCTCTCCCTTTGGGAAGAGATCGTGGAGCACGTTACGAGCAATCACGCCCCCTTGGAGATTGCCATCGTAGGCAAATACACCCAGCTGCCGGACGCTTACCTCAGCGTTACCGAGGCGCTGCGGCATGCCTGCGCGGCCAACCAAGCAAACCTCAAACTCAAGTGGGTGAACGCCGAGGACGTGGAAGCCGACGGACCCGAGGCGCACCTGAACGACGTGCGCGGCATCCTGGTACCCGGCGGCTTTGGACCCCGCGGCATCGAAGGGAAAATCATGGCGGCCCGCTATGCGCGCGAAAACAAGATTCCGTACCTCGGGTTGTGCCTCGGCCTACAGGTCGCCGTCATCGAGTTCGCTCGCGCCGTGATAGGCGAGCGGGCCAATAGCACGGAGTTCGATCCCGACACACCGCATCCGGTGATCGACCAAATGGAAAGCCAGCGCGGCATCACGCAGAAGGGCGGCACCATGCGCCTGGGCGCCTATCCCTGCGCGCTGGAACCGGGAACGGTCGCCGCCGCTGCGTACGGGGTGCCGCTGGTGCACGAGCGGCACCGCCATCGCTGGGAGCTCAATGATCGCTACAAAGACGTCCTGGCAGAGCATGGCCTCCGGGTGAGCGGCATCTGGCCGGAAGGCGGCTTGGCGGAGATCTTGGAACACAGCGACCATCCCTTCTTTGTGGGCTGCCAGTTTCATCCGGAGTTCAAGTCACGCCCCAACCGCCCCCACCCCCTCTTCGCCGCGTTTGTAAAGGCAGGGAAGCAAGTTCACCTGGAAGGCGACCAAGAGCCGCTGCCCATCGACGCTGGCGACGCCGTGCTTTCTCCTCCAGCGTCACTCGACGCGCCGAGCGAGGAATTCTCCGTGCCTAGCGCGCAACTGCCGCGGTAGGGACACTCCGTTTCACGCATCCGCTTGCCCGCGAATTGAGGCTCTTCCTCTACTGCCAAAGGATGCCTCGCTTAGCAATGAGCGAGAGTGCGAATTCTTCACAAATATGATACAGTTGTATTATATGGGTGATACACTGCAACGCCGCAGCACACGGGCATAGAACCCCATTCTGGAAACGACGCACAGTAGCTGCTGTGCTTAGATCGTAGCTGTTCACCGATGTTCCTCCGCTTCTCCGGTCTCTGGCGGCACCCCGACTTCATGAAGTTGTGGGTCGGTGCGACCGTTTCCCGCTTCGGCTCCCAGATTACGTTTCTCGCGCTGCCGCTTACCGCGGTGCTCGTATTGGACGCGACGCCGGTTCAGATGGGCATCCTCATGGCGATGGGAACCGCCCCGGCCTTGGTCTTCGGACTCGGCGCAGGGGTCTGGGTGGATCGCCGCAAGAAACGCCCCCTCCTGATCGCCACGGACTACGGCCGCGCCCTCTTGCTGCTTGCGATTCCGGTCTTGGCGGTATTGGGCGTGCTGCGCATGGAAATCCTCTACGCCATCGCGCTGGGACTCGGCGTACTGACGTTGGTCTTCGGTGTTGCCAGCCGCTCGCTGCTTCCTTCGCTGGTTGCGCGTGACGAGTTGGTGGAAGCAAACAGCAAGCTCGCCATCGGCCGCTCGGCGTCAGAGGTGGTCGCTCCGGGTATAGGCGGCATACTCGTCCAACTGTTCACAGCGCCTATCGCACTCCTCGTGGATGCCGTGACGTTTGTTGCGTCTGCTTTGGCGATCCAGTCGATGCGTGCCCCGGAGCCCGAGCCGGAACCCTCCGAAGGTGGCGACGCCTTCATGCGCGAGGCCTTCCAGGGGGTGGACTTTGTCGTACGAAACCGCGTGCTGCTGGCGATAGCGGGCGTGGTGGGCGGCATTGCCGTCTTCAATTCCATGTTCGAGGCCGTGTGGCTGCTCTATGTCAGCAAAGACCTCGGACTGAACCCGGTGACCTTCGGCATCATGTTTTCCGTGGGTAGTGTGGGTTTCTTGGCGGGCGCGGTGGTGGCGGAACGGCTCATCGCTTGGCTCGGCATCGGACGCGCCATCGTGATTGGCGTCGTGCTGGCAGGACTTAGTGACCTGGCGACGCCGCTCGTCGGCGGATCGGTCTTTGCTATCGTCGTTGTGCTCACAGTGGCGAGCTTCATCTTCGGCATCGGCGCCACGACTTACGGTATTGCCCAGGACAGTCTACAGATGGCGGCCACACCACAGTCCTTCCAGGGGCGCATGCACGGCGTGATGAATACCCTCGGGATGGGGCTAATACCGGTCGGCGCGCTCATTGGCGGCTTCCTCGGCGAGACCATCGGCATGCGTCCCACACTGTTCCTGGCCGCCGGTGGCGAGCTCGCCGCCGTGCTCTGGCTGCTGCTCACACCGGTGTGGCGAATGCGGGAGCTGCCCAGCCTTGCGGAAGACGAGAGCGATTCCTGACCACTTTGAATTGCGCCGGGAATTAGCGACTTAGACTTGATTTCCCTATCAGATCAGGCTTCGTGTCATTCCGAGCGTAGCGAGGAATCTAAAATGCTCCCGATTCTAGATTCTTCGTCGCTGCGCTCCTCAGAATGACAAATGCGAGTTGGCCCAAGCCTAGGACGTCACGTGTCCTACTTTTGGCCATCCCAAGCCCAAAGTTACCAATCCCTAATGCGCCTCCCCTTGCATGTCTCCAGATTCGGCGTGTGCCATAGACCTCCGCGTCCGCATTGCGCTAACCTTCACATCAAGTCTCTATTCACAAATCAGGAGTGAGCAGCGATGGAAGAGCTTGGCGTAGCAGTAATCGGTTTTGGCGTCGGGCGCAGCCATATGAACGCGTACCGGCAAATTCCCGGCGTGCGGTTGGTCGTGCTGTGCGACGTTAACGAGGAACGCCTGGCGCAGGCGCGGCAGGAATTTGAGGGCATCGAGACCACCAGCGACGTGGAAGCAGCCGTCAGCCGCGACGATGTGCACGTGGTTTCGGTCTGCACGCCCGACCACCTGCACTACGAGCACTGTCTCGCCGCTCTTGCCCACGGCAAGCACATTCTGTGCGAGAAGCCCATGACCACCAGCGAGCCCCACGCGTGGGACTTGGTGCGACGCGTCAAAGAGGCCGACGTGCGGTTTGCCGTGGGCAACGTCAACCGCTTCGTGCCGCAGTTCGCAGCTATCCACCAATTTGTAGAAGAAGGGCGGCTGGGCGAACTCTTCTTCGTCGAGAGCGACTACATCCACGACATGCGCAACGTCTACCAACGCACACCCTGGCGGAAAGACCCGGTCAATCCGCAGAACGCGTGGTACGGCGGCGGGGTGCATCCCATGGACCTCGTCCGTTGGGTAGCCGGCGACGTGGCGGAAATCACGCTCTATGCCAATAAGTGCGCCAGCGCGCCGGAGTTTCCTCTGCCGGATACGTACATCAGCATCTTAAAGTTCGCGAATGGCTGCCTCGGCAAAGTGTGGGAGACCTCCGCCATTCGCCGTGTGCCAGGGCACGTGGTGAACTTCAACGCCTACGGCGCGGAAGGCACCATGCTCACCAATACGTTGGAGATGGAAGCGCAAGTCTGGCTGAATTGGGGCGTAGAAGGCCTGGCAGGTCCGCAAACGCTGCCCTTCCGGCGCACCATCGGCCATCCGGTGCTGGACGAATTGACGCACCTGGTAGACTGCATCCGCGCTGGCGAAACTCCAATGGTGGATGCCCGGGAAGGCGCGAAAACAGTGGCGACCCTTGCCGCGGGCCTGCGCTCGCTGGAAAGCGGCAAGCCGGAGACGGTGAACGCCGGGCCGTAAAAGGGCGGCGGCAGGCAGTAAGCGGGGCAGCGGTCGGCGCTTAGCGCTGTCGCAGGAGAATGACGGTTGGGCAAGCTGTGCGCTTTGGCAGTGGGGACTCTTCTCCGTCATTACCGCGAAAGCGGGAATCCATCTTGACTTGTCGAATAACCAACGTAGGGGCACGATATATCGTGCCCCTACTTGCTTGCGGATCCCCTTACTTGGCCGCGGACTCGGGTCGGATTGGATGTGGAACTAATCCACAAGCTGCCTCTGCGGTGGCCCCCTGGATTCCGGCTTTCACCGGTATGACGGGTTCCTCGGCTACTTAGGTTAGGCCCGGCCTTACACCAGCACCTGGGTAGCGACCTTCCACAGGCCTTGGACCACGTCGGCGCAGTCTTCGTCCGTGTAGCCCGGTCCGATGCCAATGAGGATGGCGCGGGCCATGATGGCTTCCGTGCGCGGGCAAAGGCCGAGGGCGTAGTCCTGTCTCAATTCACCCACCGCCGGGCGGTAATTCTGCAGCGCTTCGATGGTATAGACCGGCTTACCGCCGTACACGTGCCGCGCCGGAATGCCTTCCGCGCGGAGCGCTCGCGTAAAAGGCCCGGTATTCGCCGGATCATCTAGCAACAGGCCGAACGCCACACCGGCCACGCCAGCCGGGTCCGGAAGATGGCGCAGACTCACACCAGGTAGTCCCTCGACTTCACGCTTGATTGTGTCGTGGGCGTGTCGCATGTGATCGATAATGCCCGGCAACTTGCGGAGCTGCGCCAGCGCCAGCGCCCCGGCGAGCTCGCCCATGCGGTAAACCTCGCCGGGAAAGGCGTCGAGCTGCCCCGGCGGGTAGGCGGTCAGGTCGCCCATGGTGTCGTCGGGAGCGCTCGTCTCAATGGTCATGCGCCCGAAACGATAGTTGCCGTGGTCATGGTAGCGCACGGCGCGCTCGAACATCGCTGCATCGCTCGTGGTGACAAAGCCGCCCTCGCCCGCGGTGATGATCTTGTTCACCTGCAGGCTAAACGCGCCCACGTCGCCCCACGCGCCGATGGCCCTGTCCTTGTAGGCCGTGCCGGCCGATTGGGCGCAGTCCTCGATCACGCGCAAATCATGCCGCCGGGCGATCTCCATGATGATGTCCATCTCGGCGGCCACGCCGCTCGTGTGCACCGGCATGATGGCGCGCGTGCGGGACGTGATGCGGTTCTCGATATCGTCCGGGTCGAGCGTGAATGACTCGTTGACGTCGGCGAACACGGGAATCGCGTGATGGGCGGCGACGGTGCCGGGCGAGGCGATGAAGGTGAGCGCCGGGACGATGACCTCGTCGCCGGGCTTTATATCCAGGGCCTTTAAGCCCACTTTCAGGGCGGCGGTACCGGAAGTGACACCCAGCGCGTAGGACGTGCCCATCATGCGGGCCGCCTCGCGCTCCAAGGCCGCAACTTTATCCGGCTCATTCACGCCGTAGAAGCGAAACGGGGCCCGGCGGTCCAGCACCTCCAGTACGAGTTCCCGCTCTTCATCTCCAATCAGGCGCGCGCCGGGATAGCCGGTCTCCAATGGCGTTGTGCGGACCGGCTCGCCACCGTCAACCGCGAGTCGTTCGATTTTCGTTGCCATGTCTATATTCTCCAATCAGTTGGCTGTGGCTGTTCCAGCTCGCTGGCCGTAGGGGCACGATATATCGTGCCCCTACGGCTAATCAATCCGTCATTCCGGCGAAAGCCGGAATCCATCTTATCCGTGCACACCGAATGTTGTACGTTTCACGTCCGGCGCGGAACCTTACTTTTGCCCCCATCTAGACTCCGGCTTCCGCCGGAGTGACGGGCTTACCCACCCTCTGAGTGGTAAAGACAATCTACAGGTGGAATATACAACCTACCGCTTCTTGGTATGCAGATGCTTGTCCTTCAGAATGACCTTTTCTGCCGTGCCGCCCATAATCGCCGTGCGCTGTTCGTCGTTCATGGGGAAATTGCGCAGGAATTCAACCTGGGGCAACTCCTGCCACGGGTGGAGATAATCGGTGCCGAGCATGAGCTTCTGCCAGTTACGCTCGATGAAACCGGGCGTAAAATCGGGATCGCGTGAGATCGCGTTGAAGCCCGAGCCGGCCGAGAGATCGCCGTACATGTTAGGATATTCTTGCAGCAGGCGTTCCGTGCTGCCGCCGAGCGCCACCTTGCCCTTGGGATAGCCCACCCCGTCTGCGCGCCGGTAAGCGGCTGAGATCTCGCCCCACCACGCCGGGCCGTGGCCCATGAAAACCGTGTTCGGGCATTCCTTGAGCACGCGCTCCATGCCCGGCTGGCCGTCCTCGTCGGTGCAGAGGTTGAGGTCCAAGTGCAACATCACCGGCAGGTCGAACTCGCCGGCGAGGGAAAAGAGTTCTATGCTGCGAGGATCGTCAATCGCCAAACCGTTCTTGTGCTCGCCGAAGCCCATGATGCCCTTTGCGACCATCCTCTCCAGCAACATGCGCTTGTTCACGGAGTTGCGCGGATCGATGACGCCAAACGGGATGAACCGCTCGGGATACTTTCTCCAGTCTTCCAAGGCCTCCGCCGTGAGGAAGTACTCCGGAAAGGACTCCGGACTCTCCAACGGCAGCAGCACGGACATATCCACGCCCATCTTATCCATGCGGTTCACCATCTGGTCCGCCGACATCGTGATGGCGTTGCCCATACTCCAGCGCCCGCGACACGTGTGCGTGTGGACATCGATAACCATAGTACGCTCTCACCTCCGAGATGATTCAGCCTGGGTTTGCAGCGTTAGCAGTTGCTCGCGTTGATAGGAGTATACCGTATTCGGTCGATAGACTTTGCCGCGGTGGGCAAGGCAAGAGGCCCCCCTATTCGCAGTCTTGCTCGAATACACCCAATTGCGCCATTGTTCCAAGCGGAAGCGGACGGTTATATACTTAGTAACGCCCAAACTAAGGTGGCGTCCGTACACCCTTCGACAGGCTCAGAGCCTGCCCCGTACTCGATACGGGGGCGAACGGACGCAACTGCGCGCGGGTAGATGTGCGCTCACATCCGGCTAATCCACTAGTCAATCACAACCACATGGCGGGGGCGCCGAGCATAGTCTGTGATCAAGAGTCTCAATGGAGCAAACTCATCGTGAACAAATTCGATCTCCCTACGCCGGCGCTCTGCATCGACATGCCGGCGGTCGACCACAATTTGCGTTTCATGCAAGACTTTGCCGACAGTGCCGGCGTTGACCTGCGCCCGCACGCCAAGACGCACAAGAATCCCTTCTTTGCCCACATGCAGACTGCGCAGGGCGCCGTGGGGATCTGCGTGGCGAAACTGAGCGAGGCGGAAGTAATGGTGCAGGGCGGCGTCAAGGACATTCTCGTCACCAATGAGATTGCCGATCCGCGCAAGCTGCGCCAACTCGCGGCGCTTGCGCACTACGCCAAAATCACGCTGGCGGTGGATAGTCTGCCCTGCGCCGCGGCCGCCGCCCGGGCCGCCATGGATATGGGCAGCACGCTGCATCTGCTCATCGAGGTGGATAGCGGCTCGCTTCGCTGCGGCACGCTTCCCGGCGAGCCCACGCTGGATTTAGCGCGCGGCATCATGGAATTGGAGAGCGTCGAATTTTCCGGTGTGATGGGCTACGAAGGCCACTGCATGTTCATCGAGGACCCGGATGAGCGCAAGCGCATGGTGCACGCCGACCAAGAGAGACTTGTAAGCACTGCCGAGCTCATCCGCGACCACGGCATCCCCGTGCCAACCGTCTCCGCCGCGGGTACCGGCACCTACGACCTGACCGGCAATTATCCCGGCATCACCGAGCTGCAGCCGGGCAGCTACATCTTCATGGACGGCCGCTACCGGCCGCTGAAGCCGGAGTTTCGCTGCGCCCTCACCGTGGTCTGCACGGTGATCAGCCGGCCTCTGCCGGAGCGCGTTGTGGTGGACATCGGCATGAAGTCTGTTACCAATGAATTCGGCATGCCGCAGGTGCTCAGCATTCCCAACAGCGAACTCTACCGCGAAGGCGAGGAGAACGCCTGCATCCGCCTGGACGATACCAGCCACCCCATCCGTCCCGGCGATCCGGTGGAACTCCTACCCATGCACGGCGACACCACGATTGCCGCCCACGACGAGTATCACCTCTGCCACGGCGACGAAGGGGTGATGACGCTGCCAATCCAGGGACGCGGGAAGTTTCACTAGCGCAAGTCAAGGTATAACCGGCAATCGTCATTCCGGCTGCCGCCGGAATCCATCTTCTTCAGTTGCGCACCGGTGCCGTGAAATTGGGCTTTACCGATCACAACACCGGTAACGGAGTGGTTGCCAGAGCGATGGGCAGCACGGCCGCCGTTTCAAACCGGAATCATAGAAGGGACGCACGATGCATCGTGCGTCCCTTCCTATTGACCGGGTATTGAGTGGCGCTAGCGCCTACGGATTGGAGCCGGTATTGATCTTGGTATCCTCGCGGTTGCCCCACTCGGCCCAGGCGCCGTCGTAGTTCTGGACGTTGTTGTAGCCCAGCAGCCGTGCCACGAAGTAGGCCACGGAAGAACGAACTGCCGTCTGGCAGTGGGCATAGACCGTGGTGTCCTCCGTAATGCCGGCGGCATTGAAGAGTTCCGTGAGCTCCGCCGCCGTCTTGAAGGTGCGGGCGTCGGTGCCTCTGAGGTACACGACCCAGTCCTGGTTGATGGCGCCGGGAATGTGTCCGCCGCGGTCGGCGCGCACGTCGCGACCGGCGTATTCGCCCGGAGAGCGGTTATCCAGGATGACGGTGTTTTCCTGGCCCTCGCTGGCCGCCTGCACCTCTTCAAAGGTGCCAAGCAGGAACGGATCGAATTCCACTGTGAACGCGGCCGCCGGGAATGACGGCACGTCGGTGGTGGTCTCGCGCTCTTCCTCGAGCCACTTCGCAAAGCCGCCGTTGAGCACTTTCACATTCTTGTGCCCGTAGAGCTCCAACGCCCAGAAAACGCGGGTGGCCCACAGGATGTTGCCTACACCGTAGACGACGACCTCCTGGTCGTTGCCGACGCCGGCGGCGCCAACCATCTCGGCGAACTTATCCGGCGGGATCAAGACGCCGCCCACATCAGCCTCGGGATCGATGAAGGTCCGCGAATGCAGGTTTATGGCGTTCTTCACATGGCTGGCGGCGTAGTCCTCGGGCGAACGCACGTCGACGATGCGCAGGTTCGCATTGCCGAGATTCTCCGCCAGCCAATCAGTCTCCACCAGGAGTTGTGGATTGGCGTATGCCATTGGTCCCTCCGGCTCCTCCGCCTCTTGGCTCGTTACCTGGCCGCAGGCGCTGGCGAGCAGCGCGCCGCCGGCAGTTAGGCCGGTGATTTGCAGCAATCTCCGGCGTGATAGTCCGTTTCGCATCGGTTAATCCCTCCTGCGATAGCTATGTCCATGGAAACCAACATAGACAGTGTTCAATCATGCCCATATTAACTTCACGAGACGATTAAGTCAACTAAGTTGATTGAGTTTATCAAGTCAAAACCGGCTAAATCCCCCAAAGCGATGGCAAGACCTAACGCTGGAGGTTTGCCGGCAAGAGCGTTGGCCGCCTAAACAACCGCGGCGCCCCGCTCTAAAGGCGATTACTGCACATGGCACGCCCCGTACGGACTGTGCAGATGGGCATCAACGCGGTCTCCCGGCGCGAATTGTCTCAGCATTCTTGAGGGCTTCGCGCTTGGAGAGCGCGCTGAAGCGGTCGGCGAAGCGGTCGACATAGTCTTCAACGGTTGCTAAGTCTGTCCATGCCAGATCGCGCAGGGCCCAACCAATGGCCTTGCGGATGAAGAAATCGGGATCGGCCAGGTTGGGCTCGATGCAGTCGAAAAGGAGGGCCAGATCGGTCGCCTCTTTGCGCTTAACCTGACAGATGATGGACGAGCGGCGTTTCCATAGGTTGGGGTCAGTGCTCCATGCCCGCATGTGGGCGGCCATCTCCGCCGGATGATTGTCCACGAGTTCGCGCAGTTTATGCGTGGCCACGTCGTCCACCAGGTCCCACCACGCGCCGCTGACGACCATCTCCTCATAGAGTGGCAGGGCGTCCAGATCGCGATAGCCGCGAAACTGCGCCGCACCGGTCACGTCTTGGGCGGCATAGCGCTCCTCGCGGTAGGCGGCGTTGCGCCAGAGCTCAAGCACAGCAGCGAGCCAGTCATCCCTCGTGCCAAGCGGATGGGCGCGCAAGGCCGCGCGTACCAGCTTGCGGCGCATCGGCGTCTGCACGCCGCGGTACGGCATGGCGGACTTCATATATGCCCGCATGCCCGTCGCCTTCTCCGGGTTTGCATTGTCGGCCAGGGCCTGACGGATGGCGGATAGGAGTTGAATAGACATGAAGTTAAGAGTGCCTAGCGGAGTGAATTACCATTGTGGGCCGCCGGCTCACCGGTCCCCGGAGTTCATTCCAAAATAGACCTCAGGCAGGCTTGGTGCCGGTCGAATTGAGAGGGATTGCCACAGAAAGTCCAGGCACTTCCGGGCGCCTTGTCACAGCTACGAATTTGGCAAAACTTACTGCACACCCGGCCAGTTCGTTCGACCCGCTGAGCGTAGCACGAAGCCGGTCGCCCCGCAAACATGTAGCCGAGAAGACAGAATGGCGACCCGAGTTCGTGTTAAGCCAGGGACCGCGCTCAAGGCAGGCGCCCTCTGCGGAGACCCCAGGACCCGCCCGCTGCGGCCTGCCGGTTGCCGGCGTGGTCCGAACCTCCGGCGGGTTGAGGATCATTGGCGACCCTAGCCCAAGCCTCCCCGCATCGAGAGAGTCTGGCCTCCCGCCATGGTGACTCTTGCCTAACCCGCGCAGGCGGTTCGAATTCCGACTTAAATCGAGGGGGAGAGATTCCTTTCGATTCCACTGGAAATACGCGATAGTCTCGGCCGTGGGAGAATGCAAACCACCCCTATCCCTGCAGTGCGCTGCGCGAGGTTCTCCATGGGGAAAACGCCAGTGTTCTGGGCACGCTACCACCCGCCTGTGCCCGCATCTTCAGGGCACTTGCAATAAGGTAACGCGGTGTTTCTCTGTCTTGCTTCTGGCCTCTATGCAAACGCGTAATATCTGGTATCATGCAATCGAAATGGAACGACGATGTTCCGCAGAACAAGGATGTCCCAAGAATAGGGTGGTGAGCCGTGCAAAACGATGGAAGGGTTGAACTGGCGGATCGATTCATTGAAGCCGTAGAATACCTGAATCGCCAGATGCACACTTGCGGCCTTGACGAGTGGAAAGGTCTGGACATGACCATTCCCCAGATCAAGACTCTCGTGCTGCTGGAACGATCCGGCCCGCTCCGCATGGGAAATATCGCTTCCTTTCTCGGCCGAGCGCTTTCCGCTACGACTACGGTGGTTGACCGCCTGGTGGAAAAGGAGCTTGTGGACCGCGCCTGGGACACCAGCGATCGGAGAGTCGTGATCTGCAGTCTGACCGCAAAGGGCCACCAGGCAATGGAAGGTTTCTGGCGCATCCGTCGCGAGAGCTTGCAGGCCATGACGGATCAATTCGAGTTGGAACAGTTGGAACTTGTGGTGCAAGGCTTAGAGTTGATGCGTTGGGCGGACAAAGAGATTCAGAAGTCACAGGCATCCACTCAGTCGACCGGCTAACGTGTACCGACCGTCTTGCTTCTAAAGAGTGACAAGCAGACTCCAATCCCCAGCTAATCTACACCCTTAGAACTTCCCCTGAACCCGCGAGAGTTTTCGCGAGTTGCGCCTTGATGCCTAGGTCTACGCTCCAGCCTTTCTGCTCTCTCGAAGAAGTCGCGCTTGGCACTTGTCGCGACTCTCTAAGCAAGCGTGGCATCTTCGAATGTGGTTCCCCACTCCATCGCGCGCCAAAATCCCACCTAGGCAAAGCGCGGCTATTGTGGCCGAATTCCCAGTGCGGTAGTGTATAATGCAGTTAGACTTGCGGCGAGCGCTCTATGGCTGGGTTGAGAGCGGCGCTCCCGCAGAGGGGAAAAAGGGACAAGGCACGCATGGCAGCCACCGCGGACGCGCTAGACCCGCGCGAATACCGCCGGATACACCGCACTCTGCTGCGCAGCCGGCGCAATGCCGGCCGCGAGAATGAGCCGATCCCGCGGCACTACCTGCAGTTGCCGGCCGAGGAGTTGGATCAACGGATCGCTGCCGTCCGGCAGAAACTCGGCGAGCGGGTGCTCATCCTCGGGCACCACTACCAGCGCGATGAGGTCATCAAGTACGCAGACTTGCGCGGTGATTCCTATAAACTCGCCACCTTTGCCGCAAACCGCCGCGACTCCGAGTTCATCATCTTCTGTGGCGTGCACTTCATGGCGGAAAGTGCCGACATTCTTACCGCCCCGCACCAGTCGGTTATCTTGCCCAATCCCACCGCCGGCTGTTCCATGGCCGATATGGCTGATATCGACGATATCGTGGAATGCTGGGAGCAACTCACAGACGCGGTTGGCGAATCGATTGTGCCGATAACGTATATGAACTCCACCGCTGCGCTCAAGGCCTTCTGCGGCGCCCATGGCGGCATCGTGTGCACGTCGTCAAACGCTGCCGCCGTTTATGAATGGGCGATGGAGCGCGGCGAAAAGATCCTCTTCTTCCCCGACCAACACTTGGGAAGAAATACAGGCCTGAAATTCGGCATTCCGCTCGACGAGATGGTCGTCTGGGACCCGGCAGAACCGGTGCTGGGCGGCAATTCGGCAGCGGACGTAAGCCGGGCGAAGGTCATCCTCTGGAAGGGGTGGTGCTCGGTCCACACGCGCTTCACGGTGAAGCAAGTGGAATTCGCCCGCCGGCAGCACCCGGACGTCAACGTAATCGTCCATCCGGAGTGCCCCATGGAGGTGGTGCAGGCCGCCGACTACAACGGTTCCACCGAATTCATCCTGAAGACCATTACCGAAGCTCCTGCCGGTACCGCCTGGTCGGTTGGCACCGAGATTAACATGGTGAACCGCATGGCTGCCGAAAATCCCGACAAGAGGATCTTCTGCCTCGATCCCATCGTCTGCCCCTGCTCCACGATGTACCGCATCCACCCCGCATACGTCGCGTGGGTGATGGAAGACCTGCTGGAAGACAAAGTGACAAACCAGGTGAGCGTCGATCCCGACGTGGCGCACTGGGCTGTCGTATCCCTGAACCGCATGCTCACCATTCACTAGGCAGCACCGTGACTTGATGGGGCCTGCGCGAAACGCATCACGCCCTGGGGGGATTGACTGCAAGGAGCAATGACCGATGGCAATCATTGACACCCACAAAGCTTACACGGCGCTCGCGGCAGGGGGATTCACTGAGACCCAGGCTCAAACTCTGATCGAGGCGCTGAGCGAATCCGGCAACTCTCTGGCTACGAAAGCCGATATAGCAGACATGGCCACCAAAGCCGACCTGCAAGCCATCAGAGCCGATATGCAAGCATTGGAGCAGGCGCTTAGAGCCGATACGCAAGCATTGGAACAAACCACCAAAGCCGACCTACGCGAATTGGAACTGCGTGTCGACGCGCGGTTCGATTCGGTGGATGCGCGGTTCAATTCGGTGGATGCGCAGTTCGAGTCGTTGGAACAGCGCATGATGATTCGCCTGGGTGCAATGCTGATTGCCGCGGTCGCCCTGATCGTGACAATTCAAGGACTCCTCTTGGCACTCTTTCTGAATGCCTGAGTTGCGTAGCCGGCTTCACTCCAAAACCCCCCATCGAGATAAGCTTTGGCAGTCCCGCATTTGTGCAGTATACTGGCACGAGCGCGGGACGTTTTCGTGTTGCCTGCGCGCTCTAAACCCGGAGGATACCAATGCAACCGAATAGGATTCGCGAAAAGCTCAATGCCGGAGAGCCCACCCTGGCGACGCACGTGCATACCACGTGGCCCGGGATGATCGAGGTGATAGGCCTGACCGGCATCTATGACTACGTCGAGTTCGTCGCCGAGTACGCGCCGTTCAACCTGCACGACCTGGACAACTTCTGCCGGGCGGCGGAGTTGCACAATCTCTCGACCATGATCAAGGTCGACCAGGCGCCCCGCAGCTTTCTGGCGCAGCGCGCCATTGGCGCCGGCTTCCAGAGCGTGCTCTTTGCCGACAGCCGCACCGTAGCGGACGCCGAAGAGTGCGTGCGCGCCGTGCGGGCGGATACGCCGGAGGCACGCGGCATCCACGGCGTGGCCATGCGCCGCGCGTGGTACATGTCGTACGGCGCCGGGCCGGACTACCCGCAAGCGCTCGACGACATCGTGGTGGCGCTGATGATCGAACGAAAGTCGGCGGTTGAGCAACTGGACGAGTTTCTGGAGGTCAAGGGCGTCGACATGGTGCAGTGGGGCCCCGCCGACTATGCCATGAACATCGGCCGCGCCGGCGAATTTCAGCATCCGGACGTGAAAGCCGCCGAAAAGAAGGTGTTCGAGACATGCCTGGCGAAAGGCATACCGCCTCGCGCAGAGATCAACTCCGTCGAACAGGCCCAGCGCTTCCTCGACATGGGGGTGACTCACTTCTGTATTGGTACCGACATCAACATCATCTACGACTGGCTCCAGGACCAGGGCGATACGCTGCGCAATCTGCTGAGCAAAGCCTAGTCCCTATCCAGCCTTGACGAAGCGCACGCCTTGATCTGGCACAACGTCAGACGTGTGGGTTCCGGGCACCCTCTGGGCAACGGCAGCCTGGCGCAAGCGGGCGCTCTACGAAAAAGCGTGGAATCACTCCTGAGTGTACGACTACCTGCGGCACCGCATCCAGCTTGAGTATTCGACGGCCTGGCGTGTTGCCCTGAGCGGCTTGCTCGCCGGCGCCGGCCTGCCGCTGTTGCTGTGGCTCGCCGCGCTTCTCCTCAGTCGTTGGGTTGCGTGGTTTTCCGGCCCTTTCCTCTGGCTGGCCTGCGGCGCCGGGGTCTACTTGAGCATGGCGGGTGCGGCGGCCGCAATTGCCAATCAGCGGGTGAGCCGGCGCAATGACTTCGGTCTTGTCGCCGGGGCAGCGGTTCTTCTCCTGCTCTGCCTGCCGCTCGGCTTGTTGTTCACAGAGACGATCGTCGCGGGCTCCGGCTCCGGTTTTGCGGCCAACCTGCGCGGCATGCTTAGTTTTGCAACGTTGCTGCAGGCGCTCGTTCCCACACTGCTCACCGGCCTCCTCTTGACCACGGCCTGGGCGGCGTTGCTGGTGCCCTGCATGGCGTGGCTCAACGACGCCGACTGGCAGGCAATCATGGACCGCATGGTCAATGAGACCTATCATCGCGACTGGATAGCCTACAACCAGAACTTCATCGACCAGAAGAAAATCGCCTACTACCTCAAGACCGGCCAGGAAGACAAAGCCGCCGCGTTGGAGGCCGAGGCGGCTAAACGAGCTGAGCACGTGCCGCCGCGGGAGTCCGGCAATGGGTGAAGCGTTGCTTACATTTATCCGTTGCTACGTCAAGGCGCGCCCGTGGGGAGCGGAACTCGCGCTCCTCGTGGTTGCGGTCGTTCTGAGCGTCCTCGCGTTGCAGGGAGAGCCGTATTCCCTTGATGTCCCGCTGGGCGCAGCCATCCAATCGTGGCAATTGCCGTTGCTCGATCCGGTCTTGCATGGTGTAAGCGCCATCGGCTGGTTCCGCATCGCGGCGCCCACCACGGTAGCCATTGTCGTGTTGCTTGGGGTTCTCGGCCGGCGGCAACATGCAGTCGTACTGGGAGCCGCCGCGCTCACCGGACACCTTTTCAATCAAGCGCTCAAAGCCCTCATAGAACGTCCGCGGCCAGAGTTGGGCGCGGAGCGCCTGGCTGAGTTGGGTGTGGACTCTTTTGCCTTTCCCAGCGGCCACGCGCAGTCATTTACCATATTCTATGGCTTCCTTGCCCTTTTCATCTGGCAAAATGCCCGGCGACCCTGGCTGCGCGGGCTCGGCGCGGCCTGTATGCTCTTCATGATTGCGCTCGTCGGCATTTCCCGGGTGTATCTGGGCGTGCATTGGCCGAGCGACGTGGTCGGAGCATACTGTATCGGCGTGCTATGGCTGCTCCTCTGGACGCGGGGGCAGAGCGCCTGGAACAGAGCAAAGCGGCAGCACCCGGGCCCGACAGGACAACCGAAATGAAGCCGAGGGAAAATTCTCCCACCGCCGCGCTCTCTCGACTTGTAGCGAGTGAACCGAGTGGCTAGAATAGTGTGGGTGTACTTTGTGTCTACTTTCACACGGTTTATACTGTGAGGGCACGAGCGAGAGTTGCAGGGCATCTGCCGCTGTAACCAAGCTGACAAGCAGTAGCGCGAGCCCTCGCGCTCACGACATCGCTTACAAGGAGCGAGCGACAGACATGGCTGAGGCAAGCCGGCACTGGATTGCAGTTCGGTGCTCATTCATCCTAAATCTCAGAGAATCAGGCAGGGCTGCGACCTCCGGGACACGGGCGGGCGCCATGCAAAGGGCATTTCGCCTACAGGAGGCAGCGTAGCATGCACGCACCGGAGCATTCCCTCGGCAGGCGCCTCATGCGCGTAGCCGGCCTGGTCGTTGTCGGGGCCCTGGCCGCTGCGGTCCTGGCGGGTTGCGGCGCGGTGGATACACCGCAAACCACGCTCTTTCCACGGTCAGATAACAATCAGGTCATCACTGATCTCTATGCACCGCTGACGTGGCTGGCGATTGTCATTTTCGTTCTGGTCCAGGGCCTGCTACTTTACTCCGTATATCGCTTCCGCGTACGTGAAGATGACGATAGCATCCCGCCGCAAGTCCACGGCAATACACGGTTGGAAATTGCCTGGACGCTCGCGCCGTCGATTGTCGTCGTGATTATGCTTATCCTGACGTACCAAGCCATGGCAATTATCGAGGCCGATCCACCGGAAGACGCCCTGCGCGTCCGCGTTGTCGGCCATCAATGGTGGTGGGAAATCCACTATCCCGACCATGACGTAATAACTGCTAACGAAATTCACATTCCAATCGACCGCGCCGTCTATTTCGAACTGGAGTCCAATGACGTAATTCACTCGTTCTGGGTGCCGCGCCTCATGGGGAAACGCGACCTCATGCCGGGATCCACGAACACTATCTGGTTCACGCCATCCGAGGAAGGACTCTACGCGGCGCAATGCGCCGAATACTGCGGCACGGCCCACGCGCAGATGCGGTTCCACGTAGTTGTGGAATCCGAGGCGGCATTCAACAAGTGGTTGGATAAGCAGCGAGAGCCCGCTGCGGAGATGACCGGCGATGCCGCAGAAGGCGCGAAACTCTTCATTAGCCGCGCCTGCGTTACGTGCCATACGATTCGGGGCACAGATGCCATCGGTACGATCGGGCCGGACCTTACGCACGTTGCCAGCCGCGCCTACATCGCCGGCGGCATATTGGAGAATACAACTGCGGATGTGACGAATTGGTTAAGCGATCCCGAGGGGCTCAAACCGGGGAACAAGATGATTCTGCCGGTTGAGTTGACGGGTGAAGATATACGCTTGCTCACAGCGTACATTCGAGCGCTGAGATAGCCGCGAGAAGATTGTGAAAATGCTCACAAACACTGTACTATTGGGATGGACGGTACCGCGTAGACGCGCGGGCAATACGGGTATCACCGCGTCTGTGCAACGAGGAGTGTCGGCATGGCAACAGTAACAGACGTACGCGCACAGGAACGCGTTTCCACCGGTGCGGCGATCTGGAGTTGGATTACTACCATCGACCATAAGCGCATCGGCGTGCTCTATTTTGTCACGTCGCTCATCTATTTCATGGTTGCCGGGTTTGAAGCGCTGCTCATCCGGCTGCAGCTCGCGACGCCGGACGGTCAGATCCTCAACCCCGATCTGTACAACCAACTGTTCACCATGCACGGCACGGCCATGGTCTTCATGGTCGCTATGCCCATGGCGGCGGCGTTCTTCAACTTTCTCATCCCGCTTATGATCGGCGCCCGCGACGTGGCCTTTCCGCGTCTCAATGCCTTTAGTTACTGGACGTTTCTCGGCGGCAGCTTGCTTATGCACAGCAGCTTCTTGTTCGGCCAAGCCCCCGACGGCGGCTGGTTCGGCTACGCCAATTTGACGTCGAAAGAATACTCGCCCGGCCTGAGCATCGACTTCTGGGGGCTGGGCCTGCTGGTGCTCGGTGTCGCGTCGGTTGCCGCCGCGCTCAACTTCATCATTACGATTATCAATCTGCGGGCGCCGGGCATGACGCTCATGCGGATGCCGGTGTTCGTGTGGATGACGTTCGTTACGTCATTCCTCATCATCTTCGCCTTTCCCGCGATTACCGCCGCGCTCATCTTCTTGGAATTCGACCGCCTGTTTGGCACGAATTTCTATGAGGTGGCCGAAGGCGGCGACCCGATGCTCTGGCAGCACCTCTTCTGGGTCTTTGGACATCCGGAGGTGTACATCCTCGTTTTGCCGGGGTTCGGCATCGCGTCTGAGATTTTGCCCACGTTTTCCCGTAAGCCGATCTTCGGCTACAGCGCCATGGTCTTTGCCGCGGTGGCCATCGGTTTCCTGGGCTTTAGCGTGTGGGCGCACCACATGTTCACCACCGGCATGGGCACCATTGCCGACGCCGCATTCGCCGGTTCCACGATGCTCATCGCCATTCCCACCGGCATTAAGATGTTCAACTGGGTGGCCACCTGTTTTGGAGGCAGGATACGCCTGACGGTTCCCATGCTCTTTGCGCTGGGATTCTTGACGACGTTCCTCATTGGCGGCCTCACCGGCCCGATGCTAGCAGCCGTGCCGCTGGACCTGCACTTCCAGGACGGCTATTTCGTGGTCGGCCACTTCCACTACGTCCTCTTCGGCGGTCTCATCCTGGCCCTGATGGGCGGCATCTACTACTGGTTCCCCAAGATCACCGGGCGCATGATGAGCGAGAAGATCGGCAAGGTGCACTTTTGGCTGATGTTCACGTTCATGAATCTGACCTTCTTCCCCATGCACTTCGTGGGGCTGGACGGCATGCCGCGGCGCGTCAGCACGTATGCCGCCGGCATGGGCTGGGAATTCTGGAACATGTTCATCTCCATCAGCGCGTTTGGCATCGGCCTGTCGGTGTTGGTATTCCTCCATAACTTAGTCGTCAGCTTCAAGAAGGGCGAGCCAGCCGGCGACGACCCGTGGGACGCGCGCACGCTGGAGTGGGCGATACCGAGCCCGCCGCCGGAGCACAACTTCGATGAAATCCCCCTCGTCACCCACCGCGACCAGGTATGGTACGACAAGTACGGCGACGGTCACGGCAGTGCGGCGGAACTCAGCAAGACCAGTGCGGCCGTAGCCGAGCACGGTGAAGAAGAACAAGAAGAGCACGATGTCCACATGCCCAACCCATCGTATTGGCCGCTCCTGGTCAGTGCCGGTTTGACGATTGCGGCAGCCGGTCTCATGATCCACATTCTCGTGGCAATCTTCGGCGTAGCGTGGACGATTGTTGCGATCTATGCGTGGTCGCTTGAACCGGCGTCCGATCCGCCGGAAGGACATTAGCGCAAGTGCCGGTTAAACGTGACAGAGGCTTGAGTTCCAATACCGAATGCTAAGTAGCCCAACCAAAGGCTAGGAAAACCAACCGAAGACAGGGAAGACGAACCAAAGGCAAGTAATTCCAAACTGAAGACTAAGCCTCCATCTTGTCCCCTCTCCCGGGGGAGAGGGCCAGGGTGAGGGCGAGGATGAAATGCCGGAACACAGCAAGGCCAATCGAGGGCCAGCTTTAGGAGAATCTCTGAATGAGCGATGCAGCACTCGCCCACGAGGCGCATGAAGAGCATCCAACGTCCACGGGACTGAACCACCGCAAGATCCTCATGTGGGCCTTTCTTGGCTCAGAGTGTATTTTCTTTGGTTCCCTGATCACTACCTACCTCGTCTACCGGGGTAAGAGTGTCGTTGGCCCCTATCCCGGTGAGATTCTCAATATTCCGCTCACTTCGATCAGCACGTTTGTCTTGCTCATGAGTAGCTTGGCGATGGTACTGGCTCTGGCCGGTTTCGAAAGAGCGGCGGGTGCTGGTGCGGACGAAGAACGCAAGAAAAGCGAGCTGAAAAAGGGACGCTTCTGGCTGTTGATGACCGCGGTGCTCGGCACCGGCTTCCTCGGCTTTCAAGTGTACGAATTCTATGAATTCGTACACCATGGCTTGGGGCTCACCACCAATCTCTTCGGCACGACATTCTATGTGCTTACCGGCTTCCACGGCACGCACGTCGGCGTGGGCGTCGTCTGGCTGGTTTCGCTTCTGGTACTGAGCTACTTTGGTAAGGTGAAGCCGCTCGATGTTGAACTGGGCGGCCTGTATTGGCACTTTGTTGATATCGTCTGGATCATCATTTTTACCTTGATCTATCTGATCCCGTCCTAGCGCTGAATCCGACGTGTAGAGTTGTGAGGAGGAGAGCATGAGCACGGAAGCTGCCCACACCGATGAAGCCCACGCCACTACCGGGCACTATGTCCGCATCGCCATCATCCTCACCGTTCTGACAATCCTGGAAGTCGCCACGTACTACGTGGACATTCCGTTTGCACTGCTGATCCCGTTGCTGCTGGTGTTGGCAGGCATGAAATTCGGCCTCGTCGTCGCGTACTACATGCACTTGCGCTACGACAGCAAGCTCTTCTCGGGCTTCTTCTTCTTTGGCTTGACGATTGAGATTCTCTTGCTGATCGCGCTCATGGTGCTCTTCGGCTTCCGTTCGGGATAATGGTCGCCGCCCTGCCGACTGCAGTCTTATACCTCGCGGTTGGGGCCAGTTGCGGCTTTGTCAGCCTCTTCTACGCCATAGGCGTAACACGGGCGCAGCGGCTCGGCCGCGCCACTCCTTCACCGTGGCGCAGGATTTCCTTTGGCTCGGGTATTGCCCTGATACTGATATCCCTTATCGGGCCGGTGGATACGCTCTCCGAGCAGTTCTTCACCATGCATATGATCCAGCATCTCTTGCTGATGCTGGTGGCACCGCCTCTGCTGCTGGTCGGTGCGCCGGTGGTGATGGTGCTGCGGGGTCTACCGCAATTCCTACAACGGCCCGTCTTCGTCACCGTGGCGCGCAATCGCGTGATGCGCCGCATAACGCAAACGCTGTTGCACTCTCACGTCGCACTTGGCTTGTTTCTGGCAACACTGTGGCTCTGGCACGTGCCGCAATTGTATTCCGCGGCGGTGAATGACGACTTTGTACACCTGCTCGAACACACTTTGTTCTTCTGGCCGGCGGTCTTTTTCTGGTGGAATGTGGTCGACTCCTGGCCGTTTCGCGCCCGCCTTTCGGCGCCGCGCCGCCTGCTCTACATCTTCTTCGCCACGGCCGGGCTCAAGCTCGTCGGCGTTCTGATTACGGTTTCCGGGCAAGTACTCTACACCGCCTATCTCCTCCCGCGCGAGGGCACGGACTTCACAGCTCTGGACGACCAGCGCATCGGCGGACTCATCATGTGGATGGGCGGGGGCCTGTACATGCTGCTGCCCCTGGCGATAGTCTTCTTCCGCTGGGCGCAGCAAGACGCCCTGGCCGCGCCGCCGCCTCCGGTGCGCCGGTCGGCGACTGGAGTTTCCTCAACGCAGACCACTCCGCACGAGCCGCTCTAGACTGCCGCGCACATACCCGCCTAAGATAAGCGGAGTACCCTCAGCCCCCTGCAGGGGCACGCTCCGAGGGCAACACGCCGGCATGTAACTCTCTGGGGAACGCAGCCGGCATTCAGGTGCCGACGTAGGTCGTTATTCGCATGCTCGATGCAGTAGAAAGCAACGCAGAATTCGCATACACGCGCAGCCTTGAGCGCAACGTGTGGAAATTCTATTTGTTGAAAGTGGCCTGGGGCGTGCGCTGGGGCACATTGCTGCCCATCTTCGCCATCTACTTTATAGACCGCGGCATCTCCCTTACCGGCTTCATGATCCTCATGGCCACCCTCAATCTCTCCAGCATCGCTTCCGAGTTGCCCACCGGCCTCTTCGCCGACCGCTTCAGCCGCAAGTGGAGCATCTTCGTGGGCGCGCTGCTCGGTTGCGGGGGCGTCGTCATTCTCATATTTGCCGTAGACTACTTCGTCTTCGTCATTGGCTTTGTTTTTGTGGGCGTTGGCGCGGCCTTTGCTTCCGGCGCGGACATGGCGCTCTTCTACGATTCCGTCAAGGGCGCGGACCTGGAAGGGCGGGTGCAAACCCTGTTGGGACGGGCGCTGGCCATCGAGAATATCAGCATGGTCGGCGGTACGCTCATCACCGGGGCCATAGCGAGCCAGACCGGCCTGACGGGTCCGTTTTGGGCGAGCGCCGCCTCCCTGATAACGGCGGCCAGCATCGCTGTCTGGTTCGTTGAACCCGTTATCGAACGCGACCGGCCCTCATCTGCACAGCGTGTGGCCTTCCGCGAACAAGCGCACGCCTACTTCCGGCACCTCAGGGCAACCGTGCAGACCATAACGCACAACCCTGAACTTGTCGGCCTCGTGGTGGCCTACGTGGTGCTGATGCGGACATACTTCTTGTCTGAACGTCCCTTTGGCGGACCCTACCTAACGTCGCTGGGCTTCTCTGCCGCGGATCTTGGCTTCATCTATGCCCTGTTCTACGCGGTGATGTCGGCCTTCATGCTCGGCTCGGCCCGGATACGGACCTTGCTGTGGGGCAGCGAGCGCGCCGCCCTGTTGTCGCTTGGCGTACTCGGCATGGTGTCTCTAGTGGTCTTGGTCAACGCGCCGCACCGGGCTATCGTCATCGCGGGTATGCTCGGCATCTACGTGATGATCGGTTTGCTCCATCCGCTGATGCAGGAGAGCCTCAACCGCCGCCTCGTTTCGGCACAACGTGCCTCCTGCCTCTCTCTAGTGCAAGCATCCATTTATACACTCGGCCTGCTGGTTGGCACGCCGCTCGGTGCCGTCGCGGACGTCTTTGGCTTGGCAGCGGGACTGCAAGCCTTCCAGTGGACGTTCGTGCCGGCCATCCTCCTGGCGACGCTCTTGGCCTGGCGGGTGCTAAAACCGCTTGCGCGGCCTAGGACGCCTGCGAGCGGCGGGGCGGAAGGCTAGCGCAGGAGAGGTTGAGGGAATCAAGACAGATAGAGCCCTCCCCTGTCACAAGCGCTATCCCCAGCAATCGGCTAATGGTTGTGAATGACCCTTATCAAATAACATTATTGACTCTTGCAAACATTCCATGTCAGACTTAGTTATAAGAGAAGAGAGGAATTAGCCGCAAACATGCGGTGGGGTATTGCCTTCAGTCTCAAGGGCGGGTAGGGTGAGGAAAGACAGACAGCATGGCTGGAACGTGCTCTACGCCAACCGTCGCAGGGGAATAACGGGCGCTGCCGGAGAGAGTCTATGCCGGTAACGGATGAACGGTTGGCAAAGGCAACCAAACACTTGCAGGCCAGTTACATATTTATTGAACAAGCGGAGGAAGAGCTGGGCCGCGGGGACATCCTCCAGGCATCGGAAAAGGCATGGGGAGCTGCCGTGCGTGTGGTAAAAGCGGCATCTGTGCAGCGGAGATGGAAGCACGGAAAGTACGGCCCGCTCCGTGAGAACGTTCAGAGAATCGCAGATGAGTGCAATGATGCCGAATTGCCGACACTTTTCCGACTGGCGAATTCCCTGCATCGAAACTTCTATGAAGACTCTCTGGATGAGGAAGACGTACGTAAGAGCATTGGAGACGTGCGAGTATTCCTTGAGAAGATTGAGAAGCAAATATTCAGTGTGTGAGTGAAGAACATGCACCCTAAGTTGATACAGGGCCTTGACCTAATAGATCAAGACTGGTCATCGGACATTGAAACCATTGAGGGAAAGTTTGGCGAAGTTACGGTCGTCAAGGTCATCATTAGCGCCAAAGGACGCCGGCGAACCGGTGTCGCTCCTGTGTTCTACAATCGTGAGGGCTCAAACCACTATGTGCTGCAGGAAGCAACCGATAGAGCATTTGAGCAAGCCGCCAAGCAGTTTGGAGTCGCGATCACTTAGTTGACTATTCCGCCTTATTCTCAGGTCGCGCCTTAGCAATAGGGGTTGCACGCACAAGCGGGATGGTGGCCATGGAGTTTGCGGCCCCATCCGAAAACGCTGAAGTGCGCGAGCGCTTAGAATCAAGTCGCTCCGGAGACGTCCCGCTCAATAATAGATTGCAGAGTATCCCTTGCATCGAACTTGAACGAGGCATGTAGGCGAGTCCGCCTCTTCATTTCTTGACTATTGTCATGGCGGAGTAGACGAAGAGGCTGAGAGTGTAACAGATTTAGTGCTTGTTAGTCCGCATTAAGTCCGAGCCGCGCTACCCTTCCTCCTCGGTTGTCAGTCTGTCTACCAGACCCTCAAGTTCCTCATCCGAATAGAAGTGGATGCGGATCGTGCCCTGTTTGCCGCGGCGCTTGATTTCAACTTTCGTAGCGAGAGAACTGCGGAGCAGGTCCTCCCACTCCGCGCTGCGGGCATCCGGCGGTTTGGGTTTGACGGGGCGCGGCGAGGCAAGCAGTTTTTTCACGAGTTGTTCGGTTTGCCGGACGTTCAAGCCGCGTTTCACAATCTCGGCCAGGGCGTAGACCTGCATCTCAGCCGTGAGCCGCAGCAGGGCGCGCGCATGGCCCTCACTGAAAGTTTCCGCGGCCAGGGCTTCCTTCACGGCGTCAACGAGATTGAGCAAGCGCAGGGTGTTCGCCACCGCCGAGCGGCTCTTGCCGACGCGTGCCGCCACCTGCTCCTGGGTGATGCCGAATTCGCTGATGAGCGCGGCATACGCTTCCGCCGTTTCCAGTGGAGAAAGACTGGCGCGCTGGAGGTTTTCGACCAGCGCGATCTCCAGCGCTTCGCGGCTGCCGGTGGGTCTGATGAGCGCGGGAATGGTGGCGAGTCCCGCCTGCTGGGCGGCCCGCCAGCGGCGTTCCCCCACGATCAATTGGTATGCGCCCTCTTCGGTCTGGCGGCTCACCACCACCGGTTGCAGGATGCCGTGCTCGCGGATAGACCGGGCCAATTCATCCAATTCCTCTTCGCCAAACGTCTGGCGCGGCTGCAGCGGATTGGAGCGAATGCGCTCCACCGGAATGTCCTGCAGACCCGATTCCGGCAATAGCGCTCCCAAGCCTCGTCCTAGTCCCCCTCTACGCGACACTATTCCCTATCTCCTCCCAACCGTCATTGCCATGCATAAGGGCACGGCGATCTCCACCACTCCCGGTTGCGCGGGAATCCATCCAACTTTCTTCCTCATCCGCAGCAGCACCGTGTAGGCGCAACCCTCGTGGTTGCCCGAACCAGGCAGATTGCACAGGTTTCAAACCTGTACCTACCGGATGTCATTCGCGCACAGTAGCGCCCTCCGGTCGTTACCCTGAAAGAGGCGATCACGCTCACCCGGAGCCTGCCACTCCTGAGCTTTGCCTGTCCTGAGCTTGCCGAAGGGCCGATGGGTCCAAGGACTGTCATGCGCAAAGCACACGTTCAAGACGCTCCCAAGACTTCGTCGGCCAGATGACGGTATCCTTCGGCCCCCTTCGAAAACGGGTCATACGCCAGTATAGTCCGTCCGTGGCTGGGCGCTTCCGCCAGGCGCACGTTGCGGGCGATGACCGTTTGAAAGACTTGCCCTGGAAAGTGCGCGCGCACTTCGTCACCCACCTGCTGTGCTAGGCGCGTGCGCGTGTCGTACATCGTCAAGAGAATACGCACGCGGCCCAGTGCGGGATGGAGACCACTGCGCACGCGTCTGACAGTATCCAGCAACTGCGCCAGTCCCTCCAATGCCAGGTACTCACACTGTACCGGAATAATCACCTCGTCGGCAGCGCACAGGCCGTTGACGGTCAGCATGCTTAGTGACGGCGGACAGTCAATCAGCACGAACGCGTAGTCGTCACGCAGCGGCGACAGCGCGGTACGCAAGAGGAACTCGCGCTCCGTCAGTTCCATTGCTTCCGCCTCCAGGCCCGCCAGCGCCGGGCTTGACGGCAACAGCGAGAGATTGGGAGCGTTTTCCACCGGAACGATGAGGTCCCGCGCTGTCGCATTGCCCCGCAGCACGTGATAGATGCTGGGATCGTCTTTAGGCACCCCCAACCCGCCGGTCGTGTTAGCCTGCGGGTCCAGGTCCACGAGAAGCACGGCGTGCTGGTGCAGGGCAAGATAGGCGCCGAGGTTGACGGCGGTGGTGGTCTTGCCAACGCCGCCTTTCTGATTCGCTACAGCGATGACTGTGCTCATGGGCAGAACGCGTAAAACTACTGGACGGGAAAGCAACGCGGCACCGCGCCGCCAAACGCACTATCAGCAACACTGGCGCAGGAGAGACGGCATGTGTGCGCTACGGCAGCAAGACGACGCGGTCATTGCTAGCGGCCTCGTAAAAGGCGAGGCACACTGCCAGGTTCGTCCGTCCGTCGGCGACCGTGGCCGGCAGCGGCGTGCCGTTCTGCACGAAATCCACCATTTGACCAACGCTGCCGTTGCCCCCATACCTCACAGCATCCGAGAGCACCCAGCCCTGCCAGGGAGCAAAGTTGCCTCGCACGGCCAGCTTGCCGGAGATGCCGTCCGTGGCGATTTGCCCTTCGGTACCGACGAGGTGAAAAGCGTGCATGCCAGACTGCGGGCCGCTCGACCATGTGACCTCCAACGTCGCCACCACGCCGTTGTCAAAGGTGAGAGTCGCGACGCCAAAATCCTCCAACGGGATATCTTTATGGATAAGGTTCGCGGTGGCGCCGGTCACGCGGACAACCTCAGCACCCAGCAGTCTCCGCAGCATGTGAACATCGTAAATTGAATGGTCGACCCAGCCGCCCCCGGGAGCTTGGCTCGCGTCCAACCACCAGGTGCGTTCCACGTGAACGCCGGGCCACTCCTGGGTGGGCAGACCGCCGCGCCGGATGGACGTCGCGCTGATGGGCCGCCCGATGCGCCCTTCTTGCACCCATTGCATGTACTGCTGCGCCGCGCCGCCGCTCGTTTGGATGGCCTCCAGCGGATAGAAGCCGACACCGGCCTGCGCTACCGCCGCTGCCACCCCATCGGCCTCTGCAAGCGTGAGCGCCATGGGTTTGACGCAGATGATGTGCTTGCCGTGGCGGGCCGCCTCTTGGCACAGCGCCGGCGCTTCTGCGGTGGTACACGCCGCCACGACCACGTCCACATCATCGCGCCGCACGATGGCGTGATAGTCATCAGTTGTGAAGGGAATATCATATTCGCCCGCAATTGAATCCAGATACGCCGTCTTGCGGTGCGCCGCCGCCGTCACCACAGCGTGGTCATGCCCGGCAATCCCTCGCAATGCCCCAAAGCCGGCGTACCAGTGGTCCATGCCCGCGATACCAAAGCGCACTACTGCCGGAGTTGCCATAGCCAACCGTTCCCTGCTGATTGTTCGCGGTGAATTGTCTCCGTATACCGTACTACACCCCATGACACAGTGCTAATTGTCCGCGACACCCGGCTTGCCGCTGGAAGAGTAAACTGGAGCGTCACCGACTGGCCGCCCCCTGCTGCCGTTACACCTGGAGTTCGCAAGCCTCTTCCATCAGCTCTCCCGGTCCCAATAGTCCACGGCCTTTTCCTTGTGGAAGATGCGGCGCACGCCGCGCAAGTTCACTTTGTTGGAATCAGGGTATTCGCTGACATCGCTCGGCACCACGTTGCTCAGGAGCAGCAGCGTGCACGGTTCCGTTCCCTCGTTCATGTACGTGTGGTCGCCGTTGGGTCCGGGCGGAAAGGCGACGAAATCTCCCTGGCGCAGGGCCATGTTGCCGCGGGAGGTCCGCAAGGTGCAGGTACCATCCAGCACCACGCCGAGTTCTTCTTCGAAGTAGTGAAAATGGAGCGGAAACGCCTTCCGGCCCGGAGCGAGGCGAATGACCTGGTAACCGAGGTGCCGCGCGCCGATGAGGGGATCGACGTTCTTGAATTCGTAGCCAAAGTCGCCGGGCGCCTGCCGCAATTGCCACCATTCGATCTCATCCAAATTGATGCGGTTGATGTAGATGTCCCTGCGCGCCTCGAGCATGGCGACGAGCGCGTCGCGCGCGCCAGTTAGAATCGAGTGGCCGTCGCCGAGCAACAGCGTGTCGAGTTGCTGGAAGAATAGCAGCTTGCGAAGCTGCAGCGCCGCTTTGGCCGGGTCGGTCACGGCGGGTTCCGCCCCGAGCGTCAGCGAGCCGATCGGATGGCCCCAGACGTAATCGCCAATAAAGGCCACAGTCCCTTGCCGCCAGAGCAGCGCAATCTCGCCGGGACTCTTGCCGTGCTCCAAGTGCAACACCTGTAGATCGGGTACGATCTCCTCGCCGTCAGTGACGGTACGGTCGACGGCGAGTTCGAAGAGCGGCGCGTCGGCCTCGTGGGCCACAATCTGCGCACCGGTGTGCGCTTTGAAGGCTACTGCGTCGCGCTCGTGGTCGCGGTTGGTCAGAACGATGAGGGCCGCGCCGCCGAGGTCGTCCAATTGCCTGAGGTCACCGGCGCTCATCGGCACCGGGTCGATGAGGACATTGCCCTCTTCCCGCACCCAGAGAAAGCCGTTGAAATCGAATTGCTTTTCCTCGTTGAAGACCGACCACGTATAGAGATCGTCAAACATCACCCGCTTCACTGACGTCGCTCCTTGTTAGCGCTGAGATTGTCAGGGTACATGGTATACTGAATCGCCGTTGGCACGAGCTATGCAGCGAAAGGCAATAGGGAGCAAACAAAGGGCACTGTTTGGCGCTAATTCTGTCCGCAATCCTCACCATCGTCCCATGAATCCGTCATTCCCGCGCAGGCGGGAATCCATCTTCCTCTTTGACACCGGATAGGCTCCGATCACTTGTCAAGAGGTCACTTACCGTGCCATCCCCGGACTCCGGCACCGTATCAGGTACGGGGCAGGCTTTTCGCCGGAGTGACGGATGACACATCGTACTCGCGAACCAACTCATGAAACTACTCGCACCCACGGCCCTCCCACGACACATTGCCGATGTAAACGCCTTGGAAGAGCTGCTGTCGCGCCCCAGCCAGCCGTTGATAGAAGACATGGAGCGGCTCGAGGGCGACATTCTCATCCTCGGTGTCGGCGGCAAAGTGGGACCGACGCTGGCCCGGCTGGCAAAGCGGGCGGCACCCGCGAAGCGCGTTGTTGGCGTGGCGCGTTTCAGCGACCCGAGCGTGCGGACGCGCCTGGAATCTTGGGACATTGAGACTATCGCCTGCGACCTCTTGGACCGCGCCGCCGTGGCAGCGTTGCCGCGGTTGCCCAATGTCATCTTCATGGCGGGCAGGAAATTCGGCACGGGGGAGGATCCCGCTTTTACGTGGGCGATGAACACCCATGTGCCGGCCATGGTGGCCGAAGTCTTTGTCCAGTCCCGCATCGTGGCGTTTTCAACGCTCTGCGTTTATCCCTACGCGCCGATTGACGGGCCGGGCTGGGATGAAACGGTGGCGCCGGAGCCGGTGGGCGAGTATGCCAACTCGTGCGTCGGTCGCGAGCGCATTTTTCAACATTTCTCACAAGAGCACGCCACCCCCGGACGCCTCCTCCGGCTCAACTACGCCATCGACATGCGCTACGGCGTATTGCACGACGTGGCGCGCTGGGTGCGCGTCGGAGAGCCCGTGCCGCTGACCATGGGGCACGTCAACGTCATCTGGCAGGGCGACGCCAGCAGTCAGGCCCTGCGCGCCCTGTTGAATTGCACCGCACCCACCAGCCCGCTGAACATCGGCGGGCCGGAGGCTACGAGCATCCGCGCCTTAGCCTACGCCTTTGGCGAGCGGTTCAACACAACGCCACGGTTTGACGGCAAAGAAGCCGAAAACGCCTGGATCAACAGCACGGCGCAAGCGCAGGGGCTCTTCGGCCAACCCATCGTGCCGTTCGAGACAATGATCGACTGGACGGCGGACTGGATCGAGCGCGCTATGCCGGTCTACGCAAAACCCACCCACTTTGAGGTGCGCAACGGGCGGTTCTAGTTGGACTTTCGTCCTGCTTGCATGACATGAGCAGAGCAGAAATCACCCTGGACAAGAAATGTAAGTGTCAGGAAATTCTTTGACTGAATTGCTGAAGAGTGAATCAGTGTACAGAGCAATGTACGACCCATTGGCATGTCATTCCGAACGGAGCGTAGCGGAGTGTCGAACCCTGTTCGCGGAATCTAAAGTACTGAGCCAAACGAACATGCTAGATGTAAATCCTAGATTCCGCGAACCCGGTTCGACGCTGCGCTCGGAATGACATGAACTCTCAATACTGCCAATTGGGGAGAGGTTTCTGTCAACGAAATGCTCAACACTCACAAGAAAGACAGCCAATACAAGAGAGGGAGGGGCGATAGTGTCCCCTCCCTCTTTGGCTCACGTTGTAAGAACTCAGGCCAGTCGTTACCGCCCCAGGCGTTCGTTCCAGCCGGCCAGCAGTTCACTGATCCCTTTTTCGGCAGCATCCAGCGCCTCCGGCGCGGTGATGTTGCCGGCCATCACGTCCGGCACAAAACCTATCGCGTGTCTGCGCGCTTCCGTGGCGCCGGGACCGGAATAGTAGAAGTGGCGGAACGGCATCTGTTGGGCGATCAATTCGCGGAACGGATCGTTCTCAGTGTAATCCGGCGAAGACGTCGACGCCTCGCGCACCGGCACACGGTCGTACTGCTTGGCAAAGCGCAGGTTCGTATCGGCGCTGAGGAAGTATTCAAACCAAGCGAACATCGCGTCCGGATTTGGCGCGTTGATGGCAAACGTGGCGGTGTGGTTGCCGCCAAGGTTGGCGTCCTTGCCGCCTTCCGGCTTGGGCCACGGCGTAAAGCCGAAGTTCAGGTCGGGCGCATTTTCCTTGAACCACTGGCCGCGCTCGGCAAAGGTGGCGTAGTAGTGCACCGCGCGGGCCTCGGCCAGGTGGCTGTTGCGGTGGAGCCCGTCGCCGCGTAGTTGGGCTATGGCGTCCCAGCCGCCCTGTACCTCGTGAATGTTCTTCAGCCAGTCCAGCGCGCGCACCGCCTCGGGGCTGTTGATAGTCACCTCCGACCAGTCGTCAGACATCACGTCGCCGCCCAATTGCCAGAGCAGGAGCAGCCACAGACCGGTGCCGCCGCTGCCCCAGAATGGCGGACAGCCGGCGCGCACGAGGGTTTCACCATCGAACTTGGTGGTCTGGATGATGGCGGTATCGAAATCGGTCCATGACGCCGGCGGATTCTCCGGGTCCAGACCCACCTCGAGATACGTATCCCCGTGGATGTACATCACGCGCAGGTCCGGCGCGTAGGGCGCGCCGTACATGTTGCCCGTGGGCGCGTCAGTAAGATAGCTCAGCACGCTCGGCCAGAACTCTGCGAGATTCAGGACGCCGGACGCCTTGTAGTAGTTGTTCAGCGGCTGCGAAATGTCCGTAACGCCTAGCTCCACAGTCTGCCAGTCGCCCACGTCCACGGCATCGGGCGGACTGCCCGCCGCAACCGCCGCGACAAATTTGTTCAGCCGGTCCGCCTCACCGACAGCGTTGAGCGTCAGACCGGGATTCTGCTCCGCGAATTCCTTGGCCCACGGTTCGAAATCGAAGAAGCCGCGATGCCAGTACAGCGCCTCGCCTTGGGGTCCGCTGGGCGCTTCAGCTTCCGCCTTGGCCTCTTCCTTCTGCTCCGGCGCCATCTCCTGCTCTTCCATGGCCGGCGCGGCTTGTCCGCACGCCGCGGCGAGCAGTCCCGCGCCGAGTGCGGTTGCGCCAAGCATGAATCCGCGTCGAGTGATATGCCCTCGCATGACGGTATCCTTCCTTATGGTATGCGAAATGTTACGCTGCCCTATTTATAGCTACAGCGCATTCATGTTGTCAACACTCCTGCTGCCGCGCGATTGCCAGCCCTACTGGCGACCGAGGGTGGGTCAAGGGCATTCTGCCAGAGGCGTATAAAGCCGCAGGCGGCGTCTGCGACCAAGTCGACTTACTCCGTTGGCCAGCCGTCAGCGGTCTCACCTGCGTCAAGGGCTGCTTGGATAGCAGCGGCGGCCTCCGCGGTGACCCATTGGCTCCAGACGTCTGCGTTGTGGTTGAGCCACCAGAGAGCGGCCTCGGCAATACTGGCCTCGTTATCGATTCGCCAGACCGCCAACTCCTGGTAGCGTTCCAGGGTGAAGTCCCACGTGCGTAGCAACGCCACCACCTCAGGCGCGTCGGCCAGCAGTTCTGGGCGCACCGCAATCAGGGACGTCACGGCTTCATAGGCGCAGGTCTTGGTAGTGGCCCAGCACTCGTCGCTGTAGGCATCTTCTGCCAAGGGCACCATGTCCAGCTTGAGCGCCGCCGGCATATCGCTGGAAAGGTAGCCGAGCCAGGGTTTCCCGGCCGCGTAGAGCGCGAACACTTCGTCATTCAGCGCCGCTTCAGTTTCAGGAACAATGACGTGGACATGCTCGGAGAGACCGTAGCTCTCTACTTTGATCGCGTTCACTGCTTCACAGGCCCACCCCGGCGGGCACGTAACCAGTCTGGCCTTGCCGTTGGTCTCCGCGGTGGCGAACAGCTCTTGAAAGCGCTCCTCCTTAAGGTCCGCGACGCTGTCTAGATCCGGGTGGGTTGCCTGCACATACGCCGGTATCATGAACGCCGATTGCCGGATACCGCTCACACTCTCACCCACAGCCACCACTTGGCCGGCGGCCTCCGCCTCCTCCCAAACCTCGCTCAGGTTGGGCAGCCAGATTTCCATGCTCACGTGGCTATCACCGCGCCTGAGACTCGCGAACAACGGCAGCGTCGACCCGGCGACGGCGCGGGTGGGATAGCCGTAGCCTTTCTCGATGATGTACTGGGCAATGCGGGTCTGAACCCGGACGCTATCCCAGTTGAGATCGTTGAAGACAATGGTTTGTTTTGTGGAAACCGGCGCTACCTGGGCGCAACTTACGGCGATGATGACCGTGGCAAGCGCCGCCAGCAGCACGCGTACTCTGCGTCTGACGTACATGAATTGCTCTCCTCGGGGATAATACTTGCCTGACCCGGCGGATTCCCAAGCGCCACAGCACAACTACGACCGACGTGACCTCCGACTCAATGCGCGTACGGCGCGCTGCGCAGGCACGGTGTCTCCCGGAAGCAAAGTATAGCAAAGCGATACGCAGTCAGACAGGGGCGGTCTGCGCGACAGGCCACTCTGCTTGGGAGCGCGGCGCTAACTGAGCCCCAATTGGTGGCGGAGACTGGCCCGACTACGAGACGTGAGCGCAGCCGGCACACAGGGCAGCGGCCCATCTGGTAGCATTTAAGCGAAACCGTTGGGGAGGCAAACGCGACATGAAGACGCAAGCGGAAAGCATGACCTACGCGGAGATGGAAGAGGCGTTCGATGGCGAATGGGTGCTGATAGGCGAGCCCGAACTCACCCCGATGAATGAGGTGATACGCGGCGCTGTTCTTTTTCACAGTACTAATCGGGACGATGTCTACCGCGAAGCAATGCAGCGGGAACTTGGTCGGGTAGCTATTCTCTACATTGGTACTCGACCAACAGACGTCCACTATCTGTTGTAGTATGGCTTACTCTTTCAATCCCCATGGTGGACTGATTGTCGTGCCTGTTACGATTGACGGACCGCAGCGAGAAGTAATAGTTGAGCTTGCACTTGACACCGGTGCAACCACCACTGTGATCAATCAAGATGTCCTCCAATATACGGGATTTAGGCTTGACGAGGACGGCAGGCCGGCAGAAATTACAACCGGAAGCGGCATGGAATCCGTGCTTGAGGTACGGCTTGATAGCATCCATAGATTGGGTAAGATCGAAAACGACTTCGCGATTCTTTGCCACAACCTTCCGCCTAGAGCGACTGTAGACGGCGTGTTGGGCTTGGATTTCCTGCGCGGTGAACGGCTGGTTATCGACTTTCGTGCAGGTCAGCTAGCATTGAGGGACTTGTCTATGCGCATTCTGATCGTCGACGGCGGACGGGAGTGAGTGACTGCCTTGACGAGGGCGCGGCAGGGGCCTAGGAGAGTGGGCTATCTGCTACCATTTAGGCTAGGACACAGGAGCGAAACTGCTATGAAGACGCAAGCAACCATAATGACCTATGCCGAGATGGAAGTGGCGTTCGACGGGGAATGGGTGCTGATAGGCGAGCCCGAACTCACCCCCATGAATGAGGTGATACGCGGCGTTGTGCTCGCGCACGACGAGGACCGGATCGCCGTCTATGAGGCGCTGTGGCAATTGCAGGAGTCGGGCCGCGCGCCCCGAGAATTCGCCGTGCATCGCTTTGGAGCATTGCCGGATGATGTCGAATTCCTCATATGAGCTTTCCGTTTGACCCACGCGGTAATCTGATCATCGTTCCGGCCCTGATCCATGGCCGTGACGATCGTGAGACCGTCGATCTCGTTCTCGATACCGGCGCAACGCGGACGATTGTGAGCAGAGAAGTAGCCCAATCCCTGGGATACGATCTTGCGGCGCTGGGAGAATTGGCGCGCATCACGACCGGCAGTGGCGCACTCTCCGTTCCCTTGCTGCGTGTGGAAAAGATCGAGGCGCTTGGGAAAGCGGCGACTAACATGCGCATTCTCTGCCACACGCTGCCATCGCGCGCCGCCATAGACGGCGTGTTGGGCCTGGATTTCTTGCGAGATACGCGGCTGACCATCGACTTTCGCGCAGGACTGATAGCGTTGGAGTAACCGACCGATGCGCATTCTGATTGTCGGCGGCGGCGGACGCGAGCACGCGATCGCGTGGAAGTGCGCGCAGAGCCCACTCAAGCCGACGCTCTTCGTCGCGCCGGGCAATGCCGGCACGGCGACGCTGGGCCAAAACGTACCAATCCAAGCAACCGATATTGACGGCTTGGTCGCGTGGGTGCAGGGGAACGCCATCGACCTCACGATAGTCGCCCAGGACGACCCCCTTGCGCTTGGCGCGGTGGACGCCTTGCAGACGAGCGGGCAGGCGGCGTTCGGTCCCACGCAAGCGGCGGCGAAGCTCGAGTGGAGCAAGGTCTGGTCCAAGGACTTCATGCAGCGGCACGGTCTGCCCACCGCCGCGTATGCCGTCTTCTCGGAGCATGACGGAGCGGCCGCCTACCTGGAGCAGGCGACACTGCCGGTTGTGCTCAAGCCCGATGGCTTGACCGCCGGCAAAGGCGTCTTCGTGTGCGCCACCCGTGATGAAGCGCTGCAAGCGCTCGACACCATCATGTCAGACCGCGCGTTCGGCGCATCCGGCGACCGCATAATCATCGAACAGTGCCTGCGGGGTACGGAGATTTCGGTCTTCGCCTTCGCCGACGGCGCCCACATCACGCCGCTCGTCACCGCCTGCGACTATAAACGCGCCTATGACGGCGATGCAGGTCCCAACACCGGCGGCATGGGGGGCTATTCTCCGGCGCCGTTCGTGGATCCGGAAACTCTGGACTACATTCACCACGAGATCATGGAGCGCACCGTCACACTCATGGCGCGGGAAGGGCACCCGTACGTCGGCGTGCTCTACGGGCAGCTCATGCTCACCAACAACGGCCCGCGCATCGTGGAATTCAACGTGCGCCTCGGCGATCCCGAGGCGCAACTCATCCTGCCGCGCCTACAGGCTGATCTTGTAGCAGTGTTTCAGGCAGCGGTGGACGGGCGGCTGGCGGAAGCAGACGTAACCTGGGATCCCGCCGCCACGTGCGGCGTGGTGGCCACCTCAGGCGGTTATCCCGGTGCCTACACCACCGGCTATCCCATAGCGGGTCTCGATGCGCTGGATGACGACGTGTTGCTCTTTCACGCAGGGACAGATTTCGTTGACGATACTGTTGTTACCGCGGGCGGCCGGGTGCTCATGACGGTCGGCCAAGCCGCCAACGTGCCCGCGGCTCGCGCCCGCGCATACGACAATATTCAGCGCGTCACGTTTGAAGACGCCTACTTTCGCAAAGACATTGCCGCCCGAGAGGTCTGAATGCCGCCGAATCGCCTCACGGGCAGCCATCAACGTGCTAGGATTCTTGCTAGGGCATCGAGGGCGCCGCTATGGTACAAGAGGTCGCCTGTGGTGAACCCGGTTTGCGGTGGGAGTCCGGCCGGCACACGGGGAGTGCCGACATATTCGGCCCGGGCAGAAGAATCTCAGGAATTTCCCAGCTTTGTGTAGCATCCTAAAAGGTGGCAACAGCCTGCGGTGCGTGGCGTCGTCGGCACGAACGTAGAGTAAGACGAAAGATGTCCCCGTCTATGTTTGAGAGTGGTGGCGCGCGAGATTGGTTTCGCGCGAGCTTCGTTGATCTCAATGGGTCTTCAGTCTTGTCCCACGCCGCTCCAGAATCCTCGAGAGAAGCCCTGCCATGACGCGACGACGCCTGCTTCTGGCTGCAACCTTTATTCCTGTCGTTGTAGCCGCCTGCGGTCCGTTCTCATCCGATGACGAGGAATCGGATGTGACCGGCGCGACGTCTGCGACGCCCGCTTCCGTTCCAACGACACTTACGCTGCTCATGCCCGATGCCTCCGGCAGCGCGACGCGAGAAATGAGTTCAGTGCTGGAGGAGGAGACCTTCGCCGGACAGCATACGGTCAAGCCGGTCCCCCTGCGTCCTACCGGCGGCCAGACCTATTCCGAGGCCGTCACCGCCCTGGTAGCCACCGGCACGCGACCCGATCTTGTGTGGATGGACCAGTTCGCGCTGCCCACACTGGCGGAACAGGCGGTAACGCGCGACCTATCGGAGTTTACACGGCGAGACATCGACTTCTCTACCGACAGCTATTGGCCGCATATTCTTAGCAGCGGGTCCTTCCGCGGCACGCCGCACGCTCTCCCGCTTGCGGCGTCGGTTTGTACATTGATGTACAATCCGGCGCTATTTGCTTCGTCGAATACGCCCCTGCCGGCAGACAATTGGAGTTGGCAGGAATTCTTGACTCTGGCGCAGTCCCTCAATGACCCTGCAGCCACGATCCGTGTTTGGGGTGCGTTGCAAGCGCCCTTGATCCCACCGTTCTTCGCCATGGCGTGGCAAGAAGGCAGCACGCTCTTTCAAGACCGCAATTGGGACGTTACACACGACGGCGTTATCGAGGCCCTGCAGTTTCAAGCAAATCTGATTCTGCACCACGAGGTCGCGCCTCCGCTCAATATTGTCGATTACGGCACGAACAACCTCACCATCAGCCTTACGGATAAGGCGCGGGACATGATTCTCTCGGGTCAAATCGCCATGATGGGCGGCATGGTCAACGCCGAGGTATACTGGCGCGGCGCCGGCCGTGCCTCGCTGGAACTCGTCGAGATGCCGCGCGGCGACGCTGCGGCAACATGGGGAATGGCGGAACACATGGCCGGCGTAGCGGAAGAGAGTAACTACGCGGATGCGGCCTACGAGCTGTTGGAACCCCTGACAACGGCGGCCAGTTTGGTCCTCAGTATGCCGGCAAAACGCACGAGCGCGGAAACGCTCCGTGCCGTGCACCAAACGCTTACGGTCAATGATTCGACAGTGTTGGTCGAGAGCATGGAGCAGAGCCAGTACATCGACGCCGACGCGCCGGAATGGCTCGCCTTTGTCATCCTCGCTTCGCTCGTTTTTCCCGTCCTCACCGGTCAGTCCTCCGCCAGCCAGGCCGCCGCCGACACTCACGACGCCATTCGCATGCAGCTCCAGTCCGTGCAGGCTACGCCCACGCCCGCATCGTAGCCAGCCGTTGACAGACCCACTTGCCGACTTGAACCGGCCTTACTATGTATTGCAGATTGCTGCTATGAGTCGTGTAGGCAGCACGCTGGATGCCGGAACTGTATGAGACTGGTGAGTCCGACCAAACCACAAACGATTCTCTTCGACTTCGACTACACGCTGGCGGATTCCTCGCCCGCCGTGATTGTCTGCGCGAATTCTGCCTTGCAAGCCCTTGGATTGCCCACGGCGGAGCCCGAAGCCATTCGCCGGACCATCGGACTATCGCTTAAGGAGACCTTTGTCCAACTTGCCGGGGCGAGTGTCCCGGTTGACCGGTTTGCGGCTGCCAGTGAGACGTTCGACCGTCTCTTCATCCAAGAAGCGGACGCCGTTATGGCGGACCGCACCGTGATCTTGCCGGGCGTAGCGGCTGCGCTTCAGACCCTGAGGCGGCACGGGCTTGCGCTGGGGGTGGTCTCTTCGAAGTTCCGCTACCGCATCGAGCAAGTATTGGAACGGGAGGACTTGCGCGCGGCATTCGACGTGATTGTCGGTAGGGAAGATGTCATCGCAGCCAAGCCCGATCCGGAAGGACTGTTTACGGGAATGGCAGCGCTGGGAAGCGTGCCGCCAACAACCTGCTACGTTGGCGACAGCGTCACCGATGCCAAGACCGCGCAAAGCGCCGGCACGGCATTCATCGCCGCGACTTCCGGCGTAACTCCGCAGGCGGCATTTGACGCCTACTCCTGTCGGGCCGTCATCGCGAGTGTCGCCGAGCTGCCGGACGTAATCGCCTGTTAAAGCACACGGACTCCCCTTGCCGCGCCTAGAGGCTGTTAGTCTCACTCGACCGAGCGGACAGCGGCCGGAGTCCAAATCCCCTCCTAGTCGCTGTGATTTGCACAGGCACCCATAGCCTCGCATGATCTTCTGTGCGAGCATGGGAGAATCCCCATGTACGCTGCACGTCACCCGACCGGCCCAAAGCTGAAACATGAACTTTCCGCATTTCATACACTTCCGACGCACGGAGATCCTCGCCGTTATCGCATACCGCGACTTTCGGTACATACTCCTGGCCCAGGTCGTCAGCGGCCTTGGCGATGCCGTCTACTGGCTTGCCTTACCGTGGCTTGTTCTTCAAGAGATTGGAACCGCGACAGCAGTGGGTATCACCGGTGCCGCTACCGTAATACCGGTCATCGTCTTGGCCCCGCTCGCAGGTGTACTGGCCGACCGGCTGAATCGCAAGCACCTCATGATACTGTCACATGTGGCGCGCATCGCGGTATTGGCGGTGCTTCTGCTTGTTTCACGCTTGACAGCGCTGGAGACGATGCATTTTGCGCTAGCCGGGTTCCTCCTGGCCGCGGCAGGTCTGGTCTTCTACCCTGCCCGCGCGGCGCTGCTGCCAAACCTGCTGCCAAGAGAGGCGTTGGTTGCCGGCAATGCCGCCCTCGCGGCAGGCACGCAGGCAATCAGGATAGGCGGTACGGCGGCGGCGGGGTTTCTCTTTGCTACCGCTGGCGGCCTGAGTGCGCTCGGCGGCGTGCTGGCTGCGTACGGTATCGCGGCCCTTTTACTCAGCAGGATACGAACTCCCGCGCAGGCAGTCTTGCGGAGCAGGGAGAACGCAAGAGTCGGAGGCTATAAGAAGCTGATGATCGTACTGAGAGAGACTACGTCGGACTTACTCTCTTCGCTCAAGTTTATGTTCACACACCCCGTGATTCGCGCCATGGCTGTCGCGGGTGTGATTCTCAATGCGTTTCACTTTCCGGCAATGGGTTCCCTCCTTCCCGTGTACTTTCGCCAAGCCCTTGGGGCGGGTCCGGAGTTATTCGGCCTGTTCGGCGCCATTGAGTCCGCCGCGATACTCGTTGCCTTGCCGGCGGCGCCTTGGCTGGCGCGACGTCTCGGCGACGGCAAGCTCAGTTCTCTCGCGCTTGCCGCCATGGGCATCCTGGTAGGCTTGCTGGCAATCTCGGGACAGACGTGGCACGTCCTTGCCATCGCCGCCCTGATGGGATTCCTGACCGCCGGCGTATTGCCCATGCAAAGCCTCGTGCAAGCGGAAACTCCCGACCACTTGCGTGGGAAGGTAACGGCAAATCTCTCCGTCTTTAACGTCGCCTTCACACCCTCCACCGTGCTGCTGGGCGGCCTCTTGATCGACGCAATGGGGGCAAGGCCTATCTACCTACTCACCGGAATTGTCGTAGTGCTCTCCGGTCTGGGCCTGCTCCTTGTGAAAGCGGTGCGGCAGGCACGGCTTACGCCGCAGGGCGCGAACGGGGGATAAAACTAAGATTGACTACTCAATCGTGACAGCGGCAGGCAGGCGCTCGTGCTCACTCTGGGAGATGGTCCAGCCGGTCCTAAAGTGTGGGCGTGCACCGGGATAGCCGCTGCGCCGGGCTCCTTTGACCGGAGCAGCGAGGGCAACTCACAGCAAGCGGCGGCGGGTCTGCAGCCGGATGCGTTGGGGATCTGCCGCGGGATCGTCGGCGGGACGCAACTCCAAGAAGATGCCACCGGACTGCCCGATGACGGTGCCGGTAAACAGCGGCGCCGCGCCGTCTTCCCCGGTCAACTCCAAGATGACGACGGCATCGTCAATCTCCATAGGCACCGACTTCTTGCCGCCGGGCGGGATGCGGTGTACAACCGTATCGCCGTTCACCGTGATGCGCTGCGCGGCACTGCCCGCATTCGTATAGTCCAGACGATAGACCGCCACCGTTTGTGCTGCTCCTTGATGCCTGTAATCAACTCAGATTTGTGCTGAGACCTCTTCAAAAGCCGGATGTCGCTTGTGCCGAGGTAGATGCTCCTGGGCGAGTCCACCCTTCATGATAGCAAGTTCGCTAGCCTCACCCCAACCGCCCGCCGCACATGATCGCGGTCCGGGATGTGCACCGGGAGGAACCAGAGTAAAGACTAGATTGAAATCACCCCTAATCCACTCCACACGATCACATCGCCATGTCTGGCGCTCCGCTCAGACGGCGGTCCCGGGGCAAGTACGGGAGTGCGGCCGATTGCTGGCGCCGGTCTTCGTAGGACTATACGTTCTGCCCAGACCCATTGACGAGCATGCGGCAGGAACATAGTAGGCATTCCCTATTCGTCACGAGTATAATGGGCGTGTGGGCAACCGCTTATCTTTGCTCAGGACAGTTGCGATGCCAACCGTCGTTACACCACCACAGGTCGACTCTGCTCTCACCACGGACCAGACCCCCGCCGTGCGCGCATTTGCGGAAGGGCTGGGAGAGGGTCAGCACTGGTATAGGGCGCTCTTGGGGTCCGTTCATCTCTGGAGTCGCGGCGAAGAGTGCTATGGCGGACGCTACTTTCGCTACCTGATCGCGGGTGAGGCGCTTGATCTGCTGCTCGTCATGGAGCGCATCAGTTGGGATATGCGGCACCTCCTGCCGCCGGAGGAGTACGACGCGCTCTTCTTCTACGCACGACCCCCGTTCACGTATTCAGACAGGGAGTTTGCCCACCTGCTCGGTGCGGAGAAGTACCGCTCGTACCTCAACTACTTCTACGGCGTCACCCTTGAAGAGGTGCTGCTGCACGCGGTGGAAGATGAGATACTGAAAGCGACGAATTACGGCCTCACCCGCGACACGCGCGACCCGGAAAGTCCCTACACCCGGTTGTACGGCAAGAAAGAGCACGAACTCCTGCAGGACTTCAATGCAAAACGGGAACGCACGGTCAACGGTGTCATGACGCTCACCGAGTGGAAAGAATTCCTTTACTGGCTTTTCAAGCAGCGTGTCGCCAACTCCCTGCCGGAGCGCCTGGCCAGCGATTCGCAAAAAGGTCTCGATACCCTGCGCATGCTGCGCGGCACGTACCCATCGGGACCGTTCGATACGCTGCGGGGGTACAGTGAATAATGCGGGTACTCTTCCTGCTCCTCACGGCGCTCGTCCTGGCGCTGGTGCTCTGGGTGGAATTCCGCACCCGGCTCTCCCGCAGCCTTAAAATCGTGGCTTGGCTCGTCCCCTCATTGCTCATCATCCGTCTCGCTTTCAACTGGGAGTGGGAGAACGCGTTGATCCTGGGGCTCGTTCTGGGAATAGGCGGCCTGGTGTGGTTGGCGGTGTGGTACATTACCAGCCGCATAGCCCGCAGCCAGACGGAGAAATAGCCACGGCAGAATTGACGTAGAAGACCCATTACCGAATAATGGGTAGGGAAATCTCAAGGAAAACTCGCTATGCCGCAGAGAATGTCCAAACGTGACGAACAAGAGGTGCGGCGGCTGCTAGACGGCATTGAAGTCTTTGTGCCGGCAGAGAAGCAGCGCGTTCGCCGCACGCCTCCGTCGCTGCAGCGCGCCTTTTTCTCCATCTTTGATCGATTTGGCCCCAGTGGGACACTGCTCTTGCTGGGAATTGGCGGTCTTGTGCTCGGCAACTTGCTGAGGCTCACTTTTCCCCTGGCCGCGCCCCTACTCGGCATTGCCGCCGCGTGCTGCTTCGGCGGCGCGTTGTTTCTTGCCATCCGCGGCAACCGGCAACGGTCTACGCCGATGTGGCGGGGCCGGGAACTGAAAGACAACACGCCAAGTCTCATCGACCGGCTGCAGCGCAAGCTGCAATCGCGCCGCCGCTTCTAAGCTGGTGACGATCACGGCATATCCCCCACGCCTGACCCTGGTTCACACGCGATATACATCCCCTAGTCGCTAAGGAGAACAATGATGTTTCTGCGGCTGCTCTCGTATCCCATGCATGCGCTTCGGCTATGCGGTCGACAATTGACGGTAGGCAAGTGGGCCCTACTGCTCTGCCTGAGCGGTGTCTTCTTGTTTACCGCGGCTGACTATGAAACGTGCACTGAAGCAATCGATACTGATGATTGCGCGACTCTGCAGACCGAGGGACTCGCCAACGCGCTGCGCGGCGAAGGCGGCGAGGGATTGAATTGGGGGCCGGAAACTCCCATGGCCGAATGGGTCGGGGTAACCGTTGACCCTGAATCCAAGCGGGTGACCCGGCTGGACCTCAGGGATCTCGACTTGCGGGGGACTATCCCGGCTGCGCTGGCCAATCTTACCGGCCTGGAGCGGCTGTGGCTATCCGGCAATCACCTCACCGGTGAGATTCCCCTGGAAATGGGCGGGCTCAGCAACCTGGATTGGGTCACATTGCGGGGCAATCAACTCACAGGCTGCCTGCCGGACGAATTCCGCAACCTCTCCTATGGCGATGTCGAACAGATTGGCTTGCCGTACTGCGCGGAAAACGAGTACGCCACGCTTCTGGACATTCGCGACGCGCTGGTCGGTGACGGTACCGCGCTGAACTGGGCTGACGAACTTGACGTGAGCGAGTGGGACGGCGTCGGCCTCAACTCCATCATGCGGGTGACTTCCCTCAGTCTGTCCGAACACGGACTGCGCGGCACGCTGCCCGTGGAGCTCGGCGACCTTACTCATTTGCAATCGGTCAACTTCTCGCGCAACTCCCTGAGCGGCGCCCTCCCCGCGGAGTTGGGGAACCTCTCCGGCTTGCGGTCATTGAACCTCTCGCGGAACGGTCTGTCCGGAGAATTGCCCGTGGAGTTGGGGAATCTTTCCAGCCTGCGATCGCTTTCGCTCCATTACAACCGTCTGTCCGGCGAGATTCCGGCGGAGTTCGGCAATCTATCTAATCTGACATCGATCGTGCTCTCCTTCAACCAACTATCCGGAGAGCTTCCAATCGAACTGACCACGCTCCCTGAGCTGCACACCATACACATCTCATTCAATCGACTGACAGGCGAGATTCCCGCGGAGATCGGCAACCTCACCAACCTGAGCACCCTGGTGCTCTGGAACAACCAGCTTACCGGCTCCATTCCGCCGGAGTTGGGAAATCTCACCGAACTGAGTGACGTAGACCTCGACAACAACTTCCTGACCGGTGAGATACCGGTTGAGTTGGGCAACCTCACCAACCTGGAAGCCTTGTGGTTGGACAATAACTTCCTCACCGGCGAGATACCGGTGGAACTGGGCAACCTGAAGAATCTCTGGGCGCTGGGCCTGGGCGGCAACCAACTGACCGGCCCCATCCCGCCGGAGTTGGGTGGTATCCCGTTCATTGCTTACCTGGTGCTCAGCGGCAACCAACTCACCGGCAGCATCCCGGCTGAACTGGGCCAACTCGTCCACCTGCGCGACTTCAATCTCTCCGACAATCAACTGACCGGAGAGATACCGGTGGAATTGGCAAATCTCGCCTTTGTCCGGACATTCAGGCTTGCCAACAACAAGCTTACCGGCGAAATCCCCGTAGAGTTGGGTAACCTGCTCCATCTGGAATCCTTGTCGCTGGCGTCCAACCAGCTAAAGGGCGGCATTCCGGCTTCGCTGAGCAACCCCGGCAAGCTGGAAATCCTGAACCTGAGCGACAACCAGTTGAGCGGTGAGATACCTGCCGCGCTGGGTAGTCTCTCCAGTCTGGGCAAGCTGGATCTCTCCCACAACCACCTGGGCGGCGCAATCCCGGCGGCATTGGGTGATCTTGGCAACTTGACGGTATTGGACCTGGGCCACAACCGGCTTACAGGCGGCATTCCGGTCGAGTTGAGCAAGCTCCGCAACCTGCAAGAACTCGGCCTCTGGAACAATCAACTTACCGGCAGCATACCGGCTGAACTCGGCAATCTGTCGAACCTGCGGTCCATGGATATGCGCCATAACCAGCTCTCGGGCGAGTTGCCGGCGACACTCGGCAATCTCTCCAATCTGCGTGAGCTGGACATCGACGAGAACCAGTTCACCGGTAGCATTCCGCCGGAATTGGGCAATCTAATCAGCCTGCGCGAGTTGGACCTGAACGAGAACCGGCTTACGGGAAGCATCCCCTCCACCCTGGGCAACTTGACGAACCTGGAGTGGCTGGACCTGGACGAGAACCAGCTTTCCGGCAGCATTCCGGCTGAGCTTGGCAATCTCGTCAATCTGCAGGTGCTGGACTTGGGCGAAAACCAACTAAGCGGTTCAATCCCTGCCTGGCTGGGCAACCTCAGCTCGCTCCAGAAGCTCGATCTCAGCGGAAACCAATTGACCGGGTGCATACCGGCTGCGCTCCGCAACGTGGAGTACAGCGACCTCGATCAACTTGATCTGCCATTCTGCGCCGAATAAGGGACGCCACCAGACCATCCGTCTCTCGAGTAGCGGTGCTTGAAAGTAAGGGCAGAATGCTCGCGCCGGCAGCAGTGCCGCCGGCGTGAGCACTGGCCTTCTACACATCACTAGACCGGCACGTCCATCGATGCGCATCGGCATATTCGGCGGCACGTTCGATCCCATACACCACGGCCACTTGATTGCCGCCAAAGAGGCGCGCCAACGGCAGCGGCTTGACCGCGTGCTCTTTGTACCGGCCAATCGTTCCCCGCTCAAGCCGACCGCACGTGCCTCCACCGGCCACCGGGTCGCGATGGTGCGCCTGGCTATTGCCGATTGCCCCGCATTTGCGCTCTCTACCATCGACGTTGAGCGACCTGCACCAAGCTTTGCGGTGGAAACCGTGGCGGCGCTCCAGCGCGGGTCGCCAGCTGATTGCTTTGTCTTTCTCATAGGCGCCGACCAACTTGCCGAGCTGCCGCAATGGCGGGCGCCGGAGCAACTCCTTCAGGCGGTCCCGCTCGTTGCTTTCACCCGACCTGGAGCAGGTTGTGCGACGGAAGCCGCCTTGGCGCAACTCTCGCCGGCAGCACGCGCACGCATCACTTTCCAGGAAATGCCGGCTGTCGACATTTCCGCGAGCGACATCAGGGAGCGGGTGGCTCAGGGCAAGGCTATTCGCCACTTGACACCACCCCAAGTGGTCGAGTACATCGAGGCGCACAATCTCTACCGGCCACACGGCGTAGACTCGGAGACATGACCTTGGCGACAAGCGTGAATTCGCACTCTTGCGCCTTCAAATGACGCCCGCAGGCACAGTGACAATGGGCGCGAAGTCTCACCGGCGGTTGCCTGTGTCACGAACTGTTGGGCTTGGAATAACCTAAGAAATGGGCAGCCGGTGCTTCCGGCGCCAGGGGGGTGTGCTATAATTATGCCGATGGAAGGCTTAGAGAAGGCAAAGCTTGCAGTCGATATTATGGCCGAACACGGGGGCGCGGATATTGCGCTGCTCGACATTCGGCGTCAGACTGTTGTGGCCGACTTCTTTGTGCTGTGTTCGGCGGAATCGACGCCGCAATTGCGCGCAATCGTGGAGCATATTGAGCGAGACCTGGACGCGCACGGCGAGTCTCCGTTACGCAGCGAAGGCAAGGGTGAAGGCGGCTGGGTGGTGCTCGATTATGGCGACGTGATGGTTCACGTCTTTTCGAGCGACATGCGCGAGTACTACCATCTGGAGCGCCTCTGGTCGCAAGCGACGACCATTCTTCGTGTGCAGTAGTTCCGCGTGCAGGTAAGCGCGCACGACAAGGGTCGAGAAGTAACACGCGGCTGCCAGGTCTTCCCGCTCCGGCGTAAAGGGGGACGGTACGATGATGAAAATGAAACTCGCAGAAGAAGGCCAGTTCGTTTGGGGTGTTGCGCTGGGAGCGCTATGCGGCTTGCTCCTGGGGTCGGTCATTGGCACGCTGCTCGGGCATGAGAGCGTGACCTATCTGCGGCGCACTGCGCAACGTCTGCTCGGCCGCGATGAAGACGTGAATTTCGAAATCTTCGTGCAGTAGCCTACCCCTCCGGGTTCCCTCCTCCACCCTCTCTACTGCTGCCTGCCGGAAGTTCCAGAATCCGTTCGTCCTGAGCCTGTCGAAGGATGAACGGATTTGCTGTTCAAGCTCCTAGATTGTAGCTAGAGCATGTTTGCGGCGTACAATCGCGCTGCGACAGCAACCCGTAGCGCGGGGGCTTGTCCCCCGCCTCTGGGGCCGAAGGTAGATTCTTACTTGGGCAAGGTGCGCAGTGCGTGCGACTGCCCATTACGCCGTGTTTGCGGTACACCATTTCGCTTCGACATCTCGCCGTAGCGCGGGGGCTTGTCCCCCGCTTCTGGGGTCGAGGGTGGATTCTTACTTTGGCAAGGTGTTCAGCGCCCGGGTACGGCCCCTGTAATCGGCGGCAGCTCCAGATGAGAGTTGCCTGCCGGAAAACCTATTGCGCCAATTCCACGACGGTAGCCCCATCCCCGCCTTCGCGCGCTGGGGCGGTGCGAAACTTGCGCACCAGGGGATGGCCGCGCAGCATCTCGTGAATCGCCGTACGCAACGCGCCGGTGCCCTTGCCGTGGATGATGCGCACGGACTTTAGCCCACCGTGGAGCGCTTGGTCGAGATAGCGGTCAACGTTGCCCACGCTTTCCTCGGCACGATTGCCGCGGATGTCTATTTCAATCGGTACCACCGGCGCGGCGGGAGCGGTAGAACGTTGCTGCGCTGGCAGCTCGGCAGCGTGTTGCTGGCACTCGACCGCCGTAATCTCGTCCAGAGGGACCCGGGTCTTGATCTGACCTACCTGCACAGCCACCAGGTCGCGTGCATCGGGCGCAGCGAGCACCTCGCCGGGCATTTCCCACCCGCGCACACGCACGGCATCTCCCACCGCGAGCGCTTGCGGTTCCGGTGCCGCGAGCCTCGCCCGCGCTTCCGTCCGCATCTCTCGCTGGCGCTCGCGGGCCTGCGCCGCGGCGTGCTCCAGGAGCTTGCGGTTGGTGTCCATCGGCGCGGCGAACACCTTCGCCTGCCGCACCAGCGCTTCAATCTGTTGCAGCAGTTCTCCCGCTTCCCGGGTGGCCTCGTTCCGAGCGGCGACTCTCTGCTCCGCGATTTCTTGCTCCATCTCCCGCACGCGGGCGGCCAGGGCGTCGCGCTGTTCTTCCACTGATGTGCGGTCCTGGGCCAGGTGCTCCCGTTCGGCCTTGAGTTGCTCCGTCTCGTCGCGCAGGGAGACCATCAACGCGTCAACCGCCTGTTCGGTCGGACTGTACCGCGCCTCGGCTTCCGCGGCGATCGCGGGATTGAGACCCAGCCGTCCGGCAATTTGGAGCGCATGGCTCGTGCCGGGAGTGCCGATAGAGAGCACGTAGGTAGGCGCCAATTGCTCCACGTCAAACTCTACGCTGGCGTTCTGCATCGATTCTTCCACGTGCGCCAGTGCCTTCACCGCGGAGAAGTGGCTCGTGGCCACGGTGGGAACGTGTTTGTCTCGCAGAAACAAGAGAATCGCCTGGGCCAACGCCGAGCCTTCCTGGGGATCGGTGCCCGCGCCGAGCTCGTCAAAGAGCACAAGCGAGCGCTCGTCTGCCTCGTCGAGGATGGGGATGATCTTCGAGAGGTGCGACGAAAAGGTGGAGAGACTCTGCTCAATGCTTTGTTCGTCGCCGATGTCGGCGTGCACGTGATCAAACACCGCCAGCCGTGAGCCGATTGCCGCCGGTAGATGTAGCCCGCACTGCCCCATGAGTGTGAGCAGCCCGACAGTCTTGAGCGCCACGGTCTTGCCGCCGGTGTTCGGCCCGGTGATGACGAGCACATAGAACGGTTGCGCCCGTTCCCGGTGGGGGTCTTGGCCCAAATAGACATCGATGGGCACCACCTCGCCGGTTAGCAGCGGATGCTTGGCCTTGCGGAACGAAAAGTTGTAGCCGCTAACAACTGTCGGCTGCTCGGCCTTGATCGTCTCCGCGTAACGCGCCTTGGCCAGGATGATGTCGATGGCGGCGAGTGTCCCGACGTTGTCGCTGAGTTCCTGCTGGTAGACCCCAACCTCGGTGGAAAGGGCGCGCAGGATGCGGTCCACCTCCCGCTGCTCCTCGCGCTGGGCACTGCGCCAGCGGTTGTTGATCTCCACCACGTCCAGCGGCTCCACAAATACGGTCGCACCGCTGGCGGACTCGTCATGCACAATGCCCTTCACGCGGCTGCGAAACTCGGCTTTCACGGGCAGGACGTACCGGTCCGACCGCAGCGTGACGATCGGGTCCTGCAGGTAGGTGAGATACTCCGGCGTGCGCACCAGGACTTGCATGCGATCGAGCAGTTGGTTGTGGACTGCCCGCACCTCGAGGCGCAGTGAGCGCAGCAAGGGACTGGCACTATCGAGCACATCCGCATCCGGCCCGATGGCCTGCTCGATGGCGCCCTGCAAAGGGTCGCACTTCATGATCTGCCGTGCCAGTTGACTGAGCAACGGAAACGCCTCGGTGCGCCGCACGAGCATGTCCCGCGTCATGCGGCCGCTGCGCACCGTGTCGGATACCGCCAGCAGCGCTGACGCATCCAACACACCGCCGCGAGCGGCGTAGTCCGCGAGACTGCGCACGTCGTGAGCCGGGCCGATGGTGAAGTTTGGATGCAGGCGCAACAACTCGCGCCCCTCTGCGGTCTCCGTGAGAAGACGCTCCACCGCATCCGGCTCAGTATCGGGTGTGAGTTCTTCCGCCAACGCCTTGCTGGCGGAAAAGTGCGCCTGCTCCACGAGCTGGGCGCGTATTTTGGGAAATTCGAGGAGTTCGAGGGTTTTGGGGTTCATGGTATCAGTTAGAAAGCCAGTTACGTGGTTCCAGTCTTCGCGATCGTGTATTGGTCAATCCGTCATTCCCGCGAAATCGGGAATCCATCCTCAGGCGCGTAGTTGCCGCTCAGTACCTTAACCTCGGTCGATTCATCGCGGCAAACTATCTTCCGTGGCCGCTGCGTCCACAATACCGCCGCAAGGCCACCTTTCTAGTGTAGCCTGCATTGGCGGCAGGGGGTAGAGGGTGGGTCGTTTGACGACCTCGCCTCACGTCTGAAACAAAGAGCGGGGGACAAGCCCCCGCGCTACGAATGGCTGTTCCCACTTGGCGGTTCAATCCGTCATTCCCGCGAAAGCGGGAATCCATCTTCGGTGCGGCGAGAACTCCATACCCAATTGCATGGGCATTTCTTTAGTGCAGCCCGCATAGACATCCAAGAGCGAAGGAAGGTGAATTAAGATCCTCGCTTAACTGAATTGGGAGGCTAGGTGCAATCCCCCGCACACCTGTGGAACTTTCGCCCAAATCTGTATGTCTCGCAATCACGATGGTCATCAGGCATGTCTTGCCTGGAGTCTGTCATTGGGAACGGAGTCATACCGTTACTCCGGCGCAAGCCGGAGTACAGGGTGCGGGGAGCAGTTGGAATACCTCCACGGTAGGACACAGTACAGGAGTCCTTGGGTCACCTAAGAAAAGATGGATTCCCGCTTTCGCGGGAATGACGGACGACGCGCCCCTCGCGTTACACTCTCACCTTCGCTCAATAGGCCGCCCTTAATCACAAACAAATGACGAATTCGGTTGTCTCGCGATGCTATCGTGGCTATCGGGACAGCATCTAGTCTTTGCCCGTCAGCCAGAATCGCCGCACAGCCACGAAATACGCAACGAGAGGTGACCCTCAGTCGCCGGCTTCTGCCAGCAGGCCGTCGCGGAGCTCCCGTTTCAGCACTTTGCCCATGGTGTTGCGGGGGAGTTCGTCCAAGAAGTAGACGTCGGACGGCACCTGGTAGTCCACGGCGCGCTCGCGGCAGAAGTCGCGGATATTGCGGGGCGTGGCCTCTAAGTCGGCGGCGGGATCTTTCACTACTACGGCCACCACCTTTTCGCCGCGCAGGTCGTCGGGCAGGCCGAACACCGCGGATTCCTTCACGCCGGGGCAATCGTTGAGCACGCGTTCGACCATAGGCGGGTAGACGTTGAAGCCCTTGGTGATGATGAGGTCGACTTTTCTCCCGATGAGAGTCAAGTACCCATCGGGATTTAAGAAACCGAGGTCGCCGGTGGCAAAGTAGCCTTCGTGGGCGAACGCCTCAGCGGTGGCTTCCGGTCGGTTAAGGTAGTGGTCGAAGATCACCGGACCTTTCACGTGCACCTCGCCCACGGCGTGGCCGTCCTTGGTGGTGGAGCCGTCCTCGAGCATGGTCATCTCGACGCCGTCCAGCGGCAGTCCCACCGAGCCTTGCACGCTGGGCGTATTGATAGGCAGGCTGGCGATGACGTGGCTTTCGGTCATGCCATAGCGATTGATAAGTGGGCTCTGCAAAATGCCTTCCAATTCCGGCAGCACTTCAGGACGAATGGGCGCGGAACCGCACGTGAAGAGCCGCACGTGCGACCACTTCTCCGCGTGTGCGCGGAATTCCGGCCGCCCGAGAAACTGGTAGTACATGGGCGGAATGGCCATGAAGATCGTGGCGCGGTCGATGAGGTCCAGGGTGCGGATGGGGTGGAACTGGTCGGCCATGAGCATGTGCGCGCCGGTGAGAAAGTTCACGTGGCTGGCAAACGAAATGCCGTGAATGTGGAAGAAGGGCAGCACGTTCACAAGCACGTCGTCGGGCGCAAACGCCCAGCAGTCGGCCAGCGACCGCACCGCCGCGCCAAGATTGGCATGGGTGTGCACCACGCCTTTCGGCTGGCCGGTGGTGCCGGAGGAGTAGAGCAGGAGCGCCCAGTCCTGTGCGGTGGAATCCGGCAACGAGGCCGTGGGTTGTGGCGCGAGATTGAGAAACTCGTCGGCATGCAAGACTCCCCGCAGCGGCGTCGCTTCATCTGCTGCCAGCGCCTGCAACACCGGCTGTTCGGCGTCGCCACCCACCGCCAACGCCGCGCCGCTATCCCGGGCGTAGTACTCCATCTCGCGGGGCGTAAACTTTGCATTCAACGGCAGCGAGACGCCGCCCGCCCGGATCGCGCCCAAGTGCGCCAACAACAGCGCGCGCTTGTCCGCCGTGTAGAGAATCACCCGCTCGCCTGCCCGCAAGCCCTTTGCCCGCAAATGCGCCGCCGCCGCGCGGGTGCGCGCATCCAGCTCGGCATACGTCCACGTCGCATCCTGATACGTCAAAGCTGGCCGCTGCGCAAACTGCACGAACGCCGTTTCAAGCTGATCGCGAAAGGGCTCAAATGTCGTGGCTGATTTGGAATTCACTGTTGATACCGCGCCTCTCCAGCAAGACTAGAGCTGAATCCTATATACCCAGAAGTGACCCTTACACATCCTGCCATTCCTGTAAATATTGAGTGATTCGTTGACAGAATCTTCTGCACACTTAACAGCGTTGACAATTTATGTCATTCCGAGCGCAGCGAGGAATCTAGTGCCATGCTCTACGCAGTCTGTAGCCCCAGCACCCTAGATTCCTCACTCCGCTGCGCTCCGTTCGGAATGACATGTGCAATGGCATATACATCGTTAGATCCACCCTCGTTGACTATCCATAATCCGCTTGGTGTATATCCGCCATCACATATCCAGTGCAAGTCACGGGTGGTCACCGCAGGTCCCAGCCGGGGATGGCTGCCGCCTGTCGGACCCATTCCGCCATCTGCTCCTCGTCGAACTCACCCTCGTAGATATCGCACCAGCGCGCGTCCGGGTCTTTGCCGGAGCTTGGTGGCTGGGACGCCATTCGCGCTCCTTTGAGAAAAGTCACCTTCACGTAGCGGGTGAAGACGTGGACATTCATGAACCAGCCCATGCCTGCCACGCCATAGAAGGGCGAATTCCAGCGCACGCACTTCTGCACGTTGGGCACCTCGCGCTCGACGAGGGCGTCAAGGCGGCGACCCAAATCGCTCTTCCACCCCGGCATATATTTGATGTACTTCTGCACGGGGGCATCGCCGTCGGCCTTCGCAATCTGCGGATTACCGCCGGAGAGCAGCGCCACCTCGCCGTCCGCAGACCTGGGTAGCGGCTTCCTGGCGGCTTCCTTAGCCTTCTTGGATGTTTTGCCAGCCATGGTGCTCACTCCAATTCGCGAATTGCTCGGCTTTGTGTCCTAAGTATGAATTCCGATGACCACCTGAAGGCAAACTCTTTAGGATCGAACTCGTTCGCAGCGACACAAAGCAAGCGGCCACCCCGATCGAGAGCGTCCATCCCGCCCTTCGCTTTCAAAGATCCCGGCTCCGCTTGCCTGAACGTGATGCCAAGGCCCTTTCCGCAGAGGCAATGCGCCAGCAGCCGCGTACGTTCCGCTTACGGCGGCTCAAAGCCGTAAGCGAAACGGCGACAGCTCCTGCCGGGCCTCTTCATCGCTGCGGCGAGCGCGGTGACCTCTTCGCCGGGGTGCACACCGGCGCGCGACAAAACGGTCTCGCAAGAGGTCCACGCCACTTTACGATAGGCTATCATAGACATAAGAGGAGCGCATCGATGAAGCGCCGCACTGCTAACGAAACTAGGTTTGGCTGCATTCGCCGGCACCCTTGCTCCCCACTCCCACACAGTCATGTTGCTAGGACAAGGCTGAGCCGGCAACCCGGGCGCACTCTCCAGGATTCGCCTGTGGCAATGCACCGGCCCCTACCAGCCGCAACGCAGGAGTAGCAGCCAGGATCACGCCACCAGTACAGGAGCGTCACCATGAGCGCTGAACGCTTTAAGATTCCCGCCAGCTTGCTGGACAGCCGGTGCGACCCGGACAGTCTTGGGTTCGAGACTACCGATGAAGTTGCGCCGCTGGCAGAGATGATTGGGCAGGAGCGGGCGGTGAGCGCTTTGGAGTTGGCGCTGGCGATAGAAGACCCCGGTTTCAACCTCTTCATCTCTGGACTCCCCGGCACAGGCAGAAACACCATCCTGCGGGGTCACGTCGAGCGGCTAGCGCTGCGCAGTCCCATCCCTCCCGACTGGGGATACGTGCACAACTTCCAAGACCCCTCTCAACCCGTGCCCATCAGCCTGCCGTGCGGCCGGATGCAGGCTCTAGCGGCCGACATGGACGAACTGATCGATACCGTACGCCGGGACGTGCCGCGGGTGTTCGAGAGCGACGAGTATTCTCAACGTGTGGATGCCGCCATGCAGGGCCTGCAGACGCAACGCCAGGAGAAGACTGCGGCTATGGAGAAGGCCGCAGCCGCAGTCGGCTTTCTGCTCGGGTCCACTCCCGCGGGCGTCACGCCGCTGCCGGCCAAGGATGGCAGGCCGCTGTCTCAAGAGGAGTATGCCGCTCTATCCGAAACCGAACGTCTAGCACTGCAACAACGCGCCAGCCAGTTACAGTCCGTTATCAACCGCACGCTGGCCGATATTCGCCGGCTCGGCAAGGCAGCCATGGAAGAGACGCGCAATGTCGATAAGGAAATTGTCCGCTTCACCCTGACACCCATAATCGACGAACTGCAGGAGGAGTACAAGGATTTCCCCGAGATTGTCACCTACTTGGACCAGGTCGAAGCCGACATGGTAGAGCGTCACGATCACCTCAAGCCAAAGGAGCCGACGCCGGGATCATCCGGTCAGCCGGCCACGGATGAAGAAGCCTTCATTCGCTACCGGGTCAACAATCTGGTCGACAACACGCGTTGCGCCAGCGCTCCTATCGTCTTCGAGCACAATCCCACCTACTACAATCTCTTTGGACGCATTGACTATCAGGCGCGATTGGGCACACTGAACACCAACCACATGATGATCAGGTGCGGCGCCATCCATAGGGCCAACGGCGGCTATCTCATCGTGCAAGCGCGCGATCTGCTAACGAGCCCGCTTTCCTGGCAAACCCTGAAGCGCACACTCCACAGCAGAGAAATTTGCATCGAGAACATGGGAGAGCAGTACAGCCCGCTCCCCTCATCCACGCTGCGGCCAATGCCAATCCCCGTCGACGCCAAGATCATCATCGTAGGCACGCCGGACGTTCTCATGCTGCTTCAAGCGCTTGACGAAGACTTCCAGCGGTATTTCAAGGTAACCGCGGATTTCGACACTCTGATGGAGCGAACGCCTGAGAACATCGCCAAGTACGCCGCATACATCTCCGGGCGGCGCCATGAAGCAGGCTTGCGCCCGTTTCACAAAACGGCAGTGGCCCGCGTCATCGACCATTCCAGCCGGTTGGCGCAGCACCGCGAAAAACTCACGACTCGGCTCATGGACGTAGCAGACACGGTTACCGAAGCCAATTACTGGGCGGGTGTCTCCCAAGCGGACACCGTCACCGGCGAGCACGTGAAGCAAGCCGTCGAGCAGCGCCGGTACCGCTCGAGCCTCACCGAGGACCGCATGCAAGAGTTGATACGGGAGGGCGTCATCCGCATCTCCACCGATGGGGAAGCGGTAGGGCAAGTCAATGGTTTGGCGGTCATTTCACTGGGCGACTTCTCTTTTGGGAAGCCAAGCCGCATCACGGCCCGGGTTGCCTTGGGACGGGGACAGCTTGTAAATATCGAACGCGAGACCAAGCTGAGCGGCAAGATCCACGACAAGGGCTTCATGACTCTCGCAGGATACCTGCAAGGCAAATACGGCTACGACAAACCCCTGTCGCTGCGGGCCAGCATCAGCTTCGAGCAAAGCTATAGCGGGGTGGACGGCGACAGTGCCTCGTCTACGGAACTCTATGCCCTACTCTCAGCTATCTCCGGGCTCCCGCTGGCGCAGGGCATTGGCGTCACCGGCGCTGTAAATCAGTACGGCGACGTCCAAGCCATTGGCGGCGCGACCCAGAAGATAGAGGGATTCTTCGCGGTCTGCAAGTCCAAGGGGCTGACCAACCGCCAGGGCGTTATCGTGCCGCGGGACAACCTGAAGCACGTCGTTCTCAACGACGAGGTGGTGGTGGCAGTTGCCGCGGGACAGTTCCACATTTACGGCGTGGCAACAGTGGATGAGGGGATCGAAGTTCTCACCGGCGTGCCGGCGGGCGAGTGGCAGCAAGAGGGCGGCTACCCGGACGGCACGGTGCACGCCAGGGTTGAACAGCGGTTGACAGAGATGGCACAGTCCGTGCAGGAGTTTGACCGGGACTTCGACCGGGAAACGCCGCCCACCGGCGCGACCGCCGCCGATGCGCCCCTGCAGGATCAGGACCGTGGAAACTAGAGCCGGTGCGGGGCCGCAACTACCGGCCCGCCCGGCGTGGACCTCCCAACGCGCTTTCGTCATTGCGTCCATCGCGAGCGTCATCGGATTGGGAAATCTCTGGCGCTTCCCCTATATGGTGGGCGAAAATGGCGGCGGCACATTCATTGTCGCCTATGGCGTGTGCATTCTTGCCGTTGGACTGCCGCTCTTCATTCTCGAATCCAGCGCCGGGAGTCTCATCGACCGCGGCCCGGTGGGCGTGTTCCAACGGATAAGCGCGCGCGGCGGCAAGTGGTTCGGTTGGTTCGTGGTGGCGATGGCTGTCCTGGTGATGAGTTATTACTTCGTCGTCACGGGCTGGACGCTGGGGTACTTCGTCGACTCTCTCCGCTTCAACCTCCGGCCCTTCGCCGACTTTACCGCCGGTTACAATTCGCTTTGGTACTTCCTGCTCGTTGGCGGGTTGGTCTTCCTGGTGCTCCGGCAAGGTGTCGGCAGCGTGGAGCGCCTGGGTAAGTTCCTGCTGCCGGTATTGGTTCTGATGGTGGGAATCCTGGCAGTGTATGGCCAGACCCTCCCCGGCGGGCCCGAGGCACGGGCCTTCTATCTCTCTTTCGACTGGGACCTCTTCCTGGAGCCGAGGACCTGGCAGATGGCAGCAGGACAGGCCTTCTATTCCCTCGGCGTCGGCACGGGCGTGCTCATCACTTACGGCAGCTACGTGCCCAAGAACGTCAACATCGTCGCCTCTTCCACCGCCGTCGCCCTGGCGAATTCGGCTATTTCACTCACCGCCGGCGTCGTGGTGTTCTCCATTGTCTATACCTTCGGGATGGCGCCGGACACCGGCAGTCAGCTCTCCTTCACGGCCTTTCCCAGGATCTTCGACGACCTGGCTGGCGGGAGATTCCTCGCTGCGGCGTTCTTCGGGCTTCTCTTCGTGGCGGCCTTTAGCTCGTGCTATAGCGCCCTCATGGTGGCCATGGCGCCTTTACGCGATGAGTTTCGCCTGTCCAATACCACCGCTGCCCTACTCACGACGGGAGTCACCCTCGTCCTGGGGATACCCTCGGCGTTGAGCTTTACGCCAGTTGCGCTTTCCCTGGGCGGCAAGCCCGTGCTCGACTGGCTGGATCAATTCTCCGGTTCGGGCATAGTCGTGGTGGTAGGCATTGCCGGCGCGGCAATTATCGCCTGGAAGCTGCCAAAGTCAGACTTGGTGCAGGAAATGACGGCCGGGGAATGGCGCCTGGGGCCAGTGCGAATTTCGCCATACGGCATAGTCCACGTAGTCCGGTTCATGCCGCTAGCCGCGCTGCTTCTCCTCATCGTCACCGCGATGACGTAGCGCCCGGAAACCTCTGGAGCGAGACGGCTGCGAGCGCAGACCAAGTCAGTCCCCTACGCAATCACCTTATTCGGGTCGGTCGGCGGTCGCTGCTGTGGCGGTGCGTCGTAGCGGTCTACCTGGTACCAGCCGGAGGCGAAGATCAAGCCGTCGTGTTTGATCACCCACGCGTGTTTGGTTTCCAGGAAGCCGCCTCTGGCCGGATTTTCGTAGACGTAGCTCACCCAGCTTCCCTGCTCGGTGGCGGCCAGCATTGCGGCGCCGAAGTTAAAGCCGTCGGCGTCGATCCCCAGCGGCTCTTTGACGAACAGGCCGACGTTTTCCGGTATGGCGGAGTGCGCGATTACCTGGGCGTCCTCACCGATGATGAAGAGGTACCATTCGCCGTCCACGCTCTCCGGGGAGTTGTAATACGCGAGGGTGGCTTCACGCCCCTCGGCGTCATAGCGCCGTATCGCCTCCGCCACGAACGCCTGGGTGTAAAGTCCGGGTTCCGCCTCCCGGGAAACCTCGTCCAAGCTGGGCAGAGAGTCGAGCGGCGACTGCGGGGCGTCCGTCTGCGTAGCCGTCGATGCCGTGTCGCACGCGACAAGCGCGATTGCCGCCAGGATGACGACGATACCCGTGACTATCCGACCGACCATCCGGCGACTCCTTTGTCCCGCTGTTGATTGGAACACTCGCTGCTGCCTCACTTCATTACAGTATAGCACCGCTATCCGCCCGCTCTCTGCACCGCTGATGGCAGTGCGTGAGGCGTTGGACGGTAGCCGTAATGCGCTGGGACACTGCCCCGATGCGGCATTGGCGCCCGGCGATTCCGTTCGACATGGCGTGAAGCACCTGCCCGGCAATTATGAATCGCCCTCACCCCAGCCCTCTCCCATCGAGGGAGAGGGAGCATCTATCGTGGCCTAAACTTAGTTACGTAAATGTCTGCGCCAAGGGGAAGGGAGTGCCTACAGCGCCGCGGAAGCAGGTTAAGTGAAGAACACCGCTGAGTTATAGGGAGTACCTAACCGTCGGCGAGGGTGCCCGCAGGCTTAGCGGGCCAGCCGTTAGCTACGGCACGTCCAGTACAAAGGTGAATTGGGCCTCTTTGCCGTTGGCAGCATCCACGAGGGTTACGAGCAGCGCGGGATCGAAGATGCCGTCGCCCTGGTTGCCGGTCTCACCGGGAAAGTAGAGCTGGGTGGTGAGGATTGGCTGGTTCGGGGCCTGCACGCGCACGTGGATGTGGCGCGTACGCCCGGGATAAACGCCGGGGACGATGGTTTCCAGCGTATAGCGCCCCATTTCGTCGGCGAACTGGTGACCGCGAAAGGTATAGCCCTCGTTATCGTATTCACCCGCATTGTTTGTATGCCAGAAATCGAGCAACGCGCCCGCAATGGGCGCGCATTGGGTCGACAGCACCTGACCGGAAAGCAGCAGCCGCGTACCCGCGAGGCCGGATTCGAGCAAGGAGGTGCGCAGCGGCGTGTTGGTCGTGTAGAATGGGCCCGCCGTCTGCGGTGGCGTGGGATCGTCGTCATCCTCGCACGCCGGCGTGGGTGGCAACGCGGTCGGCGCTGCCGGCCGAGCCGCATCTGAAGCTTGCGCCGTTGGCTGCTTTGCCGGCTCATTCGAGTCAGTTGACCGCAAGGCGGCTGACGCCTGCGTAGATGAGGTTGGCCTCTCTGTCTCTCTCCGTCCCAGGCCGCTGCACGCCGCCAGCACCGCCGCCAGCGGAATGAAGAGGGTCCTCCTACACAAGAGGCGGCGAGACAGTTTCAACACTGTTCGAGAATCCAAACCATTCCTTCCCTCGTAGACCAGGTGCATCGCCAGTTAGTTTGTCCATTCGATTCTGTACTCAGGGGGCTGCGACCCATCAATATCTGTGAATCCGTAGATCCGCGCTAGGCTTGCAACCGTAAGGCATTTGCCGGAGTGTGACATCACGTTTGGATCGCTTGCTAATGCAGCTACAGCTCTGCCAGAATACTGCGTAGACTCAGAATGAGGCGGCACCGGGCTAGGCAGAATCGGAGGTTTTCGGTACTCGCCACGTAGCTTGTCAGTAGCCAGAATCCCTTCGTTTCTAACGAAACCCGGGCTCAGTCCAATAGAGGCGATCTCGAACGGTCTGAGCTCTTGCGCCGTTGCGAACGATAGCCTAGCAATCGCATTGAGTGCGAAGTCTTGCGGCACAGGTTTTAGGTACTTGCCTTCATCTGTGAAAGTGATGTTTATTATCAACCCTTGTCTCCTGTCAAGCATCAAACGTGCACCGAGCTTCGTTGCCGTATAAGCGGTACGGACACCAGTCTGATACATCTTGTCTAGGCGCCAGTCAGGCTGATTCCAGAAGGGCTCTTCAAAACCATCCATGTCCTCGTAGCCACCCCAAACGACGTTTACCAGGAGATCTAGGTAGCCCACCTCCTCACTTATCTGCGTGTAGACGCGGTCCACCTGATTGTCGTGAGTGTGATCGCATCGGATGGGAATGCCATATCCACCGGCCCTAGAAACAAGAGCCGCAGTTTCATCAATGGTAGCGTTGGCCCACTCGGGTCGGCCTGGATTCAGGGCAGTGCTTCTGCCAGTTACAAATACAGTGTACTGATGCTCTCCGAGAACCACGGATATCCCTTGACCCAACCCTCGGCTTGCACCGGTGACTAGAGCAATCTTGCTGTCGTAACGATTTAGCATCGTCATTTGCCCATAGTGTGAGAAGCTACAACTAAGAACGAGCAATGTCCTTAGACCGACTTCTATGCCATCGCAGCCAAGGCATTTTCTCGATCATCCCGTCTTCGTATACGGTACTATAGCTACTATCGCCGTGCCATTTGCCACATGGGTAAGCAGAGCGGCGTAATACTTGGAAGTAAAAGAAATCCTGTCTCGCCGTCCGCTGCCAAATCGAACAGTCGTGGAAACTTGGCGACAAATATGGATCCAGGAGAGAGAGAATGAATCGTGATGAAGGTATGGATCTCGTCCAAGAGCTGCTCAAGAACAAGAATCTCGTGAAGCACTGTCTGGCGGTGGAAGCCTGCATGCGGGAGTTGGCGCGGCACTTCGGTGAAGACGAAGACCTGTGGGGGCTGGCGGGACTGATGCACGACGCCGATTACGAGGCTACGGAGAAAGACCCCGCCCAGCATACGGTGCTCATGGCAAAGCTTCTCAAGGAGCGCAACTGCGATCCCCGCGTGATCCACGCCGTTCAGGCGCACAGCGACGAGCACGGCGTGCCCCGCGAAAGCCTGATGGATAAGGCGCTCTACGCCTGCGACAACCTCTCCGGCCTCATCATCGCCTGCGCGCTTGTGCGGCCTGATAGGAAGCTCGCGTCGGTCGTCCCTAAATTCGTGATGCGCAAGTATAAGGACAAGTCGTTCGCCGCCACCGCCAAGCGCGAGGAGATCGAGACCTGCAGCGACATCGGCTTCACGCTGCCGGATTTCGCCGCCATCAACCTGACGGCGCTGCAGGGGATCTCCGACGAACTGGGACTCTGAGAGGGTCGACCAAGGGCAAATAGAGCAAAGGCAACCGTTACAGACTACGCGCTGCGGCACATGCCGCGCCCAATTTAATGTGCGGCAGGCGCAGCGAATAGCGGGGGACAAGCCCCCGCGCTACAGCCTCAGAATCGCCGCCTGCATGTTGCAATTGGCAGGCAAGTGAACGCTGTAAGTGGGTAGAGCAAGGAGCGCGTTGTCCGTCATTCCGGCGAAAGCCGGAATCCATCTGCTCCGGATACACCCTCGCTTTAGCGATAGAGCGTGACAAGCGCCACACCTAAGATGATCGGCACCAAGCGCGGCGAAGAGCGGAGGACAAGCCCCCGCCCTACAACCTGAGAATCGCCGCCTGCACGTTGAAATAGACAGGCAAGTGAACGCTGTAAGTGGGTAGGGCGAGAAGCGCGTTTTCCGTCATTCCGGCGAAAGCCGGAATCCATCTTCTCCGGCTACACCCTCGCTATAGCAAAAGAGCGTGGTATGGGCCGCGCCCAATATGATGTACACCAAGTACGGCGAAGAGCGGGGACAAGCCCCCGCGCTACTCCGCCTAAGACGCCGACTCCGTCATTCCCGCGCACGCTCTCCCCGTTTCGGGGCGTGGAATCCATCTTGTCCGCAACGAATACACGCCCTCCCAATCTGGGGCATGTCCCCGCGCTACGTTCTTAGATTCCGCAAACACTGTTCGACGCTGCTCTCGGAATAGTAGATGTCAGGTAATTCGTTGACAGAATTGATGGAGTGCAGATGAGTGCACAGGACGGTGTCCGAACCGCTTGCATGTCATTCCGAACGGAGCGTAGCGGAGTGAGGAATCTAAAGCGCTGAGCCAAACAAGCACACTCAATGTAAATCCTAGATTCCTCGCTCCGCTCGGAATGACATGAAATCTCAATACTGCAAAGCGGATGGGAGATTCTGTCAACGAATTACTCAACATTTACAGGAATGACACTTGACGCCAACACTGCCTAGCCTTGTCCTGCTAACGACTTGAATCCTCACCGCGCACTTACACAGCCACGCCCTAGAAGGGCAGTTCCTCGCCAATCCCTTGCGCCTCGGCTTTGCGCAGTACGTGCACGGCGGCGTAGAGGTCTTCCGCAGCGATGCCCTGCGATTCGTAGACCGTAATTACGTCCGCTGGGCGGTCGACCGGATGCCGTCCCGCCACCACCTGGCCGATCTCGATCACGTCCTCCCACTGCACGATGCCCGGCTCCACCGCCGCCAGCAGGTCGCCGCACTCTATCTTGGCGCCCTCCAGGGAATCGGTAGCGATGAGCCAGGCGCGCCGCAAGACTTCGGTATCCACTTCCTGCTCCACGAGCATATTGTTGCCGGCGGCGTTCACGTGGGCACCGGGTTTGAGCCACGCGCCCGCCAACACCGGCTGCTTGCTGTCCGTAATCGCCGCTATCACGTCGGCGGGCTCGACCGCCGCCTGTGCGCTCTCCGCCGCCTCAACCGCGATCCCCAAAGACGCCGCCATCTCTTGGGCAAAGGCCTCCCGCTTTGCCGCGTTCCGGCTGTAGACGAGCACCCGTTCTATCGGCCGCACCGCGCAGATCGCCTGAATCTGGGTCGGCGCTTGCCGACCGGTGCCGAGCACACCGAGCACCGCCGCGTCGGGATTCGCCAGGTACTTGGTGGCGATGCCGCTGGCAGCCCCCGTCCGTATGGCCCCGAGCAGCCCGGCTTCCAGCACCGCGAGCGGCCGGCCGTCCTCGGTGCTGTAGAGCGTGACCAGGAATCTTGCGCCCTGGCGCGTGGTGGTATAGACCTTATGCCCAAAGACGCCGAGCCCCACGTCGCCGGCCGACATGACATGCATCATGCCGCCGGGCAAGCGGATGCGGCGGCGCGGCTGGTTGCGCGCCTGCCCCGTACCCAAGGCATAAAAGCAGGCCTCCACCTGCTCCAGCGCGTCAGCCATTGGCAGCAATTGCCGCACGTGTTCTTCCGTTAGAAACCGAGCCATCAAGAGGTCTCCTGTTTGCTTAATGCGGTAGTCCTAATCTCCTTGTTGCGGAGACGATTCAGCTCTTGCTCTGCTGATGCCTTGCCGGCAATGTCCTGTTCCGGATGAGGCGGCCTGAAGTGCAAGACACCCTTCACCCCGTCCCTCTCCCCGGGAGACCTTAGCAAACCTAAGCTCATTTGACACGCAGGGCTGGGATTGACGTGGAACAGATTGACAACGTGCTATTTTTAGCTGTAACAACACGTCTGGATTCCGGCTTTCGCCGGAATGACGGAGTTGTGCATAGGTATCCAGTGGGAGAGAGAAAGCCTCCGTCCTGCGCAGTCTCCCGCAGTCGCCTTCATGCGCCCTCAAGACCTGGTACGACGGAATGCCTTCTGCGTCAGACCTCTAGAACACTAAGACCTTGCATCAGAACCGCTGCAATACCGAAAACATGCGTCACCCCGTAAATCTGACCGCATCTTTTCAGCCGCTGGCAGCATGGTACCACGCTTGCCTCCCTTGGAATTGGGGCCTGTCGACAGTGATCTCTCCGTGAATGCCAGCGGCCAGCCGCAATTGACGCTGCTGGGAACGGCTCCGTATAATGCAAGTGAGTCACGCATGTCGCAAGGCGGCGTGGCCGGGGCCCATAGCTCAGCGGTTAGAGCTGCTCCCTCATAAGGAGAAGGTCCCTGGTTCGAATCCAGGTGGGCCCACTTGTCTGCGTCTGATTCGCCGTGTTGTAGGCTGGCATGCGACTTTGCCGGCAACCGCAAAGGCGTATTAGCACCTGTCAGCGTTGATCGCGTGCACACTCAGGCTCCAACTCTGTACCGTCTCCCTGAGGGAGAGGGCCGGGGTGAGGGTGAGCCGCAATGACGAAGACACGTTGCCGAGGCGTTTGGTTGGCGCAGACGCGATTGGCGGGGTAGCTCAAAGGCAGAGCGGGGGACTCATAAGCCCTAGGTTGTGAGTTCGAGTCTCACCCCCGCCACCACAAAACGCAAAAGCACTCTTGAGGAAGCACGCTGCAACCCGGCGTGCTTTTGCGCTTAAGTGCGGGTGGCAGAACACAGTCAGCTTATTCGGACGAACTGCACTGCGATGTCTATTCCGCTAGCGCGGCTTAGGCGGGCGTCGGCGGTGATGAGGGGGACGTCGTGGGCGCGGGCGGCGGCAACGTAAAAGGCGTCGTAGGCGCTGAGATTCTGCCGGTACTGCCAGGCAAGAAGCAAAAGGGCGCGATGGGGAATGCGCTCTATCGGCCAATGAACTAAGTCGTCGACGGCCTGCAGCGCACGCGCTTCCGACAAGCGCCCCTGTAGAACCGCACGGCGCAAGACCGAAAGTACCTCGGCATCCAACAGTTCCGGCGCGAGCAGCACGGCGCTATTCAGCATTTCCGCGACAGTTAAGCCCAAAGGCGTGCGTAGGAGATACTCTACCGCCACCGAGGCGTCGACTACGTAGCCAGTCACTCGATATCCCGCTCGCGGAGCGCACGTTCTTCATGCAGCAGAGTGACCGCCGGTGTGCCGAGGTCAGTTTCCGGGCGCTGCGCCAGACGCTCGCGCCACTCCCAGCGAGCTAGCTCGCGCTCGACGGCTGTGAGCACGGCGGCGCTGATGGTGCAGTTATGTTCGCGCGCGTGGCGCCGCAGCCGCTCATGCAGTTCTTCGGGGATGTTCTTTACCTGCAAATTAGCCATAGCATGATTGTAGCATGCTAACGGCATGCAAAGAAGAGGAGACTGCATATGTGCCTGGGGCTAGAGAGCCATCTCGACCGCTATGGGGGATTTGTGCTTACTCGTCTATCGGGAGTGGCATCAGTGTGGACGCGGCGGGCGTGCCTTGGTCGGGGAGACCCTACAGACACCCTTCCTCCCGGTAGGCGTATCGTTTGGCTAAGATCCACCCGGATGCATCCGCACACAGTCGAGGGCTAGCCTTCCTGCTGCAGCGCGCGGCGCACTTCGGCGATGAGTGTGGGGTCGGCCTTGAGGCGGATGGCGTTTTGCAGGTCGGACTGCGCACGGGCGGTGCTGCCGGTGTAGCCGTACGACAGCGCACGAAACGCGTAAGCACGGGCGTGGCCGTCATCGAGCTGGATGGCGCGGCTGAATTCCGTGATGGCGCCGTCGAAGTCGCCGAGGTCGTAATACGTCAGCCCACGCTTGAAGTGCACCGCCGCGGTATTCGCTGCCGTTGTGGTTGTGTCTCCAGAAGCGGCGCGCTCCACATCTTCCCTCTTCAGTGTGTAATAGGCGAGCGGGTGGCTCGTGTAAGCATTGGACAGTAGAACGGGAATCTCTCCGCTCGCATAGCCCTTCTGACGCTCGTAGTAGTTCTTGTAAATGAACGCATTGTGGCGGTCGTAGTGCCCGGCCAATTCCGCCCACGGCGTAGTGGCAACCCAGGAATAGTCCAGCGCGGGCTGCTGTGCCTCGGGCGCAGGCACGCCCCGCATGTCACAACCCGCAAGCACGAGCGCCCACATCAGGACTATCCAGAAAAAGGAACGTTTCACTGTCTTCGCTCCGCTTTCCTCGTGCCTTACCCACACCTATTTCACCACGGAGGCGTGGGATTTTCTACCGCTTCTACCGACTTCAGCTCACACTCCATACGCAGTTCCGGTCGCGCGAGGCCGCCATTCCCACCGTCCGGAGGGACTAGCAGACCCCTTTCTCGGTGAAGGGAAGCGGCAAAGTCCACGGCATGCTCACCTTGGGCAGAAAGTCAGCCTACTCGTACACCGTCTCGCCAGTTTTGTTGGCGTTGATGAAGTCCCAATCGAGTTCCACACCGAGGCCGGGGCCATCGGGCACGGCCACACAGCCTTCAGAGTCCACGGAGTAGAGTTCGTCGCGCCACTTCGGGTCGGCGTAGATGGGCGCCTTCGTGTGTTTCACGTTTGGGTGCACCAGGCCGAGTTCGTAGTAGTTCGTGTTGCGGATGGCCGCCATGCAGTGGCGGTGCGCCAGGCCGCCGCCGTGGAGCTCCACGTCCAGCCCGTAGGCTTCCGCCAGCACCGCCAGTTTCATCACACCCGTGATGCCGCCATCCCGCCCGCTGCCGGCGCGCAGATAGTCCACGGCGCCGGCATGGATAGCATCCGCCTTGGTCTCCAGGCCGCGGATGTGCTCGCCCATGAGCAGCGGTGTCTTGATAAACTGGCGCATTTTGGCGTGGACGAACTGGGAGACACCGCCGCCGCGGAAGGCATCCTCATACCAGAAATAATTCGCCTCGTCGCAGGCGCGGCCGACTTTCAGCACGTCGTCAAACGTGCCGAACGCACCGGCGGGATCGAGCATGATGTCCATGTCGTCGCCCACGGCATCTCGGATGGCGAGCACCGCCGCCACTTCACGGGTGATGGGAGCGCCGATCCAGCCGTGGATCTTGAACGCGGGATAGCCGTACTCCTCCTTGCAGTGCAAGGCGAATGCGCCGTAGTCTTCCGGCGTGCTCAGGCCGCCGTTATCGTCGCCGTGATAGGTGCTCGCATAGCAGGGCAGGCGCGTGCGCCAGCCGCCGAGGAGAGCCGAAATTGGCACGCCGGCCAGCCTGCCGGCGATGTCCCACAGCGCCACGTCGTGGTCGCCGGGGGGTGTGGAGGTGGAGCCGCGAAAGAGGCGCTTGAGGTCCTGCCAGATGATCTCGCGTTCGAGCGGATTGCGCCCCAGCAGGTAGTGCGCCGTGCGGCTGTCGATGCCGCCGGGGACCTCGCTGCGCACGCCCGCGTCGGTCTCGATCATCAGGATGCTGCCACCGCCACCCAAGCGCGCTCCCTCCTGATAGACCATGTCGAAGCCGTACGCGTCCTCCAGCGTCAGGTTCTCGATCTCGTGCGCGTAATGTACCACCTCGATGCGCGTGATCTTCGGCGCTGCGCCCATGTTTCATCGCTCCTTAGTGCTACTGATCGCATTCTCAATTGCTAGTAGGGTACCATCTTGAGCCATTGCCGACGAAGTGTGCAGTGAGCGCCCCGCTCTGCTCGGCATTGGTCTTGGTAGCGTAGGTTTGAAACCTGCGCCCGCAGCACGGGCGCGGCCTTAGGTGGCTTGCCTTCCGGGACAGCGGTGCTTGGGGCAACGCACTGCCGCTCGCAGACGCGCATCGCCCGGGCAACTGGCCGGATAGAGCCGTTTTCTGTGCTACAATGGGCATATTCAACGTGAAGAATCACGCCATTTGACACAACATTGTACGTGAAACGTATGCGGAGGCGATCAGGAAAATGACCCCAGCGGAGGAGCCGGCTACGGTAACAAAACCTTCTTCTGCCGCAGATGCGGCAGCGACGAGTGAAGTAGAGACTCCTGCGGACGCGCCGGCGGAAGCCGCCGTAACCGAGGCTGCGGTGGATCTTGCCGAAGAGGAAGTCCAGGCGGCTGCCGCCCCGGTGGAAGAAAAGAAGGTCTCGCCAGACTACCAACCGCAGGAATTCGAGCAGGACTGGCAGGCGCGCTGGCGCGAGACCAATCTCTACAAGACCGAAGACACCGAGGACAGCCGCAAGACGTACTACTGCCTCGACTTCTTCCCCTATCCCTCCGGTGACGGTCTCTCCGTAGGTCACGGCCGCAACTATATCCCCACGGACGTAATTTCCCGGCACATGCGCATGCGCGGCTTCAACGTGCTGCACCCCATGGGCTGGGACGCCTTCGGCTTGCCGGCTGAGAACCGCGCCCGGGACACGGGCATTTCTCCCCGGCTGACGGTGGACCAAAATACGGCGAACTACAAACGCCAACTGGACCTCATCGGCTGCTCGTACGACTGGGACCGCGAGATCGACTCCAGTTCGCCGGAGTACTACAAGTTCACCCAGTGGCTCTTCCTGCTGATTCACCGCCGCGGCTTGGCGTATAAGGCCAAGGGCCAGCAGTGGTGGTGCCCCTCGTGCCAGACCATTCTGGCGAACGAGCAGGTGCACGACGGCCGCTGCTGGCGCTGCGACTCTTTGGTGGAAAAGAAGAGCCTGGAGCAGTGGTACTTCAACATCACCAAGTATGCCGATCGTCTGTTGAACGACTTGGAAAAACTGGACTGGCCGGAGTCCACCAAGGAGATGCAGCGCAATTGGATCGGACGCAGCGAGGGCACGGAGGCCGTGTTTCTGACGGAATTCGGCGATGAACTGCGCGTCTTTACTACACGCGCGGATACGCTCTTCGGCGCGACGTTCATGGTGCTGGCGCCGGAGCACGAGTTGGTGGCCAAGCTGACGAAGCCGGAGCAGAAAGAGGCCGTGGACCGCTACGTAGCCGCCGCCGAGCGCACGGAGGAGACCGAGCGCCAGTCCGCCGAGCGCGAAAAGACCGGCGTCTTCACCGGCTCCTATGCGATCAACCCGGTAAACGACGAGCACATTCCCATCTGGATCGCCGACTACGTCCTCGTAACCTACGGCACCGGCGCAATCATGGCTGTGCCCGCCCACGATCAGCGCGACTTCGAGTTTGCGCAGAAGTTCGGTCTGGACGTGCGCGTCGTCGTGCAGCCGCCCGACGACATCGATTGGGACGTTTCGGACGCCTACGAGGGCGAAGGCACATTGGTCAACTCCGGCACCTTTGACGATGAGGTTTCCACCATAGGCGGCGATAAAATCACGGACTGGTTGAACGAGCGGAACCTGGGTGGACACAAGGTGCAGTTCCGCATGCGCGACTGGCTGATATCGCGCCAGCGCTATTGGGGCGCGCCCATTCCCATGATCAAGTGCCCGAAGTGCGGCTGGGTCGAGATGCCCACGCCTCAGTTGCCGGTGCTGCTGCCCGAAATCGAGGACTTTCAACCGACCGGCGACGGCCGTTCGCCGCTGGCCAAGGTGGGATCGTTTGTCGCCACCGCGTGCCCCGACTGCGGCGGCCCCGCCGAACGCGAGACGGATACGATGGATACCTTCGCGTGTTCGTCGTGGTACTTCCTGCGGTTTGCCGATCCGCAAAACGACGAGTTGCCATTTGGCTTGGACAAGGCGCGCCACTGGCTGCCGGTGGACCTCTACGTCGGCGGCGCCGAGCATGCCACCATGCACCTGATATACGCGCGCTTCTGGACGAAGGTCATCAAAGATGCGATGCTCATCGACTTTAACGAGCCGTTTACACAGTTGCGGCACCAGGGATTTGTGCTGGCCCCGGACGGGAGCAGAATGTCCAAGAGCCGCGGCAACGTGATCACACCCGATGAAACCGTGGAGCAGTTCGGCGTGGATGCTCTGCGCGTGTATGAGCTCTTCATTGGCCCCTTCGACCAAACCGTTAACTGGAGCACCGAAGGCATCTCCGGCGCGCGCCGCTGGCTGGTGCGCGTGTGGAACATGCTGCTGGGCCGCGTGGAGCAGGGCAGCGACCCCATGCCCGTGGCTGAGGCCGAGGCTGAGTTGACCCGCTGGATCAACCGCGTGATCAAGCGCGCCGGCGAGGACATCGACGCCATGAAGTTCAACACCATGGTTGCCTACTTCATGGAGTTCACAAACTGGCTCTACAAGGTACACACGCCGGAACTGGCGGCCACGGAAGCCTGGCAGAAGGCCATGGAACAATTCGTCCTCGTGTTGGCGCCGGTCGCGCCGCACCTGGCGGAAGAGGTCTGGGAACGCTGGGGGCATGAATACTCCGTCCACCAGCAAGAGTGGCCGGAATTCGACGAGGAGCTGATCCAGGAGGAGACGTTCACCCTCGTCGTCCAGGTAAACGGCAAGGTGCGCGACACCATCGAGGCCAGCGTTTCACTGGATGAGGAGGGCGCCCGCTCCCTGGCTCTGGAAAGTGAACGCGCCCAGCAGTTCCTGGACGGCAAGGAAGTGAAGCTGGTCAAGTACGTCCCGGGTCGACTGATCAACGTGGTGGTGGGGTAGTCTCACGCTGCCCACTTTGCAGGTCCATTGGCTCGCCTTTTGCCCGGTAATTAGTTGCCGTTGGGCGAATTGTAGTCTTGCGTACTTTCCGTTGGTTTCTTTTCCCTGTAATCTGAAGTCACGCTGATCGTTGCACACCCACACAGCGGCACCGATTGGCAGATAAGAATAAAAGATCACTGAGTGAATAGATTGGTACGTGAACACCAAGTCCGTTCGCCCTGAGCCTGTCGAAGGGCAGTCCGCTGGAGTCTGGGCAATTACGATTCGAAGGCTCAGGCATAGTTCAGGAGGAACAAATCGATGAGAAGACGAAATATGCTGTCCGGACTTGCCTGTGGCGCGGCGGCCGTCGGACTAAGCGCATGCGGCCAGTCATTGGTGGGGCAGCGGAGCACCGGCGTCGCAACGGTAGACGTTAGTGATCTTCCCGTGCTCGGCAAAGCGCCGGAGCTCATTGATACCACGTGGGTTAACTCGGAACCGCTGACGCTTGCGAGTTTTCGGGGTAAGTCGGCCGTGGGGTTAGCCTTCTGGACCTACGGCTGAATTAACTGCCTCAACGACATCCCCGGTCTGGTGGATATCCATAATACCTACGCGGACGACCGCTTTACGCTCATCAGCATCCATACGCCCGAATTCAGCCACGAGAAGGTATTGGAAAACGTGCGAAAAGCCGTGGACCGGCTCGGCGTGCCCTATCCCGTCGCCATTGATAACGACTTCAAGATTTGGCGGTCGTTCGGCAACCGTGCCTGGCCGACCCTCTACCTGATCGATCGCCAAGGCGACGTGCGCCTCGCCAAGGTCGGCGAAGGCCGCTTCGGCGTCGTGCGCGGCGCGATCGAATACCTCAAGGACAATGAGACTTAAGCCCTCTGCGCAGTTGAGACGCCGTTCCCGCTAGCGAAGGCATGACAAAGTCATGCAAGGCAAGACACCGGGGTAGCAGCACTACCATGAGGGTCTTCAAGTAGAAGCACCGGGGTTCCGCTAAGGCAAGGACTTGGCAGGTGTGCGCTCGCAGGATTTCTGCATACATTCAAGGCAAAATCCCGCTCTAAACGCGTGCATTGACACAGCTTCACCTACCAAAGCACACTTGCAAAACCCACAAAAGATGGTAAAGTAGAGGCATTGTGGTAGTTGGCCTGGTAGTGCGTCGGTACTAGATTGAACGCGAAGAGGATGTGTCTGCGGTCTCGCCTTTGTGCGTCGCCCGGTTGCGAACTTTCGTAGAGGCTTAGTGTCCGCTTACCTTTCCAGGCGTGTTTGTGGGAAAGGAGATTTTACACCGCAGATAAGTGTTAGCGCATCGCTGGGAGCGTCTCACGGCTACGTCAGTTAGTGTGGCGGTTATTCTCTCCAAAGTGGAGCGCACCAGCAACGCCGTGCAGGATACGGGGTGCAGAGGATGCACCGCGAGTTTTTTTTGTTTTGAATATGCATTTGGGTCTGCTGACCGGCGGCGTCAGGCGGCAGTCTGAGAAAAGGAATCGACTGTGAATATATACGTAGGGAATCTTCCCTATTCGACGACGGATGAAGAGTTGCGCGTATTGTTTGAAGAGTATGGCGAGGTTGCTTCGGCCTCCGTCATCTTGGATCGTGACACCGGCCGCTCACGCGGCTTTGGCTTTGTTGAGATGCCCTCCCAGGCTGAAGCCGAAGCGGCTATCAGCGCCCTGAACCAGAAGGATCTCGGCGGTCGCGCGCTCAACGTCAACCAGGCACGCCCCCGCGGCGAGCGACGTCCTCGCGAATTCAATCGATCGCGTTCTTGGTAGTTCACTCCCAACGCTGCTACGCGTGAGCCCGCAGGGCTCGCCGAAACGAGCAGCGTGCCAAAATAGCAAAGTGGCTGCCCTTTCCCATTAGGGCACGAGGGCATTGAAGCTGCGGGCCTATCGGCCCGCAGCTTTGCTATTTCTTAGCTTCTTGGTAATCCCGCGGCGCATCAAAAGACTGAGTACTTTGCTGGATCACCCCGCAGATGTAGCAGTCGCCTCGCCCCAACTTCAAGCCGGCACCATCTCTCTGCAACGCTGGAGGTGCTCTATGGCGCTCCAGCGAATAACCGGCTCGGACTCCGGCGTGAGCGACGTGAGTGCGGGTTCCATGCCGCCTTGGGCAAACGCGTCGGGCACGGGCACGTAGCCAACGTCGCGCGCGGCCCGGCTGAGCACGATGGTGTGCGCATACGGTGACGCCTCTTGTACCGCGGCGACCGTTTCCCGAAAGACTTCGCCGGGCAGCGCGACCAGTGCAATGTCATCCCCGAGCGTGACCGCACGGATCGGATAGTTGAGGGAGGGATTGGCGTGGAAACGCTCAAAGAGATAGCGGCGATAACGAGCGCGCGAATTGCGCAATTCAGTCCGCATTTCCTCAGGTTCTTCCGTGAACTGTCGCGCCGGCACGGTTGCCTGCGCACAGTGAAGCCCCAGCCGCGGCGTCTCACTTGGGGCGATCTGCTCGAAGACGTAGAGCGCCCGCGCGCCGAGAGCACGGCCAATGCGACGCGCCGAACCGGCGCCATCCGCTTCCGTCGGTATCTGCTGGCCGATGCTCCCCTGGGTAAAGACGATGGGGACGCCGGCGGCTTTGCGGAATACCGCCGCGACGTGCTGCGGATAGTCCGCGGTAAGGTCGCCGTAGCGATCGTCCGAGCAGAGCGCATGACAGCCGAAATTCACCAGCGCGCCAAGCTGCTCACCCGCGACGGTATCAAAGCGAACGACCCGCACTGTATCGTCGACGCCTTGCTCGGTCCAGTTTGAATCTGTGGGGATTGACGAATTCAGGCCCACCATCTCCACGGCGCCTGCCGACGTAAGCCAGCGGCGATTGCGCGCGATGCCGGGAGCGTGCCCGATACCCGCCGAGACACGGACGGGGGTGAGATTATCCAACGCTTGGCGAATGCTGGTCGAGATGCGCTCCGCGCACACTGCTTCAAAGTCGTTGATGATGAGATCCTGCGCGAAGACGATGATGTACGCTCCGTAGTGCGAAATGGGGGACATGCCCACGTGCGAGGGTGAAAAGAGCAGCGCATCGCTGCCGATCCCCGTCCCGGCCAGATGCGCGCTTACCCGCTCCTCGAAGTCGCCGCCAAGTTCAAAAGCGTCAACACCGGCCAAGACCGCCGTCGTTGCACCTTGCCGCAGCACGCACAGCCGCGCCATGAGCGGATCGTGCACGGTGAAGCTCCGCCGCCTTCGCTTACCGTTTTGCGTGGTCTCTATGGCAGGCGTTATGTCTACGTCCGCAAAGGCAGCCAAGAGTGGTTCGGTCATCGCGATGTTCCTCTAGCGCAAGCATGCATGCATTAAATGCACTGGATGTACGGATTACGGGGCACTCACACCGTAGCAAAGACTTCGCCGCAGCGCGAACTACCCTTGCGGCATCCTCGCTGTGCGGCCAACTGCCAACCCTGAATTCGAGGCTTGCGATCAAGCCTACCACGCAACCAGTGTTCCTTCAATCACAGCCTGCGAAGCGCCGTGAGCCTGGATTTCCTCTTCATAGAGAGGATGATTTCATGGCGCCTGAGCAGCAATCTGCCCGGGAAGATACCCGCTGTGAGTTGGCGTTCTTCTCCGCACACGAGTACGCTAGGGGAAGCGACGACACCGCAGAGCCGGGGAGGTTGCGATGCCACAGGACTTTCTAAACCGCTTGCAACAAGGCCCGGTGCTGGGCGACGGCGGCTACTTCCTGGAACTCGAACGCCGTTGTTTGGGCAGCTACAGGAACGGCGTGCCGTTGGCCGTGCTCGACCATCCCGAAGGCGTCCTGGAACTCCACCGCGAGTTTGCGCGGGCGGGCGCGGAAGTCTTGCAGGCCGTGACGTGGGGCGTGGGCGCTATTGACAGAGAAGAAGAGTTGCACCGCACGGCAGTGGAACTGGCGCGAGAGGCCGCCGGACCGGACCGCTACGTGGCCGGCACCCTCAGTCCCTATTTCGGCAAACGCCGGCCGCAGCTCTCCGCCGCGGACCGCCGCGAGGTGGCGGCCTTCTTCGACCGGCGCATCGGCCAGCAGGTGTCAGCCGGCGTGGATCTCTTCATCGTTGAGACGTTTCACACGGTGGCAGAAGCCAGCATCGCGATTCCCTTTATCAAGCAGGCGGGCATACCCGCCGTCGTCACGCTGACCTACCAAGAACACGACGTCACCCGCGACGGCCTCTCACCGGCGGCAGGGGCGCAGCAACTCGCGGACAACGGCGCCGACGTGGTGGGCATCAACTGTCACGGTCCGCCGCACACCCTCTTACCGCTGGCCAGGGAAGTGCGCAAAGCCGTGGACGTGCCCGTGTGCGTGCAACCGACCGCCTACGAGTTAGAGCCGGGCGCGGTCTACAATCGCGAAATCGTCGTGCCGGGCTTGTGGACGACCGTGGAACCGCGCGTGCTCTCGCGCTTCGTGGCGGCGGAATACGCCAAGGAAGCGGCGGGGATCGGCATCGACTTCATCGGCGGTTGCTGCGGCATGCTGCCCTATCACATCCGCGCCATGGCCGAAGCCCTCGGCAAGCCGGTCTCGCTGCCGGACCGGAATCGCGACTATCGCATCAGCGACGAGTGAATACCGGGCAAACACGGCCGAACTGTGGGACGCACGAGAGCCGCCGTGTTGGTAGGCGGAACGCCAGGTGAGGATCAAAGAGTTCGACATCTTACGCCTGCTGCAGGCGACGAAGTACGCCCTCGCGGGGTTGCGCGACGCCTTCCGCAGCCAGGTTGCCGTCCGGCAGGAATTCCTCATAATCCTCGTCATGTCTCCGGTCGCACTGTGGCTGGGAGAAAACGGCGTCGAGCGCGCGCTGCTAATTGGCGTGCTGTTTCTCATTCTGCTCACCGAACTCCTGAATGCCGCCATCGAGGCCACCGTCGACCGCATCGGCCCCGAGCGCCATGAACTCTCCCGCAAAGCCAAGGACATGGCCGCGGCCGCCGTGCTCGTCTCTCTTGTCACAGCCGGCATCGTGTGGTTGCTTGTCCTGTTCGATTGAATGTTGCCGCGTTGAATTGGTAGACCCTTGAAAGGGTTATTCCCCCTTGACGGCTGACAGGGGCATGTAAATGTCATTCCGAGCGCAGCGTCGAACAGGGTTCGCGGAATCTAAAGATGTTGGTTTTGCAGGCTGTGCTTTAGGTTCCGCGCTCTTAGCGACACTCCGCTACGCTCCGTTCGGAATGACACGTGAAGTCGATTATAGATTACATTCCCCTGTCAGCCCCTTGACGGGGGAAGTTCAAAATGGGGGTGAACCTGGCTATATGGGTAATACCAAGAGACTCTCTGGTCACCTCTGGATTCCCTAGACTCACAAACGAAGTGCAACACTTTGCTAAGGTGTTGCCATGGGAAAACATTACAGTCAGTTTACCTTTGAAGAGCGGTGTGAAGTGGCCAGACTTCTTGCCGCGGGAACCTCGAAGCGGCAAATCGCTACAGCTCTGGGTCGCGCGCCATCGTCCATTACACGGGAGGTAAACAGGAATGGTTCGCCAACGGGAGGCTACGACGCAAAGCTTGCCGATGACAAAGCGTGGGCGCGGCGTTGGGGCGGCAGCAAGCTGGAGCGGGATGACGTGTTGCGAGACGTGGTGCTGGGATACTTGCAAGGTGGTTGGTCTCCGGAGCAGGTATCCGGACACCTGGCGCGGGAGGCCGGTGCGCCGGTCATCTCGCATGAGACCATCTATCGCTTTATCTACGGGCAGCAGGCGCGCACGAAGAATGGGAACTGGCGCCATTATTTGCCGCGCGCCAAATCCAAACGCGGCTGGCGGGGGCGCAGAGGCGGCAGTCCGGCCTCGTTCATTGCCCAGCGCCGACCGCTGGCAGAACGGCCCCAGGCGGCGGCCGACCGCCACACACCCGGCCATTGGGAGGTGGACCTGATGCTCTTTCGCACCTACGGCCAAGCGGTCTTGACCGTGCACGAGCGCCACTCGCGCCTGTTGCTGGCCACGCGCCCGCCCGGTAAGGCTGCGGAGCCTATCGCCGCGGCCTTGCACGCGTTGTTCGCCATTTTGCCGCCAGACGCGCGCCAGACCGCCACCTTCGACAACGGCACCGAGTTCGCGCGGCATTACCGCCTCCATGACCTGGGCATGCAGACCTTCTTCTGCGACACCCACTCCCCCTGGCAGAAAGGCGGGATCGAGAATGCCATCGGACGCCTGCGCCGGCTGCTGCCGCGCAAGACCGACCTGGCGAAGGTGAGCGAAGAGCGCTTTGCACAGTTGGTGCAAGCATATAACCGCACCCCGCGCAAGTGCCTCGGGTACCAAACGCCAGCTGAAGTATTCATCAACCAAGTGTTGCACTTGAAATGTGAATCCACCTTCCGGCTTTCGCCGGAATGACGGATGAATTGTGATCGGCTCCAGCCTCAATAGTCAAGCACCACCGCCAGTGCCTCGTCGGGCTGGTCGATGAGGATGTCAACCGCCTTGGGCGCTTCCGCAAAGGGGAAGCGGTGCGTGAGCAGCGGGCCGACGTTGATCTGGCCGCTCGCCTGCATCCCCAGCAGGGCGTAGAGGTTGCGTTCCTGGTCCCACTGCACGAAACGGTTCGGATAGTCCGTGCGGGCATTGAGATAGTCCTGGTCGCGGCTGCCGGGTCCCCGGCCGAACACCCAGCGGATGTCGATCTCCTTGGTGTGGGGGTTGGCGTCGGGATGGCCGACGGTGAAATCCGGCACGAGGCCGCCAATCATCATCACGCGCCCGCTGTGCCGCACCAGGCGCACGCCCAAACGTCCCGGCACCGGCCCACCGCCGGCCGCCACAAACGAGGCGTCCACGCCCAGCCCGCACGTGTGGTCGGCCACCGCAGCCGCCAGTTCATCCGCATCGCCCGCCAACGCCAGGTCAATGCCCAACTCCCGCGCCTTCTCCAAACGAGAGGGGATTATGTCGATGCCGATGGCCTGACCGCCCATCATGCGCACCATCTGCACGATCATCTGTCCCACCAGTCCCAGACCAATCACGGCGGCGGTTTCGCCCGGCAGGAATTGCGCGCGGCGGAGCGCGTGCAATGCGGTGAGGCCGATATTGGCGGTAGCGGCCTCCGCCGTATCCAGTGCATCGGGGATCTTGGCGAAGTTATGTCTGATGACGAATGCCCGCTCGGCATGGGGCGCAAAGCCGCCGCCCACCGCCACCACGCGGTCGCCCGGCGCAATGTGCGACGTGAGGTCGGGTGTTACTGCCACCACACGCCCCGCCGACTGGTAACTCAAGGGTCGCTCGCTGACGGCACCGGGCTCGTTTCCGTCCTGCCGGGCGCGCCGCGCCTTGGCTATACCGCCAACTTCCGATCCCGTTCCCAATACCGAGGCAATCGTCTCAATCAGGACGCCGGACTCGCCTAGCTTGGGGTCCTCCACTTCTTTGAGAAACGTCTCACCGCGATTATTGGCGTACAACGCGCGCATAGGGTCTCCTTCTCGATTTACAACACAACTGAAGCCAGATCTCGATACAGAACATCCGGAATCCGGCACTGTCTTGGCTGACACCGTAAGCGAAACTTTACGGAACGGCAATGTTAGTTACACAGCGTGCACTCTACTCGTCATTCTGGTGGAAGCCGAAATCCATCCTCTCCCGCCTCCTGGACTCCGGCTTCCGCCGTAGTGACGGAATTCGACGATCTGATGGAGCCACGCCGCCTCTATTCCGCGATTCCCTACGAAGACGCCGACCAGCGCCACCGCGCCTGGCGGCGCAGGACGGTATCCCACGCTGCGGTGAATTCTGCCCGCCGTTCCTCGGAGAGGTAGGAGTATTCGGGCGTCGCCATGCCGGGAATCTTCACCAGCGGTGGCTCTTCGGCTTCCCAGGCGTCGAGCCGCGCCGCCAGCTCGTGCAATACGGCAGCGTGCGCGGGATCGTCAGCCAGATTGCGCGTCTCCCCGGGGTCTTTCAGCATGTCGAAGAGTTGCCACCGCGTCTGGAAGTCTGCCCCGTAGTCAATCAGCTTGTATTGGGGCGTGCGGAGCATGCGCTTTGTGCCGAGCATGTACGCCTCTTGGCGCGTGTACGGCACGCCGAGCATCCACGAAAAAGCCTCATCCGGCCAGCCCGTGCTCTCCCCGGCGCACAGCGGCGCGAGACTCCTGCCCTGCACGCCTTGCGGTACCGGCAGGCCGCAGAGATCGAGCACAGTCGGCACGATGTCCACGTGTCCGGTTATTTTCTCTACCACACGTCCGGGCGTCACGCCGGGCAACAGGGATTTGGGCGCCTGCACGATCAGCGGCACGTGCACTGCGCCTTCGTACATAGACTGCTTGTACATGCGGCCGTGGTCGCCCATCATGTCGCCATGGTCCGACATGAACATGACGATGGTGTTGTCCGTCAGACCGCGCCGCTCAAGTTCAGCCAAGACGATGCCCACGTCGTGGTCCATGTGGGTGGTCGCCGCGTAGTATATCGCCGTAATCTCGCGCAGCATTGCCGGATCGTCGATCAAGTGATTCACTTCCTGCGAGCCATGGGCGTCCCGGCGCAGCCTGCCGACACCAGGGGGAATGTCGGGCAGGGTAATAGACTCGCGGTCGTACATCGAGTAGTACGGTTCCGGCTCGACGAACGGCGAGTGGGGATCGTGGTAGCTGGAAAAGAGAAACCACGGTTTGCCGCTCTGCTCCAGCTGTTCTAAGGCCTCGAGCGTTTGCCGCGTTATCCAACTCGTGTCGATGTCTTCCGGCGGGTCGGCGAAGAGCCCCACCCCGCGCCCGTGGGGGTCGTCCGGCCAGGGGCAGGTGCCTTCTTGAATTCTGTCCCGCTTTAGTTCGCCGTACTTGCCTTTCATGTAGGCTTCGTAGCCGCGCTCCGGTGTGGGCCCCTCAGAGCGAAACGTGCGGAAGTCGTCGAACCCGAAGGCGTCTTCCACGGGATCGAAGTGCAGCTTGCCGGCGATGGCGGTCGCGTAGCCGTAGTGCTGCATGATGGATGGTAGAAAGACCTCGCCGTCCCGCGTGGGCAGGCCGTTCCAACTGCCCTCGTGCACGGGCACGTGGCGGCCATTGAACACCGAGTAGCGGGCAGGGGTACAGATCGGCGCCGCGCTGTAGAAATTGGCGAAGCGCACGCCGCGCGCGGCCATGGCGTCGAGCACCGGCGTCCGGCAAACGGGATGCCCCGCGCAACTCAGCACGTCCCAGCGCATCTGGTCGGCCATGAACAGGAGGACATTCGGCCGCTGCGCGCCGCCGCCACGCTCACTTTGCCCGTTGCCGGCTTGCTCGCTCACGTTGAAACTCCTTGGCGGGTCAAATGTGTAGGCCTAATCGAGACCGCAAGAGACTGCTTGCATGTGCAAAACAACAATAGACTGCACACAAGAAACGAACCGGACCGTTTTGGTGCGTCGTCCCTGCGCGGGAAACTACTACTGCCAGCGCCGCGCAGCCGAGCGGCGCATATTCGCCTCCCAAGCCGCGCGCATTGCCGCACGGCGTTCCGCCGGGACGTACGCATAGCTCGGTGTGGGCATGCCGGGCACGCGTACCGGTGAGGGCTCTGCGGCCTGCAATTCATCCAGCCGCGCCGCCAACGCGCTCAAAACGGCACGATGAGCCGGGTCGTCGGCGAGATTCCGAGTCTCTGCGGGGTCAACAGGCATGTTGAAGAGTTCCCACTGCGTGCGGAAGTCCGCGCCGTAGTCGATCAGCTTGTATTCGGGCGTCCGCAGCATCCGCTTCTTGCCGACCATATACGCTTCCTGGCGCACGAATGGCGCCGCCCGCACTGCCGCGAACGCCTCGTTGGGCCAACCGGCGGCGTTGCCGGCGCACAGCGGCACCAGGCTCTTGCCCTGCACGCCATCCGGAATGGGCAGACCGCAGAGCTCGAGGACAGTGGGCAAAATGTCCACCTGGCCGGTGATCTCGTCAACCACACGGCCCGGCGTCAGTGACGAGTCGATGGACGCTGGGACGTGCACAATGAGCGGCACGTGCGCCGCGCCTTCGTACATCACCTGCTTATTCATGCGGCCGCGATCACCCATCATGTCGCCATGATCGGAAAGGAACAAGACGATGGTGTTGTCTGCCAGGCCGCGTTCTGCAAGCGCGGCCAGGAGAATGCCGATGTCGTGGTCCACGTGCGTCGTGGAGGCGTAGTAGATCGCCGTAATCGCTTGCACCACTTCCGGATCGTCGATCACGTGGGCGCGTTCCTGCGTGCCGCGCGCGTCCCGGCGCAGCCGGCGGATTTCGGGCGGGATCTCGCGCAGCGGGATGGATTCCCGGTCGTACATTGAGAAATACGGTTCCGGCTCGACGAAAGGCGAGTGGGGATCATGGTAGCTGGCAAAGAGGAACCACGGCTTGCCGCTGTCCTCCAGCCCATCCAGCGCCTCTAGGGACTGCCGCGTAATCCACGCCGTATCGTAGTCTTCGGGCGGATCAGCGAAGCGCCCCACGCCTTTGCCGCCCGTGCCTTCTTCGATCCGATCGCGCGTGTACTCGCCGTACTTCCGCGTCATGTAGGCGTCGTAGCCGCGTTCCGGTGTGGGACCCTCGGCGCGGAATGAACGAAAGTCATCAAACCCGAATGATTCTTCCCTTGGCGCGAAGTGCAACTTGCCGGAAATGGCCGTGGCGTAGCCGTAGTGCTTCAGGATGGACGGCAGGAAAATCTCGCCATCCTGCGTGGGCCACCCGTTGCTCCAGCCGCTATGGACATGGACGTGCCGTCCGCTGAAGATCGAGTAGCGGGCGGGGGTGCACGTCGGGGCCGCGGTATAGAAGTTGGCAAAGCGGACGCCGCGCGCCGCCATGCCGTCGAGCACCGGCGTCCGGCAAATGGGATGCCCCGCGCAACTCAGCACGTCCCAGCGCATCTGGTCTGCCACGATGAAGAGCACGTTGGGCTGCTTGCGGCTAGAACCGCCACTTGTGCCGTTGGTGGTTAATTCGCTCACTGATGGCCTCACTGGATGACATTAAGAATACGCTTGCTATCGTATTGATCGTGCCGGTTCACTGGACTGCAATTTCTCTGTGTAGCGCGGGGGCTTGTCCCTCGCTCGGTGGGATGCGGTTCTTTCACGGGGAGATGGATTCCGCGCCCCCACGCCGGGGGCGAGCTTTCGCGGGAATGACGAGATTCGCCTTACTCTCCTCCTAATCTGGGCCGGGCGGTCTGTCCCCTGCCACGTCCATACCGGTTCACGGAACAAGACTCTCTTGCCCCAGCCCAAAGAACTCATTGGCATTGTCGTGCAGCAGCCGTGCGCCGGCGATCTTGGCTTGGTCTACTGAATAGAGCCCTTCCTCCACCTTCTCGCTCAACACCCGGGCGATGTTCTCCCGCGCCATTACGCTGTGGCCGTACGCCAGTTCCACCGGCCCGTAGTCGCCGCCAAAGCCGAAGATCTTGTTGTGGGGTATGGTCTCCAGCCATTCGTGCAGCGTCGCCCGCGCCACGTACGGGCTGATGATGTGCACCCAGCAGAGATCGACGTAGACGTTTTGAAAGTTCTTGCCGAGTGTGGCGAGCTCGCTCTGGTACGGATAGCCCGCGTGGAAGATGTCGAAACGCGCTTGCGGATACTGGATGAAGAGGTTCACGAGATGCGTCGGGTTGCTATTCGTGATGATGTTGCCGTTGCCGGCGTGGAGGCCGGTATGGATCTGCATGGGAATGCTGTGCTCGATGCAGAGCCGCACCACCTGGTGCATCATGTAGTCCTGCAGCGGCTTGCACTCCGTAAAGGTCAAGCCGTCCTGGGTCTTGCCAGCGCCCTGCGCCCTGGTGCCCGCTACAATCTGTGCGAAAATCCGCTCCGCATCAGCGTGCGGCACGTTGTCGTACTGCAGAATGCGCCGGTAGGCCAGTCCGCTCTTGACGGTGACCATGCCTTCAGCCTTGGCTTTGGCAAAGGCCACGCCGAGGGCTGAGGCGAGATCGTCCAGATCGTAGATGCTCTGGTCGGTCTGACGTTCCAATGCTGTGACACCGCTGCGGCTGCCCACGCTAATGAAAGAATCGAAACGCATGGCCGGGGCGAAGAGCGTCTGATCCACCGCCGTTGACTGCACGTCGGGGATCGCGAGCACGATGTTCCCGCGCTCCTGCAGGATGTGCCGGTACCAGGCGGGATGTTGCTGCGAGGCGGTGAGTTGCGCGTTGACGCTTTGGTAGCCTTCCAGCGATGGCGCCGCCGACATCAAGTCATCCATCCCGAAGAGATCGCGGCAGGCGATGTGCAGCGCTTTGGCATAGCCGGTGGTCTTGGCAAACTCCCAATAGCGCAGGAAGATGCCCCAGCGGTCGGCGGGGTCGCGGCTTTGGTCGTACATCGCCGCCTGCTCGCCAGGCGTCATCCCCGCGGAGACCAGGTCGCTGCCCACGTAGTGGTGCATTTCGGTGGAGAGGAGATCGAGCGACCGCTGCCGCCGGTCCTCTTCCGAAAACGTGTGCTCGTGGGTGTCGATGACCGGCTGTGTCGCAATGGCCTCTTCGATTTCCGCAACGGCGGCAATAGGCACCGGCTCACCTCCTTGCGATTAGCGTTCTGCCTCTGTACTGTACTTCCTCACCGGTTGACGTACAAGCGGGGCAGTCCGGGCCGCGTTCACTGGTAACCCACCATGGAAACGCGTGAGCGCTTGCATTCCAATTTGTCATTCCTGTAAGTGTCAGGTATTTCGTTGACAGATTTCGTGATAGTAGTCGGTGGCTTTCGCGTGGCTCTTGGCCTCATTACATGTCATTCCGAACGGAGCGTAGCGGAGTGTCGAACCCTGTTCGACGCTCCGCTCGGAATGACAGTCAAAGTTTCACAGCTTTGTGAAGAGGGGATTCTGTCAACGAATTTGTCAACATTTACAATTCCGACGGAAGCCGGAATCCATCTTCGGCTTGCCAACGCCCTCACGCACCCCAGCGGGGGACAAGCCCCCGCGCTACACAGAGAAGGAGGCGGAGTCCGTCATTCCCGCGCAAGCGGGAATCCATCTGCAATCCTGACGCGCGTGCCCTGGACTCCGGCTTCCGCCGGAGTGACGGATCGAAAAGTTCCTACTATGGTCCTGGTGACCAAGAGCGGGGGACAAGCCCCCGCGCTACAAGGAGAATAGCAAGGCAAGTGCCCATCACTCCCTTGCAAGCGGGCATCCAGCTTCTCCGCGAATCGATGTTCCCGCTGGCGAATCGTACGTACCGGCCTTGGTGGGAGGATAGTAGTGATTCCATCCTCCCCTGGTGTACTCTTTGTATGTGCATCCGGCAGATCCAACCGAAGACGAACCGGAGCCGGTGAGACAAACAAAGGAGCCTTCGAAGGTGCTCATCTGGTCTGATCCGGCGGATTGGGAAACGTGCGCCAGGGACAACGGCATTGCCATTGACGACGCAGGTGGGTTGCGGCTTGCCGCGAGCCATCTCATCACCCACGAGCCCGGTGCGTTCTCTACCCAGCACGGCGAGGAGCTCTATCAACACGTTCAGGGCCAGGTGTCATTTGAGCTGGGCGAAGCCCTGCCCCAAGGGGCCGACTGCTACTTCTACGCCCGGGAGGAGCGGGACAACCAGTGGCCGCTATTGGTAACTGTCAACGGCCACGCCCATTCCATTGAACCCGGCACGCCGCTCGCCGGTGAATTTGCCTGGTATCACGTGCAGCTGCCGCGGCAACACCTGCGGCCCGGTAAGAATACCGTCCGCTTTGCTTGCGAGAGTCCCGCCGCCAATGCTTGGATACTCTCTGTTGACACCAGCGTTGCCGGTGCGCACAGCCGCAAGAACACGGACGGCGGTCGGTCCTGGAGCACTGCGGGTCTCGGGTTGGAAGGCGCTCTGTCCGGCGAGTACGTGGTGCGCATGCGTGTGCAAGAGCACCCGGCGCGGGGGGTGATTACGAGTTCCATACTCGACGTGGCTTCATTATTTCAGTCCGCCCCACTCGTCCTGCATTGGCACGCCGTCACGCCGGCTGGCACGAGAGTCGCCGTGCGCTACCGCGCCGGCACGCCGCAGGACATTGAACAAACCGCTTGGCACGACCTGGCGAATGCCGCAGCGACGACAAGTGAAACCGCCGATTCACAGGCCGAATCAGATGCCGAGCAGGCGGTAAGTGAGGATGACGCATTCGGAGAAGCCGAGCTGCCGCGTACCGTCGGCCCGTGTGTGCAGTGGCAGGCGGAGCTGCTTTCCGGCGACGGTAGGGATTCGCCCGTGCTGCGGGGCGCGGCACTGCTTCCGAAAGACGCCAGTCCTGACGAGACTAAACCCGTGAGCAAGCTGTCGTGCACCGAGAGTAAGGCCACACCCTCTTACTCTTTCACCCACCAGGATCCGGCGGAACCAAAGCTGGGTATTCTGCGCGAGCAAGAGCGCCTCGACCGCATCATCGCGGGTGCAGAGACCCATTGGGAGCAGCTACTGGCCTTGCGGGCTTGGGTAGCGGTGCAGTGGGTGCATCGCGCGCCGCATGAATTCCGCCGCTGCTGCCCGTGGGACGCGCTGACCATTCTTGCGTGGATGCGCGCCGACCGCGGCCACGGCGCACCCCAACCTGACGCCTACTGCACCCACTATGCGGTGGTCCTCGCACAGAGTGCATTAGCGCTTGGCTGGCAGGCGCGGCTCTGGGTGATGTCTGCCGAACCGACCCTGCACACCAACGGGCACTTCGTGGCGGAAGTCTGGAGCGCAGGCCACGGCAAGTGGGTGATGCACGACGCCGATACCGATTCCCACGTTGCGAGAGACGGCATCCCGTTGAGCGTGCTGGAGATCCACGACGCGTGGCGGGAAGGGAAACTCGAAGAACTAAGCGTTATCGCCGGCGCCAATGCCGACAAGGTCAAAATCGGCCCTGACTGGATCGAGGAGATGTTGCCGTTGGGGCTCTACCGCTTCTGCGGTCTCGTGCTGCGCAACAATCACCTTTCCACGCTCATTCCGGGTCCGGTCGAGCACGGCTGGACCACGTACAAATGGGACGGCTTCCTTTGGTGGCGCGAAGGCAATGAGCCGGAGCTGCCGTTCTTCTCGCTCTCCTCAAACCGGCGGGCGGACTTTGATTGGCATCCGGAGATGTAGCATTGTACCAATCCAGGGTATGGCGTGGATCTTCTTGGTGGACGGCCACCGGAGGCGATTTCAGTTATTCCCTCAGCTGAATATACAGTGAAGCATGGGTCTGGCGCCCTATCGTTCATGCTGCCGGACGTGGCGGAGGTGACCGTCATAGAGCCCCGCGCCATCGCCGGGGTCACTGATCCTGCGGCGGAAGTCGGGGCGGCGCTCGCAGGGGCGTTAGAAGCGGAATTGCTGCGGCAGCCGGGCAGGACTGCCATCGCCATCAGCGACGCCACGCGTCCGGTACCCAATGACGTCATTCTGCCGCCCTTGCTGGCTGAGTTGCACGCAAGGGGTGTCGACAAGAAAGACATCAGCATCATCGTCGGTACCGGCAATCACCGTCCGGCGACCCCGGCCGAATTCCCCAAGCTGGTGGGGCCTGACATTGCCCAACGCTACCGCGTCACTTCCCACGTCTACGACGACCCCGCGCAACTCGTGCGCCTCGGGGCAACCAGCCGCGGCACGCCGGTGAACATCAATAGGGCCTTTGCAGATGCGGACACGCGCATCATTATCGGCATGATCGACCCGCACCAGTTCGTCGGCTATACCGGCGGCTGTAAAGGCGCCTTCATAGGCCTGGCGGGGAGCGAGACCATCACCGCGAACCATTCCATGCTCAGCGAGCCGAGGGCGAAGCTGGGCGTCTGCGACGGCAATCCCGTGCGCGCCGACATCGATGAGCTCACCGACTTCCTGCCCATAGACCTTGTGGTAAATGTCGTCCTGAACACCGCGAACGAGGTGGTGCGTGTCTTTGCCGGTGACCCCCACGACGTGCTCGCGGCGGCGGTACCGCTGGTGCAGGAGGTGTGCGAGACGGCTGTGCCCCATCCGATGGACGTCGTCATCGCGTCGCCGGGGGGCTACCCCAAAGACATCAATCTCTACCAGGCGCAGAAAGCGTTGGCGCATGCTTGCGAATTGGTGCGGCCCGGCGGCAGTGTCATCTTGGTGGCCGAGTGCCGTGAAGGGGCGGGCGACGACCTGTATGAGGCTTGGATGGCAGCGTCCGCGACGCCGCAGGACATCGTGACGCGGTTTGAAGCAGAGGGCTTTCGCATGGGCGCGCACAAGGCGTTCCTCTTTGCCCGCAGCCTGCTGAAAGCGCGCATGTATCTGGTTTCCAGCGGCATTCCGCCTGCACAGGCGCGCAAACTCCACCTTGTGCCCGCGCCAACGATAGCGCACGCCCTGGCCCTCGCGCTTCAGGACGCCGGCAATCCGCCCCGTATCGGCATCATGCCGCGCGCCTCATCCACCATTCCGCGCATCCTGGCGCCCGCCCATATATAATTGCGGATAACCGAGAGCTTGCCCGGTATTATAACGCGAACATATCTACGGTAGTCTCGTCATTTGACCCGTCATTCCCGCGAAAGCGGGAATCCATCCGCTCTGGTGCCCTTGTGTACAGGCGTGTGCCGGAGTGAGAATGCGTTTCGGTAACGCTGCTCGGGCGATTACAGTGCAAGCTAGTGGTGAAATTCTCTGAATCTTCCCAAACTACGCGAGGAGAAAGACAGTGGCAGGAACCAATGGCGCCGCCCCGGCGCAACTCAAGCTCGCAGTGAGCGAGACAATTAACGCGCAATCCGACTCGATCACCGGCATCGCCGAGCGGATCCTGGGACACCCGGAAACGGGGTACAAAGAATACGAGACCGCCGGTGTGGTGGACGAGTGGTTGAACCGGCTCGACATACCCCACGAAACGGGCATCGCGGTCACGGGCGTGAGGGCCGAACTCGACACAGGACGACCGGGTCCGACCGTGGCGATCATGGGCGAATTGGACGCGTTGCCGGTGCCCGACCATCCCCACGCGAACCCCGAAACCGGCGCCGCCCACGCGTGCGGCCACAACAACCAGATTGCGTCCATGCTCGGCGCCGCCATGGGCTTGACGCAGTCGGGAGTGCTAGAGAAGCTCTGCGGCAAGCTTGTCTTCATTGCCGTCCCGGCGGAAGAGTATGTGGAAGTGGGCTTTCGGCAGTCGTTGCGCGATAACGGCACAATCGAGTTCCTCGGCGGCAAACCGGAGTTCATCCGCCTGGGCGCGTTCGATGACGTGGACTTTGCCATGATGGTGCACACCTCCAGCAACGCCGAAGACGGCATCGTCTGCATGACCGGCACGAGCAACGGCACGGTTGCCAAGCACGTTACCTACCACGGCCGTGCGGCACACGCCGCGGGCTCGCCGCATAGAGGCATCAATGCGCTGAATGCGGCGACGCTGGCGTTCACGGCGATTCAATTCCAGCGCGAGACCTTCAAAGACGAGGACACGGTGCGCGCGCACTTCATCATCAAGCGCGGCGGCGAGGTGAATAACGTCATTCCCGCCCTCGTGCAGATGGAGGGCAAGGTGCGCGGCAAGACCATGGAGGCCATGCTGGAAGCCAACGAAAAGGTGCAGCGCGCACTCAAAGCGGGGGCGTTGGCAACCGGCGCCACCGTGCACATCGAGACGTTCCCCGGGTACTTCCCCATGATTCACCATACGCCGCTCGCCGATCTCTACCGCGAGAACGCGGTGGCGCTGGTGGGAGACGAAAACATAAAGTCTCGCGACCATGGCACCGGCTCCACCGATATGGGCGACGTGATGCACGTGGTGCGGGCCATTCATCCCGCCGCCGGCGGCGCGACGGGGACCGGCCACGGCAACGACTTCCTGCTTGCCGACCCAAATCACGCCATCATCACCCCGGCGAAGCTCATGGCGCAAACGGCGGTTGACTTACTGTCGAACGGCGCGGAAACGGCCCAGCGCGTGATGGAAGAGACCAAGCCGCCGCTTACCAAGGAAGAGTACCTTACCCAACTCCGCAGCCTCGCGCAGACCGAAGAGTATAACGGTGCGGAGCAATGACGAAAGCGCTGGGCACAGAACCAGCACTCTCTTTTGTTAGGCATTCGACAGGTTAAACCTAGGCCGTTCGTGAAACGAGGGCGAACGGCGGAAGCAATGCGAATGAGGGACGCATTGCGAAGCGGGGAAGCATTGCGAACGGTAGAGGTGAAAAACCGTTCGTGCTGAGTGCTGCGCGATGCCTGGGCTTCGCGGAAGCCCTTGTCGAAGCACTTCCATCCAAGGATTTGTACGCAACACTTCTCAAAGTTCCAGTTGGAACTCGAAGCAGTTTGCGAGCGAAAGAAGCGATAGACCGTTCGTGCTGAGTGCTGCGCGAAGCCTGGGCTTTGCGGAAGCCCCTGTCGAAGCACTCCCATTCAAGGTATTGCGCGCAGCAATCAGCAAAATTGCATTAGGCACTCACGCCGGATTGCGCGCTGTCGACCGTGCATAGCCGGCTGATCCGAAAGCCATGTCCTAGTCCTTGAGCACGAAATAGACCATCACCGTGCACGTTTGGCCGGGCCGCAACTCACCCGCGAGCCGCAGCCAGTTGCCAAAGTGCGTCACGCGCGCCATCGACAACCCGTCGGGTGGCTCCGGCAGCCGAATGCGCGTGCCTTCATCGAGCCAACGGATGCCGTCCGGCGAAACTTGCACCGCTGCCGTATGGCCGCGCACACTGCTCTGAAGGGCGCGAATGAATATCAGCGCTTCACTCGCCCAACCGACCTCGTAAGGCTCGGTGGCAAAATTGCCTTCCCACGTGACGTTGCGTTCGACAACGGCGGTATAGACCTGTCTTGGCATCTGATCTGAGTCCTGTAGTTATGAAAACTGCAACGTAGGGGCACGATATATCGTGCCCCTACATCCCACAAACGCGAAACGCCCTGTTTCGTCATTCCCGCTTGCGCGGGAATCCAACTTCGTGATGCGTGCGAGTATGCAATCCATGGTTGATCTCTCGTATGACTAGGCAAGTTCGGCTGCAATGTGGATGCACATTGGCTCAGCCGCGATTCCCCTCCGGTAGCGCAGGTTTGTAACCTGCGTCCGCGGCCGCAATGCCAACGGGAGGCCTGCCCTGTAGCCGACAATTCCGAACGGCTGCAAAGAGCGGGGGACAAGCCCCCGCGCTACAGTGCTGCCACCTCTCCGTAGGGAGCGGCAGCATTCTTCATCGCCTATTCCTCCAACGAGACCAAAACCGAATCCAGGTAAAGAAACGCCCGCCGATCGGTAGCCGTCTCCACAAAGAAGGCGGTATTCAGCATGCACCACAGATCGGCGTCGGTTGGGGCGCGAATGGGCGACAGTTCGGTCAGGTCAAATGTGCGGTCGTTGCACTGCAATTCGGCGTAATTCATGGTGTGCAGATCGCACGTAAACCGCAGGTAGTGCCAGTTGAATTTCGTCGGCAGCTCGTTGTAGCAAAGGCGCTGCTGTGCGTTGGGAATGTCTTTCCAGCCGCTGGGATCCAGGTGAAAGAAAGACTTTATCTCCCCACTTTGGCCCACAACGTGCCGCGAGGGTAGGTCGTCGCGGTATTGCCACTGATAGCGCGACGTATCGCCCTCAACATTGCAGTAGCGCAGGTGGGGCATGGCGCGCTGCTCGTTGTCCTGCAGATCGAAGAAGACTCCAAAGCCACCCACGTCATGGTCGCCCAAAGTGAGCGCGCTTGGTTCCGGCTTTACCGCGAAGTAGCACTCCACCTGCACGCGGCCCCGTTGGCGCCACGTGGCGCGCTTGACCGCCACCGCCAAGTGTCCGGCGCGGGCACGCGTAGCGAGCTTTAGCGAATAAGTACCGGAGAGCGACCCCGCCGTGCCGGTATCCCACATTGTCGCGCTGCTGAGCATGGGCGGCCGCAGGTCGCGAAAAGGCGGCAGGATGGTATCCAGGCTGCCTTCGTAATTGCCGATCAACTCGCTCCAGCCGCACATGCCGGTGTCGAAGTCATCGGCAAACAGGACGCGCTCGAGCGGGTTGAACTTACTAAGGAATGGGTCTGAGGTGACGCTTTGCATAGGCATGTGCGTCCTTGCGATTCTGCTGACACACTGTGAACGCCGCATCGCTAGTCCAAGTATAGCACTCGACATTTCGGTGCTCTGACCGGCCACCGTGGCTGCCTGTCCAACGTGGTAAGATACCTGCATGCACGGCAAGGGGAAGACTGTCACGCCGCCGGCGACTTTCGTAGGCGCTTGGACAGCGATACGGCAGATCTACGTAATGTCGGCCGCCTCAAACGGCGTGCAGAACGAAGCGGCTGCCGCGCTGGACTAGGTGCGGTGCAATCGCCCCTCACCGCCGAGGTAGTTTGGCGGGAAGGCAGCGCTCTCGATTGCGGCAAGCCGCATGTGTCCAATTGCACTTCCGTTCTTCGATCTCTCGCGTAAGCGCACAAAGGCAACAACATGGCGAAGGCGAGAATCGGCGTCATCGGCGCCGGTTGGTGGGCGACCCAGCACCACATTCCCAGCCTCAAGACGTACGACAAGGCGGACCTCGTCGGTGTGGCCGACGTCAAACCGGAAAAGGCCAAGACCGCCGCCGACTACTATGACATTCCCAACATTTACGCCAGCCACCAGGAACTGCTGGCGGCGGGGGTCGATGGTGTCGTGATTGCCGTCCAGCACGCCTACCATTACGAAGCCGCCCGCGACGCGCTGGACGCCGGCGTCCACGTGTTCGTTGAGAAGCCGATGACGCTAACCGCTCGTGAAGCCTGGGACCTGGTGGAACGCGCAGACGTGAACAACCTGCACCTCATGGTGGGCTATACGTTCCATTTCACGAGCCATGCGCAAGCGGCCCGCGAGATCGTGCACTCGGGCAAAATCGGCGAACTGCAGATGGTGTCGGGCATCTTTACCTCTTGGGTCGAGTCCTATTTGCGCGGCAATCCCCAAGACTACGCCGAAGCGTTTGGCTTTCCGGTGACGGGGCCTTCCCCCGATACTTACTCGGACCCCAAGATTGCCGGCGGCGGACAGGGCCACGTGCAGGTGACGCATCCCATGGGCATGGCGCTCTGGGTCACCGGCCGGCGGGCGGTGGAGGTCTTCGCGTACATGGAAAGCTACGACTTGGCCGTGGACCTGGTGAACGCGTACAGCTTCCGGCTCGATAACGGGGCCACGGGCACCATGGCGTCCACTGGTGCCATGCGCCCGCACCAGCGGCTCGACCAGGGATTCGTGTACACCGGCAGCAAGGGCGTTCTGCGCCAGGACATCGCCGGGGGCCGCCTGGAGGCCCAGTATAACGACGGCACCGCCGACGAGTTTACGGATCTTACCGAAGAAGAGGCCTATCCGGCGCACTTGCCGGCGCGGGGGCTCGTCGACGTCATCCTGGGTGAGGACGAGAACCGCGCCCCGGGCGAGGTGGGTGCGCGAGTGGTTGAATTCCTGGACGCGGGCTACCGGTCCGCGGCATCGGGACGGGCTGTGAGGATCGATTCCTTGCTCTAGTACCGTTCCCGGATGGGCCTGAAGGATAGCTAGGTTCCGCATCCATCTCCTCTCCCTGAGGGAGAGGGCTAGAGCCTGCCCAGTACGCCGATACGCAGTATCGGATGATACGGGGGTGAGGGGGAGACTTCGTTCATGGACAAGCTGGAATTTGTCGATGCGCACGTCCACTTCTACGACATGCAGCACCCTGAGCTTGTCTACGGTCACTGGCAACCCGGCGTACCGCATCCCGTCTTGGGCGAGCAAATCCAGCGGCTGGCCGAACGTAACTATCTCGCCGAGGATTACATTGCCGAGACCCGTAACGCCAACGTCACCAAGGCAATTCACGTGCAGGCCGCCATCGGCAGCCCGGACCCGGTCACGGAGACCGAATGGCTGCAAGCAGCCGCCGACCGTACGGGCTTTCCGCACGCCATCGTGGCCCACGCCGATCTGCGCGATCCCGGCGTGGAGGCCGTGCTGGAGCGTCATTGCGAGTCGCCCAACATGCGCGGCATACGGGACTTCTCCCACGGCGACTATCTCGTTGCGCCCGACTTCCACCGGGGATTCGCCCTGATGGAGAAGTACAATCTCGTGTCCAGCATTGCCGTGACCTGGCCGGACATGGGAAAACTCCGAAACCTGGCCAACGCGTTTCCCAACATCCCCATTGTCGTCGACCACACGGGACTGCCTGCGGAGCGTACGGACGCATACTTCGCGCAATGGCGAGGCGGCATGGAGCTTGCGGCGACGTGCGACAATATCCGCTGGAAGATCTCCGGCCTAGGCATGAGCGACCAGACCTGGACCGTGAAAAGCATCCGCCGCTGGGTGCTCGCGTCCATCGAGACGTTCGGCGTCGATCGCTGCATCTTTGGCACCAACTGGCCGGTGGACTGGCTCTGGAGCACTTACGACAACCAGATCGACGCCTATACGGAGATCATCTCCGGCTTCAGCCGGGCCGAACAGGTTGCACTATTCTCAAGGAACGCCGAGGAGCTGTACCGCATATAAGCGCCTGAACGCGTCTGGGCAGTGTTGAGATTTCATGTCATTCCTTGAAGATTTAAGGTAATTCGTTGACTAATTCTAAGGGAGAATTCGATGGTTTCGGCGAAATGTGTGACTAAATCATATGTCATTCCTGTAAGTGTCAGGTAATTCGTTGACAGATTTCGTGATAGTAGTCGGTGGCTTTCGCGTGGCTCTTGGCCTCATTACATGTCATTCCGAACGGAGCGTAGCGGAGTGAGGAATCTATTGTGCTGGGCTACAGACTACGTAAATTTTGGCCATAGATTTCTCGCTGCGCTCGAAATGACATAAACTGTCAACGCGTCTAATGGACAGCGGATTCTGTCAACGGATTTACTGGCATTTGCAAGTAAGAGCAAGAGGAGCAGCACATGATTACCTACGATGACATCAAGGTCGGCACGTTCATCAACGCCAGCGGCACCGTGACGACGCTTGGCGGCAGCCTGATGCCGGAGCCGGTAGTGGCGGCCATGGCGCAAGCCTCACGGAGCTTTGTGGGACTTGACGAGTTGCACGAAAAGGCGGGCCAGTGGATTGCGGAGACAATCGACGTTCCGGCCGCGTTTGTTGCTTGTGGAGCTGCCAGCGGCATGCTGGTGGCGGCTGCGGCCTGCTTGACCGGTACGGACACTGGCCTGATTCGTGCCGTGCCGGAAGTGCCGAGCGGCAAGAATGAGTTCGTCATCAGCTACGTGGATGAGCACACGTACGTCCACCAAGGCTTCCGGGTCGTTGGCGGTGTGCTGGTAGCCGCCGGCACCAACGCGGGCGTGACATCGGAGGAGCTGATTGGCGCCATTACCGAGCGCACGGCGGCGGTGGTGCACTTTCTCGGTAAGCAGTCCAAGCAACAGTTGATCGAGGTCATTGCCGGGGCACATGCGCGCGGCGTGCCGGTGATCGTCGACGCCGCGGCCCAACTGCCGCCCCGCTCCAACCTCACGGAGATTGTGGGTCTGGGGGCCGACCTCGTCATCTTCAGCGGCGGCAAGGGCATCCGCGGCCCGCAGGCCACGGGGCTGGTGCTCGGCAGACCCGATCTCGTGGAAGCGGCGCGGCTGAACGGCAGCCCGCAGAGCGCCGTGGGACGCGGCATGAAGGTAGGCAAAGAAGAAATCATGGGGTTGCTGGCGGCATTGGAGATCTACCTGGCGCAAGACGAGGCCGCGGAGCTTGACGGTTGGGAAGCGCAGATGCGTACGGTGGCCGCCGCCGCAGACGGCCTGGAAGGCGTGGTCGGCGAAGTGCGCCGCCAGGATGAAGGCGCCAGTTGGGATATCGTACCCCACGCGCAGATCAGATTTGGGCGACGGCAATTCGCAATCCGCCAACGTGGCGCGTGCCCTGCGGGAAGGCGAGCCCTCGATCGACGTGCGGCTAAACGAGGAGGGCATCCTCATCAGCCCCATGACGCTGCAACCCGGCGAAGCGGAGATTGTCGCCGAGCGCCTCCGCGCGGCCCTGCAGAAACGATAGCGACATGAGCGTAGGGGCACGATATATCGTGCCCCTACGCCGTTATTGACGCCGCGATGACGGCCTGCCTCCCTGGGAGACAGTCTTTACGTAGCGCGGGGGCTTGTCCCCCGCTCTTGGCACGCAAGGGCGCATCCTCCAATAAGGCTGCATGGGATAACGTATATGAGGATTGATCCTCCCAGGCGCAGGTTTGTAACCTGCGCTACCGGAAAACTGGAGCACTCTGCGACACGTCTCTAGAAAACTGTAGGGGCACGATATATCGTGCCCCTACGCGTCAATCAACAGTTCAGATTGATCTTCTCCAGCCGGTCCTGCGGGAGTTAGAAATTCCCCGTCCGGCTCTCATACTTCGTCGGTTTGCCGAGCGTCGAACCCTCGTGCTTCACCCACCAGGCCACCCAGTCTATGATTTGCTCCGCCGCTACGCGGGGCGCGCCGAAGTTCTCCACATAGCGCGTCGCATCGCCAAGCAGCGCTGTATCCTCAGATTCTCCCGTGAATACCGGCGCCACACCCAGGCGCTCGCCCAGCGCCTCGGCAACCTCGCGGACGGATAGGGTTTCCGTACCGGTCAGGTTGATCACGTCGGCGGGGCTGGCGCAGAGCGGGAACGCGCGAGCGAGCATGTCGCAGGCGTCGCCCTGCCAGATCTGGTTGGCGTAGCCCATGGCGAGATCGATAGGCGTCTTTTCCGCCACTTTTGTCGCAATGTCCAGAATGATGCCGTAGCGGAGTTCGGTGGCATAGAAGAGACGCACGATGAGCGTCGGCGTGTTGTTCTTTGCCGCGTAGTATTCCACTAGCCGCTCGCCGCCCAGGCGCGATTCGGCATACTCACCCACCGGGCCGAGCTCCCCACTCTCGTCTGCGCCGCTGCCGTCCACTGGCATGAACCGATAGACGTTGCCGGAGGAGACATAGACCATGCGGGAATCGGGAAAGCGCTCCATGAGTTTGGCTGGCACGAGCGTATTCATAGCCCAATTGAGCGAGGGCGCGCCACTGGAGCCGAACTTGAAGCCGGCGAGCAAGTAGAGATACGGCGCGTCCGGCAGCTTGGCCACGCTGTCGTCGTCGAGCAAGTCGCAGGCCACCGTTTCCACACCCACGCTATCCAGGTAGCGGCGGGAGTCCGGCGAGGAGAAGCGCGACACTCCTATCACCCGTTTTGCCCCCGCGCGCACGAGCAGTTCCGCCAGCGTGGGGCCCATCTTGCCTGCCACGCCCAGCACCATGACGTCGCCGTCCAGCGCTTGCACCTCCGCACATGCTTCCGGCGTGGGCGCGGTCATCTGCGCCATGAGTTCCACTTCAGACTGCAACGGCGGCAGCAACGTTTGCTTGCTCACGACATGCTCCTCCAGGGCAAGGGAAAGTTTCCCTACAGTATAGCGCGGGCCGCCAATTCGCTACATTGAGGCGCGTTGGTTTTGACGAGCGGCCTCAGTGGCGCAGCCCAAGCAACGCTAGCGAGCAGCGCGAATCTCGGCACGTGGTCAGAGCGTACGCCTTATTCTTGCTGCAGCCCGGCAGCAACTTCCTGCGGACTGGGAATGCTGCCTATGGACCGCATTTGCTCCGTGCCCATCTCGTCGAAGACTACAAGGGTAGGAACTGAAGAAATGTCCAGACGCTCGGCGAAGGCGCGGCCGACAGGGGTATGCTGGCTGAGACGCACGATGTGCGCAGTCTCGCCAAACTCTCGCTCGATCCCATCGACCGTGGGGCGGGCCGCAAGGCTGCTTGCTCAGTAGTGGGAGAACAAGATCACCATTACCGGCGAACCTTTACCGATGAGGCCATCCAATGCCGCGGTGTCCGGGAGGACTGTCTCACGATAGTGCTGCAGGGTTGCTACGACGACAAGACCAACGCCAAGCAGCGCCACAAGCGCCAGGCCGGCAGACTTCGGCAACCAAAGGTAGGCCGCCACCGCGCTGGCAGGGAGGACAAAGATCACGAAAAGGAGGTAGGAGTACTGGTTGACGAACCGCATTGCGTCTATCCGTCCGAATTGTCCATTCAATGTAGTCTTGAAAACTATAGCACACTATGTATGCAGAAAGCTGGCCGTGACATACATGCCGCGCGCGCCGCAAGCGGAGAACGGGCGCAGCTACTCGTGGCCGAGCGCCTCCAGCACCGGCTGCTGCTTGATCACGATGCCGTCCTTGCGCAGCCGCACCTCGCCTTCCCCGTCAAAGACCACGAAAGCGGGCACCAGGTGCAAGCCAAGGCGGGCCGTAATCGCGCGGCCGGCCGGTGTGTGCCGGTTCAGCCGGATAACCCGCACGGCGTCGCCAAGATTGCGCTCAACCCCATCCACGATGGGGCGTGCCACCAGGCACCCCGCTCAGAAGTTGGAATACACGGCCAACAGCACCGGCAGTCCCTTGCCGATCAGGGCATCCGGCGGCGTATTGCTGGTGTCGTCATCTTGATAGCGAGCGAGCGAGGCTATCGCAATGAATATCGCCATTGAGAAAAGGATAGCCAGCAGGCCGACGGTCCCCGGAAACCACAGGGCAGCGGCTACAATGCAAACTGATACCACGAAAACCGCGATAAAGATGAACGAATACTGGTTTGCCACTTGCATCGTGTCGCATCCCTGTGTTTGGTGCAGCGTTTACGATACAACGCAATTCTAACCGATAAAGTGCGCACTTGTCGGGTGAGAGCACCAAGCTGCCGGTTTACTGCCCGCTCCAGCGTGTGCGAGGATTGATCGCTCAATTGCCAGACGCCCATAGTATGCCACTTAAGCGTCCATGATCGCTTGGACGGGGGCTTCCTCGAGCAAAATGCCTAATGGAAGTTCGTGCGCCCGCCTCGCCAAGGACTGCACTCACCTCGATTTCGGCTGCAGTTTGCCAATGCGCTACAATAGGTGCAAGCCATTGCAGCGAAGAGTGCCACCATGACACTGCGAGATCTCTGCGAGACGTCAATTCAGTTCGGCACGGCGCTTGACCTTCAGGCGGATCCGTTGCTCCGGCAACTACGTGCGCCGCGGCGGGCGGAATCTGCTGACCGGCCCAATTGGGAGAGGCCCTTCTACGTCCAAGAGCGATTCCGTAATCCTCTTGGCGGCGTGCGAAAGTATTGGGACCAACTTGCCGTTAGGTGAGCTAGAACGCCGCATGGTACCGCTCAATGTCATGCCCTGCAACGGTTTTGAGCGGATCAAGCGAGACGAGAAAACACATAGTGCTCTACATCAATTGCAGTACGTTACGATATACCTGCGAACTGGCTGCGGGATAGTCGGCCACTGTCGCTAGATGGACCGGACCTGAGGTGGATAGACACGTGAAGAGACGGGGTACCGGGAAGATCCTCAGCAGTATGAGGTAGGCCCTGGTTGGGCCGATGGATTGGGCATAGGACGTAAGATCAGGGGAGACGACGGAGAGGGCTGGGAATGCCGCGGTAGCAGTCACCCCGCCAAACGGAGTCGAGAGGCAGTTCCCGTAGTGGTGCGGGACTCTCTCGGATTGAGAGGAGTGCAATGGAGACTCAACTCGGTAGGCTGAGCCACTTAATCACGGCGCGCCCGTGGATTACCGTCTTTGTCATTCTTAACATCACGATCTTCCTGACTGCCGGGGCGGTGCGGCGCGCGCCGCCTCTCGGAGACGAGGCGATCCTTCCCCCAGGGAGTACCGTTTCCGAAGCCATAGCTGAGATCGATGAGCTCTTTGGCGAGACCGGCAAAGCTACTGTGATAACGCTCCTCTTCCGCGGGAACGCTCTTACGCCCGAGGGTCTGGCGCAGATGGATGCCCTGATCAACGAGATCGTGGCCAATCCTGTCGTCCAGGAACTCTTCGCGCCGGTCGATCCTCTCATTGCGCCCGTGTCGCTGATCAAGGCTGTACTCCAAACGGACAACGTAGCGTCCATCACACAGGAGCAAATCAACGCTGCCCGCGGCCCACCCGAAATTCAAGCGGCGCTTGACGCCCTGACCGGCACCGACACAGACGGGACAGAGGCGGCTATTGCCATTGTTCGTCTGCGGGACACGGGTGATGAGCGCACTGGCGACGCAGAACGCAAAATCAACGAGCTCGCCGTGGCGTCCGAGGGACCGCTGCAGGTGAGCAGCGTATCACCCGCGGTGATCGAGGACGAATACAAGAAGGCTACGCAGGAAGGCATGGGGCCGCTAATCGGCCTGGCGCTCCTGCTCATCGCGGGGCTCATCCTGCTCTTCTTGCGTACGTTGTCCGATCTTCTGCTCACACTGGCCGGGCTGTTTATTTCGCTGATGTGGATCATCGGTGTGGAAGGCTGGTTGGGCCCCTATGCGCTGGGCATCATGGGACCGCCAAATCAGCTCACGGCGATGGTGCCGATTATCGTAATCAGCCTTACGGTGGACTACGCGATTCAGATCGTCTCGCACTATCGGGAACAGCGTCACGAAGGCGAGTCGGTGGTACCGTCCGCCCAGGTCGGACTGCGCAACGTCACCATTCCGCTGGTATTGGCTGCCGTCACCACCATCGTGAGCCTGCTGGTAAGCCTGTTTTCTCCTATTGGAATAATTGGTGATTTCGGCTTGGTCGCAGGTTTGGGGGTGGGCATGACCCTCATCGTGATGCTAACGCTGCTTCCGGCCGGACGGACGATCATCGACCGGCGGCGGGAAGCCCGGGGCAAGCTCAAGCAGCCCCGTCTGGTGGCAACTGCCTTACCCGGCATCGAGGGATTGGCGACACTGCTGGGCAGGAGTATCACGCGCGCGCCGGCGCCGTATCTTATTGTCGTGCTCGCGGTTACATTCGCGCTGGGGTACGCGGCCACAGGCATCAAGTCAGAGTTCAACATTCGCGACATTTTGCCCAGAGGGGGCAGCTTGCTGGCGGACCTGGACACCATCGATGCGGCTATTGGCGGCTCAACGGAGATTGTGAGCGTGCTCGTGAAGGCCGAGGCCACAGAGACCCGCACGCTGCTGAATCTGCGGGACTTCACCGCCGCTTTCGCCGACGCGGAAAGCCGCCCAGCCGCGGCAGCGGGACCAATCCAGTCATCGTATGAACTCCTCGTGCGAGACTGGGTTCACGACAGCGGCCAGCCCGGCGACAAGTACGACCCTGAGCTTGCCGCCCTATTCCAGGAAGCCTCGGAGGGATTGAGACTTGATTCCGGGTTGATGCAGGAGTTCCTTAACAGGCTCCAAACACTAGACCCGACGCTCGCGTATCTCCTGGTAAACGATCCGGCCGGAACCGACGCCATGCTGCTCCAATTCCCGGCCTTCTCGGGCGACACCAATCAGGCGAAGCAGATACAACAGTCCCTGGAGGACCTCTGGCTCGGTGATGACAACGCTATTGTAGCAACGTCCGAGGGTATCATTGGTATCACAATTACGGATGCAATTACAGAACGGCAGACGGAAGCGATTACTACGACCATCGCGGTGGCCCTCGCCGTGCTGGCGCTCTTCTTCTGGGTGACGGTGCGCCAGCCGGCGCTATCCATCATCGCGGTAGGACCGATTGTGCTTGTGCTGATCTCGGTGCTGGGCACCATGGCGCTGCTGGGTATTCCCTATTCGCTCGTCACGTCCATCATCACGGCGCTCTCGGTAGGTATCGGGGTGGACTACACCATCCACGTAATCCATCGCTACCGCGAGGAATACGCCCGCGGGCGGGACCCGGAGCAAGCGGCGATCCGGACGCTCGCGACCACCGGTTCGGCGCTGCTGGGTTCCGCGCTAACCACGGCGCTCGGACTGGGTGCGCTGATAGCCTCGCCGTTGCTCGCTTCCCAGCAGTTTGCCATTGCGGCGTCCATCACGATCCTCTACTCACTGTTAGTGTCCGTCCTGCTGGTCCCACCGGCGATGACAATCTGGGGCGCCTACCAGAACGTCCGGCTGCGCTCCAAGGTGAAGCGCTGGGCCGACGAGCTTGATTTGGAGATCGAGGCTATCCAACAGCGGTTCGCGTAGAAACCGGCTTGTCGCAGAAGGCAAAGGCGGCAGCATTGTCGACCGGCAATGCAGCCGCCTTAGACGTCGGGTTCAGAAGCGCTGCGCCCCTGGTCATGCCAGGAACAGGCCCTGCGACAGACTCAGGACAGTCCCAATTCGCACCAATTCCCGTAGCGCGAGTCTGTCACCTGCGCCCGTCCGCTGCCGCGACCGTCTCAGAGGCTCGCCGTCCCTCTACGTCGGTAGCTTGGCGGTGAGTTAGACTCCTCGAAGTCCTTTTCGGGTGCGAGGCAGGCTCAATCCCCCTCCCGTCGAGAGAGGGGGAACTCTTCCCTTCCGCTAGCGTACGCGAGGTTCCCCGGCGGGAAAGGGACGACTACCCTCTCGGCAAAGGGTTCGTAAGGATCCCTTCGGGAGGGTACGCCCAATGTTCCCTCGGTGAAAGAGGGCGGGGTTTGTGCACCGCCTGAATAGGGAACAGAGAGCGCGCGCTCCGGCGATCTCCCTTGAGGCAATCGAAAGGTGGCGGGTGGCTGTGACGCCCACTCTATCGACCGTATTATGGGGCACATTTACACCCAGCGCTGCCGGGCAAGTGGCGCGCGGGGCGGCGGCCAATCAGACAGGAATTTCGCGCCGCTGCTCGTCAATGACGAATTTCAGCCTCTTGCTCGGCTTGTTGGAGGGAAAGGGGCTGAACTTCAGCTTGTGCCTGAACTTCTCGGGGGATACGTCTAGCTCGAAATAGTGCGCGATCATTAGCATGTTGATCGTCAGTTGCCGTTCCATCAACCGCGTGCCTAAACAGGTGTGCGTACCCAGGCCGTAGGGGGCGTACGCCCGGCTGCGATGCTCGAAGCGCGGCGCCGTATAGCGGTCGATATCGAAAGTGAACGGATCGGGGAAGGCGTCTTCCAGGTAGTGCGAGGCGGTCGTAGCGATATGGATTCGCGCTCCCACCGGCAGTTCGAAGCCCTCCACCACACAGGCATTCATGACGTTGCGAATTGACATGGGCACAACCGGGTACAAGCGCAAGACCTCCATGAGGAAGCGGTGCGTGACGTCCAACGCTTCCAGGGTGAAGTCCCCGCCTTGCGGATCGCCATTGCCAAACAAGGCGTCGGCTTCTCTCTGAATTCTCTCGTACATGTCGGGCTGCGCCGCCATGGCGTAGACCGCGAAGCTCAGCGCATCGCCCAGGTACATGCTGGCGAGCAGCGGCGCCGACAGCATGAACGGGATATTGGATTCCGGCAGGAACTGCGGATCGCTGGCCTGCAGGCTAAGAAGATCATCCGCGAGATCCCGCGGCCGACCCGCGCGTTGAGCGGGTGTGTGGACCTGCTGGACTCGATTCGCCACCTCATTGACTATTTTCGCCCGGCGTCTCATGCCGGGAGTATAGAGCATGAACTTCGGCAGGACCCTCGCGACGTGCGTGCTGAGCCCTCGCTCTTTGTATGCCATGAGATCGTCGACGATATCTTGTGATTCGATGCTCACCGTGAATGGCGAAATCTGCGCGTTGATCATCCGCCGGCACAACGACCGCGCAGAATAGGAGTCTCCGACCTTCCAGTCCGCCATATATTCGCGAGCGTTCCGATAGATATCATCCAGTTGTGCTTCCAGCCTCTCCCGTGAATATCCCGGAGACATGGCCTTGCGCAGCCGGAAGTGGTCGGCCCCGTCCACGGCAGGAATGAGTCCGGACGCGCCGAAGACCTTCTCGAAGTCGGCAAAGTAATCCCTTGCCCGCAGGAATTGCCTCCCGTTTCGTTGCACCCATTGATTGACCCGGGGTCCGGCTATGAAGTACATGGGCTCGGAAAAGGGCGGGCGCACCTGAAAGACTGGGCCGAATTCCCTTTTCAGATCCGCACAAATCGCCGGTATGTTGGCGGTGCGCACATGCGGATTCAGTAGGATCTTATGTAACGGGACAACCGGAATTGGTTTAGCCAGGGCGGACCGCTGGAGCACGCCTCCGACGAAGTTATTAGCAACCGCCTCGGCGATGGACCGGCCGATCAACTCCATCCTGCAGATGGTCTGTATGCGCTGCTCTGAGTCCTCATCAAGTTGAAAGATAAAGCGCAGAACGTCGCACGTATTGAGCAGGGCGATGATGATGACGTCTCGCGGGCTCGGGATCTCATTGTCGAATATTGCCCGGCTCACACGCGTCTCGACAAACTCAGCCGCAGTCACTTCACGGGAGTCGGTGTACAATTCCGTCCGCCAGGCGGTACGGGAGAGCGTCCAGAATTCGCCATCGTGGTAATCCAGGATATTCAGTTGAACCAGTCGCTCCAGAGTCTGGTCGATTATGGCCGGCGCGCGGAATACGAGCCGCTCGATCCAGTACTGCACGTTATGTTCAACCGGCTCCTCGGCGATCTTCTCCAGAATTGGGTCCAAGACGGGGTTGCCTGTCGGCGTCGCGTCCAGGAGTTTGAGGGACTCCATGTCTGTGTCTATACGGGCCCTGAGCGAGAGTTCCGCTAAGACGCCGCCGATGATGGCACAATTCAAGTCCCAGCCAACCACCTGGCGAAAGTAGCCGGTCTCCTCATTGAGGAGCATCAGGACGAGTTCTTGCGGCAACGTCAGCTCATGGGTAGCTACACGATCGGGTGCGATTGTCATCTGCGCTGCCTCCGAGGGTCAGGATCGGCCCGGTTCGCCTGCGCGCATCAAACCACCGGCAAGTGTTGGCGTGGCTTTACGCGCAACGGATAGGGTGAAATCAGGGAAGGAAAAGTGATTCTCTCGCTAGAGTACACCTAGCAGCAGTATGGAATGTACACGACCTATGATATCATAAAGCATACACTGCCCGACAGACAGTCAAATGTCAATCCTCAACCCAGTGTGCCCGGATCGGAATTATGCAAACCTCTTCCCCGGCGCTCATGTCTGCGGACATACCTTCGCCATATCCTGAAGGCTGGTACTTCGTCGCTAGCCGCAGGGAAATAGAGAAGGAGAAGCTCATCCAGAAGACCTGGATGGGTGAGCACATCGTTGCTTATTGTGATGAGAGCGGGCAAATCTGCGTCGCCGAAGCATATTGCCCGCACCTGGGCTCCGACCTGAGCCCCGCCGCCGGGGGGCGCGTGCGCGACGGCCGGCTCGTTTGTCCATTCCATGGGTATGAGTTCGATGCCACCGGCACCTGCGTGGCCACGCCGTATGCCCCAGCGCCAAGGTATACCGGCTTGCGGGTATTTGCGACGCAGGAAATCGTGGGCATGATCTTCGCCTGGTACGGGATTGAGGATCGGGAGCCGCGATGGCATCTCCCCGCGATTGCAGCCGACGATGACGACTGGTGCGATCTCGCGATCCGGACGGTGCGCTTTGCCGGCCACCCCCAGGAGACATCGGAAAACTCGGTGGACTTGGCCCATCTGCGCTTCATCCACGGCTTTGGCAGCGTGGAACGACCCGAGCCGGTGGCAGTGGACGGCCCGCATCTGAGGAGCCGTTTCAACTTCCGGTCCATCCGCTCGATTGCGAAAGTTGTCAAGCTCACGTTTGATCTCTCGGCCGACACCCACGTCTATGGGCTGGGATACTCCTTTGTGGACATTCGCGAGCACTCGATCGGCATGGACGTGCGTCTATGGGTGCTGGCGACGCCGGTCGACGGTACGTTCATAGACATGTCGCTCGTATCGCAGGTACGGGAATTACGGAAGCCGAAACGCTGGCTTGCGGGACTGGGGTTTCTGCCGGTGGGCATGCGCGCGCCAATTATGAACTGGTTTACCATGACCCAGCAAGAGTATGAAGTCTTGCAGGATAAGGTCATCTGGAGCCGGAAACGGTATCAGTCTCTCCCGCGCCTTTGCCGTTCCGACGGCGAGATCACCAGGTTCCGGCGCTACTGTGCCCAGTTCTATCCCGAGCCAAGCGAAGTCGGCGGCCCGCCCTCTTGAGGGAAAGCTCCGGTTGTTCGCTTTGAGCAGGGCCTCGTCTCCTGCCGGTCTGCCGCAAGCCTCTGCTACCTGCGTCGCTATGCCTTCCTGAAGCGCCAGCCGTACATGACTCTGCCGTAGTAATTGAACATGCGCTTGGCCGCCGGATCGTCAAAGGGGTAGTCCGCGCCGAGCTGCCGTGCCGCGGCGAGTCCGGTGACAAGGCACGTCTCCTGGCTGTTGATGAGCGTATGCGCCCCGCAATGCCACGTGCGCCGCTTGCCCTGAATAAAGCGAAATATGGGGACGAGCCAAGCGACGTGTCGCACGTCGTGGACAATGTGCTGAAACCACCACTTCTTAACGACCTTCTGCTCATCGATGGTTCTAATGGGGTTATACGTCACCAGGCAAGGCCTATCGGAGCGATTGGCCCAGGGTTGCTGGTTGTGCATGATGTACGTGATCTCATAGTTGTCCGGCCGCGCGCCGTACTGCTCGATGTGGTTGCTCCGGGTTGTGAGTGGCTTCACCTCATTGTCCGGCAGAACTGATGCATCCGAGTGAACGACGGTATGATTGTGAAGCTCGCTCTCGTAGCGTATCGAAGAGAGAATATACCGCTCGAGAAACGTGGGCTTATCGATGAGCATCAAGGTCTGATTGGCATTGCAGGCGAAGATCACCTCGTCGAACGCCTCCCGCTCACCGTTCTCGTCCTCTACCACGACGCCGGATTCCTGTCGATATACCTTGCGGACAGGCCGGCTGAGGTAGATCTTGTCTTGGAAGTCAGCCGATAGGTTCTCGTAGATTCGCCGCGTTCCCTGGTCCCACGTCTGCATGGGCGTGGCGCTCTCGATGTCGAAGAATTCGAGATACCGCGCGAAGAGCGCCGCGGGCATGTCGAACACGTTCGTCGCCATGAGAAAGTTGACGAACATCGGCTTCAGAATCTTGAACCTGAAGTCACCGGAATAGGCTCCCCAGTTCAGCAGCGTCCCCATGCTGAGGTAGTTGAAGGGATTGAGGGCGTTGAGCAGCTTCGACTGGGAGCGTGTCAGCCCGCCAAACCAGTGGAGACGCCGTAGGAGCCGCTGGAACTTCGCAATTTCGCCTTGCAGTTGCCGCTTGATCTCGGAGTCGAAGTCGTGAGCGTACACCTGGCCGCGGTACTTTACGCTGTAGCTGAATTTGGTGTCGACGAGTTCAATGCCGAATTTCTCCATGAGCAACAGCATGTGATGGTAGACCGACGGGATGCAGGCGGTGACCGAAATGTCGAAGGGAATGGAGCTGCCGTCCGCCTGCGGCATGTCGGCCGTAATAGCATTGCCGCCAATCCGGTCATGAGCCTCGTAGAGCCGAAAGTCGAAGCGGTCCGGGCTGTGATGCAACGCCCAAGCGGCGCCCAGTCCCGATATCCCCCCACCAACGATGGCAATTCTTCGCTGCATCAGTCAAGCCTCAGCGGTTTCTTCTTATTGCTGTGTAGTAGCTGCCGCTAGCCACCTGCCGGTCTGGGGGCCTTGGCACGGGCGGTCACGGCATAGCGCGGCGCGCCGGCCGCTCTCCGCGTGTTCTGGCGGCTACCCACGCTCACTCCTAGTGTACAGGTCGGAGACATGAGCCAACGATGATTGTGGAAATGGGTCACACAGTTTGCGATGCGATTTGCATGGGTCTCTTAGGGAAAGAGCATCGGATAGACGAACTGCTCGACCGCAATTGATTGGCAGAATGAGGCAGAGGTCTCATACTGGGATGGAGTCGAGGCCTGCGCTGAACACGCGGCAGTGGCGAGGGCTGCGCAAATTTCAGAATTCTGTGCTTTCAGAGTCGATCGGGCTTGTAAAGAGAATTCCGCGCCAAGGCGAGCGTAGCGCGGAGCGCAACTACATGGAGAAGTGAGGTGACGTGCACGTGAAAATCTACATTTTTGCCGATCAGGAAGGCGTGGCCGGTGTCTTCAACCGGCGGGAAGGCTACTTGAACGCCAGTGAGTACGCCACGATGGAGCTTGCCGCCATCTGCGAAGCGCTCCTGGACAACGGCGTCGACGAGATTGTCCTGAACACCATCCACACCATGGAGTACCACAAGCTGCCCAAGCCGGTGCAGATCATTCACGGCCTGCCGCGGCACGATATCTTCACCGAACTGCTCGATGAGAGCTTTGACGCCGGTATGCTCGTCGGTTTCCACGAGATGGCGGGCAACCGCGAAAAGGGCTGCTGGCGGCATTCTATTCTGCCCCACCCCATTACCCGCGCCTATAGCGCCGTTGAAGGCATCTGGCTCAACGATCTGCTCGTGGGCGAGATTGGCATTTTCGTGGCGCTCGCGGGCATTCACAACGTGCCGGCGGTGCTCAATACCGGAGACTACTGGGCCTGCCTGGAAGCGGAAGACCTAGTGCCCGGCATTGAGACGGTGGCGGTGAAGAAGGGCACGAGCCACTTCAGCGCTATCTCCATGACGCCCCAAGCCGCGGCGGAGGCAGCGGCGGAAGGCGCGGTGCGGGCGCTGGGCAAGATTGGCGTGGTCAAGCCTTTGAAAATTGAGGGTCCGGTGACGCTCAAGGTAAAATACACCTTCGCCGAGCGCGCTACCGACGCCATGAGCACGGTGGCGGGTGCTTTTCGCATCGACGAACAGACCGTCGCCGCCACGTATCCGAGCATCGCCGCCGTGCGCGACAACCTGGGCAACCTGCGCGCGCCGGAGATGGAAATCTACGCCAAAGATTCCGGCTTCAGCCAAACCACCGGCTTCTTCACCCGCACCGGCGGCGAACCGTACGAGAGCACGCCCACTTACCCGCCGCCGTCGAGGTAGTCATCACTTAGGAAAAACACGTCATGACGACAAGAAGAGAGAGATTCTCGAGCCAGGCTGACGCCGATCTTCTTGCTGACCTGCGAACGCTTGCCAAGCAAGATGGTCGGCCATTCGAAGACGTTCTTGAGGAAGCCATGCTCGTCTACATTGCCGCGCGCGATCAGAGTGTGCCTCGCGCGTCTGTAATGGCGCACTTTCGGGCAAGCCTTGAAAAGAACCGCGAACTTGGCAAGTTGCTTGCCGAATGAAGCGCGACCGTCCCACAGCGTTGGCGGTCATTGCTATGCGCGCCTAGTAGTTTGGAACATCCGTCTTTATTGATTGGCGTGCCGGTAGCGTAGGTTTGCAACCTGCGCCTCCCTGCCAGGCAAGAATCAAAAGGAGCGCCCGGTGCCTGTGCACCGCTGGCGCTCCTTTAATATCCCTAAGGCCGCTCCGTGGTCTCGTTACCGAGACCTGACGGAGGCGGCCCTGGATTTACAACTTACATCCATGGGCATCACCTCCTTTCTCTTGCAAGACAGCATACTACAGAGGCACGCTCGATGTCTACCCTGCACTTGTGGGGACGCGCCAACGCATGGAATACTGAGCCCAATAATTCCTTAGCGAAACGGACCACGGACATGAAGCGCTTCCGTCTCCTCGGTTGGACGTTTCTTGTCTTTTTGGCAATATCGTGCGCGCAGACTGCGCCCGCTTCAGTTTCGCAGACCGCTCCTCCGACACCACAGCCGACACAGATTCCGGGGCGCGAAGATCTCTACCAGTTGCATGACGTGCCGGAGCACTTGGCATACATCCAGTGGAGCTGGATTCGCTGGCAAAACTCAGAAGGCGGAAGGTTTGATGAGCTTGAGGAGTTGGTGTTTGAATTCACGATCCACAATGACGTGGAGCCTCAAGGGGGTGGCTTCGGCTACTATCTGATGCTGGGCCACACCAGAATCTCCGGGGTACCCTTCTACTATGGTGTGCAGACTGACGTGAAGTTCCCGGAGGTTGCGCTGTCGTACGGCAAGGGTCTGATCTTTTCTCGCTGGGAGACCCGCGACCTCGCCAACGCCCGCTACCCGGCGGACGGCTGGACGGAGTCGTCTGATCACGAGGGCGACTTCATCGGTGTACGGCGTTCCTACGACTGGGGGCCGGGTGATTACCGCGTGCGGCTGGCGCCTGACGAATCTGCGCCGCAGGACCCTGACGGCGCGTGGTTCGGGGTGTGGATCACCGACCTCAGCAGCGGTGAAATTACCTGGATCGGCTCACTCAAATTCCCGCTCCAGGATGGCAAAGCCGTGATAGAGACACCCGTGTACACCACCATGGAGTACTACGCGGAAATCCCAGGATCGCAGATCAGGCCGATCGACATTCCCTACTGGCACGTCTCTGTCAAGCGTCCGCTTGGAGACGGGGTGATTGCGCACGGGGGCCGCACCGGATACTCTCCGATCGAGGGGGAAATCATGAATGCCGACATTCGCTATGACATTACCGATGACATCGTACACATTGAGGCCGGCGAGGCAACGGAGCGCCGCACCGAGCCGGGTATAGTCGACTTCTGGTAGGTATGGCCGCGTTGGTCTCGGCCTGCTATATCAGGCCCGCGTTGAGCAGGAAAGCCGTCAGTAGGTTACGCATCTGCTCACGGTAATGGGGCTCGTAGCGGGCGAACTCTCGCAGGTTGCGGGCGCCTTCTTCGCTGGGCTCGAACCGATTCCCCATCAGGGCGTAGTCACCGGCCAGCTCCCGGTTCCAGATCTGCAACTCTTCCAGCGTGAGTTGCGGCTCGAATTGGAACCCGTAGGAGTTGCCGTAGCGGAAAGCCATGTTGATTCTGCGGTAGCTCCCGTCGCGGCAGAGCATGTAGCCTTCCGCCAGCCGCGTGGCCCCCTGCGGGATGGAGAAACACTCTCCGTGCAGAGTGGGCACCAGGGGAATGGTCAGTTTGCTGAAGACCGGATCGGCGTTACCGGCAGCCGTCACGTCGAGCTTGCGTAGCCCGAATTGATAGCCGCCCGTCGGCTCCACCGTGCCGCCCAGGGCCGTTGCCATGATCTGCGCCCCCAGGCAAATGCCGAATACAGGCTTTCCCTTGTTCATGGCCCGGCGCAGGTAGGTCCGCTCCTGGTGAATAGCGGGGAAATTGTCATTAGCCGACTGCGGTCCGCCCAGTGCCACGATGAGGTCCACCTGCTCCAGCGGAGGCGGGGCAAAGCGGTCAAAGGCGGGGGCGGACTCGAAGACGTTGAGGGGTTCGAGGCGGAAGCCATGATGCTCCAGCACGCCGCTAAAGTTGGCGGCCAGGGTCTCCGGCGCGGCATGGCGAATGACCAGGGCTCGTTTCATAGGGTTACTCAGTCTTGCTCGCCGCAGCGGTAAAAGTCTCCTCTAAGGTCGAGCATTTTCCCGCCGCTCCGTCATACCGGCGAAAGCCGGTATCCAGGGGTTCTTACAGCTACATCTTCCCTACAGGGCCACCTCTATTCGATGCATGCCCGCCTTCCCCGGCAAGGTCCAGGTGGGGTTCGTAATCATATACTTTCTAGCGGTATCCGCTGTCGCAGTCAGCGGTAGAGGGTTCAATTGCACTTCATTCCTAATCTCGCCAAGAGTTCCCCTCAGAGGAGTTTTCGCGGCGAAGGATCCCTGCGATTCGGTGGCGGCTCGCTGCGGCCCAGGATCACGTTGGCGGCGTACTGTCGGCCCGCGTAAGGGTCTTCCAGTTGCAGCATCCAGTCCCAGAGGCGGTCGGTCAGCCGCTCGCGCACGTCGGCGCAGTGGGGATTTTCCGCCAGGTTGTACGTCTCGTACGGATCTTCTTGCAAATCGTAGAGCTCGTCGTAGTCAAAGCCGTTGAAGACGAACTTGTAGCGCCCGTCGCAGACGGTGCGGTTCATGAAATAGAAGATGTTGCCGTGGTCCTGCAGGAAGAGCTCGCGGTGCTCCTGCCGGTCGGCGGCCCCGTTTTGCCCGGTAAGCAGCGGCACGAGCGAGATACCGTGCGCGCCCGCCAGCGGCTCCGCGCCTGCCAGATCGAGGAACGTCGGGCCCAGATCGAGCGTGCGCACGTAGTCGTCGCACACCTGCCCCGCGGCGAACCCCGCCGGCCAGCGCATGATATACGGCATGCGATGCGTCTCCTCGTACGGCCAGATGTCCTTGAACCACAGGCCGTGGGCGCCCATCATGTCGCCGTGGTCGGAGGTATAGACCACCACCGTATTCTCGGCCTGCCCCGACTCATCCAGGAAGTCCAGCACCGCGCCGACGTAGTGATCGATAAGGGAACTATAGGCCCGATAGTGCGCAATTGACTTGCGCGTATGCTCTTCGTTGATCTCGCGGAACCACGTCTCGCGCGCGCGGCGCACGTAGGCGGGTTTGGCGGCGCCATCGGTATAAAAGCTCGGCGGCACCGGCACGTCGCGCCAGTCGAACCGGTCGGCGTACTCTTTCGGCACCACGTACGGATTGTGCGGGCCGTTGAAGTTCATCCACAGGCACCAGGGGTTGTCGCTCTCTTCGTCGGCGAGAGCGCGTAACTGCTGCAACCCCGCCTCTGCCTGCATGGCCGTGGAAGTGGCCTCGGGCGGCCCGTCTTCCACACCGTAATGAAGCCAGTAGATGCCCGCCGCGTCGTGAAAGCCCCACGTGCCCGGGCGCGGCCCGCTGCCGGCGCTCGGCTTGGCCTCCCCACCCTGCTGCTCGGTGCGAATGCGATGGTCGCGCAGGTACGCGGCCTTGTCGAATTCCCGTTCCTCCGTATCGAAGCCGTATTCCACGGGGCCGCGTTCCCAACCGATGTGCGCCTTGCCGGCGTAACGCATGCGATAGCCCGCAGCGCTCATGAGCGGGCCCCAGGACGGCACGCCGTCGCGGATCTCGCGGCTGACGGCATAGGGTACGTGGCAATTATTGAGCACATGGTGCGCGTGGGGATAGACCGCCGTGGCAATGGAGGCTCGTGCCGGCGCGCAGGGCGTCGTGACGGTATACCCACGGCGGAACCAAATGCCTTCATTGGCCAGCCGCTCTAAATGCGGTGAATACCCATCCGCCGCCGGCCCCGCCGTTGCATACTGCTGCTGATCGGACATGATGAAAAGGATGTTCGGTTGTTTAGACATTGAACCCGCTCTCTCCTTCAGCAAAGGCGTGTAGAAGTCGTAACCATATAAGACTACCGAGGAGGGAGTCGTTTAGCCAAATCAAAGAGCGTCTCTTCGGAACTGGTTGAGTAGCTCAGTCCGGCGTTCAGTAGCCGATCTAGAAACGCCCGGACAGCATGCGGTAGCGGCAGCCCTACATTCGCACTCGCGGCCAGGTGGTGAGCAGGCCCACGGTGATGCCGGCGGTGACGACGTGCATAACCATGAGGCTGGCGACGGCGGGCACGGTGGCGCCGGGGCCGTTTGTGGTCAGCATGAGGATGTTCGGCACGAAGGAGAACAGGAGCAGGATGAGCGCCAGCCCCCGGAAGACCCGGATGGCGTGCTTGGTCAGGCGAGCCAGGATGGCAAAGACCACGGATGCGCCCAATACGCCAACAAATGTCAGGAAGATAATGCCTTGCCACTCGTGCAAGGCAAGAAAGAGCGGCGAGATGGGGAACGCGGCCTTCACCAGAATGCGTACGAGCGCATTTGCAATCAGCGACAGCAAAAAGGCTGCCCCGCCGGCTACCCACACCCGGCTAATTGCGATCCGATCGGCCCAAGGAGTAGACACTCCGGCTCACCTCACTGTGCCGTATAGAGGCGGACTACCGAAAAGCACTTTGCCAGAAATCCGCGGTTCACTCAGGCGGAGCGCTGTCTTCAACTGGCGAATTCACTCGCCATCTGGAGCCAGTAGGCAAGCACGCGCTGAACCCTTTCGCGCTGACCTCACATCCATTCCCAAGGGCAATACTACGGGTTCACGTTCATATCGTACTTGCCCGGTGAGATCAGAGCTTCGGTCGTCATGCCCATAACGCCGCCGCTGGCTCCTTTGGTGAGCGAGGCGCGCACCACCTTGATGGGATCCACGATGCCCGCCTTGATCATATTCACGAACTTGCCGTTGTGGGCATCGAAGCCGGTGGGGTAGCGTCTGCGGTATATCTCGGCGATGATGGCTTCGGGGTCGTATCCGCCATTAAGGAGGATCTGGCGCAGCGGCGCCTCTGCCGCCTCGGCCATCATTCTGATGCCGTAAGCCTCTTCCTCGTCGCTCGCCTTGAGCTTACGCAGGGCTTTGGCGGCGTGGATGTAGGCGATGCCGCCGCCGGGCACCACGCCTTCTTCCAGTGCCGCCCGCACCGCCAGCATGGCGTCGTCGGCACGCAGTTTCTTCTCTTTCATTTCGGCTTCGGTGAAGCCGCCGACTTTCAGGATCGCGATGCCGCCGCTGAGCTTGCCGATGCGCTCGCGCATCTTGTTGCGTTCGAATTCGTTCTTCTCATCGGGAATGAGTTTCTTGACTTCCTGAATGCGGCGGCGAGTGGCAACCTCGCTGCCCATGCCGCCGACAATGGTGAAGAAGTCGCGGTTGCACCAGACACGGCGCGCGCGGCCCAGGTCGGCCGCAGTGACATCTTCGGTCAGGTCGCCGGAGTCGTCCGAAACGAAGGTACCGCCGGTCATGATGGCGATATCTTCGAGGATGTGCACCATGCGGTTGCCGGCGCCCGGCGCCTTGATGGCGAGGGTCTGTAATTCGCCTTCTTGCTTGTTGACCACTAACGTGGCGAGCGCCTCGCCTTCCACGAGGTTGGCAAAGACGACGAGGCTCTTGCCGCCGACGGACTTCACCGCTTCCAGCGCCGGAATGACCTGATCGGCCCGCTTGAGCTGTTGGTCGGTCACCAGAATGAACGGCGACTCGATGGTGCAGTCCATGCGATCGGGATTGGTGATGAAGTAGGGCGAAAGATACCCTTTGTCCCACTGCATGCCTTCCACGTATTCGCGGTCTACCCGGTTCATGCTGCGGGATTCTTCCACCACGATGATGGCGTCGCGGCCCAAGGTTTCGACAATCTCGCCGATGAGGGCACCCATGTAGTCATCGAGGCAGACCACGCTGGCCAGCCGCTTGATTTCGTCTCGCGTCTCAAGCGTAACGGTCAATTCGCTAATCTCGTCCAACATCACCTTGGCCGCGCGCTCGATACCCCGCCGCAGCGCCATGGGATTAAAGCCAGCGGCCATGGCCTTGTAGGCTTGGTCGAGGATGGACTGGGCAATCACGGCGGTGGTCGTGGTGCCGTCGCCGGCCTGTTCGCCGACGTGCCACGCCAGGTGGCGAATGAGCATCGCGCCCATGTTCTCGAAGCGGTCCGGCAGCTCGACGATGCGGCGCGCGATGGTGGCGCCGTCGTTCATGATCTCGGGCGGCGCGGTGCGCTGGGACATGCTCTCCAAGGCGACGGTACGCGCTTTGGGCCCCAGCGTGACCCGCAGCACATTCGCCATAGTGTCAAATCCGCGTTTGAAGGCTTCGCGCGCCTCCGGTTCCAGTAGTAAGCGTTGTTGTGGCATTACCCGCTGTCTCTCCAATCATCGAGCAATTTCAGGATTCTCCGCCAGAGCCACTGTGTGCTCTGCAACGTATGCGTGCCAGCAAGTTCAAGCACGTCGGAGATGGTTCAGTTATTGTTCAGACGCTGCCTTATGCAAAGCGCCATCTATGTACGATACACAAGAATCGTGGCGCTCGCAAGGGGAAAAGCGCTCTGTATATAGCTCGGGCTACCGCGTTGGTTAGAAATTCCTCGCCCAACCAAAGCAAACCGGATGGACTACGGAGCCAGCATGCTGAACGGCGTCACCGGCACGTTCCGCAACACCCAGAACAGGATTACAGCCGCCAGCAACACCCAGATCCAGCGCGGGTGGACAAAAGACGGCCGCGGCGCAGGCCACTGAAACGCCCGCAGCGCGCCCGTGAGCAGGGAATACACGACGAACGGCAATGCCAGCACTGTCAGCGGATTGTAACCGAGGGCACCCGTGATGTCCCCATACAAGAGCCGCTGCAGAGCGCGTAGCGTGCCGCAGCCCGGGCAGTAGCAGCCGGTCAAAGACAGGAACGGACAGACGGGGTAGTTGCCCGGCACGCGGGGGTCCAAGACGTAGAGCACGGCGACGCCGAGGGCGCCCAGCACCGCTATCCCAATGTGTGAAACAGTTCCAAGGCGCAGGGGGTATGGAGCAGTCAATTTCACAGATCCCCGAGTTCGTTGCTCAATTCGGTGAAGATCCCAGTGAGCAACGCGAGTGCCACCCACGAGAACACTATGACCAATCCACCGATGAAGGCGACCCACGCCCACGTTTTCGCCAGATTCGACGTCCTGCGCGCGTTAGGGATGTCTCCCGCGGCGACAAAGCCGTTGACCTGGGCCGCAAAGACAATGGACACGATTCCTAAAGGTAGGCAGCAAAAGATCGTTACGAGAATGGCCTGCACGAGGTAGTTCGGCACGTGCACCGGTTCAGGGGTTCGCCGATGGTGGGCGGGTCATCTCCAGCGCTGGCCGACGTTGCATTCGCCTGCGCAATAGGCGTTCCGCAATTGGTACAGAACTTGGAGTCGTCGCTGTTTCTTGAGCCGCAATTCGTGCAATACATGCCTTGTTCTCCGTTGCTAGACTCTCGTTCCCGGCCGTGCCCCTGACTACTGGGCACGGGACGGTTAGTCTCCAGCGACAGCCCTTAACTCTTACTGACACTGGATTGTACGACACATACGCCCACTATAAAGTAAAGCGCGACAAATAAATTGTCGCGCTTTGCTTCATTCAAAGGTCAAAAGTATGCGCTGGCTCAGAGAACAAACGCTTCTCTGCCGGCTAGTCCAGAATCGCCAACACGTCCTTCTCGCTGAGAATCAGAAGCTCTTCGTCACCCAGCTTTACCTCGGTGCCCGCATACTTGGCGAAAAGAATGCGCTGACCGGCCTCAACCGCTACTGACACCGTCTCGCCGCTGTCAAGGGTGCGGCCCGCGCCTACCGCTACCACCTCACCCTCTTGGGGCTTCTCTTTGGCGGTATCAGGCAGGACGATCCCACCTCGGGTCTTCTCTTCTTGTTCAAGAGCCTTTACAACCACACGATCCCCTAGTGGGGTAATTTTGGCACTCGTCGCAGTGGCCATCCGTAACAATCCTCCCGATAACTCGGAAACTATACAACAAACACGTCACAGGGTAGAGCGCGCACTAAACTAGCCCTCTACTTACGGTAGTGATAACGCCATTATACTGAGCGTCCTGCTCAAGGTCAAGGAACGGGAAACCTACGAGCGCCGTGCGCACTGAGCTTGTCGAAGTGCGGGCGCGCGATCTCATTGCTTAGGTTCCCGCACACGGTTCGCGCTTTGACAAGAGTTTTAGCGAAGCACAGACTTCACGCAGCCCTTGGCGCGATTGATGTGGGTTCCGAGCTTGGACGGCTGCTTCGCCTCAGCCCACAACAGCAGACACCATCGACTAAAGCTCCACCGTCACTGCTGGAGCCGCTCTCGCACCAAGGCCGCTACTCGATCGAGTACCACTGCGGCAACTTCAGCCTTTGGCATTACCGGCAGCGGCTCGGGAGGATTATCTTTGCTCAGAATAACAACTTCGTTCGTATCCGTGCCGAATCCGCTATCGGGCCGGGATACATCATTGGCGACAATCATGTCCGCGCCCTTGCTCGTCAGTTTCTTTTGCGCGTGCGCGACCAAGTCCTCGGTCTCGGCGGCAAAGCCCACCTTCACGAGCGTGTGCGGGACCTGGGCGAGAATGTCTTCATTCTCAACCAGGTTTACAGTGAGTGGATCGCCCGTTCGCTTCGCTTTCTGGCTGCGGGCAGCTTCCGGGCGGTAGTCGGCAACCGCCGCTGCCATGATTAGAGCATCGGCCTGAGCCGTGTGCTCATTGATGGCGGCCTGCATGGCGGCGGCCGTCGTCGCGGAGACCACGGCCATGCCGTGAGGCGGCGGTTCGGTGACGGCTCCCGTGATGAGAAGCACGCGCGCGCCGCTGTCCCGTGCCGCCTCGGCGAGCGCAAAACCCATCTTGCCACTGGAGCGATTGCCGATGTAGCGCACGGGATCGAGCGGCTCCTGTGTGCCGCCCGCGGTTACGATTACCGTCTTGCCCGCCAATGGGCCGCTCTTGCCGAGCACAGTCCGCATCGCAGCCATCAACGCATCCACCTCCGGCATGCGTCCCCTGGCGACGAGACCCGACGCGGCCCTGCCCTCGAGCGGTTCGACGACGTGTACGCCTCTTTCGCGGAGTGTGGTGAGGTTTGCCTGCGTGGCCGCATTGGTGAACATGCCGCCGTCCATGGCGGGTGCAACCAGCACGGGGGCCCGCGTACTGAGATACGTGCAGGACAGGAGATCGTCGGATTGCCCCTGCGCCAGGCGCGCCATGGTATTGGCGGTGGCGGGCACGACCGCGAGCAGATCGGCTGCTTCCGCCAGGGCTATATGCAGAATCTGGCCGGGATTGAGTGTATAGAGGTCGCAGTGGGCCGGGCGCTGCGTTACGCTGGAGAACGAAAGCGGCGTGACGAACCGCGCGGCATCCTTTGTAAGGATGGTGGTGACCTCTGCCCCGGCCTGGGTGAGTTGGCTGGCGAGCGCCACCGCTTTGAAGGCGGCAATGCTGCCACAGACGCCAAGCACAATGCGTTTGTCTTTGAGGACACTCATTCCCAATGCACCCTCGATTGACATCCCTTCTTCACTCATTCTAAACCAGAGAAGTGCAGGAGGTTAACGGCAGAACGGCAACGAGGGCCCAACGCTCATCGAGGCGATCCAGCTCCGGTCTCCCCTACATCCCAGAAAAAGGGCCGGATGAATGGAAAGGGGAGCCAAGCACTTGCGCTGCCGAGGCTATGGCTGCTTCAAGCGCTCGTAGATGATGCGCAGCCCTTCCAACGTCAGGTTGGAATCTACGGCATCGATGACTGAGGTATGCCGGGCAAAGAGCGGGGCGAAGCCGCCGGTGGCGATCACTTTGCATGAGCCGATCTCGTCGTGAAAGCGCCGGATCATGCCCTCGACCAATGAGAGATAGCCCAGCATGATGCCGGACTGCATGGCATGGATGGTACTCTTGCCCACCACCGTTGCCGGCGGGACGAATTCCACGCGGTAGAGCCGCGACGCCTGCGCCACCAACGCCTCGGTCGCGAGACCCAATCCCGGCGCGATGGCGCCGCCGACATAATTGCCCTCCGTCGACACCACGTCGAAGGTCGTGGCGGTGCCGAAGTCGATGACGATGCAGGGACCGCCGTGCCGCACGCTTGCCGCCGCCGCGTTGACTACCCGGTCGGCGCCCACTTCCTCCGGCCGGTCGATCTCCACCGCTACGCCCGGCACGCGGTGCGGGTCGATGAGAATAGGCGTATGTCCAAGGTACTTGCTAGACAGGTTTTCTATAGCGCGGGCCAACGGCGGTACGACGCTGGATACTATGACATCCTCACACCGCCCCACGTCCAGTCCCGCATGCTGCAGCAACCCGACGATCTCGACGCCGTATTCATCGCTCGTCCGGCCAATGTCGGTATTGAGACGCCATGAGCTTTGCAGTTCGCCGCGGACAAACGCTCCCACGGCGACATTGGTGTTCCCTACGTCGACTACCAGAAGCACGTGACGCTATCCTTGCAGACTATCGCATCCTGCCTTATTCCTCGTCAAAGCCGGTCTCTTTGCCAGCGCCCGTTTGCCGTGCCCTTCCCTCTTCCGGTGGCAGCCCGAGGTTCTCCCTCCGTTTCTTCCGCAATTGCCGGATGAACCTTCCAAGCAACCGCTGGGTATGGGTGCTGCTGCGCGGGTGCAGATGGCTGGCAGCGGCTTCCAAGTACGGCTGGCTGATGCGCTGCAGATAGGCCGGTACGCCTTCCGTGCGAATGGTGCTCAGAGAGTCACGGTAGAAGGAAAAGAGGTGCACGTTGCCGAGCTGAATGCCGGCCTGGATCGCGCCCGCGGCCACCAGCGACGACACGCCGAGCAGCGAGCGGTTCTGTTGCGCAGCCGCTGCATTCATCTCCGTAAATATCTGGGTGAGATCACGGGGATCGGGCAAGCTCTCCGCATTTGCCCGAAACCTGCTCAGGCTATCCCGCATGTCGGCGAGAGCCATCGGCGGAATGTCTATGGTGTCGGCCATCTGGCCGGAAGTGCCTTCCAGCGCCGCCAGCAGGTCGTCGGCGGTGGAGACGTCGGCGTCCGGTGGCAGCACGTGAGAATCCTTGAGTTCCGAGACAAAGGCGTCCAAGTACGCCCGCGTGCCGCCGGTGACGTCGGCAGCCGCCGCCAGCAGCCACAACGGCGACCAGCCCACTGCAAAAACGCTGGCCAACTCCACGGCATTGCCGGCCAGCTTACGCACGGCGAGGTCCTTGACTGCCATGGAATCCGCCGCTTCCTCGCCGGCAACACCGCCGACGAATTCGACGACTATGCGCACCATGCGCCCGATGGTCGACTGATAGAGTTGGGAGCGCCGGATGGGAGGCGGCAGGATGACTTCCGTCGTCTCGTGCACGAGACCCCCCGCCCCCACCGCAGCGGTGCGCACGAGCCGCTCCGGCAGCGAGGCGACATACTGCCCGGCGTCCAGCGTGCGCTCTTGCAGTCTCGCGGTGACGGGTTGCTTACTCGACGGTTCCGGCGTAGATGCCATGCGTTCTTCTCAAATACTCCAAATGTGGCCGTATTGCTTCTGCCGCGCCGACGGCCCCGGCTAACACTCTTTAGTATCGTACCACGAGCGGAACGACGGGCCGCCGTTGGCTCGGCCGGGCATGGCCGTGTACCTTGCCAAACTCCTGAGAGATGTGCGTGAAGCTCCCTCTCTGCAAAGGAAGGCCATTGGACAGATCGCAGGCAGGCAAGGGGAACTCCCTCTCCCAAGGGAGAGGGTTGGGGTGAGGGGTCTCAATGCGCACAGGCATGGAATTATAGGCATTTCGCCCGCACGTCATTGGCGCGCCGCAAGGTATAATCAGGGACAACACAGCCAGAGGCCGCACAGCACCACGTAGAAAAGGAAAACCGCCATGGCAGCAGGCGCAGCAACTCCAACCGCCACCCAATCGCTTCGCGAGCAAGCCCTCGACGGCACGCCCTTGCACGGCACGCTGGTCATCGACAACCACTGCCACCTGGGGCCCGCGCCGCACTTCTACCAGACCTACAACGACGCCGCGGGCATGGTGGCTACCATGGACCGCATCGGCATGGACCAGGCGTGCGTGTTTTCCACCATGGCGATCATGTTCGACATGCGCGAGGGCAACGACATGAGTCTAGAAGCCGCGCGGCAGTATCCTGGCCGCCTGCTGGCCTACGGCGTGCCCGACCCTCACGAGGCGGAATTGGTGCGCGATGAGTTGCAGCGGTGCATCGATGAGGGCGCAGTGGGTATAAAGATGCACGCGGGCGTGGCCCAATATCCCTTCGAGGGCCCCGGCTACCGGCCCGCGATCGAACTGGCCGACCGCCACCGCCTGCCGCTGATCAGCCACGGCACGGGTACCCCCGACACCCTGCGCCGCATCGCCCGCGAGTACCCCGGCTGCCACTTCATCGTGGCCCACGCCGCCGGCGCAAATCCCCACAAGACCATTGACCTGGTGATGGTGGCGGCGGAAGAACCGAACGTCTACCTGGATACCGCGGCTTCAGTGGGCTACCGCGGCGACTTCACCGAAATGGTGCGCCTCGCCGGCGCGAACAAAATCCTCTACGGCTCCGACATGCCCTGGACCTGCGCCACCTACCAACTCGGCCGCGTGCTCCTGTGCCCCATCACCGACGCGGAGAAGAGACTAATCCTCGGCGAGAACCTGGCGCGGTTGTTCAAGACCAAGTGCTAGGGCAAGAGGGCAATCGATTTTCAGCTTATCTTGTTTGACTAGTACAAAACTCTATGAGGTTGGCGACAGACCCAACTGCAAGCCTCAGAGTCCTCCCGAGCGGCGTGCATCCGGTTCGTCGTTCGTTCGTTGAAGCAAGCGTACTAGTAGGCGAATGAAAGAGGGAAACGCGAGGGGCCCGTGATCCGTCATTCCCGCGAAAGCGGGAATCCATCTTTTGGACTTGCAGCCCCATCGAACATTGCGGAAGAGCGCGTCTTCAATAGCCGCTGATCCTCGACCTCCCCAACCTCGGCACCCTCCGCCGCCTCCCGTCTCCGAACCCGTCAACTCCAACCGGCGGCTATGATTTGTAGGAATACGCGATTCGGCGCACCTGACCTCAGACTTGAGTGATCGATGAGTGAAGAAAAGAACTCTAACCGTTGATGAAGAGTTACTCGAAGTCGCACTGCGCCAGGCTGCAGTGCAGAGGACTACACTGGATGCACTCTCTCGCTGGTGGCTTGCGGTATACGTCGGTCGGGGGTGGAAGGCCAATAGGGTGATGGCGGCAATTCAGGAGTTGCGCGAGACGATTGACACCAGTGGACGCAGGGTCGCGCTGGATGAGTTGAATCAGCGGTAGCGTCGGAACAGTCGCTTGTGCGTCGTTCTGCCACCTCAGCGCACAGACCGGTCGAAGAGAAGATGGATTCCCGTTTTCACGGGAATGACGAATTATCCGCCCCTGGGAAAGAACTCTGTTCCACTTGCCGGTTCTGCCGGGAGATGAGTAAGAGGTTCGATACCGTCACTCCGGCGAAAACCAGAGTCCAGGTAGCGCGTGCCAGAAGCAATGTATGGTAATCGCGCCCCCGTGAGAAGGCGAGCTTTCGCGGGAATGAAGGTTCGCGGGGCTAGTTAGTTCCGGCCGCGTTTGACTGCGTGCCACTTCCCGCTGCCATATGTCGGTGTCGGCTCCCGCTGCTGCGATTTGCCCGCTGCCTCCTTTACTTGCTTCACTTGAAGCGACTATTGTGGTTAAAGGTGTCAAGAGCCCGATACACATTTCGACAGGAGAATTTCATGGAACTCGGGGCGTTTTCGGTTAGTTTGGCGGTGAGGGATATCGCGGCTTCGCGGGAATTCTATGCGAAGTTTGGGTTTGAGGTGGTGGGGGGTGACGCGGAACAGAACTGGTTGATTTTACGGAACGGTACCACCACTATTGGGCTCTTTCAGGGTATGTTCGAGCAGAACATCCTCACCTTCAATCCAGGGTGGGACTGGCAGGCGCAGCCGGTGGAAAGCTTTATCGACGTGCGTGAGTTGCAGCGGCAGCTCAAGGCCCAGGGCGTCGAACTGATGAACGAGGCCGACGAGGACACCACCGGGCCGGCAAGCTTTGTGGCCGTGGACCCGGACGGCAATGCCATCCTGGTGGACCAGCACGTTTGAGTTTCCCTTGCGAGAGTAATCAGCCTACTCAGTGCATTCTCCACTCGAGCTGATGAAACTGCCGAAGCTGAGCCTGGAAGCCTGCAATGCAGGCCGTGATTCTTAGGTCAGAAGCTTCTTTGCGTGTGCTAGAATGACCGTAGGCAGAATCCGCGCCGCTCAATCTGGGGACTTAGACGATGGCGCTATTCGACACTCACAAGGCCTTCACCGCATTCAAGGATGCAGGATTTACCGATGCCCAGGCCCAGGCATTGATAGAACAGGCTCGAGACAGCAGCGACGCATTGGCCACCAAAGCGGATCTGCAAGAATTGGAATTGCGATTGCGCCATGACCTGACTTTGCGACTTGGTGCGAAGGTGTTCGCGGCGGCGGGATTACAGGTGGCAATCCTCGGTATTCTGCTGGCGTCGTTTGGATCCTAGATCCCGATAGACCAGTCCAGGAAAAAGGCAACCAAGGACAGGCGCCGCGGTTGCCTTTCGTACTTAAGTAGCTGTGCTCAAGCTGATACAAACGCCAGATACACCTGCGCATGGCCGGTGATGTCGGAGGTGTAGACCACCGCGCGGCCGTCCGGGGTGTACGACGGATGGGGATGCGACCACTGGGGTCCGTAGGCCTCGTCGGGCGCGGTCTTGCCCTCGTACGGGAGCGGTTCCCCCCACTGGAAGCCCTGCGACGAGGCTTGCGCGTAGCAGAGCGTCTCCCGCTTGCCGGTCGTGGGATCGATGAGCTGCAATCCCACGTCGGGCAGCGTGGTATCGCACACGATCTGCGCGCCGTCGCGGCGGGGCGCGGGATGCCAGCAGTTGAACTCCGCCACACTGCGCTCGCCGCTGCCGTCGCGGCGGATGGCTTTCAGCGCGTGAGGCCAGTAGGTGAAGATGATCTCGTCGTTGGAGAGCCACGACTCGTGGGTGATCCACTCGTCAAACGTCTGATCGCGCAACGGGCGCGGATTTGTCCCGTCGGCTTCCACCAGCCACATTCGCGGCAGGTCGGACGAAAAGAGCACTGTGCGCCCGTCCGGACTCCACTGCGCGTGGGCTACAAGCTGGTCGGTGCCGAAGAGCACCCGCTCGCCGCCACCGTCGGTTCGCACCGCCAGGATGATGTTCTTGCCGTCTTGCTGCGCCGCCAGCAGGATCTCCGATCCGTCGGGACTGATGGAGCAATTGCCGAGCCAGGATGACGGCGGCAGATTGGTAAGCACCGTTTCCTGCAGCGTGGCGACGTTGATCGCGCGCAATTGGGTCGTGGCCGCGTAGTAGACGTGGCTGCCGTCCGGCGAGACGCACGCCGACCACGGCGAAACGTCGCCGCTCGTCGTGAGTTGCTGCAAATTGCCGTCGGGTAACTGTATGCCGTAGAGATTGGGCGCGCCGGTACGGAACGACGCAATGATGAGCATGTCGTGGTTGGCGCCCGCCCAGGCCGGATTGAGAAAGTACGGCGCATGATTGACGCAGGGCGCGTCGGTCAATTGCCAAATGGTGGCGCCGGTTTGCTCGTCCCGCAGCACTTGCTTTTCGGCCGGTAGCTGCGCGGCAAGAGTGGTACTCATGTGAATTGTCCTTTCTTTGCTTTAGCGGGGTTCTCGTCGGTAGATATTCCTTGGATTCTACTCTACCACTCCGGTGTCGTAGCGCGTAGGACGATTGCGAACCCCTCACGCCGGTACTCTGCCCGGAACAGGGAGATTGCTACGTTTGTAACTTGGGGAAACTGCTACAACTGTGGTGCACTGCGATTTTGGATTCCGCCAGGCATAGCCCGATTTCTCATGGCCGCAGAACTAAGCGGCTGACCGATCGCTGAGAATTGTGCACAAGCACGGCAGCCTATGCTACGCTGCGAGCAACACGCGTGCAGCACCGGCTTGCCTTTGGAGAAAAAGAGGAATGCGCGGCACAAGCACGCACCCAGGTTGAAAGGCTGTCACGTTCATGAGCCAAGCACAGCATTTGCCCGTTGTCGTCGGCATCACCGCTGCCAGCGGCGCACCGTTAACCGAACGGTGCATATCCTGGCTGGCGGCGCACGGCGTACCGCTCTACGTAACGTGCAGCAACAACGGCCGGTTGGTCTGGCAGCAAGAGCTCGACGAATCGCTCGAAGTCGCCGCTGCGCGCTGGCGGCAGCAGGGCGATGTGACGCTGGTGGACGTGCGCGACGAGGCTGCGCTGATCGCCAGCGGCAGCCTGCTGACGGCAGGGATGATTATCGTGCCGTGCAGTACCGGCTCGGCGGCGGCAATTGCCAACGGCGTCTGCATGAACGTGCTCCACCGCGCGGCGGAAGTAACGCTCAAGGAAAAACGACCCTTAGTGCTCATGCCCCGCGAAACGCCGCTTTCAGCCATTCAACTGGAAGCGTGGGTCAAGCTTGCGCGGCTGGGCGTGGGCATCGTGCCGCCCATGCTCACGTTCTACAACCACCCCAAGAACATCCAGGACATGGTGGACTTCAGTGTGGGCCGCGCGCTGACGCTGCTGGGCTTCCCGGACGCCTTGCCGGAGCATCTCCGCTATCACCGATAGCACTCAATCATCCGATCCCTCCCCCGGATCGTGGTCGCGCCGTCCGAGAGTAGCTTTTTCCAAGTCCCTATGCCGGTTTTTTTAGGCTCTCCGGTGATTGTGCTTTCGTTCACAAATGCGGTATCCTGCATCCAAGTATACGCAAGAAGGAGGATGAAACGTGGCACTGACACGACGAAACCTACTCCGTGGAGCCGCCGCCGGCGCCTTGGCGCTCCCCATGCTGGCAGCCTGCGGCCAGGTAACGGTGACGACGGATGAAGCGGAGGCGCCTGCGGCGCCGGCGGAACCGGCAAAGCTGCGCATCGGCGATCTACCTTTAATCGACATGCTGCCGGTCTACGTGGCTGAGCAGGAAGGGCTCTTTCCGGAAAACCTGGAAGTGGAACTGGTGCCGTTTTCCAGCGCTCTGGAGCGGGACACCGCCTACATCTCGAAGCAGGTTGACGGCGTGCTGAATGACTTTGTCTCAGCCACTGCTCTGAACCGCGACCAGGACTTCACCCGCAACGTGCGCGTGATCCTGCGTTCCACCCCGCAGCTCTCGCTTTTCGCGCTCATAGCCAAGAAAGACGCCGACATCGAGAAGATCGAGGACGTCAAGGGCAAGCAGATTGCGATTTCGCCGAATACTATCATCGAGTACGTGCTGGACCGCATGCTCGGCACGGTGGGCATGGGCCACGACGACATTGAGAAACTGGCGGTTCCCAGCATCCCGCTGCGCCTGGAGATGATCAACCAGGGCAACGTGGACGCTGCCGTGCTGCCTGAGCCGCTCGTAAGCTTGAGCATTACGACCGCCGGGACGCGCCTCATCAGGGATGATGCCGAAACCCAGTTCGGCGCCTCGCTCCTCTCGTTCCGCAGTGAGGTGATTGCGAATAATGAAGACATCGTGCGCGGCTTCATGAACGGCTTTGAAGCCGGCGTAAACCGGATCAATAGCAATCCGGGCAACTACCAAGACCTCATGGAAGCGCGCGGCCGCATTCCACCGCCGCTATTCGGCAAGTTCTCGGTGCCCACGTTCCCTGAAGCGGCAGTGGTGCCGCAGGCGGAGTTTGAGGCGGTAGGCGAGTGGGCGGTGGGACGCGGCCTGCTGCAAGAGGCCATACCCTACGAGAAGCTGGTGGATACGCGCTTCCTGCCAGGATAGGCGCCGGCAAGCGATCCACCGCGAACGCACAGCTCGCCCGAGGACGTGAGATCCTCCGCAGCCGTTCGCGCTGACTGGTCTTAGCGATATCCGGGCTCTGCGAAGCCCGGGCCTCGCGAAGCCTTTGTGAAAGCGCGCCGCAGTGTGTAGCGAACTCTAACGGTGGTATCTTGCGTACTTTGGTGTGCACGTCATCCAGCGCGAGTGGAGCAGTGTAATGAGTGCGCAGCGCCAGGCCGTACAGGAGGCGGGAAACTCTCCCACTAATGCTGCAAACGCCACACTGCGGGCGGAGCTTCACGATGTCACGTTCTTCTACCGTGCAGGCCAACCGATCTTCCAAGGCTTCTCGTGGCAGGTTGCGCCCGGTGACTCTTGGTCTGTGATCGGCCCTTCCGGCTGCGGCAAGTCCACACTGCTCTATCTACTGACGGGTTTGCGCCAGCCGCAAGCGGGCACTGTGCGGGTGGATGGCAGCGCAGTGGGCAAGCCCCAGCCGGGCAGCACGACCGGGCTGATTCTCCAGGACTATGGCCTGCTGCCGTGGGCGACGGTATGGGACAACGTGCGGCTCGGCTTGCAGTTGCGCAACGTGCCTCGCGCGCAGCAGGAAGAACAGGTAGCCTACTGGCTGGAACGCCTGGACATTGCTGCGCTGCGCGACCACTATCCCGCCCAGCTTTCCGGCGGCCAGCGCCAACGCACAGCCATCGCGCGCACGCTCGTCTTTCAGCCAAACCTCCTGTTAATGGATGAGCCGTTCAATTCCCTGGATGCACTCACCCGCGAACGCCTGCAAAACGTCGTGCTGGAACTCATCCAAGAACACGGCCTGACGACGGTGCTGGTGACACACAACATCGAGGAAGCGGTCTTTCTGGGCCAACAGGTGCTCGTGCTCAGTCAGCCGCCGACCGCTGAGACTGCGATTTTCGCCAACCAACATGCGGACCCCCACGCCTATCGCTCCGCACCGGCATTCCTCACCCAGTGCACGGCGCTGCGCACGTTGCTGGGCGCGGCGGAGGTGTGAGACCTTTGCGCGGTGTCCTTGCGAGTATGCGGAATGCGGAGCGCAAGAGTGATCAAATCGTCATTCCCGCGAGAGCTTGCCCCGTTAACATGGTGACGGAGTCTAGAGTAGTGAGAGGACCGTTAGGGGTTGCCGGGTTGGGTCTGGTGCGAAACCTAGAGTCGTCATTCCCGCGAAAGCGGGAATCCATCTTCTCCGCATCGACCGCCAGGTGAAGAGGCCAAGAGCGGGGGACAAGCCCCCGCGCTACAGTGAAGATAGGCAGTCAATTGCGCGAGAGGTTGCTTTGACTCTGGGCTACACGTAACGTCACCCCTGAGAAAGGCTTGCACTGTTAACATGGTGACGGAGTCTAGAGTAGTGAGAGGGCCGGTAGCGGTTGCCGGGTTGGGTTTGGTGCGAAAACCACAACCGTCATTCCCGCGAAAGCGGGAATCCATCTTCTCCGCATCGACCGCCAGGTGAGGAGGCCAAGAGCGGGGGACAAGCCCCCGCGCTACAGTGAAGATTGGCAGTCAATTGCGCGAGAGGTTGCTTTGACTCTGGGCTACACGTAACGTCACCCCTGAGAAAGGCTTGCACTGTTAACATGGTGACGGAGTCTAGAGTAGTGAGAGGGCCGCTAGCGGTTGCCGGGTTGGGTTTGGTGCGAAAACCACAACCGTCATTCCCGCGAAAGCGGGAATCCATCTTCTCCGCATCGACCGCCAGGTGAGGAGCCCAAGAGCGGGGGACAAGCCCCCGCGCTACAGTGAAGATAGGCAGTCAATTGCGCGAGAGGTTGCTTTGACTCTGGGCTCCACGCAACGTCACCCCTGAGAAAGGCTCGCCCCGTTGACTTGGTGCCGGATTCCAGAGTGGCGAGAAGGCCCTATCGCGGATGCCGGCGTGGGTTTGGTGCGTAATCTAGAGTCGTCATTCCCGCGAAAGCGGGAATCCATCTTCTCCGCATCGACCGCCAGATGAGGAAGCCAAGAGCGGGGGACAAGCCCCCGCGCTACAGTGAAGATTGGCAATCGATTGCGCTCAAGTTTGCGAAGATTTCGGGTCGTGCCTTCCGTCACTCCGGAGAAAGCCGGAGTCCAGATTGGCGACAAGCGCACACTCCCACTCGAATTGGAATAAGCCGAACCGTTTACAAGATGAACCGAGCGGGTGCCGGCTACGTACTCCGCAAGCAATGGACAAACTTGCCATACTATCGGTAAGTATGGCTTGAGATTAGCGTCTAAACCCAAAGCCTAAAGGCTGAGATCACATCGCATGAGCACCATTCCGCACTACATCATGAGCAAGGACAACGCGCAGATCAAGCGGGTGCGGGCCCTGCTGCAATCGTCTCGCCAGCGGCGCAAGGAGGGGGCATTTGTAGTGGAGGGAGTACGTTTGGTGGAGGAGGCGCTCGCCGCGGGGCGCGTGGCCGCGCTCTTCATCTGTCCCGAATTGCTCACCTCCCACGCGCGCAGCCGGGACTTTCTCGATGGTCTCCCGGAAGACGGCAACCACTCCCTCATCCATGTTGCACCCGATGTCTTCGGGGCCTTGGCGGATACGGCCACGCCCCAGGGCGTGGTGGCCGTTTGCTCGCAACCGGAGGATGCGGCGTTGGCACCCCAGGCCACCCTTGCTGTGCTCCTCGACGGCGTGCAGGACCCGGGGAACGCGGGTATGCTCGTGCGCGCGGCCGCCGCAGCCAATGCCGACGGCGTGCTGTTTGGGCCCGGCAGCGTGGACCCGTACAATCCCAAGGTGCTGCGTGGCGCGATGGGCGCTCACTTTCGCACGACGCTTCTTGGTCTCCGCGGCGATGGCGACGTGCACGCGCTAATTGACAGGTTCCCACAGCGCATCGTCGCTGCGGCGCGGGGTGGTGAACGGTACGACACGATAAACTGGACGCAGCCAACCCTGCTTATCGTGGGCGCAGAAGCCCACGGCGCCAGCGAGTTGGGGAGCAGCCTGCAGACCGGCGCAGCCTCGATCCCACTGGCTAGAGGCGTGGAGTCGCTGAACGTCGGCATGGCGGCAGGCGTCTTGCTCTTCGAGGCCGTGCGACAGCGTCTGAACGCCCCATAAGCTGAGCAATGGCTTCGCTTGAGCGGCAAGGAGAGGCGGCGGGAATACGCACACCCACCCGCGCCCCGGCGTCACTACCTACCAAGCTCGAACTGATTGCAGGAAGGATCACCAGGCATGGCGCAAGACATCGTGTTCATTGAAGGCATGCGCGTCGCCGCCCACATCGGTGTAACGGCAGAAGAACGCGACACGCGCCAGGTGTTGCGTTTCGACCTGGAGTTGCGCTGCGACCTGCAGCGGGCGGGGCAGAGCGACGACGTTGCGCACACGATTGACTACGGAACCGTGTACCAGCACGTTGTCACGGTGGTGGAGAGCACGCCCTGCAAACTTCTGGAACACTTGGCGTCCAGGATTGCCGAGGCGCTGCTAGAGGCCTTTCCCGCAGGCGACTCAGTGCGCGTCCGCGTTGGCAAGCCCACGCTCTTCCCTACAACAGGGCGCTCCGGCATGCCGGGGGTGGAGATTCTGCGTACCCGAGGTGCACAGAGCGCAAGCGGATAATCAGAACCGCGTCACCGTGTCCCGCACGGCCAATCGACAAAGTGCACTATTGACCGCTGAGCATCCCGTCCAGCACCTTGCGGAATTCTTCCACCGGTCTCCCGCCCACGAAGATCTCCACCACGCGGTGGTCAGCATCGAGAAAGTAGGTCGTGGGGAACGATGCAATCTGGTATGCCGTTCCGATCTCGACACTCGGGTCGAAGAGCAGGGGATAGGTGACGCCAAACTCTTCTTTGAACCACTTGAGGTCGTCCATAGTAATGCGGGGATGCTGGGCGATCCTGCTTGAGCTTTGGCCGTAATCCTTGCCATACGGCGTTGCGCTGATAGAGACGATGTGCACGCGGTCACCGTACTCCCCGTGAATCTGGCTCAGTCGCGGCGCTTCGTCCTGGCAGTGCGGACACCACGGCGCAAAGAATGCGATGACGACCGGCTTGCCTTGCAGGGACTCGAGGCTGATCGTCTCGCCTTCAGTGTCTTCCAGCGAGAATCCGGGTACGGCGGAGCCGACTCCCAAGGCCTCGGCCTGCTGGGATTCGCCCATGTCCTCCGTCGGCAGCGCGCTACTGCTGTTCTCGGACGGCCCGCCCAGTGGGTTGAGGCCCGTGAATACGGTGGGAACGACGAGGACAATAACAAACAACGCCACCACGGCAGGAATGATCCACTTCCGCCTTGCCCCTCCGGATGGCTTCCGGCTCTGCGAATTCCGTTTCTTCGACCTTCTTCGCGCCATTGTGCTGCTCTCTCAATCTTGCGCCTAATTGCCGGTTCTATCGTGTGCTGAATTAAGCACTCTTCCCACATGTTGCCTGGATCAACGCCAAAATAGCCAGCAGGTGCACGGCCGGATTGCGCCGCGCCTGAGGACTGGGCCGGCCGCCCAAAAAGCTCTGGACTATCCTGGAAAGTTGGCGTGTGCCCTTAGGGGCATACTGCCGTAGCAGACGCACACTGTCAATTGGCGCTGCGAGTGGTTTTTCCCTCCGGTGACCCGATTAGGAGCGTGTCGCTGAACCGGCGCAACCGCCTTGCCGCAGAGTCGATGCCGGGTAGTCGCGGGGCCGCACTACGCAAAGAGCGCGCGTTGCCGGTTGCCGGGTTTGGGGATCAACGTCACGCCGGCGACGGTATCATCTTCGGCGCGCATGCGCATCGTGATTACGCCCCGCGCCGGGCGGCCGAGCCGCTTGATCTCGGTCAGCGGCACACGCGTGATCTGGCCGTTGCGCGTAATCAGGCAGATTTCGTCATCGTCCGGCGTGACGATGCGCCCGCCAACCACAGGGCCGCTTTTCTCATCCACCTTCAAGGCAATGAGGCCTTTGCCGCCCCGGGACTGGACACGGAACTCCTCTATGTCCACCTGTTTGCCGTAGCCGTGCTCAGTGATGAGTAGCGCTCGGCTCTCCGGCTCAACCAGCGCCATGCCAACCAGCGAATCGCCCTCTTGCAGCGAAATACCGTTCACGCCGCCGGCGGTCCGGGAATGGGCAGTGATGTTGGCTTCCGGGAAACGGATGCCGAGCCCCTGCGCCGTGAAGAGGATGATCTCCTGCTTGCCATTGGTGAGTATGGCGGAATACAAGGAGTCGTCGTCAGCCACGTTCATGGCGATGACGCCGTTCGTGCGCGCGTTGGCGAAGGCGCTCAGGCGCGTGCGTTTGATCTGCCCCTTGACCGACACCATCGTGATGAACGCACCGTCGGCTTCTTCGAACGAAGGCACCGGCACGATGGCGGTGATGCGTTCATTGCGTGTGATGCCTTGCAAGAGGTTTACCATGTTCTGGCCGCGCGACGTGCGCGTACCCTCGGGAATCCCGTAGGCGCGCAGGGTAAAGGCGCGGCCGCGGTCACTGACGATGAGCATCCAATCGTGGGAATCAACGAGCAGGATCGTCTGGACGGCATCGCTGGCGCGTGTCGAAATGCCAATAATGCCCTTGCCGCCGCGCCGCTGGGCTTGAAATTCACCCGCGGGCTGGCGCTTGACGTAGCCGCGCTCGGTGAGGGTGATGAGCACGTCTTCCTTGGGCACCAGGTCTTCCTGCGAGAAACTGGCGTCTACGTCCTCAGCAATGACCGTGCGGCGCTCATCGCCAAACTTGTCCTTGAGGGCCGTGAGTTCCTCTTTGATGATCTTGTAGACCTCGCCTATATCGCCGAGGATGGTCTCCAGGCGCACGATGGTCTGCTTGATCTCTTCATACTCGTCGAGGATGGCCTTGCGCTCCATGGCGGCCAGGCGGCGTAATTCCATGGAAAGCACGGCATTGGCCTGCTTCTCGCTGAGGCCGAAACTCCGTTGCAGATTGTTGCGCGCGGTCTGGGCGTTGCGTGACTTGCGAATCGTCGCGATGACCTCATCGAGGTTATCGAGCGCGATTATCAGTCCCATCAGGACGTGGGCTCGCTCGCGGGCGCGTTCCAATTCATACTGGGTGCGCCGCGTGACGACTTCCTGCCGGAAGCGGATGTATTCACGCAGGAGAGCTTTGAGACTGAGCACCCGCGGCTGCTGGTCCACCAATGCCAGCATGTTGCAGTAGAACGACGACTGCATCGCTGTGTGCTGGTAGAGGTGATTGAGCACCTGCTGCGGAAAGGCGTCGCGCCGCAGTTCGATCACGACGCGCATGCCGGAGCGATCGGATTCATCCCGCAGTTCGCTGATGCCCTCAATCTTCTTATCCCGCACCAATTGCGCCATGCGCTCCAGCAGGGCCGCCTTATTCACCTGGTACGGCAGTTCTGTGACGACAATCTGGAACCGGTTGCCCCGCATCTCCTCAATTCGTGCCCTGGCACGAACGATGACACGGCCGCGGCCAGTAGCATACGCCTCGCGGATACCCTCGGTGCCGACGATCGTGCCGGCAGTAGGGAAGTCCGGCCCCCGGACGAACCGCATGAGGTCTTCCACGCCCACGTCTTCTTCCTGGTTCGCGGCCATCTTGTCCGAAAGGAAGATGAGCGCGTCCACGATTTCGCTCAAGTTATGGGGAGGGATGCTGGTAGCCATGCCCACGGCAATGCCGGCGGCGCCGTTGATAAGCAGGTTCGGCACCTTGCTCGGCAAGACCGACGGCTCCTTCATCGAATCGTCGAAATTGGGCGTGAAGTCAACCGTTTCCTTCTCGATGTCGGCCAGCATCTCCATGGCCAGCGCATGCAGCCGCGCTTCGGTATACCGCATGGCCGCGGGGGGATCGGCATCTACGGAGCCGTAATTCCCCTGGCCGTCGATCAATGGATAGCGCATGCTAAACGGCTGCGCCATGCGCACCATGGCGTCGTAGATGGGCTCGTTGCTGTGAGGATGGTAGCGCCCCATGGTATCGCCGACGATACGGGCGCTTTTCTTGTAAGCGGTGCCGGGCCGGGCATTGAGTTCCAGCATGGAGTAGAGAATGCGCCGCTGCACGGGCTTCAGGCCGTCCCGCACGTCCGGCAGCGCCCGTGAGACGATGACGCTCATGGCGTAGTCCAGGTACGCCGATTGCATCTGGTCTTCGATATTGACCGGGCTTACGGCTTCCATATTGGGGTCAAGCGTATCGGCCATTGTCTCCCTTTGCAGTTAGGCTCGGCGGGCGCTGAGGTCTCTTGCCGTCTTGGTTGTCTCCGAAACGTGCCGCGGCAAGCTCGTACGTCGATTGGTCAACATTCCGGCACCGCAGGCCCTTCACTGACGAAGGCCTTCCGGCAAACACAAACTCTCCGTCCAGGCAAGCCATGCGGCAGCGCAGAGCTTTCACTAGGACAGGCTCCCCCGGTAGCGCAGGTTTGCAACCTGCGAAATCCTGCTTGCGTTCCTACCGGCGGAGAGTTACCCCCCAAGTGCGCGGCTTCACTCCGACGGAAAGTCTCTCGAGTAGATTGCGCTATCGCCAAGTGTAAGGGCGGCACGCGACCACAAAGCCGTCACCGATCGTCCGCGGCTGCGTCGGCCTCCACAGGCGCGTAGTCGCCGCTCATGCCGCCGCTCTTCGCGACCAGGCGCACACTCTCGACGCGCATGCCCTTATCCACGGCCTTGCACATGTCGTAGATGGTGAGGGCGGCGACACTTACGGCCGTGAGCGCTTCCATCTCCACGCCCGTCTTGCCGGTGGTACGCACCGTAGCTTGAATGCGCACACAAGGGTGGGCCTCGTCCAGGGTGAACTCCATGTCCACGCCGCTCAGCGGCAGCGGATGGCACATGGGGATCACTTGCCAGGTGGACTTGGCCGCCATGATACCCGCCACTTGCGCCACCGCGAGCACATTGCCCTTCTGTAGCGGGCCGGCGGCGCTTGGGGGCGTTGCCTGCTGTTGCCGGATCAGCGCCAGCGTTTCCGGCAGCATCACAACCGCGCCCTCTGCTGTCGCCTCGCGGGCGGTATCCGGCTTGTCGCCCACGTCTACCATGCGGGGCAAACCGGACTCATTGAAGTGCGTGAATGACACGGCAGGAATCGCCTCGTTGCCTGATGTGGGGGGCTAACTTCATTATACCATTGCGCGGCAGTTTGTGCCCTTTTTCACATATGCGCGTGCCCCTTGCGCGTGGGGCTATACTAGGTGGCAGAGGTAACGGGTAAAAGCGCGCTCCGAGTGCTTGTTATGCGGATTGGGCCGTCTGCAAGTCTTTATTTCTTGCCAAAGCCATGTCATGTTAACTGGGAAAAAGAACCATGATTATCGATGCCCACGTGCATATTAAGGGCGGGGACGCTTACCGCCGCGAACTGGACCCGGACGACACGATCAAGTACATGGACCAGGCGGGTGTGGACAAGTCGTGCGTGTTCAGCATCTGCTTGCCCAGCCGCGAGTCGAACGAGATGACGCGCCGGGCAATCTCCGGCCGCGAAGACCGCCTGATTCCCTTCGCCCACATGGTGCCGGAAGAGAGGTCGGTGGGCATGGAAGCCCTGCGCCGCGCAATTGAGGACTGGGGCTTTCGCGGCATCAAACTGCACTTCGGCGAGGTGAATGGCGAGATCACCGACGAACTCTTTGTCCCTATTCTGGAGCTCGGCGCCGACTACGACCTGCCCATCCTGCTCTGCTGCGCTCACAGGCCGGAATTCCCCGACCGCTGGGCCGATGCCGTGCCGGAAGCCAAGATCATCATTCCCCATCTGGGATCCAGCCGCGACCAGGATATGAACTGGCGCTTCTTCGACGTGGCCAAACGCCACGACAATATCTGGCTGGATACGTCATTCACCAGCGGCCCGTGGATGATCCGTGAAGCCTACCACGCTCTGGGCGCCGCGAAGCTGATTTGGGGTTCCGACGGCGGCGGCGACTACAACCCGCCCCTGCCCGAAATGGCGAAGGTCAAGGTGTGGGAGTTTCCCGAGGCCGATTACGCGCGAATCATGGGTGGGAATATCCTGGAACTACTCGGGGGCACGGCGTAGCAGCGGGTGCGGTAGATACCTCAATGTCCATGAATGCGCGCAGCCAAAGATTCACCGTCGCTGTGCTGGCGGACGTGCATGGCAATGCGGCGGCTTTGCGGGCGGTATTGGACGATCTCGCTGGTCAGACCTACGACGTCCTGGTGTTTGCCGGCGATCTTGTTCTGAACGGCCCGCGCCCGGCGGAGACCTTGGACATCATTCGCGGTCTGAACGTGCCAACGATCTACGGCAATGCCGATCGGTATATCTGTGATCCATGCCATACTGATCCCGGCGTGCAATGGGTGCGCGAACGCCTTGATCCTGGAGCCCTCGCCTACCTGGCCGGCTTGCCGTTTTCGCACCGCATTACTCCCCCTGGTGAAGAGCCTCCCACCGCTGATCTCCTAATCGTCCACGCTACGCCGACTGACGTAGGGGCAAACCTGATCCTGCAACCCGACCGCTTCGGCCTGCTGCAGGTCACACCGCAGCCGCTAGCCGACCGGTTGCTGGGTTCGGCCCAAGCAAACCTCATTCTTGCCGGTCACCTGCACTACGCATCCTCCGGAACAGTGGGTGAGCGGCGGTGTGCTACGGTAGGCTCCGTGGGTTTTCCGTGTGACGGCGACGTGCGCGCCGCCTACGGACGGGTCGACTGGGACGGCCGGAACTGGCAAGTACAACACTGCCGCGTAAACTATGACCATCTGCAGGTGGCGGCGGAGATTGAGCGCTCTAGTTTTCCGTTTGGGACTAAATCGGCGGAGCGCTTGCGGCGCGCTCGCTTTATTCCCCAAGCGTAGCCAGCAGTCCACAGCGGTCAAATGGAGGACGATTCATGGTTCTTGACTCGCAAGGCTCCCAACAACCAGCCGGGCTCGATCCCTTGGGGCGTGCCCGTGAATTCCAGGTGCGGCAGGAGACGCTGGAACGCATCCGGGCGGGGCACCAGGTCATCCTGGACGAACTCAAGTCTACCCGGGCGCAGATCGAGCGTGGGCTGGAACTGCACTACAACAGCTTCGTCGCCGACGTGCAGGGGTCGGTGCAATTGAGTTCGACCCACGGCATCGTAGGGGACCGGTTGCGGCAAGACCTGGAGCCTGTGCGCGCGGAGCTTTCTCGACAAGACCTGAGCCCGGAGGAACTCAACCGACGCCTGGCCGCCATCCACTTCAAACGGAAGACCTTCGAATCGGCCTTCGACGCGCAGTGGATTGCGGAATCTCAAGCGCTTTACCGCATCGCCGGGGTAAACCTGGGCGTCTGCGATGTCGCCGGTCCCGAAGAGAATACCTTTGAGACGGCGCTGGACCGCGTGTCGCGCATCAATTATGCACACGACCAGCGCGATGACATCATGCGCGTCGCCAAGTTTGCCGACATCGAACTGGGCATCGGTAGCGGTACACCAAGCGAGATGTTCCACCTGGCCGGCGTCGGCTGCTTTGCGGAGACGTCAGACCCCCTGCGCAACCTCGACCTCTTCTACGCCCTCGGCGTGCGCATGTCGCAGATGACGTACATCCAAGACAACGGCCTCTGCAGTTCGTACCTGCAGGAGCGCGATACCGGCCTGACTGAGCTGGGCAGGCAAGTAGTGCGGCGCATGAACGAACTCGGCATCATGGTGGACTTGGCCCACAGCGGCGAGCAGTCGTCATACGAAATGATAGAAGCCTCGACGGAACCAGTGCTGCTCAGTCACACGGGATGCCGGGCCGTGTACGATGACTCCACGAACCGCGGCTACTTGGAGAAGGTGTTCCAGCAGCCCTATGCCCGCGGCGCGACGCTGCCGACGAGACCGGTCAGCCGCAACGCCGACGACGCCATGCTCAAGGCCGTGGCCGCGAAAGGCGGGCTGGTGGCGATATATTCCATCGACTACGTGCTCGGCACGGGGCCGGAATCCTTCCACACCTGGTACCGCCACCTGGAGCACGCCATCAAGGTCGCCGGCATTGACCACGTCGCCATCGGCACGGACCGCACCTTCTTCCCCACCTGGCCGCCCGGCGCGCTGGACTGGACGAACTGGCCCTATTGGACCGTCGGCCTCGTCTGCAAAGGGCACACCGACGACGAGATCCGAAAAATCATCGGCGCCAACTTTCTGCGCTACGCCCGGCAGGTGCTCGACAAACGACCTTGGGGGGCGTTCATGTAGTTTCGCCAATGGCAAGGGCTTGCGAATGCGTGAGATAATGGACTCACGGTTGACATCAATTTGAAGACTTAAACTATTCAACAGGAAAAAGCATGGCAGACGTATTATTCCAGGTCAAGACGCGCGGTGGTGCGAAAATACCCAGAGCCGCAATGCTGGCGGCTTACCCCAATGGAACATACCGGACGGGCCATACCGACACCGACGGTAAATGCCAACTATACCTCTACCGCGTCGATCAGGAAATGAAAGTACTAGTAGCTGCGGAGGGGCATCTGCCATACCACACAAACCTCATTCCAGGAGAATCGAATGTTGTTCACTTGGAGTTAGAACCCTCCGAAGACGACAAGAAGGCGCTCCTTTTCACACGGGACACTGGCTACATCCCAGGCATTGAGGGTCGCCTCAATCCGCACAAGGATGGTTATGTGTACGCAGATAACATTGCCATAAACGGGAGACTCGCAACTCCTGCTGCACACTTCAAGATAGGTGAACGCCTCCACCTGATGGATGTGTTTGGCGTCGAGACCACCATCCGATTCCTAGTGGTTGAAGGACAATTCTCACTTATCGAATATACTGAGCCCAAGGCATACACAGGGGAGTGAGCATGGCCACGGCGGAGCAACATCGAGACATTAGCCTGCAATTCCTGGACCATGCAGAAGACGAGTTACGCAACGGTGACCTTCTCCAAGCCTCAGAGAAAGCATGGGGGGCGGTTTCGCACTTTGTAAATTCCGTTGCGCGCAACCGGAATTGGCCGCTCGGGTCGCACAGGCAACTGATCGACAATGCGAACAGGCTGTTCAACCAGGATCCGGCCAACGCCAGCCATAGGCGGAGGCTCCTCCTATCGATCGAGGCGCTTCATGCCAACTTCTATCACGCGCACTTGGACGAAGTGTTGGTTAGGGAGGGCATCGAGGGTGCCAAGGAGCTCATCAAGGCTCTGGAAGACATCAACAGAAACTCACCTAACGTGATTGGAAAGACCGTCTAGGTCTTTATCTTTTGTGGTCGGTCTAGTTCTGCCAGATGAATCAAAGTCGGTGGGCAAAGTGAACTAAGCATCAGGTTTGTCTCGCAAAATTAGAGTCTCATCCCACCCTTAAACTTGCGTCGAACCTCCGCTAGCTGAGAGTATTGGGCCCCCAATATTCTCCTGCCAACCGGACCGCCTAATAGACCCCAGGAAATATCCGGTACTTCACCTTCGCCTGGTACTCGCCCCACTTTTCCGCGCCGTACTTCTTGATGCATTCCTTTTCGTCGTCACGCTGGTGCGTGATTTCGTACGTCGTCATGTAGACGAAGTACACCCACGCCCAGGGATTTGCGAAGTGGCCGAAGAGCAGGGCAACGCCGAGGGCGATGATTATCTCGCCCATGTAGTTGAAGTGCCGCGCGGCGCCCCAGAATCCGTTGCACAGGATCTTGCGGTCGCCGGCCTCAATGTACTCAGGCTCGATGATTCCCAGGAATTTGCGGTCTGGCCAGCGTTTGAACGTGTACTTCTGCATGTTGGCGCCGCGCGAAATGGTCCAGCCGAACCAGAGCAGCACAGCCGAACCGCCGAGCAAGACGTATGTCCACGGCGACGAGATATCCGGGCGCGGCAGTGCCGCCATGCCCCAGATTGGCAGGACGTAGAGCCATCCCCAGACGATGAGAGCGCCCCAGATCAGCTTGAAGCCCAGTTTCTCGTGGATCAAGTCGTATGTATACAGTTGGACACGCTCGAAGAAGAAGTAGTCCGCGATGTAGAACGTCATGAACGCCGCAAAGAGAAAAACGCCCGGGTTGGAGTCCGCGCCATAGCGTCCGTAGTGATACGCGGCGGCGGAGAGCGCGTTGAGCGACAGCATCGTCCCGCCGACGACGTAGAGGTACATCTTCACGTCGAAGCGGTTGTTGAAGAAGGACAACTCCTGCGCCCGCCCCAGCCAGAAGGCCGCGATGGGATTCTTTACCTCGCCTCTCGGCTGGCTGAACACCGCGATGAGCGCAAGAAGCGTGGCAACCACCGTGCCACCGGCCACCGCGTAAGGCGCCGACCGGTAGATCCAATCGCGGGGCATGCCGGTGAGTTCGAGCGCCCACACGACCAGCGCGAGGGCAAACACCAGAAGGCCGCTCAGCTTGTATGCGCGGGGTTTGCCGGTCGCCGGATTGATAACATAGCCGGGTACCCGCCTGCCCGGCAGGATGAGTTGGGCCAAGAAGATTGCGACGAAGATCGCCACGGGGGCCAGAAAGCCCAGCAGCGCTTCCGTACCGGTAAGCGCGAATAGGTGCTCGATTCCAAGCCGTTCAAGCATGACCGCTCTTCACTCTCTGTTGGGCAATCGTCATAGCTATGAGGGCAAATCGCCTAATAGACACCGGGAATGATGCGGTACTTCACCCGCGCCTGGTACTCCGCCCACTTCTCGGGGCCGTACTTCGCTTCGCACGCCTCTTCGTCTTCGCGTTGCCGCAGGGTAAAAATGGTGACGATGAAGACAAAGTACGTCCACGCCCAGGGACTGGTAAATTGACCGAACGCCAAGCCGTATGAAAAGGCGAGGATCCCTTCGCCCAGGTAGTTGAAGTGGCGGGCGGGGCGCCAGAAACCGCTGGTCAGGATCTTACGATCGCCGGCCTCGATGTGCGTCGGCTCGATGATCCCCAGGAACTTGCGGTCGGGCCAGCGTTTGAAGGTGTACTTCTGCAGGTTGGCGCCGCGCGTGATGGTCCAGCCGAGGAAGAACAGCGCCACCGACGCGGCCAGCCACACAATTGTCCCCACCGTGGAGAAACCGGGATGCGGCAGCGCGGCTATGCCCCACAGCGGCAGAATATAGAGCCAGCCGTAGACCATGATGCCGCCCCAGAACATCTTGAAGCCCAGCTTCTCATGGATAATGTCGTACGTGTAGAGCTGGACGCGCTCGAAGATGAAATAGTCCACGACGTAATAGGTCAAGAACGCCGCAAAGAGAAACACGCCCGGGTTGAAGTCCGCGCCAAAGCGACCATAGTGGTATGCGGCGCCGGAGAGGGCGTTGAGCGATAGCATCGTGCCGCCAACCACGTAGAAGTACATCTTGACGTCAAGGCGGTTCTTGAAGAACGACATCTCCTGGGACCTACCCAGCCAGAAGGCCGCAATGGGGTTCTTCACCTCGCCCTGCGGCTGGCTGAATACCGCGATGAGGGCAAGAATCGTGGCAACCACCGAGCCGCCGGCCACCGCATAGATTGCCGACCGGTAGAACCAGTCGCGCGGCATGCCGGTGAGTTCAAGCGCCCACACAACCAGTGCGATGACATACACCAGCAGACCGTTCAGCTTGTATTTGCGGGGCTCGCCGGTCTCCTTATCGGTGACATAGCCGGTCACCCATCTGCCCGGCAGGATGAGCTGGACCAGGAAGAACGCGACGAAGATCGCCAGCGGGGTGAGAAACCCCAGAATCGCTTCCGTTTGCGAAAGCTCGAAAAGGTGGCCAATGCCAAGCCATTCAACCATGACCGCAAACCCCTTTCTTGGTGGAAGCAGCAGTTGTGCATCTGGACATAAGGGAGGTCATTGACACACTATGCGGCAAGAGGCACGGCAAAGTCAACGCGATTTCACTGTGCCGACGGCGCACCGGGGAAACCTGCCCGCATCGCGGGTCCGACAACCGGTTGGCGTTGCTTGTCCCAGGAGAAACAAGCAGGTGACGGTCCCTCCGACCACTGTACAGAAGGTCTGCATGAAGGATTCCCGCCGCGACCATCAATGGGTGGCAGTTCCTTGGGGCGGTCAGACCTGATAGATGCGGCCGCCATTATTCTTGACATCGCTAGGGTGCGGCTATATATTCAGCATTGACGGGCAAGAGATGTCTAAATCTTGAACTCGTTGCATTGAGGAGTGCCAGATAGCGTTGCTCTTGGCTTCCAATCGGCCTGTGGCTGGCGGCCGCAGAGAGTAAACGCCCGGTAGTGTTCCGACACACAGAGGAGGTTGCGCCATGGCGCGCATGAGTAGACGACAGATGCTGGCGGGAGTGGGTCTAGGCATTGGCGCGAGCATGCTCGCCGCCTGTGGACAGGTACAGACGATGCCGGCACCGGAGGCGGCAGAGGGCGACGCGGATGCGGCGCCAATGGAACCGGCAGGTCTTTCCGGGGTCTTGCACGTGTGGGGCTACCGTTCCCAATATTTGCCTGGGGCGGTGCTGGATGCGTTTCAGGAAATGCATCCGGGCATCGTGGTCGTGCAGTCCCAGCCGGCCGGCAATTTCCGCGGCGATAAATTCCCGGCTTCGGTGGCGGCCGGCGCGCCACCGGCGCTCATGCAAGGCTTTCTCGACTTTGTCGCCATGTACGTTGACCGCGGCTTCCTGGCAGACCTGGGACCCGCGGCCAAGGCGGGTGACTTTGGCGACTTGGGCGCGTATCTCCCCGGTATCGTAGACACCGGCACCTTCAACGGCGTATTGCATTTTCTCCCGCACCGGCAGAGCGTAAACATTCCCCTCTACAACAAGGACATCTTTGAGAACGCGGGTATCAGTGAACCGCCCACCCAGTGGGATGACGTGGCGGAGATCGCGCGGCAATTGACAAAAAAGAGGGCGGATGGCTCCGACCAGTTCGGTCTGACCATTACCACCAGCAAGAATACGCTGAACTCGTGGTTCAACCCGGTGCTCTGGCAAGCCGGGGGCGAGTTCTTTGCGGAGGACGGCCGCTCGGTCATTTTTGACGAAGACCCCGGTCTGGCGGCGCTGGAATTCCTGGTCGATCTCTTCAATAAGAAGATCGCCGCCGAGGGCACGACGCCGTACTTTGAGGGGTACGGCGCTATGATCAATGCCCGTACGCCCACCCACGTGAAGAGTCCCTTTGATCGGGGCACAATCCCCTGGCTCGCGTCCAGCCCCGCCTGGGAGAAGGAGAAGCAACTCGGCTTCGGGTCGCTTTCCGGCTGGGTAGTGCCGAATAGCCCGCAGTCCGATGCCGCGATACAACTGCTGGCGCATACCCTGCAGCCCGAAAACGTGAAGGCATTCCTCAAACTCGTCTTCCTGCTGCCGGTGCGCGGCGACATTGAGGTGGACTACGTCGACGAGAAGTACAACGACTGGATGCCGACGTTCATCGAGCAGAGCCAGAACATGCACTACGACATCCCGCACCCGCACATCCGGGCCATCATGCCGCTGGTCTCTGCGGAGATGTACAAGGCGATCGGCGGCGAGGTCACGCCGCAGGAAGCCATCAGAACCGCGGGCCAGATAGCGAACCAGTTCCTGGCAGACAACATGGGCTAGCGGCTGTTTCTCTGCTAGCGAATTGTCACGAGGCTCTCTTTCTGGTGGCGGCAAACAAAGCCACGGCGCGAGGCTGTATTGATACTGCAAGTCTCTTCGAGGGCAAGCGAACAGACTGGCAAGTAGCGCGGGGGCTTGTCCCCCGCTCGGGACCGCGTGTGCGACGAAGGTGGATTCCCGCTCGCGGGGGAATCCACCTTTTTCCTGTGTACACTGGATTCCGGCTTCCGCCGGAATTGTTAGTGTTGAGTAATTCGTTGACAGACTTCGAGACTTCTAGACAGCTTATGTCATTCCGAGCGCAGCGAGGAATCTAGGGTCCATGCAGGAAGCAGTCTAATGGCCCAGCATCTTAGATTCCGCGAACTGGGTTCGACACTCCGCTGCGCTCCGTTCGGAATGACAAGCTAGCGGGGTCGGACACCGTCATGTACGTTCGTTTACTCTTCAATAGTCTTGTCAACGATTTACCTGACACTTACAGGAATGACGGAGGTTGGCGTTCAGTTTCGGTGGCGATGGCGGTCGGGCCGGAGCTTTTCAATGGTGCGATAACGCACCTTCTCTTGAAGACTTCCAATTGCCCGGCTTCGCCTTGTGGTTGCCTGCACGATCCCAATACCGGTAACTTCGAGACTGATATTTGTCTCCGAGACCAATGCAAGGCCAGGATACTCACCTTAGAGAGACTTCCAATGCGCAAGATCAGTTCGTACTGCGACCTGCTCAGGGCGGGCAGACTTTGTATGAATTCGACCCTTAGACTGGGCAAGTACCCTCATTGAAAAACTGAGTACAGTCGCTAAGGCGCGGCAAGGAGATATACACCGTGGCAGTGACAGCGCTCGTAAACGGCAGGATCATTGACGGCAATGGCGGACCGCCGGTGGTGGACGGCGCCGTGCTCATTGTGGATAACCGCATCGAGGCTGTGGGCAACAATGTGGATATCCCGCCGGAGGCTGAGGTCATCGACGTGGCGGGCGCGAGCCTCCTGCCCGGCATGATGGACCTGCACGTGCATCTGAACGGTCCGTACCACGCGCTGCAGAAGCTGCGCAAGTCGCTGCTGGCCGGTTTTACGACCATCGCCCACGTTGCCGGCACCATGCCGCCCGCCTCGACTAATTGCCGCAAGGCGATTGAAGACGGCTGGTTCCCGGAGTGCGCCCGGCTCATAGTGGGCGCGGTGGTGGACTGCACCAACGGCCACGTGCGCGGCCGGGTGGCGGACGGACCGTGGGAAGTGCGCAAGGCCGTACGCGAGATGGTAAAGGCCAAGGTTGACTTCATCAAGACGGCGGCCAGCGGCGGCTTCTGGGCGGAGGACGAAGAGACCTGGTGGCTGGACTACACCCAGGAAGAGTTGGACGCCCTGGTGGACGAAGCCCACAGCGTGGGCAGGCTCGTGGTGGTGCATTGCCACACGCAGCCGGGTCTCGACATGGCAATCCAGGCCGGCTGCGATCAGATACACCATGGCGCGCTCATCGACGAGAAGGCTCTCAAAGGGATTCTCGAGAACGACCTCTTCTTCGTGCCGACGCTCCGCGTCACGTCCCGGCAAAACATGGCGATCAAGTACGGCGCAGGCCGCCCCTGGGAGACGCGCAAGATGGGCGAGGCCCACCACGTCCATCGGGAAGGCGTACGCAAGGCCCACCAAATGGGCGTGAAGATGGGTCTGGGCACCGACTGCCCGAGCACGCCGCCCTGGGACATCTGGGACAGCGGCTTCGAGCTCCAGGAGTTCGTCGGCTGCGGCCTTAGTCCGTTGGAAGCCATCGGCGTGGCAACGAAGGGGTCCGCTGAGACCATGCATATCGACGACCGGCTCGGTACGTTGGAAGCAGGCAAGCTTGCCGACGTGGTCGTGGTGGATGGCGATCCCACCAGCGATATCCAGGTGGTAGTCAACTATGCCAACGTCCGCTACGTCTTCAAGGAAGGCAGGCTCGCGGTGAGTAGAGACCCCGAACGGCCGGCAACCGCCCATCTGGAAACCTATCCGCCTACGCACACCCCAATCGACGCGCGCTTTGACGCCGATCCGGCCTGGGAAGCCGCAGCCGGCCTGGCATAGGTCGTGTGCCACGAGACTCTGTCTTCAACTCAGTGTTCGATCACTCTTTGCGGCGCACCGTCCCTCGCTTTACACACACCCCAGGTGCACCCTTGCCTGTATGCAATTCCGCCCCCGCCGCGCGCGTAGCGTGACTATCTGCAATAGGGAGCGTAAGAAGCTCGCAGCAGTAACCGTTCATGGTTCGATAAGGGCTTCGCGAAGCCCACTCACCACGAGCGGATACTGGCTTGCTAAACGAGTCCTGGCTTGCCAATGAATTGTGTTTCTTGTCCGTTCGTCTTGAGCTTGTCGAAGGATGAACGGATAATGCTGCAACTAAGTCCTCTCACACCCCCTTAGTGATTGATATCATGGCGCAGGGACCGGAAAGGTTACGGCATGTCAATCGCTGTGCGCAGAATTAGTCTACACGTGCTCAACATGCAGACCCGCATGCCCTTCCGCTACGGCATTGCGTCCCTGGTCGCCGTGCCCCATCTCTTTGTGCGCGTGGAGGCCAACATCAATGGTGCGCGGGAAGTGGGCCTGGCTGCGGACGGCCTGCCACCAAAGTGGTTTACCAAGTACCCCGACACTTCGTTCAGCGACGATCTGGACGAAATGCTAGTGGTCATACGCCAGGCCTGCGCCCTGGCGGAGGAAGCCCCGCCTGCCGACAGCGTGTTCGCTTTCTGGCTACGGCTGCACGAGCGACAGGAGGCGTGGGCCGCTGACATAGGCTATCCGCCGCTGCTCTGGGGATTCGGCGTGAGCTTGGTGGAACGAGCCCTAATCGATGCCTTCTGCCGCACCACCGGCACGCCTTTCGCCCGCGCGCTGCGTGACAATACGCTTGGCATTGAGTTAGGCGCGATTCACCGTGAGCTCGCCGGATTCAGCCCGGCGGACTTGCTACCCGCGGAGCCGCAGCGCAGCGTCATCGTGCGCCATACGGTCGGACTATCCGATCCCTTGACTGACGAGGAGATACCGGCAGCGGAGCGTGTGGACGATGGGTTGCCGCAGTCGCTCGCAGCCAGCATTCACTCTTACGGGCTGACCCACTTCAAAATCCTGATCAGTGGCGATGCTGCCGCCGATCTCAAACGGCTCCGGCAGGTCGCCGGCGCCTTGGAAGAACATGTACGTGGCGACTACGCCTTTACCCTGGACGGCAGCGAGCAGTACACAGAGGTGGAGCCATTTCAGCGGGCCTGGGAAGCTATTCGCGCGGAGCCATCGCTGCATGATTTCCTGGGGCATCTGCTCTTCGTAGAACAACCGTTGCGGCGCGACGTGGCGTTGAGCCCGCAGGCCATGGATGCGTTGCGCAGCTGGTCCGACCGCCCGCCGCTGATAATCGATGAGTCCGACGGCACCCTGTCCAGCGTGGTGGAGGCGTTGGACGGTGGCTACGTGGGCGCCAGCTTCAAGAACTGCAAAGGCGTCTTTGGCGGCATTGCCAACGCCTGTCTGCTGGCCAAGCGCCGCCGCGACGATCCGGGCGGCTACTACGTGCAGAGCAGCGAAGACCTGGCCAGTGTCGGCCCGGTGTCAATGTTGCAAGACCTGGCGGTGCTGGCTAGCCTCGGCATCGAGCACTCCCAACGCAACGGCCACCACTATTTCGCCGGTCTGAGCATGTTCCCGTCTGACGTGCAAGCGGACGTGCTCGCCAAGCACGCGACGCTCTTCCGCCGCCATGACCGGGGCTATCCGGTCTTGGACGTCCGTCGGGGCCGGCTGGATACCGGCAGCGTCGTGGCCGCACCGTTTGGCTATAGTATCGAACTGGATACGCGGCGCTTTACGCCACTGGAGCAATGGACAGTCGCTTCGCTGTGAAGAATTGACTCTTGTCAATATCCACTTTATGCTTTGACTGTACGAGAGTTGGCATACATGTCTGAGGAGGATCAGCATGCGTAAGCTAGTGTCTCGACGGAAATTTCTCGGTGGTAGCGTGGCTGGTGGTACGGCCTTGCTGCTAGCGGCATGCGGCGCCGCGGCGCCCGCGGCTATGGAAGAAGCGCCTGCGGCTCCCGAGAAGAAGGAAGCGGAAGCGCCCAAGATGGACGAGGCAACGGAGATCAAGTATCTCCACTTCTCCACGCAGTCAGATGTGTGGGATAACGCCTACGACGGTATGTTTGCGGCGTTTGAGGAGATGCACCCCGGCCTCAAGCTCAACGTTGACGTTGCCTCCGGCAGTTTTCCCACCTCGCTGACCGAAAAGGCAGTCGCGGCGTTTGCCAGCGGTGTTTCCTATGACGTCTACTACGGCTGGTTTGGCTATCTCAGCCAGTTCTATACGGCGGAGATGCTGGTGCCGCTCGACCCGTTCCTGGCCGCAGACCCGGACGTCAGCCTGGATGACTTTCATGAATACGCCCTCGAGCGCATCGCCGGGCAGGCCTACGGCATTGCCTGGTTCACGAACGGCAAAGAATATTGGTACAATGCCGATCTCATTGCGGAAGCGGGCCTGAAATCTCCACGCGAACTGGAGGCGGAAGGCAACTGGACCTGGGATGCGGTGCTGGAGATGGCCACGAAGCTGACGAAGACCGAGGGGAATCGCATCACCCGCTTTGGCACGCAGCCGTATCGCTTCAATCGTACCGGCTGGTTTTGGATCCATCTCTTTGCCTGGGGTGGGGCATGGTGGAATGCAGACTTCACGGCGCCCACCATAGACACGCAGCAGGCCGCCGAAGCCGCTCAGGACGCGCTGGATATGGTGGTAAAGCATCGGGTGGCCTATGGCCTGACCCTGGGGAAAGAGCCGAATGTGGAGCCGGACTTCACGCAACAGACGGTTGCGGGGGTCATTACCGGCTCCTACTTTACCCGCACCATCAAAGCAAGAATCGAGACCCAGGAGGAGCCCTTCAAGGTAGAGCACACGCTGCTGCCGAAGGGTCCGGCAGGCCGCATGGCGGCGCAGTCCATTAACGCCAAGTGGATCAGCGCGTCAGCCACGGAGCCGGATGCCGGCTGGGAGTTCTATAAATTCGCCATCGGGGAGGATGCCATACCGTTCATCGCACAGCTCGGTGGCAGCCGCTATGCGGCCAACAAGTCCATTCCGCCGTTCACCCAGTACGAGTATGAAGACCCCGAGGTCTATGCTCAGACGGCGGCGATGAGCGTGGCCCACCGGCAAATGGTCCGCCAGTCTGAGTTGGACAAGCAGTGGTCGGAAGGTTGGATCGAGCTGGAGGAAGGGAAGACCACCATTCCGGAACTGCTGGAAGAAACGCAGAAAGTGGCTGAGGTCCACCTGGAGGAAGGCGGCTGCGTCTGTTAAGCACGTCTTGATCGCGAATTTTGGGGCCGGACCGGTATGTCCGGCCCCTTCTTTTTGTTCTCACTTATCTGAAGGGACTACCACCACTGAAGAGGTGTTTGCGGGTAGCCTGGTCGGACTATTGTTACAACGTATGCTCCGCGTTCGTGCATACCATTGTGATGCCAGAGGGGAGTAGCATTTAGCTGCATATCCGTTCGCCTCCGTATCACGTACGGGTCAGACTTTGAAACTGTCGAAGAGTCGAAGGGTTCAGGTCGAAGGATAAGCGGCTCCCAACAGCCTGTTGGATCCCATCCGTTCGCCCTGAGCCTGTCGAAGGGTCTTAGGTTCAACGGCTGCTAGCTAACACTGCAAGGAAAGGCACACCGGCGCATCAAACGCCGGTATAATGATGCACTAGCAGTGCATTCCGACGTAGATTGAGGAGTGACGGATGGCGGATACACTAATGGCCGGTGGGGCTAAGGTGGCGATCACGCCGCCCATGGGGAGCGCGTTTCAATCGAGCCGGGCGGACCTGCGGGTGGAGAGCGTCTACCACGACCTTTACGCTGCGGCGGTTGTTCTCAGCGACGGCGAGGAAAAGGCGGCCATAGTCGGGCTGGACGTGCTCGGCCTGGATGCGCCGCTGGTCAACGCCGTGCGCGCGCGCGTGGAGCGGCAGACCGACATTCCCGGCACGCACGTCCTGATAAATGCCTCCCACAGCCATTTCGGCCCCGCCATCCTGCAAGCCCTGCCCGATGAAATAGACGAGGGCTACTACCGGAGTCTGGTGCAGTCGCTCGCCGATGCCGTCACCCGCGCCGACGCGGCCCTGGAACCTGTGGCCATGCGCGTGGGTGCGGCGGAAGGCACCTTTGCCATCAACCGGCGGCGCATGGAGAACGGCGAGGCCCAGTTGGCGCCGAACTACGACGGCATTGTGGACCAACGCATCCGCGCGCTGCGCTTCGAACGGCTGGACGGCTCGATTGTGGCAGTGCTCTTTTCAGCGGCGTTTCACCCCACCGGGTTCGCCTACCGCATGCCGGTGGTGAACGGCGACTACGTGGCTGCCGCCAGAATGGAAGTGGAGCGGCAATTCGCCGACCAGGGAGCGCCCACCGTCGGCTTTCTGCAAGGGTGCGCCGGCAACCAGCGCGTGCGTGTGATCGCACCGGGCGGTACGCGCTTTCATCCCTGCAGCGGTGAGGAAATCGACACACACGGCCGCGGCGTTGGCGCTCTCGCCGCCCGTGCCGCCCGCGAGGCTACCATGGTAGTCGGCTATCCCATCGGTGTGGCGCACGAGCTGGTGTCTTTGCCCCTCATGGAGCCTCCAACGGAAGCAGAACTCGAGGACATGCGCGCCAAGTCGAAGAACGACAACTACATGCAACTCTGGACCGGCTCGATGCTGGAGAGCTTGCGTAATGACGGCGCGCTGCCGACGAGCGTCGACTTTCCCATTCAGGTCTTGCGCATCGGCGGTCTCTGGATGGTGGGTCTCGGCGCGGAGGTCTTCCTGGAAGTCGGACTGCAGATTGAAGAAGCCCTCATGGCCGACCACGTGGGCCAAGCCGCGTGGACGCTCGGCTACTCCAACGACACCATTGGCTACCTCTGCACGGAAGCATCCTACGCGGACGGCGGCTACGAACCGACTCGCTCCCATAAGTTCTACCACCTGCCGTCCCCCTACCAACCCCAAGCCGAGCACCAGGTAGTAGCCGAGGCCATCCGCATTGCGGGCACACTGGCGTAATCGGCCTATTGATTGGATTGAGTGCGGCAAATGCGGACGTGGCAGCCCACGGTGTGTATAGATGGGCTACGTACCCATGAATAGAAGAGCTGCGGACCTATAAGAAAGCGTCTCCGTTCAGCCTTCGACCCTTCGACAGGCCTGTGCTGGGCTTGTCGAAGTGCTCAGGACAGGCAGGTTCAGGACAAACGGAGACGCTATCCACGCACCCCCAACCTCACACCTTTTTTGAGATGCGGTGAGGCGGCGTCACAATCTCAACCGGAAATCACTGCCGCAATCGACAATCACTCCCGATGCTCCTCGGGCCGCCGGTCGATGATCTCTTGCAGGATTTGCGCTGACTCGCGCAGGCCCTCAGGGACCGTGATCTCGCCACGGAGCGCGCTGTACCACGGCTGCTGCAGCGGTCCCCACGCCTCGTTAAACTCGGGCAGCCGCAGGAAGTTGTGGCCTTCCTCGGCCCAAGCCTCAATGGCGTCATGGACGTTCGTCCCTTCGAAGCGCGACGCCCAACCGGGATGGGAGGCGTGCTCGATGATGGACGGCCAGGACGTCCAACCAAAGTACTCAGAGCCGGTGGCGCCCTCATCCGAGCCGAGCCACTTCAGCAACTCCCACACTGAGTCCTGCACATTGGAGAGACCCATGATGGAGTGGGCGTTGCCGACCACGGTGGCCGTGCCCCGCTCGTTGCGCGGCGGCCGGGTCACGCTGAGCTTCTCGCCCAGGTGCTGCTGGGAAGCGTTGTAGCGAAAGACGCCGTTGAACTCCATGGCGATGTGCCCGAGCTCCAGAATGCCGATGCCGGAGCGTCCGGCCAGCAGCTCCCTGACCACCTCACTTGGCGGCGTGAACTGGTGCTTCAAGTGCAAGTCCACGTTGAACTGGGCGCCCGCGTGCGACTTCGGATCCTCGCCGTAGAGCACCCTATTGCCGTCCTCCGTCAACTCCTCGCCGCCGAAATTCAGCATGAAGGTGCTGGCCATGTAGAAGAGGCTATTCTGGCCGATCCGCACGGCCCAGCGGTTATCATCGGGCTTGTGGACCTTCTGGCACATGTCGATCATGTCGTCATAGGTCCAGTCGCCGCCGGGGTAATTCAGGCCGGCTTCATCGAAGTACTGCTTGTTAAAGAGCACCAATTCGCCGCCGGACTGGGTGGGAATGGCGTAGAGCTTGCCGGCCCAACTCCAGGCTTTGATGTCGGCGGGATAGTAGCGGGTGATATCGACCTTGTCTCGCTGCATCAACGGAATGTGGTCGATGAACATGCCGTTGAACCCGCCGAAGAAGACCCAGTTCACCTGGTTCATCGAGATATCCACGTCGGCCTCGCCGGCGGCAAAGGCGGTCTTGCGCCGGTCCCAGATCCCGCTATACTCACCGGGTATGACGTTGAACTTGACACTCAACGCCTCTTCGGCCTGCTTGAGCGTGTTCAGGTACGGAGCATGACGACCGTCGGTTTCGGTGAAGTACTCGTCGATATTGATAACCGGAGTCTCCATCATCTCCGTTTTCTCTTCGGCCTTCGCCTCAGTCTCCTCTTCCGCCGCAGGCGCAGTGGTAGCAGCCGGCATTGCGCCGCACGCGGCAAGTGCCAGCACACTCGCCATGCCGCCGGCGCCAATGAAGAGGCGACGTCGAGTAAACGTATCCGATCGTGCCTTCATCGCAAATGACCTCCTCCATTCAAAGAACTTTGCACACTGGAACTGTGCGCCGCTCTGCCACTGGTAAAGAAGTAGACGAGGATCGGCTAAGGCGACACAGACCTTCCGAAGCGCCGTCTGTGTGACCTCCTTTCGCCAACATGCTCACAATCTACATACTATCAATACAATATTGTACCACGGAAATGGCGCTTTTCTCGTGTCAATAGCCTAAATATAGGCGCTTTTGCTAAAGGGGACTTCCTGTCGAACAAAAGAGAGCCCGCAATGCCGTCATCAGCATGGTGAAGAAGGCGTGCACATGAGCGAATGCAGGCAGTTAACGCGAGCGGCGCGTCGCCCGTAGTTTCCGCACGAAGCCTGCCCCGTACTCGATACTGAGCATCGTCTGATTCGAGGCGGGAATCCATCTGCCTACGTCCGCACACTTCATTCTAGGACGGGGCAGAGACTCCCGCGGCAGGGCTTGGAATCTGTCATACCCGCGAAAGCTCGCACGCCGCATGGGAGCGGGGAATCCATCTTCGAGAGATTCTAGAGGGTTTGGGTATAGTGGAAGAGGTCACCGAACCCCTGGAATCCGGCTTTTGCAGGAGTGACGGATTCGGGACCGAAGAGAGTGATGGTAATTGCTGCGGCAGGGTGCACTCTAGGGTGGCAAGTAAGGCGGCGGCCCAATTCCAGGCAGTGCTCGCAGGCGATAGGCCTCTTAGCCCACCTCTTGCAACGGCACGGGGGAGGCGCCGCTGAAATGGACGCCGATGTCGCTGGCAAGGGTCTCCTGGTACTGCCAATCGGGCACCAGACAACGGTACGGCTTGCGCAGGAGCACGCGCGGTTCGCCCTGCCATTGTGTGGCGGCCATGGAGCGCTGCAGGTTGACCTGCTGGTACTCCTCGGCATCCGCCAACGACGTGTGCAGCGAAAAACCGTCCGGATAGTAGCGTCCCTCAGTGGCGCGCCTGCCCCACTCCACGCACCACAACGCCTGTTCATCCCGCAGCGGCATGCTTGGAGTCTTCTCCTTACCCTCGCCAATTTGCCAAGTAATCCGTCATTCCCGCGAAAGCGGGAATCCATCCTCGTTTGCTAGCCAGCATAACAGATCACGGACAGATTATACCGTCAAACATGTCCGTGCTCAATGTACACCTCAGTTTGGAGCAACTGACTAGCTTGCGTTCAGGTCTTGCTCATTCTCCAAACGGCCAAATATTCTGCAGTCTTTCCTCTGCCTCCTCGAGTAGTTCCTTTGCCTTCTCTAGCGTTTGCTCAGAAGCACCACCTGCCGTATCCCATACTCCTTCGGGAAAGTCGCCAATGCCATCCAGGGCTCCGTCGGAATATTCTCCCGCGCCTTGCCAAGCTCTATCAGAGAAATCGCCAATACCGTGCAGGGCCCTGTCTGAGAAATCTCCAATACCATCGATTGCCCCACCGGAAAACTCTCCTGCTCCCTGCCATGTGCGAATAGTGATGCCTCTGGCGCCTTGAAGAACGCTTGTGGGAGCGCCCCCGATTCCTTGCCAAGCGCTATCTGAAAAGTCCCCGATTCCCTGGAGGGCATCGTCAGAGAAACCCCCAATGCCCTGCAAGGCTCTCTCGGAGGCATCGCTTGCACTTTTCAAGGCTTTCTGGGATGCGTCTCTCGCAGCTTCTTGAAAGCTCTCAAGAGAATTAGCGGCCTGCGCCCAGGCCTGCTTCGGAATCTCCTTGGTCTCATCCCAGGCTGCAATAAGAGGTTCAAATCCGATGCGCTGAACCCACTCAGCGCTGAGATTGTAGAATCGACTTCCGTAAAGCAAGAACGGCATCACCACCAGTACCGGCGCTAATGACGTTAAGAGCGCTCCTAGAGCCGGCACAACCATCACTAGTCCAAGCACGATGCCGAGAGCAACAACAGCAAACAAGGCATCTTTGCCAACTTTCGCCGCCACTCGTGAAAAGAGATCGGATCGATCGATTTCACCGTCGTGATAGCGCAGTCCTTCCTCCAGAACTACAACTGCGACTTCAACCAACGCAAATGCCACAGCCCCGGGAAGAAACGACCTCCCCGCCGTAGTTAACGTCCGAGTGAGCGCCGGCGAGCTTAAGCCCTTACGAAGCGAAGTGATTTGACTCTTCGTCAACCTCTCTTCGACACGGCTTAAGTGATTTAGCCGCACTTGCTCAGCTTCTCTTAACAACGCCAGTTGCGCCCGATCAAACTCTGCCTTTGTCATAGGCCTGCCGCCACGGCGCATGTTTTCTATCGCATCCTCAAAGATGCCGTTGCTGGCGAGGTTACTCCCACCTCTGCTGTCTGGAACAATGTGACTCCAGTGCTTATTCTGGTGAAACGTGCTCAGAGATTCCTCTCCACCCATCACAATGCGCAATGGAATGGTCTTGTACACGTTGAACGCTTCCTGCGTGGTCCGGTATGAGACACCACCCGCGGTATGGTAATAATTCCTGCGAGTTGGTGGCAGCTGGAGCCAAATCTGCCTGTAAATCCAGTCATCGACAATGTGAATCGGCCCGGCATGGAGAATTGGATCGGGAAGCCGTGACCATATGCTCTGAGATATGGCGGTCGGACTTCTGACGAAGTCTGCAATGTTAGTTGGGAGGTTAGGCATGCGGGACAAGCTTGCGGCAAAGGCCCCGGCAATCCAGAGGGACAAGGTGCCGGTACTGGCATACTTCTCTATTTCAGGGTCATCGATGCTTGCGATCAAGTCGTCAAGCGTAAATGAATCGAGACTCTCACCGGTGGGATCGGCGACTTCGGCATGTGCGGACCGAGAGAAGGCAAGATGTAGCCCACAAGCTGCCAGGCTTGCGCCTGATAGCTGCAGGAAGGATCTGCGGTCAATCAATATGCGATGTTTATTCGCCATTCGCTCATGCTCTTTTCCAATCCCCTGAACTCTTAATCGAGGGCTCTAGATTCCTCGCTTCGCTCGGAATGACATAAAGAGTAACAACTCGGCCTTTAAAACCACCGCGTGATTACCACTTTCCGTTCGGTGAAGAAGTCTATCGCATCGCGGCCTTGGCCGTGGAGGGTGCCAAAGAAGGACTCTTTCGCGCCGCTGAAGGGGAAGTAGGCCATGGGCGCGGCGACGCCGACATTGATGCCGATGTTGCCGGTGGGGGCGCGGTAGCGGAACTCGCGGGCGGCGGCGCCGTCCTGCGTGAAGATGGAGGCGGCGTTGCCGTAGCGCTGGTTCTCGATGAGTGTGATGGCGTCGTCGAGCGTCTCCACGTGGAGCATGCTGAGCACCGGGCCGAAGATTTCGTCGGTGAAGACTGACATATCAGGCTGAACCTCATCGAAGATAGTCGCGCCGACGAACGCGCCGTTGGCGTCCTGCGTTGCCGCTTCCTTGCGTCCGTCGAGGAGCAGCGCCGCGCCTTCAGCCTCGCCGCGGTCGATATAGCCGAGAATGCGCTCCTTGGCGGTTTGGGAGATCACCGGGCCCAACTCCACGCCCTCGTCCGCGCCGTCGCCCACGGTAAGCGAGCCGGCAGCTTCCACAATGGCGTCCCGCACGCGCTCGTGTCCCGCGCCGACGGTCACCACCACCGAACCGGCGAGACAGCGTTGCCCGGCGGAGCCGAACGCCGAGTTGATCACGTTGCCCACCGTCTCATCGAGCGCGGCGTCGGGCATGACCACGATCACGTTCTTCGCGCCGCCCTGGGCCTGCACGCGCTTGCCCTGCTCGCCCGCGCGGGCGTAAAGATACCGCGCCGTCGGCGTGGAGCCGACAAAAGAGATGCCGCGCACCTGCGGATTGTCCAGCAGGGCGTCCACGGCCTCTTTTGAGCCGTTCACCACGTTGATCACACCGGGCGGAAAGCCGCACTGGTCCAACTCCTCAAACACCATTTGCATACTCGTCGGCACCTGCTCAGAGGGCTTGATGATGTAGGTATTGCCGCAGGCAACGGCGTACGGCCAGAACCAGAACGGCACCATGAGAGGAAAATTAAAGGGACACACCGCCGCAAACACGCCCAGCGGCTGGCGCACCACATCTTCATCAATGCCCTTGGCTGCGCCGTCTTCCAGGCCGTAGCCCATGAGCAACGAGGGAATGCCGCAAGCAACTTCCACGTTCTCAATGGCGCGGCGCACCGAGCCGCGGGCGTCCTCCAGGGTCTTGCCGTGCTCCCGCGTGACGGCCTGGGCGAAATCCTCGAACCGCGCTTCCATGCGCGCTTTCACCGCGAAGAGCAGGCGCGAGCGCTCCAAAGGCGGCGTGGCGCGCCAGGCGGGAAACGCCTCCTGCGCCGCTGCCACCGCCGCATCGGTATCCTCCTTGGATGAGAGCGGCACCTGGGCAATCACCTCGCCATTCGCAGGATTCGTCACGTCCAGGTAGTTCTCGGTCTGCGGTATCGTCCACCCGCCGTTCACGTAGTTGCGGAGTTTGGGTACGGTGGTGCCTGTGCCCGTGGCGACTTGATTTCGCTCGGTCTTCATTGGTTGTTCCTTGCGTATCTACTGCCGTCCAATGCGCTTATTGTCCTACCCAATGGTTGGACGGGAATCATTATAGAGGATGCAGGGCGGTAAGACGGTATAGATCGTGAGGTGCGAAGTGCGGTGCCAGCCTCCCGCGCCCTAGCCCAATGTGGCTCAAAGTCCTCAGTCTAAACAACCGTAGGGGCACGATATATCGTGCCCCTACGGTTGCTGCCCTCACCCCGGCCCTCTCCCACGGGTAGAGGGAGCAAAAGGCATGTTGCCTTTTACTGTTGCCGGGAATCTTGCCTTGTTCCCGGGCTATGCCAGCGTTTCCATTGTCAGGCTGTCGTGCGGGCTACTGGTTGCTCTCCCACTCGTCCACCGCGGCCTGCATCTGGTCAATAGCCAGGTCCACGGTTTCCTCGGCGGTGAGCGCCCCTTCCTCCACGAAGGCGCGGAGGGGGCCGGTGCCCGCGGAAGCGATCGCGCTGGAGGCCGGATGCGGGAAGTAGCTGGTAGCGTAGCTGATGGCTTTGACGAACGCGCTCTGGTCGGCGGGCCGCGGGTCGTCCGCCGGCGGGGCGAACGTGTCAGCCGCCGAATTCAGCGCCGGCACGGACCAGCCTTCGCCGCCCATCCAGCGTTGGTGCTTCTCCCCCATCGTCCAAATGGCGAACGCCTGCGCATCCGGGTTTTCGGCGCCGCCGGCCAGCAGGCTCATCTGTTCGTGGCCGTTGAACGCGCCGCGCACCCTGGTGCCCGTGACCTCGGTATAGGGCACTTCCACGGTGGAGAACTGGAACGGATCGGCTTCGCGGAACGGCTTCAAGATGAACGTACCGCCCGGCACCATGGCGGCTTTGCCGGTGGGGAAGACGCCGGTCCCGTAGTAGTCTTCCGCGACCTTGAGGTCTTCCCGCGTGGGCGCGGCACGGAATTTCTCAATCGAATCTTTCATGATCAACTGCACAAGGTGCACGGCAATCTCGCGATTCACTATGACATTGCCGTCAGAATCCAACATGCCGGCGTAGAGCAGCGGGAAGTAGCTCCAGGCATAGCTCATGGTGGAGATGCCCCAGCGCGACCGCTCCTCGCCCTGGTTCAGGCGGCCGGCGATGTCGGCGGACACCGCGATGGTCTCTTCCCACGACATTTCGTTCGACGGCGGATTCTGGCCCGCCTCGTCGAACATGTCGCCTCTATAGAAGAGCGCGGTAGTGTTCGAGCCGGTGGGCACGCCCATCGTCTTGCCGCGCCAGTTGACGGCCTCGAAGAGCCTGCCGGCATATTGAGACGTGTCTATGCCGGCCGCGGCGATGATGGGGCCGGCATCCAGCCAGTTGTCGGCCAGAATGTGGGGCGCGGACGAGGTGTTCGCGATGTCCGGCACTTCACCGGCCGCCAGCAACGGCGGCAGGCTGCGCTTCCAGTGCTCCCAGGTGATCTTCCACGTGACCTCGGGATGCTCTTCCCCGAAGAGCTCCATGGCGGTATTCCAGCGCAGTTGGCTGGTCTCATCCCCCATCCACACCGCCCACACAGGCGTGTGCTCCATCGCTGGCGCTTCTTTGGCCGCCTCCTTGGGGGCCATCTCTTCCTTCTGCTCCATCGGGGCGGCGGTCTGTACCGTGCCGCACGAGGCGAGCAACGCGGCGCCGGTAACGCCAAGCGTGCCGCCGAGAACCGTACGTCGGGTCAGTTTCGTCGTAGACATGGGTAGTCTCTCCTAGTTCTGCACCACTTCGAATCGAGACTCTCTTGGCCCACTACTTCGCCGGGTCCGGCTCATGCTCATCGTGGGAGAATTCGCATAGGGCCCGAGACGAGCGGAGTGTTGACCGCATTGTGTGCCAGCACCTCCCTATCGTTACAACTCTACGCTGCACTTGTTCATACTGTATGCTTCAACATCTGGATTCGTCAACACTTCTGTCTTTCGCAGGCGTGTATGACTGGCAAGTCAGGCCGTCCGCGGCGTGAATTCAACAGAGCCTGCCGACCGGCTAGCTAAAGTGAGCCTGATCTGATACCAACGAACGGCGCAGTGATCGGACTAGCTCGCTTCGCCCTTCTGGGCGACATGCTGGGCGATGGCATCTTCCAGCAGCTTCGAATTCGACTTAGCCAGTACCTGGATGTCCGCCAGGTCGATTGACTCGTCACTGCCGACCTTGCTCTCGACGCGTCGCTTCATTCTCCTCAGGGAAACGATCAACAGCACCATAGCGACGAGCGCCACTACCGCAAGGCCGTACGCGAGCTGTGCCGCCGTTTCGCTTTCGGTAAGCGAGGCATCCGTGAAGGAAGCCACAAATACGAGAGCGCACACCCAGGCCACGGTGGTCAAACCGCCATATGAACGCAAGAAACCCATTTCTTTACCTCCATCTGTGTGCAATTCGTCACTTCTACTCATACAGACTCAGCCAACGGGGGATCAAGCTGCATCGATCGGCGTTGTGCAGAGCCTTCCTGGTGCGCGCGTGCAATCGATTCTTACGTGCCGAACAATCGCTCAGCGTTACCTCTGAAGAGCGCTTGCTTCACGTCATCATCTACCTCGGCGTATTCGATGCTGAGCTTGGCGGACTCGGCATAGTTGATCGGCAGGTTTGAGCCAAAGAGCAGGTGGTCGGCGCCCATGAGCGCGCAGAGGCCGTCCACGTCGCCGATGGGTCCCTGTACGCGGGAGTTCTCAAAGTAGAGGTTGTCCCGGTGGTAGGCCGTCGACCAGAGGCTGCTCACTTCGGAGAACACGGCCCCGCAGATAAGAAAGCGCACACCCGGAAAGCCGTTGACCGCCTCCGCCGCGTCAATCGTCGTCACGGCCGGTACCTTCATCAGCCAATGGGCAAAGCGGGGATCTTCCACGCCGATGGATATGAGTACCACGAGATCATGTTCCTCGGCCCTCCCCAGCAGCGCCTGCGCCTGGTCGTCGAGAAAGTGGTACTGCTGGTAGTTGGGCAAGCCCCGGGCCTCGACCATGCGCTGCACGTTGCCCTTCAGGCGGCTGTACTGGTGGTAGTTCGGATGCAGACGCAGGTTGCGCATGCCGAAGTCGTTGATGCAGATCTCCAGGTCATGCTCCCAGCCGGGAAAGCCCGGATTGATTGTGTACGCGGGAATGAAGCGATCGGGATACCGCTGCACAATGGCGTGGAGTTCTTCGTTGCCCACCAAGAGGTCCTTGTAAAAGACGTTCTCCAGCCGCGAGACCACCGCCTTCTCGATGCCGAGGGCGTCCATCTTGCGCAGGCGGTCTTCCGGTTGGGCATACGGCAGGCGGCGAAACGGCCACTCGCCGAGAAAGGCATTTGCGTCAATCATCCGGCGGCTATCCTATCGAGTTGAATTGATACTTGGCTTAGCCTAACGATGGTACATACTCCGTCATTCCGGCGGAAGCCGGAATCCAGTCTTCTCTTGCTCACTTAGGCGTACTCAGTAAGTCGCTGGCGGGCTAGGCCGAAGCTTGCTCCTCTTGACAAAGCCACACCCATCAAATACTAGCACCGTCTTACTCCCGCTGCCGGTCGAAAATGCGCTGCACGTTGCCAAAGAGAATTCGCTCCTTCTCCGCGGGCGTCAGATCGGCCCCAAGCACCTTGGCAAGCTGTGATGCAAACGACCGCCCGGAAGCGTCGCTGCCGTAGACGACGTGCTCGGCCCCAACGTGCTTCACCAGAATCTCGGTGTAGCCGTTGGTGGCCTCATTGCCGCCCACGTCCATGAGGACGTTCGGCAGGCCGAGCGCGCACTTGGCGCCGACCTCTATGTCGCCGGCGGCATGGCCGAAGAAGAAGGTAACGTCCGGGTGCCGCAGCGCCATCTCACGCATGTCCGGGCCGCTGGTTTCGGTGGGCAGGATGCCCGTCACTTCCGCGAACGTGTGCTGGAGCACCGGCAGGCGGTACTCAGCGCAAAGCTGCATGATGCCGTCCACCTGCGGATTGTTGCCCCGGATGGCTTCCCAGAGTTTTACGCCCTGGCGTCCGCGATAGCCCTTTACACGGCGTTCCAGTTCGTCGCAAGCGTACTGCCCATGAACTGGGTTGAGGTACCAGAAGGGGATCACGCGCTCCGGGTGCTGCTGCGCCAAACCCCGAGTGCGGTCGTTGCAGGCGGTGACGAATTCGCGCGAGGGGAAGTTGGGCGAACTGCTGCCTTCCAGGTTGATACTGTTCGTGCACATAACCATGTCGAGACGCTCCGCCTGGGCAAGCAAGCGCCGCATCATGTGCTCGCTGCGAAAATGCACGTGCACGTCGTATATCATCACTTCACCCCTGGGAAAGGCCTCATCGGTAAGCGTTCATAGCCGTAGTACGTTTTTTTCTTCGCGCAGAGTCGGGCCCCGATTGTAAACCGAAGGGTTTGGGAATGGCCACTACCACGCCGCTGGATCGCGTTTCGCGGAGAAGATGGATTCCCGCTTTCGCTGGAATGACGGTTAAGCTGCTTTGCTTACCTATCTCTCCTGAATCGGGAACTTAGCCTTTGCCCGCTCTCGTCTTAACGTAGCGCCGGGGCTTGTCACCCGCCCTTGGCTCCAGGGTTTGGCACACTCGCGAGTTTGGCGCCATGCGGCACGCCAACACTCAGAGTTGTTCTCCGATTGCACTTTCATCATAGCCTTGCCGCGCGAACAGTGCCGCGAGATTGCGAAAGAATATGAGGTCGCGCTCATCTTCCGTGATGTCTGCCCCATACACCTTTGCCAGTTGCGACGCAAACGATCTGCCCGTGGCGTCGCTGCCGTACACGACGCGCTCCGCGCCAAGGTTTCGCACAAGCAACTCGGTGTAGCCGTTCGTCGCCTCATTGCCGGCGATGTCCAGCAGCACGTTAGGCACTCCCAAGGCACACTTCGTACCATACTCGATGTCGCTGCCCGCGTGGCCCCACAGAAACGTGACAGCGGGATGCCGCAGCGCCATCTCGCGCATCTCCTGCGGTGTGGTTTCGGTGGGCAGCGTGCCGCCGGCCTCGATGTTCGTGTGCTGCAGCACCGGCAGGCGGTGTTTCGCGCAGAGGGCGAGCACGGGATCAACACGTAAGTCGTTCCCTTTCACCGCCATCCAGAGCTTCACGCCCTGGGGGCCATCGTGGCTCGCAACCCGTCGCACCAGCTCCACGCAGGCCGCTGTGCCGTGCACCGGATTGAGGTACCAGAAGGGAATCACGCGCTGCGGATATTCCCGCGCCGCCGCTGCCGTGCGGTCATTGCAAGCAGCCACGAATTCCGCCGACGGAAAGTGCGGCGAGGCTGTACCCTCCAGGTTGATGGTGTTCAGGCAGAGCACCAAATCAAGCCGCTCGGCCTGGCGCAGCGCCTGCGTCAACTGCGCGTCCGAGCGGTAATGCACGTGCACGTCTATGATCATGGGAGTTCTCGCACACGCCAACTTGGCTGCCGCTGCATCATGTCGCGCAGCCCTGCCAGTAGCTACTGGAAGCCACTGCGGCCAAGATGCGACATAGCATTACAATAGAGAGTATCCCGAAACCGTCTGCGTCCTAGTAAACACAGTGAGGAGTTGCCGGTGCCAGAATCGCTCGATGACATCAAGGAACGCTATGAGGCGCTGGATATCAAGCTGGAGGTCGCCGGTGAGGATGCAATCGACCCTGCCTTCCTGCTCACCTTTCCCTATGACTACCCCGACAATCCCGCTGAGATAGTGATCGATACCCACGAGTTTACGGCGGTCTGCCCGTGGACCGGACTGCCGGACACAGGCGTCCTGAGAATTACCTACGTGCCGCGCACCCAGTGCATCGAGCTCAAGTCGCTCAAGTACTACTTGCTCTCCTACCGGCAGGTGGGCATTGTGCAGGAGCACGCCGCCAGCCGGACTCTCGATGACCTCGTGCGGGTGTGCGCCCCTCGCAGTATGACTGTGAACCTGGACTATACGCCGCGGGGCGGCCTGCACACGGTGGTGACGGTGCGGTATCCGCCGGAAGCGCAGGCCTCGGCTTAGGCCTCCCAAGAACCTCCGCTGAGGGCAGCGCTTGGATCACGCCTCGGCGGTTTCCGCCGCGTTCACCATCGTATCTGGGTCACCGCCGAAGATGCCGAACGGGTTCAGGGAGTGCGGCGCGTCGTAAACATCCATGCGCTCGGTGCGCTTGAGCCAGCCCACGACCAGGTACGTCAGCGGTGTGGCAACAATTTCGTAGACCGTCTTGGCGACCCACGCGAGGACCATGGCGCGCAGGACGTCCATCATCGGCCATATGCCTGAGATGCCAAAGGCAATGCCGTAGAACATTACCGAGTCGACGCCTTGACCGACCACCGTGGACGATATGGTGCGGAGCCACAGGTGGCGGCCCGCCGTGCGGTTTTTGAGGACGACCATCACCATGGCATTGGAGAATTCACCAATCAAGTAGGCTATGAATGAACCCGCCAAGACCCAACCGGTGGTGCCGAGAATAGCACTGTAGGCCGCCTGGTCTTCCCAGAAGACAGCGCCGGGAATGATGCCGCCGAGATAGAAGAAGACGACCATGAGCAGGTTGCAGGCGAAGCCCAGCCAGATGACGCCGCGTGCCACCCGAAAGCCATATACCTCCGTGAGAATATCGCTAATGATGTAGCTCAGTGGGAAGCAGATAATGGCAATGGATACTATGTAGCTGGTACTGCCAAGGAACTCAAAGGGCAATTCAAAGAGCGAAATGGGTTTGGCGGCGAAAACGTTGCTGACCAGCAGTACCGTAACTGCCACAGCGGCGATGATCACGAGCTTGCCGGAAAACCGCATAGACCCTGAGACTCCCTTGGCGCTGGCGGCTAGACCTGCCCAACATAACGCAGGCAGTATAGTGGAATATGCAATGTCAATTCAAGGTTAGAGGCGGGGCAGGGAACACGGTGAAGAGACGAGGTAGACGCGGGCAAACGCCCGTGGGAGGGTATAGCCGGTGAGTGTCGATGTGGGTTTAGTGGGCCATTGGGTATTGGACGGAGATTGCAACGATCGCTCCGGCAACGGCAATCACGGACGGAGCGAGGGCGGGCTGGCGTTCACGGAGCCGCTGCCACTGGGCGGCGGGCCAGGCGCGGCCTTATGCGACGGGCGCAGCTCCGGTATCACGGTGCCGCACAACGAAAACCTGGCGCTCGGTGCCGGTGACTTCTCGCTTGCGGCGTGGGTGAATACGAGCCGGGTCACCACCGACGTGCCCGGCGACATTCTCAGCAAGTACTGCCCTACCAGGCGGCGCGGCTTCAATTTCGGCATCCAGTCGGCAGCGGGTGTGAGCTCCTCCCAGAGCAACTGGCGCAACGTCTTCTTCGGCATTGACGACGGCAATATGGAGCCGCATTGGACCAACCACGGCCGGCCCGGCAATGCGGTGTACGCCATGGCCCTGGCCGTGCACGAAGGCGCGTTGTACGCCGGCACCTATGAGGGTGAGGCAGGCGAGACCGGCCACGTGTATCGTTTGGCCGGCGACACCTGGGAAGGCTGCGGATCGCCCGCCGGCTGCAACGCCGTGAGCACGCTGGCGGAGTTCAATGGCGACCTCTACGCGGCTACGAGTTGCTACCGCGCCCAGGGCTCGGCTCAGCCCAATTCGCCGAACCGCGAGCCGGGCGGCAGCGTCTACCGCTATGCCGGCGGCACGGAATGGGTGGATTGCGGCCAGCTTGGCAACGCCGAGGACGTCTTCGGTCTGGCGGTCTACAACGGCGAACTCTACGGCTCGGCCATGTACTCCCGGGGGATGTTCAAGTACGCGGGCGGCAAGACCTGGCTGCCGTGCGGCGATCCCGGCACGCGAGTGGCGGTGCTCGGCGTATTCAAAGGCGGACTGTACGCCACCGGCTACGACGTGGGCGGCGTCTTTCGCTATGAGGGCGAGCAACGCTGGTCGTTTTGCGGGAATGCGAGCGACTCCACCCAGCTCTATTCGTTTGCCTCATACCAAGGACGGCTGCACACCGGCGTGTGGCCCAGCGGGTCCGTGTACCGCCAGGACGACGGCCTGCCGTGGATCGGTTGCGGCCGCTTGGGCGAGGAACTGGAAGTCATGGGCATGATGGTCTACAACGGCAAGCTCTACGCGGGCACGCTGCCCGCAGGTTCCGTGTACCGCTACGACGGTGAAGGCGAGTGGGCGCATACGGGGCAGCTCGATACCACGCCGGACGTGCGCTACCGCCGCGCCTGGACGATGGCCGTCTACCAGGGCCGCCTCTTCTGCAGCACGCTGCCGTCGGGCAACGTGCTCTCGCTGGAGGCCGGCAAGAACGTGACCCACGACCACGCGCTCCCGGGCGGCTGGCACCACCTGGCGGCGGTCCGCGCGGACGGACAACTGCGCCTCTACGTCGACGGCGCGCTGGCAGCAGAATCCGCGTCCTTCACCGCCGCCGACTACGACCTCTCAATCGAAGAACCGCTCCAGATCGGCAACGGCCAAATCGGCCCCTTCAGCGGCAGCCTGAGCGACGTGCGGCTCTACAATCGCGCGCTGAGCGACACGCAAGTAGCGGCGATCTTTGCAAAACGGCGCCTGTGAAGCGAGGATTCGGGTCTCTGCAAACCCGCATACGTTTCCTGTGTCCCAGTCATGAGTAACGTCTGTCAGTGTGAGTGCACTCCCTGATGCGCGTATTCACAGTGCCACAAGGTGCGTGCTGCTCTATGAAGGTGATTCGCCGGCCATGGTCGCTGAACCGCAGCCTGAATATAGCGATGTTGCTGCTTTATCTCGCTGTGTTAGGGGTCATTGCGGCGTGTGGCAGGGGCGACGACGGTAGTGACCAATTTACGCCGCCAGCCGGGGAGTTTACCTCCGTCAGCGCCGGCGACAACCACACCTGCGGGGTGAGGCGGGACGGCACCGTCGCCTGTTGGGGCTACGACCAATTTGGCCAGTCCACGCCGCCGAGCGGAAAATTCACCTTCGTCAGCGCGGGCGACAACCACACCTGTGCGGTGAGGCGGGACGGCACCGCCGTCTGTTGGGGCTACGACCAATATGGCCAGTCCATGCCGGCTTCTGGGGTGTTTGATTCCGTGAGCGCCGGCTTCTACCACACCTGCGGGGTGAGACGGGACGGCACCGTCGCCTGCTGGGGCTACGACCGGTATGGCCAGTCCACGCCGCCGGCCGGGGAGTTTACCTCCGTCAGCGCCGGCTTCTACTACACCTGCGGGACGAGACGGGACGGCACCATCGCCTGCTGGGGGCAGAACGTCTCTGGCCGGGCTACGCCGCCGACCGGGGAGTTCACCTCCGTCAGCGCAGGCGACAACCACACCTGTGGGGTGAAGCGGGACGGCACCGCCGTCTGCTGGGGCTACGACGAGTATGGCCAATCCACGCCGCCGGCCGGGGAGTTCACCTTCGTTAGTGCCGGAGACAACCACACCTGCGGGGTGAGGCGGGACGGCACCGTCGCCTGCTGGGGGCGGGATGTCTTTGGCCGGGCCACGCCGCCGGCCGGGGAGTTCGACTCTGTCAGCGCAGGCGGCAAACACACCTGCGCGGTGAGGCGAGACGGCGCCGTCGCCTGCTGGGGCGCTCAGTCCCAGGGATCGAGAGAGTGAAGGCGGGCCGGTCGGCTCTGGGTGGCATTTCTTCGACTTACAGGCTTGGACTCTCGGAATTGGTGGTGGTCCCGAGGCTCACAGCCCGCCGAGCCAAAACTCAAAGACGGTTCTGCCTACCGTCAACTTAGGCCCGCCTAGAGACTGGAACAGCAAGGCTGCGCCCGCGTCCCAAACAGGGCGGTATGGTCGGTCGTCGTTACGTCTGCATAATCTGGATCAGGTTACCGCAGGTGTCGTCAAAGACCGCAATAGTAACGGGGCCCATTTCTGTTGGCTCCATCGTGAAAACTACGCCCAGTGACTTCAGTTTCTCACACTCTGCATGGATGTCCGTAACGCCAAAGGACTGCGCTGGGATGCCTTGGTCGAACAACCCCTTCTGATATGTCTTTGCTACCGGGTTTTCATTTGGTTCAAGCAGCAACTCGGTCCCATCCGGGTCATCGGGCGAGACGACGGTAAGCCACCTGTATTCCCCCGCAGGCACGTCGTGCTTCTTTACAAAGCCGAGGGATTCTGTATAGAACTTCTCGGCTGCGTCCTGGTCACTTACAAATACGCCGCTGAGTATAATGCGCATGTCCGGTTTCCCTTTCTTAGCATAGTGTTACTTTAGCCATCGATTCATGACACCCTTGATCGGTTCATCGTTGAAGACAAGCACCCGATACTTGCCGCGCTTCTCAGAGCTTACGAGCCCCGCTCTTTCTAAGACATCAATGTGCTTGGTCAGGGCCTGTCGGGAGATGGCGACTTCATGTCGCATGATCAAGCGCGCCGTGAGTTCGTAAAGCGTCTGCTCCTTGCGCTCACAGAGTTCGTCGAGCATCAACCGCCGTGTTGGGTCCGCGAGTGCCTTGTAGACCAAGTCTTTGTGCATGCACGCACATTATACGCAACCATATGGTTGCATGTCAAGGGAAGATTCTCCCGGCTGGCAGGAACCACATTCCCAGCCATTTGCAGGATTGGGTGAAGACGTTGAATTAGCTGAGGTGGAACTGGAAGAGCCCCTGCAGATCGGCAACGGCCAGATCCGCCCCTTCAGTGGCAGCCTGTCCGACGTGCGGGTCTACAGCCGGGGGTTGAGCGACACGCAAGTAGCAGCTATCTTGGTAAGACAACGAATGTGAAGCGAGGATTCGAGTCTCTGCAGGCCCGTTGGCAGGTTCTTGCACCTAGATTGAGAAAACTGAGAGAGGTGCTGGTTTAAAAGTGACTAGACCAGAATGGAACCAGAGCGAGGGAGATAGGGAATTCGCCCTTTGGTCAGACGATCCTGCCTCGCTTGACTTACTATCCTTCTCATCGGTTGCTGAGACTGTCTGCTCGGTCCTCCTCGACGACCGGCTTGATCCCGTGGTGCTCGGTGTTTCGGGCCGATGGGGTAGCGGCAAGACGACGGTGCTGCAATTGGTTGAGATGGAGCTTGGCAAGATTGACAGCGAAGAATCCAAGATACTCGTGGTACGCACAGATCCTTGGCGCTATGACCCCGCTTCAGGGGTCAAGGAGAGCCTAATTGCAGAGGTCTTGTCGGCCCTGGAAGCCGAAGTCAGTGGCCTTGCGGCGGACGGAGGCAATGCCAGAAAAGTGCTTGCCCGCTTGGTCAAGCGAGTCGACTGGGCGAAGGCAATCACGGTGGCTGCCAAGGCTTCCCTACTCATGCAGATTCCTTCCTTCGATGATCTAACCGGGCTGGTAAAGGACTCAGAGGAGGATACTGAGGGCGGTGTTCGGGGGTTGGAAGAGTTTCGGAACGAGTTCAGGCAATTGATGGAATCTTCCGAACTGGGACACCTCAAGAGGATCGTCGTTCTAGTTGACGATCTCGACCGGTGTCTTCCACCGGCAGTCATCGAGACGCTTGAGGGCATCCGGCTCTTTCTCGCGGTTCCCAAGATGTCCTTCGTCGTGGCGGCTGATGAGGAGCGGGTGGCAGATGCAATTCGTACAAGGTACGAAGGCTCCGGCGGTTCTGCAGAGCTGCCGCGTCCTGAGATGGAGGAAGAACCGGCTAGGCTGTACCTTCACAAAATCGTGCACACTACCGTTCCGATTCCGTCACTTAGTCGCTTCGACACAGAGGCGTATCTTCTATTGCTTCAGGTGTTGCCGAAAGTCGATGAGTCACACTTTAGGACGCTGGTCGAACAGTGCGACATCCTCCGAAAGGAATCTAAGGACCTGGCGGAAATTGAGCCTGTCAATGGTGTCGGTCTGGCGACGGAACGTGCATTCGCCGAGCGCCTGACACCAATCCTGTACGAGAAACTTCGAGGCAATCCGAGACGCATTAAGCGTTTCCTCAACGACCTTCGCGTACGCCAATCGATAGCCACGCGGCGCGGGATCAACCTTCAAGCTGAAATCGTTGCCAAGATGATGGTGCTTGAGCAACTACTGCCCGATGAATTCGGGCGACTTTTGGGTTGGCTAGCTGGGGGTACGCTGCGCCTTCAGATGAGCCGCCTAGAAGAGGCAGCGGGACGACCACCGGCGGAAGTCGAAGAACCCGAAGTAGATAAAGAGGCGACTCCTCCGAAGGTCGGTGAGAGTGACGAGGCTGAAGCGGCATCAGGTCCAGAGGAGGAGTTTCCAGACGTGTTGCTGCGGTGGGCGAAGTTGGCCCCGCCCCTAAGTGAAGTGGATCTCAGCGGATACCTGCATCTTGCTGCCTCTTTCGCAGGACAGACGGTACTTGACAAGGACTTGCCTGAACGACTGAGGGACTTGGCTGCCAGTCTGATATCTAGTTCCCGCTCGGATCAACATTCAGTTAGCGATGAGGACCTGCGCCGCCTTCCTGCTGACGACGCGAGATCTCTAGTGCAGCACCTCGGACGGATGGGACGAGACCGTCCGACTGATCAGCGGAGGGCGGTTGAAGCCATCTTGCGGATTAGTCGGCAGCACAGAGTTCTGGGTGGTGAGTGTTGCGACGCCCTTGGCGCGATCCCTGGAAGTGAAATCAATCCTCCTACGGTGCTTCTGTTTCAGGCGGACGATATGGTGATGCACTCAGTCCTAAAGAAGTGGAGGGCACAGACCACCATTGAGTCAACCCAGCGGGCAATTGACAGGCTCCTAAGGATCGGGGTGTAGAGGGGCTATGGGCACAAGCGGTTCCTACTCAGGAAGTGGCGGAAGAGCGGGCCGAGGCCTGCGCAGGGCTATTCGGCATTGGCTGCAAGGTCACTCCGCCAGCACCTCACAAGACGACAGCCCCGTAGTCCAGTCACGGCACCAGTTGCCTATCAGGACGGTTTCCCGCGCAATCGGGCTTTTTCGGTCCAGTGAGCCTTCAGGACTCGGGGGCGGTGGTGCGGGAGTCGGCACACTGAGTGGTGGTCGGGTCGGCGGTGCACAGAGAACGGCCGCTAGGTCAGCTCACACGGCCGGTCGCGCGGCGGCCGCCGCTTACGCCTACAGGACCGGCAATCGTGAGGAACTGTCGGAACTTGGTCTCGACTACGACAAAATGCGTTCTCTCGACGATCCGCTGGAATTGAGCCGAATGATCGTAGAGGCCGCATGCGGTCCACGTAGTGAGAGCACAATTGACCACGAGGAGCAGCGTTGGGTTGCGGCAGAGCTTGCCGAATGGGTCTTGGAAGGGCAGGAGACAGGCGGTCTGCCACAGTCGGAAGAGATCGCGCGCAAAGCCATCGCCCTAATTGTCTTCGAAGCCATTGCGAGCGAAGTTGGCGAACTCATAAACGGGGGTGAGCGCTCGGATTGGGCAGATTTGGACAGGGAGATCCGGGATGCGGCTGACGTACTCTCTCAGCAAGCCGAACTCTCAGTTGATGGGGTGACAAATGCTGAATTTTCTAGGGCAATTGAGCAAGGAATTGAGACCCTGCGTGACATTTACGGAGTTGGGGGCTGATGCCAGATTATAGTCTGAAATTGGTCGTTCCCAACCTCATTCCTGAAGATCGAGCTACGTCTACTTTCTACTGGTCGTCGAATGCGGCTGGCTCGTTCGAGTCGACCTACGGCCCATATCTAGGAGGGCTTGGGCCAGTGGCACCACCCAACATAGACTTCGTTCGCGTAGCCGCAGCCGCCTTCGCTGCTGACCGCTCTACTCCTCGGCAAGGAGAGGGCTCGAATTGGAACAGCAGGAACCTAGGTTTGACAGTGCCCGTCCACTCGACTGACCAATGGCGCTCGGTAAGAGACGACCTCGCATCGCTACTAGGGCTTCTGACAGGCGACTTTTGGAGGCTTGGATTCGTTGCGTCCGAAGGGCCAAAGGAACCAATCGCAAAATTCAGTCCTGGAGCGGAGAGGGTGGTACTGGTGAGTGGTGGTGCAGACTCTGCAATTGGCGCTCTCAGATCGCGGCAGACTGTTGGTTCAGGCGGGCATATTCTGGTGTCGCATGTTGGCGCCACCATTCTCGCTCCAGTACAAAGAAGTGTGGGTCACGGCGCCAGAAGACTTGTCCCGGGGCCGTCGCAGAGTCATCTCCAGATTGGGTTCCGTCGCAAGGCTCGCCAAGTGAACGGAGCAGAATTCCCTAGTGAATCTTCAGGTCGGTCGCGGTCCCTATTGTTCTTGGCCTTCGGATTGGCCGTGGCATCTCGCGAGGAGATCCCCTTGTGGATTCCAGAGAACGGATTCGCGTCCTTGAACCCTCCGCTGGGTCCGGAGAGGCGGGGGAGCCTCTCCACACGCACTACGCACCCGGCTTTCCTTGAGGGACTGTCCGGCGTCCTAAAGAGTGTGGGGGCTCATAATGCCATCGAGAACCCCTTCGTGGGACAAACCAAAGGCGAGATGTTTACTGAGGTAGCCGAGCAGTTCGGACACGATGATGCTTCGAGCTTCCTCAGCGCTACGCATTCATGCGGTTGGACAGGCCAACGAGCATACAGAGAGTCTATGCGCAGGCAGTGTGGCGTCTGCTTCGGATGCGTGGTACGAAGAGCGTCGTTCAATGCCTCGGGAATCGAGGACGGCACTGACTACCTAGTGCCAGTAGCAGGAACTCGACTCGAAGCGGCGATACAGCGTTCGAGTGTCGAGCCGTCAATGCGGGCATTTCTTTCCCGGGGCATTAGTGCCAATGGTATCGCAGCGATGAGCCTTCCAGCAGGCTATTCTTCCAGAGATGCGCTAGACCTTTGTAGCCGTGGAGTAGCCGAGCTTCAGGGTCTGTATTCATGAGACGTCTTCCGCCAATAGACGCGCATGCCCACTTAGACGCCAGAATTGACCATACCGAGATTAGAAGGCTCGGTGCACTCGTTATTGCGATGACGCGATCACTGGATGAAGGGGACTTGGCAAGTCGCCGTCATGACGAGTTTGCGATTTGGGGTGTTGGATGTCACCCAGGGTTGAAGAAGGCCCAAGACGGATTCGATTCCAGCAGATTCGAGGAGCTACTGGCCAGAACAGCGGTGGCTGGGGAACTTGGGCTTGATGGTAAGTCCCGTGTCTCGATGGAACAGCAGCTTGACACGCTATCTAAGGCGTTGGACATCCTTAGACGCACGCCTCGGTTGGCCAGCCTTCACAGCTACGCTGCTATTGAAGAATTGCTTGAGGTACTGGAGAGAGGCCCGTCGCCCGGTATCATATTGCACTGGTGGCTGGGTGATGCGAGGCAGACTCAGCGCGCTGTGGAGTCGGGCTGCTATTTTTCTGTAAATGCTTCGTCTTCAAGGAGGAAGGATATGCTAGCCCGCATCCCTCCGGATCGACTATTGACGGAGACAGATCACCCATTCGGTGACCGACAATCCCGCCCTCAACGGCCTGGAAATGTCGACGTCGTTGAGGCGGCGATTGGGTCTCTGCATAGCATGAAGTCCGACGAGGTTAGGCAACTAATGTGGTCGAACCTTCGCCAATTGATAGTCGAAACTGGATGCTCCGCAGTGCTACCACACGGTTTGCGGGTCGCACTGGCCGCCTATTCCTGAAGACGCCAAATCCTTAACGCCCTCGGGGCGCAAGTGTTTCGGGTGCTCGTATTGCCCCCGACCACATCTCAAACACGGTGCAATCTACCTTCCCGTCAGTCCCACCAGGTATGACTTTCCCTAGCAAACTACACGCTTCTGACGGTGAGTCTAACCGTCAGAGGCTGGAAAAGACTTCGGGTCAAGACCATCCAAGCACAACCGGCGGTCAATCTCGGGGGCGGGTCAAAACACCTTCGGAATGAGAAGGTTTGGGACCTCTTGGGTATAGCGATCCCAGTCTTTGCCGTATTTCTTCTTGCAGCGCGCGATATCGCGGCGGGCGCGATGGAGGATCATGATTACGAAGAACGTCACATAGAAGTAGGGCAAGACATTATCGAAGCCGCAGATCAGGCCCCACGATAGCGCCATGAGGATGTCCGCAGTGTAGTGCGGCTTGCGGACGTAGCGCCACCAGCCGTCGATGAGCAGCTTGGAGCCGACCGCGGTGTCCAGGTATCGAGGGTTCTTGAGCGTATCCCAGGGCAATTGCGGAATGGTCTTGCGTTTTACGTACGAGCCATTGATCTGCATGCGGAAGTGATTTCGTTGGCCGTTTGCGGTGTCGAAAACGTAGTAGGCGCCGATGAGGAGCACGAAGCAGAATATCGTGTGCGGCAGCGAGAGTTCGAAGGGTGGCCGGGCCGCGATGTACATAGAGTTGAAGCAATACACGAAGGGGACCCCGGCGAGGTTCCAGAAGATCAGCATCCATCCCCACTTTTCGTGGAAGATGTCCCAGGTGGTGGGGATGCACTCCTCGCCCTTCATGCAGGCGTTGGCATAGAGGAAGTGGGCGACCACCATGAAGATCATGGGGACACTCACCGAACCGTGCTCGGCGAACTGGTGCGCGGCCCCGCTGGCCGTCAGCAGGAAGAGCGTGAGCCAGGATACGCGAATTTCCGCCCACATCTTCAGGTCGAGCGCCCCGATGCGTGGGTTGAGCCACGCGCCCATGAAGAAGTCGTAGAGGAAATTACCGGACATGCGCTCGGCGTTCCCCGTGACCTTTGCGCCGATGTGCACCGCAATTGCGATCGCGTTGGCGCTAATAATCGCCGCGATCATGAGCGGCCCGAACTGCTCGTAGAACGTCTGCAAGGGGAGGACGCCGGAGAAGTGTAATAGGGCAACCACGGCCAACGTGAGCCACCAGGCGGTGTAGGCATTGCAGCGGTAGACCAACTGCTTGCCGCCGCGCGATGGGATCGGCAACCCTTTGACTTCCAATCCCGGTAAGAAGGCCGCCAGCAACCCCTGCGCGACCAAGAACCCCAGGTAGAGCGCAAACGTGCTCAACGATGGCGTTGCATGCGCAACGATCAGGTCCCAGTTTCTCGCGAAGAACGGGCCCAGGTCCGAAATTCCCGCTGGATAGAAGATGGCCCCTTCGTGGAAGCGCCACGCGATCCACAGGTAGAGCAGCAATGCGTGCGAGAGAATGATGAAGACGCCCGCCCCGAGCGCTCCGCCAAACTCGCGCGGGATCTCGCTTTTCTCATCTGAGGTCATCGCCATGTCTTGCTCCGTTTACTCCTGCGGCCCGTAAGCCGTGGACGTCACGCGGGTCGCAAATCCACTTCTCTTGACGTGGAGAGTGTTAGGCCCCGACCTTCAAGCTCAGTACAGGCCTGTCGAAGGGTGAATGTGACCGTGAAGAGTTGGCGACTCGCCGTGCATACTTCGATCCTTCGGCAAGCCTGTGCTGAGCTTGTCGAAGTGCTCAGGACGGGCAGGAGCTTCGCGAAGCCGGCTTCGCGCAGCCGGCTGCGTGAAGCCGACTGCGTGAAGCCGACAGCATGAACGGCTTCCATCAGCTTTGCAGACTTCATCCGGAAAGAACGTAACCGGGCGCTTATATCGGCCGCCGGCACATCCTAGATGCAGTCTATTGCCACAGGTCGGGATCGGGCCGGTTCATTATTTGCACGCCCAGGTATCCGTACCAAATAACCAGGAGCACGTAGAAGCTCCGGGCCAGGGAGATAAAGGTGTCGTGACCGTCGGTGTAGAGTACGGCTACCGCGAAGAAGACCATCACTGCCAGGCTGACGAGGGCAGCCAACAGGGAGATAATCCGGTTGAAGTCGTCTCGCGTGGAGAGGCCCAACGCGAAAATGAAGCCGCCAAACCCGAGCGCGATCCCACCGGTATAGAGGAAAGCGGCGCCAGTGTAAAAGACGGGAACGACCGCCATGATCTGGTCATCGGTTTGGGCATCGGCCAGCACAAAGTCAATGCCGCCGGATATGATCCAACCTGTCAGCCCGACGAGGATCATGAAGTAGCCCATCTGCACCAGCGCCTTGCCGTTGCCCTGCAAGGTCACGTTGCGCATGAGCGCGTAGAGGCCCGAGAGGATGAGCGTCAGGCCCAGGGTTATCGCGAGGTTGGTTACACTGGTCAGTGTGGAGTTGGAACTCTTGGACGTGATGGTGCCAACGGCGTCTGACAAGCTGGCGCTATCTATCAGTAGTCCACCCGGCTCGATGAGAAAGAAGACGAAGGCGATTACCGGCCCGAAGATGAGGGAAAGACCCGCCAACCGATTCACGGAAATTGTGCCCATTTCTGAATCTCCTTTATGTGGAGGTATAAGAAGGATCCACTGGGTTCAATCACTGCTAGCATACATTCTGACGCCAAAGTTGTGGTATTGCAATAGGTATGACCCAGCGCTCAGTCAATCTTCGGCAGTGGACTCGGACAGCGCGCAGCATTTTACAGTCCGGAGGCAGGTCAGTACGCTTCAGCCGCTGCCACGACCGGACTTGGTTTCCCACCGGGCAACGGTAAGTACAGATTCAGTCTTACCTGCCCCGCCAAGAATGGGTACAATCCACCTTTATGAATACTCACCAGACTTGGTATACCAAAGATGACCATAGTCCCTGAGCCGCTGCAGCCACTCGTCGCAGGCACAGCCTGGACTCCTATCACGGTCGGCGAGTCGATGTCCGAAATCTTCCGTTTGGATCGATCCGGCCAGGCGGCGCTCTATCTCAAGATCGCGCCGAAGGCCCTCCGGATGGAGTTGCTGCGGGAGAAGAGGCGGCTCGACTGGGTGCAGGGCAAGCTGCCTGTTCCCGCTGTGGTTGGGTACGAGACGGACGACCGGCATGAATACTTGCTGCTCACTGCCTTGCCCGGCCGTCACGTTGCCGACCTGATTGGCGAAGAACCGAACGAGAGAGTCGTCCAACTATTGGCAACCGGACTGCGAGCCATCCACGCGGTACCGATCCGCGACTGCCCTTTTGACATGACGCTCGACCGCGAGATCGAAAGAGCCAGGTACAACGTCGTCAATGGCTTCGTCGACGAAGCGGACTTCGATAGCACACGCCGCGGCCGTTCGGCTGCAGATCTCTTCGAGGAATTGTTATCCGAAAGGCCGGCAGATGAAGATCTGGTGTTCACCCACGGTGACTACTGCCTGCCAAACGTGATGGTGAACCGCGGCGAGGTCAGCGGCTTCGTGGATTGGGGCAGAGCGGGCGTGGCCGACCGCTACAAGGACATCGCGCTGGCAGTAAGGAGCCTGGAGCGCAATGCCGGAGAAGACCTTGCGTCGGCGTTCTTTGAGGCGTACGGCCTTTCGAGCCCTGACGCCGACAAGATCGAGTATTACAAACTTCTGGACGAATTCTGGTAAGGCAGAGGGTGGGGTACGATGTGCGTCCTCTCGCAGAGCAGGAGACTGTGATCCCTATAGCAGTACCTCCTCGTGAAAAGTACGTAATTCAGTCTGACACTGCCCTCTAGATACGTCTTAGGGCTAAGGGGTGAATCGAACTATGCCGGAGCAGTAGATGTCAGGTAATTCGTTGACAGCCTGGTTTAGAGAGCCGTGGAGATAGCCTGTATATGTCCATAAAACATGTCATTCCGAATGAAGCGCAGCGCAGTGAGGAATCAAGTGCTCTGCCCTACGCAGTCTGTAGACCCAGCACATGCAGGGGTGACATACCATAGAAGTCCGTGCATTCAGACGACGACTGGAGTCGTGTGCAAAGCTTGCCTCATGTTGCTGGGCAGGTAATTGAGCGGCGGGCAACCAAGTTCAATATGCTGACGATCTAATCTGCGCCAAATGTCGACCTTCAGCGACTGTGGGACGCCGGAACCAGGTGAATAGAGCCGTGAGACCAGGTGGCGAGTGTTCCCTGAGTTGAGGCTAGCGCACTCACTGGCGGCTGAACGTCAAACTCTGCTTTAGATGACCATATCTTTCCCTGCCGTCAGATTGCAAACAACTGGCACGAATCTGAACCACCGGGTCAGGCTACCTTGACCGCCGTGCCGTAGGCGACGATTTCGGCCGATCCTTGTGCGACACCCGCGGTGATGAAGCGCGTACCCACAATGGCGGTGGCGCCCATATTCTCTGCGCTCTCGACCATGCGCTGGAGGGACACTTCCCGCGCCTCTGCCAGCAGTTTCGTGTACTCCACTACCTCACCGCCGACGACGTTGCGGAAGGCTGCCATGATGTCCTTCCCGATGTGCCGGGAGCGCACGGTGCTGCCGCGCACCAAGCCCAGCGTCTCGACGATTTCGGCTCCGGGAATTGTGTCAGTTGTGGTTACGATCAATTGTCGACCTCCAGGAAATCCTCTTGCTTCTTCTGCATGATTCTGTCTCGTACGGCGGCGGCCAAGAAAACAGCCAGGCCAAGCGGTAGGGCGATTAAGGCCAGCTTCAACAAGAGCGGTATGTCATCCGCCCCCACGATTGCGTACACCCAGAACCCACCCAGGACCAGCACGCCCGCAGCCAGGATCACCCCACCGATCCACAGCCACGGCCTGCTGCTGCTTTCGGGATTTGCCATCGGATTCCCTCCTTGAACCGGAAAAGCTATCCTACAACTGACATTATCCCATCCCCGCATCGCGCTGTCTTTGGCCCGCTGACCGAAATCCGGTCCAGGGGAGAAGGTAGTTCTTTTGGGGCAGGTTATGAAAGGCGACTACACTAGTTGGGAGCTCCCACCGGCAAGTTCACTATTCGGTCTTCCAATACCCACCAAGTTAGGAGTTCGTCGTGCCGGCAGAAGTAACGAAAGGCTTCAAGGAAATTCGCGGCGTCATTGTGCGCTTGGCTACCGTCACGGTGGCGGGCCATACCGTGGAGCAAGTCCTGTCGTACGACGTTGCGGAGGCGGAAGCCGTCTATGGAAGACCCTTTGATGACGAGATGGATGAGCACATTCAATTGGGCGTATACGCCATAGACCGCATTGCGGCTGACGGCACGCTGCACAAGGTCGCGTCAGCCACGAGCTATGTGCTCGACGGCAAGTGCATCCGCACCGCTAAATTCGAGCAAGGGGAGCGGCGAATACTTTTGTGACAGCAGCCAGGCGAGCAGGGCGTCCACGAAGACGTCGTCATAGGCGGGGGCGTGGCCGCTGCCGACGCCGCTCCAGAGCTCGATGGTGATGCCCTCAGCGCAGCCCTCTTGCAAGCGGAACGCCTCGGTTTCGGCGCCGGGCACGGACTGGACAAGATCCAGGGTGGCGTAGGGCTGGAAATCTGTGGGCCATTCGCAGCCGGCAAGCCGACTGTAGCGTGCCGCCATATCCTGCGCCCCAAGGTAGAATGCCCCCTTGTCGTTCCCTTCCGGCTCGCTAGCGTCGCCAGAATACAGAATCACACTGTCCGCCGTGCCGTGGATGTGCATCACGGATACGGGCGGCGCGCCCGCGCAGCTTGAGTCGGCGACGTAGCTCGTTCCCGCCACAGCGGCCACGGCGTGCAGGCCGGGGAGACCCTTGCAGGCCAGATGATGCGCCATGAAACCGCCGTTGGAGTAACCAAAGACGTACACCGGCCCAAAGTCCCTGACTTTTCTAGCGCTCGCTACCAGCTCGGTGAGATACGCCACGTCATCTTCACCGGACTTGCCGCCGTCACAGCACTCGTCGGTAGGATTCCAGAAGCGGTTGCCCCCGCTATCTGGGATGCCATTAGGCAACAGCAGCGCGAAGCCACGCGAGTCCACGTGCTCATGAAGAGGGAAGTACCGGCTGTGGTCGGCGGAGTTGCCGCCGAAGCCGTGCAGGGACACGATGAGCGGCGTCTCGCCGTCTACGAACGCCGGCGGTAGCACCAACACGGTAGGGTCTTCGCGTGCGGGGTGTTCGATGTAGAGAACCTCGCCGCCGGCCGCCTCCGCCAGCCGAGCAGTCCTTTCGATTACGGTACCCTCCGGCTGCCGGGCCTTGCCGTCTTTCTCTTTCGTCCACTGCTCTAAGAGCGGGAGGAATAACTCCACGTTGGCGGCGGTTGCTTCGAGTTCCTGCAACCGGGCCTCCTGCTCGTCCAGGCGCTCGTTGAGGATCGCGAGGTCGTCCCGCAATTCAGCGTTCTCGTTAGCAAGGGCCGCGACAGTCTCCTCCAAGGCGTGCACCCGCGACTCCAACGCGACTACCCGCTCGCTCACAATGGAGTTTTCGTCGACCACAACGGTGCAAGCAAGCAGAGTGACGGCCAGCAAGGAGCAAGCCGTCAACGCGCCGAGACGTCGCAGCCAACCGACCGTAAACCACAACAGGTGAATGGGATTATTCATCGTATTCAGCAGCAACTCCAATTCCCTGCTTGTGTTCGGCTATCCTCCGGCCTGAGCCGTGCGCAACCGCGCCAGCGGGGTGTCATTAATTGGCAAGTGGACTAAAGCCGCGAAGATGCCGAAGCCGACGCCCGCCCACCACATAGCGTCGTAGGAGCCGGTCTGGTCGTAGAGCAACCCGCCCAACCACACGCCCAGAAAGCTGCCGACCTGATGGCTCAGAAAGACGATGCCGAACAGGGTGGCCATGAACCGCAGCCCGAAGATCTGCGCCACAATCCCAGTGGTCAGCGGCACCGTGGAGAGCCAGAGCAGTCCCATGGCCGCCGCAAAGAGGTAGACGGTCAATTCGTTGGCCGGCGCGAGCAACAGTCCAAGGATGATCAATGCCCGGCCGGAGTAGATGGCCGAGAGGCCGAGCTTCTTGGTGTACCGCTGGCCGAACGCGCCCGACAGCAACGAACCCAGGATGTTGAACAGGCCGACAAGTGAAAGCGCGTAGGCGCCCGCATGCGCCGAGAGGCCGAGATCGGTGACGTACGTGGGAAAATGCGCGGTAATGAACGCCACGTGGAAGCCGCACACGAAGAACCCCGCCGTGAGCAGCAAATAGCTGCGATGACGCATCGCCTCGCCGAGGGCCTCGGTCAGTCCCTGGTTCGATGCCGGTTCGCCTTTGGCCGCCGTGCCGCGCGGCAGGCTGAACGCCAGCGGCACCAGCACCAAGGCCACGACGGACATGACCAGCAGGGAATCGAACCAGCCGTAGTTGGCGATCAAGGTCTGATTGATGGGCGAAAAGAGCACCTGGCCCATGGAGCCCGCGGCGGTGCCGAGACCCAAGGCCAAGGAACGCCGCTCCGGCCCAATAACGCGGGCAATGGCCGCCAGCACGAGCGAGAACGAAGCGAAGGCAACGCCCAGACCGACGAACAACCCTCCGGTCAGATAGAGCGTAAGGGCGGTATCCGAAAGAGCCATGCCCGCCACACCGGCAGCATACGCCACCGCCCCCAAGGCGATGACCCTGGACGTGCCGAACCGGTCGGCAATCGCGCCCGCCACCGGCACGCCCATGCCCCACAGCAGGTTCTGGATCGCCAGAGCCAGCGCAAAGGTCTCCCGCGACCAGCCGCGCTCGGTCGTGATCGGCTCCAAATAGAGCCCAAAGCTCGACCGGATGCCGAACCCGATCAGCGAGATCAGACACGCCGCCGCGATCACTGCAATGACGGTGAAGCGTCTGAAAGAGATACTTGTAGCGGTCTGGCTCAAGGGAACTTGCTCTACAGCGACATTTCGTGCGTGAAGCTTTTGGTAGCGGGCCCGACGGTGAGGCATTCGCGCCCGGGATTTACACAGCACCTTACAATACACGCGGGGAGAGCGCTGCTGCAGCGGGGCGGTCGTCAGCGGCTGAAAAGGCTGACGGTTGGTCTGCTAGCGGTTTGCATTAGCCCTTCTAGTGGAGCAACAGTTGTGCTCCCCGCAAGGTAGCCTAGACTTTCGCAGTTCACAATAGAGACGCAATGCTTTCGTGCATCATTCATACGTGTAGCCAGTGTCACTTCTAGGAAACCGCTGCCCCCTACACTTGGTGCGACAGATTTCCTCTATCGCACTTTTCTGATGGCATAGTCCCAAGCCGCTTCTCTCTTCGAGGCCCTTCACCCTTGAACTGTAGCAACCCAGAAACTTGCGGCTTGTGCCAATCGTCGAATTGCCATTTAGTTCATTGATGCTCAAGTCTCTTGGATTCCAGAATCCTGTGTACTCCCCGAATACAGGAGAGCCAGACATTCCCTCTATAGTATGGACGTCAAGCAGCATCGCTGGAATCTGATCGCCGTCTTTCATCCCACCTATGTCTGAGAACTTGCCTCCAAGCCTTATGTCGAAACCGGGCATTGACGAAAGGAAACCTGTCTTAATCACAGGTAGTCCGGGCCCGGTACTCATTCCTTGAGGGAACCCAATCACTATAACTTTCAGTCCCGGTTCTATAGGAATGGGAGTTTCGTCTATTTTATTAGCTGCCATATGGATGGTAGTAGGCCAACTTGTGGGTTTCCGAAATGGGATTGCAACTACGTCACACACTGAACCGAGTTTGGGGTGCTCAAACCATAGGGCTCCAGTGTCGTCTTCAATCTCGATCTTCTGTGCCCGGAAATGCATAGACATAACGCCATCGAGATGGGAGGCGTTACTGCCTAATTCAGGCCACTTGGCCCGGATGTAATAGGGACTGCGTTCGGCGTGGAGGGACTCTCCAGTCAGAGGGTGTTTGCCGGTTACGTTGTGCCAGTTAGTTATGATGAACATTTCGCCTTCACACTCGTAGAAGAATGCGGTTCCTAAGGCGAATCCTCCTTGTTGGTCGCACATTTGGATCTGGAAAGGGCAAGCTATGTAATTGTCCTTCAATACTGGCCCTTGCACTGGTTAACCTCTTTGACGAGGGCAGTGTGTGTACCTGTTCTCAGTTCTCAAATGCCCGGTTCGAGATGCGTATGTCCCAATGTTGTGCCAATCACTCTTTCATCAGGTGAGGACTATCTCTTTTCAAAAGGATTCTGTAATTCAACCCCAAGCTGATCAAAATCGCCCACATTCCGGGTGACCACTGTCAGCCTATGCACTCTGGCGACAGCCGCGATCATGGCGTCTTCAGCCAACGTATCCGACTTCCTGTGCATAATACGGGCCCACTCCCTAAAGGCGGGCGCATCCAGCGGCAACACCGCATAAGAGGCAAGTACCAAGTCCAGCCAGGCTTCCAGTTCTCCCGCCTTTGCCTCATCCTGCTCACGGGTAATCTCGATCCCCGCCTGAATTTCACCTATGGTCACCGCCGATAAGAAGAGTTGCTCAGCCGGCACAGCATGTATCCAGTCCAATACTGCGCCATGTGGACGCGCGCGCCGCAGTTCCGAGACCACATTGGTATCGAGAAGATACATGGTCCTATTCTATGACTAAAGGTGGCCGGCGGCGATGCTGTCGCCGCGACGGCGTGAGGTATTCAGTCCGCGCTTCACTCGCAAGCAGGAGTTCCTTCAAGTCCGGCCTCGTCATCGACTCCAACCTTCGCCATTGCTCAATGGGTAGGACCACTGCGGTTTCCACCCCACGTCTTGTTACGATCTGCGGTCCTTCGGCGAGGGCGGTATCGAGGAGCTCGCTGAATCTCGACTTCGCATCTTGCACAGGCCACTTCTTGCTCATGTCAAGCTCCCAACAGAATTCATACTGACTAGTTATCAGACTAGGTGGAATTCGTCTAAGTGTCAAGGATAGGACTATCTATGCACGCGTTGAAGTCCGATAGTGGGAAAGAGTGAGCTCTACCAGTATGGAGCACGGACAAGCGCCAGCCCTATCCCCCCGTGGCAGGTGACTGTAACTAGAATCGATCTGCACCCTAGCGCCGCATCGTTGCGAGTATATGTGCCAGGTGAACAGAAGAGGACACCAGTTCTGCCACTAGTGCGGCGTCTTTCGACGTGGCTCTGCGATCATGGAGGACCGCGCTCGTGGCTTGGACAACCCCGCGAACCGCCTTCCGCAATGCTTCATTCCCTCCGCCAGGCAGCGTCTTGCGGATGTAGGCATCAAGTAGCCGGGCCGCGTCCGTAGAACTGGGAAGCTTGCCGTCTTCTCCGACAGCTTCGGCCGGATCTATCACTGTTTGAGCCAGTGAGATCATCACTTCTCGACCAAGGTGACCGACCGCTTGGTATTCTTCTTCCGACGCAGCGCTAGCCAACCGTTCGCGCATCGCAGAAGCCTGCCGATCCACCTTCTCCCATTGGGTCGGTTCAAGTGCCGCACGTACTAGGCTTACGGGCTTAGCGCCATATACCGTCTTGCCGAAAACCCGGTCAGTTTCGATCAAGTGGAAGCCATCTCGCTCAAGCGAGCCGTTTATGGTTGTAACTATGTCGAGCGCTTCTGATTCGTCAGATAAGACCAACGGGTGTACCAGCTCTTCGAGAAACTTCAGGAATTCATCGTCAGGTCCGCGTGCAAGGTTTAGGCGCTCCAAGAGGAGGTGTGAATCGTCCCAATCGCCGAAGCCCATGTGGGTCTCGATATCGCGGGTCGCGGTCTTAAACCGGTAATCTTCCGATGGCATATCGTCGAGAGGCCAAACACGTTTGAGGAAGTCAATAAGGTTGAGTTGCCCATGGAAGGGCGCTTCGCGTAGCGCGAGCATATCGATAATGTTGCGCCTAGTACCTTCACGGATTGCGTTTTCATCCAACTACTTGTAACCCTCCCAGCGACTGAGCTGACGCCAACGAGTCGGACTTTGGGCAGATTTAGGACGCTGCTGTGTGCAGACTGCAAAGCGCACGCCTTAGCGAAGCCGCTCGCAGCGGCTGAATTCGTAAAAAGTGCCTGAACTAGTCCAGCGCGGCGATAGCGTCGATCTCCACCAGCCAGTCGGTGGACGCCAGGGAGCCGATTTGGACCATGGTGGCGGCGGGGAAAGGCGGCTCCAGGATCTCGTTGCGCACCATCGTAATGGTCTCGCGGAAGCGAATATCGGTGACGTACATGTTCATGAAAACCACGTTATCGAATGTCGCGCCACCGGCCTCCAGGAGCGACTGGATGTTGGCAAAGACCTGGCGCACCTGGGCCTCGATGTCGCCCGCGCCGACAATACTGCCGTCGCCGGCCGTCGGCCCTTGACCGGCAATGTAGAGCATCTCGTTGGCCTGCACGCGCAGTGCCATGGAGTAGGGCGCGGAAGGCTGGGACATGCCCGCGCCGAGTAGGGGTTCTTTTTTCATTATTGGGAGCTCCTCATCTCTATAAGGTCTACGTTCAGCGATTGCACAACGCGCATTATAGCCGCTATATCGGCAATCTCCAACCGTTGCACCCACCTGTGGCCTATCGGTTGTTGTAAGCATCGCCTGTGCGAACATAGTATTCTGACGCTAAAGGTCTGCCGACAAGATCGAACCAACAAATGACAGAAGCGGCGACGGGCCGGAAACGTAGCCCTTTGGCGGGACGTTTGGCTCGAAGTGGGCTAGTTTACGTCTGGACAAGTGTTATGCGCGACAAGCTCACTATCAAGAACCAGGGAGAATAGTGATGGAACAAGACATCGCCTTTGAAATGGCGGCTTCGAGCATTCGTTTTGGCTGGGGCGTCACCCGCGAAGTGGGCCTGGACCTGGCGGAACTCGGCGCCAAGCGCGTGATGGTCGTCACCGATCCGGTGCTGCGGGAGCTGCCGCCGGTAGCGACGGTGCTCACTTCGCTCGCAGACGCCGGCGTGCCGCACGTGCTCTTCGATAAGGTGCAGATCGAGCCGACGGATGCTTCGTTCAAAGCGGCGATAGACTTCGCAATTGAAGAAGAGGTAGACGCCTTCGTCGCCGTGGGCGGCGGCTCGACGATCGATACGGCCAAAGCGGCCAATCTCTACGCCACCTATCCGGCGGACTTCCTCGACTACGTAAACGCGCCCATCGGCAAGGGCCTGCCGGTGCCGGGGCCGCTGAAGCCGCTCGTCGCGATACCAACCACCGCCGGCACCGGCAGTGAGACCACCGGCACGGCCATTTTCGATCTCGTTGCCATGCACGCCAAGACCGGCATTTCTCACCGCAACCTCAAGCCCATGCTCGGCATCATCGACCCGGAGAACACGGCCACCCTGTCGCCGACGGCGGTGGCATCCACCGGCTGCGACGTGCTTAGCCACGCCTTGGAATCGTACACGGCGATCGCCTACACCCTGCGGCCCTATCCCGAACGCCCGATTTTGCGTCCGGCGTATCAGGGGTCGAATCCCGTGAGCGACTTGTGGTCCGGCCAAACGCTCGAGATGGTGGCGGAGTTTCTGCCGCGCGCGATGGCCGACCCTGAGGATAGGGAAGCGCGGGAGAAGATGCTGCTGGCGGCGTCGTTTGCGGGCATCGGCTTTGGCAATGCGGGCGTCCACCTGCCCCATGGCATGTCCTATCCCGTCGCCGGCATGGTGCGCGACTACCACCCCGACGGCTACGCCGGCGACCAGCCCATCGTGCCTCACGGTTTTGCGGTCGTGCTCAATGCGCCCGCTGTCTTTCGCTTCACCGCAGCGGCAGGGCCGACGCGCCACACCCGGGCCGCGGAACTGCTCGGCGCGGACGTGAGCCGCGTCATGCCCAAGGATGCCGGCAAAGTCCTCGCCGACCGGCTGATAGAACTCATGCACGTACTGCAGGTGCCGAACGGCCTCAGCGCGGTGGGCTACACGTCTGACGATATTCCGGCACTGGTGGAAGGCACGTTGCCGCAACACCGCGTCACCAAGCTCTCACCGCGGCAAGCCACGGCGGATGACCTGGCGCGCATGTTCGAAGACGCCATGCGCTACTGGTGATCCTTGCCGTACCCCGAAGAGAGTCTCTTCTCGGTCGATCAGCAGTGTCTTGAGCATGCTCTGTACGCCAATGTACAACGCCGTTCCGTCATTCCGGCGGAAGCTCGCCCCTGTGCGGGGGCGCCGAATCCAGGGTGTGTGCAGAGAAGATGGATTCCCGCGTCCGAGGGAATGACGGTTAAGACGCTGCCCACTCGATTACTCTTCGCTGTGTGGCCTAGGCAAGGCGTACCCCGTACCTGATACGAGGGCCATGGTGGTTCCGGCGCTAGCTTGCTCCCGCACGGGGACCCGGAATCCCTATTCTCTGGGTACTCTGGACTCCGGCCTCCGCCGGAGTGACGAGACCGTAAGGGCACGGCGCAGACATCAATGACGCGCGGACCACTCGATACGAGATTTCGCGACAAGCCTCGTCACTTCTGAGAAAGAATCATTAATGCCGACCAAATTCCCTTGACAGAGCAATATCTTGTGTTTTAGACTTTCATCTACCCAATATATAGTATGCGGTTTCTGTCATGCAGGGATGCGGTGGCTACGGCATAATGGACATAGATACGCTGGTATGCCTATACATAACTCCCTGTAGCTCAGTTGGATAGAGCAGCAGTTTCCTAAACTGCGTGTCGGGCGTTCGAGTCGCCCCAGGGAGGCCACTCGGGCCGGGCCCGCTCCGGCGCAATTGCCCCTTTCGTTCAGAATGACCCCCTGGTCTTCTTTCCGTTTGCTACTCGCGGCCGTTCGCTCTCTCCCGCACGGTGGCAGGACCGCTTCACCACAATTCCCCTCGAGGAGGAAGGGAATCAATGGATACACGTACCTGCGCGCGAGGCCGTACCCGACGCTCGCTATTCAGTCTGCTCATCGCACTGGCGGTGTTCTTGGCCGGTTGCGCCGTGCAACCAACGACCCCGGCGACCGACGCGTCCCCGACCGCCGCCGCCGCGCCTGCGGAAACGGCCGCCTTTCCGCGCACTATCACCGATGGCGCGGGTAAGGAAGTTACGATCCCCCACAGACCGGAACGCATTGTTTCGCTCACCTTGGGCACGGATGAAATTCTGCTTTCGCTTGTCGATCCACAACGCGTGCGCGCGGTAACGTATCTGGCGGTGGACTCCTTGTGGACAAACGTAGGGGACATCGCGCAACAGGTCGCCCATACCGTGGAGTCTGATCCAGAGCAGATCATTGCCTTGCAACCTGACCTCGTCTTAGCTGCAATTTACAACAACCCCGATCACGTCCAGTTGCTCCGCGATGCCGGCATACCGGTCGTGGTGGTAGCGCTCTTCGATACCGTCGACCAGGTCGCGGAGAACATCCGCTTCGTCGCGCGGCTCACGGGCGATGAGGAGCGGGGCGAGGAGCTGATCGCGGCCATGGCAGAGCGGCTCGCGTTCATAGAAGCCCAAGTTGCCAAAGCCCAGACAAAACCCCGGGTGCTCTTTTACAGTTCTTTCGGCAGTTCCGCCGGGAAGGGTTCGACGTTCAGCGATATTGTGCGCCGCGCCGGCGGCATCAACCTTGGCGACGAAGCGCTGGATAGCACCTTCGGTGAAATCTCGCTGGAGAAGATCGTGGAGCTCAATCCCGATGTGATCATCACCGACGAATACGCGCCGGAAGACAATGCCAAGTGGCGGGAGAACTTCAGCAACCACCCCGCTCTGGCAAACGTCAACGCGAAAAAGAACGGTCACATCTACACGGTTCCCGCACGTCACCTGTCCACGGTGTCGCACTACATCGTGGAAGGCGTATATGATATGGCAAGGCTTCTCCACCCGGACCTCGTGGAGTAAGCGGCCGGCGTCGGTTCGGGACGTGTGATTGCGTTGACCAACGTGGTTGCGGCAGAACATCGTAGGGGCAACCCTTGTGGTTGCCCTTGCAGTGCAAGGTTACTGGGTGCGTAGCGGAAGGTAACCTACACAGTTGCCGGTGCGGGCAAACGTCATTGCTGGCAAGAAAGCAACCCCATGATCCACAGATGCCGAGCAAGCTAAAGAGGGCAACCACAAGGGTTGCCCCTACGCCGGGTACCGAGAATATAAGTAAACCTGACGAATGAAGGTTTCCGCTCATGTGCAGACCTCGTCAAAGACGGTGACCTTGTCGAAAACGTTGCGAAGAACACTGGATGTTAAGGCGCCGCTGGCGTTGCGGCTGGCGCTGGCGCTGGGCATGCTGGCGTTGCTGCTTTTCCTATCTTTTGTCGTCACCATGGCGATTGGGGCGGTGGACGTGCCGGTGGGCATTACCGCATCCATCGTCCTCCAGCAGATGGGTATTCCGGTAGGCGCGACGGCCACTGACGTGCAGTGGAGCATCATCAGCCACGTGCGCCTGCCGCGCGTCTTGACGGCGGCCTTGGTGGGAGCGGCGCTGGCGCTGGCGGGAGCCACCATGCAGGGGATCTTCCGCAATCCCCTCGCCGATCCCGGCATCATTGGGGTCTCGGCGGGCGGCGCGCTGGGGGCGGTGGTGGCCATACACTTTGGCTTTCGCAGCCTGCACTACCTGGTAACGCCGGCTTTCGCCTTCATGGGCGCACTGGCGGCGGTGATGCTGGTGTACGCGCTCGCCGCCACGCGGGGCGTGGACCCGCTCACGACGATGATTCTCGCCGGAGTCGCGGTGCAGGCCTTTATCGGTTCCATCATCTCAGCGGTGCTCACGCTCACCGCCAACGTCAATTCCATGCGCGAGATCGTCTTCTGGCTCACCGGCAGTCTCAGCGCGCGGAGTTGGACTCACGTGCAGTTGATCTTGCCTTTCATCGTGATCGGCAGTCTTCTGCTGCTCTTCTTCGCGCGGGATCTCAACCTGATGGCCTTGGGGGAAGACTCGGCTCGGAGCATGGGTGTCGACGTTAAGCGAGTGCGGCTGATTATGCTGGCGCTGGCGGCCTTGATTACGGCGGTGGCGGTGGCGGTGAGTGGGATCATCGGCTTTATCGGCCTGGTGGTGCCGCACATGGTGCGTCTGGTGGTGGGACCCGACCACCGGATTGTGCTGCCCACCAGCCTCCTCACCGGAGCGGTATTGCTGACGTGGGCGGATTTCGGATCGCGGCTGCTCTTACGTCCACAGGAATTGCGGGTGGGCCTCATCACCGCATTCTTTGGGGCGCCGTTTTTCCTCTATCTTCTCTACCGCCACAAGCGACAAGGCAACGTGCTGTGAGCACCTTGACAGAATCAGACCATGTTGACGGAGCCGCGCTCAGCGCTGAAGATGTCTCCTTTGCGGTGGGCATGGCGCAGTTGCTTAAAGCCGTCTCCCTGGAAGTGCGGCCCGGAACCTTACTTGGGCTCATTGGACCCAACGGCGCGGGTAAATCGACCCTGCTCAAGTGCATCAGCCAGCTTCTCTCGCCCGCAACCGGGCAGGTGAGCCTGGATGGAAAAGACTTGCGCGGGCGGCCGCCCCAGGAAATTGCGCGCCACATCGCGCTCCTGCCGCAGAGCACCACGCTCAACTTTGCCTTTACCTGCCTGGAAGTCGTCCTGATGGGGCGCAATCCCCATCTGGGTCGCTTTCAAGCGGAAGGCGCCCGCGATCATGCCATCGCCCAGGAGAGCATGACAGACACGGGCAGTGAAGAGTTTGTCACACGACTCATCACCGAGGTCTCCGCCGGCGAGCGCCAACGCGTGCTCTTGGCGCGGGCCCTCACCCAGCAACCGCGGCTGCTCTTGCTCGACGAACCGACCGCCGGGCTCGACGTGCAGCACCAACTCCAGGTGTTCACACTCATTCGCGACCTCGTAAGCCAGGGTCTCACCGCCATAGCCGTCGTGCACGACCTCAACCTTGCCGCGCGCTTTTGCGATCGCCTTGTGCTGCTCGATAGTGGCGCCGTGCGAGCGCGCGGGCGTGTGAGCAACGTGCTCACACCGGGGAATCTGGCCGACGTATTCAATGTGGAAGCGATCGTGGACCTGGATCCGGCACTGGGAGTTCCCAGGGTGACCGTGATCAAGGCTCTCGACTGGGCGCACGTCCCAGCGGATGGGAAAATAACTACGGCCGGCGACCGCGCGGTTCCGTCACTCGCACGAGATTAACCGGTCTGACGGAAACACCGGTTTAATCTGGCGTTCACGCAGGCACAACGTGCTCCTAACATGGCTTGCGTATCATCTAACTCGCCACCCAAGGTCCACCGTTGTGTGACCTTGCCCCCCTCGTCATAGGGTGGTTTTTACGATCACCCTATGACGATATCCCCCCTCTCGCAGACAAGTACCACGCATCTCCCCGCACGCGTGAGGCGCACTGCGGACGGCGCATCGCTCTCCGCCTTGCGAAGTCCTTGCCGGGCCTGCCTGGTAGTCCTCAACGACCGCCGGTACACGGCGCTGCCAACCCCTTACCGGTACCGGCGCCGCTAAACAGTAGAGCGCAGATAGGACCTGCTCTGTGATGTGAGCGTGTGACATAATAGAGGCGGAGCGGGCACGGGAACTCACAGGCGGCAAAGGGGCCGACTACAAACGTGTAATGTCGTGACAACTGAGGAGCGGCCATTGCCACGCGAAAAAGTGCTCATCATCGAAGACGACGATAATCTACAGGAGGCATTGCGCTACCGCCTGGAGCAGGATGGCTACGTGGTGCATAGCGCCATGGACGGCGAGGAGGGGCTGGACCTAACGCGGGAAGTGGAGCCCGATCTGATCATCCTCGACATCATGCTGCCGGTCCTGGACGGGCTGGAAGTCTGCCGCATCATTCGCCAGGAAACCGCCGCGCCGATCATCATCCTCACGGCCAAGGGCGAAGAAGTAGACCGTGTCGTGGGCCTGGAATTGGGTGCGGACGACTATGTTGTCAAGCCTTTCAGCACGCGGGAGTTACTGGCCCGCATCAAGGCTGTGCGCCGCCGGCTGCGGAAGGGTGGAGACGGACTCCCCGCCGTCGATACCGCGACCGTGCTCAGCGCAGGCGACCTGGAAGTAAACCTTACCAGTCACACCGCGAATCTTGGCGACCAAACACTTGCGCTCAAACCCAAAGAGTTCAGCTTGTTGGCGCTCTTGATGTCAGGTCGGAACCGTGTCTTTACCCGAGACCAGATTCTGGAGCGCATTTGGGGCTTCGATTGGGTTGGCGACAATCGCACTGTCGACGTCCACGTGCGGCGGCTGCGAGAGAAGATTGAAACAGATCCCAGCGATCCGGCCCGAATAGTAACTGTGCGTGGCGTTGGCTATCGGTTTGAGGGATGAGGTTTCCACGCTCGCTACAATGGCGCATCACACTGGCCTACACGGCATTGATCATACTCATGCTGGGTGTGGTGAGCTTTTATCTCTTCACGTTCATCCGTAGCTCCAACCTGTCCAACCTCGAAACGCGGTTGGAGCACGAGGCACGCTTGGTTGCCACAGCCAGCGCACCGTACTTCTCCGCGCAACGGGATGGCAGCGCGCTCCAAGCGCTCGCTCAGCGCCTGGGCGAGAATGTCCAGGCGCGCGTAACGCTGATTGGACTCGACGGCACAGTGCTCGCCGATAATCGGGAAGACCCAGCGAGCATGGCAAATCAGGGAGTGCAACCGGAAGTAGAGCGCGCGTTAGACGCCGGCGTAGGCATTAATTTGCGCCGCGGCGGAGCGACGGGTGAAGAATTGATCTACGTGGCGGTTCCCGTAATCGCCGGCGACACGGTGCAGGGAGTGGCACGGGTAGCGGCGCCGGCTGCGCACATTCAAGGGGCAGCCAACGGCAGCCTGATCGTAATCGTCCTGATAGGCGTTGCGGGCGCCGTGCTGGCCGTGCTGATCGGCTACATCGGGGCTGCGCGGACTACCCATTCGATTGCGGGGCTGACCGAGGGCGCCCGGCAACTGGCGGCGGGCGAGTTGGACTACCGGGTAAACGCCCAGGCCAGCGACGAAACCCAGGAGCTGGCACAGGCCTTCAACCGGATGGCGGTATCCTTGCGCGATCTCGTGCGCGATCTCTCTCTGGAGCGCGGCAAATTGACGGCCGTGCTCAATACCATGGCGGACGGCGTCGTCGTCATCGACGGCAGCGGTTCGATCGTGTTGGTGAACCACGCCGCCGAACAGATCCTCAATATTGAGGGCGAAGACGTCCAGGACCGGCGCTTCACCGAGATAATCCGCGACCACTACCTGCAGCAACTCGTCGCTCGCTGCACGGAGCGACGCGAGGTACAGCACGGGGAAGTGGAGATCCCCCAATGGCGGCGGTATCTGAGCGTCATCACCACTCCTCTCGCCGGACACGACGATGCGAGCGTGTTGCTGACGATGCACGACCTCACACGCATCCACCAATTGGAGACGACGAGGAGAGAATTCGTGAGCAACGTCTCCCATGAGTTGCGCAGCCCTCTGGCGGCGGTGAAGATCCTGGCTGAGTCGCTGGCGAGCGGCGCCCTGAAGGAGAAGAAGCGGGCGAAGGACTTTTTGCGCCGCATCAACAGCGAAGTCGACCGCATGACCGCCATGGTAAACGAACTGATGGAACTCTCGCGCCTGGAGAGCGAGCAAGCCAGTCTCCAACTCGCGCCCCTCGATCTGCATCCTCTCATCGCGGAGCTGCGCGCGGAACACGATGAACTGAAGAAGAAGCGCAAAGTTGCGCTGGACGTCACGGTACCCGATCGCTTGCCGCCCGTGCGCGGCGATGAAGAGAAGCTGCGCCAGGTGTTCGACAATCTGCTGAGTAACGCCATAAGATTCACGCCCGCAGACGGACGGATATCGCTCTCTGCCCAGCAGGAGAACGGCACGGTCTGTTTGCGCGTAGCCGACACGGGCGTCGGCATTCCCCCCAAGCACCTGCCGCACATCTTCGAGCGTTTTTACAAGGTGGACCGCTCGCGCAACAGCGAAGGGTTCGGCCTGGGGCTGGCTATCGTCAAGCACATCGTGCAAGCCCATGGCGGCGAGGTGCACGCCGAAAGCGCTGAAGGACAAGGCACGACCTTTACGGTCGTCCTCCCCGCCGCGACCGAAGAAGCGGTCAATTGAACAGGCCAGAAATCCCATAACGTAGGGGCACGATATATCGTGCCCCTACGAGTTGCGGGGATGATTCCCTCTCCCACTTCTCGCATCGTAGTAGAGGCGGTTCGCGAACCGCCCCTACAGGCCGTCCCACGTTCACACCCCGTTCACTGTGCGCTAACGCTCTGTACATGCCCTGAAGCTATGATCGACAGTGAAGCAATGAACAAAGAGGAATGTGCGTGTGTGGCGCACAGTGGAGAAGAGGGGGAGGTATTTCGCCCCATGGCGCAAGAGACAATTACGGAGAGTACGCGGGCTGACAATGGAATCCTGCGAGCGATTCTGCCGGACGATCCGCAGACGTGGCTGTGCCCGCACTGCGAAACTGAGGTGGAGCTTACCAAGGACCGGGTCTTCGATCACATCATCGAGCATCCGGCGACCATTCTGCGGGAAACGTGCTACTGGCGTTGCCCACTTTGCAACGCGGTAGCCGGCCAAGAGTCCTGGGAATTCGTAGAAGCTATCGAGTACATCTCGAGTAACCCGTAAGCGGCGCGCGCGAGGCCTGGGGCAATGGGCGGGTGTCCAAGGGCGTGTCAAGGTTGTATTATGGACGATGACGGTTCGCGGGGCTCACCGAGCCGTTAGCGGTGGACGTGCAGGAAACGCGGCACGAACAGCAAACGATGCGTCTGACACTCCTGTGTCGGCGAGGAACGGCTTGACGCTTGCCGCGCGTAGCAAGAAGAGACCGGGTTGCGCAGTTGATTAAGTGCGGTTTCTAAGAGAGCTTCAGAGCAGCCGTGGAAAGGAAGAGTGCCATGGTGCGCACGAATATTGAGAATCAACTTGACGAAATCCAGGATGACATCCTCGCGCTGGCGAGCATGGTGGAAAAGGCGATCACCCATGCCATCGACGCGCTGCGTGAGCGAGACCTGGAGGCATCACAAGCGGTCGTCGCGTTCGATGACGTTATCGACGAGAAACGCTTTGACATCGAGGAGCGCTGTGTAGACTTTCTCGCTCTCCAGCAACCCGCCGCCCGTGATCTGCGCTGGGTGATTGCCCTGCTCCACATTGCGGTGGAACTGGAGCGCATGGGCGATTACGCTGAAGGTATCGGCAAGATCAGCCTCATGATGGGCGACGAGCCGCCGCTCAAACCGCTCATCGACATACCCCGCATGGCGGAAATGGCCATCAGCATGCTCCGGCGCAGCATCGATTCACTGGTGACCCGGGACGTCGACCTTGCGCAACAGGTCTGCGCTGCCGACGATGAAGTGGACGCCCTGCACGAGCAGATCTACAACGAACTGCTCCTGTATATGATCAAAGACCCGCGCAGCATCCAACGTGCGACATATTTGCTCTGGGTGACCCACGACCTGGAGCGCACCGCCGACCGCGCCACCAATATCGCCGAGCGCGTGATCTACCTGGTCACCGGCAAGATGCTGGATCTGAATCTCTCCAAGCAGGTCAGTTGATCGGTGATTGGAAACCGCTAGGAGACCATTCCATACTCTGTCTTTCCTGTAAGTGTCAGGTAATTCGTTGACAGAATTGCTGGAGAGAAAACGAACGTTCAGGACGGTTTCCGACCCGCTTGCATGTCATTCCTGTAAATGTCAGGTAATTCGTTGACAGAATCCCCTCTTCACAAATCTGTGAAAACTCTGACTGTCATTCCGAGCGAAGCGAGGAATCTAGGACCCTAGTCTCTCGCACATTATTGGCCTTAGACACTAGATTCCTCACTCCGCTACGCTCCGTTCGGAATGACATGCTATTGGGTCGTACACTGCCCAGTACACTTATTCACTCTTCAGCAATTCAGTCAACGAATTACCTGACATTTACGATTCCGAACGGAGCAAAGCGAAGTGTCGAACCCTGTTCGCGGAATCTAGAATCCTTAGCTAATCTAACTCCGTAAAACGTGGACTCCAGATTCCTCGCTGCGCTCGGAATGACATTTATTGTCAACGCGCCTAGAGGGCAGGAATTCCTGTCAACAAACCACGCAACACCCACACAATAAGAGGAATAAGCGCTATGAACCGCATACTCTTCGTCTGCGTGCACAATGCCGGGCGCAGTCAGATGGCGGAGGCGTTTCTCCGCAACCTCGCTGACGGGAGAGTGGAGGCGCAATCGGCGGGAACGGTGCCGGGCGAACGGGTGAATCCTATTGCCGCTGAGGTCATGGCCGAGCGGGGCATAAGCCTTGCTGCGCATGCGCCGAAGATGCTGACACAAGAACTCGTGGATTGGGCAGACAGGGTGATTACCATGGGCTGCGGCATCGACGAGTCGTGTCCGGTGGCAATTGCAGAGTTGGAGGACTGGGGTCTCCCCGATCCCAGCGGGCAGCCGCTGGACGTGGTGCGCGGCATCCGCGACCAAGTCGAGGAACGGGTTAGCCTTCTTCTAAGCGAACTCGGCGGTTAGCGGTGCTTGCGCTTTGCGCCTCAGGCTGAGGGAGACTTGGCGACTGCCGCTGCAGATTCTCCAAGTACTCGGAGACAATCTCGCCGATCTCCCGGTGGATCTTCTTCGGGCCGGGCGTAGCGTCTACCATGCGGAAGCCGTATTCCTTGGCGAGCCGGTGAAAGTGCTTGCGCAGCGATGCCTGGTACTTGAGAAAGCTCTCGAACATGCTGCTGCCCATTTGCAGGTCCATCCCGGACTCCCAGTAATTGAGCTCGCCATACTTCGCCAGCGTGCGGTAGAAGAGCACTTCCGGCTCCGCGTCGAGATAGATGATCAAGTCCGGTTCGAGCGCGATGCCGAAGAGACGCTTCAGCCACTTCAGGTCGGCGCCACGCGCCAGGTCCCGAGCCATCAGCGTGTAGATATAGCGGTCGGCGAGCACCACGAAGCCGGCTTGCATAGCGGGCACGATGCGGTTCTCCAACTGGTCGGCAAGATCGGTGGCATAGAGTAAGCTCAGCGTGGTCTTGCCCAGCAGATTACCCTGCTTCGCGGCGGAAATGGCCTTAGACAGCAGGTCCGACCGCCGGATGCCCATCTCCAGCACAGCGTGACCCTGCGACTCCAGCGATTCCTTGAGCATTTCCGCTTGCGTGGAGCGTCCGGAACAGTCTGAGCCCTCGATGACTATGAGCGGGCCGCCGAGTTCGAGATCGTTGAAAGAGGGTAAGCCGCAGCCATAGAAGCGTGCGCGGGCTGGAAGTGTGGTTGAAATTTGTTCATCCCCTTGTGTATGTCTAGTCGTAAGTCCGGCCTCGAGATGTTGTTGCGCGCGGTTCCGGCTTTAGCGGCAGCATCGCGCGAACCCACCACCCACCTGGAGGCACTGAGGAGCGTCTGCTCCTCCCAGCGATTTAGTTCATCTTGGGCGGCTCGTAGTCCGCCAGTTTCTCTTGCACCACTTTTTGCACTTCGCCCCAGGTCTCATGGATGGAGCGCGTCGCATCAATCACCTCGAACTGCTCCTGGCGCGCCATCCGGTCGTACTGGTCTTTAATCCTGCCCTGGAACAGTTTGAAGCTCTCCACCGGGTCGAGCGATAGGCCGGTATCCATGCCCGCTTCGTAGTACTTCAGCGACGGACGGCCGAACAGGATGCGGGAGATCGACACTTCCAGCGGCGCGTGGAAATAAAAGGCGATAGTGGGCTGCACGGCAAAGCGATAGGTGTTGCGCACCCACTGCAGGTCGCAGCCGCGCGCCACGTCCCGCGCGTAGGCGGTATACACGTAGCGGTCGGCCAGCACGATGCAGCCGGCGTGGAGCGGCGGTAGGATTACTTTTTCGTAGCGGTCGGCAAAGTCGCACGCGTGAATGAGGCTGAACGTGGTAGGTGTGAGCAACTCTTTCCGTTTGGCGCGGCGCGTCGCCTGCTTGACGATGGCCGACGAATTCCACTCGGTAAAGACCACAGGGTAGCCCTGCGACTGCAGCCAGACGCGCAGCAGGTGGAGTTGCGTGCTCTTACCGGAACCGTCGCAGCCCTCTACCACAATCAAGCGACCGGGGTACTGCTTGTTTAGGCCTAGGCCGCGAATCTTCTTTTGTGCCACTTGGCGCCTCTCCCTTCACTGGATTGGTTGCACGGAACGCGTAGATACATGGGAAGTCCAACTGCCGGCCCTCGGCCAGCAAAGAATGCGAATACTACGATAGTGCCTTGGTCTCAGCACGCTGCAATTCGCCCCGTGTGTGGTCAAGATTAAAGTGTACACCAAGTGTGTCTGCAATGTCAGTAAGCATTGCGTGGGTCTCCCGGAGTTCGCACACTGCATCGGGATCGGCAGAAAGATGCAGAGCCACGGTGCGGTCGTCGGGAGAGACCGCACACCGCACGGCTTCCACAAGACCCGACTCGCTGCGGTCAAGCGCCTCGCTCAGTTGCAAGATTGCACCCAGATTTGCAACGGCCTCCATGTCGCCTTTGCGCAAGAGCGAGCGGTATTCCGGCCAGCGTTTCAGAGGGCCAACGTTGCCGTTGTGCATTGCCACGAGACAGGCGACGATCAACAACTCGCGATGGGTCAGACCATCGATGCCCGTGCGCGTGAGCAGGTAGAAGCCGTGCTCGTCGTGATTGTAGTAGTTTACGGCAACGCCCACGTCGTGCAGCAGGGCCGCGATACGCAACAGTCTGCGCTCAAAGGCGCCCAAGCCGTGCAGCGGTGCCAGTTGATCGAAGAGCGATAGAGAAAGGTCGGCCACGTGGTTGGCGTGGGGCTCGTCAACATTGTAGAAACGCATGAGGTTGGTGGTGGAAAAGAGCGCCGGATCAGGTACGCGCGGCTCCACGAGTCCGCCACCCAAGACGTGGTTGTAGAACAAGCCTTCACGTAGCCCCCTACCGCTGATAACCAAAGAATCGGCGCCAATAGTCCGGGCGAGGCCGCACACCACCGCCGCTCCCGCCACGATAATGTCCGCCCGCTTGGTGGATAGTCCCGGGACCTTGCGCCGCTCCTCAAGGCTCAGCTTGCGGAGCATGGCATAGATGTCTTCCACCGCGTCGATAGGCAGAATCATGCCATGGAGTAGGTCCATCGGGTATCCTGTCTGCCTGCGGAAAATCTTGGCGATATTGCGCACGGTGCCGCCGATACCAATAAGGACCGGCTTGCCGTTCCGCGCACGTGCGCGGGCGTATCTTGCACGCCCTCGCCCCTTGGGATCGCCGTTCTTTGTTTTCGCGGTGGAAGCGCCGTGCCCATTGAGCCAGTCCAGGGGGCGGAGGTTTCGCGCGATGTGCTTTTCCAAGGCGCGGAGCTGCTTGTTGGCGGGCTTATCGCGATTCAAGAACGCCGTCGTAAGCGTGATGGAGCCGAGCGGGAGGCTGGTCTTGTGTGCGGCGGCCCGCTCCTGCGCGCGCACGATCTGCACGCTGCCGCCGCCAATGTCCACGGCGACATAGTCTTCCACCGCAGAACTGTTCACCGCCGCCACGTAGTCGTAGTAGGCTTCCTCATCGCCGGAGATAATATTGACCCGCAAGCCCGTCTCAGCTCTGATGCGGTCCACGATTTCCGGTCCGTTGCTGGCACGCCGCAAGGCGCTGGTGGCGACTCCAATCACGTGCGTGACGCGATGGGCCGTGCAGAAGCGCGCCAGCACACGCGAGATCTCCAGCGTGCGTTCTATCGCTTCCGGAGTGAGGTTGCCGTCCGCATCGAGCTGTTCACCTAAGCGCAGGGTTTCGCGCAGCTCGTCCACGAGCTTGAAAGCGCGGTCGGGATAGACTTCCAAGAGCGCCAGACGCGCGGAATTGGAGCCGATGTCAATTACGGCCACGCGCTCGCCCTTCATGTACGCTCCTTTTCGATCGGTTACGCTCGCCGGAAACTCGAATTCGTGCGAGACCGCCTTCATCCGAAGTCTCACCTTCAATCCCCGTATCAAGGGCAGGTCAGACTCGCGCCCTCTCCCTCAAGGAACTCTCGCAAAACTACTGCCGGAAGCGCAAGTCTTACTCCCTCTCCTTGGGAAGAGTGCCGGGGTGAGGGGACTTGATCGACTCGCCAAGGGTTATGCAAAGGTCTCCTCAGAGTGTGGAGACGCGTGCGGGCCCCGGCATGTGCTGCTACATCTCAAGTGCGGTTCAGACGGCATTACGGTGGTGTGGTCATGACTTGGTGCAGGCGTTCACGAAACTCGGTACCGGTCAGGCGCTCCCATATAGCAGGAAACGACTGGGCCAATGTGCGTGCGCGCTCGTCGCAGTATGCCAGGTAGGCTGCCAGCGCTTCCATCGTTGCGGGAGAGCGCCCGGAGGCTCCTGCGCTGCGCTGCCACTTCTCCAAGAGCTTGCGCAGAACTTTACTCGCCACATACGCATCGTTCATCTCACCGAGATGGTCCTGGGCCTCTTTCAATTCGTCAATTGCGTCTTCCGCTGCCGCGCAGAGAGCTTCCCGCAGGAATTCCAGGGCATAGCGCAGGCGCTTGCAGTCGATACGCAACTCGTGCAGTCGCTCAATCGAGGCCCCGTGCAGCGACGGCCCATAGGCAAGGATCTTATCGTAGCGACTCGCTAAGAGGCCCGGCACTTCCGCGCAAACGAGCGGTTTCCGCGAGGCAGACCGCGCCGCAATCGCCGCCCCGTTAGAATCGCTGCCGCCTGCCGGCGGGCGTTCAGGTTCCAGGAAAGTTCCCATCCTCTGCTTAAGCACGCGGTAGCGTTGGCTTGCCAGGTACTCCCGCATCGCGCTGCGGGCCCGGCCCCGCTTCTTCCGCCACCGTTGCACCAGCGGTGCGAGCGAGTCGTCAGATTGCGCCGCTTGTTCCCCGCGGTAGCGTGCTACGTTGGAAAGCATGACATCATAGTCCCGCGCGGGTCCCAGGGCGCGTCCCAGGCGGCGGAGGTCTTTGCGCAAGTAGGTTGCCTGCTCTTTGGGGAGGTACGGCCGAAACAACTGCACTGCCGCCCGCAGGCGGCGCACGGCTACCCGCATGTCGTGCAATTCCTCGATGTCTCTACCGTCGATGGTGCCTGCCTCGTGCTTCAGCATGCGGCTGAAGTGAATGCGGAGGGTCTTGCGCGCGGCTGCGGCAACAGTATCGCGCGGCACAATGCCCGACTTGCTCTGCGATGGTTTCTGGGCGGATGTCGTAGCGATGGCTCTCTCTTCAGTAGGGCCGGAAAAGAGCGGAGACTGTCCGTTCAGTTACAATCCGCCCGGGGTCAGCGGCCCTTCGCACAACGTTAACCTATCAAGATAAGCGCCAGATTGCCAGAAACTTGTGGACGCTTGCGGCCCGGCCGGTTCCGGTGAACTTGCACCCAAGTGAGCAGGCTGTGTCGCGGAGTCTGTGCTGTCCACTAAGCCTACCGGCTGTAATAACCGTGGCCCTGCATCCCCCCACCACTTCCGGTAGGGCAGGTTTGTAACCCGCCCCCGCCTCGCGTAGGGGCAACCCTTGTGGTTGCCCTCTTGGGTAGTCAAGAACGACCGCCTGGGGTAGGGGTATACCTTGTGGTTGCCCACTTCGGTTGACGAACACGTTTGCCCGACGTATTGGCACCGGCTTTCGGCTAGCCGGGATGATTATGGTTCGTTCGTTGTCGGTGCGGGCGACCACAAGGGTCGCCCCTACGCTTGACCTAGGATGCGAAGATCGAATGTTGGGGCAACTCTTGTGGTTGCCCTCTTCTCTCACCCGACACTGTTGTTGGGGGTGGGGAATTCCCTAGCGGCTGCCAGCGGTAACCGCCTCCTGCAACGCTGCGAGGCAGGACTCTACGTCACCGGCCGTGTTATAGAAATGCGGCGAAATACGCACGCGTCCCTCTTTGGCCCAGACGTGGACGCCGGCAGCTTGCAAGGCATCCCCAATCTGTTGGTAGTGCGGCGTTTCGAAAGAAACGATCCCGGCCCGCTGCTGTGGATCGCGCGGCGTCAACGGCGTAATTCCCAGCCGCTGCAATCCGTCGTGCACTTGGACCGAGAGGTCCAGCACGCGCTCCGTGATATAGGGCTTACCAACTTGCCCCAAAAAATCCAGCGCCGCGTGCAGCGTGTAGACGGCGGTGTAATCGAGCAGACCGGTCTCGAAGCGTCGGGCGTCGTCGTGGAAAGTGTAGTCCAGAGTGCTGATAACGGACGGCGGTTCCGTGGTGCCGCGCCATCCGGCGTAGCAGGGCAGCAACCCTTCAAGCAGATCACGGCGGCAGTAGAGGAAAGCCAGCCCGTGCGTGGCGAGCAGCCACTTGCGGGTGCAGGCGGCAATGAAGTCCACACTGCCAACCTCCAGCGGCACCGCCCCCACCGATTGCGAGGCATCCACCAGCAGCAGCGCGCCGTGAGCGTGGGCGCAATCTGCCACGACCTCGAGATCGGCCCGATAACCGGAACGGTAACTGACGTGGCTGATGACCACCAGTCGCGTGCGGTCATCCACGTGCGCGGCAATGGCTGCCGGCGTCACCACGCCGCCGGTATGCCGCACCAAACGCACGTCAACGCCAAAGCGCCGGCCCAGATGCAGGCACGCGATGATCGAGCTGGGAAACTCCAGGTCGGTGACGACGATGTTATCGCCTGCATTCCAGGGCAGGCCGAATAGAATGGCATTCACGCACTCGGTGGTGCTTGAGAGCAGCGCTATTTCCGGCGCGCTGCAGCCAATGAAGTCAGCCACACGCTGGCGGCAGTTGGCTTCGACCTCCTGCATTTCCGTGGGCGTGATTGCACCCTGCAGCTTCTGATCGACGTATTGCTGCAAAGCGCCAGCCACGGTGCACCCAAGGCACGACCCCGCCGCGGTATTGAGATAAGTGCGACCGCGCAGTCCGGGAAACTCGTCTCGCCAGTCGGTCATGATGCGCTCGCTCCTAGCGTTGTCTGGCCTTTGGACGCTTCGATACGGCTATTGGGTTGGCGGCAACCGCACAAGAGACCAACTACCAATCGTCATTGCGGGCATTATACGGCGTAGCAAGCTACTTGCGCACAAGTGCCCTACCGAGCACCACCCGCTATGAGTCTGCGGGTTGCTTTCAAACCCTGCGGACCGGCAGTAGACTGGGGAGAGCGAGATTCTGCGGCGCGTTCGTCACCAGCGAGCAAGGCTGCGCAGAGCCCCAAGGATGGCTATTTGTGACCCAAGAGCAGCGGTTGGCGTACATCGGCATAATGATCGCGCTCTTTTTGGCCGCGCTCGATCAGACCATCGTCACCACGGCCTTGCCGCGCATAACGGATGACTTAGGCGGGCTGAATTACTACGCTTGGGTCGTTACGGCGTATCTGCTCGCCTCGGTGCTCGGCCTGCCGCTCTTTGGCCGTCTGATCGAGATTTTCCCGGCCAAGTGGGTGCTGCTGGCAACGGTAAGCATCTTTCTGGCGGGCTCGGTGCTCTCCGGCCTGGCGCCAAGCATTCAAGCGCTCATCGCCTTCCGCGCCTTGCAGGGCATCGGCGGCGGCGGCATCCTCGCCTTGACGGTCACATTGATCGCGCTCCTGTTCCCCTCCCGTGAGCGGGGCAAGCGGCAAGGCATGATGGGCGCCGTGTTCGGCATCTCCAGCGTGCTGGGACCGTGGCTCGGCGGTCTCTTGACCGACTTGCTTTCCTGGCGCTGGATCTTCTACATCAACGTACCCGTGGGCGTAGTTGCCCTCATCTTCATTTTGGGCTACATGCCCAAGTTGCAGCCCGAACAGCGCGGTCGTATCGACCCGCTGGGCGTGCTGCTGCTGGCGCTGTGGGTGGTGCCGGTCGTGGTCGCGCTCTCCCTGGCCGGGACTTCCTACCCCTGGCTATCGCCTCAGGTACTTGGCTTGATTGGTTGCGCGGTCGCCGGCCTGCTCCTCTTTCTGTGGTGGCAGGGCCGCAGTGCCGATCCTCTGTTTCAACTCAACCTGCTCCGCACGAAGGTCTTTCGCTGGGCGGTGGTGGGCAGTTTCTTCTTTGGCGGCGCGTTTCTTGGGTCCATGGTATTTCTGCCGCTCTACCTCGTGCACGTGAAAGGCTTTTCGGCGACCAATTCCGGGCTTTCCATCACGCCGCTGGTGCTGGGTGTCGTGGTGGGCAGCATCCTGGGCGGCCAAATTGCCAGCCGCACCGGCCGCTACAAGCTCCCGCTCATAGTCTCGCTCTGCGTCGGCATCGCGGCGTTTGCCGGCTTTGCCTTCAACCTGCGAGTGGATACGCCCCTGTGGCAGGTGCTTCCCTTGATCGTACTGATTGGCCTCTGCTTGGGACCGTCGCTGCCGCTCTATACCCTGGCCGTGCAAAATGCGGTACCCCGCAACCGCCTGGGGACCGCCACAGGCACATTGCAGTTTGTGCGCCAACTGGGGTCCACGACGGCTATCGCCCTGATGGGGACCGTGCTGGCCGCGACCATTGCGTCAACCGCTACGGCGCAATTGCCTGAGGATATGCGCGGGCAGTTGGCGGAATTGGCACCGGGCGCAGAGGGCAACGCGGGCGATCTGGCTGACGACGTCCAGGCGCGCTATGCGGCATTGGAGCGTCGCGCCGTCGCCGCGCTCAACGGAGACGAAAACGCACGCAGGGCCGTGCTGGCAGACCCGGTACTGCCGCCGGAGCTTGCGGCCCACCTGCAGCCGAATGCCGTGCGCGATCAGGTCAGGCTGCAATTGGTCCTATCGCTTCAGCAAATTGAGGCGGCGCTCCAAGGCAACGCAGCCGCCCTGGAAGTCTCGTTGCAGAATCCTCTTCTCCCGTCAGAGGTGAAAGCGCGGTTGACGGATCCGCCGGACACATTCGCTGCGCGAGAAGAATTGCTGGCGACTATCCGCGCGCGCCTGCAGGCCGAAGAGGAAGTGATCCTCAACACCGCCACCGCGCAGTTAGCTGCCCAAATCCAAACCGAACTGCGCAGCCGGGCAACCGAGCTTAGCGCATTGCTCGCCGCTGCGCTCAACTCCGGCATCACCGCCGCCGTGCAACGCGTGTACACCTTCGCGACCATGGTGATTTTCTTCAGTCTGCTCGCGGCGCTGCTGCTCCCCGACGTAGAGCTGGGCGGCACATCGCCTACGCGTCGCGTTGATGCGTCGTAACCGGCTTGCGCCGCACGCTGAGAGCGGACCCGTTTGGCATTAGCTACAGGCCATTCACGGGAACGCTGGCCGCCGCGCAACCAACGGCTTCATGCGCGCGGGCCGCGCGGGTTAGCAGCAATTCTCGGGCAGTGACTGCAGATGCGTGTGCTACAATTGGATAGAGAAACGCCGCGCCGACGTAGCTCAGTGGTAGAGCAATGGTTTCGTAAACCATAGGCCGCCGGTTCAAATCCGGCCGTCGGCTCCCAAGGCACTGACAGGTCAGGAAAGCAGCGCATTCGCCGGACTCGTTGCGAGGCGCTGTTTCTTTGTTGGCGATAGCATGAGTGTTGCCGTGCGACCGTGCGGCCGAACTCTAGAAAGCACCGTGGTGGAGCGCGTGAACGTGGCCGCGTCTATGGCGTTGGGACTACTCAACTTCCGCGGCGCCGGCTGCGGTCTGCGGCGCTAGTCCGCTGTCATGGCCTCATCGACCCAGGAATCGAACCGCAACCCCGACGCCGGCATCGTCGCGCTTGTCCTTCTGCTGGCGCTGCTGTGGGGCGGCAACTCCGTCGCCATCAAGATCGGGCTGGAAGACATTCCCCCATTGATGCTGGCGGGCTTTCGTTTCATCATTGGGATCGCGGCCGTCACCGGCTGGGCACTGTTACAGCGCGTACGAATCAGGATGGAACCCGGCGAGTTCGTGCCGCTCATTTACATCTCATTCATCTTCTTCATCCAAATCATCGCCCTCAACGTCGGTACGCACTACACCACTTCATCCCGTTCCATCGTGCTCAATAGCACGTACCCGCTTTTCACCACCCTCCTGGCCCACTTCATGGTCCGGGGCGACCGGCTGACAGTGCTGAAAACGCTGGGAATTCTCCTGGCCTTCGTCGGCGTAACGGTAACGTACATGGAGAGCTTGAACCTGGCCTCGCGCGATTACCTCATCGGCGATACCGTGGTGCTGGCCAGCGGCGCTCTGCTGGGGTTGAGGGTCGTAACGACCAAAGTGCTCGTGCAGAGCATTCACCCGTACCGCCTCTTGATCTGGTCGATGCTCTTCAGCCTGCCCTGGTTCTTTATCCTGAGTTTTGTGTTCGAGCGGGGATGGGAGTACCAGGTGTCGCTTTCCAGCGTCACGGCGATCCTCTACCAGGGTCTTGTAGTGGCGGGATTCTGCTTCGTGGCCTGGACATCGATACTGCGTCACTACCGCGCGAGCCGGCTGGTAGTGCTCTTCTTCGTAACCCCACTCTTTGGCGTGGTGCTGAGCAACGTGCTCCTGGGCGAAACGCTCGGATTCGAACTGGTCTCAGGCGCGGTACTGGTGGCGGCTGGGATCTACCTCGTCAATCGCACGAATGAGTGAATGGAGAGCCTCGCGATTACCGGCCAATGTGTCCATTGTGGCGGTCCGGTCACGCTGAGGTGAAAGAACTTTCACGCAGCGCGCATTCGCAGTCCGCCTCTATGACAAGAGTGGCCTTACCATTTCATTCGGCAGCAACGGCGGTCCGATGCAACGGGCAGCCATCCATTACGCGTTCACACCGACCCATGCTGCCAGTCCCGCCGGAAGAATACCGTGGGGCGGGTAGAGCAATCGGTAAACGCATGCCGGTTAAGCCCGCCGGGCAGCGGGGCCCGTATCGGCTCAAAGCAAAAAGCAAGGAGGAGGGTGACGGCTTGGTCACCCTCCTCCCTACGGAGTGAGAGGGTAAGAGACAGCAGGTGGGATTCTGCTCAGCTTGCGCTGCGTGCTTCGCGAGCGCCGCTTACTCAGCGCTCTGCATGTTTAGCGGGCGCCGAACCAAGCGCGCTCGCGGCGGGCCTGGCACGGGACGCACAGCGTCGCTTCCGGCATGAACTCCAAGCGCTCTGCCGAGATGCCGTCTCCGCAATCTTCGCAGACGCCGTACGTACCGGCCTCGGCCTTTTGCCAAGCCTGATCGAATGCTTTCATGTCACGGCGCAAGACATCCAGCACCGCTTCTCGATCTTCCTGGATGGCAACTTCCTGCGCCAGGTCCACGAAGTCGTCGTCGTCAGCCGAAGCATCGCTCCCACGCTCACGTTCCCGCAAATCGGTTGCGATTGAGTTTGCAAGGAGCGCTGCCAAGGCGTCTCTCGCCTCTTGCAACCGCTGCACGCGGTCGACTCTTTGGTCTAGTTCTCTGGCCATGGGTCGTACCTCCTTCACTGCATTCCGGCCACCACATGGGGCGGCTCCGATGCCGTGCCTCGATGTGGGCTGGGTGGGTCGCGGTCTAACTTCGTTGTTATGATCTAACGGCCCACCGGTTCGTATTGAGATTGTTTCTGCCAGCATACCACCGGATATCAAGACTGTGAAGCGATTCTAAGGAACTTCTTAGGATATTTGGCAATTATTAAGGATATTCTAAGAAACAAGCTTCTATTCTACTAGCTATAGTCTTTATAGTAATGGCAGTTTCTCATCTCTTGGGTTGATTCTCTAAGATTCTTCCTCACAAGGTTGCACATTTGCGGACAGAGCCTTAAGGAAGACTGCAATTTCATCTTTCCTCCGCTCGCGGTTTTTGCCTCCGCTCATTCGACCTCTTGTCCGCATTTTCCCGCCGGCACACGGCATTCGCTCTACCACTTGCAATGCCGTCTAGCGGCGCAAGCCGCAACATGGCACAATGGCCTACACAAACTGCGGAGTGAGCTTGCCATGAGTACTTCCCGCCTTGCGGTTGCCGGTCTCGGTTCGTTTACGCAACGCGTGCTCCTGCCGGGGCTCCTGGCCTGCGAACAGGCGCACGTGGTTGCCGCCTTCACCCAAAGCCAACAGCGCGCTGCGGAGATGCAGGCCCACTATCCCGATCTTCCGATATACACCGACTACACAGCGATGTTGGATGCGAGTACGCCCAATATCGTTCTGGTCGGCACGCCAAACGCCGCTCACGTACCGATGACGCTCGAGGCGGCGCAACGCGGCTGCCACGTCATCTGCGAGAAACCCCTCGCCCCCACTCTTCAGGGCGCTGAGGCGATGGCGGCGGCCGTGCAGAATGCCGGTGTACGCACCGCCGTCAACTTCACCTTTCGCTCAATCGGTGCGGCTCGCTACGCCAGGCACCTCTTGGCGGCAGGGCACGTGGGACGCATCTCTCACATTGCCCTCCTCTACATGCAGGACATCCGGCATGGCGCAGACCGACCTAAGGTGTGGCGTATGGATGCTGAGATTGCCGGCGCTGGGGCGCTGGGTGACGTGGGCAGCCATGCCGTCGACTTGGTGCGGTGGTGGTGGGGCGAGTTTGCTAGTATAGCAGGCCACACCTTTACGCACAACACGCAACGTGACGGCGGCGCGGTCAGCAACGAGGATACGGGTGTCTTTGTGGCGCGCCTTGCTTCCGGTCTGCCGGTGACGTTGCACGTCAGCCAGGCGGCCGCCGGGCGATCCAACTCGCTACGCGTGGAGGTCTTTGGTGAAGAAGGCAGCCTGATCTTCACCACGGAGCGCGGCGCCGAGCCCACAGTGCACGTGGCCAGACCTGGGGAGATCGGCTTTACGGCCTTGCCGCTGCCCGCTGAATTTGCCGTAGCCTACGAGGCATTCCCCGCCTACCACGCCGCCCGGCTGGTGGGCACCATTCTCGGCACGGACTACGTGGCTGACTTTGCCGACGGTTTGGCGGCGCAGCGCATGATCGACGCCATGCAGCGGGCGGCGGCAGCGGATGCATGGGTAGCGCTCCCGCCGGCCGGAAGCGCGGAAGAGGGCCGCTAGCGAGGCGAGGCTTCGGGCTCAGAGGGTGAAACGGTCTCAGCGGCATCGCTCTCCGGTATAGGTGAACCGTCGCCTGACGGCTGCACTACTGCGCTCTCCTCCACCACCTGCTCGGTCCCCTCACCCATCTGGGCGATGAGCCACGGCAACAAGAGTCGCATCACCAACACTTGCATCGCTGCCATCAGCGGCACCGCAATCACGATGCCGAGAATGCCATAGAGTACGCCGCCTGCCAACACGCCAATCATTACTAATATTGGATGCAGGCCGACAGCGCGCTCCATCACCTTGGGAACGAGGATGTTGTTTTCCAATTGCTGGACTATGAAGTACAGGACTGCCGTGGCCAAGGCGACCCAGGGCGACTTTAGGGCAAGCGCCACGAGCACGGCCGGTATCGCCCCCAGAAACGGCCCGATAATGGGGACAATTTCCATGAGGCTGGCCCACGTCGCCAGGGCGAGTGGATACGGTACGCCCAGCACAAAGAGGCCGATGAACGTAATGGTGCCAATAAAGACCATGAGGATTACTTGGCCGCGGACCCACCCGCCGGCGCGCAAGGAGAGTTCGGCGGCTAGGCTGCGAACCGCCGTCGCGCGCTTAGGCGGCAACTGCGCGATGACGGAACGATCCAGCCGCTCGGTGGCGCTCATCCAGAAGAAGCCAATGACGAACACGGAGACTAACCCGAACAAGAACCCCAACACCTGAAACGGCACCGCGGCTAAGGCGCCGAATAGTTGCGTGATCGAGGCGGTAAGGGTCGCGCCGAGTTCGCGAACCTGGTCATCGAAACCACGGTCAACCGATATTTGGTAGAGTCTCGGCACATTATCCTGTGCCCACTCGGTGATTCTCAGCGTAATGTCGTCTACCTCTTGCACCTGCACAACGAGCGGCGGCACGAGGATGAGGCCTAATCCGGTGAACACCAGCGCCAGAAGCAGATAGACGATCATTACGGCGACGCCGCGGGGGATCCGCCAGGTTTGGAGCTTGTTCGCGATCGGCCGGATCGACTCGGCCAGCAGGATGCCAAGAAACAACAGCACCAGCACGCTGACAATGCGTGAAGCGATAACTGCGATAAAAAGAGTTACCAAGACCACGCCCGCACCAAGCAGAAAACTCTTTGGCGTGATTTGGATTACCCGCGGCTCTGGGAGGTCGTTCATAGCGACTCAGGATAGCACGCGCTTAATTCACTTCGCAATGCGCAGTGTCTGGGTCTGCCTGGCCTCTCTCTTGAGCGTCACGTGGCAGTCGCAGCACCCCACGTTGGTGAACCAAGGGTGACTCTCCTTCTTCCTTCTGCCATCGCGCCTCAAGGCAGGTCTTAGCGTCCGCTGCCAATCGCTCGTTACTGCATGCTCCAGGTATGTTCACTCCCTCCACCGCTGTATAAGTCGCCACGACAGAGATGTATATAATACATATATGTCATCCATAAAGTGTTGTCTGTTTGGAATTATTGTGCTTGCCGTGACGTGTTGAACGACGGACGTGTGCTGTGTTCGGGCGAGCGGAGGAATCGGATTCAAGTGCAACGAGGGACTGCAACTGGGAGGCTTGCCGGAGCTCAGCGCAATACTTCGCCACAGCAGCCTTTCTTGGTGCGCTGTGCGCTGGACGCACTACTGGACGGCCTGAGCCTTATCTAATCTAACTCAAGTACAAGTGTAACGAGCCACACGACATGCCACCTCCCGGAGGTTCAATCGGTGTTAGACGGAGAGCAACAGCCGTTGAGGGGAGCCGGTCCGGACGAGGCCGCCGCACCTCCGCATTGGCTTGAGCGTCACCGCCTGAGCATTGTGCTCATGCTGGTGGTGCTCACGGCGGTTGCACTGGGACTCTACGCCCTGCAACTGCGCAACACTGCGCCGATCAGCATTACGCCGGTGCGGACGGAGTTGCGTGACATCAAGGTGTACATCACCGGCGCCGTGGCGCAACCGGGCGTCTATGCCGCCACGTCCGGCGAGCGCATCGGCGACGTGGTGGCGCGAGCAGGCGGCCTGACAGCGGATGCCGATCCCGTGGCCATCAACCTGGCCCGCCGCACGCGCGACGAGATGCACATTCACGTACCGGCCAAAGGGGATGCGGCCGGGCAGGGTGCGACTGACACGGCGCCTTCGCCGCTCAGGCCGGTCAACCTCAACACGGCAACGCAGCGGGAACTGGAAGCGCTGCCCGGCATCGGCGAGGTGACGGCACGTAGGATCATCGCCTCACGCGACGCCGACGGCGCCTTTGCGACCGTGGACGACCTGCGCCGCGCCGGTGTGCGCGAATCCGTGATTGAGCAAATTCGCACTCTGGTCGTTGCCGAATGAACCGAGCGACTTGCCTTGGTAGAGAATTAGCGGGAGCTCAGCAATGGGGCTCATGGAGCAGGGGCTAGGCCCTAGAGTGGAGAGAGACACATCCGTCATTCCGGCGAAAGCCGGAATCCATCTTCAATGCAAGTCCAACTCTCGCCTCGAATCAAGTAGGATGGCAGTCTTAGCAGCGGCGTAACGAGGCAATTGTCGGCTTGGATCCGTTGCAAGAGGCAATGTGCAAATAGAAATGTTGCTCTTGCCGCGAATGACCGCCTCAAGATCGCTCTTCAGTGTTTTCCAGTCGATATTCAAGTTTCGGCTGCGGGCCATTTGACACAAGGACTTCCGCAGAGCACAGGTTACAAACCTGTGCTACGCTCTTCGGTCAAGGATGTACTCCCACTCAAGAGGCGTGCGGAGTGCTTAGGGATTCTAGATAATTGGCACAGGATGAGAAGAGGCGTTCAATAAGGAAACAAGCGTGAGACGAGGGTTTTACCATGGATGAAATACGCATTGGAATAGTCGGTCTTGGCCACCGGGGGCTGCACTGGCTGCGCATGCTGGAGCGCATCGAAGGCTACCGCATCACGGCGTTGTGCGATCCGATAGAGGCGCTGCACGAACGGGCCTTGGACGCGCTGCAAGAGCGCAAGGGCGTGAAAGCCTACGCCAACTACGAGGACATGCTGGGCGATCCGCAGGTGGACGCCGTGGCAGTGACCGTACGCTGCAAAGAGCAGGGCGCGCTGGCGGCCATGGCGTTGGAGGCCGGCAAACATGTGAATACCGAGGTGCCGGCGGCGCACACCCTGGAGGACTGCTGGCGCATCGTGCTGGCGCAGGAGCGGTCGGGCCTGGTGTATCAGCTTGGCGAGCAGACGCGCTTCTGGGGCTACATTGACGCCTGGCGCGACGTGGTGCAGTCCGGCAAGCTGGGCCGGATAACGTTCTGCGAGGGACAGTACATCGGCTACTACGGCACGCGGCAGTTTTTTCAGGACCCTAATTCAGGCGAATTCGCGTCGGTTGATGAACTCGATGAGAAACCGGGCGCGCAGCCGACGTGGCTCCACACCATGCCGCCCATTCACTACCTGCCCCACGAGCTGAGCCCGCTGCTGAAGGTGCTCGACGACCGGGTACTGACCGTGACCGCCATGAGCACCGGCGAGCCGAGCTACTCGCATCCCGAGATCGGCCAGCCCGACATCCAGGCGGCGCTCATGAAGACGGAGAAGGACGCCATCCTGCGGCTGGTCTGCGGCTTCACGCAGCCGGTCTCCCACGGCATGGGGCACCACTGGTTTCACATCGCGGGCACGAACGGCGTGCTGGAATGGAAGCGCTCCGGCAAGGGCCAGCCGCTGATGTGGCTGGCCGACGGCCAGATGCACGACATGGCGGAGATGGACTGGGGTCACGCCCGCACCGACGCGCCGGCCGCCGCCCGCGGCAGTGGTCACGGTGACGCGGACTACTACGTCCACGTCTCGTTCCGCGACGCCGTGCTCGGCACTACCCCCCTGGAATTCGACGTCTACCAAGCCATGGATACCGCCGCCCCCGCCATCCTCGCCGCAGACTCGATAGATCAAGGGACTGAGCTGCTGAAAGTCCCGGACTTCCGCCCAGGACCAGAGCGGAAAAGAGGCGAAGCGCCGAAGGCCCTATTAGCAAGGTAAGAGACTGTGGCGATAGACGAGCACAGTTCGAATGGGTATTGTAATTCTCTCTAATGACCATCAGGGCTGCTGCCAAGTAAACTTACCGCCAAGCCGACGCAGCATCTCGAAGGTGTCGATGCAATCTACCCTGAATTCAAGGCATACGTTTGGTATTGGAACTCGCTTCTTAACTCTTGCGCTATAGACCTCTTGTGTGACGATAACAGCACTATGTGCCTTTGCGTATGCAACTACCCATCCGTCCGCTACCTCTGCGAATGTTTCCTTTGCTTCGGAACTAAACTGTGCAGTGCCCTGGACCCACTTCTGCATCCGTTTGAAAGTGTCGACCACGGCTTGATCTGACGTAGATGCAAACAGTCCTGGTGGAGCTTGTTTTGCCCACACGGACAAGTCATCGGGCTCTTCCGGTGCGAAAATCTCATCGCTTACGCGATCGATGCTCAAGATGTTTTCTGATTCTGCAAAGTGATCGAGAAGATTCCAGAATCCAGGGCAAATGTCATGAGCATAGTAATTGCGGTGTGCTTGTACGAAAACGCTCGTATCCAACACGAGCAATGGTCGAGGCTGGCTCACTAGAGTATCACCCCGAACTTCTCTGGAAGTTTCTCAAAGGTTACTCTATTGAGACCGGTCAGGCCATAGGCCTCTTGATAAAGCAGGCGACCTTCCTTAGCCGCGCGGGCTACAGCCGCGCCAAAACTCGGCCCAATGCGCCATCGCTGGGTGTTCCAGAAGTCTCCTCCTGGACTTGTGGGCCGTTTTCTCAGCCACACCGTGGCCTTAGATTCCTCATAGAAGTCAAGGAACGTCGACAAGTCGATCAGATTGAGATCAAGTGCGCGACGCGCGGTCACCAGCGTGCTCACTTTGAACCGGCGTGCAATTGCTTGAAAGGGGTCTCTCGTGTTTGCAGCAACAGGCCAGAAAGCGCGTAGAGCACTCTCTGGCACCAGAAACTCCGCTGCAGTGCGATTGCAGAACTTCTCCGTGGCGTTATCTGTCGGTTGGTGTTCATCGAAAACCGTAACGCCACTTTCTCCGACCAACAAGTGAGCCAGCTCGTGGGCAAGCGTGAAAATTTGGGCTGCCTGAAAGTCGGCACTATTCACGAATACAAGTGGAGCAAATTCGTCAACGAGCGCAAAGCCCTGAAACTCATCGGTGTCTAGCTTGCGGTGGGTATTGTTGCCAACAATCCCGGTAAACACGACCAGCACGCCGGCGCGGTCCGCTTGTTCGCGCAGATGGCTAAGTGCGTCTGTCCAGGTAGATTGACGAGAAGCCCAGTCTCTTTCAAGCTGAAGGGCATCACGCAAAGCGCTGGCTACCTGGTAAGGGTCTTGGCTGTCCGCGTAGGCGCCGACAAAGTCCAGTGGATCGCTACCTTCTTCGATGAGATCGTCCCGCATCCATGCCTGGCGGCGGCGCATGAGATTAACGGTTTCAAGCAGATCTGGGCTGGGACGCAGTAATTCGCCATCGCTTCGCGTGCGAAAATCAGGTATGGGAAGGCGATCCTCGGGTGGTTCCGGTAGGTAGAGGTAGCCAAGCGGGGTGTGCGTATGGTGCGCTAGCTTGTCAGCTTGGGCAACGCTAATCCTGCCCGAATCTTCCCACTCACGCACTCGCTCTGGCTTCACCTGCATCTTTTGTGCCAAAGCTTCAGCGCTAAAGCGGGCGCGTTCTCGCGCCCAGCGGAGAACGTCGGGTTCTAGATCTATCTGTAGACGGCGGCTCACAACTTGTGCATTCCTAGTGAGACTGTGCCTCTCCAACATGGGCCCAGGTAATTCGATGGTACATTACGAACCTAGGGCGCTCAAGATGAGAGTTGCAAGGCCCGGGCAATGCAAGAAACAACCAGCTTGCCTTAGGTTTGCCCGACTCATCTCAGCGGAGCAATGGGCCTCTATGGGATTGGATTCAGCTACTCTCAGCCACTTTGCCGAATTTGCGTTTGCCGACTTGAAAGACTTGTCCCGCTTTGGCGGTGTAAGGCGTGTTGGGGTCGGTGATGCGGGTGTTATCCAGGCGGACGCCGCCTTGTTGGACGAGGCGGCGGGCTTCGGAGCGGCTCTTGGCGAGGTTGGCGGCGATTAGGGCGTCCACGATGGTCTGGGCCTCCTGCAAAGCGGCATCCAGCGGGATTGCCGGGATGTCGGTCGGCAGCGCGCCCTGGCGGAACATGCGCACGAACTCGGCCTCGGCCTCGTTAGCAGAGTCCGCGTCGTGGAACTGGGTCACGATCTCGCGGGCGAGTTCGGCTTTCACGTCGCGGGGATTGCGCCGCTCGGCCTCCATTTCCGCAAACATCTCGTCCAACGTCGCCACCGGGATGTCCGTTAGCGTTACGAAGTAATCGCGCATCACGTCGTCGGAGAGTGACATCACCTTGCCGTACATATCATTGGGCTCGTCGGTGATGGCCACGTAGTTGTCGTAGCTCTTGCTCATCTTGCGGGTGCCGTCGGTGCCGACGAGCAGCGGCCAGGTGAGGAATTGCTGCGGCGGCAGGTCGTGGGCGGGCATGATGTCGCGGGCAACCTGAAAATTGAAGTACTGGTCGGTGCCGCCGAGCTCCACGTCGGCCTCAATTGCAACAGAGTCATACGCTTGCAATAGCGGATACAAAAATTCCACCACCGAGACGGCCTGCCCGCCGCCGTAGCGGGTGGAAAAGTCGTCGCGGTCGAGCATGCGGTTCACTGTGTACTTGGCGCAGAGGCGCACCACGTCTTCCAGGGAAAAGTCCTCGAACCACGACGTCTGCCAGGCCACCTCGATCTTGTCCACGTCCACGATCTTGCCCATCTGGTCGAGATAGGTCTGGGCGTTGGCGTGCACCTCTGCCGCGCTGAGCATCTGGCGGGTGTCGGAGCGGCCCGACGGATCGCCGATGCGGGCGGTCCAGTCGCCGATGATGACGATGACGTGGTGGCCAAGTTCCTGAAACTGCCGGATCTTGCGAAAGCCCACCGCGTGGCCCAGGTGCAGGTCGGGACGGCTGGGGTCCACGCCGAACTTGATGCGCAGCGGCTTGCCCGCCTGCAGCATGCGTTCCAGGTCGGTCCGCACCACCGCATCCACCACGCCGCGGTTCAGCAGCGTATCCAGCGCCTCGGTTGAGGTCTCTACCGTCGCCATGCGTTTCTCCTCGGGTCTCCGAAATTAGTAATGATTATCTATGCTGGTTGGGTTCCAGAAGCGATTATACCCCGCGCGGGGAGGTTGGGCTCGCCTGGTGATTGGGAGAAGCGTGTCTGCAACGGTCAATGCGGCAACTGACGGCGGATTCCTTTTAGTAGTGCGCAAGCGGGTCAAGCGCGAGAACAATGCCAGTGGGATTCACTATGCTAATTCTCAAGTGCCAGCGCGGTGTCTACTCCGCTTTGGTGCGCCGCGCCACGATGCCGCCAAGAAAGGTGGAGACCAGAAAAGCAACCAGCATACCGATGGGGAACCACAACCGCGCCGGAAAGAACACGTAAAAAGAGTAGATTGCCCAAGGCGCTAGGAGAGCGCCGATAGCGCTAGTAACCGCAAACGTCCTGCCTCTTGCAAGCTTGGCACCAACAATGCCGCCCAAGAATCCGCCCAATGCGCCGGCGAGGATGAGCAGCGTGAGACTATTGGTTTCCGCCGAGGCCACCCGCAATGCCGTGGCTTCCGGGGTCTGGGGGTCCATCAGTTCCGGCGCCGTAGGGTACAAGGCATTGGCAACGAGGCTGCCAAGAAAGAAGACAATGTTGGCGACGAGAACGCCAAGTATGACTGCCAGGAATCTGCGCATAGGGACCTCTCTTATTGCCGGAGCTATTGTTCAATTATATCCGCTAACTATTCGTTCGCTGTAGTCATGAATGCATCTGATAAGAAAGCTGAGCAGCGGCCGGATGGAGAATTGTCAGAAATGGAAGAAGGCCGGCACGGTTCACGGCAGGGCTGACTAGAGAGGCAATCAGAGAAGATTGACTCCTGCGCCCCGGCACGGGGTGACCTTTCGCGGGAGTGACGGAATTGAGGTGCTTTGGATAAGTAGCGCGGGGGCTTGTCCCCCGCTCTTGGGTAAGACTCTCACTGTTCCCGACGGTAGGAACCATGGGTTGCGCGAATTGTCGTTGTTCACGTTAGAAGATTAGGATGACTCCCGCATTCGCGGGAGTGACGTCACCTATCCAGCCCGCAGCGCCTGCACCACGGCGTCGGTGACCTCTTGGGTAGTGGCAGTACCGCCCAAGTCGGGTGTGCGCACGGTTCCATCGGCGGTCACGGTTTCCATAGCGCCCATCACCAGTTGGCCGGCTTCTTCCTCGCCCAGGAAGTCCAGCATCATGGCGCCGGCCCAGATGGCGGCGAGCGGATTGGCGATATTCTGCCCGTGGATGTCCGGCGCGGAGCCGTGCACCGGCTCGAACATGCCGGGATAGCGCCGCGTGGGATCGATGTTGGCGCTGGGCGGCAGGCCCAAGCTGCCCTGCAGCGCGCCGCCGAGGTCAGTCAGGATGTCTGCGAACAGATTCGAGGCCACCACCACGTCGAACGACTCCGGATGGGTTACAAAGCGCGCGGCGGCGGCGTCCACGTGGTACTTGCTCGTCGCGATGCCGGGATAGTCCTGCGCCACTTCCGCAAATACCTCGTCCCAGAAGACCATGTTGTATTGCATGGCATTGGACTTGGTGATGCTCGCGACGCTGCTGCGCCCGTGGGACTGGGCGTAGTCGAACGCATACCGAATGATGCGCTCCACCGCCGTGCGGGTGAAGACGATGTTCTGCAGCGCCACCTCGTGATCGGTGCCCACGTGCACGCGGCCTCCCACGCCGGAGTATTCGCCCTCGGTGTTCTCGCGCACGCAAACGAAGTCCACTTCCTCAGGCCCCTTGCCGCGCAAAGGACCGTCGATGCCCCGCAGCAGCTTGATGGGGCGTAGGTTGACGTACTGCCGGAAGGCCTTGCGTATCGGCAGCAACAAACCCCACAAAGAGACGTGGTCGGGCACCGTGGGATACCCCACCGCGCCGAGGTAGATGGCCTGGAATTGCTCCAGCGTTTGCAGGGCGTCGGCCGGCATCATGAGGTCGTGCTGCAGGTAGTACTCGCAGCCCCAGGGAAAGTCGGTGTAGTTCAGCCGATAGCTGCCGGTAAGAGCGCCGGCGGCATCGATCACCTGCTTGCCGGCTTCAATCACGTCCGGTCCGATGCCATCACCGCCGATGACGGCAATCTCATGCGTCTGCATGCGGGGTAGTCCTCCTCAATGTGTGATTCCGAGTCTTGCGTTAAGTCATTGTACGCGCTAGGCGGGGAGTTGACAGTCTGGGCGCCGGCATGGCTGTGTGCCGCGTGAAACCGGGCCTAGCAGCCTGCACGTAGGCGAGAACATCAGCCGCGCTCGGCCGAAAGTTGTGGCTGTTGCCTGGGTGATTCGCAGCCACTCGTCACTCCGGCGGAAGCCGGAGTCCAGGGGTGCGGCGAAGATGGATTCCGGCATCCGCCGGAATGACGGGGCATGTTGCAAAGAGTTAGGCCAATTCCGTCCATGCTATTCTATACGGGAATTCGAGCCGCAACCGAGGCTATTACCTCCTATGGATAAGCACACTCCCTATTATGAACTGATGGAAGCCATCCGTGACTCTGGCTGCCCCATCTGCCGGCTGGCGATCCGCAGCGGCGACCGTTTCCTGGAAACGTACTCCTACGAGCACGTGAACGATATAGAGATTCGGGACTTGGTGCGCGCGGCCAAGGGCTTTTGCCACAACCACACGTGGCGGCTCTTCCATAAACACAGCCCGCTGGGCACGGCGCTCACCTTTTACGACATCCTCGGCGAAGCGGCGCAGCAGATCGGCGAAGCCAAGGAGCAGCAGGGCCTACTGCGCGGCTTGGCGTCGCGGGTGCGCAAGCTGCTTACCCCCCAGGGCACGTGCCTCGGCTGCGACGCGCAGGACAATGCCGAGCAGCGGCACCTGGGAATGCTGCTGGAGACGCTGCGCGGCGACCGTGAGGCACAGGAGACCTACGGCAATTCTGACGGCCTCTGCCTACTGCACTTGCGTGCCGCCCTGCGTTCCCGCCCCTCGCGCGACTCGACGGAAATCCTGCTCCGTGTGCAGGAAAAGCGCATCGCCGCCGTGCGCGAGCAAATGAGCGAAATCGTGCGCAAGGCCGACTATCGGGTGAAAGATAGAGTTACACCGGAGGATATAGAGAGTTTGCCCGCCGCCTTAGCGCAGGTGGTGGGCGAGGAAGCGCTGGAATAATGCGGGGCGTGGGTACTTGGCACCGGAGAAAGGATGACGGATGAGATACGAGCGCATGTTGCCGGCGGAGATTGAGCAGCAATTGGCCGAGAAGCCTATCGCCATCCTGCCGTGGGGGGCATTTGAATGGCACGGCTACCACATGGCCATTGGACAGGACGCGCTGAAGGCCCAAGGCATCGCCGACCGCTGCGCCGAGGCCGCCGGCGCGATCTCGCTGCCGGTGGTGTGGTGCGGCTTTCAGACCATGAAGCCCCACGCCGGTTTCAAGCATACGCTGGAATTCTGCGATGAGACCGTGCGCACGCTGGCGCGCGAGTTCATCGAGCAGCTCGACGACGAGGGCTTCAAGGTCATCGTCATCATCACCGGCCACTACGGCTCGCTGCACGTGCGCGGGCTCAAAGAGGTGGCCGAGTGGTACGAACGCAACCATCCCGACGTGCGGGTCTGGGCCTTCCCTGAATACGAGGTGGTGAAAGACCTCGGCTACACCGGCGACCATGCCGGCAAGTGGGAGACTTCCATCTTTATGCACCTGCATCCGGAACTCACCGACATGAGCCGCTACCGCACGGACCTCACCATGAAAGAGCAGGGCTGCGGCGGCGAAGACCCATCTGTGCACGCCTCAGCGGAACTGGGCGAGATGATCGTCAACGCCATTGTGGAGCGCGTAGCCGCCCAGTGCGGCGAGTTACTGGCGGAGGTGGAAAACGGTGACGCGTCTCTCGCGTGACCGCTAGGCCCGCAGTGTCAGGCTCCCTTAACGCATTGCCGCGGACGTCGACTTGATGCGCTTACGATGCTACATCCGCTGAGATCAGCCTCAAGCAGTTGGTAGCAGTGACTACTTTTCGATTTCCGAGAGAATCTCTTGTTGTCTCTGTATGATCCTGTCACATTTGGAAACCGCAAGGGATACGGCAAGTCCTGGCGGTATGGTGGGGAGGGCCGCTCTTAGCAAGAGCGGAACATCACCGGCTCAAATGACGGCGTACACCCAGAGACCGCCTACTATCGTTAAGCCTGCGGCCAGGATCGCTCCGCCGACCCGAAGCCATGGTGTGCTGCTCTTATCGCAACTTGTAATATGAGTCTTCCTTTGACCGCAGAAGCCACTGTACGGATCTCACTATCACATACCCACGGGGCTGTCATTGGTCTAGACCATAATGCTGACCCAGCCGCAATGTCTGGCACTCTTGGACGAGCGTTGCGGGGAATAGCAGCGATAGGCTCTTACTGATCCGTGCCGCCGGGAAAGCACGCGGAAGTCCCTCCTCACCTTTGAAGTAGGTCAGAGCTTGCCCCGTATTAGATACGAGGTGTCGGGTGATTCGGGGTGAGAGCAGAAATCGCAGGGGCACGATTTATCGCGCCCCTGCCATCCAGCATATTCCGCCGGCCTGTCAATAATCTAAGCCCAATCGTCTGAAACACGCCGAAAGTTCACCTAAATGGTGCAAATGGCTACAAAACTGCTAAGAAAACCACGCTTACTCCCCAATTTGCAACTCGAGGAATCTCCTTTAGCCAAACAGAAATCATGGTATGCTGATGTAAGCGAATGTGACAAAAGGGAGAAACCGTGAAGGGAGTGGATCGTGACTGCCGCTGCACATCCTGCTTCTTTGGAGGAGAATATTGCTGCGTACAATGATATGCGCAAGGAGCTAGAGGACAACCACTTCGGAGAGTGGGTGGTGTTCCATGACCGGCGACTGATTGGCTTCTACCCCAGTTACTCCGATGCCGCCAACGGAGCGATGGAAGCCTTTGGCGATGACCCCTATTTGATAAGGCAAGTAAGAAACTACCCGGAGCATCTTCCGGTCTCCGCTCTGATAGGGGGAGATAAAGTTGCCCACCGCTGACATTGGGCCTAGGGACAAAGAACTCTTAATTCAATACGGCCCACAGATCGAAGTGATGATTGGTTTTGACACCAAACTCGAAGATTCTTGTCCTATGCCAGCACTTCTGGACACCGGCGCAACTCTCAGTTGCATTGACCTGAAACTTGCAGAACGGCTACGCCTCAAACAGACAGACGCTCGGGAACTCGTTGGGGCACATGAGAAGAGAGTGACGCCTTTCTACAGGGCAGACATTTACATACCACAGTTGAAGTGTGCTTGGCGCAATGAGTTCGGCGGATTGCCCCTCGAAGAAAACGGCTTCGGTTGCAAGGTTCTTGTTGGAAGAAACCTGCTGAGTAACTTGTGCCTGCGTTACGAGGGGTACTCTGGAAAAGTGCTAATAGAATCCCTCAATCAGGCTCTTAGATAAGCCCCCCTCCCCGGCAAACCCTGGTGAGCAAGACCCCGACCACCCGCGGCGACTGCCTATTACCGACTCAAGAATTGAGTCTAGTAAGTCAGTCCCCTACTGGGCGCTTTCTCGTCGCGGGCTAGCAGGACTGAATCTAGCAAAAGCCAAAGGAGGGCCACCCAGTGGGTGACCCTCCTTTCTTAGTCGATCTACTCCAAATGCTCGCAAAAACGAGCGTTCGGATGCCGGATCCTGTGCTACTCGACCTTGAGGTCCTCGTTGATGGTCTTCTCTGCGAAGGGCAGGAATTCCTCGATCGAAGCCTCGCGTGCGCGCACGCTGTTGTAGACCGGCTGCAGCACGTCGCGGATGTCGTAGAAGTTGGAGTACTTCAACATACCGTGACCGGACTGCGGCGTGTGCTGGGCCTCCAGGAAGTACGTGGTGCCGTCCACCTTGCCGTCGTACTTGGCTTCCCAGTGTGACTTGGCCTTGTCGAAGAGGTGACGCATGGGCGTTACCACGTGGCCGGTGACCTCAAGATAGGTGAGACCGTTCTCGCCCTCCAAGAACCACTTCATCACTTCCCACGTCTGGTCGATGTGGTCGGTGTTGCCCGCGAAGACCGCGTGCGTGTAGTGGCGGCCGGAGTGGTTTGGCGGATCGCCGGTGTACGCCAGCGCGCCAATACCCCAGTCGAAGGCGGCTTCTTTGGCTTCCGGCGGTACCACGAACATCACGGAGATACCAAAAGCGCCGGTGGTGAAGAACGGGTGACCGCTTCTGCCACCAACGATCGCGGAATGCTCATCGCCCGTCGGCATCACGCGGAACTTGTCCACGATGTCGATCCAGAAGTTGATGCCCTGGACGTAGTGATCGTTGTTCATGGTCGCCTTGTTGTTCTCGGCGTCCCAGGCCAGGCCGCCGAAGAAGGTGCCGTCACCGATGCCAAAGGTGTTGAAACCGGTGTAACCGCGGCGCATACCGAACTGCTCGGTGCCCTTGGTGAGCTTCTCCATGGCGTCGATGTACGCTTCCATCGTCCAGCTCTCGTCGGCCGGGTCGGACGGCGGATAAGGTACGCCTGCCTCGTCAAAGATGTTCTTGTTGTAGGCCCACGTGTCCACAGACATGCTGGCGGGGAAGCCCCAGGTCACGCCCTGGTTCGAGACGAAGTCCACGCCCTCGGCGATGAACGCCTCATAGGGATCGATGCCGTCGCGCGCCATAAGCGGCGTCAGCGGGGCAATCAGGTCGCCTTCCACGAACTGCAGCCAGGTGCCCCAGGTGTTCTCAAAGAGACCCACCGGGGTGCCGGCAGCGAAAAGAATCGGAATGTTCTGGCGCACGCCGGTGCCGCCGCCATCCACGATCTTGATATCCAGGGTGATGTCAGGGTTGGCTTCCTGGAATCCGCCATAGAGCGCCTGCTCGGCCTCGTTGCGGGCCGGACGCGTGTAGGTGAGATAAAGGATGTTGACCGGCTCTGCCTTAGGAGCCATGGTCTCGGCCTTCTTCTCCTCCATCTTCTCCTCGGCCGCTTCCTCGGCGGGTGCGGCAGTTCCGGCAGCACCGCACGCAGCGGCGAGCACGGCTCCGGCCCCGACGGCAAAGCCACCAAGCATCTTCCGGCGGGTGATGCTACTGATCAAGGTGCTAGTGTTCATCCACATCTCCTTCTTTCTGCACTAGTACTAGAACACGTCACCAAATTAAAGATTTTAAGTGCTTTTGCAGCGGAAGTCAAATTAAGTTTCCCCTGCGGGCAGCGCCAGATTGCATACCGGGCGCCGCCTTCGTAGCCTTGCCCGCTAGAACGCGGCCAGCCGGATTTCCCTGATCTCTCGCAAGAAATGAAGGACAGCCCCTGCAACCAGAACCAAGATCCCACAAGTAAGGAAAAGGGGAACGGCTCCCAAGAGGTCTCGGTTAGCAGCCAGAAGTAGCATTGCGCCGAGCGAAGCCAGCAAGTTGAATGTGGCAAGAACCCCGATCACGCGACCGCGCAAGCGATCGGGGGTTTCCGCCTGCACTATGCTCCGCAGCGGCAGCATGCCGGCGATCAATACGCCGAGCAGAGCGGCGATGACGAACACCTGCCACGACTGCCCCACGACGGCGAGCAGACCCAGCAGGATCCCCATGGCCGCAAAAGCCAGCACGCCCATCCTGCCGTCGCCGAGCCGTCTCGCCAGCCATGGCACGGCAGGCAGCAACAATAAGATCCACACGTCCCGCAGGCCATCAAAGAATTCATCTCCATTTGGACCGGCATTCAGAGTTTCCCACAGAAACTGCGGGATCGTAATGTTCATAAGCGACGTAACCAGCGCCGTAAAGAGCACGCCGACGATGGCGATTGCGCGCAGCAACGGGCGCGTGAAAACAAAATACACCGCAAAGACGAAATCGCGGATTGCAACCTCCACCAGCTTGAATGGCCACGTATACGCTCTGACGCCGGATCCAAAGGCAGGCCGACGGGGGGCAGACACAGGCGACCTCATCCCAAATATGAGCAGCGCGGCCAAGCCGAACGCAACAGCGGCGACACCGAGCGCGTTCAACCCGCCGAGGGCCGCACCGAGGAGGCCCCCAACAGCAATTCCGGCGAGGCCAATGGAGTCTCTCCCTGCCATCAGGGCTGCGTTGCCGGCAACGAGTCTGTGCCTCGCCAAGAGATTCGGCACCATGGCCGCGCGGGACGGATAAAAGAGCCGACCGGCTGCCGTGACCGCGAATCCGGCCGCGGCCACGTACAATAACCCAAGTCCCACAACGTGTCCTACGACGAAGAGCGCCGCCAATATCGGCACGCGCACCACGTGCGCGAAAAGCATGAGAGACTTGCGATCCAGGCGGTCCGCCAAAATCCCCGCGAGCGGCGGCATGAAAAGAATTGGGACTATGACGACTGTAAATGCTGCCGTCTCGCCCTCCGACCAATTCCCGTCCTCGAATATGACCCGGGAAATGGCAAACATGTAGGCTGCGTCACCCGCGAGACTAGTGAAGTATGCCGCCCAAAGGTAGCGAAAGTCGCGGTGCGCCAGGACGGCGAGTATCTCTACCCGCCGGAAGTAGGTAAGCATCGGCATGTCCGCAGCGTTGCTCATAACCGACTTGGCCTACAACAATCACCAGCTTTGCGCCTGGCGGTCTCCCTGTGCAATAGGGGAAAGAACCGGAGGCTGCTTGGTACCCGCCACCCCACCGTCTGCAGTTACGCGCTTGCTTTCATCTAAGGCGACTGCGCGTCTCCCATACAGCACTAGTTCTCGTCATTCGTTGCGCTTGCAAACCTCACCTCGCTCACGGGCTCCCGGACGACGAGCGGGGATCCCTATCTCACTCCGCGACAGTGACCTCCGGCGGGGTGATGTAGTCGTGGTAGCGCTGCGCGACCTGGGCGGAGGCGGTGTCGCCGGCATGCACATAGATGCGGTACTTGAAGCGCAGCAACCCGCCCTCCGGCAACACGTGGCTGCCGTCAACGCCCGGGTTGGCGTAGAAGTCGTGCAGGCCGAAGGGATTGGCGGTAAAGAGACCGTAGTTGCGCGCGTGCCAGTAGGTCGGATGCCGGAAGCTGCTGGGATGGTCGTAGACGGCAAAGCCCACGGTCTCGCCCTTCACCGGGCCCGTATAGTCGAGCCACTGGGCGCGCTTGCCCCAGCACTCCGCTTCGCCGATGCCGCCAATGGCGTTTTCCATGCGGCCGTCGTCCGAGGCGTCCATGCTGGTAGCCACCCGCAGCGAGATGATGCCGCCCTCTTTCGTGTCGCCAAAGTGCGCCGGCCCCGCCGTGGCGCGGAAGGTAACCTCCACGTCGATGAGCCTTGCGCCCGAGGACAGTGGGTAGAAGGTGAACCGCCGCTCGTCTTCCACCACTTTCTTGTCGTCCGATCCCGTCCAGTCATTGCGCGAGCGGATGGCGCCCAGCACCGGGCCGCTGACGTGCGCGCCGCTAGCGCCGTAGGCCGGTAGAAACTCCACGTGCCGCTGGTAGCCGTGGCCTTCCACCTCGCTCCACACGTCGGCGCCGCTGACCTCGCCGTGGGAGACGTAAATGGACTTGTGGTGCGGGTGGTCGTGCTTCTCGCCCGGCACGTCGGGAATCATGGGGTAGTTGCGGGTCATGCCCTCGCCGGTGGGGCCGATGACCGGGTAGAGATACGGTTTCACCACCGGCACGGCATAGCGATAGGTGGTGAAGAGCGCGCCGTTCATGTGCACGTCTACGCCATGCTCGCCTTCAGCCACCGCCACGCCGCCCTCACCGGAGCCTTCCTCCACGGAGTAGGACCGCGAAGCCCCCGCAGCCAGGGACGGCACCACCCAGACTATGTGCGCGCCCTCGCAGCCCGGCACGACTTGCGCGGGCAATTGGTCGCCGGTTTCTTCGTCGCGGACTGCATAACTTGCCGCCGCGTCCAACCCATCGGCGGCTGCCCAGACCGGGCACTCATTGCGGTCGTGATTTCCAGCGTGAACGGTGAATCGCTTGCTTGCCATTCCGTATTCCTTCTCTGCGTAAACGCTATTCGAATTCAATCAAGAGAGATTATACACTGCGCGGTGCTAAGTTCCCTTGCTAAAACAGCCTAGCTCAACCCACAAGCACATGAAGCGTGGTCTTGCCAAATGGCTACTGTTCTTTGCCATCGAGGGTCAATTCACGCTCGAAGTGCGGCTCCGTGCGCTCGCCGCGGTGCCAGGCAAAGATCTGCGGCATGCGATTGCGGTGTCCCCGTGTGAGCGTGGGCAAAGCGTCTTCAGCGAAGTAGTCAACGTCGAGGGCTTCGGTGGTCGGGTGCGGTGTGCCGGAGACATGCGAACACAGGAAGCCGACGTTATAGAGTTGAAACGGTGCCCGGCCGCCGTAGGCGCGGTTATCGTAAATGCCGATGAGACGCTCGGCGCGCACGTGCACACCGGTCTCCTCCCAGGTCTCCCGTTCCGCCGCCTGCGCCGCCGTCTCCCCGACCTCCACCATGCCGCCCGGCAACGCCCAGAGGCGGTTGTCCTCCCGCTGCATGAGCAGCACGCGGCCCTGCTCATCGAAGACTGCGCCGAACGCCGCCACTTTCGGCGACTGCACGCCAATGTCGCCGTTGTAGATCGCCAGTATCTCCTCTGCCGAGCGTGTATCAGTCAGCGCAAGGAGCCGGGCCGCCAGCGTTAATGTGCGCTCGTAGCGGGCAATGCAGTACTCGTCCTCCTCCCGCCGCGCATAGAAGAGGCCCGTCTGTCCGATCGCCCGCAGCTCGTCGGCAATGTCCTGCAGTTCTTCGCTTAGTTCGAATTGCTCTCTCTTAGCCATGGGCCGCCTATCCCTGCATCGCTTGCTTGAATTCCTCCAGCGAAAACGCCGGATTGGCAAGGGCTTCGAGGACTTTGCCTTCCTCCTGCCGGACTTCCTCGGCTTTGGCGGCGACGTTGGCCGCAATCTCGGCCGGAATCTGCACGACGCCGTTGCAGTCGGCGTGGAGCAAGTCACCGGGATTCACCGTAAGCCCCGCGACGGTTACCGGCGTGGCGTAGGACTCCACCGTTACCTGGCCGTGGGAGACGATAACGCCGGACGCGAAGTACTGCAAGCCGAGTGCCCGCACCTCGTTCAGGTCGCGCACGGTGCCGTCGGTGATCACGCCTGCGAAGTCGAGGCGCGTGAGCAGCGTGCACATGATCTCGCCAAAGAGCGCCGCCGGCACGTCCGGCGAGGCGTCATGGGCGACCAAGATGCGCGGCGCGGGCAATGCCAGCGCGTGCTCCAGCGCTTCAACCCACGCCTGCCGCAAGGGCGGGTCACCCGGTTCACGGTCCTTGAAAGTGACGGTATAGGCGTAGCCCACAATCTCGCCGAGATCGGGAAAGATGCAGCGAATGGAGTCGTCCATGTACCCCGCGCGGCGATCGCGCACGTCGAATTCTTCGATGGCGTTGGCAATGGTGGGACTATCTATCGCGCGCAGGGCGGCGAGTTGTGCGGTCGTCAGGGATGCGGCACTGGTCATGGGGATTGCTCCTTGTTTCCTGGATTCAGGCTTGCATCGATGAATACTATGAAATGAGTGAGCCGGCCTCGTCATTACCATGAATCTAGACCGACAGCCTCAGTCATTCCGGTGAATACGCGGTTGGGAGACCGAGGACTCCAGGTGTACGCGGAGAAGATGGATTCCCGCCTGCGCGGGAATGACGGACAAGGAATCGTCTTCTGACAATCATCCATTGGTGAGTCTAATCATCCATTGGTGATTCCTGGGCAAGGCCATGGTGATTGCCGCGCACGCGGCAACCCGTCTCTTCTTGGTAGCCGGTGACGTTGGGGTGCCTACACCAAACAGCCGTCGAGCAGACGCTGCAGGCTCGCGCCCGCGATTTCCGCACGCGCTGTGGGGTCCAGACCGCCGTAGGACAGCGTGGTGATCGGCAACGCGGGCTCGAAAATCGGCAAGCCAGTGCCGAAGATGAAGCGCTCGGCGCCGAATCGTTCCTCAAGCTCAATCAACGCGCTGTGCCCGCCGAGATAGGAGGTCTCCACGTACAGGTTCGGCGAGCGTTCGAGCAGCGGAAACAGGACGCGAAAGTCGGCGTGGGACTGCCGCAGGAGAATGACCGGCAAGTCAGGGTAAGCTTCCAGCAGCCAGGCGATGAAATCCCAGTGCCGGGGCTCGCTGTAATGGGCGTTGTCGAAATCGAGCAGCACCGGTACCCGCTTGTCCGCGAGCGCCTGGGCGAGGGGGTCGATTATCAACGGTTCGAGCACCAAGAGGTGAGTCTTGGGGCAAAGCCGCGCGGCGCGGGCCCCTGCCGCCAGCAGTTGTGCGACTTGCTCGGTCTCCGGCGGCACCTCGCCCGTGGCCGCGGGCATCACGACCCAGCAGGGTAAGAGCCGCAGCTCGTCCGCAATCGCTCGCAGGAGCCGCTCATTGCCGTCCGACGGATCGTGCCATTTGGCTACGGTATGCGTTACCAACGCGCGCGAGATGTCGTACGCATCCAGCAACTCCAGCAAGCTCGCGGCATCGACGGGTGAACCCGGCGGCCGCTGCGGTAAGGGGCCAAGTGAGACGTTGACATCAAAGAGTTCGGGTCGCCCGTTACCTTCCGCCATAGCTCGCGTCTCCTATCCTAGGTAGGCAGGTTTTTCACCACAGATCCGGCATGCAGCTACATCTTACCGTTGCCGCGCGCTGCTTGCCTAGCGGCTCGCTCACAAAGCTAAAGACCGCAAGCGCGCAAGAGTGTGGCACAAAGTGACTGCGCCTGCCACCTAGCCGGCCGGATCAGGCCAAGCAGGTCACATTATGCAATCCACGTTGAGCCGCAGCCTTCAGATAGCTTATAGTATGAGTCAGTGCACAGTCATACCATGAACAAGCTAAGGACCCATCTCGATGGGAGTGAAAGTCTATATTCCGACACCGTACCGCCGTTTCACCGGCAACCAGTCGCGGGTGGAAGTGGAAGCCGCGACCGTCGGGCAGCTACTACACGAGCTGGATCAACAGTTCCCCGGCATCGGATCACAGATATCTGACAAGAACGGCGACATACCCGGCTACCTCAACGTCTACGTCAACTCTGAAGAAGTGCGCACCCTCCAGGGCAAAGACACCGCGCTGGCGGACGGTGACGAGATCTCGGTGATCCCCGCCATGGCCGGCGGGCGCTAGCCTTTTCCAACCTGCCAATTCGCCCCGGTCCTGTAGAAGTATGACACCAAGCGCCAGGCGCACTTCCCGTTCGCACTGAGTTCGTCAAAGTGCGGTCCCACCCGTCAACTCTGCTTAACGTACGCACTGAGCCTGTGGAAGTGCCATTCCCTCAGCACCCAACCCCGGATCCCGTTTGCGCTGAGGCTGCCGAAGTGCCTCTGGCGAAACGCCTACGCCACACTCCGCTCGCACTGAGCTCGTCGAAGTGCCATCCCCTCAGCACCCAAGCCCCAGATCCCGTTCGCACTGAGCCTGTCGAAGTGCCGTCCCAGTAGCCCCTATCGGCACCTTCAACCTGTCGTGCTCTTGTCTGGATTTCAGCCTCGGACCGTGCCGGCATGATTCCTGGTCTGATAAGACTCCCCTCTTGCGCCTCTCCGGTCAGTTAGGCAGCATTCCCACGAGGCGCCGCGCAGTGCCAACCCTCTGCCCGTCGCGGCGTTGGACAGTCCATCCCACTTCTCCTAGAATGGCTAGTGGGCCCGCAAATTCCCTTTTGTTTGAGTGACTGCTCAATGATTCGAGAGATCTGCTGATGCTTCCCCGCTACACGCGTCCCAGAATGGGCATGATTTGGTCTGAAGAGCGCAAGTTCGCCACATGGCTGCAGGTGGAACTTGCCGTGTGCGATGCGTGGGCGGAGCACGGCAGTGTGCCGGCGGAAGATATGGCCAAGCTGCGGCGCGCGCGGACCCCGTCACTGGAGCGCATCGCGGAAATTGAGCGCGAGATTGACCACGACCTCAACGCCTTTCTCATGGCGGTGGCAGAGCAACTGGGAGATGAAAGCCGCTTTCTCCACCTGGGGCTGACCTCCTACGACGTGGAAGACACAGCCACCGGCATCCGGCTGCGGGACTCCGCCGACGTGCTGCTGGAGGGCGTTGACGAACTGAGCGGCGTGCTGGAGGAAGCAGCCGTCGCGTACAAGGATGTACCGCAGATCGGCCGCACCCACGGCGTGCAGGCGGAACCAATTACGTTTGGCTACAAGCTGCTCGTCTGGGTGGACGAGATGCGCCGCAACCGGCGCCGCTTAGAAGCAGCGCGGGCGCAGGTGGCGGTGGGCAAGATATCCGGCGCCGTAGGCACCCACGCCAACGTGCCGCCGGCCATCGAGGACCGCGTGTGCGCCGGTTTGGGGCTTGACGTAGCGCCCACCTCAACGCAAATCGTCCAACGCGACCGCCACGCGGATTTTGTGACAACGCTGGCTGTAATTGGGTCCTCGCTGGACAAGTTTGCAACCGAAATTCGCAATCTCCAGCGCACCGAGGTCTTGGAAGTGGAAGAGCCGTTCGAGCGGGGACGCGTGGGCTCGTCCGCCATGCCACACAAGCGCAATCCCGCCCGCTGCGAGCGCGTTTCCGGCTTGGCACGCTTGCTGCGGTCCTACGCCCAGACGGCCCTGGAGAACGTGGCGCTCTGGCACGAGCGCGACATTACCAACTCTGCGCCGGAACGCGTCATCCTGCCCGATTCGTGCATTGTCCTCGACTATATGCTCGCGCTCTTTACCCGCGTAATGGCCGACCTGCGGGTATACCCCGAGAATATGGAACTCAACCTCAACCAGACACGCGGCCTCGTCTTCAGCGAGGCGGTCCTGCTCGCGCTTATCAACAAGGGACTGACCCGCCAGGAAGCCTATGCCATCGTGCAGGAGCACGCCACCGCGGCCTGGGAGACCGGGGCGGATTTTGCGACGCTGCTGAAAGGCGATCCACGCGTTACCGCGCACCTGGACGAGGCGGCAATCGACGCCCTCTTCGACGTGCGCCACCACGTGCGCCACATCGGCGAGTCGTATCGGCGCATGGGGTTGTCAGCGCGATAGTTGCCTTGCAGGGCAGCAAGAATCAGCACGGGATCCGGCGGGGAGCAAGCCCCCGCGCAACCATCTCTGATCCGTCATTCCCGCGCAAGCGGGAATCCATCTTGCCTTCGCACGCCCCTCAGCCCAACCTCGCCCGCTGTTCGCGCCAATCCCGACAAGAGCGGGAAAAAAGCCCTCGCGCTGCAGTAGGAGAATCGCATGAATTTGTGCCCTGTCGGCGGAGGGAGAAGCCCACACGCTATGCCAAAGCCCTGCATTGAGCCATGGCCTCCCGTTCGTACTTCGATCCTTCGGCTAGCTCAGGACAGGCGAGCTCAGCACGAACGGGTGGCAAGACCATACTTCAGGCTTTGGTCGCAGCCTCTAAAGTCTGATGATCCGGCTCTGTCTGTGCTTCGACCCTTAGGCAAGCCTGTGCTGAGCTTGTCGAAGTGCTCAGGACAGGCCAGCTCAGCACGAACGGGAGGCAAAGCCATTGCCCAGGCTTTGGACGCAGCCTTTAGAGTCCGATAGTCCGGATCTACTCGTCGTGGGGCGCCGGCTCGATGATGGTGGAATATGCGCCTTGGGGATCGCAAATGAAGGCGAATCGTCCCACGCCGTCCACGGCCATGGCCGGTGAAATCTGCTGCCCGCCAAGATCCTGCAACCGCTGCAGCGATGCGTCCAGGTCGGCCACGGCAAGGTAGATGGACCAGTTCGGCGGCATCGGGCCCCATTCCTCCCGGATTGCCATCATGCCGGCCGCCGGCCTATCGCCAAGGCTGAAGAGGTTATACTCGCCGCCGTCGCCGCTCAGCGTTTTTGTCACAGTCCAGCCAAAGAGACCCGTGTAGAACTGCGCCGCCGTTTCCGTATCACGCGTATAGAGTTCGTTCCAGGCCAGCGCGCCGTGCTCGCCAAAGACCTCGGCGCCGATCTGCGTGCCGGGCTGCCACACGGAGAACGGGGCGCCCGTGGGGTCCTGCGCGACGAGCAGTCGTCCCGCGTCCAAGACGTCAATCGGCTCTTGCGCCACGGTACCGCCCAGTTCCTTGACTCTCGCGGATGTCTCGTCGGCGCTGACTACCGTGAAGTAACTCTGCCACACCGGATGGCCGCCGGTCATCTGCTTCATTTCGTCCGGCATGGCGTAGAGCGAAAAGGCGCTCTTGCCCCGCTTGCGGAGCATGCAAAACTCCGTGCCGTCGGGCAGTGGCATTTCAAACAGTTCCAAACCCAGAAACGCCGTATAGAATTGCTTGGAAGCTGCGAGATCCGGAGTTCCCAGATCGGCAAAACTGAACATGCCCGGTTGATGCTTGGTTACGTCCATTGGTACCTCTTCGTGGTGCTGTATTTGCCTGCAAACGCTGAACGCGTTCGCATAGTTTATGATAGATGGTGTAGACAGAGCCGGGCAACGCAACCGGAGCATACCGGTGAGTACGAACGACGTAATCCTGGAAACGGCGCTTCCTGTGCCCCAATTCGCGCGCGGCAAAGTGCGCGATATGTACGACCTCGGCGAGCACTTGCTCATCGTAACCACCGACCGCATTTCGGCCTTCGACGTGGTGTTTCCTATGGGCATCCCGGAAAAAGGCCGGGTGCTCAACCAGCTCTCCGCTTTCTGGTTCCGGCGCATGGGCCACCTTATCCCCAATCACCTCGTCACCACCGACGTAGCCGCCTATCCGGCAGAGTTGCAGGCCGATAGCGAGATGCTGGCGGGGCGCAGCATGCTGGTGCATAAGGCGGAGCGCATTGACGCGGAGTGCGTCGTACGCGGCTATCTGGCCGGCTCCGGCTGGCGCGACTACATTAGCACGGGCGAAGTCTGCGGCCACAAACTGCCGCCGGGCCTGCAGGAGAGCGAAGAACTGCCGGAACCCATCTTCACGCCTGCCACCAAGGCCGATAGCGGCCACGATATAAACATCTCCCGCGAAGCATTGGCAGCGCAAGTCGGTACTGAGTTAGCCGCAGAGTTAGAGGCGACATCTATCGACATTTACAATTTCGGGCGCGCTGAAGCCCAGAAGGCCGGTCTGATCGTGGCGGATACGAAGTTCGAATTCGGCCACTACGAGGGCGAACTCATGCTCATCGACGAGGCGTTCACGCCGGATTCGTCGCGCTACTGGGATACGGACATCTACGAACCCGGTCACCCGCAACCCAGCTATGACAAGGAATTCGTGCGCGAGTGGCTGCGTGAAAACGGCTGGAATATGGAGCCCCCCGCTCCGATGCTCCCCGACGAAGTCATCCAGAAGACCAGCGCCAAGTACCAGGAAGCACTGCGGCGCATCACGGCGCTTGCCTGAAGGGTCGAGATCTCAGCCTCTCACTGCGAGGGGCGCACTGGTCAACACAGCCGAAGCTTCTTTACGGGTAAGGGCACGGACAGTTCACCGCAATTCTTAATCCATGGGGGCTCCGCGCCGAGCGGCTATCCTTGGAGGAAATCCGTCAATTCAGTGGTAATGTGGGACTGCTCATTCCACTTCGTTGGATCAAAGGGTTCGCTCTGCATAGACTCGTAAGGTTAGTTAGCTTATCCACGCCGACCTGAAAGTATGTAAGCCCCGCAGCTAACGGCCGCTCAAGGTATGAGTTTCATTGCGCCGACAAGCACGCTGCCCCACACTGCGAGCGCAATCACGATCCACTTGATAAGATCGGCTTTTAAGTGAACAATGTCAGCTTTCGTAGCAAGATGCTCGAAGCCACCTTCCAGTCTGCTAAGTCGTTCTTCGGTGCTAGCCATTGCCAAGTCCTTCAATCAATTACATATTCGCCAATATCGTATTATATTCACCTTTGGTCGTCAAGTCCTACGACCCTTATCTGGATTGAGCGTAGGAATCCCGGAAAACGGTATCTCCCCGTCTCTAATCCCTTACATAGTCCACCGCGAATAGCCTAAGCCTCTCTCCCAGTAGAGAACTCTACGTAACACCAGCAACGTCTCGGATTGGCGGCGTGCCCCTCACCTACAATCTCAAATTCGGGGCAGGTTCGGGTATATTCCTCAGGGAGATGGAATCAACTTAGGGCCCGTGGCCCAATTCGCCACGGCTCCAATCAAGCGTAGTAGAGTTTACCGCCTGAGCTTCCACAGCAACTACCGAAGATGACTTGCCTCGGTGTACACCGCCAGGGTGTGTTCGGCGATGCGGCTCCATGAGAACTGGCGGGCGAAGGCTTTGGCAGCCGAGCCGAGCGTCTCACACAGCGCGCGGTCCTCGTAAAGACTGCGGAGCGCGTCGCTCAACGCCGGTGGGTCGTTGGGCGGCACAAGCAACATTGGGTCGCTCGCCTGCAATTCCGGGATCGGCTGCCTGGGGATGGTCGTCACCACCGGCAGGCCGTGGTCCAGCGCCGTCAGCAAGCTGGTGCGGCGCAGCGATGCGCCGTCCGTAAAGGGCAAGGCCACCGCGTCGCAGGTCGCCAGGGCGCGCGAGGCTTCAGCCGCCTCCACGTAGCCCGTGCTGAGCAGGATATCTCCCATGTCCAAATCCAGCCTGCGGATGACACGTTCCACGTGCTCCTTATAGGCGGCATTCGTCGGATCGCTGTCCCCCACACTGCCGCCGACGATGAGCGCCTGTGCGGGAACTTGCTGCTCGCGCAGCAGGCGCACCGCCTCGCACAAGGTATCGAGGCCCTTGGTAGCATTGATGAAGCCAAAGAACCCGATTAAGAAGGCCTCCGGCGCAACGCCGCACTCGGCGCGGAGCGCCTGTCGTTCGTCTGCAGAGACTGGCACCACGGGCACCGCCGAGCCAACCCCGACGTGGTGGGACGGTGTCTGCTTTGCGGAACTCTCGTGCGCCATAGTCTCCCACTGCTCCCGGTCAGCTTGCGTGGTAAAGATGAGTGAATCGCTGTGCCGTCCCAGCATATGGGTTACCCAGCGGCGCACCGGACCCGCCTTGGGAAACAGGTAGGGCACCCGCAGATCGTGAAAGGTGGTGACAATAGCCGGGCGCGGCGTGCGCCGCCGCAGACACCACGGCAGCAGGTTGATCGCCGGCTTGAGATCGAACGCGGCGGTCTGGTACTGGATGTGCACCACGTCAATCTGCCGCTCGCTGATGATCTGCTGGGCGATACTCCAGAAGGGGAAGCCCCAGGTGCCTACCACAGGATGCACGGTGGGCTCAGTGCTGGCACAGGCGGCATCGGTCAGCACTTCGCTGGCCACATCGAGCGCGTGAAGCTCTGCCCGGAGCGCCGCCGTGTAATCGGCGATGCCGCCCTGAAGGGGAGGATATTCACCTGTGACGAAGAGGACTCGCATACGGGAAACGGGGATCCACGGTTAGGCTGTTGACAAGTCCGGCACGAACCGGAAAAGACCCGCACAAGGCACTGGGAATCGGTGCACAAGCAACCGGCCGGCGACGCAAGCCAACCCCTCTTTCAGGGGAGAGCGCCGTTTTAATTGGGAAGCATCGGCGTTGCCGGCTACCGCCTTACGACCGGCGTGACTGCGCCACAGTCCGTGGCGAAAGCAAGCATTGTCAACAACGCGCAATAGGTCCCCTTTGATGCCTGCACTTTCATGCCTGCATTATACGGCACGCCGGCCGCGTCCTGAGAGACCAGTAAGGTACCACACCGTCACGCGGATAAGCACGCCAACACTTTGCCGCAACTCTTCGTTATGCCTCCGTAACAGGGCCTTCGCGGCCTGCTGCAACGTGTACAGAGCGAACAAGAGGCCGATCGCCGCCCGCAAGAGCAGGGCAACCAGGCGGCCGCGCTCCTTAGTCATGTAGGCATGACGGCTGCGGTGGAAATTGAGGGCGCGCGCGGTCAGGTCCTGGTCCGCGCTCTGGCTATGATGGTGCAGCACTTCCGCCGCGGGAACGTAGGCCACGTCCCAACCGGCTTCCCTAATCCGGCGGCACCAATCCGTCTCTTCGAAATACATGAAGAAGCGCGGATCAAAGCCCCCGACCGCCTGCAACACCGCACGCCGCACGACGAGACAGGCGCCCACCACCCAATCAACCTTCGCCGTTTGGGTCTCGTCGAGATCGCGGCAGTAGAAACGTTGGAGCGCGGGCGTCTCGCCAACCCACCACTGGAGCGGCGTGCTTTCCAGAATCGCCGTAGCCAGCGAATACCTCCGGCGGCATGACGACTGGGTGGCGCCGTCCGGCAGGACGATGTGCGGCCCGAGCAACCCGACGTGTGCCTCCCGCGCCAGGTGGTCCTGAACGGCGCCAAAGAAGCCAGGCCGGACGCTCGCATCGGGGTTCAAGACCACCACCACTTCGCCTGCGGCCGCCAGCATGCCCCGGTTCGCGGCGCGGCCAAAACCCTCGTTCGTCGTGTTGGTAATGAGGCGCACGCTTGCGAAGTTCGCGCGCACCGTCTCCGCGCTGCCGTCCTGCGAGGCGTTATCCACCACTATGACCTCGCCGGAGAGGCCGGCACGCGCAATGTCGGCCAACACGGACCTGATGGCGCTTACGAGCAATTCGGCGACGTTGTACGAGACGAGAACGACGGTTACATCGCAGGTTGCCGGGGGGATCTCGCGAAACTGTTGCCAAACTGGCGTGGTGGGATCGTTCTCCAACGTGGCAAGGTGCCGGTAGGCGCGCCATTCAAAATAGGCCATGGCCGCAGACAGCGCCAGTCCCAGCCAACCATCGGCGTAGCCCCGCCACATAAAGTAGCGGCGGTGAAACGCGCGCAGCGGCTGCAGCACGTAGTTGCGCCAGCGGACCCGCTGCCCGTCGAGCCACAGGCGGCGGGCCTCAAGCTGCGCGTAGCGCCGCTGTTTGGCGAGGAATTGCCGCACCGAGGTGTAATTGTAGTGGGTGAGAAGCTCAGTAAGGTATTTATCAGGACCGTCGAGCAGCACGGTCTCGTGCGCAAAGCGGGAGGGATCGTAGCGGCCTTTGGCAACGCGAAAAAGCCTGAGCTGGTAATCGGGCCCCCACCCGGCATGTTTGACCCAGCGACCGTTGAAGAGATTCTTGCGTGGAATCCAGTAGCCTGCGACAGCTTCGTCCTTTACCGCCGCCCGGACTTCCGCCGCCAGAGCCGGCGAAACGTGCTCATCCGAATCGATAAAGAGAACCCACGGGGTCTGCACGTGCAAGAGTGCGAAATTGCGCTGAGCGGCAAAGCTCTCAAGCCTGCGTTCGTACACGCACGCACCGCTGCGTTCGCAGACTGCGCGCGTGTTGTCAGTGCTGAAGTCATCTACCACCACGATGCTGTCGGTCCAGGCAAGCGCGGCGAGGCACGTTTCGACTTCGGCTGCAACGTCGCGTGTGAGGACCACCGCCGTGATGCCGGTGAGAGTGTCGGTCGAAGCTGGATTCCGCGCCCCCTGCCAGTACGAGCTTGCGCGGGAATCACGTTTCTGCGTGTCCCCCGCAGGATTGAGAGAGCGTGCCATCGGTTAGTTCTCGCCCTTGAGGGCGAGGGCCAGCACCCGCAGGCGGCTTTGCCAACGGTCCTGGTGGAACCGGTTACGCATATGACGCAGACGCCGCGGCAACAGGGCGATTAGCTGCCACAGTACGCCGACCGCCACGATGCCCCGGGCAGCCACTTGAAAGCCCCTCCCATGGTGCTTGGCGAAGAGGCGAAAACGGCTGCGATGCAACTCCACGAACATGCGTCCGGCCGCCTGTTGCGTGCTCTGGCCGCCGTGGTGCACGACGCGGGCACCGGGCACGTGCATGATCTCCCAGCCCGCCTGCTTGATGCGCCGGCACCAGTCGATCTCCTCGCAATACATGAAGAATTGCTCATCCAGCAGTCCTACGTCGGCGCACGCCTTGCGCCGCACCAGCATGCACGCGCCCAGGGGGTGATCCATGGCGAAGGGGTGTTCGTAGAGCACGAACGGATACCGTCCGTTCAGGCGGGAATCCAGCAGACGATGGTGGAGGGGAAAGAAGTCAATGAGCGCCATGGGCAGTGTGGGAAACCGAAACGCCGCGTGCTGGTAGGTGCCGTCGGCGTTGAGCAGGGTCGGACCCACCACGCCGACCTCCGGGTGCGCCGCGAGAAAGGCGGCGAGCGCAGCCAAAGCGCCGGGGAAGAGCTCGGTGTCCGGGTTGAGCAAACAGAGAAAGTCGCCGGTGGCGGCCTGCAAGCCCTGATTGGTCGCCGCGGCAAAGCCCCGGTTCTCCGCATTGGCGCTTACCTGAACGTGGGGAAACTGCGTCCGCACCATTGCTACGCTGTCGTCGGCGGACGCATTGTCCACCACGATCACCTCGTCCGGCGGATGTGGTTCCGCGGCTATGGACGTCAGGCAACGCGCCAAGAGGTCCCGCGTGTTGTACGAGACGATGACTACCGAGAGACGAATTCGGCCACCTCCCCGTTGCCGCGTGACTCCACACCCTTAGATTATGAGCGCATGCACACTGGTGCGTGCAAGGGGTCGCTCAGCACTCCGGAGCGCTCGCGGGGCTTGCCGCGCGCTCTAGCGCACGAGACGGCGAAAGGGCTCGCGCTGCGTCTCGGCTTCCAGCAGCGTGTCCAGTTCCCCGGCAAGAGCGCGCTTCACGATCTCCAATGACTCCGCCGCGGCCGCGGCAGTCCGGGCAATGTCTTCATCAGAGTGCGCGAGCGTGGCCGTGAACGTCGTCACACAAAAGATGCCGCGCTTCACCATCTCCTGGATAAAGAGCGTCTCGATGGGCTTCTTCAGGCCGGGGTCCGGCAGATCGAATACCAGCGTCGGCAGGGTGTGGACGCCAGTCACGGAGGCAGCGACGCCAACCGCGTCAATGACGTCCTGCAGCGCCGCCCGCACCTTCTCACCGATCTCTTTGAAGCGCGAGGGGCCGTCGCGCCGCTTGAGTTCGCCGATGGTTGCAATTGACGCCGCCAGGCCGACAGTCTCGCTCCAATACGAACTCGAGACGAACATACGTCCGGCGGGTTCCATGGCCTCCCGGGAACCAACCACGCAGCCCATGGCATAACCATTCGACATAGACTTGGCAAAGGTGGACATGTCCGGCGTGACGCCGAGCCACTCCTGCGCGCTGCCGAGGGACAGCCGCCAGCCTGAAGACACCTCATCGAGGATGAACAGCGCGTCATTGGCGTGACACATGGCCTTTACCGCTTCCAGATAGCCCGGCGCCGGCGGTTCAGAGCGCATGGCCTCCATCATCACCGCCGCGACCTCGCCTGCGTGTTCCGCAAAGGCTCTTTCCAGGCTATCCAGATCGCCGTAGGTGAAGGGGACGGCGGTGCCTGCCAGGGCCCGCGGCACGCCGATGGGCTCGATGCCCGCGAAAGGGAACTCATCGGTTTCCGGATCGGCGAGGTAGTTGGCCGATTGGTACCAGTCGTGCCAGCCGTGGTACCCGGAAAAGAGGATTTTATCCCTGCCGGTGGTGCCGCGCGCAATGCGTACGGCCACCGCGCACGCCTCGCCGCCGCCTTTGGTGTAACGCACCATCTCCGCGCAGGGGATGGTATCCACCAGTATCTCCGCAAGCTCGATCTCCAGCGGGCTATTCAGGCTGTAAAGGCTGCCTCTGTCGATCTGCGCCTTCACGGCACCATCCACCACGTCGTCGGCGTGGCCGAGAATGATGGCCGTCACCGCGTTCACCCAGTCGATGTACTCGTTGCCGTCCACGTCGGTGAAGCGGGAGCCCTTGGCTTGGGCGGCATAGATGGGGCTGATGGGATGGGCAAAGCTACTCGCCCGGCGGCTGATGAGTTGCGTCCTGCCGGGAATCAGCCGGTCGGCCTTCGCATAGAGATCGAGCGACCGCTGGACTCTGCTCTGTGTCATGACTCGCGTTACCCTCTCGCCGGTAATTTGGTGGGCTTAGTGCATGTCATCTTGACCGCCAATTGTGAACCCTCACTGCGCGCCGCAGCAACCGTTCTAAAGTTGAGACGCAGGGAAGACTCAACGTGAAGGCTCCCCGTCATCAGCTTAGAGACCGTTGGAGTTACTCACGTTAACACGCGGCCCTCTTTGGGCAATTCTGCGGCCCAACCAACAGGCTCAGTCTACCACTTAGGGTGTCCTGTACGCGCTGTAGGTATGCGGCAAATGGAATCCGTCCGAGGTGGACGTCTTGCCTGGCCTGCGTTAGCAATAACAACCTGAGAGAACCGTCTGCAGGGCTACTGGTGTTTTTCAAAGTGGCAGTGTTCTGTAGAATAGTCATGTGGCAGTTCAAATCTTGTGAAAGGAAAGTAGGATGCAGACTTTGCGCAATGTCGCGCCTCTGATGCTTCTAGCGGGGGCAATGTTGCTCCTGACGGGATGTTCGGTTCAAGTCCAAGAGGCGCCAAGTGTACCTTTGGCGGTGGGCGAGACTGCAACGGCTACCATGGCCGGGCCGGACGGTGCCGCCTTGGGCACGGTGACGCTGACCCAAGCGCCGCACGGAGTCATCATTGCCGCCGCCCTCACCGGGTTGACGCCAGGGGGGCACGCCTTCCACATTCATGAGACGGGCAGTTGCACGCCGGACTTTACAGCGGCCGGCGGACACTTTGCGCCGAAAGGACATGGCCACGGCTACGCGCATGAGGGCGGCGTTCACGCCGGCGACTTGCCCAACGTTTTCGCGGCCGCCGACGGCACAGTTCGCATCGACGTCTTCACCAACAAGGTAACGTTGACGGCAGACCTCCCCCACACGCTCTTCGACGAGGACGGCTCCGCGATCATCATTCACGAGAAGCCCGATACCTACGGCGATGACCCCGCCGCCGGCGCCCGCATCGCGTGTGGCGTGATTATGCGCAACTGAACGCGCGCTGGTTGAGAGGCTGGGCCAAGACACCAGCAGGGCTGCTAGAAGGAAGGCGTTGGTAAGGCCGTCTTCGCCTTCTTGGCCTTGTAATCATATGGGGCTGCGCAGGCGTATGCGCGCATGCGGACACTTGCTAGCGGCGAGTGATGGGTGATTCGCGGTCTTGCCCGTGGGAGTAAGCGCGCACGAGGGCTATTCCGCCCGTGTAAATACGGCACGGGCGTTTAGAAGTTGCTCTGCGTAGAACTGAGCGTCATCACTCTTGAGCGCGTGCAAAACGGAGACGGCGGCGTTGAACGCTGCCTCTCCGGAGGCACTTGGGCCGCCAAGTAGTGCCGTTAGTCCCATGTATCCCTCCAGCATGAAGCGGCCTGGCGGATCGTCGCCCTGCTCCTGGTTGTAGCCGTGTGCCGCTGCAAAAGCCTCCTGAGCGTCCGCGTACTGGCGGTGGGCCATCAGCTGCGCGCCCAGAAACCAGTACGTTAACGCGAGTTGCGCCGCGGTCGGTTCGAGTTCGTGAAGCTGGCGCACGCTGAAGCGGGCGTACATGAGGCCTTGTTGCATCTGCTCAGGTGAAATCTTCACGCCCGGCTCGTCCCAGCCGGGCCAGGTGAAGGAGGCGGCGTTCGTCGCCATGCGCTTGGCGGCGCGGCGGAGTTCACCGGCCGCGGTAGGGTCCTTGCCATCGAGCGCCAGCGCAGCGGCCAGGCAGTAGTGCACACCGGCACCGGCAAAGTGGAGCACCTGTGCGATGGACTTTGCCTCGTGGTAGCAATCGAGGATGAGGTTCTCGATAGCCGCTGCGACTGCCTGCGTATCGCCGACGCCAAGCACGTAAGCGCTGGCCGCAAACAGGTCCTCCTCCGCGGCGAGAGTCCGGACTGCCGCATAGACCTCTTCGCGTGTCATTGGGTGCGGTTGCCTTTTGGTTGGTTCGGTCGAAAGTTACTCTATGGTCCTAGGGCACAGGCCGTCTTCTATCGGTCAACTAAGAGAAAAATGACACTAGTAGTGTAGCCCGGCGGCTTGCCAACCGCATGCGGATGGGCAGTGCGCTGCTGACTGCGCAGTAGACCTCGTTCCCTTCTGCAATCCCTATGAGTATCGAGAATAGCCGAAGGAACGAGTTTTCACTTACAAATGGCCGTAACCGACGGTACGGCGTGCGCACTCTAATGACAGCAACGAACGCAATTGTATTGAGGTAGCACTCATCGTGCAGCCACTCGTCAAGACCCACAACCTCCGCCACACGTATGCCGACGGCACGCCGGTTGACCTGGCCGGGTGCGATCCGGCCATCGGGCCCGGAGACCGGGTGGCGGTGGTGGGCGCAAGCGGCGCGGGCAAAAGCACGCTCTTCCTCCTGCTACTCAGCATGTTGCGGCCCAGCGAGAGCGTAGGCGAGGTATTGGGACACGATACCGGTGCGGACTTCACCAGCCTGCGCCAGAGCGGCGTGGACGCCAAGACTCCGGTAACTGTCCCAAAGGCCGCCGAGAACCGCATGGAGTTGATCGGCGAAAGCAACGGCGAACGGCAAGGCACCGACGATACTCCGTAGCCTGGCGAGCGCCACCCAATCTCGCTATTTTTCTAGATCCGTTGCATTTTGCTTGGTGTTCGCACCAAATGATTGACAAATCCGTCTCATCTTGCCCTTATACTCTTGACACTGACCTAAGTAGGTATATACTGACGCTGTAGTGTGTTGGCATACCTCAATTGTCAGGAGGTTGATAACGATGCAACGTGTACGCGCGACGATCCCCGTTACGAGACGCGGCTTTCTCGCTGGAATTGCCGCCATGGCCGGCACTTTCTTGGCTGCCTGCGGCGCTGTGCCGGTAGCTGCGCCGGAAGAAGCGCCCAAGGCGGCAGAGCCGGAGGCCAAAGAGGCAGCGCCGCAAGCGGCTGAGGTCACGGAAGTCATTTGGGCCTGCTACAACCTGGGTGAAGAGCGCAATAAGACCCTGGGCGACATGGAGGCGGCCGCAAACGACGTGCTGCAGGGCGAGCGTGTCACATTGACAATAACCCCACCAGGCACCAACCTGTGGGAGAAGCTGCAGACCGAGTTCGCCGGCGGCCAGACAACCTACGACATTGTCGTGAACCAGATCAACTGGGTGCAGGTGGGCGCGGCGCGCGGCCTGTTTGCGTCCATGGACGAGCAGATGGCCAGGGACAATATCGCGCGGGAGGAGTTTCTGGATACGGCGTCCTGGCTCTTCAAGAACAAGCTCTACGCGCTGCCGTTTCAAGTGAGCGGCGAACTGCTCTTCTTCAATAAGGCGATCTTCGATAAAGAGGGCATGGAGCATCCGACCCCCGAGTGGAACTGGGACGACGTCATCTCGAATGCGACCAAATTCACCAAACGCACGGGTGATAAGACCGAGCAATGGGGCTACAATTTCGGCTACGGGGGCATCAACGTGGGGTTAGGCACGTTTATGCTCAACAATGGCGGTCAGGTGTTGAATGAGGCACGGGACCGCGTGGTGTACGGTGAGGACCAACTCGCCATCGGCGGCGCGCAGGTATATGTGGACTTCATCCTCAAGCACAAGATCGTGCCCTGGGGCGAGGAGCGGAGTGAATTGAGGACTCAGGGCGGCGGCTCGGTGATGGGCAGTGGCGTTGCCGCCATGGACTCGTTCCACATGTATCCCCTTGTGAACGTGGTGGGGAAGATTGGCGACGATCTCGGCATGACCGCTATTCCCAGCGGACCCGCGGCGCGCACGGTGGAAGTGCACAGCAATTCCTGGTCTATTCTGGGTCTGAGCAAAGTGCTTGACGCTGCCTGGAACGTGATGAAGGTTATTGCCGGTGAAGAAGGACAGACACTCTGGACAACTCAGAACTATCCCGGCCTGGCAAGCGTTACCGGAGAGTTCCAAAAGAACTTCCCCAATCTGGACTTCTCTCCCATTATCGAGCAATGGCAGCAGCACGGACGGGACTTCTTCATCACGCCGGACGTGGACGCGTGGCGCAAGGCCGCTAGTGCTGAGCTCGAGCCGATGTACACCGGCGAAAAGACGGTACCGGAGGCGATGAAAGCCTCGGCAGACGCCGCCAACGCAGTCCTGAGCGAGCGTCCGGACGAATTTAAGTAATCTCCTTCTTTGGCGCAGTGCTCCTGGGCTCACCACTCTCCCCCGCGCCTTCAGCGGCGCGGGGGAGAGTGTGCTATTGGCTGATAATACTCAGCGCCTTGATTGAGTTTACGGGCCCTTGCCAGTGCACGAGCGAACCCGTCAACATGCCGTAGCGCGGGGGCTTGTCCCCCGCTCTTTGGCGTCGAGAGCATACTACCCGGGCAGGGTGCTCCGCACAGGTACAATCACGCACATCGTAGCTGCGGTGCAAGCGGCGGGGGCGAATGGGGATGAACGCGCGGCTATCGAGGGTGGGAGTTGCGCTTCGCCTACCGTAAGAAGCGAAGAAAGCGGGCGGCGCGGGCGACTTTGCGCCCGAGCTGAATGGAACGGTCGAAGTCTTCCTTGATGGTGGGATCGTTATCGTACTGTTCCTTCACGTCCTTGACGAGAGTGGAGCCGCCGGCCTTCAGCGCGCGAAAGAGCTTGGAACCGGAGATTGGCTTCGGTACCGGAAAAGGCTCCTTCTTTTCTCGCTTTAGGTCGTAAGCGGCGCGGTAGGCGGGATTAGAAAGAACCTCGTAGGCTTCCGCCAGCACCCGCATGCGCGCCGCAACGTCTATAGCATCATCCTCATCCGCTGCAGACTGCGCCGTTGCGAGGGCGTCGCGAAACGCCGCTTCGATTTCTTCCGATTCGGCATCCTCGGCAACGCCGAGCACGTCGTAGTATGTTGGCATGGCAGAATCCTAGTTGCCTATCTCCCACCGCTTCTATCGCGGGCGTCCTGTTCCTTCACTCGCGCAAGCATTTGGGCCGCCGCCACCATGTAAGCAGGCTATCCTACCGTTCGCCCCCGTATCCGGTACGGTGCAGGCTCTGAGCCAGCCTGTCCTGAGCACTTCGACAAGCTCAGCACAGGCTTGCCGAAGGGTCGCGGGGTAAACAGCAGAGGCGGTCAACAGACTTCGGCACTCCTGTCTCTGTTCATGCTTCGACATGGGCTTTTGAAGCCCAGGCTTCGCAAGGCCCACTCAGCACGTACGGAGGAGCCGGAGTCGATTCTTTCATTCCAGTGTGCGGCTTGCGCAAGGCTGTGATTATTCCCGGGTATTGGGGAAACCGGCCACTCCCCCCCAGGCCTCCTGGACTCCGGCTTCCGCCGGAGTGACGGTCAAATGCCCTTGCAACTGCCTCAGCTCGCCTGCGCTTCCATCATACGGCAAATGACGCCAAAGGCAAGAGCGCTCTTGCTCCAAGGCCGCGGCAGATCCCCGCAGTGTCAGTTAAGGCACCGCTTCATCCACTGCCGCTGTGCCCTCGGATTCAGTCCGCTTGCCCGACCGCGCCAGAATTCTGATCACAAAGAACCCACCGACAAGCAGAATCATGAAGACGATGAAGAGGATGTCGAGATACTGATCGATGAACTCTTTGATGGGTTCGCCAAAGAGCGCAATCAGCAGGCCGACGGCGAAGAAGCGCGCGCCGCGGCCGAGCAGCGACGCCAGCATGAAGCGCCCGAAGTGCAGCCGGAACATGCCCGCCGTGACGGTGAACACCTTATAGGGAATCGGCGTGAGCGCTGCAATGAGAATGGCCCACACGTCGTACCGCTGGTACTTGCCTTCAACGAATTGGATCTTATCCTGCGCAAAGAGCCGGTCAACCACCGGCCGCCCGCCCCACATGCCGATCAGATAGCCGATGCTCGCGCCGACCAGCGATCCGGCAAGACAGATGGCGGCAAATACCAGCGCAAAGCTCGGCTTGCCAACGCCCAACGCAATCAACAACGGGTCCGGCGGCACCGGAAATATGATCGACTCCGCCGCCGAGAGCACAAACAAAGCCAAGCCGCCGTACGGCGATTCCGACCATGCCAATACCCAGTCTACGAGGTCGTGCAGAAGGTCAAACAGAGTCTCGACCCTTTGAATTAAATGAGATGCTCGACTTCAACATCGCCCCACTGCCGCTGAAAGTATTCTGCCACCAAGCGGCGGTGACAGTGGTCAGGTTCGTGTTCGCTGCACAAGAGGCAACTGTTATCGATAGTTTGGCGTAGGCGCTTTACGATGCGCCTGCCCTCGGTGGGCTTTAGGCCCTCCGCGAAGATGCGCCGCTCATTCAGCAGGGCGACGAATTCATGTTCGTAGGAGTCCCAGTCGCACTCGCCCCTGCGGTAGGCATCCAGCAGTTCCTTGGTGGGAGCGAGGCCCGGTACGTGAATATACTCCATCCGGCAGATCTCTTGCAGCAGGTACGCCAGATTGTCTTTACCGCCCCTGGCAAAGCCGGCTAGTTGCGAAGCGTTATTCAGCCGAACGTCTACCACGCGTTTCGCGCCCGATGCCCGCAGCAACTCGAAGAATGCAGAAGCTGACTTCTTAGTGAAGCCGATGGTGTACATCTTCAAAGCGCTTGCTCCAAACCAATACTCTCCAAATAGGTGTAGGCGCTCCGGATTCCTCGCCCCCGCGCGGGGGCGCGCTTTCGCCGACATGACGGCGGTTGGCGGTCTATTCTCATGGCGATGACGATAAGTGTCACAGGGCGGAGGGTTCGCGCCAGCGGGCGCCCACGCGCTGCGCTTGGCGTGCGACCGCGTCTTCTATCACCGCCTCACGGGAGCGGAAGAGATCGCCATTGTGCGGTAACTTGAATGAATCGAGTAGCCGGTTCATCGCATCCTCATGCGTTTCCAAATTGCCGTCGGCGTGGATATGCGCCACGTTAACACCGCGCTTTGCCAGCGTTGGGGCGATCAACAGCGTGCGGTGGCAGTCCAACGGTTCCTTCTCGCTGCACATCAGGGCCAGGCGCTGCGCCGGGGAAGCAGCCGTTCGTCCCCGTATCGTGTCGATACGCTGTATCGAGTACGGGGCAGGCTCTGAGCTCGTCGAAGGGTGGACGGCTGCGGTGTCCAAGAGGTACTCGATACCTCCCTTGAACGCAGCAGTTTCCGCCAACTTGTCATAGACAACACGACCTTCGGCGTCGTAGCTCCCACGGTCCGCCGGTTGGCCGCCAAGCTCTTTGCCCAAGAAGGAGTAGCGAATGCCGGTTTCCTTCAGGGTCTCTGCCAAGTGCTCCTTGTTGAAATGAGGTAGATAGCGGCTGTACGGCGCCGAGCGCACGTCCACCACCACGTTTACGCCGTGCTGCCGCAGCAGCGCGGCGAAGGCATCGGGCCCGTGATTGGAATGACCGATGGTGACCACCGGACTGCGGTCTGCGCTCACGTCACACTTCTCCACAACGTTCCGGCATGGGGCGTTTGCCTGCACCGCCATGGGCCGGGTTCTTGCTTTTGCTAAAGCTCGATAATGGCGGCAATGAGCTTGTAGGCGTGCCCCTGGTACGGCTCACCCAAGCTCACGGTCAGGTAGCACTCGCCCAGCGTGTAGGTGTTGTTCGGCCGGTTCAAGTAGGTCTCTTCGTACTGAGGATCGGTGACCCAAAGCCGATACTCTTCTCCAGCATACCGGAATAGCGCTTTGATCCGCCGCTTGAAGTCGCCCTGCGCCGCTCTTGGCGCAATTACGTCGAGTCTCAGCGCAGTAACGCGAATGAGCCGCAACGAACTATCCAGCGAAAGGGCGCGCGCCACCGGCAAACGGTCATTGTGCCCGTGTTGGGTGCTGAAGCCGTTGACCCAAAGCGGTCCCGGCGGATCGGCAAGCCGCCCAAGCGCCTGCGCCCCGAGGCGGCGCACCTTTCGCCAGCGACGCTGCGGGTCCAGCAGCCAGTTTTCCTTTTGGTAGCCTTTCTGTCGCGCTGCCAGCACGGGCAGGTCGAGGACGTCCAGCAGGTGCGGTTCGCTGCCATCTTGGTACTGCCGCTCGCCCGCGCTCACCGCCTCGTCCTCGCGATCGCTAACGGGCCGCACCCAGCCGCCAATGCGACCATCCGACAGGATTTCCTTGCCTGCAATGCAGCGGTCACCCTCTTTGCGTGAGTTGGCGAGGCACACTAGACGCTTTAATGTGCTGTCCGTCATGGGCGATCACCGCCTCAAAGTTCGCTTGTTTCCGCGCCCAAGCCACCGGGCAAGAGCGGCTGCTCAACGCGCTCGACAAGGTCCGGAATAGTCGTCTGCTCTTCAGGAGCAATGATTGCGGCGATAAGCTTGTAGGCGTACACTTGATAGGCTTCGCCCAGGCTCACGGTAAGAAAGCATGCGCCTAGGGGATACGTGCCTGTGGGTTTGGACTGGTACATGTGCTCGAAATCGGGATCAGTGACGCTGAGCCAATATTCTACCTGACCGAAGCGGAAACGACCCGCCAGTTTTCCCTTAGTAACTGCTAGTTCCAGCCAGTCAACGTGAATGAAACGCAGTGAACTCTCCAGGCCCTCGGCAAGCCTAAGAGGAATGCGGTCATTCCTGCCGGTGCCGCTGCTAAAGCCGTTATTCCACAGCGGCGCAACCGGATCCACTAATGTATCGAGGCCTTCTCTCGTTACACGACTGACTTTCGTCCAAAAGCGGCTTTCATTCAGCAGCCAGTTTTCCCGCTGATAGCCTTCAGGTTGCGGGGCAAGTACTGGCACGTCGATGACGTCGAGTACCCGCGGCTCGCCGCGGTCCCGGTACTGCCGTTCGAAGCTGTTCAGCTCTCCGGTGGGACGCGCGCTCACCGGACGCACCCATGCGCCGCTCTTGTCGTCGGCTGCTACTTCCTTGCCCGCGATACATCTTCCCCGGTACTTGCGCGAGTTGGCAAGGCAGACGATCTGCTTGACACAAGCATCCGATGCCATAGACCTACTCCAGCAGTTGGTCTTGCGGTGGGAGGCTGCCATTGCAGGCGTGGAAACAGCAGCCCACACGTGAACATCTGTGAGCGAGGAATGGTCGTCAGTCTTTTACTACGCGAGCAGCGAGCGGACCTATCGCTAGTATGTCGCCGGGGCGTAGACGTTCAGAGTGCGCAGGGGTTCGTCGCCGGTGCAGCGGAGTTCATGGGGATCGCCGGCGTCGATGATGAGGACGTCGCCGGGGGCGAGCGGGTCGGTCTGGTCGCGCACGGTAGCCTCGCCGTGGCCGGAGACGACATAGACGACTTGGTCGGAGTCCGGATGGTCGCTGGCTTGCAGGCCGCCGGTCCTTTCACCGGGCCCAAGAACCAAGACGCCAACTTGGCTCTGTGCTGTGCCGGCAACAATGCGAAACAGCGAGTCCTCGGCAAGAACGGACGCGACGTTGAGCGGCTTCATACTCCACCTCCGCGAGAGTGACAGTGTTTAGGTAAATCTTAGCGTAACTTGGACGGACAAGGGGAGTAGGAGTGGCTTGGAGGGTACGTTCCCTCCTCCCGTGGAGACCTTGGCACAACCCCTCTCCCCTTGACGGGCGAAGGCCGGGACAATGGTGCAAAGCGTTGACAATTCACGACTACGAGCCATACAGGCACTACCGGCACCCTCGCCCCCGTGCGGGGGCGCTTTCGGCGGAATCGTAAGTGTTGAGAAATTCGTTGGCAGAAACACACTCCCCAATTGGCAGTATTGACAGTTTATGTCATTCCGAGCGGAGCGAGGAATCTAGGATTCACATCAAGTGTGATTGTTTGGCTCAGTACTTTAGATTCCTCACTCCGCTGCGCTCCGTTCGGAATGACATGTGCGCGCGGCGTGCAAGGCGATTGATTTCCTCGTTCCTCCCAGCCATAGGAGGGATTCCCTTGGGAGGAACGAATGTATGTTGCCTCGCCGGTCGCTGCACGATTGCTTCGAGCGAGAGAGGATTGTCCGCATGTCAACGACGTGAGGCCGTTCAGTGTCCCCTGCCCGAGGCTAGCCGAGAGGCGTGGTCGCCATGAGAGTGTCCAGCGCCCAGCGTGCGGACAGTCTCGAATAGCCGGTCAGTCCGCCTGTTGGAATACCAGCGTCGCGTTGTGGTCGCCGAAACCGAAGGAGTTCGAGAGCACGAACTCAAGAGGCGCGTCAACGGTCTCGCCGAGCACGTAGTTGATGCCCGCGCAGTCGGGATCGATGGTCTCGGTATTGATCGTCCCCGGGACCTTCTGTTCCTCCAGCATCTTGACACAGGCGACCGCCTCGAACGAGCCTGCGGCCGCGAGCATGTGGCCGGTGCTGGACTTAGTGGCAGAGACGAACGGCCTTTCGCCAAACATCTCGCGCAGGGCCACCGCTTCCACGCGATCGCCAATGACGGTAGAAGTCATATGGGGGTTGATGGCGCCGATATCCGAGGGCGTCACACTTGCCATCTCCAGCGCGATCTTCATGGTCTGCACCTGGCCGTCGCCGTCCGGCTCGGTGCGTCCGCCGGTGCCGTTCGTGCAGCCATAGCCCACGAGATAGGCCAGGATGGGCGCGCCGCGGGCCTTGGCGTCGGCTTCGCGCTCCAGAATCATGGCCGCGCCGCCTTCACCCATCACGAAGCCGTCGCGGTCTATGTCGGCCGGTCGGCTGGCGTGTTTGGGATCATCGTTGCGGCGGCTCATCGGCCCGCCGCGGGCGGCGAATACGGCAGTCACCGTCGGCACCACCACGCCGTCGGAGCCGCAGGCCACCACGATGTCGGCGCGGTCCGTCTGCAACATCCACATGGCCTCACCCATGGCAATGGTGCCGGTGGCGCAGGCGACCGAGGGCGTGAAGTTGGGGCCGCGCGCGCGAAACGCCGCCGCAATGAGCGCGGTAGCGGCATTGGGCATAATGCGCAGCACCTCGCTGGGCAGAAACGTGCTGAACTCGCCCCGGCCCGTGCGCTGCGAAGCCGATTCCACGTTGGTCACACCGCCGAGGCAGTTGCCGGATACCACCCCGCAGCGAAACTGCAGTTCTTCTGGCAGGGGCAGCGGGAAGCCGGATTGCGCCAGCGCCTCCATGGCCGCGGCCAGCGCATACTGGTGCGTGCGGTCCTGGCGGCGCGCGTCGTTGTAGATGCGGCGGGGCAGCCCTTTGAAGACCACGTTCGGATCAAAGCCGTCTACCTCGCCGGATATTTGGACCGGGAAGTCAGTGGCATCGTAGCCTGCGGTGTGATCGATGCCGGAAATACCGGCGCAGAGGTTTTCCCACGACTCCGCAACGCATTTCCCCAACGGGGTCACCGCCCCGATTCCGGTCACCGCAATGCGGGAATAGTCCATTTGCTTTACCTACACGAGGCTAATTCATGAGGACAGCCTGTAAGTCCCATTGAAGCAATCCCAGTACCGTGCTCATTGTTGTGTGCGACGGTAAAGTTTACCGTATGCGGACAGGTTCTTCCCTTCTGACTCGATAAGACCGACTGCCTCTTCGATGTCAGAGAACAATTGAGTGCAAGTGGCGATTAGCTGTGGAAAGTAGTGAATCGCCAGATTCTCTCTGTCATAGTCGGAACCGTAATCCCACTCTTCGGCGACTTGCTCGACTCTGGCTCGAGTCAGAATGCTACGCCGCTGCGCAACCGAACTTGCCAAAATTCTTCCCCCTTAAACCTTGAACAGCATCAAGTTCCATAACGCAACCGTGTTTACTATAGTTTGCGCCAACGTCCGGTTGCTACGTGTTCGAGGAAGCCCAAACCTCGCAGTTCTTGAAGCTTTTGTCTGATCTTAGCACGAATGTGTTGGTTTGTTGGATAGTATTCCTTTAGCTCATCTTCAAGGGCATAGGAGTCTTGGGTGGTGAATTCACTTTCAGGCAAGCGATCATATACCAGATCAAGCCAGCCGACAAGGTCTTTCTTCTTCCGGGTTGGACCCCGGAGTGACTGACCCTTTGCCTTGAAGGCTTGCTCGAGTTCTTGGGTAGCGGTCTCTGCCTGTGCTTTCCGATGCTGCCGTTTGTCCTTTGCAAATAACTCTTTGTAAAGTTGGAGATAGTCGGTGTCCGGCGTCACTCGTTGAGGCGCAAACTTCAGGCGGCGATACGCTTCATATGTGTCTGCAATGAATTCATAGTGGGATAAGCCGGTAATCGCTACATTGATTTCAACATTCCTCCGTAGCCCGCCTGCTGTCAGGTTGGATGAGCCGACAATAGCTGTCGTCTCTTGCTCTCTACGAGTGAGATACACTTTAGGATGGTAGAGTTCCGTCTGGCTTCGCGACACATAGCAATACAGATCGAGGTTCGGCTGCTCCTGGGAGAGGTGGTGGAGCGTCAAAAGAGCTTCGGGCTCGCTGACGCGCCTATCCAACCCCACCAGAAACTCTATCTCGGCATCTTTCCACAGTGCAGTGTGAATCGCAGGCATGAGCAGGTCGAGCCCGCTGCGCGAGACAAACGCGACTGCGATGCGTGTGTCGCTTGACTGCTCGATTGCAGAGGACAGGGTGTCCAGCAGCTTGCGCGACCGATTATCGATAGTCTGTACGTTCATCGCCTCTATCTGAATTAATTAGAAGAACAGCCAACGCCCGCATGCGGGAATCCGGCGGTTTGGCAATTTGCGGTGATTCGGAGAGGGCAGGCACAAGACCTGCCCCTACGCTGAATGTCGCGCGCTTGCACCTCTACGCTGGAAACCTTGAGAACTCTTCGTCCTTCTCGTCGGCGGTTTCCTCGTCGTCGTCCAAGTCGAAGGGCGGGTCTTCGCCTTCGTCTTCCAGGAGGTCGCCTGCGGAGACAAGCACGTGGCGCACGCGGCCCAGGCCTTCCGGCGCGGTGACGATGCCACGCTCTTCCAGCGTATCGAGAATGCGGTTCGCTTTCGTCGCGCCGATGCCGAGCTGGCGCTGGAGGAAGGACGCCGAGGCATTGTCGTACTGGCAGACCAAGCGGATTGCTTGCCGCACCAGGTCGTCGTCCTTGTTCTCCTGGTGATTGGCCACGGCTTCCTCGAAGGACTTCTCCGGAACGTACTCCGGCGCGCCCTGATCGCGCCAGAACTGCACGATGCGGGCTATCTCGTCATCGGCGAGATACGTGCCCTGGATGCGGGTGAGGCGGGTGGCTTCTTTCGGGGCAAAGAGCATGTCGCCCTGGCCGATGAGTTTCTCCGCGCCCGCGCCGTCGAGGATGGTACGCGAGTCGGCTTGCGAACTAACCGCAAAGGCGATGCGGCACGGGAAGTTGGCCTTGATAAGACCCGTGAGCACGTCCACGGACGGGCGCTGGGTCGAAACGACCAGGTGGATGCCCACCGCTCGGGCCATCTGCGCCAGGCGGCAGAGGTACTTTTCCACGTCACCGGCAGCCGTCATCATGAGGTCGGCGAGCTCATCGATTAGGATGACGAGGTAGTGCATGGGCTCTTCGCCGGCATCCTGTTTCGCGGTGTTGTAGGTCTGTATGTTGCGGAAGCCCTCTTGCGCCAGCACCTTGTATCGCCGCGTCATCTCGTCGGCGGCCCACATGAGGGTGGGCACAACCTCGTCCAGGTCGGTGATGACGGGACGCAGCAGGTGCGGAATGTCACTGTAGCCGATCATCTCCACCATCTTGGGGTCGACGACCAGGAAGCGCAGCGTCTCCGGCGTGTGCTGCATGAGCAGCGAACAGATGATGGCGTTCACGCACGCCGATTTACCCGAACCCGTAGAACCCGCGATCAGCAGGTGCGGCATGGTGGCGAGGTCGGTGACCCGCGCGTCGTTGGCAACGTCGCGGCCCAACGCCAGCGGCAGCGTGCCACTATGCTCGGCAAAGGCGGGATCGCTCATGAACTCCCGCATGGTAACGATGGTGGTGTTTTGGTTAGGAATCTCGATGCCGACGAAAGGAAAGCCGGGCACCGGCGCTTCAATGCGCACGCTCGTCGCGGCCAATGCCAGGGCCAAGTCATTCGCCAGGTTCACGACGCGGCTTACTTTCACGCCCTGGCCCAGAGTCAGGCGGTACTGGGTGACGGCGGGACCGCGGATGGCTTCAGCCACCTCAGCCACCACCTTGAAGCTGCGCAATGCCTCCTCGATGATGAGCGCTCGTTGCTCGATTTCCTCGGTGGCTTCTTGCGCGTCTTCAGTCGACGCGGCGGGCGTGAGCAGCTCGGGCGGCGGCAATTGCCAGCGCGGCGGGGCATCGGCCGCGTCCGCTTCGGCCAAGTCCGCATTGGCCGGCTCACCTTCAACCGCCGTTGCCGTGGCTATGGGGACGGCGACCGCATCCGACATTGCCGAGTCTATCTGGCCGGTGTCGCCATTAGCAGCGTCGCCCGCGGGGGCAACATTCGAGGCCACCCGCACCGCGAGCGTACGGGGCTGCGGCTTCTCGTCCTTCTCGGGCTCCGTCACACTTTCGCGCTTGCGCTGGTAGGCGCCGCTCGCAAGTCCGAAGAGCAGCTTGATACCTCTACCCACGAGGCGCACCAGATACCACACTCCGACCAGCACCGCGCGGATGCGGCCCAGCGAGATCGAGAAGGTAACGATCGTGGTGATGAGCAACACGGCGAAGAGCACAATGACCGCGCCCGCGAACCCCAGCGCAGTCGTGAGCGGCGCGAGGATTTGCAGCCCGACGGCACCGCCCACCGGGTACTCTACGGCCATTTCCGGCGGACCCGCTATCGCCTGCCCAAAGGCCGTGGCAACTAGCACCAGCACCGCCATCGCGGAAAGGGTTTCCCAGCGCACGTAGCGTTCCTGTGTGATGCCGTCCCGGATGAGCTGGACGCCCAACACGATGGAGGCCAGCGCGGGCAGCGGCGCCATCCAGCCAAAGAGGAAGACGAGCAGTTCGTTCCACAAGCCGCTCACCGTACCGCTCGGCGAAAGCAGCGCAATCACCGAAAGCAAGCCGATGAGAATACTCAGGACACCGAAGACCTCGCGCCGCAACGGCGAGGGCAGACGCACGGCGGGGAGCGGCAAGCCGGACCGGCTGGAAGACGATTTCTGGTTTGCAGTGCTACGACGGGTTGCCATGGATAGACTCCTCATAGCGTCGGGAAGAAGGCGGGTACTGTGAATGACGTAAGCTGGAACTCGGGAAGGGTGTGGACCCTTAATGCAAAGAAGGAAAAGTGAAATGGGATAGCGCGGGACGCGCCAAAGCTCGTACTAGACTTCGGTCACAACGGGGAGGATCATCGGTCTGCGGCGGGTTTCCGCATAGAGGAACGAGGAAACCACGTCGCGGATCCGTTCTTGCACTTGGCGAATCTCGGCGCGGGGGCCGAGATCGGTTTCCAGATTATTATACAAGCGGTTGCGGGCTTTTTCAATCAGCATCTCCAGGCCCTCCTGCATGAAACCCCGGGAGATGATGTCGGGTCCCGCGAACACGTGCCCGGTCTCCCGATCAATCGCCACGACCACGATAAAGATGCCGTCTTGGGAAAGGTGCTGCCGGTCGCGCAGCACGCTGTCACTGACGTCGCCCACACCGAGGCCGTCCACAAACACGTATCCCGCCTGCACCCGGCCCACTTTGCGAATGTCGCTCTCACTAAGCTCGATAATGTCGCCGTCTTCCGCGACGATGATGTTCTCGGTGTCCACACCGAGCTCGCCGGCGAGGCGGGCGTGGTGCATAAGGTGCTGGTAGCCGCCGTGGATGGGAATGAACGCTTCCGGACGCAGAATGCTCAGGAGCGTCTTGAGCTCTTCCTGCGCGCCGTGACCCGAGACATGCACGTTCGCCACCCGGTCGTAGAGAACGTCCGCGCCCTGGCGGAAGAGCTTGTCGATGGTCTTCCCCACCAACGCTTCATTGCCCGGTATGGGGCTTGCGGAGATGATGACGGTATCGTCGGTCTCTACGTTGATCTGGCGGTGGTCGCGGTTGGCGATACGGCCCAGGGCGGAGGTCGGCTCGCCCTGGCTGCCCGTGGTAATGATGACGACCTCTTCCTTGTTGAACTCATGCAGCCGGTCGGGGCGCACAAGCATGTTCGCCGGCACGTCCAGGTACCCCAACTGCATCGCCATGTTGACGTTCTGCACCATGTTGCGCCCGGTGACGCAAATGAGACGGTCGAATTCGTCGGCGGTGTCCACCACCTGCTGGACGCGGGAAATCAGCGAAGCAAACGTCGTCACGATAATGCGGCCGCGCGCTTCCGAGAATACCTCGGCAAAGCAGTCGTAGATCACCCGCTCGGACGGCGTGTAGCCGGGCCGGTCGGCGCGGGTGCTATCGGAGAGCAGCAGCCGCACGCCTTCCTGGGCGTATTTCGCCAGCCGCCAAATGTCGGAGAGCTCGCCATCAACCGGCAAATAGTCGAACTTGAAGTCGCCGGAGTGTACCACCAGTCCGACGGGCGTATAGATAGCCATGCCCACCCCATCGGGGATACTGTGGCACATGTGGAAGAACTCAAAGCGAAAGGGGCCGAGCGTGATCTGGTCGCCGGGGGCGATTTCCCGCATGCTGACTTTCTCATCGAGGCCGTGCTCCTTGAGCTTGACCTCCAGCAGGCCCAACGTCAGCCGCGTGCCGTAGATCGGCGCGTTGATTGACCGCAGAAAGTAGGGCAGGGCGCCGGTGTGGTCCTCGTGCCCGTGGGTGATGATGATGGCCCGGATGCGGTCTCGTTTGTCTTCCAGATACGAGATGTCGGGAATCACCAGGTCGATACCCAGCATCTCGTCTTCGGGGAACATGACACCGGCGTCGATGAGGACGACGTCGTCGCCGTACTCCAGCACCATGCAGTTCTTGGCAATTTCGCCCAGGCCGCCCAGGGGAATGATGCGGAGTTTCTTGTCTTCAGACATAAGGTGGGGGTATGGGTATCGAGACTACTCTTGGGGACACCGAGAGTTGGGTTTGGTTAATTGCGTTTGTCGTGAGGCCCACCATCATGATGGACTTGCGGGTGCGGTGCGTCAAGGAAGTGATGTCGCTGTTAACGGGCGCGATGCCGGCCGCGCTGCTCTGGCGTTCTGCCACGGCGCTGGGTACCATGGGGAGCGTGACATGCAGCCTATCCGTCACTCCGGCGGAAGCCGGAGTCCAGAGTGCGCGCGAGACTCTTGCGGAAAAATATATAGTGAACCACACGGAAGATGGATTCCCGCGTGCGCGGGAATGACGAGAAGAGGGCGCCATCTTTGGAATGCGTAGCGCGGGGGCTTGTCCCCGCCTCCTGGCTGCCGGGGAAGCGAATGCAGATGCCGCCCTGCCCGTTCGCCCTGAGCCTGTCGAAGGGTCGAAGAATGAACGGCCTTGGCGGGCCTTGGCGTGACGTGCAGCCTAACCGTCACTCCGGCGGAAGCCGGAGTCCAGATGAGTCGCCAAACCTCATCACTGGGACGTGCTAAGGATAAGCCACAGACAAGATGGATTCCCGCCTGCGCGGGAATGACGAGTAAGAGCGTGCACTTCTTGAAAGTTGTAGCGCGGGGGTGATCCTGCGCGGGAATGACGACCAGTATGACGTAGCGGGGATGCGTTTCCCCGCCAGCAAGGAGAGTGTGGAGTAATTCATGAGAGCGCACATAGCAGTCTTGCCCGGCGACGGGATTGGAGCAGAAGTAGTGGCCGTGGGCGCGCGCGTGCTCCGGCACGTAGCAGATTCATTCGGGCACACGTTGCAGGTGTCTGAAGGCAGCATCGGCGGCATTGCCATCGACACCAGCGGCTCGCCCCTGCCGGATGCCTCGCTTGCTCTCTGCAAGCAGGCCGACGCCACCCTCGTGGGCGCGGTGGGCGGTCCCAAGTGGGACGTTGGCCCGCCGGAAGCGCGACCGGAGTACGGCCTGCTGCGCTTGCGTAAAGAATTGCGCGTCTACGCCAATCTGCGCCCGATAAAGTTGTTTCCCACGCTGGTTGACTCGTCACCGCTGAAGCGCGAAATCGTGGAAGGCACCGACCTCCTGGTGCTGCGCGAACTCACCGGCGGGCTCTACTTCGGCCGGCCGCGCGGTCGCAGCGCCAACAAGCAGGGCATACGGGTCAAGGACACGCTGGCGTACACGAGCGGCGAGATGGAGCGCATCATTCGCCTGGGCTTTGAACTGGCCCGCCAGCGCCGCAAGCAACTGGCCTCGGTGGATAAAGCGAACGTGCTGGCGAGCAGCGGTCTGTGGCGGGAGATCGCGGAGCAGGTGGCCAAGGACTATCCCGACGTGACGGTGGAACACATCCTGGTGGACGCCTGTGCCATGCACCTCATCAACGATCCGCGCCGGTTCGACGTGCTGGTGACCGAAAACATGTTCGGTGACATCCTCTCGGATGAAGCCTCCGTGCTTACGGGCAGCCTGGGCATGTTGCCGAGCGCCAGCCTCGGTCGCGGGCGGCACGGCCTCTACGAGCCGGTGCACGGCACGGCGCCGGACATCGCCGGCCAAGACAAGGCAAACCCCCTGGCGGCGATTCTCTCCGTCGCCATGCTCCTGCGTCATTCTCTGGGCCTGGAGCAGGAAGCGGCGGCGGTGGAAAGTGCCGTGGAGGGCGTGCTGGCGGCGGGCTACCGCACGCCGGACCTGGCCCGCGACGCGGAAGGTGAACAGGCGGTGGGAACGGAAGGCATGGGCGCGGCGGTGCTGGAGCGGATTGGGTAATACAATCGTTGCTGCAGTCCGGTTCGACCGTCACTCCGGCGAAAGCCGGAGTCCAGGGTGTACGCAAATTGCACACTGAAGGGTGCTGGTTGGGACTACGGACTAAGATGGATTCCCGCGTGCGCGGGAATGACGGACTTGCTCTGGGCGCTGTCAGCGCAGTGGCAGGCGCGCGCTGGATTCCTGGTTGCGACGGCACCGTTTTCGGCGCGTAGGGGCACGATATATCGTGCCCCTACGGAGATTCACAGGGATTGGCTAGCCGCTGATTTAACGAATGAACATCCGGCACATCTCGCAGATACCGCGGAAAGGATGGCAAACAAATGGATCTTGGGCTAAAGGGCAAAGTTGCTGTCATTACCGGCGGCAGCCGCGGCATTGGCCGGGCGACGGCGCTCACGTTTGCGGCAGAAGGAGCCGACGTTGCCATCTGCGCCCGCGGCAGCGAGACCTTGGCGGAGACGTTGGCGGAAATTCAAGAGCTCGGCGTCAACGTCTATGGCAGGGCCGTGGACGTGACAAAACGTGAAGAGGTAGAGGCCTTCGTCGACGCGAGCGCGGAGACATTGGGCGGAATCGACATTCTCGTCAACAACGTCGGCGGCTCGGTGGGCAAGGGGCTGATGGGCTCTACGGACGAGGAATGGATAGGCACCTTCGACCTGAACCTCTTCCACGCCGTGCGCACCTCCCGCGCGGCGGTGCCCCACATGCGGGCGCGGCTGGGCGGCTCCATCGTCATAATCTCGTCGATCTCGGGCTCGAAACCGGCCCCCGGCAGCCAATACGGCGCGGCGAAGGCGGCGGAGATTTTCGTGAGCGGCGCGCTGGCCATGGAGCTGGGGCCTGACAAGATCCGCGTGAATACCGTCAGCCCGGGCTCGATTCTCTTTCCCAGTGGCGGCTGGGGCAAGCGTCAGCGGGAAGACCCCGAAGGCTTCGGCAAGTTCGAGATTGAGGAGTACCCGCTGGGCCGCCTGGGCACTCCTGAGGAAGTGGCGCGGGCCATCGTCTTCGTCGCATCACCCGCCGGCAGTTGGATCAACGGCGCGAATGTCCCCGTGGACGGCGCGCAACAACAGCCGGGCATGTTTGAAAAAGGCCCCGTGTGGCGGTAGGACTTTCGCCAAACACCTAGGGGCACGATATATCGTGCCTATGCAACCGCTAACCCGAACGGCCTGAGTATTTCATGCCCTAAAGGGCGGGGGCCAGGCTGCATCGAGTCCCGAGAGTCATTCAGGATTGGGGGCGAACCCCCTGCGGGACATCCGGCGCACGATCCGTCATTCCCGCGAAAGCGGGAATCCACCTTTGTCTTCTATCCACGTTGAATTTAGACCGAATCGTGAGCGAGATGGCGGTTCACTCTCTCTGTTCCGCTGCAAGGTCCGGTCACCGGACGCAGGTTGCAAACCTGCGCTACCAATGGGGTGTCGGGGGAGTGTGCAGGTAATGACTTGGGAAAGCCGTCCCGACCTCAAACCTCCGGCTGCACCTCATTGATCAGCCCCACCAGGCCGTAGAGCGCCACGATATAGCCGTACCAGCCGAAGCCCTGCACCACGCCGCGCGCCGCCGCGGAGATGATGGAGTGGCCGCGCCAGGCCTCCCGCGCGTGCAGGTTGGAGAGGTGCACCTCGATCACGGGAAACGGCATGGCCTTCAGGGCGTCGAAGAGCGAGGGGCTGTACTGGGTGAGGCCGGCCGGATTCAGCAGCGCGCCTTGGGCGTTATCAATGTTTTCGTGCAAGAAGTCGAGCACCGCGCCCTCGTGGTTGGACTGAAAACAGACCACGTCAAAACCGAGCTTTTCGCCTTCTCTCGTCACTTGCTCGTGGATCTGATTCAGCGTCACCGTGCCGTAGATTTCCGGCTGGCGGCGACCAAAGAGGTTGAGGTTTGGACCCCCAACCACCAGAATGCGTTTCGGCGGACCTTCTTGTGCCATGTATCTGCTCCATTCTTGGCTTGGGAATTCTCCAATAGCGGTTGCGAAAACCACCGGGTCTATGCCGGCTGCGGCCCTGAAAACCGCAGCCCGTAGGAAAGTTGCCACGCCCACCCGCACCGAAGCGCGGGACTAGGCAGTGTCACCACCTTTGCCGTCTGCGCCGGGCGAAACGCCTTCCACCCACACCTCTCCGTCGGCGTACGCTTCTTTTTTCCAGATAGGCACCGTTTCTTTCAGCCGGTTGATAGCGAATTCGCAGGCTTCAAACGACTCCTTGCGGTGAGGTGTCGCCACCGCGATCGCCACCGAGACTTCGCCGATCTCCAGCTTGCCGATGCGGTGCAACATGGCTACCAGGCAATCCGGCCATTGCGCGTAGACTTCTGCCGCGATCTTGCGCATCTCCGCCTCGGCCATCTCCGGGTAGGCCTCGTAGCTGAGGCCGGTGACGTGCTTGCCCCGCGCGTGGTTGCGCACCGTACCGGAAAATGTCGCCACCGCGCCGTACGCGTCGGTGAGCACGTGGGGGATCAGTTCATCCGCCGTGATCGGCCGCTCGAGGATCCGAAAATGACCGGACTCGATCTTCTCGGCCGCGGTCGTGGCCGTAGCCTTTACCATGGACATTGCTTCATTGCTCCGTGTTTAGGGGTCTTCAAGAGACTATGTCCGGACAAGCGGGCCGCCGCCGCTGACCGGCGGGATGAAGGCCACTTCGTCGCCGGCATGCAGTTCCGTATTCGCTGAGGCATAGGCGCGGTTTACCGAAAACGAGACCGCCGCTCTTGCGCCGGCCAGCCCCGGGTTTTCGGCAATGAGCCGGTCGAGCACCTGCCCAACGGTCGTGCCGGCGGGTACCTCTTGCGTGAGGGTGCTGCTGCCCAGGGCCTCGCGAAACATGGCGAAGAGCCGCAGGGTAACGGTTACGGTCTCTGCCATTGCGCCGACCTCCAGTGCCGCATGTTTTTCTCAGTATACCAAAGGCGTTTTCGAGCACTGCCCGGCGCATGCTTGACAGAACGGAACGCCACGTCAATAGTACACAAGAATAAGGATGGTGCAATGACCGGACGGGAAGTAAGCGCGAAACCCTATCTGAGCGACGACCAGGTAGCGCTCTACCATAAGAATGGCTACCTGGTGCTCCCCAACGTGTTAACGGCAGAGGAGCTGGCAGCGGTGCGCGCAGCCGCCGATGCGCTGGACGAGGAGCGGCTCCAACGGGGCGGCGCTGAGCGCACGGTTGCCATCCACGACGTGATCTTCCTGCAGGAAGCATTCATGGCAGCGGCACATCATCCGGCGCTTATCGGCGCGTCGGTGCAGATTATCGGCGAGAACCTGCATCTAATCCAGGCGCGGGTCCACTGGAAACCCATCGCCAAAGGCGAAGGCGCCGTGGCTTGGCATCAGGACTACCCCTTCCACCCTTTGACCAATTACGACGTGCTCGCGGTGACGTTCTTGCTCGACGACACCACGGTGCAGAACGGCGCGTTGCAGGCCATACCCGGTAGCCACAAGCGCGGTCCCGTTAGCCACCACGATGCAAATGGCGCTTTCGTGAGCCGTTGCACTAACGCTGACGACTACGCCGCCGACGTCGCCCGCGGCAATCTGTTCGACCTGGAGGGTCCCGCCGGCAGCATGACCATTCATCACGCCAACTTGCTGCACTACACCCACCCCAACAACAGCGATACGCCGCGGCGGGCGCTGGTGTACCAGATCGCGGCCGGCGACGCGGCCCTGCTCGGCGGCAACTTCTTCAAGGTCTGGCCCGTCTATCTGCACGGCAGCGATCCGCAGATCGCCCGCTTTGAAGATGGCACGATACGACGGCTGCCGCAGCCCTTTCGCAATCTGGGAGGACTGGATTCGTAGACCGCTGGCTGGTCGTTGACTTTAACGGAAACTGCGCCCTATGATTAATGCGCAACCAAAATCGTCGCGCGGCGTAGACACAAGTGTCGCGTGGCGCGGGCGGGAATGACGCGGGGCGCAGCCGGCAACGGTGCGCGGCGCGAACAGAGATGGTGCGATCGTTCATTGGGGGAACCGCTAAGGATTGACTATGTCTGCGGAACGCTATCTACAGATAGGTGAGGTAGCGGAGCAACTCAGCCTTACACCACGTACGCTCCGGTATTACGAGGAGATCGGCTTGCTGGAGCCGCCCTCGCGCATGGAAGGCGGCTTTCGCCTTTATTCGGCGTCGGATATTGACCGCTTGGAGAGCATAGTCCAGCTAAAGCGCCTGCTGGGCTTCTCGCTGCGCGAAATCAAGCAGGTGGTGGAGGCGATGGAGTCGCTAAAGCTCCTGCGGCAGGAGAGTAAGCAAGCCTCCGACCTGGAAACCAAACGGGATTCCCTGCGCAAGGGGCTGGAAATCCTGGAGCAGCAGGTGGACGTGCTGGACGGCCGCATGCGCCAAGTGGCGGAACTCCGGGACCAGTTCAGCGAGCGGTCACGCCGCGTGCGGGAACGGCTGGAGCAAATCGAAGCCGAGCTCCTGGCGGTTGCGGTGGAGACTTCCTCGTAGAGTTCTTGCGGGCCCTTGATTCGGGGCGCACCCAAAGTCTATCGCCGCCTTTCGCGCCGCACGGTGGCAGGATCGGAGGCTTCGTTTGAGGTAACTCTTCGCTCTGTGATTCCGGCAAGGGTAGCTCTTCGATCCGCCATTCCAGCAAGGGTTGCTCTTCGATCCGTCATTCCGGCGAAAGCCGGAATCCAGTGATTCCGCGATGCACGACCTCATCGGGGCAAGCGTAGGCGTTTTGCCGTGTTTCTTGCAAAACCAATTCTATGCCTCTCCTGCAGGGACCACGCCGCGCCGGCCATTCCTAGCCCCGTCACGATTAAGCGGTATCGTTGTTTCGTGACGAGAGCAAAGTTTTCGAGTTTGTAGCCAAGAGCTCCCCGCAGCGTCTGAGGGATCGTGTGGGCGTAAACGATCGGGAGGGTCTCTTCTTTCCGGGAGACTATTTGACGGAGGACGTGCGGTTAGACGTGCTATCCATCACGCCCAAGAGGTGCTGCGCATGCCGATTGAGCAACAGACGATTATGACACCGGCGTCCTTTCGCCGAATCCTTGACGCCCTGCCGCGGGCGCAATTGGCTAATCTCCCCACACCGCTCGACTTCTGCCCGCGCCTCACAGCCCGGCTTGGCGGTCCCGATATTTATATCAAGCGCGACGACCTGACCGGCTTGGCTTTCGGCGGCAACAAGACCCGCAATCTGGAGTTCATCTTTGGCGAAGCCATTGCGGTCGGTGCGGACTGCATCATCACTGGCGCGTATCCCCAGTCGAACCAGTGCCGACAGACCGCGGCGGCCGCGGCGAAACTCGGGCTGGAGTGCTACCTGGTGCTGGGTGCGCTGAAGCACCGGGCGGACGTGCAGGGCAACCTGCTGCTCGATCACCTCTTCGGCGCCCACGTGGAGATCGCGCCGGACGCCGACGACGTGGGCGTGCAGACCATCATCGACGAACGCGTGGCGGCACTCAAGGCGCAGGGCAGGCGGCCTTTCCGTTTCACGAACAAATACCCCGCACTGGCGGTCAAGTCTGTGGCGGGCTATCTGAGCGGCATGCTGGAGCTGCATGAGCAACTGGAGCGCCTGCCGGCACAGCCGACAACCATCGTCGTGACCTCCGGTTCAGGCTCCACCCATACCGGCATTGCCGCCACGGTGCAGGCGCTGGGCCTGCCGTATCACGTCACCGGCATCTCCATCCGCCCGCAGAATCCCCCGCAGCGCGAACGCATCGCCGCCCTCTCCCAGAACGCGGCAAACTACTACGGCCTCCCCTGCGGCTTAACGCCGGACGAGGTGGACGTGCGCGAGGAATACTATGGCGCGGGGCACGGCGTCACCACCGCCGCGGGCCGCGAGGCCGTGCACACCGTCGCCCGCACCGAGGGCATTCTGCTCGACCTGACGTACACAGGCAAGGCCATGTCCGGCCTCATCGACCTGGTACGCAAAGGCACTTTCAAGCAGGGTGAACGCGTCGTCTTCGTGCATACCGGCGGGATTCCGTCGGTTTTTGCCCACGCCGATGAGGTGCTCGCTTAGCTTCGATGCGGAGCGCTTGCACTGTGTTGGAGCGGGGAGTGGACGCATGTCACAGAGTCCATTCTCGCGCCATCTAAGTGAGACGGTGTGGCGAGAATCCGGCTCTTGAAACCGGCATGGTAAGATACCTTGCGCAGACACATCCCCGGATGGTCGGAAAACGGCCCCGGATTCTCGGCATCTGTGCAAGAGCCATGCGCAATTGCCGATTTCTACGCAAACGACAAGTGCCCGAAAGCAACCGCAATTGGAGTAAGGAAGCGTTTTTATGAATCCCGTGTCAATGGCGGATACCCAGAAGGAACTCTTGGCGGGCAGCCGGCAGCTTTTTCCCGGCGGCTCATCGGGGCTGTGGCGGCTACCGGATGAGTACCAGATTGTGGTCACCCATGGACGCGGCAGCCACGTGTGGGACATGACCGGACGGGAGTATATTGACTGCATCCTGGGATCGGGGCCGGTCGTCATCGGGCACGCCCATCCGGCGGTGGTGGCAGCGGTGCAGGAGCAGGTAGCCAAGGGCGCCACGTACTTTCTGCTGAACGAACCGGCAATCCGCTTAGCGGAAACCGTGGTGGCTGCCGTGCCCTGCGCCGAGCAGATCCGCTTTGTGAGCACCGGCACCGAGGCGACATTCTACGCCGTGCGCATCGCGCGGGCCTACACCGGCCGCAACAAGGTGCTGAAGTTCGAAGGCGCGCTGCACGGCGGCAACGACTACGCCACCCTGAGCACCGCGCCGCCGCGCACCAGCGACTATCCCCACGGCATACCGGACAGCAGCGGCATCCCGGCACAGGTGCAGGAGCAGGTCCTCATATCGGAATTCAACAACCTCGACCTGACCCGCGACTTGGTACACCAGCACGCCGACGACCTGGCGGCTATCATCATGGAGCCGCTGCAGCGGGCGCTCAATCCCGAGCCGGGCTTCCTGGCTGCCGTGCGCGACCTCGCCCACGAGGCGGGGGCGCTGCTCATCTTCGACGAGATCGTCACCGGCTTCCGGCTGGCGTGGGGCGGCGCGCAGGAATACTACGGCGTGGAGCCGGATCTGGCGGTGCTTGGCAAAGCGCTGGGCGGCGGCTATCCGCAGGCGGCAGTGGCGGGATCCGCCGAGATCATGGAAGTCGTGTCGTCGGCGATCCGCGGCACGCCGCGCTACGTCTGGATGGGCGGTACGTTCAGCGGCAATCCCCTGAGCGCCGTGGCCGGCCTGGCCACCCTGGGCGTGCTGCAGGAAGAGGGCAGCTTTGCGCGTCTGCAGGAAATCGGCGATCAGGTGCGGTCGGGTCTGGAAGACCTCGGCCGGGAATTTGGCGAACCGCTGCAGGCCATCGGCGCGGGGCCGCTGCTCCAGGTCTTCTTCGGCGAAGGAGAACTGCGCAGCTACCGAGACTGCCTGCAGACCGACAACGACAAACGCATCGCCTTCGCCCAAGAACTGCTCCGGTCCGGCATCCTCACCAACCCCGGCGAAAAGCTCTACTTCTCCCTCGCCCACACCGATGAGGACGTTGGCGAAATCCTCGACCGCGCCCGGAATGCGCTAAGGACGGTACAGGAGCGAGATACGACCAGTTAGGACTGCTGCCGCAGTTCTGGCCTAGAAGAGGCGTGGTTCTTGGACACGCGGCTGGCAGACTCTGATCCCAAGATGGTCTGAATAGGCCCAAAGCGCTCTGTCATAGGTGTGAGCCTCGCTCACTTTCATGTATTTAGCGGTCGCAAGATGTATGCAGTCGCGTGGATCTCGCTTTAGGCTCTTCTCCAGACCAAGTCTCATTATTTCGCGGGCTTGTTCCGCTATGAACGGGCTGAATTCCACGAGCAACACTACACTGCTGTCATAGAAAATCCGATCAATCCTATTAAGAGTTGATTCGTCGAGTGTGCGGTTTATCAGTTCTTGTCCCGAGTGTGCCACCTCTACTATTGACAGCATAGAGGTGACAATCTTGCGCTTCCCCTCGCTCTGCTCTACTTCGCTCAGAATCCCTTGCAACGTATCAATACTCTCTGATGATTCATTGATGTAATGCAAGAAACAATTAGCGTCCCAGTATATATAGGTTGGAAGATCTGCCACTTCGACCCCTAAGAATTGGCGACGTTTCGCAAAGCCCCCCGTGCCTCACGATAGGAGCCAGGAGCGGCAGAAGGAATCTCATTGATTGCGCGGATGCTCCTGATTTGGGTAGGAATGCCGGTCTTTGGGTCGCGCCGGATCAGCCCCTCGACAATTACCCGCTTACGCCAGAGCCGAGCTGCCTGATCGGCGTGTTCAAGAGAAAGGTAACAGATGACGGGGGCGTCAAATAGACTCTCATACAGCGTGAATTTGAGGTTCTGACGGTCGGATAGTGTCCGTATCCGTCCTTCTATTGCCCCAAACGCATCTACAGGCACTGGTTTCTGTTCCCGTCTAGGTGGCTCGCGAACAATATGCTGCGCCCTTGGTGTGCTGAAGTGAATAGCAGTAATCTCGCCATTGACGAGAGAGGCAATTGAAAGGGCGTGCCTGCGGATATCCTCGGAGTATGGTATCTCGGAGTGATCCTCTAGAGCTTGGCCGACGATGGAGTAGGCGGCCGTAATCGACGGAACGTCCTTTGGGTCATCGGAAGTGCCCCGCAGAGTCGTCACCGCGCTTGAAGCGGAAAGTTCAATGACTTTCCACTCTACGGAAGCAGCACTACCCGTAATCTCAGAGCTAAGGGTTTTCAGCAATTCGTTCAATTCGCTGATGGCCCTGGCGAAGTCTGGGAATGGTACTTCACCATCTAGCTTCAATGAGACGACATCGTTTCTTGTCGACATATTGCACCTCTGAATGGCACACATTACGGCCTACATACATCATATCGTATGGCTCAATCGTCAATTCGACTTGCTTCTGAACTCTTCCCCTGCGCATGCTGCGACCGCTAGGGTGAAGTCCGCACTCTCGGCAAGAATGCGTCGTAGCTCGCCCTACTTCAAGCTCTCGCACGCGGTGCCGTCTTTGTCTCTATCCAGTCTGTTTGGGTCCGACTTGTCCGCTTCCAGCACGGCCTGGGCCTGCCACTGGTACTCGAAGTCACCGCAGTTATACTCGTCCCCTTTGCCGATGTACTGCTGCGCGTCGAAGTCACGCTGCGGCGTTGCGGTGGGAGCCGGTATTGGTGAAGGCGTGGCCGGAGGCGGTGGAGCGGGAGATGGGGTAGGAGTTGGCGCAACGGTAGGAGCCGGGGAAGGCGGGGGGATAGGTGAAGGAGTGGCGGTAGGGACAGCGGAAGGAGTGGGCAAGGGCGACGGGACTACGGTTGGCAGGGGAGAAGGTGAAGGTAGCGGCGAGGGCTTGACTGTCGGCACAAGAACCGGCGATGGTGTTTTCGTGGGAAGCGGCGTAGCAGTCGCTCTCACCGGAACCGTAATCGTTGCGATCAGCACAGGGGTGGACGTAGGCTCCACACTGGCTGTGGGCGGGGCAACAGCCGCCTGCCCGCTCTCGCCGTTTCCTCCACAGGTAGGCAAACTCACGCAGGCACTACCAAGAGCGACAAGAACGAGACTCGCGACTACCTGCTTCCAGCGTGCGCCCGGTCGGAAGCCTGGAACCCTGCGTACAAGACTCATTAGGCTCCATCTTTCTCATGTAGATAGAAGAACTCCGGTCTCGCATGGACTACGGAACAGGTTCTTCGCGGAAGCGACCCTACGCTAACTCCACAACCTCGCCGCCGTGGGGTCCTTGCGCCACACACGCGTTTCAAGCGCCTACCGTCATCGCTGCAATAGACACTCATACAGAAACCGGGTTGTGTGGACGAGGAACAGACAAGACGCGCCTACACTAGCGCAGCGTCTTGCGCAAGGCGGGACCGGCCGCCCTGCCTGCCACGCGACGCGCAATGCGCTGTCTGATTCGCCCTCTGCGCACGGCATTCACGTCGCCGAGGAGCCGGGCCAGCCAGTAGAGCAGTTGTCGGAATTCCCTGTATACTCCGCAATCCCATACCATCCCGGTAGGGAGTTTATCACATCGTCTTTGCTAGATTGGGGCGGCAATGCATAGACAATGCTGGCACTGACTTGCTTCAATGCGCGCCTAAGCGAGAGTCGGGGAACTTGCGTATGAGGTCTAATTGACGGTGCCGCTTCAGTTTTGCTCTCAGCCCTAGGTCTCTCGGAAACAGACTGTCGAGTGAAGGGGTAGCAGCAGCCAAACCAAACTACCCTCCTCCTTGCATAGATGGTACTGCATTGTGGTACCATGTTCGGATATGAGGAGAAAGCATCGGCGCACCTTAGAGCAAGTCCTCACAAGGCCCACGCCTTCCGATATCAAGCGGGTGGACATCAAGCGTATGTTAGCGGCGGTCGGCGTGGAGGTCTCAGAGGGGTCAGGGTCGCGGGTGCGCCTGGTTGCTACAGACAGGGTGATGATCGTTCATCGTCCACACCCGCGGCCAGAGACAGGAAAAGCGACTGTAAGGGATGTTGCCGCGTTTCTTGCGTCATTAGGAGTTGAGCCGTGATGGAGTACAAGGGCTATCTTGCCACCGTCGAATTCGATGATTCTGTCGGTCTGCTGCACGGCAGAGTTGTGAACAGCGGTGACTATCCCATCGCCACCTTCGAGGCAACCGATGTGGCGGGACTGCGTGCAGAGTTCCGCCTATCCGTGGACGAATACCTTAGTGCCTGTAAAGAAGCAGGAATCGAGCCCCGGCCGCCATTCTCCGGCAAGCTTAATCTGCGGCTCGGGTCGGACCTGCATCAGCGCGTGGCGGTCTCAGCGGCTCAGAGCGGCATGAGCATCAATGAGTGGATCAAGCACGTGCTTGAAGAAAGCGTGCAGAGCGCGTGAGGACACGATAGAAAGAAAAGAGGACCGTGATACGTGGACTGCGCCTAAGCGGCAACCGCTCAGCATCGCCCTAAGTTCCCAGATTCCACCGGATCGACCAATTTCAGCGGAGCGGCAGCCGTGGTGATGCGTTCCTGAATTAGCGCAGCATTCTACGCAACGCACGACCGGTAGCCCTGCCCGCCAGCCGCCGCACAATGCGCTGACCGATACGCCCTCTGCGCACGGCATTCACGTCGCCGAGCAGCCGCGCCACCAAGTAGAGTAAAGACCGCAAGTTCATGTGGGATGCCTTCTATCAGGTGTCACTTGGGGCCAGCTTACCATAGGCGCGTGCACAGAGAGTCCTGTCGCGCCGAGAGAACAAACCGACGGTGGCTGGGTGCGGTGAGGGTTGCTTAGGCGTTGCCCCAGCTCGCGCTTGGCCCCGCGAGCCAAGGTGATTTGAAGTGAAGCCCCCAGGGAATGCCCCACGGCATCCTCTGCAGTACTCTTCCCTTAGTTCCGATCCGGAGGGCTCCACGGCACAACCACGACGCCAGGCCAGGTCCGGCGCCAGCGGTCGGCCTTCTCCTCGTACCGTCCCGGCAAGTTAAGAAAACGACCAGGCAGGTCGTCCACATAGTTGGGACGGACGACCATCCCGAATACATCGTCAAAGCCGAAAGGGGCGTACACGTCGTAGCCGCCGGGCGTTTGGCGCAGTCCCAGGGCCGAACAGCAATGGAGGAAGCTATCGATGCCGCTTCTCGTACTGAGGAGCGGCTGGCGGGGAACGCCGAACTTTGCGGGATACCAGAGGTGGACGCGGGCTTGATTGCGCACTTCGACATCGACACCGAGGTCGGCGAAGTCCGTTGCGCAACGCCGTATTATCCGGTCCTCTCCCTCCCAACTGAGGTCGTCGAGGTCGCAGTAGAGGACATCGTAGTCGGTGATGCCGTGACCCGGCGGAAAGCCGCTTACATGGTTCCAAACAGTCTGGCAGAGGGAGCCCGCGGCAAGGTATGCATCCGGCAGATCGAGTTCCGCCAACCGTTCCACTAGCACACGGATGGTTTCATGCCCGAGGACGACATCGAGAAATTGCGCTCGGAGGTCTGATTGCATACACGCCACGCCTCCCGGAAGGCTCGTCTCCGCCTGAGACTTCACCACCACGGGGTGGCGGATATGCGCTTACGAAGCGGCCGGCAGGGCGCCCTTGGCAACGCTTGCAAGCTCGCTAAAGGCCGCGCTGTCTTCCACGGCGAGTTGTGCCAGGATTTTGCGGTCCAGGGTGACGTTGGCTTCGCGGAGGCCGTGCATGAAGGCGCTGTAAGAGAGCCCGTTTTGGCGGGCGGCGGCGTTGATACGCACAATCCAGAGGCGGCGCATTTCGCGTTTGCGGGTGCGGCGGTGGCGGTAGGCGAAGGCCATGCCGCGCATCACCGCTTCATTTGCCGTCTTGTACAGGCGGCTGCGCCCGCCCCAATAGCCTGAGGCTCGCTTCAGTATTTTCTTGTGGCGTTTGTGCGAGGTGACGCCGCGTTTTACTCGTGGCATGGTCTCTCTACTCTTTGGTACTCTTTACGCTTATTCTCGTCTCTTAACGGTCTCTAGCGTGAACGGCGGGGGACAAGCCCCCGCGCTACTGTCCGTCGTTGCTCTGCGGTCTCGTTTCAGGTGCACTCTCCCGCCCGTTCATCCTTCGACAGGCTCAGGACGAACGGCAGCGATTGGCACTTATTTAATCCCCGCGCCGGGAAGGAGAGTCTTCACGCGCTTCCGTTCGCCGTCGGGCGATTCGAAGTAATGCGTTGTCATACGCAACGTGCGCGGTTGCTTCTTACGGCGCAAGTGGTTCATGCTCCCTTTCGGCCGCATCAGCTTGCCGGTGCCGCTCACCTTGAAGCGCTTGCGCGTGCTCTTGTGTGTCTTCATTTTGGGCACGAAACTATCACCTCTCTTCACTGAGGAATCGAAAGCCATGGTATCATACACGGAGCAGTGCGCACAACTGCCCGTCGCCCCATGCGTAGTCAGCGCCTGACCTCAATTGCCCGCCACATGCCATTTGGGAGAGAGTCCGTGCCTCCGTTTCACATGGTCACAGATTTAGAGCCGCGGGGCGATCAGCCGGAAGCCATCGGCCAATTGATCGACGGGTGCCACGAGTCCTATCCCTTTCAAACTCTCCTGGGCGTCACCGGGTCCGGCAAGACCCTCACCATGGCGCGGGTCATCCAATCTATCCAGAAGCCCGCGCTCGTCCTTGCGCCGAATAAGACCCTGGCCGCGCAGCTCTTCTCCGAATTTCGCGACTTCTTTCCCGAAAACGCAGTCGAGTACTTCGTCTCCTACTACGACTACTACCAACCGGAAGCCTACCTCCCCCGCACCGATACGTACATAGAAAAAGACTCCGACGTCAACGAAGAGGTGGAAAAACTCCGGCTCTCGGCGACACGGTCTCTGCTGGAGCGGCCGGACGTTATCATCGTCGCCAGTGTCTCGTGCATATACGGCATGGGCTCGCCCCACGACTACGGCCAGGTGGTCGTCACGCTCAACGTTGGTGAGCAATACCGCCGCCAGAATGTCCTGCGCCACTTAAATGACATCCAATATGAGCGTAACAACATGGACTTCAAGCGCGGCACGTACCGTGTGAAAGGCGACGTGCTCGACATCTTTCCCGCCTATGGCGATACGGCGATCCGCATTGACTTCTTTGGCGATGAAGTGGACCGCATCATCGAGATCGATCCCCTCACGGGTGAAATCCTCGATCAGCGCCAGGCCATCAACATCTACCCGGCAAGCCACTTCGTAACGCCGACGGACCGCATTGAAGCGGCCGTCAAGGGCATCGAGGTTGAGCTCGATGAGCGCATTGCGGAGCTCGAACGCGAGGGGAAGCTGCTCGAAGTCCAGCGCTTGCAGCAACGCACGCACTTTGATCTGGAAATGCTGCGCGAAACCGGCCACTGCAAGGGCATCGAGAACTACAGCCGCCACCTCGACGGGCGCAGCGCCGGCGATCCTTCGTGGACGCTGCTGGACTACTTTCCCAAAGACTTCCTGATGTTCATCGATGAGTCCCACGTGGCCGTGCCGCAACTGCGCGGCATGTACGCCGGGGACCGCTCCCGCAAGCAGGTGTTGGTGGATTATGGATTTCGCCTGCCGAGCGCGCTGGACAACCGGCCGCTTATGTTCCAGGAGCTCGAGCAACGGCTCAACCAGGTGATCTTCGTGTCTGCCACGCCGAGCATGTACGAGCGCGAACGGAGCAGCCAGGTGGTGGAGCAGATTATTCGTCCCACCGGCTTGGTGGACCCCTCCATCGAGATTCAACCCACCGCCGGACAGATAGACCATCTCGTCAGCCAAATCCGCCAGCGGGTGGAGCGGCACGAACGGGTATTAGTAACAACACTCACCAAGCGCATGGCCGAGCAACTCGCCGACTACCTCAACGAGATTGGCATCAAGGTGCACTATCTCCACTCGGAAATCGATACTCTCGAACGCGTGGAAATCCTGCGCGACTTGCGGTTGGGCGTCTATGACGTGGTGGTGGGCATCAACCTGCTGCGCGAGGGTCTGGACCTGCCGGAAGTTTCGTTGGTGGCGATTCTCGACGCCGACAAAGAAGGTTACCTGCGCAGCGAGACCTCACTGGTGCAGACCATCGGCCGCGCCGCCCGCCACATCCACGGCCACGTGGTGCTCTATGCCGACAACGTCACCGATTCCATGCGCCGCGCTATCGATGAGACCTACCGCCGCCGCGACAAGCAGCTCGCCTTCAACGACCAGCACGGCATCAAACCGGAAAGCATCAACAAGGCCATCCGCGACATCACCGACACCATTCGCGCCGTGGCGGAAGAGGAATCCAGCTACCAGGCGGAGCACAAGCCGCTCTCAGCCAAGGAATCGATGAAGCTCATCAAGGAACTCGAGAAACAGATGCGCAAGGCGGCGAAAGACCTGGACTTCGAGCGCGCCGCGCTGCTCCGCGACCAAATCCGCGACATCCGCGCCGGCCAGCAAGAAGCGGTGATCGTCGAGTAGACCCGCCTGTGGCTTGGCGACCGGCTTTCCCTCAACGAGATTCCCCGTTCGAGATTGCCCAATCGTGTTTGCCCGACGCCTCGCATTAGTCCCCCTCTCCCAAGTGTGGGAGAGGGCCGGGGTGAGGGTTGATCCGGCCTCATGAATTGCACGGGCTGTGTAGGGGCACGATATATCGTGCCTCTACGTAATATCGGCGCAAGAATCCGGCACTAGACATCTAGACGGCTAGAAAGTCCCAATCAAAGAGATACAGTATCATCAAGAGACCAAAGTACTCGGCAATGCGGCCAGGCGCGTGAGAGGGCAGACACCAATGAGCAACAAGATATTCGACGCGGAGGATATTGCCGCGGTGACGCGGGTGCTGGAGTCGGGTGTGCTCAGCGCCGGGGCGGAAGCGGTGGCGCTGGAAGAGGAGTTTGCGGCGGCGCTGGGAGCGAACCATGCGATTTCCTGCAATTCCGCCATGGGCGGACTGCACGCGGCCCTGTGGGCGGCGGGTGTCGGCGCCGGCGACGAGGTGGTCTGTGATCCGCTGGTGCTCTTTGGCGGTCTGGCAGTGCTCTACACCGGGGCCATGCCCGTCTTCGCGGACGTGCATGAACACACCCACAATATGGACCCCGCCTCGCTAGCCGAGCGCATCACGCGGCGCACCAAGGCCATCGTCGTAACGCACCACTGGGGCGAACCGGCTGACATGGCAGACATTCGGGCAGTGGCGGACGCCCACAAGCTGCCGGTCATTGAAGACTGCGCCCACGTGCTGTTCGGCGAGTATCAAGGACGCAACGCGGGGACGCTCGGTTCCATAGGCGTCTTCAGCTTTCAGTCGTCCAAACACCTGAGCACCGGCGATGGCGGCATTGCGGTTACCAACGATCCCTACCTCGCCGAACAGGTGCGCGCCATCGTGACGTTCGGCGCCGCGCCGACGCGCATCGCCCACAATTTCCGCATGACCGAAATGACTGCCGCCGTGGCGCGGGTGCAGTTGGGCCGCGCGCGCGGCTACGTGGCCGCTGACCGCGCCTGCGCCCAGCTCTATGCGCATGCGGCGGAAGGCTGTGCCTGGCTGGCGCCCCAGCAGGCGAACCCGGACAGCAACCATGCCTACCATCTCTGGGTAGCCGCCTTTGCGCCGCGGCCGGGCGGACCCTCGCTGGAAGAATTCAAGGCGGCGTGCGCCGCGGAGGAAGCCAACTTCAGTTTCGGCTACGTGGGCGTGCCGGCTTATCTGCACCCCGTCTTCAGCCTGGGCGGCGGTTACGGCGTGAGCCGCGACCCGCAGTCACAGCCGCTGCCGTACCGTCGGGGGTGGTGTCCGGTGGCGGAGTCGCTGATGCCCCGCCTCATGATCACGGGGGTCAGCGCGCGCGAACAGGGCTTTCACCAGCGCAATGCGGACGCGCTGGCGCGGGCGATCAGGCGAGTTTCCTGAAAGCGCCGTCCCGCCCTTTGGCGTCGCAAGAACCACACAAGGCTTGATGGGACGCTGTCCAACGCTTTTTGACTCCCAGGACACTGAAGTACGGAGTCTGGCCGATGTACGATGCGGCTTGGCGTCGCGGTTCCCGGGCAATTGGCAAGCGGTTACGCGCCGATCTGTCCGTCCGTCACTCCGGCAGAGGCCGGAGTCTCGGAGGAGGGGCGGGTGCCGAGACTTTCGGACATGAAAGTGGGTGCCCTGTCTTGCATTCATTGAGTTGGAAGAACACCATCGCTGAAGATCTAAGATGGATTCCCGCGTGCGCGGGAATGACGGGAAAAGCGTTGGCAATGGGAAGGCCGTCACCCCGGCAAAAGGCCAGCCCCGTACTCAATACGAAATATGGACCGATCAGGGGCCGGAGTCCAAGGAGAGGGACGGGTGTAGAGTCTTGCGGACATGTAACTGGGTGCCCTGTCTTGCATTCATTGAGTTGGAAGAACACCATCGCTGAAGATCTAAGATGGATTCCCGCGTGCGCGGGAATGACGGGAAAAGCGTTGGCAATGGGAAGGCCGTCACCCCGGCAAAAGGCCAGCCCCGTACTCAATACGAAATATGGACCGATCAGGGGCCGGAGTCCAAGGAGAGGGACGGGTGTAGAGTCTTGCGGACATGTAACTGGGTGCCCTGTCTTGCATTCATTGAGTTGGAAGAACACCATCGCTGAAGATCTAAGATGGATTCCCGCGTGCGCGGGAATGACGGCTCAATTGCGGGGGCTCCCAAGACGGCCGCAGGCGAACGAGACGAAGCCGAAGGGATATACTAAGTGTGGACCGTTCGCAGGGCAGATTGCAGTATCTTGGTTGGCCGATCGACTGTTATCCACAGGCAAAGATTGAGGTTAGTCGCCAAGTCGGCGCACCCTTGCGGCCTGCCCGCCTAAGCTGGATAGTCCTATCGTTTTCAAACAAGTAGAGCGCAGGTAGTGCAATCAAAGAAAGGAATAGTGTGCGATGGCAATATTCATGTCGCAGTTCTCCTACGGGGCGGAAACCTGGAATCAACTGGCCGAGAATCCGGAAGACCGGCGGGACGCCATTACGCCGCTGCTGGAGAGTCTCGGCGGCCGCCTGATCGCCGTATACTATGCCTTTGGCGACTACGATGGGGTCGTGATTTTCGAGGCTCCCGACGGCGTTACAGCCGCGGCGGCCGTGATTGCCGCCATCGCGCCGGGACACGTCAAGTCCGTAAAGACCACACGGCTGCTCACGGTTGATGAGATGCAGGCCGCCCTGGCCAAGAGCAGGGTTGTGGCGGAAGAGACTAACTACGACCGGCCCGGCGGATCAGGGTAGGCGGCTGTCGACAGGACTACGCAGCATACGATCCGGGCGGCATAAAAACACAAGAGGACCAAGGCATGTTGGACATTCCGCGCATTCGGGAGGACTTTCCCGCGCTGCAACACGGCATCTATTTGCACATGGCGGGCATAGGGATGAACGCCCGGCCCGTTCTTGAAGAAGTAATGGATCGGTGGCAGTTCTTCTTCGAGCAAGGACCGTGGCTGCAGAGCCGCCGCGATGAACGCTTCTTGCACAAACAGCGCACGCGGGAGGCGCTGGCGCGGTTTTTCAACGTTCCCGCCGCTACGATCACCATGGTCAACAACGTCTCCACTAGCGTCAGCCTAGTCGTGTCCGGCCTGCCGTTTACGCCGGGTGACGAGATCATTACGAGCAATGAGGAAGACGACGCGCTCTGGCTGCCGCTCTACAATATTGCCCGCAAGCGCTACGGCGCAGTGATCCACCACATGCGGGTGGGGGCGACGCCGCAGGAGAGCCTCGACAATTTCGCGGCGCTGCTCTCGCCGCGCACGAAGCTCGTTGCCCTGAGCCACGTGATGCAGGACCGCGGTACGGAGCTCCCGGTGGCCGAGATGTGCCGCCTGGCGCGGGAACAGGGCGCGTACGTCTACCTGGACGGCGGACAGGCCGTCGGCCAGCTCAAGGTGGATATCAGCGCCATCGATCCCGACTTCTACGCCGTGCTCGGCTATAAGTGGATGCTGGGGCCTTACGGCAGCGGCTGCTTCTACGTGGCCGAACGCATGCGGGAGGTGCTGGACATTTCCTGGACCGGCAGCCACGTGGCGAAGCACATTGACTTCGATACCGGCGGTATCGAATGGGAGGACTATCCCCGGCGGCTGGAAATGGGCTCGGTGAACTTTCCCACCATGGCAGGGCTGGGCGTCGCCGTGGAATACCTGGAAGGCCACGGCATCGAGGCAATTGAGGCCCGCACCAAGCACCTCTCGCGCTGGCTGCGCGGCGAATTGCTCAAATACCCGAAAGTGGTCTGCTACGAACCGGAGGGTGAGGGGCACACGGGCATCGTGGCCTATGGTGTCGAAGGCGTAACGGGGGCCGACCTCGCCGCCTACCTCCACAAGAACGAGGTGTGGTGCCGCGCGCTAATGCACGACGGCATGGAGGGCGTGCGGCTGTGCACTGCCTTCATGAATAGCGAAGAAGAAATCGAACGCGCCATCGACATCATGGCCGCCATGCCGCGGTGAGTGCGTTTTCCAAGAGACCCTCCGCGCTGGCGTGCAAACTACCACGCGGGTCCCTGCGACAGTGAGGGCTTATTCAACCGCCGTGAGCGCCATCTGCGCCGTGGTGCCGCCATCTACGTAGATCACCTGTCCGGTGACGAAGTCGGCGCCGTCTGATGCCAGGAAGGCCGCTACTTTCCCGATGTCGGCGGGACGTCCCACCCGCCCCCACGGCACCTGGCGCGCGCCTTTCTCGGTGGTGTATTCTGGCTTGTCGAAGTAGCGCGGCACCTCAATGAGGCCCGGTCCGATGGTGTTGACCCGGACGCCGTGGGGCGCGAGTTCGACCGCCAGCGTGCGGGTGAGTGCGTTCACCGCGCCTTTCGTGCCAGCATACGCCACGTGCTGCGCATACCCCGCGTAGCCGTGCACGGACGAAATATTGACGATACTGCCGCCCCCACGTGCGAGCATGTGGGGCAACGCCTGCTGCGCGCAGAAGAAGTACCCCCGCACATTGAGATCGAACATCAGGTTGTAGTGCGCTTCGGTCGTGTCCGCAAAGGGCGTCTCCACGGTGACGCCGGCATTGTTAATGAGCACGTCAAGTCCGCCAAGACCCGCCGCGGCCTCATCCACGGCCCGGCGGCATGCCGCCACGTCCGTCAGGTCGGCCTCAATGGGTATCGCCACGCCGCCGCTGTTTGCTATCTCGGCCACCGTCTCCCGGCCGCCGGCCACGCTATCCGCATAGTAGTGCACCGCCACCGCCGCCCCCTGGCGGGCCAGCTCCAGCGCGATGCCCTGTCCGATGCCAATGCCCGCGCCGGTAACTAACGCCCGCCGCCCGTCGAGTGCGCCCATCGTAAACTCCTTTGCTCATCACAGAATCGCCAGTGTCCGTACCTTGGGAACCATTCTGTCGTCAACGTGCCAGTACCGTCTCATGTGAAATCACGCGATTCACAGGATAGCACCCAAATACCTGGGCCGAAAACACCGCCGCACGCGCTTACCGGATAAGCAAATAAGCAGGGCTCTTCCGGCGGCGAGGACGCATCAGAGTGTCAGGACAGGGATGATACCCGCGCGATCAATGGGCGAATATCGTCGCTCTCTTCCAAGCGTTCGAGCTCAAGAAAGACATCCTCTGCCGGCCCGGCGCCAATGGGGTGGTGCGCGTAAGCCGCGCAGGCGAGGAATTTTCCCAACCGCTCGGACCGCGTCAGTGGCATGCCCGGCTCGCCTTTGATCTCAGCGTGGCTCACTTCGGCCCGGCGGCCGTCTTGGAGGGTGAGGGAGAGACGTTCCTGCGTGCCGGGTGCGGCATTGGGAAGCCGGTGGACCCGGATGGTCGCGGCCAATTCTTGCACATCCGTCGCCGCCCGCACTGCTTCCGGCGCAAACTCCGCCAACCCGGGCGCGCCGCGCAGCAGCGCATGGGCTACCGTCCACTGGACGCTGAATTGCGCGTCCACCTGCGGGTTTTGCCGCAGCGCGAAGGGCTGACCGATGAGCGCATACGCGCGGGGATGCAACCACACGTCCACGGCGGCGGTGGTTGCAGGTGCGAAGGGCTGCAACCGCGCCTTGGCCTCCAGCGCCATGTCAATGGGCCGGTGCGCCGCCCGGCAGCAGGGGTAGGGCTTCAGCGCGATGTCGTCCACGGCGAAGCGCTCGCCCAGTCCTGCCGTGAGAATGGCCGAGTCACCACTGCCGCTGCCAAAGAGCGCGTTCAGACCAAAAGCGCCGGTGGTAAGGTCGCGCGGACCGGTAACGCCGATCGCGGCCAGCGCCGCGGCATGCACGCCCGCCCGCGCGCTGAAGGCCGGGGTGAGGCGCTTGGCGGTGGTGCCTTCCAGGAGCCCCTGGCGGTTGCCTTGCGCTTGGGCGTAGGCCAGCCCGACGGCGTCTGCAATACCCTCTTCTTGTAGACCCAGCAGTTTGGCGCTGACCGCCGCCGCGCCCAGACCGCCAAAGACTGCCGTGGGCAGCCAACCGACGTGCATGTGGGGCAGTACGGCGAGACCGAGCCGAATCTGCAATTCCGCCGCCCCGGCCAGGGCCGTGATGAGGTCGCGCCCGGCAATCGGCGCGCCCAAGCTTTCGGCAACGGCAAGCGCCGCCGGCAGGAGCGTGACGAATACGTGTTGATTCGAGGCCCGGTGCGAGTCGTCGAAATCATGGGCATGGATCATGGCGGCGTTGAGCCACGCTGCCGTGGGCGCGGGCAGGCGGTGGCCGTAGACCAGGACCGTCGCCTCCGGCGTACCGCCCCACTGCACGTGAAGTGCCACGATTTCCGCGCTTAAGGGCGCGGCTGAACCGGCAAGACCGCAGGCGAGCGCATCAGCGAGCTGCCGCTTGACGGCCGCTACCGTTGCTGACGGCAGGTCCTCGTAGCGCAGTTCCGCAACGAATGAGACGAGCGTTTCCGCAGGATCCATTTCAGAGCCTCAATTCACTGCGCCTCCGGTTGGCAGTCTCGGCGGCAACAGAAAGCCAGGGTAGGGGCGGTTCGCGAATCTTCGGTGTCGCACTAGAGTGTCACGCACGCTGTTGGCCCGCCAAGTCTTCAGGCGTGTATGAGCGTGCGCACAGCCGTTCGCCTTGAGCCTGTCGAAAGGTGATCGGCGGGGCGGTACTAGCGCTCTGTTCTCTCCGTTCAAACTTCGACGGGCTCAGTACGAACGGGGAGCACAAACCCCAAGAGGACGCCTGCTCTGCTCACCGCAACACCCATACGTGCGATATTCGCTATGTCTACGCACCAAGTATGCGCGTCGCGTTCTGCCAACGAATCTGCTCTTTGACCGCTGCGGGTACGTCGAGGACTTCAAGCTTATAGAGCGGCACCTCCACCGAGGTGATGGGCATGCCGCTGCCAAAGACCAGCCGTTCCGCGCCAACGGACGCGAGAAGCTTGGGCACTTCCTCCTTCACGAACACCGGCAGACGGGAAATGTCCAAACCGTAGTCGGCCTGGACGGCAGCGGGTTGACCCAAGGGAGTCTCCGTGAAGCCGATGCCATAGTGAAAAGCAAAGCGCCCGTCGGGATGCGCTTGCGCGAGCGCTGCCATGTCCGCCACCGGCACGATGCCGGGTTGCGCGAGCAGCCACGACCGCTCGCGGTCATCCTCGACCCAGTGGGGTACGGAAATGACAAGATTGCGGGCAATTGCCGCCTCCACAAGCTTCCGGCACGCCGGGTCGCCCAAGGTGTACCGGTGATAGGGTGGATAGAGCCGCACGCCCCGGCAGCCGAATTCCTCTTGGCAAACCGACAGATCGTGTTCCCAGTCGACATACGTGGGATTTATCACGGCAAACGGCACCAACCGATCACGGTGCCGGCGCACCTCAGCATGGAGTTCCTCGTTGGCGGCGTGAGAATTGCGGTAGAGGATGGCGCTGGCGGACGATACCCACGCTTGGTCGATGCCGTGGCGGTCCATGGCGCGCAGCAAGCCGCCAGCATCGCGCCAGGGGAGGGCGCGGAAGCCCCAATGACCGATGTACGTGTGGGTGTCAATTAGCAAAGGGCCGCTCGTTCCATTTGGTTCAGTTGTGCTCGGAAGCTCCGCACATCAGCGTGCCGGCCGGACGGCAGTGCTGAAGTGGTGCAGCACCAAGGCGCTGAATCGTTCGCTTAACCACGATCGCTCTCACGTGCGTCTGTAAGGAGTATACACCGCTGCCATCAGGGCGGTATTGGCAACCATGAGTAAAGGCCTGAGCATGAATCAACACGAACGGCCAAATGGCGAGCAGGTCGAATGTGATGCGCCGGCTGGCAACCGGCAGCGCGAAGAGGTGCGGTCGGGACCGCATCCGGCCGGAGAAAGGGTACTTAAACGACGTAGAGACCGCAGTAAGAGAAAATTGGTGACCCGCCAGGGACTCGAACCCCGAACCCACTGATTAAGAGTCAGTTGCTCTGCCAATTGAGCTAGCGGGCCATGAAGACGTTGTGGGCTTGCCTGCATTGTAGCACCCGCTCGCCGCCCCGGACAAGACAGCGCCGGTCGCTGCGAGCACGCGCTCTTGTGCCTAAATCAAAGCGTCAGGAGCCAGCGCGAGGGTAGGAAAGCGAGACCGCCACTCGTCCGGTACACTGAGCAACGAGGCAAGACCTCGTCACTGAGGAGCGTGCGTACGTGAGAATACCGATTACGATGTCGCATGGCACCGACCAAATCCCCGGCCGGCGAAACCCCTTGACGCGGGAGCACTTCGCGCAGCTTGTCACCATCGCGCATGAGCTAGGCTTCCAGTCCATCAGCTACGACGACCTGGCCGCATGGTTTTGGCAAGGCGGCGCTTTGCCGGAGCGTCCGATCATGTTCGACTTCGATCATCCGATGAAGTCGATGCGGCACGAGGTTTACCCGGTTCTGGAAGAATACGGGTACACGGCCAATCTCTTCATCAACACCGGGTTGATGGACGATATGTACCAAACGGGTGTGCCGGACTTCGCGGAGCGAGAGATCTTGCTCTGGGAAGAGGCCGCTGAACTAGCCGAAGCCGGCTGGCAGATCGGCGCGCATACGGTTACCCATCCCAATCTCTCGGAGCTTAGCCAGGCCGATCCCAGCGGCGAGCGGCTGCGAATCGAGCTGGCGCAATGCGACGCGACGATAGAGCGACATCTTGGAATTGCCCCCCAGGATTTTGCCTTTACCGGCACGAGTTGGAGCAGCATTGCCGAGCGCGAGGTGAAGGCGCGCTATCGTTTCGGGCGCTTGTGGATCGTCGGCGCGGAGTACCAGGTGGACGGCCGCACAACCCGCTACGCGGACCTGGTCGGCGTGCCTGGACCGGACGAATCCGACGGCGGACCGCCCCATGCCGCGCGGTATATCACACGAGATGCCGATCCCTACCGCTTGCCATCAATGGAGATCAATGCGCTCGTTTTCGAGCCAGCGGCTTTCCGCCGCTACTTGGAAGGCGCATTGGAAACCTAGGCCGGGCCGGAAGCCTCTATCCCTCCGCGTGCCGTATGCCGTTCCGGTTTACCGGCGACTGCGTCTCCGCCAGTTTTGCCAGCAAAATTGCGGCGGCTTGGCCGGCATCGTATCGCCGCCATTGCTCACCAAGCGCGGCCGCGCGTTCGTGCATAGCGGTTGAAGCGAGCACCGCCTCAATTGCTCCCCGCAGTGCCGTGCTTGTGTCAGTGAAGGGGTTTACCACCAAACCCGCTCCGATCCACCGCACGCGCTGGGCGTTATCCGGCTGGTCGTGCGCAAAGGGCGCTACCACGGCGGGCTTGCCGTGCAGCAGTGTGCCGATCGTTGAGCTCGCGCCGCCATGGTGCATCACTATCTGTGCCTTGGGAATGATGAGGCTATTCGGCACATAGCGTTCTACCCGCACGTTGCGGGGCGGCGCGGGCAGGTCGGCGGGGTTGCCGCCCGTGGTGACAACCACGTCCGTGTCGAGGCCCCGCGCTGCGTCAAAAAGCGTCCCAAAGAACGCAGACTGGTAGAGACTTTGCACGGTGCCGATGGTCGCGTAGACGAGGGGACGATCTCCTGGCAATGTCTCCAGCCAGTCCGGCACTGCATAGTCATGCGGGCGGTCCCAAAGAGACGGGCCGACGAAATGCACGTGGGGCGGCCAGGTTCGCCGCGGGTATTCGATCTCCGGCGGCATGAGCGCGAGCACCAAGAACGGAGAGCGCGTGCTCATGAGAAAGCTGTCCCGGACCGGCGGCAAGCCGAATTCGGCCCTGATCGCGTTGAACTGGCGGTCGTGCCTGCGCGCCGCCATTCGCAGGAGCGGCCAGAAGAGCGGCGTTGCCAGGCGCTGAAGCGGACTTGGTGGATAGGGCAATCCAATCCCGAAGGGATGCGCGCCCTTGCTCTCTATCAGCCCGGGGATCACGGTCGTCGTTGCCCACGGCAGGCCGCTGATGTCCGCCACGATGCTGGCGACATGAGTGAAGGAATCGAACACGAGCACGTCGGGCTGCCATGCCGTCACGGCGGCCAGTACTTCGCGGGCAGCGGTGGCGGCAAATGGGTAAAAAACCTCGCTGACCATGAAGTCTAGTTGCCGCTTGCCGCGCAGCCGCCCCATCTCCGGCCAGCGCGTTTGAGCCTCTTCCGCTGTCATGGCCGGTCCTGCCGGGAAGTACCGCGTGACTAACGGTGCAACGGTCTGCTCCATGCCAGGTCCGGAAGCATATCCAACCTCGTGCCCGCGCGCCATGAGCGCCTGCACCGTGGGAAGCGTGGGGTGGACGTGTCCGGCAGCGGGTATTGAGACGAAGAAGAAACGTGCCATACAGAAAGCGTTTCGTTCAAGAAAGCGAACGGCGCAGACTAGCCGGCGTCCAATCGCCGCCGCGTGGCGGAAGCCGCATAGTACAATGGTAGCAAAGGACCTCTTAGACCACTCCCATCAAAAGGCAAGCAGGCCTGGACACGAGATGACTATTCTGCGTACCTGCGGCCCTACCCTTCTCCGCAGGGTGCCCACAAGAAAGACCCGTGCCGCAGCGAGAAGGTACCCTCTCCCAGTGGGAGAGGGTTAGCGTGAGGGAGAATCCGAGCCGGGTGGGCCCGACTCCAGCGGAGTGCAGTTTGGCCGATCCGGCCTAGAGCGCAAGTTTCAGCAAGGACCTCCCAAGTGAAATCCAGGTGATGATTTTTGCCCGTGTAGGGACGGGCGCATAGGTATTGTGGGAAGAGAATGGAACAAGCACGTGCAAGCGACCGACTAGAGCGTGCCGAGGGAAACCTCGCCGGCTGTCGCGCCGTGGTCATGGGGCTGGGTCTGCATGGCGGCGGTGTCGGCGTGGCACAGTACCTGGCAGCACAGGGCGCTGTGGTAACCGTGACGGACTTGCGGGATGAGGGGACGCTGCAGCCGTCATTGGCCGAATTGGAAGGCTTGCCGCTGCGTTACGTGTTGGGGCGGCATGAGGACGCGGACTTTCGCCATGCCGATCTCGTGCTGCGCAATCCCGCCGTGCCGTTGGATTCGCCGTATTTGGCGTTGGCTCGCGAAGCCGGTGCCCGCATTGAAATGGAAAGCAGCCTCTTTGTGAAGGCGTGCCCAAGTGCGTTCATAGCAGGCATCACCGGTACCAAGGGTAAGACCACGACTACCATAGTGCTTTCCCAGATGCTCTCCGCCGCCGGTTACCACGTCGTTACCGCCGGCAACTTGCGCGTCTCGATGCTGAGCCAGCTCGGGTCAATTACGGCGGAGACGCGTGTGGTGCTGGAGCTATCAAGCTGGCAGTTGGAGGCATTTGTGCCGCATGCGTACAGTCCGCCGCTGGCCGTGGTGACGAACGTGCTGCCCGACCACCTGAACCGCTACGCTGGCATGGACGACTACGCCGCCGCCAAGGAGATCAACGTGCGGTACCAGGGTCCCAACGATGTGGCTGTGCTCAACCGGGACAATGCGTATACGCGGGCAATGGGCGCGCGGGCTCCCGGCAAGGTAGTGTGGTTTGCCGGTCAAGACTCTATCCCCGGGGAAGCGGGCGTGCCGGGGAGTGGCGCACACCAGCGGGAGAACATAGCCGCGGCAGGGGCCGCGGCCCGGCAGTGGGACGTGAACGATGGCGCTATCGCCGCGGTTGTGCGGAACTTCAAAGGCGTGCCGCACCGGCAGGAACTGGTGCGTAAGTGGCGCGGCATCCGTTTCATCAACGACACCACCGCCACCATGCCTACCGCCACAGTGGCCTGCATTGAGGCGATACCAGGCCCGAAGGTCCTCCTGCTAGGTGGCGCGGACAAGAAGCTGGACTTCACGGGTCTGGCGCAAGCGCTGGATCTTTACAAAGAGACGATCCGGGGCATTGTGCTCTTGGAAGGCAGCGCCACCGACCGGCTGGCGGCGGCGTTGCCCCTGCCGTTTGCGGGACGCTTTGCGGACATCACACAGGCGCTGGAGCAGGCCGTCGCACTGGCCCGCAGCGGCGACGCCGTCATTCTCTCGCCAGGGTGCGCGTCATTTGGCATGTTCCAGCACGAGTTCGAGCGTGGCGACACTTTCAGGGCGTGGGTCGCCGCTTTGCCGGAGTAAGCGCTTGTTACCGCTGACTATAGAGCGGTTTAGAGTGCGCTTTCTCCAGTCTCGGACAATTGTCTATCCAAAGGGCGTGGCACACGTTGCGCCACACCTAGCCATGAGAATTATCTATCAACAGAAAAGGAGCATACATGAGCGCTACGGTTCTTGCCGGCTACGATCACTTTGGCGGTATTCATCCGGAAACCAACACCATCGCGAATTGTCTGCGCCAACTCGGCGTGAAGAATCCGGCCACGGGTGAGCCTTTCACTGAGGCGATGGTGTTTGGCATCGGGGGCGGGTTGGGCGCGTGCTACATCCTGTGGGAGTTCAAGGAGCATAACCGTCCCGCCATCGTGTTCGGCTGGCAGCACCTGTTCAACTACCCGGTGCGCTACGTGGACGCGCTGTGCGAACGCATTGGCGTGACTGCGGAATTCCATGAAACCGGCGGCATGAAGAAAGCGGGGCAGACGTTGCACGACGCCTTGGCCGCGGGGAGGCCCGCCATACTCTGGCTGGAACGTGAACTGCTCGACTACTACAACCGCGACCCCGATGACACCGGCTGGTTCAGTTGGGTGGTTACGGCCTGCGGCTACGATCCCGCAACGGACCGGTTCACGATCGATGACACAGGCGCGGCGCCGTTCACGGTGCCCGGCGCATCGCTCACCGCCGCCCGCCAGCGCATTCCTTCGTTCAAGAACCGGCTTCTGTTGCTTTCTCCGCCGGAGTCTATGGACCTGCCGGCGGCTATCAAAGACGGCATTCAAGGGAATATCGAATACCTGGGATCGAAGTCCACCTCGTTCGCGCTGCCTACAGTGCGCAAATGGGCGCGCATGCTGACGGATACCAAGAATGCCAAGGGCTGGCCCACCGTGTTTGCCGGGGGCAAGTGCCTCTTCTCCGGTCTGGTCTCCGTCTACGAGGGCATCATGCACGAGGGCAGCGACGGCACCGCCCTGCGCTGCATGTACGCCGACTTTCTCTCGGAAGCCGCGGCCGTGCTGGGATCTTCGGCGCTCGAAGATGCCGCGAGGGAATACCGCGCGATCGGCGCGAAATGGCGCGCGCTTGCGGAGATGTCCCTCGATCCTGCTGTCGAACCCCTCGCCGCTGTCCGCGACATTCTCGACCGGCGCGAGGCGGCTATTCGAGTGGGGGGCGACGATCAGGCGGACACCATCGTGCGCCTCGGCAAAGAGCTGGAAGCCATGCGCCCTGAAGAAGATGCCGGCTTCCCCCGCGACGAAGCGTGGATAAACGACCTCTTTGGGCGGATGCAAGCACAGATCAGCGACATCTTCGCCCACGAGAATGCGGCCCTGGATGTGCTTCGTGACGCCCAGACAACGTGGCAGTAGGGGCACGATGTATCGTGCCCCTACTGCCAGCGGGAAGTCTAAGGTGAAGTTTGATCATGCCGGTCTCGTCCCTCCGCAGCCCAAGTTCCGTCATTCCGGCGAAAGCCGGAATCCAGCAATTGCACTGCATTCGAGTAAGGGGAGCGGGGGACAAGCCCCCGCGCTACGCGGATCAAGTCCTCGGAAACAGTCCGTTATTTCCGTGCCCTGCGGAACCATCATTACCGCGATATTGCATGCCCGTGCAGGAGCACGATATTTCGTGCCCCTGCGGCCAGCGGGCAGTCTAAGGTGAAGTCCGGTCATGCCAGTCGCGTCCCCCCGCAGCCCAAAGGTCCGTCATTCCGGTGAAAGCCGGAATCCAGCCTCTTACATTGCATTCGAGTAAGGGGAGCGGGGGACAAGCCTCCGCGCTACGAATGCAGAGCCGTCTTGCCTATTCAGCCTTCACCCCAACCGCAATCTTGGCAGGCAGACCCCAGAGGCTCTCGTTCTCGCTGTGGGACATCCGGAACCCAGCCTCATTGAGCGCTTGCGCAACGTATATCGGCCGGCAGTCGATGTACTGCGGCAGGCGCTGGTGCAGCCACTCGTAGATGCGGAGCATGAGTGGAGTGCCGTCCTCCCGCGACAGGCTCACCACGCCCAACCTCCCACCTGGCTTCAGGACGCGCCAGATCTCGCCGAGCACGACCGGGATCTCCGGCGTATCGAAGAGCTCCAGGGTGAAGCTCATGAAAGCGGCGTCAAAGTCCTCATCGGGATAGGGCAATTGCGCCGCATCCCCGCAATGCAACTCGACTCTTTGGGAGAGCCCTGCGCGTTCAAGCCGCTTGCGGCTCACTTCCAGCATGCCGGCGGAGAGGTCTACCCCGCACACGCGGCCCTTCTCACCAACCGCCGTGGCAAGGTGCTCCAAGCTATGCCCCGTGCCGAAGCCGATCTCTAGCACCACTTCGCCGCTCAACACATCCAGCCGCTCCAAGGCCAAATTCCGCAGCCTCTTCTCGAAGTTTCCGGCAAAGAGATCGTACGAGCGGCTCATCCGGTCGTAGCTGGCCTGTGCCTGTGCTTTCGTGCGAGGTACGCGCAGCATCATTTCTCCCTTGGTAGGCATGAATGCCCTGCCCCGCTGCCTACGTCCGTCAGTCTATCCAATATGCCATGCAGGCAATGCCAGCCGCCGCGCCTATTGGCCGGAATTGGTGGCCTCTATGCTCCTCTAAAAGCGCCTGACAAGGCCTCTCGGCAAGGAGAGCGGGCCAGACGTCTAAGCTTCCGCCCCGGTCGTGGCGGGGGCTGAAACCGTCTCTGCAGCCAGCCGCTGTTCCTGCTCGATCATGATTTTCAGGGCAGTGTAGAGCAGGATGTCGATAGCAAAGCCCCAGAGCGCGGTCAACTCGGATTCCAGGAAGGTGAATATCTGTGTCACGAAGATGCTCACCAGCACGCTGCGCACAAACCAGTGGTAGGCACTCAAGCGGGAGCGTCTCAATTGAACGATGCCAATGAACGTAAGCACACCGGAAACCGCTGAGGAACAGAGCGTTGCGATGCCGGTGAAGTCTAACTGCAAGGTCGCGGCAGTGCTTTCAAAGAGACTCAATAGTGCGACAAGCGACACCATAGCGATCTGGACGAAGGCAAAGACCACGAATATGCCGATGACCGCCGGCCTGAACCAGCGTGAGAGCACCAGGCGGCTGTAGAGGTGCACGGCGTAGTCCCGCGCCCGAAAGTAGAAGCTCATATCCCGCATCGGCTGCGGTTCGATGGTCTGAACAAAAGCGGTTAGCCCTTGCACGACAGGGTCGGACACGTCCGACTTCGCGAGCAAGCCGAGGGTGCTCCGTTTGGTCTCCGCGTCGAGCGGTCTGCCGGCGGCCAATTCCAGTTGATTGAACGCATTTGCCAGCGCCTCGCTCGGCCCGGGCTCCTGTCTGCGAAAGGCCTCGAGCACGAGAAAAATGACGACAAAAGTGATGTAGATCAGGCCGATGGTGGGCTCGTAGAAGTAGTTGTTGTCGCTGGTGATGAATTTGCCCAGCTCGTCGATAAAGGTGCCGAACCCGATGCCGCCCAATATGGCGGCCAGCCGTTGCGCCACCCGGCCTAAGGCGGCAAATAGCAGAAGCAGGGCGACAGTCATGAACAGGCCGCCCCAGAGCATGTGCGCAATGTGCAGGCCGTCGCCCCCCAACTGCGGGTAGCCGGTGGCGGCGAGGAATCCCCGAATTGCCAAGACCGACGCTACCCCCGCCACGAGGAAAAGCTCGATGAGCTCCGGGGCATTGCTGTTGCGGACGAAGACGTGCCTGAGTTGCACTGTGCCTCCTCGGGAATGGACCGCGCCGGGGAGCGGCGCGTTGGCCGGAGCATTAATGCGTCCAGGTGCTACAGAGTAGGGGTAGGCTGTCGCTCCGGCGTTGTCTGATTACACCGGCTACTGAAATACCTCATGCCATACCTTACCAGATAACCCGGATTGACCTTCCCGCCGTGCCGGGGGCTAATCTATCCGGGATTGCGCCATCTTGCTCAGGATACGGCGGCGGCGTATGCTAGAAACTGTGCAGCAGGCAGCGCGCAGCAGGCGGCCCTGACAGCAATACGAGCGATTGGAAATCCCGGCATGAGCCCTACTCCTTCCACCAAGACACCTGCCGATTCGCTTGTCCTCATAGACGGACACTCCATCGTCCATCGGGCATTCTTTGCCGTGCCCAAGGACTTCACCAGCGCATCCGGCGAGCCGACCAACGCGGTCTTTGGTTTCACGAATACACTGCTCTACGTCATCGACAAGATCAAACCGAAGTACATTGCCGTCGCGTTCGATTTGCCCGGCCCCACGTTCCGCCACGAGCAGTTCGCCGACTACAAGGCAACACGGCCGGAAGGCGATCCCCTGCTCTACCAGCAGATGGGACGGGTGCGGGAGGTGGTGGAGACGTTCAATATCCCAATCTTCGCCGTAGAGGGCTACGAGGCTGACGATGTGCTCGGCACGCTCTCCCGCCAGGCGGCGGAGCAGCAGATACCCACCTTCATCGTGACCGGCGACACCGATACCTATCAGCTTGTCGACGACACGGTGCACCTGCTCGTGCCGCGGCCGCGCTCCGGCGAGTTGGCAGAAGTCGGCCCGGATGAGGTGGCGGCACGCTTTGAGGGGCTTACGCCCGATCAGGTCATCGACTTCAAAGCGTTGGTGGGCGATACCTCCGACAATGTGCCCGGTGTACGCGGCATCGGCAAGAAGACTGCCGGAACGCTCCTGCAGAAATACGGTGATGTCGAGAGCATTCTTGCCAACGTCCATGAGTTGCCCGCGCGCCAGCAAAAGGCGCTGGCTGAGGACCAGGAGCAGCTCGCCCAGAGCCGTGAATTAGTGACTATCGTGCGGGACATGGACATCACCTTCGATACCGCGGCAAGCGAACTGCGCGACTTTAATCGAGACGAGGTGATCACGCTCTTCCGGGAGCTCAGTTTCCGCTCGCTGCTCGACCGCCTGCCGCAGCCGGCTGGCGCGGAGAATGAGCAGGCCGCGCTCTTTGGCGAAGCCACAACTGACACGCAGGCGCAAGTGCTAAGCGATATTCGCGATATCGAGAGGCTGTGCGCGACGCTGCGTGACGTCGGTGAGGTTGCCGTCCTCCCTGTTCTCGATCCCGATCCGCCCGCCTGGCCGCGCTTGCGGGGACTGGCGTTCGCCTGGGGCGGCAATGAAGCGGCCTATGTCGACCTGGCGGCATCCGAGGCGCTGGCTGCCATAGCGCCGGCGCTGGCCGACCAACATGTACCCAAGATCGTCTTCGATGCCAAGGCGCTGTGCCTGGCGCTGCTCACCTACGGCATCGGCATGCACGGCGTCGCGTTCGACTGCCATCTGGCTGCCTATTTTGCTAACGTGATCGGCGCCCGCTCTACCACGCTTAAACAGGTTGTCTTCGACGTGCTGGGCGCGACGCTGGAGGGCGTGGACGATCTCCGCGACCGCAAGAAGTCGCTGGCCGCCGCCGATGCTGGCGCGCTGGCCCAGGCAGCCGCCCACGAGGCGGAGGTGCTGCTAGGGCTGCGTACCGCGCTGGAAGAGCACATGGACGAGCGCAACGTACGCAAGCTCCACGACGAGCTCGAACTGCCGCTGGCGGCGGTGATCGCGCAGATGGAGTTCGCGGGCATCGCGGTGGACGTGGAATTGCTGCAGCGACTCACGGCGGACATGGCAGGGCGCATAGCGGCGATAGAGAGCGAAATCTACGAAGCGGTGGGGCATGAATTCAAGATCAATTCGCCCAAGGTACTTGGCGACATACTTGTCAACGAACTCGGAGTCAAACTTACCAAGAAGACCAAGACGGGGTTCTCTACCGACTCTTCGGTGTTGGAACCGCTGCGGGGGCATGAAGTTGTCGATCTCGTGCTGAACTACCGCCAACTCACCAAGCTCAAGTCCACCTATCTCGACGCGCTGCCGACGAAGGTGAATCCGCTTACCCGGCGCATCCACACGACATTCGAACAGACCGGCGCCGCTACCGGGCGGCTATCGTCGAATGATCCCAACCTGCAGAACATTCCCATCCGCACGGAAGAGGGGCGGAAGATACGCAAGGCGTTCATTGCCGGAAGTCCCGGCCACGTCCTGCTGGCCGCAGACTATTCGCAGATCGACCTGCGCGTGCTGGCGCACCTCAGCGGCGATAAAGAGCTTTGCAAGGCGTTTCACGATGACGAGGACATTCATGCCTTTACCGCCAGCCAGCTGTACGCTGTGGACAGGGATGACGTTACCGCTGCCATGCGGCGCACAGCAAAGACGGTGAATTTCGGCATCATCTACGGCGTGACCGCCCACGGGCTGGAACAGCGTACCGACCTCAACTTCAAGGAAGCGGCGGAATTCATCGAGAACTACTTCGCGACGTACGAGGGTGTGCGCGAATACACGAAAGAGACCACAAAGTTCGCCTACGAGCACGGCTACGTGGAAACGGTGCTGGGACGCCGCCGCTACCTGCCGGAACTCCAAGCCTCGAATTACAACGTGCGCCAGGCCGCCGAGCGCATGGCAATCAACATGCCGGTGCAAGGCACCTCCGCCGACATCATCAAGGTGGCGATGCTTCACGTGGCCGAACAACTCGCCGCCACCGGCCTGCCCGTACACATGCTGCTGCAGGTGCACGATGAGTTGGTCTTCGAGTGCGACGAGGCGGCAGTGGACGCGTGTGTCGACCTGGTGGCGCCGCTCATGGAAAACGCCGTAACGCTCAATGTGCCGGTGACGGTGGATGCCAAAGCGGGCCGCAACTGGGACGAGATGAAGCCGCTGGCATGAAAATTCTGATTACGGCAGGCGCTTCCGCGCTGGCGCAGGACTTGGCGCAGGCGCTATCCCCGGAGCACTCCGTGCTGCTCACGGATGTTGCGGACGTGGAGACGCAGTGGCCGTTTGTGCGTTGCGACTTGGGGCATGATGCGGCGACGGACCGCTTGGTAACAGGCGTGGACGCGATCATCCTCCTTGCCGCTGCTTTTCCCGGTTCTGTTGAAGGGGCTGCCGTCACTGACGATGGTGCCGCCAACCGGCTCGTCGACTACCACACCCGCTGCAACTACAACCTGCTGGACGCCGCCAGCGAGGCCGGGGTAGCCCGCTGCGTCTACGCCAGTAGCCTGAGTCTGTTTGCGAGCTGCGAAGAGGATTGGGCCGTTGATGAACTGTGGCGGCCCCGGCCTACTACGGAGCCGGCGGTGCTGGCCCAGCATCTGGGCGAGTTCGCCTGCCGCGAGTTCGGGCGCGAAGGGCGTATTAGCATCACCTGCCTGCGCTTGGGGCAACTGGATGATGCGGTGGAGGCGGCTGCGCAACCCCATGATCCAACGTGGCTGGCGCGCGCCGACGCGGTGCAGGCTTTTCAGTGCGCGTTGGCAGCGCCGGCAGAGCCCTGGGCAATCTACCACATTCAATCCGACTTCCCAGGCGCGCGCTTCAGCACGGACAGGGCGCAGGGTGCGCTCGGCTATGCTCCACGTCGGCGCTGTGCGGAGGGTGAAGCATGAACGTCTTGATTCTCGGGGGCGCGGCACGCCTGGCACCCTTCGTGATCCACGCGCTGGAGGGCGAACATACGCTGCGCGTTACCGACGTTGTGCCGGTGGACACGCCGCATGAGTATCAGCGGGTAGACATCGGCGCACCGGAGGACGTACAACGCGCGGCGGAGGGCATGGATGCTATCGTCAACTGTTCGGTGGTGCGTGTAGACCGGCAGGTGGCCTTCGACGTGAGCACGCGGGGCTGCTACAACATGATGCGCGCCGCCGTGGCGCATGGCATTCCGCGGGTCATCAACACCGGCCCGCACTTCACGATTGAGGGCAAAACCTACACGACCTTTGACTACGACATCAACCCCGATGTGCCGCCGCACCCCAGCACCTATCTCTACGCGCTCAGCAAGGGACTAGGGCAGGAGATCTGCAAGGTATTCACGGAAAACCACGACGTCCACGTGCTCTGCTTTCTCTTCTATGAATTCCGCGACCACTTCGCACCGGAGCTGCGCGGGAACCATCCTTTTGCCATCTCTTGGCGCGACGCCGCTGAAGCAATCCGGCTGGGCCTGGAGGTAGACCTGGCAACCCTCCCCTCCCGCTGCGAGGCCTTCAACATCCACGCCGACCTGCCCCACCAGCGGTTCTCAAACGAGAAGAACCAGCGTCTCCTGGGCTTCACGCCCCGAGACCGGCTGGAAGCCATGTGGAAACGAAGTTGATAGCTGCTCTAAGTGGCGCTGACCAAGGTATCTGAGATCTGGGTCGCGGGTTGGCGCGTCATCCGTCACTCCGGCGAAAAGCTTGCCCCGCACTCGATACGGGGCCGGAGTTCAGGGGTGGGGCAGGAAGCTGGATTCCGGCTTTCGCCAAAATCGTAAAAGTTGAGCAATTCGTTGACAGAATCTCCTGTCCACAAAGCAGCGTGGACAGTTTATGTCATTCCGAGCGAAGCGAGGAATCTAGTGCCAAGGTCTGCGCGGTCTGCAGCCTCGGCACACTAGATTCCGCGAATAAGGTTCGACAATCCGCTACGCTACGCTCGGAGTTGTATATGTCAGCTATTTCGTTGACAGAATTGGTGACAACAATCGGTAGTTCGGTTTGCGGGTGAGTCCCGATAGGATGTCATTCCGAACGGAGCGCAGCGCAGAGTCGAACCTTGTTCGCGGACTCTAAAGCGTTGAGCCTAACAAGCATGCCCGACGTGAATCCTAGATTTCTCGCTTCGCTCGAAATGACAGGAACTTTCAGGACTCCCAATTGAGGAGAGGATTCTGTCAACGAATTACTCAACATTTACAGGAATGACAGCACCGCATTGCCACCCACGCTGCTACAGCCAGCCGGCCAGCCATTCGCTGATTTCGGCGACCAACTCTTCCAGGCTCTCGTCCCGGCTTGTCTTGGAGACTTCCATGGTCCAGGGGCCTGCGTAGCCGATGTCCGCGAAGGCTTGGCGGATTGCGGTCCAATCGTAGGAGTTCAACGCGGGTGAGTGGTGGTCCACGTCGCCGTCGGGAGCGTCGAGATCGTGGATGTGCGTGCCGCAAAGGCGGTCGCCGGCAATGCGGATTTCGTCCGCCGGATCACGCTTGACCTTGCCGGCGTGCCCCAGGTCGATGATGAGACCCACGCGCTCGCTGGGGTAGGGTTCCACGACCTCGCGCAGTTCCGCCATATTGTTGAGCGGCAAGTCCGGGTAGGGCAGGTTTTCCAAGGTCACGCGCACGCCTGCTTGCTCGATGGTGGGCATGAGCGCGTCCAGCGTGCCGCGAATGCCGTCACGCTCCTGCTGACCGAGTGTCGGGTCGTCGGGGTCGGGCAGAAAGCTCGGATTCGGGATGGGATGAATGACCACCTCCGTGAGGCCGAGGCTGCCGGCCAGCCGCAGGTAGCCGCTCAATATGCCGACGCTCTCACTTCTCCATTCGTCATCCAATGTTGCCAGAATGCTGCGGCCCGCCGGCGCGTGCATCGTCCGCGCGTTCACCGCATGCCCGGCGAACAACGCGGTGAGGCGGCGTTCTTCGGCGGCATCCGACCCATGGACGTGGGGTTCACGCACGTTGAGTTCCACCTGGGGAAACCCGACTGCGGCAATGCCGTCCAATGCCGCGGGCAGCTCCCGGTCTCTAAACAGTGCCGTCGAGCAGCTTGTGTTCGTCATTAGCGTTCCTTTGCGGTATTCTCCCGTACATTCCTCACGCGCACATAGGGCACGATATATCGTGCCCCGACACCTGTGCACTACCGTAAGACGACGCTTTGTCCTTGCCGTTCGCCTGGGACTTCGGGCGCAGGTAACAGTGTGTCCTGATCCCGCCCAAAGGGCCCGCGCTACCGGAATGAAGCAGACCGGCTTGGAGCGGAGATAGCCGCGCTCCAATTGTCGTCCTTCGCACGTAGGGGCACGATATATCGTGCCCCTACACTTGTGCACTACCGTTTGGCGGAGCGGGGATAGCCGCCAGGAGCCCGTTTCCCGGTTCCGAAACCCTATCCGTACCGCTCTTCGGTCCAGGGATCACCGCGCATGTGGTAGCCGCGTTGTTCCCAGAAGCCGGGGGCGTCGGCATTCACGAACTCGAGGCCCCGTAGCCACTTGGCGCTCTTCCAGAAGTAGAGGTGGGGCACCATGAGGCGCAGCGGCCAGCCGTGGTCGTGGGTAAGATTCTCACCGTTGTGCTTGTAGGCCAGCAGCACGTCGTCGCGCAGGAAGTCGCCCAGCGGCAGGTTGGCGGTGTAGCCTTGCTCGGCGTGGGCGATGACGTGAGTCGCCTCGGGCCTGATTTTGACCTGCTCCGCCACGTACTCGGCCGGCACGCCCTCGAACACGTTGTCGAGCAGGCTCCACGTGGTGACACAGTGAATGTCGCAGAGCACCTTCTTCGTAGGCAGATTCATGAAGGTCTCGTAGTCCCAGGTGAGCGGGTTTTCCACGAGGCCGACAATGCGGAGGTCCCATCTCTCCGGTTTGAAACTCGGTGTCGAACCATACGTGAGCACCGGCCAGCCTCGGGTTATCCATTGGCCCGGCGGCACCCGCGAGCGGTCCGTGGGCCGGGCGTCGAGCGCATCGGCCGCCTCATCGCGCACGCTGTCCGTCATCACATCGTCGTCGTTTTGCTTTCTACCAAAGCCTGAAAGGAAGCGTCCCAATTCCATTGTGCTATTCCCCTTTAGATGAGGAAACTGTTGGCGCCATTGCTCAAGTCAAGAGCCTTGCACTTTGCCGGCGAACCGAAGAGCACCGCCCTCACTCCCGTATCATCCGACACTTTGTATCGGCGTACGAGGCAGGCTCTAACCCTCTCCTACCGCGAGAGAGAACACTAGCGGAGTGCGAGCAGCATCTCTTACCCACAACCATAGCATAGCCGTTGCGGGAGTATTGTGTGCTATCACACACACTGGCTGTGCTTTTACCCACACACCTGGCGGAAAACGCGCAGGTGATTGAGCCCCAATAGCTTGCGCAGGTCGTCTTCTCGCCAGCCGCGCGCCAGCAGCCCTTCAGTGATTTGCGGTACCACGGTGGCGTCTTTCAGCACGTCGCCGCCGCCGTCGAAGTCCGAGCCCAAGCCAATACAATCCGTGCCGGCAACCTGAACGATGTGGTCGAAGTGGTCGAGCAGCCGAGCGAGTGTCTGCTTGTTTGGATCTTCGTCAACGAACGCGGGTACGTAGGTTACGCCGATCACACCGCCGTTGTCCGCCACCGCCCGAATCTGATCGTCGGTGAGGTTGCGCGGATGCTCGCACAGGGCGCGGCAGGCGTTGTGGGAGCCGATGATGGGCGCATTTGTGACGTCAATGACGTCCCAGAAACCTTGGTCGCTGATATGCGAAATGTCCACGAGCATGCCGAGCTCGTTCATGGAGCGCACCAGGTCGCGTCCGAAGTGCGTTAGGCCGCCGCGGGTCACGTTTTCAAAGGCGCCGTCGGCGGCATGCGCGCGGTAGCTCCACGTAAGCGTCATGGAACGCACGCCGAGGCGCTGCAGCACCGGCAGCACCCAGAGGCTGCGCTCCAAGACCTCGGAATTCTCGATGGTGAGCACGGCGGCAATCCTGCCGCTCGCCACAATAGACTCCATCTCGTCCGCCGTGGTGGCAATGGCAATCTGGTCGGCGTGGGCGTCCACCTCCGCCAGGAACCAGCCAAATGCATCCATGGCGTAGAGCAGATGGTTACCCAAGACGCGGGTGACGTCGACAGCGCAGTAGACCACGTCGATGCCGCCGGCGCGGAGTTTTGGGATATTGACCTGCATCTCGCGCTCAGGGGGCATCATCGAACCCCGCAAGAACGTCACGATGCTCTCCGGCTTCGCGCGAGACGGCGCCTCCGGCCCGGCGATGCTCTCCCCTTTGCGCAACAAATAGGCGACGATGGCGTCGTTGTGGGAGTCGATGACGAGGGACGAGTTGTGCAATTCGGCGGCAGTTGGATTCATGGTGAGTCCGGCTCCTTGCTATGTCCGCGAATGGTCCTTCATCAGGGGCTATCTTGCATGGTCGCTATTTTGAAGCGGCCAACGAAGTGACACCCTGATTAAATGGCTCAACTGGATTCCGGCTTTCGCCGGAATGACGGACTGGGTTGTCAACGCCAGCTAGTTCCCCTCTTTCGTCACCACGTCGATGAGCGCTTGGATGTAGCCGTTGGCAAACGCGCGGCCGCGGTGGCCCCAGGCGGAATCACCGTCGGTCTGCGGCACGTGGTCGTCGATGAAGAAGCCGTCGAAACCCACCTCGTGGTAAGTCTGCATCGTCTTGTGCATGTCCACGTAGCCGGTATTGATGAACTCCTCCTGGAACTTCGGCACGGGACTTGAGACATTGCGGAAGTGGACGTAGAGGATCTTCTTGCGCTCACCGAAGTAACGGATCATCTCGTAGATGTCCTCGCCCTGCATCTCGGCAAACGTGCCCTGGCAGAACTCGATGGCGTTGTAGTCGGACGGATAGATCTCGATCAGGCGCTTGTAGGAAGCGAAGTTGCGGAAGAGCAGGGGAATGCCGCCGAGCCGTTCCATGGGCGGGTCGCAGGGGTGGATGCCCAGGCGGATGCCCTCTTCCTCGGCGATGGGCGTGATGAGCTTGATCCAGTACTCCAGGTTTGCCCAGACTTCCTCCTCGGTGTACTCGCGGCCGTGTGAGAGCGGCCTGTCGGCGGCTTCCGCATAGTCGAACGCCGTAGCCACGGCCCCACAGCGGATGGTGGCGGGCGTGGTGCGCCAGACGTGCGACGGCATCCAGTGGTAGCCGAAAATGGGGATGCCCGCCCGCGCCATGTTGCGGATGGTTGCGACCATGTTCTCGACCTGCTCGTCGCGGCGCGGACCGCCCAGCATCACGTGGTCGTAGAATTCGACCGGCACGTTCTCCAATGCCGTGAGCTTCAGGCCGTATTGCTCGATTTCCTTGCGGAGCTTCACAAGGTCGTCGAGTTCCCAGCGCCCGTTCTCACCGGGCAAGTTCGCGGTGTTGAGCAGCACGTCGGTTGCGCCGTACTGCGCGGCAAACTGCAGATACTCCGGCGACGGGTCCTTGAATTGACCGAATCCTACTCTCATTGGTGCCCCTCCTTACGCTGAGGCAATCTGGCGCAGCATTCTCCGGTGCGTCAGATAGCGATGAACGCGTTGCCGATTATTCGCTCTCCCTAGCGGGCATCTATGTACCCCAAGTATGCTCAATCGGTTTCATTGGGACACAGGGCGAACTCTCGAAGAGACCCCTCACCCTAACCCTCTCCCACAGGGAGAGGGAATCCCTCGCCTTTTGGTAATACTCTCTTGCAGTCAATCTGAGGCGTAATGACCTCAAAGCCACTGCGCTACGCCATGCAACTCTTCAGATACGCTGCCGTGGCGGGCAGGGACTCCTCCGGATCGCCGGTGATGCCGCACTCCAGCGCCATGAAGCCGTCGAAACCGATCTCTTGTAGGGCGGCGAAGCCGGAATTGAACTCCGTGTGACCCGTGCCGGGTTGGGTGCGATTGCTGTCGGCCAGGTGGACGTGCTTCACGTACCGCGCCGCGCCGCGAATGCTCGCCGCGATGTCGGCCTCCTCGATGCTCATGTGGAAGAAGTCGGCCATGATATTGACATTCGGATGGTCCGCCGCGGCGCAGAGGGCAGCGCCGTCCGCCAGTGTATTGGCCAGGTGTGTCTCATAGCGATTGAGCGGCTCCACCAGGATGTTCGTACCCTCGCGCGCGGCGCTTTCGCCGGCTTCTCGCAGTAGTTCGACATAGAGATTGCGCTCCAGGTCGGCACCGCGCTGATAGGGCGACAGGTCGGGGAAGATCGGCGTTCGCCCCCGCACCGGCACGGCAATCACGCCCACGAGACCCAGTTCACCGGCCAGCGCCAGCAAGCCTCGAAAACGCTCCATGCGCGCGGCGCGGTCGTCCTTGGTGACGCCCAGCAGGTCGTGCTCCGAGCCGGTGCAGATGGTGCTCGCCTGCACGCTGCTATTGCTCAGCGCTTGCTTGACCTCCGGCAGCCGCTCCGCCAGACCGCCGTGCATCAACTCCACGCCCTCAAAGCCGAAGCGCTCCAGGTTGTCCATCTTCTCCTGGAATGTCTCTCCCGGTACCTTGTTCTCTTGACAGGCGATTTTCATGGAACAGCTTCTCCTTTTTTGCTTGTAGATATGAGTCTTCTAGCTGACTGGGAACACGCAGCGCACTCTTTACTCTATCTCCACTTCCAAGAGCGGGGGACAAGCCCCCGCGCTACGCGGATGAAGGCCGGCCGGGCCGTCATTCCGGTGAAAACCGGAATCCATCTTCCATGTTGCCGCAGAATCTGCCCACTGGCGGGGGAACGAGTTGAACCAAAGACTCCTCCAAGACATGAATCCACCCTTCGACAGGCTCAGAGCCTGCCCCGTACGGGATACGGGGGCGAACGGAAGGTGGTTGCTATCACCGTACCGATGCACTCTCCGTCTCAATGCTCTGCATTATTCCGGCACAATCATCACCTTCATGCCCTCGGCGTTGTTGTGCGCCGCTTCAATGGCCTGCGGGAATGCATTAATCGGGAACGTGTGGCTGATGAGCGGATCCACAGTGATCTTCCCCTGCAACATGAGGTCCATGGCGAGCGGATAGGTATAGGGGCTCAGGTGTGCGCCGTGGATGTTGAGTTCCTTGCGGTCGCCGATAATGGTCCAGTCCACTTTCACCTCTTCGCCAAACACGCTGAACTCAACAAACGTGCCGAGTTTCCGGATCATGTCCAGGCCCTGCGACACGCCGGAGGGATGTCCCGTGGCTTCGATGTACACGTCGCAGCCGTAGCCCTCGGTAAGATCGCGGACGGCATCCGCCGTGCCGGGGTCCTTTGGGTCCAGCACCACGTCCGCGCCGAATTCGGTCGCGAGCGCGCGGCGCCTGGGATGCAAGTCAATACCGATGAGCAAGCCCGGCGAATAGAGCCGCGCCGCCTGCAGCATGCAGAGGCCGATATTGCCGAGACCGGCCACCACCACGGTGTCACCAACTTTGATTTCCCCGCGTTCCACCGCGTGCAGCGCGCAGCCAAGCGGCTCCACGTACGCCGCCTGTTCCGCGGTGATGCCTGCCGGTACCTTGTGCACGATAGCGTTGCGCGGCACGCCAACGTGCGTGGCCATGCCGCCGTCGCTCTTGCCGCCTTTGAAGCCGAATATATAGTTTACCTGGCACATCCAGTAGTGGCCGCGCGTGCAATAGCGGCACTGCCAGCAGGGCACGATCTGCTCTACGACCACCAAGTCACCTTCTTGAATGCCTTGTTGCTCCGCCACTGCCGGATCGATCGACTCTACATATCCGCTAAACTCATGACCGGGAATCACGGGCGTGATCACGTACGGTGCACGGGTCTCGCTGCCCCAGAAGTGGCCGGTGCCGTCGTAGCACTTGATGTCGCTGGCGCAGATGCCGCAGGCGGCGGTACGCAGAATCATGGATGCATCCGCCATTACCGGCATCGGGGCTTGTTCTACGCGGTAGTCTTGAGGACCGTAACAGACCACCGCCTCCATGGTCTTGGACATGATTTCGCTTTCGCAGGGTTAGATTATTGGCCGCTGGGAGCTTGCCGGACGGGTTCGTGTTTTCATACAGCAATGGCGCTTTCAGTATGGTGAGAGCCGCGACATCGTGTCAAGGCATACGGCAAGGCAATGCAAGAGAGACATGCACCGGCAAGAAATCCCCAGAGTTTCCGTTGAGTAGTGACTAGCCCGTCCAGTGCCGGCGGCCCCATCTAGTAGCACAGGTTTGTAACCCCGTATCACGTACGGGGCAGGCTCTGCGCACACGGGGCGGGAACCAGTCCTAGTGCACACCCGTTTCTCATCTGGGCGAGTCCTGTTGGATCACCCTCACCCCAACCCTCTCCCTCTGTACAGACTGGGCTGATAGGTAACAGATGTTCGGGTTGATAGGTTACACATTTTGTTCTCTGAGGTCTATGGATTTTAGGCGTTGTCTTGAGAAGTACACGTTCCAGACGCCGTCTGTTGGGGTGGGTCGCAGTGCGACCTGTTTGTGGGTGAGAGCTTTGCCCACCCGCAGCCTGCTGCCCTGGAAAGAGATGCGGCCGGAGACATCGACGCTGCGCACCTGATCGTCGGGGTCGTATTCAAGGGCAGGCAGGGTCTCGGGGTAGGAGCGTGCGCTGGCAGTGTACCGGCTGATGGGAGTGTCCAGGCCGAGGGCATAGTGCGGGCGTTCCAAGTTGTAGAAATGACGCCACGTGTCGAAGGCGCGTTGGCAGTGCTCCAGGTCGGTGAAGGTACGGCCCTGCAGCAATTCGCTTTTGAGGGAGCGGTGGAAGCGTTCGAGCTTGCCGAGGGTTTGGGGATGGTAGGGTCGGCTGTGGCGCACGGTGATGCCTAGGTGCATGAGCCAGACGGTGAAGGGCGTGTAGGGCTGACCGGCGTCGTTGCCCCAGGGTGAGCCGTTATCCATGAGCATGGCCTGGGGCAGGCCGTAGCGGCGAAAGACTGTGGTGAGGCGGTCTTGCACCGTCTCGCCACGCTGGTTGGCACAGGCTTGGAGCGTGAGGTTGAAGCGAGAATGATCGTCCAGGAGCGTGAGCGGATGGCAGCGGTCGTGCTGCATGCTGAAATGCCCTTTGAAGTCCAACTGCCACAGGTCGTTGGGCGCAGGATATTCAAAGCGCACCTGGGGCGTGTGCTTGGCGCTCTCTGCAGGGTCGATGAGGCCATTGCGCTTGAGCATGGCCTGGATCGTGCTCTTGGCCGGCACGTCGGTCACCCCCTGGTCTTGCAGCATCCTGCGCAGCACGTGCGCGCCCTTCTTGGGATACGCCAGCCGCAACGCGATGATGCGTTCCTCCATCTCCCGGCTCGTGCGGTGCGGACACGTGTGCGTCCGGTGCGAACGGTCCTGCAGACCGTCTGCACCACTCTGCGCGTACCGCCGCAGCGTCTTGTACCCGGTCTTCCGACTGATCCCCATGCGCCGACACAGCTCACTCATGTTCACCCCGTCAGCCAGTGCCAGGGCGATGAATTCTTCCCGAGCAGACATAAGCGTCTCCACCTTCCACGGCATGGCCATCCTCCTGTTGCAAGATTCTCCATGCCTTTAGGTGTAACCCATCAGCCCGAACAAGTGTTACCCATCAACCCGGTCTATACATCCCTCGAGGGAGAGGGGATTCAAACGACGGCATTAGAATTGCCAAGCCTAGATTCCGGTCTTGGCTACGGAAAGGGCATCACTCTTGATTGCAGGCTCAAGAGCCGGCCGCGCGGACGCTCGTGTATTGGCAGCCCTGGGGAAAGTGGCGGACGGGCACCCCGGGGAATTGTCCTTTCAGATACTCCGCCAGCGAGCGCATCCCCCACTCCTCGGCGGTGGCGTGGTTCACCACCAGCAACGGCAGGCCGCGGTCCAGCGCCCAACTGCCGTCGCGCCAGAAGCTCATGCCGTCGTCGGTCACCAGCAGCGCATCGGGAAACCTGCCCTCCCGGTCCCGCAGTCGCGCCATGTCGGGTACACGGCAGGCGGCGCCTGTGCCGACCGCCAGCCGCTCCACTGTGTGTGTGAGATCACCAACCACCTGCACCTGGTCCTGCCCGATGGCGTTCAGCCTGGCGGCGAGACCTTGCGCCAAGGCCTGGGCCGTCTGGCGTGGGACCGCGAAGAGCCCATACCAGCGGCGCTCATCCTCGGCCAGGAGCGGTCCCTCCAGCCCCAAACCCCGCGCCCAGCTATCGCGAACGCCGTGCCGCGGCATCACGTCCCACACGTCGTGGCAGCGATAGACGACCATAGCGGTCTCCGCCAGCCAGGCGCGCTTTGCCGCAGTGTGGTCGTCCGCGTGGGAGCCGGGATCATCGTCGCGATGCACATAGTAGGTCGGCTCGTGGGTCACGAAGAGGTTGCAGCCCGCTTGGTGCGCCGCTTTGAGCGTGGGCCATTGGCTTTGCCACGCCACCGCTATGCCGCGCACTTCGCTGTCCGCATTGCCCGCCTTGAAGGTGTCAACGGTGTTGCTCCAGTCCACCCAAGTGCCAATTTCCCGCATGTGTTGATCGATGTCGAGCGCGCGCATGGAGAGTGCCTCTTTCTAGCTTGACAACAATCCATTTGTGGAAGTGAAGACGCTTTCAGTATGGTTAGGGTCTTGCTGTGGAGTCAAGGAGGGGACGGAAGTGGAGCGAAGTACGGATATTCATGGCTTCCTCAGCGGCCTTGAATGGAACAGGGAGCGTGCGTGGGACTCCGCGCATCCGATCCGGTAGCGCAGGTTTGCAACCTGCGCCTTTGTCACCCTAGATTGCATGTTCCGCTTCTCGTCCCCGCTGCCGTTCATACTTCGACAGGCTCAGTACGAACGGAGGTGGGGCGAACAAGACCTACCGTGATTTGGAATCGTCGGTGCCTACGCGAAAAGGTGAAACGGGGAATCGCCGACTTTCGGTATAATGTGCAAACTGCTCAAGCCTTCCGTAAGCGAGCATGCAATGAGCCCGGATTCCAGAAACGCAACATTCCGTTTCTCGCCGCGCCCCAATAGCGCTGACGACATCCCGTGGCGCACGTGGTCGGCAGCGGCGTTTGCCGAGGCCCAGGAGCGCAACCGTCCCATTCTGCTTTGTCTCACCACGGCGTGGAGCCAGTGGTCGCATCTCATGGACGAGCGGGCGTATTCGGATGATTCGGTGCAGTATCTCATCAAGACCGACTTTGTGCCGGTACGGGTGGATGCCGCCGCGCGCCCCGACATCGACCGCCGCTACAACCGCGGCGGCTGGCCCACCACGGCCTTTCTTACGCCGGAGGGCGAGCTCATGGCGGGAGCTACCTACATTCCCGTGCAAGAGATGCGCGACTTTTTGGTGGAACTGGCCCAAGAATACCGCGAGAACCGCGACATGATTCGTGAGAAGCTCGGCGCGTTGGAGGAGAAGCGGCGGGAAGCGGAGGCAGCCGAACGCGCCGTGGACGGCGTGCTGACACCCGCAATCCCCGCCGAAACCATGGGCTTCATCGGCGGCGCGTTCGACCGCGTAAACGGCGGCCTGGGCGAAGCGCCGAAGTTTACGCACACGGAGGCATTGGGCTTCGCGCTGGAGTGGTGCCAGCATACGCTGGATTACAACCTTGCCGCCATGGTCAAGCACTCCCTCGACATCATGGCGCTGAGCAATCTCTTCGACCGCGAGGACGGGGTGTTCTTCCGCTTTGCCAACGACGCGCAGTGGGAGGACCCGGAGCGAGAGTGCACGCTGGAGGAGAACGCGGCACTGGTCTCCCTCTACATGGAAGCCGCCCACGTCTTTCGCGAGAACAGTTTCACGCAGACCGGCACGCGCGTGCTGCGGTACCTGGTGGAGAAGTTGCATGACCCCGCTTCCGGGGCCTTCGCCGGCGGCTTCTTTGCTACGGAAGACTACTATCGCCTGCCCGCCGCGCAACGTCGCAACTTTGGTGAAACATGTGTCGACCCGGTCATTCACGCTAAGGAGAACGGCCTGGCCGCACAGGCATTTCTCACTGCCTTCCGCACAACCGAGAACACCGCGTACCGCGACCACGCCACGGCAGTCCTGTCGCACCTCTGGGACGCGATGTGGCACCCGGAGCGCGGCGTGGCCCGCAATTGGCACGGAGACGTCGACCCCGTCGAAGTGGGCGACCCGGTCGAAGCCTGCGACCGGGTCGAAGTCCGCGACCGGGTAGGCACCGCTTACGGCTGGGGCTGGCTGCCGGACCAAACCGCAGCCGCCCGCGCCTTTGCGCAGGCATACGAGACTACCGGCGAACGAGCGTACCTCGACCGCGCGCTGGCGGTTGCCAACCACATTCTGCGCGTGCATCACGATCCTGCCAACGGCGGCTTCTGGGATAGCGCTCCCGGTCACACAGCGGCATGGGGAGATGGGGAGTCGAGTGCCGTCCTGGGACTCTTGGCGCAGCGTCAGGAGGTAATGGCGGATACGGCGGGTGCAGCGGAACTCCTGATTCGGCTCTGGCACCTGACCGCTAACGACCGCTACCGCGCAATCGCTCAGACCGCCCTCGCGAACTACGCCGATTCGTTTCGCTACTTCGGGCACTTCGGCGCGCCGTACGGACAGGCGGTTGATCGGCTCCTGCGTTCCCCGACGCACATTGTGGTGGTTGGAGCGCGCAGTGCGCGATTGGCCCAAGCGCTATTCCGGCAGGCATTGCGCATCCATACGCCGGCCCAAATCGTCCAATGGCTCGACTGGCAGCGGGACGCGGACTTGCTCGAGGCCCACGGCATCGCTGAGGCAGGCGAGACGCCCGTGGCAATGGTGTTTAGCGGCAGGAATGAGGAAGCGCGCGCCGCCTCTCCGGAGGAACTCTCCGCGATTTTCGAACAGGTGGAGCCGGAAAACGCGGAGGAATAGAGCGCGCGGGCGGTTCCCATCGGCAACAGGGACCCTCCCTCTACGTGCGGTCCAACTCGCCCGCATCTACCAAGCAGCAAGTTGTGTAACCCATCAACCCGAACAAGCGCTACCTATCAGACCGGGCCGTACTGGGTGGGTCGGGGCGTGAGATTCCCTTAGCGATTAGGCAGCCTTCCGCTTGCGGGTTGGAGCTGCTTTGCGCAAGCTTCTCATGCGGCACCGCGGCTGCGGGTGGACGGTAGGCGCGTTCCTGCGTGTCCGTCTCCTAGCCGCCGTCGGCTTCGGTTTCCTGAATGGCGGTGCCGCCTTCTTTGCGGAGAACCATCCTAGCGGTCTCGGTGTCACTGCCTCGCACGACCACCAGCGCTTGGACGCTCGTATCATCGACCGCGACCGGGAGCTCCGGCGGTTGGGTCAAACGCACGTTGAGAAACGCGCCGGCGGCGGCGGCCATGACCATGACCGGCAGCAAGAATTCGCTCGGCACGATAAAGACAAACGCGAGACCGACCGCCGCGCCGATTATGCCGCCCTGCGCAATGCGCAATATAAGACGAAACAGCGCGGCACGCGATCCGTAGTGTTCGACCTTCAGCATCTCCACGTCGAAACCCAATGCGGCAAGTTCCTCCACCGCCTGGAGCGCCGCATTGCGGGTGTGAAATGATCCGACGAGTCGCCCTGCCATTGGTCTCACCGAATAACTGAGCTAGAGGAGAGTATTCCAACCAAGCCCTGCCGCCATTCTGCACCCCCCGACGGCCTGTGCCGACTTGGCCGATTCACGAAGAAGCAACAGACAGATAGGGCAGTTCTGTAACTGTGATTCTAGAGTTTTCCTAAGTATGTAAACCCACTAGCGGTTTCTTCGAGCTCGCAGGGGCTTGCCGTGCTCGATTGTATCCACTTGTAGTTGCTTGAGGACCGGTCGTTTTCCCGCCAGGTAAACCATGTAGTGCAGCGGCCGGTTACTTGCTGCAAGTTTCTCAATGAGATCTTCCAGCTTGACTGTCAGCATTAGATGCACTTGCTTAATCGTTACGCGGTTCTTTCTGCCATCTAGTCCCCGCACCCAAACGACCGAGACTCCTGCTCGACCTATGTGACCGATGTGTCGTTTTCTCGCGTCATCGTCTATTGTGACCCAAACGAATTGGTTTTGAGCGAGCCATGTAATGAGTTCGGGGTCTTTCTCGCCACGCTTGCCGTGTTCGGCTGGATGCGAAATCGGATATCCCACAAGCGCCAGTGCGCGCGCTACCTGTGGCGGCAGGTTCTCATCAAGAAAGAAGCGCATCGGCTTGAGACGCCTCGGACAGCCAGCGCTCCCACTCAAGTGCGTCTGAAACCAGTTCCTTTCTCAATTGAAATGCTTCGGCGAGTGTTTCGATACTGTCGCCAGCCTGGTTTAGGGACCAGAGCGAGCGTGTCTCGATTCGCGTACCTTCTATGCAAGGTGCTCCAAACTGAATTTCAGGATCTATCAGCACTGCCGGAGAAGGCTGCCACTGCACGGGTTTGCCGCCGGACGCAAAAAGCAGACCGTGATTGGCCGGCGTTAGAAATTCAGACATCAAGTCCTCGAAGGCGAGTTGCCCGTACTGCGATGCCGCAATGAGTTCATCGGTAAACCTCACGAATACCTCTGAACGTGCGGTCCACATCTCCTCTGTGAGAAAGGGTTGCGGTATGCCCCGCAGCCGCCGGACATAGTCTTCGGCCCCCAAAATGGCTTTGTATGCTATTCCGCGAGACCGGAGCAGGGCAATCATCCGTAGGCGCACAAGATCAGCAAAGGTAATCACTCGGTCTCTACTGGACACTCGATACGGTTCTTCCCACCCCATGCCACGACGAATCCATTGAGCTACGTGGTGCGTAGTAGCCTCAATAAACTTATCGTGCCGCCGCTTCCACAGACCCAGGTTCTTGCCGGAAGGCGGTGTCGTTGCGCGCAGGAGCACCGCAGTGTCCCGCAGGGTATACGCGCCTGCAAAGAGAATGGCTTCCGGGCTATCTAGTTTGGTGACTTGTGCCATCGTCCCTTCTCATTCTCTCGAATGAACAGGCTCTTTGATTGACTGTTGGCCAGACGCTGTCGGCCGAATAGTCGCTCAATACGGCTAGCGCAGTGAACAAATACCTTGAGGTATCCAGCTAGCAGACAGCGTTATTCCGTGCGGCGGGAGAGCACCATCCCCGCGTAGACGAGACCGATGAGCGGGACCACCGAAAAGATCAGCGGCAGCAACCAGTCGCCGCGTATGTTTCCAGACAGGATCAATAGTGCCAGCGTAACGTCGGCGATCACGTTGACGGCGATTATTGCCGCGCCAATCATCAACACCCCGCGGGCCGGCGCGCGCAGGGCAACCATATACAGCAGCGCGACGGCCGTAACCGGATGAACGGCCATCAGTACGGCGCGTTCTCCGATGCTGCCGCCATCGGCAAAGCCGCCGACCAGGGCCGTAAACCCGGCCAACAGCGCGTGAATTGCTCCCAACGCGAGCAGTGCTACTCTAAAGTACTTCACGGTGGCTCCTGCTCACCCCTTGCGGCGGCTGTGAATCGGAAGCGCAGTCCATTCAAGCGTTAGCGCTGCACACGTGATTGCGAGCTGCAGCCAAAGGTCGAATCCGGCACTTGAGCGCACGAAGGAATGCAGTATGTCCTTTCGCGCGCAACTCGCATCACTCTACTTAGGAAGCAATCAGGCAAGTCGCCGCGGTGTGAGATGCGCCTGCGCGTGCTCTCGGGGCCGCAGCCCCGGCTATGGATTCAGCTTTGATGCGGCGCCGCGCTCTGGTATTATAATGCCAGTCTTAAGTGCACTATACCTCTTTCTCCAACAAGGGTACAAACCGTATGAAGGCGTATGCGACGGACAAGATTCGGAATGTCGGGCTCTATTCCCACGTGGGCGCGGGCAAGACCTCTCTCGCGGAAGCGATGCTCTTCGCGACCGGCGCGATCAATCGCCTCGGCTCCGTGGATAACGGCAGCACGGTCTCAGACTACGATCCGGACGAGGTCAAGCGCCAGATCTCTCTCAATCTTACGCTCGTCCCCGTAGAGTGGAATGCTGAGAAGATCAATGTGCTCGATACGCCAGGCTACGCCGACTTCTCCGGTGAGGTGGCAAGCGCCCTCCATGTTTCCGATGGCGCCGTGTTGGTGGTGGACGTGGCCAGCGGCGTACAGGTGGGTACCGAAGAGTCGTGGGAGCGCATCACCGCCCACGATCTCCCGCGCTTGATTTTTGTCAATCGCATGGACCGCGAGAATGCCGACTACTTCAGCACGGTGGAAAGCCTGCGTGAATACTTTGGCAACAGCGTCACACCGCTCCACGTTCCCATAGGTTCTCAGGACGACTTCAATGGCGTGGTTGACGTCCTCGCGGACACTGCCTACTTTTACGCCGATAACGAAGTGTCCGAGGGGGACGTGCCAGACGACCTTGCGGATACGGTGGAAGAGTACCGTATGACCCTTATCGAGAACGTGGTGGAGCTCGATGACGATCTGACGGAAAAGTACCTGGAGGGTGAGGACATCGGCGCCGAAGAGCTCCAGGCCGCTCTTCATGAAGGTGTGCGCACCGGGCAAGTAACACCGGTGCTGTGCGGGTCCGCTACCAAGAACGTGGGCGTGCACGCACTCATGGACGCAATCTTGCGCTATCTGCCGTCGCCGGCGGAGACCGCTGCCGCGACCGCGACGCTGGAGGGCGAGGAGCAGGAACTGGCAGCCGATGCGGAGGGTCCGCTGGCGGCGTTCGTCTATAAGACCCTGGCCGATCCCTACGTCGGCAAACTGTCGTTCATTCGTGTCTATTCGGGCACGCTGCGTTCGGATTCTCGTGTATGGAACGTCAACACGGGGAGTGAGGAGCGCATCGGTCAGTTGCTCTTCGTGCGGGGCCGCGATCAGGAAAATACCGACCACATAGCTGCCGGGGACATGGGCACGGTGGCCAAGCTGGCCGAAACCCTTACCAGCCACACGCTGAGCGAGCGCAAGCAGCCGCTTGCGCTGCCCGCCGTCACGTTCCCGCGCTGGCTCTTCACCGCAGCCATCGAGCCGACCTCGAAAGAAGACTTGGAGAAACTCAGCAGCGCGCTGGCCCGGGTCACCGAAGAAGACCCCAGCCTGCACGTAGAGCGGCAGCAGATTACGGGTCAGACGCTGTTCTCGGGCATTGGGGAGACCCACATCAATGTCGCGCTGGAGCGCATGAAGCGCAAGTTTGGCGCCGACGTGAAGACGGTACCGGTGAAAGTGCCCTACAAAGAGACAATTATGGGCACCGCGGCGGCGGAAGGACGCTTTGTGCGGCAGACCGGCGGCCACGGCCAATACGCCGTCTGCAATATCGAGATCGAGCCCACGAGCAGAGGCGAGGGCTTCGAGTTTGTGGATAAGATCTTCGGCGGCGCGATCTCTGCTCCGTTCCGTGAGGCCGTGCACAAGGGCATCCGCGAAGCCATGAAAGAAGGCACGCTCGCCAGCGGCGAAGTGGTAGACCTGCGCGTGACGCTCGTGGATGGCAAGGAGCACACGGTCGACTCTTCCGACTTGGCCTTTCAGATCGCCGGGTCCATGGCCCTGGGAGAAGCCATGGATAGGGCCAAACCCGTCCTGCTGGAGCCGGTCCTCCAGATGAAGGTACGTGTGCCGGAAGACCGCATGGGTGACGTGATTGGCGATCTTACGAGCCGCCGCGCCCGGGTGCACAACATGGACATGGTGTCTCCCGGCACGATGGAGGTCGAAGCGGAAGTACCCCAGGCGGAGGTGCTGCGCTACGCCACCGACCTGCGCTCGCTTACGCAAGGCCGCGCCACCTTCACTTCCGAATTCATAGGCTACGAGCAAGTGCCAGCCAGCACCCAGGAGCAGGTGGTGGAAGCGCACAAGCGCGAGAAGGAAGAAGCGTCGGCGTAGGACTTCTACGCCTTTGACCCCTGTCGCACGCCGCGCGCGATGCAGCAACGCAACGCTTGAGTGGCCCTGTGGAGTGCGTGGAAACTCGCTTGACGCGGGCGGCCGTGCCACGCATAGTCTCACCGCTTCCGTGGAGACCCTTTAGGAATCCCGCCTGCAGGCCTGACAGTCGCCCTCTTGCTGAAGTGCACTGTAAAAAAAGCACCATGAACGCACCCTCCAAAGCCCCTTACGATCTGGTCATTCACGCCGGGCGCGTCCTGTGTCCCGTCACAGGGCGGGATGGTCCCGGCGCGGTGGCGGTGCGTGGCGACCGCATCGCGGCGGTTACGCCTGCCTCGCAGGCGCAGAATTCGTCACAGGCCAGTGCGGAGGGCGCTGCCGTGCCCCTGGATTCGGCGCGCCGGACGCTATCTTTTCCCGAGGGGATACTGCTGCCCGGCCTCGTGGACGCCCACGCGCACCCGGCACGCTCGGGCTCCAAGTACGGCATTGATCCCGACACGCACATCCTGCCCTACGGCTCGACCACGCTGCTCTCGCAGGGCGACGCAGGAGCCACCAACTGGGCCCGTTACAGAGCAGAGACCGTTGGCGGCAGCCGCACCCGCATTCTCATGGCACTCAATCTCTCGGCCTCCGGCGAATCCAACGAGGCAGGCTGCTTTGCCGATCTCGCCGACGCCGACGTTGATGCCTGCGTGAAGACTGTTGCGCAGAACCCGGAGCACATCTGGGGCATTGCCCTAAATGTTGGCCCCGGCAACTGCCGCGAAAACGACCCCCGCGAGATCATGGCCCGCGCCCTCGAGGCAGCAGATGGTACGGACAAACCCCTCCTCGTCGGCCAACGCCGCCACGACGACTGGTGCCTGGCAGAACAATTCGACCTGCTGCGTCCCGGCGACGTGGTGACGTACTGCTTCCACGCGCGGCCGGGCGGCATTGTGGACGCTGGGCGCGTGCTCGACTGCGTGTGGGCGGCCCGCGAACGCGGCATCCTCTTCGATCTCGGCCACGGCATGGACTCGTTCAACTTCGAGGTTGCCACGAACGCTCTTGCCGCAGGCTTCCTGCCGGATACTATCTCCAGCGACGTCTATGCCCGCCACGTAGGCAGTTCGCCGCGCCACCACCTGCCGCTGGTCATGTCTAAGCTCCGCGCCGCCGGCATGGCGGAGGCCGACATCTGGCCGCGCGTGACATCATGCCCCGCCGCGCTGCTTGGCCTGCAGAATGAGATCGGCGCGCTGTCGCCGGGCGCGTGCGCCGACTTGGCAGTACTCCGCTGGGACGACGAACCACGGATACTCCTTGATGCCGCGGGGAATGAACGCGACGGCGGCGTGTGGGAGCCGGTGCTGACCGTCCGCGGCGGCGAGATTGTCGCAAGATAGCGTCCTTGCACCTGCGATTCACTCACGAGTAGGGCCCCGAACCTCGCACTGAAGCAGAAATGTTAAGAATCACACAATTGTGCCATTCCTGCTATAGTCAAGGGAGAAGGAGAAGGGCAATGGCGACAACAGAGGAGCGGCTATCGCGTTTAGAAGGCGGCTATGGTCACCTGGCTACAAAGGCTGATATTGCGGAAACTAAGAATGAGATTACAGCGCTTGGAGGCAAGGTAATTGCCATTGAAGCCAAAGTGGGTGCACTCGAAGGCATCGTGAACGCGCTTGCCAATGAAATGCGCAGTGAGTTCCGCATTCACAGGTGGGTTCTTGGCCTCCTATTCGCCCTTAACCTCCTGATACTCGGAAGAGTGTTCGAGATTATATCCCTCTAGAACAGTGTCTAGGGGCCACAAATCTCCCGTGCCCTGTCATGAAACGGGCCCTCCGATTTGTATACTGCCCCAATCTTCCTTCCCGTATCTGAACCTAGTCCCACTCTGGCAGCATTAGCATAGAGTCCTCTCAATTCCTCCCGCACACGCGTCAGGCGACTCCAAGAAGTCGCAACGCGGGGGCTTGATCCCCCGCACTTGGCGCCCAGAGCGATCTCTGGCTCAGGCAAGACGCTTTTGCCGGCGAAAGGAGCCCCGTGCCTTTTCACGACACCTCTGATTACACTTCGGTCGCGCCGCACTATGACGCGACGCGCGACATCCCCTTTGAACTCTTACAGACGTGTTTCGAACGCATTCTCGTCAAGGCTGGTTTCCTTGCCAAGGGACGCTTTCTTGATGCCGGATGCGGAACAGCGCAAGTGTCCCTGCCCTTGATCAAGAGTGGTCACAACGTGGTTGGGGTGGACGTTTCACCCGCCATGCTGGAAATTGCCAGGCGGAAACTCGTACCTGGTGACAATGCAGAGTTTAGGGTGGGTGACGTCCGCTCCCTTGAAGACCCTGACGAAGCATACGACGGGGTCGTCGTATCCAAGCTTTTCCAGCATGTGGGCAAATGGCAGTCTGCCGTGGACGAGTTGCTCAGGGTGACTAAGGACGGCGGCCTGTTCATGCATATCAATGAGAAAGGGGCCTTCAAGCATGCGGTCAGACAGCAATTCTCCGCACGATGTGAGAAACGTGGCTTCACCGATCTCTACGTTGGCATCAAAGACCGTAGCCAACTCCCCGCATATCTACTTGATAAGGGTGCGTCGCCGCTTGCCATCGACACACGCGACCTGATGTGGAAGAAGACCATTACGTACGGAACCGCGCTTGAACATCTCAGGCTGAAGCTCCACTCGGAGTACTGGGCGCTCCCCGATGCAGTGTATGCCCAAGTGCTAGACGAGGTGCGGAGGTGGGTGCGCACACAACCCGAAGGTGAAGCTACGGTGGAGACGATGCGACCCTATCTGGTGGCTGAGGTCTTTACCATCAGGAGGTGACACCTATCGTGCCAGTGGAGGCAACTCGGCTCTTCATCGGGCCGCTTGCACTGGATTCCTCGGTTTCCCAACCGCGCTTTCGCCGGAGTATCTGTGTTAGAAGTCAAGTTAATTTAGGGACCTGCAGCAAGGTAGTCCTGCCACGGTGTGCCGCGCCGGACGATGGCGTTGAGTTGCAGGAGCATTTTGCGCATTACCGCCACCAGGGCGACTTTGCCCGGCTTACCCCGCTGGCGCAGACCTTGGTAGAAGCGCTGCAGGCTGTTGTCCTGGCGGATAGCAGACAAGGCGGCGAGGTAGAGAGCGCGGCGCACGACGCCCCGGCCGCCGCGGATGGCGCGATAGCCGCGCTGCTGTCCGCTGTCCCGTGACCACGGTGCGAGACCTGCCAGCGCGGTCAAGGCCTTACCGGAGAGCTGACCGAGTTCGGGGAGGAAGGCGGTGAGGATGGCGGCGGTCAAGTCGCCGACGCCGCGCATGCTGCCGAGCAGTTGGGCGCGCTGGCGCAGGTGCTGGCTGCGCTGCAGGGTCGCTTGATACTGCTGGTCCAGCCGTTCTATCTCCTTATCCAGCCAGCGGATGTGGCGTGTGACGGAGCATTGGCTAACGGAGGAGAGGCCTTTGTCCAGACGGTTCTGTTCCTGCACACGTTGCTTGACGAGTTGCTGGCGGCGCTGCAGCACATCTTGGAGCTGTTCACGTTCCGGGGAGGGCGCCGGAAGGTCCTCCAGCGCCATCACAGCGCCGTACCGGGCGAGCACCTGCGCATCCAGGCGATCGGTCTTCGCTTCCTTGCCACAGGCGCGGGCAAAGGCCCGCACCTTGTTGGGATGCGCCACCTCCACTGAGGGCAGCGCCGTGTGCAGACGCTTTACCACTTGGCGCTCATACCCGCCGGTCGGCTCACACACTGCCACCGTGACGCCTGCAGCTTGCAGCCAACGCACCAGGGCGGTGATACCCACCGTGGTGTTCGCGAAACGCCGCACGGGGCCGCCCGCTACCGACACATCGAGTTGCGCTTTCCCAACATCGATCCCTGCCACAACTTTCATCCCGCTCTCCTTCCTGGCATACTGGTGGTGTCCTCCACACTTGCAGATGCGGGCCATTGGTCTGCCCAGGTATCTGTTCGGAGCGACATTCTGGCGCGAGGGGTGTCGTACTCCGGCGCGATGCAGCCAGGCCACTGCCTCGGCTCACCTAATGACGGACGACGCGCCCCTCGCGTTGCCACTCAACTTCGCTCATTTGCCCGCCTTTTTCAACATACAAATGACGGACCACTCGCCCACTAAATGCTGGAGTGAGGGAACCCCTTGCCACAATGACTAGGCCTCTCGTTACACTCCGGCTTGAACCCAGGCGCAGTAGCGGCGGTCGAGGAATTCGATGATGGCGTAGAGGCTGAGACCCAGCCCGGCCATAGCCACGATACCGGCGTACATGGCGGGATAGTCCACCCGGCCCCACGACTGCACGATGATGAAATAGCCCAAGCCGTTGTGCGTGGCAAACGTCTCCGTGAAGAAGAGCACCGCGATGGCGGTGCCGCTGGTAATGCGCAGCGCGCTGAGAATCGACGGCAACACGGCGGGAAAGTAGACGTACCGCAGCAGGTGGCGCCGTCGCGCGCCGAGCGACCGCACGGAGAGGATGAGTTCCGGCCGCACGGCATAGGCGGCATCCCGCGTGAGCACGAGAATCTGGAAATAGAGGATCAGGCTGATGATGAAGATCTTCGAGGCCTCACCCACGCCCAGGAAGAGCATGATGATGGGCAGCAGCACGATCTTGGGCACGGGGTAGATGAGATAAATGAGCGGACTGGCGATGCGGTCGACCATGGGCGCTTGGCCTACCGCCATGCCCACGGGCGCCGCCAAGATCACCGCAATGATGATGCTCAGCACCACGCGGTAGGCACTGTAGAGCACGTGCTCCCACAGACCGAACCACTCCCGCACAAAAGCCTCCGCCACCACCCACGGCACGGGCAAGATGGGATTCCCCAGCGCCAGCGCCGCCAACGCCCACACCGCCACCAGCGCCACAACGGCGGCAAAGACGAACGGTGGGGTGACACGGGAGCGCGGAGCGACCATAACTACGAAATCCCTATCTGGCCTTAAGACTGTGCTGGAAACGTCCTGCCCTGTGGATGATTGCCGGCATGTTTTGTACAAACCGCTCTGTGTACTCTGCACTACTCATAGAATCTGGACTTCCTCACGTAGAATTCGGTCGCGAAAGCCTGGCTTGATGGCTGCGTATTGTCCGAGATCAACGCGCCGCCCAAGCACACCTTCCAGTTCAAGCTTGATTCCGATGAAATCAAGTAGGCTCGCCTGCTCATCCAACTCTACGAGAATATCGACATCACTGTCCGGAGTGGCCTCATCGCGCACGACAGACCCAAAGATACCGGCGCGCTTTATGCCATGCCGGCGCAGTACAGGTAGTATTATCACCTTAATTGCTTCAATGGTTGTTCTCTGCTCGCCACTCGCCTTTGCGTTCACAAGGTTGCTTCTATCTGTTTTAGTGAATCCTTACTAGCAAAGAGCCGAGCGACCGAGAGAGAATGGCATCAGAATAGGTTTTTCCCATCATTTAGCTGTCTCTCACCCATCATTGACCGGGCTCTCAGACAATTGAGCCGTCGTATTCTGTCGATCAGGAAGGCCGGCTTCTCGAAGGTCGTCTTCTATACGCCTGCGTAGGAACCAAGCATCAAATCCTGAAGAAATCGTCCCCCCGCTGCCCCTCCTGATGTTGTAACTACCTGTGCCATGGGGTCCGACGGCAATGGTCCCCTCTGACTCGCTTCTCTCGGGGAATTTCAAGGTGACAACAACGAAGTTATCTTCAGTTATCCGAATGTGCCTAATGGGGTCTTCAAACACCGCGCAGAGGTGACGAATGCATGGCTCGATGTGCCAAGCGGCGCTGGTCGCTTCCGTCTCTCTTCTACCAAATGGACCACCAACTGTGTTTCGAAGTGCTTGAACAGCGGCATACGACGTCGTCAATTCCTCATAGTCCTCTGGCAGATTTGTCATGTCGTAGCTACTCGGAGCTATGGGAACCGTGTCCACTCTTGGGTCCGGAAACTGCGGCAGCAAATCGGCCAACTGAAAGAGAGAACGCCCCCCTTGCTGTACCGGTTCTTTAGCAACCGGTACACTTTCTTGACTAGCACTCATCGTCGCAAAGCCGGAAGAGTCCTTCTCCCAGGTTATCGTAGGGAATGTCTGCTTTGCAGATTCCCCGCTACGCACCTCCATTGCTCCCAGCATGGCCGGTGTAACTTCGAGGTCCTCGGTGTCACTCGTCGACTCTTGCTCAGTCAAGACGACGAAGCGGTATTCTCGTTGGTCTCGATACTTAACGTCCTTTACGAAGGAAGACCTAACCAAGTAACTCCAGTTATCAGGAGCACTGTGGATCGAAGTGTAAGGGTTGTCAACATAAATGACAGGCCCGTGAAAGAGCACCTGGCTCCTATGCCCTGTTCTGAGTCTTTGCTCTCCGTCAAAGGTATGCTTCAATTCATACTCTTTACCCTGTGGACCGAGCTGTTCCGCAACCATCGATCCGAGGGCTCTGGCAAACGCACGCGGACGATAGACATACGAAAAATGGTCATACTCATCGGGCATCGTCTTCCGCCAATCGTCCATTTCTTCGGAAGTCGTCGGCTCAATTGAAGTACAGAATATCCAGCGGTTGTTTCCGAATGTCAACGACTTATGTGACCTGTTTGATACTTTTACACTGTTTGTGTTTGTCGTTATTTTCGCGCCCACCAACTCCGCTGAGCGGTTGCTTTCGTTATCTCGTAATCGCGACCCTGCCAGATCGTCTGGGTGATTGACTCGTTCTTCAGCGAAAGTGGTTAGGGTAGCGTAGCCTTCTCCGTCATCCTTGATAAGGTTCTCCCCGATTTCTCTAAACAAACCGGGTTTGGAAATCCTAATTCTCTTGTACCATTCAATTGCGAACCGTCTCTCACAGGCCTTGACCAAAGTGGTACTGGGTATTCGGTTAGTAGATTCACGCAGATCAACGTACGTAACGCTAATCGTGTGGCCAGCATCGTCCAAATGGAAACCTTCGCTCATTTGAAATTCAGGCATGACACCTCCTTTGAGTCTTGCGTCACACACATCCCCTCAAAAGTTTAGACTTGAATCTGCGGTAGATACCTGTTTAGGGGAACCACGCTAGCTGTTTTTGGAAGTCTATTGAAGCTTGGCCCGGAAAGACCGATAGCAGATTAGTTGTCTAGAAGAGTTTTTGCCAAGTCTCGAGGGCCATTCAGATTCGCCTACGCCCAATCTTTCCGCAGGCAAGCTGATCATGCATTTGACGCTTACTTCGCATTCACGTCAGGGCTTTGCTCTGCGAAATCCCGCGCAAGCCTCGATGCAGTCTCTTTGTCGTCTTGCGCCAACTCACCGTCTATCACGAGGTTGAGCAGGTAATCCTTGATCGGCTTGATCCACGGGCCCGGTTCGCGGTCGAACATGGTCATGAGGTCGTTGCCGTCCAGGGGGCTTTGCAGCTTCGCCACGTCCTCCTGGGCCTGGAGTTCACGGCAGCGGGCTTCCAGGTGGTTGACGCGGGCCACGCCTGCCTCCACGCGGGAGCGGCGGTAGCTGGTAATGTCGGCGCGGGAGAGGGCGAAGAGGTCGTCCGTGATGCCCTCGGTCTCCCGCAGAAAGCGGCGCACCGCGCCGTCGGTCCATTCCGGCGTGTAGAGGTTGGGGCGCAAGTGCTCCGCCACTAGCCGCTGAATGCGTTCGCTGCTGTCCCGGTCGAGGCGCAAGCGTCGCAGGATCTTCCGCGCCATACGCGCGCCCACCATTTCGTGCCGGAAGAAATGCACCTTACCGTCCTGCACCGACTTCGTGCGCGGCTTGCCAATGTCGTGCAGCAGCGCCGCCCAGCGCAGTATGGGCGTGGCGGGCACGTTTTCCACCACCTTGAGCGTATGGCCGAACACGTCCTTGTGGCGTCCGTCCTGGCCGGTGCTGCGCAGCGGCAGCAGTTCCGGCATGACGTACGCCGCCAGCCCGGTGCCGCACAGGGCCTCGAGTCCCAGCGTCGGTCGGTCCGCCACAAGCAGGCGGGTCAATTCGGCGGCGATACGTTCCTCGCTCACGTGCTTGAGCGCACCGGCCTGCTCCTCCAATGCAGCGCGTGTCGCCGGATCGATAGTAAAGCCAAGTTCGGCGGCAAACCGCACCGCACGCAGCATGCGCAACGGGTCTTCGCGAAACCGTTCGGCAGGGTCTCCCACGGCGCGGATGAGCCCGCGTTGCAGGTCGTGCAGTCCGTGGAAAGGATCAAACATGCCGCCGGTTGCCGGTTCCTGGGCGATGGCGTTGATGGTGAAGTCGCGGCGCGAGAGGTCGTCTTCCAGGTTCGTGCCGAAGGTAACGGCGGGCTTGCGGCTGGCAAACGCGTATTCTTCGCTGCGGTAGGTCGTGATTTCCACCACCCAGTCGCCAAAGGTCGCGCCTATGGTGCCGAATTTCTCCCCCACGTCGTAGCGGGCATCCGGCCGCGCCTGCGCCAGCAGGCGCTTGATCTCCGGCGGATGGGCGTCTGTCGCCAGGTCCAAGTCGTGGGTCGGACGGTGCAGTAGGGCGTCGCGAACCGAGCCGCCAACGAGGTACAGCTCATAGCCGACCTCCGCAAAACGCGCCGCCAGGGTCTGCAGTATGGGCGCAGCCACGAGGCCCTGCACCACACTCGAACCGCGTTCGGAAACTTCCACGCTCTTGCTCATCTTCTCTCCGGATTACGCTTGCCCAGGTCGGCTGCCTACCGTATCGTTGGGCGGTCACTGCGAGCGGCAGCCCAGCAATGGACAATAGCCAACTATCTTCAGATAACCTAACCGTGCAACAATGAGCATAATTCTCAGGACTCGCGTGCCGCAAACGGCCAAAGCTGACTCTCATGATAGCACGGGGTACCGCCTATCCGGCTGCGGGAGATAACGGCCAATTCCGGCAACCGCGGCGCGGCACGCCAGCGTCCTCCGTGCACGCAACCTCCCTGTCTACGGCACATAGCGCCGCCCTTTCACTAGCGTGTACTCCCTCGTCTCTTCGGCTCGCGCCGGCCTTGGCCGGTGCTGCCTGGGGTTGCGTGCGGCGGGTTGGTCGTTACAATGAGAGTTGCGAGGTTGAGGATGGGGACGAGCGCTTGCTATTATCTCCGCCGCGCTGCTGTGCGGCCGAAAGCAATTCCCTGCGGCGTGGTGTGCTCGCTGCGGTGATAGCGCCTGGATAGTCTCATTCCTCTAAACGGCGGTGCAATGACACCGTCTAATGCCGAAGGTGCGCAATGCCACGTGATTTGCCGGTAGGAAACGGGCGCTTGCTCGTTTGCTTCGATAGCGACTACCGCATCAGAGACGTCTACTACCCTCACGTCGGTCAAGAGGACCATGCCCAGGGTCACCCGTTCCAGTTCGGAGTCTGGGTGGACGGCCTCTTTGCGTGGATCCACGACAAGTCCTGGGATAAGTCGCTGCGCTATAAGGAAGACACGCTCGTCACCGACGTTACCGCGCAAAACGACCGCCTCCATGTGCGGCTTAACCTCAATGACGCCGTAGACTACAGCCGCAATGTATTTCTGCGGCGCATCACCGTGGAGAACCAGGCGGACTCCGAACGAGAAGTGCGCCTCTTCTTCCACCACAATTTCTCCCTCGGCGGCATCAGCATTGGCGACACGGCCTATTACGATCCGCGTCACCGTTCGCTCATTCACTACAAGGGCAAGACGTTCTTCTGGATGAACGGGATGAACGGGACCGACATCGGACTGGACTCGTACGCGACCGGCACGAAGAACGTCGGCGGGCTGGAAGGTACCTGGCGGGATGCCGAAGACGGCCGCCTGGAAGGCAACCCCATCGCGCAAGGGTCTGTGGACAGTACCGGCTCGATCGGCGTGACGATAGCCGCGCGGGGGACTGCTACCGTGTACTACTGGATGGCAGTCGGCTCGGATGGCATGGCGGTGGAAGCCATCGAGCGGCACATTCGCCAGGTAGGGCCCGCGGCGGTGATCTATCGTACGCAGGAATACTGGCGGCATTGGGTGCGGAAGGAGGGCTTTACGTTGGCGAATCTGCCGCCCGAAATCGGCGCTCTCTTCAATCGCAGCCTGCTCACAATTCAGACCCAGACCGACCACGAGGGCGCAATCCTGGCGGCCAACGACAACGATATCGCCCAGTTCGGACGCGATACCTACTCCTACATGTGGCCGCGGGACGGCGCGCTGGTTGCCTATGCTCTCAGCCGCGCCGGCTATGGAGAGATCTCCCGCCGCTTCTTCAGTTTTTGCTTGCGCACCATCACCCCGCAAGGCTACATGATGCACAAGTACAACCCGGACGGCTCCGTCGGGTCGTCCTGGCATCCGTGGGCGGCGCCGGACGGCTCCCGCCAGCACCCCATCCAAGAAGACGAGACGGCGCTCGTCCTCTGGGCCCTGTGGCAGCACTTCGAGAAGTACTGGGACATCGAGTTCATGAAGCCGTTCTATGCGTCCTTCATCAAGCCCGCCGCCCAGTTCATGAGCCTCTACCGCGACCTCACCACCGGCTTGCCGGTGCCGTCGTACGATCTTTGGGAAGAGCGCCACGGCGTCCACGCCCATACCGTTGCCACAGTCTACGCCGGCCTCCGGGCGGCGGCGAATTTCACCGAGGCCTTTGGCGAGGAAACCTACACGGACAGCTACCGGCGCACCGCTGAAGAACTCAAACAGGCCGCTCTTACCCACATGATCAATCCTGACACCGGCCTCTTTTCGCGGATGGTCACGCCACAGTCGGATGGCTCTGTCCATCACGACCCAACCATAGATAGCGCTACCTACGCGCTCTGGTACTTCGGCATGCTCGCGCCTGACGATCCTCTCGTGGTTAAGATGATGGAGACGGTTCGGGACCGCCTGTGGGTCAAGACGGACGTCGGCGGCATCGCCCGCTACGAAAACGACTATTACCACCAAATCAGCAACAACATCGCGGTTGTGCCTGGCAACCCATGGTTCATCTGCACACTCTGGCTCGCCGAGTGGTACATTGCCAAAGCGACTTCGCTAGAGGACCTTGAACCGGCGAAAGAAATCCTGCTCTGGGTCGAGCAACGCCGCCTGGAAAGCGGCTGTCTCGCCGAGCAGGTACACCCGTTTTCCAACGCGCCTTTGAGTGTCTCCCCTCTCACCTGGAGTCACGCTACTGTTGTGATGACTGTCAATGCGTATGTGGATAGGTATCGCCAGCTCTCGGGGGGTGAAGAGAGTGCAGTCCCCACCGCTGAATCCGTGCATTCGTGACGCTCCGCCCAGCCGTTACCACGGTTCGTCTACATAATTATTCCGTCCGTGGGCACTTCCGGGAGATTACGGTAAAGTAGCGATTTATGTGGATAACTCCCGCTATTCCAGTGGATAAACTACCCGAAATGGGGATATCCTAAGCCCTGAGCCGATTCTGCCGCCTTTTGCCAACTTGACCGTTTTGATCACGCGCCCTGAATAACCAGCGTGTTGCTGGGGAAACTTGCAGTACAATCGGAGGCCCCGCATGGGGAGAAGCAGGGCCCTTTTCCCCACCCCGGATGCGACTGCGGGCGTCCCTGGCATTCCGCTCCTTTTAGGAGTATTCTCAACAGGTTTTTCCCGCCATTTATCCCCCTCCGCATCCCGCTCCACGACTTCAATCCTGGCACTTTTCCCCGCTATCAACAGCCCTTATGATTATGGCTTTGACCGATGGACTTAAGCTCTTTCTTTCAACGGAAAGTCAGCATCAATTCATCCTGTGCCCTCCTTCAGGCCCCGTCATTTCCTCCTGCAGATAGCACGCTTCTCGCCTATTTCCGCCTGCACGGCACGCAGGTACCGATCTTCCCTGAAGGGGCTTGCCGATCAGCGAATGGGAAGTTTCTGCTTCTCCTTCCAGTGGTCCGCGGCACGGAATACAGAGAATTGCCGAAGGGTGCTAGCATGAGATAGAAGACGTTCAGAGTGATAGGGTAGCGAAGACTGTCTCAGCCGGCTGGGTCTGGAGGGCCTGCATGGGGACGACGATTCGGACCAAGGATGAAGGCGAGCGCTGTAAACTAGCGCTTGTTGCTGACGGTGAAGAGGTGGCGCGCTTAACGGTGGAGAAGCGCGAGATGCGCCTTGGTGGGGCGTGGGTGCGGATGGGGGGCATAGCTAGCGTCCGGACAAGGCCGCAGCATCGCAATAAGGGCTATGGCCGCGCGCTGATGGAGGGCACCATTGACTATATGCGGCAAGAGGGTTACCTGGTTTCAATCCTATTTGGTGTCCCCGCATTCTATCATCGAGTCGGCTACGCCACGGTTCTGCTGCGGAAGAGTGTTGCGCGGGTAAGGACAGTGGCGGCGGAAGCCCTGGCGGGGCCCTGCACAGTGAGAGCAATGAGACCCGGCGAGGAAGAAAGTCTTCTGGCGCTTTACGAAGACGAGATCGACACAAGGAGCGGCGCTGCGAGGAGATCGAAGGCGACCTTCGCACCTTGGTATAACGAGGCAGAGGACTGGTTTCAAGAGCCGCGCAGGATTATGGTCGCGGAGGAAAACGGGGAGGCTGTGGGGTACAGTCTCGGCGAACAAGGCTGGCTGCAGCATTCGGAGTGGCATCCGCAAGCGTACGAGATTGCGGTGCCGGCGGGAATGGTTGCAACCGCGGGACCGAGCCTGTTGCGGGCACTGGCGGCAGAGGCAGGCGAGCGCCGAATGGAGTGGGTGGAACTGGATTTGCCGCCAGACGCTGCGCTGCTCTCCCTGTTGCGCACGGTCGGCTATTCCCAGGAGACCGTATATTCGCACAATCAAGGGGGCATGGGCCGGATCGTCAACCTCGAAGGGCTGGCCATGGCAATGTCCGCCGGTGTGCGCGCAAGAGTACAGTCGTGGCAGAGCGACGAGCAGGTAGGGAGAATCGTGCTTAGCTGTGACTCTGAGAGAACGGAAATCGATCTCGGAGCCGGCCGGACACTGACCATCAGCCTGCCCCAGCAAAACCTCCTGCAGCTCTTGATGGGTTACCGCGGCATCGCGGAACTGCTCCTGGAATTCCCGGCTTGTGTTGCGGAACACGATGCAGACCTAGTCGACGCACTGTTTCCAAGGGGGTATCCCTATATGTGGAACCTTGACCACTTCTAAGCCACGGCTGCAAATCGCTGCCGCAATCTTCGACGTGGACGGCCTCATGGCCGATAGTGAGCCGCTGCATCGGGCCGCCTGGCACGAACTCGGCCGCCAGTCCGGGTTTCCCACCTATCCCACCGACGCCGCGGAGAGCCTGGGCCAGCGGGTGATAGAAAACTTGCGCAGGCGACACGCCCAAGGCCGCTTTGCGCAAGACCCTGTCGAAATGCTCGACCGGTACCATGCAATCTTGATCGAATTGATCAGGGAACGGCTGGAACCGAAGCCAGGACTGATGGAGGCACTGGCATTCGTGCGCGGCCAGGGCTGGGGATGCGCGTCGGCCTCGTCCGGGGACAGGGTGTACATCGACGTGGTACTGGACGTGCTCGGGGTGCGCTCTTCGTTTCAGGCAGTGGCGACGGGAGATGAGGTCGCAGAGGGCAAGCCGGATCCGGCGCTCTATGTCCTGGCAGCGGCGCGGCTGGCTGTAGCGCCCAGGGACTGTGTGGCGCTGGAGGATAGCCCCCGCGGCGTGCAGTCGGCGAAGGCCGCCGGCATGCGGTGTATTGCCGTGCCGGAAGGGTCGACTGACGTGTCTGCCGCTGACGCGGAATGCGAATCGCTCTTCACGGCGGTAGACGTACTGCAGCGTTGGAGCGTGGGGCAGGACTGATCAGCGCGAGCGGACTCCGTGCTGGCGTGTGGCTGACAAGACCGCAAATCGAGCAGGTTTTGTTACACTGCTCTTAGCTATCCCGGAATTCAAAGCTAGCCAAGATGCAACCACAGAGAGCAGTTGAGGAAGAGACACATGGATAGGGCAACGGCACCGAAGCAGCCGCACGAGTTGCGGTCACTCATACGCGCCGGAGAGTGGCAGACGACTACCGAGGGTCTCGCGCCCGGGTTCGTGCAAGCGAATCTCGCGATTGTGCCCAAGGACCTGGCGTTTGATTTCCTGCTATTCTGCCAGCGCAATCCCCAGCCGTGTCCGGTGCTGGAAGTATTGGAGCCGGGCGCCTACGAGCCGCGGGAAACGGCGCCCGGCGCGGACATTCGGAGCGACATTCCCCGCTACCGCATCTATGAGAACGGCGAGCTGGCTGGCGAGGTAACGGACATCACCGATCGCTGGCAGGATGACTTCGTCTCGTTCCTGCTGGGCTGCAGCTTCAGCTTCGAATCGGCCATGCTCGCGGCCGGCATTCCGTTGCGGCACCTGGAGGCCGGCAACGACGTACCGGTCTTTGTTACAAACCGGGATACGATGGCTGCCGGCGCGTTTGCCGGTCCACTGGTGGTGAGTATGCGGCCGATACACCATACGCAGGTAGTGCGCGCGGTGCAGACGACCTCGCGCTTTCCGGGTGTGCACGGCGCGCCGGTGCACATCGGCGATCCGGAAGAAATCGGCATTACCGACCTCGACGATCCCCAGTGGGGCGCGCGCACCGACGTGCGCGAGGGTGAAGTGCCCGTCTTCTGGGCCTGCGGTGTCACGCCGCAAGCCGTGGCGCTGGCCAGCAAGCCGCCCCTGATGATCACCCACGCGGCGGGTCACATGTTTCTCACGGACTTGCAGGACGCCCACCTTGCGGTTCTCTAGGCAGGGGCAGACGAGGGAGTCCGTTAGCTTGGGAGAGTGAGGCAGCTATGGCACGGCGGGTGAGAATAGCCACGATTTCCTTTCTCCTCGGGAGCGAAGCGGTGACCCAGGCCGAGCGCTACGACCAGGCGTTCCGCTACCTGGAAGCGGCGCTGGCGGACGGGCCGGACCTGATCCTGCTGCCGGAGATGTTCGAGACCATGGCGTGCAGCGAGTGGCAGCGCGTCCAACGAATGGAGTCGCCGCAAGCGCGCTTTGCCGCGGCGCTTGAACTTGCCATGACGGAAAACGGCCCGGTGGCGGAGCGCTTCTTAGATTTCGCCGCCCGCCACAGCGTCACGGTGGTCTCCAACAACCTCACCAGGGACGGCGCGGCCCTTTACAATCAGGCGACCTTCTACGGGCGGCAAGGCGAGATCGTGGGGCGGTACCGCAAGGTGCAGCCCACTGAGAACGAGTACGAGGTGAAGGGAATCACGCCTGGGGATGACATCGAGCCCATAGAGGTGGACGGCGTGCGCTACGGGGTGTTCATCTGCAACGACCAAGCGTTTCCCGAGATTTGCCAGATATACGGCATGCAGGGCACAGACGTGCTGCTGCATCCTACGCAGGCCGCCGGGCCCACCGAGACCATTCGCTCGGAGATGCTGCGCACCCGCGCCCACGACGCTTCCTGCTATCTGGTCACGTCGACATTTATCCAGGATAAGCCGCTCGGCTGGCAGTACCGCCAAAGCCACGCGACGATCTATGACTTCAATGGCTTTACGCTGGCTGAAACGGGACACCGCGCCGGCCACGCGACTGCCACACTCGATCTCGACGAGGAGCGCTGGACGAGTTGGTGCAGCAGGTACGACCACCGGCGTACCATCCTGCGCCAGCATCGCACCGATCTCTACGCCCGGGCCTACGCGGAACTCGCGCCGCGCAAGGAAAACATGATCCCCGTGAGGGAACCGAGCACGATCGGTTCCTGACGGGCCCATGGTGAGGAGCGGTGGAAGGCGCGTCAAGCCGCCAGTGGTCTCGTGCCGCAGCGTACTTGCAAAAGGCTCGTAGCGGTTAGCGCGCGTTGTCGATTGAGTTGACCGCTCCGGGGGAGAGTCTCTCCACCCTCACGCGCCCTCCAGGTACTCCCGTAGCCGCTCCCACTGGGCGGGTATCCAGTCGTGGTCAGGTGACTGGGCGACTGCCCAGAAGATGAGGGATGCTGCACGTGCGGCCATCAGTGCGGGAATGGCCGCGAGTTCCGCTCCCGAAAGCCTGCGGATAGTCTGGTAACCGTCGAGAAGCGCGGCTCGATTTACGGCGTATCTCGGCTTGCCCCACGCTCCAGCCAGTACAACCGCGAGGTCGAAGGAGTAGTGCCCGAATCCGCAGTCGTCAAAGTCAATGAGGGCCGGCCGGTTGCCATTGAACAAGATGTTGCTGAAGCTCGGGTCACCGTGGATGAGGCCGTATGCTGCGGCGTCCCGGCCGATTGCCTCCTCCGCCTGCCGCAGCTCTTGCTCGGCTTGCACCAGGTCACGCCTCAACTCGGCGGCGAGCTGCTGATGATACTCGGCGAAGATACCGTCGGCATCACAGCGTGGTCGCGTGAATCCGTCCGGCGTCTGCCACCGCCCGGAAAAGACGTGGAGCTTTGCGAGCATCGCCCCGACGAGCCCAAAATGCTCCGGTGTCCGCTCGGCATTGGGGATTACGTCGCCGTCAATCCAAGAGGCCGCGGTCACGAAGCGTGCCCCGGAGGCTTCCCAAGCGTAGTGACCATCCGCCAGACGCAGCGGCCGAGGGCAAGGTATCACGCCGTCCGCGGCGACCGCCGCCAGCCAACGCATTTCCGATTCCACTTCCGGGTGCTCACGGCGGTCTGGTGCGTAGACGCGCAAGGAGTAGGACTGGCCACGAAGCGTGACACGAAAGGACGCATTGACGAACTCTTGTAGCACCTCAATTGAGGCGCCTTCGAGGCCAAACGCAGCCAAAGCGGCATGAACGATTGCCGCGGTCATGCGGTTTCCTGCGCCACGGCCAGCAGGTGACAGGGCTCCGCGCTTGGCGCTTCAAAGAAAGGGTCAAGGTATACCATGAACACGCAGACGGATTCGTCAGCCTCTCCTTTGTACGTTTCCTGCACAGGCGCTACCTGGAGGGACAACCACTTTTTTGGTCGAGTGGTTAGTTTCATCAAGCTTCCTCAGGGTACACCGTGACACTAACTACATCGTCGGTGGACGGCATCGCGCCCCAGATGAAGTCGTGGTCACCCTGTCTCATCACCCGGCAACCGCATACGTGAGCCAGTCCATATGCATGCCCAGCTTCCTCACATCCATTGGCGCGGAGCGACTGGTCTTTGGCAGCGGCATGCCGTTTACGTCGGTGGAAGTGCCGCTCTACAAGCTGGAGGTCTTCGACGTACCTGAGGCCGTCAAAAAGCGGATCCGTTGGCAGAACGCGGCTCGCTTGCTTGGCACGCAGCCATAGTGACTGCTGCAGGGGCGGCCGCTGCCGATAGCAAGGGTCATCACATCAAAGCCCCCCACACTGCAAGCCTCTCATGCGCGGAAGACTCTCGACCAAAAGAACGGTGTAGGGCAAGGCCCTGCGAACGTAGCCCCTATTGTCACATGTGTTGCCGTCTGGCAACTCGCCCAAAGCAGAAACGCGAAAGCGAACGTTCCTCTGCATTTAGGTAAGCACCGTCTGCAGTTGGTCCACGTTTCGTTGTACCTTGGCGATCGCGGCGGCGATGTCTTCCATGGCGTCTCTTTCCGCCAAGAGGGTATTCTGCCCGATCCAGACCGACTCGCTTGCACAGAGGCGTTCGGTAACCGGGCACGGCTCCGCGCGGAAGCCGCCGATGGCGCCTTTCACCGAGCCGTCCGCCTTGTCGAACATGGGGTTGTCGTAGAGCGGCCAGGGGTAGCCGCTGGACACGCCGACGCCTTCCGCCCGCACGGCCTCCAGGAAGGTCTCGCGACCGGTGCCGAACTCTTCGGCATCGAGGCGCATGGGATAGATGTGGTAGCCATGCTGCGTGACCTCCGGCGCAAGCTCCTGCACGGTGAGGCCCGGGATCTCCGTGAGCATGCTGGAGAGATACGCCGCGTTCTGGTTACGGCGTTTCGTGTGCTCGTCCAGCCGCTCGAGTTGCGGCAGGCAGACGGCAGCTTGAAATTCGTTCATGGGGTAGGCCTGCCCAAGCTCGTGGTGCTCGTACCACGGCCGGCCGTTCTTGCGTCCGAAGCACGCCAGCGTGTAGAAGCAGCGCTCCCAGATCTCCTCGTTATCGGTCGTCGCCAGACCGCCCTCGCCGCAGGTCATGTTCTTCGCCTGGTTGAAGCTGTAGGAATTCAGGTCGCCCCAGCCGCCGACTTTCTTGCCGGCCCACTCGGTGCCGTGGGCGTGGGCGCAATCGACGATGACGGCGAGATCGTGCTTCTCGGCCAGCGCACCGAGTTCATCGATCTGCGCCGGATAACCGCCGAAGTGCACGGGTATGATGGCACGCGTGAGCGGCGTGATGGCTGCCTCAACCGCCGCGGGATCGAGGCAGAGCGAGTTGGCGTCCACGTCGGCAAACACTACGTCCGCGCCGACGTACATGGGCGCGAAGGCCGTGGCCATGAAGGTGAAGGCCGGGACGATCACCTCGTCGCCGGGGCCGGTGTCGAAAGCGCGCAGGCCGATATCGAGCCCCGCCGTGCAGCTCGTCAGCGGGATGCCGTAGGCGGCGTCGTGGTAGTCACAGAAGCGCTGGTTGAGTTCCATAACCATGGGCCCGTGACCGGTACCGCCCCACGTGCTGCTCTCCAGCACCTGGCGCAACAAGCTTAGCTCTCGCTCATCGGATTGCGGCCAGCCGGAGAACTTCCGGTTGCATACCGGCGTGCCGCCGCGGATTGCGAGCTTTTCCATTGGGTTCCTCTCCTGACTTTCAGCGCTCAATGCTCGCGGGACTGCCGAACGCGTGGCTGACAAGTTTCAGGCAGCTCCCGGGCCGCATTTGCAGATAGCTTCAACCTGGCAATAGTCTTGTTCTGGTTCCTTATCTTAGCCTAATCATGTGCCATGTACGAAGACATTGTCTGTCTTAGTGTTGGGGACGTAACCGGGGTGCGCCCTACTGGGGACGTGTCTGGAGTGCTCTCGGCCGAAATGACGGTGGGGTAGGTCTATTGATTGTTGGCCTCAATACACGCCGGAGCGGGGGACAAGCCCCCGCGCTACAAAGAAAATTCCATATGGAGCCGGGGATACGTCCCCGCGCTGCGAAGACTCTGTCATACCGAGCGGAGCGAAGAATCCAAAGTGTTCCCGCAAGGGGTCACCGTTGTTTGGGGCGGCACTGACCTCTTTCTCGGTAGACGCTGAGCGGCCCTAATTCTAAAGCGATAAGGCGGTGAGGTTGAGCGCAACGCCAATTAAGGTCTACGATAGGACATGAACTGCGTTTGCACAACGACTTTTCTGCAGAAAGAATCAATGCCATGGCAATCAAGATTGGCTTCATCACCGACGTGCACGGCAATGCGCGTGCGTTGCGGGCCGTGCTGGCGGAATTGGAACGCGAGGACGGCCTATCTCACATCTACGGCGGAGGCGACCTGATCGGCATTGGGCCGGACACCAACGAGGTGCTGGAACTGCTGTTCGGACTGCCAAACTTCGCGAGCGTCGCGGGCAATCACGAGCACTGCATCAAGGCGCTGCTGGCCGGTGAAGTTCCCGGCAGCCCACCGGGCATGGAAGAACATCACCGGTGGGTAGCGGCTGACATCGAACCCCGCTTCGTGCCGCAACTGCAGGCATTACCCCGCTTCCTTGCGCCGCGCCATGACGACGTGGAGCTCTTCATCGCCCACTACCATCTTGATGCCGAGCAGGTGCTCCTGCCGATTGACCCGGAACCTACGTTGGCAAAGCTCGACTCGCACTACGCAGAATCCTCCGCTGCGGCGGTCCTCACCGGTCACCACCACGACGGCCATTTTATTGAAAGGCCGGGGCGAGTGTTCTTGAATCCTGGCGCTTTGGGCTGCGGACGGGAGCCAGTGGCGCGCTACGCCGTGCTCACCCTCGGGAAAGACGGCATTAGCGTCGACCGGCGCGAGGTAGCGTACGATTGGGAGGGGCTTCTCCGGTCGTACCACGAACGCGATGTGCCCGGCGGAGAGTTCATATTGGAGGGCGTATTTGGACAGGCGTAATGGGCGGGCAGCGTCGGGTGGGATGAAGATTGTCAGCGTCGGTAGCGTAGGTTTGCAACCTGCGCCCGCCGGTGATTGTCAAGTGTGCACAGAGAAGATGGATTCCCGCCTGCGCGGGAATTACGAGTAAATTGGCGGGAGTAACGTGTAGGTGTGCGGCGCAAAGGTTCTTCGCATGCCGAGATGCGCAAGGCAATGAACGCGACCGCTGAAGAGCGTGCGGTCGGTAGCGCAGGTTTGCAACCTGCGTCCTCAGGTCGATTCATGTGTGAGCAAAGATGCAGATGGACTCCCGCGCCTCCGAGCGGGGGCGAACTTTCGCGGGAGTGACGTATAGACGAAAGGGACGTATATGGCAAGTAAGGAAACCCGCACCGAGCGCGATTCCATGGGCGAAATGGAAGTGCCTGCTGACGCCTACTATGGGGCTTCGACGCAGCGGGCGGTGCTGAATTTTCCCATCAGCGACCTGCGCTTTCCGCGCCGGTTCATTCAGGCACTCGGCTTGATCAAGCAAAAGGCGGCGGAGACGAATCAAGACCTTGGCCTGCTCGACGAGAGGCTGGCCGGCGCCGTCATCCGGGCGTCTGAGGAAGTAGTGGACGGTACCCTGGACGGCGAGTTCGTGCTGGACGTCTTTCAAACCGGCTCCGGTACCTCCACCAACATGAACGCCAACGAGGTCATTGCCAACCGTGCGGTGGAGATCCTGGGTGAGGAGCGGGGCTCCCGCACAATCCATCCCAACGACCACGTGAACATTTGCCAGTCATCCAACGACGTGATTCCCGCGGCGATGCATCTTTCGGCGCTCCTGGGCATTCGCGAAGATCTGATACCCGCGCTGGCAAAGCTCCAGGGCGCTTTGGCCGCAAAAGCTGAAGAGTTCTTGCCCATCATCAAGACCGGGCGCACGCACCTGCAGGACGCCACGCCAATTCGTCTGGGACAGGAGTTCCAGGGCTACGCCGGCCAGATCGAGCGGGCGATCAAGCACCTGCGCCACGCCGAGGACTGGCTGGGCGAAATCGCGCTGGGCGGCACGGCAGTGGGCACCGGCATCAACGCGCATCCCGAGTTTGCGCGCCGCGTCTGCGCCAAACTGCGCGCGGCAACCGGCTATCACATCCGCGAGACCGAGAACCACTTCCAAGCCCAGAGCGCCATTGACACGATGGTGATGACCAGCGGCATGCTCAATACCGTGGCCGTGGCGTTGCTGAAGATCGCCAACGACATTCGCTGGCTGGGGTCCGGTCCCCGCGCGGGGCTTGGCGAAATTCTGCTGCCGGAGGTGCAGCCGGGGAGCAGCATCATGCCCGGCAAGGTGAATCCCGTCATTCCCGAATCGGTGATCCAGGTCTGCGCGCAGGCCATGGGCAACCACCACGTGGTGACCCTCTCCGGCCAGTGGGGCTACTTTGAGCTGAATACCATGCTGCCGGTGGCGACGTACAACGTGCTGCGGCCGATCGGGCTCCTCAGCAAGGCGGCAGCGAACTTTGCCGACCAGTGCGTGAGTGGCATCCAGGCAACCAATCAAGGCCCGGCCACGGTGGAGCGCGGCCTCATGACGGCGACGGCTTTGGCGCCACTGGTGGGCTACGATCAAGCCGCCGTGATCGCCAAGACCGCGTATGCCGAGAACAAGACCGTCCGCGAAGTCGCCAAGAAACTGACCGATCTCACGGACGCGCAATTGGATGAGGCGCTCGACCCGGCCAAGATGGTGCAGCCGGGACTGAGCGGCATCGCGGCAGGTGGATAGAACTGATGACGGCCGGCGCTATCAAGTTAGGAATGAACCCCTCGCATCCGGGGGAATTCATCCGTGCGGAGATCATCGAGGTGTTAGGGCTGAACGTGGCCAAAGCCGCCAGTATCCTGGGTGTCCGGCGCGCCACGCTCTCCGACTTGCTAAACGGCAACGCTGCGCTGTCACCCGAAATGGCGCTGCGGATCGAGAAGGCGTTCGACGTAAGCATGGACATGCTGCTGCGCATGCAGTCCTGGCATGATGCCGCGCAGATGCGTGCCCGGGCAGACGAGATCAGAGTTGAGCGCTATCAGCCCGCTTGAGCCGGTTGCTGACTCTAAGTGGGTAGACTAAGTCGTAGCAAGCCAAAATCGACTAGTCTTACAAACAGGAGGTTATGCAGCATGGCCTATTACGACGATTGGCCCGTTCTCGGTATCGAGGACGTGAATCCGCGGCAGCAGCGGTTGTTCGAGCAGTACGAGGACTACCTGCTCCACTACATCAAGCAGCTTTACGACGCGCGGGAACGCTACTGGAACCGTGACTTCTCCGGCCTGGACGCCTACGTGCACTCCGTGGAGCCAAACCGGCAGCACTTCTTGGATAGCCTGGGCGGCTGGCCGTGGGAACGCCACGACATGCACCTGCGCATCGAACCGCTAACCACGACTGCGGATTTTCGTGTCGAGCGCGTCTACTACCGCGTGTTCGAAGGGGTGGAAAGCGATGCGCTGCTGCTGACGCCGCTTGGCAAAGGACCGTTCCCGGGTCTTGTCCTGCAAATCGGCATCTACGGCGTGCCGGAAACCGCCTGCGGCTTTACCGAGACCGAGCACGCGGGCACAGACAGCACCTACCACCGCATCGGCGGGCGGCTGGCCAGGCACGGCTACACCGTGCTCGCCACGCGCATGGTGACCGGCTTCGAGCCGGAGACTCTGGCCGGACGTATGGCCCCGAAGCTGCAGGAGCTCAAGAGCGGGCAATCCCACGCCCGCATGTACCTCAACCGCCTCTGCCGCACTATCGGCATGGATCTCTTTGGCGTGGAGATGTTCGCGCTTTCGCGCGGCGTAGACTTGCTGGAAAGCTTGCCGCAGGTGGATAGCGGCCGCATCGGCTTCTACGGCAAGTCGCAGGGCGGGCAGTCCGCGCTGTGGCTCGGTGCCTTGGATACCCGCCTGCAGGCCGTGGTAAGCACGGCGTGGTTCAACGAACGCTACCAGAAGCAGGTGATCCCCTCCGAACACTACCGGCCATTCGCCCTTACCGTGGAAGAAGACAAGATCTACCCCCACCTGCATGAGTTCGCCGACAGCGACATCGCCTCGCTGATCTGTCCACGGGCGTTCATGGTGGAGGAGGGCAAGCACGACGGTGCTGTCTACTGGCCGCTGGCCGAAGAAGCGTTTGCCGAGGTCAAGGCGATCTATGAACGGCTCGGCATTGGCGAGAAGTGCGAGATTCACGTCCACGAAGGCGGCCACGAGATCGAGCCGGGCGAGGATACCGCGAGGCTGCACTCGGTGCAGTTCCTCGACCGCTGGTTGAGGGCCTAGGCGCCCAGACCGTTGCTGCGGTCATTCACAGCGAGGGATGACTGACAAAGAGCGGGGAGCTACGGGGGTTCAAGCCGCTTCAAGGCAGCGCTGCGCTAGCGGCATGGCTCTGCTTTGAGGGAATCGCCATACACCCTTCGCAGGAGGAAAAGAGCCCAATCCGCCACCGGAGACCTCAGCCCACTTGATCAGGGTTCGTTCTGCCAGTCGATGAGAAGATGGTGGCTACTCCCCGCGGCGTGAGTCTCAATGACAGCAGGTACGCGTAGGGCGTCGCTGCTCTCGTACAATTCTCGGCGTTCGGCAAACACTGCATCCGATAATGCCAAAGCGGCGGCGCGATCGAGCAGCGCGGTGTCCGCTTTCCTCACATCTTTGTTGTTTTTCAGGTGCAGTCCCCACCAATCATCGGAAAGCATCTCGAAGCCATTGAGCGCCGCGAAGTCGCTCACCAGGATGCCACGGACTTTGGACAATCCTAGTCCACGGGGGTGACGTCCAAAGCCGAAGAGAGCGCCGTTGTTTTGATCCTCGCGGCACATCTGCCAGGCCCGTCCCGCAGTGATGAACTGGTCCGGCGGCACGTCATGTAACTGCAGGTCGGGGTCTTGCAACACCCAGCGGCCCTCCGCGGCGCTCCAGTATTCGCAGAGACAGTGGTTTTGATAGTGCGTCTCTTCGAGATACGTGGCAAACCCCCAGCGACTGCGCGCCGGTATTCCCCTCTGGCGCAAGACAGCACAGAGCAGCGCGGCGAAGTGGCGGCAATCGACAATCAGTCGGCGCGACTCAGCGCGAGCAACGGTGAGCGGGCGATTGTCGAGAGCAAGCAGGGTCTCCAGCAAGCGGCGGATGTGCCGGATCTTGATTTCGCCGGAGCGCTGCGGCAGCAGGTGGGGGAGGCGCTGCTGAATCTTCCACGTATGTATCATCAAGCCGCCAAGCGCTGAATGCAATGCATCCATGTCGGTCGGCAGCGCGTTGAGGTGATCGGCGTATTCACCGGGGTCGGTGAAGCGCGTGTGTTTCGTGTAGTAACGCGGAACGTCCGCTCTTGCGGGATGGGAATCTATCTTCATGTGTGGTCAGACAGTTCATTGAGCGGAGGACAAGCCACCGCGCGATGGTAGAGCGCGTCTGCCGCCATGTAAGCCGTAGGGGCACGATATATCGTGCCCCTACTACCACCGAATACCGTTCTCAGCCAGAAGTTAACTACCCGCGCACTTCTGTTCCGTCATTCCCGCGAAAGCGGGAATCCATCTTCCCTCTTTGCGCCCAGACTAGACTCCGGCGAAAGCCGGAGTGAAGGTTAGACCGCCCTCAATGCTCCTACGGCAAGTGTCCAGCGGGGGACAAGCCCCCGCGCTACGAAGAGGAAGAGACCGCCTGCCGCCGTTAGACCGGGCGGCAATGCTGCTGAGCAGTCCAGCTCTATTGGATAGGAACGGCTGTCAGGCGCACACCGGATGGTCGGACGACCAGCGGTTGAAATTCTCGGTAGAGGAGGCGGCCAGTTTGGGGCGGGCGTCTTCCCACATTTGGGTCCAGGTTGCCGCGTCGCGCAATTCCGACTCCGGTTTGGCGCGGCTGCGGGCCACGAAATCGGGGAAGACCGGGCGGCCGGTGGGCTGGCCGATGGGCTGGTAACGCAGGTCGAAGCTCCAGCGCACCTGGTCCTTGGTCTGATTGTCGTATGAGCAGTGCATGGTCTTGCGGTGCATGAGCAGGATGCTCCCCGCCTTCATGGGCAGCGGGATGGCGTTCTCGATGTCAATGAGTTTTTCCGGGATCCAGACGCCGCCGACGCCCGGGCAGTGTACGGCGAGTTCCTCTTCACGGTGCGAGTATGGCACGGCGTACATACAGCTATTCTCGATGGTGGCGTCGTTCAGCGGCAGCCACACCGTCAGCATATGGGTCTCGTCCGCCTCTTCCACCACCACGCCGTTATCCTGGTGCCAGGGCACGGCCACGGAGAGGTTGCTCGGGTTCTCCACGTGGACCACGTGCCGCGGCAGCTTCATGCGCACGTGCTGCACGGGGTTGGAGAGGATTTCAGGTCCGACCACGCTTTCGGCGCAGTCGAGCAGCCGTGAATTGATAAGTAGATTGAAAACGGCCGGGCCGGTGTGCATCGGCGCGTCGGCCCCGATGGCTTTCTGCGGCAGTGAAATGTCAAAAGGCTGGGCAAAGATCTGGCCGCTCTCGTCGCAGACTTGAATGAGGCGTTGGTCGAACGGCAGGTCGGCATACGTCGAGGAAAGCACACCCTCCGCGTAGAGATCGTGGGCGATGCCGTCCAGCACTTCGCCGTATTCCGCCATCACGGGCGCGAGGTCTTCCTCGGGATCGAGGACGTCTTCGACGACGACGTAGCCCTTATCTTCGAGGTGATCGAGTTGCGCTTGCGTCAGGCCGGCCATTGCTTGCTGCTCCTAGAATCTATGGTATGGACTGTGTGCATGGTCGATTGAGTTTGCTGCCAGGATTCTGCACCCCTGGTTCTCTTCTTGCTTCTCTGATACCAAAGTAATACAACCGGAGCACTTTAGGCAAGCCCCCAAGGGAATGTCCGCGGCAGGAAAAAAGCCCGCACTGCGGCTAAAGGCATGCCGTTAGTTGTAAGCAATGTCCAAGGAGTGGACTGAGGCAGTCGCATAATCAATCCGGCAAAGTGCCTGCCCTGAATCAAGGGTGGAGCGAGAATCCGTAATCCTCGATCGCGCGCCCTGGACTCCGGCTTGCGCCGGAGTGACGGTCAATCCGACCGATTGGGCAATAGCAAAGTCAATATGGCGGGGGACAAGCCCCCGCGCTATGGGAAGAGAAGGGCTCCTGCGCCAGCCGTCACCTAGTGGGAATCCAATTAGGTGAGCATTTCGGCTGCTTAGGCACACGCTGGATGGTCGGCGGACCAGCGGTTGAACTTCTGCTTGGTGGAAGCAGCCAGCCGCACACGCGTATCTGCCCAGAGCTGCGCCCACGCCGCGGCGTCCCGAAGTTCCGCGTCCGGATTGGCGCGGCTGCGGGCCACGAAGTCGGGGAAGACCGGGCGGCCGCTGGGTTGTCCGACCGGATGGTAGCGTAGGTCGAAACTCCAGCGCACCTGGTTTTCTGTGTTGTTATCGTACGAGCAGTGCATGGTCCGGCGGTGCATGAAAAGCACACTGCCGGCCTGCATGGGCAGCGGCACGGCCTTGGCTTCGTCCATCTGATTTGCCGGAATACTCAGGCCGCCGGTGCCTGGGCAGTGCACGGCGATGCCGTCCCGGTGCGAATAGGGCACGACGTGCAGGCAGCTATTCTCGATGGTGGCATCGTTCAAGGGCAGCCACACCGTGAGCATCTCGGTCTCATCCGCCTCAGCTACCACCACGCCGTTGTCTTGGTGCCAGGGCGTAGGTTGGGCGAGGCCGTTCCGCCCTTCCGTGTGCACGACGCGGGGAGGTAGCTTCATGCGCACGTGCTGTATCGGATTGTTGAGGATTTCCGGCCCCATAATGCTCTCCACGCAATCGAGCAGGCGGGGGTTGACGAGCAAATTGAAGACGGCTGGGCCCGTGTGCATGGGCGCGTCGGCACGCTCGGCGCTCTGGGGCAGAGAGATGTCGAACGGCTGCGTAAAGAGCTGGCGGCTCTCGTCGCAGATTTGAATGAGCCGCTGGTCGAACGGCAGGTCGGCATAGGTTGAAGAAATGGTGCCCTCGGCGTGGAGATCACGGGCGATGCCGTCCAGCACCGCGCCGTATTCCGCCATCACCGGCGCCAGATCCCGCTCGGGATCGAGGACGTTGTCCGCGACCACGTACCCCTGTTCAGTGAATTGATCGAGTTGCGCTTGCGTTAGGCCGGCCATAATGTGCTGCTCCTAGACTTTCAGAGTAAATCGCTTGCACTTGCGACAGCAATAGACGCCGCATCCGATACTCTTCCACTCTCCTTTCGGTCTTGTGCCAAAGTAATACATCCAGAGCATTCTAGGCAAGCCTTTAAGGACTTGTTTGGAGGGTGGGACATGCCCTAAGATAGTGCGTTCATCCCCGAGACGAAGGAATCTGTGATATCGGTGCCGGATTGCGGGCTATGCTAAGCGGTAGCACAAGGTTCTGGGGCTTGCGTCTGAGAGGTGCGGTATGCCGATGCTTCTGCAAAATACGAACGCATAAGGGAATTACAATAGAGCGAGGCAGAAAAGACGGAGACATGCTGTGCTCACCGTAGGTCAACGCTTGGAAACAGCCCTTGGTATTTGCTTGATTGCCTTGCTGGTTGTTGCCTGCGGCGGCGATGGGTCCACTCCCGCCACCGGAGCGGCGAGCGGGCCGGCCGCGCGTACGGGGGCCGGTACTGCCGTGGAAGACCGCGAGGCGGCCTTGGCAGCGGTGCGGGCGCACCTATCCCGGATAACGTCGTGCCAAGCCGCGCGGACCCGCTTTGAAGAGGACTTCGCCCGCGGCAAGTTTGCGGCGCGCCAGATCACAATGTACGGCCTGCAGTCGCAAAGTCCGGTGTGGGAAGTAGACTTTGCGGGTGATCTCCACATCCCGTATGTCATCTGGTTTGTGGAGCAGAGCGACGGTACGGTGCTGGCCAGCATCAGCGCCGCCACGTACTACGAGTCGCCGCTGTTGCACATGTGCCGCTAGCGTCCCACCAACGCGCGGAATAGCGGGAAACCGGTCTTCAGTCATAGGAGCAAGCGTTCAGTTGTTCGTTGACAGTATCCCGTGTGTGCTTGAAAGCACAATCAGGGGCTGACATTCCTTGTAGATGTCGAGTAAATCGTTGACAGAATCTCCCTTTCATCGGACAGTGGGGACAGTTCATGTCATTTCGAGCGCAGCGAGAAATCTAGGGCCATGCTGTACGCAGCCTAATGGGCTCAACACTAGATTCCTCACTCCGCTACGCTCCGTTCGGAATGACATGCGCAACGGCACATGCAACGCTAAAGCCACCGTTCTTTCCACCGCATCTGTCAACGAACTACTTGACATCTACAGCAGGCACGGGCGGGATTGTGGCTAAGCGAGCGCTTCCTGAACTCCCGCCAGCGCTGTGGGCAACGTGAACGCGCCGCGATAGAGGGCTACGCCGACGATGGCCCCTTCGACGCCGAGCGTCGTCAACCGCGTGAGATGCTCCAGGCTGGCAACCCCGCCGGAGGCTATCACCGGCACGGGCACGGCCTGCGCCAGCGCTCCCGTAGCCTGGAAATTGGGTTGGCTGAGCGTGCCGTCGCGCTCCACGTCGGTGTACAGGAAGCGGCTGACGCCCTTCTCCACCATCGCGTGGGCGAGATCGAACATGTCAACGGCGCTCTCCTGCTGCCAGCCATGGGTCGTCACCTTGCCGTTGCGGGCGTCCAGGGCCACAACCACGCGGCCGGGGTAGCGGGCGCAGGCTTTGGCGACGAGTTCCGGCTGTTCCAAGGCTGCCGTTCCCAGTACGATCCGGGCCACGCCTGCCGCGACCGCCTGTTCGATGCTGGCGAGGTCGCGCAAGCCGCCGCCCATTTGCACGGGTATATCGAGCGCTGCCGTCACGGCGGCTACCACGGACAGGTTTCGGCTGTTGCCCCGCGCGGTGCCGTCCAGGTCGACAACGTGCAGCAGCGCCGCGCCCTGCTCCTGCCAGCCGCGGGCGGTCTCCACCGGGTCATGGGAAAACACGGTGCTCTGGGCAAAGTCGCCTTTGAAGAGGCGCACTACCGCGCCGTCTTTGATGTCTATAGCGGGAATGACTTGCATGGCTTGCTGCAATCGTCCTTCACACCGCCTCAGCGGCAGCGGCGCACTAACAATTCAATTGCGGAGAGCTTGTCTGTGTGTAAAGAGCGAAATTGGCTCAGCCGCCTTCCAAACTGAGTAGCGCGGGGGCTCGTCCCCCGCCTCTTGGCGCAAGCACGACTGAGTTGCCCCGTGTGAATTGAGAACCGCCACTTGCGAAATGGAAGATAGATTCCGCGCCCCCGTAAAGGGGCGAGCTTTCGCGGGAATGACGGTCCTGGACACAAGCGCCTCGCCTCCCGAACCATTCCGATGTCACTTCTCCATCGTAGCGCGGGGGCTTGTCCCCCGCCTCTTCGGCTCAAGAAGCCGCGCGCATCCGGGACAAGACCCGGAGAATTCGCCTATGGCCCAACGCTAACGCCGCTTGCCACGCCGCGCCTCGCTCCCGTCGCCCAGTCCACAAAGTTCTCATACAGCCGCAGCCCCATGGCAGCGCTCTTTTCCGGGTGGAACTGGGTCGCAAAGACGTTTTCCTGCGCGATCACGCTGGGAAAGGTCACGCCGTAGTCGGTGGCGCCGGCGGTCAGCGCGGTGTCCCCCGGATCGGTGTAGTACGAGTGCACAAAGTAAAAGAACGCGTCGTCCGGAATGCCGGCAAACATGGGATGCTCCTGCGCCTGGCGCACTTGGTTCCAGCCCATGTGCGGCACGGTAAGCCCCTTGGGGAAGCGCCGCACGACGCCGGAATAGATGTCCAGGCAGGGCGTGCCGCCGTCTTCCTCGCTCTCCGTGAGCAAGACCTGCAGCCCCATGCAAATGCCGAAATACGGCTTGCCGGACGCAATCGTATCCTGCACTACCTCGATCATGCCGTGCCGCTCCAGGCCGCGAATCGTATCCCCTGCCGCGCCCACGCCGGGCAAGATCACCGCCGCGGCGCGCTCCACGTCCGCCGGGTCCTGCGTCACCACGAAGTCCGGCGTATACAACGCCACCGCCCGGCTGACACTGCGCAGATTTCCGGCGCCGTAGTCAATAATCGCAATCATAGAGGGTACACTTCCCAATTACCCATGACACAGTGATTATAGTATCGCTTCAATGCGGGTGAAGACAAGATTACTTCCGCAAGAGCGCTGGTATCATTGGGTAGCAGAAGTACCACCAATTCAATCATCAACTTGCAGAAGGGGCAGCATTGGACTTTCCTCAGACCGCGCCTACCTTGACTGATTTCGATAATTGCGACTGGGAGTGTGTAGTTGACTCAGCGGACGATCAGGAATGCAGAGCTTATCGGCACTTGTTCGCTGCTAAAGCGGGTGACTTGCAGGAAGCAGGTGATGAAAAAGCAAGAGTTGTGTTTGTTCTGTTGCATGCTGCTACGTCCCTGCATCTGAAAGATCCGGCTAATGACACGAGCCCCTTTTGCCCCATGCTTGTTGATATCGACGGTCGCACACCAGATGTGGATGACTTTACTGATGAACAGCTTGATGTATTCAACCAGCTGATTTCAAGGGTCAAGGATTCGGAACTTCGCGCGCGTATCGCTGACATCGTATGGACGCGGAAGCGCGGTCACCAGATAGCAGGTCAGGCGGTTGACGCATACTTGGAATCTGCCAGACGCTTGGAAGACACAGGCAATCCTTGGCCGCTGTGCATTGACAGGATTAGTCGAGCCGTTACTTTGGCGACGCTACACGGTAGAAACACGCAGATGTATAGCCAAGTAATGTCCCACGTTAAAGACATGCTCGACAGACAAAAAGACGACTATTCTTCACTGCTGCCTGCTGAACTGATGAAGATTCTCTTGGACCATAGACAAGGAGACTGTAATGCGTATGCCAAACTCTCAGGGAAATTCGCGGCTTTTGCCGAAAAGGAGGAGGCATGGTCCAGAGCCAGAGCATATTGGGACATACAAGCCGCGTGGCTGGGCCGAGCGGAAGACGAGGAGAGCAGTAGAGAGGCTCGCATCAGATCTGCCAACACGCATGTGCAAGAAGCTGAGGCCCGCATTGGTCAAGAACCACCCGACTTTTTAGTTGCAGCCCTATACATCCAAAGTGCCATCGAAGCCTTTCGGCGCATTGGTGGTGAAACGGCTCGAATAGAGAATCTACATCGTGATCTCTTGAATTACCAGCGCAAGGGAGCAAAGCAGTTCGGAATTGTATCTGCTGAAGCTCCAATTCACGAAATGCACTCCTTGGCAGTCAAGGCGGTAGAGGGAAAGTCATTTCAAGAGGCAATGTTTGCTCTAGGCAAGTTGCACAAGCCTTCCAAGTTGGAAAACCTGCGTCAGCAAGTTGAGCGAAATAGGCAAGAGTTCCCTCTGCAGCACCTCTTTCCTCGAATTCAGGTCGACTCATCTGGGCGCACAACTGGACATGCCTCTTCTGCGTTCTCAATCGGACCGGAAAGTGAGGAAGATCCATTGCGTCCGTATCTGCTCGTGCACGCACGCACTCCACAGTCGATTGCAGCAGTAGGCCTTATCGAGCCTGCCCGACTTCAGATTCTCCGAGATCATTTTGTGCGTGTGGAAGACCTTTTGCCGCTTGTTGCCAACAATCCCTTTGTGCCGGAGGGAAGAGAAGGTCTCTACGCCCACGGTCTCCATGCAGGATTAGAGGGAAATTTTGTCGTAGCTACGCACATTTTGGTCCCGCAAATTGAGAACTCAATTCGGCATGCGCTGACTCAACATGGAGCAATCACGTCGAGCCTGGATTCTGAGGGAATTCAAGATGTACACCTCTTGGGCAAGATGCTATTCAGTCCCGAGATTAAGGAAATCTTTGGTGAAGACCTAACATTCGAACTACAAGGTCTATTGATGGAGCCATTTGGGGCCAATCTTCGAAATACGGTAGCACATGGTTTGATTTCCCACGAAGGCTTATTCTCACCGGATGCGATCTATTTGTGGTGGTTGACTCTCCACCTGCTGTGCCGCATAGCTCTGGTTCGCGACTCTCAGACCCATTAGGCCTAGGCGTGAGCCGAGATACTGCTTGAGGCCGCACGGGGGTGGCCGTGACTCTCCTACGGCGTACCGTTGTGCCTGCGACGTGGGTTGGGCGGCATGGTAGTGGCATTCGTCTGCGTCGGCAGGCGCTCGAGAACGATCCAGCCCAGTCCGGTGCGCACCTGGGCGCGTTCCCAGCCGGCTTGGAGCGCGAGGCGTTGCGCTTCCGACGCCGTGTACGAGGCGCTGATGGATGCCGACGGCTCGCCGTTCTCGCACAACTTCAGCCCATCAACGAACACCTGGCTCACTTTGAACAGCGTCCACAGCCAGGGGTGGATGTCGCGCCGGGTATCGAAGACAACGATCCGGGCCGACGGCCGGGTGACCCGTCGCAACTCCGCAAGGGCGGCCACCGGATCCTGCAGGTGATGAAGCGCCAGGGTGCTCACGACGAGGTCGAACGTCCCATCGGCAAACGGCAGCACTTCACCGCGTGTCTGGGCGAAGTGCACGCGAGACCCGTGCCGGCTGGCCGCAGCATGGGCCGTGGCGGTTGTCAGCATGGGCCGCGAGAGGTCTACCCCGACCACCGTGGCAGCGGAGGCGTAATCGGCCAGCTCGAGCGGAAACCATCCCGGTCCGCAGCCCACGTCCAGGATGCGCCAGGGAGGCGAACCGGCGACGGCGTACCGCGCCAGGAGTGAGCGCACCGACCGCATGGGCGGCGAGGCCATGAAACGGCTGTACCGCGCGACGAGCTCCGGCGGCTCGATGGCCTCCTTGTGGGAGGCGCGCTCTGGCGGCGGGTCTCCCGCCCACTGCCGCAACCAGCGCAGGATAAGGATGCAAACGCCTATTAGCCCTAGCAGCCCGAGACGCCGCCCGTTCATTGGCATTGCTTTCTACGTTGCCGGGAACACATGGTAGGAATTATCTCAGATTCTCTGGCGTTTGTACCGAAAGCGATTTGCTTCACACGCCGCTTAGAAGCCCTTCGATAGGCACAGGCGGAACGCTAGGCAATCGCGTCACGCACGTTCAGCACGCGCACGTGCGCCTGCTTCGCCGCGGCCTGCGCCGGGTCGGTGAGCGGGCCGTTCACCACCAGCACGCCCACTTTGTATTCATCGTCCTCCAAGGCCGTCACCAGTTGGTCAACTTCCGCTACGGACACCGGAGCTTCCGGCGCCACGCGCACGGCCAGGAAGCGCGAGCCGCGCTCCAGCGTAAGATCGGCGGCGCTCTCCGTTTGGTCGTTACCCGCACGAACCTTATACCCCTGGCGGCGCAGCCCGCGCACTGCGGACTCTATCAGCGAGGCGCGCAGCGTGGCCTGGGGAGTTTGGGCAACCGGCGTCAGCGCCTTCAGTATGTCCCGGTGCACCCAGCGTTCCTGGGGCGTGGGGCCGATGCGGGCGGGCGGTTTGTCCAAGTAGCGCTCCGCCGCGAAATTCGCGCCGCAATAGCACATTAGGGCGAACGCCAACGGAATACCGACGATGCTGCCCACCGCCGTAAAGAATCCGAGCCAGAGCCACAGACCCTTCACGCGCATGCCGTGGGCCACGTACCAGCCGCCGGTGAGCAGGAACGCCCCCCACTGCCACTGCGTGGGGACGAGCGGCGTCAGGCCGTTGTCCGCGCACCAGCGCCGATAGGCATCGCCGCGAAACGAGGCGGCGCAGTAAGAGCCGACCAGCGACCAGAGCACCAGGGCCGCCACACCGGCGCGCGCCAATGCCGTCTCCGCGGGCTCCTGTTGAAAGATGAAGAATGCATTGATGAATGCCAGGAAGACCACAACGCCTTGGGGCACCAACAGGATGCGCCCTTTGGCGGACAGCCCCCGGCCCAAGTACCAGAAAGCGCCCAGCGCAAACGCGGGCAGGCTCCAGCCGTTCGGCGGCTGCGGCGGCCAGGGGAATGCGCTATCTGTGGAGGCGAGGGCCATGGTTGCGCTCAATCGCTGACAATGTGGAGATTCCGAATCTAAGGGTAATATACCCGGTGGCATGCTCGCAGCAGGCATCGGCGGCAAGGAGCAGCTACATGCGAGCGGGACTAAACGATGTCCCTAGCACCCGGCAATAGCCGGTTGAGGCGCTGCGGCAGGGAGCGGCAGCTTCTGTGACAGAGGACTCCTTTTCAGTCTACCGCCGGCGGGCTCTTCCCCAAAGATTCCTTAGGGCAGGCCGGTTGCGCAGCCAAGACCGCGTGAGCCGCCTATCCCTGCGGTAGCTCGATTGCCGCGGCCGGCTCCTCTAGCCTGGCGCATGCGCTCTTACGGGAAGCTGCGCTGATTGCCCCCGCGACTCTGGCGCAGATTATATCCCATCTGCACTCTCTAATTCGGGCAAAGTGCGGCGTGCCTGCCCATCGAGCACAAGAAAAACCACGGGCCGAACGCGGCTTCACACAACCGGGGCAGCCGTTTCTGGGAGACGTTTTCCCCTGTTGATTTCAGTTTATCGATCCGTTTGGGGCCCACCTTGTGATAACTGTAACAGGTCAACTGAATTGCAGGGCAATTGACAATAGTGCTAGGCACTCATTGCGGGAAGATGGACGCAGAGGCCGAATTCCGCAGTACGGCGTCTGTCGACATACGAGATTGCGGACTTGCCGAACGCGGCGGTATTGTAGTATGCGTCGTTCGGCCAAACGCCGTGCACCCTTATGCTGTATGGCGTAGCTACGCACCCGCTCACTGCAGCGCCACGCGGATAATTCTTATCAATCTCTTAGGAAACTTTGCAAACCTGAATTGGGCAAAGAGGCACTTTTCCCCGTTGTGGCGCGCATCAATCGGTTTTTCAGAAGCTTGACAGCAGGCACTATAACGAGATAACCTTGACAGAGCATGTGAAATTGCACACAAAGTATGCGTGGGAGTTTCGGGGCAAGGCAAAGCGGTTCAGAATTACAGGTGAGCCTGCGTGTAGCAACCGTGTGCAGCATGTGATCAGTTTTGGGTACTCGTGTTCAGTTTCTGTTGGAGGTTCAGATGGAGGCAACAGTTCAAGTCCTTACCTGTGCACGCTGCGAGACCGACATTTCCGGTCAGCGTGACGGTAAATCCAAGCGTGCCGGCCTGTGTGCGCGCTGCGGCCGCGCGGAGCGGCTTTCCACGTATTTCAAGCGTTACTACCAGAGCAACAAAGACAAGATTCTGGAGAAGAATCGCAGGTGGGCGCGGGAAAACAAAGAGCGCGTGGCCGAGTTGCGGCGCATCCGGCTGAGCAAGCAGCCCAAGAAGCCCAAGGAACCGAAATTCTGCATCGATTGCGGCACCTTGGTCCAGCGGGCGCTGCGCTGCAGGAAGTGCTACGTGCGGAACAAGTACCATACCGATGCTGAATACCGCCGCAAGCGCCTCATTACCACCAAGCGCTGGGCCCAGAAGAAGCGCGAAGAAGCGCGCCTGCGCAAGATGATAGACTCGCCGGAGACTACGGCTGTGCCGGAGACTGCAGCCGCGCCGTAAACTATGGCTGCGCCGTAGATCGCGGCTGCGCCGAAGTCCACCGCTCAGCCTGTAAGGCGCTAAATTGGGTACACGGACTTCCTGCCACCGGCTCCGCTACCTAGGAGCGCGAAGTCCAAGAAGCCGCGAGCAATTTTGCTCGCGGCTTCTGCATTTGTAGCCATTGCTGGACGTGGAGTGCGCCGCGCCGTGTTGCGGCCTTGCGAATGCGAGAACGACGCTGTGGCGCTCTCAGAGGGGTATAGTCTCGCGAATTGTGGCCCCACCGTTTTGCACCCATGGCGATGCGACACTGCACTTAAGTGAAGACGAGGATTGTGCATCCACAATCCTCTCATGGTGCGGCCCAGGGCTCATTGCCCGAGCCTCGTATTCGAGTGGCGGTCCCGACCGGATTCGAACCGGCGATCTCAGCCTTGACAGGGCCGTGTGTTAGGCCAACTACACCACGGGACCAAGGTGTTCTCAATCACGCGGAGAACAATCGCGGTGGGCCGGGGAGGATTCGAACCTCCGTAGCCATTACGGCGCCAGATTTACAGTCTGGTGGTTTTGACCGCTCGCCCACCGACCCATAAATCAGGCAGCAAGCAGGTATACGCACTTACCTGGATTCAGTATAGCAGCGAATCCCCCCTCTTGTCACCCCTTTTCCGCTGCGCTCTGCGCTCGCAGCCATGCCTCGTAGGCCGTGTGGAGTTTGCGCGTGACCGGGCCCGGCGCGCCGGCGCCAACCTGCCGGTCGTCTATGCCGCAGACCGGCATGATACCCATGAGGGCGTTCGTCAGGAAGACCTCGTCAGCTACTTGCAAGGCCGACTCGGCGAGGCGCGTTTCGCTGGCTTCGCAGCCAATCTGTGGCGCCAAATCCGCGCACACCAGGGCGCGCACCGTACCCGGCAACGCGCCGTCTGCTACCGGCGGCGTGTAGAGACGTCCCGCCCGCACAGTGAAGACGTTCGCCGTCGTAGCGCACGCTACATTGCCCTGCGTGTTGAGCATGAGTGCCTCATCAGCGCCCGTCTCTGCCGCTTCTCGGCGGGCGATGACATTATCCAGATAGCACAGCGACTTGACGCGCGAAAGAGGCGACTGCTCGTTGCGGCGCACTTTGCGGCTTACTATTACTTGCATGCCGTTCCGGTAGAAGCGGTCGGGATAGGGCCCGAACGGCGTGGCGCGGATGAGGAGCGTTGGTTGCGTGTCGGCGGGGGGCAGCAAACCGCGCGCGCCGGGCAGAAATCCGCGGGTGACGGTGAGGCGGACGGTGGCATCATGCAGGCTATTGGCGCGGAGAGTCTGGCGGGCCGCGTCACTCAATTCTGTGGCTGTCCACGGCAGGGGGAGACCAATTACACTGGCCCCGGCGCTCAGGCGCTCCCAATGCCGCTGCCATTGGAGTACGCGGCCTCCCACCGTGCGCATGGTCTCGAAAAGACCGTCGCCCAGCAGCAACCCCCGGTCAAGCGCAGAGACCGCACCCGCGCTCTCCGGCACGAGCTTCCCGTTCACATAGCAGACTGGATCAGGGCTGATAGTTAATTCCTCCGGCAAAGTCTGGGCCGCGCTACCCTTCCGTTGGGGCAATACAATTCACCGCCGGGCCGCTGAGCCCTCCAATACGCGACGCGCGGCCTGGGCCTTCGTTAACGTCTCTTCGTACTCCGCCTGGGGTTCTGAGTCCGCCACCACTGCGCCGCCCACCTGCAAGTAGAGCCGGTCGCGGGTGATCACCACCGTACGGATGACAATGCTCGTATCCATGCTGCCGTCAAAGCCGAGATAGCCGATGGCGCCGCAGTAAATGCCGCGCCGCACGGGTTCGAGCTCCTCGATGATCTCCATGGCCCGGATCTTGGGGCAGCCGGTTACGGATCCGCCGGGAAACGCGGCTTCCAACGCTGCCACGGCATCGGATTCAGGGCGCAGTGCGCCGGTAACTGTGCTGACGAGTTGCCAGACGTTGCTGTAGCCCTCAACCTGCCACAACTCCGGTACGCGGATTGAGCCAAGCCGGCAGACTTTGCCCAGGTCGTTGCGCAGCAGGTCCACGATCATGAGATTCTCGGCGCGGTCTTTCTCGCTGGCGCGCAACGCTTCCGCCAGGGCGGCATCCTCGGCTCGCGTCAGCCCGCGCGGCCGCGTACCCTTGATGGGTCGGGTCTCCACGGCGCCGTCGCGCACGCACAGGAAGCGCTCCGGCGAGGCAGACACCACCCAATAGTCGCCGATATCGAGAAAGGCGCCGAACGGCACCGGACTTTCCCGCCGTAAGCGCTCATAGAGCATCCAGGGCGACCCGGACCACTGCGCCGCGAAGCGTTGCGAGAGATTGACCTGGTAGATGTCGCCGGCCGCGATGTACGCCTGCGCCTGCTGCACCATGGCGAGGTATTGCTTGTGAGTCACATTAGATGCCAGGGGCGTGGTCAACCGAAAGTCAGTCATGGTGTCTTCCCGGGCGCCGTTACGGCTTTGCCAGGCAGCCAGGATTCCCATGATCTCCGTCTGCCGCGCCAGAGCGTACGTTGCCGCGCGGTCCGGCAGGCCGGTGGTCACCAGCCAGGACGTCCCCGTATGGTGGTCGTGCGCCAGCACCCAGTCGTAAAACCCCACACTCATCTCAGGAGTGTCTACGTCGCGGAACGCGAACGACGGTAGGTCCTCAAGCTGCCGTCCTAGATCATAGGCAAACATGCCCACCGCGCCCCCTTGAAACGGCGGGCCGTCCGGCGCGGGGGCCATGGCATGCTCCGCCAGGATTTCGCGGAGCACCGCAAAGGGCTGCCCGCGGCGTACGGTGGAGCGGTGGGGCTGATGGAAACGCGCAATGGTGATGCGGTCGCCCGTGCTCTCGACCCGCAAAAAGGGATCGGCGGTAAGGTAAGAGTACCGCCCCAGCGCTCCTTGGCGGCTGCTTTCGAGGAGCGCGAGGCCGGGCAAGTGGGCAAATGCGGGCGCGACGACGTGCGGCAATACTGCTTCCGGCAATTGCTGCACCAGCGGCGCAAGCGTGCTGTTGGTCTCGGTACCGATCATGCGACTTGGCCCCCTGTACCTAATGAGACCATGCCACAGGCAGGGGCGCAACGGGAGGGTGGTTGCCGAGGACCGTACCCTCATCCCGCCCGAGCGAGAGAGCCGCTGACAAACGTCAATGGAACGACCAGACCAGCGCGTTCTGTCGGTTTCGCTCGCGCCAGTGCTGGATTCGCTCTGCCTGTAGAGCTGCACGCCGAGGTATGCGCTCCACACTACCCAGAGAATGTTGCACCCGCGCGTGATTGTCACCATGCGACGATCAGACCAGGATAGCTCCCTCGCGCATCCACGCTATTGGGGAGGATCATTCAGTGCCGGTACTACGGGGTGCGTGTCGCGCAGCTTTCGGCTTGCTTCGGGGATGCGTTCCCATGTCTCGCGCGCCGCATCCATGTCCTCTGCCAGTGCTTGGGCGTAGGCGAGATTTGCCAGCACATCCCAGCGGTTGCACGGCTGCCACAGGGCGATCATCTGGCGCGCGGGAACGGACGGCAGCGGCGTGGATGTCAGTTCGACCACGCGAAAGAGACGCCGTCCAAACACCGTGTAGGGCCGGCCGCCGCACACCGCCAAGACTTCAGAACCATCGGCTGCCTGTGCCGTGCCGAGGAAGCGTCCCGTGGTCCAGATGGCGCAGCCGATCAAGGCAGAATAGAGAAGCAGCGCGCCTCCAACCGGCACCACGTGAAACGTGGGAAAGGCGGCGACCAGGATGCCGCTGACTGCCGCCAGGGCGCTGAACGTCCAGAGGAGCCACACCACGCGCAAACGGCCGATTCCCAGCATCTCGAAGTGGTGGTGCAGCGGTGTGGCCGTAAATGGAATGGGAAACTCGGTATGCGGCACGAAGTGCGGAGAACCCAGATAGCGGCGCAAGCGCACGCAATGCCGGAAGAACGGCGTGACGACCTTGGCTTGCAGAAACCCGGAACCGCCGTCCAGCAAGAAGACGCCCCCGATGAAGAGCCAGATGGCATCCGCGCCGGCAAACAACGCCAGGGCGGCAAAGGCGCCGCCGAGACCGAGCGCGCCGCTGTCGCCGAGATAGATGCGGGCCCGCCGTTTCACGGTGCCGGTAGACGACCAGGCGGAGGGTTGATTGAAGAGCAGCAGCCCAATGCTCACCCCCAACAGCGCTGCCGCAAAGGCAATCAGCTCGCCGTCCGCCTCGCGTATGATGAGTGAGACCAACATGCCGCCGCCGGCAATGCACGCCATGCCGGCGGTCAGACCGTCTATGCCGTCACTCACGGCAACGGAAAACGCCGAACCCAGCGTGAGCGTAAAAAGCCAGACCAACGTGAGTCCCAGGCCGAGCACGCCAGCGACGTTGAGGGCCTGCAATACTCTGCCGCCCTGAGAGGCGGACTGCGTGAAATCGCCCGGCCACCAAAAGAGCACCGCTACTGTAACCAGCGCCGCAATCGCGTGGGCGAACAGGTAGGCGCTGTCGCCGAAGCCGGTTCCCTGCCGCCACTTGAGCCAGTCATCGATGAAACCGATGGCAAAGAAGAGCGACGTCAAGAGAACGAGCACGATGATGAGATTGCTCGTTCCGGGCCAAACGACCTTCCAAACACCTGCCAGAGACCACAGCGTGATGAGCAGTGCCATGCCCCCAACGTTGGGCAAGCGCAGGCTCGGGAGGTCGTCGTGGTCCTTGCTCTGCACTACAGGCTTGACTTGGCCGGACGTGAAGCGCGGAAAGAGGCGACCCAATACTGCGCTCAAGAGCAGTGTCAGCCCGGTTGCGCCGCCCAGCACCAGTACGGTCGTGAGTACGTTCATTCAACTCAACTGCAAGAGTTAATCTCTAAGTCATCGCTCCGTGCAGACCTGCCCTTCGACAGGCTCAGGGCGAACGGAAATGAGGGTTTTCGCCTACAACAGTGAAGAGCCGGCACATAAGGTGACCAATCCACACAAATGGCCAAGTTTTCGCACGAAATGTAATGAACCCCCAATTGGGCGTGACTCCTGTAGATAGGGGAAAGTACTATTCGTGCTGCTAATTGACTGTAAGCAAAGTGAGCATTCCGTTCGTGCTGAGCCTGTCGAAGCACATCTTCGCGCAACGAATTGGATAATGGGACGCTTGCTAGTCCAATTCTTGCCAAGTCCGGCGCACGAACGCAATCGCTTCGCGCATCTCTTCTACGCGTTTTTCCCCGGCCTCCCGCTCGATGCAGTGGTAGCCGGTGAACCCGATGTCCTGGTACGACTTGAGGTAGCGCGGCCAGTCGATCCAGCCTTGGCCCACTGGCGTCTCGCCTTTCTCGCCTTCCTTGACGCGGGCATCCTTGATGTGGGTGTGTATGATGTGGTCTTTGAGCGTGTAGACCGCTTCATGGGGATCGGATTCGGCAAATGCCTCCGCGCGATCGTAGGGACGACCCTCGATTCCGGCGATGCGCGCCGGCCAAATGATGAAGTTCGCCGGGTCGAGGTTTATCTTTATGCCGTCGGTATCGATTGAGTTAATGAGATCCAGCAGCACGGACGCGGGCTCCGGTCCGGTCTCGATGCCGAAATACATGCCCGTCTGCTCCGCATGCTTGCCAATGGCCTCCATGGCTTCGCGAAAGACCTGCCGCCGGGGCGCATTGGAGTCTTTGGGCACGATGCCGATGTGGCTGGTGAGGGCCGGCGCGCCGAGCACGCGGGTGTGGTCGAGCAGGCGCTTGGCGTGGTCTACCAGCTCAGCTGCCGTCTCCGCATCGCCAAAGTCACCCAAGCCGCCGTCAGTTGCCGAAATCACCATGCCCAGGTCCTGCACACGCTGTTGGAGTTCCTTTATGCCCGCCGCATTGAGCTCCTCAGGGGCGTATTCGCCGTGACCCACCGTCAACTGCACGCTGTCGGACCCGATCTCAGCCGCGGTTTCCAGGCCCGCCGGCCCGTGTATATGCAAACAGATGAGCCGCACGCCAACCTTGATACCAGCCATGGCATTACCTTTCTCTGAGGTCTACCCAGCATCGCCGCCGTGTTTACCAACGAGTATTGGCCGTCACTCTATGCGGACCGATCCGCCAATCCCGTGAAAGTTTGCCCCCTTGCAGGGGCGTTCGTCCCCGCTGGGGGCACGGAATCTAGCATCCCCGCGCTGCGCGCGGGACGGCTCCCATGAGGATGGACTCTCACGTCTGTGCGAAGTGCGTTGTTTAGCGAGAGGCTTTGACCGAGTAGTGAGGGTGTAGGGCTCGAGATTCCCCGCTCCGCTCGGAATGACAAAGCCCGCCAACACCGCTTCACACGGTGCCCGCCGACACCGCCTCACACAAAGCGCGCCGACACCGCCTCACACAAAGCGCGCCAACACCGCCTCACACAGTGCGCGCAAACACCGCTTCGCATTTAGCCGCTTCCGCGCAGCTATGATACCACGCCGACCTCAATCTCACGCCAGCACGTCGCGCACCTGCTGTTCCATGTATTCCAGCGCCCGCGGCAGCATCACCTGACCGCGAATAGCCGCTTGCAGTGTCTCCGCGCAGACTTCCTCCACCTGCGGATAGGCGGCAAACTTTGGAAACGTCAGCATGTGGTTCTGGATAGTCTCCTCCAAGAGCGCCAGGCGCCGCGCGTGCACGGTGCCGGCAGGCGTCTCGCCGCGGACACGCGCCATGACCGCGCTCCGCGGCACGATCGCGCCGGTCTGGGCCTCAAAGTACTGACTCTCCGGGGAAGTGAGAAAGCGCACGAGCGCCAGCGCGCCCTCCATGTCTTTCGCTGAGGTGGGAATGGCGAAAGAGTGACCGCCCGCATAGACGGCGCGGCTACCCGCCGGTCCTTCCGGATAGAGCGCCACGCCAAACCTGTCGGCCACGGCGCTCGTCTGCGGGTTGGCCAGCAAGCCGTAGTAGGCTGGCCAGTCGGTAATCAGGGCGCACTTCCCGTCACGAAAGAGCTGTGAGACTTCATCGAAGTAGGTCGCCGTAAGGTCACGGGGCGTTAGGCCCTGCTGGTAGAGGTCGGCCAGGAAGCCCAGCGCCCAACGGCCGGCAGACGTATTGAACGACGGGTTGAGCGCCTCGTCAAAGAGCGTGCCGCCCGCCATGGCGACCAGCTCGAAGAACGACCCAAACAGGCCCGATGAGTGGCCGGGAAAGGCAAAGCCAAAGAGGTCGGGAGGACGCGTAAAGAAGGTGGCCGCGTCCCGCACTTCGTCCCAGGTCTGCGGCACGACCGGCGGACGGCCGTATTGGCGTTGAAAGCGCGCCTGCTCAGCCGGATCCTCCAGCAGGTCCCTGCGGTAGAAGAGGATGCGCGCGTCTACGGTGCGGGGAATCTGCACGAGCGCGCCCTCTAGCCGCGCGAGTTTGACCAATGCGGGGGAAAAGTCCGCCAGCTCTGAATTTGGAAAGTGCGCATCTAGCGGAAGCAGCCACCGTTGCTGCGCTGGCGCATACTTGACGTGAGTGGAGATGACGTCGTAGTTGGCTGAGCCCGCGCCGTACACCTCGTCGATGTGCGCATTCAACGCCGGATGCGGCAACTGCGCATGAATGTCTACCGAATAGCCGGTCTCTTGCTCGAATTGCGGTAAACGCCTATAAAGCGCATCGTATTGGGGCCCGCCGATGAAGGCGACGTCGAGTTGCTTTTGTGGCATGGAAGCAGGCCTCCCCGGCAGCGCAGCAATCCAAGCGCGCAAGCAGCCCCCACGTTACAAGAGCGGGGGACAAGCCCCCGCGCTACGGGCAGACCGAACTTCCGCTACGCCCTGCCTTGCTGTGGTCGGCAAATAGGTAATTCTCGCAAGCTGGTGAGCACCCAAAGACCAGGTATGCTACGCGACGCAAGCAGTCTACCGCTGTCCGAAAAGCGGCTGGCCCTCCACGCCGATTTCCAGGCGGTACACCGCCCCGGTCTCGGTCTCCGTGACGTAGAGCGAGTCTTCCCGGAAGGCCACGTTCGTGGGATTCTTGCCCGGCAACGGCAATTCCGCGATCACCTCGCCATCGGGAGCGATCACGGCCACCGCGCCCTTACCATAATGGGCGACGTAAAGATTGCCGTCCGCGCCCAAGTCCATGCCGTCCGGCCCAACGCCGCCTTCCATCTGCGCGTACAGGCTGCGGTTATCGGCGCTGCCGTTGGCATTCAACGTGAAAGCGTGTATGCGGCGGGTAAAGGTCTCGGCAACGTAGAGCGTTTGCTCGTCGGCAGACAGGCAAATGCCATTGGGGAACGCCAGCCCCACGGCAAAGACGGAGATCACACCGTCAACTCCCACGCGGAAGACGCGCCCCACCGGCTTTTCCAGTGTCGAGCCCTTGGGATCGGTGAAATAGCAGTTGCCGTGCCTATCGAGAATGAGGTCATTCGGGCCGCGAAACGGCTTATTGTTAAACGAATCTGCCACCACCGTCCATGATCCGTCCGGCGCAAAGTCGAGTATTTGCGCCAAGCCGTTCTCCGCCACGATCAATTGACCGTTCTGGTGCAGGCGCGAACCGCACGGCACACCGCCGGTTTCGGCAAAGACTTCCACATGCCCGTCTTGCGTCAACTTGCTGATGCGGCCGGCTTCGCACTCCATGACGTAGAGACTGCCTTCGCGGTCGAATGAAGGGCCCTCAGGAAAGTTGAAGCCTTCGGCAACCAGAATGGGGGAGGCATCGGTTTTCATGCGAAAGCATCCTTTCTCCAACGTGACGTTGCGCACGTTCCCGCGCAGGCATGAGACGCTAGGGCCCTACTGTTTTGCCTTGTCTTTGTCGCGCAAGTGCGCCGCCGGACCCAGCGGGCGCGAAAGATCGTATTCCAACAGTTCCGGGTGGCGTTGTAGGAACTCCTGCACGCGTGTGCCGCCCAGACCCTTGAAGCCGAGCAGGAAGCCGCCGTCGATCAGTAAGGTATGCCCCGTGACAAAACGCGCCTCGGCAGAACAGAGATAGAGCGCCCCTTGGGCGATGTCCTCAGCGCGTCCAATGGTGGGGAGCACGTTCCAAAGTATGTTGCGTTCGTGCCAAATCGGATCGTCGGCGTTTTCTGTTTGCATCTCATCGGACGGTATGGCTCCCGGGGCAATGGCATTGACGCGGATGCCGTCACCGCCCAAGTCGAGGGCCATCTGCTTGGTGAGGTGAATGAGCGCGGCTTTGGCCGTCTCATAAGTCGGGTACCCGGGGCTCACCTGGAAGCCGTGCACCGAAGTGAGGTTGAGAATAGCGCCGCCGCCTGCCGCCCGCATGTGGGGTACGGCATGCTTGCTGGCGAGAAACGGCGCCTTGAGCAATACGTCAAAACTCGCGTCCCAGTCCTCTGCGCTCAGTTCTTCGATTGACCCTCTCCGCTCCCAGTGCGCGTTGTTGACGAGAATGGTCACGCTGCCATAGCGTGCCACCGCCGCGGCTACCATTTCGCGGTTGCCGGCTTCCGTGCCAACGTCAGCATGGTAGAACGACGCCTCGCCGCCGTCGCCGCGGATAGATGCCGCCACCGCCTCACCGGGTTCGTCCTGAATGTCGGCGATGAGGACGCTCGCCCCCTCCGCCGCAAAGCAGCGGGCTATCGCACGACCGATATTGTGTGCGGCGCCGGTGACGATGGCAACTTGATTCTGCAAGCGCATATATCGTTATAGTCCTCTCGGCAATACGTGTCAAGGGGTATAAGGCCGACTGTGCGTACGGTTGTTTCCGGCGTGAGGTGCACTCTTGGCGGAACGGCCTCTGGATCCGCCTCGCTTGCTACGGGGCCTGCGAGTATCGTCTGTCGCAACGAATCTGCCTTTATTTGACCAAATGAGCGGCGATTTGTCTACTCCGTCAAGACTGCCGACTGTGGCGCTAGTATCCGATTCAGCCGGCGCGGAGCCTTGCCAGTGCAAAGCGCTTGCGAGATTCTCAAGCCAACTCAGGTGCAATCGTTGGGCTCTAGATTCCTCACTTCGCTGCGCTCTGTTCGGAATGACGTCCGATTAGGTCTGACTCGGAGGTAGAACCACTGATTGATGTTACTAATTCTGTCAACGAAATACCTGATACTTACAGGTATGACTTTGAATCTCTTGGTTAGAGGAACGGAGACTCTGTCGATCTTAGAGTTGTGTTTGCCGCCTGCGTGCCGGGGGGTCTATTCTGCAGACAGCAGCCGACTCCTGCTGTGAGCAGCCGGATTTTGCTGAGCGCAGCAGAGCGCAGGAGTTCCCATGCCGTATTTCCGCGTCGTTCTGGCGTTGTGCGCCTCAGTGGCGATAATCAGCAGCGCCTCTATTCTCATCAAGCTGGCCGAGGCGCCGGTGCTCATCATTGCCGCCTATCGACTCGGCATCGCCGCTCTAATACTCACGCCGCTTGCGGTCACCTTGCGCAGAGAGCACCTGCGGGCGTTGAGCCGCCGCGATTGGCTGGTGGCGGCGGTGGCGGGCAGTTTCCTGGGCCTACACTTCATCGCTTGGATCGGCTCGCTGGAGTACACGTCCGTTGCCAGTTCCGTCGTGCTCGTTACCATCAATCCCATCTTCGTCGGCCTCGGCATGGTGGTGATCTTCCGCGAGCGGCTGCATCCACTGTTGGTGTGGGGCATCGCGCTTTCCGTAACGGGCGGCATCCTGATTGGCTACAGCGACTTTCAGGTCGAGGGCCAGGCCCTTCTGGGCGACATGCTGGCGCTGCTTGGAGCGGTGTTTCACTCCGGCTACTTGCTGCTGGGACAGCGCCTGCGGCGGCGGCTCGACCTGCTGCCGTACATTACGGTGGTTTACGGCATGGCGGCGTTGCTGGTGCTCGCCGCAGCGCTGGTGACGCAACAGTCATTCACGGGCTATGCGCCTGCGACCTACCTGGTCATGGTACTGCTGGCACTGGGGCCGCAACTGCTCGGCCACACCGCCTACAACTGGACATTGCGCTACGTCTCGGCTGCGGTCGTTGCTGTGGCAATCCTCGGCGAGCCGGTGGGCGCGAGCATTCTGGCCTACTTCATCCTGGACGAGCACCTGACCTTGCTGCAGATCGGCGGTGGCGCGCTAGTCTTGCTGGGGATCTACCTTGCTTTACGCACACAAAGGCGAGGATGAGACTGTGAATAGGTCGGTTAGTCGGAATAATCCGTGTTGTATACTGAGGGCACGTGCGATCGCCCAAAGGGGAACGAGGAGAGGATGCGGATGGTTGAGCTGCGGCCGACAGTGAGCTTGGCTGGGTCGACCGGCGTGGCATACACCTATTGGGTCTTCCCCATTGATTGGGTTGGCAGCCAGGAGCCGGGCAACTACATCCTTGCAAGACTTGGTGAGCCATCGGGTTGGGCAGTGATCTATGTCGGTGAGACCGATAACTTCAAGAACAGGTTAAGTGCCCACTGAGGTAATCAGGAGATTATGCGCTTTGCGCCAACACATGTCTTGGCCCATGTGAATGGCAGCTCAGTAAACAGGTATTTGGAGGAACGTGACCTGATTGAAGCACTTCGTCCTCCCGCGAATAAGCAGTTGTAGTCGGAGGGAGCAAATTGGAAACCTACGAGCTTTGGAATTCTGTTGTTGCCACCGTTGCGTCCGCTATTGGTGTCGGAGTTGCAATCATAATATTCATTAGGCAGGGCGAGAACGCCATCAGGGAAGACAATCGCGAAATGCGGAATCACATGTTCGAGATATATCAACCCGTTTCTCGAATCGAGGGCGCTGCCGACAGGCCAAAGGACATTGGCAAGCCAAGCGAGGAATAACGAAAAGCGTTGCGCTAGCAACATCCCATCACATTCGTCCTGAGTAAAGGGAAATCTCTCGTGAACTGTATCGTTATCTGCCTTGACACCTTTCGCGCCGACTGCATCCGGTACTTGGGCGCGCAGCACATGCAGACGCCCACCCTCGACGCCATGGCGCGGGACGGCGTCTGGTTCGAGAACGCGTTTGCCGAGGCGCTGCCGACCGTGCCGGCGCGGCGCTCGCTTTTTACCGGCATGCGCGGTTTTCCGTGGCGCTGGACGATTGACACCACCGGCTCCTCGCCGGGCGCGCCGGGTATGCCGGGCTGGCACGGCGTGCCGCCGCACCAGCAGACGCTGGCTGAACGGCTCTCCCGCGCGGGCTATGCCACGGGCCTGGTGGCCGATACCTATCACCTGTTCAAGCCGACGATGAACTTCACCCGCGGCTTTATGAACTGGGAGTTCTTCCGCGGGCAGGAGGCCGATCCTTACAGGCTAGGCACAGAGGCGGAACTCCAGGCTGAGCGGTATACGCACGCACCAGACAAGGTGCCGTTCGGATTTCGCCAGTGGCTTTGGAACGTAAAGGACCGCCACACGGAAGAGGACTTTACGTTTGCCAAGTGCATGCGCCGCGCCATTCAGTTCATCGAGGACAGCCACGATCAGCATCCGTTCTTTCTGTGGGTCGATTCTTTTGAGACCCACGAGCCGTGGCATCCGCCCTTTGAGTATGCCGACGCGTACATGGACGCGCCGTGGCAGGGCATCGAGCCGATAAGTCCCCGCGGCGAGCCGCTGAGCGCGGCGGAAGAAGAGCGGGTCAAGGCGCTCTACTACGGCTCGCTTACGTTTGTCGATAAGTGGATGGGCGTGCTGCTCAACCACCTCGCCGATACAGGCTTGCTTGACGAGACGATCATCGTCTTTACGTCCGACCACGGCACGCAGATGAACGAGCACGGCGAATTCGGCAAGAGCCAGCGCCACATGAACGCCTACAACACCCGCGTGAACATGCTCGTGCGCCATCCTGAAGGACCGCGCGACACGGTGATTACGCCGTTCGTGCAGCACATTGACGTGGCGCCCACGGTGCTGAACTGGCTCGGCGTGCCCCACAACCGGCTGGATGGAGAGGACATGTGGCCGCTCGCCTCCAGCGAAGGCGATATCTTGCGCGACTGGTCGCTCACCGTCTGGGGCTACGAGGCGAGCGTGCGCGACCACACCTGGAACGCGGTGGTGAACATCCAGGAATCCGACCCGCAGTGGAAGCTCTACCGCATCGACCAAGACCGCGACAACTATGACGATGTGGCCGCCCAGCACCCTGACGTGGTCGCGCGGCAACGCGCCCGGCTGGAAGGCTTCTTAGGCGAACCTCTGCCTGCCCGCCTGCCCGGCCAACACCCGGGCAGCCCGTATCCGCTGATGGACTTCACTGCCGCACGAGCGCGACAACCAAAGCAGTCTTAGCCCACCCATTGCCATGAACTAAGCTTGTGGGTCCCTGGGTTTTGAGACGTCCACTTGTGGGGTCTCCGCGAAATTCAGCGACAAATCCGCCTGCCGGCGGGGGATTACTCACCTATGGGTGCGGCACAGGGTTCACACAACAATTCGGCTGTAGTATACTATTATCTTGTAGGGCAGTAACTATGGAGTAAACTCATATGACCTCGATAGATGAGCGCGTCGCTCGCATCGAGGGCGGCTACGAACACCTGGCAACCAAGGCAGACATTGCCGAATTGCGCAGCGAAGTCCGGACCATGAAGTGGATGCTAGGTCTTGGGCTTACGGCCGTAGTTGCAGTCTCTGCTGTCTTGCAAGTCCTCGCCCTTCTTCCATCTGCCTGATATGCCTTGTTGTAAGGTGGGTCTGTTCCCCTTAGCCCACAATAGGCAAGCTTAGGCAGACAGCTTCCAATCGCTCTTCCCCGATTCAGCGCAACTCTATGCCAGCAGCCGCTTAGTTTTCCACGCCCGGTAGGCAAACAACACCGGCAGGCCTAACACGAAGAGCCGTCCTACTACTCCCCAAATGAGATGGCGCTTGTAAGCATACTTGATTTCGTCCCGCACGGTGGTGAGGCTGTCCCCGCTCGCTATGAACGTATGCCGGTGGACCCAGTGCGCGAACGGGCCGCTGATTTGCCTATCGGCAAAGCCGACCTCGCTCACCGCTTCGATGGCGGCGTGCCAGCGGATCGGAAAGGGGCCGAGCCAGAGCGTAAAGCGGAGTTCATCTCCGGTAGAGAGTATTTCCGGCCCTTCCTGGATCTGCACAATTATGGGCGGCGGCGTGATCTCGACGAGGCTCTGCCGCCTGCGGTGGAAGTGGGCCACACTTTCCCGGGGCGCGGCGACCGTGAACTCGTGCCGGAACGCCATCAGCGGCCCGGCGCAAACGGGCGCAGCGCGTCCAGGTAGGCAGCAACGTCCGCGCTGTCGTTATAGAGGTGTAGCGACGCGCGCACCCGCCCGTCGCCGCCCCACGTGTGAACGTTCTTCTCGATGAGCGCGTCGCGCACGGTGACCGCATCTTCCACGGCGATGGAGATATTCCCTGCCCGGCGCGGTCGCTCAACCGGCGTCATCACGGTCCACCCCTGGCCCTGCAAGCCCTCGATGAGTTCATCGCCCAGGGCCTCCACGTGCGCGCCGATGCGGTCGGTGCCGAACTGCTGCAGGTAGCGTACGCCGTTCTCCAGGGCGTAGATTGCCGCATACGACGGCATGCCGAGTTCGAAGCGCTCGGCGGTTGGCTTCCAGGTAATCTTCTCGAAGCGGTCGTCACTGAGAAAGTCGCTCACGGAGAACCAGCCAACCGCGCCCGGCGCGAAGTCCGGCAGCCGCGCGCGGTTCCAGTAGAGCACGCCGCCGCCGTGAATACCGAGCAGCCACTTGTAGGTACTTGCTACTGCAAAGTCGTAGTCACTCACGTCCACCGGCACCACGCCGAGCGATTGGGTCACGTCCGCCAGCAGCAGCGCGCCATGGGCGTGGGCGGCCTCGGCAATTGAGTCGAGATCAAGCCGCAGACCCGAAAGGTAGCTTACGTGGCTTACTGCCACCAGACGCGTGCGGTCGTCGATCTGGGCAACCACTTCCTCGGGAGTAAACTGCCAGTCCCGGCTGCGCACCAGACGCACCTCGATGCCCCGCTCCTGCAACTGAATCCACGGCAGCACGGTGCTGGGAAACTCCAGGTCGTTGGTGACGATGTTGTCGCCGGGCCGGAAGTCAATGCCGCTGGCGATCAGAATGATGGCTTCCGACGCGCTGCCCACCAAGCCGATGTCATCGGCAACGCAGCCCATGAGGTCGGCGAGTTGCTGCTTGCACCGCTGTTCGGTGGCTATGTGCTCCGCCCTCCCGGCCTCGGCGCGCGGCCGCTCCCGCACATAGCGCTCCAGCGCCTGGGTCTGCGACTTCAATGGCGCCGATTCCGCACCGGTATACAGATATGTTGATTCTTTCACACCGATGAAGTCTTGCCGGGGCGCGAGCGACTGCATGCAATTGTCCCTTTCGAATCGATGACGAAGAGTGGTTACACCCTATGCTGATGTTTCGCGTTGAGACTGAGCTTCAGAGGCATTCTCTGCTCCGATCCTTCCCACCGAGCATAGCACCCCAATTCAATCCTCTTCGGTAGCGCAGGTTTGTAACCTGCGCCTTTGCCAAACCAATCTCCTGCAGTTCAACCGCCCGCTTGCCCCGGCGGGGAACAGGCACTGGTGCCGCCAAATCTACACGAATTGCGGCTTTCCCCAATTTCCAATGCCCTCATCTGCATTCAAGTCAGCGGGTTCGGCGGCGCAGCGAAGGCTCCGGTTGGTCCTATCGCCGTAGCCCTGCGAAGGCGCAGTTCCCTACTTGGATGTAGGGGCACGATATATCGTGCCCCTACGGGACTACTTGTACGGTCACGGTGTGCCGTGCCCCTTCAGGACTGGTACCACTTCCGGGCGCTGGATAGACGGACACTTCGCCACTTTCACCGAGCACTTAACACCGAAAGTGACAATCCTAACCGCCAAAGCGGAACGACGGCACGCCCCGGTACGTCGTCCTGATCGCGAAGAGTCCGCCCGCGTGGGGTTCCCGCTCCAGCGCCGCCGCATCCATTTCCTGGGCCGCCGAGGTAATGAACAATATATCCAGATTGGGTCCACCGAACGCGCACGCCGTTACCTGGGTAACTGGGAGATCAATCTTCTCCAAGAGCGCACCGCCGTCCGGATCCCAACGGCTCACGCACGAGCCGCCGTAATGCGCCACCCAGAGCATGCCGTCGCTATCGATGGCCATCCCGTCCGGCATACCGGCATCTTCCGGCCAGTCAACCACCACCCGTTCGTTGCGAATGTCACCGGTGTCATTGTCGTAATCATAAGCGCGCACATTCTTGCGCAGGGTATCGACGTAGTACATCGTCGCGTGGTCGAGACTCCAGACAATGCCGTTCGAGATGGCCACACCGCCAAACATCTTGTGGACGCTCATGTCGGTATCGAGGCGGTAGAGGCTGCCGGAGTCTTTGGGATCCGCATACGCCATACTGCCCGCCCAGAACCGGCCTCCGGGATCGCACTTGCCGTCATTGAAGCGATTGCCGGGAAGGTGGGCCTCCGGCGCGGCTACGAGCGTTAGCTCCCGGCTCTCAAGGTCAAATGAGGCAAAGCCGTCCGGCACCGCCAGCATAAGGCCGCCGGACGCGCGCGTGACCACGGTGCCGACGTGCTGGCCGACGTCAATCTCCGCGTTCTCACCTGTGGCCGGGTTGTAGATGAAGAGCTTGGAGCTGAGTATGTCCACCCAATAGAGCGCCTGTTCATCCTCGTCCCACAGCGGCCCCTCACCCACCAGCGCGTGTTGGTCTACCAAGAGTTCCGGCGTCGCATTCAATTTGAACCTCTCCTCGTTTTCCTTGTCCTACCGCATGGTTTGGCTACTCTTGATGATAGTCCTTTAACGGCCGCACGTGTGAACGCCGCGCGCCAAGAGTTTCTCGGGCCTGATAGTTGCTCCGGTGGTAAGGGCACGATATATCGTGCCCCTACGGACGAGAAACCCGTAAACCGCCCCTGGGCGCATCCATAGACTACCCGTGCTAGACCTGGTTCTGCTTGTCTTTCCTCCGTACGGCTTCTATCATGGGGCGCAAGCGCAAATTGACGCATACACCCAAAACGGAGGAACCCATGCCTGGACCGGATAAAGTGAGAGTCTGCATGATCGGCGCGGGCAGTCTCGCCAACGCCATGCACTACCCGTCGTTGAGTGAGATGGAAGACGTGGAGATTGCGGCCACATGCGATCTGGACGCCGAGCGGCTGCAAAACACGGCCGCCCGTTTCAACATCGCCAACACCTACTCCGACTACCGCGAAATGCTCGATAAAGAGAAGCCGGACGGCGTGTACTGTCTCATGCCGCCGCACCACCTCTACGACATCTCGATAAATGTCCTGCAGCGCGGGCACCATCTCTTTGTGGAGAAGCCGCCGGGACTCAACGCGTTCCAGACCAGCAGCATGGCCAAGACCGCCGCCAAGTACGGCGCGCTCACCATGACGGCTTTCAACCGCCGCTTCATCCCGCTCATGCGCGAGGTGCGCGCCCAAGTCGAGGCGCGCGGGCCCATTATCCAGTTCCAGTCGGTCTTCCTCAAGCACCAGTTCACCACGCCCGGCGATCTCCCCTACTACGGCGGCGCCACCGATATTCTCAGTTGCGACGCGGTCCACGCGGTGGACGTGTGCCGCTGGCTCGGCGGCGGCGACGTGTCAGCCGTGGCCAGCGACGTGCGCGAGGTGTATGCCGATTACCCCAACGTTTTCAACGCGCTCATCAAGTTCGATAACGGCTGCGCCGGCTACCTGCAGGCAAACTGGGTTGCCGGTACCCGGCGGCACATTTTTGAGATCCACGGCAAGGGCATCACCGCCTACATCGACCCGGACGACACGGCCAGAGTATATACGGACGGCAACGACGAGCCGGCGGTGCTGGACGTCAACACGGCCGCGGGCAACGACGCGCGCTACCACGCGTATGGCTTCTTTGGCGAAAACCGCCACTTCATCGACTGCATCAAGACTGGCCGCCAGCCCGATACGAACTTCAACGACGCGACGAAGACCATGGAGCTTGTAGACGCCATCTACCACTCGGTGCTGGAGTAGCGCTTCCACAAGGCCGCATTTGCTCAAATGCCTGGCGCGCTTCGTAGAGCGGCGGTTGCGTCTTGCCGCGCGGTCCAACTACTTTGGATTCATGGGTAGCGCAGGTTTGTAACCTGCGCCGCCGGTGACGCATTCCCTGTATTGCCCTGTTGCTGGACTACGAGCCGTCCGCCACATTTGCCTGGATGGGTAGGAGCGCCGGTTGCGTAGCTTCGCACGGGACGTGTGGCAACCTGCGCGGTTTCTTCGTGTTGCCGGGCAACGTCCTCCGCGCAACTGCCAAAACGGAGTGAAGGAGAGAAAGACCTATGGGGAACCAGTAGGTATAGACTTGATGTCGTAGCGGGGCCACGTTCTTTGTCATTCCGAGCGCAGCGAGGAATCTGGAGTCCATGCCTCAACCGGCGCAATTGGCTCGGCACCTTAGATTCCGCGAACAGGGTTCGACACTCCGCTGCGCTCCGTTCGGAATGACATGTGTACAGGCGACCCGAAGTACTGGAATACCTTGTTCTATCTACTAAATCTGTCAACGAATTACCTGACATTTACACTAATGAAATACCGGGAACCAGCTTTACATGTTGACACTTACATCTCTACAGCCTAAGCCAAAAACCACTAAACCCGGACCTATGTCCAAGTCCTTTACCAAGAGCGTACTGGCGCTACTGATTGTAGTGTCGTTGACCGTTGGCTGCGGTTCCGGCGACGGCGCCGCCACTACTGGCGCTTCGACTCCAGAAGCAGTTGCTCCGAGTACGTCCTCCGGCCAAGCCTCGTCAGAATTCAAAGCTGAAGTGTGGGCCGACAATTGGTTTGCGCTCTACGTGAACGGCGAACTGGTCGGCAAGGATTCGGTGCCGATCACGACGGAGCGCTCCTTCAACGCCGAGACTATCACCTTTACCGACGCCTATCCCCTGACCATCGCCATCGAGGCCAAGGACTTCAAGGAGACCGATTCCGGGCTGGAATACATCGGTGAACGCAACCAGCAGATGGGCGACGGCGGCATCATCGCACAGATCACCGACCTGAGCACCGGCAAGGTGGTGGCCGTGACCAACAGCGGGTGGAAAGTGCTGGTGATCCACCGCGCTCCCCTGAACCCCGACTGCGAGAAAGCGTCGAATCCGGACACCGCTTGTCGCTTTGAAAAAACGGAAGCTCCGGCCGGCTGGACGAGCGCCGGCTTCGACGATGGCGCTTGGGAACCCGCCACCGAGTGGACCGAGGCCGCAGTGCGTCCCAAAGACGGCTACAACCGGATTCAATGGCACGACTCCGCCCGCCTCATCTGGGGCAGCGACCTGGAGATTGATAACACCGTCCTCCTACGCCTGACGGTGCCCGCGCCGGCGTGAGGATTAAGGGTTCGCGGGGCGGAACAGCAGCGGAGGAAGCGCAGGTAGATTCAGGGTCGCTGGATTCTGCCTCTTGCGCTAGTCCAGGAGAGCACGTATGCTACTAGTATTCATACGTATACGTCTATCCTGGAGCGAGTAGCACGATGAAACGGAAACTCACTATCACCATTGACGCCGATCTCCTGCCGGCGGCGAAGCGGTACGCCCGGTCTCGCGGCGTGTCGCTGTCTTCACTGATTGAGCAATCCTTGCGGGAAATGGCGGGTGAGGACTCAGCGTCGTTTTCCGAGCGATGGCGCGGCAGGTTTCGGGCGGCAGAGCGGGAAGATGATCCACGCTACGCGGCGCTGGCTAAGAAATATCTCCGATGATACTTCTTGATACTGACGTGCTCATAGACGTCGCCCTCGATAGGCACCCCCACGCCGACAGCGCTGCCGAACTGCTGGATCGCATCGAGCAGGGCGCTGAGACGGCATGTGTCGCGTGGCACTCGCTTTCGAACTTCTACTACATCGTCAGGCCGGACCTTGGAGGGACGGGCGCTCGCGACTTCATTGTCGAGTTGACCGGATTCGTGGCGGTAGCCAAGACCGACACCACAAGCATCCGCTACGCCGCTCAATTGCCCATGGCCGACTTCGAGGACGCCATGCAAGTGGCTGCCGCCCGCGCCTGCGGGGCGCGGCACATCGTCACCAGAAACGTCAGGGACTATGCGCGCTCTCCCATTCGCGCTGTTTCGCCGCAGGATGCGCTCAGCGAGACGTTCTAATTGCCTGTGATTCGGTGCGATTCCCGTTGGGCATGCGGAGTTTGCCCCTCGCTACAAGGAAGGGTCGGCACTACCAAGGCCGGGCCCACCACATGTCAGGGTGGCTGCATATGGACACTGACGAACTGCTAGCGATCCGGTGGCGAGAGCGCGCGGAACTGCTCAGGCGCATCGACCAGTCCATACGTAGCGATTGCCGCGTGACCGCTGCATGGTTAACGGGCTCGGTGGCTCGTGGCGAAGACGACGCGCTGAGCGACTTGGATATCTACATAGTCACCGCCGACAAGGCGATAGACGACTTCGTCGACCACCGCAGGATCCACGCGGCTCAGCCGGGCCGGCCAATACTCCTCATGGACAACCTTGCCAATGCACCGGTTGACGGCGCTTATTTACTGGCGCTCTATGAGGGTGAAGCGGGTCCGCAGCACGTCGACTGGTTCTGGCAGGCGGAGTCGACGGCGCATCGTCCGGATGACGCAAAGATTCTGTTCGACCGCGCCGGACTCCCAGTGATGCCTAGTGCTCAGTGGCAAGGCACATTTCACCAGTCATCAGGCTCACCGCTAGGCCCATAGCCCTCTCTCGCTGATGTTCTGACACACAAAGTTGCCTTCTTCTGGGCGATGACTTTCATAGCTGCAAAGTACATAGCGAGACGAGACAGTGATACTGCGGCCAGAATGACTGGTGTAGTCAGCCGTACCCTGACAGAGACTGCGGCCCTATGCCAAAGCGGCATGGGACTCTCGGAAGAACACGCAGCAGTGGCAGCAGGTTTCGAAGCAGCGCCCGCCACGGCGCAACTACAGGTGCTCCGGGAGCTTGCCAAACATGCGGAGGATCTAGTCGGCCCACTCGCCACTCATGGTATTGTCCAACCCTCTGGAGCAATTAGCCAGATCTGCCAGTTTTTCGATCTTGCTGAGGCGCTGGTTAGCCGGGATGAAAGATTGCTGAAGTTTCGTTGCAAATGAAACATTCAACTTGGCTTGGTCACTCTTGCCCGACTGGTTCACCTTGCCTACATTTAGAACACCCACCGAAGGAACCCATTATAAGGCCATGTAAGTCCTTGCAAAGACTTGCAATTTCTGCTGCCGGTCAGCCGCAAACGCCTTGCAATAGTCAGAGCCTAGCTTGTAATCGGGACAGTAGTAAAGCACTCCAATCGATGTGCTATGCTGAGGCCACCATTTGATGGTGAGCGACTGTGTGCGGGTGTGGTCTTTCGCCAGTTGTATGCAGTTGAGATAGCTCAGTGCAACGCCCCAGTCTCTTGCTTTCAAGCCTGCTTAGAGCCGTAGGAGTGTTGCGCACACAAAGGTGTTAGGAAATTTCATGGAACGGATTTGGCTGCGGTGGTGGGGGTGTGGGGCGTTTGACGTGCGCTTTGGCGACGTGAACATCGCCTTTGATCCGTATCTCTTTGGGGAGAACCTCGATAACGCCCAGCCGATTTACGACTACATCTTCATCAGCCACGAGCATTTCGACCACTGTCATCCGAAGACGCTCGCCAAACTTTGTCAGGGCGAGCGGTTCAAGCGCATGTTCGTGCCGCCGGGGGCATTGTGGCCGGACGAGCCAATCGATGAGAAGTACGGCGACGCGGCGTTTTCCCGCGACTTGCCCATCACCAAGCACGTGCCCGCGGACAAAGTGCAGGTGATGTATCCCAAGCACCAGAACGAACTGCAGCGCGGCCGGCCGTGGGCGGGCACACCGCATGTGCGGGAATTTCCCGGTCCGGACGAACTCGACCTCGGACCGCTGCACGTGGAGACTATTGAAAGTGGCGAGAACCAGCGGCCCGACTTGCCAAACCTCGGTTTTCTCGTGACGCACAAGGCCTTGAACGTCTCGTTCTTGCACATTGGCGACGCTTGGGCGGCGTATCCCGCCATGGCGGCATTGCGCGGGCGGGTGGACTTCGCCATCCACATGAAACTCGGCCTGACGCCTACCACCTCGGCGGAGCAGAATACTGAGCTAGAGGACTTCGTGGACTACATCCGGCCGCATGCGCTGATTCCGGTGCACTACCGCACCGACCGTAAATCGGACCCGGTGCCGGAGGGTCACTGGCCGCCGAACGCCAGCGACGTGGGGGCGTTCATCGAGTACTATCGTGAGAAGGTTGGCGCGCAGACGCAGGTGCTGCCGTTCACGGCCGGCGTCGAATACGCGGTCATGCTGCCGGAGAAGCGGGTGGAGTGGCAGTGGGAGTGGGTGAACACGTGGGACGTGCCGCCGTGGCGTGAAGGGTAGCCGAACCGCAGACGCCGGATGTTTCACGTGAAACATAGTACCGCTTTGCACGCAGCAGCGAGAGAAGCACACCGGCAGGACCACCCTGGCTGCTGTGATCCCCTGCAGTATCTGACGGCGCCGAGCCGCATGCATGTTTCACGTGAAACAATCGCTTGAAGCGCCTCGTTGCTGCAAGGACAGGCCGGATTGCCCGCTAAGCGTGTTTCCCTCAGTAGCCTGAGTTGACGCTCGGCCCGGGCGCGCCGCCTTACCTGATTCGACCGGCCTGCATGTCCGGCAGTCGGCCAAAGGACACACTGTGTATCTCACCGCGCTCACTCTCACCAACTTCCGCAACTATCGCGCTATCGAACTCCCCCTCGCCCAGGGACTGACGATCTTCGCCGGCCCGAACGGCGCCGGGAAGTCGAATGTCCTCGAGGCCATCCACTGCCTGGCAACCGGCCGCTCCTACCGCACGCGCGCCGATACTGAATTGCGCAGCTTCGCACCCGATCCGGAACGTCCCTACACACGGGTGGCCGGCGACGTGGCAGCCGGCGATGTTACCACCACGCTGGAAGTCATCTGGGCCGCCGAACAGGACCTAGAGGCCGGCTCCGGCAGGCAGGCCGGCTTTGGCAAACGCATCCGCATCGGCGGCGCGCCGCGTCGCGCGTCCAGCCTGCTGCAACACCTGCACGTGGTGCTCTTTACGCCGCACGACATCGCATTGGTGGACGGCTCGCCCAGCATCCGCCGCCGCTATCTCGACTATCTGCTCAGCCGCATCGACCCGAATTATCTCCGCACCTTGCAGGGCTACGAGCACGTCATGGCGGAACGTAACGCCCTGCTGCGCGCGTTGCGCGAGGGAGCAACCCGCGACCGGCGGCAACTGGAAGCCTGGAATCACGAGCTCACGGCCTTGGGGGCAACGCTCATGGCATTGCGTACGGTCTACACGGCCCATGTGGCGGAACCCCTGGCGGCCACCTTCACGTCGCTAACGGGTCTTGGCGGCGAATCGAACCCCGCAGACTCTGAAGCAGAAGCGGCCGGCGCCGGGCCGTCCCCGCGGAGCACGCAGCCACAGCCGGGCGCAGGAGAGCGAGATCCAGGCCAGGCTGCAGGAGACCCGCGCACCGCGAGCTTGCAATTGCGCTACGAATCCACCGTGCCGCTGCCGTCAGGGCCGCCGCAGCGCGACGAACTCCGCATCAGCGCTCTGCCCCAGGCGTGGCTGACTGAGATACAGGCAGCCTTTGCCGCCGCCCTCGCCGCGCAGGCCCCCCGCGAACAGGCCCAGGCGGTAACGGTGGTGGGCCCGCATCGCGACGACATTACGTTCCTGCGCGGCGAACATGCCCTCGCCGCCTACGGCTCGCGCGGCGAACAGCGGCTGGCGGCCCTCACCCTCAAGCTCACCGAAATTGCCCTGTTGCACGCGGAGTCCGGCGAGTGGCCGGTGATTCTGCTCGATGACTTCCTCTCCGAACTCGATGCCCAACGCCGCCAACACGTCCTCGCGTCACTCGCCCCAAACGTCCAAGCCTTCGCCACCACTTCCGACCTCCAGCAGTTCTCAGGAGACGTGGTGGAGAGTGCCCACGTCATGTACGTCGACGACGATACTGTAAGGGCCGCGCCGTAGCACCGCCTGAAGCACTTCCTTACACCATTCTCTCTAGGCCGATCGGGCCCATTGGCTCGAGCGAATACGATGAGGTCTTTCTGCTTAGGGTGTGCTACGCAGTCCAGGCTGATGCGATCCTAAACCCTAATCTCTCACTTCTGGTGAATGGGGGACTTTCTTGTCACAGTGAAGGCTGGGCAAAGCGAATTCTAGACTGTGCTAGGCTTGTATGGGGAAGGAATGCGCATGTTCAAGTCGCTCAAAGATATCTTGCCCGGCACCATTGAAGAGTTGGGCATTGCCGAGCAACTCAAGCGCGCCGCGGCGTACACCGCGTGGCGTGCTGTGGCGGCGGAATTGCCGGACCATGCCCGCGCTGCGCGTCCCATCCGCTTCCTGCGCGGCACGCTGGTCGTTGAAGCCCCTTCATCGGCCGCCCTTCACGAACTGTACATGCGCACGCCCCAGCTTATGCGCGACCTGAATACGAGAATGGGCCGACCGCTCGTGGCCACGCTCGAATTCCGCGTGCGCGGCCGGCGGCCGACCAACCGCGCCGCAACCGGGAGCGCCTCCCTACCCACACCTGAAACGTCTCCCCAAAGGACCGCCGCTAACGACGACCTCGTGCGCGAGCAGCGCTTACGCCAGGCCATCGACCTCATCGAGGATCCCGCGGTTCGCAAGCAGGCGCTCGCGCGGCTCGCCGGGAAAGAAGAGCATGCGGAGCGCTGCGAGCAATGCGGCACCCACATCAGCACGCCCGGCGAGTGCCCCCTCTGCCAAGCCCACGAAGGGCAGGAAGGCAGAGAGTAAGGGAGTTATATACCAAAGTAAACAGGTGTGCTGGTCTTGTTGGTAGAGGTGTAACTAGCGATTCAGCAGTCTGCCTCACAAATGGCTCTTGACGGGGCTAGCTCTTCATTGTATGAGAATATGTGGTTAGAAGGTATCGACCTCTGAACTAGCTTAAACCCAAGTAGATGGACGATGGAATATGGGAATGCTATAGTTGTCAAGCCAGAAATAACACGTCCCGGCTTCATTGCCGGGGCGTGTTGTTTAGCTTAGCGGAACTAGGTTGAATTGATGAGCTTCTTGAATTCTTCCTCATCGCATCCAGCAATTTTGAGAGATGTTAGAACGTATACCTCATCCCAGTAATCGTGTCTTGGTATAGCTGTCATTAAGGTTGTCCTTTTTTGTCGCCACAAATCAGTGTACATCTGTAAGTCCCAAAAGTAAAAGTCAAGATCCTTATTCTGCTAATAAGGTGCTGCCGCGGTATAGGCATCGGCAGCCACCTTTTGTGGAATAAAAGGCATGTTAAAGGTCCCTCCATGTTCCATTGGAGCCGACTTTGCCCAACTCCTGTCGGTGAGAGGTTGGTGGCTTTGGCAGTTCTGGACTATACTTCAGAAGAATAAACCCGTGTCATCGCGAATATAGACTATAAACTCATCCCTCAATCTTCCTCGAGTTGCTAGACCTTATTCTTCGAAGTGTGCGACACAATGGGCCGCTACGGTCTGTGTTGTAAGCCAAGTGACAGAGGCACCTACGTCTATATAGTTGTTTTTAACTGATCTATTCCTTCACTTAGAAATCCCCCACATTCTCTCCTGTCCCCCTTTAGAGGACACTGTCAAGGATTTGCTAGTCAGGCTACTCATCGGTGGCTGCTGGTTCAATTGCGGTGAAAGCTGACGCAACCGCCAAGAATACGATGAGCTCTTTTCAAGCTCTGAGATTCATGAGTCGGTTTCATCTTACTTTGGACTCTTGGAGATCTCTGAACCAATCTACCAACTCTTTCCGCCACCGGCTTAGATTGGCCCGCTTTCGTATTACAAATACAATGACAGCAATGGTTACAGTCATCCTGAGCCATCCCCCAGGAGTCGTCTCTCCAAGGTCTCGCAGAAATAGCGCGAAGCCGCCTGGTTCCCCGGACTGCATGGTGTCTTTGACCTCAAACAGAATCGCCATCCAAGAGAAGCAGAGCACTACAAGCGCCCCCCTTCCATCTTTTGCTCATCACTCCCCCTCTTTCTTCTTGGCCTAGTCTTGCTTCTCTGATTGGTCTTGCCCGACGGTCTGCACCACAGTAAAGTTGGTGGTACTGTCAGACCCAAAGGCCATGACCAAAGCGATAACCCAGCCTATAAGCAACCAACCGAAGAAGAGGGTGACGATGAAGACCTGCGCACGGCCTGTTTTCCGTCTCGCTGCTGCGATGATGGTTGGAAAGAAGTAGGCCGTGATTACCAAGAACAGGATTAGCAGACTGGTTTCCGCACCCATAATGACGCCTCCTCGCGACTCGTACATTGAGCTTGACTTGCCACAGTCCAGCGTTGCAGCGAGCCGCGAGGAGACACGACTGTAACAAGCTCGAATGCAGTGTCTCGAAGCCCACTACATACGTGTGAACTGTGGCAAGTAGCATGACAGCAAGGAGTGAATCTCTAGTCGAGTCTATTTCGGCTTTTGCCCAGCCAGAATTCCATTGTCACTTGTTTACTCTGTTGCTATAATTAAAGAGTAGATACTGAGCAGCTAACAAGGGTAACCATGGCAAAGAAAGCACCCGGCAAGCACTACCGTGAAGGTATATCGCTGCTTGAACTGTACGATATGTTCCCCAGTGATGAGGCTGCGGAACTGTGGTTTGTCAGCGAGAGGTGGCCGGACGGTCTGCGTTGCGCCTACTGTGACGGCGAGCGTGTGGGAGCCAAGGGCAATCACCCGTCTATGCCTTATCATTGTGCCGACTGCCGGAGGTTCTTTTCGGTCAAGACTGGTACTGTGATGCATTCCAGCAAGATCGGATACCGCAAATGGGCGCTCGCCTTGTACCTCATGACCACGAACGTCAAGGGAACATCGTCCATGAAGCTTCATCGCGATATCAAGGTGACGCAAAAGACCGCTTGGCACATGGCTCACAGAATTCGCAGGGCTTGGGATGATGAGATCGACCCTTTCACTGGCACGACAGAAGTTGACGAAACCTATATCGGGGGCAAGGAACGCAACAAGCATGCATCCAAGAAGCTGCGCTCGGGACGTGGTCCGGTAGGCAAGACTCCGGTAATTGGAGCCAAAGAGCGGGAGTCGAATAGGGTGGCTGCAATTTCCATCCCTGGCACGGACAGCGAGACGCTAGTGGGCTTTGTCAACGAGAAGGTGAAGCCTGGCTCCAAGGTCATCACCGACGACCACGGCGGCTATCGGGGCCTGGGAAACGTGGAGCACGAGACAATAAGGCACTCCGCAAGAGAGTACGTGCGTGACCAGATTCACACCAACGGCATCGAGTCATTTTGGTCGATGTTCAAGCGTGGGTACGTGGGAACATACCACCACATGAGCGTGAAGCACTTAGACCGCTACATAGTTGAGTTTGCCGGACGGCATAATGACAGACGGTCCAATACGATAGACCAGATGCGCCACATGGTGCAGAACATGCAGGGTAAGAGACTGCGGTACCAAGACTTGATAGCGTAGTAGTCTGTTGCTAATATCTGGGTAGCCGGGTCGCCAAATCCGCACTTTTTGAGTGCGGTAGTGATGTTTAATGCTATTGGTTGGAATCGTCAATCACTAATCTAGGGAGTAACGGAAGGCGAAAATGTCCCTAGTAGTATTTCAAGGGAAAGTACCACCGGACATAATAGGGAAACTGCAGCCTCTTGTTTCTGGTGACTTCCAGATCGCTTCAGCTCAAACTCACTTGATCCATACGTTTCCAGCGATCCGTCGAGCATTAGCGACGCGATTGATAGAGTTACCAATAATCAGCCAGCTGCGGTATCTAAGCTGAATGGCGCGTATGCTGGCCGGTACTATCCCGATCTTTGGCAGTAGTTGAAGGAACGGCGGGAGCAGTTAGATAGCTAATGCTTCAGGCAACGATAGCCTATAAGTTACTGCCTACGATCCAGCAGTTGCGGATGCGCGAGGACGACTAAAAGGCATTGGGGAGGAGTCAAAAGCCCAAAAGAGGAGATACAAAGGGACTACGCTACCCTGAAAGACCTTGAAAAGGCTAAGGTCTGGATGATAGGGACTTGTGGCGGGGCAATTGTATCGGTATTGTTTGGTTGCATATGCGTTGTCGTTTTGCGGTTGAGGATGTTTGGAGTGCAGAACTGAGAAAGGCGCTAGCAATGGAAAAGCCCAAACCGACCAGTGCATCTGGCAAAGGTAAGGTAGGGAGACCCACGACCAAGCCCATGCCACCGCGCATCGATGCGCCGGTCAAAGACGTGGCACGCGCCGTGCTCAAAACTAAGCCACCGAAGAAGAAGTAGCCTGGAAATTGCTACCCCCAAACCAGGCAAACCGCACGACTTTCGCAGGTGACATTATCGATATCATGCGCGGCAAGATAGCGAGACTGATGATCTTATCTATCTTGCCCCGCCCTTTAACTCGAAGAGACCTACTCCGCTCCAGTCCGCTCTAAGGACGCAGGTGCGGCCTTCAAGGACACTTGGACACTCTGCGACCTAGACTTCGGATGGATGGGTCTGATTGCGGACCAACAAGCAGCCTACATACTGCTTGAAACGGCTGCACTGACTCACGGCAAGGGTATGCAACCCTACTTGTGCATGATGGCTGTGCGGCTGGTGGAAATGCGGCGATTACTCAAACCCAAAGGCAGCATTTGCCTTCATTGCAACCCGTACGCATCACATTATTTAAAGATGCCTATGGATTCGACGTTTGGCTCTAAGAAATTCAAGAATGAAGTGGTTTTGAAGCGTACTTCTGGTCACAGTGACGTGACCCGCTATAGTAATGTCCACGATACGCTTATGATCGTACAGTTAGGTAACAGCGACAATAGGGGCCCAAGCTGCGTGCTGGTGACGCTACCCTAGCCGCTTCTCCAGTTCAGCAATACGGCGTTCCAGCGTCACGATCCCTGCCTTGCACGCCGCATGCGCGGTCGTCCTCTCCGCATCAATCCCCTCCTGCAGACTCTCCACTCTCCATAGATACCGCCCTGCCCTGTCCGATCGGACAGGGCCAAGTTCGTGCGCAATCAAAAACGCAATGACCGCTACCGGAAACTCCCGGTACTCCAATTGATAACAACAGCCCTGTTCCAATACTGATGCGCGCCGCTCGCCGCCCCACCTCTGCAATTCCAAACTTCGTGGAACCGATAGGCTAGATCGTCGTTGCGAGCGAGCAGCATTCTGCCGAACGACGTGCCCCTTATCAGCTCTAGGGCTTCCGCTATGACCAGATCCAGTTACAGCGACGTCCCGGCCGCTGCCGGCACACTGAAGAGCACCAAGAAGTGTGATGCCAACACGAGAGCCAAGAATCGTTAAAACATGCGATTGCGGTGAAGTACTCGCATTTATACGTCAAAGACTCCACGTCTGCACTGCCAACTCCCTTTTTCAGTTTTTCGGCAAGGTTTAAGGCGAGCGTGTCGCGCGACAGCGTTGATTCCTGTGAGGCGTGAAGTATCACCGACCTCGCACAAGAGTCCAGAGTGGTGGGAGAGCTTAGCGGCAACAGAATTGACTGGCGGATTGAGAATGTGGGCGCTGAGTGATCGTAGCAGGAGAATGAGCGCGGGGAAGAATGATTTGGCGAAGTTGTCTTTGGATTTCTGAAGTGGATTGACGAGCTGCCAGTTCTTGCTGGCGAATCGATCATTTAGGTAGACCTACCTAGATAGCCGTGCTGAGTGTACCAGCTCTGCCGCTCGCCCTGCCCTAATCCCTGCAACGGCTTATTCACAACAGCACCCGCCTCGAGTAATCCGGCTTCCAGTCCGTATCTGGCGTATTGCTCGCCTGCGTGAATCTCAATCACCTTGCTGGACAGGCTGCCAAATCTGCGCACCAGGGCGGCCAGTATGTCTTGTTGCCAGTAGCGCCAGCCGTAGTCCGGTCTTTCCTTGTTGTACGGCCTATAGCGTATTGCTGATCTTCCTCGACCCAGCTTTCAACCATAGCGAGCGTGACCGGCTGTTCCTGCTACTGATAACGTCAGTTCTGGCGATGATCTCGACACCTGCCGAGAGTTTTGCCGAACCACAACCTGCTACGTCTTTGGGCGAGAGATTTCGCCGAGATGGGTCGTAGCCGAGAAGAGGCGCTGGACGGCATGAACCTGGGATACATGCGACACGCTATATGGGTCCTGGACTGTATGTTCTTTGTTGTCGGCGGCTGACTGATTGTAACCATCTACCGGATTGTCGCTGGCCGACTGCGATGTGCCCCTAGGACTGGTGCTGTCCGAACACTGTAGGAGAGTGGACAGTAGGGGTTGCGTAGAAGCCATCCACTCCTTAGTTGGCAAAATGCTGGTCTTTCGCAAGTCATCATTGATGCGGGTGCGCGAAAGCTTCACCTGGTACAGTGGTCGGTCAGCGGAAGCCGAAAGAGAAACAGGATAGGAGTGTATGCGACGTATGCCGGGATGAGTCTTGAAGTGACCCAGGCGCAATCACAAGGAGAAGAAGTCGTGGCGAATCCACACCGATCATGCGAAGAGACGGCGCGCCTCGAAAGGAGCTGCACGAGTGGGACATCCGCAGTCAGGTCGAAGCCGAGACCTCCACGGGGAGATCGTCGCGATCGAAGTGGACAGCGGAGCTGGGTAGTCGCTGGCGGTGAAATCGCTGCGGTGGACCGCCTGCGGGAGATAAAACCAGATTCGGTCAACGTGTGGCTTCCTGACCTTGCCAACTGCGCTGGTGACGGAGTTAGAGCTGATTCGATTTCTGTCAGTCCGTTCGTCTGCTCTGGTGCCGCACAGCGGCGTGAACTAGGGCCTCGTCGCCGGGTTCACCAGCTCCCGAACCACATCTGGAAGGTGGTACTGCACTACGTCCAGAGTGGGCCTCAGAGATTCTGTGAATGGTCCCAATGTGCCCTACAGAGCATCCCGCCACAGTTCGAAAACGGTTTCGTTTATCGTCAAAACAGAACCCACCAAGAATGGCGGTTTCAACCCACACCTCATGCCAAGGTCGGATGCTACCGCAAAAGTAAACACTAGGAGGTAAACACAGGGCAGTGAACAATTGCAGTCTAACTTCCTATCTGACGCCAGAATCTCACACCAGTTGTCACGCTAGTTATTGACCGCTGTCCTTTGTAACAGTGTAAGAGAGACCAATGGTCTGCTTCTCAGACAGGCTGCACCGACCGAGGCACAGTCTGGTTCGCCACGCTGACGGAGACTGAACTCTCTACTGGATACGGTTTCTCGAACATGCATGTGGCGCCCTCAAAGGGCTGGCCTGGCCAAGCGCTTTCGGACAAGACTCTTACCTATGACGGCACGGATTATCAGATAGTCCAACTTGCAATCCGCAAGTCCGACAACCTGTTCGTCATCAAGTTCAACAATGCCATCTCGAACAGCATGCAGAATTGGCTGTCGTTGCGTGTCGGAAGCAGGACACTCGCACTTGAAGCCGCCACCATTGATAGTGACAACACCGCCACATGGAGCAACTTTGGTCTGACTTGTGCCATGGGCCAAGATGTTCCGGTGAGCTTGCTTCCCCCGATGCTGACCTTGAGTGCCGACTGCGCACTGAGAGAGTGCAGCGGGCCGGCTTCTCTCTCGGCGAGTGTCAGACTCGGCGGCTTGCCATTCCGCGCATGTTCAAGAATCTTACAGACGACTGGGTCGGCCGCACTCTCAAGCTTAGAAAGAAAGAACTCTGTGGAATAGTCTCTGCTGCCGTCTGGATTGGTGAAAGTGTACACATTCCTCTTACGAAAGATACTCTTGATATTCCGCTTCTCTACGCGTTTGTTCGGCACATTCTGTTCGAAGAGCCAGAGCTGGTCCATGTCATCCACAAAGTGCTTGAGCAACATCTGTGGAATGTAATGCTGTTGCTTTGGATTATTCATGTCTTTCTAGCTCCTTTCGGTTACTACTACGCTTTTCTGACTGCCTCACCGTAGCCGCCGCTCCAGCTCGCGTATCCGCTGCTCCAGTTCAGCAACCAGTCGTTCCAGCGCTGCGATCCGTGCTTCATTCGTCGCAGCGGTGACGGGCGTAGGCATCGGTGTTGGTGTGGGCATGGGAGTCGGTTTGATACGGCTCACTCCGCTGGGCATGGCCAAGTTCGTGCACAATGACGAACGCAACGGCCGCTAGCGGCCACTCTCGGAGCTTCTCATCGAGAACTACAGCGGCTCGACGGCAGGTGGGCGGTGCCGTGGCTCACACGGCCGGCGATGCCGTCGTCCAGCAGCCCGGTCAGGCCGCGGTGGACGGTCGAGTGCGGCTCGCCCAGGATGCCTGCCAACTCTGCCGAGTCGATGAAGGGCATCCGGCTGAGGAAATGGAGCAGCTGTCGGTCATAGAGGGGCATATTCGAGTCCCCGCTTCACGCCGTGTCGCATTCGGGCAATTGATCTAAGTGGCAGGTCCTCAACTATCCGTTGTCGCCCGGGAAACACGCCGAATGTAATGCCTTGCAAGGCATTGTGCACGGGGCAGTCTTGTGGGCATTACGGAAGCCTGGCGACGCACCTGAAAGTGGCATCATTGACTGGCAAGCACCTAGGGACGTAGCCTTGAAGAGTATCCGAGATCATATGAGCCACTCGCTATGGGAGACGTGGAAGTGACTTCAACCAAACGCCTGCTGCCGACCGGCGAGTGCTGGTGCGGCTGCGACGCAGAGACGGCAATCGGCTCTTTCTTCCTGCCGGGCCACGAAAAGGCGGCTGAGTCCGCCGTGATCTCGGTGAAATACGGGGGCGTGCCCAAGTTCCTGGTCCATCATGGCCACGGACCGGATGGCAAGAGACCCAAACACGAAGTGGATAGGTGGCGTGCCATGGCCGAGCGGGGGGATGAGTCGCCATGACAACAGAACGACCGGGACGAACCAACTTCAAGGCGGATGCCAAACAGAGCGGCGCCCTGACGGGCTACGAGGCCGAGCTCTGGCGGATGGCCGACGCCCTCCGCGGCAGCATGGACGCCGCCGAGTACAAGCACGTCGTCCTTGGCCTCATCTTCCTCAAATACATCTCCGACGCCTTTCAGGAGTTGCACGCCTGGTTGGAGTCGAAGACGGCGGAGGGCTATGACCCGGAGGACATGGACGAATACCGAGGCGAGAACATCTTCTGGGTGCCGCCGGAGACCCGTTGGCCGCATCTGACGGCGCAAGCGCGGCAGCCAATTATTGGCCAATTGGTGGACGACGCCATGGCCGCCGTCGAGCGGGACAACCCGGCGCTCAGGGATGTGTTGCCCAAGGACTACGCCCGGCCTGCCCTGGACAAGACCCGCTTGGGCCAGCTCATCGATCTGATCACCAACATCCAGGTTGGCGATGCGGAAGCACGCTCAAAGGATGTGCTGGGCCGGGTGTACGAGTACTTCCTCTCCCAGTTCGCCAGCGCCGAGGGCAAGAAGGGCGGCGAGTTCTACACCCCGCGTTGCGTCGTCAAGCTCTTGGTGGAGATGCTGGAACCCTACCAGGGCCGCGTCTACGACCCATGCTGCGGCTCCTCCGGCATGTTCGTCCAGTCGATGGAGTTCATCGAAGCGCACGCCACCGGCAACGGCAACGGCGGCAAGGCCCGGGCCGACATATCCATCTGGGGCCAGGAGTCTAACCATACTACTTGGAAGCTGGCCAGGATGAACCTGGCCCTGCGCGGGATAGAGGGCAACATCGCCTACGGCGACAGCTTCCACAATGACCGCCACCCCGATCTGCGCGCCGACTACATCCTCGCCAATCCCCCTTTCAACGTCTCCGACTGGGGCGGGGAGCGGCTGCGGGATGACAAGCGCTGGGCGTATGGCGTCCCGCCGGCGGGCAACGCCAACTTCGCCTGGGTGCAGCACATGGCGCACCACCTGTCGCCGCGCGGCGCGGCCGGCTTCGTCCTTGCCAACGGCTCTATGTCGTCGAACCAGGCAGGCGAGGGAGAGATACGCAAGAACCTCATCGAGGCGGACCTGGTGGACTGCATGGTGGCCCTGCCCGGCCAGCTTTTCTACTCCACGCAGATACCCGTCTGCCTCTGGTTCCTGTCAAAGAACCGGGGAGGCGGCAAACACCGGGACCGGCGCGGTCAAGTGCTGTTCATCGACGCTCGCAAGCTGGGCCGCATGGTTGACCGCACCCACCGGGAGCTGACTGACGACGACATCGCCCGCATCGCCGACACTTACCACGCCTGGCGCGCCGACTCCCGTCATGCTGGCGAAGAGCCTACACTGCGCGTGATACGGGGTCGTAATCCGGAGGGGCAGGGGGCAGAGGGTGATGAATACGCCGACATTCCGGGCTTCTGCAAGAGCGCGACGCTGGATGAGGTTCGCAAACACGGCCACATCCTCACCCCCGGCCGCTACGTCGGCGCGGCGCCGCAGGAGGACGACGGCGAGCCCTTCGCGGAGAAAATGTCCCGCCTCGCCGCGCAATGGCGGGAGCAGCAGGCCGAGGCGCGGCGGCTGGACGCGGTGATAGAAGAAAACCTCAAGGACCTGGGGTTCGAGACCAGGCGCTGAATACACGCCAGCGCGAATCCGCCCCTCGTTTTGTGGTAACATCTAGACAGTTAGTCTAGCTAGGAGACTGCTCATGACCGACTGGCCCTTGCACGATGCCAAGAACCGTTTCAGCGCCGTCGTTGATGCCGCCCTGAGCGGAGTGCCCCAGCGGGTGACCCGGCGCGGCCGGCCCGCAGTCGTCGTGTTGGCGGTGGAGGAGTACGAGCGCCTGTGCCGCTTCGAGCAAGCAAATGCGCCCACGCTGGCGGGGTTGCTGCTCGACATCCCACAGGACGACCAAGCGTTCGCGCGTATGCCGCTGCCAAACCGCTCACTGGACCTGTGATGTTCCTGATCGATACCGACGTACTGTCGGCGCTGCGGAGGCGGGACCGTTGCCCGGAGGCCGTACGCTGGTTGGCGGCGCAGCCCACGGCGGACCTCTATCTGAGCGTGATCACCGTCGGTGAAGTGGAACGGGGCATCAGCCGGCAGCAGGGCCGGGACCCCGCGTATGCGCGGGAACTGGCCCATTGGCTGGACCGGGTGCTCGCCTGGTACGGCGAACGGATCCTCGACGTCGACGTGCCCACAGCGCGCCGTTGGGGGCAGTTGTCGGGCGCCCTGGGCTACGACAGCGCAGACCTCATCATCGCCGCTACGGCGCTGGAACATGGCCTGACCGTGGTGACCCGCAACGTCGGTCACTTCGCGCCCACCGGCGTCCCGGTGCACAACCCCTTCACCTAGCAGACGCCCCACCGCGCCGCTTAGTGGCGCGAGCAGCAGGCCGAGGCCGAGCGGCTGGACGCGGCGAGCGAGCAGGCATCTCGGTGTAAGAAATCGCAGAGCTTCTGTGAGGTGAAATTATGGAGCACTCAGTCGTAGTACATGCAGCCGAAGGAGGGGGTTTCTGGGTGGGGGTCCCGGCGCTGCCCGGCTGCTACTCCCAGGGCGAAACGGTAGAGGAAGCCCAGGGAAACGTGAAGGAAGCCATAGAGTTGTACCTGGAAGCGCTCCGGGACGAAGGCCGGGAGGCGCCTAATGACGCCGATGTCGTCTTTCAAGTGAGCGTGGCTGTGTAGCCGAGACGCGGAGGAAAGCACATGACTGTTGATGAATTGGTCCAATTGTTGGCGCACTACCCGCCTACCCTGCGCGTGGTCGTGAACGGCTACGAAAACGGCTATGACGACCTATCGCCGGAGCAGGTGTCGCCGGTCAAGATAGCCTTGAACGCCGGAAAGCACGAATGGGAGGGGAAGCACGGGGACTCGGACGGTCTGACTGAAGGCGCGCCCGACGGCCCCGATGTGGTCGATGCTCTGGTTTTGCGGCGGACGTCGAACTGAGGGCAAGAGGGCCATGGCAATAGACTACAGCAACTTCAGAATGTCCTTGCAGAACCTTGCGGTACAGCACGAGCATCTGCTGCACCTGTCCCCGGCATACCCCCCGTTCATACACGAGGGCATGGCGGAATCGGTGATCCAAAGGTTCAAGACCTGCAATGACACCTTGTGGAAGGTACTCAGGAGACACCTGCGTGAAACGCTCGGCATTGTAGATATGCCCAACAGCCCAAGGGCCGTTTTCAGGGTTGCCGATGAAAACCATCTGCTCGCGGCGGGCGGGGAGCAGTGGGGCCTCTATGTACAAACCCGCATAGACACAACGCACGCTTACAACAAAGAGAAGGCGAAAAGGGCCATCGCGGTCATGCCCGCCTTCATTGATGACGCTGTCAAGCTGTACACCGCCATGACGGGGGAAGCCTGGGAATGAGCGGCTTGATTGACCTGAACCCAAATCACCTTGCAACGGTCAAGGCCATCCTCGCGGAGCACGTGCCGGACTGCGAGGTGCGCGCCTTCGGCTCCCGCGCGACGTGGACCGCCAAGGACTATTCCGACCTCGACCTGGCCGTAGTCGGGAAGGGGCCTTTGGACTGGGGAACGCTCGGCCGCCTGCAGGAGGCCTTTGAGGAATCCGACCTGCCCATGCGGGTGGACGTGCTCGACTGGCACTCCATAACGGAGAGCTTCCGCAAGGTGATAGAGCAAGACTACGCGGTTCTGCAAGGTGGTGTGAGCGGAGGTGCGGTCCAGCAGGGCGAGTGGCGTGAGATGCCGTTCAGCGATGCTGTCTTGGTCAACCCGCCGACTGGCCTTGATCGCGGAGAGACTTATCCCTTTGTCGATATGGCCGCCGTAAACGCAGACTCGCGGAGCGTATATCCTTCTGATCGACGCGAGTTTCGAGGCGGCGGCTCTAGATTCCAGAGCGGCGATACTCTCATGGCGCGAATCACGCCTTGCCTAGAGAACGGAAAGATCGCCCGCTACCATGCTCCTGACTCCGTTTCTGAGGCTCATGGCTCGACCGAGTTCATAGTCATTCGCGGGCGTCCAGGACTTACAGAAAACGACTTTGCCTACTACCTGACCAATTGGGATGAAGTCTGCGGGTATGCCATTGACCAAATGACCGGCACGTCAGGACGCCAAAGAGTCCCTGTCGCCTCGCTTGACCACCTCACCGTACCTATTCCATCCCTGCCGGAGCAGCGGGCCATTGCCCACGTGCTTGGGACGCTAGATGACAAGATCGAGTTGAACCGGCGGATGAACGAGACGCTGGAGGCGATGGCGCGGGCGCTCTTCAAATCGTGGTTCGTGGACTTCGACCCCGTGCGCGCCAAAATTGAGGGCCGCTGGCGTCGCGGCGAATCCCTCCCCGGCCTCCCCGCCGACCTCTACCACCTCTTCCCCAACCGCCTCGTCCCCTCCGAACTCGGCGAAATCCCTGAGGGCTGGGAAATAAGGGAGTTGGGGGATGTGGCCATTCAACGCCGAGCCGGAGTGAAGCCGGATCAAATCGACCCGGCTACGCCCTATATCGCACTGGAACACATTCCTAGGCGTTGCATCGCCCTGGAATACTGGGACTCAGCCGATGGGTTGGCCAGCGGCAAGTTCAGATTCAGGCACGGAGACATCTTGTTCGGCAAGCTACGGCCGTACTTCCACAAAGTTGGCGTAGCGCCAGTGGATGGAGTTTGCTCCACCGACATTGTGGTGTTGACACCAATTTCATCGCAATGGTTTGGTTTTGTCCTTGGCCACGCATCCAGCAAGGAGTTTGTAGACTACACGGACGCTGCATCCACTGGCACTAGGATGCCACGCACTAAGTGGGATGATATGGCTCGATACAAAGTTGCCCTGCCGAGTAGCCAAGCGGCTAGGGCATTCAATGACATGGTAAGACCGTGGATCGACAGTATGATATCGACAATTCATAGATCCCGCGCTCTAGCTGCGCAGCGTGATGCGCTGCTACCTAGGTTGGTGTCGGGGGATATCAAAGTTCAATCGGACTGAGAGTAAGCCGATGTTTGTCAAGCGATTACAACTAACCAATTACGGACCTATCGAGAACCTTGACATTGAGTTTCCCTTCGAGGGTGAGGATCCCAAACCAGTGGTGTTAGTAGGCGAGAATGGCTCCGGGAAGAGCATCCTGCTATCGCACATCGTGAACGGACTCATTGCGGCAAAGGGTGTTGCCTTCCCAGAGACGCCGGAGGTGGAACAGGGCAAAGTATACAAACTCCGAAGTAATTCCTATATCAGTCCAGGAAGTGAGTATTACTACAGCAGAGTTGACTTTGATGGTGCGTTCTTTACCAGCGAAATACGGACGTGGCGAAGCAAACAAGAGTATACTGCGGCTCCTGCAGGAATCTCAGAGACAGCCGCCCAGGGCATGTGGGACAAGATGGATCCCAAGGAGAACGACCACTATGACTCGAACCTCACTTTCGATCCTAGCACGACAAAAAGAGTCGAAGAGAAATTTGCGAAAAACTGTGTCCTATACTTCCCATTTAACCGCTTTGAGGAACCGGCGTGGCTGAACGAGGAGAACTTGAAAGCCCAAGCACGGTACATGGACAGCAAGCATCTCACTGGACACACTAGTCGTAAAGTCATTGCATCTTCGCCGCTACATGTTAACCAAAACTGGCTGTTCGATGTGGTTTACGATAGAAGTGCCTTTGAAATACAGCACCGTCCAATCTCCGTCGACTTTAGTGATGGGAGAGGACCTGTGTCGACTACTGAATTTCAAGGATACTCAGGAGACTCAACGAATACTTTCGAGATTGCCTGTCAAATACTCCGAAGTGTAATGAGGAGAATCGATGTTAGATTTGGGATAGGCAAGCGACATAACCGAGTCGTTTCTATCATGCATGTATTGGGATTAAACCCAATACAATTGGTTCCGAATGTTTTCCAGCTATCCAGCGGGGAAACTTCTCTCTTGAACTTGTTCTTGTCCATCCTGCGAGACTTTGATCTGTGCGGTGCCCCGTTGACCCGAACTGTCGACATACGCGGCATTGTCGTGGTGGATGAGATAGACCTACACCTACACGCGGTTCACCAGCATGAAGTTCTCCCCAATCTAATCAGGATGTTCCCGAATGTTCAGTTTGTAGTTACAACACACTCGCCCTTGTTCGTTTTGGGTATGCAAAGAGCATTTGGTGAAGATGGCTTTGCTCTGTACCGGCTACCTCAGGGACACCAGATTAGCCCCGAAGAATTCAGCGAATTCGGGAAAGCGTATCGCGCCTTCACAGAAACAGTCACGTATTCGAATGACATACGAAGTGCAATTGAAATGGCACAGAAGCCTATTGTCTTTGTAGAGGGTGAAACCGACCTGAAGTACATCCTAAAGGCCTCGCAACTGCTGAACGAAGAGGCGACTATAGAGAGAGTCGAAATTCGGGATGGTAACGGTGAATCTAACCTGAAGAAGGTCTGGACTACGTCAAAACACATTGAGATTGTCACTCAGAAATTCTTGCTTCTATTTGACTGTGAGAATCAGGACTTATGCAACGCCGACAGGGGAGCCTTATATCGTCGAATTGTACCAATGCAGAACGACAACCCGATACAGAAGGGAATCGAAAACCTATTTGGCAGAGACACATTAGAACGGGCCAAGCAACACAAGTCTGCGTTTATTGACATCGATCCCCAATTCACAAGAATGGTGCGCGGAAAACCTCAACTCATTCCCGAAAAGTGGGTTGTTAACAAGGATGAGAAAACTAATCTCTGCGACTGGCTTTGTGAAAACGGCACAAAAGAGGACTTTCAGGGATTTCAAGTAATACTTGACCTTCTGAAGGACGTATTGGACCTACTTCCCGAATCATCTGGGGAAGTCGAGGCGATTGAGCACGTTAGCCTTGAAAGTCCACAAGACGAGGGTGCGGCAGTCAAACTTAAGGAACCTCGATGACTACCCTCACCGAAGCTGCCGTTGAGCAGACCGCACTAGATTGGTCATTTAGCCTCGGCTGGGGGATGGCCCATGGGCCGGAAATCGCGCCTGACACGCCCAATGCCGAGCGCACCGTTTACGGGCAGGTGGCCCTGGAGCGTCGCCTGCGGAATGTGCTGTTGCCGCAATGGGTGTCGCGGAAGGAGATGATTGACGGAGTGAGCGGATGGACATCAACCTAAAGGTTCCTGCCATTGAGAAGCTACTTGACTATGCTGCCAGTGGGATAGGTAGCATAGCAGGCCCCATGTTGGCCTCTTGGAAAGCTCAACAAGAAGCTAACGCCAAGCTGATAGCTGCTGAGGGAGAGGCGGAGGCGCAAGGAATCTTGGCCGAAGGGCAATCGCAGGCAATGCAGATAATAGCCGGCGCTCAGGCTGATGCCCGCGCTGTACTGGTATCACCAGATGCCGCCGTGCAAGGCCAGTTGAATTTCGGAGCGGCCGTTTCTCAGAGGATTCAGTTTCAGGAAGAGAAGAGGCTGTCCAATTCTGCAGCCGTGATAGGTCAGACCGCCCAGAAGCTCGGAGATAGAGCGGTCCAAGACCACGAAGTTGATCACGACTGGACAGCGCGCTTCTTCAATGACGTGCAAGACGTGTCTTCAGAAGAAATGCAGTCGCTCTGGGCCAAGATTCTTGCGGGTGAAGTAGAACGACCCGGGAGTACATCGATTAGGACACTGAATATCCTGAAAGACCTAAACCGATCAACAGCCACGATTTTCAGAACCTTGTGCTCAGCTCGAATAGCCTTTCAATTTGGACAACTGAGAGGCACCCCTCGCAACGTTGGAAATGAGATAGTTCTTTCTTTAGGCGGGAAAGCTGCACTTAATGCCTTACAGCAATTCGGACTATCGTTTGACGCCTTAAACGTGCTGAACGAATACGGCCTCATAATCCCGGAGTACAACTCGTCCCTTGAGCAAAAGATATTCACCGATGTCTCCAAGTCCGATGGGTCACTCCGGTCGGTCAGCATGGCTTTCCGTTTTCAGGGTCACAGTTGGGTGCTGGTGCCAACGGATCAACTGGCAGGAGTGCAGAGTATAGAGCTTAGGGGCATTGTCCTAACGAGATCTGGAATGGAGCTTGCTAGGGTTGTTGCACTAGAGCCGATGCCAGAATACGAGAAGGCAGTTGTAGACTTTTACCAGCAGAACGGCTTTCGTATGGTTGAAGTCAACCCACAGACACTCCAAGCATTTTGAGGCCACAAATTCTAGGGATATTATGACCACGCTCACGGAAACCGATGTTGAACAGTCCGCACTCGACTGGCTTGCCGCTCTGGGTTGGCAGGTGGTGCATGGGCCGGACATCGCGCCTGACACGCCCGATGCCGAACGCACCGATTATGGGCAGGTAGTCCTGACGCGCCGCCTGCGGGACGCGCTGCTGCCTTGGCTGGTGTCGGGAGAGGTGGGAGTGATGGCACTTGAAGACGGCGATACAGTGTAGGAGTTCGTAGAGATGGCGCCTACAGAACAAGAGGAACGATGTGTGGGGCTTCTCTGTGAGCACCTTAGTGGGAACCCAGGCGGTGAATGGCGAGCGGATGAATGGCTCGACGATACAGACAACTCAGAGCCAACCCCGGATGCTGTCCTAACGAATGGCCTTGAGTACATAGCCGTTGAGATAAAGCAGCTTACCGATGGTGAGACATTCCATACGAATAATTGGAAATACATATCACTTTGCAAGCAGTTGGCACCCGATTCAGGCGGGGAATTTCTCTTGTGTACACCGCCAATCATTAATTCAGGGCTCGACCGCAAGTTAATCTCACAACTCAGAAACAATATCGCAGATGCAGCCCCTCGCCTCGAAACGGGACAATCAACTGTGATCTCATTCTCGAGGCAAGCGACGATTGAATTTTGTGGAGAGGCCAACGTAGGGTACATTTGCTGCACACATGCACATGGTGAGTTTATGCCTATCGACATTCAAGGTGTAAGCGGCACGTATTTCTTGAAAGACGATGGACCGAGACACAAGTTCATTACTCCTGCCTGTCGTGAAGCCTTTGAACTAAGTCTCAAACATGCCTGCGAGAAGAGTCTCCGGATAGGTCGATCTCAAGTGGAGTGGGCCGAGGAATGGGAGCTGAAAAAGCTGCGGGACTTGCCCAACAACGAGAGCACAGTTTCAGTTCCAAGTTTTGTTAATGCAGACTTTCTTGAGGGGGCGGCTATAGAGAGCGTCACAAGAGAGATTGAGAAGGGCAAACGTAAGTTCAAAGGGTGGACACGGGGTGGGCGTTTGGCAGTCGCTCTTCACGCGGGTGAGCAGCAGAGGCAAGTATCGCCTAGCTGTTTCAATAGTGCGCTCACCATGATTGACCCCACTGTTTTACACCCGCTCGACATGGTGTTTTTAGTTAGCAAGGAGCAAGTGTGGCGTCGAAGCGCCACACACTAGTAGATTTGGTGGCGAGACTATTCTCATGTCCACCCTTACCGAAGCCGATGCTAAGGAGGTTGCCCTGGAGCGTCGCCTTTGGGACGCCCCCGCCGGTTAGAACCCCGGCCTACCCTTATTACAACCCGATAATGTCTACGTCTGAATGGAGTCACGGATGGTGACCAAGAGCGTTTTCATCAGCTTTGACTACGACTTTGATAACGACCTGCGGGGCAACCTCGTAGCGCAGGCTAAGAGGTCCGATTCACCGTTCAGCATCAAGGACTGGTCAGTAAAGGAACCATTTGACGAAAAGTGGCGGGAGAAAGTGCGGGACCTCATTGAGAGAGCGGACCTCACCATCGTCATCTGTGGGGAGCATACGCACCAAGCGAAGGGCGTGGAAGCGGAAGTGACGATGGCGCAGCAAGCAGGGAAACCGTATTTCCTGCTGAAGGGACGCAGGAACAAGACGTGCACGCGCCCGAAGTCGGCACCTGAAAAGAAGAAAATCCACCCCTGGAAATGGCCCACCTTGAAAGAACTCATTGCTAATCCGAAGTAGGGTATGGCTAATCAAGAGCGAGAATCCGTAATGCACCAGAGTAAGGATACTTACGGCGGCTCTTTCCATGCGGATCTTCTTGAGCAGTACAAAGCCTACGTACAGTCCGCCGAGAACGTCAGCGCCCGTCGTGTCGCATCAAACCGCTTTATGCTCAGCATCAACACCGCGCTGGTTGCCCTGTACGGACTTCAGTCCGCAAACTTCGGTCAAGGCTATTGGACGCTGCTTATCCCCGTGATGGGAATCCCCGTATCGGCGCTCTGGTATCTGATCATCAAGTCTCACGCCGACCTGAACCGCATCAAGTTCAATGTGATTCATGAGTTGGAGCAGCACTTGCCGTCAGCGATGTACAAGCATGAGTGGAAGTTGGCCGAGGAAGGACAAGGCAAGATCTATAGAGCAGTTACGTCTATAGAACGGTGGATACCTATCCTATTCACTGTGCTACACGTAGCATTGGCAGTCATGATAATTCTCGCTATCGCCGGAGTAGTGGATTGGACGAAATGACCACCCTCACCGAAGCCGACGTTGAACAGATCGCGCTCGACTGGCTGCGTGAGCTTGGCTGGCAGGTAGCGCACGGGCCGGACATCGCGCCTGACACGCCCAATGCCGAGCGTGACGACTACGGCCAGGTAGTCCTGGAGCGCCGGCTGCGGGACGCCCTGGCCGCGCTGAACCCAGGGCTGCCGGCGTCGGCGTTAGAGGATGCCTTGCGCAAGCTGACCCGCCCGGAAGGGGCGACCCTCGAGGCCCGCAACAGAGCATTCCACCGCATGCTCGTCGATGGTGTGGCGGTGGAACATCGAGAGAGTGAAGGACGCATTCGCGGGGCGCAGGCACAAGTCATCGACTTCGACAACCCCTCCAGCAACGACTGGCTGGCCATAAACCAGTTCACGGTCACCGAGAACGTGCCGGCCGGCGGGGCCGGCAGGAACACGCGCCGGCCGGACGTCGTGCTGTTCGTCAACGGGCTGCCCCTGGGCGTCATCGAATTGAAGAACCCGACCGATGAAGACGCCACGATTGAGACGGCATGGCGGCAGCTTCAGACCTACAAAGCCGAGCTGCCAACCCTGTTCGCAATGAACGAGGCGCTGGTGGTCTCCGACGGCACCGAGGCCTGCATCGGCGCTCTGACCGCAGGTAGAGAGTGGTTCAAGCCCTGGCGCACCATAACCGACGAGACGCTGGCCGGTTCCCGCGCGACCGAGCTTCAGGTCATGCTGGAGGGCGTCTTCCAGCCGGAGCGATTCCTGTCGCTGATACGGGACTTCATCGTATTCGAGGACGACGGCAGCGGCGCGCTGGTCAAGAAAATGGCGGGCTATCACCAGTTTCACGCTGTCCGTGTAGCTGTGGGCGAAACCCTGCGCGCGGCGCGACTCCGCCGCACACTGAGCCTGGCCGCAGAGGATCGCAGGCCCTATGACACAGGCGAAATCCCGAGCGGCGAACCCGGCGACCGCCGCATCGGCGTCGTCTGGCACACCCAAGGTTCGGGTAAGAGCCTGACGATGGCCTTCTACGCCGGGGCTATTGCCCGCGATTCCGCCATGGAGAATCCGACCGTCGTCGTGCTCACCGACCGCAACGACCTGGACGACCAGCTCTTCGGCACCTTCTCCCGCTGCCACGACCTGTTGCGTCAACCGCCCACCCAAGCGGCGAGCCGCGCCGACCTGCGCAGCAAGCTGTCCGTGAACGCCGGCGGCGTGGTCTTCACCACCATCCAGAAGTTCTTCCCGAAGGAAAAGGGCGATACGCACCCCGCGCTATCGGACAGAAGCAATATCGTCGTCATCGCCGACGAGGCCCACCGCAGCCAGTACGACTTCATCGACGGGTTCGCCCGGCACATGCGGGACGCGCTGCCCAACGCCTCGTTTGTCGGCTTCACAGGAACGCCCATCGAGCTGCAGGACGCCAACACCCGCGCCGTATTCGGCGACTACATAAGCATCTACGACATCCAACGCTCCGTCGAGGATAAAGCCACCGTGCCCATCTTCTACGAAAGCCGTCTCGCCAAGCTCGCTCTGGACGAGGACGAGCGGCCGCACATAGACCCGGACTTTGAGGAGGCCACTGAGGGTGAGGAGGTGGAGCGCCGGGAGAACCTCAAGACGAAATGGGCACAGCTTGAAGCCGTCGTTGGATCGGAAAAGCGGGTGAAGCAGATTTCCCAGGACATCTTGGCCCACTTCGAGCAGCGCTTGGCGGCTCTCAACGGCAAAGCGATGATCGTCTGCATGAGCCGCCGCATCTGCATCGATGTTTACGCGGAGTTGGTGCGCCTGCGCCCGGGCTGGCACGACGACGGTGACGACAAGGGAGCCGTCAAGGTGGTGATGACCGGCTCTGCCTCTGACCCTCCGGACTGGCAACCGCACATCAGGAATAAGGCGCGGCGGGAGGCGTTGGCTCAGCGGTTCCGCGACCCCAGTGACCCTCTGCAAATCGTGTTGGTACGGGATATGTGGCTGACGGGCTTCGACGCGCCGAGCCTCCACACGATGTATGTGGACAAGCCGATGCGAGGCCATGGACTGATGCAGGCCATTGCCCGGGTGAACCGGGTCTTCAAGGATAAGCCCGGCGGCTTGGTGGTGGACTATCTGGGGCTGGCCCAGGACCTTAAGACAGCGTTGGCCACCTACACCGAAAGCGGCGGCAAGGGGCGGACGGCGCTGGACCAGGACGAAGCAGTGGCGGTGATGCTGGAGAAGTACGACGTGTGCCGCGCCCTGTTCCACGGATTCGACTGGTCGCGATGGACTACGGGCAACGCACAGGACCGGCTGGGACTGCTGCCGCCCGCTCAGGAGCACGTCTTAGCCCAGGATGAAGGTAAGGAACGCTGCCTGAACGCCGTCCGCGAGCTATCGCAAGCCTTCGCCTTGGCCGTGCCGCACTCGGAAACGTATCGCATTCGGGAGGACGTGGGATTTTTCCAGGCGGTGCGGGCGGCGCTGTCCAAGTGGACAACAGGAGAGGCCCGCACCGAGGAAGACATGGACCTAGCCGTGCGGCAGATCATCTCCCGGGCAGTGGCCTCCGAGGGAGTGCTGGACATCTTTGCCGCCGCAGGTCTGGACAAGCCGGACATCTCCGTGCTCTCCGATGGGTTTCTGTCTGAGGTGCAAGGAATGCCTCAGCGCAATCTCGCCGTCGAGTTACTTCAGAAGCTGCTTAAGGGGGAGTTGTCCGTCCGCCGCCGCAAGAACGTGGTGCAGGCCCGGTCTTTCGCGGAGATGTTGGTGCAGACCTTGCGCCGCTACCAGAATCGAGCGATAGAGGCGGCGCAGGTCATCGAGGAGTTGATTGAGCTTGCAAAGGAGATGCGGAAGGCTCACGCCCGTGGCGAGCAACTAGGGCTGAGCGAAGACGAGTTAGCCTTCTACGACGCATTGGAAACCAACGACAGCGCAGTGCAGGTGCTGGGGGACGAAACCCTCCGTGCCATAGCCCGTGAACTGGTCGATACCGTGCGAAACAACGTCACTATCGACTGGACGCTGCGGGAGAACGTCCGCGCCAAGCTGCGGGCGATGGTCAAACGCATCCTGCGCAAACACGGCTACCCGCCGGACAAGCAGGAAGAAGCAACCGTCACCGTTCTTGAGCAGGCAGAAGTGCTGTCAGAGGGCTGGGTGACAGTGGTTTGAGGGCTTGCAGACGCGAAGCCGTCATTTACATGGGCCTAGCGACAACTCAAAGGGTTAGCCTCAACTCAAAGTTGGTTCTGCCTATCGTCAACTTAGGCCCATTGCGTGTTCAGCTTCACGGGTAAACACATCGACTATCGCCGCAGGGCGCGACTCAATTAGAGCAAGGTCGCTCTTGTCCAACATGACGATACAAAGGTTGGAATCAGCCATAATCTTGTTGGAGTAACGGCGGGCCTCGCCTCCGATTTCTCCTGTTGAGACCATTACTATGGCGTTGCTCTTTAGGAAATGCGTGAGACCCACTTCCTTGGCATCGTCGTCTAGCGAAACACGAGCAGTGTTTTTGCATTGTACCTGCCAGCGCGAAAAGACGAGCCGCGCGCTTTCAAAGATGAGGTCGACTTCGGCACCGCCGGTTGCTGCACCACGGAGACGAGTTGCAACATAGGTGAGGTCAATGAGACGCATAAGCTTGAATGCCAAAGCTTCAAGGGCAAGACCACGGATGTGACGATCCTTCGAATTCAATTCCTCGCGGATCTCCTTGAGCGGCTTTCGCAATAGGGGTCTAAGGTCAGCTTGAGTTTGCTGCTCGAGCTGCTCGATCAATGGCGTGAGGATGTCAGCCGCAAGCCTGTCAGTAGCAGTGACGAGGAACGGCTTGGCCCCCCGGCCAGCCTCTTTTGTACCACGTTCGAGCGTGATATAGTGAGCCTTTTGCAATGGGTATAGGACCTGCTTGGGCAGGTTCTTTTCGTTGAAATTGACCCCATAGGTGGACGTGGCAAGGCGCTCGATATCGTTGGAAGAGTGAGGACCGCCTCCTCCAATGTTCGCCAGTGCCTTTAAGTAGGCCTGCTGTTCTGCCGAAAGGGTAGCTAGAACCTCAAATTCCTCTACACTTAGTCCAAGGATGTCATTCAGGCGTCCTTGGTCAACGCGATAGCCGGAAACGAATACCCCAGCCTTCTCCAACCACAGTCTCATCGTGCTCATGTGCTTCCCGCCACGAGGCACGTTGATGCCACGTTCTTCAAGCCAATGGCGAAGACTGTTCAAGTTGATGTCTTCGCCTGCAGCATGCATGTCAAGTACGCATTGCACCAAGTTCATTCCTTGACGGTTTTTGAGGATGTGGCGCGCAAAGGCCTCGTTCAGGCCTGCCTCGTCAGATCGGATGCTATATAAGGATCGGCCGGTTTCTGTTAGAGTGACGTCTTCCCGGCCAATGAGGCCGTAAGCGCGCATAGATAACTTTGTGTTATTCGCGAGCTTAAGTTTGTTGTAGTCTGATGTTCTATTTGCCGAGAAGTACCGGTCGCGTACAGCAACTTCAAAAGCTCTCCAGTCGTTCGCGTGGCTATGCGCCAGATCCAGAAGAACGGGGAGATCTATTTGGGCAGGCGAGAACTCGCTGCCGAATGGAAGGTCACTTCTCGGCAATTTGTCATGTTCTTTCAGACGTGTTGCCGTTAGGAGATCACGTTTGCAATGCGCAGCGGATGCTTCGCAGCTACTTCAAGAGAGTTAGCCTTGATCTCCCAACGCCCTCGAAATGGATGCAATGGTTCTGTCGAGATTGCTTATCATGACGCGAATTTCCTCGCTTGCACGCGCCACTTCTCGGTTGAGCCGGCGTTCAATCCGTGGAAGACTCTCCATTGTGCCCGCTACGGAATCCAAGGTGTCCCGTCCCTCTTCAACCACAGTCCGTAGAGATCGAAGGGACTCCAATTGCCCATCTATATCTGGATCTATTTCATCTGACTGTTCCCGCTGAAAGGAAACGACGAACTCCAAACTATTCTCAGTGTCCCGCGCAATGTCAGTATACTCAACGTTCGATTCCTCCAATTTCGATGTAAAACCATTCACCTGTTTCGCGAGTTTTCGGGCCGTTCGTCTTGCGGCTGCTGCAGAAGAGTCGCTGGGATTGGCACTAATCCGCTTGAAGTCATCGCTTGCTACGCTTGTAGACAGAGTCAACTCTTGAAAATGGCTTCCCACTCCCTCTGCAATCTCACCAATGCGGCCATATCCTTTGTTAATCGCAATAAGGTGGTCAAGGTATCCACGATCATCTTCAACAGGGTTCGTATCTACAGATCTATTGGGTTCTTGGTCAACAATCATCCTATCAGGTCTAAAATCGGTAACGGGACTACCGAATCCTATGCTTCCATTTAGAGCTCCGCGTGCGTAGTTACACAATGCCTCTTTCGCTATGTCGATTTTGTCGAAATGTACGCTATACTCCAAGAGTCGATACGATCGAAGGTCAAACGGTACCTCCTCTATACTTTGAGTGATGAGTATGACAGGTTTTCTAGAGGCGTGCGCAAGACCAAGTTCATAAAACACATTGGGATTTGTCGTGCTTAGGTCAGCTACAACCAAGAAACTACTGTCGATGCTCTCAACAATATCCCTTAGAATATTCTGTTGACTCTCGATGTCGTCAGCACGTTTGACTTCAAAGCCACTCGTACTAAGAACTGGCTTGATGAATCTCTCATAGATAGGTTCGAAGTCGTCCCCGAAGGGCATTATAACGAAGGCGAGAGGTTGATCACTCATTTCTTCAAGCTCCACAATTACAGCTTCGGGCGTTTACAGTATACGGTAACTACGCTTTTCTTCTCTATCACTACCTCGCCGTCAGGCCGCCTTCAATTACCAACTCCGTGCCGGTGATGAACTCGGCGGCGTCGGAGGCGAGGTAGAGGGCAGCTTTGGCAACCTCGTTGGGTTGGCTGAGGCGGCCCATCGGCATGTTCATGTTCCCTAGCTGGCCTTTTCGTAGACTGACACGTGCGAGCGACTCTGCGCGGTGAAGGGTGAGCGGTGCCAGTCGGCCCATCTATTGCGGAGTTTTAGGCCGGCGAGGCGGGCCATCAAGTCGAGTTCGGACGGCCATACGTAGCGGAGGCGGCCGGGGTACATGCGGATGCCCGCTTCCGTGAGGCGCAGGTGGCGGAAGTCCAGCACCTGGTTCACGGGGTCGTGGATCGAAACATCCAGGCGGACGGAGTCGAGGTCGGGCAGGCTCGCTCGCACGTGTTCGCCTTCAGCGAACTTTGACGTGTCAGGGACAAAGGCGTGGACCACGAATACACCGGTCTCATCCAGATGTGCCGCCACGTTTTGAAAGCACCTGATCTGCTCCTCCTGTGAAGTGAGCATATAGAATGTGTTGCTTATGACGAACACGAGCGAGAAAGCGCCCTCAACCGCAACGTCCGCGAAGTCGCCGATGGTCACGGGCAGCTCCGCCCCGCCCGGCTTGGACCGCAGTTGGTCGAGCATGGCCTGGGAAGACTCTATGCCGTGCACCGCACAGCCTGTGGCGGCCAAGGGCAGCGCAAAGGTCCCGGTGCCTATCCCCAATTCGAGCGCCCTGCCGCCGGCGGCAAGCCCCGCGAGCAGGTCGACACACGGGCCGACGTTTGCCGGCTTATAGAATTCGTCGTACACGTCGGCGATCCGGTTACCATACGTCGCGGCATCGTAGCCCTGCATGATTCGTCTCCTTTGTCTTGCACACAGACAAAAAAATAGGCCTCCCGTGTGCGGGGAGGCCTTTGTGGTTGACAATTAGAGCGTGGTCGCTAGGTACTCCCCAAAACAAGACGCCGCGGCGCGGCTGCCGCAATGGCGCTAGTTGCACTATTCGGGAAGAATCCAGCCGTCACTAGCATGACATTTGTCCTTTGGGAACTCTGCAGGAATGCTAACAGACCTATAGAAGCCTAACAAGCCCTAGCGGTTAGTTTCTGGGGGCATTGATTGTCATTGGGAGCGGAAGCGTCGTACAGGGTTCACGGACTCTAAGGCGTAGCACGGAGGATCGCACATCGCCTATTGTGACTTTGCACAACAGAAAGAAAAGATGGATTCCCGCTTTCGCGGGAATGACGGATCGGATTAGAGTGCCCCTATTGGAGGCGCTCTTCCCCGCGAGAGCTTTAGATTTCTCGCTGCGCTCGAAGTGACAGGGAAGGGGCGTCGAGAGACTCGGTCGCCGATTACTGCGATAGGACGGACCGTCGGCAAGGTGAAGTTGCGGTGTTTGCCGCGACAATTCCCTGCCTTCTGGATTCCGGCTTTCGCCGGAATGACAGGTTGGATTCGTAGCCTCAGGAGCCAGCCAGAGAACAGTTCTTGCCGGGGATAGTGCTACCGAGCAGTTCCTGCCGGGGGCAGTGCTACCGCGCGGTGAGGCCGCCGTCTATTACCAACTCCGTGCCGGTGATGAACTCGGCGGCGTCGGAGGCTAAGTAAAGCGCGGCTTTGGCGACCTCGTCGGGTTGGCCCAGGCGGCCCATGGGTTGGCGCAGGCGGAGGTTTTCCATGGCGGCGGCCGGGTCGTCCTCGATGGCGAGGAGGCGTTGGACCCAGGGGGTTTCCACGGTGCCGGGGCAGACGCAGTTCACGCGGATGTTCTCAGCCACGTACTCGATGGCGACCTGCTTGGTGAGGGCGATCACCGCGCCTTTGGACGCGCTATAGACGGCGCGCTTGGGCAGGCCGACCTGACCCGCCACCGACGCCGTATTCACGATGATGCCGCCGCCCTGCGCCAGCATGTAGGGAACGGCGTACTTGCAGCCCAGCCACACGCCGCGCACGTTCACGGCCATCACGCGGTCCCACTCCTCGGGGGTGACCTCCAGCACGCTGCCCACGTGGCCGATGCCGGCGTTGTTGCAGAGGATGTCGATGCTGCCGAACGCTTCCATGGTCTCGGCCATCAGGTGCTCCACGGCGGTGGGATCGGTGACGTCGGCGATGAACGTCCGCATGGGGCGGCCGATCGCTTCCACGTCTGTCTGTGTCTTGGCCAGGCCGTCCGGGTCAACGTCGGCGCCCACGATGCTCGCGCCTTCGCGGGCAAAGAGCGTTGCCATTTCGTACCCAATACCCGACCCGGCGCCGGTGATGACCGCAATCTTGTCTTTCAACTTCATGAAATTCAGTTCCCTTATGCGCAGTGGTTAGATTCGTGTCCACGATTATACTGCAGGCAGTATTGCATGTTCGTTGTCTATCTCATTCGTCTTGAAGAGCGGAGGACAAACCCCCGCGCTACAAAGACCGTCCTCTTCTCTGTCGCCTGCGTCTCAATCGGAAATCTCTGGTAGCGCAGGTCTGCAGCCTGCGTTCTCTTCTAGTCACTCCCACTAATACGGGAATCCATCCTCTTGTAATCGCGAACCCTCAGTGTTGGCGGGGGACGAGCCCCCGCGCTACAAAGACCGTCTTCTTCTCTGCCGCCTGCGTCTCAAACGGAAATTTCCGGTAGCGCAGGTTTGCAACCTGCGTTCTTTTCGAGTCCCTCCCACTTATACGGGATTCCATCCTCTTCTGATCGCGAACCCTCAATGTTGGCGGGGGACGAGCCCCCGCGCTACAAAGACCGTCCACTTCACGGCCGCCTGCGTCTCAAACGGAAAACCCCGGTAGCGCAGGTCTGCAGCCTGCGTTCTCTTCAAGTCACTCCCACATATACGGGAATCCATCCTCTTCTAATCGCGAACCCTCAATGTTGGCGGGGACAAGCCCCGCGCTACAATCTGGCAGCGAAGTTTGCGCCGCTTTGGTTAAAACTGCGCCGTTCGGCAAGCGATTCCTAGTCTTGGCTACGCTCTCAACGCGTCAGGAATACAATCCCCAACACCGCAAAGAAAATCCCCATTGCCCGCGTGAACGTGATCTGCTCGCCCAGGAAGATCACCGCCAGAATGGCCGTCAGCACGGGATATGTGCCGCTGGCAGGTGTCACCAGTGAGGCGTCGCCCAGGCGCAAGCCGTTGTAGAAGCCGATGACGGCGCTGGCCGTGAACCCCGTTACGAGCAAGACGAGCAACCAGGTCTGCCAGGTCGGCGTTATCGAGATCGAGTTGTGGCGTTGGACCCACACCAGCGGCAAGAGCATGAAGACGGTGATGACGCTTCGCACCCAGACGAGGTAGGGCGCGCCAAAGTAGGGGGCGACCATCTTGCCGAAAAACGATGCCAAGCCCCACGAAACAAACGCCACGCCAATCCAGAACCACAGCGCCATAGCTGCTCCTACGTTGTTGATTTCAAACTCTTCTATTCGCGCGGGCGGTCGCGCCCGATGACCTTCAGATTACATCTAATGCGGTGTTCACTTTGCTATCGTCTGGGCATTTTCCTTGCTCGGAGTCACCCTCACCCCGGCCCTCTCCCGTCTAGGGAGAGGGGGTCAAGATGTCGCTGTGTCAAATCGTAGCCGCAAAACACAGGCGTGCAATGCCTGTTCGTTACAGGATCCGGAGGGATCCTCAGGTGAGAGGAAATCCTCGCATTTCATCGAGGTGAAGCAAAGGTGCCCTACGACAGAGAGCGAGCCCCGACTCACATCTCCTGCAACTATAGCAAACCTGTCTTGGCGCTGCGGGAGACCCACCTGCCGCGCACGCCATTGGCCGGCACGCTTCTTCGCTATACTAAGGGCACGTTACTGCGGTCAGCACACAGTGAAGAACAGCTTGCTGAGGCGGCCGCTCGCTTTGGCGGGCAATCGGCGGCCCACACCACTAAGTAGCCCGGAAGCAGTAACAAGCGGCGGCCAGGGCGAGCATCCTGTAGACGACAGACAATGGCAGGCGGCTTGCGAGTGCAAGCGCGCAAAAGAGGACACATAACAATCACTCTTTCCTAAGAACCGGAGGCAATCACACCAATGGACCTAACTGTCGGGGTACTTGGCACGGGACGCATGGCGCAACTGCACAGCACGGCGCTGCGGTCTATTCAGGAGCAGGGCTTGGAGATTAATGGGGAGCGGCACAATGTCGCGGTAGCCCTTTACGGGCGGGATCCGGCGAAAGTCGCGCCGTTGGCCGAAGCGTGCGGCGCCGTCAAGACGAGCACCGACCTGGAGAGCTTCATCGACGATCCCGACATCAACGTGATCGACAACTGCTTGGTCAACCGCCTGCACTTCACGCCGCTGCTGCGGGCCATCCAGAACGGCAAGCACGTCTACACCGATAAGCCCTTGACAAATACCGCGTCGGAAGGCCGTTATCTCATGCGCGCGGCGCGTCAGGCCGGCGTGCATCACGGCATCGTGCAGAACATGCGTTTTCAGGGAGGCACGTCCAAAGCCAAGGAGATCATCGCCTCCGGCGCGCTCGGCCGCATCCTGCACGCGCGCGTGGTGTTCGGTTACTTCGTGCCGCAGCGCGTGGAGAACCGTCCGGCATGGTTCTACCAAAAGGCGGAGGCGGGCGGCGGCATCGTGCACGACATGATGGCGCATTTCTTTGATCTGCTCGGTTGGATGATTGGGCCGATCGCGCGTGTTTCCTGCGACATGACCACGGTCTACGCGGAGCGCGAGACGGCTGAGGGCGAGCGTTTCGCCTCCGAGGTGGAGGATGCGGCGACGGTGCAGATGCGTTTTGCCAACGGCGCCCTGGGCGATGTGTTCGTCTCCTGGTCGCGGCGCAAACACGAAGAGGTGCCGTACTTCGAGATCGACGGCGAGGACGGCAGCCTGATCTTCAGTTTCAACGACATGCGCCAGCAGCTTCAAGCCGACACGCCCGGCTTCCGCTACGATCCCACCCAACTCCAGGCCGACCCCATGACCGGTTGGGAGCCGGTGGCCCTGGAGGGCGGTGACCCCTTTGAGATCCAGCTACGGGCTTTCTTGGAATGTATTGTTACGGGCACTCCTGCCAAGCCCGATTGGGAAGACGGCGTGCGGGCGCTAGAGCTCGTGGAAGCGGCGTATGAGTCGGTGGAACATGGCAGAGCGGTGCACGTGTGAGCGCTCTTGTCAGAATAGTGAGCCAATGACCCTGCAGAAAGCGCCTTAAGTCCTAGGAGGCAGCTATGGCAAAGACGCAGACTAGGCCGTGGGACCCGGCGGAGCACCTGGAGACCGAAGAGGACATGGCGGCATATCTGAACGTCGCGCTGGAAGAGAGTGACCTGAGCCTGATCATGGCGACTCTTGGAGACATCGCCCGCGCCCAGCGCATGGCGGTGGTGGCTCAGGAGACGGGACTGGGCAGGGAAAGCCTGTACAAGTCTCTGTCAGCCGACGGCAACGCGGAGTTCGCCACCGTGCTGAAGGTGGTGCGCGCTCTGGGACTCAGACTTCAAGCCGCAGCAGGGCCGGGAGCGACCGGCGATTGAGTGATGCACTCTGGTGATGCTCAGTTGATCACCAATTTGGCTAACTCCCTGTATTCCCGCAATTGGCCCGTTCGTGTTGAGGGCTGCGCAGAGCCTATCTCGGTGCACAGTGCCTTGCCGGGCTACTGTTTCTGGTCCGGCTGACTCCGGGGTCTTGGAGCCGCTCCAGCCACCAAGCGAGCACAAGGAGACACCATGGCCACTACCGACCGCGCATCTCGCGCTCCCCGGTACACCTTCGCCGACACGCTCGACGCGCAGGAAGCCCAGCTTCGCGACAACCCGCTGGTGCGGCGGATGGCCGCGTCCCGCACGGCGCTGGCGGTTGATCCCCATCGCCCGTTGTACCACTTCGTCAGTCCCGAGAGCAGACTGAACGATCCCAACGGGCTCTGCTTTTGGCAGGGACGCTGGCACCTCTTCTACCAGGGCTACCCGCCGGAAGACCCCCGGCCTCACTGGGGGCACGCCGTCAGCGACGACCTCATCCGCTGGCGCGACCTGCCGTATGCCATTTATCCCGACCCGGAGGAGAGCTGCTACTCCGGCGGGACTCTCGTCGAGGACGACCGGGTGATTGCCATGTACCACGGGACACAGGTGGGCAACATGGTTGCCGTCTCCAGCGACCCGCTTCTTCTCAACTGGGAGAAGGTTACGGGTCAGGCGGTCATCCCTATTCCTGATCACGACGGCTCACCCGGGGAATACACGGTCTACGACCCCTGTATCTGGCAACGCGACTGCGTCTACTACTCCCTCTCCGGCGGCGCGCTGACCGACGGCCCCGGCGGCCGGCGCATTGCCGCCGACTTCCTGTTCCGCTCGCGGGACCTGGAGACCTGGGAATACCTGCATCCCTTTACCGAGGGTGACCGGTATACGCTGGTGGGCGACGACGGCGCGTGCCCCTACTTCTGGCCCATCGGCCACCGCCACATGCTGCTCTTCTTCAGCCACATGAGCGGCGGCCAGTATCTGCTCGGCGACTACGACACGGACCGCGACAAGCTGGTTGTCACCTCGCACGGCCTCTTCAACTTCGGTCCAGCAGTCCCGTCAGGTGTTCACGCTCCATCTGCAATGCCCGACGGACAGGGCGGTATCATCGCGCTATTCAACCTGAACGCTGGGTTCCCGTCCCCGGGCTGGGATCAGATAATGACGCTACCCAGGCGTCTTACTCTGGCGGGTGACGACGACGTGCGGGTCGAGCCCGCCGGCGACATCGCGTCCCTCAGGCATAAGCACAGGCACATCGGGCCGACGGAACTCCCCGCCAACGAGGAAGTGGTGCTGTCAGGCATCGGGGGCAGCGCGCTGGAATTGGCGCTTGAGCTCGACCCCTGCGCGGCGCCAATGGTCGAGCTGAACGTCTTCCGGTCACCGGGCCGGGAGGAGTATACGCGCATCGCCTTCCACAAGGACCGCGGCTTCAGGGTACAGCACCCATCCGTCCGCCCCGGCGCGGTCCACCACAACGGCCAAGTCGCCATTGGCGGCTACAAGAGCCCGTGGCCCGCGAGCCGCCACGAAAGCCGCCTGACCCTTGAATCTTCCTACGCGTCAACCCTGCCGGGTGCACTTTCCCGTGCTCCCGAGACGGCCCCTCTCCGGCTCGACCCGGACGAGCCCCTCCGGCTCCGGGTATTCGTCGACCGCAGCGTGGTGGAGGTCTTCGCCAACGGCAGGCAATGTGTCGCGGTCCGCGTCTACCCCGGACGGAGCGATAGCACCGGCGTCTCCCTGCGCGCACAGGGCAGCCCCGCCCAACTCCGTTCCCTCGACGCCTGGCAGATGCGAAGCATCTACACGCAGCACTAGGGTGGGCCATGGTGGCGCGGTCATCGTTGGCGGCTTGCCAGGTGCTGTACCAGCCCTAGTGGTGCGACACGCTTGCTTTGATGGGTGGGGTCGCCGGTAGCGCAGGTTCGCTCGGGACGTGCGCGTAACCTGCGCGGTGTTGCCGGACAGAGTTCTTTGCGCTGGCGATCGTCCTCAGGATAGTGTTCAACCACTAGTCGAACACGCCCGTTCCCTGTAAGAACGGGCGGATTTCCGCTGAGAAACCCGCGTCTAGTCCTGCGTGACCTTCTGCCAGTCCGCGCTGGGTTCCAGGCCGCCGACGTTAGTGATCTGCTGGCTGAGCCGGTAGACCGTGTGGTTGCCGATGCGGGCCTGCAGCGGGTTTTCGCCCTGGAGCCAGATCGGCCACACCTTGTGCAGGTTGCCGCCCAATTGGATGCTATCGCCGGCGGCGATCTGGTAGACCAGACCCCGGCGCGGCGTGTCGCTGTGGTTGGGATACGAGGCGTGGAGCATGCAGCAATGATGGATGGTCATGGAACCGGCGGGCACCACGAGATCCACCACGTTGCCGCGGGCCACGTCGTTGTCGTACTCACGGGGTTCGGTGCAACGGCCGGTGAACCTGCCGCTCTCAGCGTCGTAGTGGTCCACGGGCCCGCGCAAGTGGCTGCCGGGAATCATGCGCATGCAGCCGTTCTCCGGTACGGCATCATCCAGCAGGAACATGCATGCGAGCAGGTCGTAGTTGGTATGCGGGAAGAACGGAAAGTCCTGGTGCCAGCCCACCTCGCCTTTGCCCTTGGCGGGCGGCTTCCAATTGAGCTTGCAGTGCTGCAGTCGCAGGTTCTCGCCAATGAGTTGCGTGACTGCCCCCAGCATCACCGGATGCTTCGCGGCCATCATAAAGGCGTCGTCAAAGAGCGCCACATTCTGGATCACGGCCAGGCTTTCGTCTCCGCCCAAGCGGGAGCGCTCGTCACGCAGCCGTTCGGAGGCATCCTGCAGCCGCTTTAGTTCAGCGGCCGAAAGGACGTTTTCGAGAATCAGATAACCGTGCCGGTGATAGAAGGCGACCTGGTCGTCGCTGAGGACCTTCTCTGCGGTTGCGGGAGACGCGGCCATGGGACTGCTGCTCCTTGACTCTTCTTCGGTGATATTACGCAATCTGTTTACACGCACGGGGTTGGCTTGTCTAGGTACTGTATCACGTTCAGTGTTGGTTCTCTCTCGCCATGCGCGGGAAAGAGAATGTGCGCGGCTCGTCACTCGCGCGAAGACGGTAGTCCATCTGTGTTTCTACCTGCTGCACGCCGCATAAGAGCGGGGGACAAGCCCCCGCGCTACAGGGGAGGCCGCTCTCCGTCCGTCAATGCCGTGAAATCTCAACCCACACGGGAGCGCAGTATCCGTCTTCTGCCCGTGCCCTGGACTCCGGCTTTCGCCGGAGTGACGGGCACTTGCCTAGCGCTTGGTCGGCTCCAGCCCGCCGACGTTGGTGAGCGGCCGGCTGAGACGGAAGACTGTGCCGTCTTCCATGCGCACGCGCAGAGGATCCTCGCCTTGCAGCCAGAGGGGCCAGACCTTGTAGAGTTGGCCGCCGAGTTGCATGCTGTCACCGGCGGCGATCTGGTAGATCAGCCCCCGCCGGGGCGTGTCGCTGTTGTTGGGGTAAGAGGCGTGCACGATGCAGTTATGGTGGATCGTGATCGAACCGGCCGGCGCGATGAGATCGACCACGTTGCCGCGCGCCAGGTCGTCCTCATAATCTGCCGGATCAGTGCAGTGCCTCGCGAACGTGCCGTCTGCCGCAAAGTGGTCCACCGGCCCGCGCAGGTGGCTGCCGGGGATCACCCGCATGCAGCCGTTTTGCGGTGAAGAATCGTCCATCAGGATCATGCACGCCAGCAGATCGTAGTTGGTGTGCGGCAGAAAGGGAAAATCCTGGTGCCAGTCCACCTCGCCGGTGCCTTTGGTGGGCGGTTTCCAGTTGAGCTTGCAGTGCTGCAGGCGCAGATTGCTGCCGATGAGTTGAGTGACCGCGGCCAGCATGACCGGATGGTGCGCGGCGCGCATGAAGGCATCATCGAGCAGGGCAAAGTCCATGATGGCGGCGATCTTGTCGTCACCGGCGACGCGGGCGCGTTCTTCGCGCAAGCCGTCCGTGGCTTCCCGGAGCTCTACGAGCTCTGCCGCAGACAGCACGTTTTCAAGTATCAGGTAGCCGTGGCGATGGTAAAAGGCGACTTGGTCGTCGCTGAGAATTCGGTGTTGAGTGGGAGAAAGGGCCGGCATTTAGTATCCTTAGCGTAATTGAGATCTTTTCTTCCTTATGACCGCGCTCTGCGCCACTTTCCTCTACGTACATGCGCCTTTTCCCTCCGCGCACTATTGAAGATGGTGCCACATCCGTTCGTGCTGAGCTTGTCGAAGCATGAACGGATGTGCGAAGGAGCGCCGCATCTTGCCCATTGGTCTGACTTCTCCCGTCGACCCTTCGGAAAGCTCAGGACAGGCTGGCTCAGAGCCTGCCCCGTACATGATACGGGGCGAAAGCATGCGGTAGTCTCCGTTTACCAGCGGCCAATGTCAGTCTAGGGCTATTTCCTGCAATAGCTACCCCTCGACAGGCTCAGAGCCTGCCCCGTACGCGATACGGGGGCGAACGGTGGAGATCCTCCGTGCTTGCAAGTGCACGTAGAATTCTAGGCGCGAAAACTGTGTATCTTTGATCCCTATACTTTTCGTCTCTAGCCCTGTAGCCAACGATCAAGGAACGCAAACGACTCCACACCGTGGATCACGTGCGGGCCTGCAAAGATGCCAAGCTCAACGCGCTCCGGTATGCCAAGCTGCGCGTAGATTGTCTGCAATTGCGCGAACTCTTCCTGCACGTGCTCCAGCCAGAAGACGCGGTCCTCCGTGCCGGCTTCTACGAAGAAGGGGCGCGGACAGATGAGCGCGCCAATATCGGAGTCGGAAAACTCGTTCAACTGGCCCCAGAAGAACTTGTCGTCATCACCGGTCTGGATGAAGGACGTGTAGTGGGGCGACAGGTCGATCATCTTGGGCGTACGGTTGGTGAAGTACCCCGAGCAAACGCAGGCGGCGATGCGCTCGTCGGCCGCCGCCGCCCAGAGCGCCATCATGCCGCCCTGGGAAATGCCCATGTAGCCGATGCGGTCGTTGTCCACCTCCGGCAAGGTCTGCAGAAAGTCCACCACCCGCATCATCTTGCCCACTTCCAGGCCCATGAGTTGCCGGGCGATGAGCGTGGCCTTGCGGTTGGTGCGCGAACGGTCCGGTGTGTTGTTCATCACCAGCGGCGCAAAGACCACGTAGCCCTTCTCGGCCAAACGCAGGCCGAACGAGCGCAGGTAGGCGGTTTCCTCCAATTCGTAGTAGCCGCAGGTGGCTTCCGGCGACCCGGAGAAGCCATGCTGGGCGATCACGGCGGGTTTGGGGCCGGTCGGCTGCGCGGGCACGAGCAGGACTCCGTACACGTGGACGCCCGCATCCACCGGAATCCAGACGCGCCGGGCCGCTACGCCGGGATGTTCCGGCAAGTCCTGCTGCCGGGGCTCCAGCGGCACAGCATCCTGCGGCACGCCGCCCATCAGTTGGAGAAACCGCGCGCGGTTCGGCGCCACCGATCGGCGATAGGCGTCCGGCGAACTGAAATCCCGCTGCCACGCACGCTCGCGCGTATTCGCTGCCGCGTACACCAGCGCGGAGTAGTAACGGTCGATTTCCGCTACCTGCTCCTGGCGGATGGTTTCCGCGTCGTCGGGGGATGTGCCGAGTGTGTCCATTGTAGAGCCTTTGTTGAGGTTGAAGCCTGACACCTTGCCCTCACCCTAACCCTCTCCCACGGGGAGAGGGGACAAGAGTGGGGCTCTCGGTTACCAGGCAACGCCTCCAACAGCGAGATCAGCACCTACCTATTGGTGCATGCGTATTGGGGCAAAATGCACGTAGGGGCACGATATATCGTGCCCCTACGCTGCAACTGCTTATCTAGCTCCTGCTGGCGTTGTACTCGTCCAGGATGGCTTGGGCCTCGCCTTGGGCCGTACGCGTCGCTTCCTCCGGCGTCAGTGTCGGATTTGCTTGCGTGGCCTGGCCGGCATTCTTCCACAGCGGTCCGGCGAGATCGCCGCCAATCGGATGGAGCAAGAACGGAATGGCGGTTTCCATCGCCCGCAAATACTCGACGATTTTCTCTCCGGGCGGCAGGTCCAGATTGATGAACGCGTCGCTCTCGGCAATCGACTTGATCGTCGGCGTCGTGTCGCCGTTACGGGCGGCCGTATCCAGTTGCTCCGGCCCGCAGATCCAGGACGCAAAGTCCCAACCGTGGTCGAGCACCTTGCTGCCGTCCACCAGGGCGATTTCCTCGGTGTAGAGCGCGCCGTTGCGCGTCGGCTCGCCTTCGAAGTCGATATACGGGATGGGATGCAGCGTCCAATTGAAGGGCGCGTCCGTACGGAAGCTGGGCACCAGCCAGTTGTAGCCCGAGTAGATGGCGACTTTCTGGTTCTTGAAGTGATCGAAAATCACCTCTTCCTTGGCATCGTCGCCATAGGCTTCGACCTGGTGCTTGTGGAACAGGTCTCCCCGCGTCCTGATGAGCTCGGTGCGCACCGGCGCGTCCCAGCTCATTGTCTGCCACTCATTGTTTATGGAGCCCTGATCGCGGCCGTAGGAGACGTACCAGGTGGACCAATACCAGAACCGTGTCGAAACGCCCCACTTGAGGTTGGGGGCATCGGTGAGTTTGGCGCCGATATCAATCATGTCCCCGAAGGTCCAGTCATCGGCCGGCAGCTCGATGCCCGCCGTCGCGAACGAATCGAGGTTGAGCGCCATCACCGGCGTCAGAATGCCCAGCGGCAGCGCATGCAGCGTGCCTTTCCAGGTGACACCGTCGATGGCGGCCTTGTAGTAGTCGTCAAGGTTGAGGCCCGACGCCTTGACGTAGGGCTCCAGCGGCAGAAACACACCTTCTTCGCCCCAGCGGGCCCAACCCCAGCCGTGCCAGGTTACGTCCAGCAAACCGCCGCCGGCGGCGGCGTTCGTGCCGATGCGGTCATTGAGCGCGGTATCGAGAATCGTGGAGATAGTGACGTTGGGGTTCTTCTCTTCGTAGGCGGTCACCAAGCGCTCGTACCAGCGCTCCTTGGCCGGTGAATACGGCGGCCACATGAACTGAATGGTCACTTGCTCGGCTACGGGCGCCTCTTCCGCCTTCTTCTCTTCCTCCGGCTCCGCCGGCTTCTCTTCCATCATCTCGCCCGTCGTCTGTACCTGACCGCACGCGGCCAGAGCGACTGCGCCGAAAGCTGTCGCCGAACCCGCCAGAAATGTCCGTCTGCTGATCTCAGAACGCATGATCCCTTCTCCTTCACAGTGCAGCGTTACGCGGCACCAGCTAATTGAAAAGCCCGTACGTCGATCAAGCTCAGTAGAAGTGACCTGAGGCGGCCACCAACGTGGATTTGCTCCCCCTTTCCCCTCTGATGCACCATCTTGCGGCTTATGCTACTTGAATAAGGGAATCTTGGCAATAGCATTATGGGACGAGCCGCCGCCGTATTGAAACAGCAGGGGAGAATCCAAGTAGCCCTACGATTTGGCCGCGACAAAGGGAATGCCCGTACCCTGTGTACTCACACAAGGGACTGCGCAAGCGATGCTAGGCAAACATGTCCGCCAGCGTGTCCGCGGCAATGCGGGTTTCGTCCCAGGGGAGGGATTCATCACCCCAGATGATGGAGTGCTCGTGGCCCTTGCCTGCCAGCAGCACGGTATCGCCCGGCCGGGCCTGCTTGAACGCGATACGGAAGGCTTGGGTGCGGTCGACGCTGATGCTGTAGTCGCGGCCGAAGACGCAGCCGGCCTGTAACGCGCCTTCCTCGATCTGGCGGCAGATTGCGTCCGGGTCTTCGCTGCGGGGGTCCTCGCTGGTAATGACAAAATAGTCTGCGTGTGCCGCGGCGACGGCTCCCATGAGCGCCCGTTTCTCCACGTCGCGCTCACCGGCGCTGCCAAAGACGGCCACGAGCCGGCCCGGTGTGACGCTACGCAAGGCGTCGAGTACGAGACGCAGGCTGTTGGGGGTATGGGCGTAATCCACGATCACCGCAAAGGGCTGCCCGGCGTTGATCACCTGCATACGACCGGGTACGCCGGGAAACGATCGTACAGCCGCGGCCGCCGCGTCGAGCTGCACGCCAAGTCCCGTGACAACAGCCAACGACGCCAGGGTGTTCGCCACGTTGAACCGGCAGACCAGCGGGGAGTGGACCTGCGCTTGACCCTCCGGCGTGACAAGAGTAAACGACGTGCGGTCCGCGCCGAGATTCACGTCCGTGGCGCGCACCACAGCCTTTTCACCAAAGCCAAACGTCCGCCGGCCGGGGGGCTCCAGCGAGGCAAAATATGGAAAGTGCTTATCATCGGCGTTGAGTACGCTGACTTGGGGATATGACTTGGGCGCGCGGGCTTTCACCCGCTGGAAGAGCAGACCCTTGGCTTCACGATAGGCTTCAAGAGTCTTGTGAAAATCCAAGTGCTCGTGGCTGAGGTTTGTGAGCACGGCGGCATCGATCTGGACCGCGTCCAGTTTGTGCAGCGCCAGCCCGTGGGAGCTCGCTTCTACGACCGCGTGCGTGCCGCCTTGGTCGCGGATGGTGCGCAGCATGCGTTGCAGGTCCGACGCATGCTGGGTAGTCAGGCGGGTCTCATTGGGTATTTCTTGCTGGCTATCGTGAAACGCCACCGTAGTGATGACGCCGGTGGGATGCCCGCAGGCACGGAGGATATGGCCGATAAGGGTTGTGGTGGTGCTCTTGCCGTCGGTACCGGTGACGCCAATGACGCAGAGCTCTTGTGAAGGATTGCCGTGGAACGCCGCCGCCACCTGACCAAGCGCCTGCCAGGTATCCGGCACGAGCACTTGCGTGACGTGCTCCGGCAGCGACAACGGCCGCTCAACGAGCACGGCGGACGCGCCGTTTGCCACGGCGGCTGCGGCGTAGTCGTGCCCGTCACGGTGCAATCCTTGCAACGCGACAAAGAGCGCACCGACCCGCGCCTCCCGCGAATCGTGGCAGAGCTGCGAAACGGGAGTATCCGGCGCGCCGGTAAGCACCTGCGCTTGAGGCACGGCGGCGAGAAGTTCAGAGAGAAGCATTCTTCACAATCCACTGCAAGCGAAATGGGTCTTACGCTTCGACAAGCCCAGCGCGAACGGCTTCAGGCTGGCGGGCTTCTAAGCCATGCCAGCACACCGCATCGCCAAGGTCGGCACGAAGGGATGGTTACTTACAGTGACCCCATTCTTGCCGAATTCCCATTCATTGTATCGCAGCAGCGCGAAACCGCTGTCTAGACCTTCCTCGCCTGATCAACGCACAGCGAATGGCAAGCCATGCAACAGGACGCGGCGGAAATTTGCCCCTAGTATTCTTGGCCCTCAAGCAAGAATGGCGTGCAGGTGCGCCTAAGCCGCAGCGGATGGGCCGGTTCGCCCGCTTTTGTGATACGCAGTGCATGGAGAGGGCGGGCGAACGCTTGGCGAAACGCCTGCGCGCGGTCACGCCACTGGCCGTGCACGCCCCAGGCTGCAACCACGAGCGCCGCGCCATCGGCCATTTCATGCAGAGCGCCATCGTTATCCTGCCCTATCGGGTCGGTCACAGACCGTAACACCTCCGGATAGGGTGTGCGCCAGGCGAACAGGTTGCCCACGCGCACGCCGCCGTAACCCCAGTCACGGGCAAAGCCGATGCAGCGCCGGATGGTGGGATCATTCCGCGTGGCGTCAGCGGTGGCCGGATTGAGCATGACGAACATAACCGGCGGGCGTGCATCATCCCACACCCGCCACAGCTTATAGCGGTACCGTCCGCAGGTGGAGAACGAGGCGCCGCTTTGCATGTCTACCATCAGACTCACGTCACCTATGGCTTTGTGTCCGTCACGCGACAAGCAGGTGAGAAGAACGTGCGATCTATGTTACTTGCCAGCTTGATACAGTCTAATTCCACGCGGCCGCAGCAGTACCAATGCTCGGTGTAAGCATAGTATTGCATGCACGATAAGATCCGTCCTAGCACGCCCGCGTGACCCATACGTAGGGGCACGATATATCGTGCCCCTACTACATGTACGTGAGCTCCAACAATGTCTCTAAGAGGCTAGACAAGAACGCAAACCTGCGCTAGACTGCATGCGAACGTATTGCCTCTCTGTGTTAGTGAGTACAACGGTTTCGCGCCGTATACTGGCAGAAAGGAGGCGTACAAAGCTATTTCCGTCTCTGCGCTTGTGCAGCGTGCGGGGCTCCGTGTGCAATCGGCCTGCTCCTGCAAACACAAAACCGCCCATACACAGCTCTGCTCCAACCCGCTTTAGGCCGCGCGTAGGCAAGCCCCCTGACAATTGCAGCCAAACTCCGTACTCCTGGCACATACATCGCGTTAATGTATGACCAACCGAAGGGAGTCTTCGGATGAAAGTAAGAGAAATCACCCTCAGCCGCCGGCGCATTCTTGCGGGTCTCGCCGGTGCCACTGCCCTGCTGCCGCTCGCCGCGTGCGGCACGGTGGCAACACCTGCAGCGGAGCCGGAAGAGAAGATGGAAGAGAAGGCGGCGCCTGCTGCGGAAGAACCCAAAGAGCCCGAAGTCGAAGTGGCGAAGTGGTTCACGGCGTCCTACGGCGGCGGCAGCTTCGACCCGGTACAGCAGGGACTCGTCGACAGCTTCAACGAGCTGGACCCAACACTCCAAGCCGAATACGTTATCGTGCCCGGCAACCAGCAGGCCTGCATTGAGAAGGTGCGCACCGGCCTGGCGGCCGGCGAGCGCGACATCGGCATCTTCAACTGCAGCCCGATTTGGCTGGCGAACATCGGCACGGCCGGGCTGGCGGCGGAGCTTGACAGCCTGATCGCCCGCGACCAGGTGGACCTGACGGAGTACGCCGATCTGGCCATCAACGCCCACCGCTTGCAGGGCAACCTCGTCGCCATTCCCCACTACGTCAATAGTCTCATCGTTGTTTACAACAAAGACTTGATGAACACGCTTGGTGAGGAATTGCCGGTGGATTCGTGGACGTGGGACGACTTTCTCACGCTGGCGCGCAAGCTGACGTCGGGCGCGGGCGCGCAGAAGCAATTCGGCGTCGCCACGGCGCCGCGGGGCTTCAACCCCAATACGCCGTGGATTTGGATGGCGGGCGGCAGCACCTACGACGACGAAGAAAACCCGACCAAGTCCACCATGTCGTCCATCGAGACGCGGGCAGGACTGCAGTGGCGCGCCGACCTCTATCACAAGCATCAGGTAACCCCAAGACCCGGCGAGGTAGAGGGGGACCTGTTTAGCGGCGGGGTTTCTCCGCTCATCGTCACCACCGGTGCGGCTATGTCCCGCTACCGCGGCGACCGGGTGTCGTTTGCCTGGGACGTGATCGGCATCCCGGCAGGGCCGACCGGCAGGACGACCTTCGCGGGCAGTTATGCCCAAGCGATGTATAGCGAAAGCAGCACAAGGGACGCTGCCTGGGGATTGCTCAAGCACGTCACGGGGCGTCCCGGGGCGCTCGCCATGCTGAGCGTATCGCTCTCGGTGCCGGTCTACACGCCGGTGGCGCAGAACGAGTACCGCAATGCCGACGGCCAGCCCGACGGCATTGACAACGTGCTCAACTTCCTCACCTACCTGCGCGCTTTGCCCAAGAACCCGAACATGATTGCCATCTACGGCGCGGCCTACGGCACGCATCTCGGCCACATCTGGACCGGCGAGATGAGCGTGGAAGAGGCGACCGCTGCTATGGATACCATCGTGGACGGCGAGTTGGGGTAGGACTCCGCTCGCAGTAGCTCCCTTGGCTGCACACTAGAGCTCTCCTCGTGTCTGATTGCCGTGACACGGGGAGAGCTCCTGAATAGTCGCTCCTTACAGGCGAAAGAGGCGTCATTCCTGGTTGCAGCAAGCGTAGCGGACTAGCTCTTGACTTCCTAGTCCTCGTCACGCGGGCGAAAGAAGATGGACTTCCGCGTTCGCGGGAGTGACGGAGACTCTCGTTGGAAGTGACGGAGGCGGTCGTCGGGTTTGGGGTCTGTCGTGCTGTTCGGATGGCAATGGCGGACTGTGTCGCACCGGTCGGGGCCGCTATTCTTGCATGATTCTCAGCCATGCAGTGCGTGACAGGCAAGCGTCGTTCTGTTATCATTGATTTTGCCTCAGCAAGAGTACGAGGCTTAGAGAGGTGTGGGATTTGCAGTAGAGTACCATCCCAATGGATGGGAACTACATAGGTAGTGGTTGCGGTAAGCGGCACGGATGACTGTTACCGTGCCTTCTCTTTCTTCAAAGCCCTGTTTGCAAGGCGCAGCGGGAGTTTCGTCAAGCGAATTCGAGAGAGATCGCCGCAAACTACGGTCAAATGCGTTGAGGATCGAAGACAACAATCCAAGGTCGGGTAGTAGACACGTGCCCACATAGCTCAGTCGGTAGAGCGCGATCTTGGTAAGATCGAGGTCACCGGTTCAATCCCGGTTGTGGGCTCCGGCGGTAAAGGGTGAGACCACGGTTACGGGCGAACGAACGCTAGGCCGCCAGCGCCGACCGCTTGACAGATGAGGCGAACCGCAAGGGGTGTTTTTCCCGCACTCTAGCGACAACGATATGCCTTTGAGCAGACATCCAGTAGGTTGAGGAAGGATACGATGGCGAAGGAGCGATTTGAGCGAACGAAGCCGCACGTGAACATCGGCACGATTGGGCACATCGATCACGGCAAGACGACGCTGACGGCAGCGATCACGAAGGTGCTGGCGTTGCAGGGCGGCGCGGATTTCACCCCCTTTGACAGCATTGATAACGCGCCGGAAGAGCGCGAGCGCGGCATTACCATCGCGATTGCGCACGTGGAGTACCAGACGGACAACCGGCATTATGCCCACGTGGACTGCCCGGGGCACGCCGACTACATCAAGAACATGATCACCGGCGCGGCGCAGATGGACGGCGCCATCCTGGTGGTTTCCGCTCCCGACGGCCCCATGCCGCAGACTCGCGAGCACGTGCTGCTGGCGCGGCAGGTCGAAGTGCCGGCCATGGTGGTCTACCTGAACAAGTGCGACATGCTGGACGATGAGGAGCTGCTCGAACTCGTAGAGCTCGAGGTGCGGGAGTTGCTCGATAAGTACGAGTTCCCCGGCGACGACATTCCCATCATCCGCGGCAGCGCGCTGCAGGCGTTGGAGAGCGACAGCGAGGATGCCGGTGATGAGGCGTATGCCTCCATCCTGGAACTGATGGCAGCGGTGGACGACTACATTCCCACGCCGACGCGCGCCATCGACCAGCCGTTCCTGATGCCGATCGAGGACGTATTCAACATCAAGGGACGCGGCACGGTGGTGACCGGACGCATCGAGCGCGGCCAGGTGAACACGGGCGAGGAGATCGAGATCGTCGGTATCCAGCGAGATACGCAGACGTCGGTGGTGACAGGCGTGGAGATGTTCCGCAAGATCCTGGACTCGGGTGAGGCGGGCGACAACGTGGGGTGCCTGTTGCGCGGTATCGAGAAAGACAACGTGGAGCGCGGCCAGGTGCTGGCGGCTGCCGGTTCCATTACGCCGCACACGAAGTTCGAGGCGGAAGTGTATGTGTTGAGCCGGGACGAGGGTGGACGGCACACGCCGTTCTTCCCGGGCTACCGGCCGCAGTTCTACGTACGGACGACGGACGTGACGGGCGCGATCGCGCTGCCGGAGGGTGTGGAGATGGTGATGCCGGGCGACAACATCACGATGACGATCCACCTGATCAACCCGGTGGCGTTGGAAGAGGGCGTACGCTTCGCCATCCGCGAAGGCGGCCGCACCGTCGGCGCCGGCGTCGTTACCAAGATACTGGAGTAATCGGCCGCTACGCGGTTGAGGAATAGGGCAGGCAAATGGCACGCAAAGGTCGAGAAGATCGTAATGTGGTAACCCTGGCATGTGCGGAGTGCCGGCGGCGCAACTATGCGACGAGCAAGAACCGCCGGACTACCACAGACCGGTTGGAGTTGCGCAAGTATTGCCGCAATTGCCAGAAGCATCTTACGCATCGAGAAACGCGATGAGATTGCCTTGGTCCACAACTGCCCGGGCACGGGCTACGCGGCAGCATTCGCGCAGCAGAAGGGAAGCGCCAACGAGCCGCCTACCCCGTTTTCTGCAGCGGCCGGCGGCATTCTTGCAGGAGGCGTATGGCGAGTTGAGGAAGGCCCATTGGCCCACGCGGGAGACCGCCCTCAATCTGACACTCGTCGTCATCGCCGTAAGCCTGGCAGTCGGCGCGTTCCTCAGCGGAGTGGACTACGTCTTTGCAAAGGTCTTCGCCTTTCTGGTTCAATGAGGGCTCTATAAGGAATTCAGCGCCATGGCATTGGAGATACAAGACACCCAACCGCAGGCAGACGAACCACCCCGCTGGTACGTGGTGCACACCTACTCCGGATATGAGAATAAAGTACGCGAGAATCTGCTCAAGCGCATCGAGTCGATGGATGCGAAAGACATGATTTTCGACGTCGTGGTGCCCACCCAGAAGGAAGTGGAGATCAAGCAGGGCCAGCGCCGGGACGTGGAACGCAAGCTCTTTCCCGGTTACGTGCTGGTGCGCATGCAGCAGACTGATCAGTCATGGTTCATCGTCCGCAATACGCCGGGAGTGACCGGTTTCGTGAGTTCGGGTCGTGACGACCACCAGCCGGTGCCGCTGGCCGACGAAGAAGTGGATAAGGTCCTGAAGCGCGGTAAGGAAGAGACGCCGCAGGCGCGTATGGTGCTGCGCAAGGGCGACCGCGTGAAGATCATCGACGGTCCGTTTGCCGAGTTTTACGGCACCGTGGACGACGCGAACCAAGAGCGCGGCCGCGTGCGGGTAATGGTCTCGTTCTTCGGACGCGAAACGCCGGTGGAGTTGGACTTCCTGCAGGTGGAGCGAATATAGTCTCAATGATCTTGACGAAGTCAGTGCCACCATGTGAACGGAAGGGGGCAATGACCGATGGCAGTCTTTGATACTCACAAGGCGGTAAAGACGCTCACGGCCGCAGGCTTCAGTGAGGAGAAAGCGGAAGCCCTCATCACCGCGATGGGCGAGGCGCGCACCGACCTTACGACCAAAGCCGACCTGAAGGACCTGGAGCTGCGCATGATGCGAATGCACGTCGCCAGCGTCGCGGCAACGGTGGGCCTAGTGGTGGCGCTGCTGAAGCTGCTGCCGTAGAGATTCGGCTTGGCGGGCGTCGAGGCATTGGCCTATTGCCATGCGATGTCATGCAGTTAAACAGGGAAAGAAGATGGCTAAGAAAGTACGAGCAGTAATCAAGCTTCAGGTACCGGGTGGGAAGGCCACCCCGGCGCCGCCGGTGGGACCCGCGTTGGGTCAGCACGGCGTAAACATCATGGCCTTCGTCAAGGAATTCAACGAGCGCACCGGCAGTCAAGCCGGGTACATTGTTCCCGTGGACATGACGATCTTCGAAGATCGTTCCTTTACGTTCATTACCAAAACGCCGCCGGCAGCCGACCTGCTGCGCCGCGCGGCCAAAGTTGAGAAAGGCTCCGGGACCCCCAATACCGAAAAAGTCGGGCGGGTAACCAACGAGCAGGTGCGCGAAATCGCGGAAATGAAGATGCCGGACCTCAATGCCAATGACGTCGAGGCCGCAATGAAGATCGTGGCGGGCACCGCCCGCAGCATGGGCTTGGAGGTGGTCACCTAATATGGCAAAGCGCAGTAAGAAGTATCGTCAGGCAATGGAGCGCATCGAAGAAGGACGCCTCTACGACCCCCAAGCGGCGTGCGAGATCGCCAAAGACACGGCTACGACTAACTTCGACGCCACCATCGAGTTGCACATGCTTCTCGGTGTCGATCCCCGGCAAGCGGAGCAGGCGGTGCGCGGGTCCGTGGTACTGCCGGCCGGACTCGGCAAGTCGCAGCGCGTGCTCGTCTTTGCGCAAGGCGAGAAGGTCCGGGAAGCGGAAGAAGCCGGCGCCGACTTTGTCGGCGGCGCCGAGTTAGCTAAGAAGATCGAAGGCGGCTGGCTGGATTTCGATGTAGCCATCGCCGCGCCGGACATGATGAGCGCCGTCGGCCGGTTGGGACGGGTGCTGGGGCCCCGCGGCCTCATGCCCAACAACCGCGCCGGTACCGTGACGTTCGATATCGGCCGCGCGGTGGGGGAAGCGAAAGCCGGTCGCGTGGAGTTCCGCGTCGACCGCACCGCCAACCTGCACGTTCCCCTGGGAAAGGCGTCTTTCACCGTGGAGAACCTAATCACGAATCTCACCGCGCTCTATGGAGCCGTGATGCAGGCGCGACCGGACGGCTTGAAAGGGACGTACGTCCGCTCCATCCACCTGTGCGCTACCATGGGACCTTCCATCAAGCTCGACCCCATGCAGATGCAGCAATTGCTGGCGGAGGCCGCCTAAGTCGAGAAGGCCCCTTATGCTACTTCAGGAGTGGTTTACTGAGCGATGCATGGCATGCTGGGGTAAGTCAAGACATGTTTGGGATTGGAACAGGAGGCTGGCGCGCGCACTAAGAGCGTTGCGCCGGCCTCATTTTTTTCGCTCGGCTACTCATAGTGAAAGTCCTGCATTCCGCGCGCCACCGATTAGTCTCGCCTGCAAAGATACCGCCGGGTTCACTCTAGATTGACCCCAGAGTCTAGATGGGCTGTTTGCCGATACGATTATTCGTGTCACAGTGTGTATACTAAGTAGCATAGTGAGTTCAAGAGTAGCAGGCGGAAATGGCAAGCACGGAAGAGCGTCTAGCTCGTATTGAGGGTGGCTATGCGCACATAGCAACCAGAGCCGATATTGCCGAGATCAAGAGTGAGTTGAGGTTGCACCGCTGGGCGCTTGGCGTTGTCATTGCATCTCAGCTAATTCTGATCGCCCGCGTCTTTGAGATTATCCCCGCGTAAGCTCACAATACGTCAACCTCACCCCGAGAGGGAAACTCACGTCGAGCCGACATCCGCCAATTGTGGGACAGGTTTCGTTTGACAAACAAGATTATTTCCTGCTAAATAAAGACTAGTTGGAATATCAACAATCTCCATGGAGAGCAGAGCATGCCCAAGTTTCTTGTCGAGTGGAATCTTCCGCCGGAGCTAACCCGCGACAAATACGATAACAACAAGAAGAAATCGCTTGACATCTATGCGCAGTTGCCAAATTGCGATTGGATCAGCACCTATCTTTCCGATGACATGAGCAAGTGCTACTGTCTCTACGAGGCGGAAAGCGAAGAGGCGGTGATCGAGGCGCGCGACGCGGTAAACGCCAAGATTGACAAGATCGTCCGCGTGGACGAATTGACGGAAACGGACTACCGCGAGTAGACGCGGACTTCGGTCTTTTCGCCGCATAAGACGAGCCACACCGGCGGGACGGTGTGGCTTTTCGTTTGAATGGCGGCGCGTCGCACGGCCCAGGCCGCATTGCGCTCGCGAAGCAGTGCTGTACAATGCCACAGTTCTCGGACCTGGCAATTTGGTTTGCCTGCAGGGAGAAAAAGGGAGAGCGGGACAATTAGACTATCCGGCAGAGAGGGGCGCGTGCCGCAGTGAGCATCAGGCGACCGATGAACAAGCCCATGCTCCTGACGCTGAGCCTGGGACACATCATCGCCGACATCTATGGCGGCATGCTGCCCGCGATGCTGCCTATTTTTGTCAGCACGTTCGGTCTCTCCTATGGGGCTGTGGCGCTCGTCTCGGCGGCGCATAGCTTCTCCGCCAGCGCCATCCAGCCGGTGTTGGGCTACTTCAGCGACCGCATTAGCGGCAAGTGGGTGCTCCCGCTTGCGCCGTTTGTCGCTGCCGTCGGCATCATCGTTGCCACCCAAGTGCCGGTCTATTGGGTGGCGCTCGTCTTGATCGCCATCGGTGGCTTGGGCATAGCCGCGTACCATCCGGAGGGCTATAAGGCGGCCGGCCACTACAGCGGCGATCAAATGAACACTGGCACCTCAATTTTTTCTGTCGGCGGCAACATCGGCGTCGCTGCCGGGCCCGTCGTGGTGGCCGTGCTCTACGCCTGGCAGTCGCAGCGCGGGCTCATTCTCATGCTGGTGCCGGGTATTCTGATGGCCTTGGTGCTGTGGCGGCTCCTGCCGCGTATCGAGACCGGCGTTGACGCGGCTCCACCGGACTTCAAAGCGGCCTGGGCCGATATACGGCCGGTGCTGACGCCCTTTGCACTCTTGCTCGTCATCGTCATTCTCCGCTCCTTTTTTTGGGTAAGTTTGGGCACGTTCATTCCACTCTATGCGGTTGCAGAGCTGGGGATGACCGTACCGGAAGCGGCCGCGGGGCTCCTGCCTTTCCTGCTCTTTAGCGGCGCCATCGGCACGCTGATCGGCGGTTACATTGCCGATCGGACCAGCAAGGAGGGCCTGCTCCTGTGGTCTTTGGCCCCGGTGCCGCTTTTCGTCTATGGCTTCCTGCAAGGGAGCGGCATCTGGCTGCCCGTGATGCTCGTGCTCATCGGTAGTTTCACCGTCTCAACCTTCGCCGTAACCGTGGTGATGAGCCATGAGCTCCTGCCGAAGCAACGCGCCATGGCATCGGGCATGATGGTCGGCTTTGCTTGGGGGATCAGCGGCATGGGGACCCCGCTCGTAGGGGTATTCGCGGATAGCTACGGCCTGCCTGCGGCGTTCAACGTTCTCATGCTGCTGCCGCTCGTGCCGCTGGCGCTGACCGTCCTCTACGTATGGCTGATGCGCAAGGGCGGCAAATACCGTGCCCGCATGGCGGTGCGCACGTCGCCGACGGCGTAGGCAGAGTTAGGCCTCCCGCCGTGTCGCCAGGGTAGGCGCGCTTGCCGTGCGGTGGCCCTGGCAGTTGGCAGTTGACCCGAAAGTGCGGAAATCTGCCCCATCCGTTGCCCCAGGGCGAGGAGCAATATGCGCTTCTCTGCGCAAAAGTCGTATAATAGGTACGTACTCACTGTCCAGGTTCGTTCGTTACCACCTCTCTATGCGCCGGCGCTAGCCGCCTAGCCCACGCAAACCTGCCAAGAGCGGCCATGATTCTCTTGCAGAATGTCTCCAAGGTCTACGCAAACGGTATCCACGCGCTCAAAAACGTCAACTTGGAGATCGCGCGGCAAGAGTTTGTGTTCCTCGTTGGCGTCAGCGGCGCCGGCAAGTCTACCCTCGTCCGGCTGCTCATCCGTGAAGAGCTGCCTACTTCGGGCGCAGTGATCGTCGCCGGGCACAACGTGCTGCAGCTATCTAAACGCCACCTCCCACTCTACCGGCGCAAGGTAAGCATGGTGTTCCAGGATTTTCGGCTTCTGCCAAACAAGACAGTGTCGGAAAACGTCGCCATGGCGCTGCGCGTGGCCCATCGCTCCAAACGCGAAATCGAAGAACGCGTGCCGGAGACCTTGGCGTTGGTGGGGCTGACGCAGTTTGGCGACACATTTCCCCTCTCGTTGTCCGGAGGGGAGCAACAGCGGGTTGCGATCGCGCGCGCGATAATTCGCAATCCCGATGTGCTCATAGCCGACGAGCCAACCGGCAATCTGGATCCCGAAACCTCCGCCGAAATCGTTGATTTGCTGATGCAAATCAATGAACTTGGCACCACGGTGATTATGGCAACGCATGACAAAGAGATGGTGAATCGCGCGCGCCGTCGTGTCGTCGAGCTTGTGCGGGGCGAGATCGTGCGGGACGAAGTGGGGGGTACGTACCACTATGGGCGCACTTAGCTCCACAGCCACGATGTTCGGCAGCGCATTCGTGAATGCCTGGCGGCATCGGGCGATGACCGTGATTACCGTGCTCATCGTTTCGCTCATGATGACCACACTCGGCATGTTTCTCATCGTTGAGAATGCGCTATCGGTCATGATTGCCAGCATGGAAGAGCAGGTGAACCTGATCGTCTACCTGGAGGACGAAGCGCCGCCGGCGGACGTCCTGGCGTTGCGGCAGCAATTGCTAGACGATGCGCGGACCATATCGGTGGAGTACGTCACGAAAGAGCAAGCGCTGGAGCGCTTGCGGGAGTCTTTCAAGAATGATCCGGAATTCCTGCAGCCTCTGCTGGAAAACCCTTTGCCCGCAAGCTTGGAGGTCCGCTCGGATGAACCCAATTTTCTCCAAACAACAGCGAGTAGTCTCAGCGACGATCCGATCGTGGAAGAGGTAGTCCTTCCCCAAGATGTCGTCAAGAACCTCATTCAGATTAGCCGAGTAGCCAGTTTTATCGGTTATTCGTTGGGAGCGGGTCTCGCTCTCGTGACTCTCTTCGTCATCGGCAGCGCGATCCGGCTCACCGTCTATGCGCGGCGCGGGGAAATCGAAGTGCTGCGTCTCATGGGCGCTTCCGACCACTTCATCCGCTGGCCGTTTCTATTGGAAGGTATTCTTTTTGGGCTGATTGGCGCGCTGATTGCCAACGTTCTGGTAGGCATCGCCTATATTTGGGTACACGAGTTGCTGCAGCAGTTGATTAGCTTCTTTCCCGTCTCACTTGACACTACGTACCTTCTCCGTTTATTCTTAATCTTGGCTCTCTTTGGTATTGTTATTGGCGCCTTGGGGAGTTACCTCTCGGTTCGCCGGTTCCTGACTATCTAAGTCGACGACTGCTTCGTTCGATTTCGCCAAACCACATCTACGCGTTCTGCACTTACGTCCTCCCGCATCCCATGATAGTCCTGCGCAACGTCTCCAAAGTTTTCGACTTCAGTGTCACCGCGCTAGACGACATCACTCTGAGTATCCCCAGGGGTGACTTCGTCTTTCTTGTCGGCCACAACGGCGCCGGCAAGACCACCTTGCTCAGTCTGCTTGTGCGCGCCGATCAAGCCTCTTCCGGCGTGGTGCTGGTGGGCGGGCAAGATCTCGCGTTGTTGAAGGATTCTGAGATTCCCCTATTGCGGCGACGCTTTGGCATCGTCTTCCAGGACCTCAAGCTCTTTCCTGGCAAGACCGTGGCAGAAAACGTAGCTCTGGCAATGCAGGTCCAGGGGTGCACAGGCAGACACGCGCGCACAAGCGCAAGAGATGCGCTTGAACTGGTAGGGCTTCAGCACCGGGCGTCATTCCTGCCCGGACAAATCTCCGGTGGCGAGCAACGCAAGGCGGCAATTGCCCGCGCGATCGTGCATCGCCCGGAGATTTTTATTGCCGATGAACCGACGGCCAGTCTCTCACCGGATGCGGCCTGGGAGATCACCACCCTTCTGATGGAAGTTAACCGGCTCGGCATAACTACCCTGATCGCAACGCACGATAAAGACGTGGTTGATGGATTCTCCCGGCGTGTGGTAGCGTTGGATAACGGCCGAATTGTACGTGACGTACAGGTCGGCAAGTTCATGGAGAACTAAACAGATGCGACGACGTGGCTTGCTTCTATCGGTGCTCGCTCTGCTGGCGGCGGCGCCGAAAGCTATCTTCGCCGCTGAGGAATCCGGCAATTCTCTGGGTAGCGATTTCCTCGACCACCTGGAAGAAGAACTGCAGCAAAATCAGCAGAATCTGCAGCAGCTCAAGAGCGAAAAAGAACTGGCCGAGCAGGAGGTGGTGCGGACGCAGCGCGTGCATGCGGCTGCCGCAGCCGAATTGCAGGATGTTGAGAGCAAGCTATTCGCCAAGATCGAGGAAGTCAACGCAACGCAGTTCCAGATAGACCGGCTTCAGATTGAAATCCACAGCCTCTCCGAGGAAATCACCCTGCAGGAAACCATATTGGACGACGAGCAGGCCATTGCTCGCGGCCGTTTGCGCGCACTCTATAAGCTGAGTCGCGTTTCCCCGCTAGAGGTGATACTTACCGCCTCCAGCTTCACCGAAGCGCTGAACCGCTTCACCATCTTCCGGCGGATTCTGGACGATGACGTGAGTCACATTCGTGCCACGCAGGACCGCAAAGCGGCGCTAGGCTCGAAACGCGCCATCTTAATGGAGAAACATGCGGCAGTAGACCAGCTAAAGCGGCAGCGCGAAAGCCAGCAAGCGCAATTGGAGAGCCTTAAGGCCGAGAGAGAGATTCTCCTGACGAACGCGGAACGGAGCGCGACGAACGCCAGTTGGCAGAATGCGTCGCTGCAGGAAGAGATTCGACGGCGGGAAGCAGAGAACCTCGCAATACAGGCAGACATAGAAGCGGCTAAGGAACGATTGCGCGCAGGGTTATTTGAGCTTCCCGAGGTGGCAGAAAGTGGATGGCGCCGCCCGGCAGGCGGCTACATCAGCGCTGGGTGGGGCGCGCGCACATGGGTGCAAAGTTTCCACACGGGCATAGACTACGCGGTCGGTCGGTTAACGCCCGTCCTTGCCAGTCAATCGGGCCGGGTCATCAAGGTCGGCTATGCGATACCGGGAAATCCGTGGAGTTCCTACGGCATGATGGTCATCGTTCAGCACAGTTGGAGCGAGGCCTCGCTCTACGCTCATCTGGACGACTCGCGCGCGTTGCCGGTAAAAGAGGGCGATCCGGTGCTGAGAGGTCAGACTGTCGGCTTTGTCGGCATGACCGGCTTCACCAGCGGGCCGCATTTGCACTTCGAAATCCGCTTGGATAACGTCCCCAAGAACCCCAACAATTGGCTGCGCTAGCGGGCACGGCAACGAGTTTCTCCCGACCGTGGGGACGATAAACTAGCACGAATGGGGTGGCTTCTTCGCCCGGCCCCGCAGACCACGCCTCCCACAATCTAGACTGTGCGTTACAAATGCGCGGATGCTGTAGGCTCCGCGCTTTTGCACGTTTGGGGCACTATCCACACGCGCCGGAACTGGTGGTACAGTTAAAGGACCGAATCGGCGGACGACCATAGGAAAATGCTCTCGTGGCAAACTCGACACTTCTGCGGCGACGCCGCCGGCGGCAGAGTCGCAGGCGGACGTATTCCGGCTTCACTTTCGTGCTTATATTCGCGGGGGCCTTTTTCGGCCTCATGCTCTTGGCTACCGCCTCTGTTGGTGCGGTGGCCGGAGGCGTCTACGCGTATCTCACGCAGGACTTGCCCGATCCGGCCCAACTCGAGACATGGCCGGTGCCGGAGAGCAGCAAGATCTTCGACCGGAACGGCAACCTGCTTTACACCATAAACAATCCCGTGGAGGGTCAGCGCACCAACCTCTCCTTTGAGGAAATTCCACTGGTGATGAAGCAGGCGATCATTGCCGCCGAGGACCGCAACTTCTACTCCAATCCGGGCTTCGACCTGCGCGGCATTTCCCGCGCCGTGCTCGGTGTGGTGACAGGGCAGTACGCGGGCGGCGGCAGCACGATTACGCAGCAGCTCGCCCGCGCCGTTTTCCTTACGCCCGAGTTCAGCGTGGAGCGCAAACTGAGGGAGATAATACTCGCCTATCAGATCAACCAGCGGTACACCAAAGAAGAGACCCTGGCTCTCTATCTGAACCTCATCGCCTTCGGCAACCTGGCGTACGGTATCGAGGCCGCGGCCAACGTCTACTTCGACAAGCCGGCGCAAGAACTCACGCTGGCGGAGGCGTCGATGCTGGCCGGCATTGTGCAAGCGCCGAGCCGCCTGAACCCCTTCGTGAACAAAGAAGGCGCCCGCGAACGGCAGCTCTACGTGCTGAACCAGATGGTGGAGAACGAGTTCATTACGGCGCAAGAGGCCGCGAATACGTATGCGACGGAGCCGGTACTCAGTCAGAGCAGCCAACCGCTGCTCGCGCCCCACTTCGTCTTCTACGTGTGGAAACTGCTCGAGGAACGGTACGGCTCGGAGGCGCTTTACACGGGCGGCCTGAACATCGTTACCACGCTGGACCTAAACTATCAACGGCTGGCGGAGCGCGTGGCGCGGGAACAGATCACGAAACTGGCGGCGCACGACGCCAGCAATGCCGCCCTCGTTGCCCTGGACCCGAAGACCGGCGAAATCCTGGCCATGCTCGGCAGTGTGGACCACGGCGACCAGTCTATCGATGGGGAGGTGAACGTCACCACGTCGCTGCGGCAACCCGGATCCGCCATCAAGCCGCTCTTCTACGCGGCGGCGTTCGAAAAGGGATGGACGCCGGCGACATTAATCTGGGACGTGCCAATCGCCATCAATATTCCGGGGTCCCCGGTCTACGCCCCTAAGAACTACGATGATAAGTTTCATGGCCCGGCGCCGGTGCGCGCGGCCTTGGCAAACTCATATAACATCCCGGCGGTCCAAGCAGTGCAGTTCGTGGGAGTGAATAACGGCGTCGCGATGGCGCGGCGCTTGGGTATATCGTCTTTCGCTGACGAGACGTACTACGGACCGGCGGTGGTACTGGGCGGCGCTGAAGTGCAACTGCTTGAATTGGCAAGCGCCTATAGCGTCTTTGCTACGGGCGGACTCTATCGCCCGCCGGAGGCCATCCTCAGAGTTACCGATTCCGACGGCAACATAGTCTACGCGTACGAACCCCCGCCGGGAGTACAGGTGCTCAGCCCGCAGATCTCATTTCTCATCACCAGCATCCTCTCGGATAACGATGCCCGCATCCCGATGTTTGGGCAGGATAGCCACCTCAGGCTGACACGAACGGCCGCCGCTAAGACCGGTACCACAGACGACTCTAAGGATAACTGGACGCTTGGCTACACGCCGAACCTCGTTACCGGTGTGTGGGTAGGCAACTCCGACGGCAGGCCCATGCGGGAGACGTCCGGTCTCAGCGGCGCGGCTCCCATTTGGAATAGTTTCATGGAGGAGGCGCTACAGGATTTACCTGTGGAGGAGTTCACGCGGCCGCCGGATATCGTTCAGGTTGAAGTCTGCCGCGCCACCGGCATGGTGGCTACGCCACACTGTGCCGAAACGACCGAACAGAAAGCGCTGGAGGCGCTTTGCCTCCTGGTCGCGGGATATCAGAACAAGCCGGACTGCGGCGGAACCTACTACGAATACTTCATCACAGGTACTGAGCCTACCGAAGAAGACACCTTCTTCGTGCCATTCCCTATTCACCGGGAGAGTGGGTTGCTCGCCGCGCCGCAGACGCCTCAAGACGAGGTGGAGGAATTGGTCTACTTCGTGATTCCGCGTGAAGAGGAAGTCCTGCCCGAAGTGCGCGACTGGGCGCAACAGGAAGGCATACTACAGCCGCCAACCGAGGCGCATATCCCGGCACCGGTAGCGCCGTTGGCGATATCCTGGCCGCGCGCAGGCGATCCGGTGCGCAGTCTCCTGAAGATCACGGGAAACGTGAATATCCCGAATCTGAATTGGTATCGCGTAGAGTATGGTGTGGGCTTCAGTCCAACGCATTGGGTGCAAATCGACGTGGAGCAAACCCGGCCGGTCGTTAACGACGTCCTGATGGCGTGGGATACGTTTCCCTTCAATGGCCCCTTTACGATTCGCGTCATCGCCCGGGATACGAGCGGGCAAGAGCAAGAGATTCGCGCGCCGGTGACTATAGACAACACTCCGCCGCACGTAGAGTTGCTTTCACCGCTGGTCGACGGCACGTTCCCGCTCGGTCCTATGCTCATTCAAGCGAGCGCGACCGACGACCAAGCCCTCGACGCGGTGGCGTTCTTTATTGACGGCAAGCCGATTGCCCAGCGCCGTCAACCACCGTTTGAAGTCGTCTGGGATCCGCGGGGGGTTGGCGGACTTCATACGCTCTTCGTCGTTGCTTTCGATAAGGCAGGCAACCAGTCGACAACGCCGCAGTTGAATCTCTTCCTGCAGGAATGAGAGTATTGCGGGGATTGATGCGCTGTGAGTCCTGGCTGCCGCGGGACAAGGGGCGGTGAGCCGCGGCGGGATGTGCCTCGTGGATTGATTGCGGCGCGCAGCGTCAGCTTAGGTGATGGGCGGCCCTGCGTAATGAGTGAGAGGCCGCTCCACCGGCGCGCTTGGCCGGGTCCCGCCCGTAGCGAAGTCGCACGACATACTGAAATGCGAAACGAACGACAATTGCACACTCGGCAGAGTGGCCAGGCCTGAGGAAGGACTGCTCTTGCGATGAAAAGCAACAATCTACCGTTGCGCTATGGCGTCAATCCGCACCAAACCCCGGCGCGGGTCTTTCGGGGCGAGGGCAACAACGCCCTGCCCTTCACGGTGCTCAATGGCGCGCCCGGGTATATCAATCTGCTGGATGCTTTGAACGCGTGGCAGCTCGTCAAGGAACTCCGTGGCACCCTGGCATTGCCGGCGGCGGCGTCGTTTAAGCACGTCAGCCCGGCCGGCGCGGCTGTGGGCGTACCGCTCAGCAAGCAACTGCACCAAGCGTATGCGGTAGGCAGAGTCGACCTCTCTCCCCTCGCCACGGCGTATGCGCGTGCGCGGGGCGGCGACAGCGTGTCATCCTTTGGCGACATGGCCGCGCTGAGCGACGTGGTAGACGTACCGACGGCACAATTGCTGCGCCGTGAGGTGTCCGACGGCGTGATCGCTCCCGGCTATGAACCCGAAGCCTTGAAGATGCTGCGGCGCAAGAAAGGCGGCAGTTACCTGGTGCTGCAGATCGATCCGGGCTACGCGCCGCCGCTGCTCGAACGCCGGGAGGTCTTTGGCGTAACGTTTGAGCAACGCCGCAACGACCGCCTGCCGGGGCCGGCATTGCTGCAAGAGATTGTGACCGCTGAGACCGAGTTGCCCGCTGCCGCGGAACGCGACCTTCTGGTCGCGACGCTCACGGTGAAGTACACCCAATCGAACTCTGTCTGTCTCGCCTACGACGGACAGGTGATCGGACTGGGCGCGGGGCAGCAGTCGCGAATTCACTGTACGCGCCTCGCTTCCGATAAGGCGGACCTGTGGTACCTCCGCCAGCATTCCAGCGTGCTGGGACTGCCCCTGCGGCCAAAGCTATCACGCGCCGAGCGCAACAATGCCATCGACCGCTATCTCCTGGAAGAGCTCACCGAGGCGGAGACGGAGGCGTGGCTGCGGGCCTTTACCGCGCCAACCGTTCGCCTAACAGGCGACGAAAAACGCCAGTGGCTGAGCACCTTGCAGGACGTTGCGCTCAGTTCCGACGCCTATTTCCCGTTTCGCGACAACGTGGACCGCGCTTCCCGCAGCGGCGTGCGCTACGTGGTTCAGGCCGGCGGTTCCAACCGCGATGACGAGGTGATTGACGCGGCGAACGAATACGGCATGGTCATGGCGTTCGCAAACCTGCGGCTATTCCACCATTAAGTTGAGTAGGCTTCAGCGCTACAGGGTGGCTCATTCGGTATTCCGTCTGGGATTTCTTGTCCAGGTGAAACTACAGGGTTTGGCCCACTAGTGAATCACCAACTCCTGGGAAAGTGTGTGCCTAGCAAGACGTAGCGCGGGGGCTTGTCCCCCGCTCTTTGGCGGGATAGGCTAACCCGCCTCAGCTAACCGTCAAGACATCCCGGTATTGGATCAACGAGAGACGGAAACGAGGAGTCCAAATGCCGTTAGAGGGCTTACTCCTCATCCGTCGGCGCTGCCCACTCCCGGCCCCATGCGTCGGCGAACACGAACGCGCTGAGCGGCCTGCGCTCGCGGGGTTGCAGTTCGCGCGCCTTGATCTCTGGCGGCAAGTCGTCAGGGTCTCCCGCGTAGCCCACTGCAATGGCCGTGAGTGCCTCGTACCCCTCCGGAATGTCGAACGTCTCCCGTGCCTTATCGGGAAAGAATCCGGCCATCTGATGCGAGACGAGGCTCAGAGCGACGGCTTGGAGGACGAGGTTCTCGTTAGCCAAGCCCACGTCGTGGAATGCATGGCGGTTAGGGCCCCGGCCTTCCTCCAGGGATAGCTTTGCCACGGCGATGATCAGCACCGGCGCGTGTTGCGCCCATTGGATGTTCTGCGGACGCAAGCAATTGAGGAGCCGGGCAAACCCAGCCTCATCGTCTTTGGTGGCCACGATGTAGTGCCACGGCTGCCCGTTGAACGACGAAGGCGCCCAGCGCGCGGCCTCGAAGAGGCTGGCGAGCTTTTCCGGCTCGACCGAGCGCGCTGCAAATGCCCGCGGGCTCCAGCGACGACGGATCAGTTCATGGATGGGATGGTCGGTAGCAGCGGGTTTCTCCATAGAGTCATTTACCTCACGAAATGGTAGGGAGACTGTAGTGCTTTCAGCATACTCCACTCTTCACCCGCTGCCCACCGGATTGGAATGACCGGGAATCCCCTCGAGGTACACGAGAGCCTAAGGCAGATGTGCGCGGCAATTCGGAGAATGCGACCGGAGCTTCTGTTTGTCGCCTGGGGCCGCGTCAGCCGCGAAGGATGGTAGAGTAGAGTTCTAGCCTAAAGCGCCCAGACCCGGCAGTGCAGTTGACAGATTTTCTGCCAATAGCTACTATAAGAGTACATCCCCTATTCGCTTCGCCGGAAGGGTCGAGACCGCTCTAGGAGCGGTCTCTGTCTTTTAATCTGCGCGATTGGAACGTCAAGTGAAGACCAATGTTTATGTTGATGGGTTCAATCTCTACTACCGGGCGCTCAAAGGAACACCCTTCAGGTGGCTCGATCTGCGCAAACTCGCTGAAGTGCTCTTTCCGCACGACACTATCAACCAGGTTTGCTACTTTTCCGCTCTGCTCGATGGACGCCCCAATGACCCAGGTCAACCTCGCCGGCAGTTGGTTTATCTGAGAGCCTTGGCGACGTTGCCGGATCTCGAGGTCCACTATGGTACGTTCCGCTCTCGCACGAAACACCGCCCGCTAGTGATTCCAATAGCCGGCATGCCGGACTATGTTCGAATCAGAGATTCAGAGGAAAAAGGCTCAGACGTGAACCTCGTAACGAGGCTCCTGGTTGATGGGTTCAATGGAGTGTATGAGCAGGCGGTGGTGGTATCCAATGACTCTGACTTTACGAGCGCGATCCGGTATGTGCGAGAAGGATTGCGCCTTCGCATAACCATGGTCAATCCTGACCACAGAAACAGTTCGCACAGGGATCTGGTGGGTGCGGCAACATTCGTAAAGCGTCTTTGGAAGAGCCATCTGCGACGCAGCCAGTTCCCGAGTGCACTGACTGACGCCCATGGCGTAATCAAGAGGCCAACGAGCTGGTAGGGTCTGTAAGCTGGGACGAACTATCAGGAAGTATAGGCAGTTGAACTTGCTGAGAAAGACTCCCCCGGAAGATACCGAAACTGTGTTCTTTGAAAGGTGTTGAAATGGCAGCCAGGAATCCACTAGCAGCGCGGCCCAGCCCCGCCAGGTAATGGCTCTTGCGGGAGTGACTGACAGTACGTTGTCAATTATCATGGTTAGGTCGGTAACGGCGTACCTCATGCAGGCCCAGTGTTACATCTGCAACTCGACTACTGGGCGCTAAGGTCGTTTTCACACGAGTATCAGGTCAGAGACGTATGCTTACGACACGTATCATCCCCTGTCTCGACGTGCATCGCGGGCGCGTGGTGCGGGGGCAGCAGTTTTCGGCGGATAAGGACGCCGGCGACCCCATCGAGCTGGCCGTGCGCTACAACGAACAGAGCGCCGACGAGCTCGTCTACTATGACATCACCGCCTCGGCGGAAGAGCGCGGCATCTTTCAGGACCTCGTGGAGCGCACCGCCGACCAGCTTTTCATTCCGCTCACGGTCGGCGGCGGCATTCGCACCGCGAAGGACATGCGCCGGATGCTCATGGCCGGCGCAGACAAGGTTTCCATCAATACGGCGGCGGTGGAGAACCCCGACCTCATCAACGACGGCGCCGAGGGTTTCGGCAGCCAGTGCACGGTGCTCTCCGTGGACGTCAAGCGCGTGCCCCAGGCCGATGGCAGCACCAAGTGGCACGTCTTTACCCACGGCGGACGTCGCCAGACGGATGGCGAAGCGGTACCGTGGGCCATCGAGGGCGTGGAACGCGGCGCGGGCGAGATCGTGGTCAACAGCATCGACGCCGACGGCACCTTGGCCGGCTACGACCTGGAACTCCTGGCCGCCGTGTGCGCTGCCGTGGACGTGCCGGTGATCGCCAGCGGCGGCGGCGGCACGTTAGAACACCTCTTTGACGCGCTCGATAGGGGCAACGCCCACGCCGTGTTGGCGGCTTCGATCTTTCATTACGAGCACTTCACCGTGCGCGAGGTGAAGGAATACCTGGCGGCGAAGGGCATCCCCATGCGGCTCAGTTAAGCCGGTACATAGCGCCGGTTGTTGAGGTTTTGCTCAGTAGAGTCGGACCTGTGGAGAAGAGCATGTCGGCGAGAACTCTCATTCGGCCGTACAATCCCAATCTGGACTCGCGCCACTTGCTGCCGCTCTGGGAAGCCACCTTCGGTGACTCGTGGCCAATGCGGGACGATCTTTTGCGGCGGCAACTGACCGATCATCGCTTCTATCGTGGGGACGACCACCTGGTGGCGGTGGCGGGTGAAGATATCGTCGGTTTTGTGGGCACGCAAGTGGACCGGAGCGAGCAGGCGGGGCAGGAGCCGAGCGGCGGCATTTCGGTGGTGCTCGTGCACCCGGACCGGCAGCGGCAGGGCATCGGCACGCGCTTGCATGAAGCCGCGCTCAACCGGCTGCGGCAGGAGGGCGCGACCAATCTACGTCTCGGCGGTGGCGGCGCATACCGCTTCTGGCCGGGGATTCCCACCGGCTTGCCCGGAGCGCACGCGTTCTTCAAGGCTTGCGGCTGGCCGCTGGAGCCTGAGCGTAAATCGTGCGACCTGGTGCGCGATCTCAGCGACTTTCGGGTACCGGCTGCCTTGAGCGCGCGGCTGGCGCAGGAAGACGTGACCATTCGCCCCGCCCGGCAGGACGAAGTGGACGACGTGCTCGCGTTCGAATTCCAGCACTTCCCAGGCTGGGCCCCAGGGTTTGTCTACATGGCGGAGCTCGGCGACTTTCAGAATATGCTTGTTGCTCTTGATAGAGACAAGGGCATCGTCGGCACGCTCATGCTGCACACGCCGGCGTCGCGCTGGCTCACGGCAAACGTGACGTGGAAGACTATGCTTGGTGACTCGCTCGGCGGCATCAGTGCGGTGGGCGTAGCGGCGGAAGAACGCGGGCGCGGCATCGGTATCGGCATGGTAGCCGTCGGCTCCGAGGTCCTGCGCGAACGCGGCGTCGGCAACTGCCACATCGACTGGACGAGCATCGTCGACTTCTACGGCAAGCTCGGCTATACCGTGTGGCGCCGCTACTGGATGAGCACACGGGTGTTGGCCTAGACCCCGGTGGAGAGGTGTTGCGATCGCGGATGGACGGGCGTCCCCTCCCCTGCCGCGTGCGGGCCAGCCTGTGGCAGTGATCAACGCAACCCTATTTAGAACGTGGTGATCACAGAGGGGGGGGGTGAGCGCCAACTGCCGTAAATTCAGCGAGATGTCTGCCCCGCACTTCGATACAAAGTATCGACCTTCTTGGGACCGGATTCCTAGGTGCGCGCAGACAGGATGGATTCCGCGCCTCCGTGCGGAGGCGAGCTTGCGCGGGAATGACGGTTAGAAAGAGCCGCTCCGCTTATCGCGGTGGCTAGTCTCTCGCTGGTAGTGCGTGCGAAATCCGTCATTCCGGCGGAAGCCGGAATCCAGTGGGGAGGGGCGTCTGGCAGTTTGCCACAGCGGAATGACGCCTGCGTGCGCGACTTTGTCGGCGTGTAACGCATGAGACATGTCCGCCGTGGATTGCGCGCAGACGGCCCAAGCCAAGATGGACTCCCGCGTGCGCGGGAATGACAGTTAGAAGAAGCCGCTCCGTTAAGTGCGGTGGCTTGTCTCCCGCTGGAAGCGCGTGCGATAGTCCGTCATTCCGGCGGAAGCCGGAATCCAGAGGGGAGGGGCGTTCGGCAAATCCTCACAGCGGAATGACGCCTGCGTGCGCAACTTTGTCGGGGTGTAACGCAAAAGACATGTCCGCCGTGGATTGCCCGCAGTCGGTCCAAGCCAAGATGGATTCCCGCGTGCGCGGGAATGACGGAGTAGCGCGGGGCCTCTCCTCCGCTTTAGTGCTTGTTGTCCGTGTGACTGGGTTAGGATGGATTGACGCGTGTGCGGGAATGACGATCATGGAGAGCCGCTCCGGCCTACTACGAGGCTAAATTCCAGCACTGACAAGAGCACACGGACTAACGTCCGACAAGCCGAGTCCAGGTGATCCGCGTGCAAGAGAGCGGGGAACCTGCTACGCACTTTCCCCGCTCTTCCGCAAGGTAGGTAGGCATTAATGATCATTCGAAGGATTACGCTTAGCGCAACGTCTGTTGCCAAGAATTCGGCGAAGTGAGATTTGGCAATCCGTGTATAATGTTGTGTGAAACGGAAGTTGAGCCCGCTTGGATTCCCTGTGAGCGTTGCAAGAGGCAAGATTCGCGGCCGGTGAGCCTGCAAGTGCGCGCCTAGGCTGTCGACTCTCGAGTGCCAAGCGGCAAAGGAAAGCGGCAGCAATTGTGCGGTCCAGCCTGACAAGCCAGGTCACGAAGGACGATTGTCATGGCAAAGGTAGTAGCAGTAGATGAAAGGACCCAGCCGCTGCGCGGTCTCACTGCGGCGGAACTGGATACTTACCACGAGCAGGGCTACGTCATCATAGATAGCGTCTTCCCCCCAGAAGTCGTGACGGCGATTAACGCAGAGTTAGAGCGCCTGATGCCGGAGTACGGCGACACTGAGGAGCATCGACCGGGTTGGATCTTCCAGTTGGGATTGCGCTCCGAACTGCTTGGCAACTTCGCCCGCGACGAACGCATCCTGTCCCTTATCGAAGACATCGTCCGTCCCGGCATCGCCATCCATTCGGCAAAGCTCGTGTCCAAAGTGCCCCACTCGGACATCGTTTGCCATTGGCACCAGGACGAGGCCTTCTACACCCGGCCCGACGACCCCAAGTCCTTCAGCAAAACGCGTATGTCCATTTGGGTGCCGCTGCAGGACGCTACCGAAGCTAACGGCTGCATGTGGATCGTGCCGGGCAGCCACCGCTGGGGACTGCAAGACTACGTGGTCATGGACTATGGGGCCTGTGTCCGCAGGCTCTCGCCCGAGGAGTACGCCAACGAACACGCTATTCCCATGCCGCTGCCGGCGGGCTCGATGCTGCTCTTCCACGGCCTACTCTGGCACACATCCAGAGGCAACAGCACCGACCACGTCCGCCGCGCCTTCATCGTCTCGTATCAGGAAGCCACGTCGCGAGCCGACGTCGGGCAGCGCAAGCTGATCCGCCCGGCACCGTAAGAGGGTGTGTGTAACGAGCAGCCGTTCATCCTTCGACAGGCTCAGGACGAACGGCAAATAGCTCTTACCAATGGAACTTTCTCTCTCCCGATCAGGTACTTTTCCTCCCGTTCGGTTGCTCCTGATGCCTGTTGAGTGAGCAATTCCTTCCGTTCGTGGTGAGTTAGACAAAGGGTCGAACCATAGACGGCGGTTGGCTAGAGCATTTCCACTTACCGTCTTAGCAACGCGTGTTCTCGCTAGCTCCACCCAACAGGACAACGCCCAAGAATTTTCGAGTTGAGATTCTGCGTGCCGCTGTGATGCATCAGGCGATCTCCAGCACCCCAGGCCGCCCTCTATCAGCCTAGTCCCACCGGAACAAGCGTACGCTGGCGGCCACGCAGACCGCCGCAATCGCGCCTAGGTAGGCGAAGGAGACCCAAACCGGCATACCGATGGTTGTTTCCACCTCCCAGGTCGCGCCCAGCCAGAGGAACGTGAGCAGGTCATACGCGTGCGTCAGCGGCAACCAGTCGCCCACCAGTTGGAGCGCACTGGGGAATGCCTCCCGGGGGCCGAATGCCCCGCTCAACACGAACATGGGCGCGAACAGCACAAGCCCCAGTCCCAGCGCGGTGCGTGTGCTACCGATGCGGGCGGTGACGGCCGTACCCACAGCCGCAAACGCCAGGTACGAGACGAGTATCGCCAGGGCCACCATTGCTGCGTTGCCCCCGAAGCGAATGTCGAACACCAGCCAACCCACGACAAGCATCAGTGCCAGAGACACCACGATGATGGCCCCGCCGACTGCCAACGGAGCGATGATGAGCATGTATGACGGCATGGGCGTAACCCGGTAACGCCGGAATATGCCGTGTTGGCGAAACTCCACCAGCGTCTGCGGCAGCGCGACGATGCCGAATATTGCCGTTACCCAGGCAATATTGCCGGCGAGCAGCACATCGCGCACGTGGAATACCTCCACGCTGCCCTCGTCCCCTTCAATAGGGATTTCGATGTCACCGACCGAGAAGCCCAGGGCGAGGAAAACCGCCAGCGGGAGTATCACCGACATGAACATGGCGCCAGGTTCGCGCAGCGCCAGGAGCAATTCGGTAACAGTCAGCCGGCGCAGGGCCGTGGCGTTCATTCGCGTCCTCCTCGCGGATCCTCATGCCCGACGGCCAGAAAGTAGATGTCGTCCAAGTTGGCAGGCCGCGCCTCGAGGACGCCGGGCGTAATCCCATGTTCGCTAAGAAATTCCGAAATAGCGCCTGCCACATTGCCACCGCCATACACGTAGTAGCTCGTCTCCGTTTGGCGGACGTGGACGACATCCGGCAAGGCTGCCAAGTCGTCTTCCGCAACGGCCCCGAGCGTTGCACGCGGTAGAACAACGCGCGCTTGCAGCCCTGATTCCGCAATAAGACGCTCGGGTGGCCCAGACGTTACTCTCCTGCCATTGCTCATCAGCAAGACCGTGTCACAATACTCGCGCGCCTCCTCCAGATAGTGCGTGGTCACGACAATCGTCATGCTGCGGGCGTTCTGCCGCCTGATGTACTCCCAGAAACGAAAACGCGACTCCGGGTCGAGGCCGGTGGTAGGTTCGTCCAGGAACGCGATTTCGGGATCGCCCACCAGAGCAAGCGCGATGTTGACGCGGCGCTTCTCACCGCCAGACAGCGAGCCGTACCGTTTTGAGAGGATTTCTGCAAGCGCCAATTCGTCGCTCAATTCGGATAGAGGCAGGGACGTCCGGTAGAGCGCGGCAAATAGACCTAACGCCTCCCGCACCCTCATGCGCGGGGGGATGCCGATCTCTTGCAGTTGCACGCCGATCTTGTGAACAAAGCGGGCGTGATCGGCTACGGGGTCCAATCCGGCGACGAGCACCGATCCGCCGTCCGGCCGGCGCAGCCCTTCAAGGCACTCGATGGTGGTGGTCTTACCGGCGCCGTTGGGGCCGATAATGCAGAATACGCTCCCGCGCTCTACCCCAAAGCTCAGGTTATCCACAGCGACCAGGTCGCCGTACACTTTGCGCAATGACGTTACTTGCACCGCGAGGGAATCCGCCGGTTCTGTGCTCATGCATCTCGCTCAGTTAACACTATGGTTTGCATTACAAACTAGTTTGCAATACAATCTTACCATCAACGTAAAGACGAATTCAAGTCCGATTGCTAGAGCTTATTGGTTTTCGAAGACTAGACCGTTCATTAATCAATGCAGCCACACCAACCGGAGGAGGACAGGAGGGATTCGATGAAGGAATCAGGCAGCGATCTTGAAGCGCTCACGCCACAAGAGAGTTGGAAGACCATCCACGCGACCATGGACAGGGCCCGCAACTCCATGTACGTCGCTGGCACGGCAACGATTCTGCTTCTTTGGGGTGTAATATCCGCACTGGGATTCACTGCGCAGTACGCCCTGGTGACCTTGGCGCCTGAGTTCACGCTGCGCAATCCGTGGCTTTACGCACCGCTGTGGGGCGTCCTGGCCGCAGCGGGGATGGTGGGCAGCGCTATCATAGGACACCGCGGGAGCAGCCAAGAAGCCTCCGGTGTCGCCACGCGCAACGCTGGCATCCGGGTCTTTCTCTTTTGGCTCACGGTTGTGGCAGCGGCGTTCTTCATTCCGGCCGCGGCAGGCATGTGGACTGCGGAAGCCGCGGCCAACATACCCCGCGTCGCTCTCGGCATCGTGGCGTTGGGATACATCCTGTTCGGTATCATGTACCGTCCGGTGATAGCGGTGGTTGGCGTAGGGATCGCAGCGGCGTTCTATGTTCCCAGCTACCTCGCGGGTGAGGCCGCGCCGCTGGTGACGGCGGCTGCCATGCTGATGGTGGCAGCTCTGAGCGCGGCGTGGATACGCAAGAGCGGCGTCCTGTGACCGACGACATTGTGCTTGACGAGACCATACACCAGCCCACGCGGCTGCGTATCATGACCATGCTGGTCGCTCTGCCCGCAACGGACCGGCTCGCCTATGGGTTCATTCAGAAGACGCTCGACCTGACCGGCGGGAACTTGACCACCCATCTCCGCAAGCTCGAAAGCGTCGATTTTCTCGTCATCACGAAAGAGTTCCAGGACTCGAAGCCGCGCACATGGGTACAGGCGACGCCGGCGGGACGCCGCGCCTTCGCTGAATATCTCGCCAACCTGGAAATGGCGCTGAACTGGCAGCCGCGCTCATAGACCCCCAAGAGGGACGCTCTAAGGACCCCGGGTAACGCGGTTCACACTGGTACGGCGAGGTCTCCGCCGTGCGACCAGACTCTTCCTCATCAGCGCCAGCAATCACATGTGGTTGTTGGGAAGCCCGTCGAAGCAAGAGGAGATCTCCCACGGCGACGCGCTCTCCGGGGCGAAGATGACACGTGCGTCTTGGCTGGAGTTGGGTTGAGGCCCCATCATGGAGCAAGAATCCTGCTCCTAACGTGAGTTGTGCAAGGTTTTCCCACGAAAAGGGAGAGGGAAACGAACACGGACACTACATGCGTTGTGCATCGGATTGTCCGGTGAATACGTGAAATTCGATCGCCTCACAATGCAGTTACCAAGGCGGCGTCCCGCAGTTGGAACGGCCATTGCGCATACAGCCACAGGTGTGCAAAGCTTTCAAATGGGTATGGATTAGAGCCTGCCTCGCACGAGATGCGGGGAGAAAGTCCATTGACAGCGGCGCGTTCGTTGCGCGTGCTTAGTCACATGAGGAGCCTGCCATGAAGATTACGTCAGTCGAGACCTTTGCCGCGCCGATCACGTCGCGCGACGTGCTGATCGTGAGAATCAACACCTCCGAGGGCATTAGCGGCATCGGCGAAGCGTATCCGGTGGGACCGAACCGGGCGGTGGCCGCTGCGATAGAGGACTTTGCCGATTGGATCGTGGGCAAAGACCCCCGCGACATCAACGCCATCTGGTACCACATGTACGTGCACTCGCGCTTTCCCGGCGGCTCGGTGATCAACGCGGCGATAAGCGGCATCGACCACGCCCTGTGGGATATCAGTGGCAAGGCGGCGGGGCAGCCCGTGTACCGGATGCTCGGCGGCAAGTGTCGCGACCGCATTCGCGTCTACCAGGGTTGCGGCGGGGCGACACCGGAAGAATGCGCGGAGAACGCAAAGTCACTCGTGGCGAAGTACGGCTACACTGCGCTCAAGATGGCGCCCCATCCGCCCAATGCCAGCCAGATGTCCTGGAACTCAGTCGTAGCCGCGGCTGGCGAGCGTATTGCGGCGGTGCGAGAGGCCGTGGGACCCGACGTGGACATCGGCCTCGACCCCCACGCGAAGATCTTTGAACCGGCCCGCGCCCTGGAAATGGCGGCAGCGGTGGCGCCCTCGCAGCCGTTCTTCTTCGAGGAGCCGCTGCGGCCGGAGAACATCGATGCGATGGCGTGGTTCGCGCGGAAATCGCCCGTGGCCGTCGCCACCGGCGAGATGCTCTACACGTCCTTCGGCTTTCGCGAGCTGCTGGAAAAGCAGGCGGCGACCATCATCCAGCCGGACATCTGCGTCTGTGGCGGTCTGACGGAAATGCGCAAGATCGCTTCGCTGGCGGAGGCGCATTACGTGAAGGTCGCGCCGCATAACCCGCTGGGGCCCGTGGCGACTGCCGTGAACGTGCACTTCGCCGCAGCGACCCACAACTTCATCATCCTGGAGTACCACGCCGACGACGCATCACCGCGCAAGGACATACTCGACGAGCCGGTGAAGCTGCAAGACGGGTATCTGGAGATCCCGGAAAAGCCCGGCTGGGGCATTGAGCTAAACGAGGACTACGTGCGCGGGCAGCCGATTCGCTCCTGGCACCGGCCGTTTGACGTGGGCCCAGATGGCGCGGCGGCGTTTATCTAGACTGAGTGGCACAAACGAGAGTAAGCAGGCACCTGTATGCCGAAAGTGAGGGAATCGCCTTAACGTGGGGTAGAGGTGTGGGCAAGAAGGGATGGATGTTCCGCAAGCCAGTCACGCAGGGCGGCCCTCACCGCATCTTCCGATAGAGCATTTTCGCCGTACAGGGAGACGAGATTACATGCTCGCGCCCAAAGTTTGGCATCATTGGTGTGACGTGGCTGGTCGGCAAAGTACGCAGTTTTCGACAGTAGCCACGCGGATAGCTCCTGTATAGAGAGCGCCTCATCGAGGTAGTGCTGCACTCTATCGCTTACTGTCTCAGGTGACTTTGTCTTCATGCCGACTACTCGTTTAGATGAACCTGACCGCTTCGTGTCAAAAGCTGAGATCCGATATCACTTTAATACTATGCGTTTGTATCAGAAAGCTGCAACCGGTGATTTGATTGCAGTTGTACGAGATGAGTACTTAGCCCCAAAAGCGGCGGGCCAGCCTGCCGGCACCGTTGCACAGATGGTGCTTTACTATGAAGATTTGCTTAATGGGCAGTTACGTCCACTTGCGCTCGTCCATCAATACTTGCGGCCGGATGGGAACATCGGGGGTAGTGGAAGACCGGATCCAAAGTGGCTAAGACTACCCAACGGCACTATCATAGCGGCGATGGAAACCTAATGAAGGGTCCCCCGTCAGCATTAGTACGTCGCCCGGCCGCCACTGAGATCGAAGACCGCGCCGGTGCTGAAGGAGCACTCCGCCGACGCCAGCCACGCCACCAATGCCGCTACCTCGCTGATCTCCCCGCTGCGCTTCATGGGGATGCGCGCGAGCAGCATGTCCATTTGCGCCGCCGTGGTCTGCTCCCAGATGGGCGTGCGGACGACGGCGGGCGTGAGGCAGTTTACGCGAATGCCGGTTTCCGCCAGTTCCTTGCCGAGTGACTTTGTCAGGCCGATGATGGCGGCTTTCGTGGCGGAGTAGGGCACCATGTTGGGGTTGCCCTCTTTACCCGCAATGGACGCCATGTTGACGATGCGGCCGTAGCCGCGGGCGAGCATGTGCGGAATGGCCTGCTGGCAAAAGAGGTACGTGCCGCGCAGGTTTACCGCGTAGACCCGGTCCAGCTCGCTCACCGGCAGTTCCCAGAGCGGCGCGGTATTGCCAATGATGCCGGTGTTGTTGACGAGCACGTCGATGCGTCCCCAGGTGTCCAGGGCCTGGGTAGTGGCGCGCTCAGCCGTTGCCTCATCGGCGGTGTCGCCGGCCACAGCAAGCGCTTCGATGCCGTGCGCCACGAGTCCCGCCACCGCCAGATCGGCAACCGCGCCGTCAATATCGGTGATGAGCACCCGCGCGCCCTCGCTTCCCAGCCGCTCCGCAATGCCCAAGCCTATGCCGCTGCCGGCGCCGGTGACGATGGCTACCTGTTCCTCAAACCGCCGCACGGGACAACCCCTTCGTGACTGACCGTATCTCTCTTCGCAGGTAACGTCTCAACCAACCGAACCTCAAGCGATTTGCTCCGCGTTCACCATTGTAGCGGAGCAAGCGCGATGTAGCGCAAAGCATCCGGTCACACGGACGCTGGTTTGGTGAATTTGGAGGAGATTTCCGAGGGAAGACCGCGCTATTTCGCAAGAGATGTTTGCGGAAACGAGAGTTCGGGCGCCATCTGTTTGCAGATAGAGGGGAAGTCTGTCGGATGTCTCGTCCCACGTACATCGTATGGGCACGATATATCGTGCCCATACGATGTACAGCAGTGGCAAGGCGTCCGTTCCGTCACTCCGGCGAAAGCCGGAGTCCAGAGGCGGGGTGGGAGGAGGGCCTGTGGGTAAGAGGTCGGGTGGGCACCTCAGTCGAAGAGTAAGATGGATTCCCGCTTGCGCGGGAATGACGAGACCGACGAGGGAGTGGGATGGAATTTGAGCTTTGCGGCTAGCTTCTTGTCCGTCACTCCGGCGAAAGCCGGAGTTCAGGGGTGGAGCGGGAGAAGGACATGTAGTAATGGGGTCGAGTAGGTACCTCAGTTGAAGAGGAAGATGGATTCCCGCGTGCGCGGGAATGACGGTCATAGTCGGCGCGGGGATGAAGGCCAAAGTCCGGTCTACAATGACGGTCATTACTTGGGCGATAATGACCGAGTAGGTCTGGTACCGCTTTCAACGGATATAGGAAGTTAACCCAGATGCTTGCCTTGTTGACGCGAGCCAAAGCCGCTTAGTACCATGAAAAATGGTCGCGGTATCGGCGACCGCCTTGGGGAATCGTCTAATGGTAGGACAGTGGATTCTGGATCCATAAGTCCAGGTTCGAATCCTGGTTCCCCAGCCACAGTCGTTGCTCTTGCGCTTTGCGCTGCGCTGGATCAGTCATCTCACCGTCGTCCAACTCTTTTTCATATAAGTCTTTCCATTGATCTAGAGTCGAGGTTTGCTGCCTATTGTTCGTTAGTAAGGTGTCAATTTGGAATTGATACTGACAATCTACGGACGTGATGATGAAACTCCTACCACGTAATCCAATCCCAGAAGATTGGAGAACGACTCTACCACAGGAGGCACAGAACTGCCCAATTACGCGCAATCAAGTGGGACGCCACACGAGCGTGCAGTCTCCACTCTGGAAACCCATGTTAGGGAATGTCTTGGCAGAGACCTGTCAGCTACAGCAATCTGCAATGAATGTAGCGAGGAACTTTCCATCAATCTAGTGAAAGACGCGGCAACCGTCGCAAGGAATGTAAGAGTTGGAACAGTTCGTCCTGACCTGACTGCATTTGACTCAGAAGGGAATCCTATAAGATTCATAGAAATCGTGGACAAGCACGCCCCCGAAAGTAATGTCCACGAATACGCAGTGGAGAACAGAATTGAAGTTGTAGAATTCCACTTGAATGCGCCACGAGAATTCGTTGGGTACCGACGCAACCGCGCTCTTGATGCCTCGCTGACCGTAAAGGCAAGGCTTGAGGATCTTGCTGCAAAGCGGTTGGAAATAGACTCGCACAACTTGCTTTGCCAGCGACCCAAATGCGATGAGTGCTCCACCCCGCTACCACAGCGAACGGTATCTGTCAGCCTCAAGGACTGTTGGAAGTGTGGGCAGAACGTCAGTGTTGCTATAGGCTACAAAGACAGCCAAGCCCTAGAGCAGGATGAATTCACCAAAGAGGAGCTAAAATTCGTCCGAGGCAGAGGCGTGACGCTAGAGCGAAGATTCAGTGCCACGGTCGGAGCAAAGTACTTGGCCAACGTCTGTACCAACTGTGACCAGATACAGGGGAATTGGTTTCTATACCAGGACCCATTCCACGACAGATTCAACCTACCCCAGGCAGAAAAAGAGTCTTACGGTCCCTGTGACAAATGCGCAACGCGGATCTGCTTAACTCACGGTGAATTCTATGACTACGACGGTGATAGGGACTGTCCTCACTGCGTGGCAGAAGCGGAAAAGGTAGTGTGCCCGAACAAGCCAGAACGAGAGTGTTTCTATCCGGACAAGTGTAATGAAAGTGGGTGCTACTTCATAAACCGGGAGTTAGTCTGATGTCGTGGCAGTCCAAGCAATGATACGAAGAATTACCAAGTCCGCGCCGTGAGAGACGCGCTCGAGGAATCGAAGAATGAAAGATAGCGCCAGATATGCCAAGATCGTCGAATGGTCCGAAGATGACCAGTGCTACGTGGGCAGCGCGCCTGGGCTGGTATACGGTGGGTGTCATGGCGATGACGAGCGGCAAGTACTCGCAGAACTGTGCCAGATCGTCGACGAAGCGATCCACCTCTATCAAGTAGACGGTAAGCCCCTCCCGCCGCCTACCGCTGGACGCGGCGTCGCTGAGAGTCTCCGGGAGCCCGCCAATGCCGGCGGTAGGTGAAGCCTGTGCTCTAGGGTCCAGGCAAGCCTAACCTCTCCGCAATTTGCTGGCCCAATGCGTACTCCAGTTGCGTTTGGCGGCGCAATTGAAACTTTGTTGCCCGAAAGTTGCGATTGTCCTCGAAATAGCAACCGGAGTTCCTAGCTGCTTGCAGCGACCGCGCCTTACTCAGCCGCGGGCCATGTCGGTCGGCAGTAGCGGCACGGTGGTCGTGCGGCCCCAGACGCGCACTTGGCGGAAGCCTTCGGCGAAGGGCGTGCCGACCTGCAGGCCGCGGTACTTCGCCACGGTGATCATCGAATCGATGTAGTCGATGTTGTCGTGTTCCATGAGCCAGGCGTACTGGCTCTCGTGGCAAGCGAGCATTTGGCGCTTGGTTTCAATGGTCTCGCTGATGTCCACCCACATTTCCGGCAGAAAGTCTACGCCCAACAGAGTATCCATGTGGAAGATGGGCACGAGTTGCGCAGGCGTCTGCTGTTCAGATTCATAGTGCGGGATTGTGGCGTCGAAGCTCGCCTTCAGCACCAGTTCGCCCACCAGGCGGTGGTCGTCCATGTAGTCGTTGGGCGCGTGGGTGATGATGACGTCCGGCTGGGCCTCACGGACGGCGTCGACCAGGCGGGCTAGCGCCTCGTTTGTGCTCTGGCGCACGTCGGCGTCGTCGATGTCGAGCCATTGAAAGTCCGCGCCGATTACTTTAGCGCTGTTTATGGACTCCTGCTTGCGCACCTCTTTCAGCTCCGGCGGCGTGATCTCCACGTGCCCCAACCCGCCGTTGCACACGTAACACATGGTCACGTGGTGCCCCTGCTCCGCGTACTTCGCCAACGTGCCCGCGCAGAGCAGCTCGATGTCGTCAGGATGCGCGCCAATTGCCTGCACCCGCATGGTTTCGCTCCTTCTTGATTGGGAATGTCGTAGTCGTCTCTACGGTATCATAAGAACTAAGGGCGTTCAGCACAGGGGACGCTGGCGAGCGGTCGTAAATGGCTGGATGGGGCTATGATGGGCCTTCTGGCCCAGGTGGAAAGGCGAAGAGTCCCCTCACCCCGGCCCTCTCTCCCAGGTGAGGGAGCAATCGAGCCGCCAAAATCGGAAATCTCGTGAGATTCTCCGCTTTGAGAGGGGCAGACGAGGCGCCTCTTGGAGGTGACTCGTGGTGGGCCAACCCAGTGCAGGGGCGTCCACTGCACTAACGGTTGAGAGCACACAGAATTCCCACAGGCTGCGGAGATGATAGATTCGAGCGTTTACGACATCCCTGCCCAGGCCCGCGACTTGTGTCGCCCGCGCACCATGCGGACGCTGTTGCGGCAGGTCGACTTGCGCCTGAGCCGCAAGCTCGGCCAACACCTGCTCGCGGATCCGGCCGTGCTGCGCGCGATCATGCGCCGTGTACGGCAAAGTGAACACGACCAGGTCTTGGAAATTGGTCCCGGGCTCGGCAGCCTGACCGTCTGCCTTGCGGAGGCAGCGCAGCGGGTGGTGACCGTGGAGATCGACGCCCGCATGTTGGCGTTGCTCGATGCCACGCTCGCGTTCTATCCAAATGTAGAAACGGTGCACCAGGATGCGGTGGCATTCGATCCCCAGCCGTGCTTTGGCGCGGAACCGTACGTGCTGGCGGCCAACCTGCCCTATAGTGTCGCGACGCCGGTGATCCGGCAACTGGCGGCACATCCTGCGGGGCCGCAACGCATGGTGGTGATGCTGCAACGCGAGGTCGCGGAACGGGTCTGCGCGCCGCCGGGAGAAATGAGCTATCTTTCCCTGCTCATGCAGACGTATATGGAGCCAAAGCAACTCCTCACCGTGCCGGCACGGGCGTTCTTTCCGCCGCCGCAGGTGGATTCGGCGGTAATCGAGTTGAGGAGGCGCGCAGAGCCGTACTATCCTGCGGATGCAGTGGGCGACGTGTTGCGCTTGGCGCGTGCGGGATTCTCCCAGCGTCGCAAACAGGTGCACAATTCCGTACGCTCGCTGTTGCGCATCGATGACGAACACATGCGCTGGCTATTGGGTGAAGCCGGTATCGCGCCGCAATGCCGTCCGCAGGAGCTTTCGCTGGACGAATGGTATGCGCTCTATCAGGCCGTGCGCGCGGACGGTTTGCAAATCGGAGGCTAGGCAATATCGTCGGAGAGTTCCGCTGTGGGAGCGAAGAGCGGGGGACAAGCCCCCGCCCTACACGGGATACGAGTTCGAAGAGTGTTTACGACAATAATAAATAGCTGGCAGCGCTTGGGTCCGTCATTCCCGCGAACGCGGAAATCCATCCTAGTATGTGATGGAGCATCCATGCGGAGCGAGGGACAGCTCCCGTGTTACAACGGAAACAACGGTTACACAGAGTAGATTGAAGTCTCATGTATCCCGGATTCGGAGATGAAAGTTGCTGCGAAAGCGGCAGCCCTTCTGCTCTAACCGCGCGCATCCTTGGACTCCGGCATTCGCCGGAGTGACGAGTTTAGCGGCTCGTTGTTGTCAACAAACACCTAGCGAAGAGCGGGGGACAAGCCCCTGCGCTACATGGGATACGAGTTCGAAGAGTGTTTGCGACTAGCCCAACAACTGGCAGCGCTTGGCTCCGTCATTCCCGCGAAAGCAGGAATCCATCCCAGTATGTGATGGAGCCACCATGCGGAGCGAGGGACAACTGCCGTGTTACAACGCAAAACAACGGTTACACAGAGTAGACTGAAGTTTTAGGCACCCCGGATTCCGAGATGAGAATTGCTGCGAAAGCGGCAGCCCTTCTGCTCTAGTCGTGCGCATACCTGGACTCCGGCGGACGCCGGAGTGACGGAAGTGGTGTTGCTTTTGCCGGCAAGCACACGGCAAAGAGCGGGGGACAAGCCCCCGCGCTACATGGGAGACGAGTTCGAAGAGAGTTTGCGACAATTGCCAGTAGTTGGCAGCGCTTGGGTCCGTCATTCCCGCGAAAGCGGGAATCCATCCCAGTATGTGATGGAGCCACCATGCGGAGCGAGGGACGGCTCCCGCGTTACAACGGAAACAACGGTTACACAGAGTAGATTGTAGTCTCAAGTATCCCGGACTCGGAGATGAATGTTGCTGCGAAAGCGGCAGCCCTTCCGCTCTAGTCGCGCGCATCCCTGGACTCCGGCGTCCGCTGGAGTGACGGGAGTGGCGGTTAGTTGTTAGCAAGCGAACAGCTAAGAGCGGGGGACAAGCCCCCGCGCTACAGCGGAAACAACAAACGCAAAGCGATGACAAGATCCGATGGTTCCCGCCGCTGAAGCGGTCCGGTTTCCTCTACCCGAGGAAAGGGCTAGAGCCTGCCCCGTACTCGATACGTAGTTTCGACTGATTCGGGGGCGAGGGGACTGCCAGCAACAAGTGAAATCGGACGGATAGTCCAGTTAACGAAATGTCACAAACACCGGAAGACCCCTCCCGCTGGCTCATCATCGGGCTGGGAAACCCAGAGAAGAAATACGCCGCAAACCGGCATAACGTCGGCTTTCACGTGCTCGACCGGCTCGCGGCCAAGGTCGGCGCGTCCATAACCGACCGGCGCTTTCAGGGTTGGTTCGGCAGGGCGGCGGTGGGGCCGCACACTATGCTGCTCCTCAAGCCGACCACATTCATGAACGCCAGCGGCGAAGCTGTAGCCAAAGCGGCAAACTTCTACAAGATCCCGCCCGCGCAGGTCGCCGTGGTCTATGACGACATCGACCTGGCGTTTCCACGGTTGCGCATGCGCGCGGGGGGTAGCCACGGCGGCCATCGCGGGGTAGAATCGGTGATTGCGGCCTTGGGCACCCGCGACTTCCCGCGCGTGCGCATTGGCGTGGGGCGGCCGCCCTCCGGCATTGACCCGATCGAGCACGTGCTCAGCGACTTCGCGCCGGATGAACAACCGGAGATCGAAAAGACGATAGACCGGGCCGTGGAAGCTGCCCTGAGCCTGGTGACGGCAGGGCTGGATAAGACGATGACGCTCTTCAACAGCCGGGCCAAGGTAACCGAGCGGCCAAGCGCTTGTGAGCGAAGGGAAAGGCAGCCGGTCACGCCGCCTGGCACTCAGTCGGTTTCTCCGCCGGAGGCATAGCCGCTTGCAGTAGGTCTCGCGAAAAAACTCTGGCAAGTACACTGCATGTCACTGATTGGCTAGCACCCATTCACACGTATCTTTGTGGACAGATGGACGTTGCATTGAGAACGGGAGATTCTAGATTTCTCGCTTCGCTCGAAATGACATACATCAAGCTCACAATGTCAAACATCAGGCTCATGATGACGTGCACCGGGCTTGTGATGACATGCCCCAGACTCTTGCGGAAGGTTGTTCGAGATTTGAACTTTTCAGAATCCTCCAAACAGGCAACGCGAGTACCTAGGAAACGCAGTACATGAATCTTGACGGCATTCGCGCGCTCGTCGGCACACTGCCCTGGGCGGAAGCGGCACAGGATTGGCTGCAGGCGCGGCAACCGCAGCAGGTAGCCGTCCGCGCGGGGGCGCGGCCGGTCTTGGCCGCCCTGGCTCAGCAGCACGCTGCCCGCCCGTTGCTCATTGTGTGCGCCGATCGTGACCGCGCCCACCGTTTCTACGAGGAACTCTGTTCGTGGTCGCCGGACGCTGACAAAGTGCTCTTCTACCCAGAGCTCGATTACCTGCCCTACGAGAACCTGCCGCACTTTTCCAGCACGCTCAGCGCGCGCATTGCGGTGCTTGGCGCCTTGCTCGCCGGTCAGAGCACGAACCTGCCCGCAGGCAACCATCCCGTCGTCGTTACGTCTGTCCGCGCCTTGCTGGAGCGGATTCCCTCACCGGCGGAGTTGGGCGAACACGTGCTCGTGCTCGCGCCGGGCCAGCGCACCGATCCGGCGGCGCTGAAGAACCGGCTCATTCGCTTTGGCTACGAACCAATGCCGCAGGTGGAAGATCCCGGCACATTCACCGGACGCGGCGGCATCGTGGACATCTTTCCCCCGTCGGAAGACCAGCCCATCCGCATTGAGTTTTTCGGCGACGAGATCGAATCGGTGCGGCCGTTTAATGTCTCTACGCAGCGCAGCACGGCCCAGCACACGGCGCTTTCCATCCTGCCCGCCAATGAGGTGCCGACGTGGCGCAGCGCCGACTTTGTTGCCGAAGTGCGCGCGCTCGACCGCAGCGGCCTGCGACCGGAGGTGCGCGAGCAATGGCAACGCCACCTGCGCCTGCTGGAAGCGGGCGTGTACTTCGAGCACGCCTCTTTCTACACCATGCCTTTTCTCGCTTACAACCTGCTGCACTATCTGCCGGACGGCGTCCTGCTGACTGAGGACGCCGCGAACTTGCAAGACGTGGCGTACGCTTTGGAAGCCCAAACCGCCGAGCGCAAGCGGCGGCTGATTGCGGGCGGCGAACTCTCCAGCGACTGGCCGGAATCCTACCATGCGGCAGCCACGGTGCAGGAGCAGATGAGCGCCTACGCCGTGCTGGACGTGGGCGACCAGAGCGAGGAAAGAAGCGACGGGCTCGACACCCTGCCCACTTTCGCCGGCCGCCCGGGACGGCTCGCCAAGGGCGTGGCGGACTTCAGCGAACAGGGGATGCGGGTCGTGCTGGCAACCACGCAGGTGGAGCGTGTGACGGAAATCTTGCTGGAGTACGACCTCGCGCCCACCGTGCTCAATACACTTGAAACTGCGCCGCCGCCAGGCAGCATCAGCGTGGCGCCGCTCTCCCTGGCGGAAGGTCTCCGCTGCGAGCACGCGGGACTGCTGGTGCTCTCGGACGCCGAGATATTCGGCTGGAAGCGGCCGCCAACGGCGGCGCGCCTGCGGCCCTCGGTGCGCGGCCAGCGACTCTTGGACGAACTCCAGGTCGGCGACCACGTCGTGCACGTCGACCACGGCATCGGACGCTTCGCCGGCATCCAGCGCATGCCCGGACCCTCCGGCGAACGCGAATACCTGGTGCTGGAATTCGCCCGCGACGACCGCATCTACGTGCCCACCGACCACATGGACCGCGTGGAAAAGTACGTCGGTATGGGCGAGCGCGTGCCGAACCTTTCGCGTCTGGGCACCCAGGAGTGGCAACGCGCCAAGCAGCGCGCGCAACAGTCGGTGGCGGACATGGCGCACGACCTCGTGGACGTGGCCGTAGCTCGCGAGTCCGAACCCGGCCACGCCTTTGCCGTCGATACCGACTGGCAGCGGCAGCTCGAACAGGCCTTTCCCTACGCGGAAACACCCGATCAAGAGAAGGCCATTACCGACGTCAAGGCCGACATGGAGCAGCCCACGCCCACGGACCGGCTCATTTGCGGCGACGTGGGGTTCGGCAAGACCGAGGTGGCGATCCGCGCCGCTTTCAAGGCGGTCATGGACGGCAAGCAAGTCGCCGTGCTCGTGCCCACAACCGTGCTGGCGCTCCAGCACTACGAGACACTGAGCAGTCGGCTGCGGCCGTTTCCGGTGCGGGTGGGCTTGGTGAGCCGATTCCGCACGCCCAAAGAGATCAAGAAGCACCTGGCAGACCTCGGCACCGGCCGGCTCGATATTGCCGTGGGCACGCATCGTCTGCTCTCCAAGGACGTGGAATTCAAAGACCTCGGCTTGGTCATCGTCGATGAAGAGCAGCGCTTCGGCGTGGCGCAGAAAGAGCACTTCAAGCAACTGCGCAAGCAGGTAGACGTGCTGGCGCTTTCCGCGACGCCCATTCCCCGCACGCTGCACATGGCCTTGGCGGGCATTCGCGATTTGAGCGTCATCGAGACGCCGCCGCCGAACCGCCTGGCGGTGAAGACCTACGTCACGGCCTTCAACGACGATCTGGTTCGGGATGCCATCCAACGGGAACTCAACCGCGGCGGGCAAGTCTTCATGGTGCACAACGACATCGAGACCATTTACTCTTTGGCGTATCGTGTGCGCGAGCTGGTGCCGACGGCGCGGGTCACCGTGGGGCACGGCCAGATGGAATCCGACCGCCTGGAAAAGGTGATGCACGAGTTCGTGCAGGGCGAGTACGACATTCTGGTGAGCACCACCATCATCGAGAACGGCCTGGATATCCCGCGCGTGAATACCCTTATCGTCAACGATGCCTGGCGCTTTGGGCTGGCGCAGCTTTACCAGTTGCGGGGTCGCGTGGGCCGCGCCGACGTTCAGGCCTATTCATACTTTCTCTACAACCCGGTGAAGACGCTCACGGAAGAGGCCGAGAAGCGGCTGGACGCCATCATGGAAGCGACCGAACTGGGCGCGGGATTCAAGATCGCGTTACGGGACTTGGAGATCAGGGGAGCAGGCAATCTGCTGGGGGCAGAGCAGCACGGCTTCGTGAATGCCGTGGGCCTCAACCTCTACACCAAGATGCTCCAGCAAACGGTGCAGTCCATGCTCGGCCAGAAACCCAAGGATGACGCGCCGCCGGAGCAGGCGCTGGAGACCGTGGTGGACCTGCCGCTGGCCGCGTATATCCCGGATGAATACGTGGGTGGCGTGGGCACCAAGATGAAGCTCTACCAACGGGCGGCAGCGGTGAAAGGGCGGAAGGAGACCGAGGCCTTTGCCGAAGAGCTCCGCGACCGCTTCGGCCCACCGCCGCCGGCAGTGAAAAACCTGCTGGCGCTGCTGCGGCTGCGCGCCCGCGCGGCTGAGAACGGCATTCTCTCGCTGGCCTTCGAGGACGATGTGCTCGTCATCCGCTTCCGCGCGGAGCGCGTGTTCGACCGTATGCGCATCTTCAAGGAGTTCGGCACCGACGTGCGCCTGACCCGCAACGTGGTCCGCTGGCACGTGGGCCGCCGGGAAGAGCAGTGGCGCGACGGCTTGGATAGCCTGCTGGATATGCTGTTGGAGTCTAAGGTGCTGGTGGGGACATAGGCGCACCACACAACGCCTGGGCTACTTTCCGTCACTCCGGCGGAGGCCGGAGTCCAGGGCACGCAGAGAAGATGGATTCCCGCGTGCGCGGGAATGACGGACAGCGTTGCGTCTCTCCTTATAGCTGACGGCAAAGGGTATACCATCCTTGGTGTAACAGGGCTCGTTGGTCTAGAAAGTGGCTCGCTGCGATGGATTCGTCAAGAACGCTGACACGGTATCGTGCGTTGCGCATTCTCAAGGCCCACCGCGGGCAGCTAAGGTGCCTCGGCGTGGAGAAGATCGCGCTCTACGGTTCGGTGGCACGGGATGAAGCCGCGCCGCAGAGCGACGTGGATGTTCTTGTGGAATTGGCCGACGCGTGTATGACATTGGAAGGCTACATGGACCTCTGCATCTACTTGGAGGAGCTTTTTGGGCGGAGAGTGGACGTCACCACCTTCCGCAGCATCAAGCCCCACATGAGAGACAGCATGTTGGCCGACGTCTTGTATGTCGATTTGCGAGAAGAGGTGGAGTCCGGCTCCGGTTCCTGATTGAAATGTGACTTTCGAAGACTCTCTCTCAAGCTAAACGAAAAGACACCCGGGCAATCAACCCGGGTGTCTTGTTGTTTTGTTTCAACCACTGCAGCAAGGCCTATCTCAAGCGTGTTTATAGTATACCACCTTGACGGTACACACGCACTTTTACCTTAGATTTGGGGGTCTCTTGACGATTTCTTTACGGATTTCGCCGGAGGCGTATACTAGCTGGTTTGTGGCCTGCAAAAGCGGCAGGCCGCTGCAATCTCATGGTTGGTGACGGTAGCCGCAATGTACACCACGGATCGGATCACCCTCAGCCCGTCCCTCTCCCGTCAAGGGAGAGGGGGTTTGCGCTGGGTCAAATGGACATGTGCGTGCGATCGTCATTCCGGCGGAAGCCGGAATCCAGAGGCGCGGTCATAGGGTGGAGACTCGCAGTGGAAGCGGGTGCAGCCTCACTCCAATCCTCTGCCGTTGCGGGAGAGAGTGCTGTCGCCTACATGGGGTTTTTGCAAGGGTCTCCCTCCAGGCAGAGAGAGGAGGTTTCGGTGGTCGAACGCTAGTCCCAATGTTGCACTAAGGCGATGAAGACGGGATTGATCGGAGGGGAGGAGATTGGCTGGAGTAGAGAGTCCGGGCTATTGGGGTGGTCAAAGCGGAGAAGGAGGAGAGCATTTGGTCCTAGACCCCACCCAGTTTGAAGCCGGCGTTGCCGCCGTTCCTCGATCTCGGCTACGGGAATGATTTGAAAGGAGGACACTCTAACCCGCGGAGCAATAGCAAACTCAGGAGGATACACTATCGCAGTTAGTCAAAAGACCTACCACATTGTCAGACGGCAATTGCGCGCGCACTGGCATCTTATCGCGGGCATTGTCGCGCTTGTCATTGTAAGCACGGGCGTGAGCCTCATCTCGCCCTTACTCCTAAAGCGTTTGTTTGACGAGGCTATCCCGGCGGCGGACGTCGCGCTCATCGTGCCGCTCCTCGTAGGGATCGTTGTATTCCCCTTGATTACGATGGCGCTCGGAGCGGTGCAGAACTACCTGCGCGCCAGCATCGGTGAAGCGGTCTCCCAGTCACTGCGGCAGGCGCTCTTCAATCACATGTTGTACGTGCGGATGCGAAATCTGGAGCAGATCGCGAGCGGACGCATCATCCGCACGATTACCAAGGTCTGCGGCGAAGTCGGTGAGGTGTATGTGACGAATGAGTTACTCCCTATATTCACGAACGCCGCTCTGCTGTTGGGGACGCTGGGCGTGATGTTCTACCTGAACATCCGCTTGCTGCTCGTAAGTCTAATTGTCTTTCCGCTTTCCTGGGGACTGGTGCATTGGATGCGGAATTACGCGGAAGGGCTGGACCGCGAGCACATCATGCACAGAGAACATGGCATGAATTACCTGCTCGACGTGATTCCCGGTATGCGCGCGCTGCGCGCAGGTACCGGCGAGCCGTATGAGACAGACCGGTGGGTGGATTGGCTCAGGGCCGATTGGAGAATCAAGGCGAAGACCATTACCTTCCACAATCTGACTCGCGTGTTGCCAATGGACCTGATCCAGAACGTCGGCGTCGGGCTTGTGTATGGCTACGGCGCGTACGAGGTCATCAACGGTCGGTTGAGTATCGGCGGACTGGTAGCCTTCATCCTTTATGTTCCGCGCGCGTACATGGCGTTTAAGACCATCCTCGACGGTCATATCAGCACCGGCCAAGCGAAGGCCGCTGCCGAGAGGATCGACTCGTTGCTCAGTTTGCCCTGCGAGGACACGCCGCCGGCCGCGCAGGACGCGGTGCGCGGCCTGCCGTTGGGCAATAGCAAGGTGGGAAGCCGGTTAGCCGGACCGGACCCCAACCTGCCGGTCGGACAAGCGCTGCAGGAGCCGGCTGCGCATTCATCACTAGCTTTGCAGGCATCCGCTCGTACTTCGACAGGCTCAGTACGAGCGGATGCTGACATGGCGGTGACTGCCAAGGGATCAGCTGGCTCAGCACGAATGGACTCTGACGCGGCAGTGGTTTTCAAGGAATCCGCCGGCACCAGCGGAGCTGCCATTGATTTCACCAAAGTCTGTTTCGACTACGGCCGTGATGGTTTTGGGTTGGAGGACGTTTCTTTTCGGGTCGCACCCGGCGCGTTCATCGGCGTCGTGGGGCCGAGCGGCGGCGGCAAGAGTACGGTGTTCGATCTCTTGCTGCGTTTCTACGAACCCCGCTCCGGCGAAATTCGCGTGGACGGCATGGATATCGCGTCGTTGCCGCTGCCGCACCTGCGCGGGATGATCGGGCTTGTACCGCAGGATGTCTTTTTATGGAACGACAGCATCTATGCGAACCTTGTGTACCCGTCCCGCGAGGTACCGCACGAATGCGTTGTTGCGGCGGCGAAGGCAGCGCAGCTTCACGACTTCGTCGAATCGCTGCCGCAGGGCTACGATACCCTTGTCGGGGAACGCGGCCTTGCGCTATCCGGGGGCGAACGCCAACGCCTCGCGCTCTGTCGCGCCATTCTTGAACAGCCCCGTATCCTGTTGCTCGACGAGGCGACGTCTGCCTTGGACGCGCTCACCGACCAGAAGGTACGCGCGGCCCTGGAAACGGCGCGGCGCGGTAGGACCACCATCGTCGTGGCGCATCGACTGGTAACCGTGATGAGCGCCGACAACATCCTGGTAGTCGACGAAGGCAGGCTGGTCCAAGTGGGCGCACCACGAGAGTTGGTCGCGCAGCCGGGACTCTTCCAAGACCTCTATGCAGCGCAGAAGTTGTAGACGTCTGAGTGTTGAGGCCTGCTGTTACCAGTGGCTCTATAATGCGAATCTTGGTAGGGGCAACCCTCGTGGTTGCCCTCCGAGATTTGCGCGAATAGGAGAGGGCAGCCAAAAGGACTGCCCCTACGCTGCGGAGCTCCGCGGTTACAAGACTATATCCCGTCTGGCGAATTCAGGATCATCCGGCGCAGAGGCTGTGAGGCCCCGGTAAAGAAGAATGACCGCATACATTAATCCTGCGTTGCATATCCTGGTAGGGGCAACCCTCGTGGTTGCCCTCCGAGATTACCGTGAATTGAAGAGGGCAGCCACAAGGTCTGCCCCAACGAAACAGGGTTAACACAAGAGGGCAGCCACAAGGGCTGCCCCTACACAGCGGAATAATGTCCTACCCAAAAGCCCAGTGCGCATACTCACTCAGAACGCGTGCAGATTACCCCAGCCGTCTTTCAACGCGCGTTTGCCGCTGCTGTTAACTGCCACGTATAATCGCCACAGGAACCTACCACGAGGCGCAGGTCGCAAGCACGTTCTGAACACTTCGGCAGGCTCAGCACAGGCTTTGTCGAAGGGCCTGCGCTACCTGCATATAATTGAGAACTCCCTTCCCATGCGCGTACTCATTACCGGCATTTCCGGCTTTGCGGGCAGCCATTTGGCGGATTTGTGCGTGGCGCGGGAGGTTGAGGTATGGGGCTTGACGCAAGCGCCGGGTCCTCATCCGAATCTCGCGCATCTCGGCGAGCGCGTTCATCTTCGCACTGCGGACATTACGGATAGGCCGAGCATCAACGCCGCCCTCGCCGACATCGCGCCCGATTGGATCTTCCATCTGGCCGCCCAGGCCCATGTGCCCACCGCGTGGCAAGACCCGGCGGCGACGATTGCCACCAATGTCTTCGGGCAGTTGAATGTCATCCTCGCCATGCAGCAGCACGTGCCGGCGGCGCGGCTGCTCGCGGTAAGTTCGAGCCACGTTCACGGCATGGTGGAGGAAGAGGACCTGCCCGTAGACGAGTCAACGCCGTTGCGGCCCGCCGATCCGTACGCGGTGAGCAAGGTGGGGCAGGACATGTTGGCATTGCAATACTGGCAGAGCCACGGTCTCCATATTGTGCGGGTGCGGCCGTTCAACCACATCGGCCCACGCCAAGCGCCGGACTACGTCATCGCCCGTTTCGCGCAAGAGATCGCAAAGATGGAGGCGGGTTTGGCAGAGCCGACTCTGCACGTGGGAAACTTGAGCGCGAAACGCGACTTTACCGACGTCCGTGACATCGCCCGGGCCTACTGGCTGGCGCTGGAAAAGAGAACACCCGGCGCGGTTTACACCATCGGCTCGGGCACGGCCCGATCAATTGACGAGATGCTGCGGATCATGCTGCGGCTCGCCCGCGTAGACATAGAAGTGGAAACAGATCCTGCCCTCTTCCGGACAGGCGACTTGCCGGTCCTACAGGCCGACCCGCGCGCGCTTCAGACCCAGACAGGCTGGCGTGCCGCTACTCCTCTGGAACAAACACTAGAAGACACTTTGAACTACTGGCGGGACCAGGTGCGCGCTACCACCTAGCGCCGTGCAATGTAGTCTTGGCGCATAGCCGGCCTCCGTGTATGTTTCCTCCTCATGCGTTTTCAGGGATATTTAATCCACAATCGACTTCACATGTCATGCCGGTCGGAGCGGAGTGACGCCAAGAGCGGGGACTCTGAAGCACCGCCCCGCAAAACCAACATCTCTAGATTCCGCGCTCTGAGCGACGCTCCGCTCGGAATGACAGGTACGGTCGATTTCCTGTAGTGATAATGAGATTCTGTCAACGAATTAGTCAACTCTTACAGGAATGACATTTGCGTACCGCTGTCAGCTCTCCTGAAGAGAGGGTTGGGATGAGGGCGAACTCGCATAGGTGTACCATTGAGGAGAGATTCTCGCCCGGATTAACCGCAACACCCTGAAGATTGCACTGCCGCCGCTGGCAAGGAGTAACCAAGTTCGCATGGAACCAGCACCAATCAAGTTTGGCACCGACGGCTGGCGCGCCATCATTGGTGCGGACTACACCGTAGAAAACGTGCGCTTGCTGACGCAGGCGGTGGCCCAATACTGGCTGGAAGCGCACCCTGCGGAGGCCGGACGCGGCTTCGTGGTGGCCTTTGACACACGCTTCAATGCCGAGATGTTTGCGGCGGCGGCAGCCGAGGTCCTGGCGGGCAACGGCATTCCCGTGGCGCTCACCGACGCGCCGACGCCCACGCCCGTCTTCGCCCACGCCATCGTCAACCGCCAGGCCGGCGGCGGCATTACGCTGACGGCGAGCCATAATCCATTCGCCTACCAGGGCTATAAGGTGCGGTCGGCGTACGGCGGCGCGACACCGCCGGAGGAACTGGCCCAGGTCGAACAAGCCCTTGGCGGGTTGCAGCCGCGCGACATTCGCTCGATGCCCCTTGCGCAGGCGCAGGCAGAGGGACTTTGCCGGCAATTCGACCCCGCGCCCGACTACGTGGCGGACATCGGCCGGTTGGTTGATCTCGAAGGCCTCCGCGCCTGGGCCGGTACGCTGGTGGTGGACGCCATGTATGGCGCGGGTCGCGACTGGTTCAGCAATATTCTCCATCGCGGCACCCTGGGGGTCTACGATCTGCACAACGAACGCAACCCCATGTTCCCCGGTCTGCACAATCCGGAGCCGATTCCCGGCAACCTACAGGATCTCTGCGGCCTTGTGCCCAGGATGGGCGCGCAGTTGGGCCTAGCTACCGACGGCGACGCCGACCGGCTCGGCGCCTGCGATGAAAAGGGCCGGTTCCTCAACCAGCTTACCGTCATGTCGCTGCTGGCGCTCTATCTGCTGGAGGTGCGCGGACAGCGCGGCCCGATCGTCAAGACGTTCACGTCCAGCGGCATGCTCAACCGGTTGGGCGAGCGCTTTGACGTGCCCGTGTACGAGACGCCCGTGGGCTTCAAGTACGTGGCCCCCAAGATGCTGGAGACCAATGCCCTCTTGGGCGGTGAGGAAAGCGGCGGCTATGCCTTCCGCGGCCACGTGCCGGAGCGCGACGGCATCTTGGCGGGGCTGTTCTTGCTGGACTACGTGGTGCAGTCCGGACGGTCGCCTTCGGAATTGGTGGAGCATTTGTTTGACATGGTGGGGCCGCACCATTACGACCGCCTCGACCTGGACTTTCCGCAGGAGGAACGCGCAAACATCGCGGCGCGCCTCCAAGCTTGCGAGCCGACCAAGCTCGCGAACGGCGACGTCGTCAACCGCCGCACCGGGGACGGGTTTCATTTTACGTTGCAAGACGGCGCTTGGGTGTGCGTGCGTTTTTCCGGTACGGAGCCCATCATGCGCATCTACGCCGAGGCGGAAAGTGAGGCGCGCGTGCAGGCCCTCATCCAAGCTGCGCGGGCGTTAGCGGGTGTGTAGCGTAGCGTGTCCTATTCATGTCATTCCCTGTTGATGTCACGTAATTCGTTGACAGAATTGCTGGAGAGAAGACCAACGTTCAGGACGGTGTCCGACCCGCTTGCATGTCATTCCGAACGGAGCGTAGCGGAGTGTCGCTAAGAGCGCGGAATCTAGAGCTGTAAGCCTGACAAATCACTACCGAAAGAACCCTTGATTCCTCGCTGCGCTCGGAATGACTTGTACTTTCAACACGGTCAAGCGGATGAGAGATTCTGTCAACGAATTACTCAACACTCATGATTCCGAGGAGCAAAGCGACGAGGAAACTCAGTCGCTGGCATTCTAGATTTCTCGCTGCGCTCGAAATGACACTGTAGATGGAAAAGCGGATCGGAAGCTGCATGGTAAGCACACCGCAAGGCTGCTTCATAACGTTCGAAGGCGTTGAGGGTTCCGGCAAGACCACGCAGGTGGAGCGGCTTGCCGACCGGCTGCGGCAGGCCGGACGCGCGGTGGTGACCACCCGCGAACCCGGCGGCACGCCCATCAGCGACCGCATCCGCGCCGTGGTGTTGGACCGGCAGAACGTCGAGATCAATCCGCATACCGAGGCGCTGCTCATGTGCGCCGCCCGCGCGCAGCTCGTGCATGAGGTCATCCGGCCATCCCTCGCTGCCGGGCGAATCGTCGTCTGCGACCGCTATAGCGATTCGACCTTTGCGTACCAGGGCTATGCGCGGGGACAGGACCTGGCAACGCTGCGTACAATCAATGCCTTTGCCACCGGCGGCCTGCTGCCCGATCTGACGATTCTGCTCAATCTGCCCGTGGAGGATGGTTTGCGGCGTCGCTTCGGCGCCGGTGGCGACGGTTCGACCAATCGCATGGACAGCCTTGATCTGAACTTTCATCGGAGAGTCGCTGCCGGCTATCACGCTCTCGCTGAGGCCGAACCGGACCGCTGGCGGGTGGTAGACGCGACGCTTGGCGAGGAAGACGTAAACGCAGCGATTTGGGAGTTTGTTACTGGTGTATTGAATCTTTCGTGTTAGAGTCTACGTAATTGAGGCCCGGGACAATGCATGAGCCGGTTTCACGAAACGTAGGACACATCGGCTAACCCAAAGAAGCGGAAGAGACCTAAGTAGCGTGGGGGCTTGTCCTCCGGCAACATGGTGTTCTGCTTTCGAAGTGAGAATAGAAGATGGATTCCCGCTTGCGCGGGAATGACGGATGGATGGTCGCCCGGTAGCGCGGAGGGCTAGTTCGCTGCCGGGATGGCGTTCCGCTTTAGGGTGAGAATAGAAGATGGATTCCGTGCCCCCGTGCGGGGGCGAACGTGCGCGGGAATGACGGACTGAGGGCAGCCCTCGTAGGGCCTAAACATCCCGCTCCTCTGCAGGCGAAGGAGAGACAATTCCCATGAGCGATGAAGCCATTCGCGTTGAGGGCGTCAGTTATGCGTACGGCGATGTGAAGGCGGTGGATGACGTCAGCTTCAGCGTTGCCCAGGGCGAGGTGATGGGCTTTCTCGGTCCGAACGGCGCGGGCAAGTCCACCACCATCAAGCTGCTCACCGGCCAGATGTGCCCGCAGAGCGGCGACATTGCCATTCTCGGCATGGATGTTGCGAAAGAACGCGACGCCATTCAGGGCCGCATCGGCGTGTGCTTTGAAGAGAAGAACCTCTACCTCAATCTCTCCGCCAAGGAGAATTTGCGCTTCTTCGCGAGGCTCTTTGGGATACGCGACTTCGACCCCACGCCCTTACTGCAGCGGGTGGGACTGGCCGACCGCGCCGACGACCGCGTGAAGGGGTATTCCAAAGGCATGCAGCAGCGGCTCATGGTCGCCCGGTGCCTGCTGAACAATCCCGATGTACTCTTCCTCGACGAGCCGACCGATGGGCTCGATCCGGTCTCCTCGCAGGCCATCCGGCGCGTGATCGAGGAAGAAGCCGAGCGCGGCGCGGCGATCCTGCTCACCACCCACGACATGGACGAGGCCGACAAGCTCTCGGACCGCGTGGCCTTCATCAACGACGGTAAGATTGCGGCCCTTGACACGCCGGAGAACCTCAAGCTCGCCCACGGCCAGCGTTCCGTGCGGGTGCGTACCCGCGCCAACGGGGAGATCCGCGAGCAGGTGGTGCCGCTGGACGCCAGCGATACCGGGGACCAACTGAAAGCGGTGGTGGGCATGGAGGGCTTGCTGACCATCCATACGGAAGAGGCGACACTGGAAGCCGTCTTCATCACCCTGACCGGCAGGGGGCTGCAAGAGTAGCGAGCCAATAGAGACGAGACACACCGCCGCAGGTTTCAGGTCTTGGATATGTCAGGTAATTCGTTGATAGATTTGGCAGAAAGAGCGGTGGACCTAGCGTCATAAATGCCATTGCAATTGTCATTCCGAACGGAGCGCAGCGGAGTGAGGAATCTAGAATGCTGTTGCCATTACACTGTGAAAAGCGTGGGCCCTAGATTCCTCGCTACGCTCGGAATGACAGAAACTGTCAACGCTGTCTTGCGTCAGAAGATTCTGTCAAGGACTTGTCATCATTTGCAGGTATGACAGGCGGAGGAACCCACGAATGAGCGCCCAAGTCTCACGCGCCGCCATCATTTGGGCAATTCTCCGCAAGGACCTGCGCGAGTACAGCCGCGAGCGCTTCTTCGTGGTGATCACCGTCATAGGCATTGTGATCTACGGCGTTGCGTTCTGGCTGATGCCGAGCAGCGTCACCGAGTCGTTCACCGTTGGCATACACCAGACCGGCATGGACGAGATCTTCGCGGCGGCTATGGGAGACCAGGGCGCAGGGATTGAGCTTGTGCAGTTTGAAACCGTTGCGGCGCTGGAGGCGGCCCTCGGCATGGGTGACGTGGAGCCGGAGGAGCCGCTCGCCATTGGTCTGGCCTTCCCCGACGATTTTCTGCAGCGGGTCGCCGCCGGACAGCAGACGACGGTGCGGGTTTACGTGGACGCCAACGTGCCCGTGGAGCTACGCGGCGCTATGGAAAGCTTTGTGCGCGAGATCGCCTACGCCTTGTCGGGTAATCCGCTGCCGGTGGCCGATCCCAATCGCGAGGTGATCGTGCTCGGCGAAGACCGCGTGGGCGACCAGGTGCCGTTTCGCGAGAAGATCCGGCCGCTCTTTGCCTTTCTGGCGTTGATTATCGAGACGTTTGCGCTTAGCTCACTGGTAGCCACCGAGATTCAGGCGCGCACGGTAACGGCTGTCCTGGTTTCGCCGACGCGCGTCTCGGACTTCCTGGCGGCTAAAGGTATCCTGGGAACGGGCATGGCCTTCGCGCAAGCCGTGCTCCTGCTGCTTATTATCGGTTCCTTTGCCAACCAACCGCTCATCCTGCTCTGCGCGGTCCTGCTGGGCGCGGTGCTGGTGACCGGCTGCGGCCTGATTGCGGGCGCGGCGGGCAAGGACTTCATCGAAACGCTCTTCTACGGCATGGCGTTCATGATCCCGTTGATGATTCCGGCGATTGCGGTGCTCTTTCCCGGTTCGGCCGCGGCGTGGGTTAAGGTCTTGCCGTCGTATGGATTAGTCCAAGCGGTCGTGCAGGCCAGCGCGTACAACGCCGGCTGGCCGGAAGTGTTGCCCCACCTCGGCCTGGCGCTGGGGTGGTGCGTGGTCGCCTTCGCGGCGGGTCTGGTTATTCTCAAGAGGAGAGTAGAGACGCTTTGAGTGAGGCGGAGCGAAGAATCGTCATTTCCGCGAAAGCGGGAATCCCTCCTAAATTGTCAAGTCAGAACAGTATAGTAGTCAGGCGCGGGACCATCCCCCGCGCAACGCAAATCTCTTGCCTGGATGTAAGGCCCGGAAGAACAATGACTTAGCCAATAGCCGTTCGCCCTGAGCCTGTCGAAGGGTGAACGGCGAGAGCAGCATAAGAGGATTGAGTTCAGAGCCAAGAGCGGAAGACAAGCCCCCGCGCTACACGGAGTTATCGGAAAGGCGGAATAACCATGATCGGCGTGCACGCGCTACACCTCTTGCGCAAGGACCTGGGCGTCGGACCGCGCTCGCCTATCTTTCTCTACGCCATTGCCTTGCCCGTGATTCTCACGCTCCTCATTCGCGTTGTGTTCGGCAGCCTGTTCGACCCCGCGCCCCGGCTCGGCATTGTGGACGAGGGCGATTCGCAGATCGTCCGCAACGCCCGCGACATTGACGGTGTTCAGGTGCAGTTTCCGGAATCCGCCGCGGTCTTGATGCAGATGGTGGAGAACAACGATCTCGACGCCGGCCTCGTGCTGCCCACGGGCTTTGACGGCGCCTTGCAGGCCGGCCAGATGCCCAACGTGCAGTTCTTCTTCGGCGGGCAGAGCCTGGCCTCGAACCGCGTCGTGCTGGGCGTGACGATGGTTGACCTCATCCGGGAAGTGGCGGGCTCTCCCGCGCCGATTGAGGTGGAAACCGTCACCGTCGGCGACGGCGAGTCAGTGCCGCTCGTGTCACGCCTGCTGCCGCTGATCGTGCTCATGGCGGTGCTCATCGCGGGGGCTTTGACACCGGCGACCAGTCTCGTGGAAGAAAAGGAAAAGAGAACGCTCACCGCGCTGCTCGTGACGCCGACCAGCTTGGGCGACGTGCTGCTCGCCAAGGGCGCGCTGGGCTTCATCCTGGCCATGGCCACCGGCACGGTCACGCTGGCGTTGAACGGCGCGCTCGGCACAAACACCGCCGCGCTGCTGCTCGTGCTTGTGCTGGCGACGCTCATGGCGGCCGAGGTCGGCCTGATGCTCGGCTCGTTCGCCAAAGACACCAAGGCGCTCTACACCATCTGGAAGAGCGGCGCTATCGTCCTGCTCGCGCCCGTCATCTTCTTCATCTGGCCCAACCTGCCCCAGTGGATCGCGAAGATCTTCCCTACCTACTACTTCCTCTCGCCGCTGTTCGACATCGCCATCCGCGGCGCGGGCCTCGCCGACGTTTGGATTGAGCTCGCCATCGGCTTCGCCATCTGCGCCGTGTTCCTCCTCGGCGTCCACGCCCTCGGCCGCCGCATGGAAGCGAGCTTGGCCGCGACGTAAAGACAGGCTAACTGGCGTACAGCATAGGGTTTGCCGGCCTAGACGAGAAAATTCACGATCGCGAAGAACGACGTGACCACTAAGCCGGCAGTGGCGAGCATTATTCCAACCATCCAAAGAACCAAGCGTAACTCAAGGCTCTTGAGTTCGGCCTTTGTAGCGAAATTCTGCCTGATTACGCTAAGGAACTCGCTAAGTGCTTCCACCAAAGCCTCAGCCTGCGGCTCTCTGGATTCAGTCGCTGTGAGCACAAGTTTTACTTGCTCTTTTTCTTGTTGGGCCGCTGAGTCAATGCAGATCCAGCAGCGGACTTGGCCGCCTTGGAAGACTTTGGATCACGCAAGACCTTCGCTGCTGCCGACGCGGCCTTCTTGGAAGTGACTTCCTTATTGCTTCTTTTGCTTGCCATATAACACCTTCCTTTGAACTATTTCTTGTCTCCATTGGACATGTCCGCATCCTCCCCGTGCGAGTGCTTAGAAAGGTAAGTCGTCTGGGTCAATTGTCTCTTCGACGACTTCCTCTTCTCCTTCCCATCTCCAAGTACGGACCCCAGCCTTTTCAATTGGCTCTCCTCGTTTTACCAAGGCACTAATCGCACCATCAACGGCATTCTGTTTGTTTCTTGCCTTGGAGCCAGTGCTCTCCCAATCCACAGACTCAGATATAAGCCTTGTGGTCATTTCCATGCCAGCATTGTTGCGTAGCACAGCAAGGACAGCTTCTCTAACGGAGACCTTGTCGACATCGGCGTAGCCTCGCATCAGAAACCTTAACATAGCCTCCTGTCCATCAATGTAAGAGCGTAAGGCTATGCATTTGGCTTCTGATTCTTCAAGTTCCACTTTGGCTGAGCGGATTGATGCTTTTAGTTCATCAATGTTTGCATTCATGGCACTTCACCCGTTGAAAATCAATGCTGACCATGATAGAATCGAAAGCAGAGCACCGGGGCCAGTGGTGTTAGCCGCTAAAGGGCGGTCTAGTGGTATTGGCCCGGTTCTGCTTTAGGAGAGGCAAGGCAAACAGGCTCGCTCGCTGGACACGGCTCCTGTTTTCCCTGCCTCTTCTTCACTTTAGCCGATTGCCCAATCCTTCGTCAAGCACTTTCTCTCTTGTTTTCTTACTCTTTTCTTGCTTTCTCTTACCCTTTTGTTCTTGCTTCTCTTCTTTCCTCTTTCCACTAATGTGCTCTCTTTGTTCTTGCCCTTGCAGATTGAGTGCTCTGGTCTCGTATTGTTTCCAGTACACTGGTTAGCCATAGAGTATCCTACACATTCCTCAGCGGGTTTCAAACTTGACTAGCCAAGCCTGCCTTTCTACACTGTAGTCACGGTGAAGGCAGGCGGAAATGGACAAAGTTTCCAAGGACACGCGGTCAAGGATCATGCGGTCGGTTCGCTCAGGAGACAATAAGTCAACTGAGCGAAAGCTTCGGTCGTCACTGGCTGGAGCAGGCATTAGCGGGTGGAAGCTGCGGCCATCAAACTTGCCAGGAAAGCCGGATATGGTGTTTGAGACTGAACGTCTAAGCGTATTCATTGACGGCTGTTTTTGGCACGGCTGTCCCGATTGCTACCGGCGGCCTTCATCTTCGCAAGACTATTGGGACGCTAAAGTCCGCCGAAACGCCGAAAGAGACAAAGCGAATGCAATCGCTTTGAGAGACTTGGGCTGGCACGTGCTGAGAATATGGGAACATGAGCTAGCGGACTTGCGTACTGTGCGGGAACGTGTGCAGCACGCGAGGCACTCTCGCGAGGCTTGATTCTATGGATTCTCTATTGGGCCGTCCCAGCGCTACTGTAGGAGAACCTTCCTCTCCACCACGCCGGTATCCTTTCTCGTATATTGACTTGTTCTGTGGTATCGGAGGTTTTCACCTTGCCGCCGCAAGCCTTGGTATGGAGTGTGTATTTGCCTGCGACATTGACGAAGAGGCACGTACAGCATATGCGTACAATTTTGGGCTACTGCCATTGGGAGACATTACAAGAGTCCAGCCAGCCGAAATTCCCAAACATGACTTGCTCTTTGCGGGCTTCCCGTGCCAGCCGTTCTCAATAATTGGCAAGAAAGACGGCTTCGCAGACCCTAGAGGAACGCTTTTCTTGGAGATTGTCCGCATTTTGGATGCCAAGCGTCCACTAGGATTTGTATTAGAAAATGTCAAGCAACTGGTTACCTTGCAGAATGGCGCAGTTATGCGCAGAATTCTCCACGATCTCGAGTCACTGGGCTACGATGTGGAATATCGCGTACTCAATGCGTTGGATTTTGGTTTACCGCAAAAGCGTGAGAGGACGATTATAGTAGGGTCTCTCACGTCTTTAGGAGCGTTTCCTTGGCCGGAGGAGCCGGTTCCGATGCTGCCGCTGAGCGAAATCCTCGAAGATACCCCTGACACCAAGTATTTCGTCTCTGATCGAATTCGGGAAAAGCGGCACAAGAAGCATGTGGCAAAACACAAACCAGCCATCTGGCACGAGAACAAAGCAGGTAACATTTCAAGTTACCCTTGGTCGTGTGCGCTAAGAGCAGGTGCCTCCTATAACTACTTGTTGGTGGATGGTGAGAGGCGCCTTACTCCAAGAGAAATGCTGAGGCTTCAAGGGTTCCCTGACAGCTTCGAAATCGTATGCAATGACTCGCAAACCCGTAAACAAGCGGGAAATGCTGTACCGGTACCGCTGGTTCGATCGGCAATTAAGGGGATAGCTGGTGTCATCGAGAGCGCCGCGACTAAGAGGATCAGCGCAGAGGCGAAGTGGTCCGTACCCATTGGGACAACTACCCGATGAAGTGCTGCGCAAAGTAGGGCAGCAATTGATTCACCGAATTGCGATTGGAAATGCCGACATTTCCGGTGATGACTTTGGCATGATTTTCGCCAATGCAGTTGGCGGCGAGGACAGGAGCAGTCCGCTAGGCGTCGCCGATGTAGTGCTCAAAGACTGCGCTTGGTCGGTAAAAACTGTAAAGAGCGGAAAGCCATTTACACAAAAGAAAGTTAGGCTAATCTCAGGGCGCAATTCACCGAACTACTCCCTTGACATTTCTGACCCGCTTATAGATATTTCTGAAACAGGCAATGCTGTCCTATCCATTTGGAATGCGCGCGTAGACGAGTCCTTTGCCGAGTTCAACGACCTAAGGGTTGTTGTGTTGGTAAGAAACGTCCCAAAGAAACAGTTTCTAGTCTTTGAAGAGGAAGCCGTGCGTTTTACTCTAACTGATTACGAATGGAAGAAGAACAAGCGGGGCAACTTAGAAGGCTTCAGCATTAGCGACGACATTCACCGATTTACGTGGCAGCCACACGGCTCTCAATTCACTATATTTCGGCATGTTCCGCCGTCAGCCCATCGATTCTCAATCAATCGAGACGTACGAACATTAACATATAGTGAAGTGCAAGAAATCATAGAGTTTACGGCTGACTGGATTACCATTCACAAAGAGCCACCCTCGTAGTCTCTATCTGACTCGTGCAACTACTCACTCCCACTCGATTGTGGCTGGGGGTTTGTTGGTGATGTCGTAGACCACGCGGTTGACGTGGGGGACTTCGTTGACGATGCGGCTGGAGATGCGGGCGAGCACGTCGTGGGGGATGCGGGCCCAGTTGGCGGTCATGGCGTCTTGGCTTTCGATGGCGCGCAGGGCGACCAGGTGGTCGTAGGTGCGTTCGTCGCCCATCACGCCGACGCTCTGCACGTCGGGCAGCACGGCCAGCACCTGCCAGTATTTTTCATATAGCGAGGCAGCGCGGAGTTCCTCGGTGAGGATTGCGTCCGCCAGACGCACAATGTGCAGCTTCTCCTCCGTCACCGCGCCGAGCACGCGCACGGCGAGACCCGGTCCCGGGAACGGGTGCCGCCAGACGAGCTCATGGGGCAGGCCCAGCTCCTCGCCGACGGTGCGCACCTCGTCCTTGAAGAGCTTGCGCAGGGGTTCGACGAGCGTGAGGCGCATGGTGTCCGGCAGGCCGCCCACGTTGTGGTGGCTCTTGATGCGGGCGGCGGCTTTGGAATCCGGCGCGCGGCTCTCGATCACGTCGGAATAGATGGTGCCCTGGGCCAGGAAGTCCACCGGCGCGTGGCGTTGGGCCTCGTCCTCAAAGACGTTAATAAACGTCTCGCCAATGATGCGGCGTTTCCGCTCCGGGTCGGTGACGCCGGCCAGCGCATCCAAGAAACGGGCGCGGGCGTCAACGCGACGCACCGGAATGCCGAGGCGCGTGAGGCTCTCTTCCACCCAATCGGGTTCGTTGAGGCGCAGCAGGCCGTTGTCCACGAAGACGTTGATCAGCCGGTCGCCGATAGCCCGGTGCAGCAGCGCCGCCGCCACGGTGGAATCCACACCGCCGGAGAGCGCCAAAATGACCCGCTGGTCGCCCACCTGCTGCTGAATGTCCGCTACCGCCTCGTCAATGAAGGCGGCGGGCGTCCAGTCGCCGCGCAGGCCGCAGACCTGAAAGAGAAAGTTGCGTATGATCGCCATGCCTTCAGGCGTGTGCGCCACCTCCGGGTGAAACTGAATGCCGATCATGCCCTGCGCGTTGCCCATGGCGGCGATGGGTGAATTGGCCGAAGACGCCAGCACCGCAAAGCCCGGCGGCAGCGCGGTGATGTGGTCGCCGTGGCTCATCCACACGTCCTGGTCGGACGCGAGGTCGGCAAAAATACCGCCGGACTCCTCCGCGTGGATCATGGCGTGGCCGTACTCGCGCCGCGCGGCAGGCTCCACGCTGCCGCCTAACGCCTGGGCCATGAGTTGCATGCCGTAACAGATGCCCAACACCGGCAGACCGCCCTGCCAGACGTATGGCTGCGGGTGCGGCGCGCCGGGCGCGTAAGCGCTGGATGGGCCGCCGGAGAGCACCAAGGCGCGAGGATTGAGTGCGCGGAGCGTGTCTTCGTCCACGTCATAGGGCATGAGTTCGGCGTAGACGCCGCATTCGCGGATGCGGCGCACGATGAGCGGGCTGTATTGGGAGCCGAAGTCGAGGACGACGACGCACTCGCGGGTGTTGCCGGGAAGAGAAGATGGATTCCGGCTTTCGCCGGAATGACGGAGGTCGGACTCTTCGCTGGATTGGCGGAGATCGGACTCGTCGCTGGAATGACGGAGACCAGACTTTTCGCTGGATTGACGGGACTGGGTCTCTACCGACGTTTCAGAAGAGGAGGTCTTCAAGTGGCGGTACTCCTTCTTGAGGCACTAGTGCGTTGGACAGATAACTTGGCAATTGAAAATGGGGCGATTCGACGCTAGTGTCTCTCCGATTTGACCGCGCACTGCTCATTCGCCCTCACCCTAGCCCTCTCCCCCAGGAGAGGGGAAAATGCGGAGCTGATCTAACTACCATATTGACCCGGGAAACAGTACTAGTGACGGTCCACGCGCGGGTTGACTTCGAGCTCCCGCAGGTCCGTGACCATCTGGGCCAGCCCGCGCGCCCCGGCTTCCAGGAATTTCCTCCCTTTTTCGGCGGTAGCCACCGTCGGATCGCCGCGCACGCCCGTCTTTGAAAACGTGCTCCAGAACGGCATGGCTACCGCGTGGTTGGCCTCCTCGGCGCGGCCGGCAACGAGGTCGTTCCACCCCCCGAGGCTCATGGGCAGGTCCGGGGGGATCTCCGCCGCGGCCTTGTCCATGTAGACATTGTCGGGATCGATGGCCAGGTAGAGGCTCGTTTCCAGTTCGCCGCCATGCGACATACCGCCGTGGGGGGAATCGCGCAGTTCGGCCACCACCTTGCGCACCTCGGCGATGCCCCAGTGGTTCATGGCGTACACGAGCCCCTCGCCCTCAGTTTCGATCACCGCCAAGCGAGCGGCAACCTCGGTAAAGGCCGTATTGCTGCCGTGACCGTTCAGCATGATGATGCGCGTAAAGCCATGGTGAATGAGCGACTTGCAGATGTCCACGAGGTAGCGCACGAACACATCGCCATCCACGTGGATCACGCCGGGAAAGTCCAGGTGGTGCGGGTCGTAGCCGTGGGCCACCGCCGGCACTACCACGCACTGGTCCGGCACCAGTTCCGCCGCCCGCTCGCAGATGGTGGTGGGGAGCAGCACGTCCACGTCCAGCGGCAAATGCGGGCCGTGGTCCTCGATGCAGCCCGTGGGCAGCAGGGCCACACGCCTCTGCGCCGCCGCTTCCTTGATCTCCGGCCACGTCATCTTGCCGTATTGAGTCTTGGTCGTCATGCGGTGGTCTCTCCTCTGCTCAAGTTCGCTCTTGATGAATTGGCTTAGGCTGCTTCGTACTCTTTCGATTATAGACTGTGCGGGGTGTTGGGTGCTTTATGTCTGGGTTGCCTCAAACTCGCAACCGGCATTTGCTCAACCTTTCGCATTGGGGTTACTGCCCAATCTCTCGAGAGGAAGCCGCAGGTTACAAACCTGCGCTACCGGAGCAATTGCCTAGCCGCATGGCTTGCCTCACGCTTGCGGCGGAGCGGGGGACAAGCCCCCGCGCTACAACGTTCTGGCTTGCCTTACACGCGCGACGGGCAGTTTCAACGTTCTACCCTCACCCCGGCCCTCTCCCAGTCTTGGGAGAGGGAATAGGATAGTAGCGCACGGGTCGTCGGGAGGGGGAGGGGAGTCCGCGCTACGGTTTGGTGGAAAGACACTTGAAGGGGTTGGAATCAAATGGGACCGCCCGCGCTGTGTCAGCCTGCCCTGAGCACTTCGACAAGCTCAGCACAGGCCTGTCGAAGATCAAGAGCATGAGTTCTTTCGCAGCAGAAGCTTGGCGATGATAAAGCGCCCATCCATCGACGTATAAGGTAACGGGTAGCACAGGTTTGTAACCTGTGCTCGGCCCTTCGGATAGGCCATCGCCCAATATCACGCAGAGATGTCGCAGGTTGCAAACCTGCGCTACCGGAACAATTGCCCAGCCGCATGGCTGGCCTTACGCTTGCGGCGGAGCGGTTGACAAGCCCACGCGCTACGGTTTTGCGAACAATGGGGGTTGGAGAGGGAAGCGCATGAAACCGTTCATGCTTCGACCCCTCGACAGGCCTGTGCTGAGCTTGTCGAAGTGCTCAGGACTGTCAAGCTCAGCACGAACGGTTTCGTTGTTGCCTATAAGGAATGCAACTGCCCTGAATCAAAATTGTCACAAAAAAGCAGAGGGCTGGCATAACGCCAGCCCTCTGCTAATATCAAGCAACTTTGACAGTGTAGAAGCTACTCTATCGTGACTTCCTCCGTGCGGACACTCTCGATGGTGCCGCCGGCATATTTCCAGACCTCGATGGGCGTGACCACGTCGCCGTTGGCATCGAAGTCATGCGCGCCGGCCGCGCCTTCGTAGTTGATGCTGCCGCCCGCGCGCAGCGTCTTGACGGCGGCCTTCACGCCGGCCGCGCCTGCTGCCGCGGTGTCACCGTCCGGATTGGCAACCGTGCGCAGCATGTCACGCACCGCCGCGGGGGTGACCTCAGCGCCGGAGACCTCAGCCGCCAGGGCTGCGAGGGCCGCAATGACGATTGAGTCGTAGACATTCGTCATGAACGGCAGCGGCGGGAGTTCGCCGTATTTGGCCTGATAGTCAGCCGTAAAGAGTTCGAGTGACGGCGTCTCAGCAGAGCCGGGGGCCGTGCCGAGCATACCCTCGAGGTTCTCAGCGCCGACGGCCTTGATGATCTCTTCCGACCTGGTGCCGTCCACGAAGAGGAACTTCGTGATGAAGTCGTTCTCGATGGCTTCACGCAAGTAGATGGTGGCGTGGCCGGCGTAGCTCAGCGCCAGCAGCACTTCCGGTTCACCTTCGATTGCTTTGCGCAACTCAGCCACGTAGGTGGTGGCTTCCGCTTCATCGTGGGGCACGGCGGCGCTCACGGTGCCGCCCGCGGCCTCGAATGCCGCCTGGAAGTTATCCTTCAAGCCCTGGCCGTAGGGATTGTTCACGTAGAGAATAGCGACGTTCTTATACCCCTGTTCCACCGCCACACCGGCCAGCACCACGCCCTGGAGCGCGTCCGACGGCACGGTGCGGAAGAGGAAGTCCTGGCCCTCATCGGCGGGCAGGATGGTGAGCAGCGGTGACGTGGAAGCGTAAGAAATCTGCGGCACGCCCTTAGGGATGGTCACGGATTCGGCAACGGCCAAGCTGGAACTGCTCGCCGCCGCGCCAACCAAGGCATGTACCTGGTCAACGTCCACCAGCTTGCGGGCCGCCTCCACGGCTGCCGTGGGGTTCGTCTCAGTGTCGCCGTAGACGATTTCTACCGGATAGCCGGCTGCCGCCAGATGCTCTCCAGCCAGCGCGGCCGCTTTCTCGAACGCCGCGCCAAACTCCGAGAGTGCTCCGCTGAAGGGCAGCAGCACGCCAATCTTTACCGTAGGCGCGGCCGCCATCTCCTCTTTTTCGGCCATTTCCGGTTCCGCAGCCGGCTCAGTGGCACACGCTGCCGCCACCAACACCAGTGCGGTCGCTGCAATGAACAATCTAAACGCGCGCAATACTCGTGACACAACCCTTCCTCCTTGTTTCCACTTTGAAACCCACTTTAAGAAGTAGCATATAAAGAGACTTCCCTATCGTCAAGAGATGCGCAATCTCTTTTGAGTGCCACGGCAAAGACTAACCGCACCGCGCAAGCGAGTCTGGTAGCATACGAAAGAGTTGACGGCTTGCTTGCCCAGCCAGCGCAAAGGGAGTTTTACCAGTGCCCAAACCAGAGGTATTTGTCGCCATTACCAAGACGTTGCGGTCGAGTCTCTTTACAGATGAAAGCGAAGAGCGCCTGGCCACTCACTTCACGGTGCGCGGCGGCGACAGCGACGATAGGCTGTCGAGCGCAGACTTGGCGCGGCAAATCGGCGGCTGTACAGCAGTGATCACCGGCTGGGGGACGCCGGCGATTACGCCGGATGTCTTGGCGGCGGCAGGCGAGCTGCGCATCATCGCCCACAGCGCCGGGAGCGTCCGGAGACTCATCCCCGTGGCTGCGCTGGAACAAGGCATTGCCGTCACCCACGCCGCTGCTCTGATCGCGGAAGCCGTGGCGGAATTCACGGTATTCGGGATGCTGTTGGGCCTGCGCTGGCCGCACCGGCAGAATGCCTGGATACACGCGGGCAAACCATGGTCTGAGTGCCGGGTCACCGACGGCAATCTGCTGGAGGCTCAGCGGGTCGGTCTGATCGGCTGCGGCTACGTGGCGCAGCGCGTCATCCGGAAGCTGCAGGGCTTCGGCATGCCCATCGCGGTCTACGATCCATACTTGTCGGACGAGCGCGCCGCTGAGTTCGGTGTCTCGTGCGTTTCGCTGGAGGAACTCTTCAGCACCTGCCGCGTAATCGCCAACCACGCGCCCACTACACCGGAAACGGACGGCATGGTGACGGCAACGCACTTCAAGCTGCTGCAAGACGGCGGCGTGTTCATCAACAACGCCCGGGCACGCGCCGTAAACCAGGATGACATGATCGCGGAGCTCGCCACCGGCCGCATCCGTGCCGTGCTCGACGTATTCAATCCCGAACCGCTGACCGAGGATAGCCCGCTGCGCGGCATGGAAAACGTCTTCCTGACGCCCCACATGGCCGGTCAGTCCATCGATACCCGCCTGCGGCAGGGCGCTGCCATGGTGGCTGAGTTGGAGCGCTTCTTGAACGACGAGCCGCTGCAGTATCCGATCACTTTAGAGACGTACGATCGGATGGCGTGAGGGCGAGGAACAAGCAGCCTCCGTCCATCCTTCGACAGGCTCAGGACGAACGGCATTAGTTTGCCCCGTTGCAAGTCCGGCCGTCGGTGGTCAGCGACTGTCTTAGGACAGGCAGTTCAGGACGTACGGAGGCTTGCCCTTTCACTGCAAAGCCTCTCCTGCCGTTCGCGTTGAGCCTCCAGTGCGAACGGTTACTCGGCTTTCTCAGTTCGTAGTATCTGGATTGACTCTCAACTCGGTCCGTTCGTGCTTAGTGGGCTTCGCGAAGCCTGGGCTTTTCGAATGCCCTTGTCGAAGCACTGTTGTCTTGTGCGCTGGGTCAATTCCGGTTTCGCACCGCGTACAGCCATAGCCGAATGCCACGACGGCTACGGTGCGGACTGCGATGAGGGCAACTTCGTCCCGAACTCCTACCGCGCCACTCTCCCTTCACCTCGGTCTCTCCGCAGGGAACGCCTGATCCTCATTCAATTCATGCAGCGCGCAGGCTCCGATTGCCCCCTCTGCTGCTAGTATTGGCAAATGAGCCTTCAGTGTGAAAGGTTGGGTGATCGTTGCAGGCACGCCGGCGCCGCTCTGTGAGGAGACGCACGGGACGTCTCTTGCGCAGGCGCAATCTCATTGTCCTTGTAATTGCCCTCCTTGTCGCCGCCGTGGCGCTGCGGTCGTGGGGAGGTGCAACGGGCAGCTATCCCGTCGTCTCGGTGGTGGACGGCGATACGGTGAAAGTGCGTATGGGCGGCAGCGTAGAGAGCGTGCGCCTCATCGGCATCGACGCTCCGGAGACGGCAACGTCCGGCAGGCCGGCCCAGTGCTTCGGTCCGGAATCCAGCGCCAAAGCCGGGGAGTTGCTCGCGGGCACGGCCGTGCGTCTGGAGTTCGATGAATCGCAGGGCCGGCTCGACCGCTACGGTCGGCTGCTGGCGTACGTCTGGGTCGACGACGTGCACGTTAACGAATGGATGCTGCGCCACGGTTACGCGCGGGAATTCACATTCAACGTACCGTACCGGTACCAGGCAGACTTCAGAGCGGCGGAGGCGGCAGCGCGCGCCGCGGAACGCGGCTTGTGGGCCGCAGAGACGTGCGGCGGCAAACTGTAAGTCCCAGCCAATCACAAAGAAAATTGGTACGAATCGTTGCGAGATTGGAGGACGTCTGGGCAGACCCAGTGCCGCTTGAGCCCACGTCCGGACGACCAGGCTGGTACCGGTGCACGCACAGCTTCACACCATGCTTCAGCAATTTGATACGGGCTCAGAGCGTTGGTAGACTGAAGCGAACCGCGCCAGGCCATCGCGATGCGTGGGTAGCGCAAGGCGACGCATGGGCATTCCCCTTTTTCTACTTAAAGGTAAGGCGTCGCTTGTAGAGGGCGACAGTCAGGGCATAGGCGAGAGTACAGCGAAACTCCTCGCCCGCGCAGATTGCGGTGTTGCCGACGCCGAAGTGATCAAGGAGCGTGCCGACCGCGTCGCCAATGTCGTTGCGACCTCGGGCAACCCGCTGCCGCGATCCTGGGCGTCGAACTCGATGACATCCAGGCCAAGGCCTTAGGCGAGTCGCAGGCGTTCACAGAGCTGTGTAAGCGGTGTAGCCAGTTTACTGGAGCCAGCGCCTTCGTCGTCGCAGGCGCGCAACTCTGCTACGTTAGGTTGCCAGCCGTATAGTCGCACCAGTGGGATGCCGTAATGACGATCGAGGGCGTGACCCATGAACCCGATGAGTCCTGTCCCGTAGGACTGACGCTCGGCGTGGCATTTCAGGGTGTCCTGATCTCCTTGCCGCCGACCGTACTGACCATGTTGCTGTTCGCGCGTGCGTCGGGCTTGGGTGACGGCTATGTGACGTGGTCCGTGCTGGCGGCGGTGACCATCAGCGGCATCACCACCGCACTTCAGGCGGTGCGCTTCGGTCCCATCGGCGGCGGCAACATCTTGATTGCGGGCGCCGTTCCCAGCTACCTTGCTATCGCACTCCTGGCGTTGGAGCAAGCGGGCCCGGCAACGCTCGCCACACTGTTGATAGTGTCCTCGCTGTCCCAGTTCGTTTTGTCGTTTTCTCTGCCGCGACTACGCCGTATCATCACGCCGGTCGTGTCCGGCACGGTGATTATGCTGATTGCGGCGAGTGTTATGCCGCTTACGGTGGAAAGGCTGGAGAACGTTCCGGCCGGCGCGCCCACGCTTGCGGGGCCGGCCGTTGCCACGATTACGCTGCTTGCCGTCGCCCTCCTGGGGCTGCGCGCGACAGGCGCACTGCGCCTCTGGACCCCGCTGGTTGGCGTCATCGCTGGATGCGTGGCGTCGGCTCTGTTTGGCATCTACGACCCAACGAATCTTGTGGAGGCGCCGTGGATTGGCGTGCCCGAGCTGTGGTTACCGGGCATTGACATATCTCCCGGGGCGGAATTCTGGGCTCTGCTGCCGATGTTTCTGATTGTGTCCTTTTCGGGCGCGATCAAGTCGGTTGGGTCCAGCGTCGTGGTGCAGCAGGTCTCGTGGCGGGAGCCCCGGGTGACCGACTACCGTCGCGTGCAGGGAACGGTCAACGCAAACGGCATCGGCTCCGTGCTGTCGGGGTTTCTGGGCGTATTGCCCACCGGCACCTATGCCGCCACGAGCGTATCGCTGACCAACTTCACCGGCGTGGCCGCGCGCACGGTCGGCTACAGCATCGGTATCATGCTCGTCGTGTTGGCGCTACTCCCCAAGCCGATGGCGCTGCTCCTCACGGTGCCAGACCCGGTTACCAGCGCCTACATGCTCATGATCATGGGCTTGCTCTTCGTGGAAGGTCTACGCACCGTGATGCAGGACGGCCTCGACCAGCGCAAGATCCTGATCGTGGCGCTCTCGCTAGCGTTAGGTGTCGGTCTGCAGGGTGAGAACGTCATTACGGCGGCCGTTGGCGGCCCCTGGGGATTGGTGCTTGGCAACGGGTTGATCATCGGCGCCATCACCGCGCTCTCGCTGACCGCGTTTATCGAGTTGGTCGCTCCGCGCCGCAGACGCCTCGAGATTGCGATGGATATGAGCGCGCTGCCGCGCCTCGATGAGTTCCTGGCACAGATGGCTGCCAATTTGGGCTGGAATGAGGCCGCAGCGAACCGGCTGCGTTTGGTGGGGGAGGAGGCGCTGTCGAGCTTGCTGGGAGATGAGCACGACGAGGGTGCGAGACGCTTGATAGTGCTGGCGCGCCCGGGCACGGGCATGATCGAGCTTGAGTTCATGGCCGTGCTGGCGGAAGAGAACATCGAAGACGCGCTCGCCTACATGAGCGCGCAATCCAACACGCCCGAGGCAGGGGAAATCTCACTGCGGCTGCTCAGGCACTTCGCGTCCGGCGTGCGCCACCGTAAGTATCAGGGCATCGACATCGTGACGGTCGAGGTCCCCCGCTAGCGTAGTGCTGGATGCGGTGCCAATCCGGCGGGGCTACTGAAGCTTTCAAGCTAGTTTCCCCATTGTTCCCTCTCGACTTGCTGCCAGGCTGACGAGTGCCACCTGCTAGCCCTCTTGGTGGCTCCGACTTTGACCGGCTGGGGTTCAATGGTATCGGAACACCTCTCAGATTCGCGCGCTCCGGACGTGGGGATTCGTCCAAGCCGCGAGCGCGAGAGCAAGGAGCAACACTCCGCCGGCGCTGAACATGACCCAAATCTCTACAAACTCCGCGATCCAGCCGCCGGCTAGGGCGCTCGCGGGTATGAGAACCACCGACAGGCTACGCATCATGCCAAAGACGCGGCCACGGTACTCTTCAGGCACCGCCGTGATCGTGATCGCGCCGCTGGCAACCATGCTGGCGGTGATTGCGGCTGTTTCCAGGCATTCCAGCGCCATCGTCACCGGTACCCACGTGGAGGCGGCGATTCCCAGCGTGCATACACCGGCCAGTGTCCAGCCCGTTGCCAGCACGCGGCCCGCGCCGAAGTGCCGCTCCAGGGGTCCTGCCATAAGCCCGCCCAGCATGCCGCCGGCCGTACCGGCCGCCAGCAGCAGCCCGAAGGATCCGGCTCCGCCGCCCAGACGTTCTTGCACAAGAGCCGGCCACAGCGGGCCCATGAAAGCGCCGACGTTGATGAGAACTCCGAGCCAGAGCAGCGCTCGCACGACGGGTAGACGGGAGACGGCGCGCCAGCCCGCGCGCAGGTCGCCAATGATTAGTGACGGTAAGAAGTGGGACCGGGCTTCGCTTGCGCTAGAGGGTGCGGCCGGGGCGGCTCGGCCCGGTAGCCGGGCGAGTGCAATACACAGCGCCACGCAGAGAAACGATGCCGCATCAACCGCCAGCGCCCAAACGGCGTTTGTCGCCACGATTAGCAGCCCGCCTGTAGCGCTGCCTAGCAGCATTGCGGTCTCTCTGGCGGTCGAGAATAGCCCCTGGGCGGTGGTCAGCAGGTCGCGCCCCACCACGGACGGCATGAGCGAGGCGCGGGCCGGACTCATGAAGGCGGTCAGGCTATTGAGCTTGAAGACGGCAAGGAAGGCGACAATGGGAGGCAAATGACCGACCAACACCACGAGCAGGGCTACCGCTCCCACCACGGCAGCGGCGGCGAGGCTGGTTGCGACCATGATCGCCTTGCGGTCCCAGCGGTCGGCGAGGACACCGGCCAGCGGCGCGAAGATGACGTCGGGAAGGTGCCAGATCGCCTGGATGATGGCGGTCTGCAAAGTCGATTGGGTCTCCGCCCAGACCACCCACATGACGGCGAGGTTGAAAAATGCGTCGCCAAAGACGGAGACCGTCTGGACGCTCCAGAGCAGGACGAACGAACGATTGCGAAGGAGACGGCGGTGGCCGGCTGAAACGAGATTCAGCCTATCCTTTAGGGCTACCGCCGAACGCTCCATGGCTGAATCTCCTCTTTGCCTGTCGCGATGCCACTAGTCGCGCGGCCCGCATCCAAACTGGCGTCAGTACAGAGAGGCCCCCGTGCGCAGCTCTAGCGACGTCTCCAACCAATATAATCACTGTTCTCAAGTGTTAGTCCACTAAATGCTCTGGGGCTCTACTGTGCCGGCTTCATATAAGGCACTAGGGGCTCATTGCTTTGTAATACATTGCCGACGGGTTGACGTGACCGGCTGCAAGGATTAATCTGGTAACATTACATACAAGGAAGGGTAGTGTATGCCGAGCGAAACCCACACCAACCTGATGCACGCAATGATGCAGCGACGGGCGTGGTGTGAGTCCCGCTCGGTCATCATGTGCTTGCACTGACGTACCGATCTCACGGCTCCATCAGGCCCAAGAGCAATTGCTCTTGGGTTTTTCGTTTAATTGCTAATTTCCGTAAGAGAATGGATAGCAGATGCAAGCATATATTACAACGTCAATACCTTATGTCAATGCCCCACCACATGTCGGCCACGCGCTTGAACTCGTTCAGGCTGACGCCATCGCACGGTACAATCGCTTAACCGGCCACGACACGATTCTGCAGACCGGCACGGATGAGAATGCATACAAGAACGTGCTGGCAGCGCGTGCACAAGGAGTTTCGGTTCAGTCGCTTGTTGACTGCAACTCGCAGCGGTTCCATGAGCTTTCCCAAGCCCTCGCCATCGCGGCAGACACGTTTATTCGGACGACTGAGACTCGGCACCGCCGGGGAGTAGCAGCGTTCTGGGGCAGGCTCCGCCGCGAAGACCTCTTCAAGCAGCAGTACACCGGTCTCTACTGCAGCGGATGCGAGGACTTTCTTCTAGAGCGGGACCTAGTGCAGGGCGCGTGTCCGGAACATCTGACCGAGCCGGACGCGGTAGCGGAAGAGAACTACTTCTTTCGCCTCTCCTCCTATCAAACCGTGCTGGAGGAGGCCATTCGTGGGGGACGAATCAAGATTGTGCCGGAGACGCGCAGGAATGAGGTACTCTCGTTTATTCGTAGCGGACTGCAGGACATCAGCGTATCGCGTGACACGACCCGTATGGCGGGCTGGGGCATACCCGTTCCCGGTGACGGTAGCCAGACGATCTACGTTTGGATCGATGCTCTCATCAACTACATTACCGGCCAGGGATTTGGCTCAGGCGAATCGTGGCAGCGGACTTGGAATGCTGAGACCAAGAAGATCCACGTAATTGGCAAGAACGTCTGGAAGTTCCACGCGGTCTATTGGCCGGCCCTACTGCTCTCCGCCGGTCTGCCTCTGCCGGATGAGATCATCGTCCATGGCTTTCTCACGGTGGAAGGAGCGAAGATAAGCAAATCGCTGTCAAATGTCATCGATCCCTTTGCGTGCATTGATTCCTTTGGCGCAGAGGCTGTCCGCTACTCGCTGCTTACGCTCTCACCTTTTGCCGATGGCGACTATGCGACGAGTAACCTACGGCAGGGCTATCGGGCCGATCTTGCCAACGGCATCGGCAATCTGGCAACTCGACTCACGGCGCTTTGTCAAAAGGCGCGTCTGAGCGGATTGCAGCCGGCCGCTGCGCCGGAACCCCCGCTCGACTTTGCCCGCCACATGGCAGGCTACCGCTTCGATCGGGCGTTACGTGCGCTCTGGACACCGGCTACTGTAGTCAACCAGGGCATCGAGAGAGAACGGCCGTGGGAACAGATACAGAGTGCGCAGACAGCGCAGTCCCTACGCGAGTGGCTACATAGCCTGGAGGGGATTGCGTACTGGATGCAGCCGTTTATGCCAACAACCGGGGCTAGGATACTGCAAGGCCTTCACGAACCCCGCATAACTCGCCTATCGCCGCTGTTTCCCCGCTTGGCGAAAGAGGTTCCTAAGGAGAGTTAAGTTCTTGACCACTTGAGGTGTCTTGCACTGCCGCCGGCATGCATTTCGATAGCGTAGCCATTCACCCTTCGACAAGGTCAGGGCGGACGTTTGCGCTTCGCTCAGGTAGAGTCCCGCTCTTTCCAGGCAGCGCGCCGCTCCGTTCATGCTGAGGGGGCTTGGAAAAGCCCTTGTCGAAGCATGAACGGAGTTCCGACGACAGGACCTGCGTCCCGCTCTCAACCCGCCACTGCGCCTACCGGCTGCAGGATCTCTTGCAGGCGGGCGATCACGGTGGGCACGTCCTCGGGGCGCAGCGTGATGGGGTCGATAAAGAGAAAGCCCTCCTCAGCGTAGTGGTCGCGTACGTAGATGGGCGGCGTGCCGGCTTCCATCGCCTGGCATACGGCGACGGCATCCATGCCCGCGACTTCGGGGTCCACCACGATCTTGGTGCGGGCCTGGGGATTGCCGGTGAGGTCCCGCTCTGCGAAGACCCTGGCGCCGGGGATGTCCTGCAGCGCCGCCACCATCACGTCCACCTTGGCGTTCTGCTCGGCCTCCCAGGCGGCGAAGTCGAGGTTTGCGAGCCACTCCATGCGCTCGATGACGCTTACCACGCCTTCCTTCGAGGGCTTCATGGCGCGGCCGATGCCCTTGCCGTTCAGGGCCGCCGCTTCCACGATGCCGCGCTTGCCGGCAATCACGCCGGAAGTAAAACCGCAGAGGTGCTTGTGGCCGCTGAAGCAGACCGCGTCGGCGCCCTCATCCAAAAGGCGGTGGGCAAACAACGCTCCGGCGGCGGCGTCCACGATTACGGGGATATTGTGGCGGTGGGCGATCTCGGCAAAGTCCGATAGAGGGAGTTGACCGCTGGTGGCCGTCATGTGGGAGACAACGTAGAGGGCCGCCGCGGTGTGGTCGGTGATGGCGTACTCCATCTGCTCCGGCAGCGCGCGGTTGGCCTCGCCGAACTCAACCGACGTGGCGCCGCTCAAGTGAATCATCTGCGTCACCGGCGCGCCAAAGCCAACCGTATGCCGTTTCTGGATGATGATCTCGTTCTCCATGCGGCGCGTATCGGGCAGAGCCAGCACCTTGCCGAGTTGCGTGCCTGTCATAGCTCCCGCACAGAGCACGGTGATGGCGGATGCGGCGCAATGGGTCACTGTGCCGGCTTCGGCGCCGGTGGCGTGGGCGATGGCCGCGTCGGCGGCTGCGAGCAATTCCGTCATGCGCGCAAATTCCGGCGCGGCTTCCACCACCCGTTCGACTACTTGCGGTGGCACGGCGGACGCGCCGAGCGTCGTCTGCGTGCCCGCGGTGTTGATGATCGGCGTCAGGCCGTAGCGTTCGTGATACTTGGACATCAGGGAAAAGCTCCTCTCCTCATCGTCGCGGATTTAGTCGAAACCCCAAGCTCAAACGAATCCCTTAACGCGCGTAGGGGCACGATATATCGTGCCCCTACATTCTATATCAGCACTTGCTTGTCCATCAGGTGAGATGGCTTAAGCCAAGTCGCCTGCCGGGACTACCCCTTGTACTTCTCCTCGGTGTCGTCGAGGATAGCCTGAATCTGCGGCTTCAGCGCCAGCAAGCCCTCTTCCACGCCAGCGGTGCCGGCGTAGACTGCCTTGAGCCAGTCCTTCACTTCCGCGGAGCCGCTGAAAGCGAAGTTTGGCACCACCCAGCCGGGGTCGTAGCCGCCGGGGTGGTCGAGGACGTTGATGATGACGTCCAGCCGGACCTTGTCCTTCAAGTCGGGGAAGGTCTCGTTGGCCCACTGCTCCATGAGGTCGGCGCGCATGGGGATCGTGCCTTTGCCCACGGCCCAGTTCAGGGTACTGCCCTGCCAAGCCACGTACTGCCAGGCTTCCTCGGGATGGTCCGCATTGGTCACGACGCCGTTGGCATCCGTCCATTGGAACGAGGCCGTAGTCTGCACTGTCGGCAACGGCGCGAAGTCGATGGGCAGGTCTTCGTCGCGGATGCGCTGCATCATGTCGCCAAACGTGCCGCTGGAAAGCGTGTTCAGGAAGGCCAACTTGCCCTGGTAGAAGAGCTTGACGATGCTGCCTTCGCCGAATAGGTCCGCGCCCTGGCCCGGCTTCAGCATGGCGCCGTGCTCGTGCACCATCGAGAAGTAATCACTGTAGCACGCCATCGTCTCCGGGCTGTCGCACACGGCGGTGCGGCGGTCGTCGGAGACCCACTGGCCGCCCCACAGGAAAGGCAGATTGCCGACCAGCGCGCCGGTGCCCATGTTGGAGGCGCCCATCGTGGAAATGCTGCCACCCTCAGTGATGGTGGTCTTCTTCGCCATATCAATGTAGGCGTCCCAGTTCCATTCCGGGTCGCCCCAGGTGGCGGACGGCTCATTGAGACCGGCCTTCTCGATGATCTCCCGGTTGTACGGCAGCGCCATCATGTTGCCGCCGGTCTGGTTGGGGAGACTGACGATCTCGTTGCGAATGCGGCTGATCGAATTGAAGATATGCTGCGGGTAGTGGCTCAGATCGAAGTTGTCCCGCTTGATATAGTCGGCGAGGTCGACAAAGTACCCGAGCAAATAAGTCGCGTTGTCGCCTTCCCAGGCGGCATCGGGCTGCTCGCCGGCCGCGAACGCCGTGCGGAACGACTCCTGGTAGGCGTGCATATTGTGGATGACTTCCACGGTTACGCCGGGATGCAACTCTTCGAACGGCGCTACCAGGGTCTCCGGGTAATTCTCAAGCTGGCGGGCATTGAGCCACGTGCCGTAGCGGATGTGCACCGGCTCCTTCGCGGCAGGAGCTTCCTCCGCCTTAGCTTCCTCTTTCATCTCCTCATCGGCGGCTTCGGTCCCTGTCATGGTTGCCTGCCCGCAAGCGGCCAACACGACGCCGGCACCGGCCACGCCGAAACCGGCGAGGATGCCGCGCCGGGTTAATTGCAGTTCGTCACGCTCAGACATTTCCTTGCCTCCAGTTACTGCTGTCGCTACCCCATTCAACGCTGGTGTGCTCTCACGGCGTGAAGACTCGGCAACGAGATTCCTGGGCGCTCCGATTGATGCCAGAATCCGCCGCTCGTGTGCACCGTGACTACAATCTACTGCCAATGGCGAAACACTGTCAAGATATGCAGATAGGTATTGGCGTTCCATCTACGCAGTTGAAAGTCGGGAAGAAGAGTCTGCAAAGACATTCGAGAACAGCGAAGAAGAGGTTCGCGGTGGGCCAATTTGGGGATGACAAGGTGTGCTGTACGCACTGCAAAGTTATCTTTAGCTCAAGTGATGGACGGCCATCCGCAAATGGGGATGTCCGTAAGCGAATTCGCAGGAAGAAAAGCGCAAAGGCAGAGTTGGCAGGACGTATTTTGAGGATAACGCGACCAAGTGAGGAATCTTCTACGGTACTTAGCCGCCGAGCGGCAGCAGTTGAGCGAGACTTGACAGAGCAACGGCGGCAGCGCCGACGGAGAGGATCCACCACTTGATGCCGCGAATCTGACCGTCCTGTCTGGCAATGTCAGCCTTTAGTTCAGTCTCCACGCGCGCAATGTCGGCCTTTAGTTCGGCTCTCATTTCGGCAAGACTAGCCTCAACTCGGGCAAGATCAGCCTTCGTCGCCAGGTGTTCATAGCCGCCTTCGATGCGACTTAAGCGCTCACCAAGTGGGCTTGTTTGCTCGGCCATCGCCACGTGTGATCTCCTGAATTGCGGCCCGCAACTTCCTCATTGTGCCGCTTAGGTTTGTGCTCAGCCACTCTGGATTTCAACCGCCAAGCGGCAGCAATTCAATGATGCCGGAGAGCGCAATGATGGCAGCGCCGACGGAGGGGATCCACCACTTGATGCCGCGAATCTGACCGTCCTGTCTGGCAATGTCAGCCTTTAGTTCAGTCTCCACGCGCGCAAAGTCGGCCTTCAACTCGGCTTTCATCTGAGCAAGATCAGCCTTCGTCGCCAAGTGCTCGTAGCCGCTTTCGATGTGGCTTACCCGTGCGCCCAGCGAGCTTGAAGACTCCGCCGTCGCCACGAGCGATCTCCTGATTGCTGACCCTCGATCTTTCCCGTTGCCACACCTTCACACATCTAGGTTGCTCAACCGCCTAACGGCAGCAGCTGGGCCAGCGCGGAGAGCGCAACGACCGCAGCGGCGGCGGAGGCGATCCACCACTTTATACCGCGAATTTCGCTGTGCAAAGCCTCGACCTTTCCGTCCAAACCGGTAATCCTGCCGTCCAGACCGGCAATCTTTACATCTAGTCCAGCAATCTTTCCATCCACCCCGGCAATTTCGGCCTTTAGTTCGGCTTTCACCTGGGCCAGATCGGTCTCAACACGGCCAACGTCAGCTTTCGTCGCCAAGTGCTCATAGCCGCCTTCGATACGGCTTACCCGTTCGCCAAGTGGGCTTGTCTGCTCCGCGGTCGCCAAAGTGCGTTCTCCATCGGTGCTCGATCTTTGACCTCTTTATACTACATATGTGTCATATGTACAAGAGATGAGTAATCCAGAAACGCGAAGGATTATACGTTATATCGAGGATAACTCGCCCACACTCCGTGGTCCGTAATTGAGCGTCTGCGAAACTGCAGATGAAGTTTTCGGCTAATTCACCTGATAGCCGCGCTTGGCGTCCGGCAGGCCTACCGGCTTGCCGAGGGCTTCCGCCATGGCGCGCACGTGGTACGGCAGGGCGCCGCAGCACGCGCCGATGAATTCGATGCCGATGCCTTCCGCCTCCTTGGCGTACTCGGCCATGACGAAGCGGCTCAGCACGCGCGGTTCCACGCTCGGGTAGAGGCTGCCACGGCTGATCGCCTGGTTAAACACCTCGCCGGGCTCCAGTTGATACGCGGTTGGTTGGACGCACATGGGCACGGAGACCGCGGCCCTTATCTTACGCGCCATCTCGTTCATGGTCTGCCACGGGCGCATGCAATTGAGGCCCACCACGTCGGCGCCGTTGTCCACCAAGCGCTTGGCTGCCTCCACCGGATCGTAGCCGTCGCGCGTGAACTCGCTGTCGCGGAACGTCAGCGTGACCACCGCCGGGACGCCCGCTTCTTTGACAAAGGGGATGGCGATACTCGCTTCCTCTACGGAATAGAAGGTCTCGACGATGAAGACGTCGACTTCAGGGTCCATCTGCTCGGAGACCCGCCGTGCAAAGAAATCCTGCGCCCGCTTGCGGTCGTCGGCATCCAGCGGCTCCCATTTGGACGAACCGGAGTAGATGAACTGGCTGATAGTGCCCGCCACGTAGCGGTCCGGCCCGGCGGCCTCCCGCGCCAACTCCACGGCTGCCTTGTGCAACTCCTTCTCGCGCCCAAAGGGCCGCACGCCCCAGGACATGGCCTGCAGGAGTTCCGCGCCCGCCCGGGCGAACTCATGGTGCATCTCCAGCACGCCTTCAGGGTGGTCCAACACCGCCATGGGAATGTGGGAAGCATAGCTGCCGATTACGCGCCGTTCCAGCTCAAGGTAATACGCGCCGTCGCCTAACAGCGGCCCCTGCGCGAGACGCTCGAGAAAATCCGCTTTCACCGCCTTACTCCTTCCGGTTGGTTGATTGCGTGTACCTATGATATCGGAATGAATGCCCGGAGATGTCTCTTGACGTTAGATTAGCGCACTGTGGAAGAAGCAACACACATGGCGAGCGGCGGGAAGCCCAAAGGTGCGGCTGTGGGCTCTAGACTGATTGAAACATCGTGCTGGCCGGTATGCCTATTGAGGACAGGCGGGAATCCTGCTAGAATGACCTCGTGAGCGGGGCGTGGCTCAGCCTGGTAGAGCGCAGCGTTCGGGACGCTGAGGCCGGCGGTTCAAATCCGCCCGCCCCGACCAAGCCGTACGACAAGGATGTCGGGTTACCCGCATCGAGCTTACTCACTCACGCCTACCGTCCGCGCAGCGGCTATGCAGCACGCGCACAATAACGTGCGCGGCGAGCGAGTGTTAGGGTAACTGCTGCGTCCGATGGACAACGGGAGGTTTGGAATGCAACAACAACCGCAACAACCGGCAGTAGACAAACTGGTAATCGCCGTGGTGCGCAACGATGACGCCAATAACATCGTGGACGAACTCGTCAAGCGCCGCATTGGCAATACGCGCATCAATACCGCGGGAGGCGTCCTCCGGCGCGGCAACGTGACCCTGCTCGTGGGCGTGCCCGCCAGCCAGGTCGACGAAACACTTGACGTGATCCGCGAGAACGTGAGCGGCCAACCACTCACGGGCAAAGGGCAAACGGGCGAGAATCGCGGCGTCGCCTTCGTCATCGATGCCGGCCGCTACGTGCGGGTGTAGACGAGTGTGGCGTAGGAGTATTCGTTCATCCTTCGACAAGCTCAGGACGAACGGATACTGGAATTGCTAACGCTCGTAGAATTCTTCCGGCTGTCCATGGACCAGCCTGCGCCCCTCTTCAAGCGTGCTTAAGAAGGTCGGAAGCTGACAATTCTGTAGACATTCCGCAATTCTATGCTGTGTGAGACTCTTATCTACCGTTCGTTTTGAACCTCAAGTATTCCGTTCGCGGCGAGGGCTGCGCGAAGCCCCTGTGAAACCATGAACGGTCAAAATAGCGAATTCCTGCCAATTGCGCACGCTCGGTCGGCTTCCAACTCCCGCAGCCTATTGGGGTAAGAGTCACAAGACCCTGTACCCGCGAGAGTGGGGCTATATACCCTTTGACGTGAGAAACTCCAGGCTCGACCGTAGGCAGTCAAAGGGATCGCGCCGGCAGGTGTCCTGCTCCACGGCATACCACTCCACCCCCGCGTCGTTGCCGGCCGCGATGATGCCGTCCCAGTCCAGGTTGCCCTCGCCCACCGGGCACATTACCGGCCCCTCCTTAGCATCCACTTCCTTATCCTTGGCGTGGATTACGGGTACCCGCCCGGACGCCTGCGTGAGGAGTTTCGCCGGGTTGGCGCCGGCGTGCGCGACCCAGTAGACGTCGAACTCCAGCGTGAAGTCCGGGCCGCCTTCTTCGATGAAGATGTCGATAAGGGTCTTGGGCCCGGGCGCGATGCGCTCAAACTCGTGCGCGTGGTTGTGATACCCGAAAGTAAGACCGCCGGCCTTGAGCTTTTGCACCACCGGTAGCGCCACCGCGAGAAAGTCGCGATAGCCCTGCTCGCCCTGGCTGCGGTAGGGCTGGGGAATACCACCGATCGCCACATAGTTGCAGTCCAGCACGCCGTGAAAGTCAATCTCGGCCTGGGTGTTATTGGCTAGTTCATTCCAATCGCGGTGCGTGGCAATACAGCGAATGCCGTTGTCGTCCAGCATCTGCTTGGCTTCCTGCACGGTGACCTCTGGATGCGCGCTCTCCAATGCGCCCACCGCGGAAAACTGCGCGGCCTCGTAGCCCATTTGGCTGATCTTGCGCAGAGATGCAGCAAGATCCTGGCGAGTCTTGGTGTGGTCCCGCACGGTGTACATCTGCGCCGCCACTTTGCTCGGCATGGGTTTCTCCTTATGCTTCGATCGTCGTCTGTGTAGGGGTTGCTTTCACGTGATTATATACCGTTTGCCAGCCATGCCGTACGCGCGATGCAATTACGCGTAGGGGCACGATATATCGTGCCCCTACGTCTTGGCGAGCGTGTCGCGGGCACGACATGTCGTGCCCCTACATCTTGGCGACTGGGTTACCGGCTGGAATAGCAACAGCGGCGTGCGACGGTTGGTCGCACGCCGCTGAATAGTCTTGTCTCACCGAGAGTTGCTTAGCGATTAGCGCCTAGAACGCTCCGCCGGATACGGCAGGCACAATTGAGACCTCGTCACCGTCCCCGAGGGAGGTTGCCAGACCGTCCATGAAGCGGATGTCTTCGCCGCGCACGTAGATGTTGATGAAGCGGCGCAGTTCGCCGTCCTCGTCGCACATGCGGTCTTTGAAGCCCTCGTGGGCCTCATCAAGTTTCGTGATCAGGTCTGCAATGGTGCCCGCGCCCTCCACGGTGACCTCGGCTTTGCCGCCGGCGAGGGGACGGAGCGGGGTGGGAATCTTTACGGCATTTGCCATGGTGTTGTCCTTCGTCTCCTTATGCTTATACGGTGACAGGGGTGCGTTCCAGACCGCGCACCGCTGCTTCGAATGAATCTACGTGCGGCTCGACTTGAATGGTCAGATCGAGCGAATCGGAAACCGCCTCTTGCGCCTTGAGGCCGTTGCCGGTGACATATGCCACCGTGACCTCGTCCGGCGCGATCTGGCCGCTCTCGGCCAGTTTCTTGAGCGTCGCGATGGTCACGCCGCCGGCGGGCTCGGTAAAGACACCCTCGGTCGAAGCCAGCAGTTGGATTGCCTCCACCACCTCTTCGTCGGTGACAGACTCGATGACGCCGCCGGTATCCTGCGCGATCTTCACGGCGTAGTAGCCGTCGGCCGGATTGCCAATGGCCAGCGAGTGGGCGATCGTCGTCGGCAGTTTAACCGGGCGGATGGCGGTGGTATTGGCGGCGTACGCCTGCGCCACGGGACTGCACCCCTCGCCCTGTGCGCCCGAGATGCGCGTGTGCGGCGTGCCTTCCAGGAGGCCCACCTTGTAAAGCTCGTTCAACCCCTTGTAGACCTTGGTATAGAGCGAGCCGGAGGCGATGGGCGCCACGATATGGTCCGGCGCGCGCCAGCCAAGCTGCTCCACCACCTCGAACGCCAGCGTCTTGGAGCCTTCCGAGTAGAAGGGGCGGATGTTGATATTGACGAATGCCCAGGAGTAGCGGTCGGCAAGCTCGCTGCAGAGGCGGTTCAGTTCGTCGTAGGTACCTTCCACGGATACGAGCGTCGCGCCGTAGACTGCCGCGTTCACCACCTTGCCGTGCTCCACGGTGTGGGGCAGGAAGACGAATGTGCGCAGGCCGTTGCGCACACCGGCTGCCGCCGTCGCGCTCGCCAGGTTGCCGGTGGAGGCGCAGGCAAACGTATCGAACCCAAACTCCTTCGCCTTGGCTACCGCCACCGAGACCACGCGGTCTTTGAAGGAAAAAGTCGGGTTCACGCTATCGTTCTTGACGTAGAGCTCCTTCAGGCCCAGGGCTTTGCCCAGGTTGGGCGCGGGCTGCAAAGGGGTAAAACCCACCCGCCAATTCAGGTCTTCGCCGTGCTCCACGGGCAGCAGGTCCTTGTAGCGCCACAGCGAAATCGGCCCCTGCGCGATCTTCTCGCGGCTCGTAACTTCGCGAATGGCGTCGTAATCGTACTCGACCTCCAATGGGCCGAAACAGAATGAACAGACGTGTGTCGGCTGCACGGGATAGCGCTCATCGCACTCCCGACACTTCAGTCCTTTGATGCGTGCTACTTCACTCATAATTCGATTTCTCTCTCTTGCGACTTCTCGTACTAGTCAATTGCAGCGACGTATTCAGATCGATTGCCTTGTTTTGATCGACTATGCTCTTGCCGCTTGCTCCCCATCCCCAGGACTGCCGCTGTTCTCTTTGTCCGGCGTCTACCGTTTTGTCCGGCGTCTACCGTTGCTCTTTCTCCCTCTCCCACAGGGAGAGGGCTGGGGTGAGGGACTGGGCCTTGCCGCGCCCATTGCGCGCGCAGGCTCAACAAAGATGGTGGTGTTATACAGTGCGCCCACAGCGGGGCATGCGGGGCAAGCCGCCGGCATCGGTCATGGTCGCGCGCTTCTTCCAAGCGGACAACGCCGCACCATACAGCAGCGCCACGCCTCCCGTGGGCAGCGCGTCATTCTGCGCCTGCGACCCTAGCGACGGTCGAGGCTCATGTAGTAGTAAATTCCTCATTAAATAAGAACAACCCCTTTCTCTTTCCTTATAGAGAGGGGTCGTATATCGCAATACTTCCCTTATCTTGCCCCACTGCGCATGGGGCCGGAATTGGCACCCTGTCGTGGACACAATCATCGTCCACCGGGATGCCGGGCTTCACAGGGCCGTTTCCCTCCACCTCTCTTGATAAGGCAACGGTTATTCACTTGTTAAATTGTGCAGGTTTCCGGCGCTTGTGCCTCGTACCTGCATCTCATTCCTGAGTATGCTAACACAGCCCCGCAGGGTCGTCAAACGCTGTGCTGCCCACCCCTCACAAGTCTACGCCTCGAGGGCAACGCGGTACAATTGAACTAAAGCGTGTCTGCACGGTGCCACTCACGCTTCGCGTACAGGCTGCGAGCCTGTCACATGCGCTAGCCACCATTTCCACGGGAGTTCCTCGCTGGGCGCGCTTCCCGAATCGGCATACTGGCCCAGCAATGCTCACAGGAGAAAGCGTTCCACTATGGCTACAACAAGCCTCCCCGACGGCCTCGTTCCCGCCGGCAGTTCGCTGGAATTCACGGAAGACACCGTCCCGGCGGCCCTGCAAAAGGAGCACGCCCTAGGGCCCGGGCACTGGGGTGTGCTGCACGTGTTCGCGGGTCAAGTGTGCTTTGTGGACCTAGCCAGCGGCGAGGAGACTGAGGTAGCGGCGCCCGACCATGCCGTCATCCGGCCGGAAGCGCCCCATCACCTGCGCCTCTCGGGGCCGGTGCGCTGCCGCATCGATTTCTTCCGCCAGCCGGACGACGCTGCCGCCATGCGCACGCCGGGCAGCTTTGCCGAAGAGGAGGTGAAACAGAGCTTCGCGCGCTGCGAGGCTGCCGGCGACTTTGCGGAAACCTTTTACACTACCTTCATGAACGCCTCTCCCGCCATCGCGCCGTTCTTTGCCCAGACGGAATTCGGCCGCCAGCGCCAACTGCTGCGGGACTCCGTGTACCTGATGGTTACCCAGGACGTGTCAGACCCGGAAATGCGCGGGCTGCTGGACAAGCTCGGCCAAATGCACAGCCGCGCCGGCCGCAACATCGCCCCAAAACTCTACGAACTCTGGCTCGACAGCATCTGCGCCACCGTCAAGCAGCTCGACCCGGAGTGGTCGCAATCCCTCGAAGACCACTGGCGCGTGCGCCTGCGGGCAGGGATGCAGATCATCATGGCGGCGTATTAGCGGTGCTGAATAGTCTCCGCAAGCAGATCGGCCGGTGGCCCCCAATGGCATTCTTTCATGCGTAAGAGAGATCAGCGAATTGCGGCAAACTGCAAAAGGCCGTCATTGACCTGCGTAACCTGTCAAATTGAAGCTAAGACTGGCTCGATTTGGGTGCCAAGCCTATCAGTAAGGGAACGTTACAGAATTGAACTGACCAAGAGTACACGGTACACTTTCACTGGCTGCGGAGTCAGGTGCGAGTAAGGAGCCATGGTGATGGACGATTTAACCCAAGAGTACGCCGTCTACGAATCCAAGCGAGAAGAGCTGGAATCTGCTCACTTTGGTGAATATGTACTCATCAAGGGTGACAAGATTGTTGGAACCTTCGACTCGCTCGACGATGCACTGCGCGTGGCCGTCAAGAGATTCGGCAGAGGTCCATATCTCATTGAGGAAATTGGCTTGCCTGTGCCGGAAACGGTATTGCCCATATCCTATGGCTCGCAGCAATGAAGCAAGTGAGCTGCGGAGCTGGCGACTCCGGTTCTCTGATGGTAGAAGGCCCGATGTTGCGTGTGCGGATAGGCTTCGACCAGGACTACTTTCTAGGCAAGAATCCTTCTCCGTCATTGCCGCCAACGGACCTGCCGGCACTCGTGGACCCGGGCGCGACATATAGCGCGATCGATTCAGCGCTTGGAGCGTATCTAGACTTACCGCGCGTGGGCACGACGCGGGTGTCAGGCGCGCACGGCAGTGGAGAACTTCCTCTCTACGCTGCCCAAGTCTACGTCATCGACTTGGATTACACGATGACTGGTCGATTTGCAGGGGCGCATCTCTCGAGCGGAAACCAGAAGTGTCTGGCTGTGCTTGGCAGGTCTTTTCTCCGCGATTTTACGATGGTCTACGAAGGACACTCAGGGCGCGTGCTCATTCACCGTTCGCCAACGTAGACTTACCGCAAGGCCTCAGTCTTTGACAGTCGCCACACTGCTGACTGCGGGGAGGCGCGGCTGTGCCTGCGCTTCGCCGCTTGTCTATGCTAGTATACGGTATCCAAACTAGCGCAGCGGAGGAGGCAGGATTACCCCATGCAGGTGCAGATTACGGCGCCGATACATGGCGCGGTGCTTAACCGCCACGACGGGCGGCAGGGCGACGACGGCTTGCGTATCACCGTGCAGGGCATGGTGAGCGAGGCCGATACGGTGACGATAAACGGCGTGCGGGCGCGGATCGTCGGCGCGACGTTCGTGGCCGAACTTACCCTCAACGCCCATGAGACCGTGATCACCGCCGTGGCCGAGCGCGGCGGCGAAACGCTTTCCCACGCTGTCACGGTGCTGTGGGACCGCAACTCCTTCCCCCGCTACCGCTTCTCGCTGGACGACGACATCTACTTCCTGCGCGACATCGCATTCGAGCGGCCGAAATCGCTCTTCGACAATTTCTACCTGGGCTTCATGCGCGACCTGCGCGACCGTTACGGCACGAAGACCCACATCAACATCTACTACGGCTGCGAGGACTTCGACCTGCGGCAGATGCCGGACACGTACAAGTCGGAGTGGCGCGACAACGCCGACTGGCTGCAGCTTTCATTCCACGCCCGCGCCGACCAGCCGCGCGATCCGTATAAGGAAGCCTCGGCGGAGAAGCTGCTCACCGACTTCCGCCAGGTGCGCGACGAAACACTGCGCTTTGCGGGCGAGGAAAGCTGGTCGCATTTCACCACGCTCCACTGGGGCGAGGGCACCCGCCGGGGCTGCCGCGCGCTGCGTGCAGAGGGCATCTGGGGGCTAGCGGGCTACTTCATTCCCGAGCCGGACCTGCGTGTGAACTACTACCTGGACGCCGCCACGACCGCGTACCTCAATTCCCACGACTACTGGAAGGACTTCGGCGAGGACATTTTGTTCGTGACCCACGATCAGGTGATCAATTCCATCAAGACGCCCGAAGCCGTGGTGGCCCACTTGGAGACCGTGGCGCAAGACCCGCACCGCAGCGAGGTCATGGAGCTGATGGTGCACGAGCAGTACTTCCGCAAGCACCTGCGGCATTACCAGCCCAACGTGCCCGCCAAGGTGGAAGCGGCAATCCGCTGGGCAACCGAACGCGGCTACACATCGGTGTTGTACGAAGAGGGCTTTCTGGGGGCGTAGGGCGCCCTGACCGCGGCGCTGTAAACGTGTTGGGTTTCTTATTATGCAGCTTAAGTAAGGATTCGCCCTCACCCCGGTCCTCTCCCCCGGGAGAGGGGGCTTCCCTCAGTCTTGTGAGTTGAGGTAGCGGCGTCCAAGCTCGAGCGCAGGTACTCGCGATTTCGCCACACTTTGCCGCAATCGTGTAGGGGCACGATATATCGTGCCCCTACGGGACAAAGCGGCGATTGAGATGGTTTGCTTCAGATCTCAGTCGCGTCAAAAGCTCTGAATTCGATGTCCGGCTCCATGTGCGCCCCTTCACCCCCGCCCGCTTCCCCAGGAGAGGAAGCTGTTCTCTTCTCCTTGTGCTGGGGCGAACGAAAGTAGACTCACCATTGTGGTGGTAGTGTCTTTGCGATGCCGCTGGGATTAGGCTCTGCCGGTGTCTTCTTCGATGAGCGCGCTGAGGGTGGTGTCGAGGGCGGCGGCGATTCTCGCGGCGGCGCCGATGGTGATATTCTGCTTGCCCTTTTCCACGGTGCTGAGGTACGCGCGGTCGAGACCCGCCTCCGTGGCGAGTTCCTGCTGGCTCCACCCCCGCTCTTTGCGTAGTTGCTGCACGCGGCGCCCCAGCACGCTCAGGTAGTCCGCAGCGGATTTCGGTTCTTCGCCCACGCTTAGCAGGCGATTGGCCATGCTGATCGCCTCCAGAGGATCGCCGGAGACGAGGTTCGCCGGGATGGCAGCACGGAGTTTCGGGTCCGATAGACCCACACCGCCCACGAACACCAGCGGCGCGTTGTCGAGCGACTTCAGCGTGCGGACCGCGTCCTGCGCGACCGGTATGCGATCACGCTGGGAGAGCGAGAGTACCACCAGGTCCGGCTTGCGTTCGCGTACCCAGTCCACCAGGTCTGTGGTGGGCGTATTCTGACCCAGGAACGCCACGTCCCAGCCTTCCAGATAGAAGAGATCGGCGATCAGGCGCGCGCCCACCGCGTGCATCTCACCCTCCACCGCCGTTACCACGGCCTCGGCCCCGATACGCCTGCGCCGCCGCGCGAGACTGCGGATGTAGGCGCTTTGCTGCAGCGTGATTTGAATGGCAAGGTGCTCGGTAGCAATGTTGAGGGTGCCGCGGTGCCAGGCATTGCCCACCTCAACCAGCGCAGGGGTGATCACGTCGGTGTAGATCACAAGCGGATCGATGCCGCGGTCCATGCTGTCTTTGATGACCCGGAACGCCTCTTCCTGGTCGCCGGCCAGCAAGGCGGCGGCATACCGTTGCTCCAGAGTCGCTGTCTCTCGTCTATCGTCCATGGGGCCTCGCGCAGATTAATTGGGGATTTGTGTTGATTATAGTTGACATCGTGTTGTGTATACAATATACTGCGTTTGTTGGACATATGCCGCACCCGGGTAAGCGTATGCTAGGCATATCAAGCAGATTCGTCAAGAATCCTGAGCGCAAGGAGAATGAAATGCTTAGGAACGTATTTGGAAGAACCATTGGAAGTGTGCTTGACCGGAGGAAACACTTCCGTAGATTCGGTGTGGTTGCCGCTTTGGGAGCAGCCCTCTTGCTGCTCGCAGCCTGTGGCGCCGATGCGGAATCCACTCCGGCGGCGGAGCCGGAGGCTCAGCCCGGCACCATCGTAGACATTGCGGTGGGCGACGGCAGGTTCCAGACCCTCGTCGCCGCCCTGCAGGCGGCCGGTCTGGTGGAGACGCTGCAGGGCGAAGGCCCCTTCACGGTCTTCGCGCCCACAGACGACGCCTTTGCCAAGCTCCCCGCAGGCACGGTGGATGCGCTCTTGAAGGATGTCCCCACGTTGACCGACATCCTCTTGTACCACGTAGTCGCCGGTAATGTCAAGGCCGCCGACGTCGTGAAGCTCGACATGGCGACCACGGTGCAAGGCGAGTCCGTGGCGATCACGGTAGACGGTGACACCGTGCGCATCAACGATGCCCAGGTCATCATTACCGACATCGAGGCCGCCAACGGCACCATCCACGTCATTGACACCGTGTTGCTGCCGCCTGAGCCGGAAGCAGCGCTTGGCACCATCGTTGACATTGCGGTGGGCGACGGCAGGTTTCAGACTCTGGTAGCGGCCCTGCAGGCAGCGGACCTGGTGGAGACCCTACAGGGCGCAGGCCCCTTCACGGTCTTCGCGCCCACGGACGATGCTTTCGCTAAGTTGCCGGAAGGCACGGTGGCTGCACTTCTGGAGGACATTCCCACCCTGACCGACATCCTCCTGTATCACGTAGTTTCCGGTAATGTCTCGGCCGCCGACGTCGTGAAGCTCGACATGGCGACCACAGTGCAGGGCAAGTCGGTGGCGATCACGGTAGACGGTGACACGGTGCGCATCAACGATGCCCAGGTCATCATCACCGATATCGCTACCTCAAATGGCACGATACACGTCATCGACACCGTGCTCGTGCCGGCGCAGGACTAAAGAGTAGCGGAGGAAACTAGTACAGCAGGGCCATTGATAGGCGCACCCTGTCACCGGTCGCATTGCTCGCGCGGACAAGGGCGGCACATAGCCACTGCCGCCTCTCGTCCGCGTGGGGTATGCCATCCTTTACTAGCATTGACTTGACACGCGTGTGAAGAGTCTTTAGGCTACGCAGAGAAGACAGCATATGCTTAGACTGAGGCTGTCTAGCTGTAAGAAGGCAAGGCCCCGGCCACCAAGATGCGCCCATCGCTCTCAGGAAGCGATCAGGGTAGTAGTGGCAGTGGGCGGCTTTCACGTGCCGGCCGCGCCGGCGGAAGGAGGCGAAGTGCGGCTGTAAAGTAATCTTAAGGTTGAAATCGAAGGAGAAGACGCATGGAAATCGTTGAAGTCCTTGTCTTGATAGTTGCCGCCGTGGGCGCTATAAACTGGGGCCTCGTGGGCTTGGCGAAAATCGATCTCGTCGCCCTGATCGCGGGCGGTCTGAAGTTCGGCGACGTCAACACTATTTCACGCGTTTTGTATATCGTCGTTGGCATTTGCGGCCTCGCCGCCCTCTATTTCGGGCTTCTCGGCGGCAACGGCGCCTAGCGGATCCGCGCTTTTGTCGTATCGGCTACCGGCGGTCTCCATGCGGCGGTAGCCCAGACGCCGCTCATTCAGAGCCAAGCAAAGAACAGGGAGCACGCGCGCGTGCTCCCTGTGTGCTATTTCGCTTAGATGCGTGACGACCCGGTCAGCGTCCGGCGGTATCTCAACAAACTCAACTCAACCGTGCAACGCCGCTATTCGTGACCGCTGCAACAACCCCTGCCAAGCGGTGCGTATTCTCTCTGCTGTGCAAGACGAATACCACGGCATCGCAGCAGGCCTTACGTACACTGCCAGGCCGGATCGATATTGACCGCGCCGATGTTCCAATCCTGCAAGCTCCAGGCATCGCCGTCGCGGACAAACGTGTATCGCTCGGCGGGATAGGTGACCGTTTCGCGCGAGGTCTGTTCAGCATCACTCGCCGTGCAACTCAGGACCGCATCGTAGGTCCACACCTCTTGCGTCTCTACGACCACTTCCGATTCGTCTTCAGACACGCTCTGCACGGTGCAGTCACTTACCAGGGGCACGACTGCCGTTATGCGCACGACACTGTATGTGTCGGTGGTCTTATCGAGCAGCGACTGAGCGGCAGCTTGCGCGCGCGCCGCCATGGCGCCCCAGGTGTTGTTGAGCTGTCCGGCCTCCAGATCGCCTCGCATGAAGGCGGACTGGCTCGCGTTGGCGGCGGCAATGGCGGCGCTAAGATCCGCCGTGCAGGGGTCGCCCGCGGCAAGTACAGGTTCGGACGATACAGGGGTTACGGCCGGCGCGGCCGTCGGTGCGGGCGGCGGCGTTGGAATGGGCTCCGGCGTGGGAGTCGAAAGCTGCGGCATGGGTGTGACGAGGGGAGTCGGTGTCACCGGCACTTCTGTCGCCGCCGGCGTGGCTTCAGCCACTTCTTCGGTGCCGGGATCCGTGAGCCGCAGTGCCACGACTGTGCCGGCGACCACAAGCAAAACCACCACCAGTATGATGAGCATTCGGACGACCCACGACCAACGCATGTTCACACTCCTATACGCTATTGCTTGGCTCCATACTACCCTTAATCCTTTTACATTGCACGTTAAGCACGCCAACGTCACGGGAGCAAGGTGCTATAATGAAGGTGATTGCGGAGGTGGGCAATGCCCACGCGGAAGTGGGGAAAGCCCACTTTTCTTAATTCCTGGCGGTTGTCTCAGGAAACGGCCGGCGGGAGGGGAAGGTATCGCGTATGAAGAGCGATTTTGTGTCTGCGATCGCGCAGATTGCAAGTGAAAAGGGCCTGGACCAAGAAGACGTCATAAGCGCGCTAGAGACCGCGATCCTCTCCGCATACCGTAAAGTCAGCGGCGACCCGGTGCCCAATGCCGTCGCGTATTTCGATGCGCAGACCGGCGAATCGAAGATATACGTGCCCAAGTTGGTTGTGGAAGAGGTCACGGATACCGAGGCCGAAATCAGCCTGCCGGACGCCCAAGCAATTGACGCAGAGGCGGAATACGGCGACGAAATCGAGGTGGAGATTACGCCTCCGAACGTGGGCCGCATTGCCGCGCAGGCCGCGCGGCAAGTGCTGTTGCAGTCGTTGCGCGAGAAGGAACGCGACCACGTTTACGATGACTTCATCGACCGCGTGGGAGAGATCGTGAGTGGACGCGTGCAGCGGGTTGACAGCCGCGGCGTGGTGTTGGATTTCGGCCGCGCGGAGGCGCTGATGTCGTCCGCCGACATGGTGCCCGGCGAGCGCGACCGGTATCGCCTGGGCCAGCGGTTGCGCGCCTACATCGCGGAGGTGCGGAAAGACCTGAAGGGACCCGTGGTGCGCGTTTCCCGCGCTCACAAGGATTTCATCCGCCGCCTCATCGAGCAGGAAGTCCCCGAAGTGCAGACCGGAACGGTGGAGATCAAGGAGATCGCCCGCGATCCGGGATCGCGCACCAAGGTCGCCGTGGCCGCCAAACAGGAGGGACTGGACCCTGTGGGGTCGTGTGTCGGCATGCGCGGCACACGCATTCAGAACGTGCTGCGGGAGCTCGGCAACGAGAAGGTTGAGATCATCGAGTGGAGCGACGACACCGCCACCTTTATCAAGAACGCGCTCTCTCCGGCGGAAATCCAGCGGGTGGAGCTCATCGAAGTTGACGAGCAGCAGGTAGCATCCGTGCACGTGGACGCGGACATGGTCTCGCTGGCTATCGGCCGCGACGGACAGAACACGCGGCTGGCGAACCGGCTCACCGGGTGGAAGATAAACATCCGGTCGTTGGAAGATGAGCAGGACGATGCCGAGGCTCCGCCCGCGGATGCGGTAGCTGCCTCAGCCGAGGACGAAGATGCCGCGGCGCAGGACCCGCCGGAACAGCAGGAACCTGCGGAACAAGAGGTTGCGGCGGAGTCAGTGTCAGCGGAAGATTCCAGGAGTGCGAGCAGCCCCGGTTGAGTGGGTGCTGCCGCCCGTTTGCAATGAGGTTTGCGCCGTAGACGGCGCGACGTGGCTGCGGTGAACTTAGAGGGAGATTCGAGGCCCGGAGGGAGGATGTGGTGACGCGAGCAGCCACGCCACAGGCAAAGCACATTCCGCGGCGTACGTGCCTGGGTTGCCGCGCGACGAAGCCCAAACGAGACTTGACCCGCATCGTAGCCACGGCGGAAGGACGTGTAGCAGTCGACGCCACCGGGAAAGCGCCAGGGCGCGGCGCGTATCTTTGCCCAAATGCCGGATGTGCCAGGCAAGCGCTCAAGGCAAACATCCTTAGCCGGGCGCTGAGAGTGACGCTGGATCGCGCTGCGCTCACAGAATTGCGGGCGTGGGCCGACCAACTAGGCGAAACGGCCAACGCGAACGCGAATTCGCCATAAGCCACATTTCTTCCTTCCCAAACCCACTGTGGGGGGAGAGCACTCCCTGAGAGGAGGGACAGCCATGAGAACAGGTCCTCGATCGGGCGGCGGCGCGCGTACGCGCCGGCGTTCCTCCAGGCGTGCACCGTCTGATCAACATGACCGTAATGCGACCGCAATTGCCGGCAGAACGGTTACACCGCGCAAGATCAAGCTGCCGCAGGACATTACCGTTGCCCAGCTTGCGGAGCGTCTGGAAGTTAGCCCGGCAACCATTATCAAAGAGCTCTTTACGCGCGGTACTGCCGTTACCATCAATCAAACGCTCGAATACGCCACCGCTTCGCTGGTCGTCGAGGCATTGGGCCACAGCGTTGTCAAAGAGGAGACTAAACCGGCGGCCGCGCGGCAAAAAGAAGACGTGGTGCTCGAAGTTGCCAAGCAGACGGGCACGACCGCACGCCGCCGCCGCCGCTTTGAAAAGCGGTCTCCCGTTATCACGGTGATGGGTCACGTCGATCACGGCAAAACGTCGCTGCTGGACGCGTTGCGCGAGACCAACGTGGTGGCGGGCGAGTCCGGCGGCATTACGCAGCGCATCGGCGCCTATCAAGTAACGCACAACGGCGATACCGTAACCTTCATCGATACGCCGGGTCACGAGGCCTTCACCGCCATGCGCGCGCGGGGAACGAAGGTGACGGACGTGGCGGTAATCGTCATCGCCGCGGACGACGGCGTGATGCCGCAGACCGTTGAGGCGATCAATCACGCGCGGGCGGCGAAAGTGCCGTTCATGATCGCGCTCAACAAGATCGACCTGCCAAGCGCCAATCCGGACCGCGTCAAGCAACAGCTTACGGAGCACGACATCCTCGTTGAGGAATATGGCGGCGAAACGGTGCTTGTGGAGGTCTCCGCCGAAACCAAAGAAGGACTGGACGACCTCCTGGAAATGATCTCGCTCCTCTCGGAAATCGAGGGAGTGCGCGCGGATCCCCGCATCCCGGCGCGCGGCGTCGTGATCGAGAGCAATATGGACAAGAGCCGCGGCCCGGTGGCAACCGTTCTCGTACAGGAGGGCACGCTCAAAGTCGGGGATACGGTGGTTTGCGGCAAGACTTCCGGCCGCGTGCGCGCGCTTTTCAACGAAAACGGCGCGACCATGGCCGAGGCGGGTCCCTCCGTGCCGGTGGAGATTCTCGGTCTTGGCGCGCTGCCCGCTCCGGGGGAGACGCTCATTGTCGTCGTGGACGAAAAGGCCGCGAAAGTCTTGCTCCAAGAGCTCGACGATCGCGAACGAGAAGAAACGGAGCGCATGTCGCTGGAGACGCTTAGCGCTACCGCCGGTGAGGGTGTGGAAGAGCTTGACATAGTGGTAAAGGCCGACAACCGGGGTTCCGTGGAAGCCATTCAACAGGCGTTGGAGCAGCTTTCCACGGAAGAAACCCGCGTGCGCGTCATCTATAGCGGCGTCGGCCCGGTGAGCGAATCGGATGTGCAACTCGCCATTGCCGGCAACGCTTTAATCACGGCGTTTAACGTGCGTCCCGATGCCGCCGCGCGGTCCCTGGCAGAGGCGGAAAAGGTCGAGATCCGCTATTACAGCGTGATCTATACCCTTATCGAAGAGATGCAGAAGGCCTTGCTTGGCCTGTTGGAACCGGAATTCGTCGAGGTCATGGACGCGCAGGCCGAGGTGCGGGCCGTCTTCAACCAAGTGCGCGGTCAGAGCGTGCTCGGCGCCATCATACGCGAGGGCACACTGCGCCGCGGCGCGCAAGTGCGTGTGCTGCGCAATAAGAAGCAGGTTCTCAAGACGACCGTTACGAGCCTGCGCCGCTTCAAGGACGCCGTGCGCGAGGTGGCCAGCGGCTATGAGTGCGGCATCGGCATCGGCGAGGTCTATGACGCCCGCGAAGGCGACATCCTCGAGACGTTCCACATCGAAGAAAAGGCGCGATTCTAGCGTCACATTTGAAATCGCTTGGTCTGTCTGCGCGCGGAGCAAGCCAAAAGCTGTGGGTCGTGCGGCCCGCAGCTTTGTGTTCCTTAGCGGCGCACCCACTCAAGAGTCTCTAAGGTGCATCTGTCCAGCAATTGCCAACGCTCATGTGGAGTTGCTCCCTCTCCCGACGAGGGAGACTGGACTGCCGCGCCGCGGCGAGGGCTACGCAAAGGTCTCCGCAGGAATTGAGTACATACTCGCTGCGGCTGGGATATTGCGAAAGTCTCCGCTGATAGAGGGGCTAGCTCGCTTAGAAGAGGCTAATGCAAGGTTGTTCGGAGGGCTCAGCAAATGGACTTACGCAAGTTGGAACGGTCAACGGCGCTTCTGCGTGAAGAGTTGACCGACATTCTGCGCTCGGAAGTGCGGGACCCCCGTCTGCATACACTAACCGTCACCGCAGTGCGCCTCTCCCGCGATCGACGCTATGCCCGCGTGTACGTTGACCTGCCGGCACAGGAGCAGGAGTCCGAGCAGGACATTCTTGCCGCGTTGCGTCGTGCTGCCGGGTTCGTGCGCCGGTGCCTGGCGCAGCGGCTGACGTGGTACAAGGCGCCGGAGATTTCGTTCCACCTTGACGAAGGCATGAAGCAGGGCGACCGCGTACTCGCTCTCTTTCGCGACCTCGAATCAGGGGACCGCCCTCAGGAAGACTCTCCGGATCCAGATTCAGAAGAGGTCGGAGCCGAGCAGGTAGAAGAGCACCCGTCGCGGTGACGGACAAACTTAAGGCAGCGACAAATGAGCCGGCGTCCGTGAGAGATTCAAAGTACGCGGCAGTCTCTGAGGCCAAGAGCGGGGATCACGAATCCGAGATTCCGGAGAGCGCATGGGCGGAAGCGTGCGCGCTGGTGTTGGACGCGCAGCGCATCGTCCTCACTACCCATGCCGGTCCTGACGGTGACGGCATCGGCAGCATGGTCGGGCTTACCATTGCGCTGCGGTCATTGGGCAAGACGGCGGCGATGGTCTGCAGCGATCCGGTGCCGCCGGACCTCACTTTCGTGCCGCATGCAGACGAAATTCAGGTCCTGCATCAACTGGAAGCGCTCTCCTTTGCGCCCGACCTGATTATCGTCTGCGATTCCGCGAGCCTGGCGCGCCTGGGCGCGCTGTACGCCGCGAGCCGGCCCAGCTTTGCGGCGCTCCCTGTCCTCAATCTGGACCATCATCAGACGAACACGCGCTTTGGCCGGGTGAATCTTGTAGATTCCACCGCGGCCGCCACCGCCGAGATTGTGCACGAGTTCCAGGAGTGGCTGCAGGTAGAGCCCACGCAAGCAGCCGCCACGGCGCTGATGACGGGTCTCGTTACCGATACGTTGGGGTTTCGCACCGACAATGTGACGCCGTGTACGCTCATTCTGGCTGCGCATCTGCTGGAACACGGCGCGCCGCTGCACGAGATCAGCTATCGGGTCTTCCACGCCACGCGCTACGAGAAACTGCAACTCTGGGGCTACGGCCTTGCCAACCTGCAACGCAGTGAGGACGGACGCATCGCGTGGGTGACGCTGCCGCGCGAAGTGCGTATGGAGCTCGGAGCCAGGGAAACCGACTTGATGGGACTGGCCTCCTTAATCGAGGGCATTGAAGGCGCGGATATCGTGATCCTGGCTTGGGACAAAAGGAAAGACCCGCTGCGTACGGGTATTTCGCTGCGGTCGCGTACCGTGAACGTGGCCGCCATTGCCCAAACGCTGGGCGGCGGCGGTCATGCCGCCGCCGCCGGGGCGCTGCTTGTCGGCACCCCGCTGGACGAAGGTTTGCGTAAGGCAATAGAGGCTGCCAAGGCACACCTTGACTGACCCGTGAGCGAGGCCTACAGCGGCAGACTCCTGCCCAATCTCCTAAGGGGCGTCTTTGTGAAGGGGCATAGGGCATGTCTTCCGTTCACGTTGAGCTTATCGAAGAGTTTTCAACCGTTCGCACTGAGCCTGTCGAAGTGTACTCCAATGTTTGCGCTGATCCTGACGAAGTGCGCTGCACCGTTCGCGCTGAGCCCGTCGAAGTGCACACCACCGTTCGCACAGAGCCCGTCGAAGTGCGCGCCACCAATCGCACAGAGTCTTTGGAAATTCACACCACCGTTCGCACCGAGCCCGTCGAAGTGCGTCCCGCCGTTCGCACAGAGCCTGACGAAGTGCACTCAACCGTTCGCACTGAGCTTGTCGAAGTGCGCTCCGCGGACAACTCTTGCAATTCCAAAACCTCATCTCGTACAATTCCAAGACTTTGGTAAGTCCCTCCAAGCCGCTAGAGACGGATAAAGCGCCATGCGCCACGGTTTTCTGAACATCGCGAAACCCACCGCCTGCACCTCCCATGACGTGGTGAACGCCGTGCGACGTCTCATGGGACAGCGGCGCGTGGGGCACGCGGGTACATTGGATCCGCTCGCTACGGGTGTCTTGGTGCTGGGTGTGGGGCACGGCACGCGGCTCATCGAGTACCTCGCGGGCACGCGCAAGACCTACCGCGCGGAGATACTCCTCGGCCGCACGACCACCACCGACGACAGCGCCGGCGAGACGCTGCGGGAACAACCCGTGAACGTGGACGACGCAGCCGTGCGCGCCGCCTTGGGTCAATTCAAGGGCACGATCGCGCAGGTGCCGCCTGTATACGCCGCGGTGCACATAGACGGCACGCGGGCCTACAAGCGGGCGCGGCGCGGCGAGGACGTAACTCTTGCGCCGCGGCAGGTAACGATCCATCGTCTTGAACTCTTGGAGATTCAGCTCCCGCTTCTGAGCCTTGAATTGGAGTGCTCCACCGGCACGTATGTGCGCGCTCTGGCGCGGGATATCGGTGAGGCGCTCGGCTGCGGCGCACACTTGGCAGCGCTCACGCGCACCCGCGTGGGTGCTTTCTCACTGGCGGATGCCGTTCCCCTCGATGCACTCGAGGACCGTGTCGCGGACCGGTGTTGGCAAGATGTCCTTCTGCCTTTGGACCTGCCATTGCAGCACTGGGTGGCTCGCCACCTGAGCGACGCGGAGACCACCCAAGTGATAAACGGTGTGCGCGTGGCGGCGGATGGCACAGTGGCCCCCGGTCAATGCGCGCGCGCCTATGACCCGCAGGGACGCTTGCTCGCGGTGCTGCAAGCTGTCGAGTCCACCCCACCGCTCTGGCAGCCGGTGAAAGTGTTTCGCTATAATCCATGATGCACACCGGTTCGGCCTGTCGCGTGAGAATTCAACAGAGGTAAGGATAGGCAAGCGCCGTGGAGGTATTTCGTCACGACCCAGAGTCGCTTGAGTCTGATCGGCCCACGGTGCTCACTATCGGTAAATTCGACGGCATCCATCGCGGGCACAGGCACATTCTGGAGACAGTTGCGGCGCGTGCCCGCGCCAATGCCTGGCAGTCAGCCGTCATCATCCTCTGGCCGCCGCCGCCGGAGGTGCTGCGACCCGGCGCGCAGATACCCCGCCTCTCCACGCTGGCGGAACGGGAGGCAGCCCTTGCCGCTAGTGGGATCGACCTGCTGATTCTCTGGCCTTTCACGCTGGAACTCTCTCGCCTCACGCCGCGTGAATTCATGCTGCTGTTACGCCGCCACCTCGATTTGCGCGTGCTCGTCATCGGCAGCAACTTTGCCCTGGGCTACAAGCGCAGCGGCACGCCGGACGTGCTGCAAGAATTGGGCAAGGAGCTGGGCTTTGAGGTAGTCATTGCGCCGCCCTTTGTGCACGAGGGGCAGGCCGTAAGCAGTTCCCGCATCCGCGACCATCTATGCGACGGCGACGTGGCGGCGGCGGCGCGTCTCCTCGGACGTTGGCCGACGCTCACCGGCACCGTGGTGCGCGGGGCCGGACGCGGCAAAGATCTCGGCTTCCCCACGGCCAATCTCCATTTAGACGAGCCGCTCGCCGTGCCCGGCCACGGCATCTACGCCACCTTTGCGACGGTCGGAGAAATTGGCGACGCCGCGGTGCACCCGGCAGTAACGAGCATCGGCGTGCGCCCGACCTTCGACGACTCGAACGAGCCGAGCATCGAGACTTTTCTCCTGGACTTTGACGCCGACCTCTACGACCAGACGCTGCGCCTGCACTTCGTGGAAAAGCTACGGGATGAGCTGAAGTTCGATTTAGTTGAGGCCCTGGTCGCCCAGATGGAGCGGGATGTCGCGGACGCGAGAGCAGCGCTCGCCCCGCACGCGCTGCCTTAAGGCTCTGGGCCGCAAACTACGTCTCCAACCGCAGCGAGTATGTAGACCGGGCGTAGGCAGCGCGTGACCGTTCATCCTTCGACCCTGCGACAAGCTCAGCACAGGCTTGTCGCAGGGTCGAAGCGCATGCGAATAGGGGCGATCTACACTCACGCCGGCCACAGTGCCAGGCCTCAGTCCGGCTCGCTACCGGGGAACTGACCGGAACCTTGTAAGTCCCGCATCCCCCTACCGCCCGGTCCGCGGCCGCGTCCGAACGGCGGCATGGGTGGACCGCCTTCGCCGACTTCGGCGGCAGCCGGTTCCGGCTCGGTGCGAAACTGGATGCTGTGCAGCTTGGCGTACAGGCCGCCCTGTGCCAGCAGTTCTTCGTGCGTGCCGGCTTCCACGGCGCGGCCCTCGTCGAGCACCAGGATGCGGTCGGCGGCGCGCACAGTGGAGAGCCGGTGGGCGATGACGAAGCTCGTGCGGCCCCGCAGCAGCGCATTGAGCGCCTGTTGGATCAACTCTTCCGACTGCGAATCGAGTGACGACGTGGCCTCATCCAGGATGATGATGCGCGGGTTCTTGAGAAAGACACGGGCGATAGCCACCCGCTGCTTCTCGCCGCCGGAGAGCCGGAAACCGCGCTCGCCCACCACCGTCTCGTACTGCTCGGGGAGGCCCATGATGAAGTCGTGGATCTGCGCCGCCTTGGCAGCCTCGACCACATCCGCTTCGGTCGCATCCGGATTGGCGTAGAGCAGGTTCTCCCGCAGCGAGGTGTGGAACAGGAACGGCTCCTGCGTCACCACGCCCACGTGCCGCATGAGCGAGAGGTACTGCAGGTCGCGCAGGTCGTAGTCATCCAGCCGCACCTGGCCGTTCACCGGATCGTAGAGGCGCGGGATGAGATACGTCAGGCTCGTCTTACCCGCGCCGCTGGGACCGACCAGCGCGATCATCTCACCCGGCTCCGCCGTAAACGTAATGCCTTCCAGTGCCCACGCTGCCTCGTCGTTGTAGCGGAACCAGACGTCGTCAAAGGAGATCCGCCCCTCAACCGTGGCGACTTCCCGGGCGTCCGGCGTATCGAAGATTTCCGGCTCCATGTCCAGGTAGCCGAAGATGCGGTCGAACAAGGCCATGGCCCCCTGCACGTCCACGTAGATGTTCGCCAGTTGGGAGGAAGGGCCGTACAGGTTACGCAGAAACATCACGAAGGCGATGATGGTGCCGATGGATAGTTCATCTTGCATCACCTGGCGGCCGCCGTACCAGTAGATGGCGGCAGGGCCGATGGAGGCGAAAAGCCCCAGGAACATGAAGAACCAGCGGCCCACCATGGCTTGCTTGATGTTCAAGCGCAGCAGGTCCCGTCCGATGTTGCGGAAGCGCGTGTCCGCCCGCTGTTCGCCGGAAAACGTGCGCATAAGCAGGTAGCCGCTGATGTTCATCATCTCGTGGAGGAAGGCGCTGAGGTCGGCCTGCTTCTCCTGCGTCTCCCGCGACACTTCGCGCCGGTACCGTCCCACGCGCCGCGTCGGTAGCACGAATGCCGGTGTCACGACGAGGGCAACGAGCGCTAGTTGCCAATTCATGACAAAGAGCACGATGATCGTGCCCACCACGGTAAAGATATTGGTGATGATCGAGATGACCGTGCCGGCGATGACGCTCTGCACTCCGGCGACGTCATTGTTAATGCGGGAGATGATCTCGCCGCTGCGGGTCCGGGTGAAGAAGCGCAACGACATGCGCTGCATGTGCCGGAAGAGCTGCTTGCGCAGGTCGTAGACAATGCGCTGGCCGACCAGGGCATTGAGGTAGCTCTGCAGCACGCCGATCAGGCCGGAGAGAAACGGCAACGCCACCATGCCGATAACGAGCAGGTTGAGCATGCCGAAGTCTTTGCCCGGTATGGCGTCGTCGATGGCGCTGCGCATCAGAAGCGGGGGGATGAGCCCCAGCCCCGTCATGGCCAGCACGCAGACGAGGATCACGACTTCGTGGGGCCAATAGGGCAGCAGGTAGCTGAGGACGCGGCGCACGCCGGCTGCCGTAAACTCCACCTTGGGCTGCTTCTCGTCAGACCGGTACGGGCGGTTCATGCCCCAGTGCCAGCTGCCGCCGCCGCCGCCGTACATCATGCGCGGTGCTCCGGATAGTGGATGGGTCTATATGATCTCATTTTGGATTCTGAGTTCTTTGCCATTGGTCTTGGGTAACTTGACCCCGCTCTCCCATTGTTCACATTCTCTGGTAGCGCAGGTTTGCAACCTGCGCCGGCCTTGCAAGCTGCTCGCCGGAACGGGTTGTCGCTGCCGGTTAAGCGGGTGCTCGCTCAACTGCACACAAGAATGCTCCGGCGTGATCTCAACAGCGGTGCGTTCCTTGTGGTCACCGGACTCTCTACTTGTGCGGACGTGCAAGCGTGCATGCATCTATAACGTCTATATTAACCATTACGTGAATGTTGCACAATGCGTGAGAGCCTTCCGAGAGGCGAGTTTCACGGGGTAAGCGGCGCGTCACGGTCGGGAGCGTGGGAGTGTGTGCTTGGAAGATAGCAACGTGCGGTCAATCCCAACCGGCTTCGCTGGCGTGAATCCGGGGTTTGGGCAAAGATGAAGATGGATTCCTCGCCCCCGCGCGGGGGCGAGCTTTCGCGGGGATGACGGTTAGACTGAGGCCGCCCTTCTTGTAGATAGATTCCCGCGTGCGTAGGAATGACGGATCATACGGCAGTTATGAAGAATGCGGACTTGGGCGCACTCATCTGTGTAGCGCGGGGGCTTGTCCCCCGCTTCCTCGTTGCCCGCACTTGTCATTACAAGACGCCTTCGGTAAGGATGATTACCCCTCATGCGCGGGTATGACATTGCGGCTGGACCGGCATGCAGGATTCCTATCCGTCACTCCGGCGGAAGCCGGAGTCCAGGGTTGGCGCGGGTGAAGACTCCGGTCGGCGTGTAGCGGAGTCTTTGCACCTGTAAGAGAAGAAAGATGGATTCCGTGCCCCCGCGCGGGGCCGAACTTTCGCGGGACTGACGGATCATACGGCAGTTGTGGGAAAGGCGGACTTTGGCGCGCCCATCTGTGTAGCGCGGGGGCTTGTCCCCCGCCTCTGCAATGCACGTAGACGGTATGCGGAGTGCATGCGGTGGAGTTGGATTCCAGCGCACACGGGAGAGACGGAGCGAGAACTGTTGCGCGTCGCAAGCGTCACGCCGTTCAGTAAGCATCTATAAGCGCCACGCGGTCGCATTCCGCTCCTCTGCGATGTCCCGGACTGCGGCACATGCAAGGACTGCCAGCGACGCTAGAAGATGTCGCTGAGCTTCTTGCCGGAATAAAAGACATTGACGATGACGATCGCTGCCCAGACGAGCCCGACACCCAATACCCCCGCGCCGCCCTCGAGCACAACTCCTGTAGCCGGAATTGCGAAAATCAGCGAGCAAATCGGGACGGCGGGCGACATGCTTTTCGGTTTGACGTTCTGCAGGCGCGCTTCCACGCGGCGGTCTATCACGGCATCGAGGCGCTCGATGATCATGTCGGTCAGTTCCTCGTTGTACTCCGCGCCGAGCTCCTGCCGTGCCGAGAGGATAGCATCCAGTTCCTCACGCGTGCCGTCGGCTTTTGTGCTCTCCTGCTTGTCTTGCCCCGCTCCGCTGCTGCTCATGCTCATTGTCCCTTTTGTTCGATGGCGTAGTGCTCGCATTGGCGCTCATGCTGCTTGCTGCGCTAAGTGCCGCTGCGCGATTCGTTCGGAGTTATAGTGCCCCAATGTGGAATCGGGAATTGTCGCCAATGTGGCGGAACCGCTAGAAGAGATCGCCGAGCTTCTTGCCCGAGTAGAGGATATTAACAATGATCAGCGCCGCCCAGACGACGAGAACGCCCCTGATACCGACGAGACTCGCCGCGATCGCGGTCAACGGAATCGCGAAGACGAATGAGGTGATCGGCACGGCCGGTGAGAGCGAATTCTTTGGGGCCTTTTGCAGACGCTCTTCCACCCGGCGGTCGATGACGTCATCGAGGCGCTCCATAATCATGTCGGCCAGTTCTTCGTTGTACTCGGTGCCGAGTTCCTGCCGCGCCGAGAGGATGGCGTCCAACTCCTCGCGGGTGCTTTTGGCTTCCTGGCGCTCCTTCTTATTCCGGTCGCCTTTATTCTTGCTCCGGTCTCCCTTGTTCTTGCTCATGGTCGGATTCTTTCTGCCTGAATTAACGGTAATCGCTTGGGCGGGCCGTCGCTTTCCTCGCCTATGCGTCTATTCGCATTCCTTGCTATGCCGTCTGTCCTGCCAGTTTGCCGGCCCGTACAACACCGCGGTAGGGTCCCAGGTCAGTCTCGTCTGTTTACAGCCCAGATGACGTTGAGGATGATGATCGCGATCCAGGGAGACCAAATGACGAAGCCTGAGGCAAATGGCCCCGCAATGCCGCCGGCGATGGCCATGGCCGGCAGGCCGGCAATGAGCGACAAGACCGGCAGGACCAGGGGAGAGGCGCTGCCCTTGTGACTCTTGATACGCGCCTCGATACGCTCATCGATCGTGGCATGCAAGCGTTCGATGAACGAATCGGCCAACTCAGTACCAAATCGCTCACCCAGTTCCTGGTGCGCCGACATCATGGCCTGCATCTCCCGCCGCAACTGCGCGTCGCTTGGCGGGCTCTGCTTCTCTTGATTCGCTGCGGCCATAGAGCTCCCTTAACATTCTTGCAGCCAAATTGCTTCATTCAGTCCAGTTTTGCAAATGACATATCAGAACTTTAGAAGCAATATGCAAGTCTCTTAAGTTAAGGGATATACCATACACTCTGGAGGAGCGCAACTATCGAAATGACCGGTGGGAGACAGGACAGCGCGGTAGTGCAAACCGCGTTGCGATGAACCAAGCCGTACGTTCGCGTGGGGAGGCCGTACGGCTCTCGATTCTTTCGCTTGACGCACTGCTGCCTCGCATCCCTCAACTCTGACGGCGAAACGCAGAGATTGGCGGCTGGTCGCTAGAGTGCCGCGTTTCGGTCACCCGGTTAGAGCGTGACCACCGTTCCCGTGCGGCTCGCCTCATAGGCGGCGAGAATGATGCGGAGGTTCATCAGCCCGTCCGCGGCAGTGGTTGGCACGGGGCCTTTGCCATCTAAGGCAGCGCAGAACTCAGTAAGGATCGAGGTATACCCGTCGGCACGTTTCGGCGAAGGCTCAGGGTACTCGCAGTGGTCGCCCTTCCAAAGTTCTATGGGGCGTTCCGCATTGCCCCTGATTAGAATCGACCCCTCGGACCCTTGGACTTCACGGGCCGGCATGCTCCGGTCCGCGCCCCAGCCGTTCTGGATGGAGGTAATGGCGCCGCTCTCGTGACGCAATAGTGCCAGGGCGGTATCTTCCACGTTGAAATCCCGGGCGAAGGTGCCCACCGCACCGAACACCTCCTTGACCTCGGACTGCATCACGTACCGCGCCAGATAGATGCTGTGGTAGCCGTTATCGAGCAAGGCGCCGCCCCCGCCGCGTCCGGCATCGGCGCGCCAGCTTGGGTCATATGCCGCTGTGCCCAGGTAGTGGTAATTGCCAAAACCCTCGTACCGCACCAGGTAGGGCGTGCCGATGGCGCCCGCGTGCACCAGTTCCACGACGCGGGCAGGTACGCTCTGACGCGAATAGTTGTGGATCAGCGAGAACACCACACCGGCTTCCTCCACGGCGGCAATCATCTCCAGCGCCTCATCCTCGCGCGCGGCGATGGGCTTCTCCAACAGGATGTTGTGTCCCGCTTCAGCAGCCGCAAGCGTAGCCGGGTGGTGCAGGTGGTGGGGCAGGCAAATGTCCACGAAGTCCAGGTCGTCACGGGCGAGCAGATCGCCGTAGTCCGCGTAACGCGCCTCCGATGGGACGTGACAATTGTCGCCCAGCAAGTCACGTCGCTCGGGTGCCGGATCTGCTACTGCGGCCACGGTTATACGGTCCGCCAGGTCTCCATATGCACTCTGGTGACCTCTCGCGGCGATGTGACCACAACCGATGATGCCAACGCGTTTCATGTTTCAAGTTCCTTCAGGTGCGCTTGATGCGGGGATTATGACGGTCGTTGTAAGTGTGGCTATGAGGCGACTTAGACACTTCAGCTACTCTCGCGGCGCCAATCTGCTTGCGCCAATCGAATCTTGTTCAGATATCTTCAGTAGCGCGGGGGCTTGTCCCCCGCCTCTTCGTGCGAACTATAGACCTCAGAGCCATTTGCCCAAATCGTATACCAGTGACCCGGAAAATGCATAGTCTTGCCACTCTGCTACGAGGCCCTTGCGCAACGGGTTATGGAGCACATACCTAACGACCTCATCCAGGCTCTCTTCTTCGCGCAAAAAGCGGTCCCAGAAACTCGTTTGCCAGATTCGACCAGTCTCACCTAGTTTCCAGACTTGCCGCTGCGCAAGGTTCTTGAACTGACCGACGAAACTTATGATGTCACAAGTGGAAGACGGCCCAAGCACAAAATGTGCATGATCGGGCATCAAACAACAGGCGTAGACTGGTGCTTCAGTCTTGTGCGCGTGTCCACGCAGCACATTGCATGTCGCTTGTGCCAGCCCCTGATCTACAATGAGTAGACGTCGCGCAAGTGTGCCAATAGTCACTGACCAGATCGCGCCTGGTTGACCGTAGAGCTTGCGGTCAAGGCGGATGCGTTTGTGATGATGCTGATTTGAGTTGGTACTCAGAATTGCGCCCTTACATTGCCAGTTTGGGGAGTCAAATTCCCGCGCTGCGCCTTCCGGTGGTCAAATGCCTTGTTACTTCGGGAGTTTCTACTCCTTGTGAAACGAAGAGCGGGGGACAAGCCCCCGCGCTACTGAAGAGATCACCACAGATAGTAAGCAAGGTTCATTCGACGGCGCGGTTAGGATTGGTTTTGTTGCAGGAGTACATTCTTTACCTCGGGCACAGAGCGGGGGACGAGCCCCCGCGCTACTGAAGAGGTCAGCACAGATAGTAAGCAAGGTTCATTTGACGGCAGGGTTGGGTTTGGACTAGTTGCAGGAGTACACTCTTTTCCTCGGGCACAGAGCGGGGGACAAGCCCCCGCGCTACTGAAGATCAGTCGACGACTGCCAACATATCGCCGATACCACAACTAGGTTACCCCACTGCCAGGCCTAATTCCTGTTCAACATAGGCCTTATTCGTCGCCGCGCTGTCTTTGGGCGTGGAACGTGAGCGGTCGAGCTCGATCATGAGCCAGCCGGCGTAGCCGCTCTCCTGCAGCACCTGCACACACTCTTTCACCTGCACGACGCCGGTGCCGAGCTCTACGAAATCGGGCAGGATGGCGGTCGCCGCGTCAGCGCCTTGCACCGGCGTCGACTGCGAATCGGCAAAGGCTTGCGGGTCCCAATCCTTCAGGTGTACGTACTTCACGCGGTCGGCGTACGTGCGAATAACCGAGAGTTCGTCGCCGCCGCCTTTGCGTAGATGTGCCGTGTCCGGGCAGAGGAAGACGTAGCGCGGGTCGGTGTAGTCCATCATGATCTCGATCTCTTCCTCGGTCTCCACCGTGGTCGCGTAGTGCGGGTGGTAGCAGGCGAGCACGCCAAAGTCCAGGCAGCGGCGGCCGATTTCGTCCATGCAGTGGGCCTGATTGAGCAACTCTTCGTCGCTTGGGCCGTCCGGCGCGCGCGAACCGCCGCCCAGCACGAGCCGGTCGGCGCCGTGGGCGGCCAGAAACCTGGCAAAGCCCACGTTGCGGGCAACCATCTCATCCATGCGGTGGGCCTCGTTCATGGGTCCGCCGCCGTACACGGTGACAAGCTCCAACCCGCGCTGCGCGATGATGTCCTGAAATTCGCTTACCCTATCGCCGTACGTGTCCACCACCGCCGCGAACGTCTCGAATCCCTTGAAACCCAGCGCGGCAATCTCGTCCAACGCCTGCTCAAAACCCTCCATGCCCCACGTGATGGTGTGATACCCGACGCGAATGTCTGCCACGGTTGCGCTCCTCTGTAGCCCATTTGTCTTGTGATTTCACGCGTGTTGCCCCAAGAAAGTCCAGTCACGGTCAAGCACCATTATAGTGGCAGCGAGACCTCTCAGACATTCCCTGAGTTTGTCAGTGGTAGTGATGCATCCAAGAGTGAAGAGATGCCGTCCGCATGGCACGATAGTCCGTTGGATCCTTCCGCAGCCCGGTGAAGTGCCGCGTGCCTCTTGGCAATGCCCCCGTGTTCAGGAATCCGCCACCGTATACGCTTGGTCCACAGAATAGGCCTCTTCCAACTTCACGCGGAAGGGTTCCTGGGGACGGGTGACGGCGGCGCTTTGGTAGGCGTGGTTTCGCAGATTGTGCTCAACGAGCAGGCCGCGCATGTGGGAGATGACGTCCGCGTGCTCGTGGCTGCCCGCTAGGTTTTCAATTTCGTTGGAGTCGGTTTCCAAGTCGTAGAGTTCACTTTCGCCGGTAGCGTAGTGGGCGTACTTGTAGCGCGCGTCTCGCACCATTTGGCTGCCCATGTTCTCGCTGAAGACGATGTCGCGATGCGGGAGCGCGGGGTCCTTAAGCAGCGGTGCAAGACTCTGGCCTTGGAGCGTGTCCGGCGGCTCCACGTTGCACGTGGCGTAAAAGAGCGGCACGTAGTCCAGGGAGCTCACCAGCGATTCACAGCGGGTTCCGCCGGCCACGCCCGGCCCGCAGATGATGAGCGGCACGTGCGCCATGGGTTCGTAGTAGAAGCCTTTATACGGCAAGCCGTGGTCGCCGAGAGCATCGCCGTGGTCGGCGGTGTAGACAATGAGCGTCTCATCCAGCACACCATTCACTTCCAGCGCCTCCAGCATCTTGCCGACCTCCTCGTCGATGAGGCTGATGTTGGCGTAATAATGCGCGCGCCACATGCGATGCTGCTCCGGCGTTGCCTCGGCGGGATTCATGCGGTACATTGAATTCTTGATGTTTTCCGTGCCGGCCTGCTGTTGGGCCCGGGGCTTGTTGACCAGTTCTGCACGCGAGCCGACCGGCGCCGGAATCGGCGCGTCGTAGTACATTTCCGCCATTTCCTCCGGTGGATCGTAGGGATCGTGGGGCCCGGAAAAGCTCACCCACGCGGCGAACGGCTCTTTTCCATTGCGCGCCAGCCAGTCAGCGGCCTGATCGCCGATATAGCCATCCACGTGGAAACGCTTCGGCAGCGGCGTCACCGAGGCGTTGAGCGTATCAAAGTAGCCGGGATTCTGGGTAGGGTGCGCCCGCTTATACCCATGCGCCTGTAGAAACTTGCTGTGGTCGTCCGGCAGGTACGTATGCCGCTTGTCTTCCGCGCTGATGCGTTCCTGAAAGCCGTTGCGGGCGTCCCAGGGAAAGAAGTGCATCTTGCCGATGGCCGCCGTGTTGTATCCGGCGTCGGTCAACGCTTGAGGCCACTCCGGCAGCCTGCCCGCGTCGAGCCAGTGCGAATTGCCGAGCACGCCCGTGGTGGTCGGCCATTGCCCGCACATAAGCGCCGCGCGCGTCGGCACGCACAGCGGCGCGGGCACGTAGCAGCGCTCGAAGACCATGCCCTCCCGCGCCAAGCGGTCGAGATGGGGCGTGCGCATGAAGTCCAGACCGTAGCACGGCAGGCTGTCCCAACGCTGCTGGTCGGCGGTGATGAAGAGAAGATTCATAGAACTCCATTCGTTCCGGTTTCATTGCCAGGTACGATAGCAAGATTCGGGTGGTTGCTCAAGACGCTGCAGCAGTACAGTAGGCGTAAGGGGTAAGGAGCAAGCCGCATGGACCAGCCTGACGATTATCGCGGACTTGATGACTATCACCGCATCGAACACGCCATTGAGTACTTGGCGGAGGACTTCCGCAGCCAGCCGCAACTTGCGGATGTCGCTGCCAGCGTGCACCTCAGCAAGTATCACTTCTTGCGCCTGTTCAAACGCTGGGCGGGGGTGACTCCGACCCAGTTCTTGCACTTTCTCACCGTCGAGTACGCCAAAGAGCGCTTAGCCGCAAACCAAAGTATTTTAGAGACAACGCTGGACGCCGGTCTCTCCAGTCCCAGCCGCTTACACGATCTCTTCGTCACGTTCGAGGCCATGACTCCCGGCGAGCGCAAGCGCCATGGCGCCGGTCTGGAAATCGCCTACGGGTTTAATCCCACGCCTTTTGGCGCGTGTCTCCTCGCCACCACGACACGAGGCATCTGTGCGTTGCGGTTCGTTGTACCGGCGGAGCGGGAGCAGACTCTCACGCAGTTGCAGGCAGAGTGGCCGGGCGCCCAATTCGTGCACCGCTCCGCAGCCGGCGAGCCGCTCGTCGACCGTCTCTTCCACCGCGCCCGCGGGGAAGCGACGCCGCCGTTCCACCTGCTGCTCAGGGGCACTAACTTCCAAATCCAGGTCTGGCAGGCGCTGCTTGCGGTCCCCTTTGGTGCGCTTGTGAGCTACCAGGCAGTAGCCGAGCACGTCGCTGCTCCCGCTGCTGCCCGCGCCGTGGGCGGGGCCATTGCGCAGAATCCCATTGCTTATCTCATCCCGTGCCACCGCGTCATTACAAAAGTGGGCGCGGCGCACCGCTACCGCTGGGGAACCGCCCGGAAGCAAGCCATCTTAGGCTGGGAAGCCAGCCGCCTGCACACGGAGGCCGTTGAAACGTAGCGCCATTTCGGCGAACGCGCGGTAGGGAAACCGAGGAATCCAGGGTGTGTGTACAGCGAAGGTGGATTCTCACGCATGCGAGAATTGTAAATGTAGACCAATTCGTTGACAGGGTCTGCTACCGACGCATTTTGACCAGGGCCTTGAGGACGTCTTCTACCGTCATTCCCGCGAAAGCGGGAATCCATCTGGTTTTAGCAGTCTTGACCCTGCCACTCCAAGAGCGGGGGACAAGCCCCCGCGCTACAGGGAAGGGTCAGTTGTGCCGTCCTACCGGCGAAAAGCCTGCCCCTTACTCGATATGAAGTATCGACCGATTCGGGGCCGGAATCCATCTGCTCTTTGTCAGCATTGATAACTGTCGGGCGGGGCCGTTACGTCTCACGTCAATGGCCTCGCATCCCCCTGGACTCCGGCTTCCGCCGGAGTGACACACCAATAGCCGGACACAACCGTCTGTACCTCGCCCTGATGGCGCGCTGGGTCTCCGCTCTTCTTTATTCTCGGGGTTTCGTCCACCCTACTCCGCTAGCGAACGGCAACCGCATCCCGTACCATAGGGGCGATTGAGTTTACGGCTAAGCGGAGAATGCCGTGACTACGGACACACCGCAGGCGCTGCTGCAGGTGGAGAGTGTGGCCAAGTCGTTTGGCGGCTTGCAGGCCGTGCGCAACTGTTCGCTGCACGTGCGGCAGGGTACGATTACGGGTCTGATCGGGCCAAACGGCGCAGGCAAGACTACGCTCTTCAACCTCATCTCCGGTTTCTACGCGCCGGATAGCGGCAGCATCGTCTTTCAGGGCAAACGCATTGATGGCCTGCCGCCGCACCGGATCTTTCGTCACGGACTCTGCCGCACATTTCAGGTGCCCAAAGAACTCAAGCTCATGACGGTCCTGGAAAACTTGATGCTCGTGCCCGCGGGCCAGGCCGGCGAGAGACTGGGAGCGGCGTGGGTGATGCCCTGGCGCGTGCGCCGGCAAGAGCGGGAGGCGTACGACAAGGCACTGGACGTGCTGGAGTTCGTCAACCTGGCGCATCTGCGCGCCGAATATGCCGAGAATCTCTCCACCGGCCAGAAGAAGCTGCTGGAACTAGCGCGAGCCATGATGACCGATCCACGGCTCATCATGCTGGACGAACCGGGGGCCGGTGTGAACCCCACGCTGCTGCGCAGCCTGATGGAGCAGATAGAACGGCTCGTAGCCGAACGGGGCATCACCGTGCTGCTCATCGAACACAACATGGCCGTGGTAATGGGCCTCTGCAACCCGGTTATCGTGATGAGCAACGGCGAGAAACTCGCGGAAGGCACGCCGGCGCAAATCCAGCAGAACGAACAGGTTCTCGCAGCGTATCTGGGAGGCCAAAACCGGTGAGCTTGCTCGAGGCAGCCGACATCGTCTCCGGCTACGGCCAGATAGAGATCCTCCACGGTGTTTCTCTTGCGGTCGGCGCGGGCGAGGTGGTTGCTATCATCGGCCCCAACGGGTGCGGCAAGTCTACGCTCATGAAGACGATTTTCGGACTGCTGGAACCGAGCAAGGGGACGGTAACGTTCAACGACACGGACATCACCGGCATGCCGCCCCATGAGATCGTCAGTCTAGGCGTGAGCTACGTGCCCCAGGCCGACAACACGTTCTTGAGTCTTACTGTGGAAGAGAACTTCGCCATGGGCGCCTTCTTGCGCACCGACGGGTATATCCAGCAGGCAGAAGTGGTCTACGACCTCTTTCCCGATCTCAAGGACCGCCGCCACACCAAGGTCTCCGCGCTAAGCGGCGGCCAGCGGCAAATGGTGGCAATGGCCCGCGCGCTCATGCTCGAGCCCAAACTCCTGCTGCTCGACGAACCCACGGCGGGCCTGGCGCCGGTCTTTGTAGAAACGGTGTTCACGCAGATCGAGCACGTCAACGCGCAGGGAATCGCGGTGCTCATGGTGGAGCAGAACGCCCGCATGGCGCTGGAGCACGCCCAACGCGGCTACGTGCTGGCGAGCGGTGAGAACCGCTTTACGGACGACAGCAACGCGCTGCTGGCGAATGAAGAAGTCGCCCAACTCTATCTGGGAGGATCGGCGTGATTGCCCTGATCGTTGACGGTATCATCCTCGGCAGCATCCTCTCGCTGGGAGCGGTGAGTCTCACGCTGGTCTACGGCATTGTCCGTTTCGCGAACTTCGCCCACGGCGACCTGATGGCCGTCGGGGCCTACGTGGCCTTCTTTCTCGTGAACACGGCCTTTGTCGCTCTAGGTCTCCCGAACGCCACCTTTGGGCCGCTCTCGTTTGGTCTGCCGATGCTGCTCGCGCTGCCGGTGGCAATGGTTGTCACGGCGGTGGTTGCCGTGATTGTCGACCGGCTCGTGTTCCGCCCCATGCGACGGCGGCGTTACGCCGTGGTGATGTTCGTCATTGGGTCGCTCGCCGTGGCTTTTGCCATCCGTGCCGTGCTCTTCATTGTCTGGGGACCGGAGTTTCACTTTTTTACGCAGGCCCTGCGTCCGGCGCTGCAACTCCCATACGAGGTCCGCGTGAAGCCCGATCAGATCTTCATTCTGCTCGCCTGCCTGACCATGGTGGCGGGGCTGTATCTCTTTTTGCAGCGCGCGAAGATCGGCAGAGCGCTCCGTGCCACGGCAGACAACCCGGACCTGGCCCGTATCAGCGGCATCAACACGGAGCGCATGATGGTCTGGACGTGGGCTATCGGCGCGGCGATGGCGGCGACTGCAGGTATATTGCTCGGCATCGACGCGCAACTGCGGCCGGAAATGGGCTGGAACCTGTTGCTGCCGCTCTTTGCCGCGGCCATTCTCGGCGGCATCGGCAATCCCTACGGCGCGCTGGTCGGCGGCATGGTTATCGGCATCGTGCAGCAGGTTTCGACGGCGTTTCTCCTGCCGACCTACAAGCCTGCCGTGGCCTTTATAATCTTGATTTTGGTGTTGCTTGTTCGTCCGCGGGGACTCTTTGGCAGCGAGCAGCGGGGGTTTTAGGCGTGGTTGATGGGTAGCGCAGGTTTGTAACCTGCGGGGGATGGTGATGGAAGTGAGTGTGATGGCTGCAACGTTGTTGCTCCAAAGTGGATTAGACCCGTTACAAGGATTGCATCTCCACCATGTGGTCCAGATTTCGCGTCCACGCTACGGCCCACGGTGGCAGCGGTTGCTCTTCACCGAGCGGACGCAGGTTGCAAACCTGCGCTACCGGAGAGCGGCGGCGCGCGATGTGCCCCGCGTCGTTCGTTGCAGCGGATACTGCGACGACGTTTGGGGGAGTGTAACCGTGGGCATTGTGCATGAGGAGTATGAACGCTAGCATGACAGTCGAGGCAATTCTTAGCTCCGGCATACTCAACTATCTGGTCGGCTTTCTCATCGTCGCCAGCATATACGCGTTGTTCACGCTCGGTCTCAACGTGCAGTTCGGCGACACCGGCCTGATCAATTTCGGTATCGCCGGCTTCTTTGCGATTGGCGCGTACACGGCGGCGTTGGTCACCAAGCCGCTGCCCACCGGCGAGCTGGCCCGTTACACCCAGCAGGTGCTGGGTCTCGACCAGCCGTTTCTCGTGGGCGTCATTGCGGCGGCAGTGGTCTGTGGGATCGTCGCCGTCCTTATCGGCATTCCCACGTTGCGCCTGCGCGAGGACTACCTCGCCATCGCCACCATCGGCATCGCCGAGAGCATTCGGCTGGTGTTCAACAACGAGCAGTGGCTCGCCAACGGTTCCCAAGGATTGGTGGGCATCCCGCGCCCGCTCTACGACGTGGTGCCGACCGCGTATTACAACTACGTCTACCTCGGCATCGTCGTGATTACGCTCGCGATCGTGGCGGTGCTGTTGGAGCGGATGATCCGTTCGCCATGGGGGCGCGTGTTGCGGGCGATTCGAGAGGATGAGGTGGTGGCGGCCGCCTATGGCAAGAACGTGTTTGCCTTCAAGCTGCAGGCGCTCGTGCTCGGCGCCATGGTGATGGGGGTGGGCGGCGCGCTCTACGCCCACAACGCCGGCACCATCAGCCCCAGCGTCTTCGAGCCGGTCTTTGGCACTTTCATTATCTGGGTCATGTTGATCTTGGGCGGCAGCGGCAACACGAAGGGCGTCATTCTGGGGGCGTTCGTCTTTTGGGCGATCTGGGCGGGGACGCAGTTTGCCACGAATGCGGTCGTGCCTGCCGAATTCAGCGCCCGGGCACCCTATTTCCGCTTTCTCCTTATGGAGACGCTGCTCGTGCTCATGCTGCTATTCCGTCCGAAGGGCATCCTGGGCGAGGAGCGTTTTGTGTCTACACTGCGCCCGCAGTGAACTGCTCTACGCCGCACTTCTCGCTGCTTGGCAACAGGACTGAGCAGAGTCAACACCCGTTGGAACTGAGTAGAGGCTCCCACCGTTTCGCACCGGGCAGAGTCCAAATCCGTTCGTGCTGAGTGGGCTTCGCGAAGCCTGGCTTTACGAAAGCCCTTGTCGAAGCACGAACGGTTTGTCTCACAATGCCTGAAAGACTGCGCCCCATCGGGAGTGGCCGGCTACGGCGGCGTGCAGCCGGGGGCGCCGCGGATATTGAGGGTTACCACGGAGTTCTCCGGGAGCGGCAGACCGGGCGCGGGGCTTTGGCTGGCAACGGTGCCGCAGGTGCCGGAGTCGTTGGTGAGGCTAATGCCAAGCTCGCCGCGCAGTCCGATCGCGCTGAGGTCTTCCAGCGCGATGGCAAATTGCTTGTCGCGCACGTCCGGAACCTGGAAGCGATCGACGCCCGCGCTAACGGTGAGGCGCACGGTGCTCCCCGCCTCTACCTGCGTACCGGCAGGGGGCTCCTGGGCCATCACCACACCTGCGGGTATCGAATTGCTGCCCTGTTCCACCTCCTCGATGATAACGCCGAGCAGGCTCAACTGTTCGCGGGCATTGTCCACCGTAACGCCCACAACTTCAGGCATGGTTGGGTTTTCGGGTCCTTTGCTCAGCCTGATTCTGACAATGTAGCCCTCATCAACTTCGGCATTTGCCTCCGGGAACTGGCTGACAACCAGACCGGGGGCGACGTCGTCGTTGAAGACCTCTTCGATTTCAAAGGCAAGTCGATGCTGCTGGAGCAAGGAGACCGCCCGCTCCTCAGACAGTTGGATGAGATTGGGTACGACCGTGCGCGGGGTGGGTGAAGGCTGCGGGACTTGGTTACCGGCGGGGGTCGCAGCCGGTGCGGGCGACGGTGTGGGATTGGCGACGGAGCGGATCTGCAGCTTCGGCTCGCTCGTGGCCGACGGGGAGAGAAGCGGAACGTCCTCCAGGAGCGCCCCCAGGTCCGGCACCAGGCGGAAGCCGAGCCACAGCGCGAGTATCGCGGCGAGAAAAATCAGCGGAATGCCCCAGCGGGATGGTGGTTCGGTAGACCGCCTGGAAGGCTTGTTGGTTCTTTCGTCGCCGCCTGCACCGAACAGACCCGATAATCTTCGATTAGCCATTGCCCCTCGCCGTTACCGCGATTTCTCTTTGGCGCCGCCCCAGCGGGTAAACCCCAATCCGGATAGGCCTTTACGCCAGCGCCATTTCTAGTGACACTCAAAGCAACTCAGAACGAACGGCGAACGGCTTTGCTCAGCCTGCGGGGGCAAGCATCTCCTCGCGCAATTCCTCCAAGTGGAGGGAGAGCACCTGCGACACACCCTCTTCCGCCATGCTGACGCCGAAGAGCGCGTCCGCCATTTCCATAGTGCCACGATTGTGCGTAATGACCAAGAACTGGGTTTCGCGGCCGTATTCACGGAGCAGCTTGCAGAAGCGGCCGATGTTCGTCTCGTCCAGCATGGCGTCCGCCTCATCGAGGAGACAGAGCGGCGTGGCGCGTGCGCTGAGCAGGGCAAACAAGAGCGCCAGCGCCACCAGGGCCCGTTCGCCGCCTGAAAGGAGCGACAGCGCCTGCCGCCGCTTGCCCGGCAACTGCACGGTGATCTCGATACCGGTCTGATCGGGATTGTTGGGGTCGGTGAGGCTCAAGTCGGCGTCACCGCCGTCGAAGAGCACTTTCACCATGGCGCGGAAGTCCGCCGCCACTTGCTGGAACGTCGCATTGAAGTCCTGGCGAATGGTGCGGCGGAGCTGCCGCTTGACCTCGTCGAGGTCCTGTCCGGCCGCTTCCAAATCGGCAATCTGCTCGCGCAGGAACGTGGCGCGTTCTTCGAGCTCAGAGAACTCCTCCACCGCTAGGGGATTCACAGGACCGATACGGCGCAGGCGATTGCGCAGCGCCGTCACGCGGCTCTGCAGTTCCTCCAGAGGCTCGTCCGCAGCCTGGGGCGCCGGCTCCACCTCCGGTTCGTCGCTGAGCCAGCGCAGGATCGTATCCTCGCGCCGCTGCCGGACGTTGGCCAACACGTGCTCGGCGCGGCCGGAATCCACGGTGCGCGCGGTCCGCCGGTTCTCCAAGTCGGCAACCGTGCGTACAAGCACGTCGTGTTGGCTGCGCAGTTGTGCCAGAGCGGCACGCTCCGTCTTTCTCTGCTCTTCCGCCGCTTCCACCTGCACCGTGGTCTGCTGGGCAGCCTGCGCCGTGGCGGAAAGGTCGACCTGCAATGCGTCGAGCGCCTCTTCTCGCTCCTGGCGGGTCACCGCGAGTGCGCTTTGTTCGCGCAAGAGGCTCTGTTGCTCAGCGCGCATTTGGGCGATTGACCGGGTGAGATGCTCTTTCCGCTGCTGCTGCACCGCAAGCTGCGTCTGCAAGGAGCTCACACGCGTACGGTGCGTCTCGACTTCCTGCTGCAGGGCGATGCTCGCCCGTTCGCGCTCGCCGATGTCCCTGGTCAGACGCTCTTTGGCGGCGACGGCCAGCGGCGCCTCACGCTCGCGGGCCGCGATGGCATCATCCAGGTCCTCACGCTGCACGCGCGCTTCCTCTTCGACCTGCTCCCACCACGCAATCTGCCGCGTCAACTCAGCGTGTTCGCTGGTCTGCTTTTGCAAGGCGGCGCCGGCTGCGCGCGCCTGTTCCGCCTGACGCGCGTGCGCCTTGGCCGCGGCGTCCGCTGCCGAGCGCATTTGCTCGAGCTGTGCGCGCAGCGCGGATTCTCTCTCTTCCATTTCATCACATTCCCGCCGTACCTCCGCCAGCCGCGCGGAGAGTTTGCGATACTGCGCTTGCTGCTGCCCGCGCTGCACCGACCCCTGCGCATAGCGGTAGACACCGTTGCCGTAGACTACGCCATCCACGCTCACGATGAGCGGCCAGGGGTGCCGGGCGGTGAAGGTGGGGATGGCTTTCAGGTCTTTTACCACGAGTATGGCTTCGAGCAAGAGTTTGAGCCCGGCGCTCTCCGGAGGCAGGGCAATGAGGTCGGCGGCGCACCCGATCACACTTGGGTGGTTGGGAACCGTGCGTTTCGTCGAGTGCATGAGTTCAGCCGCCAAGACAATAGCGTTCGCGGCGGCCACGCTCACCAGGTGCTCAACGAGTTTCTCCGCATCCCGGACGCTCCCGGTGAGATACGCTTCGCTCGGCAAGGCGGCTGCCACGGCGGTCGCAATGGCGTCGGGAAGATCGGCCTCGGCAATAGGCGGCAACAGCGTTGCGCCAACTCTCGCCGCGACTGCGGCGGGCTTGGACTCTTCGTCTGCCGCGGCTCCTTCCAGGATCGCGCGCAAGGCTTGCGTGCGGCCCTCCAGGTCGGCGCGATGGCGCAACGGGCGTTGCCGCTCTTTCTCAAGTTGGTGTACTGAGCTCTCCACCGCCGCCAGTGCAGCGGCGGCCTTGTCTTTCGCGGCAAGCCGGACCGCTTCCTCGGCTTGGAGTGTATCCGCCTCTTTTTGCAGCGTAGCCAGGGTGCCGGCCCGGTCGCGCTGCTGCTTGCGCACGTGTTGCAGTTGCTCCGCGGCTTCGGCGGCGCGGGTCAAGAGCGCTTCGCGTTGACGCTTGGTGTCGTTGATGGCGGCAGTGAGACTGTTCAGCCGAGTGGTGACGGCGACGCCTTCCTGCCGCAACTCTTGCAGCGCCTTTTCGGCCTCTTGGCGCGCAGTCTCCTTGTCGGCGATGCCGTTGCGCACCGTGTGCCACTCTCCCTGAAGTGCGGTGAGCGTCTCATTCGCCTCGGTCAAGAGCGCTTCCTGTTCGGGCAAGCGCGTTCGCACGGCATCATGGCGCTCGGCGAGCTCGGTTTCCCGCACGGCGGCTTCCGCAACGCCCCGGCTCAGGTGCGTCTGCCGTTCCTGCTGTACCGCCTGCCGCTGCGCAAGGTCGTTTCGGCGGTTGCGCAGACCGCCCACCCGCGCGTCGAGACGGTGCAAGCCGTGGTCACGCTCTTGAATGGTTTGCGCCTGGCGGTTGCGCTCCGCGGTTTGGCTCGTGATTTGCGTTTCCAGCGTGCTTAGATTTTCGCGAATCTGTTCCAGTTCCTGGGTTGCCGCTTGCTCCTCCGCGACAAGCTCCGCAAGTTGCGCCGCGTACCAGGTATGCAACTCGCGCGCGAGGTCTTGCTGCAGGTTTTCCGCTCGTTGCGCCTCTTTGGCTTGTCTCTCGAGCACGGAAAGGCGCGGTTCCAGCTCGAGTAGGATGTCGCGCACCCGGCTCATGTTGTCATGCACGCGCTGGAGTTTATTCTCCGCTTCGTGCTCTTGCATGTAGAGCGAGCGCACGCCGGCGGCCTCTTCGAGCAAGACCCGGCGGTCCTCCGGCCGCTGGGCCAGCACCTGGTCCACCAACCCCTGTCCGATCATCATGCCCTGGCCGATACCGGCGTCTGCGAGCAGTTGCTGGATGTCGCGCAGGCGCACGCGGTTGCCATTGAGGAGATACTCATTCTCACCGGAACGATACGCCCGCCGGGCGATGCTGATTTCGGCGAGTTCCAGCGGGAACGTGCCGTCCTCATTGTCGAACGTCAGCGCAACCTCGGTCATGCTGCCCCGCGCCCGCCGGGGCGTGCCGGCGAAGACGACGTCTTCACTCTTGCGTCCTCGCAAGGCCAACATGCTCTGTTCGCCGAGGGCCCAGCGGATGGCGTCCGCGAGGTTGCTCTTGCCGCTGCCGTTTGGGCCGACGATCGCGGCAATGCCCTCCGGAAACGCTAACTTTGTCCGCGTGGGAAACGTCTTGAAGCCTTGAATTTCGAGCTGCGTGAGGTACATACGGTTCAGGTAGGCGATACAAAAAATGCGGGCAGGGGGTTTTCCGTTTCGATTTGCTCCAGCGCCCGTGCCGCAGCCACTTGCTCCGCCTTCTGGGTGCTGGGGCCCTCACCGGTGGCGAGGAGAGTTTTCTCCTGGTATACGCCGACGATGAAGTGCCGCGCGTGGTCGGCGCCGCTGGCTTCGAGGACGCGATAGGTCGGCGTGATGTTGTTCTGCGCCTGCAAGTATTCCTGCAGTTCAGTCTTGGCATTGCGGTCGCCGGCCGTGTCTAAGATGTGCGCAACGGCTTGTTCCATGTGGGGCAGCAAATAGGCGTGCACGTGTGCGAAAGACGTCTCCAGGAAGAGGGCGCCGATCACGGCCTCAAAGCAACTCGACAGGTTCGAATCGCGCTCGCGGCCCCGCGTGGCTTCTTCTCCCTTGCCGAGCCGGAGAAGCGCGCCCAGGCCCGCGGCCTGCGCAAAACGGCTGAGCTGCTCCTTGCGCACGAGCGCGGCGCGCAAGCGCGACTGCTCCCCTTCGGTCTTTTCCGGGAATCTTCTGTACAGGAAATCCGCCGCAATTGCGCCAATGACGGCGTCGCCGAGAAACTCCAGCCGTTCGTTGCTGTCTAAATTCGCGAGACCGTGCTCGTGGGCATACGACCGGTGCGTAAGCGCCTGCACCAGAAGCGGCGAGGCCGCTGCAGGGAAACCGAGCGTCTGCCGGAGTTGTTTGAGGGTGGTCTCGTCCCTTTCAGGGGTCACGGTGTGGTTCCTCCGCATTGTGGCGATACGTTGGGTAGAATTGCGGGCATAGGCTGGAGTCTCGCGAATTGGTCTAACCAGGGAGCGGGGCAGAATCCCCCTAACTGCAAGTCATTGTTCCGGGTAGCGCAGGTTTGTAACCTGCGGCCACCGCAGCAGGCACACGACCTCTGGCTTACCTGATGCCGAGAATTGTAAGAGTTAAGTGATTCGTCGACAGGATTTCCTGCCCACCAAGCAGCGTGGACAGTTCATGTCATTCCGAGCGCAGCGAGGAATCTAGTGCCAAACTTTACGCGTTCTGCAGCCCCAGCACACTGGATTCCGCGAACAGGGTTGGATACTCCGCTACGCTCCGTTCCGAATGACACATGTTGTGGACATAGACGGGCTGGATTGTCCGTTCTCAGTCCCACGTCTGTCAACGAATTACCTGACACCTACAAGAATGACGTCCGTTGGGTGTCTCGGTTCACCACACCTTGGTGGCGGGGGACAAGCCCCGCGCTGCTAGTGCGTATCAAGAACCCGCCTGTTCGTCGCAATCGCCTGGCGGGGTATTTCCACTGAATTTTTCATTTGCGGTGCTCTAGGCAGTCCATTTGGCTGCTGTCCTTAGCAAGAGCGCCAGCGCTGCCGGAGCGATAGGCCGGGCGCAGGAGCCTGGCTGGCAGCCACAGCAGATTTCCGCAAAATCATTCAAGGCCGGATCGATTAGATCAAGGAACGGGACTGGCAGCCGTCCACCGGAATCGATGCGCCGTTTACCCAACTCGCACGGGGCGAGGCGAGAAAGGCAACCACGTCCGCAACCTCTGCCACGGTGCCGAATCGGCCTCCGGGAATCTCACGCGTGATTAAGTCAGCCATACCGTCCGGGTCGTCATGCATTCGGCGGTCCCAGCTTCCGCCGGGGAAACGAATCGATCCCGGCGCCACACTATTCACGCGGATGTTCTGGGGGGCAAGCTCGCGGGCCAGGCTGGACGCAAGACCGATGGCGGCAGCTTTCGTACTCACGTAAACGGGAGATCCGCCCACTTCCCGGCCCCAAATGGACGCAATAAACACTACGGACCCGCCGCCCGCCGCCGCCAAATGCGGTACTGCCGCGCGTGTCAGGCGCACGCCGGAGAGCAGGTTGGCAGCAATGACCTCATCCCACTCCTGATCGCTTTGGTCTGGAAACGGCGTGCGGTTGTTGCCACCCACGTTGTTTACCAGGACATTGAGTTGCCCGTAGGCTGCGATCGCCGCATCGACAATGCGGGCCGCCGCCTCCGGCGAGGTGACGTCCGCTACGATCGGACAGACCTCCGCGCCATCCTCGCGCAGCGACTCCGCCTCTGACGCGAGAGTCTCCGCGGTGCGGGCGCAGATGACAAGCTTACACCCTTCGCGGGCCAGCGCGCTCGCGATGCCTTTGCCTATGCCGCGACTGGCTCCGGTGACCACAGCGACGTGTCCGGCAAGTGCGAGATCCATGAAAGGCGCTATTGCGCTCGTGCCCTTTCAGCTTAATTCTGCTTTGATGTTACCCCTCTCCCCCAGGGAGAGGGAAGACTCTATTCCAGGGTGAGGTGGAGTCTGCCTCCAGGAGAGGGGGACTCTATTTCAGGGAGAAGAAGATTCCGATTCGGGGAGAAGGAGGCCCTGTCCCAGCGAGAGAACAGATTCGGAGCTTCGTATTCTGCCAAGTCCACCCGCAATCGGCGCTAGCCGGCAGTCTGCTGATCAATGTAGGCCACCGCATCCTTGATGCTGCGAATCTCCTGGGCCTCTTCATCCGAGATCTGGATGCCGTATTCGTCCTCCAGCGCCATGATGAGTTCGACGAGGTCGAGGGAGTCCGCTTCCAGGTCTTCCTGAAAACGTGTTTCCTCCGAGATCTCGCCGACTTCCGCGCCAAGTTTGTCTGCTACTACCGCCTTTACCTGCTCCAGCGTATCGCTCATTACCTGCTCCTCTACGCATTGCGTAACGATACTAAAAAAGAAAAACGACTAAGGTGCATCACTGCCAAGAATGGGACAACTAGGGAGGGGATGGATTCTCTTCAAGACCTCGCCGCTCAACACCGAGGGGAATAAACGCGGTTGCAAAAGTCACGTACCAGTGCCGCCCAAGTAGGCCCAGCCGCAACGGATGGCGAGCCGCACGAACCGTTGGCCGGATGGCCGCACTCGCTCCGGCAAGGAATTCGCGGCGCCTGTTGGCACTCGTGGATACGCTGGAGAGCGTCGATCCAGTCTCTAGCGATGTCCGCCGCGCTGCCGTTACCGCACGGCACTGCCGCCTTCTGTATTCACCACTCTAAAGTATATAACCACCGGCATGCATTATGAAAGTGCGAATAGGCCCAATCGCGCTATTTGGCGCGTAATTCAGCCGCCCGCTCTACCAATCGCTGGTAACGGCACTAGCTGAGGTGGTTGCCTAAGTGGATGGGCCCTACGGATTCCCGTGCGGGCCGCGCCTCACCTCTTTATGCCGGGCAACGTGAGACCCAACCGCGTCCCGCCGTACACGAGGCCAACGGCGATGACGGCCTTGGCTATATCAATCAAGACGAAAGGCTCCACGCCGTTGCGGTAGGCGAGCATCCAGGGGCTGACCTCATCTCTGACCAGGAAGTACCACTGCGCCAAGTGATACCAGCCGAGAGCATAGATTACGGCTATGCCAACCAGCGCGGCGACAATTGAGAGGCGGGGCCCCAGCCAATGGGCTAGTATCCCGATGAGCGGCGCGGCGACGAGAAAGCCCCAAATGTACCCGCCGGTAGGACCCAGCAGCCAGGCAATGCCGGAACCGCCTCCGGAGAAGACCGGCAAGCCCACGATGCCCGCGCCGATATACTCGGCCAAGGCAAGAAACGACTGGCGCGGCGTCAGGCTCAGGCCGATGAGCAGGACCGCCAAGACCTGCAGCGTGATGGGCACCGGCGTGAACCACAGGTGAAACTCCGCCCGCGCCGCCACGGCCACCAGCACCGCCGCAAACGTCGCCAAAGCAACCGCCATCAGCGCGCTCCGCGCGGTCTCGCCGGACAGGATCGTCTCTCGCGCCGTCATCTCCTTAACTCCTTGCTTGCAGGTGTGCCATGTTTTTCACGCAAATCGTCAATTACTCTCTCCGGCTTCCTCGTATCGCTACTCCTTGCTCATTGAGGAAGCAAGGACTAAGTGTGACGGCTCTGTTGCCGTCATCCGGAGCGGGGGACAAGCCCCCGCGCTACGTGTGCCAAGGGGATCATAACCAAAGAGAACAAACTCTCGCGCTCCTTGCTTGCAGGTTTGCCATGCTTGTCACGCAAATCGTCAATTACTCTCTCCGGCTTCCTCGTATCGCTACGCCTTGCTCATTGCAAAAGCAAGGTCTAAGTGTGACGGCTTTGTTGCCGCCATCCGGAGCGGGGGACAAGCCCCCGCGCTACGTGTGCCAAGGGGATCATTCCCAATGAAAACGAGCCCCCGCGCTACGTCGTGCCTGCCGTTACCTCGTCCAGCGCGATGAGGTCTTGCCCGCTCTGCACCATGTCACCGGATTCTACCAGCATTGCCGTCACCCGACCGGCGCGGTCGGCGTGTACCTCGTTGAAAACTTTCATGGCCTCGATGAGGGCTACCACTTGACCGGCCTCTACCCAGTCGCCAACTTGCACGAAAGCATCGGCCTCGGGACTTGATCGGTCGTAGTAGATGCCGTTCAAGGGCGCCTGAATCGCGGTGCGGCTCACCGGTTCCGCGGCGGGCGCAGGCGCTGCGTCCACCGGCGCTTGCGGTACGACGCCCGGACGGCGGCGGAGATACACGGCCGTGTCGCCAAAGCGAATCTCGACCTCACTGACGGGCGTGTCTCGCAAGGCGTCCATGAGGTCGTGCACGCCTTCTATCCAGGCATCGCCTTCAGCGCCCTGCGATTTCTTGGAATTCTGCTTCTCTGTCACGTATCAGAACCTACGCCTCGTATTGGGTAAAGACAAGACTCGCGTTGTGCCCCCCAAAACCGAAGCTATTGTTCATGGCTGCGCTTATGTCCGCACTGCGGGCGGTATTGGGCACGTAGTCCAGATCGCAGTCGGGGTCGGGCTCTTCGTAGTTAATAGTGGGCGGGATTAGGTTGTCCTCAATGGCTTTCAGGCAGAAGACGGATTCCACGCCGCCCGCGCCGCCGAGGAGATGGCCCGTCATGGACTTGGTGGAACTTACGGCAAGCGTGCCGGCGTGCGCGCCGAACACCGCCTTGATGGCCTGGGTCTCCGCCCGGTCGTTCAGCGGGGTGGAAGTGCCGTGGGCGTTGATGTATTGCACGTCTTGCGGCTGAAGCTGTGCTTGTGCCAGTGCGGCTTGCATGGCACGGGCTGCGCCTTCGCCGTCTTCCGGCGGCGCGGTGATGTGACTGGCATCGGCAGTCGCGCCGTAGCCGGCAACCTCGCCGAGGATGCGCGCGCCGCGGTCCAGGGCGTGTTCCAGGCTCTCCAGCACGAGGATACCCGCGCCTTCGCCCACCACGAAGCCGTCGCGTTGCTTCTCAAAGGGCCGCGACGCGGCCGCCGGGGCGTCGTTGCGCGTGGAGAGCGCGCGCATGGCGGCAAAGCCGGCAATGGTCATGGGCGTCACCGCGGCCTCGCTGCTGCCGCAGATCATCACGTCGGCGTCGCCCCGCCGGATCGCCGCCGCGCCTTCGCCCACGGCATGGGCGCCGGTGGCACAGGCGGAGACGACCGCGAGATTCGGCCCGCGCAGGCCGAACCGGATTGAGATCGCGCCCGCCGCCGTATCCGTGAGCAGCATGGGGATGAGGAACGGGCTCAAACGGCTGGGCCCCCGTGCGGCCATCACCGCGAATTGGGACTCCAACGACTCGATGCCGCCAATGCCGGAGCCGACAAAGACGCCGATCCGGTCGGCATTGTGCCCGGTTATGTCGAGACCCGAGTCGTCCATGGCCTGTTGGCCCGCCGCCACCGCGTACTGCGTGAAGCGGTCCATGCGCCGCACTTCGCGCGCATCCACGAACTGGCGCGGGTCGAAGTCCTTGACCTCGCCCGCAATCTGAGCCGCAAAGCCTTCCGTGTCGAAACGGCTAATGCGCGTAATGCCGGGCGTGCCGGCACACACGGCGCGCCATGAATCTGCCACGGTATTCCCCACGGGGGTTACCGCGCCCATGCCGGTGACAACTACACGTGAACGAGCCAAGTACGAATTCCTTGCATTAACAGCGCCGCTACAGCCTGAGAAGCAAAGGCTTAGGTAGCAAACCCATTGGGCTTTCGCTAGAGAGACTACACTACCCAGCAGGCGAAAACAACGCGACCGCTCCGTTCACCTTGCCTCAAAGCAACGCGTCCCGTTCGCCCTGAGCCTGTCGAAGGGTGGACGTGACGTGATTACGGTCCACGCTGTACTCTTGCGATGCGACTGTCGGCGGTTCCGGATTTTGTAGAATGGCCTTGTGGTCTTGGCAGGCAGCGTTTAAGTCATGCCAAGCAGGCAGCGGCCCAATCCTTTGCACGGGGAGGAAGCTAAAGAGCTCCCAATTCTAGATTCTTCGTCGCTGCGATTCTCAGAATGACAGACTGGAGTTACCTCAGACATAGGGGCCATCACGTGTCTTGCTCTTGGCTAACCTTGGCCATAGACCACTAGTTGCTAGCCGTTCAGTTCACGCGCCCAGGAAACGGCTCGCCAGCCATGGCGCCAGATCCAATTCCGTCTTGCATTCCATGATCCACTTGGCGTTGTATTCGCCGAGGGCCACCGAGAACTTGAAGCCCCGGCCGCTCCAGCCGCAATCGAGGAAGAGGTTCTTGTAGCCCGCAATGTAGCCCAAGAGGGGTTTCAGGTCGGGCGTATCGTCGTAGCACGTCTGGTACGCGCCCTGAAAGCGGCCGCGCTTCATCTTGGGCAGCCGCCGCTCGATCACTTCCGTCGTCCAGTCCACCATCCACTGCGGCGGCACGGCGTTGGTGGGGTCAGGTTCGATCTTCACCAGCGGGTCGCGGCGGTCGCACAGGACGCGGAAGTGCTTGTTGTGCCAGGGAATGATGGCAAGATCCACGCTGAACACCGGTGGGCGGTCGTAGAAGTCCGGCGGCTGGCGGTAGAACGACACGCCCACTTGCGAAGGCTGTATCGGCAGGTGCAAGCCGGCGGAGCGCGCCACTTTGTGGCTCCACGGCCCGCAGGCGAGCACGACTCTGCCGGGCACGATGGCGCCGCCGGGGGTCTCCAGCCGCTCGATGCGCCCGTTCTTGGCATGGATGTGGGTTACCGGCGTGAATTCGCGAATCTCAGCGCCGTGTGCCCGCGCGCCGGCCACGTACGATTGCATGGTGCGGTAAGCGTCCACATTGCCGGTCTCGCCGTAGAGCAGCGCCGCGCCCGCGCCATCCACGTTGGCTTCCGGATAGAAGTCTTTGGCCTCGTCAAGGGTGAGCGCTTGCGCCGCCGAGCCGTTCTTTCTCGCCCTCTCCGCGGCGTTCTCGGCTATTTCCATAGTATTGTAGAGATTCAGGATGCCATACTTGAAAAATCCGCAGTCGCCGCCGATGACGTCGCCAAAGTTGTCGTAGATGTCGCGGGCGCGCACCGCCAGTTTGGCGATGGTATCGGTCATTTCGGCCTGCTGGCCGCACATGGCGCCGGACATGGAACTGGTGCCGGAACCGATGGTCTTGCGTTCGCACAGCACCACCTTGCCCGCGCCGGCCTTCGCGAGATGATACGTGATCGTGGTGCCGACAATCCCGCCGCCGATGACAACGACGTCCGCAGTCTCCATGCTACTGCCGCCTTCCTCTCGTACTTAGTTGAAGCCCGCTGCGTATGGTGCGAAGTGTTGCCACTATTCTAGGGCAATCACGATGGAACAGTGCGCTCTCAGGTCTTGAAGTGTTGAGTGCGGCCAAATACCGCCGCTTGCGCGGATGTGTTTGCCGTAAATGAGCCGTAGTGCGGATCGCTCTGTGTTCCTCAATTATTCAGGTGGTCCGCGATCTCGCGGTTGGTCGTGGCCCAGCAGCCGCCGGGTTTATCCAGCGCGTGGCGCAAGACGGAGTCGACCATGTCGCAGTGCGGGTCGCGCGCCGCGATATCCGAGGGATGGCAACACAGGCTGAAGATTTGCCGGTTGGCGTGGGCATGGTCCACGCCGGCCTTGATGAGATCGATGAATTCCCAGCGGTCGAGGTCCATGTGCCGGAAGGCCCAGATGGAGGTGATGCCCATCAGGGGAATCTCTAACAGGCCGTTGGGATAGCGGTAGGGTTGCAGCTTGTCCAGGCTCGCTCCAAACGCCGCTTCCAGGTCCGCCGTGGGGTGATGCCGCACTTGTGGGTCTACGGGATAGTGGTAATTCGCCGAGGCGAAGCGAAAGCCCTCGTCTACCAGCACATCCTGCACGTCGGGCACGTCGTCCAGGCCGCCCTCAAAGCCGCCGGGTGTGCGGAACCCCTGGGGCCGTTCGCCCAGCTTCTCTTCGATCGCGTCACTCGTCTGGCGGATTTCCTGCCGGATGACTTCCAAAGGCGTGAGGCCCTCTGCGCGCCAGGGCGCGTTGGCATAGACCTCCTGCAAGCCGTCAATCGTCTTGGCCTTGACGTTTACGTGGGTGTAGGTGTGGTTGTCGACGGCATGCCCGTCGTCCACGAGTTTCTTCAGGTAATCGATGTCCGGGTCTTCCAGCGCGCTGCCGACCAAGAAGAACTGCAACTTGACGCCATACGACTTGGCAATCTCGCTCATCCGCCGCAAATAGAGCTTGGTGCCTTCGTCAATCTCTCCCTTGCGATGGTTCCATTTGGAGGTCCAGTAGGGAAAGTTGGGGGTCATCTCGATATCGAACGTGAGACTGAGAGCGAATTCGGCGCCATTGGGGAACATGTGTGCGTCCTTTTGTCCTGCTATGCGCGATGGAATGGATTTTCCACTTTCTTCGCGTCGCTATCCTCTGTCCGTTGTGTCGGATCTTGCCCATGGAGACGCTTGGTGCTGCGGCCAAAGAGCGGGGGACAAGCCCCCGCGCTACATCGAGTCAACGGCATATTGGCTGGTTCTGCAAGCGCGCGTTGCGTGAGGCCAAGCGCTTAGTTAAGGGAATGTTCCACAATCTCCTGGTTCGTCGTAACCCAGCAGCCGCCGGGTTTATCTAAGGCGTAGCGCAGAACAATGTTGAGCATGTCGCAGTGGGGATCGCGGACTGCCAGCACCGGCGGATGGAAGCAAAGGCTCAGCACCTGTTGGTTGGCGTGGGCGTGGTCGATACCGCGTTTGAGCACATTGATGAACTCCCAGCGGTCGAGGTCCAGCACGCGAAACGCCCAGATGTCGGTGATACCTGCCAGCGGCAGTTCCGGCAGCCCGTTGGGATAGCGGGAGGGCTGGAGGGCATCGATGCTCGCCTCCATTGCCTGGTTAAGCACGTCCGCCGAGGGACGTTTCTGCTGCGGGTCCACCGGAAAGTAGTACCGGGCCGAGGCATACTGCATGCCTGCGTCGCTGAGGACTTCCTGCACGGCGGGCACGTCGTCCAAACCGTTGTTGAAGCCGCCGGGAGTGCGAAAACCGGTGGGCGCGACGCCGAGTTGCTCCGTAATTGCCGTGGACGTTTGCCGCACCTCGCGCTCGATGCACTCCAGTGCATTGAGGCCGGCGGCTCGCCACGGCGCGTTGGCGTACACCGGCTGCAGCCGCGGGATCTCCTGGGCCTTCACGTTCACGTGGTTGTACGTGTGGTTATCCACCGCGTGGCCTTCGGCCGTCATGCGCTTCAGGTAGTCGATGTCAGGGTCTTCCAGCGCGCGGCCCACCAGGAAAAACTGGAACTTGACCCCAAACGAGTCTGCCACGTCCAGCATCTTGCCCATGTAGAGCTTGCTGTCATCGTCGATGGCGCCCTTGCGGTGGTCCCACACCGACGTCCAATATGGGAAGTTGCTGCACATCTCGATGTCGAAGGTTAGGCTCAGGCCGAAATCAGCGCCATTGGGGTACATGTGTTCTCTCCTGAACTACGTGGAAATGTGCTGCGAATTCGCTAGCGTAGTGAATCTGTGGGTAGGCTTCGCTGAGAAACCCAGGCGGAGATGTGTACTGTGGCCTCCGTGTCGTGGTTTGGGCAATTCTAAACCACTATGAAGTGGGTCCTGGATATATCCCCTACGGGCAAACCTTGAGTACCACGACCACCAAACCCCACGCGACAAACAGCATGGCAGCGAAGTGGATAGTAAAACGTCGTTCAAATCGCCGCAAGCTTGCTTCGAATGCCTGTTCAAATTCTCTGACACAATCCCACAGCTCTTGTCCAATAGCTTCCGAGCCACTTGGGCCCTGAATGTCGACTTGATCAGGACTTCGACCTGCCCCTTGTTGCAGTTCGAGCCGGTCAACTCCGTTGCCTTCCTGGACTGTCGGCATACCTGTTTGCTCGCTCAGTTAGCTTACCTGAACCAAAACTGCTGCCAGCAGTCGCGGCTCTTAAGGAAAGTAGGTTGCTACGAGACTAGGCACCTGAACATCTTATGCATACTCGCAAAACACTCGGTACAATTGCGCGGCACATGGCGGCAGTAGAGAGGGACTACCGCGATTCAAGGATAAACTTGATCGCGGTCCGCTCGCCGTTTTCCACCGTCACCTCAATGAACGCAGGGACGCAGATGAGGTCGATTCCACTCGGCGCCAAGTAACCGCGTGCAATGACAATTGACTTGATAGCCTGATTCACGGCTCCGGCCCCAATGGCTTGGACCTCTGCCCGTCCGGATTCCCGCACCACACCGGCAATTGCGCCGGCCACAGCCGTCGGCTTGGATTGTGACGCTACCTTTAGGATCTCCATTTGCTCCCCCTCCGGCTCCGGTGTTGCGTGCAACGATTGTCGCCCAGGTGGGCCAGAGCAATAATTCGCGATACGCCTCGTCTATTCTCGCACTCCCAATGCGCCGCTACCGCGTCCCGGTGCACAGCGGGAACCGGGCTCGCGGGCCGTCCACCGGCGGAATCGTGGGCCCGAATACCCAACTCTCACTTCGCGTACCCTACTACGCGTGTTTCACGGATCAAGGTGACTTTGACCTGGCCTGGGTAGTCCAGCGTTTCCTCGATCTGCTTGCAAATGTCGCGCGAAAGGCGGACGGCGCCCAACTCGTCAATCTCATCAGGGCGCACCATGATGCGCACTTCGCGCCCGGCCTGGATCGCGTACGATTTCTCCACGCCGGAGAAGGAATTGGCCACGGATTCCAGAGCCCGCAGACGCTGCATGTAGCGCTCGATCGAATCCCGCCGTGCGCCAGGCCGCGAGGCAGAGATGGCATCCGCCGCCGATACGATGAAGGCCTCCACCGTACGGGGTTCCTCGTCGTTATGGTGGGCGGCAATGGCGTGGATGATCTTGGGTGATTGGTTGTACCGGCGCGCCATCTCCGCGCCCACCAGGGCGTGGGGGCCTTCCATGTCGGCGTCCACCGCTTTGCCGATGTCGTGCAACAGGCCGGCGCGGCGGGCGACGTTCACGTCGGCCCCGATTTCTGACGCCATGCTGGCCGCCAACTGCGCCACCTCGACACTGTGCGCCAGCACGTTCTGGCCGTAGCTGGAGCGGTAGCGGAGCCGGCCGATGAGGCGGACCAACTCCGCGGGCAGACCGCGCACCTGCGCCAGGTCTGCCGCCTGCTCACCTTCCTCCCAGATTGTGTCTTCAATCTCTTTATCGGCTTTGCCCACCATCTCTTCGATGCGGGCGGGGTGGATGCGCCCATCCTGGATGAGGCGGGTCAGGGCCAGGCGGGCCACCTCCCGCCGCACCGGATCGTGGGCCGAAAGCACCACCGCCTCGGGCGTATCGTCGATGATGAGGTCTACGCCGGTGAGGAGTTCCAGGGCGCGGATGTTGCGCCCTTCCCGACCGATGATGCGGCCTTTCATTTCCTCATTGGGCAAGGTGACGACCGATACCGTCGTTTCCACGGTATGGTCGGCGGCCAGCCGTTGGATGGCCGTTGCGATCACCCGGCGCGCGCTGCGCTCCGAATCTTCGCGGGCAGACGCTTCAAGTTGCTTGATCATGCGGGTGCATTCTTCGCGCACCTCCTCTTCGATGCTCTTGGTGAGCACCTCTTTGGCCTCGTCGGCCGTCATTTGGGCGATGCGCTCGAGTTCGCTGATCTGCTTCTGGCGCAGGTCATTGACTGCATCCCGTTCACGCTCGACGCGCCGTTCCGAATCGCCGACCTTCTTCTCCCGGCGTTCGGCCTGCGTGGTGCGCTGATCCAGCGTCTCCTCTCGCTGCTGCAGGCGGCGTTCCGTGCGCGTGAGTTCGCCGCGCCACCTTCCAATCTCATCCTCCGCTCTGGTTTTGAGCTTGAGCGCTTCATCCTTTGCTTCTACGACTAGCTGTTTGCGTGTTGTCTCTGCATCCTCCAAGAGCCTCTGTGCTTCAGCCGCTGCCGCCTGCGTGTTCCGATGTTGGATCAACCGTTGAGTCCAATAACCGACTACAAAAGCTCCAGGTATTAGGATAAGCAGAGGCACGACAAGCATCCATAGCTGCTCCATGCCTTTTGCCTTCCTCTCCGCGATACCATGTAAGAAAGCGAATCATATCTGATACCAAACTGGCATATGTGCCTTAATGCTGAGTGAGTATGTACAGTTTGCGTACGTATAATCACCCAACCTAACGGTACTAAGTTGCCGTTCCGCTGTCAACGCGTTGAAGGCAGGTTTGCATGGGGGTTGTCCCAGTGCAAGCTAGCTATATTCCTGCAAAAGGCGCTTAGATATTCGCCGCAAAAAACAAGAACTGGGCGGGTCGTACGACCCGCCCAGTTCTTTCGCTCTGCTCAGAAGCAAAGGTAGAGCCGCTTAGGTGCCCAGTTCCTCCAATACGCCGTTGAGCAGTTTCACGGCCTGCGGGAGGGCCTCCTGCACGGTGAGTTCCTGATTGTTCAGGGCGTCCCACACCGGCTTGGTGGCTTCGTTGCCCGCGGACGTATGTATCCACGGGTACGGGCCGGACGTGTCGGCGATCGTTTCGATGTCCTTCAACACCGGACGATCGGCCACGATCTTCTGCCACGGTTCGCTCTGGTAGAACTCCTTGCGACCGGCGTTCCGGGAAAGGATACCGGCGAAGTACTTCTCCAGCGTGGCTTCGCTGTTCACCCAGGCAATCCACGACCAAGCGAGGTCGGGATCAGGCGAGACGCCGAAGAGGCACCACTGGTTCGTCCAGGTCAAGCTGCCCGGCGCCGAGCCGTCGGGGCCCTGGGGATACGGCGTGAAGTCGAACTCCAAGTCGGGATTCTCGCCGAGGAGGTACCCGACGCGCCACGAGCCTTGAATGTCCATCACTATCTGCTCGTTTTGGAAGGTCGCGCCTTCCGGCACGGGGTCGAACTTATGCTTGATCTTGAGGTCTTGCATAAACTCGCCACCTGCGATGGCCTGCGGCGAATCGAAGACGGCCTCCGAATTATCATCGCTATAGAGTCTCCCGCCATTGACGTAGACCCACCGCCCGAGATGATAAATGGAGAAACTGCCAGGTCTGTACCCCATGCGTACGATGTTGTCGCCAGACACTTCGTGCGCCTGCTGCGCGTACTCCAGGAACGTGTCCCAATCCCAATTCCAGGTGACCTCGCGATCGGGATCCAGGCCGGCGTCCGTCAGCAGCCGCGTGTTGAGCCCAACCACGGTGGTGGAAGGGCCGTCGTACGGAATGCCGAAGGTCTGACCGCCGTGCTGGTTGAAGAAGCGGCCGGAGTCCACGAACTTATCGGGCGCCATGGACGGATCCGCAGCTTGGTATGGATCCAGCGGCGCCAGGAAGTCCTTCAACAACCAGTTGAGGATGAAAGCAACCGAGACCTGCGAGGAGTCGACCTGCTCGCCGGCGGCAATCATCGTGGTCACGTGGTCCTGCAAGCCGATAGTGCCGCGCACGTGGACCGATTCGACGGTGATGCCGGGGTTGAGCTCCATGAAGTCGCCCTTGATGCCGTCGAAGTACTCCTGAATGGTGGGCGCGCCGCCAGGCCGCCACCAGTCGGTGTGCACGATGAGACGGGGCTCCATCTCTTTCGTGTCGGCCTGCTCGGCCTTGGGGGCCTCTTCTTCCTTGGCCTCCATCTCGCCTTCACCCTCCATGGCGCCGGTCTGCGCGCCGCAGGCCGCGAGCAATACGCCGCCGCCTACCACACCACTCCAGCCGAGGAGAGAGCGTCGACTAAAACGTCCTGTGCTTCTCATGGTATGAAAACCTCCTAAGCACCGCCCTAAGAACTTACACTCGGTATGTTCCTCGTAGAACACAACCGTTGCCGTAACGGTACTAAGTTGCCGTATTGCTGTCAACGCATTGGCCGAAATCTCTTATGCAAAAGGGTATTGTGACCAGCGAGAAGATGATGAGTCCCAGCCTGGAGCACAAAATGAGGGTTAAGCGAACACTGGGCGGGTCATACGACCCGCCCAGTCTCTCCTGCTTTCTTGAAAGCAATCAGAAAGGAAACTAGATGCCCAGCTCTTCCAGTACGCCGTTGAGCAGTTCCACGGCCTGCGGGAACGCCTCCTGCACGGTGAGTTCCTGATTGTTCAGGGCATCCCACACCGGCTTGGTGGCTTCATTACCAGCAGACGTATGGATCCACGGGTACGGGCCGGAATTGTCGGCGATCTGCTCCAGGTTCTTCAGCACCGGACGCTCGTCGGTGCGTGCCTTCCACGCTTCACTCGCGTAGAACTCTTTGCGCCCGGCATTGCGGGAGAGGATACCGGCGAAGTACTTCTCCAGCGTGGCCTCGCTGTTCACCCAGCTCATCCAGCTCCACGCCAATTCGGGGTCTGGGGAGACACTGAAGAGGCACCACTGGTTCGTCCAGGTGACGCTGCCCGGGTTCTCGCCGCCCGGACCCTTGGGGAAGGGCGCGAAGTCGAATTCCAGGTTTTCATTGCGGCCGAAGATGTAACCCACGCTCCAGGAGCCCTGGGCGTCGATAACGATTTGCTCGTTGTCGAAGGTCGCGCCTTCCGGCTTGGGGCCGAACTTGTGCTTCAGTTTCAAGTCTTCCTTGAACTGGCCCGAGGCTATGCCCTCCGGAGAATCGAAGGCGGCTGCCGTATTGTCAGCAGTGTACAGGGTAGCCCCATTGGGATAGATCCACCGCGCGATGCCATAGATGCTAAAGCCGTCAGCGTCATAGCCCAGGCGGGTAATATCCTCGCCTGATACCTCGTGCACCTTCGTCGCGTATTCTACGAACGTGTCCCAATCCCAATTCCAGGTAACCTCGCGATCGGGATCCAGGCCGGCGTCTGTCAGCAGCCGCGTGTTCAGACCAACCACGGTGGTTGAGGGACCGTCATATGGGATGCCGTAGGTCATGCCGTTGTGCACGTTGAAGAAGCGGCCGGAGTCGACGAACTTATCCGGCGCTGTATCCGGGTCTTTGGCCTGGAACGGGTCGAGCGGCTGCAGGAAGTCTTTGAGCAGCCAGTTGAGGATAAAAGCAACCGAAACCTGCGAGGAGTCCACCTGCTCGCCGGCGGCGATCATGGTGGTCACATGGTCTTGCAGGCCAATGGTGCCCTGCACGTGGACCGACTCGACGGTCACGCCGGGGTTGAGCTCCATGAAGTCGCCCTTAATGCCGTCGAAGTACTCCTGAATAGTGGGCGCTCCACCGGGCCGCCACCAGTCGGTGTGCACGATCTTGCGCGGCTCTGCCGGGGCATCCTTCATCTCGGCTTTGGGGGCCTCTTCCTTGGCCTCCATCTCGCCTTCGCCTTCCATGGCGCCGGTCTGCGCGCCGCAGGCTGCCAGCAATACGCCGCCGCCTACGACGCCACTCCAGCCAAGGAGAGAGCGTCGACTAAATCTTCCTGTGCTTCTCACCGCGTATACCTCCTACGCGCTACCAACCAATAATCGGCTTGCTCAAAGTAGAGCAAAACCGTAGCACATACGGTACTAGGCCGTCTTTTTGCTGTCAACAAGCTGACAAAACTCTGCTTTGCAATGGTTCTTAACATGAAGTACCACTCTCCCCTGCGAGAGCACTCTCCCCTGCGAGAGCATGTAAGGCGCAGTCATAGCAAAAGAAAACTGGGCGGGTTGTGCAACCCGCCCAGTTTCTACTGCTGTACTAAAGAGCAGAGGAAAGAGCCTAACCAGGTGTGCCCAGCTCCTCCAATACGCCATTGAGCAGCCCCGCGGCCTGCGGGAAGGCCTCTTGCACGGTGAGTTCCTGATTATTCAGGGCATCCCACACCGGCTTGGTGGCTTCGTTACCTGCGGATGTGTGGAGCCACGGGTACGGACCGGACGTGTCAGCGATCGCCTCGATGTCCTTCAGCATCGGCCGTTCGGCCACGATCTTCTGCCACGGCTCGCTCTGGTAGAACTCCTTGCGGCCGGCTGAGCGGGAAAGGATTCCGGCGAAGTACTTCTCCAGCGTGGCTTCGCTGTTCACCCAGCTTATCCAGCTCCACGCCAATTCGGGGTCTGGCGAGACACTGAAGAGGCACCACTGGTTCGTCCAGGTCATGCTGCCAGGGTTCTCGCCGCTGGGACCCTTGGGGAAGGGCGCAAAGTCAAACTCAAGGTTTTCATTATTGCCGTAGATGTACCCGACAGCCCAAGAACCCTGTTGGGAAAGGACGATCTGCTCGTTGACGAAGGTCGCTCCTTCAGGCGTGGGGCCAAACTTGTGCTGCAGTTTCAAGTCTTCCTTGAACTGGCCCGCGTCAATGCCCTGTACGGAATCGAAGGCCGCTGCCTTATTGTCATCAGTATACAGGGTAGCGCCGTTGGGGTAGAGCCACCGCGCGATGCCGGACAGGCTGAAGCCGCTAGTGCCATAGCCCAAGCGCGTGATTTTATCGCCCTCGGCTTCGTGCACCTTGTTCGCATATTCCACGAACTGGTCCCAATCCCAATTCCAGGTTATTTCGCGATCGGTGTCGAGGCCGGCGTCCGTCAATATGCGCGTGTTAAGCCCCATCACAACGGTTGCGGGGCCGTCGTACGGGATGCCATAGGTCATGCCGTTGTGCACGTTGAAGAAGCGGCCGGAGTCCACGAACTTGTCCGGCGCCGTATCCGGGTCCTTGGCCTGGAACGGATCGAGTGGCTGCAGAAAGTCTTTGAGCAACCAGTTGAGGATGAAGGCCACCGAGACTTGCGAGGAGTCGACCTGCTCGCCGGCGGCAATCATCGTGGTCACTTGGTCCTGCAAGCCAAGGGTCCCGCGCACGTGGACCGACTCGACGGTCACGCCGGGATTGAGCTCCATGAAGTCGCCCTTGATGCCGTCGAAGTACTCCTGAATGGTGGGCGCGCCACCGGGCCGCCACCAGTCAGTGTGCACGAGGAGACGGGGCTCCATCTCTTTCGTGTCGGCCTGCTCGGCCTTGGGGGCCTCTTCCTTGGCCTCCATCTCGCCTTCGCCCTCCATGGCGCCGGTCTGCGCGCCGCAGGCCGCCAGCAATACGCCGCCGCCTACCACGCCACCCCAACCGAGCAGAGAGCGTCGACTAAAACGTCCCGTGCTTCTCATGGTATGAAACCTCCTGAGCACTACCTACATTCTCTCAGCATGTTCATCATAGAACATTGCCCTAGCACTAACGGTAATTAGCTGAGGTTCTGCTGTCAACCTTCTCGCAATTCTTTTATGTACTATCTCTTATCTGCTCATTGACCGTTATTCTTGTGAACAGCCCGTAGAGAAGAGCCGTGACACAAAAGACTGGGCGGGTCGTGCAACCCGCCCAGTCTCATTTGCTTTGCTAAATGGCAATGGGAATAGCCTGCTTAGGTGCCCAACTCCTCCAAAACGCCATTGATCAGCTGCGCAGCCTGCGGGAAGGCCTCTTGCACGGTGAGTTCCTGCTTATGCAGGGCGTCCCACACCGGCTTGGTCGCCTCGTTGCCCGCGAACGTATGGAGCCACGGGTACGGGCCGGAAAGGTCGGCGATTAGCTCCAGGTCCTTCAGCACCGGCCGCTCGTCAGTGTGCGCCTTCCAGGCTTCGCTCTGGTAGAATTCCTTGCGCCCGGCATTCCGGGAGAGGACACCGGCGAAGTACTTCTCCAAGGTGGCCTCGCTATTGACCCAACTCATCCAGCTCCACGCCAATTCGGGGTCCGGGGAGACACTGAAGAGGCTCCACTGGTTCGTCCAGGTCATGCTACCCGGCGTCGCGCCGTCGGGACCCTTGGGTAAGGGCGCAAAGTCAAACTCAAGGGTTTCATTTTGGCTGAGGATTTTGCCGACATTATAGGAACCCTGTTGGGCAATGACGACTTGCTCGTTGGCGAAGGTCGCGCCTTCCGGCAAGGGGTCGAACTTGTGCTTTACTTTCAAGTCTTCCTTGAACTGTCCCGCGGCAATGCCCTGCGGGGAATCGAAGGCCGCTGCCTTATTGTCCGCAGTATACAGGGTAGCGCCGTTGGGATAGATCCACCGCCCAACGCCAGTCATGCTGAAGCCGGTGGCGCGATAGCCCATGCGCGTAATATTCCCTCCATCCGCCTCGTGCACCTGCTGCGCATATTCCAAGAACTGGTCCCAATCCCAATTCCAGGTAACTTCACGCGATGTATCGAGGCCCGCGTCCGTCAAAATGCGCGTGTTGATCCCAAGCAAGGTGGTTGAGGGGCCGTCGTATGGAATGCCGTAGGTCTGGCCGCCGTGCTGGTTGAAGAAGCGGCCGGAATCCACGAACTTGTCCGGCGCTGTATCAGGATCCTTGGCCTGGAACGGGTCGAGCGGCTGCAGAAAGTCTTTCAACAACCAGTTGAGGATGAAGGCTACCGAGACTTGCGAGGTGTCCACATGCTCGCCGGCGGCAATCATCGCAGTAACTCTATCCTGCAACATCGTGCCATGTATGAAGGCGTACTCAATGGTCGTGCCGGGATTGAGATCCTCGAAATCGGCCTTGATGCCAGTGAAGTACGCATCCAACGTCGGCGAGTCGCCTGAAACCCACCAGTCGGTGTGCACGAGCTTGCGTGCCTCCACCGGCTGATCCTTCATTTCGGCCTTGGGGGCTTCTTCCTTGGCCTCCATCTCGCCTTCGCCCTCCATAGCGGCAGGGGCCGCGCCGCAGGCTGCCAGCAATATGCTGCCGCCTACTACGCCCCCCCCCCAACCGAGGAGAGAGCGTCGACTAAAGAGTCCTGTGCTTCTCATGGTATGTATGCCTCCTGAGCACTACCAATCTACCTTCTCTCGGCATGCCAAAAATACATCAAGAACATCTATCTTGTCAAGTAGTGGCGCGCTGTTGCGGCTGATTTGGAGCGCGCTGCCGTGGCCGTGTTTCCCTCGAAAATGGAAATCCATCTGCGGGTGATAGTAAAGATGGGTTTCCGCGCAAGCGGGAACGACGGCATTTCCCCGACGAGGAACACGCTTGCAGCGAGAGATAGACTGCCATCGCCGGTCTCGGCGCGGTGGCATACGAGGGTCATGGCCGGCCGGTCAGCGCCGCCATGTTACCACTCGAAGACCACGCCCAGCCAGTCCGCGCCGCCGCGGGCAATCATGTCGTAGGTCTCCGGCGCTAGCTCCGGCGCCATGCGGTGAGTGATGAGGTGGTCCACCTTCAGTGCCCGCCGCGCTAACAGGTCGAGTATCTCAAACCGGTTGCGCTCCTGGGTCCAGGGGTAGTAGGCATGCGCTACCATCGGCGAGCGCGGCTGCAGCACGCCGGTGATGGTGAGCTCTTTCGTCTGCAGGGGATCGAAGAGCGGAATCTCGACGATGCGCGGGATGCTGCCCACGAGCAGGATCTTGCCGCTTTGCGCGGCCATATCCATGAGTGTGCGGATGGCGGTGCCGCTGCGGGTGGCATCGAAGCCATAGGTGGCGCCTGCGCCGTGCGTCTCTGCCATTACGCGCTGCACGACGTCCTCATCGGCGCCATTGACCAAGACCGGCGTGCCGCTCTGCGCTCCCATTTCCAGGCGAACCGGAAAGACATCGATGCCGATCACGGGATGAATGCCGTTCAGGCGCAGAAGCTGGCAGAGGAGTTGTCCCACCACGCCTTGGCCCACCACGGCGGCGCTCTGCCCAAGCTTGGGCTCCGCTTTGCGGATGCCGTGCATGGCTACCGCGCCCAGCGTCGTGAACGTGGCATCAGCCGGGTCGACACCGTCCGGCACGCGCAGCAAGGTTTGCGGGGCCCCGTTGCGGCCGGTGGCGCGGTTGACGATGTGGTGGGAGGCGTGCTTGCCGTTGCTCAGCACGCGGTCGCCCACGGTAAAGTCGGTGACCTCGTCACCAACTTGCTCGACAATGCCAACGTTCGAGTAGCCTGGGTACTTGGGAAAGGATTGGCGCTCCATATCGCCAAGGAGATTTGTAAGCTCAGTGCCGGCGCTGATGCCGCTGACCTCGGTGCGTACCAGCACGTCGTGGGGTCCGAGCGGCGGCAGCGTGACGGCTTCAACCGTTACCTTTTTCCGTTCGGGGAAGACAATCTGGGTCGCTTGCATGAGAATAGCTCCTTTTGTGGTTAGAACGGGGTCCAAGCCGCCCGCTACGATGGTGTTTGTTTAATCCGTCTTTGCTATGAAAATAGCGTGACCAAGCCGTTCGCCCTGAGCAGCGTCGAAGGGTGAACGGCGGAAGTGGTTAACAGCTTTCGACACTCCGATCTCTCCGTTCATACTTCGACAAGCTCAGCACGAACGGAGAGATCGGAGTTCATTTTCATTCCCTTGTGTGGCCTGGGCAAGGCCATGGTGATTCCCGCTTCCGCGGGAATCCAATTGCTCTTGACTACGTAACCCTGCCGGTCCCGGAGCGGGGGACAAGCCCCCGCGCTACAGCAGGAAAGTCGGCGTAGAGGCCGTCATTCCCGCGCAAGCTCGCCCCCTCCCGGGGGGCGCGGAATCCATCTTGTCTTGCGCCTCTCTAAACTCGTTTGCACTGTCCGCGAAAAGACCCATAATAGGACGTAGTTCTCACCGTTCACGGGTTCAATTGTACGGGAAAGGATGCGTTCAGGAATGTTAGGTGTTGGCATAATCGGGTGCGGCGGCATCAGTAACAGCCATGCGCGCGGCTGGAACGCCAGTAGCGACCGCGCCAAGGTGGTCGCGGTTGCGGACGTGGTGGATGCAGCCGCGCAGACGCGGGCGGCGCAAGTAGGCGGGGCAAAGGTCTATGCGGATTACAACGAGCTGTTGCAAGACCCCAACGTCGACGCGGTGGATATCTGCCTGCCGCATCACGTGCACAAAGAGGCCGCGGTCGCGGCGGCGAACGCCGGCAAGCACATTCTCATCGAGAAGCCGCTCTGCCTGGATTTGAATGAAGCCAAGGAGATCGAAGCGGCCGTGAAGGCCAGCGGCATTACGCTCATGTGCGCCCACAATCAGGTTTTCACCGAATCGGTACAGGAGATCAAGCCCCGTATCGATGACGGCCTTGTGGGCGACGTGATTTGGATCCATTCGGCAGACTGCTTCATCACCCGCCCTTACGTCAGAGTCAGTTCCCCCACTCACGGTTCGCACGCGCCCGGTACCTGGCGCTCCAAGCGGGAACTCATGGGCGGCGGCGAGCTTATCGATACCGGCTACCACCCGACGTACCGCCTCCTTTACCTGGCGGGCTCACCAGCCGTGACCGTGAGCGCGTTGCTCACCAATCACCGCCTGCCGCAACTCGACGGCGAGGATACAGCGCAAGTGATGGTGGCATTTGAAAACGGTTCAACCGGCCAAATCCTCAGCTCTTGGGCCATGAATCTGCCGTCGGGTTATATGGTCCACGTTGTCGGCGACAGGGGCGTCATTTCGGCGGGCTCGGGCCGCATAGAGATTAAGCTGAACGGCATGGACAGGCCCGCGGTCAAGGAACTGCAAGTTCCCGACACGTTTGCGCGAGAGATCGCCCACTTCATAGGCTGTTTGGAAAACGGCGAGCCGCCGGTGCAGGGCCTGGCAGACGGCATCGCGACGCTGCGCCTCATCCGGGGAGCGTACCAGTCGGTGGAAGAGCAGCGGATTGTGGCCCTCGACACGGTCTAGCGCTCTGGCGCGGACCGGCGGTCCGAGCGAAGCAGGGGCGCGAAGGAAGATTCCGCCATTGCGTCGCGATCCGCCATGAAACGAAACCAAGACGGGCTGACTGCCCGTCTTGTGCTTTTCTTAATACGTCTTGTTCCCAAAGTCTCACGCCTGTTTAGGCCGCTTGTTACGGCGTCCGCTTAGGCCAATGACGCTGATTGCGCAGACAGGCGCAGTGCGGAGAGAGGTGACCTTACACGGCGCGCACGAAGCTGAGTTCCTGGACGACGCTGAGAATTGCCGAGAAGATCGGTGACGGGTAAATGCCGAGACCGCAGCAAAGCAAAGCGACGAGGATCACCATGGCCGAGCCGGTCCGCGAAAAGGGTTGGACTCTGCCGGGTATCTGTACCGGCTGCAGACAGGCGCGGAGGGCACGGGCGTACGCAAGCATCAGGAGTCCGCTGCCCCCAAGGAGTGTAAAGAGAAACCACTCGCCCTGTTGCGTTGCGGCCTGAAAAATCAGCCAGCGGCCCGGAAAGCTGGCAAAGCCCGGCACGCCGACTATCGAGAAGCTGCCTACCACAAATGCCAGGGTAAGGAACGGTGCACGCGAGGTGAGACCGGCCAATTGCGCAAATGTCACACCGCCGAGGCGTTCTTCAATCACGCCGACAAGTATCGCGAGCAGGAAGAGTGCAGTCGCCATCGCGATCGCCTGATAGAAGATACCGGTGACAGCCAAAGCCGAGCGCGAAGACACACCGATGACGATGAAACCGCTCGCGCTCACCGTGGAATACCCCAGGAGTCCGCGTAAGTCGTTAGAACTAAACGCCAAGAGCGCCCCGAGCAACACGGTCGCCAGACCGCCAACGGCCGCCATTTCATTCAGTTGCACGTCGTTCGTTAGCCAGGGAAATGTGGCCAGGATGGATACGAGGAACGACATGGTTCCCATGTGGAGCACCCCTGCTATGACGAAAAACCCCATCACAGGCGCGCGATTGGCAATGTCGGGCAGCCAAAAATAGAGCGGCGCGGCTGCCAGCAACGTACCGAACCCAACCGCGAGCACTGCGGCGAGAGCTTGCAAACTGATGCCCGTCTCCGGACTCACACGGTATTGGTCTACCAGCAGCAAGCCGAGGACAACCAGCGCGCCGCCGATGGTCATCATGAGCGCATAGCGGATCACGGTGACGCCAATCCGTTGTGTGGGCACGGTGCCCAGGATCCCCATGGCCGCTACCACGTGGGCCAATTGCAGCAAGGCCGCAGCCACCACGTAGCGCGAGTAAATCATGGCTCCCGTGGCAATGAGCGCCGCCAAGAGGCAGGTCGTTGCGGGAAAGAACTCGCCTTGGTTGCGTATGAGATGGAAGACGAGCGTCAGCGAGAGCAGCGCGATGACGAGGGCTAACGGTAGGCGCGCCCGCGCCTCGAGTTGCAATGCAAGCGTGAGAATGGAGCTAGCGGAATCGGAATCCAGAATGAAAAGCAGAAAGAGCGTGAATACGAGGGCGCCAAGGGCGACCAGGCCGGAAAACGCGGCCCAGCGGCGAAAGAGGAGTGCGAGCCCCGCTGCGCCCAGCAGGATTACCAGGAGGTGCAGCGGATTTATCAAAACGCTATCTGCTAGCATTGCGCTCCAATATGCCTTCAAAGTCGATGATTTGCACGAGCGTGGCTAAGAACCCAACGCCGACCAGCACCAAGCCTTGCACCGTCAGCAGCGCCATGCCTTGCTCGCCGAGAAACAAACAGATTGTGAAATCCAGCCCATTGACGACCAGCAGGACTCCCATGCTCATGCCAAAGATGCTGGTGCGCAGCACTACCGTAAAGAAGCCCAGCAGAAGCACGGCCGCCGCTGCCAAGGCCGCAACCTGGGGGACCAAGCCGGTCATGCGTTCCGCCAGCAGATAGGCGGCCAAGATGCCAAGTACGGTGACCCCAACCAACGTGGGAGTCTCGAAAATGGACTGGTTTTGCAGCGGCCGCTTCCGTTCTACCCACAGAGCCACGGCCAGCATGACGGCGACCGTAAGACCGATGATTATGCGCGTAACGCCTACGACCGTGCCCGCGAATACCATGAGCAGCAGCGACGTGGCCATGTACGTGGCGAAGAGACCCATATACGCGGTCAGCCAATGTCGTATTACCAGGACGGTGCACGCTCCCGCGAATGCAAGGATGAGTAGGGCATACTCCCAGCTCATGAGACGATTCCTTGCGTTTCCATGAGCAGAACAAAGAGCGCGAGCAAGGCGAGCATGGCAAGGGCGATGTAGTAGCGCCGTTCCGCTGCGGTCGACGTTCTGCCGAGAAAGGCCAGACTACGCCCCAGGAGAAGCAGCAGTCCGTTTGGCGGCACCAAGAGCCGGTCCGCGGCGCCGCCAATCGCTCGGGTTATCGATACTAGTTGTCGCCGGTCCCGGGGGTGCATGCGCCGTAAGAGCAGCACGGCAATCAGGCCGACCCCGCCGATGAGAGCCGTGGAAAGCGTACTGGGCAGCAGGTGCGACGCCCAAGAAAACACCGCAGCTTGCGGCATGGCAGCATGGCTGATGGTTGTCACCGCCGGCCAGACGAGTGCGGAGAATTGCCACTGCAGTACAAACATGACCACGCCTCCGGCCACAATGAGCCACAGGAGATTGCTTTGGTCGAGCAGGGCTTCCGAGCGCCGCACCGCGGTCAGAGGCGGGTTTATGAATAGACGCTGCATCCAACGTCCGAAAGTAACGATTACAGTGATCCCAAAGAGGATGATAAGGGCCTGCATAGGAATGGCCCACACCTCCCTTTCTATCGCGGCAAAGAGGAAGGAGCGCGAGGCAGCGCTCAAGGGGAGCACCACGCCTGCGAGCGCGGCAATGCCGATGACGACGGTCGCTGCCGGCAAGGCCCAAACTGCCCGTTGACTCTGGCGGCTGATCGCGAGGAGCGACGGTCCCGCCGCCGCGACTAGCGCCATGCCGATGCTGCCGCTGAAGACTATCACCGCCGCGGCAGCCATTGAATCGTACGTGCCCACGGCCACCGCCACGGCGACGAGTCCGGCGTGGCCAATCCAATTCACGGCGAGCAGCGACGCCAGTCGGCCCATGGCGAGCATCGCGGCCACCGAGAGCGCCAGACTCACTGAGCCAACAATGAGCAACGGGTTCGACCAGGGGATGAACGGCTCCGGGCCGGCCAGCACGAGGAATCGCGCGACTACGTACAGGGTTCCGAGCAGCATGACGCCTGCCACATTCGCGTATATGGGCGCCAGGTGACTGCGCAGGGAGGCCGCCCAACCGTGAAATGGGGGCCAGCTTGCGCGGGCAGCCACCGAGGCGAGGACGAGACCAACGACCAGCGCGTCAAAGACTCCGGCCGGGATGTCCGCGTAAAGATACTGATCGCTCCGACGAGAAATGATGAGGATCGCCGCCAGGAGGCCGTAACCGGAAAAGTGGCTCACCATGAGCAGACGCAGCGCCGCCGCGTTCACCTGGGGGCGTTCCTCCCGCGGCAGGACGGCCAGAATGTAGTTTGTCAGCCCCAGCGCTTCCCAAAATACGTAGAGAAAAAGCAAGTTTGCGGAGAGTACCAAGCCTCCGTAAGCGCAGAGCGTCAGCAAAACGCAGGCGTACGCCCGTCCCATTTGATCGCGCGGCAGGTGGGCGGCCGGCAGGATCCAAAGAAAGCAGAGAAGCATTGCCGCGCCCAGCCAGAGAAAGAGCACGCTGACGGAATCAAGCTGAAAGGCCAGCACAATCGCGTTGTTGAGGAGTTCCAACCAAGCTCCGAACTCAGCGGAGAGCACGGCCTCGCCGCGGACTGAGGCGTGGATGGTGACTTGCGCCAAGACTCCGGCGATGGCAACGGTAGCGATGATGGGATACGCCTCGACCCAGGCGTTGGAGAGTCGCAGCGCGACCACGAGCGGCCGCATCCAGCGCCAGCGCAGAAGGCGCTGCTGTAACCAGGTGCTGCCTCGCACGGCGTAGTCCGCGCCAATGAGCAGCAGACTGAGACTGAGGAGCACCACTACCGGCACGATTAGCCAGGGATGCGGCACATTGATGGCTAGGTTCTGCACAGGCGCTGGGCTTTCGAACTGCAATACGTCTGCTGCTGCGCCACCCCCATAGCAGGGGTGCGCTGGCATGCCAGGCTCTATTGTATGCGAGTTATCGCCAGCGCGCCCGCTCGGGCCTGCGTCCCGCTGTCATGCGCTCAGTGCGGCCGAGCGGCACTCGGCTACGGGATGCGGAAGTACTCCTGCCAGCGGCGCGTCACCAGTTCCGTAATCTCCGGGCTCATCACGATGTCCGGCGGCCACTCGCGGGTAAAGCCTTCCTCGGCGGTTTTCCGCGTGGCGTCCACGCCCATCTTGCCGCCGTAGTTCGGCAGCGGGGCCGCATGATCGAGCGAATCGACCGGCCCTTCTACAATCACGGTATCCCGCTTCCAGTCCACGTTGTTCCCCATGCGGAAGAGCACCTCGGACGTATCCTGCACGTCGATGTCGTCATCCACCACCACGATGAATTTCACGCACATCATCTGGTGCAGGCTCCACAGTGCGTACATGGTCTTGCGGGCGTGACCGGGAAAGCGCTTCTTGATGGAAACGAAGACGATGTTGTGGAAAACCCCTTCGTCCGGCAGCGCGATGTCGTGAACTTCCGGGACCATCATCTTGATGAGGGGCAGAAAGATGCGCTCGGTGGCTTTGCCCATGTAGATGTCTTCCATGGGCGGACGCCCGACAATGATGGTGACATAGATGGGATCGCGCCGGTGCGTAATAGCGGTGACGTGGAAGACCGGGTACTCGTCCGCGATGGAATAGTAGCCGGTGTGGTCGCCGAACGGGCCTTCCGTTGCGAATTCGCCCGGCTCCACATAGCCCTCCAGCACGATTTCGCTATTGGCGGGCACCATCACGTCGACAGTCTTGCCTTTGACGAGTTGCACCGGCCCGCCGCGCAGGAACCCGGCGAAGAGGAACTCATCAATGCCTTGGGGCAAAGGGGCAGTGCCGGAGTACACCGCGGCCGGTTCCGCCCCCAGCGCCACGGCCAGTTGCAGGCGTTCCTTCTTTTGCACGCTGTCATCGTAGTGCTCGCGGCCGCCTTTGTGCCGCTGCCAGTGCATGGCCGTCGTGTTTTGGCTGAGCACCTGCATGCGGTAGCAGCCCACATTGCGCTTGCCGGTATTGGGATCGTAGCTGCACACAAGGGGCAGGGTGATGTACTTGCCGGCATCGAGCGGCCAGCACTTGATGACGGGCAGCATACCGAGATCCACGTCGTCGCCGGTGAGCACGACCTCTTGGCACGGCGCGGAGTTTACTACCTTTGGGGCAATGCGCGACAGCTTTAGGAGTTCGCCGCCGGCCTGCAACTTGGCGGAAAGTCCTTCCGGCGGGCCACCCAGCGCGATGCCCAGGAGGTTTTCCAGCTTCTGAGGCAGCTCTGCCCACGAATCGGAGCCGAGTGCCCATGCCGTGCGCTGCTCCGAGCCAAAGGTATTGATGAGCAGCGGCATGTCCGATCCCTGCACGTTTTCGAAGAGCAGCGCGGGCCCGCCCGCCTTGGTGACCCGGTCGGTGATCTCCGTGATCTCCAGTTCGGGGTCTACCGGCGCCGTAATGCGCTGCAACTCCCCTTTGCCTTCGAGAAACGTGATGAACTCGCGGAGGTCTTTGAACGTGGGTGGCATCGCTTGTGTGTGGTTCTCCTTATGCGTATCTCGCAAGGCCTGCGCCGTACTTCGACGCGGAAAGGCTGGGAAAAGCCCCGCGCTACGGCTAATCCGATTTCGATTGGGCCTAGACTGCGAAACTCCGTGTCAAGAATCCTGGGTAGCGTAGGTTTGCAACCTGCGCTGTAGGCCCAATGCGGTGGAAGCCTGTTATTCCGCCGCAACAGAGGACGCTCGACGCGGCAACTTCTCTCATGCAAGACTGCCGAGAATACCCCTTGCCCTTTGCACAGGCGGGGGACAAGCCCCCGCGCTACGGCTAATCCGTAAGTAATCCGGTGCAGGTTGTGGAACCACGCTACCGGACCGCAGGTTACAAACCTGCGCTACCGGACGGCGAATCCAAGAATCTGCGCTACGGCGTGTCCATTTCCTGCCGTGCCTGCATGACGGCGGCGCGCATCGCTCGTGTTGCCGCCGTAACGCGCGCGAAGTCACCGTCCAGGCGCTGCCAATCCAGGAGACCCGCGCCAACGCCGAGCGCCAGAGCGCCGCTCTTGATGTACGTGCCGGCGTTCTCGACTGTGACACCGCCGGTCGGCAGCAAGGGAATCTGACCAAACGGCCCTTGCAGGTCCCTGAAGAACTGCGGCCCGACGATATTGGCGGGAAAGACTTTTACAATGTCCGCGCCTGCCCGCAGTGCCGTGAAGACTTCAGTGGGCGTGAAAGCGCCGGGCACCACCATGCAGTCGTGCTCGTTGGCAAAGCGGACAATCTCGGTATCGAGATGCGGCGAGACGAAGAACTCGGCTCCCGCAGCCAGTGCGTTTTGGGCGTCGGCAACGGAGAGCACCGTGCCCGCGCCAATCGCCATGCGGTCGCCCAGCGCGTCGTGCAGCGCCGCGATCATATCCAACGCGTGGGGCGTATTGAGCGTGATTTCCATCACGTCTACCTCCGCCGCCAGCAACGCCTCGCCAATGGGCACCGCCCATGCCGGGGGCACGCCGCGGATGATCATGACCATCCCGGCGTCTTTGGTGCGCGCTACCTGCGCCTGCGCACGCGTGCGCTGCAGTGTCTGCATGGGGTTTCCCTAGCTAGCGTTTTCTCGTGTTATTCGATTGGTCTTGCACGGGTCTTCGCTTCCTATACTATAAACTACTTGCTACCGCTTGAGGCGCTGTGCCATGTGGGGCGGTCACCTCTGGCGTTCACGCTATTCCTCTGGAAAGACCATCTGCGTCGCAGCAACCGTCGCCGCGCATCGGTGTCTACGGCGCGGCGCCGCAGGCTTCCAGTTGGCGGCGGAGGAGCTTTTCCGCGCGCTGGCGGATGGCGCGCACGGCTTGGGGGCTCACGCCCATGCGCGCGGCGATATCCACCACGCGGCGGTCCTGCCAGTAGATGGCGTAGAGCACCGTCTTCTGCTTCGGTGTGAGCGCCTGCAGGGCTATCTCGAGCTCGGCGTGGATGGCCGGCTCCGCCGTGGGCTTGCCTTTGCGCAAGCACTGCTCGGCGAGATAGGCCGTAATCTCGTCGCTGAGCGATTGGTTGTGCGCGGCGTCCGGCGGCGCAATGCGCCGGGAGGTGCGGCCGAAGTTGTGGACGCGCCACTTGAGCATGGTGCACATGTAGGCTTCGAAGTTGCCGTTGCGCCGGTGGTCGTACTCGTAGAGCAGCTCCAGAAAGAGGCGCTGCACCTCCTGGCGGGCGTCCTCGGCCTCCGACGGGCGGAAGCTCCGCTTCAGGCGCCGTATCTGGCGCTCCATGGGCAGGCGCAAGCGGTCCATGAGCAGCATCTGGGCGGTGGTGTTGCCCTGCTGCGCCGCTTGGACGGTGACGGACAATTCGTCAGGCGGGCGTGAGGATGCCGGATCCTGCGCCAGGGGCGCAGATTTTGCCAAGGGTGTTGTTCCCGTCAAAGACGTTGACTGTGTCAAGGGCATTGTCGCTGCCATTGCTCTTTCCTCTCCTTCGTTAGCTGGAACGGTTTCTGGTATGTAACGTCGGGTCGTTATTGTGTGGGGCCGTTTGGCGTAGGGGCGCTTCGCGAAGCGCCCTTACAGTGCCGGATGTTCCTCTCCGCGTCCGGGGTCCGCCCGCTCATCCTTCGACAAGCTCAGGACGAACGGGCGGAATCCTGTGCTTGGGTTCTTTGCTGCCCTCCTCATGCGAACATGCGGATCACGCCCACCACTTTGCCGAGAACGGTGATGTTGTCGCCGGGGAGCGTGGGGTAGTACGGGTTGGCGGGAACCAGGAATACCTGTCCGCCGTCGCGGTGGAGGTGCTTCAGCGTGGCGGTGCCGTCCTCGCGCAGAGCCGCCACCATCTCGCCGTTCTCCGCGCCGGGTTGGGGGCGAACGAGCACGTGGTCGCCGTCGCAGACGCAGGCATCCACCATGCTGTCGCCCTGCACGCGCAGCGCGTAGACGTCCGGATGCCGGGCAAAGACGCTATCCACGGTGAGCCAGTCCTCCACGGCTTCCACCGCTTCCACGCCGGTACCGGCGGCAATGGTGCCGCGCACCGGCACGCGCGCCACGCCCAGGCCCTCCAGCATCTGGATTTGGGGCGTGAGTTCGTAGCTGCCCCAGGCCGTGCGGCGCAGGTAACCCTTGGCCTCCAAGCGCTTCAGGTGGTGGTGCGCCGCCGCCGGCGCCCGCGCGCCGATGCAGCGGGCAATCTCTTCCAAGGTGGGCCAGCGCCCCTCCTGCTGTATGCGCGTGACAAACGTCAGCACCTGCCGCTGCTTGCCGGTGAGCGGCTTACCCGTATGCGTTTCCTTCATGTGCGCCTTCCTCTCCATCGCTGGACGTTGCTCAGCGGTACCCTGCACCGTGTTTTCCCCAGTATAGTAAATACTTTGTAAAATTACAACCCCTTTTACCCCTTAATTTTTACATTATTTTTGAATATAACTCTATGCAGCCCCAAAATCACGGGAAAAATCCATCCGCAGCGCCATGCCACCGGCACCCAACGCAGCCGGTCACGACTACGCTGCCCACCGCTTTCTCGCGGTTGCACCCTGGGCACACCGCTCAAAGCCCAAAGGAAACGCGCGAGTACGGCTGCGCAACATCCCGAACCTTCCACTTAAAAGAAGCACAAGACCACGACGCAAAGGAACACACCCCGGTGACCCGCAAACAGAAACACCCCAAGAGCCTCTACGCCGATCTCTTTACCGAACATGAGCTGGCGGCCTTGGAGCGCACCGCCGACAATCCGCTGCTCCAGGACGAGATCGGGTTGCTGCGCATGCTCATTCGCCGCATTGCCGGCCAACTCCTGAACGCCGAAGACGAAGAACGCGCGCCGGCGGACAAGATCAAGGCGGTCAAAGACCTGACCGACATCCTCCTCAACGCCCTGAAGGCGCGCCACCAGCTCTCGCCCCGGGCGGAAGACAACCTGACAGAGGCCATGCGCCAGGTGGTGGCAGAGATCGAAGCGCGGGAACAGAACGAAGAGAAAGTGCAGGAACACGGCCATGCTGAATGAGACACCGACACAGACGCGCGGACAGCACGACGCGCGCTTCCACGAACTGGCAGACCATCTGGACCGGCACGGCTGCGCTTTCGGCCAGGTGACGCGTGAGTTGGCTGAGAACACGCGGGAGGATTACGCCCGGCTGGAGGCGAAAATCAACATCATCTTGATCGGCATCTTTGCTTCGCCGTTCGCCGCGGCCTTCCTCAACGGCATTCTGCGCAGCATGCCGGGGCAGTAGAGGCGCGCAGAGAATTTTATGTGTAGGCAAACGTAGTAAGTGCAGACCGGGACACATGCCCGGACTCAGTACGCGAGCGGTAGCGCGGGGGCTTGTTCCCCGCAGTGGGGCAGGGCGTGTGGGTCGAAGAGAGGATGGATTCCCGCCCCGTATCGGTGTACGGGACAAGCTTTCACGGGAATGACGGACCTAGCGGTGCCGCCTTTTCTGCCGTAGCGCGGGGGCTTGTCCCCCGCCTCCTGACAGGTGTGGAAGGGGAAGTTTGGGCGGAAGGGGGAGAAGATGGATTCTGCGCCCCTGTTCAGGGCGAGCGTGCGCGGGAATGACGGACTTTCAGCCCATTGCGATAGCGCGGGGGCTTGTCCCCCGCCTGCCGGGCGAAAACCATCAATGATGCTAACCAAGTGCTGAGGAATTATCTCTTGCAGACGAATACAGCAGACACGCACACGCAGGGCGCCGCGCATCCGGCGCCGGCCCCGGACGGAGGCGACCGGGATTCACTTGCCCGCGCCTTCTTCCGTTACACGCTCAACGACATTGCGCACTTTTCCCGGGTGCTCGTGGGACGGCCGTTGCGGTCGTATCAGTTGGCGGTAGCGCGGGCGGTGCTCGCCAGCGTACGGCGGCGTCAGGGAGCGGTCTTCACCGTCGAGATGGCACGGCAGATGGGCAAGAACGAGCTGTCCGCTCACCTGGAAGCCTATCTGCTTTACCGCTACCAGCGGCGCGGCGGCACCATCGTGAAGTGCGCGCCGACGCTGAGCCCGCAGACCCTCATATCGCGGTTGCGCCTGGAATCGATCTTGGACCGTCCCTGGCTGGCCCCGTATTGGCAGCGCGCCCACGGCAATATGGTCGCGGTCGGCAAGGCGCGGGTGATGTTCCTCTCGGCACACGAGCAGTCGAACGTGGTGGGCGCCACCGCCGATCTGCTTCTGGAGGTAGATGAGGCGCAGGACGTGGATGAGGAGAAATTCGCCAAAGAGTTCCTGCCCATGGCGGCGGCGCAGAATGCCACCATCGTGCTCTACGGCACGCCGTGGACGCAGGACACACTCCTCGCCAAGTACAAGGCGCTGAACCGCGCGCATGAAGAAAACACCGGCGAGCGGCGGCATTTTTTCTATCCGTGGGAGGTGGGCGCGCAAGCCAATCCACGCTACGGCGCGGCGGTAAAGGCGCAGATTCGCCAGCGCGGTAAGGATGATCTCGTCATTCGCACCCAGTACTGCCTGGAAGAGGTAGACGACGCCACCGGCTTCTTCACACCGTCGTTGCAAGCGGCGCTGCAAGGCACGCATGCGCGGCAGCACGAACCTGATGCGGAGGCGCATTACGTGGCAGCCGTGGACGTGGCCGGCGAGGAGACCGCCGCAGCGCGGGAGGGCGGCAATGTGCGGCGGGACAGCACGGTGGTCCTCATCGGCGAACGCGTCTGGCGGCACGACCCGGTGCTGGGGTTTGCCCTGCCTGCGGTCAACGTGGTGAACGCCTACGAGTGGACCGGCCTGCCCACCACCGAGCAGTACGCCCGCCTCGTGCGCTTGCTTGGCGAAGAGTGGCGGGTGCAGCGCGCGGTGATCGATGCCACCGGCTTGGGCGATGCCTTGGCGCGATTCTTGCAGGCGCGCCTGGGCGCCGACCGCATCGAGCCGTTCACGTTCACGGCGCAATCCAAGAGCGCCCTGGGCTACGACCTGCGGAGTCTGGTCGCCAACGGACGCCTGCAGATGTGGGAGGATGACGGCTCTCCGGAATACCGCGAGTGCTGGCGGCAGGTACGCCGGTGCCAACTGGCACTGCATCCGGGCAGCCGGATTGGGTTCCACGTACCCGCCGGACGGGGGCACGACGACTACGTATCGGCGTTGGCGCTGCTCACGCGCACGGTGGAAGCCGGCGCGCCGCCGGTGGCGTCGGTGGCGCTCCCGCCGCGAGAGTCTCAGGCGGAGGGTTATTGATGGCGGGCGTTGTGATGCCTCCCGAGTGCGCAGGTTGCAAACCTGCGCTACCGGTCCGTCACTCCGGCAAGAGCCTGCCGGCGCCCGACCCTTCGGCAAGCCTGTGCTGAGCTTGTCGAAGTGCTCAGGACAGGCGGGCTCAGAGCCTGCCCCGTACTCGATACAGCGTATCGACGCGATACGGGGGCGAACGGTGCGGCCCGTGCTGGGCGAACTTCATTGACCGTCACTCCGGCGGAAGCCGGAGTCCAGGGGGAGGGGAGGTACGGTGACGCGAGGCGCAATGGCACCGCCCGATAGAGAGCAGTATTGACGAAGAGAAGATGGATTCCGGCTTCCGCCGGAATGACGGACCGCGGAGCACCCATCCGTGTAGCGCGGGGGCTTGTCCCCCGCTCTTGTAAAGGCGAGTTCAAGGTTGCAAAGACCGGATGGATTCCCGCTTTCGCGGGAATGACGGAATAAAAGCGTCGGGAATGTCGCCCATCTTCCGCCGGAGTGCCGGAATAGAGATAGATGCGGCGCCCCTTGCTGGGGTGAGCTTTCGCGAGAATGACGGAACAAGATCTTCGGGAACACCGACCACAACACGGAAGAAAGAAGGAGTCCCGCTTTCTCGGGAATGACGGAATAAAAGCGTCGGGAATATCGCCCATCTTCCGCCGGAGTGCCGGAATAGAGATGGATGCGGCGCCCCTAGCAGGGCTGACCATTCGCGGCGATGGCGGTACAGATGCGTCGGGACTAGCAATCACGTTCCGCCGGAGTGCCGGAATAGAGATGGATGTAGCGCCGCTTGCAAGGGTGACCATTCGCAGGAACGTCGGAACGAGATCGTCGAGAACACCGACCACAACACGGAAGAAAGATGGATTCCCGCTTTCGCGGGAATGACGGAACCCAGCGGGGAAATGACGGAGTGTGCGGGAATGACGGAACAAAACGCCGGGAATAGCGAATACAACACGCAAAGAAAGCGAGCGCAATGGCAGTACAAGCAACACAGTGGTGGCAGCAATTGGGCGAACGTCTCTTTGGCGACGTAATTCAAGCGCGCGTGCAGGAGGCGGTGGCGGCGGAAGACCTCGGCTACCGGCAGGTGTCCGGCGCCACGGAGACCCGGGACGACCCGCTATGGGACCAACAGCGGCTGCTGCGGGAGGTCTACGAGGCCTACGTCACCAATCCGCTGGCGTACACCGTCATCGACGTGCAGGCCAACTTTGTGCTGGGCGGCGGCGTGCGCGTCGCGTGCGCCAGTCCGGCGGTGCAAGCAGTCGTGGATGCCTTCTGGCAGCACCCGGATAACGCCATGGACACGCGCGTCTACGACCTGTACACAGAGCTGGCTCTGTACGGCGAACAGTTCGTGCGGGTCTTTACCGATGCCCTTACGGGCGACATCCGCCTGCGCCAACTCGACCCACTGCTTATCGAGCAGATCGAGACCGCGCCGGAAGACATCGAGCAGAAACTGCGCTTCCGCGTGCGCGGCGTCGGCCAGGACCCGGGGTATTGGGTTGCCGCGGCGGAGATGGAGCACTTCACCATCAACCGTGTGTCGAACGCCCTCCGTGGACGCAGCGACCTGGCGCCCTTGCTGCCGTGGCTCCGGCGCTACCGCGACTGGCTGGTGGACCGCGCCCGCATCAACCGGCTCAAGGGCAGCTTTATCTATGACGTCACCGTGCGTGGGGCAACGCGCAACGACCTGCTCGCCAAGATGGCGGCTTACGCGCAGCCGCCCGCGCCCGGCACGGTGGTTTTCCACAACGAAGCCGAGACCTGGCAACCGGTGCAGCCGTCGATTGGCGCCGACGACGTGGCCGCTGACGGGCGCGCGCTGAAGCTCATGATCGCGGCGGGCGCCGGCCTGCCGGAGCACTACCTCGCTGAAGGCGGACACGTGAACCGGGCAACGGCGGCGGAGATGGGTCTGCCGACGCTGCGGCGCTTTCAACGCCGCCAGGAGCTCTTCGGCCGCTACCTGCGCCGTCTCGTGGCGCGCGCCATCCAGGCCAAGCAAGACGCGGGCGCGCTGGCAACGGACGTAGACACTTCGTTTCGGGTGGTCTTTCAGGAAGTCCAACCGGACATCGCCCACGTGGCGGGGCCGCACGCGGAGTCGTTTGCGCGCTCGCTGCAGCTTGCCAGGGCAGAAGGCTGGCTGGAGGCGGATGAAGCCGCGCGCCACTTTCGTCGCTTTCTCGCGGATGAGGAGTAAGGGGATGGGCGAACGGGCTGCCATGCGCGAACCACCACGTCTGCTCTCGTCAAGAGCGAGCTACGCTCCGTCACTCCCGCGAAAGCGGGAGTCCATCGGGGCGGGGCAACTGGATATATCAACGAATTCGCGTCTGGGCGTCGCAATGAAAACGGGGCAGGTATTTGCGATGCACGCGGAGAGGATGGATCCCGCGCCCCGGCCCCGTGCGAGCTTGCGCGGGAATGACGTATCCCACGGTGCTTTCAAAGGATTGCAGTCATATAGAGAGGGACAGTCTGGGCTGCCAAGAGACCCCCTCACCCCGGCACTCTCCCTCGAGGGAGAGGGAGTTTTCAAGCGGAAACGGTCACTCCGGGTCGTAGTCCAGCATCTCGCTCAGTTGCTCTTTGGTCATGCCTGCAGCGCGCAGCAAGACCAGCACCACTTCGGGTTTCAGGGCTTCGGACTGGGAAAGCGGTCCGCCGGTGGCCTGCCCCACGCGTGGGGTGATGGTCGCGGTCTCAGCGACGGCCACCACCGGCACCGTTTCGCCCTCGCCAAGGTCGGCGGCGATCCAGGCGGGCAACAAACGGTGAAGCTGCTCCAATGCCTGCTCCACCGTCTCGCCGCGCGCCACGCGGTCGTGGAGGGGAATGGCGGCGGCGCAGGCACGCTGCTCGTCTTGCCAGGTGACGGCGGGCAGGCGGTACGTGGCGTCGCCGCAATCCACGGCAATGGTGTGCAGAGTGAGGGTATCGGCAGGCGGGTCTTCCTGGGAAAGGAACAACTCCGCCGCCAGCGTAAGGTCGGCGACGACCTCAACCACGGTATCACCCTGGACCACGCAGCCGGGGAGCGTCGGCAATTCCCCCCAGTAGCCGCCGGCTTGGGAAGGCGCGACAACGACGGTGAGCGGCACGGAGGGAACGGAGGGTCTGCGCGTGTTCATGCAGAACATTGTACCAATTGGCGGCAGTGTGACCACAAAGGAGGGCGCAAGGCCACGGCGGCGCCTATGCCGTCACTCCCGCGAAGGCGGGAGTCCATCTTCTCTTGGCAAATTCGGACCGACCGTGGCCGAAGAGCGGGGGGCAAGCCCCCGCGCTACGCGGAAAGGTGCGCCGCGGTCCGTCATTCCCGCGCTGAGTTCCGTCATTCTGGCGGAGGCCGGAATCCAGATTGGCTTGTTTGTGCGGCTGGAATTCCTTGGTCGGTAGCGCAGGTTTGCAACCTGCGTCCTCGAACCGTCATTCCGGCGCAAGCGGGAGTCCATCTGCGCGGGGTCCGCCATTTTGGGAACGGATCAACGTCTTGCCAAGAGCGGGGGACAAGCCCCCGCGCTACACGGAGGGGATTCGCCATACGGGACGAAAGCCGGTGTATGCCGGAAGACGCAGGTTACAAACCTGCGCTACCGGAATAGACGGGAGGTTCGGATTTCCCAGGTGAATCGGATTTCACTGCAAAACCACAAACCACCGCGGGATGAGAAGACGTGCACAACACGGAGGGAAGTCATGCACAACATTGAAAGGAGAGAGATGCATTGAGTAATGAAAACCTCGCACTGCTTGTGCCCTTGCAAGAGGCGCAACTCGACGCGCCGCGGCGTGACGTGGCCGTGACCGTGCTGCGGCAGGGCATGTCGCGGAACGGCCGCTACTTCACACCCCAAGCGCTGCAGGACGTAGCGGCCCAGCTCGACGGCCTCAAAGCCTTTGCCGACCACTCCGCACCCACGGATACGGGCGTTCAACAGCCCCGCAGCGTGCGCGACGTGGTGGGTTTCTACCGAGATCCACGCGTGGAAGGCGACCGCGTGCGGGCCACGCTCCACATCTTCGGCAGCGCCGACTGGCTCTGGAGCCTGGTACAGGAAGCCGTGGCACTGGGACGTCCCGACGTCTTGGGCCTCTCGATAGACTCGCTGGCGGTGGTGCGCACCCAGCAGGAAAACGGCAAGCGCACGCAGGTAGTGGTAGGCATCCCGGTGCTGCGCTCGTGCGACGTGGTCACACGCGCCGCCGCGGGAGGGACGTTCGAGCACATCGTGGCAGAGCAAGACGCAGCCACAGCAGAAATGGAGGAGGAAGAATTGCAGGAGGACCAGTCCATGAACGCAGCGAAGGACAGCCAACAGGCCGGGACCGACCCGGCGCATTCATCCCACATAGAGGAGGTATCTATGGGAGACACAGTCACGACGACGGTAGATGAGCGCCTCGCGGAAGCCGAGGCCAAGCTCGCGTGCACGACCGCCCTGCACGAGCGGCTCGATACGGCAGCCTTGCCCGCGCCGCTCAAGCGCAAGCTGCGCCGCCGCTTTGCGGGACAGACCTTTACCACGGAGGTATTGGAGCAGGCCATTCAGGACGAGGTGGAGACCGTGCGCGCGCTCACCGGTTCCGCCAACGGCGTGCACGGTGCGGGCGCGGAGAAGTCGCGCCTGAGCATTACCGGCACCGGCGCGAGCCGGGGGCTCGCCGCTATCGAGGCCGGCTTGGCGCGCTTGCTGGGTGTGCGAGAGGTCGCCTCGGATGAGCCGATCCCAACCTGGACCAGCATTCGTGAGGCTTACGTGCAGATTACGGGCGATGCCGAGATCCGTGGCGCCGCGAACCCGGAGCTTTCGCTCGTGCGTGAGGCCAACGAGGTCACCACGAGCGTGCTCAGCCACGCCCTCGCCAACGCCATTACAAAGCGTCTCGTCCAGGACTACGGCGCGCAGCCGCAGGACTGGCGGAAGTTCTGCGTCATCCGCAATATCCGCGACTACAAGCCCCAGTACCGGGTGCTGCTGCACGACTTCGACGCGCTCGACTCCGTCGATGAGAACGCCGCGTACACGAACCTCTCCTGGGACGACACGCGGGAGACCTACACCCCCGCCAAGCGCGGCAACCTGGTGGTGGTCACCCGCGAGGCGATCCTGAACGACGACTTGGAAGCCATCCGGCGCATCCCCACCAAGCTGGCGATTGCGGCCGCCACGACCATCAATGAGTTCGTGTACGGTCTCCTCACCGACAACCCGCAGCTTGCCGACAACTCGACGGTCTTCGACAAAGACAGCCAGACCTCGCACAAGAACCGGGGCACCGCCGCGCTGGCGGCATCGGCACTGCAAGCGGCGATTACGCAGATGATGAAGCAGACCAACAGCGCGGGGAAGCGGCTGGGCCTCAAGCCCCGCTACCTCTTGCTGCCGCCGGACCTTTACTGGACCGCCGTGACGATTCTCAACAGCACGTTGTTGCCCGGCAGCCAGAACAACGACGCCAATCCGCTGCAAGGCATGTTGGAGCCTATCGTGGTGCCGCAGTTCAACGACACCAAGGACTATTATCTGATGGCCGATCCGGCGCAGATCGAGTGCCTGGAGGTGGGCTTCATCAACGGCCAGGAGACGCCGGAGTTGCTGGTGCAGGACAATCCGACGGCGGGTTCGGTCTTCACCAACGACGCCATCAGCTACAAGGTGCGCTGGGAGTTCGGCGGCGGCTGGCTGGACTACCGGGGCGCGTATTGGGCGGAGGTGGCGTAGGGGCGTTTGACGGTGGGGCGACACGGTCCCGGTCGCAACCATGAGGGGTGGCGTTTGCCCCTCATCCCGGCCCTCTCCCACCGGGAGAGGGGGTCTTTTACGGCCGCTGGCCTGGATTGTGCGGAGTTCTCTCCAGGGAGAGGGGATGTTCGCGTAGTAGGGGTACGATATATCGTGCCCCTACGGATCGCCAGGAGCAAAGGGATTGCGGCTCCCGGTCTTCCTTGCCTGTTCGGCAAACCCGTGACAGGGCGGACAGCCACCGGGACACGGGCAACCGTTGACACATGACCCTTAAACGAGCGCGGCCTAGCGTTGCGCCGGACACCATCGAAGCACCTGACACATGAGGAATACCTATGACCTTGAGCGAATTTCGCGGCTCGTTGCGCAACGAGCTGTTCGATCCGGCGGATGACGAGCCGCGGTTCAGTGACGCGGACCTGGATCACGCGATTGACCGTGCCCTGACCGAGCTGTCGCGGGTCGTGCCTTGGACGCGCGATGCCACTCTCTCCACCAGTCCGGACTCGCGGCTAGTCGACCTGAGCAGTCTCGCTGACGTGTGGAGCGTGGAAGAGGTGGAGTGGCCCACGGGTCACTATCCGCCGCGGCAGTGCACGTTCATGGTGCTGCCCACGAGCGACGGCGCGCCGGGCTTCGTCTTTTTGCTCGTGCCGGAGGCGCCCAGCGCGGCCGAACCGGTGCGCGTGCGCTGGGGCACGAAGCACGTCGCCAGCGACAGCCAGTGGACGCTGCCGGAAGCCTACACGGGCTTACTTACCACGGGGGCCTACGCCTTCGCTTGCTTGGCCTACGCAACGCCGCAGTCCGACAACTTTCGCTATCAGGACGGCCAGCAAGGCGCGGGCGTGGATACGAGCATGGTGAGCGGCGCATGGTGGGAGAAAGGCAGGGCGGCGCGCGACGCATTTGAACAGGAGCTCGACGCGCTGCGGCAGCAACGGGCGCACCAGACGCAGGGCAGCGTCGCTTGGGCGGTGGATAGTGCTGAGGAGAGGCGATAGGAGTTCTGCGCGGGGAGAATTCGGGTATGGGTCGATGGCCCAGACCGTCACTCCGGCGGAAGCCTGAGCCCAGGGGCGAGCGTGAGATGCGCACTATCGCATGCGAAGGCATTAAGGAACTGGTAGTGCAGGTTGGCAACCCCGAATCGGTCGATACTTCGTATCGAGCACGGGGCAGGCTCTGCGCCCAACGCGCCGCGCCGGATTTCATCTTTGTGGCGCGGGGGCTTGTCCCCCGCTCTTCTGCCGCGGCGGGATTGAATTTGCAAAGAGAAGATGGATTCCCGCTTTCGCGGGAATGACAGACAAGTGGCGCTTACGCGGGAATGACGGACAAATGGAGTTTTCGCGGGAGTGACGAGCTACTTACGCTCACTTGGGAATGACGGACAAATGACGCTTTCGCGGGAATGGATGAACTTACAAGGGAAATACAGCAATGCTCAATAAAAAACAAGCCGCTCACGTGCTGGCGAACCGGGCGCAAATCCGGCAAGGCCGGTTGCGCACGGTGACCTTAATTCGCAACAGCGGCGGCGCGACCAACTACACAGCGGCACAGTGCACCTGGAAGGAGGAGCGCAATGCCCCCGCAGGTGCGGCAAACCAAGGCGATCTCCCGCGTGGCTCCGGCCCGGATGTGGTGGCGGAATTCTTGCCGGACGTTGATTTCAGCGCGGTAGTGGCCGTGGCCGCTACGGCAGACCGCGACCAGGTAGCCACCGCGCGCAAATTCCGCGTGCAGGACCACCTGCATCTGGGACTGACCGGTGCGCCCAACCGCATCCTCGTAAAGCTCGTAGCAATAAGGTAAGCACCCATGCCAACCGTTGGTGAAGACTGTTCCGTGATACTGGACGGACACGGCTACTTCGTTAAGCCCGGATCCTATCGCGTAGAGGTTCCCAAGATCGCGGCGACGGCGCCGGACGCGGCCTCGGGCCCGGCTGCGGTCAATCTTGGCGCGGGCAAGCAGGTCTGGCACTTTACCGCCCTCGCCTACACAAACCACCTGAATTACGACGGCACCGTCAATGCCACGTCCGCCGCAAGCTACCGCGCCAGCCTGCGCGCTACATACGCCAAAGCCGCGGCCCTCGCCTTTACCGACCGGCTCGGCGCGGTGCACAGCGTGCACATGCTCACGCTGGAGGAGCGGATTCCGGAAGCCGCGGGACTCTGGGAGCGGCCGGAGTGGGAGTTGGCGGTAACGCTGGTGGAAGCGTGAAGCCACTGCCGGAGCAAACAGGACTGCACGCGGCGAGGTTCATGCGAAACGGTCGTCGCGAATCCTTGACTGCCCTTCGACAGGCTCAGGGCGAACGGATATCCCGAGACCAAGAATCCTTCGACGCGACTCAGGGCAAACGGATATTCCGTGACATTGAGTCCTTTGACGCAACGCAGGGCGAATGGTCCTAGAGGGTCCAACATGAGACTTTGGGTGCGGAGACGCGCCCTACAGATCCTGGATGTAAAACAACCCAGCAGGGAGAACCAGCCGCATGGCAACGATTGGGGTGGACTGCAACGTGACGCTCGCGAACGCCAACGTGAACGGCGGCGCGCCGGTGGGATTCTTCGTCAAGCCCGGCACGTACACCATGAGCCGGCCGCGTCGCGCCCAGGCACGGGAAACGGCAGGCGGTACGCTTTCTTACATTGAAAGCGGCCTGGGAAAGCGCGAGTTTGCCTTCACGGTCATGTGCCGCGGTAACGTGCGCAACCTGGACGGCACGACGAACGCGGCCACGGCGCGGCAGTGGCGCGACCGGCTCTGGGAATTCTACGAACGCCTGAACGACAGCCACACGTTCGTCGATCCGCTGGATGAAAGCTACACGGTGCGTTTCGCCGCGTGCGAGGACCGGGTGATCCCTTTCGGCAAGGAGCAGTTGTGGGTGCTGGAGTGGGAAACCCGCGTTGTATTGCGGGAGGTCTAGCACTTTCTTGGGCGGATACACCAAAGTGACTTGGCTCCGCGCTGTCCCCTCTCCCAGCGGAGACCCTTGCATAACTCCGTCATTCCGGCGAAAGCCGGAATCCAGAGGGCCGTTACACCATTAAATGATGTAGTCTCATTCCTTTTGGCGTCCTTATTGAACTTCCCTCTCAATTGAAGAGTGGTTTCGCAAAGGTTTCCTGTGGGACAGGGTTAGGGTGAGGGGAATCCTTCGGAGCAAAGCAACGATGAAAGGGCACATGACATGGCACGCACGATTACCGGTACCCTCGCCGCGGCAGTCGATGCCCCGGCCCGCCAACCGGCAATGCAGTTTACGCTGCGCGATGCGGGGCACCACTACACACGTATGCGATCCGATTCCCGCTCCGCCGCCGCCAATGCCTGTTTTGTAGACGCGAGCGGCGCGCTCTGGCGCGCGGACGTTTCGACGGGACGGGGCATTGTCGGCGCGTCCATTGCCTATCAGCGCATTTCGGATCCCAGCCAGGCAAGCCAGTGGACCACGTGGACAAAGCTGCAGAGTCGCGTCACCGGCTCGGCCGGGGTCGCCGCGGGTACATTGCCCAACGGCGACGTGATGGTGGCCTACGTCACCTTCACCACCGTTTACCGCCGGACCAGCGCTGACGGCGGCGCCACCTGGGAAGAGCCGGAGACTCTGTGGCATGCCGGTCAGGTCGTGCGCGCGATTTGCTATGGGGGCAACGGCAGCATTTTCGTGGTGACGGATAAGGCTGGCGGCGGCGTAACCGTCTACCGGCTCCACGAAGCCGCGGGAGAATGGCAGGCCGACGAGTGGACCCATGGCACCTTCTCGGCGTGCGGCGGGATTGGCGGCGTGTGGGACGGCACCGCGTGGCACCTGGCGCTTTCGCTGTGGGGCGGCGTGCCGGGCACCACCGGCACCTCCATCATGGCCTGCCGCACCGATGGCGCAACCTGGGAGCCGTTGACGCCCATCGCGCAGGTGGACGACAGCGCGGCGCGGCGCAATCTGCTCAGTCCCACGGTTGCACGGTGGGAGCAGACGTTCCGAGTGGGCTACCTGGAAAGAGACCACGGCATCGTCTCGGGTCTGAACTTCGGCCGCTGGCGCTATTGCACGGCGCACACGTGGGGGACGTTCGCCGAAGCGACACCGGTGGAAGACGAGTCGTTCACCGGTTTCTGGTGGCTGCGCCAGAGCGCTTCCCACTACTGGCTGGTGAACCAGGAGACGGCGCACCACTACGGCGGCTATGCTGCCACGAACGCCGATCAGTTCCTGGACGTCTCTGACCGGGTGCTGGACTTTGACTGGCAAGAACAGGCCAACGAGACCGGTACGGCGCGGCTGCTGCTGGTTAATGCCGACCGCGCTCTGGACAAGCGGCTGGGCAAGACTTTGCGCGCCGGTACCACGCTTGGCGTCCATGCGGGATACGTGACAAGCAGCGGCGTGGAGCGCGTGCCGCTGGCCGATCTTGTGGTGGAGGACGTTGCGCTGCTGCCGGATCATACGGTGCGGGTGGAGGCCGCCGACCCGAGCGTCCACACGCGCCGCCGGGTCGCGCAGACGTGGTCCTATAGCGGTCAGACCCTGCGCTCGTTACTGCGGGAAGCCTGGTATCGCGCCGGCGCGCTGCGCATGACCGACGACGGCGACAGCCGCTTTGACCGCGCCCTGCCCGTCTTCGCCCTGCACGCGGGCCAGTCGTGGCAGACGATGATCGAGCGCCTCACTGCTTTGGACGCGCTCTCGTGGCGCATAGAACCGGACGGCACGGTGCACTGCCGCTTTCTGTCACCCGGTGAGGCGGCGTGGACGTATACCGGTAGCGAGTTCCCCGGTGAGTGGCAGCAGAGCAGTGGCATTAGCCACGTCCTGGTGCAGGGCTCAGGCGTGCTGGGCGAGGCGTGGGACTGGGATGCGGTGCGCGTCCACGGCCGGGCGCACACGGCGCTCGTCACCGATTCGCAGTTGACGCTGGCGGCGGATTGCCAGAGCCGCGCCGAGGCCGTGCTGGCGGCGGGCCGGCGGGATAGCCGCGCGTACACGGTGGACGTGCCCTACAATCCGGCGCTCCAAGTCGGTGACGTGGTTGACTTCCAAACGCCCGGCTTTGCCCACGGCAAGCTGCGCATCGGGCGCATCCGGCACCGCTTTACGCCCCGCGACGCGGAATACACGATGACACTGCAATGCGGCGTTTTGGAAGAAGCCTGAGCAGCGGCTCCGGTACCCTCTCCTGGGGGATGTATAGACCGGGTTGATGGGTAACACTTGTTCGGGCTGATGGGTTACACCTATGGGCATGGAGAATCTTGCAACAGGAGGATGGCCATGCCGTGGAAGGTGGAAACACTTATGTCTGCTCGGGAAGAGTTCATCGCCCTGGCACTGGCTGACGGGGTGAACATGAGTGAGCTGTGTCGGCGCATGGGGATCAGCCGTAAGACAGGGTACAAGACGCTGCGGCGGTACGCGCAGAGTGGTGCAGACGGTCTGCAGGACCGTTCGCACCGGACGCACACGTGTCCGCACCGCACGAGCCGGGAGATGGAGGAACGCATCATCGCGTTGCGGCTGGCGTATCCCAAGAAGGGCGCGCACGTGCTGCGCAGGATGCTGCAAGACCAGGGGGTGACCGACGTGCCGGCCAAGAGCACGATCCAGGCCATGCTCAAGCGCAATGGCCTCATCGACCCTGCAGAGAGCGCCAAGCATACTCCCCAGGTGCGCTTTGAGTACCCTGCGCCCAACGACCTGTGGCAGTTGGACTTCAAAGGGCATTTCAGCATGCAGCACGACCGCTGCCATCCGCTCACGCTCCTGGACGATCATTCTCGCTTCAACCTCACGCTCCAAGCCTGTGCCAACCAGCGTGGCGAGACGGTGCAAGACCGCCTCACCACAGTCTTTCGCCGCTACGGCCTGCCCCAGGCCATGCTCATGGATAACGGCTCACCCTGGGGCAACGACGCCGGTCAGCCCTACACGCCCTTCACCGTCTGGCTCATGCACCTGGGCATCACCGTGCGCCACAGCCGACCCTACCATCCCCAAACCCTCGGCAAGCTCGAACGCTTCCACCGCTCCCTCAAAAGCGAATTGCTGCAGGGCCGCACCTTCACCGACCTGGAGCACTGCCAACGCGCCTTCGACACGTGGCGTCATTTCTACAACTTGGAACGCCCGCACTATGCCCTCGGCCTGGACACTCCCATCAGCCGGTACACTGCCAGTGCACGCTCCTTCCCCGAGACCCTGCCTGCCCTTGAATACGACCCCGACGATCAGGTGCGCAGCGTCGACGTCTCCGGCCGCATCTCTTACCAGGGCAGCAGGCTCCGTGTCGGCAAAGCTTTCACCCACAAACAGGTCGCACTGCGACCCACCCCAACAGACGGCGTCTGGAACGTGTACTTCTCAAGACAACGCCTAAAATCCATAGACCTCAGAGAACAAAATGTGTAACCTATCAACCCGAACATCTGTTACCTATCAGCCCAGTCTGTACAGGGGAGAGGGCTAGGGTGAGGGGGGGGGCAGATTTCGGCGCTATAACTAACTCAATAGCAGAGGAGAATAAGGATCGTGGTTCAACCAATATACATGAGCGGCATCACGCCCGGAGCTGCTCTGAGCGGCGTGCTACGGGCGTTCGACGCCACGACCTGGCAGGCAGACGTGCAACTCACCGGTTCGTTTCCCACGAGCCTGACAGGCATTGCCGTGAACCGGGGCCTTGATGCTGACGCCATCACCGCAGGCCGGCGCTGCATTGTCGTCTTCAACGACCTGCAAAACCCCAACGATGCTGTGCTCGTGGCAGTGTATGGTTGACCACTGCCCTGTTAGGCCTTCTTGTCTAGGTGTCTACGAGGGAAGTTCCTATCTTATGACGGGGGCGGAGTGGCTGCTTCGGAGAGTCGGCAAAGCTTTGATTGCGTTGCCGGCCTTCTCCTCAGCAAGCCGTAGTTCGTAAAGCTTTTGCAGATTCAGCCAGAACTCCGCACTGACGCCAAAGAAGTGAGCCAAGCGGAGGGCGGTATCTCCGGTGATTGCGCGCTGCCCGTTGAGTATGGCGGTAATACGGTTGGTGGGCACGTCTAGCTGCCGCGCAAGCGCCGCGGCACTCATGCCGAGTTCTTGCAACTCTTCGGCAAGGTGTTCCCCTGGGTGAATGGCAGGCAAAGCCATAACAACTACTCCCTATCAATGATAGTCTACAATCTCCACGCTGACGGGCCCCGGGGACGCCTGTGGCCACTCAAAGCAGATTCGCCATTGATCGTTGATTCTAATGCTGTACTGACCCTCGCGGCTTCCCCTTAGAGCTTTGAAGCGATTGCCAGGCAACGCAGCTACATCGTTCAGTGAAGTAGCTACATCCAGTCTGTCTAGCTTTAGCCGGGCGGCGCGTTCGATGCCGAAGAAAGACCTGACACGCCTACCGGCTGCGAAGTCCCTTGTCCGTTTGTCGCGATAGCTGACAATCATTGCCAACTGGAGATGGATGATTACACGTTACGTCACTGATAATAATACTTCAAGGAAGACGCGAGTGTAAAGTCAGTTGGCCCAGTGGCAAAAGCCACGGCATTACATTGAGCCACCACCATGAAGGTGACGAGCCACATGCAGGTCATGGCGCAATTGTGAGTTGAATACTTTCGGATTCCCGCCAGTGCCAGCGGAACGTGATCATTTATTCTTGTGGCGGTCAACAAGCGCCCCGTGTAACGGTTGCCAAGGCGCTAGCGGGAAAGAACCGCCTCCGCGGCGGCCTGGCCGGCGTCGGCGTCCACGCTGCAGCCTAGACCGGACAGGATACCGGCCAGCGCAGCCAGGAACGTGCGCACATTGTCCGGTTGCGCCACGTAGCCCATCAGGCCGATGCGCCAGATCTGGCCCATCAGCGGGCCCAAGCCGCCGGCAATTTCGATGCCGTGCTCGGCGAGGAGGGCTTTGCGCACGTCGAGGTCTTCGATGCCATCCGGGATGCGCACGGTGGTGAGCATGGGCAGGCGATGGCCCGCGGCTGCGACCAGCGAGAGCCCCATAGCTTCCAGACCGTTTTTCAACGCGTCGCCGCAGCGTTGGTGGCGGGCGAAGCGGTTGTCGATGCCTTCCTCGTCCATGAGGTCGAGCGCGGCCTTCAGGCCGTAGACCAGGGTGCTGGAGCAGGTATGGTGGTAGAAGCCCTGGGCCGACCAGTACTGGTGCAGCGCCTCGATGTCGTGGTACCAGGTCGGCAGCGGCCCCTGGCGTTGGGCGATGCGCTCGCGGGAGCGGGCGCTGAAAGTGAGCGGCGCGAGGCCCGATATGGTGCCGACGCACTTCTGGCTGGCGCTGTAGGCGGCGTCCACGCCCCATTCATCCACCATCACCGGCAGCCCGCCCAGCGAGGTCACGGCATCCATGAGCACCAGCGCGCCGTGGGCATGGGCGACGTTCGCAATCTCGGGAATAGGCTGGCGCACGCCGGTGGACGTTTCACCGTGCACAATGCCGACGATCTTCACGCCGGGATTCTGATGGAGCGCGTCATCGATTTCGTCAGCGGCGAGCGGCCGGCCCCATTCGCCGTTGACCTCCACCACCTCGGCCCCAAACCGCTTGGCGAAGTCCACCATGCGGGTGCCGAAGAAACCGTTCACGCCGACGAGCATCTTGTCGCCCGGCTCGATCAGGTTCGCCAAACACGATTCCATGCCGGAAAAGCCGGTGCCCGTGACGGCGAGCGTGACTTCGTTCTCCGTGCCGAAAAGACGCCGCAACTGCCCGGCGGTTTCTACCAGGATCTCTTGGAAAACCGGGTCCAGGTGGCCGAGCACGGGCTGTTGGAGCGCCGCCATGATCTGCGGGTGCACGTTGGCCGGTCCCGGGCCGAGCAGCAGCCGCTGGGGCAAAGTACGTTGCGCCATATTTGTCATCGGGTCAGTTCCTTCCTTGCACTCTCTTGGTGACATCGATCGGGTTGGATCACATTATGGATATAGTAGCCTAAATGCCGTTGCCCGCATGCGCGCAGACCTTGAGCGTCCTCAGCTGGAACGTCCCGTGCAGACCAACGAAACAGTAGGGGCAAGATATGTCGTGCCCCTACGGCGCGGCCTGCATGGGAACTGGGAATTGACCCAAAAAGTGTAAGTGTTGACTAATTCGTTGACAAAATCCTTTGCCCAACTGGCAGTATAGAGAGCTCCTGTCAACCCGAGCGCAGCGTCGAACAGGGTTCGCGGAATCTAGGATTCACATCGAGTGTATTTGTTTGGCTCAGCACTTTAGATTCCTCACTCCGCTGCGCTCCGTTCGGAATGACATGCCAGCGGGTCGGTAACAGTCCTGTACATTCGTCTACTTTTCAGCAAATCTGTCAACGAATTACCTGACACTTACACGAAGTACCTGTCAAGCAGGCCTGGTTATTCGTCCTCCAGGGCTCCCGCGCGCCGCAGGATGGTCCAATACGCGTGATCGGCCAGGTGGACTATGGTGTTTTCCAGGCTGCGCTCCACGTTCTCGCCCTCGGCGGAGTGCGCGCCAGCCGTGTGCACGATGGCTTCCGGCAGTCCCACCGTCAGCGCCACGTACACGCCGTAGGCCGGATGACGCACCGACGGATAGCCGACTTTGCGGGGATCGGCCTGCCAGCGGGCCTGATTGGCGGGGCTGAACTCGAACGGCTTGCCAAGGTCGTGGCAGAGCGCGGCAGCGCACAGCAGGCCGCGGTCGATGTCCAGCGACCCCACCACCTGCTGCAAGGAATCGGCCATGGCTAACGCGATGCGGGCGACGCCGCGCAAATGTTCCGCCTGCGTGCCCACCTTCATGGCGGGCGTGGTGGGGTTGCCGGACGCGCGTATTTGCTCGATGGCGGTGAATTCGGTCTCGGACAAGGCAAAAGCCCACGCTTCTACCACTTTTCCCCTTAGCGCTTCATCCGCAATCTCGGCCAGTTCCGGAAAACTCCGGCGGACGCTTTCGCGCAATTCGTCTGTGGCGGCCATTGCACTTCTCCTTAATGGGTAGGATCTCTATGGGTTTGGGGCCGAGTCAGCTTAACCGGGCGGTTTGCTCCTTACGTAGGCTCGTTTGTACGTAATCGGACTCTGGCCAGATGGCTAATCGGTAGGGGCACGATATATCGTGCCCCTACGTGTTGTGGCGCGGGTCTCACGATGCTTGTGCCCCGGGAGCCACAAAACTCTGCCGTTGTCAGTCTACTTGCCTAATGGTGCGCCACGTCACCGTTGCGGTTGCTCAGCCAAAGGCGCACGAGGTGCCGCCGCCGCTCCGGTTCGGGGAAGTCCTCGAACGAGGTACGGTTGTGCAGCAACCAGTGGTTGCTCGTGAAGAGCATCTGGCCCGGCTCCAGCAGCATCTCGACATGAAGCTCCTGGCGACGCAGCGTTGCCTCCACAGCCTCCAGCGCCCGGGCTTTAGCGGGGCTGAACGGTTCTCCCATCTTCTCTTGACCTACCTGGATGTAGTAATAGAGATAGCGGATGTGCAAGCCTTGCGCGTCCCAGCGAAAGATCGGCGCTTCGAAGACCGGCTTTTCGCCTTCTTTGAACTGGCCCCGCCGGTCGAAGTAGAAGGTCTCGTAGAGCGCCGGCAACTCCTCCGGATAGTTGGTGAGCAGTTCGTTGTGCAGTGTATACGCGCTCAGGAATTGACTTCTGCCGCCGGACTTCGCCCCCTGCAAACTGAGCAGACCAAGAACATCGGGAATAGGGTCGCCAAAGCTGTGGTCCATGTGGAAGCTGCTCTCCAGGTTGCTTTCGGAGAAGCGCGCCCCCTTTGTCACGTCCCGCCCGGTATCACGCACGTCAAAGAGCAATGTGCCTTTGACGTCCTGCGCAAAGGGTACGCCGAGCAACTGGCCGATTGCCCAATAGATCGCTTGCGCTTCCTCGCGCGTGTACCTATCAAGGGGCAGCCGCTCGACGATGATAAACCCGCGTCCGCTTTCCAAGCCGCCAAGCGCGCTTTGGAGAACCGCGGCACAGGCCGTAAACTCATCGCTTCGAATACGCACGTCGGTAATGGGCGGCGACTGGCTCGATCGCATGGCGAGAAAGGCATCCAATTCCGCAAAGCACTCCGGCGTTAAGGTATACCGCCACGAAGCGCCGTCGTCGATCGATGCCGCGGTCCAGGCTCGTGAATCGGTAATCACATCCGAGAGTATCTGTGTAGTTGCCATCGTCTAGCGCCTCCTGCTCTTGTCGCTGCACGCCGCTGCGGTAACCCGTCTCTCTATTGTTAACCCTTGTTGCCCCCATCCCGCTTCTTACACGGTAGTAGTAGCGCGGGGGCTTGTCCCCCGCCTCTTGCTTTGAGGTGGGGATTGCCCCGCTAGCCAACGCTGCGTCCGGTACTCTTGCGACAGCCAAATGGCATCTTTGGCCCCTGCCGCTGATGTCATTCTACACCACCGCGACTCGCCCATATGCGGCAATAATCACCACTCCTTGAATCCCCCCACCCGCCGCGCTAGAATCGGTAAATCCCATAGGGCAATAAGGCAGAGCCGGTTTTTTCCTGCAAATTCCGGTGATCGCGGCAATGGCGCAAGTCACTGACCATGAGAGACGGCGGCTGAGCATGGCGACGAAGAGCATTCCAACCGAGAGCCGACACACTCAGGATTTGGCCGTAGGGGCAGACGCCGGCGTCTATGCAGAGCGGCTGCGGCAACGGCAAAATGCGTACCTCCAGCGCATGGCGCCGCTGTGGGCGCAGGCGCATCCTTACGCGCGGCGGGTGCTTGCGGAGCACGGGTTGACGCCGGACGACTTCCGCACCGTGGACGACATCGCAAAACTGCCGCCCATGACCAAGCAGGACTACCTCCGCGACCCGGAGTTGTTTCGGCTTGATCCCGGGCAAGCAACCGGCCTTGGTCTTGAAGAAAGAACCATCGCCGACATCATCTACACGGCGGGGTCTACCGGCGACCCCACGCCCTTTTATGACACGGTGCACGACCGCTTCGCCCGCATTGACTTGCTGGCGCGCGGCGCGCGCATCGCGGGTGTCGGGCCGGACGACACAGTGATGAACCTCTTTCCCCTGAGCGCCGTGCCGCACCAGGGATACCTGAGCGCAACCTGGGGGGCCATGGCTGTCGGCAGCAAGCTGCTCAGCGCACATACCGGCCGTGCCTACGCCGGTTACCCCGTGCACCGGCGCATGGACGAGGCCATCGACCTCATCGAAAGCCAGCGGGCCACGGTGCTCTGGGGTATCACGTCCTACGTGCGGCAGGTAATCCTGCGCGCCGAAGAGCTTGGCAAAGACTTCACTGCGGTGCGGCTCGTGATGGCCATGGGCGAGCCGTGTCCCACGGCCATGCGCGACGACATGCGCGCGCGTCTCATGCGCCTGGGCAGCCCGCGCGTTACGGTCAATAACGGCTACGGCATGACGGAGCTGATGGGCCCGTCCACCGAGTGCCGCGAGAACGGCGGCGCCCACTTGCCGGCGCCCGAGCAGTTCTATTTCGAGGTGGTTAACCCGCAGACCCACACACCGGTGCCCGACGGCGAACACGGCTTGCTGGTGCTGACGCATCTCAATCGCCGGGGCACGGTGCTCCTGCGCTACGTGGCCGGCGACGTGGTGGCACTCACGCACGAACCATGTCCCCATTGCGGCCGCTACGAGCCGCGTTTTCTGGGGAGTCCCTTTCGGGTGGACGGCCTGACGAAGGTCAAGGGCACCTTGGTGAATCCGGCTACGCTGCTGGAAGGACTATCGGGCTTGCTCAGCCGCGGGGTCAAGGAGTACCAGGTCGTGATTGGCCATGAAGTCCGCGGCGACCCGCTGTCCGCCGACGTGCTGCGCGTGCGCGCCGCGTGCGCCGAGCGGGAACGCCCCCGCCTGCGCGGGGAAATCGCGGCCATCGTGCGCGCCGAAACGGAGATCAGCCCGGAAATCGAGTTTCTGCCGGCAGACGGCTTTGGCGAAATTGCCGGCGGCTATAAGTTCAAGCGCTTTGTCGATGAACGAGCAGACTCCGCCTGACGCTGTTCGCTGGGAGTCCCTTTCCCATCTAACCAAGGAGAGATTTAGAGTAGTGGCAGCCCCAAAACGCACCGACCGGCTCGAGGCCGGCGAAGAGTTGGCTCCGTTCACTTTTCCGGTAACGGAGGAATTCAATGAAAACTACTTGCATGCATGTGAAGACTTTCACCCGCGCTATGTGACGGGCGAGGACGGCGCGCCGCCCGTAATCCACGCCGGCCTGCTCTTCAACTTCAGCAATCTCACCCGCAGCCCGACATTCTCTCTGCCCGCCGGGGTCGCCGCCATTCACACCCACGAAGAAGCTACGTTTTATGAACCCGCACCGGTCGGGAGCACCATCACCGTATCCTGGAAGATACTTGATACGTACGAAAAGCGGGAACGGCAGTACCAGGTCGTGGAAGCGCTCATCACAACGGACACCGGCACGAAAGTACTCCGCCGGGTTTCGACGAACATTTATATGGGAGAAGACTGAATTTACGGAAACTTTAGAGAGCCGCAGCATCGACATGCTGTTAACGCCAACCCATGCCTTGTGTCTAACGCGCTGCGAAAAGTTGAATGATAGCCTGGGTATGTGAAATCCAAAGGGACTCGTTTCCGAGTAAATGTCATTCCGAGCGAAGCGAGGAATCTAGAACCTACGACTGGGGTGTTTCACGTAGGTGAGTACACTGTATGCAGTGCAACTCTTAGCAAGGACGGTCTCCCGTCACTCCGGCGAAAGCCGGAGTCCAGGGCCGGTCAGAAGATGGATACCGGCTTTCGCCGGTATGACGACACGACGGCAACTTAATAACCAGCAGTACGAGTGAGCGCAAATGCTACCATTGACATCTGACACACCCATCGGCCACACCGTGACCGGCCGCACGAAGAAGGTCACGTCGTACCGCACGTGGCTCTTTTCCGGCGGCTGGCCGCGCTTTGACGGCTGGCCCGCCAAAAACGTGCATACCGATCTCGCTGCCGCGCGGGTGAGCGGTCTGCCCACCCGCGCGGCCTCCGGCGCCATGTGCCTCGGCTACCTGACGGAACTGCTGGTCGACCTCTTCGGCGAGGCGTGGCTAAGCTACGGCGAATTCACCTCCAAGTTCATTGGCATCGTTGACGCCGGCGACGACATCGTGTCCAAGGCCCGCGTGACCGACGTAGCGAAGACAGACTCCGGTGTGCAGATTTCGCTCGACGTCTGGTGCGAGAACCAGGACGGCACGCCCGTGGTGGTCGGCACGGCCAGCGGCAGGCTGGAGTGATGCGGGGCTTTCCCGCTCCGAGCCGTGACGTGGAGCGAGCTACGCACGGACTTCAAACCGTCACTCCGGCGCAAGGTGGAGTCCAGGGCGGGTGCCGTGTGTTGGGCGCGGCAAAGATGGATTCCGGCTTCCGCCGGAATGACGAAGGCGGGCCAGACTCACTAATCGGAATTTTGAGCCACGCGGGCGTCCCGCGCGCACGGGGTCCGTCATAGGATAAGTCCTACGCGAAAAGAGCCTTGAAGCAGCGTGCTACCGTAAAGTGAGGAGGGCCACTGATGCCCGGCATCGTAGTCTGCGTCCATCCCCGCGCCGCAGAAGCCGGCGCGCTAGTGCTGGAAGCCGGCGGCAACGCATTTGACGCCGCCGTTGCCACCGCGTTTGTGCAGATGATCGTGATTCCCTTCAGTTGCGGTGTCGGCGGCATGGTCTCGGCGCACCTCTTGTCGCGCGACCACGATGCGCACGTGATCGTGGACGGCTGCCTGCGCGCCGGCTCGCGGGTGACGCCGGAGATGTGGGAAGCCGATTACCGGGGCGAAGGCGAATTCAACGGCGAGAGCCTCTTCGAAGACTACCGCAGCACCATGGGCTACACCGCCATTTGCACCCCCGGCGCGGTGGCGGCCTTGGGAGAAGTGCACCGCCGCTACTGCACAATGCCCTGGCGCGACCTCCTGCAGCCGGCGATCCGTATCGCGCGGCAGGGTTTTCCCGTGCTGCCGGGCATGACGCAGATCACTCACGAGCAACCGGAGCCGTATAAGCCGAGCCGTGTCTCGCGGCTGAGCGCCTCGCCGGATTGCGCCGCGCTCTATATGAAGCCCGATGGAGCGCCGTTCGACCCTGACGACCAACTGCACAATCCCGCGTATGCCGCTACCTTGGAGCAACTTGGCGAGCGGGGCGCGGATGACTTCTATCGCGGTGAGCTAGCGGAAAGAATTGGCGCGGACCTGGAGCAGCACGGCGCGTTTGTGACCCGCGACGATCTGGCCACCTACCAGCCGGTTACCTATGCGCCGCGCTCTGCCGCGTACCGCGACTACACGGTGTTCAGCAACGGCGCGCCGGGCGGCGGGCCGCTGCTCTTGCAGACGCTCAATGTGCTGGCTGGGTTCGATCTGCCTGCATTGGGACACGGCAGCGTGGACCTCCTTTCCCATCTGGGATCAACCCTGCAACTCGTAAACCAAGACCGGCGGGACTACCTCGGAGACCCTGACTTCCTGCTGCAAACGCCTGAGTCCGTGCTGCTTTCGCCGGAACGCACGGCGGAACTCCGCGCGGCGGTGGCAGCGGGTACGGTCGGCGGGATCGCGCCGCCCCAGGAGCACGGCGATACCACCCACCTCACGGTGGTGGATGCCGCCGGCAACATCGCGTGCATTACCCACAGCAACGGCAACCACTCGGGCATCATCACGTCCGGCATGGGGTTTGTGTACAACAACGGCATGAACCGGTTCGATCCCCGTCCGGGCCGCGCCAGTTCCTTTGCGCCGCGCAAGGCGCGTCTGCATCTCATGATGCCGGCCATTGCCACGCGGAACGGCACGCCCGCCGTGGCCTGGGGCGCGCCGGGCGGCAATGCCATCCTGAGCGCCCTCGCACAGGCGTTCACGAACGTGGCCGACTTCGGCATGACCGCCACGGAAGCGGTAACGGCGCCGCGCATCCACGCTGAAGGCGACATGCTCTGGTGCGACGCCCGCCTGCGCACGGACATGTGCGACGCGCTGCGGGCTAAGGGCTTCACCGTGGAGCAGAGCCCGCTCAGCTATCCTTCGCGCTTTGCCCTGTGCCAGCTTGTGACTATGGCGGCTGACGGCACGCTGGACGGCGGCTCCGACCCCCGTGGAGACGGGGCAGTAATTGTCGTGTAATCGTCAAACTCCAGAAGACTCAGATTTCACCTCTCCACTATGAACTGCTGTGCTTGCGCCTCTTTAGCACAACAAGCCGTGGATGTGTAGAGGCTTAGCTTTTAGGTAAGAGTTGGTGCTGCCCGGGGTACTTGAGGTACTTGAACGTTCCAGGCTCCACCTTTACCCATTCAGGGTCATCCTTCAGTAAGTTGTAAACGTTGGGGCGAAGGTTTCTCTTCTTCGCACTTGATGCGCCGCTTTCGATCAGAAGTTCCACGGCCTTTGTTACATTGATAGTTCCTTCGTTCATCTCGGCTAAACACTTCAGCCGTGCTAGCAGGTTTGGTAGTTGAGTCAACCGACGCAGATCAGTCTCTTGACCATTTGCACTAGTCTTGGACAAGACATGCTCTGGCTTGACCTCAATTGACTCAACTATTGAAATCGCCGCTTCTAGCTTCTTGCATTCTTCCAAGAGCAAATCGCAAGTAGCTTTGGCTTCCTCATACTCTTTACGTTTCACCTCTAAAGCTTGCATGATGTCCATAGCATACGCTCCTATTGGTGACTTGCATAACACTCGCGTGCTTTTGGTACACTATCGCCACGAGGGAAACCTCTGGTGCGCCGAGCGCACGGTGGAGGCGGTGGGATTTGAACCCACGGGGCGATACTAGCGCCCTACCGTTTTAGAGACGGCCACATTAAACCTCTCTGTCACGCCTCCATACAATTCAGCCCGCTAGTGGCGTTAGGCTTTAGTCCTAGTGGTGTTAGCAGGCTGATACTGTTGCCAGAGCTTAGGGTTGCTAGTGCATTACTTGGAATTGTGTGTCACTAGCACCCTTTGCCTTTGGCAGGACTCATTATACACGCTTTGATTGATTAAACAACACCCTGTCCTACCTTTTTGGGAAGGACGGGGTATTTTAAACAATACTTCCCCCTAAGGTAGGGGCTAAAAGCTAGCACTTGAGGGGGGACTTGATGCCTTCGAAACACTCGCGAGTGATTGTTTGGTTCCCAAGGCAGAAAGCGAGACACCGTTGTCATTACCAGATGGGTTTGAATGCAATTGGTGCGTACGCCGTGCCGCTGTGATCGGCGCGGGCACCATGGGGGCGCAGATCGCGGCGCTGCTGGCGGGATTCGGCATCGAGTGCGAGTTGCTCGACTTGCCGAATGCCGAGGGGCGCAACCGGCGGGCGGAAGCGGCTTTGGAGAACCTCGCAACCATGCGGCCGTCGCCGCTGTTCGACCGCGGCGACCTGGAACGCATCCGCCCCGGCAACGTGGCAGACCACGCCGTGCGTATTGCCGATTGCGATTGGGTCATCGAGGCGGTATTCGAAGACCTGGCCGTGAAACAGCAACTCTGGTCGACGCTGGCGCCGCATGTGCATGACGATGCCATTGCCAGCACCAATACGTCCAGCATCCCCATCAACTCCATAGCCAACGTTCTCCCCCCGAGCGTGAGAAGAAAACTCCTCGGCGCGCACTTCTTTAACCCGCCCCGCTACTTGCGGCTTTTCGAATTGATCCCCACTGACGAGACCGACCCCGCAGTTACGGCAGCCGTGCAACGGCTCGGCAGTGAGACGCTCGGCAAGGGCTGTGTCGTCGCCCACGACGTGCCCGGTTTCGTAGGCAATCGCATTGGTCTCTACGTACTGACGGAGACGATGCGCGCCATGCAGGATTACGGCCTCGGACCGGACGAGGTGGACGCTGTCACCGGACCGCCGCTGGGGCGTCCCCGCAGCGCCACGTTCCGCACGCTCGATCTGATCGGCCTCGATGTCTACGTCGACATCTGCGACAAGCTGCAGGCCGCCGTGACTGAGGCGTGGGAACGGGCAGCCTTTGCCGTGCCTGACTTCCTGCGCGAGATGGTCGCGCGCGGCTGGCTGGGCGAAAAGAGCGGCCAAGGTTTCTATAAGCGCGAGCAAATTGACGGTCGGAGGGAAATCGTAGCGCTCGACCCGGCAACCCTGGAATACCGTCCGCAGCGCAGGCTCGACGCGCCCTCACTGTCTGCCGCGCGGAAGGCGGAAGACAGCGGCGCCCGCATCGCCGCGCTCACGCAAGCCGATGATGCCGCGGGCCGGCTCGCCTGGCGCATCAACTCGCGGCTCTTCGCGTTTGCCGCCGCCAAGATCCCCGAGGTGGCTGACGAGATCGGCAGTATCGACAATGCCATGCGCTGGGGTTTCGCCTGGGAGCTCGGTCCATTTGAGACCTGGCAAGCCATGGGGATTGGTGAAACTGCAGACCGGATGACGCGCGACGGCCTGTCTGTGCCGCCATGGGTAAGCGCCTTGGCGCAACGGGGCGAACCATTCTATCGCTACACCGCAGAGGGCACCGATCAGGCAACGCCTGCCCGCACCTATACACACGTTGCCGGTAGTGAGAAGGATATGTCACTGCCGTGGCTGCAAGCGCAGGCAAAGCAAGTGGTGTCACGCACCGGCGGCACCCTTTTCGACATTGGCGACGGCATTGCTTTTCTGGATGTGCATGGGCCGAAGCAGACAATTGACTCAGACGTGCTCGACATGATGGAGCTGGCTGCGGAGCAGGCGCCGCCTGCATTCCGGGGCCTGGTGCTCAGCAGCCACGTGCAGCCGCACTTCTGCGTGGGCGCGAACCTCGCGGTGATTCTCCAGGCCGCGCAGGAGCGGCAGTGGGACACGATCGATGCCTTCATTCACAAGCTGCAATACTCGCTGCTGGCGCTCAGGCGCATGCCGGTGCCGTTCGTGACCTCGCTGTACGGACGGGCATTGGGCGGCGGGCTGGAGCTTGGGCTCTCGGCGCACCACGTCGTCGCGGCGCGGGAGAGCTACGTGGGCTTGGTGGAGACGGCCGTCGGTCTCGTGCCCGCGGGCGGGGGGTGCAAGGAACTGCTGTTGCGGATAGTAGACGCTTCGTTAGGAGACCGGATGGATTCCGCGCCCCGACACGGGGCGAGCTTTCGCGGGAATGACGGAAACTCAGCGCGCGGGAGTGGCGGAAAGGCCGCGCGCGGGAATGAAGGAAAGGCCTCGCATGGGAATGACGGCGGGGCAGCGCACGGAAAAGACAGAACAAGTGCGCACGGCGCTGTTTCCCGTCACTCCCGCGAAAGCGGGAGTCCATCCGAAATTGCCCCGTCAGTGCAGCGCACGTTCGCTACCATCCGTACGGGCAGGGTTTCACAACACGCGCCGGACGCGGTTGCCATCGGCTATCTGCGTGCCAGCGACAGCATCGAACCCAATCCCGACCACCTGCTCTACCGCGCCAAAGCGGAAGCCATCGCGCTGTCCGAAGCTGCGCCGCTCCCTGAATCCCAGCCGGTCCAACTCCCCGTGCTCGGCGCGGACGGTCGCGACGCTTTGCTCGCGCCGGTTGAGGAATTGCTGCGCGCTGAGAAAGCCTCGAGCCACGATCTCACCATCGCCCGCAAGCTCGCCCACATCCTCACAGGCGGTGACGCCCCAGCCGGCACAATGGCGAGTGAAGAACACGTTCTCGATCTGGAGCGTGAGGCGTTTGTAAGCCTGTGCGGGGAACCCTTGACACAGGACCGCATCGCGCACATCCTCAAGACCGGCAAGCCCTTGCGGAACTAGCGAGCCAACGGGGGCGATCCGGCCCAGCCTGTGCCCGGCGCAAGAGCGGATACTTTGTCCAGACACTGGAGTAGGCGCCCGCGTCCAACGAGAAAGCAAGCAAGGCCGACTTGGCATCCTTAAGTCTCAGGGCGTTGGCGCGGGGCTAACCGGCCTGCACGCGGGAGTCGACTGCCCGGAGTCTACCGCAGGGCGGCGTTGAGCGCTGCCTGCAGCTTGAAGATAATGCGGTCGCGGATGGTGTTGACCTCGGCGTCGTTGAGCGTGCGGTCGGGGGCGCGGAAGGTGAGCGAATAGGCGAGACTGCGCTTGCCCTCCGGGACTTGTGGGCCCTGGTAGACGTCGAAGAGGTCTATGCTTTCCAGCAATTTGCCGCCGGCGGCGCGCACTTCATGCACGACGCGCTCGGCGGGAATCTCAGCATCGAGGACGATTGCCAGGTCTTGCACCACAGCCGGATGGCGCGAAGGCGCCGCGAACTCCGGCGTGGCGTGAGCCTGCGCTACCAGGTCATGCAGATTGAGTGCCAGAGCCATGACCCGCTGGTCGATGTCGTAGCCGGCGCTCACTTCTGCGTTGATTTCTCCCACGATCCCGACGATGTGCTCCGCCTCGCTAGCGCGCACGGTCACTGCCGCGGCGCGGTAGGGGTGAAAGGTCGGATGCTCCACCGGCACGAAGCCGCATTCCGCGATGCCGAACCCCTGCAGAACGTGCTCCGTCACACCCTTGATGGTGAAGAAGGTATTCTCGGCGCGGGACCCCCACTGTTCGGTGCGGAATTCGCCCATAACGGCGGTGAGAATGCGGCGTTCCTCCGGCAGCTTCGTGCGTACGGGGAGGAAGATCGGCGCAATCTCGAAGAGGTGCACGTCGCTCGTCTGGCGGCGCAGGTTGTGAGCCAGGGTTTCCAGCAGTCCCGCCAGCGTCACCGTGCGCAACGTGCTGGCCTCCGAGGTAAAGGGGTTCTTGAGGTCCAGGGGAGAGACATGGAGCGGCAGCACGGCGTCAGCCACGGCGCGCGCCAGTTCGTCGTCGAGCTCCGCCGCTACTCCTTGCGGCAGCAGGCGTGCGATGCGCGCGGCGTTCGTCAACGTATAGGTAATGGCTTCCGCAAAACCCGCGCCCACCAGCGCTTGCTTGGCGCGGTCCGTCCACGCGCGCAAGGGATCGGGCGCCGCTTCCGGCAGCGGCCCGGCCGGCAACGTGGTGGGAATGTTGTCGTAACCCACCATGCGGGCGACTTCCTCGACGAGGTCGGCGGAACACGTCACGTCCAGCCGGTGCAGGGGAACCGTAACCTGTAGCCGGTCATTCTGTCTGCGGTAGGTGAAGCCCAAGGGCCGGAGACTCTCCGCAGCCTTCGCCAGGGGAATTTCCATGCCGAGCAAGCGCGAGAGGTCCGCTTCCGAGAGCTCTATCTCGGGGCGTTGCTGCGGGCGCACATAGGAATCGGCGGCATGGCTGCGGGCGCGGCCGTTGGCGAGCTTGGCGATGAGCTCTACGGCGCGGTCGCGGGCCAGGGGCACTAACTCCGGCGGCACCCCCTGTTCGAAGCGCCGCGATGCTTCGCTGGGTAGATTCAGTGCTTGCCGCGTGCGGCGGATCGAAGTGGGATCGAAGCTGGCGGCTTCCAGCAGGATGCTTGTCGTCCGCTCCGTCACTTCCGTGTCCAAGCCGCCCATGACACCCGCGAGGGCAATGGCCCCTTTGGGGTCGGCGATCACCAGCATGCCGGCTTCCAGCGTGCGCTCTTCGCCGTCGAGCGTGGTGAGCTTCTCCCCAAGATGGGCGCGGCGGACGATGATCTGTCCGTCCTGTACTTTGTCGTAATCGAAGGCGTGGAGCGGTTGGCCGTATTCCAACATGACGTAGTTGGTGATGTCCACGATGTTGTTGATGGGGCGCATGCCCGCCGCTTCCAGCCTCTCTTGCATCCAGCGCGGCGAGGGGCCGATGGTAACTTCCGTTACGACACCGGCGGCGTACCGAGCGCAGAGTTTCGGCTCTTTGATATCCACGCGCACCACCGGTTGATTGGGCAGATCGAGGCGCTGCGTTGCCGGTTGGCGCAGGCGTTCTCCGGTGAGCGCGGCGACTTCGCGCGCCACATTGAGCATGGCCAGGCAGTCGCTGCGGTTGGGTTTGAGGTCTAGCTCCAGGATCGTATCGCCCATGTAGTCTTGAAGCCGCGTGCCGACAGGCGCGTCGGCGTCGAGTATCAGAATGCCTTCGTGGTCTTCACCCAAGCCAAGCTCTCTCGCCGAACACACCATGCCTTCGGACTTGACCCCCCGCAGCACCACGGGCCTGAGCGTGATGCGCTGCGGTGAATCGCTGTAGGCATCATTGAGTTCGGCGCCGAGCAGCGCCACGGGCACCTTGTCGCCCACGGCGATGTTCATGGCGCCGGTGACGAACGTGGGTTGGTCGTCCCGTCCGTAGTCAACAGTGACAAGCTGCAAGCGGTCGGCGTTGGGATGACGATTCAGATCGACAACGGTGCCGACAAAGGTGTTTTGCCAGAAGTCGCCGATTTGGATGACTTGCGCCACCTCGATGCCGGCCATCGTCAATCTATGCGCCAGCTCTTCGACGGGCAGCTTTACTGCCACGTAGTCTTCGAGCCAGCGGAGTGATACTCGCATGCGATCTAGAACCTCCCGGGGAGCGTCCGCTCTTGCGGACCTCCTTTTCCACGCCTACCGTATTCGGACTGTGGTGCGCCCCGCGTGCGGCGCCGCATTCTTTGCGTTCAATACTGCTGCTATACGTTGCCTAGAGGCGAGCCCTTTGGTCTCCGCCTCTACGCAGCAATTGCGGTGTGTCAAATAGGCTTCTGTTTGGCTTCGGTGAAACTGCTATGTGGCTTCAAGGGAACCGTTGTACGACATCAGCGAAATTGCTGCAGGAAGCGGACATCGTTGTTGTAGAAGTAGCGAATGTCATCGATGCCGTATTTCAGCATGGCGATGCGCTCCACGCCCATGCCGAAGGCAAAGCCGGAATACCGGGCGGGGTCGTAATTCACGGCCTCCAGCACGTTCGGATGCACCATGCCGCAGCCCAGGATTTCCAGCCAGCCGGTGTGCTTACACACGCGGCAGCCGTCGCCGCCGCAGACGTGGCAACTGATGGATACCTCCGCGCCCGGTTCCACGAAGGGAAAGTACGAGCAGTTGAAGCGTACCCGGGTATTCGCGCCGAAGAGCTCGTGGGCAAAGGCGGTGAGCACCCCTTTCAGGTCGGCCATGCTCGTGATTTCGTCCACGGCAAGTCCTTCCACCTGGTAGAAGATGGCCTCATGGCTGGCGTCGGTCGCCTCGTTACGGTAGACGCGGCCCGGCGCGACGATGCGCACCGGCGGAGGCGTATCTTCCATAATGCGCACCTGCACCGGCGAGGTATGGGTGCGGAGCAGCATGGAGCCAAAACTCTTTGTAGGATCGGCATCGACGTAAAACGTATCCCACATGTCGCGCGCGGGATGGTCGGCGGGTATGTTGAGCATCGCGAAGTTATAGCGGTCCCATTCGACCTCGGGGCCCTCCATCACCTGAAACCCCATGCGCTCGAAGATGCCGAGAATCTCGTTGAGGACCTGTGTCGTGGGATGGAGCTGGCCCATGCGCACCGGGGCGCCGGGGAGCGTAACGTCTAGCGCTTCCTCCCTTTGCTTCGCGGCGTGCACCCCGCGCTGGAGCGCCGCCTGACGTGCCTCCATAGCCTCCGCCAGACGCCCTTTGACCATGTTGGCCAGTTGGCCGACGCGGGGCCGTTCCTCTTTCGGCAGCCCGCCCAGGCCGCGCAAGAGCTGGGTCACCTTGCCGCTGCGGCCCAGATACGTCGTGCGCCAGTCGTTCAAGTCCGCCTCTGAAGTGAATTGCTCCAGCCGGTCCTGCGCTTCACGTTCCAGCGCTTCGAGTTGCGCAACTATGTCCGCTGCCGTCGTCTCATCTGCCATCGTCTGCTGTCCCTCACTTTACAAACAAAAAGCAGAAAGCGGGTAAACACTTTCTGCTCAGCCGGAGAGGCAGGTGCGGTGCTAGGCTATGCGTCCGCAATGCGCCTAGACATTGCCCGGCTCTCCGGGCTCGTAAACTGCCATGCCCACGGATACATATTTGCCTCTTGTTTCAACCTTTCGGCGCTGCCATGCCTTCAACATAATCTCATGGCCCGCCACGTTCAGAGATGTAGTATAGCGATGTTGCTTGCTTGTGTCAAAAGGCTTGAATGAAGTTGCTTAGTGCACGGCGGAAACTCAGGTGGCAGTGCGGAGGCGCAGGTTACGCTTGCACGCGCTTGATGACGAGGCTACTGGTCATCGGCACGAGAGAAGCTACCTAGCATCGTCATGTTGCTATACTGAATGAGAAGATTGAGCGTGCCCCAATCCTCTGCTGGATTGAGTGTGACGGACAGCATTCAGGATGCCTACGGTACCTACCCACAAGCCCCTAGAAATCGAAGTTACCGATTTTGGCCCCATCGCCAGGGCGAATCTCGATCTGCGCCCGCTGACCGTCTTCGTCGGCCCGAGCAATACGGGCAAATCCTACCTGGCAATGCTTATCTACGCGCTACATCGGTTCTTTAGCGGCTACGCATACAGTCCGAATCTCGACCCCAAGGCGCTCACGTTCTACCCTCTCCTTACTTTTCGCAGCGCCTGGTCTGACGCCTGGATTAAGGCGATGTCCGCGCAGCAGGTTGACACGCTGATTGACTGGGCGGCGCCCATGCTTGCGCGCGCGCGTGATGAGGATTATCCGGAAGATTTCCGCGCTTCTGTGCCGGAGGCCGTGGCAGCGCTCTTTCGCCCTTTGTTCAGGGACTTGATCAACCTCGATGATATTTTGGAGCGGGAAATCGCGCGCTGCTTTGGCAGTGAAGCGATAGCGCGGCTTATTCGACATGGCAGCAGGAGTGGCGCAAAGATAGCCCTAAAGCGACACGCTGCCAAAGCGTCTCATCCGGTGGAACCATTCATCCACGAATTCACAGTTAGGGAAAGAGAGTGCATATTCACTGCATCGGTCCCTGACGTAACACCCTTGCATATCGAGAAAAGCGATGATGAACCGTGGTATCAGGAAAAGCTGCGGCTAATGGACTCGCACGTTGGCATCTACAGAGACCACGCGGCATCGAATAAAGAATATATCGCGCACTCAGTGCGAGACGAAGTTGCCGACGTCCTTGGTGCGTCTACTGTCAGCCCATTGAACCGCGTGGCGCACTATCTGCCTGCCGACCGTGCCGGCGTGATGCATGCGCACCGGGCGGTTATGACTTCCTTGATTAGACAAGCGCCTCGCGCGGGTACCCATCGCGACGGCACGCTACCAATGCTTTCGGGTGTGCTCGCCGACTTTCTTGAGCAGCTTGTTGCGTTCGGCGAATCGCCGCGGGGAGAGCGCAGTGGTGCTCCTATTGAGGAAGTTGCCGGGCTAGGGAATTTGCTAGGAAGAGCGCGCGAAAGCAACCTGTTTCTCGCCGCAGCACTTGAGGCGGAGATTCTCAAAGGATCGGTGCATAGTCGGCAGTCGAATTCCGGCTTCCCGCTCTACTCCTATCAGCCGGTAGGTCGCAAGGATGAGATTCCTCTCATGCAGACCTCATCCATGGTGTCGGAGTTGGCGCCGGTAGTTCTGTATCTGCGCTACCTCGTATATCCCGGCGATGTGCTGATCATCGAGGAGCCGGAGGCGCACCTGCACCCGGCCATGCAGAGGGCGTTCACCCGGCAGCTCGTGGCGATTGTGCGCTCTGGTGTACGGGTCATGCTAACCACACATAGCGATTACGTGCTGGAAGAACTGGCAAATCTCGTGCGCATGTCCGAACTGCCCGAGCATCAACAGGCCGGTCTTGAGGGTGCTGAGTTTGCACTTGAGCCCAAAGACGTAGGCGTATGGTTGTTTGAGCCGAAGAACCGACCGAAGGGCACGGTCGTCAAGGAGATAAAATTGGACACGGACTCGGGCAGCTTCCCTGCGGGTTACGGCGACGTGACCGAGGCGCTCTATAACGAGTGGGTTGAAATCGAAAGTCGAATTGTAGAGAACAAACCCATTCCATGAGTCTCGTTAGCCAATTAAAGCGGACGCTCAACGCAGATTGCCTCACACGAAGGTGCAAGAAGAACAACTGCTCATTGAATATGGGCAATATTCCGGACCCATTCATTCTAGTTGACATGGACCACAAGAGTGCGCCAAGTCAAGGCGAGGACGCGAAGAAGTGCGACTACATATTCATTGGTGATGACGACCCAGAAGCTTGGGTTGCACCTCTGGAACTGAAGGGCGGAAAGTTCAGTGCCAGTGATGTCATTGAGCAACTTAGAGCCGGTGCGGGTGTCACTGATAGCGTGATTCCCGCCGCGGCAGAGACTCGCTTTCGTCCAATTGTCGTCCACGGTAAAGGTATACACCGCGCTGAATTGGAGCGCTTGCAAAAGAGGCGGGTACGTTACCGCAACCGAGACTACCCTGTTGGAAAAGCGCGCTGCGGTGAATCCTTACTTGAAGCACTGAACAAAGCGCAGGGGAGCTAAGCCATGTCTCTCACGCACCTTTGGCAAACATACGGCCCCGTGGTGCGGTCGTCGCATTTTCGTACCGTGGCCGCCACAGGCGTGCTGATTCTCGCCGCCTGGCTGGTTTCTTTCACGGCCGAAGGGGGAACCGGACAGCACTTCCATTTCGGCCAGACGCTGACGATTTCACTGGTGCCGGCAGGCCAATCTGCCATCGCCGTGGGGTTGGCGCTCGCAGCGGTTGGCATCGGCGGGCTCGGCATCGTGTGGGGCGCGCTGCAAGGCCTGCGGCAGCGGCAGGTGAACGTGGATGAACTCGTGAGCATTGCCGTTATCGCCTCGGTGCTGGTCGGCGAATATCTCTCCGCAGGACTCGTGGTCTTCATGATGATCTTCGGCCAGCTTCTCGAGGAGGCGACCAGCCAGCGGGCGACGGCGGCGCTCGAGCATCTCGCGGAACTGCAGCCGGAGCGCGCACACCGCATGCACGGCGACGCGATTGAAGACGTGGACGTAGAGGATCTCCGGCCCGGTGATATCGTGCTGGCGCGGCCGGGGGAGCGGCTGCCGGTGGACGGTGAGGTGATCACCGGCATGAGCGCCGTGGACGAGACCCTGGTCACCGGCGAATCTCTCCCTGTGCAGAAAGCGCCGGGAGACCGCCTGTATGCGGGCACGCTCAATCAAGAAGGCGCGCTGACGATTCGCACCGAGGCCGTGGGCGAGCACGCGTACGTAGGGCAGATTGGGCGTCTGCTGGACGCTTTGGAAGAGGAACGCGCGCCGATTGTGCGCGTGGCCGACCGCTACGCCAAGTACTTCACGCCCGCAATCCTGCTTGTTTCCAGCGGCACGTGGCTGGTTTCCGGCAATCTCAGCGCGGCGCTGGCCGTGTTGATCATCGCCTGCCCGTGCGCACTGGTGCTGGCTACGCCCACGGCGATTGTGGCCGGTGTGGCCAATGCGGCGCGGCAGGGCATTCTCATCAAGGGCGGTGCGCGCTTCGAAGCCGCTGGCGCCGTGGATACCGTCGCCGTTGACAAGACCGGCACCCTCACCCTCGGCACGCCGGTGGTGCAGCAGGTGGTGCCCGTGGACGGTATGCGCGCGGAAGACTTGGTGAGCCTTGCAGGCGCTGTGGAGCGCTATTCCGAGCATCCCTTGGGCAAGGCGCTCGTCGCCTATGCGGACGAACAGAGACTCGACCTCCCGGCTGCGGCGGACTTTTGGGCCTATCCGGGCTGGGGCGTGGGGGGAAGCGTCGCTCAGCAGCGGGTTCTGGTGGGCAACCGCGGCCTGCTGGAAGCGCATGATGTTTCCGGCGTGCCGCCGCAGGACGCAGGGCCGGAAGAGGGCAGCCTACTCATGGTAGCGGTGGAAGGCCGTTTCTGCGGCTGGGTCCAGTTTGCCGACACGTTGCGACCGGCAGCCGCGGAGGCAGTGGAACACCTCCACGCGTTGGGTATTCAGAGTGTGGTGATGCTCACCGGCGACCGGCCGCAGGAAGCCGCACGCCTGGCGGCGGCGGTGGGAGTGGACGAGTGGCGCGCCCGCCTGCTGCCGGAGGATAAGGTTGGCTGGATACGCGGCGCGCGGGACGAGGACAAACGTGTGGCCATGGCCGGCGACGGCGTGAACGACGCCCCGGCCCTGGCGGCGGCCGATCTCGGCATCGTCATGGGCGGCACGGGTACGGCGGTGGCGGCGGAAACGGCCGACATCGCCCTCATGCGCGGCGACATCGGCCAACTGCCCACGGCCATTGCCATCAGCCAGATGACCCTGCGCGGCATTAAACAGAATCTGCTCTTTGCGCTGGTCTGGAATCTCGTCGGTATAGTGCTGGCGGCCACCGGCGTGCTGGGCCCGATCGCCGCCGCGCTGGCCCACAATCTCGGCTCGGTAGCGGTGGTGGTGAACGCCGCCCGTTACGTGGCCGCGCACACCAAGCTGCCGCCGCACATCCACCAGGAACGCGTCACCCCGCAGCCCGACGCCGTCTCCGATCCGGTCTAGGTCAAAGGCTCTTGGTGATTTGGCGGCTAGTTTTGGGCGTGTTTGCGGTCACGGGCCGCGCCCGATACTCCCGGTTGCCCACCTAATGGCCGTCATTCCTGAAGATTCGACTAATTCGTTGATAGAATCTGCAGCCGGTTCGCTCTTACGGGGCCTAGAGTACGCCTCTTTCCGTCATTCCGGCGAAAGCCGGAATCCAGTCGCACTCGTTACGGTGTTTGCTGACGTGATTATTGGCCGATTCGCCCTAAATCTCTCGACGCTCGCATAGAATCAGAGCGCGACAAGGGAATCGGTGATGAATCGCCAGGGCACATCGAATTAGCAGTGCGCACCGCGTTTGTCACTACTGTAAGTGTTGAGTAATTCGTTGACAGAAACCTCTCCCCAATTGGCAGTATGGAAAGTTCATGTCATTCCGAGCGGAGCGAGGAATCTAGGATTCACACCTAGTGTGTTTGTTTGGCTCAGTGCTTTCGATTCCTCACTCCGCTACGCTCCGTTCGGAATGACATGCAAGCGGGTCGGCCACCGTCCTGGACGTTCGTTTAGTCACCAGCAATTCTGTCAACGAATTACCTGACATTTACAGCAGCGACGCCGCATGCGTTATCTAGAATTCGCGAGTTCCGCCAGCCTCTGCAGCGCCTCCCGCCAGTGCGCCCGCATCTCCTCGCGTACCTCAGCGCTGGCGAGCTTTTCCTGATGGAACTGCAGCGCGGTCTTGTGCCCGCGGGACTCCAGATGCACTTGTAGGGTCGAAGGGGTTGGGAAGTGCGGCGGCTGCCACGTTAGGCGCAGGAGCTTGCTGGGGTGGACGCTGCGAATCTCGCCGCGCGTGCCCTCGGCTGTTGCGTACACTTCGCCTTTTTCCCAGCGCAGGTTGGGGACGCTGCCAAGCCACAGCGCACGGCCTGCCGGCTCCACAATGAGAGCCCAGGCTTCTTCTAGCGAAAGCGGCAGGGTCTTTTGCACGCCGATCTGAAACTCGGCTTTCGCCGTCCCGCCGAGCACGCGCTTGCCCCGGGCGCGCTCATACTCCACGGTGACCATCTGGCACCACCAGCCGCTCGCGATGTAGCCTTTGTCGTGGAGCATGCTGGCGATCTGCTTGTGCGGCAGCGCCGCCGCGCCCTCGCTATCGAGCAGCGCAAACCACGCGTCCCAACCCTTGCCGGTCGCCTTCCGCACCGCTGCATCGGAAATCTTGCGCTGCGTCGCGTTCATGAATTATCCCCTTGCACAGCTGCGTTGAGTGAGGCTATGGGGTCATACTGCGGAAAAGGAAAGCGCTACACAGACGGGACAATTGCAGTGCTTTCCGGGATCGGACAGTGTTGCGTACGGAGAGGCGTTCCCAATCGTTACGTCACTTACTGATTTAACTCTAGCTTCAGCCGCTGTTTATGTTGTCTCAAATTGCAGGGAAGACAGATTGGGAGCAGTGGTCCGTTTAGAGAGATAAAGCATTTCCACGCCCACTACTTCATTGGCTTCGTTGTAATCGAGAATCACGCCTGGCGAAATGTCCTCAGACTCGACGATTGGCGAGTCGTCAAGTCGCGGGTAGAGAGTGTCGGCTTGCTTGTCAACATTTAGTTTCATACTTCGCCTCTCAAGCTTCGATCAAAGAATACCGTCACAATCCGCCAGGGGGCGACATTGGTGTTTACGGCTACACGCAGCACCCGATTACCGTACTCCGGGATGCGCTGGATGAGTGCGGATCGCGCCAAGGGCCTTCCCTTCATCGAGGCGGCACAGCACCGTCTCCCGCATCATCCTCTTGAAGTGCTTCCAGTCGTCGGCTTCGGCAAAGATGCTGGCCCGGCAGCGTGTCATCCCGCCTTGATGCGATGCAGGGGCAGTGCCTCGGTTTCCAGCGTGGAGAGATCCAGGCGTCGGGATGCCCGGTCGATGTCGAAGCCGACAACCTCGCCGTCGGCGTCTATATCGACGTTCAGCCCCTCGATGATCTCGATGGTCTCCGCCCCCGGTCGCGCCTTGAATTCGACGTACAGGCTGTCGGTCTCCGGATAGTAGTGAAGTTTCATGTCTGATCCTCTTCAGTAAATCGTCGATCGAAAAACGCGTTGTGAATAGTCTCGCCGTCCTTCAGCGTTACGACGCGCAGATAGCGCGGGGCGGTTTCACCGGGCGGGGTGACCGCTCCCCAAAAGCGCACTCGACCGTCTTGCTGCTTCTCCCTGCGGAGGGGCGAAGCCAAGACCTGAACGCACCACGCCAATTCGATGTAGGGACGCTTGCGACGAACCTGTTCATCGAAGTAGCGCGTAGTCTTCATAATTCTGCGTTACCTTCCCCGCCCCATGCGGTGCGTGACGCCGCAGGTTACTTTGAATTCCGGTTCCTCGCCTCTGCAAAACCTCGATACACATCGATGAGTTCGTATGACTGTGGCTCAGGAACAGGCAAGCCGTCTTCCTCAAGCGCCTCGACGTAGAGGTGAATGGCCTCGCGAATAAGCGCGCACACTTCCTCTCTAGTCTCCGTGGCAGCCACGCACCCGGGCAAGTCCGGAACATGGGCGCCATAGCTGGTTGGCCCCTTTTCTGTAGCCCAGCCTGCTTCAGGATATTGCTCCACGTTCCCGGTGGCACATCGACGCCCGGATGTCCTGCGTTGACGACGATGCCCTGCTTGGCCGGGTGCTTGTACACGCGACGCCTGGGGATACGTCCTCAGACTCCAATAGGCAACGCTCATTGCGCGGACTCATAACGGCAATACGCGCACACGGTTTCGGCTTTTGTCAACCACGACCAAGGCTCCGGCGGACAAGTCGGCTTCATGTTGATTGAGGGCAGCGACGACTGCCCCCTCCAGGTAATCCGGCAGCGTGTCTGCCGCGCGAATCTGAGGCACACTCGGCCCCGCTTCGTGCGAGAGTGCCAGCATGGTGCCGAAGTCCAGATCGTGGGTGAACACGACGTATCGGTGAGCCGCCGCCCATGCCATGATGTTTCTATCGCTTGCCCTTGGGTCGCCGACAGTGGACCAATGCACCGCCTCCCATCCGTGCTTCCGCAGAGCCGGCACCCAGTCGGGCGAAAGATTCATGTCAACGAGGAGTTTCGGCCTCATGACGTGGAAAGAGGGACTTCCCGTTCCTCCAGCCTCCAGGCGGCGTACGCCAGGGACTGATCAATGTCCTCCTGCTCAAGATACGGATAGGCCCGCAGAATCTCGGCGGGTGACTGGCCGGCCGCCAATAGCCCCACCACCGTACCGACCGTTACACGCATACCACGGACGCACGCCTTGCCTCCCATGACTGCGGGAGCGACAGTAATTCTATCGAACGATTTCATGTGCTATTTCCTCTCAAGTCCAAGCCCTAGGGGCTTACAGCCGTGTATGGTTAGCGTATTCCAAAGTCAGCGGTCACATGAATCCCGTTCTTCCCTCAGGAAAGCCATTACCTCTCCCGCCCCATGTGATACGTGATATCGGAATTGACTATTGAGTCTTACTCGTCGCAGGTGAATCCGCAGTGTTGGACGAGCGGGCGGTTGCTTGTGTTGTCGGTGGGCGTGCCCGCCGCTTGTCTCTCTCCCCAAATCCGAGCGTCCTATGTTTAGCGTACACTTGTAAAGAGAGTGCGTGCAAAGGAAGAGACTATCACCATGATTTAGGGTGTGTACCATGGCCTTTGTCAGCTTGTTGACACGCCCATGATGTGATGAAGCAGTTCACAAGGAACGGCTATGAAGACCTACAACTTATTTGTTAGTCATTCGTGGCGGTATGCAGACGCATACAATCGACTGATAAGCCTGTTGCGGAAAAGGAAGTACTTCGCGTTCAAGGATTACTCGGTCCCTCCGGATGACCCTATTCACAATGCGGGCAGCGATGCCAAACTGCGGGCAGCGATCAAAAGGCAAATGTCCCCGTGCCACGTCGTTCTCATTCCCGCTGGGATTTACGCCACCTACAGCAAATGGATCAACATAGAAATGGACTTGGCAAATGAAGGGTTCACCAAACCAAAGCCTGTCATCGGAATAACACCCAGGGGAAACGTGCGTATCTCAGAGTCCGTACAGGATGCTGCCGATAGAATCGTGGGGTGGAATACTGAGAGTATCGTGAAAGCGATCCGGGAACTGGCGTGATGGCCAATTTAGAACAGAACGAACGCCTTGAGATTTACAAGCTCCACGCCGAATTAGCTGACCGCGTGAGCCAAAGGCGGGAAGGGGCTAATCGATTGTATGTCAGTCTGTTGTTAGGTCTTGTAGTGTTCCTCGCCGCGCTCGTGCGATTTGGAACCGGTGGCGTTCCGCAGCACTTCGTGCTCGGCGTGATCGGTATACTCGGAGTGTTGTTGTCGATCTCGTGGTTTGTCGTGCTCCGCTCATACCGGCAACTCAATTCAGAGAAGTTTCGCGTATTGCACGAACTGGAAAAGGACTTAGCATTTCCGTTCCTAACGAAAGAATGGGACCCTGAGTCGGAAGGCGCTAAGAGCAACCGCTATTGGAGACTGACGAAAGTGGAAGTGACTTTGCCGGTGGTATTTGGCTTGCTGTTCTTGGCGATCGCCATCTACCCGTTCTGCCGGTGAGGCCGCTTCCAGTGTCTCACTACGGTAGAGTCCGCTAGAATTCTCTGTCACGGTGCTACCGAGTACGGGCGTTGCGCCTGCACCTGTTTAGCAAGCTACGCCAACCGCTTCTTTAGGTTCTTCCAGTACCATGCCACAACATCCCCCGCGCCTTTTGTAGGGGTCGGATTCTGCCCTTTCTTGCGCAACTGAAATCGCTTCTTGCCGATCTGCTTTGCCATCTTTACTTCACGCTGCACGCCCACGGCTTGGTGCGTATGCTCTCCTAGCAGGACGATAAATACGTCACAAGCCTCGATTGCCGCACGCGCCTTCTGCTGCCATTCGGGTGTCGCCTGCTTTAGAGACATGTCATTGATCGAGAAGGGGGAGTCCGGAAGTTTAGACTGCCCAATAAGCGTCTCCTTCAGTTGCGCATCGTGGTCGTAGTCGAAACTGACGAAAACTTTGGTTTTTGCCATGGCTGTTCCTCTTTGTGCGATTTACCGTCCCATAAAACCATTTGGTCAAGCATTCTAGATCTGTCGTAATTGTGCTTTGAATTGGGCGGTGTCGTAGTACTCGCGCCACGCGGTGATCTTGCCGTTGCGGCAGGTGATGAAGACGCTGGCGGGGAGGCGTGCGGTGTTGCCGGTGGGGCGGTGGCGGCAGGAGAATTCCCACTCACAGGCGGCGGTGTCGCCGTGCGCCACGAGCGCGCGCACCTCCAGGCGGATCTGGGCAAATGCGCCAAAGAACGCCGTGAGCGACTGGCGAATGGCGGGGATGCCGCTGAGCGTCTGGCCGGAGGCGCTGGTGAGCACGGCATTCGGCGCGAAGTCTTGCAGGATGGCGTCGATATCCGCGGCGTTCCAGGCAGCGGTCTGATGCTCCAAGATGGCAGCGGGTGTGCGCGGGTTGGCGGGCATCGATGAGTGATGTCTCGGCGATCTATAGGTCTGAGTATTGACGAATCTCAATAGAAGAAAGTAACATTAATGTGTTGGACACATACGATCACGTTTCAGTTGAGTAGTCTAGCAGTAGACGCTAAGCAATCTGAACTGAGATTAGTGAGGTGCGCCGAGGGAGACTTGAACTCCCAACCAGGGGGTTACGAAACCCCTGCTCTATCCGTTGAGCTACCGGCGCGAAGTTAAGTACTAGGCTCGTTGCAGCGAGCCTAGTACTTCGTTAACCTTCAGCCTCTTTGTCTCTTTCGGCCTCAAACTTCTGTATCTGATCCACCAACTGCATGACAAAGTCGCGGTCTTCCTTTCCAAGATTTAATAGGTTTCCGTTGACAATCAGCATCAAAGATTCGTTAGGCCCTAACGTAAGAATTGTCGAATTTGTGCTTCCTTCGGTACTGGGCGGTAACTGGGAATTGCCATTTTCTCTAAGGGTGGTGTCTGCTCCATCCTGTCCGTCATCCTCAACTCTCTTATTTCTCGATGGCTTAACGCCCGAATTTGAGGGCTTATTCCTCGCCTTCTTCTTTACAGCGTTGGACAATGGTACTTCAGCGTATTTGCAGGCGTTAATAAAAAATGAGACTGCTTTGCGCTTAGTTTGACCTTCCCCTCCTATTTCGGTGAACTTGTCCTCAATCATTTTGGGCGTTGCTCTGTCAAGTTCAAGGGAAAACAGCGAGGGATACGCTTTTTGAAGTAAATCGGCAAGTATAGGCTTGCGCTCCTCTTCCTTAGCAGAAGCCAGTTGTTCAAGCTTTGGAGTAGGTGTCTCTCCGTCTAGCAATTCAAAGTAGCGTAGGGCCAGCATCAGTTGAGTGCCCACACTTCCCGAGAACTTAGTTCCCCAGAAGCTCCTATCCAGTTGGGCGGGTACGTGGTCGGTTTGTAACCAATCGAGCAGAGTCTTGAAAGATACAAAGCTCACGTAAGGGGCAGTTGTCGCTTTGCCATTCAGATCATCCATTTTCCTTTTCCCTCCTAAGTTGCCTCAAAATTCAATTGCGAATTCGTGCCACTGTTATTCCATAGTATTTCGATAACACGTTGCCGGCAACATGGGATAGTATAACAGCTATGTAAGAGGAGCGCAAATGGAAAGGGTTGTGGTAATGGAATCGTTAAGGGGGCTACGTCCCATAAAGCAGCACAAGCACCGTGGCGGCCCAGAGCACCACGCTGGCCAGCAGCCACGGATCGCGGAACAGGAGCGCCTCCGGGCTTTCGCCCTTGCCGGGGGTGCGCGCCAGGCGCAGATACCGGGCCAGGCCAAAGGCGACAAAGGGCGCGGTGGCGATGAGCTTCGGACTGCCGAACGCGGCGGGCGAGAAGAGCGTGTAGAGCACGTAGGCGGCTGCCGTAGTGGCGGCGATGCCCCACAGCCAGCGGTCAAGCGGTGCCGCGGCGTAGCGCGCCAGATTGCGGCGGTGAGTAGCCGCGTGGGGGCCAAGCAATGCCAGTTCGCTGCGGCGTTTGCCCAGGATGACCAGCAGCGCCGCCAGCAGCGTGCAGAGATAGAGCCAGGGCGAAATGGGCGTGAGCACGGCGACGGCGCCCGCCGCGGCCCGCAGGAGAAAGCCGGACGCCACCAGTAGCACGTCGAGCAATACCACGTGTTTCAGCCACGTGCTGTAGGCGAGATTTGTGGCCACGTAAAGCGTCAGAATTGCGCCAAGCGGAAGCTGGATCAGGAATGCCCCACCGAGGGAGCAGCCGAGCAAAGCTACGGCGGCGATGAGCGCCACACCCACCGGCAGTTCACCCGCCGCCAGCGGACGCTGCCGTTTAAGCGGATGCGCGCGGTCTGCTTCCAGGTCGAGGATGTCGTTCACCACATAGATGCCGCCGCTCGCCAACACGAACAGGCCGAACGTCAGCACGCTGGCCCACACGGCGCTGGGGTCCGTGAGCTGCTGGGAGAAGATTACGCCCGCAAAGACGAGGACATTCTTCACCCATTGGTGCGGACGGGTGGAGCGCAGCACCGCGCCGGCCATGGAGAGCGCAGGATTTCCGGCCGCCGTATCTGTGGGAGAAGGCAGGTCTGAAACCGCATCGGCGCTTTCGGGCGCGGCGATACTTGCCGATTGTGCATCGGATTTCCGCACTTGGCGGCCTATGTTGTGTGTGGAGGATTCTCCGCTCACGTCTGGTATTCCGTTGGTAGGTGAAGAGGCTCCTTCACCCCGTTATCGTGTCGATACGCTGTATCGAGTTCGGGGCAGGTTATTCGCCGGAGTGACGGAGTTGAGCAAAGGACTCCCCGGAAGAGTGGATTCTCCACTAGCGCGGATAAGGAGGCACTTCTCACGGCGGTTCCTCGTTCGGTAGGATCGCGAGACGCAGATGGAGCACCCGCTCTGTTGTGTCCGTGACGCGGTAGCAGGCATCGATGCGGTGTCCCGCGACCCATACGATCCTATCGTCTTCTGTGACCACCAGCGGCACGCGGTCTCTCTGGCGCGCGGGCACGCGGACATCCACCAGAAAGTCTTGGAGTTTCTTTTCTTCCGTCATGCCCAGGGGCACGAGACGGTCTCCCGGCCGGCGCATGCGCACATAGAGTGGCCCGTCCACCAAGCCAGCGTCAAGCCAGGCATGTTTGCCAGGATTTCCGGCGCGGAAGTCCACCGCCCTGGGTGCAACGCACGCGGCGTGAATGGCGCAGCCGAGCGGCGCAACGTCCGTGCGGCCGGGCACGGAGAGCGTGATCGGCTCTAGGGAATCCTGTGCGGTCGCGAAGCCGATCCAGATGCCGTCGTGTTCGGCGCGGCAGTGCAGGCCGCCGGGGAGCGTAGCCGTAACGCCCGTCTTGCCCTTGCTTAACGTAGACCGCGCGTCCGCAACGTGCACGTACTCCAGCCCTTGCATGTGCCCTGCCACCTGGTCCACGGCGGCACGAAATACCGCCGTTTGCAGGGCGGGCGGCAGCCCGCGCCACGCGTCTCGATCCAAGAGCAACCCACCGAGGTCTGGGCGTACATGGCGGCCCAGCCAGTCCTCCGCCATTGCCGTGAGGTACGCGTGGTCAGCCTCCAGCACGTGCGCGGCGCGGGCGAACGTGCGCGCCACGGCGGGGTAACGGGTCTCCAGCAGTGGGAACACGGCATGGCGCAGCCAGTTCCGTTGCGGGGTGGTGGTCTCGTTGCTGCTATCTTCTCGGAAGGGCAGGTTGCGGCGGGCGCAATAGGCGCGAAGGTCGGCGCGGGCTACGTTCAAGAGCGGCCGGACTAAAGTGAGGGGCGGCTCGGGAGAGCTGCAAAAATTTCGGCTCTCTTCTATACAATCCGCCATGCGCAACCGAGCTTCCTCCGCGTCGTCCTTGAGTTGCAGTGGACTGGCGTAGCGCATGCCCGCCAGCCCGCCGAGACCGCTTCCCCGCAACAGGTGGAGCAGTACGGTTTCCGCTTGGTCGTCCTCATGGTGCGCCAGCGCGATGCGACGCGCACCCACCGTGCGCGCGCATGTTGCGAGCAGCCGATACCGTAGCCGCCGGGCCGTGTTCTCCGGCGAGGCCTGCGCTTGCTGCGCCCGGGCGACGTCCACCGACTGCACAGTGCAGGGCAGACCGGCACTTTCAGCAAGTTCCTCCACAAATTCCGCATCCGCGTCGGACTCCGCACCCCGGAGTTGGTGATTGACGTGGGCGACGTGCAAGCGCCACCGCTGCGCCGGCGCAAACTGCCGCAGGGCGTCCAGCAAGGCCACAGAATCCGCCCCGCCGGAGACCGCTACCAGCACGGTGCTGCCGGCAGGCAGCAGATCATGCGTGCTGATGGTCCGCGCCATAGTCTCCAGCAGCGGATCAGACTGTGGATGCCGATCGGGTCCCGCCTGCATTGCGGCCTTTTGGGGGATGTCGTTGCTTACCATGGTCTCATGGTACCCCAAGCGGTCGTGCGGCCAGCGTACGTAGTGCTTCGCGTGAAGCGTGCGCGTTGTATCTGGCAAGAAGTGGCGCTGGGCTAGACCATTGAGTTGGGTGAATTCCGGGTATGGCAAGAGTTAAACGCTTGGAAAAGGTCGCCATGAGCGGCAGGACTACGCGTGTTCTGCGACTGCATCCGTCCATCCTTCGACGGGCTCAGGACGAACGGATGCAGTCTCTTTCCGGAGGATGGCCGCTTCTCCCGCAGCCACAAGGGGAGATCCTTGCGATCCCAAGTGAACACGCCGACTGCAACCGCACACTTCGCTCTTGTAGTAGACGCCGACTTCGTCGCGGATGCGGACTTAGGCTGGAGCAGCTACCATATCTCCCCGCCACGGCCTTCTCCCCAGGAAGAAGGCTCCCTACCTGCCCATCCTTCAGGCGACGCAAAGGACTCGAGAGGGAGGTATACGACGTGTGTGTTGCGCAATGCGATCGGCAAGCAAAGCAGTTCGTTCTTGTGCGAGGGCACAGGTATCACTCGCCAGTGCTGCCAAAGCCGCCGCGATCCGCAGTGCCAAACCCTGTCACTTCGTCCCAGTTTACCCGGGGCACCGGAATGAGCAGCGCTTGGGCGATCCGTTCGCCGCGCTCCACGGTCACAGGCGCAGCGGTCACGTTAAAGAAGAGGGCTTGGATTTCATCGGTATCGCCGCAGTAGTCCTGGTCGATGATGCCGATACCGTTCGCTTTCAGCAGGCCCTTGCGCACCGGCGTGCTGCTGCGGCTCGCCACGATGAGGGCGTATCCCGGCGGCACCTCGATGACGACGTTGCATGGCACGCGCCCCGTCTGCCGCGGCGGGATGGTCACGTTGGTGCGGGCATACAGATCGAAGGCGACCGCGCCTTCCGTGGCGTAACGCGGCAGCGGCAGCGAGGGATCGATGCGCTTGATGCGTACGTCCATGGGGCGTCTGCGCCTCTTTACGTGAAGGTGCGCTTGAGCAGCGCGACCCATTCCAGGAAGTAACCCCATTCCGCATCGTAGGCTGTTTCGGTCAACAGCGGGGGTTGCACGGGAATGTTAGTTTTCGCCGAGGCAGTGTCCGTGCGATCGCCGTCGAGGGGCAGCAAGACCAACTCTTCTCCCGGCTCTACCAGCCCCAGCCGTTCTTTTGCCATGGTGCGGATGTACGACTCAGTGTGGCGGCGCGCCAATTCGTGTTGCAGGGCTTCGTTCTCCGCTTGGCGCGCGGCCAAGCGTTGCTCCAGCACCAAGACCCGCTGGTTGACCTCATAGCTGTTGAGCACGCGGGCCGGGAAGCCGGTCAACGTCGCCGCAATGACCAAGCCCGCAATGAGCAGCACATACTTGGTAACACGGGCCGACGTCCGGTCATTGGGAAGGCGCATGGTCTAACGGTCTCGCGTGCATGACGATGAATGAGCTGCCTGCACAGGCCGCAGGGCGCAGCCTATTCGCAGAGTCGGACGTATGCAGGCGCTCTAGTGTACGTGCCGTGTTTTGAGAATTCGCCGAGAGCCGTCCCGGCAGAGTTGTTCGCCGGGCGATGCCGCACGCTGACTCGATTAAGAGTGCTGCCGGGCACGCCAAACGTCCTATGCGGCGCCAATCTCCCGCTCCGGCGCAGGCCGTCCGCCCGCCGCTGGAGTCAAGGCTGACGGGAAGATTGCTTGTCTTGGGAAGCCATGACTGTTGCGGGCCCGCCCACCTGCGCAAGCACAGGATAGCGACAACCGGGGGGCGACTGCTTGCTGGGGTTTGATTCTACCACAAGCGGCAGTGCTGTGGGTACCGCAGGCGCGTAGGCAGCGCTGCCGTGCTGCGCTGGTTTGTCGTTAGGCTGCCGTTAGCCGCTTTCCGGCGTGGCGTACTGCTTTTCCCAGGCGCGGAATTGGCCCACATTCACGCACTCCGTGAACTCATCCAGCGTGGTCATGTCGGTAATGCTGCCGGTCGTGCCGTGCTCCTTAAGGGCCTGGTAGACGTGCTGCATGGCGCGGGCCGCCGAAAAGAGACTGGAAAGCGGATAGACTACGATCTTGAAGCCGATCTCCGCTAGGGCGTCCGGAGAAAGCACCGGCGTCTTGCCGCCCTCGATCATATTGGCGAAGAGCGGCGCGTGGGGGAAGGCCGCCGCAACGGCGTGGAGCTCATCCATGGACTGCGGCGCTTCGATGAAGACCACGTCGGCGCCGGCCTCGTAGTACGCCTGGCCGCGCTTGAGGGCCTCATCCAGTCCGAGTACCGCCCGCGAGTCGGTGCGGGCAATGATAACGAGACCGGAATCACCCCGCGCGTCCACGGCGGCGCGCAGCTTTTGCACATGGTCCTCCATGGGGATCACGCGTTTGCCTTCCAGATGGCCGCACTTCTTCGGCCACTCCTGATCTTCCAGAATGATGCCGGCCACGCCGAGCGATACGCACTCGCTGACGGTGCGGATGACGTTGAGCGGATTGCCGTAGCCGGTGTCCATGTCGGCGACGAGGGGTACGCTCACACTGTTCACGATGTTGTGCACACGGTCCAGAATCTCGCTGGCAGTCATGAGTCCGAGGTCCGGCACGCCGAGAGCGCTTGCGGCAAAGCCGAAGCCGGTGGTAAAGACGGTCTCAAAACCGGCTTGCTCCGCGAGCCGCGCGCTCAAGCAGTCATACGCGCCGGGCAAGACGACGATACCGGGTTGTTCGATCAAGGCCCGCAGTCGGGCGGAACGCTCATTCACAGGGCATGCTCCTTGCGCTTCACTTCTTCTACCAGGGATTGCATGGGTTCATAGGGATATTGTAGCCGTAGGCGCATGTTCGCACACGATAGCGGGATGGTTGGTTGATCTATGTCCCCACAGGGTCTTGACAAACGGCTCCTAACGGGGATAATTTTTACGCAGCGGAGTTAACGCATACGGAAAGGAGGGAGATTCCCATAAGCCCCACGTGGCAGTGATCCGCGTGACTACAGTTTTGCGTCAAGCACAGGAGGATGAATAGTGGAAATTAGCAACCAATTCACGCGACGACGCCTGTTCAGAACTGTCGGCGCGCTTTCGGCAGGAAGCCTCTTCCTCGCAGCCTGCGGCCAGCAGATGGAGGCGGAACCCAGCGGAGAGATGGCCGAGGAAGAGACGGCCAAGGCGGAGGAAGAAAAGCCCGCCATGGCCGAACCCGTGGAAGTGCAATGGCTCACCCACCACAACAGCCGCCAACTGGACAATGTCGACGGGCTGGTCAAGGAGCCGTTTGAAAACGACAATCCCGGCCTCACACTGAAGTGGATCATCTGGACCGGCGACCGCCGCGAGTTCCTGCTGACGCTCGTGGCCGGAGACCAAGCGCCTGACGTTGCCTGGCTTACCGATCCGGCGCTTACGGCACTTAAAGCAGTGCAAGCCATTGACGACCGCGTTGCCAAGGATCAGATTGATCTCAGCCCCTTTCCCCAGGCTGCCATGGACGCCTGGTTCCGCCGCGACGGCCAGCTCTTTGCCCTGCCGAACCAGTCCGGCGGCGACTGGCCGGTGGCGCCGACCAACAAGCGCATGTACGAGGAGGAAGGACTGAACCTGCCGCCGACTGATTGGACTGACCCCGACTGGACCTTCGATCGCTTTCGGTCGGAGATGAAGCGACTGACCAAAGAAGACGGTGGCAAGACCTCCCAGTTTGGTTTGTTGGGGGCAAGTCCGGTCTACCTCTTCATCGACTGGCCGAACTACTTCGACACCGAGTGGATTGCCGACGACAACCGCACGGTGGTTTCCGACGATCCCGCGCTCGTGGACGCCTACGAGCGTTTCTTCACGATGGCGATCCAGGACCGCTCGGTGGCTAAGCCGGGACAGGTCAACGATCTTTTCGGTACCAATGTCAGGACGGCGTTCGTCGAGGAGCGGGGCGCCATGCTGCGCAGCGCGCCCGGCGGATTCTTCATGATACTGGAGGCAATCCAACGCGGCGCGCCGTTCGTGTTCAGCCCTATAGTGCGCGGCACCAGCGCGCAGCCGGTCTCCAGTCTGAACCTGGACGGCAACGGCATTGTGGTCGGCTCCAAGCAGCCCGACGCCGGTTGGGAACTTATCAAGTGGGGCAGCCGCACTATCAACTGGGCGATCTCGCGCGGCACCGGCTTCCATCGCGTGGACTTCTTCGACGAATGGGCGGAGAACATCTACGGCGATAAGGACTTCCAAGCCGAGGTGCGTCTGGAGGTCTACCGCGACGCCCTGCAGTACGCCGTGCCCGCGGGCCGCTCTTTCCGCTCCGCCGCCTACAACCAGATCCGCGACCAGCTCATCAATCCGATCTTCGCGGACCTCTTCGAGGGCAACGTGACGGTGCAGGAAGCCCTGCGCGGCATAAAGCAACCGATGCAGGCCCTGGTGGACGAGGCACTCGCGCAATAGCGGGCAAACGAGGACGGACATTGCCGCGGACAGACACGTGGAAAGGGTCGGCGCCTGCCGGCCCTTTTCCACTTAAGTTAATTCTGAGAAACAGCGTCTGGGCTGGTGGCAGAAAGCCAAGACTTCCCGTATCTGGGATATAGTGAAATTAGATACAGTTACGTTCTCACTTCATCACGGTTGCATCGCTCTGGAAAACCCCACCCGTCCGACGACGTCCCGGCGCGCCCGCAATTTTGCAAAGCGCCTGCGGGCACCCGCGCTGCTGGCAGCACCTCTCGTGGTGTATGGCGTCGTCGTAATTCTGCTGAGCACCTGCGGGCCGTTTGACCCGCGACCCGCTACGCCCGCGCCGACGGCGGTTCCCGCGCTGCCCACACCAACTCCTGAGCCTACGGCAACGCCCTTACCGACGCCAACGCCGGTGCCGTTAACTCCTACGCCATCACCGGTACCCCCAACGCCTACGCCGGTGCCCACGCCTATCCCTGCGCCAACTGCCATTCCCACACCGGTGCCGACGCCGACTCCGGACATTCCAGGAGCCGTGCTTGTGGGAGACTGGGAAGGCACGGTGAAGATTCTGGGATCGGAGATACCCGTAAGCGCTTCCTTCTCTGTGGAGGAGGGCGAGCTCCGGGGCACGCTGGACATTGATTCGCGCAACATCAAGAATCTCGCCGTTTTGGCCGAGGTCTTTCCGGACGGTACGGTTCGGTTTGTAATCCCAAGCCAAGACCCTCCATTGACCTTCGAAGGCATGCTGGAAGGCGACGTGATTACGGGCAAGTTCCGGGTAGGTATCATCAGTGGAACCTTCGTCCTGAAGCGGGTTGCACCTTAGCCCTAGCCGAGAGTTTTCTCTCCGGCTTGACAGCGGACCTTTTAGGTGAAGCCTGGTCTGCTCATGGAATCGTAGAGTTTGAGGGGGCGCGACGTCTCAGGCGAACTCTCCTGCCTGCCGTGGATGCGGGATAAAAGCGATGCGCTTGCCATCGTCATTCCTGTAGATGTCGAGTAATTCGTTGACAGAAACTTCCTTTCATCGGACAGTGGGGATAGTTCATGTCATTTCGAGCGCAGCGAGAAATCTAGGGCCATGCTGTACGTAGCCTAATGGGTTCAACACTAGATTCCGCGCTCTTAGCGACACTCTGCTACGCTCCGTTCGGAATGACATGTTATGTAGTCAAGTGCCACGCGAAAGCCACCGATTACTTACACCAGAACTGTCAACGAATTACCTGACATTTACAACTCTCGCGAACGCGGGAATCTATCCTTGCCCCGCCGCAGGGAAGACTGCCGGGCGCAGCCGACCAGGCACAGCACGCCTGCCAGCAGGGCCGCGACTACTCGCCCTTGAATTCCGGCTCGCGCTTCTCCACGAATGCCCGCAAGCCCTCTTCTGCGTCCGCCGAGGCGCGCACCCGCTCGAAGTTTGCGCTTGCCAACTGCACCCGCTCTTCCAGGCTCAGATTCTGCCCGCGCACGGATGCTTCCTTCATGCCGCGGGTCGCCAGCGGCGCGTTCTGCACGATGGTCTGCGCGTAGTCGCTAGCCGTCTCCGCCAGCGCGTCCAACGGCACAACCTTGTTCACGAGGTGCAGGCGGTGGGCTTCATGCGCGCTGATGAACTCGCCGGTGAGCAAGAATTCCAACGCGTAATTCAATGGAATGCGGCTGGCGAGCATGGAGGGTCCGCTGATGGAGCTGATGCCGCGCTTGGCCTGCGGCCAGCCGAATTGTGCGCTTTCGGCGGCAATTCTGATGTCCGACGCCAACGCGATGCCGCCGCCCTGCGCCAGGCAATAGCCGTTGATGGCGGCGATGATGGGTTTCCAAATGCGCGTCTGCATGACGTAGAGGTCCTCAATGCTCGTGCCCGGGGGCTCGTCGCCCGAAGGCCCGCCCATCTCCTCCAAATCGTGACCGACGGAGAACGCCCGCCCCGTGCCGGTGATGATCGCCACCCACGCGTCATCCCGCTCCGCAAAGTCGGCAAACACCCGAAAGAGCTCTTCCCGCATGGCGCGGTTGATGGCATTGAGCTTATCCGACCGGTTCAGGGTGATTGTTGCGATCTTGTCGGTAACGGTGTACTCGATAAACGACATGGCAGTTCCTTTCACATTGCAACCACAGTGACATTCAAGGACAAGAGGGCAGAAAGAGTTCCATCGCCACTTCTCTAGTGAATAGTAGAGAAATGACCGAATTCGCGGCTGGTGGATTCACAGACACAAGGCATGACCCAGACGCCCGGACTCGCCTTTCCGATCAATTGACCCGGCTCTCTCTACGATACGTGGGCTTTTTCCAGCGCGCCGTCGCGTTCGAGCACCGCGCGCAGGTAGACGCCGGTGTAGGAGTGGGGCAGGTGGGCGAGCGTCTCCGGGGTGCCTTCGGCCACCAGTGTACCGCCGGCGTCGCCGCCCTCGGGGCCGAGGTCGATCACCCAGTCCACGCACTTGATCACTTCCAGGTTGTGCTCGATCACGATCACGGTATTGCCGGTGTCCACCAGGCGTTGCAGCACCTCCAGAAGGCGTTCCACGTCGGCGAAGTGCAGGCCGGTGGTGGGCTCGTCCAGGATGTAGAGCGTGCGGCCGGTAGCGCGTTTGGATAGCTCAGCGGCCAGCTTGATGCGTTGGGCCTCGCCGCCGGAGAGCGTGGTGGCGGGCTGTCCCACGCGCATGTAGCCCAAGCCCACGTCCACGAGCGTTTTGAGCTTGTTGTGAATGCTGGGGATGTTCTCGAAGAACGCGTTGGCCTCTTCGATGGTTAGGTCGAGCACGTCGGCGATGGTCTTGCCTTTATACGTGACCTCCAAAGCCTCGCGGTTGTAGCGCTTGCCCTCGCAGACCTCGCAGGGCACGTAGACGTCCGGCAGAAACTGCATCTCGATCTTGATGATGCCGTCGCCGCGGCAGGCCTCGCAGCGGCCACCCTTTACATTAAAAGAGAACCGTCCTGGCTTGTAGCCGCGCACGCGCGCTTCCGGCGTCTTGGCGAAAATCTCGCGGATGGGCGTGAAGGCGCCGGTGTACGTCGCCGGGTTCGAACGCGGTGTGCGCCCGATGGGCTGCTGGTTGATGTCGATGACTTTGTCGATGTTTTCCAGTCCCAGAATGGCATCGTGGGGGCCGGGACGCTCGCGGCTATTGTAGATTTCCTGCGCCAGGCGGCGGTAGAGCACGTCAATGACCAGCGAGCTCTTACCGGAACCGGAGACGCCGGTCACGCCGATGAGCCGGCCCAGCGGAAAGTCCACGTCGATGCTCTTGAGATTATTGGCGCGGGCGCCCTTGACGGTAATTCTTGCTCTGCCCGCAGGCCCCGATTCTCCCTCAGTCGTTCGCCCTGATACCCTCTCAGCCGCTCGTCCTGAGCCCGTCGTAGGGCCGTTTGCTTCGCCCGTCGTAGGGCCGTATCCTGTCCCTCCCGTTCGCTCTGAGCCTGTCGAAGAGCCGCGCCGCTCCTCCGGCACCGGAATCACCCGCTGCCCCGTCAGGAAGGCCGCAGTCAAGGATTCGTCCACCAACATCACCTCTTCCAGCGGCCCCGCCGCCACGATGCGGCCGCCGTGCTCGCCGGCACCCGGCCCGATGTCGATGACGTGATCGGCAGACCGGATCGTCTCCTCATCGTGCTCCACCACCAGCACCGTGTTGCCCAGGTCGCGCAGGCCGTTCAGCGTTGCTATCAGACGGCGGTTGTCGCGCTGATGCAGGCCGATGGAGGGTTCATCCAGAATGTAGAGCACGCCCACGAGGCCGGAACCAATCTGGGTCGCCAGGCGAATGCGCTGGGCCTCGCCGCCGGAAAGCGTGGCAGTGGCGCGGTCGAGGGTGAGGTAATCCAGCCCCACATTTTCCAGGAAGTGCAGCCGCGCTTCGATTTCCTTGAGTATCTGGCGGCCGATCAGGATTTCGCGCTTGCTAAGCGGCAGTTCCTCGAACCACGCGCGGGCGTCCTTCACGGCAAAGGCCGTAACCTGCGCGATGGTGTGGGCGTTGATGGTTACGGAGAGGCTCTCCGGTTTCAACCGCGCGCCTTGGCAGGCGGGGCACGGCTGCACGGTCATGAAGCGCTCGATTTCCTGGCGCATGTAGTCGGAGTCGGTCTCCTTGTAACGCCGCTGCAGGTTGGGGATCACGCCTTCGAAATCCACCGTAAAGGTGCGCGTCTCATCGCGGGCGGCATTTACGGAGACTGGTATGCGTTCTTCCGTGCCGTTGAGGAGAATGTCGATGTGCTCTGCCGCCAGCTCCGCCACCGGCGCGCTCAGCGAGAAGCCGTAGTGCGCCGCGACGGCCTTCACCACCTGATAAAGGTAGGAATCTTTGCTGGCGAGCCGCGACCACGGCAGGATGGCGCCCTCCAGCGGCGAGAGCCGCTTGTTCGGCACGATGAGGTCGGGATCGAACACCATGGTGGTGCCGATGCCGGTGCACTCCGGGCAGGCGCCGTGGGGACTATTAAAGGAAAACGTGCGCGGCTCCACCTCGCCGAGAGAGATGCCGCAGTGCACGCAGGCGAATTGCTCGGAGAAGAGGAGTTCTACGGGCTCCGGACTCTCAGCAACAGCCGCTCCGTCATTCCGGCGAAAGCCGGAATCCATCTGAGTCTCGGCTCCTTTGCCGTCATTCCCGTGAAAACTCGCCCCGGCACGGGGCGCGGAATCCATCTTGTCTTCGCCTTCGTTTCCTTCACTTCCGAGCAAGTGAGCATCCATCCCTTCCCCGTCGGATGGACCCCCGCTTTCGCGGGAGTGACGGCTGGTGGTTGGACTCCCACTGTCACGAGCATGGCGGGCGACTGGATTCCGGCTTTCGCCGGAATGACGGTCCAATGGCCCTTCGCCTGCGGGGCCACGCCGGACGGCCCCATCCACTATCACCACCCGCACTACACTGGAACCCAGGCGCAGCGCAGTCTCCAACGAATCCGCCACCCGCGTCTTATCCGTCTCGCCGCCGCGGTTCACCAGCCGGTCCACCACAATCTCGATAGTGTGCTGCTTATAGCGGTCCAGGGCGGGCGTCTCGTCCAGGTCGTAGACCGTGCCGTCCACGCGCACGCGCACGTAGCCGGCCTGCCGCGCGTCCTCGAATACCTGCCGGTATTCGCCTTTGCGGTCCTGCACGATGGGCGCCAGGATCATGTAGCGCGTGCCGTCGGGCAGATCGAGCAGCGTATCCACCATCTGCTGCACGGTCTGTTGGGAGATTTCACGTCCGCATTCCGGACAGTGCGGCGCGCCAATGCGGGCGAAGAGCAGGCGCAAATAATCGTAGACTTCCGTCACCGTGCCCACGGTAGAGCGCGGGTTGCGGCTGGCGCCCTTCTGGTCGATGGAGATTGCCGGTGAGAGACCGTCGATGTGGTCGACATCCGGCTTCTCCAGCATGCCGAGAAACTGCCGCGCGTAAGCCGAAAGCGATTCCACGTAGCGGCGCTGCCCCTCGGCAAAGATCGTATCGAACGCCAGGCTCGACTTACCGGAACCGGAAAGGCCGGTGATGACCACCAGCTTCTCGCGAGGGATGTCGAGATCGACGTTCTTCAGATTGTGTTCGCGCGCGCCGCGAATGCGGATGAAGTCTTCAGCCATGGGGTTTTGGACTTGCCTCTACCGGTGCCGCAGGAGGTGTGCAGCTTCAGTGTGCTGCCTCTCCGTGTCATTCCGAGCGTAACGAGGAATCCTGAGTTTCGTAGGTAGTGGATGTTCGCACCATGTCTTTTAGATTCCTCACTGCGCTGCGCTCCGTTCGGAATGACATTAAAGGGAAGCAGGATATCGCTTGGCAGTTTCGCGAATCAGTCTCCATAGTACCACGCTGCCCCAGAATCGGATTAGTCGCTTGACTAGCAGATGATCTATCGGTAATCTCTGCATAACCGGAGGCGTGTATGAGCACGTCCAAGCAGGTATTTTAGCTATTGCCCCCCCCCCCCCACCTATTAGGAGGAAAGGTCATGGTAGAGACACGACTCTCACGCAGAACGGTACTCGCGGCGGTACCGGTAGTCGGTGGCGCGGCATTTCTCGCCGCCTGCGGCACGGCGCAGGTTGGCGCGCCGATGGAGGAAAAAGCGGCGCCCGAGGAGAAAGCCGAAGCCGCACCGGCGCCGGCAGAGGATGTGGAGCTCACCTATCTCTCGCGCGATTCCGATAGCGCCACCCTCAAGGTGCGCGCGCTCTTCGACAAGTTCGAGGCAGAAAACCCCAATATCACCATTACCATCCAGAATATGTCCAGCGGTGATGAGGCAAAGACGAAGCTGCTGCTCCAAGCGGCGTCGGGCGTGCCCATCGACTTCTTGCGCACCAGTTGGGGCTCGTTTGCCGACCTCATTGAAGGTGAAATTCTGTCGCCTTTGGACGACTTCTTCAAGGCCGACGGCCTGGTGCCGTCAGAACATTTTCTGCCAAACGCTCTGACGCACTGGACGGTCGGCGGGGTCCTGTACGGCTGGCCCGGTTCCGGCAATTGCGACGCCGTGATTCTCAATAAGGCGCTGCTGGACAATGCCGGTCTTGAGCCGCCGCCCATTGATCCCACCGATGCGTCCTGGAATATGGAGAAGTTCCTGGACTACGCTAAGGCCATGACGAACGGTACCGAGCAATTTGGGCATAACGGCGGTGTGTCCGCTTCCGACGGCACGCGCGGCCACCAGCGCGGCGCGTACTTCGGCCAGATTGCCTGGGACTACGAGCGCAGTGTTGCCGTGATGGACCATCCGAAGTTCGTCGAGGGGCTGGCGTATTGGGTAGACCTCAAGCTCAAGCACCGCGTGGTGCCGCTGCCGGAGGACGCCGAGGGTCTGGGTGCGGCCGGTACCGGCCGACGCGCCTTGTGGGAATCCGGCAAAGTGGGCATGACTATCACGAACGGCTACCGGCAGGTGGAATTCGAGGCCATCGGCGCGACCCTGCCGTTCAGCGCAGAGAAGAATATCTCCGGCCGCTCTTGGTTCCCGGCAATCCTCATCGGCTTTAGCCGCTTCCCGGATGAGACCTGGGCGGTGAACCGCTGGATGATGGAGCCAGAGCCGAATACGGAGTTCACCCTGGCCATGGGCCACACCATTTCGGCGGTGCAGAGCGCGGTGAACATGCCGGCGGAGCAACTCAAGGCGACCATTGGGTTTGATGCCGTTGCCCACGCGGAGCAGGTTAAATTCAGCCCGCCCTCAAGCTACGGCATGAACTCCTACCCGACCTGGGGCGAGGTGGGCACCGCTTTGCGTCCGCACTTTCAAGCGTACGACGTCGGCGAACTGACCCCCGCGGAGTACGGCCGCGTTGCCACCGACATCATCAACGAGCTGCTGATACCGAAGGGATAGGCTTTACCAGCGACAAGCACCATACGCGATTGAGAGTGGCTATTGTTTGCCCGCGTTACGCACGTAGGGGCACGATATATCGTGCCCCTACGTGGGATGCGGCGGTGTAACGTGAATCGTAGTGCGGGGGCTTGTCCTCCGGCTCTTGGCCACCAGGGATATCGAAGGAACCGCCGGATCCGTCACTCCGGCAAAAGCCGGAGTCCAGGGTGGGGCGGGAGTGAGGTGTTTCTTCGGCAGGTGTCTGATCGAAGTCTCGAGACTCAAAGGAAGATGGATTCCCGCTTTCGCGGGAATGACGGAACGGTGTGGCGCCAGTTTCGTGTCAATTGCCGCCCATCGCCCTGAATCTGCCGTAGCGCGGGGGCTTGTTCCCCGCTCTTGAACGCACGGAATCGCGAGGCGGATTCTCGGTACGGGAGAGGCTAACGCGGGAATTGCGGGCGCAATTGCATTCGTCGTTGCGGCATCTAGACTTGGCTCTCCGGCACGAGGCGAGCTTTCGCACAAAAGACGGGCATTCCCATTTTCATCAATTGGGGAAACTGAAACTCGGCCCCGTATCGTGTTGATACGCTGTGTCGAGTACGGGGTGGGCTTCTCGACTGAATGACGGTGGTTGCCGCAGTCAACTCCTCGGTCACCCCTCTACACCCAAAGTGGTACATTGTGGTCCAAGGCCGACTCAGTCTGCATTGCGTTGCTCCCTGAGCGGCAGGTGTAAGGAGCGCCATGAAACTCTTCGTGATGACGGACATGGAAGGCGTGGCGGGGGTCATTGACTCGCCGAATTACTGTTTCCCGGAGTCCCGCTATTACGAGCGCGGCTGCGAGCTCACCACGTTGGAAGTCAACGCCGCCATCGAGGGCGCGTTGGAAGTCGGAGTCACGGAAATTGTCGTGATCGACGGCCACGGCCATGGGGCCATCACGCCCTTGCTGCTGCATCCGGCAGCGAAACTCCTCATAGGCCGTCCCCGCGCGATGGGCGCCGCACTTGATGAATCGTTCGACGTTGCCATCAGCATCGGCCAGCATGCCAAGTCCAACGCCCCCGGCGGCCATCTGGCCCATTCAGGCTCGTTCAACGTTGAAGAACTGACCATCAACGGCGTCTCTATCGGCGAAAGCGGCAGGAGTTTTATCTGCGCGGCGTATCACGGCGTGCCGTATGTCTTTTTGAGCGGCGATCGGGCAGCGGCGGCAGAAGCTGAGGCGCTGGCGCCGGGCATCGAGACGGCGATGGTAAAGGGAGGCCTGGACCGGGGGTCTGCCACCGGTCTCGGCATGGACGCGAACCGCGCGTTCAACGGCGCCGCAATTCACTTGCATCCCACCAAGGCGCGGGAACTCATCTACGCGGGCGTGAAGCGCGGCATCGAGCGCCGCGATGAAATCGGACGCTTCTGGCTGGAGCCGCCGTATACCCTGGTGCATACCACGCGCCCCGAGAACGGCGTGCCCAGCCGGCAGGCCCGCGTTACCGGCGACGACATCTTGAAGGTATTCAGGACGCCGCTCAGATTGGGCGAGCACATCGAGGCCCGTTGACGCTAACAACGCAGTATACTAAGCCGTGTGAGCGCTAGGGTCGCCAAAGTCGCCCATAGCACGAATGTGCGGGCTGTGCAGATTGAGCCACGTTGGAGTCCCGTAGCGCAGGTTTGTAACCTGCGTCCGCCGTATCCGGTGACTGATGCGACGACTGCCTTATCCCGCATGAGTGTTGGCACCGGGATCTGGAGCTTGGCCGCTATCTAGTGATGCTTATGGAAGGGTTAGGCATGACCTACACGTTGCTCTGGGGCGATACTCACATCCACGCCGAGTATTCGCCGTGCTTCAAGCCGGAGGCAATACCGGACGGCTTCGACGGCTCGCCCGCCGATTGCTACCGCTACGCCCGTGACGTGGCGGAGATCGACTTCGCCGCCGTCACCGACCACACCTTTTCGGGCTGGGCCAAGAAAGAGCCCAACGTGCTGACCGAGGACCAATACGGGGTGATCCTGGACGCGAACCGCGCCTACCACGATCCCGGCAGATTTGTGACCTTTCCGGCGTACGAGTGGAATTCGCCGCTCGACCGCACGTACGGCCACCACAATGCCTATTTCTGCGACGACGAACCGCCTCTGCTGCCCAGCGGCTACGATGTCAGCTCCATCGACGAGATGTGGGCGGCGTTTGACGAACTGCCGTACGAGGCGATGATGATCCCCCACCACCTGGCGCGGGACCAGACGCCCTATGACTGGTCCACGCTCAATCCGCGCTACGAGCCGGTGGTGGAGATTACGTCCAATTGGGGGAACTACGAATTCAAAGGCAACCCGCATGCGTGTGATCCCAACTGGTCGCCCGGCGTGCCCGGCTCGTTCCTGCAGGACGGCCTGGCGCAGGGCCACCGCGTGGGCGTGATCGGCAGCAGCGACAGTCACTCCGGCCACTCTGGCGGGCACCACCCCCCGTTCGACCCTAAGATCCCGGGCCGGCCCGCCAACCCGATTTTGGCGGCGCGCGGTAGCTATCGCCGCAACATCCTGGGCGCCGGATTGGCCGGCGTCTACGCGGAGGAGTTTACGCGTGAGGGCATCTTCGCCGCGCTGCACGCCCGCCGCTGCTTTGCTGCTACGGGCCACAAGATCCGCCTCTGGACCGAGACAAACGGGCACATCATGGGCGCGGACGCCGGCGCGCTGCCGGACGAACCGCGCACAGTCCACGTGGCCGTGAACGGCACGGCGCCCATCGCGCACATCACCCTGGTGCGCAACAACGTGGACGTGGGCCGCTTCCATCCTTCGGAGCCAACCGCAGACGTATGCATAGACCTCGTCGACGACCATCCGCTGGAGAAGATTGTGAAGGTCTCGCCGCCGGTGGCTGACGGAACAGGCGAATCGCTGGTCTACTACTATGTGCGCGTGGTGCAGGCCGACGAACGCACCGCCTGGTCGAGCCCGGTGTGGTTTACGGTGCATACGTAGAGTTTTCGCGCTGACCTCTCTTGCGCTAGCAAATCTGGTAGACAGTGCACTCAAGCGTCTACCCGACGGCTCCGGTTTCTCCGTGGCGCATGCTAACTATATGAGCGTGACCGTACCCCCTTGATCCTCATGGACGAGGCGTTTCCGCGCAGTTATCATTACAGCCAAACGCAAAGATGGACTCCGCGCCCCCGGTTCAGGAGAGGACTTTCGCGGGAATGCGGAGTTCACGGAAGGCTTGCCCGCTTGCCAATCCGTCACTCCGGCGAGAGCCGGAGTCCAGGGCGGGCGCGGCAGAATTGGAGATGGATTCCCGCGAAAGCGGGAATGACGGAGCGGAAGAAATCGAGACTTACCCAAGAAGGGAGTCAACTATGTCAAAGTTTCATGAGCGCTACGGGCTGACGCCCATTATCAATGCCTGCGGCAAGATGACCCACCTCGGCGCGGCGGCGGTGCCGCCGGAGGTGACGAGCCGCGTGATGGAGGCCATGTCGGAGTTCATTGACATGCCGGAATTCCTAAAGGTAGCGAGCGAAGCCATCGCCGATGCCACCGGCGCCGAGGCCGGCACGGTGACCCACTGCGCGGCGGCGGGCATTGCCGTGACCTGCGCCGGCGCCATGACCGGCGACGACCTCGGCAACGTGCTCTCGCTGCCGGACACCACCGGCCTCAAAAACGAGGTCATCCTCCAGAAGGGCCATGCCGTGAACTTCGGTGCGCCCGTCACCCAAATGATCCGCATGACCGGCGCGACCGCGGTGGAGTTCGGCGAGGCCAATCGCGCCCTGCCCGACCACATGGCCCGTGCCATCAATGCCAATACGGCGGCGGCCGTTTTTGTGCTCTCGCACCATACCGTGCAGCACAACCAGCTTTCGTTCGCGGAATTCGTGGAGATAGCGGACGCTCACGGCGTGCCGGTGATCGTGGACGGCGCGGCGGAGGCGTTTCTCGCGCGCGAACTGCTCGAAGCGGGCGCATCCGCCGTGGTCTTCAGCGACCAGAAGCACCTCAACGGCTTTACGGCGGGTGTGATTGCCGGCAACCGCGACCTCATCGACGCCACTGCCCGCCAGACCATGGGCCTGGGACGCGCCATGAAGCCGACAAAAGAGGGCATCGTGAGCGTTATCGCCACCATGGAATGGCTGCGCACGTTTGATCGCGACGCCTACTTCGCCGACATGGACGCCAAAACCGATCCCGTGGTGGAAGCCATGGCGGCAGTTCCGGGCGTCACGGCCATTTCTGAGCCGGACATCACCGGCAACCCGCAGGCCAGAGCGAAGATCATCGTCGACCCCGTGATCACCGGCACCACGGCGGAGGAAGTCTGTGATGCGCTGAGAGCCGGCACGCCGTGCATTCACCCGCGCGCTCACCACGTCGACGAAGGCTTCTTCTATATCGACCCCGTTGAATTGCGTCTGAGCGAAGTGCCGACGGTGATCGCGCGCTTGGAGGAGATATTCCAACAGGCCAGAGTGCCTGCGCTGGCATGAACGCGGAGCAGAATTCTTGGAGTGTAAACCCCGCAGAGCGCGACGCGCTCGTCGTTCTCTACACCGCCACAGACGGAGCGAACTGGAAGTCGAACCGCAACTGGCTCAGCGACGTGCCCATCGGCAGGTGGCCCGGCGTCACCACCGACGAGCATGGCCGCGTCACGCACATACATCTGAATGACAACCGGTTGTGTGGGCAAATTCCACCGGTAGTGGGGGAATTCGCGGACCTGAGAGAGTTGTACCTTTCGCAGAACCAGTTGACCGGGGAACTGCCGCGAGAACTGGGCAAGCCCACAAATCTGCGACACTTGGTCCTCTTTCAGAACGAATTGACCGGAGCCATACCGCCGGAACTCGCCAATCTCGAGAACCTGGAACGATTAGTCCTCTACGACAACCGGTTAAGTGGCGAGATACCGCCGGCGTTAGGCAACCTCGCTAGTCTGAAACGACTGTACCTTGGCCGCAACCGCTTCAGCGGGTGTATACCCACCGCGCTGCGCCAGGTGCCGGAAAACGACTTGGCTAAGCTGGGCTTGAGGTTCTCAGCCACTTGACTGTGCGAAACCCAGACCCGTAGACACTAGCGCGGCACAACTAAAGGTGCCGATAAGGAAGTCAGGAGTCCTCTATGCCATACCAACTCTTCTGGGGCGACATTCACAACCACTGCGGGATTAGCTACGGGCACGGCAGCCTGGAGCGGGCGTTGACGCTGGCGCGGCAGCAGCTCGATTTTGCCTCCGTGACCGGCCACGCCTTCTGGCCTGACATTCCCACCAACCGGGAGAAATTCGGCGCCATTATCGACTACCACCAAGAGGGGTTCGCCAAGCTGCACAGGAACTGGGACACGGTACAAGACACCTTCGAGTCGTTTCACCAAGACGAAAAATTCATCCCGTTTCTCAGTTACGAGTGGCACTCCCGCGGCTATGGCGACCACCACGTGCTGTACAAGGGCACGCACGGGCCGCTGCTGGGCGGCGATACGCTGGCAGACCTGCGTGACAGCCTGATCGACACCGGCCAACCGTTCATCCTCGAACCCCATCACATCGGCTATCCGCTGGGCGGGCGCGGCATCAACTGGGACGCCTACGATCCCACGCATTCGCCCATCGTCGAGACGTACTCCATGCACGGCTGCTCGGAGAGCGACGAAGCGCCCTATCCCATGCTCAACACCATGGGCCCCCGCGACCACAACAGCACCATTCAGGCGGGGCTGGAGCGGGGGCACCGCTTCGGCATCGTGGCCTCCACCGATCAGCACTCCGGCTACCCGGGCTCGTACGGCGACGGTCGGCTGGCTGTCTATGCTGCTGAACTCTCCCGCGATGCCATCTGGGACGCGCTCTGGAACCGCCGGACGTACGCGGCAACCGGCGACAAGATGGTGGTGGGCTTTCACATTAACGAAGCCATGCTCGGTGGCGAGACCCGCGGCAGCCGGCGGCAGATCAGCCTTAGCGCCGAGGGGTCCGACTTCTGGGACACCATCGAAATCATCAAGAATAGTAGGGTTTGGCGGCGTTGGGCGCCGCTGCCGAGCTATGTTGTGCCGGATGAGGGCCGCCGCCTGCGCGCTAAAGTGCACATCGAATGGGGCTGGTCCGCGGTTGACCAGGACGCCGCCTGGGAGATGGCTGTGCGCGTAAACGACGGCGAAATCCTCGACTGCGAAACCTGCTTCCGCGGCGATCCCGTGCTGCGGCATGAACAGGTGGAGGGTGTCGCAGAGACGATACCTCACGCCGTGGAAGAGCAGACAGCACAAGAGCTGAAGTGGCGCTCGGTCACCCGGGGCAACGTGACCACGCGCCATCCCACCACGCAGGGACTCATTCTCCACCTGGAAATGCCGGTCGGCGCGACCCTGACGCTCACGGCCAACGGCTACACGGCGGAACACACGCTGGCAGACCTGCTCAGCGCGACACGCGCCCATCTCACGGATGGCTTTCGCAGTCCCGCCGTGCGCATCCACCGCGCCGTGCCCGCGCAGGACTACACCTTTGCCGCCACCGTCGTGGATACCGAGCCGGAGCGGCCCACGGACTACTATTACGCCCGCCTCGCCGCCCGCAACGGCCAGCTTGCCTGGACGACGCCGGTCTGGGTCACGAGCTAGCCGCACAGCATTGCAGCGTAACCTGACACGGCGCCGCCCAAGATTGTAGCGTATAGCGGGGCTTCCTCAGGTTAATCTCATAATCGTGTGCTTCAATCCTGCTATTATCCTTTTCCCTACAAGGATGCGTTCCCGACGCGCGCTTTAGATATGGAGTCGCGGCAGACTCACGGGGGCAAACGGCGCCGGCGGATCCTGCGGGGTGGTGCTCACACATTTAAGGGGGGTCGCACCATGATTCAACCGGAATCCTTGCTGAATTTGCCGCAAGGGGCAAGCCAGCCACAGTTTTCGCCGGACGATACACGCATTGCCTACGTCGAAAACGGCAGCGTTTGGGTCACCACTGTGGCCGCAGGCGGCGTGGCGGTAGAGCTTGGCCCCGGCGCCAACCCGCAGTGGCATCCCGACGGCTGGCTGTCGTACCTGCGCGAGACCGACGGCATCACGCGCCTGTGGCGCCATGAATTCCTGGCAGAGGAAGAGCCAACGCCGGTCACGCCTGAGGACCTTACGGTAGGCGCCTATGCCTGGTCACCGGATGGGCTTACCCTAGCCGTGTTCGAGGGGCGCGGCACGCAGCGTCGGGAGATCGCCAAGCCCGGCGCGATTTGGCTGCTGGAGACGGCAAGCGGGGAAACCCAGCGGCGGATAGAGCCGCCCCCCGCACCGCAACTCCTGCTCGGCGGCCTCGCCTGGTCGCCGGACAGCCAACGGCTCGCCTGGAGCGTAGCCGTCGTGGTGGAGGGCCGCCGGGCGGAACACCGCGAGATCCGGCTGCTCGAGGTGAGTGATGGGTCCATCCGGAGTGTGGTGCCGGTCGGCGCCTGCCAGACTTCGTTGCCCTCCTGGCGGGCTGACGGAGAGGCCCTTGCCTGTGCCGCCACTCCCCACCCGTACGGCTACCATGCGTTCTATTGCCTCGCCACCTGGAACCTGAGCGACGCCAGCCTGCGCTACCGCACGCACGATCCCTTTGTGCTGCCGGCGAAGAGCGCGCCGCGCTGGTCTCCCGATGGCCGGACCGTCTACGTGACCGGCAACCATGGCTCGATCACGCGACAGATTTATGCTGTTTCTCTTGCAGATGGCGCGGTTAGGCCGCTAACCAGCGGTTTCAGCAATCACAAGACGCCTGTGCTTTCCTCCAATGGACGCTGGCTCGCCAGTGTCGTGGAGCCGCCGGACGGGTTGACCGAGATCTTCCTCGTCGCTACCGATGGCTCCGAGACCCGCCAGGTGACCAATGCGAACCGGCAGCTAGAGAGCATGCCGGCGGTTGAGCGGTTGGAAATGCAAGTGGTGCGCTGGCGCTCGGGCGACGGCCTGGAAGTGGAAGGCCTGTTGCTCTATCCACCGGGCTTCGGTCCCGACCGGACGCCGCCGTCGCCGCTGCCCACCATCGTTGATCCTCACGGCGGACCGAAGGACATTACGCCCAGGCGAATGCTGGGCGATGACGCCCTTCACTTTACGACCCTGCACTACCTGGCTGCGCAGGGCTACCTCTGCTTCTCTCCCGACTACCGATCCAGCGGCGCCTACGGTTGGGAGAACTATCAGCACGTACTCAACACCCGGTACGACGGCGGCTTGCGCCTGGATGTTGCCGACATCATGACGGGCGTGGATTATCTCGTTGCGGCCGGCCTGGCCGACCCGGCACGCCTGGGCATTCGTGGGCACAGCGCCGGAGGGCAGCTCGCCAACTGGCTGATCACGCAGAGCAACCGCTTTGCCGCTGCCGTGAGCGTGGAAGGGCCATCCGACCTCGTCGCCGCGGCCAAGGCGACCGTGCCCAATGACATTGTGGAGCTGCAATACGGCGGCTCGGTGGAAGACGTGCCGGAGAACTATCGTGCGGCCTCACCGTTGACGTACGCTGCCCAGGCGCGCACCCCGCTGCTGCTCTTCGAGGGCGAACCCATGAAGCGCATGGAGCAGGGCAGGCCCTTCTGCGATGCGCTGGAGGCAGCGGGTGTGGAAACGGAGTACGTCTACTACGAAGGCGAAGGGCATCTCTTTCGCAAGCAGGAAAACCAGGTCGATTACTTGCGGCGTACGGCGGGCTGGTTCGACCGCCATCTCCGCGGCGCCTAGGTGCGGTGCTCTATTCGTGCCGGCGGTGGCTCCTATGGCCGCTTGACGCGGGTGCGAATTCTGCCGCCGTAGCAGTTGACAAAGCTATCGGAGTGGACAAAAATATGGGTAGCATGGCAGCCTGACCGTGTTGCGGCGACTGCATACCAGCCTAAGTGTGCGCTTGCCGCTTCTAGAGGAGGTGCGACACACGGGGGGAATCGGGCCTACCCAAGCCAAGCCGCGCTCACTTAAAAGACGCGGACGTGAGTTCTAACCGTAATTGCTTGTTCTAAGGAGAAGGGTAACGATGCGATCGCGATTTTCAAGACGAACGATCCTCGGTGGCATGGGCGTCGGTCTCGCCGCCACGTTCGCGGCGGCCTGCGGCGCGGGCGCCGGCATGGCTCCGGCTGGCGACTCGCCGGCCGAGTCCGAGGAGATGGAAGCCAAAGAGCCCGCCATGATGGAAAAGCAGAAGGTGCTCTATTGGTCCCACTCCACGCAGCCGTTCCATGAGGGCATTGGCGCCGAAATGGTTGCCGAGTTCAATGCCTCCCAGGACGGGGTCGAGGTATTTGCCGTCGGTACGGCTTACGGCGACACCAAGAGCAAGCTCCCCACCGTGGTCGCGGCGGGCAGCGCGCCTGATATCTCATTCCTCGACCGCTACATCACCAAGAGCCACGCGGCCGTGGGTGCCACCATGGACATCACGCCGTTCGTGAAGGCTTCCGCCGTGATGCAGCCGGACGACGTCTGGGACAGAATTCTGAACGACGTGACCTACAAGGGCCGCCACTTTGGCTGGCCGTGGGGCCCGGACACCCGCACGCTCTTCCTGAACCACGACGTGCTGATCGACGTCGGCCTCGATCCGGAAGCTGACATTGGCGACTGGGATGACTTCCACTCTGCTTCCAACAAGATGTTTACCCAGGAAGGCGATAATATCACCCGTCTGGGCTTTGTGCCCAACTGGGGCAGCGCCGGTATCATTGCCGGTTGGATGATTCCCTACTGGCAGCAAGGTATGGAACTCACCAGCGCTGACGAGTCCAAGGCCACCATGGACAATGCCGAGATGGCGGCGGCACTGGAGCACAGCACCCGCTTCTACGACGAGCAGGGTGGCTGGGACGCCGTGCAGGCATCCCGCGGCGACATTCGCCCCCAGATATTCTTCACCCAGGGCGGCGTGGGTATGTTCTTCGATACCTATAGCTCCCCGCGCGAGCTCAACTACCGCGAGGAGTTCGCGAAGATCGACTATAGCGTGGTGTTTGAGCCGTATCCGGACGACGGTCAGCCCGCGACCTATGGCGGCGGCTGGTCCAACGTCATTCCCACCGGCGCCAAGTCGGCTGAGGGTGCGTTCCAGTTCCTCGAGTTCCTCTTCATGCCGGCGCAGGACAGCCGCTGGGCCGACCACTGGCGGCGCATTCCGGTGCGCAAGTCCGTGGGCAATAGCGAGGACTTCATCCAGGGTGACGCCGACCGCGCACACGCCATCGCAGAGATGCCTGGCGCGCACTGGGTGGTCACCGCGGCGGGCGGCCCCGACATTCTCGGCGCGCACATTCAGCTCAGCCGGGATGCGTGGCAGCACCTGAAGACCATTCCCGAGGCCATGAAAGAGGCCAACGCCAAGACCCAGCAACTGCTCGACGAGTGGGAAGCCAACTCCGTCGTACAGTAAGTCTCAACCGTTCACTGGTAAGAACTGGCTTACAATGGAACAGGCACGAAACACTGCAGTTTCGTGCCTGTTCTGCTTTCTAGCAAATGAACCGTGCCGGTTGGGCTCATTCACACCGCCTTGCCTCGGGCGAGCCCCGCTCTTTCCGCCAATTTGCACCCGGCAGCGTTTGGCAACAAAGGATGTGTCTAGGGCGTGTTTACATTAATTCCGTCATTTGTATGTGGTAAAGGGCGAACAATTGAGCGAAGGTGAGAGGGTAACGCGAGGGGGGCGTCGTCCGTCATTCCCGCGAAAGATCGCCCCGGCACGGGGCGCGGAATCAATCTTTTCGTTGTGCGAGAATGTGGGCTGTGTGGGGACAGTAAGCCGTAACAGGCGCAAAAGAGTAGCTCCTTTAGGCGTCATTCTGACGCCTGTGAGCCGCAAAGCGCGAGAGAATACCCAAGACGCCTGAGATTCCTCGCTTCCGCTCAAAGTGGCATCAGGTGTGAACACGCCCTCAATGCAGGGCGCGGCTTGGTTCCTACGTTGCCGGTTCAGCTCAGACGACTGCCAAAGTACCATGGATTCTCTAGCGCAAGGGCGCTGCGGCCTTAAATGTTGACAAAGCCGACGCTGTGGCTAAGAATATGAGTAGCATGGCAGCCTGACCGTGTTGCGGCGACTGCATTCAACTGGGATTGTGTACGGGCCGCATTTAGAGGAGGTGCGAAACACGGGGGAATCGGGCCTACCCAAGCCAAGCTGTGCGTATTGCGCACTTGTGAACGAAGCGTATTGGCATCATTTAAGGAGAAGGGTAACGATGCGATCGCGATTTTCGAGACGAACGATCCTCGGCGGCATGGGCGTCGGTCTCGCCGCCACGTTCGCGGCGGCCTGCGGCGCAGGCATGGCTCCGGCAGGTGAAGCGCCGGCCGAGTCTGAGGAGATGGAAGCCAAAGAGCCCGCCATGATGGAAAAGCAGAAGGTGCTCTATTGGTCTCACTCCACGCAGCCTTTCCACGCTGACATTGGCGCCGAGATGGTTGCCGAGTTCAACGCCTCCCAGGATGGCGTTGAGGTCTTTGCCGTTGGTACCGCCTACGGCGACACCAAGAGCAAGCTCCCCACCGTGGTCGCGGCGGGCAGCGCGCCTGATATCTCATTCCTCGACCGCTACATCACCAAGAGCCACGCGGCCGTGGGCGCCACCATGGACATTACCCCGTTCGTGAAGGCTTCCGCCGTGATGCAGCCGGACGACATTTGGGAGCGCATCCTGAATGACGTGACCTACAAGGGCCGGCATTTTGGCTGGCCGTGGGGCCCGGACACCCGCACGCTCTTCCTGAACCACGACGTGCTGATTGAAGTCGGCATCGATCCGGAAGAGCCGATCGGGAACTGGGAAGACTTTCATGCCGCGGCGAGCAAGATTCACACGGTGGAAGGCGAAAACATTACCCGCTTGGGCTTCGTGCCGAACTGGGGCAGCGCCGGTATCATTGCCGGTTGGATGATTCCCTACTGGCAGCAGGGCATGACCCTGACCAGCGCTGACGAGACCAAGGCCACCATGGACAACCCCGAATTGATCGCGGCCCTGGAGCACAGCACCCGCTTCTACGATGCACAAGGTGGCTGGGATGCCGTGCAGGCCTTCCGTGGCGATTTGTCGCCAGCTCTCGTATTTACCGGCGGTGGCGTTGGCATGTTCTTCGATACCTACAGCACGCCGCGCAATACGGCGTTCGCTGAGGAATATGCCAAGATTGACTACAGCGTCGTCTTCGAGCCGTATCCGGACGACGGTCAGCCCGCGACCTACGGCGGCGGCTGGTCTAACGTCATTCCCACCGGCGCCAAGTCGGCTGAGGGTGCGTTCCAGTTCCTCGAGTTCCTCTTCATGGAGCCGCAGGACCGCCGCTGGGCCGATCGCTGGGACCGCATTCCGGTGCGGAAGTCCGTCGGCCGCAGCGAAGAGTTCATCCAAGGCGACCCCGACCGCGCACACGCCATCGACGAGATGCCGGGCGCGCACTGGGTGGTCACCGCGGCGGGCGGCCCCGACATTCTCGGCGCGCACATCCAGCTCAGCCGGGATGCGTGGCAGCACCTGAAGACCATTCCCGAGGCCATCAAAGAGGCCGAGGCCAAGACCCAGCAACTGCTCGACGAGTGGGAAGCCAACTCCGTGGTGCAGTAAGACTGGATCTCAGTCAGACGACAATTGGTCTGAAGAACAACAGGTCTGGGACATTGCGTCCCAGACCTGTTGGATTCTGAAAGGGACACGAGTGACATGGGGATTCAAAATCCACGCACATACTCCGATCTGCCGATTCCGCCGGGTAAAGTGCTGGCGGAGGAGATCGCGGCTCGCGGTATGACTGAGAAGGAACTCGCGGTAAGTCTCGGCATATCCGTACAGGCGGTAAACGAAATCATTAAAGGAGAGATGGCAATCACCCCAGACACCGCAAGCGGCCTGGGCAGGTCGCTTGGCATCAGCCCGCAATTCTGGATAGCCTTAGAGGCCGACTATCGCAGAGCGGCACTGGCGGCGCGAAACGATGGCGATCCTGGTGAGAATTGCTGCTTCAAAAGAGCCTCAGGAACAAGCGAGCAATCGACGTAAGAGGCTAGTCCAGTAGCCTAGTTACCAGTTCCTCTATCTCCTGCGCGATGCCATGTTCGTGGAGGGCGGCGCGGATGTGCTTGCGGGCGGAGACGAAATACATGTCTTCTTTGAGGGGGACGTTGGTGGCTACCTTTGCGGCGCGGGCGGCGGCTGCGGCGAGTTCACGGTGCAACGGATCGTTGACGATGAAGAGGGGAATGGGCAATTCGAACATGAGCTTGTCAAAGTGGCGCGCGCCCCATTGACCGCGGGCTTGCATTGCGGCCACTTGGCTGCGCGCGGCCTCGCTATTCAAGATTGCGGACAGGTAATGCGCCTCGCGCTTGCCGACTGCGGCCCAATATAAGACGTGGTCAAGGACAGCGTGTGAGTCTTCGACAATGGCAGCAGCCGGAAGTGTGCCCGACTTGGCATAGACGACCCGCACGGACGGCGTTGGAAACTGTGCGCTGAGTTTGCCAAAGTAGTCCAGCTGTCCACTAAACGTCATGTTCCCCGCGCCGTGGGTGTCCCAAAGGCGTTCGGCGTCGCTGAGCCAACCGGCCAGATGTGGATAGCCGGACTGTTGTGCGGCTACGGCGTCGAGCAGGCGCTTCTTGCCCGTTTCCCACGGGATAATACCTTGCACGGGTTTGAGCAGGCGATAGGGAGCGATTGATTCGCCAAGATAGACGGGACGGAGAAATTCCCTCTCCACTCGTTGGCGAAGAGAAGGCAGGTCTTTCCACGGTGGTTTTTCTTGGCGCGTGCGGCGGCTTTGCACGATGGGCGCTTCCGCCGCGCTTCCCAATACACCCATTGAGGAGGCTTCTTCCACCATACACAGCATGCGAGGAAAAAGCGTAGCGCCGTTCCGAAACTTCTCTCGATACGCGGAACCGCCCGCCAACTCACCACCGGTGGGCCATGGCGCGGGACGGTGCGTAAGACAGCGCACCGCCTCTTCCGGCGCGGCATCGCGCCGGGGTAACTGGCCTTCATACGCCGTGACCTCGTTTGGCAGCGCACCTTCCGCACCGACTCGGCCGAAGAGCACACAGGAAGGTACTGGAAAGAGCGGCTGCACGTCCTCGTCGAATGTCCACGCCTGCTTGTACTCAACCTGACCGGCCGACTGTTCTTGGAGGCCGCTGCCAAATCTGCCTGTTCGAAAGCCTTCGTACTGTTTGCGGTGCAGCATGGCATAAGGCAGGACGAAAGAAATTGCTGCTCCCCGCTTGGCATAGAGTTCAACGCAGCGGGCAAAGAAGTAGGCCGAGAGGTCTTGCTGCGTCGCGAACCTGCCGCCAACCCAAATACCTCGCCGTTGGCACTCCTCACGAAAGCGGACTTGCATCGCGCCGGACATGTACCGATACGCGAGCCACGGCGGATTGCCGATGATGACGTCGGCGCGTTGCTGCGGAGAAGATAGCCACACCGGACGCGCCTGATTGCGCACCACGTAGCCCCAGATGTGGTCCCGTCCCGCCGCCCGCAAGTCGCAGAGGTGCTGATAAGTGGCCGCCAACTTGTCTCGTTCCCAATCGCTGCCGATGTTCTCCCGTTGCAGCCACGCCTGAAATGCAGTTGTCGGAGCGTCCCGCTCACTGGAGTCTAGCATCATCTGCACGACCTGCTCGAAGCTGCCGAGGACCGCCACAATTGCCGTGGGGAATTGAAGCTGGGGGCCGTCCGGCACGCGAATGACCACGTCACGTCCGGCAATGAAGCCTTCCGTATTCCATTGGAGCGAATCACCTAGGTAGACCGGAATCGCCAATTCATTCCTGTCGCTCAACCGCTCCGGGCCGAGCGCCAAGAGATATGTTACGCGCGCGATAAGGGCCGCTACGGGATGAATGTCCACGCCCAATACGTTGCGCATGCACTCCGCCAGCGCAACTCTATTCTCGTGCCCCTTTGCTTCTGCCGCTGCCAGAAAGTGACGCACGGCATGAAAGAGGAACGTGCCGGAGCCGCAGGAGGGATCGAGCACGCGCTGCGCGAGCGGGTCTTTCACCACCTCCTTCACAATCTTGTGGGCAAGCCAGTCCGGCGTGTAGTATTCGCCCAGTTGGTGGCGCTGCTCGGGATCGATGAGTGACTCGTAGAGGCCTTTCAGCACATCATGCTCGATGTCCTGCAGGCGAAAGCGAGCGGCCTGCGTGGCAATGCGATTCACTAACGTGGCCCCGTCCCGCGCAGCGAGAATCCAGTCGAAAAAGTCGGATTCCACTGCCCCGGTGATGCCGGCGTCGCGAAAGGGCTTACCGGAGAGCAAGTCAGCAGGCTGCGGCAAAGGAATTCCCAGCGCCTGCGTTGCCATCGTCTTGGCCACAACGGTGAGATACGTGTGCTGGAAGAAGAGGTCGTCGGCATCTACAGATTTGCCGTACACCATCTGCAGCAAGTCTGCCCACAGCCTGCGCTTAAGCTCCATCTCTGGTGTCGTCTTTACCTCACGCCACAAGCGCGCGAGTTCGGTATGCGCAACAAAGTATGAGAGACTCGCGCGGCCAAGTTCTTTCTGAACGGCGTCAGGTTCGGGAGGAATCTCAGGCTGAATGGCAACTGCGGTATCCAGCCACGCGAGCAGCGTGCCAGGATCGTCAATAGTGGGCGTGTACTGAGTCAGCTCGACTAGCGTTTCGCCGCGCAATTCGTAGGCAATGAAAATCGCGCCGTCAGTAGCAATGCCAATGTAATGCTGGCTTGATTCCTGCTGCCGTTGGGCGATGTAGCGCGCGAGCTGCGATTCCGCATCAGCCTGCTCTGAGCGAAGGTCACGTTTGAACTCAAGAATCGTCCGTCCAAGCAAGGCGTCTGCCCGACCATGCACTTCAGGAATTCGCTCCTCAAATCGAATCTGCTCACTGGTCGCTCCAAGCCCATGTTCCAACAGTTCATGCACACGCAGACGCACCTTCTCATGCCCCGGACGGCTGAGAAGTTCAACGACGATCTCTTGCTGGCGATCATTGTCTAGTGGCATTTGCGTCTACGGCAGCGTCTCGTACGCCGCCTGTTCGTCGACCGGATACGGTGGGCGGTCGCCGTTCATTACGGCCGCGATGCATTCGAAAGCCATGACCACCATGGCGTGGACGGATTCTTGGGTCACGCCGGCCACGTGGGGGAAGGGTAGGATTTTCGGGTGGGTCAAGAAGGGGTGGTCCTTGGGTGGGGGTTCCACGGAGAAGACGTCGGAAGCAGCGCCGGCCAGTTGCCCGGCGTCGATGGCGGCCACCAGCGCTTCCTCATCCACCAGACTGCCCCGCGCGGTATTCACTATGTAGGCGGTCGGCTTCATGCGCGCCAGCAGGTCGGCGTTGACGAACTTCACCGTCTCCGGCGTGCTCGGCAGGTGGACCGAGATGAAGTCCGATTCCGCAAAGAGCTCTTCGGGCGAGGCAAACGCTACGCCAAGTTCTGCCGCCGCTGCCTCATCCCACATCACGTCGTACGCCAGCACGCGCATGTTGAAGCCGCTCGCCCGGCGCGCCACCGACTTGCCGATGCGTCCCAGTCCCAGGATACCGAGGGTCTTATTGCACACGTCCACGCCCTGAATGCGGTGGAAGCCGCCCTCGCGGGCGATGGCCGCGTGACCCACGACTTCGCGCGCCACCGCCAGGATCATCGCCATGGCGTAGTCGGCAACGGTATCGTTGTTGGCGCCGGGGGTGATGGTGACCCAAACGCCGTGCCGGGTGGCGGCGTCCACATCGATCTGGTCGTAGCCCACGCCGACGCGGGCCACGATCTTGAGTTGCGGATGGGCGGCAAAGACGCGCTCGGTGAAGTTATCCGATCCGGCCACGAAGGCCACCACGTCGTCGATGTTGTCGATGATTTCCTGTTCCGTGAGCGGGCGGTAGATGTCGAGCGGCGGAGCCAACTCCAGGCCGGCATTGTGGAGCAAATCCCAGTGCGGGCCGGGCAGATCGAGAATAGAACGCGCGCCAATGAATACCTTTGCCACCAGTCTCTTACCTTTCTCGTTCAGCAGTATCTGAATGCAGAGCTTTTCTATTATCCGCTATGGCGCCGCCTCATGCCTACTGCGGTGACGAGCCGCACAGGCAACACAAGCGCTGGCTTGCCTGGCCCGCTTCCAACGTCGATGTGGAGCAGGCAAGCGCCTCCGTGCCGCTGTGGCGACAAGTCCCCACAAGAATTCATCTGAGTGCCGCTTGTCCTTAAAGAAACCTTGCGCAATTCTACCAGTCAGTGGGAGAGCGAACTTGATCGGCGCTAATGTCCCCTGGCCCCAACCCTCTCCCCGCGGGGAGAAAGCCTTCTCGCGTGCTGGCGTGGGACCTTGTGAGTGTCGTCAGCAGGGCGAAGGTGGGAAGACCCACCGGCAGGCATGGGTATCGCGATAGCCCAAGGGATTCATCTTGTCTGTCGGCGTAGGATGGGCGACAGATTCCCTCGCCGCGGGCGGCGCGTCGGTGTTGCCGTGCCCGCATGTCCACGGCAAGTTGACGTTCCGCAAAGCAACATAGTACGGTCATACGTGCAGCATCGCGGCATGGCCGCGCTGGCTGCATACCAATGATACACACGCGCCGCGACCGGCGTTGAGGACGCATGAGATGAGCACCGCAGAGTCCGACAAGAGCCAAGGCGGCAAGAGGAAAAGGCGCCGGGTGCGCTATGGTGAGGAGGAGATCCAATCCGTTGAGATCCGGTATTTCCCGAATCCGACGCCCAAGCGCGACTACTACGTGCAGATCCGCCTGCCCGAGCTTACCTTTAAAGACCCGGTTTCCGGCTATCCGGACTTCGCCGTTGCCACCATGGTGTACATACCGGACGCGCGTATTGTGGACCTCAGGACGCTGAAGCTCTACTTCAATAGCTTTCGCGACAAGTACTTTTCCCACGAGCGCATCACCAACGAGCTCTTCGACGAGTTGGTGGCGGGCCTGGAGCCGCGCGGCGCGTTGCTCATGATGGAATTCAACCCGCGAGGCAACGTCTCGACGCGGGTAGTCTCCACCACGGACGACGCTTTTCTGGAGCAAGCCCGCAACGTGCTCGAACTGCCGGTGACGCGCCCCGCCTTTTGATCGGTTTGCATGCGCGAGCCGCCGGTTCCCGCGGGTGGAGCGCAGGCAAGTCTCATCCAACGGCCGGATGGCTACGGCTCTCGGCCTTAAGGGCCGCAGACTATGGCAGAGAGATTCCCACTCCTGCGCTTGCGCTCCACCGGCTATTGCGCGCGAGTTGGTGCGCGCGAGCCGAGTGTCCTACGCTCCTCCCGGTTCTCCATTCGATTCAGAAGCAATTGCGAGGCGATGCTGCTGGGTCGGCGCGTCGTGCGGGGAAGCGATGGCTGACAGCGGCATGACGGGCGCTGCCGGTGACGGTGGTTTGCGTTGGACGTTAAGACTGCGGGGACACCGGCGTTGTGGAAGCCTGCGGGACGGTTGCTGCGGGGCGATCTGCCGCCCGCGGCCGGCGTCGGACCGTCAACGGAGGCATTGTAAATGGGGCACAGAATCCGCCGGAATGCCGTCTAATTCACGGCCGGGAATCGCTGCTTTTGCATGGTGAAACAGGCGATTCTGAGAGAAATCCGGTGCTGGGCAGACCCCAATAATCACATTCTGTCAAGCGTCTCCTGCCCTTTATTCGCCGATTGAATTCGTTGTCAATAGCAACCCAAGCCGCAAAATGGGCTACTTTATGTATTGACATGTCCTATTTCCAGTTCCAATCCGGGATTTTCGCGGATTCTTGCTACTTTTTCGGTTGAATGCGTGCTTTGTCCTTGACAGGTATTAGTGCTTTCCCCATAATGTCAGCAGCACCACACCGTGGGTATCGAAAAAGTGGTGAGCAGAAAGTATCTTTAGGTAGCGTTCGGTGAAGGGGCGTACCGAACCCGAACGGATCTTCAGGAGGAGGGATCAATGCGTATTACCAGATACCCTACCCAGTCACTAGACAGGACGTTCCTGTACAGTTCCCTTGTCCAGGTCGCTCTCGTGATTGCGGTAATCGTTGCGTTGTTGGCAGTTTCGCTGCCGGCGCGCATCGCTTCAGCGGCACAGTCCGGCGCATCTGCGGCGCAGATGGAAGTCGTGATCGTGCCACCTCGAATTACCATCGCCCTTGGTGACGATGGTTCATTGCAGTCGGTAACGACTAGCGTTTTCATCGGCGGCACGGCGACGCCGGTGAGTATTTCGGCCGATGACCTCAAGGCGCTTGGCGCGTTTGGTATTCCTGTACCCGCGTTGGGCATTGATGCCATGACCCTAGGCTTGCTTACGGGTGCTGGTGTCGAGCATCTTCAGGTCGTAAAGGGCGTGGACGGCTTGATTGATATCTACGTCAACGGCGCATACACCATTGGTGTAAACCTTGGTGAGGATGCAGCGAACTACGAGCGGGTGCTCAATCTGGTGGAAGGTTTCACCGGTATTGCCATCCCCTTGCGGGACGTTGTGGTTCCCGTGGTGCTCGCTTCGGGTGGCGACGTGGTCATCACCATTGGTGAGTCGGCCATTCCGGTACGTGAAGAAGGCGCGCCTTCCGGTTACGTGGGCACCGAGCAGCAAGAGATTGAGCTGATGGCGAAGGCCAATGTCAGCTACGATGCCGACGGCAATCTCTCCGTGCTGGGTATGTCTGCTGCCGACCTTGGTGTGGTTGGCACCGAGTTGACGCCGGCTATCATTGCTCTCATGACGGACAACGGCATCAGCGAGTTGAACGTCAAGATCAACAATGACGGCCTGTCGTTGGGTAGCAACGGTGAGATGCTGGCTGACGTCCGCTTGGGCGAAGCTGATGCACTGGGCATTCTCTCTGCGTTCGCACCGCAAGCCAGTATTGTTCTGCCGTACTTGCACTTGCGTGACCGCATTGACGTTGACCTGACGGTGAGCCTGCCGTAAGAAGGGGTTGCTGTAGTGTAAATCAGGAAAAGCACTACGCTCCCGTCATACGCAGGTGATGTGAGGGATACCCTATGCGCCCCAAGGGTATCCCTCATTGCTTAGAAGGCTAGAAGACACAGACAGTAATCTTGGCATAATCGTTAGACTCGTAACCATGAATGCATGCAAGCACAGAGAGGGAAGGCTATGACCACCTGGAGACGTTGGTGGGTGCCCGTACCAATTCTGTGGTTGGTCCTTGTCATCATCGCTCTAATTGTGCTGGTAGCGGTGGGCGGAGGACTCACTAAGTTCGCGGCAACTCTGTTCTTGGTGAGTTTTGGCTTGCTCTTCTCACTGCTCTACCTGGGCGCGGGGCTTGGCTATAAGGCAGGGTACCAACTCGGTGGTGGTACCGGTACCGGTCAGGCCGTGGGCATTGTCGGCCTGATCATCGGCGGATTAGTAGGCTTGCTGGCTTCGCTTTTGATTGTTTCCACCGGCTTTGTGAGCCACGGGCTTTCTACACCGTTTGCGCCGGCGCGCCTAACAAGCGCCGCCCCGGTTTCCGGACCGGGCGCACCGCCGGAGCGCGCTGAAGAATCAATCGAAATCTATGGCATGCCGCAGGCAACCGTGCAGTTTGGCGACAACGGTACCATCAGTGCCGTGGAAGTCGGCATGTACCTTGCCGGGCAGCAGTTCAACCTCGGTCTCTCCGAGGGCGAATTGAGCCAACTGGGAGTCGGTGAAGTCCTTTCGGCATCAGCCATCGAATCCTTACAAGCGGCCAATCTTCAACACATCCAACTCATTAAAGGGCCGGGCGGCGATTTCGACGTTTACGTGAATGGCGGCTTTGCACTGCGCATTTCCGTAAACTACGATCAGGCCGCACTGGACAAAGTCATAGCGCTTGTCAAGGGTCTAGGCTATGATGCGGCTTTGCCTGATCTTGCTGTGCCCTTCGCGCTGGCGATGATCGGCACGGTAGCGATTGACTTTCCCACGGCGGACGGCGCTGCGGCCGTCGAGAAGTTCAGCGGTGAGACGTCGCAGCCACCTGACGTGCCCGGAGCTGCGGATAATCAGTATCCGCTGCTGATCGGTACGTCTCTGAGCGCCAACGGTGACTTGTTGGTGCCCGATGTGGTGATTCTCGAGAATACTGCGCCTCTGCTCGAAGCCATCGGCTTGAACCTAAGTATGCCCGGCATGCTGCCGGCGGATACTGTGGCGGGCCTGAAGGCAGCCGGCTTGAGCACCATTACGCTCAAGCTCGTTCCGCAGGGCCTGGACGTCTATCTTGACGACGTGCATTCTTTGACCGTCTTCTTGGGCGACGAAGAGACCTTGCAGAATTTGAGCACCGTTGCGACAGCCTTTGCCGGTGATGAAGCTGGCGATATGCTGGGCAGCGTGGCACCGTTCCTCGTGCGCCGCAACGAGTTGGCGGTTGACATCGTTGTGAATATCGAATAGCACTCCGAGTGCTGCCCTGCTCTTGGCAGGGCCATGAGATAGCAGCGAAGAGATGGCTGTGGGCAATCTGCTCACAGCCATCTTCAACTTTGTTTCACCGACGGCACCGCAACGGGTGGCCACCTGTTCGCCACTACGCTCCATTGCACAAAGCTTGTAACGATGGCAGCCGGCGGCGCCCGAGGCGCCGTGAATGCGGCTAAGTGCATGCGGGCGCGAGCCGGTTTGCGTATGCGGTCGCTCGCCTGCTATCCTGAAAGGTAGCTGTGCGAACGCACGGATAGACATCAACAAGAGCCGTTGACCACAGGCCCGCCCCTTGTGGGCGCATAATCCTCAAGCTACGAGGCAAGCCTGTCTAGGCACAACCGCAAGAGCGGACGGCTGTGCGGCCTCCCTCGCAGATGAGGGCGGGCTGGCGGCAGTTCGATTGCGCTGAACCTTGGTCAACGCCAAGGTTCTTTTATTTGCAGAGAGGAGGTGATGTGATTTGGCAACCCGTGAAGAAAAAGCCGTAATGATCGAGGAATTGCAGGAGCGCCTGCGCGGTGCGAACCTGGTCATCGTTACTGATTTCCGCGGTCTGGACGTAGGGCAGATGCAGACGCTGCGCCGCGAGCTCCGGGCCGCAGGCGGACAGTTTAAGGTGGCAAAGAACACACTGCTGCGACTCGCTGCGGAGAGAGAAGACCAGGCGGAACTGACATCGCTGCTTGACGGTCCAAGCGGCATCACATTCGCCGAGGGCGATGTGGTAACTGTGGCGAAAGCCTTGACTCAATTTGCGAAGAGCGCGGACGCGCTCGAGGTGCGGGGCGCGCTCATGGACGGACGTGCCATCAGCGCGGCAGAAGTAAGCGCGCTGGCGTCGCTGCCTTCCCGTGTGGAGCTGCTGGCGAAGATGCTGGGGAGCATGCAGGCCCCCGCATCGCACTTGGTGGGGGTACTCAGCGGTGTGACACGCAGCCTGGCCTACGTGCTGCAGGCGCGTGTCGATCAACTGCAGGAGGCGGAGGGCGCATAGGCGCATCCGGTAACCAAGCCTACTATCCCAAGAGAGCAATCTGTATAGATTCAATGCAACGGCAGAATGGCGAGTGCCGCTCGCGAGAAAGAAGGAAAAGAAAGTATGGCACAGACAGTCTCGACTGAGGACATCATTGCGGCGATCGAGAACATGACACTGCTTGAGGTGTCGGAACTCGTGAAGGCCCTGGAAGAGAAATTCGGCGTCTCGGCCGCCGCGCCGGTGGCGGTAGCCGCCGCGCCAGCCGATGGCGACGGCGCCGCGGCTGAAGAAGAGAAGGACTCCTTCGACGTCGTGCTGACTGAGATCGGCGACAAGAAGATCCAGGTCATCAAAGCCGTACGCGAGATCACCGGCCTGGGCCTGCGCGAGGCCAAGGCCGCCGTGGAAGCGGCGCCGAACCCCATCAGGGAAGGCGTGAGCAAGGAAGAGGGCGAAGAGCTCAAAGGCAAGCTGGAAGAGGTGGGCGCCACCGTCGAGCTCAAGTAGCTTTGGCAGCTTTCTAACTCGCGCCTGGACTCTTTGCCTGCTTCAGGCAGGACGGCCTGCGCCGTATTGTCTAACCAAGCCGCGAAACGCAATCAGCGCGGCCCAGTGTAAACTGGGCCGCGCTGTCGTTTCTTATGCCTGCCGACCACTTATTCGGAATCGCCTACTCGCCCTCTCTCCTCCTGGCGGCGTAATTCCAGACCGTCCTCGGTCAACTGATAGAATTGCACCACCCGCAGCGTGGGACAACACATGCCATCGCCCTCGCCGTGGGTCACCATCTGCACTCTGATGTATAAGTCCGCGACCAGGATCTCCTCAATCTTCACGCGGTCGCCCAGCGGAGTGGAAGCCACGTGCACCGGTGCGCCCTTGTCGTTGATGACGGCTGCCAACGAACGGAACGTGCCGCTGCCGCCGCCGCTTGCTTCCAGCACGACCGCGGCATCCCATATGCCGTCGCCGTTGATGTCGCCCAAGGCCACCACATCCATCAACGCGATCTGAATCTTACTCGCCGAACCCTCGATTGCCTCTTCATACGCGCCGTCCCGCAACTGCGCTTGGCCGTCCTTCGGAAACTCATGCTGATAGATGGCGTTGCGCAGCGCTTCCTCCGTTAACCGGCCGGCCGGCGTACTGCGTTCGAGCAACCGAAGCACGCCAAAGCCCAGATTGTAGCGGCGCACTTCCGGTTGCGAGGGGCAGCACATGGCGTCACCCTCGCCATGGGTCACCATCCGCACGGTAATCACGGCATCCTCGATCTCGACCGCTTCAACCTTGATGCGATCCCCCAGTGAGGCGGAGTGGAAGTGGTACGGATTGCCCATTCTGTTTATGACAATAGCCAGCGTGTAGAACGTGCCGCTGCCGCCGCCGCTGGCCGCTAACACGACGGCTGCATCGTCTAGGCTGTCACCGTTGACCTCGCCAAAGGCAATGTGATCGCTCAATACCAGGGTGTTCTTACTTGCAGAGTCCGGCGCGATCTGCTCCTCGTACTTGCCGTCCTGCAACTGCGCCCGCCCCGCCTTCACGAACTCAGAATCATACGTGGCATTCTTCAGTACCTCGACGGTGAGCGGGGCCGGTTCCCCATCAATCAGATTTGGCTCGAGGCCGTAAGGTTCCTGGACCGCGCAGCCGGCCAACAATAGCGCCGTTGCCAGAAGTCCCAAAAACAGCAAATAGGACACAACTGAACGCAACATAATCCCGTTTCCTTCCACAGCCACATTGGCCGCCACTTCGCTGTCACAGCCTCGCGCGTTACGCATGCTCCGCCTCCGTTTGCGCCGACCGCGCTTGTTGGTGACAGTATACGGAACTGCCGTGCATTCTGTCCCATGTGGCGGGCTGGCGGATCAAGTGGCAGAGTTGGGCTCCGAACAGAACGATAAAACTCACCACTGCAAAACCATACATAGGCCAGGCGGTCCCGCGGGAGCAACCCATGAGCCGGCGGAGTACCCTGAAGATCAGTCCCGCGATGAAGCCGTAGACCGGCCCGAGCCAGATGCCGGCTGCCTCGGTCAAGTGCGGTTCGTAGGCGATAGGCAAAAGCGCAAACGACATGGAACCGTTATCAGCGCGGCGATCACGCCGACCAGTGGCACCTTGCGCACCATGGTTTCACAGTCCGAGCGTAAAACAACCGGTCCGACCACAGTACTCATTCCAATCCAGCCAAGGCCCCACTCACCATTGCCGGTGCTCATTGTTCTCGGATTTGCACTCTCGCAATAGGGTGACGCGCGGCGGGCGCGACGTCCGTCTTACCTGCTACAATCTAGCGCAGAGGCAATCAGAGCCGCTCGCAGCGGCTGTGGCAGTTTGCGCTCCGCCCATTAAAGCGCTGGGTAGAGAGCACGATAAATGAACACGAATTGAGGGAGAAGGCTACTACATGGCAGTGCAGAATACAGGCACCTGCGACATCGGTGTCATCGGCATGGCGGTTATGGGACAAAACCTTGCCTTGAACATTGAGAGCAAAGGCTTTACGGTGGCGGTCTTCAACCGCACAACCTCGCGTACCGAGGCATTTGTCAAAGAGCGGGGAGAGGGCAAGAACGTCGTCGGCGCCCTGACGTTGGAAGATTTCGTAGCCGCCCTTAAGCCGCCGCGCAAGGCGATGCTCATGGTGCAGGCGGGTGCGGGCACGGATGCGGTGATTGACGCCCTGCTGCCGTTGCTCGAGCCCGGCGACCTCATCATCGACGGGGGCAACTCATTCTATGACGATACCGAGCGGAGAGCCGCCGCCGTGGAAGCGCAGGGGCGCGGCTATATCGGCACCGGCGTGAGCGGCGGCGAGTACGGCGCGCTGCACGGTCCGTCCATCATGCCAGGCGGCACGGAAGCTGCCTACGCCGCAGTGGAGCCTATCTTCACGAAGATCGCGGCGCAGGTGGACGACGGCCCGTGCTGCGCTTACTTGGGCCCGGGCTCCGCCGGACACTACGTCAAGATGGTCCATAACGGCATCGAATACGGCATCATGCAGGTGCTGGCCGAAGCCTTCGACGTGATGCAGCGCGGTCTGGGCATGACCGTACCCGAAATACAAGAAGTCGTGGCTGGTTGGAATGCGGGCGAATTGCAGTCGTTCCTGGTGGAGATCACCGCAGACATTCTCACCCGCAAGGATCCCGATACCGATAAATTCGTCGTGGAGATCATCCAGGACAGTGCGGCGCAGAAGGGCACGGGCAAGTGGACGTCCCAGAGCGCGCTCGACCACGGCATTCCCATTCCCACCATTACCGCCGCTACCGAGGCGCGAATACTCTCCAGTTTCAAGGAGATTCGGGAGAGGGCCGACGGCATCCTGCACGGCGCGTCGCCATCATTCGCGGGAGCGCGGGAAGAGTTGTTGCCGGCGCTGCAAGACGCCGTGTATCTGGCGGCGGTTTCGGCCTATGCGCAAGGGATGCATCTTCTCACCGCGGCCTCGGCTGAACGCAACTACAACCTGGACTTTGCCACCGTGGCGCGCATATGGAAGGGCGGCTGCATCATTCGCTCGCTCTTGCTCGAGCCCATCAAGCAGGCGTTCGCCGCCGACCCGGACCTGCCCAATATCATGCTGGCGGAGCCGTTTGCCACCGACGTCCGAAAGCGCACGCCGGGCCTGCGCCGCATTGTGGCGGCAGCCGTCTCCCAGGGCCTGCCCACGCCTGCCATGAGCGCCGCGCTCAACTACATCGAGGGCTACCGCACGGCGCGGCTGCCCGCGAACCTGGTGCAGGCGCAGCGCGACTACTTCGGCGCGCACACCTACCAGCGCGTGGACAAAGAAGGCGCGTTCCATACTGAGTGGCAGGACATTCACAATATCTCGTAGGTGATGCCGAACTAGGCGAACTGGGCGTCTTGCCTGAGACTGTGTTTACAAGCAGCAAGTGAACATCAGCGTGTCTGGGTGCTCAGAACTGGGAACAAGGGCAATCAAACCGCGTAGGGGCAGCCCTGGTGGCTGCCCGTTTGACGGCGCCATACATATGCGCGATAAGGGCAACCACAAGGGTTGCCCCTACATTGTTACGTAGAATCCCTCCAAGGGCGTAGGGCAGGCTCTGAGCACAGTCGAAGGGTGTACGGATCGCGAACAGGCGAGTTCTGTCGGCACGTCTGTCCGTACGTGTCTCCATTTTGAAACGACGTATTCTGCTGCGGGAATCATCGCCAACAGGGAGAACATGCGTCGCGAAACTTCAGACCCCGCCATTGCCGCCTTCCTGAGCAACTACACTGCGGTTGCGACCGAGCACATGGATTGGCACAGTGTCAAGATCAAGCTGGTTGCTGCTGCCTATGTCACGCAGGACTTGCCGCCGCCGGACTACATTACGTCCGTGAGGTCACTCGTATTCCACAACGGCAGCGTCCTGTTGATGCGCAATAGGGATGGAGCGCGTATCCTGCCGGGCGGCAGGCTGGAGCCGGGAGAGACGCTGTTGGACGCGCTGCATCGTGAGATACGCGAGGAAGCCGGCGTGCGCATCGGGGATATCCACCGCCTGGGATTTGTCCATCTGCGGCACCAAACGCCAAAGCCTCCGCAATACGCGTACCCCTATCCCGACTTCTTCTGGTTGGTCTTTCGGGCGCGCGCCCACAGCAAGCGCGTTAGGCCGCAAGAGCCGGATGCCTACCAAGTCTCGGCGGAGTTCGTGCCAGTCGCGAGCCTGGGTAACCTGAGACTTAGACCGTTAGACCAGGCGTATCTCACCGCCGCCAAACGGGACCAATAGAGGCTCTCAAGGGCCGCGGAAAGTTTCCCGGCGCGGCACTATTGCCTTTCCTCATCCGTGTTCCCGAAGATTTCCATGAGTCGCTGCCGCCGGTAATCGAAGATTCTCTCTACGTCTCGGCCAATTATCAGCGCATTGGTGAACGCACCGCCCGGCAAAGCGTACTCCACGTAGTCCGTCGCCAGCGTGCCGCCGTCCTGCTCCTCGAACACGTGCTCGTGCACCCAACGGCGGTAGGGGCCTTTGATTTGGCTGTCAACGAAGCGGTGCGGCGGTTCCCAGGCCAGGATTTCGGTGCGCCAGCGCAGCGGAAAGCCCCGGTACCGCAGCCGATAGTCAATGCGGGTGCCGGACGTAACTTCAATTGGCTGGGGTGTGAGAATTGTGAAGTGCAGCCAGGGGGGCGTGAGATTCTCCAGATTCGCCGCTTCCGCGAAGAAGGCAAACACGCGGTCTACCGGCTGCGGCAGCCAGAGGCTAGTCTCGAGGGTGAACAGTCGCATAGCCGGAACCACGCTCCGCGCGGGGGCAGGCGTTTCCTTTTTACATTAACGTCCTGGTACGCGCGTGAGTGTGGCGCCAATGTTTACCTGCTAATGGCGTCCCAATCTCACGGACTCATCTCAAGCAGCCAGATAGCGTAGTCCTTTGCGGAGACGAAAGCGAGGCGCTTGCCGTCGCGGGCCAGCGCCCAGTCGCCGCTCGCAATGAAGAGCGGCGTCTGCTCCGGGTCGGTAAGCCGTGTGCGTTCGCCGGAAGCGACGTTCAGCTTCCAGACGCCGAAGCCCGCGTCCGGCGTCTCACGCGGCGGAATATAAAGCAGCGTCGCGCTTTCGGCGCCGATCCAGGCGTATCTGACCGCGAAATCGAGCCGCTTTTGTGCGCCGGTGTGCACATTTATGGCCCAGGTGGTGTTCACAGCCGGGTCTTCCTCAAACGCCTTGAGAAAGACCAGCCATGCGCCGTCGGGTGAGAGTGAGATGTTGCGCAGGTGGACGCCGTCGTCGAATTTATCGAGCGCGCCGGTGGTCGCGTCAATCTGCCAGAGGGTAGGGCGTTCGGTGTCGGGGTCCTGCATGCCCAGTGCCAGCAGCCGCGACCCGTCGGGGAACCAGCCCACAATGCCGACGCCGTAGAGCGTGGCCAGGTGTTGCGCATTGCTGCCGTCCAGGGCCGCCACCACAATCGGATTCTCGCGGCGGCTGGCGAATAAGGTCTGCTGGGATGGGCGACCGTCGTACGCCACGCGGGTACCGTCGGGCGAAATAAATGGCAGGCTGCCCACGCCAAAGAGCGCCCAACCTTCGCCGGTCTGCCGGTCATGCACGGTGACGCCCAGCGGCGTTTGGTGCGCCAGCGCGATAACGTAGCGATCATTGTGCTGCAGCACACCGACCACCGCGCTATACTGCGCCGCTGCCCCCGTGGCGATGTCCACGCCCCAGATTGCAGCCGGACGTTCGTCCGGCTTATCGACGTAGAGCACCTGCGAGCCATCAGCCGACCACCAGATATTACTGCAGCAACCGGGCGCGGTGAGGCGTCGCAGCACCGGCTGCGGAGTTGGCGTGGGCGAAAGTGGTGTGGCGGCGGCCGGCAGCGCAGTCGGGGTTGCCGCTAATGGCGTGCCGGCGGTCGGCGAGACAGCCGGTGTAGGCGGTACGGGAACCTGCAAAGTGAGCACCGGCGTACCCTCGGCGTTTGGCACGTACGTGTACGCGCAGCCGCTGCCCAGCAAGAGCCAAAGACTCAGAAGAAGGATTGCGCCAAGCCGATGCCGCATTTGCCGTACCACAGCGCCTTACCGCATCCAGAGGCGGGCGTAGTCATTGAGAATGCGCCCGCCAAATAGCGTTTCCGGCTGGTCTTCGAGCGTCTGCCAGCGGCGCGGATTCTCGAGGTCTTTGACAAAGCCGAGGAAGCGGCCCAACGCCGCATTGTGCCAATCAGCCTTGATCAAGAGCGCCGGATTGACCGCGCGGGTGCGATCCGGCCGGCGGATCTCCAGGTGCAGGTGGGGCGCGGCTAAGCAAGCCACGTTATCGAGCCAGTCACCCGCGTAGCCGATGATATCGCCCGCTTGCACCGAGCCACCGGCAGGAACTGCCGGAAAACGACGCAGGTGTCCGTACAACGATAGGTCACCGTTGGGGTGCAGCACGATCGCGTTATGGGGACCCGCGCCGAAGGAGAGGTCGTCCGCGCCAATCACCACACCGTCGCCGATCGCTCTGATTTCAGTATCGCACGGGCAGGCAAAGTCGATGCCGAAGTGAATCCCTTGCCCTTCCCGGTAGACCGTGTGGCGGAAGCGATGGGCCAGATTCGTATTCCCATACCACTGCGCCACGTACCAGGTACTGGGGCCCGGCGGGGTATCAAAGGGAAGCTGGTAGATTGGTTCCTGCTCAGCCGGGAGGGGAAGTCTATGCGGCGCGAGTTTGCTGGCGGGAACAAAGAGCCCGGCGTACTTCAATAGAAGACGGCGCGAAAGCGTTTGCACCAGTGCTACCCTCTGCTCGGTACGATGCAAGATACAGGATGCCAGCAGGCGCCATTGAGCACTGGCACAGCGGCCTTACGGCCTGCCCTATGTTACAAAGCCCACGTGTGCCTTGTGAGCGTACCTATCCTACCAGAGAAGAATTCCTTTGCCAACTTTCTTTCTGAATATTTCTATACAATTGAACCAAATTGCACTGCTTGACGCTCGCCCATACGCATGGTAGCGTGTGTGCAGACTAGCCGAACTACCGGCAATAGGTTTATCGTCCAAGAACATGCACCAAGTGGAACGAGTGAACGGAAGAGAGGGCGCTCATGGCTGTCGACATGCAAAAAGAGATCCAGGTCAACGACCTCATCACGCAGGTGCGTGAGATGTATGCGCGGGACTTGGGCGACCAGCATATTGAGATTCTCTATCAGTCTGCGCGCCGCACGATGAAAGGCCAGGAGTTTAGCCCCACGCGGGTGCAGGAGGAGAGTCTAGGGCGGCTCACGCAGCTAGGCTTTGGAGTCAAGCACGAAAGCCGCACGCGGGGCACGACGTTCGATGTTGCTTCCGACTTCATTGCGCCCTCGCTCATGCTCCCCGGCTATCATGACATTTTTCGGTATCAGGCGGGGCGCAACGCAGAGCGCACACGCGAGGAATTCGCCGATACGGTGCGCGCGATTCTCGTGCCGACCGTGATGGAGTTGCTTGACAGGCGCGGTATTGACGCACTGACGAAGTTTCAGAGTGTTGTAACCGACCGCGACATCGCTCGCACGCCGGCCCCCGAACTGGAAATGCAGGCAGTCCAGTCTCTTGTTGACAATAACTGCTTGTCCGATGAGCTAAAGAAGATCTTCTTCGGCCTTCTCGGCGAGCGCCATGAGTTTACCTTCACCACGAAGGGCAGAAGCCTGCTGAGCCTCGCAGAAGCGTTCAAGGAACTGATGGACCTCGGCGTGAGTTTCCACCTGGATGAAGAAGAGGCAGAGGCGGAAGGGTCCTAACGACCGGGATTTGAAAGAGCCGAAGTGCCAGTACACTTGGTGGCACGAGTCGTGAGCGTCACTTCTTGAAAGGGAACGGCTAGCTGATAGACTTTGCCTGGACCGGCTATCATCACTGCATACACCCCCTGTGCGCTCCGGCACCAGGGTGCAAGGCTGCCGCAAGGCAGCCTTCGCTTTCTTAAGGTGAACTTCCCAGGCTGCTAACCGATGTGTCGCCGGGGGCGATCAGCCCAGCCTCACCTTGGCGTGGACAGTGTCCCGCAGGCTGTACGCCGACAGGGCTTAGTAGCGCGGGGGCTTGTCCCCCGCCTCTTCACTTGCCACGGGCCGGGAGCAAACCGCTCAATGGCCGAGAATCCTATGGTACAATTTGGGATATCACTCGCATGGGGAGGTTAGTCCTTGCTCGACTTTTCACAGCACAGTATCGGCACCGGGCGCGGCGCGGAGCGCGCAGTGCTGGTCTGCGTCAAGCTCGGAAACAGTCCTGAACAGTGGCCGGTGGCGGACTCACTTCAGGAACTGGCAAGTCTCGCCCGCGCTGCCGGCGCCATTGTCGTGGACACCTGCTATCAGCAGCGGCGCAAGCCGGACACGGCAACCTTTATCGGCAAGGGCAAGGTGGAGGAGCTAAAGGCGCTGCAGCAGTCGCAGGCTTACGATCTCGTCATCTTCGACAACGATCTCACCCCCAGCCAGCAGCGCAACCTGGAAGAGCAGCTCGACGTCAAAGTGCTCGACCGTACGGCGCTCATCCTCGATATCTTCGCCACGCGCGCCCAGACCACCGAGGGCAAGCTGCAGGTCGAAATGGCGCAACTGACCTATCTGCTGCCGCGCTTGTCTACGCTTTGGGTCAAGTTTTCGCGGCTTGGCGCGGGTATCGGCACACGCGGACCGGGCGAGACCCAGATCGAAGCGGACCGGCGACTCATTCGCCAGCGGCTCTCCCACTTGCAAGCGCGCTTGGAGACGGTACGCGCCCGGCGGGCGCGTCAGCGGGCGCGGCGCACGGTAAATGATATTCCGGTGGCATCGCTCGTCGGCTACACCAACTCCGGCAAGAGCACTTTGCTCAATGCCCTGACCCAGGCTGATGTACTCGCCGAGGACAAGCTCTTCGCCACGCTGGATCCCACTACACGCCGCGTGAAGCTGCCTACCGGCTTGGAAGTGGTGTTCAGCGATACGGTGGGGTTCATTCGCGACTTACCGCCCACGCTCATCGCGGCGTTCCGCGCCACGCTCGAGGAAATCCACGCCGCCGATCTGCTGTTGCACGTGGTGGACGTCAGCCATCCACAGTGCGAGCGTCAAGTGGCGGCGGTCTACGAGACCCTGGCCGACCTTGGCATCGAGGACAAGCCCATCATCACAGTCCTGAATAAGATCGACCAACTTGAAGGTCTCGCCCCGAACCCGGCGGAACATCCCAAGCCGGTCTTCATCTCTGCCCGGGAAGGAGACGGCTTGGATGCGCTCCTCGATACGGTTGCCGGCACACTGAACGCGCAGCTCTCGGTCGACGTGCACGTGCGCATACCGTACCGGGAAGGACGCTTGGTCAGCCTTTTCCACCAGCGAGGCAACATTCGCCGCGAGCAGCACAAGGCCGACGGCACCGTGATCGAAGGGACGCTCCCACGGAAGTATTGGCCGGCACTGCGTCCTTACGCAATTGCGTCCTCCTAGCCCGCACAGGGAAATCATCCACCATGCCTGGCACCGGTCGCCGCACGCTCCCCATCATCTACACGCCGCTGCACCAACCCCACGTGCCGCGCATTGAACTCTCGTACAGTATCGTCGTCGATCATCCCGAGGTTCCGGAGCGTGTTGAAGTCATGGCGAAGGCACTACAGCAGGCCGGCCATGCCGACAGTTTCGTGGAACCACGGGAGTATCCGTTCGCCCCTGCCGCCGAGGTGCACGACGAGGGTCTCATCGCGTTCTTAGAGCAGACGACGGCCCGCCTGGCTGAGTCTGAGGGCGATTCGGTGCTGGAGACACCGTACACCATCAGCCCGGACACACCGCTGGCAGCGAACACCCTGGCGCAAGCGTGGCTTGCCTCGTGTGTCGTGCTTACGGGCGCCGACCTGCTGAGGGAAGGCGCGCCGTGCGTGTACGCTCTGGAGCGCCCGCCGGGGCACCATGCGGGACGCTACAAGTACGGCGGGTACTGCTACATTAATCACGCGGCATTGGCTGCACACACGCTCAAAGCGCATGGGCGCGTGGCCGTGCTCGATGTCGACTTTCATCACGGCAATGGCACGCAGGAGATCTTCTACGACACCGACGAGGTGCTGTACGTGAGCTTGCACGGCCATCCTGCCTGGGCGTATCCGCGCTTCAGCGGCTGGTCGGAAGAGACGGGTACCGGCGCGGGCGAGGGCTTCAACTTCAATCTGCCCTTGCCTATGTTCACCGGCAACCAACCGTACCTGGAGGCATTTGCGCAGGCTCTGGATAAGCTCTCCTGGTTCGGACCCGACTACCTCATCCTCTCAAGCGGGTTCGACACCCGGGCCGGCGATCCTGTCGGGGGCTTTTCGCTGAACGATGAGTGCTATCAGGCCATAGGCGAACAGCTTGCCGCGCTCTCCGTGCCGCTCCTCGCGGTGCAGGAAGGCGGCTACGACCTGGAGGGCCTTGGCAAGGCGGTCGTGGCGCTGGTGGATGGACTTACGCAGTCCTGAGCCAATTGGCACACGGTTTAGATTGTCTTGCCCGGTAGGGGCGGTTCGCGAACCGCCCCTACGATCTCTTTAGCGGTTGTGTCCTTGGTGGACCGCACCAGGCATAGTCCTAGGCACGCTCAATCGTTTCGCCATCGCCTGCGTGTCGCTCGGTGTGACAGGGTGAGACCCAACGCGCAAACCCGACTGCGTTCCGCTGTCTTCACTGCCCCGCTTCGCTTTCTTGCCGCCGATTATGAACGCGGCTTGTTCGCAAGGTGAACATTGTGTTAACGATTACAATGTCACTGCTCCCGGCCAAGGAGTCCCTCGCTGCCTTATGCCGCGCCACAATGGGGCGGTTCAAGGAAAGTCGGCCAGATCGTGCTAAGTGCCTCTTTCCCAGTCATAGCGCCGATAATCCCATCTTTATCTGATTGTTAACACGCCCCGAGAGGGCGTTGACCGTCTTAAAGACCCCATGATAATTTTCCTCAGTGTTGAACGATTTACTTTGTTCCGTGTCCGGCTCAATTGGCGTAGGATTGCACAGGGTGGCTTCCTCCCGACCCACGGCGATGACGAGGAACGGGGACGTGCGCCACGACCAGCTTGCCGGACAAGAGAGAGCAGAGTGCTGTCGCACCAAACATGGGAGGAATGAAATGACAGCACCGGTTCGGATGAGCAGACGACGGTTTACCTTTGCCGCGGCGGGCTTGGCAGGCTTTGCCCTGCTGGCCGCGTGCGGTGGCGATACCGGCACTGGCGACATGGCCGACGGCGAAAAGGCCGAGATGGTGGAACTGAAGGGCGACATCATCGTCGACGGTTCCAGCACGGTCTTTCCCATCACCATGGCCGCAGCCGAAGAGTTTAGCCTGAAGCACTCGGGCGTGCGCGTGAGCGTGGGCGTCTCCGGCACGGGCGGCGGCTTCAAGAAGTTTTCCGCCGGCGAGACCGACATTTCGGACGCATCCCGGCCCATCAAGCCCTCCGAGATGGAAGCAGTGACTGCCGCCGGTTACGAGTTCATCGAAATCCCGGTGGCCTACGACGGCCTGACCGTGGTCGTAAACCCCGAGAACGACTGGGTCGATTGCCTCACGGTAGATGAGCTAAAGAAGATGTGGGAACCGGCAGCGCAGGGTCAAGTCACGAATTGGAACCAGATTCGCGACAGTTTCCCGGACCAGCCGCTGGACCTCTTCGCCCCCGGCGTGGATAGCGGCACGTTCGACTACTTTACCGAGGCTATCGTCGGTGAGTCCCAGTCCAGCCGCGGCGACTTCCAGGCCAGCGAGGACGACAACGTGCTGGTCACCGGTGTCTCCGGCAGCAGGAGCGCCATCGGCTACTTCGGTCTCTCCTACTACGTGGAGAATACCGACAAGGTCAAGGCGGTGCCCATTGACCCCGGTAACGGCACGTGCGTGGAACCGACCTTCGCGACGGTCGCCGACGGCAGCTACCAGCCGCTGAGCCGCCCGATCTTCATCTACGTGCGGAAAGACGCGGCCGAACGGCCTGAGGTCGATGCGTTCATCAAGTACTACCTCAGCCCGGAGTTCACGCCGTTGATCTCCAGCCCCGAAGTTGGCTACGTACCGCTTGGCGATGAGCTCTATGCGGCGCTCACGCAGCGCTTCGCCAATCGCGTCACCGGCACGTTGTGGCCGAACGGCGCAGAGGTCGGCGCTTCGCTCGACCGCTACATGCAGTAGCGCGTGGAACACGTAGGGGCACGGCATGCCGTGCCCCTACACTCACAGGAGCGCAAGGTGGTGAGGCGGCACGCCAGCCGCTTGCGCTAGGGCGGCATTAGAGTTTAGCTGCGGCTTTGGAGAAGGCAGTCGGAAAATAGTTTCGAGCAACGCCGCTGCGGAGTCAGACCGTTAGCGGTAGAGAGAGGAGCTCCGATGGCTGAGGACGTATCCCCGTTCTCACACTACCCGTCGCGCAGTGACATGAGTAGACGCGCGAGCCGCAACTTCAAGGAGGAAGCGATACGCTATGCCCTCCTGGCAACGGCGACGCTTTCTATCGTCACGACCCTCGGCATCCTCTTTTCGCTCACCGGAGAGACGCTGCTCTTCTTTCGCGAAGTGTCGATTATCGAGTTCCTTACCGAGACGGAATGGACCCCGCTCTTCCTCATCAAGAAGTTCGGCATTTGGCCGCTGGTCACCGCCACCGCGCTCGTCGCCTTTATCGCGCTGGCGGTAGCCATACCCACCGGCCTCCTCATCGCTATCTATCTCAGCGAGTTTGCCAGTACCCGGGTACGCGACGTGATCAAACCCGTCCTCGAGGTGCTCGCGGGCGTGCCCACCGTCGTCTACGGCTACTTCGCACTGACGTTAGTGACGCCTATCCTGCAAGAGTTCATTCCCGGCCTGCGCATCTTCAATGCGCTGAGCGCCGGCATCGTGATGGGCATCATGATCATTCCCATGGTGGCCTCCCTGAGCGAGGATGCCATCGGCGCGGTGCCGCAAGCCTTGCGGGAGGGAGCCTACGGTCTGGGGGCGACGCGATTTGAAGTGGCCCTGCAAGTCGTAGTGCCGGCCGCGCTTTCCGGTATCGTGGCTTCGGCGGTGCTGGCGCTCTCCCGCGCGGTTGGTGAGACCATGATCGTCTCGATCGCGGCGGGCCAGAATCCTACCTTCACGCTCGATCCCCGCGTGCCCATCGAGACCATGACGGCCTACATCGTGCAGGTGAGCCTCGGCGATACGCCGTTCGCCTCGCTTGAGTACCGCACGATCTTTGCCGTAGGCACCATGCTCTTCTTCTTGACCTTTGCCATGAATATCTTCGCGCACTGGTTTGTGCGCCGGTTCCGGGAGGAGTATGACTAATGGCTGAAGAGACCGGAACGATAGACCGCGGCGCGCCCGTTTTCAAAGCGAGCATGCAGTGGCGGCGCATCAAGTCCCACTTCTTCGTAGCGTTGGGCCTGCTGAGCGTGTTGCTTGGCGTGCTAACGCTGCTCGTGCTCCTGGCAGACGTTATCATCCAGAGCACCGGCTGGCTCGACTGGCAGTTCTTCACCAGCTTCGATTCGCGTTTTCCGGAGCGCGCCGGCATCAAGGCTGCGCTCTTCGGCACCCTCTACATGATGTTCTTCACGATGCTCATGGCCGTGCCGCTCGGCGTTATGACGGCGATCTATCTGGAAGAGTACGCCGGCGATAACTGGTTCACCCAGTTTATCCAGGTAAATATCGCCAACCTCGCGGGTGTACCCTCCATCGTGTACGGATTGCTCGGCCTGCAAGTGTTCGTGCGCTGGATGGAGATGGGTCGCAGTGTGTTGGCGGGTTCCTGCACCATGGCGTTGCTAATCTTGCCCATCATCATCGTTGCTTCCCGCGAGGCGATACGCGCTGTGCCGCCGAGTATGCGAGAAGCCTCCTTTGCACTCGGCGCCTCCAAGTGGGAGACCGTGCGTCATCACGTTCTGCCGTATGCCCTGCCCGGCATGCTCACCGGCGCCATTCTGGCCGCTGCACGTGCCATCGGCGAGACCGCGCCGCTCATTACTATTGGCGCTCTAACGTTCGTGCCGTTTCTCCCGGAGCATCCCCTGGATCGCTTCACCGTGCTGCCGATACAGATCTTCAACTGGGTTTCACGGGCCCAGTCGGAATTCCACGATCTCGCGGCAGCCGGCATCATTATCCTGCTCATTGTCCTCATTGCACTAAACTCCGTAGCCATCTATCTGCGTCAACGCCTCCGCACGCGGTACTAGCTTGCGAAAAGGGGAGAACAGTATGATTAAGGTGCCATTCATCGATACCAAGGAAGAAGAAAGCACGTTCGAGGCAGTGGTAAGAGAACCTGCCACCACGGTGTTTCCCAGAGACCTGACCGCGGCGATTCCCGATCCGGCGGTGGAAGTGAGCAACTTCAGCTTGTGGTACGGAGATTTTCGCGCGGTCACTGATGTATCCATCAAGTTTCCGCGCAAGAAGATTACGGCTGTGATCGGTCCCTCCGGCTGCGGCAAGAGTACGCTCCTGCGCGGGATCAACCGGATGAACGAACTCATTAGCGGTGTGCGCACTGCGGGCAGCGTTCTGTTGGAAGGCACCAACATCTATGCGGATGCGATTGACCCGGTCGAGGTGCGGCGGCGCATCGGCATGGTGTTCCAAAAGCCGAACCCGTTCCCACGCTCCATCCGCGACAACATCCTCTTTGGCGCGCGCGTCAACGGCTATCAGGCCGATGAAGACGAACTGGTGGAAGCAGCCCTACGCGGCGCGGCCCTCTGGGACGAGGTCAACCACGATCTCAAGCAGAGCGGTCTGGCCCTCTCTGGCGGGCAGCAGCAGCGCCTCTGCATCGCCCGGGCGATTGCCGTCTCACCGGAAGTCCTGCTCATGGACGAGCCGTGCTCCGCGCTCGACCCCATCGCCACCTTGAAGATCGAAGACCTCATGCGCGAGCTTGCCAAAGACTTCACGATCATCATCGTGACGCATAACATGCAGCAGGCCGCCCGCGTCTCCGACTACACGGCCTTTATGCTCTCCGATGATACGGCGCGGGGCAAGCTGATCGAGTTCGGCCCCACTACCGACCTCTTCACGAACCCCACGGACGAACGCACCGAGGCGTACATCACCGGCCGCTTCGGGTAGAGAGCGGGAAACTTTTGTTCAACGCGCCTTGTTGTGGTGAACTCGTGCTGAGCAACAGCAATGCAGGCTGGCTTGTCCGTCTTGCCGTTTTGTAGGCAGAGCACCCAACTATTGCGTTTGCCACCGAGCTAGAATAGAAAACGGAGGATGGACATCTTGCGGTCCTACCCTCCGTTGTCTTTTCGTTGTTGATCACTTCGTGACTCTCAGTCGCCGCGATCGTGAAGTAAATTGCAACTTTCGGGACCGGAGTCGCCGCCAAATGCGACCTGGGAACGTACACTGTAGGGATTTGAACGGAGCTCTACGCACGATGCGGAGCTGTTCCGGCTTTGAGCTTCTGCCAATCCTCGACGGGGAGCAGTCTGACACCGCAGCCCCTTGCTAATCCGTGCCTTCCTGGTGTGTCTGCAACTCTCGCGGCCTGATGGTCAGGCCTTCTATGCGTGCTACCCGCTCGCTCAGACTTTCTACGCTCTGGCGGATTCCGCGGATGTCATCTCGCATATCCCGCATGTCCTCGCGCATCTCCCGCGTTTCCTCCCGAGAGTCTCGCATGTCTTCTCGGAATTCCCGCATGGCCTCTCGAGAGTCTCGCATGTTCTCTCGGAATTCCCGCATGTCCTTGCGCATCTCCCGCTTATCTTCCCGCATGTCTTTCTTGATGCTTAGAAGAAACGTGAAAACCGCAACGGAGGCAACGACAATTGCAGCAAGTGTGCCGAAGAACTCATAGTCCATCGCCGTGCTACTCCTGCCGCCTGCTGACACAACATGAAGCCCAAAGCCCGAATTTACCCGACTAGGATTGTATCACGATGTATACATGATTGCAAGATAGTTCACAGTTGTAGAATAGCTTAGCCAACGTGGATAGGGATGCTCGGCTCCAAAGCTGAAGTACCCTTCATGCTACAGCCAAGGGTCGCGGCCATTATGCCCTTAGACTAGCGCTGCAACTGGTACTGGGGAATGGCGACCGGCTCGCCGCCATTAGCCGCAGACTCAGCGGCGCAGACGCCGGGCAAGCTGTACATGATGCCATCGTAGACGTCGATGGGCACTGGGCTGCCGGTGCGAATGGCTTTGAAGAATGCTTCCAGCATGTACCATTCGGCGGTGCCGTGGCCGCCAAGCGTAGCCCTTTGCGGCGCGTCGGGGAAGTTGATGCCCAGCGGCAGATCGTCCGGCACGGTGAATTCCTTCTCTCCCGCGTAGCGAAACTTCGGCTCGTCCTTGCCGATCCACCCGGAATCGAACGTGGCTTTTGTGCCCATGAAGACCTGGCGGTGATTGCCCCAATGCGAGTTGGCAAATGAGCAGGAAATGCGCACGATGCTATCGTCGGTCATGCGGAAGATCGCCACCTGGTAGTCGTCTAGGTCAGGCTCGTAGTGCTCCTTGGCGCCGAGGCACACGACTTCCACCGGATACTGTCCGGTGACCCACATGACCGGCCCCAGACTGTGCGTGAGGTACGTGATTGGCGGCATCGGCGACCGCCACGTGCGATTGCCGTGCTCGTCGCGCCGCAGGCTGGGAATGTTGTGAATGTACTCGGCTTCCGCGGCGAATATCTGTCCCATGTCGCCGCGCTGGTTGAGGTGCTTGAGGGTGTGGACATACGCCCAGTAGCTGCAGTTTTCGCCGCACATGTAGAGCGCGTCGCTCTTCTCCTGCGCGGCCACGAGCAGGTCGGCTTCCTCCCGCGTGGCGAGGATGGGAATTTCGGAGATGACGTTCACACCCGCCTCGAGCACCTGTATCGAGTGCACCGCGTGCTGGGGTGCCGGAGTCGCGACCACCACGAGGTCCAGCTCTACTTCCTCCAGCATCTCCTCCAACGACGCAAAGCCCTGCGGGACGTTGTGCTCCGCAGCGACCGTTTCCCGCCGCTCGTCGTTCATGTCCGCGATCGCCTTCACACTCACGCCGTCCATGGCCTGCAAGACGCGCACGAAGCTCCGCCCGCGCCGCACACCGAAAACCCCCGCTCGCAATTCGCTGCTCATCGAACACCTCGCTTCACTTTGCCCTCCCAAAGGGGATCAATCCCCTCTCCTTACACTCCCAGTGGGCCACCAATCGGATACCCACTTTGCAAAGGCCTTCCGTCTTATTCCCTCTCCTAGGGGAGAGGGCTAGAGCCTGCCCCGTGCTTGACACGGGGGTGAGGGCGACAAGAACGCTCCGCCTGTCGCTACCCCTTGCGCTGCAATTGGTACTGCGGAATAGCAACCGGCTTGCCGCCGTTGGCGGCGGATTCCACCGCACAGATTCCCGGCAGGCTGTACATGATGCCTTCGTAGACATCAATGGGGACCGCCCCGCCGGTGCGGATCGCCGTGAAGAAGTCTTCCAGCATGTACCATTCGGCGGTGCCGTGCCCGCCGAGCGCAGCCGTTGCCGGCGCATCCGGGAAATTCATGCCCAGCGGCAGGTCGTCCGGCACGGTGAATTCCTTCTCACCCGCGTAGCGGAATTTCGGCTCATCCCTGCCGATCCAGCCGGAATCGAACGTGGCTTTAGTGCCCATGAATGCCTGCCGGTGATTGCCCCAATGGGAGTTGGCGAACGAACACGTGATGCGCACCACGCTGTCATCGGTCATGCGGAAGATCGCCATTTGAATGTCAGTCAGGCCGGGTTCGTGGTACTCTTTTGCGCCCAGACAGACCACCTCAACCGGATACTGGCCGGTGACCCACATGACCGGACCGAGGCTGTGCGTGAGGTAGATGATCGGCTGCATCGTCGCCCGCCACGTGGGATTGCCGTGCTCGTCACGCCGCAGGCCGGGGATACTATGAATGTACTCGGCTTCCGCGGCAAAGATCTGTCCGAAGTCGCCCCTCGCGTTGAGGTGCCTGAGAGAGTGTGAGAAGGCCCAGTAGTTGCAGTTTTCGCCGCACATGTAGAGGGCATCGCTCTTCTCGACAGCGGCTACGAGTTGGTCGGCCTCCTCCCGGGTGGCGAGCGTGGGGATTTCGGAGAGCACGTTCACGCCCGCCTCGAGCACTTGTATCGCTTGCGCGGCGTGCTGGGAAATCGGCGTCGCTACCACCACCAGGTCCAGGTCCTCTGCCAGCATCTCCTCAAGCGTGGCAAAGCCCTTGGGCACATTGTGCTCGGCGCAGACTGTTTGCCGGCGCTCGGCGTTCATGTCCGCGACGGCCGCTACGCTTACGCCATTCATGGCCTGCATCACGCGGACAAAGCTCACCCCCCGCCCAACGCCTAACACGCCCGCCCGCAAATCGCTGCTCATGGCACTCCTCGCTTTGCTACGCTGACGAACCCGCTTCTACTCCGAGAATACTGCTGCCTACCGCCTAACCCAGAGTCTCGATTTCCATCCGCAGATTCTGCATGCCGGTACTCACAAAGACGCTGTCGTTGCCGAACCACAGGAAGCGAAAACCTTCGGCAACCCGCTGCTGGGCCTGTGCGTAGCTCTGGCAGACGTAGCCCGCCGCCGTGCCCGTGCGCTTGCCGGCGGCAGCGACTTGCTGCACAAGCGCCTCGTGGTGGGCTTCGTCGTGGCCGTGGGCCTTGACGTTGATCATGAGGTCGCCGGGGCCGATGAGCACCACATCCACGCCCTCCACCTGCATAATGCTCTCGACGTTGGCGATGGCCGCTTCGCTCTCCACCATGACAATGACCATGACTTCGTCGTTAGCGTGGGCGAAGTAGTCCTGCGCGGTGCCGCCCCCAATGAGGTTGAGGCGCATGCCGCCGCCGGACCGGGTGCCAATTGGCGGAAACCGCGCCGGGCTCGCCGCGGCCGCGGCCTGCTCGGCAGTCTCCACCATGGGCACGATCACGCCCATGGCGCCCATGTCGAGCACACGGTTGATGGTGCCGGGCTCGTGACCCTTCACGCGGACAATGGGCGCGGTGTCCGTATGGAGAAACCGCGCGAGAGCATTGTTCAACGAGAGTTCGGTCCACTGCCCGTGCTGCCAGTCGAAGCTCACAAAGTCGAAGCCCACGTGGGCGATCTGCTCCGCCAAGTCCGGCGAGTCAATCCCCATAGCCGGCCCGGTGGTGATGCCCCCGCCACGAATCTTGGCCAGTGCCCGGTTTTTCTGCATGTGCTACGCACTCCTTACTATTCCCAAGATAAATGCTGTCCAGGATTCTCGATTCCTCTATTTGTCTTGGCCTTTGACTGTCCCTTCAGTGTTGTAGCGGACTCTGGGGCACTCTGCCGCACGCTACTGCGCCGCCGTTCACCCTTCGACTGTGCTCAGAGCCTGCCCCGTACTCGATACGGGGGCGAACGGCTGGATGCTCGTTTCCCTCCTTAGCCCGCTTTATCCAGGCATCCAATCGGTTCACGCCTCATACTGTCCACACGGGATCCTCTCTCCGTTCACGCTGAACTTGCTGAATGACATTCACTTGTGCCTCATTCCGTTCGTGCTGAGCCCGCCAATTCGCATCCCCTTCGGTTCGTGCTGAGCCTGCCAATTCGCTTCCCCTTCGGTTCGTGCTGAGCCTGCCAATTCACATTCCATTCCGTTCGTGCTGAGCTTGTCGAAGCACTCTTGATATTTCTCAGTTGCGGGAAATGCGGGATTCAACTCTCTCGCAGCTTGCTAACGACCAAAGGGGGCGAAACTCTCGTGAGAATTCCTGCCTATGCGCTCTCCAGCCCCTGCAGCAGCGCCCGCACGTAGCCTACCGAGTAGGCCGTGTACATGTGGCCGTTGGCCGTATCGCCGGTTAACTGCATCACGTGGTCGAAGTCAATCGCACCTTGGTAGTGTACCGCATGCAGCGCCTCCACGACTTCCTGCATGTGCATGTCGCCTTCGTCCAGGAAAACCTCCGAGTAGCTTCGGGTTTCGGGCAGTGTGCCGCGCACGTTGCGAAAATGCACATGGACGATCTTGCCCTGGCCGCCGAAGTGGCGAATACCGTCAAAGATGTTCTCACCGGACTCATAACGCGTGCCGACGCAGAAGGTCATGGTGTTGTGGGCACTTGGCACTTCGTTGAAGAGGCGGTCGAAGTCGGCAAAGCGGCACAAAATTTGCGGGTTGCCGTAGAGTTCATAGAGTGGGGGATCGTTGCCATGCATCGCCACGTTGATGTTCGCGCTTTCCGCCACGGGAATGACCTGCCTATAGGTGAGCAAGAGGTTTTCCCAGAGTTGGTCGGCGGTGACGGTGAAGCGCGGGTCGCCTTGCGCCGCTTCTTCATCCGCGAGATCGAAGTGATAGTAGCGGTAGCCGCCGCGTCCCTCCGGCCAGGAGCGGCCGGTGCCACCGCCGCTGCCGGCGCTCGCGGCCTGAAAGCACTGGACACCAAACACCGGCACGTCCACCTCTGCCAGCAGCTCCGCCATGGTGCAGAGGTGATCGCGCTGCTGCGCCGCGTTGGGGCCGCCGATGAGGGCATCCTGGTGGTACGAATTGATGGCGTTGGCGCGCTCGATGCGCATGCCGGCCTTCGCAAAGCGCGCTACCAGCGCATACAATGCCTCACGCGTAAAACAGCCGGTTTCGTGGTAGCCCGCCACCAAACCGAGTTCGATGTCTATGCAGTCCACGCCAATTTGCTGTAGAAAGCGGAGGTAGTCGTCGCCTCCTTTATCCAGCGAGTTTCGGTTCGCGCGTACACCGAGTTTCATGGTGATAGCTCCTTTGCTCACGTGCTGGCTCGAATAGAATCCGCTTTGCTCTTTGTCATGTTTTCTCCGAATACCCTAGTATGCTACACCTACTAGGCATTACCCGCTTAACCCTGTATAAGCACCCTAGGCGTAGCACCATGGCGGGGTATTTCTGAGCGAAGAGTCCCTAGGAAGATTGGCCTGCCGCTTGCTCTGCCGGCTTCTGCTTGATGAGCACCAGCGCCGCCAACGCTGCGGCCACCGAAACTGCGCCGGAGAGAATGAACGCGCCGCCGAGACCGAGCAGGTCGGCCACCGCGCCCGCCGTCATGGGGCCCACGAACATCCCGATGGCGTACACGGCCTGAAACACCCCCATCGCTGTGGCGCGGTCCTCACCGGAAATCTCGCGAATGCTCAGTCCCATGAGCAAGGGGTAGACAATGCCGCGACCGATGCCGTTGATGCCTTGGGACGCCGCAAGGAGGGGAATGTCCTGAATGAGCGGCACGACAAACGTAGTGGCGGCCATAATCATCATGCCGGCAAAGACCGCCCAATTGTCGCCGAGGCGCTGCGCGAAGCGGTGGTTGACGAGTGACGCCAGCGTGTACGGCACGAGCGAGACTACGCCGATGATGCCCAGGGTGAACTTGCTCGCGCCGAGGTCGTCGGCATACACCGGCACGAAGCTAAAGGTCGTCGCCCAGAAGGCGTAGTGATTGAGCGCGGTGACCGACGCCGCAACCAGCAGCGCCGGATGCGTCATCACGCGCCAGATCTGCCGCAGCGTCGGCGGCGTGCGCGTTACGCGCTGTTCCTTAATGGGGACGGTGGATATAAGACCGATGACGGCCAGTCCCGCCCCGGCATAAAACGTGGCCACCATGCCCCAGGATTCGGCAATCTGCCCGCCGGCAAGGTTGACTACGATGAGCGAGACGCCATTGATGGCCGACATGATGCCCATGGCCTTGGGCGCCTCGTCGGACGGGAAGTAACTGGCGTAGAGCACCGTAAACGCCACCCACGTGGCGGCGCTGATGCCGAGCACTCCGCGAAAGACCGCCAGATACGTGGCGGTAGGGGCCAGGGCCAGACCCAAGCACCCAACGATGTTGAAAAAATGCCCGGCGTAAAGAAACGGCAGCCGACGGCCCCAGCGGTCGGACAGGATGCCCAAGGGGATGCGCAACACCATCTGCACAAGGCCGTAGGTGCCCACCACGATGCCGATGAGCGTGAACGTCGCGCCCAACGACTCCGCGTAAACCGAGAGGATCGGCGAGTAGACATACAGCGCGCCCCAATAGAGAAACGTACCGACGTAGAAGGCCCAGATGGTCAGCCGATCAGGGCGTATGGGGGAGTCGTTGGATGTGCTTTGCTGATTCAAGGACACTGGGCAGTGTGTTACTTTCCTAACTCAAAGTGTTGCGGAGTGATGTAATACTGCCAATTGCCATACTTTGGTATAGTAGGTCTAAGGAGAGTTGGCGTATAGGAGCTTGAGGGGAGAAATGGGCTCATCTCGGGAAACGGGCAACCAAGAACCGGAGCGCCCCAAAATCCATGTGACCGCTAAGGGTGCACGCTACGTCGACGCGAACGAACTGATGCGTAGCAAGAGGGGTCGTGCCGCAGTTAAGGCCGCAGCCAAGATTCCTGTCAAAAGGCCGAACCACAAGCCTTCCAATGATAGCTCGTCGAAAGCGTAGCTGTGCTGGAGCTAGGCGAGGCGCTAATTCCCATCCTTGCAGGCTATTGGGTGCTAACCCGGTTGCATCTCACACACTATAGCATCGTTAGAGACTCCGGTTATCATCTCTTTTTCAAGGCGGCTCTCGTCGGCACTGTATTGTTCTTTGTTGCCCACCTACTCGTAGTTGTCCTTGGCCCCGCCTTTTCACCAATTGCTGCGGCTTGGAAGCTGCACTCCCTGATCCCTTTCTCGTCCACGCCTACCACGATAGCCGTTTTGGGGCTTATCCTCCCAATCTTAGGTAATCGTCTCTATGGTAAGGAAAGGGCGGCAACTCAAGCGGCCAAGAGAGATGGTGATCTCATTGAACTCTTGATTGCAGAGTCCATTGAAGACCAAAAGCTAATCGAGATTTCACTAAAGAATCGAAAGTCATACATAGGCTTTGGGATCGTCAGCAGCATAGAAACTATCGACAAAGATGAAGCCGACATCGAGCTATTGCCCACAGCAAGCGGCTATCGCGACGAGAGCACGCAGGAGTTGGTCATAACCGACAACTATGCGGAGGTGCTTGAGGAACACCCTTATGACAACTACGACGACTTTCGTATTGTCATTCCAATGTCCGAAATTGTCTCCGCTCGCGTGTTTGATCCGGTTGCTTACACAATCTTCCAAGAATTGAAGGAAGACTATTCTGTCTAACTCGCAGATCTACCCGCAAGCATCTAGCTAGTTGTCGCCACGTCTACTCTTACCCACAGCATAGCAACGCGGAAGCTCAGTACACTCGATTCTCGGCGTTTATTCTCAGCTCACGCCAGCCGGATGCGGACGCCCTCCACGCCGAACCGCACGAAGTTATACTCATCCGTCCAGTTCAGCCAATCGGAAAACGTGGCCGGCGAGACCCTCACGATTTCACCGTCGCGGTGATGGTGCGGCCCGAGCAGGTTGTGGAGCGTGCACACCAGCTCCAATTCCAAGGTATTCTCACCTTCGACCAGGTGAGACGAAATATCGAGTTCGTGGGGCCGCCAGACGATCTTACCGGCCTCCTGACCATTCACCCGCACGATCGTCACGGTAGCGTCAAGCCCATCCAGCGCCAGCGCGGCTGCGCCGCTGTTGCGGGCAACCTGCACCGGTTGGCTGAGACGCACGCGGCCGGCATAGAAGGGCAGGCCCTGGTGCGTGAGGTCTCCTGACTGCGCTTGCGTGGGAGCGTCCACGAGCCTGAAGCCTCCGTCGCCTTGCTTGACGCCAAAGTCACCAATCACATAGCAGGCTTCGATCTCCATATCGAGACTCGTCACGCCCTCCAACGTAATCGTGTTCGTGCCCGGCCCGGCAAGCGCGCCGATGGGAATGCGCCGGAACGTCGAATCCAGCCAGTAGCCGTCGTTCGGATCGTGCGCGACCGCCGTGCCGTTCACCGCGATACGGAAGTCATCGGGACGTTCCAGCACCAGCGTGAGGTCGTGCCCTGCCGCCAGATCGGATTCAAAGGTGTATCGCACGGCAAACGGCACCCCGGCTCCTTGAACCCGCATGTGCTCCAGATTCCCGGCTCTCCGCAAGTATTCCAGGGCCTTGAGGTGCGGCACGGGCTCTTGCCACGCGCCGTCGGCAACGCGACAGGCGCAATAGTCGAGCGTGAGCGCGTTGGGATCGAGCAATTCCAGGTCCCAGGTGTCGCCCGCGGTGACAGTCTCGGTAAACTCCGGCGCAGGTGCAGCCACATCGCCTGGCCCGCTCCCATCGCTAACGAGTAAGTATGAACCTACGGGCGCGAACGGCAGCGCGACCGCGCCGTTAGCCCCGGGGTCCCGCGCGGGCAGCGGCCTAATCTCACCGGTGGCGGCATCCCAGAGCTGCCAGTTGCCGCCGTTGGGCAGGTGGACGGTGTAGTCACCGCCCTCCTCTTGACTCGTATTCGCCAGGAAGAGAATGTCCTCGCCGCCATTGCGGCGCAGGTTGTACCATACGTGCGGCACGGCGCTGCCGTCGCCATTGGTCACCCGGACCGGCCGTGTGAGGTGAGGCTCCAGTGTTGCCGCCAGGGGTTCCGCATCCAGCGGCAGCGAGTCACAGGCCGCGACCAAGGCATCGATGGTCTCTGCGCGTTCGCCCTCGATGAGCGTCGGCTTTTCGTCGCAGAAGAATACCGCGCCGCCGGCGGCTCTGAAGGCCTGGAGCAGCGCCACCGTCGTGCTTGCCAACGTGATGCTCGGTGGCACGATGACCACGCGGTAACGCATGCGACCAACGGCCAGGCAGTCGTCTTCCACGCGGGCGTGCCGCGCCATGATTGACTCATCGCTGAAGTGGTAGTCGAAATGCTCCTCCAGGAGCCGCGTGGAAAGCGCCACCCACGGATCGTTGATTTTCCGCGCCGCCTGCGGATTCTGCGGGCGGTACTCCGACCACGCGCTGCCAATGGGATGCACGATTAGGAGATCCACCACCCGCTCGCCCTGGCTGAGCGCATAGGAAAGGCGGGCGTAATAGTCATCAACCAGCGCATTGTGCGGCCACCAGGGCTGCTGGTAGAAGATGTCCGGCGGATAGTCCCGCTTGCGCGCACCGCGCAGCGTATACGACGACAGGTGCGGGTTGAGGAAGTTTACCCCCAGCACGCACTGCCAGTCGCCAATCCACTTGCGGCCTTCAAACGACAGGTTCTGGCCGGAACAGCCGTAGGTCTCGGAGAGCGCCCGTTCCTTGCCAAGCTGGCAGACCACGCTATCCAGTTGCTTCGGCGTCACGAGATTGGCAATGTCGCGGCTCAGGTGGTCCATGCCCGGGCAATGCATGTACTCGTAATGGGGCATCACCGCGCCTGAAACCGGTACCTGCTGCTGCAGCGAGTCCTCGTAGAGATAGTGTCCGGTGAGCTTGAGATTGTGCGCGTCGCACCAGTCGTAGATTTGCTTTGAAAAGGCCTCGACGAATTGCTCCGTGATGGCGCGCCAGTAGTGGTAGCGCACCTTGCGGTAGTCTCCCGTGTCGTAGAAGAGCGACGGCAGGTGTGGAATCAAGTTATAGCCGAACTTCCCACGGAAGATGTCGGCAAACCCCTTCGTCCACGGTACGCAAAGCTCCGGGTGCTCTTGATGGAAGGAGAGAAAATTCGGCTCGTCGGTGAAGATGCCGGGGATGACCCCGCCAAAGTCGTCGCCGACGACGTCACGATAGGCGGCGTAGGTGTTCTCGATGAATTCGCCCACGGCATCCACGCTGAGCTGGTCGCTGTAGGCGGCGCCGTTGAACCACGGGCTGCCGAGTGGCGCAATCCACTCATGAAACTGCAGGTAGGTCAGGTGGGCTTCGTCCTGCTGGCTATCGACCGGCCGCGCGTTGGTGAGCACGCCGCTATTGAGGTTGCCCGCGAATACGGCCACGCTCTCCGGATAGGTGTCATAGCGGTTGAACACCCGTAAGGCAAGCACGCGCATGCGGTAGTCGGAGTCTTTGAGCGCGGTCATGCCGCCTGCGAAGCCGCTGGGCCACTTGTCCTCATCGTAGAGCCAGGCATGCATGCCGCGCCGCCGCGCCTCCTCGACGCAGGTGCGCACGCGGTCCATCCACTCCGGGGTCATGTAGGGCGTCTCGAGACCCAGCCTCGAGTGCATAAAGAAGCCGCCCCAGCCGGCCTTCTGTATCTCGTCGATCTGCCGCACCAGCTCGTCGTCTTCCAACCAATCGTTCCACGACCAGAACGGCACGGCGCGGTATTCGACACCAGGATTCTTGAATGTCGCTCTATCCATAGCAAGAGACCCCCATAGGCACAGCGAACGGAGAGTTTGAAAGCATTACTGGCTGCATTGTACTTAGCCAGGACAGCGAGAGACAAGCGGGATGCAAGCAGGTGAAGCCAAAAGCCACGCCACGGGAAATACAACGTAGGGGCACGATATATCGTGCCCCTACGTCAAACCCATAACGACGCGTCACACACCTTGATGATGTCGCGATGCGCTACTTGCTCGCGATGCGGTAGATCCCGCCGGTGCGGATGATCACGTACACCTCACCCTCGGCGTCTTCGCCAAAGGAGGTTATTTCCGATGGCGCTTGCAGGAGCACTGTGCGCAGCCACGTGCCGTCGGCTTGGGGTGTCAGCGCCCAGACAATGCCGGAACAGTAGTCGCCGAAGATGTAGTTGCCGGCGAGGTCCGGCAAATCCTGCCCGCGATACACGTAGCCGCCGGTCACCGAGCAGCCCTCACCGCGGCCGTATTCGGCTATAGGGAAGGTCATCTCTCTGATGGACATGCCCTCGCGGCTGCCGCTGAATCGCTCGCTGCCCTCAAAGAGCTTCCAGCCGTAGTTCTCGCCGCCGGGACTGGACGCCGGTTGGAAGTTTATCTCTTCCAGCTTGTTCTGCCCCACGTCGGCGGTGAAGAGATCGCCGGTCGCGCGGTCGAACGAAAAGCGCCACACATTGCGCAGGCCCCACGCCCAGATTTCCGGACGCACCCCTTCATGCCCCACGAAGGGGTTGTCTGCCGGAATGACGTACGGGCTCCCTGAGCGCACGTCGATACGGAGCAGCGCGCCAAGCAGCGTGCTGCGATCCTGCCCGCTGTTGAGCGGATCGCCGCCGGAACCGCCGTCACCCAGGGTGACGTAGAGATAGCCGTCGGGCCCAAATTTGATGAGACCGCCGTTGTGGTTGCTGTACGGCTGCCCCACGCGCAGGAGTACCTCTTCGCTGCCCGGATCGGCGGTGTTCGGATTGTCGGCGGCAACCCGATAGCGGGCGACCACCGTATCTCCGCCATTATCCGTGTAATAAACGTAGAAAACGCCATTCAACGCGTAATCGGGATCGAAGGCCATGCTCAACAGTCCCTGCTCGTTGGCGCGAGAACCGACGCGGGAGTCGATATTGAGAAACAGAGGCTCCTGCCGACGGCCGTCCTTGAGAATAGCGATGGTGCCGTCCTGTTCCACGATGAAGAGCCTGCCACTCGCGTCACCGGGGGCGTACGTGAGGTAAAGCGGACGGTCGAAGCCGGTAGCAACTTCCTCCAAACCGTATGCGCCTTCTGCGGGCGGTTGCGGCGTGCTGAGGGCGGGCAGCGCAGTCGGAGGGGGCGGCGCTGTGGGTTCCGGCGCGGGCGTGGCAACTATTGGCGTGGGAATGGGCGTCGCGGCAACCGGCGTTGGAGAAGGATCCGGTTCGTCATCGCCACATGCGCTGAGGATGAGAGTACCCGGCAAAGCCAGCACCACAAACAGAACTAGCTTGATAGCGAGTAGCTTGTGTCGGGAATTCATCACTTCAGGTCTTGGGAACATGTAGCTTACTTTCCTTCAGTTGCCAACTGAGAAGTACGCGGTAATCTCTTTAACTGTGCTTATCTAATCCCGTCAATGGCCGGGCGTATGGCTCAGGCCGCTGCCTCATAATCTCATGATACACTGGGTAGCGCCGCCCCGGCAGTGCGTCTGCGAGTCGCTATGGGATTGCCACTAGAAGCGTAGAAGCTTGTCGCCTGTAACTGAATCGGAATCCGCCCAACCGTTCCCGGCTGCTTACGTGCAACGCTGCCGCGCAGCACGCAGAGAGTTGTCGGCCCAATGGATCCCCGCGGCTGGCGATTGGGTGCTGCAAGCGGAGGCGATACGCCTGCTCGATGATGACCAGGCAGCGCGCGGGAGCGACCTCATTGCCGACCGCGACGTCTGCTGGCTGCCGCGCCTCGATCAGTTGCTTGCAATGCTGAATGCGGTCTCGCCCCACACTGTATTGGACTGCTATAAGGGCGACTTTGCCTGTATCTGCTTTGACGAGATGAGCCGCCGCATCGCCGACGTGGTAGCGGAAACGCCCGAACTGGCCTGCCTGCAGGCGTATCTTTTTGTTCGCTCAGAGCTGGCGGCGCACGAGAGCCAGGGGGACTGGCCGCCGAAACATGCTAAATAGCGCCATAGACCCTCAATTCTCCAGAATTTCACTGCAAGCCGGCTACCGGGCGGACCTCCACCTCCACTCGTCGTACGCCATTGGGACGGCACGTGACATTACCATTCCCAACTTGGCGCAGTGGGCGCGGCGCAAAGGCATCCACCTGCTGGCAACCGCCGACTTCACCCACCCGGCCTGGCGCGCTCATCTGCAGGAGAAACTGCAACCCACTGCAGGCGACCTCTTTACCTACGGTGACACGCACTTCATTCTCGGCACCGAGCTATCCTGTGTCTTCAAACATGCCGGCAAGGGGCGGCGCCTGCATCTGCTCGTGTACGTGCCGGACTTTACCGCCGTGGAGAAGCTCTGCCGGTTCCTGGAAGGCGTGGGCACAAAGCTCAGCGGCGACGGTCGGCCCATGATTTCATTGCACGCGCGCGAGCTGGCGGCTGCGATCCTGGATATAGCCCCAAGAAGCATCATCATTCCGGCGCACGTGTGGACACCCTGGTACGCGCTCTACGGATCCAAGTCCGGTTTTGACTCGCTTGAAGAGTGCTTCGGCGAGCTTGCGCCCGCCATTCCCGCGTTGGAAACGGGCCTTTCGAGCGATCCCGCCATGAATTGGCGCGTGCCGGATGCCGATGGCAGGAGCATCGTCTCGTTCTCCGACGCCCACTCCCCGCGCAATCTCGGGCGTGAGCTGACCGCTTTTCAAGGCCCGCTGACGTTCGACGGGCTCGCCGCTGCGCTCAGAGAGGAACGCATTGCCTATACGTTGGAGTACCATCCGGAGGAGGGCAAATACCATGCCACCGGCCACCGCGCCTGCAACGTGCGCTACCAACTGGCGGATACGCAAGCGCGGGGGACTACGTGTCCCGTTTGCGGCCGTGCACTGACGGTGGGTGTGTTGGAGCGCGTTGAGGCGCTGGCGACCCGCCCCGCCGTTGCCATGCGGGCCGACGCGCACGGTTTCCGGCACGGACCGGAGGGACGCCCGCCCTTCATGCACGTGGTCCCGCTGGCGCAGATTCTGGCTGAAGCCCTTGGCGTCGGTGAGCGCACGCAGAAGGTTGCGAAAGCCTATACGGAACTAACCAACGCCTTCGGCTCGGAATTCGCAATGTTACTGGAGGCCCGGCTCGACGACCTTGCAGACGCGGCCGGCGAGCGGATAGCGGACGGCATCCGCCGTGTCCGCTGCGGTGACATCATGGTGGAGCCTGGATATGACGGCGTCTACGGCACGGTGCTCATCTGGCCTGAAGACTAGAGTCCAAGAGCAGCATGCGCCTTGCTCAACGTGCGGCGCAAGTTCGCGCCGCTTCGCTGTGATCGCGTCTATCGCCACCCTTTTCGGACACTCGGACTGGGTCGAAACCGGCGTGGGCGTTCTTCTCCGGAAGGCTGGACTCTAGGCAAGACAAGCAATCGTCCACTCCGGACCTTTCTCGGTAATGAAGGTACTGTCTTGCGCAAGTGACCTTAGGTGTGGGAAAGTCACCTGGAGAGCGCGCCCAGCCCAGGGAAATGTCATGAAGTCGGTTGGGTGCCAGCGGAACCGCAGAGTCATGCGGGACTATGCAAAGAGCCGCGGGATGTGCGCGAGCGACAATAGATCTCCGCTGGCGCGGCTATTGGTAGGGCGTGCCACCTCAGCCAAGAGCTGAGAGACACGAGTTTATCAGCTACAGAGACTGAGGGCAGGATCCGCGATGTCCGAGAGTGAGGAGCGCAGCGAGATGGATTCCACGCCACGCTTAAGACGCTATCGCCGGCTCGCGTGGGCGCTGCTGCTGCTATGGACCTGCGGCTGGGGAATCGTCGGTGTGGGGCCCTGGATTGGTATTCCTGACCTGCCGCAGGATAGCCCGGCTGTCCGTCTCATTCCGGTAGGCATCGGCATTATCGGCGGCATTGCCACGCGCCGTCATCCCCTGGCGGGCGGCGTGTACTGGCTGATTACGGGATTCTTACTCTCTTCTCTGATAGTGGTGCGGATGCAGAGTGTTGCAGACATGCTCATCTGGTGCTTTGCCGCTTTCCCCGCTCTGGTAACGGGCATCCTCTTTATCGTCAACCTCACGCCTGCGGAGCGGGCCGCGGTGCCGTCTGGGACAAAGTCGAAGGCTGCGACTGGGTCGAAGGCTGCGACGAGGTCGAAGACTGCAACAAGGTCAAAACTCGCGATGAAGTCTAAGTCCGCCAAGGGGTCGCAGGGGCGCAAGGGCTGACAACGGCCGAGAGTCGCGAGCCCCCGCTTCACTCCAGGGACAGCATGTCCGGCATGACCGTCTCACCGGCAGTGATTGTGGGCTCCACCACGCCGAGGCGCTCCAGCCGTCCGCAGGCAGCCGCCAGGGCGTCGTGTAGGCGATCGGGATCTATCGGGATAACGGCCGGGTCGTCACGGTGTTGGTAGACCCATTGCAGCACAAAGTGGCGAATGGTGTCAGCCGAGGCTGCACTTTCAGGCAATGAGAGATGGTGCGCAAAGTAGCCGCGGAGCGTCTCTCCGAGCACCGCTTCCGTCGCCGGGCCGAGGGTCTCCATTCCCAGCATCTGACCGTTGCGGACGAAGAACAAGTGCACTTTTTCCGGTGGGTTTGCGGGATAGATAAGCAGGATGGTGTGGCCCGCAAAGCCGCCTGAGAGTGGGCGGTGGTGAGCGCGGAGGCGGCGCAGCATGCGCAGGGCCGCAACGACGGCCGGAGAGTCTCGATCCTGCCAGCGGCCCACCACGGCTTCCGGCCCCTCGGACAAGAACTGGAAGACGAGGTTCGCTTGGTCTTCCTCCCCAAGAGAATTAGTGGCGTCTATTAGGCGCCGCGCCACCCGGGCATTCCACGCCGCCGCCGCCCGGTTGCGGTAGGGCCCAAAGTATGTCGAGTCGTCCGGCCGCAGGCGGCTGCTCGTGCGCACCTTGATGCCGGCCTTCTGGCTGCGCCAGACGCGGACGTACGGTTGCAGGGGGCGGTACTGCTGCTGCACGTTGTAGATCGGCTGCAGCTCCTGGATAATCTGCGCCTCGCGGAGCAGCGCTTCGAATTCCGAGCCCGTAATCTCGACGTCGATGCGATCCAGGCGTTCAATCATGCCGTCAAAGAGCCGGTCGGGGTTAGAAAGGTGGCTACGGACCCGCCGCTGCAGCGATTTCGATTTGCCGACGTAGAGCACAGCGCCTTCAACATCCCGCAGCACGTAGATGCCGGGAAGTGCGGGAATGAGCCGAATCTGGGCTTGCAGCGCCGTCCGGCGCACCGGCAGGCGCTGGCCGTGGCCGTCTTCCATCCAATTCGTGAAGGTACGCATACTCGCTCTGTGCTCGTCGGGAACGTTGGCGAGGAGCTGTGCAAAGCACTGGGCGGTGACGCGGGCGTCGACGAGGGCGCGGTGCTTGGGAGCTTCGTTCATGCCGAGGTGCCGCGCCAGGCGCTCCAGGCTCGGTCGCTTGAGGTCCGGGAAGAGCCGCGCACAGAGCAAAACCGTATCAATCGTGGGATTGGCCAGAGGGCGGCGCTGCGTCCAGAGGGCTTCGCTCAGCAGAAAGTTGAGGTCGGCGGCAACATTATGGCCGACGACCGGCACGTGGTCGATAAAGGCGTAGAGATCGTCCAGCACCGGGCCGGCCGGCGGGGCATCGCAGAGCATGTCGTCACTGATGCCGGTGAGTTGCCAGATGCGTTTGCTTACCCGTTGGCCGGGATTGACGAGCGAATTGAAGTGAGCGATTTCCTCACCGTTGCAGACCCGCACCGCGCCCAGCTCGATGATGCGGTGCCGTCCCGCAATGCCGCCGGTGGTCTCGACGTCGAGCACCACGAACACCTGGGCGCTAAGCGCATCCCCGGCATCCTGTTGCCACTGCGTCAGTTCCCAGTTGCCGGCAGCGTTCTGGGTGAAACGGCCGTCGGCGACGAGTCTCTCTTCGACAAGCCGCAGCAGCGGAGGCGGCAGCTCGCCGTTCATTTGCATGGCGGCTTGCGCCAGGCCCGCAACGCTCATTGCGCGCTCGCCATCCTCCAAGACACGGAAGGCGCGTTCGACGAGCACATGACGCTCAAATGCAGGGACTGACATTAGATTTGGTTTGTACCGGTTGCTGAGTTGGGAAGCAGCGTCGAGTGCATGTTCATTCAGATAGCGGGATACCCGTCTTGCCGGAGAGTTGCTGCAAGTCGGCGAGCACGGCCCGATCGATGGGGACGCCGTGAACCAGCCGCTCGTCCATGCATTCCTGTTCGATTTCGCCGGGCAGCGTGACGCGGTCGAACCCCGGCGCCAGCGGGAGTTCCCGCATTTCCGTCAAGAGAGTCTGCATGCGCTCCTTAAAGCCCTCGAGACCGAGAAACGCCGCGATATCAATGGCGATGAAAAGGTGGGCGACGTCGGCGGGCCGGCTCATATCGCTGAAGAACCCCGCGGCGTGCACGCCCAGGGTTGCGCCGGTGAGGAGCGACGTAAAGACCTCCACCATCAACGCCAGCCCGGAACCCTTGTAGTCCGCCAGCGGGCGCACGCCGCCCTGCCTGGCGCGCGTGGGATCGGTTGTGGGCAAGCCGTCGGGCCCCACCGCCCACGTGTCCGGAATGGACCGCCCGCGCTTCTCGGCGAGAACCACGTGTCCCATAGCCACGACGCTTGTCGCCATGTCCAGGATGAGCGGGGACCCATGGGTGGGGGCGCCAAAGCAGATGGGATTCGTGCCCAGAAACTTCTTGGCCGCGCCCCAGGGCACCAGGGCAGGGCTCGAATTGGTGGTCACGATGCCGAGACAACCGGCATCCGCCATTTGCAGCGCGTAGTCGGCCGCCATGCCGAAGTGATTGCTATTGTGAACGCCTACCGTGGCAATGCCCTGCTGCCGCGCCAGGCGGATGGCAAGTTGGGTGGCAAAAGTGCTGACCGGCACACCGAGCCCGTTATCGCCGTTTACCAACGCGGCAGCCGCGCGCTGGCGCTCCACGTGGATGTTTGCGTTGCCGTTCACCACACCGTTGCCGATTCGTTGCACCAGGGCGGAGAGGCGGGTGATGCCATGAGATTCTACGCCGCGCAGGTCGCACAGCACGAGATGCCGGGCCGACTGCGCCGCATGCTCGACGGGAATGCCCGCATGCACGAGCACATCCCGGGCAAACTGCTCGAGGCGGGGCGCGGGAAAGCGCTGCATGTCAACTGATGAGGCTGCCGGCTTACTCACGCTCTTGCCCGGTGCGCTCGCGCCTTTGTTAGGCGTGCTTGCCCCTTTGCCCGGTGCGCTCGCGCCTGTACTAAGCGCGCTCACCCTTCGGCTACCTCCACATTGGCAAGTGCTTCCAGCGGTTTCACCACGGCCGTCTGGTCCTCATCGGCGAGACCCTGCGCGATTGCCTCCTCGTAGACTAGCTGTGTGAGGTTGCTGAGCAGCAGCCGCACGCTGGCTTGCTGCCCGAGTTGCGTCGCCAGCCGGAGGTCCTTGACGAGGAGCTTGATCGCGAATGCCGGGTCGAAGTTGCGCTCCAGGATATAGTCGGGCATGGCCCGGTGCAGCATCCGGCTGTCGCCCATGGCGGTGCCCAGCACCTGGTAGGACGTTGCCGGGTCCACACCGTTCTTGGCGCCCAGCACCATGGCTTCTACAATGCCGGCCAGATTGATGCCGACGAGCAGTTGGTTCTGGAGTTTTACCACCGAGCCCGCGCCCAGGGGCCCTACGTGGAAGATGTTCTCGCCCATGGCTTGGAAGAGCGGTTCGGCTTTGGCGAATGCGTCCGCTTCACCTCCCGCCATGATGGCAAGCGTCCCGGCTTCGGCGCCCATGGGGCCGCCGCTAATGGGGGCATCGATGAATTGGATCTGTTTTTCGGCCAGCGCGGCGCCGACGCGTTGGGCGGTGGCCGGATCTATAGTGCTATGGTCTACGAACACCTGTCCCGGCCGCGATCCGTGAATCGCACCCGCGTCGCCGAGGAAGACTTCCTCTACGTCTTCCGGCATGGAAACGCAGGTGAGCACGAAGTCCGCATGCTCGGCCCCTTCACGTGGGCTCTCCACGAGGGTGCCGCCGGATGCGACAAAGGCTTCCGCTTTGCTGCGAGTCCGGTTGAAGACATAGACATCGTGACCCGCCTTACGCAGATTGACCGCCATATGCATGCCCATTGTGCCGAGACCGATGAAGGCAACCTTCATTGCTTTCTTATCCCTTCTTTGGAGTTCTGTGTTCGCTCTGATGATGCCGGGATGTTACTCGCTTCTCGAATCTTGTGAATGCCGCTATAGAGATACTCCGCACCGGAAATGACCGTGAGCACCAATGCGAGCCAGATGAGAATGTCGCTCACGATGCTTTGCCAGACGAGCAGCACGATCAACGCTATGAACGTCACACCGGTCTTGAGCTTGCCCACGCGGCCCGCCGGGATGGAAACGCCTTTCTCGGCAGCTTGCGCGCGGAGGCCGGTGACCGCCATCTCGCGGCTAATGACTATTGCTACCCACCAACCGGGCAGGAGCCCAACCTGTACCAGCGCAATCATGACGACGGCAACGAGCACCTTGTCCGCCACGAGGTCGAGCGAAGCTCCCACTGCCGTGACCGTGGCACTGCGGCGGGCCACGAAACCGTCGAGCCAGTCCGTTGCGGCGCCAAAGGCGAGCAATCCCGCCGCCAGCCAATACCAGCGCGGCGTGCCCTCGCCCCAGATGACGAGATACATGATGAGCGGCGCCAGCGCGATGCGTAAGAGCGTCAACTGCGTGGCATAGCCAACGGGCATGAAATGTCCCTCTCGCAGTACGGCGCCTCGCCGTCTGCCGTGCGGGCTCGTTCTGGCTTCTCACGATACCGTTATCGCGGCAGCGCGGCAACCCCACAGGCGGATGCGGGCGACCTCCGGCCGGGCAAGCGCCGGCCTCCTCGACGCACGCGCGGACTCTTGAATAGGTGGCCGCTGGCACATTCCAACCGGCTCAGCCAGGGCATTGCGCGCGGCGCTAGGGCGCTTGCTGCGATCCCCGACGGGAGAAAACACGCCCCAGCCTATTCCCATTGACGGGACAAGCACTATGAGAACTCAGTGTTAGGGCGCGGGTCTGGTTGTGATGAGAGAGACCGGGCTGTCGCCGTTTTCACGCCAAGGCCGACACCATGCATCTCAGACGTGAGTCTTGGACCGAGAGAGCGTGAATGCCGGCGGTACTGGATCCAGCAGTCGTTGCTTCAGGTCGGAAATGTCTGGCAGCGCACATGCTGCCTTTCCAAACCCACGCACACTTAGGCCGAACTGCCCGATACCTGCAGGCGCGCTTCCCCGGACACCGGTCATTGCGAAGTTGGAACCGGTGTGCCACCTATGCTGACGGTGGTCTCCAATTCGCCATCGCCGGATCGTACCGCCTCGAACGTCACCGGATCGCGGCTTTCGACCAACGATGCGAATTCGCGCTCGTTCAAAGTGAGTTCGACCCCACCGGTGCGCCCGAAGAGAATGGAAATGCTCTCCTCGCCGGACCACGACAGCGGTTCGGTACCCTGATCGGTCTCCGGGCCAATCGTGCCCGCGTACACACTCGCACCGTCTACCGACACGCCAATCCAGACCTGCTGGGTCGTCGCCCGCAGCGTCACGTTTACGCCGCTGATTGGGACAGGTGTTGGGGACTGTACCGCGGTAGGCGTGGGGGGCGGGGGTTGCGTTGGCAGCGGCGTTGGCTCAGTGATAGGCGTGGGTGCGCTGGTTGGCGCCACCGCGACTTCTGTAGGCGACGGCGCCGGGCCTGCCGACAAGAACTCCTGGTAGACGAAATTCAGAACTATGCCCAGAACTATGATGGATATGATGGCCCAGAGGATCTTGGAACTGAAAAGCGACAATTGCCGGCCGGATTCTTCCTGCGGCGTAGCCGAAACTTCAGGTTCGGAGATTTGGCGTTGTTGTCGGTCGAATTCTTCGACAACTTCTGCCGGATGCAGGCCCAGATACCGGGCGTAGTTGACCAGGAAGCCGCGTGTGTAGACGGATGCAGGGAGAGCTTCAAAGTCTTCTGTCTCTAACGCCTGCAAGGCGGAGCGACGAATGCGCGTGGCTGCGGCAGCTTCCTCAAGCGAGACGCCCTTAACCAGCCGGGCCGCGCGTAACGTCTCTCCAATTCGCTGGCGCTCTTGCATACGGTATACTCCACGACGAACCGGGGGCGCACACTGAGTCCCCGCCTTCTGGCCGCACTGCTGTGACTACGCTGGTGACCTGCTGCTCCGCGAACCGAACAACACTTTCATTGTACGAGAGTTAGAGCAGTATGTGTACTTGACCAGTCGCCGGGGTTTCTGCGTGGAGTAATCCTGCGATCAGGTAAACCATGTCGGTACACCATTGTACGGCACGTTTGCTTCGGCACTTTTCGGTACATTTTAACGTCGCACGACAGACATATTGACACTGAACGAAGAAGCGCACTCTCTCACCGCTCAGTGCGCTATAATCCCCTTGTAATGAGGCATGCCCAAGCGCGACGGGACCTGCAAACCGCACTGCCCTGCAAATCCTGGTGAGACAGAATGTGCCCATGGGTAATCGTGACGGTTTGCCCGTCATAGGATATCAGAATTGGGAGACTATTGCGAAGTGTCGACTACCGGAATCGACGTTGATGTCGCGCCGCACTCGACTACTGCAAGTGTGGACCAGGGAGGTGCGCCGTCCGATTCACGGTTGGATCGCTGACACGCCGCGCGCGTTGGTCCGCTGGGGCGAGAACGTACCACTGACGCGAAACTTGCCGTATCTACACTACCATCAGATTACGCTTGCCAAAGACTGAAATGCCTGGGCAAGGAGAAATCCGCTTGAGATCGAGCCTACATGCAATGTGAAGGGTGCGCGACAGGAAAATGAGTCTCAATATCGATACGTGGATGCAGCTATCGACGGCAGTCCTGCAACGTGAAGCAAAGGTGGGGCTGCGCGTGGAGCGGGACCGGGCGGCGCTCTACGCGGCCTTCGCCCGCGAGATTGCCGGCGAAATCAAAGCCCGCAACGCCGCCGGAGAACCGACGCGGCTCATCCTGCCGGTAGGACCAATTGGGCAGTTCCCGGTGCTCGTTGAGATCTGCAATCGCGAGCGTATCTCGTGGCGGAACGTGTGGACGTTCAACATGGACGAGTACTGCGACTGGGAAGGGCGCTCGATTCCGCGCGATCATCCGCTGAGCTTCGAGGGCTACCTGCGCCGCGAGTTCTTCGCCCGGCTCGATCCCGACCTGCGCATACCGGACGACCACGTCTACTTCCCGCGCATCGAGCGCATCGACGAGGTGAGCGACAAGATAGCTGCCTTGGGAGGTATCGATACGTGCTACGGCGGCATCGGCATCCACGGTCACGTGGCCTTCAACGAGCCGCCCATCAGCCGCTTCTATCAGGTGACGCTGGAGGAATTTCGCAATTCCCGCACCCGCGTCCTGCCACTGGCGCCGGAAACGATGGTGATGAACTCCATACGCCGCGTCGGCGGCAACTTCTATACCTTCCCGCCCATGGCGATCACTATCGGCATGAAGGACATCCTGGAGTCCCGCCGCATCCGCCTCTACTGCGACGGCGGCGACTGGCAAAAAGCCATCCTGCGCATCACCCTGCTCGGCGAGGTCTCGACTCACTATCCGGCTACGCTGCTGCAAGAACACCCGGATGCGCTCATCACCGCCGACGCTGATACGGCAGCGCCTGTAGTGGGCTAATGATGCTGCCTATTCATAGCGATGGATTGATTTAGAGTTGCCCGTCTATTGTCATCTTGTGGGAGGGCAGCGTACGTCATAGGAGGCAAATGGACTACTCAATGCACATTTGCGTAAGTACCCGAAGAAAGTGCATTCCATAGGGCGACTTTTGCCGCACTTTCGCAGGGTCTAATAAACTCAATAGTTCGGCGCTGTGATTACCCTTATGGTAGCGGCCTTTCTTTGTGCGGCGGGTAGCGCCTTCAAGACACTTGATGACATCTTGTTTGGGGATAGCCTCTATATTCGAATTCTGCCTGAGCGCCGACTCCCGAAAATCCCGCCCGTAGAATGACTTGAGCGTTTTCAAATCGGCTAAGAACCAAGTCTCCATGATCTGTACCATGAGATGACATTGATTTTCAGATGCCACACTTGGCCGGTCCCAATCGTCGCGAGCCTTAAGATGTTGCCATGCATTCGGCGCGCTTACTCGCTCCTCCGCGTCGACAAGTAGCAAGACTGTCTGATTCTCTTTATTGACTATGTTGCTGAATCTATCGTAGGCCTTCCCACGGCTACCGCAAGCCACGACCTCTGGCATGTTTCCAGACAGGCCAGCTCTCTTGAAAAACTCTTGAAAGCCTCTACGCAGCCTGTTCTTCTGTTCCGCGCGATCGCCTCCTCCTTCTACGTAGATTCTGACGCTCAATAGAGATTTCCTCCTAGGTCTCCGCTTGTCCACAGTTCGCCAAGCCGATACTTTTCAAGCCACAATTCGAGATCGTCTGGATCAAGTCGACGAAGCCGCGTCGCGCCATTGACCTTCTCACAAATCACTACTGCCTCCGGTGTTTCAGATAGCGCATCCACGAGGATATCGGAGTGTGTTGTGACAATAATCTGGCTGCGTTCAGAAGCTTCCACGAGGAGCTTTGCCAGGGTTGGAATAACGTCGGGGTGCAGGCCCGTTTCAGGTTCCTCAATGCAAATAACCGACGATCGCTCAGGATTACAGAGCACAGCGAGCAGACAGAGAAAGCGTAGAGTTCCGTCGGATAGTCGTGTTGAAGGCACAGGATGATATAGGCCTTCCTCGTGGAAGGACATCTGTATATTACCTCCAAGCACGGGGGCAAGAGTGTCTTGGACTGACGGATAGAATTCTTGAAGGTACTCAAGAATTGTTGCCTTTATGGGTGGCTGATTCAGTAAGAAACTCAATACCACGGCGAGATTTGAGCCATCCTCCAGCAGGTAGTCTTGAACAAGGTCAGCTTGTTGAGGCTTTCGTAACGGCGAGTCGTGCCCCAACTGGAATTCTCGGTAGAACCGCATTCGCCCAAAGTGGAATACCAGGAATGATAGTTCAGCTAATGAATCGGGATCTTTTCGCTGAGACAGAATCGACTGGTCGGTTATCAAGTCATCCTTGTTTAATGGCCGCTCAGACGCAGTCTCTCCCTCAACTCTAATCACTGGCTTTCCACACCGGTACTGGTAGTAAAAGGTCGGGTCTTCGCCAAGTGCACTTGGGTATGCATCCTCGATTGCTTCATCGTTGAGCACGAATCTGGCGAAGAACTCGGTAAAGGACAGTCGGTACCTTATTGGTATTTTATTCCAAAGTGCATCGACAGTAACCTCTATGGTTGCGCTGCCAGGATCTTGGGTGCCTTTCCAAAGCCACTCGACAGTTCCGCCACCCTTACGAAGTGGTTCCTGGATGTCCTTAGGCGTCCCGGCAAGAATTGACAGCGCTTCAATGAGGTTTGACTTTCCTGAAGCGTTAGGGCCGATGATTACGTTTAGGGGTTCCAAGTCAAATTCGGGAGTATCGGGACCATATGAAAGTATGTTCACAAGCCGGATACTGTGGATTACTTTCTTACCGTCCACAGACCACTCCCTGATTCCTAATGACTCAGCTTGAATGGGCGCCAGGCTGCCCCTAAATCGGTAGCTAGCTTTACGAAACCAGCTTTTTCTATACAACCGCTCTCTTCCCCAAATGTCAAGGAAACTTGGTCTGCCTAGCCACTCGAATTGAAGTGCTAAGAATCGACCAAGCATTCCTACTTGCGCTGAAGCCGTTGCATGACGTTGAGATGGTATCATTCCTGTGTGGGAAAGTATGCATCATAGTTGTTCATCCAATGGGATATAGTCATTGGCAAGAGGACTGGTTGTTTGCTTGAGGAGGAAATATTTCCATGGCGTCTCAACAGGATCCGGTTCGGTTTGGCATTATCGGCCTCGGTGTGGGCAAGTCGCGGGTGAAGCAGGCGGCCACGACTGAGGGGGCGGAGTTGGTAGCGGTTTGTGACTTGCAGGAGTCGCTGGCACAGGCGCAGGCGGCGGAATACGGCTGCGACTGGCACACCGACCACCGCGCCTTGCTGGAGCGGCAGGATATCGACGCGGTGGGCATCTTCACGCCCAGCGGCACCCACGGCGACCTGGCTATCGAGAGTTTGCAAGCCGGCAAGCACACCTTTACGACCAAACCGATGGATGTCACCACGGCCAAGATCGATCAGGTGCTTGCCGCCGCCGAGGCAAGCGGCCAATTGCTGGCGGTGGACTTCCAACGCCGCTATGAGCTCGGCACGCGCTTGATCAAGGAGGCCATCGACGCGGGTCGCCTTGGCCGCCCCATCTTTGGCGATTTCCGGCTGAAGTGGTACCGCGCCGATAGTTACTTCGCCGGCGGCAACCCGCCCGGCTGGCGCGGCACGTGGCAGTACGACGGCGGCGGCTCGGCGGCGAACCAGGGCATTCACGGCATCGACCAGACCCTCTGGTTCATGGGGCCGGTGCAGAGCGTGCGCGCCCGCATCAACATCTTCAATCACGATATCGAGACCGAAGACGCGCTGGAGGCGCTGGTGACGTATGCGTCCGGCGCGTGGGGCATCATCCAGACCACGACGACGGTTTACGGCGGATTGGGACACGAGCATGAAATCCACGGCACCGACGGCACTATCCAGATGCGGCAGGAGGACATTACGACGTGGGCCTTCGCGGATGACCCGGATGGCGGCATGCCCGATCCCGCGGACCTGCCGCCCGGTCCCAAGAACATCATCGAAGACATGATCGGAGCCCTCCGCCACGGCAAGCCGGTGGCCTGTAGCGGACCGGAAGGGCGCCGTTCTGTCGAGTTGCTGGAGGCCATGTACACGTCTGCGCGCGAGGACCGGGAGGTTACGCTCTAATCGGAATGGCGGGTTCCAGCTTCGTACGGGTTTTTTGTTTGCTGCCGGGAGCTTTGCCTAGGTTCTCAAGACGCTTGGCACTTAAGAGGCGGGGGACAAGCCTGATACCGTGGCATAAGGCTGATGAGAACTGTACTACCCGTTCATACTTCGACAAGCTCAGTACGAACGGGTAGTACAGTGCGCCACAACCAACCCGCTGCTAGCCCTGCGGCACTGCAGGCAACGTGGTACCATTGCCGCCAAGAATTAGACGTCAAACAACAAGGACGAGTAGGCTATGGCATTTCGGTATGCGTTCTGCAACGAAGCCTTTGAAGATTGGGAATTCGCCCGCATTTGCGACTACTTGGCGGACCTCGGCTATGAGGGCGTGGAGGCGGCGCCGTTCACGTTTGAACAGTCGGTTTTTGACATAACTCCGGAGCAGCGCGCGGGCGCGCGGCAGGCGGCGGACAATGCCGGTGTCGAGATCATTGGCTTGCATTGGCTGCTCGTTGGACCTGACGGCTTGCACCTGACTCACCCCGATCAAGCGGTGCGGCAGCGCACGGCCGACTACCTGCGCGGGTTGATCGCCCTCGGCCACGACATGAACGCGCCGTACCTCATCTTCGGCTCGCCGAACCAGCGCAACCTGCCGGAGGGCGTGGACTACGAGCAAGGCATGGCGTACGCGACGGAGGTCTTTCAGAGCGTCTGCGACGAGGCGGAGCAGGCCGGCACCGTCATAGCCATCGAGCCGCTGGCCCCGCCGTTGTGCCAGTTCATTACCACGGCGGCGGAAGGCGCGGATCTCGTGCGCCGTGTCAACCACCCCGCTTTCAAGCTGCACCTCGACGTGAAGGCCATGGAGAGCGGTGAAGCCGAACCGCCTGCCGACATCATCCGGGCGCACGCGGGCACGTTTCCGCATTTTCACGCCAACGATGAGAACTTGAAAGGCCCCGGCTTCGGCGCAACCGATTTTGTGCCAATCATGCAGGCGCTGCAGGAAACCGGCTACAACGGCTATGTTTCGATTGAGATCTTCGAATTCGAGCCCCACGCGGAAGTGCAGGCGCGCGAGGGCATTCGCTATCTCCGCGAGTGCGCGGCGCAGGTAGAGGGCGCGTGACGCAAGAAGAGTCCCTAGTCTAGACCGGGACACAGGCGAGCGGACCCCTTGCCTTGAGGAGAGTCTGGCACAGCCCTTGCCGCAGCGAGGAAGGCTCTTCTCACCGGACGAAGACCTTGACATAAAACCGTCATTCCGGCGCAAGCCGGAATCCAGAAGGTCTGAGCGCCTAGAGAAAGCAGGGCATCAACCCTATTCACCCGCTTCTAATCCTTCCCCTTCAGGAGAATGGGGCCTCGCGCTGCTCGCCAAAACGGCAGAGTCCGAGGGCCTGTCCCGAACGCGATACGGTGGGCTTAGGGGGGATTCCAACCAAGCCAAACTCTGGCTACCGGCTGGACTGCGTCGCGGGCTGCTGGGCGGCGCTCGCTTCGGCCAAATTCCTGCGGCAGAAATCCACGGCCTGATGGATGCGGTCCCGCACCTTCTCGTCGGAGCGTCCGGCGTGCAGCGCAAAGGGATGCAGTTCCACCACTACGATGCCGGTAAAACTGCTGCGGCCGAGCACACCGAGAAAGTCGCTCAACGGCAGCGTGCCCTCGCCGGGAAACAGATGTTCCCGCCCGTTGTATTCATCCGAGAGGTGGATGTGCCGCACGGTGGCGCTTAGCTGCCGCCATGCATCCAGGATGTCGATCTGCGAGACGCCAAAGTGCGTGGTGTCCATCGTGAGGGCGGCAAAGGGGTGCATGGCGTCGGGGTGCCAGTAGTCGTGAAAGTCGCGTTGCAAGATGCCAAGACGCTTTATGAGTTTCCGCGGTAGATTCTCAACCGTGAGCAGGAGCGGCGTCTGTGCTTGCAGGTCGGCAAGGTTTGCCTGCAGCCACTGGGCGAGGTCCGGCGTGCCGCGCGAGATCGGGTGGATAACAACCGTGCGGGCGCCGACATTCTCGGCCAACGCTATCGTCGCCTTGAGGGTGCTGGGATAGTCCGGGCCCATCTCGGCAATTGCCTGGAAGGGCGCGTGGATGCTGCAAACAGGAATTTGCCAACGCGCGATGAGGGTATTTATGTAGTCTGCCTGGCGGGTATCCCACCGGTTGTCGACGATGATCTCCACACCGTCAAACGCAGAACCTTCCATCAATTCAAAGGTCCGCGCCAGTCCATAGGTGTAGAGCGAGCCGGTGGAAAGTGTGATCGTAGGCGTCTGGTCGGTGGATGTGCTTGCTTCGGGCATGGATGCACGCTTCTTTCAGAGGTTCCTGCTGCTACGTATTGCGACGATCTGACTGCGGGTCGTATCACGTCTGCAAGCGCGCGGAGTTTTGCAATTGCCGCGAGACTTGACGGACTTGCCTTGTAGGAGGACCGGTTGTACAGGTGGCGTTCCGGGCCACGACCCTTGTCTTACTTTCATTATAGCTACGCTCCTTCAAGCACGACTACAGTGCAAAGCGAGCTGGCGTCAACCGCGACTGCAACCCGCCACCCTGTCCTAAGATTCCAGCTCATGTGTAGAGCATGAACCCATACGCCTGTATTGTTTGTATCAGGTTACTGCACCCTTGCCGCCGGAACGGCATCTCGCTATTCTGCCTAATGCCGGCTTTTGTTGTGAATTGCCCTGGTACTGCGTCGCCTAGGCCGGGTATCAGGGCTACGACTTCACGCTACAGCCTCGACGGATACCATGGGCCAAACCGGCCGCATTACCGGCCCAGTCATTGAAAGAGTTGAGCGTTGCAGAACTGCATCTACGATGTCTTCAGGTTGCGCGCCTGGCACGCGGACGTTGCCGCGCTGGCCGGCGTATCGGCACCGGAGGCCCGTGTGATAGTACCGCCGCAGGCCAAGTCTAGCGGCAACGTGGCGGTGATTGCGGGGTCGTTCAATCCGGCTACCACCGCGCACGTCAGTCTGTGCGAGGGCGCGATGCACCAGCCGGACATTGGTGCGGTGTGGTATTCGCTCGCGGTCCACACGGTTGATAAGGAGCAGGTCACCGGCGCAAGTCTGGAGGACCGCCTCTGCATGCTCGCCATGCTTGCGAAGATGCACCCGAACGTTGGCGTGGTGCTCTGCAACCGCGGTCTCTACGTGGAGCAGGCCGAGGCGTTGCGCCGGAAAATTGTTGCGCCCGGACAGGAATTGGTGTTCGTCGTGGGTTTCGACAAAATCCAGCAGATCCTCGATCCCCGCTATTACGCAGACCGGGAAGCCAGCCTCAATCGACTCTTTTCCCTGGCGCGGTTCTTGGTTGCGGAACGGGACGCCCACGGCTCCCAGGCACTCGACGCCTTGCTACGCGAGCCGGCAAATCGGGCGTATCGTGGGCGCATCGCCGAATTGACCACGCTGCCTGCCGACCACGATCCCGCACTTTCTTCTACGAGCGTGCGCACGGCACATGCCGACGGCAGCGGCGAAGCAGAACACGCGCATTCCGTGCCGGCGCCCGTGCGCGATTTTATCGCGGCAACGGGGGTGTACGGCTCGCCCGCGATGCTGTCGAGCGGCGAGACGATAGACCGCTATGGGTTACGGCTACGGGTACGCGACGCGCTCTTGGCGGAATCAGAAGGCAGTGTCTCAGCCGCTGAGTTTGAAGCCGCCGTTGCGCTTGCAGCCTCGGACTCGGACTCCGGAAGGGACTTGCGTCGGCTTCTCGTGCAGGATTCCGTCTCATGGCGATTCATCTCTCAGCACATATCCGCTTGACCAGCGTAGTAAACCGGGCAGTTTTGGATGTGTAGCAGCGCAGAGATTCCTGAGCCGGTCCTCAGCAATACCACGTGTCACTGGTCGGAAGTAGACCGAGAACCCAAAGACTCCTGTAACAGTTCATGAGCCGTGACTGCCGGGACGCAGGCTGCTTGCTACAATCGCATAGGGAGGAATAGGATTAAGGGGGGTCTCCTGGAAGATAGCAGATTGGTGTGAGCGAGATGTTTGAATCTAGAGACGACGGGAAGAAGATTAGGGTCTATGTGGACGGGAATGGGGGTCTGTACGTCAAGCCAGAGGACGTATTCAAGGATCCGACAATTCGCGAGAAGATCAAAGAACTCAATGAGATTGGCCCAATGGCCAAGTCCCCACCAAAGGAAAGTCCCCCTGAAGCCGAGTCTTAGATGGACTTAGTATCGACACTCTTTCCAGCTCTGATTGGATATTTCTTCCTAAAAGCCTCAAAACGCACGCGCCTAACGATACCCCACGAATCTGGCTATCATCTATTCTTCAAGTCCGCACTTGTCGGATACAGTCTGGTAGGTGTTCCCTACGTCTGCGGCGCTGTTATTGGGCACAAATTCCTGTCCACGGACTCGCTCTCGAAGATTCTTGGTGCGTGGGAGATGATCTCACCTTTCGACCTCTATGCCGGAGCGTATGCCTTGGGCATCTCGATTGGATTGATCTGGTTGCTACACGAGTCGATCTTTTACAACGAAACTGCGGGTTTCATCAAGTCTGCAAGAGATCGAGGAGACCAACTGGGGGCACTTATTGCCGAGGCTCTTGGGTCTGACATGTTCATAGAGATTTCACTCAAGAGCAGAAAGTCCTATATAGGCTACCCTCTAAGCATGAAGAATGGTCGCAACGCTGACATAGAACTCTCCCCGCTCCAGAGTGGATACCGCGACGAGGAAACGCAAGAGTTAGTCATTGATACAGACTATACCGGAGTAATACTCGATAACAGCGACATTGATGCAAGTGACACACGGGTAGTCATATCTTCGTCCGAAGTGGTTTCTGCAAAGCCCTTTGATCCTCGGCTATATAGGAAGTTTCAAGAAATTAATCCTGGCACTCCTCCGCTGCCTGGAAGTTGACCGGGAAAACTAGAGATATCGACTATGCTCTTGGGATTACGATCGAACAGAATTCTAGGGGTTGCTGTCGCTAGATCAAGAGCTGCGGATCGCAGGAATCCAAGACACAAAAGAGCGCCCATTTGCTTCTAGGCAATTGAGCGCACACAATTACAGTCTGGGATTCTTGTCAGCGAGCGAGCTTACTCCTGCTTCGGCTTTTCCAGGTCGTCTACATCGAGTGAGTTAATGAACTCGCGAAAGAGGCCGAGCCGTTCCTCCAGCTCCGGATCGGGTTCGCTAATCTGCTCGGATTCTCCCTCGCCTTCTTCCTCTTTGGCCGGCGTGAAGCTGGCGGCCTCCAGCACGCTTTCCGCTACGAGTATGGGCGCATCCACGCGTACCGCCAAGGCGATAGCGTCACTGGGCCGGGCGTCGATTTCGACGTGTCGTCCGTTATGGTCGAGCACGATGCGGGCATAGTAGGTGCGGTCCGCCAGATCGTTGATGAGAATACTGACAACGGTGGCGCCCAGGGTATCGATGACGCTGCTCAGGAGGTCGTGCGTCAGCGGACGCGAGAAAGTGTGGTTGTGAAGCTTGATGGCAATCGAGTCCGCCTCGGCAATGCCGATCACGATGACGAGATAGCGGCCCTCGTCTTTTTCGCGCAGGACAACCATCCGGGTCGGATTTGCCGGATTTCTGCCTACGCTTTCTATGACCATCTCGACCATCGTTACGCCACCTGTGTGTCGTACGTCACGTCTGCCGCGCCGAGCGCCTTGAGACCTTTCGTTCCGCTGTTACCCTTGAGCGCCGGCCCTGCATTACTTTCAGTTTACTCTTCCGGTCGGTCTAGCTCAAATGCCTCATGAAGGGCTTTGGCCGCCCGTTGTGCGTCGTCTTCATGCACCAAGCACGTGATTCTGATCTCGCTCGTCGTAATGCTCTCTATGTTGATTGCCGGTTCCGCCAGTGCGCCGAACATGCGCGCGGCCACGCCAGGCGTGCTCTGGATGCCGGTGCCTACTATGGAGACTTTGGCCAGATTGGCAAAGTGCAGCACGTCGGATGCGCCCAGCGACTGAGAGGCGCCCTCCACGAGCTCCAGCGTCTTATTGAGATCGTCGCGCGATACCGTGAACGAAATATCGGTAATGCCGTCGTGGCTGATATTCTGCACGATCACATCGATGTTGATGCTATCGTCGGCCAGCGGTTGAAAGAGACCGTGGGCAATGCCCGGTCGGTCCGGGATGCCGAGCACAGAGATCTTGGCTACGTCGGTATCTACGGCGATGCCGCGAATGCGTTGCGCGTCTTTCTCCATTTCATCACCTCGCGTGATCACTGTACCAGGGTCGTCCGTGAACGATGAACGAACTACGATGGGCATGTCGAAGAGTTCCGCCAACTCTACCGCTCTGGCGTGCATCACTCGCGCGCCGAGCTTGGCCAACTCGAGCATCTCCTCGTGGGCAATCCGGCTGAGCTTGCGGGCGGACGGGATAACGCGCGGATCCGCCGTGTAAATGCCGTCTACGTCGGTGTAGATCTCGCAGGTGTCGGCCTTTAGCGCAATCGCGATGGCGACCGCAGTCGTATCCGAGCCGCCCCGTCCCAATGTGGTGACGTCCAGGTCGTGAGTCACCCCTTGAAAACCGGCAACGATGACGATGCGGCTCTGCGCCAACTCCTGCTCCATGCGCGCCGGGTCGATGTCAACGATGCGGGCACGTGAATAGAAGGAGTCTGTGCGAATACCTGCCTGCTGGCCGGTGAGCGCGACGGCATCGCAACCCATATCGCGGAGACACATCGAAAGCAGCGTGGAGGAGACAATCTCGCCGGTGGAAAGGAGCAAGTCCAGATCGCGGCCGCCGGGTGTGCGGGATACCTGATTGGCAAGCGCGATGAGATCGTCGGTCGTGTCGCCCATGGCGGAGACCACGACGACTACGTCGTTTCCCGCCTCCTGTGTTGCGGCCAGGCGCGCGGCTACGGCCTTGATGCGCTCCGCCGTCGCCACCGAACTGCCGCCGTACTTTTGCACCACTCGCGCCATGCGCGGGTCATCTCCTCAGTTGGACAGACACTCTCCGGCGTGCGCCACAGTCTTGCCGCGAGCCGGAGGCCCTGGCGCTCGCCGGCGCGTATTCTTCCTCAAAAGTAGCAAAACACGCAACGAATTGCGTGTAGCTGACGTACTCCCGGCAGGCAAGCACCACCGCAATACGCGCGGCCGGCACCTAGCGGAAAGCGGAAGTTTTCTGCTACATTATAGCATGCATTCGGCGCGGAAACCGCTTGAGCATTGGGCTCCGGTGCCCCTTTGAGGCATGACCAAATGTCGTACACCGTCGTCTTGGCCGATCCCATCCACGAGCAGGGCATCGCCATCTTGGAGCAGATCGCAACGGTCCGCCAGGCGAACCAGGACGGCGCCGTACCGCTGACCGACCAGATCCGCGATGCCCACGCCATCGTCACGCGACTGACGAAAGTAACTCCGGAACTCATGAACGCCGCCCCCTCTTTGCGGGCCATCTCCCGGCACGGCGTCGGGGTCGATAGCGTGGACGTGACCTACGCCACGGCGCGCGGCATTCCGGTGCTCTATACGCCCGCCGCCAATGCGGAGTCGGTGGCGGAGCACACGCTGGGCATGATGTTGGCCGTGAGCAAGATGATTTTGCTCGGCGACCGCGCCCAACGCAACGGCGACTTTCAATCGCGCACGCGGCTCATCGGCCTGGAACTCTATGGCAAGACCCTGGGCGTCGTGGGCGCCGGACGCGTCGGCAGCCGCGTTGCCCGCATGTGCCGCGCCGCGTTGGACATGCACGTTATCGCGTATGATCCCTATCTGTCGCCGGACGACGCCCGTTTGCGGGGAGTGGAACTCGTCGCGGACCTCTCGGCGCTACTGCAGGAAGCTGACTACATTTCACTGCACGCGCCGCTAACACCGGACACGCAGGGCCTCATCGGCTCCCGCGAGTTCAGCATGATGAAACCCACCGCCATCCTCATCAACTGCGCCCGTGGGGGCATCTTGGATGAGGATGCGCTGGTCACGGCTCTGCTGGAAGGCCAAATCACCGGAGCGGCCATCGACGTCTGGCAGCAAGAGCCGCCGCCTTCGGACCATCCTCTCTTCTCCCTGGAAAACGTGATCGTCAGCCCGCACATGGCCGCCCACACGGAAGAGGCGATGATTCGCATGGCGACGACGCTCGCCACTGACATCACCCTTGTTTTACAGGGAAAGCGGCCCCATTTCTGCGTCAATCCGGAAGTGTTCTAAATCTGTTTGTTCAGCAGCGACATAGGAGCAAGAGATGGAGACAGCGTTTCAGGAAGTAGTCGATTGCCTCTATGCACTGCGCGATCTCGCTGATGAGGTCGTCGTCATCAAGATCGGCGGCAACGTGCTCCCACACCACGAGGCGTTCTGCGAAGACATTGAATCACTCGTTCACGCCAGCGTACTGCCCGTCATCGTCCATGGCGGCGGCAAAGCGGTAACGGATTGGGAGCAGACCCTGGGCCGGGAAGCGAAGTTTGTCGAGGGATTGCGGGTCACGGACGCTGATGCTTTGGAGTTGGTGCAGATGGTCCTGGCCGGCAAGGTGAATAGCGACCTGGTGGCCATGCTCAACGCACGCACCATCAAAGCAATCGGTCTCACGGGGGCCGACGGCGAGTTGCTGCTGGCGAAGCCGCGCAAAAAACCCGCCGGCCTTGGCTACGTTGGCGAAGTCGAAAAGGTGAATATATCGACGTTTGTGGCGTTGGGCGAAGGCGGGTTCGTGCCGGTCATTGCCCCGCTTGGTGTCACGGAGACAGGGCAACTGCTCAACATCAATGCCGACACTGTGGCCGGCGATATTGCCAGAGCCCTTCAAGCACGACATTTCCTCCTGCTCACTGACGTTCCGGGCGTGCAGGACAAGGAGGGGACGGTGCTCCCCGAACTCACAGCCGCCAAGGCGCGGCAACTCATCCGCAACGGCACGATCAGCGGGGGCATGATACCCAAGGTCACCGCCTGCCTGGATGCTCTGGCGGGCGTGCCCAGGGCCCACATCGTCGACGGCCGCGAGCCCCACGCCATTTTGCGCCAATTGCTCACGTTGGAACCCGTCGGCACCGAGTTTAGCGCCAAGGGCCTGTAGAAGCAGGCCCTGCTGATGCGGAACCGTAGCCGGGTCGTCGCCGGAGCCCGGGCGTCACCGGAGCCAAGTCGTCCCCGGAGCCCGGGCGTCACCGGAGCCAGGTCATCACCGGAGCCCGGGCGTCCCGCCCGGAGAGGCCTTGTAACGCGGAAGTCTGTCCCCCGCCCCTGAAGCACAGCGAAAATAGCAGCTGCCTCTTCCCTCACTCCAGCCCGAGTAGCTCGGCAGCATTGCCGTTCACGATCTTACGGCGCTCTTCAGCGGTGATCTTGGCATGCTCAATCGCCAGTGTGGCGGCTTCCGGCACGTGCAGCGGCAGATTGGTACCCAAAAGCACGCGGTCGGCGCCCATCGTCCCGCAGAGCTTCTCAATGTCCCCCACCGGTCCCTGCACGCGGGAAATCTCGAAGTGGAGGTTTGGCACAGACGTGCACTGCGACCAGATGGCCGTTATCCCGGAGAAATTTGCTGCCGCGATGAGGAACCGCACGTCGGCATAGGCTGATACCGCCGCCGCAACCTCCGCGCCCGGCACGTCGGGCACTTTGATGAGCGGATGGTGGTGGCGCGTGTCTTCCAGGCCTGTGGTCAGGATGACAACGAATCCATGCGCCCGCGCTGTCTCCAGCACGGCCGTACCCTCCGCGGAATCCAGCGCGAACTGGTGATAGTTCGGATGCAGCCGCATGGCGCGCATGCCCAAATCCTCAACGCAGAGCGCCAAGTCATCTTCCCAGCCGGGAAAAGTCGGATTGATCGTAAAGGCGGGAAGGAGCCGGTCGGCGTGGTGGTCTACTTCGGCATGCAGTTGGCGGTTGCCGGCAAGCTGATCCTTGTAGAAGACGTTTTCGAGCGAAGACACGACCGCCTTCTCAATGCCGAGCGCATCCATCTTGTCGAGCAACGCGATATGCGTCGTGATGGGCAGTTTCCGAAACGGCCAGTTGCCGATATACGCGTTGGCATCGATCATGACCCTACTCCGTTCGTAGCTATCTGGCGTGCGAACAGGGCCTGTGCGTTGCGGAAGAGGATCTTCTCACGCTCATCCTCGGTCAAATCTGCCCCATATACCTTGGCGAGTTGAGAAACGAGTGAGCGCCCCGGCGCGTCGCTGCCGAATACAATGTGCTCCGCTCCCTCGTGTTCCGCCAAGATCTCGACATAGCCGCTCATGGCCTCGCCGCCGCCCAGGTCCATATAGACATTGGGCAGGCCGCGCGCGCACTTAGCGCCGTATTCGTAGTCGCCGCCGCAATGCCCCCAAAAGAAGCTCACGTCCGGATGCCGCAGGGCCAACTCGCGCAAATCCATGGGCGTGGACTCACCCGGCAGGTTGCCTGTGACCTTGAACCACGTGTGCTGCAGCACCGGTAGCTTGTGCTCCGCGCAGAGGCGCATGATGGGATCAAGCCTCGCATCGTTGCAGCGCACCGCCACCCAGAGCTTCACGCCCTGCAGACCCGCATGTGCCGCCACCCGCTCCTCGAGCTCCCGGCAGGCGAAATCTTCGTGCGCCGGATTGAGATACCACATAGGAATGATGCGCTCGGGATGCGCGACGGCAAGCTCGGCAGTCCAGTCGTTGCAGCGCCTGATTTCGTCCTCAGTGGGGCTCTCGGGCATGCCGGAACCGTCTTTGGGGCTCAGGCTATTGACACAAAGCGTCACGTCGAGTTCCGCAGCCTGATCCAGCAAATACGCAAATCCATGCGGGTCCGGCCCCAGCCGGGTATGGACGTGAATGTCAATGATCATAGGCGATCCGCTGTCCTGTTCTCATTCCTCAATCTACGCACTCAATTATAGCGTAGACCTATGGCTGGCTCCGCGTCCCGCAAGCGTCACCTGTCCGCAAAGACTTGCATGATCCCCGGGGACGTTAACCACCCCGGATACTCCCGTTCCCAATTGAGAACATCGCACTCCTGTCGCTGCTGCGAGGACGTCCCCTCTCCCGCGACGGGAGAGGGTTAGGGTGAGGATCTTCGCTCGCTGCAAGGTTTTGGCCACTGTCCCGGCCAAACTGATTTCCAATTAGCCCGGCGCAGCGGCTTCGCTATCCGGCGCCCGATGGTAGCCGCGCGCGACCATCATGGCCAACAAGAACATGGGAATGGTCACAAGAATGCACACGATGAAGGGCAACCGCAGGAAGACCGACGCCAGCGCGCCGGAGATGAGCGTACCGCCCAAAATGCCCACCGCCCAGAAGAACTCTGTAATGGCGATCAGGCGCCCTTGCTCCTCCGCCGGGCCTGCTTCCGCCACCAGCTTCGGATAGAGCCCCGAAAACCACCACGCGCCCATGTTGGCCAGCAGACCGCTGGCGGCCAGCGCCCAAACGTCGTTGATGAAGAGCGTGATGAGCACGGCGCCGCCCAGCACCAGCACGGCTGCCATGCGCACCGGCCATTCCCGACCGCGCTTGTCCGCTATCCAACCGATCACAAGCTGGGTCGGCCCGATGATGAACAGGATCGCGCTGCCGTACAAGCCAACGAACGTCACCGAATCCGTGAGCCGAAATATCTGCAACACCAGGAGCAAATTCATGGTGCCGTAAAAGTACGTAGCGCAGAAGCGGAGGCCGCAAAGGGAGAGTATCCGCGAATCGCGCAGCATGTAGAGATAATCCGAAAACGCGGCCTTGCTCTCGGGTGCGTCTTCATTAGATTCCGAGTCCTCGGGTTGTTTTTCTACGGAAGGTAGGAGCCAGGCGGTCAGCGGCACGAGCACAATGCCGGCGACTATGGCGATCAGGCCCAGCGAGGCAAAGCCGGCCGTGTCGGCTATGCGGCCGCCAATTGCGCTGCCTACCGCCATGGAGATTATCAGACACAAAAAGTAAAACGCCCCGCCAATCCCCATCTGCACCAAGGGCAGCGTCCGCGCCAGATAGGTACGGCTGCCGATGGTCATGAGCGAGAAAAGCAGGCCGTAGACCGGCGCGATCATGAGCAACCACCACGGCGACTGCAGCCGCAACATGAAACCTACGGCGATAGCTCCGCAGAACCCCAGCACCAAGGTCCACTTTGCCCCCAGCCGGTCGGCGAGCACTCCGCCAACCAAGAGCATCGCGCCGTAAACGACGGTATGCAGCGAGACGACGATCGAAGTAAAGAAGGGCGGGCGCTCCAGCACCTCTTCAACGAAAACCGGAATCAGGCCCTGCGCCGGACTCGTGAAGGTCAGGTTGAGAAAGAGCAGGCCGAACATGATCAAGACTGATCGCCACGAGGCGAACTGTCCCATTCGCGCGCGCAAATCCGCAACCATACGCTGTACTTTCCTTCTGCTCGTTTTGCGTATTCTAACCGGTTTCCAGTGCTGCCACAGACTTGCCGGTCACCGCCCGGTGCCCGCCGCTCGCAACCAGCATCGCGATCAAGAGCGTGGGAATGTTCAGCCACGCCGCCACCAGGAACGGCGCGCTGAGATGAACGGTCAAGAGCGCGCCGGCTCCCAAAGCGCCTATCACGGCGCCAATATTCCACGCCATCTCCGTGACGGCGACCAGGCGGCCCTGTTCATCGTGGGTACCGCTTTCGGCGACCAGGAGCGGAAAGAGCCCGGAGAGCCACCACGCGCCCAAATGCCCGACGAAGGCCCCGCAGACGAGTCCCCAGGCATTGTTGACGAAGATTGCCGCCAATACCGACCCGGCTATTACGAGCACAGAAGACACGAGAACCGGCAGGCCGCTACCCCACCGATCGGCGGCCCAGCCCACCGGCAGCATGGTGGTGCCAATCGTCAGGAGGCTCACCGCGTAGAAGAGCGCCGGCGCGACGGGAGATCCCGTCAAGCGCAGGAGTTGGATGCCTATCACCAGTTGTCCGGTGGCCCAGTAGACTGTCGGCAGACCGCGCAGCAGCAGCAGGAGTTGCACCGACCGGCGCCGCGCCAACTCCCAGTAGCTGCCCAGGGTGACGGGAGCGGCGCTCACGTCCTTGGGCGCGACCGGCGGCAGCCAAATCTGCGCGGCGACAGCGGTGACCAAACCCATGACGACGATGATGGCGCCGGCCAATTGGAAACCGGACTGCGCGGCGACAAAGCCGACGGCGGCGTTGCCAATGGCCGCGCCCAACGTAAACCCCAATTCGTAGAGGTTGCCGAGCAGCCCCATGCGCTTGAGCGGCACCGCCAGCACGAGGTAGGCCCGGCTGCCGGCAGCATGGAATGCGAAGAAAGTGCCGGTCAGCGCTGCCACGATCGCGAGCAGCCAGACCTCTTGGGCGATCAACAAGAAACCGGCAATCGCGGGCGTGAGCAAGCCGATGATAAAGGTCCGCTTGGGACGAAACCGGTCGGCCAGGAAGCCGCCCACCAACAACATTGCCGCAAAGACGATATGAAACGTGGACTGTACGATTGACGTGACAATTGGCACCGCCGCCAATTCACTCTCTACGTAGACCGGCAGTTGCGCCCGCGGCGGATTGGCAGCGCCGACGTTGAAGAAGAGGATGACGAAAAAGGCAGACATTGCAACCCACGTGAGGGCATAGACGTTCGAAGAAGACCGGGCCGTGGATGCCATGGGCTGCGCTTGAGCGGGCGGTGAAGGCTGATGTCGTTGGGTACGCTGCGTTGAGCGCAAGTGTACCCCGCTGGTGGGCTGCGGGCAAGTTGGCTTGAGGACTGTCGCTTGAAATAGTAAAGGGCCGGAAGCAAGGCGATCTGCGGGATGGCGTGCCAAGCCGGTGAAGTGCCCCGGCGGCAAGCGTCCGTCACTCCCGCGGAAGCGGGAGTCCATCTGGGCAGCAGAGAGGTGCCCCTGACGCGGGACGGAGTAGGTGAATGAGCGGACCGCTGAGAAACTCTAAATTCCGGCGTTCGCGGTAATTGCAGGAGCCAGGTAGTTCGTCGACGATTCTGGCGATAGCAACCTGAAGGCACGTTGCGCTGAGTGAGCCACACATGTCATCCCTTCCAATGTTAAGTAATTTCTTGACTGGATTAGACATGCACTACGGCTGAAGGCCGTTTGGGAATCCGCTGTCTGCGCGGCACTTAGAATAGCTGGCTTTGCAATAGGCGAAGCACCGCGACTTGGTCCGTCACTCCGGCGGCAGCCGGAGTCCAGCGCCCGCAGAGAAGATGGATTCCCGCGTGCGCGGGAATTGCATATATCGGGTAATTCGTTGACAGAAGTTCCTGCTCACTAGACAGAGTTGGCAACTTTTGTCATTCCGAGCGCAGCGAGGAATCTAGAGTCCTTTCGATAGTTGTCCGATAGGCGTACAGCTCTAGATTCCTCACACCGCTGCGCTCCGATCGGAATGACATGTGAGTGGGCGTGCGAGCCGAATAGTCTCCACATTCCTCCCCTAAAGTCTGTCAGCGTGTTACCTGACACTTACAGGAATGACGGACGACCAGTCTAGATTGCTCCCGGTCGTACGGCGAGGTAGGGGTAGCGGAATCAACGGCAAGTCGCGGGTCGCAGCAATGCTTCTAGCGGGCTGATTCCACCGTGATTGCTTCCCCCGCGGCATTAATGTCATCCAAAGCAAGAGGAAAGTCGTCAACGTAGCTCAGGCCAAACACCTGCGCGAGATGGTGGGCCACGCGCGAACGGAGCAGGGCCATGTCGGGAGGTTCATTGGCGGTGGCTGCAGATCCGTTTGGCTGGGACCGTATCTCCCGAAGCGCAGAACGCTCTTCTGCCACCGACGTCATGGTCACCGCCGGCATGCCGCAGGGCACGATGTGGGAGAAAAAGCTCAGGTCGGTGGTGATGTTCAGAGCAAAGCCGTGGCTGCTGATCCAGCGGCTGAAGCGCACGCCGATAGAGGCAATCTTGCGGTCCGCCACCCACACGCCCGTCTTCTGCGGGACCCGCTGCGCCGGGATGCCGGTTTCCCGCAGCGTGTTGATGAGCGCCTCTTCGAGATTGCGCAGGTAACTGTGGACCTCACGGCCCCGCGGCCGCAGGTCGAGAATGGGATACCCCACCAGTTGTCCCGGCCCGTGATACGTCGCCAGTCCGCCGCGGTCGACCTCGATTACGGCCGCTCCCAGAGATGCCAGGTACTCCGGAGAGGCGAGCACCTCGTTTTCGTCACCCCTGCGACCGATCGTGTACGTGTGCGGGTGCTCCAGCAGCAGAAGCACGTCGGGTATGTCACCCGCATGCCGCGCCTCCACCAAGCGCCGCTGCAAGTCCCAAGCCTCACGGTACGGCGCCAAGCCAAGGTCTACCAAAGCGCATCTGTGCTGTTGTCCTGCTATCATAAGCCTAGTTGCTCCAACGCCTCGACCAACGCGGGCAAATCCTCATTCACTGTCTGCCAAACAATGTCGTAGTTGATGTCGTAATAGGCATGTACCAGTCTATTGCGCATACCTATCATGTCTTGCCACGGGATTTCAGGGTGTTTGTCGCGAGTCTCCGGAGAGACTTGCCGAGCCGCTTCACCAACAACGCCTAAACACCTGACGACGGCATGCGCCAACATGCGGTTCGATTCTAGGTCCTCGCGCGTGGCGCCTTGGGCAAATTCGATCGCTTCTTGTGCCGCCTCCAGCATATGCTGAAGGCGCACGTAATCAGACTTATCCATACACCGTAAATGCCGAATTCACCACTTCATCACGGAAGTACCGAGAGAGGTCCTCCGAGGTGCGTACGTCTACCTCGCGCCCACCCAACAGCGGCGAAAGCTCGCGTGCAATGCGCGCAATGGTGAAGAACCCCGGCGTCCGCCCCGGCTCGAATTCCACCAGTACGTCAACATCGCTATCGGCTGTAAAATCCTCGCGCAACACGGATCCAAAAAGGGCCAAAGTGCGGATATAATACCGCCGGCAGACCGCGGCGATCTCTTCCCGCGGCACCGGAATCTGCGGCTTTGCCTGCACCTGTTTCGCCACTTTACATTCGCCTTGCTGAAGTGAAGTCTGCTCGTCGCACTCGTTATGGCTGACTCAAGCAGCAGACCCGAGCTTGCCTGTCAGGGTTGCATCAGTTCGGACGAGACTTCAGTGTTCAATCTCATTATCGCATGGTACACAATAGAAAGAGCCACCAATTCCGAGCTCGGCAGTGCGGCAAAGGAATTACCGATGAACAGCATCATCACACACTATTACCCAATCTTTCAGACGTACCAAGGGCTGCGTGACGAACTCATGGCAGCCCTAGAAGATAAGGATCTCGGCTATCGGCCGACCGCGCGAAATCCCACTCTGGGCGAGCTTTGCCGCGAGATTGGCGAAGTAGAGCAGGCCTACATAACATCTTTCAAGACGTTCAGGCTAGATTTTTCTTACCGCAATGAGCAACCGGAGATGGCTTCTAGCGTAGCGCTGCTGTCTGCGTGGTATGCCGCACTCGACCGGGAGTTGCGGACCGTCATAGAGGGACTCTCCGAAGATGACGTTAGCAATCGCCAGATAGATCGCGGTCACTTTGGCCTGCCGCCGCAAATTCAGCTAGAGGTCTACAAAGAGGCGTTGCTCCTCTTCTACGGCAAGGTCAGTGTCTATCTGCGTGCAATGGGCAAGACTCTGCCGCAGCGTTGGCAAGACTTCATTGGGTGAAAGTTAGATTCACCCTTGCCTTGGGTATCAGGGAAGCGCAGAAGCGCACTCGCACTGCGAATGTTCGCACGCTTGGCGAGACGCTTATTGACTCTATAGTCCAGGCTTGCGCCCGATAGCGATGAGACGCTCGGCCTCGCGGTCATACGGCGCGCCCTCAATGCTGCCGTAGAGTTTCACGCCCGCGAAACCGGCGGCTGCGAACCGGTCTTTCAGTTCCTGGCCGGAGTAGACGGTGTGGTGAATGGCGTAGACGCGGATGTCGTCACCTCTGATGATCGTCCACTCCATGCGGATTCGCGTCCAGTCATCCAAGACCTCACGCGTATCGATCACCACCGAGCCGTCGGCGTGCTTGCGCGACCGCTTTGACTCAAACCCTGCGGCCACGAGTTCCTTCCCCACCACGTCCATGACCAGCGCGCCGCCCGGTCGCAGGCTGGCGTAGATATTGCGCAAGACGGTGAGGTCTTCATCCTTGTCATCGAAGTAGCCGAATGACGTGAACATGCTGAGGGCGAGGTCGTAGGCACCGGGCCGCACGAATGTCCGCATGTCTTCTTGCACCCACTCGACCGCAACGCCTTCCGTCGCGGCTCGTTCCTTGGCCTTTGCCAGGAAGAACGCCGTCCGGTCCACGCCGGTTACGCGCAGGCCGCGCCGTGCCAGGGGAATGGCAAAACGCCCCGGCCCGCAGCAGAGATCGAGAACCGCCTGCGGCTCCCCGCCAACGAGCCGCAGCAACGGCGCCACCTCCGCCTCGGCCGCGGCAATCCGCGCGGGCGAGAACATGTACGGATACGTGTCAATCCAAAGTGAGTCGGCCTCGAACCATTCCGTCATCGTGACCTGCCAGTCGATCCTCTATGGGCCACAATCGAAGCATGAGCCTGTCGCCGCGACAAATCGCTACCCCATTCGGCTCGTCAGGCTTGCGATTTGCCATTCCCCTATTTGATACGGGGTGCGTATTCCTCGGTCAAGGCTTGAACTAATCCAAGCCAAGAGCGGGGGACAAGCCCCCGCGCTACAGCAGAAAAGTCGGCGTAATGTCCGTCATTCCCGCGAAAGCGGGAATCCATCTTCAAGTCCGAAACACGCACTCAACCCTTCATGGGACTAACCGCCTCTCCGTTATATCAGGTACGCTCGCACGTCCCAATGAGGAGTTTGACAGTCGTTCGCCCTAGATTCCTCGCTCTGCTCGGAATGACGCACAAAGCTGGTAGCGCTTGGCTGGTATGAGACCAATCCGACAAATCAGACAGTACATCAGGTGTCTACTTGGCAGACTGCAACTACTCTGCCTTGTCCTGCAGCGTATCCACCTGGTCGCGGGCGTGATAAGAGGAGCGGACGAGGGGGCCGGATTCGACGTGGCGGATGCCTAGGGATTCACCGATCTCTTTCAACTCGGAGAACTCCTCAGGGCGGTAGTAGCGTTCCAGCTTCTGGTGCTTCTTGGATGGGCGCAAGTACTGGCCGATGGTGAAGATATCCACCCCGGTTTCAGCCATGTCGGTGAGCGTTTGCAGAATTTCGTCCCAGGTCTCGCCCAGGCCGAGCATCATGCCGGACTTCGTGAGGATGTCCGGATCGAGCTGCTTGGTGGTGCGCAGCACCCAGTGGCTGCGTTCGTAGCGGGCCTTGGGGCGCACGCGGCGTTGCAAGCGGGGCACCGTTTCCACGTTGTGATTGAGGATCTCCGGCTTGGCAGCGACCAACTCCTTCAACGAATCGTGTCTGCCGCCCAGATCGGGAATGAGCACCTCTATGGAGCAATCCTCATTCAGCTCCCGCACCTTGCGAATGGTCTCGGCGAAAATCTGCGCGCCGCCGTCTTCCAAATCGTCGCGGGCCACGGACGTTATCACGGCGTGGCGCAGGCCCATCTGCTTCACGGCCCAGGCCACGCGGATGGGCTCGATCTTGTCCAGACCGGCGGGACGCCCACTCTTCACCGCGCAGAAGCTGCACGCCCGCGTGCACGTATCGCCCAGGATCATGAACGTGGCCGTGCGGGAATTCCAGCATTCGCTGATGTTCGGGCAGCGCGCCTCCTCGCAGACGGTATGCAGGTCCATGCCGCGCATAATCTGCTTGAGTTCGCGGTACTGCTCGCCCTCTTTCCAGCGGACGCGGATCCACTCCGGTTTTCGTTCTATCGATGTTGCCATACGCGGTTACGCTAACCCAAGAACCGATACACTCTCGCTCAATCTCACCCTCAGAATAGCACGATGTACGTTCGCCCTCCTAACGGCAGTGCCACCGCGAAAGTTGGGAACACCGATGGCAGGCGGACCGTCAGCCGTCACTCCGGCGGAAGCCGGAGTCCAGGGATGAAGAGAAGATAGATTCCCGCTTTCGCGGGAATGACGGAGTCCCTTATGCTATTTTCATGGCAATCACCATGGTCTTGCCAGGCTGCACAAGCAAATGAAGACGATCTCCGCTCTCTCCGTTCGTGCTGAGCACTTCGGCAGGCTCAGTACGAGCTTGTCGAAGCATGAACGGAGAGAGGAGAATCGAAATCTGTTGATCGCTTCCGCCGTTCACCCTTCGACGTTGCTCAGAGCCTGCCCCGTACCAGATACGGGGGGGAACCGCTTGGTCACGCTATTCTTACGGTAATGACGGATACTGGATGCCTGAGCACCCTACTCTTGCGGCCGGGCGACGAAGATCATCTTCTCTTCGCTGCCCGTAAACGGATCGGCTTCATATGAGCCGAAGACGTTCTCCACGGCAAAGTTGCACTGCGCCAGCCGCGCTTCGATCTCATGGCGATACGAGTAACGCATGGGAAACGTCGTTGTCACCCGGCGAATGCTGCCGTCGGCCTGTAAGCAGTCGTACAAGTACGTCGTCTGCACCACCTGCGTCTCGCGGTCCACTTCCCATATCTCGAACTGCTGAATCGGCGCGCCGGTCCGCGGGTCCGCCAAGACGTTGCGCAGCGTCACCATGCGGTCGCGCTCGTCATACTCCTGCGTCAGCGGATTGAAGAGATCGAGGATGAGCAAGCCGTCAGGATCAAGCATGCGGTGGGCGGCAGTGAGGGTTTGTGTCTGCTGGAGCGGCGTCGCCAAGTGGGCAAAGGCATTGAGCGCGGCGAAGACGAGGCGAACCGGCTGGGATATGACGGCGGACTCCATAGACCGGCATTCAAGTTGAACGTCTTCGTCTGCAACGCCCAGCGCCTGGAAGCGTTCTAGCGCCCGCTCCAGCATGGCGGGCGAGCTATCGAAACCAGTCACCGTGTAGCCCCGTTGCGCCAGCGGAGCGAGAGCACGTCCCGTGCCGCAGCCGAGCTCAACGATGGGGCCACCGGTGCGTGCGGCAAAGCTCTGCCAGAACGCGCTGTCCTCGTCCCAGTCGTCGTACTCCAAATCGTAGAGCTGGGCGAGTTCGTCAGACTCAAGCATGGTTTCCGGTGGCGTATCCTGCTCGGAGACTCACTTGCGTGCCAGAAAAAGAGATTCCACCACCAGCGTGATGGCAGTAATCAAGACGAACATCGTTACGTTCCAGCTTCCCACCAGCAGCAAGCTCAGGTTGGCCACGAGAAAACTCGCCAGCAGAAATGAATGACCGGCTACCAACACCGGATTCCCTGGCTGCAGGCGTGAAGGCGCAAAACGGGAGAAGAAACGGTGCATGGCGGGTAGGCTGGTAACGAAGATGGTTACAAAGACAACGATAACGAAGATTACGCGACTTCTGTTTTCGGCCGGATCTTGCGTAACCATGACCCAAAGCAGCGTAAGCCAGCTCGCGCAAATAACGGCCGCCACGACGATTGACTGCACCAGCCAGCCGGGCAAAAAGCGGCGCAGGGAAAACGAGCGTGCTTTGGCCTCCGAGCGCGGTTGCCGCGGGTTCCGTGAGGTTGGCGCGGGCGCGGGCCACTTCGTAACCTCCAGGCCATTGCGCTTCTTCGAGGTGAGAATGGACTCAAGACGCGGGGTTGTCAGCGCCGCAGAAGCTTTGGCAGAGGTCTTGCGGGTGCCCACACGCCGCGACTGGCGCTGCTTGAGCGGGGAGGCCATACAAATCCTTACGCTTGGGGAAAGCAATAGGAGAGTGCATTCATGCTACCACATCACCCCACACCCAACAAGAGGCTTGACAGGCGGAGTTAGCAGCCTTGAACCTGGAACCGTCGCTGGGCAGCAGAGTGCGTCGAGGCCGGTGCAGCGTCGATGAAGTTTAGGCGCGAGAATTCTTGGCTCGACTGCCACCGTTTCGCAGCCAGAACGACCACTCCGTATCACCGCCGCGCGACCCTATTGACTTGCGCAAGGCAGGTGGCGGATAATGGTGTGTCCGACCATTCACTCCGCAGGGAAAGGACCCGACGTGGAGCAGCCAGTCTCGAACTTGTGGCTTGCCGAGGACATCTTCCAGCTCGGCGGGGTACGATTTGGTGACTACACTTTGGGCCGTACCACGGTGCACTCGCCGATTTACATCGACCCTCGCGTACTGGTGAGCAATCCGCATTCGCTGCGTGCCGCGGCCCAGCTCATCGCGCAGGAGACCAGCTCCGGGCAGGCCATGCGGCATCCTAAGATCCACCCCTTCACCCTGGTGGCGGGCGTGCCCTTCGGCGGACTGCATCTGGCCACCGCTTTTTCTCTGGCTACGGATGTCCCGATGATCTATGCCCGCAGCGAGGGCGGACAGCACCGGATCGAGGGACGCTATGAACCCGGCGAAACCGTTCTCATCATTGACGACCTCATCACCTCCGGCGGCAGTATATTGCAGACCGCAGCGATTCTTGAAGAGGCCGGGCTCGTCGTGCGCGATGCCATCGTCCTCGTGGACCGCGACCAAGGCGGCCAAGCGCGCCTGAAGCGCCACGGCTACAGTCTCTATCCCATTCTGCGACTTGAAGTGATGCTGAACCTCTACATGTCGAAGCAACTCATTACCGAAGACCAATACCGCCGCAGTCTCGAATACATTCGCACCCATCGCACGCCGGAAGCACTTGAGGACACCGCCCCGTAGCGTCGGTGAATGGCACACGGACCCAACCCTGAGACCAATGCCTTCTGATGCAAGTACGGCAGAATACCGCGAACTGCTGCACGCCGCGGTGCGCCAGCCTGAGACTTTCCTGCAATTGACCGCCAGCGGCAAAACCCGCAGCGGGGCCCCCCAATGGCAGAAAGTAACTCTGCGTCCGGTCTCCATAAAGACCGAACGGCATATTCAATTCACCTATTTCGACGGCAAGAAGGCGCACACCAAGAATCATGACGATGCCGCCGCGCTTGCTGAACTGGACGAAGTGCTTGGCGCCCCCTTTAGCAACTTTCACGTGCAGGCGACTACCGGCGATCTGCACGTCCGCATCACTAAAAAAGGCAAGGCGCTGGTCTCCCGCGGCAAGCCCTCTCGCCGGCAACCCGAACCCGATCTGACCCACAACCGCACCAAGCAGCATGCGCTGCCTGTGGGGAAACCCGATACGTTCCTGTGGACGACCGGCATTACCGACCGTGCGGGCAACGTGCGTCCCGCGATGCGGGGCAAGTTTCGGCAGGTGAACACATTCCTGGAGCACTTTTGGAACGCCTTGCCCAACGCGGAAGATTCGGACCATCCGCTCTCCATCATCGATTACGGTTGCGGCAGTGCGTACCTGACCTTCGCCGCCTACCACTACGCCAACCACGTGCAAGGACGGCCCACAAAGGTAATAGGCGTGGATTCCGATGCGGAAAGCATCGCCAAGTGCCGTCGGCTGCAAGAGTCCCTGCAGTGGAAAGGCCTGGAATTCCACGAGTCCAGAATTGCGGATTTCCAACCGGCAACCCGGCCGGACGTGGTCTTGAGTCTGCATGTGTGCGATACCGCTACTGACGAAGCCATTGCGCAAGGCATACGCAGGCAGGGCAGTGTAATCCTGGCTGCGCCTTGCTGCCAGCACGAGTTGCACGACCGGGTGCACCATCCGGACTTTCAGCCGGTCTTGCGACACGGCATTCTCAAGCAACGCACCGCCGACATCCTTACCGACGCCTTTCGCGCGGTGGTGCTGCGCATCATGGGCTACAGAACCGACGTCGTTGAATTTGTCTCACCGGAGCATACGTCAAGGAATCTCCTCATCCGCGCCGTGAAGACGCAGGCGCCCGGCGACAGCGCCGCCGCGCAGGAGTACATGCGATTGAAGCAGTTCTGGAATGTGACGCCCTATCTGGTAGAGTTGCTCGATGACGTGCTGAAACCACATCTTGCTGACGCCTAGCCGCATAAGTGGATATCGCGGGGCAGCGCGGCTACACTGGCAAATTGAGCGTACGAAAACGTAGTGGAGAAGAAACGGGAGCAAATCGCAAACAACTAAGATTGGTTACCGTTTCGTAAGAATCACGACGAAACCGAGGGGAGCAGAACAATGCGTAAGGTGGTTTTGAGCGGCACACCGTACTCGATGGGCCGCCAACAAGGCGAGGCGTTCGCCGACTTGGTCGCGGATGCCATTCAAATGGTAGCTCCCGAGGGGAGATTTGCCGACGATCACAAAGCGCGGGTGCTTGGGCAGGTCGAACGCAATATGGAGCAGGTCTTCCCTGAAGCGCTCGAGGAATTGCACGGCATCGCCGACGGCGCGAATGTTCCCTATGACGACCTGCTCGCCTACAACTCTTGCCAGGAGTTGGGGCGCATGCAGCAGGCGTGCACGAACTTTGTGCTCGTCACGCCCGATCACGGTGTCGTTCATTACAAGTCCAACGACGTGAGCCCTGGCGCGCTGAAATTCCATGTGTACCTGGAAGCGCATCCCGATTCCGGTCACGACTTCATCGGCGTGACGTGGGCCGGTACCGCGTGGATGAACGCCGGCATCAATGAGTCTGGACTAACGTACGGCGGCGGCAGCCTGCCCAATGACGACAGCGATTGGGACCGCGGCCTGCCCGCCAACGTGGCGTTGCGCTATTTTCTCCAGTACCCCGAGGACGTGGCCGGCGCCATAGATCTGGTCGCACACACGCCGATCATGTCCCACGGGCACAATATGGTATTCACCGATCCCGCGGGCACTGCGGCGGTGATCGAGCGCACGCCGACCGCTATGGGCGTGCGCCATCTCGACGACCATGCCATCTGGGCCTCCAACCATTGCTTGGTCAACGAGGTGAAACCCATGCTCCGCGAGAATAACGAGTCGTTCATGACCAACAGCCACGGCCGCTTCGACCTGCTGGCAAAGTTGACGGCCGAGCAGCCGCACTCGCTGGAACAAGTGTTTGCAATTGCGCGCGCCCACGCCGATCCTACCTCCATGTGCCAGCACGGCCCAGACATGCACACCGTAATTGGCTACGTTATGATTCCCGCCGAACGCCGCATGCTCATCGCATACGGACGCCCCTGTGAGAATGAGTTTGAGGAGTACACATTCGCGGCGGCAACGGCTGCAAGCGGCGTGTAGAAGAACGAGGCGTGTCGAATAGCGCGAGTAACCGGGGGATGGCGCGATCTTGATGAATTCTGCGTCTCGTGCGGGAGCGAGCCCACACGGAACCGACGGTTTGGGCGCGAAACTGACGGTGGGGAGGGTGGTTCATTCCGTCACTCCGGCGGAAGCCGGAGTCCAGGGGTGGCGCGGGCGGATTGTCTGGTAGACGTGTGTTTGGGACTGGCCCAGTGACCAATTGGGAAGATGGATTCCCGTTTTCACGGGAATGACGGAGGTGCGGGAGCCGGAATGAAGGCATCAAGGCGCACTCCATGTAGCGCGGGGGCTTGTCCCCCGCTCTTGGGCGTAAATCTCGCTCTCGTCGTGGGAAGAATGCCAGGGATTCTCAAAATGCAATGGGTCCCGCAATCAAGACCAGATGGATTCCCGTTTTCACGGGAATGACGGATCGAACGCGCCACTTACGGTGAGGCAAACGACTATCGGAGGGCGCACCCTAACCCACTTGACTATTGAATGCACCTGATACGACTATGCCCTCCGGTAGCGCAGGTTTGTAACCTGCGCATCACAGCCACTGCGCCGCCGGCCACCAGACGCCTAGGCGGCCAATCGGCACTTCCAGCAACTCGCGGCTACCGGCGATGGGATCGTGCCCGTAGGTCTCCACGAACAGGCGCTCGATGCGCTCCGAGAGTTCCGTCGGTCCCGGCAGCGGCACGTCCACCCAGGTGTTCCCCAGCCGCTGGCTTTCGGCCATGACGAACGAGAGTTCCAGGTCGGCGCGGGCGCCTGCCGGACCGTACTGCACCGGCGTGCCTTCCGTAATCGAACGGTGTGTGCTCGTAAGAATCTCTGACTTTGCCACATCGTCCAGGTTGCCAATGCCGTACGCCTTGTAGGGATTTTCCCACCGTAGGTCAGGCGCGCCGTCCAGATACACGTAGTCCAGCACCTGCTCGCCGTCGTTCAGGTATTGCTCGCGTATCGTCTGTGGCTGATCGGGCTCGCCGGCCAGCAGCACTACGTCGCGGCCCGAGAGATGCCCGCTGGAGCCTTCGATTTCCCAGAGGTTGGCGTGGGAGTGCTTGGTAAACGGCCGCGGCGCCCGCTCGTAAAGGCACATCGTGCCCTGCATGTACTCGATCCACATGGCCTCCCAGACCACCGTCGTAGACTGCTCGCCGCCGTAGGTCAGATACTGATCGGTCGGTGATTCAGTCACGTATGCCAGAGCCCGCCGTGCCGTATCCTGCAGGATCATGCGCACGGCGTTGAAGCCGTGGTACGCGCCGCTGGCGTACCAGAGGCGGGACATAGAGACCTGGCCGATGTAGCCGGATTCGACGATCTTGGCCTTGAGCTGCTCCTGCGGCCAGAGCCAGACCTGCTCGGCAATCTCCCACACCACGCCGTTTTCCTGGCAGACGTCGCGAATGGCGTCGCCAACTTCCAAGGTGATGCCATAGGGGATTTCGGTGATGATGTTGATGCCGCGCTTCGCTGCCTCCACGGCCACTGCCGACTGGCCGTCGGTGGGCACCAGGATGAGCGCCAGGTCGGGCTTGGCCTCGTCCAGCGTGGCGGCAACATTGGTAAAAGACTGCTTGACGCCGTGCTTCGCGGAAATCTCTTCTGCCACTGCCGGATTGATATCGCAAATGGCACAGAGGTCAAAGTGGTCGGTCAGCCTCGCCACGGTCTCAATCCACCCGCGCGCCCGCGCACCCGGGCCCGAACCCGCGCCTATGACGGCGATACGTAGCTTTTTCATGAGCTTGTTGCCCTTTTTTTGCTCACCACTGAGTTTTGAGACGGAATGCCAGCTCCCGTCACTTGAGAAAAGCGGCGTTGATATTCCGCCAAAGCTAACTTGCCTTAAGGTCGATCAGCCCTATCCAGAATTCGAATTGCAGCATCGGAGAGATGAACGTAATCGCTTAACTTGATTCCCTTGCTGATTTCCCGATTGAATGATTGAGGAATGCCTGCAAGTCTTACGAGTTCTGCTAAATCTTTGCCCTTGAGTTCTTCTGCATAGTGGATGCTGAATAGGTGTATGTTGCAGGCCATTCTCCTGTCCCATTCGCCGTCCATACGGACATTTCTGAGAATGCGGGCAAGGTCATGAATGGTCATTCTATTTCCCTTCTGTTCTCTTTTTGCCAAGAACACTTCGGTCAGACTCATTAAGCAGCACCGGGTGCGAACACGAGGCCTCACCCAAGCTTAGAGCGTTAGGTCGAGAATTGGAATGCCTTGATCCCCTCAAATCCGCGAAGCAACCGGCGCTAACTCAACAAGACCTACCAAATCCCTAGATATCATCAACTCACGTCCGCCAAGAACTCCCGATACAGCGCCAGCGGCTGCGACATGGCGTCATCCAGCGCCGTGATCGCCAGCCTTACATAGGCCGTGCGCTCCGTGCCCGGCACGAAGTCGCTGCCAAACAGTGACAAGTAGAGCGGATTCTGCGCCTTCCACGCGTCTTCCGGGTCGTCGGTGTTGTAGCCGCTGGTCACCGCAAAGCAGTCCTCGGGCCGCGACATCAGCACTGCCGCCACGCGCCGCTCCATATCGGCCTGAAACGCCACGGGCACGGCATACTCGCGCTGCGGGCGGAACTGCGCCGTGGGATGCCCGAGCTCCTTGCGCTCCCAGCGGCCGTCCACGCAACGCCGCGCCGCATGGGCGTCCCGCGTGTACACCAGCCCCATGCCCTTGAAGACTGGGTTCTCCTGGGGCGCGACGAGTTCCTCCTCACCGGGCTCCTTGGTGTAGCGTTCCGTGGCCAGATACACGTGCGCCAGCAGCGGCGGATCGAAGTAGTTTGACAAGAAAATCTCGTAGCTCTCGTACGTCGCCTCGGCGGTCACCGTAATCGTCAGGTCGATGAGGTTCGGCTCCTTGACCTGATACACCGCCTCGATGCTGGCGAAGTGCTCGTCGGCGGGACCCCAATGCACTGTCAACGTGTCACCGTCGACGCTTACCGTGCGCTCGAACAGGCGCGGCTCGCCCAGACCCGTATGCGTCGCGAACAGCCGAAAGAGATTGAGCGCCGAGTACTTGGGATGAATGATGGATACCCCGCTCGGCTTATGCACCAGATCGCTGATCCCATGCCGGATATCCACCTGCGGATCCGGCGACTGCGCCCGCAGGGAGCCTTTCAATTCGGTAGTCTCAAAGTCGTATACGCTGTTCTCGGCATCGTACGTAAGGGTCGCCATACTCGATCATCCTCTTTTGCTTTGCTCCAAGCTGCTTCCGTCGGGCAGAGTGCGGCACCCCAAGCCGCAATTCGATGCCAGACGCCGGTTAGATCATCGCGTAACGCGCTGCATTGTTGCGCAGACTCAATTGCATGGAGTGACACTGTTCTGTGCAGTATAGCCGAACGCCGAGGTGGCGTGTCACTGCGCCTTCAATCCGCATCTCGGCGACCATTCCATTGTGGCTTCACTCTTCCCACACAACTATAATTGCCCACATGAAGGATCTGCCCAAAGTACTTCTTCTCGATCTCGACGATACGATCCTAGATTGGTACATCGATCCCGATGAGGCCTGGCTTCAGCTCTGCCGCGAGTTTGCCGGCAGTCTGGGAGACGTACCCGCAGAGGAGCTCCAGGCTGCCGTGCTTCAAGCCCGGGACTGGTATTGGAGCGATGCGGAGCGCGCGCGCAGGGGCCGTCTCGATCTCGGTCTGGCTCGGCGCTATATCTTGCTGCGTGCCTTTGCCCGGTTCGACATTCCAGATTCGCTGCTCTTAACCCAAATGGGTGAGCGTTACAATTACATCAGGGATGAGGCGATGCGACCGTTCCCGGGAGCCATCGAGACGCTGCTGCGTCTGAGGATGGCAAACATTCGCTTAGGTCTGATCACGAACGGCGACGCTGAAGGACAGAGAGCTAAAATCGAGCGATTCTCCCTAGCAGGCTACTTCGATCACATACAGATCGAGGGGGAGTTTGGGATCGGCAAGCCGGACGAGAGAGCCTATCGAAACGCTCTTAGTGAGCTGGGTGCAGAGCCCTCTGAAGCTTGGATGGTCGGCGACAATCTGGATGCCGACATACGGGGCGCGCAACAGGTGGGCATCTACGCCGTTTGGGTAGATGCGCAGGGAAGCGGTCTACCGGATGGGGCCACAGTTCGCCCGGATATGACCATTGGGTCGCTCTCAGACCTTATCGAATAGAGCTTTCGTTGAAAGTAAGTGCCCCTAGCCAAAGGAGACCCAGCGATGCCCGACCAAGTGAGATTCGGTGACTTCATCCTGGGGTTGCAGGGTCTTGCGATTCTGCGGTCCTGGATGCTGGATCTCGCCACCGTCAGAGCCAGCGCGCGGAAAATTCTAGAGATTTCCGGAGACTACGAAGAGGCTCCCTGGTCGAACCCCATCGCAGTAGGAGAGCGTACCGTTACGGCGGGCTATGCCGAATGGGCCGCCGGCTACGACACTGAACGCAACCCGATAATTCTCGCCGAAGAGCCGCTGGTGCACGGGCTACTCTCGCGTTACCCCCTGGGCGCAGCACTCGACGCTGCCTGCGGCACCGGCAGGCATGCCGCTTACCTGGCATCATTGGGCCATCAGGTGACGGGCATCGACGCTACGCCTGAGATGCTGGAGATAGCCAAGGCAAGGGTGCCGTCAGCGCGGTTCGAGACTGCCGATCTTAAGGAGATTCCATTGCCCGATGGGGCGATGGATGTCGCCGTCTGCACGCTTGCGCTGACGCACTGCGCCGACCTGGGGCCGCCCATGAGAGAGCTCGCCCGAGTCGTGCGTCCCGGCGGGCACGTAGTCATCTCCGACGTTCACCCCCTGATGGTGCTGCTCGGCGTGCACGGCGGCTACCGGCAAAGCGAGACTGAGTATGGGGTTGTCAGGAACCATGTCCACCTGGCATCGGACTATCTCACTGTTTTTCAAAATGCAGGTCTCGACGTCGTGCAATGCCGAGAGCCGCTCTGGGGAGATCGAGAAATCGCTACAATGGGATTCGCTGAGCAAATGCCCGATCTCACAGAGTCCGCCGTGAAGGGCTTGCCCATCGTGATCGTATGGGAGTTGGAGAAGACCGCGTGACGCATCGTCTTGGACCTTTACACATAAGAGCTAGCATATGTGTGGACAGAGTGAGGGCAACTCAAGCTAGCGTTGGTAGGCGCCGTGGCCCTACGTTATGCCATTTGACGATCAGTTGGCAGGAAAGTCTCAGCATGAATTGGCAGTAAAGGAAGAACAAAATGAAAGGGCCGCTGCTGACTACGGTCAGCAGCGGCCTGCAAAGAGGAGTCATTGAAAGTGCAACAGCGAGAAGTCCGTTGGGAATTGATGTTCCGGGATGAGTTGGAGGCGGCGATTGCGGCGTTTCCGGTGGTGTACATGCCCTATGGGCTGTGCGAGCCGCACGGGCCGCAGAACGTAGTGGGGTGTGACGCGTTGCGGCCCGAAGGGCATATGCGCCAGGCGGCGGAACAATACGGCGGCATCGTGATGCCGACTACATATTGGCACAATCACGAGGCGGGAACGTCCGCCAACTGGGGGCATCGCACCATCGGCAATAACCGCACGTGGCTTACGTCCGTGCCGCCGTGGATGTTCTTCAAGAATATGGCGTACCACATACGGGCCGTGGACGCCCACGGGTTTCACGGGGCCATCATATTCTCCGGCCACGCCGGACCCCACAGCCCGGACATTCCGGTTTTCGTGGAGATAATGCAACGGCACGTGGCCACACGGCTGCACTGTCATATGCCGATTGGCATGGGCACGGAAGAGTCGCGCTTTGAAGACGATGAAGGCATGGGCGGTCACGCCGGACGCGGCGAAACGTCGCTGCTGTGGTCGGTAACGCCCGGCGGCGTGGACCTCACCCGCATTCCGCCGGTCGGCACGCCCGGACCGCACTTCGCCATGGGCGACGACGCCACCGCATCCGACCGCCGCGCCGGTGAACGCATGCACGCCGACATTGTGGCCAGCCTCGGCGCAAGCGCCAACGAACTCTTGGCGGAATACGACCGCGTGCAGCCGACGCGGAAGACCCTGACCTTTGCGGACATCGAGGACATCTGGGAAGCCGACGTGCTGCCGGCGCTCAAGGACTTTAACTCCATGCAGCAATCACCGGACCCGCTGCCGGAAGATTCCTTCTGGCATGCCAACCAGCACATTCCCGACCGGGGGTAGGACAGATGGCTCTGCCAGACATTGGTCCCTGGAAAAGTACCAGCCTGGACTAGAGGCTTATATGCCGAGTCCGACCACTGGCATAGAGGGAATATGCAAACGGTCGAGGTTCAGACAGGTCCGCAGCCTTGAGCCATTCCCATTTTCGGAGAAGCGCGCGCATCATCGGGAGCCGCCCGATCTGACCACTTGCAAAGAAGACAATGCCCACTTTGTGCTGAAGAATCGCTTGGCGCTCAAATACCACCGAGAGCATTTTCTTGTTGCATGAGATTACTAACCAGCCCTGTCGTCCCGCCTCCGCCAACCATCCTACGTCCTGGCGGCGTGGGTCGCTTTCGTTAGGAAACTGTGCGCGGAGCCATCGAACATCCACATCCCGATCTGCGCCCTTAAGAAACCTGGGAATGGCTGTGCCCATATCTTCATCGAAGAACAGGATCACGCCGCAAGGGCTTTCTCGTGTTGGATGATCAGCTCAATCACCCTGTCGTCTAGTTCGAAGTCATCGGCGATTGCACTGATGCTCTCGCGACCTTCGAAGAATCGCGTTAGAATCGTCTCTGCCCGGATTCCACTGCCCACTATAGTAGGACGGCCGGCAGCAAAACGAGGGTCTACGACTACAGGCACGTCGCGGCCGAGTGGAAACCAGCGCGCCGCCAGTCCGCGCTCTTCGATGAAGTCCAACTGCATGAACCGATCTAAGACAGGCATAGGCAGAGCCGCCTGCATGCCTTCTGTGTCCAGAGCGCGATACAGTGCCGGCTCGCCAGTCTGCAGCGAGAACTCATGCATAATATGGCCGCCAAGTGTATCGAATTCGCTAAAGGCAAATGGATGTGACACCTTGAGAAAGTCGCAAGCAAAGGTGTGTGCTTGGCGCACTGTTTCCAGCTTGATGTTTTTGCGCCGGAACCTTACAGCCACCAAGACTTCTGCCAGCATGAGAAAGGAGATTGATGCCGGTTGACCCGCAGTTGCCGATTGACTACCGAATACGGGCGCGATTTCGTTGCCCCAAATCCAACGTCTCACGGTAGGCGCTGTCGTTCCCGCCAGTTTCGCAGCTTCACTGACAGTGTAGGCGGGTAGGGTCTGCCAACTCTGGGGCTCGATGCCTGATTCAGGATTCATTATTCCGCTGCCTTCTGCACACCACGCCGGTTTGGAGAGGGATTGCGCTGCCCTAGTTTTAGCAGTCCGACGCACAAGATCACCACGTTCATCCTCCTCTAGTATGATGAATCTACATCTATATGCCAATGCTTGTTTCTTTCATAAGAACGATACGAAACATGGGTACAGGATTCCTCGTCGTCATTGTCGTTCTGGCCGGGCTCGTCGTGCTGGCGCGGGTGATGCGGCTGGAAGACGCCTTCATTTACTTTCCCGATCACGAGACCTACATGACGCCGGCAGACATCGGCCTCGCCTATGAGGAGGTCCGGTTTGGGGAAGAGGGGCGGCTGCATGGCTGGTTCGTGCCCGGCCGCACCGACGTTACCATCCTCTGGTTTCACGGCAACGCGAGCAACCTGTCGCATCCCGGGCGGGTGGAGTTCATCAAGCTGCTGCACGACCGGCTGGGCGTGAGTTTCTTCATCTTCGACTACCGCGGATATGGGCAGAGCAGCGGCAGACCCTCGGAGCCCGGCCTCTATCAAGATGGGCGCGACGCACTGGCGTACCTGCAGAGCCGTGACGACGTGAACTCCGACCGCATCGTCTACTACGGCAGGTCGCTGGGCGGCGCGGTGGCGTCGCATCTTGCCACTGAAGCACCGCCGTACCGGCTGATCTTGGAGTCTTCCTTCACCTCCACGCCGGACATGGCGCGGGTGCAATTCCCGTTCCTGCCGCTGGGGCCGTTGCTCTATACCCGCTATAGCAACCGCGAACACCTCGCCGCTGTTCATGTGCCGGTGCTCATCATCCACGGCGACCGCGATAGGACCGTGCCGCTACGCCACGCCGACGACCTTTACGCCGCCGCCAATGAGCCCAAGCAGCTCTACTTTGTTCCCGGCGCCGACCACAACGACATTCACTATGTCGGCGGCGAACCGTATCTGGCAGTGTTTGCGGAGTTTCTCGACCTGCCGCTGGCGCCGGCGTGAGTGGGAAGCGCCGATCGGTTGACTTGTGTTGCCCTCTCAACTGATAGGGAAACGGCTTCTTAGCGGCATCTCAGCGGCTCGCTTAATGGCCGTAGGGGCACGATATATCGTGCCCCTACGTTGTAGGCAAGGCGATCCTTACTGCGCATCGTTGAGAAAGTCAGTCCTCTTGATCCTCGTTGGACGTACGCCCTACTCTTCCAACAATTCCACGTCCGCGTACCATGCGGTGACTGTGCCGCCGGTGCCGTCGTGGTGGCGGCTGACCGGCCGGCCGACGATTGCGCCGGGTCGCGCGGGGATGGGCCGATTGAGCATCGGCCCGGCCACGACGCAGGTATGAAACTCGCCGTTCTCGCCAAGCGGGTCGGTGCCTTCCGGCAGGTCGTCGAGAAACGACTGGTCGAACCAGCGACCGGCAAAGCTGCGATCAAGCTTGGACGTCGGGCTCACCGCCGTGACAATAGCTTTCAACCCTGAATGCAGCATCGTCTGCGCCAAGTCCGCCGTCGGCATGCCCCAGACGGGAAAGATGGCGTCGAAGCCCGTGCCCGCGAGCTTGGATTCGCGGTAGGCGCGAATATCCTCCAGGAATAGGTCGCCAAAGGCAAAGATGTCTGCGCTCAGGTCCGGCGGCAAACTACGTACCCTATCGAGAAAAGCGGCCATGGCCGCTTCGTATTCCTTGTTGGAGCACGGATAGGGAATCGGTATCTCGTAGAGCGGCAGACCCAGCCTCTCCGCCTGCACCCGCAAAACCGGCACCGGCGTCGCCTGTATCGCCACGCGGTCGAAATGCGGCGTCACCGTCGTGAAGATACCCCGCACGTCGTACCGGTCCGGCTGCTGCCGCAGCACGTGCAACGCCCAGGCCGAGTCTTTGCCGGACGACCATGAAACAAGCACTGTTTGCGCCGTCATTGCGGAATTACAAAAACAACAAACGTAAGGGCACGATATATCGTGCCCCTACGTTGAGGCCGCGGACACTGCGTTTGTCGAGTAAAGGCGATTGCAACCAACGATGATTCCGATGGTTATAGAGAATCCAATATATCCGCTACTCGCGGGTCAAAGACTTCCTTGAGCTTGGGGAGGAGATCAAGCATCCACGCTCTGGTTTCCTTCAGCTTCTCATCAGGATCATTTATCGATCCATCTCTCCTGATGCCTATGGTTGAGAACGTATAATGGTCATACCGAAGCCAGTGCCAGTCAAGAGTGGATTCGGCGCCGATGCTATGTTCAATGTCCGTCTGGTCGACTTGCAACGTGTCGAAAATGTGCTTGGTGAGCTTCTTATCTTTCATGCGGATACGCAGCAATGCCCAGGCACCTTTTTCGATAGACGCCGCGTACCCGATCGCCGGGCTGAGGTGGGAGGGAAAGAACCGATCGGCGTAGCTAAACTCCTGGATTGCCTTCTCGGCAAAGCCCTCTCTAAGCAACTTCTCAACCAGTGGCCAAAAGAACTCATTGTGCTTCAGTTTTTCTGGGTCCATCTCTCCCTGTTGGAGTGTCGCTTCTTTGTTCCAGCCGCCGGGCCACACGACCTTGCGGAACCGAGGCGCAGGGTCGCCAACAGCCTGCTTGATGACCTCGAGCTTGACACCGAAGAACCGGATGCTGTCTTTCGTCCATTCGTTGAGCCGGTGCAGGGCCTGCGCGTGCTCGTAGCCGAAGTACGGCGCGACCCACACTGCGACGCGTGCGTCGCATCCGGTGGCGTAAGTGAGCAGTTGCCCGAGATGGTGCAGGTCGGTCATTTCCAGTTGGTTCTCAATTGCTACTAGCGCGCCGCCGTCGGCCACTTTCGCCTTGATGTCCAGGAAGTACGGTCCCACCGGCACCTCCCTCTGGACGAATTCCAGTCTTAGTCCGATTGCATCGCCCAGCATTTGTAGGTTCTTGGCGAGCCAGGGGGTGAAGTCGAGCGCCTCATCCGGAAACTTGGTGCGGACATCCAATTGCTCAAACTCATCCTCGCAGTTGCCCATTTTGACTCCCTATCGCTTCCCAGTGTCTCCAGGTTGAATCACGAAGTCCCGGCGGTCACGGTACAGAAGAGCCCGATTAAGCACATAGTCATCTGTTGCTAAGTCAATATCGGCACAATCCGTCATAGTCCAGTATTTGTGATCACCCAAGAAGAGGTACATCCGCCTCTGGCCGAAGAACGCGCACTCCACGCCCTCTCCGCGCGTGATGCGCTCACAGAACGCGGCCAGCAATGCTTCTTGGCCGTCCTTCTTGATGACAACGTATTCATGCGGCCACGTATCCCTGAACATTACCGCCTCACGCCAGGGGGCGCGGCCTATCAGCGCCATGATGTCATGTGCATCCATTTGGAACATCCTGTTCGTCGTTGTGTCCTCAGAAGCATGTCTAGTCGTCCGCTCAACCGAACGCTTGGTTGCACCTGGGGTTCGACGTCTCACACGGTATCGTTCCCGCCAGTAAAGCGGTCATTCCGTGGTGTGGCACACTCCGAATTAACCATTCATCCGGACTTTGGTCTCAAGAATAACACGGGTAAACTCTAGAGTTCGACAATAAACATAGGGGCACGATATATCGTGCCCCTACCGTTACTCTCAGATTCGGTCTCATTCACCCGGCCCGCGACAGCGCCTCCTCGATTGCCCGCGCGGCGAATACCGTCGTCAGGTGCTCGCGGTACTCTGCCGAGGCGTGGAGGTCGTCGTTGAGGTCCTCGATGTTCGCGGCTGCGCGTCGGGCGGCGCGGCGGATGACTGCCGCGTCGATGTGCTTGCCCTTGAGGATGCGCTCCGTGTTGCGCGCCCGGACGGCCGTGGGGCCGGCGCCGGTTACGCCGATGCGGGCTTCCGTGCACACACCGTCGTCGCCCACCGTAATCGCCGCCGCCACGCCCACCACGGCGTAGTGGGAGGCCTTATTCGGCAGCTTCTGGTAGGAAACGCCGGTGCCGGCCGGGAGAGCAGGAATGTGGATCTCGGTCAGAATCTCGTTGGGCCGGAGCGCCGTGGTCAGCAGGTCGCGGAAGAAGCGGTCGATAGCGATGGTGCGGCCCGAACGGGCCGTCGCCGTCACCAGCTCGAAATCCATCGCCAGCGCCAGGGCGGGGAAGTCGCCTGCCGGATCGGCGTGGGCCAGACTGCCGCCGATGGTGCCTTTGTTTTGCACCTGCACGTCGCCTACTTCACCGGCCGCCTCCGCCAGCGCGGGCACGCGCGCCTGCACCAGCGCAGAGTTCTTGATGTCGTGATACGTCGACATGGCGCCAATCACCAGGCAGCCGTCATCCGCCTCGCTGATGAAGCGCAGTTCGGATATTCTGCCGAGGTCGATCAGGCACTGCGGCGTGCTGAGCCGCAGCTTCATGATGGGCAGCAGGCTATGGCCGCCCGCCAGCAGTTTCGCGTCGTCCCCATGCTGCCGCAGCAGCCGCAGGGCGTCGGCAACGGACGTGGGTGCGTAGTAATCAAACGCTTGCGGGATCATGAGCGGCCTCCTCTTCGTCTTCGGCCGTGTGTTTGCAGGACTCGCCAGATGCGCTCCGCCGTCATGGGTATGTCCACGTGAGTCACACCGAGGTGCGAGAGCGCGTCCACCACCGCATTGGCGACGGTGGGCGTGGCGGAAATGGTCGCCATCTCACCAATGCCCTTCGCGCCCAACGGGTTCACGGGACTTGGCGTCACCGTGCGGTCGAGCTCGAACATGGGAAACTCCTGGGCGAACGGCATCGCGTAGTCCATGAGCGAACCGGACACAAGTTGGCCTTCGTCGTCCCAGACCGCCTGCTCCAGCAGCGCCTGGCCGATACCTTGCGCCAGACCGCCGTGGATTTGCCCTTCCACCAAGGTGGGATTGATGACGGTGCCGCAGTCGTCTACCGAAACGTACCGCTTCAACGAGACTTCGCCGGTATCCTGGTCGATTTCGACCACGGCAATGTGCGCGCTGAAGGGGAACGTCAGTCCCGGCGGCTCCCAGAAGGATACCGCTTCCAAGCCGGGCTGCTCGTCTTCCGGCAGCAACTGGCCGTCGTAGGCTTCAGACCCGATCTCGGCCCACGTCACATACTGGTCCGGCATGTCCTGAATGGAGAACAAGCCGTCTTCCAGCGTGACGAGTTGCGGGTCCAATGTGTCCTCGAGTCTATTCTCCAAGATCGCCGTGGCGATGCGCGTGGCCTTTTCCTTGATTTGCTCGTTGGCTTTCAAGATCGCCGTGCCGCCGACCACCAGCGTGCGGCTGCCGAAGGTGCCGACGCCGCGGGCGACGATGCTCGTATCGCCGTGAATGATCTCCACGTCTTCGAAGGGCACGCCGAGATCATCGGCCACAATCTGCGCAAACGACGTCTCCTCGCCTTGGCCGTGGGGTGACGCGCCGGTGAGGACCGTCACCTTGCCCGTGGGATCGACGCGTACGGTGGCGCTCTCATATCCGCCAAGACCGCCCGTAGAGGCGGCGGGGCCGAACCCGCACACTTCCGTCGTTACGGTCACGCCGATACCCATGAGCTTGCCGTCCTTGCGCGCGGCTTTTTGCTCGGCGCGCAGGTCGTCGTAGCCCGCGATGTCCAGCGCTTTGTCAAGCGCCGCATCGTAGTCGGCGGAGTCGTAAACCATGCCGGTTGGCGTTTCGTAGGGGAAGGAGTCCTTGGGAATGAAGTTCTTGCGCCGCACGGCCACGGGGTCTTTGCCCGTAGCATCGGCGATCAAGTCCATGACCCGTTCGATAATGTACGCCGCTTCCGGCCGCCCGGCGCCGCGATAGGCGTCGTAGGGAATCTTGTTGGTAAAGACACCGACGGTGGTCCAGCCGATGTCGCGGCAACTGTAGACGCCCGGCGCCAGCGACGGCGTGAGCGTGGGAATAACGTGAGAAATCACCTGGGCGTACGCCCCTAAATCGGCGTAAATCTTCAGCTTCATGCCCAGCAGCGTGCCGTCCTTCTTGTAGGCGGCTTGCACGTACTGCGCTTGGCCCCGGCCGTGGCTGGTGGCAACGAAGTGCTCGGTGCGGTCTTCCGCCCATTTCACCGGCCGGCCGACTTCCTGGGACAGGATTACGGCAATAAGCGATTCGGAATACGTATTGATCTTGCAGCCGAAACCGCCGCCCACGTCGATGGCAATCACCCGCAGCTTGTTTTCCGGCATGCCGAGCATCTTGGCCGCGACCATGCGCTCGATGTGCGGGTTCTGCGTCGTGACCCACAGCGTGGCGTTGCCGGTGCTGCGTTCGTAGTCCGCCACCGTCGCCCGCGGTTCCATGGGATTGGGAATGAGGCGGGGCTGCTCCATGCGGGCCTCCACCACGCCGTCGGCCTCGGCAAAGGCGCGGTCGGGGTCACCGGCTTGGTCGGTGGCCTCGTAGCAGAGGTTGGTGCCCATTTCCTCGAAGATCACGGGCGTGTCGGCATCCGCCGCCGTCTCCATGTCCGTCACGACGGGCAGCGGATCGTAATCAACCTCGATGAGATCGAGCGCGTCCCGCGCGGCTGCCCGCGAGGAGGCGACCACGGCGGCCACCGGTTCGCCGACGTAGTTGGCTTTCGTCGCCGCCATCGGCCAGCGCTCCGGATACTGCATACCCGGCAAGATTGCAAAGAGTGGGAACGGCTCACTGCAGCGCTCATTGATTTCCGCGCCGGTCATCACTCCCAACACGTCATCGTGTGCCGCTGCCGCCGATGTATCAATGCTGTTTATGCGCGCGTGGGCATACGGACTGCGCAGCACCGCAAAGAACGCCATGCCCGGCAGGATGACGTCATCGGTGTACTTGCCCTCGCCGGTAATGAGACGAGGGTCCTCCTTGCGCTTCACGCGCGAACCGATCAATTTCGATACCTGGCCCGCGATCATCGCCTCGCTCCTTTACTTACGCACCTCAAACCCCTTCGGCTTAGTTCTGTTCAGGTGCTTCACCCTCACCCTAGCCCTCTCCCTCAGGGAGAGGGGATAAGCCCGAAGTCCAACTACCTGCCAAATCTATCTGGATACGGTAATAGCCTCTGTCGCTCCTACGAGGACTGTCCCAACATGAAACCCATGTGCATGAGAGTTTCCTACTGATCGTTGCAGTCCCGGTAAAGCAAAAAGCCCCACGCATGAGAGTCGAACCGCATTTGGGTGCTGCGCCGTGCTTCAAGCACAGGTGTTGTCCGCTCTTGAGGATCGCAATTGGGACCGCACGTGCGCACACTGCGCGGCAAGCTTTCTATTGCTTACTCCTGCATGCGTTGGGCGGCAAACTGGGCCGCCTTCACGATGTTCTGGTAGCCCGTGCAGCGGCAAATGTTGCCGGCCAGCGAGTGGCGGATTTCGTCTTCGCTGGGATCGGGCTGCTCGTCCAGTACCTGATGCAAAGTCATGATGATGCCCGGCGTGCAGAAGCCGCACTGCAACCCGTGCTCCTCCCAGAAGCCTTCCTGCACCGGATGCAGTTCGCCGTCCTGCGCCAAGCCCTCAATAGTGGTCACCTCGCTGCCGTCGGCCTGCACCGCCAGCACGGTACAACTCTTGACCGCGGCGCCATCCACGATGACCGTGCACGCGCCGCATTGACTGGTGTCGCACCCCACGTGCGTGCCGGTGAGCCCGAGCTCGTCACGCAGATAGTGCACGAGCAACATGCGCGGTTCGACACTGCTCGTATGGCGCGTGCCGTTTATGGTTACGGAAATTTCACTGGGCATACGTCTATCCCCCTACGCAGAGCGTATGTGCATGCGCCGCCTTCGCGAAAGACATCGACTTCGTAGTAGACGTCGACTCCGTAGAAGACGCCGACATAGTTTAAGACGCCAAATGCTTGGTCTAGTATACCAAGTGCGTTTCAATTGCACACGGGTCTCTCACCAAATGGGTGGCAATCGTTTGTAGTGAGCGGAAAGTCCCGGAGCCGGGATAGCAATGGCGTGACGCGAGAGTGCCGGATGGCGGTTATCAACGACAATTCACCGGGGCCCGCCATCGCTGTCGACCCTAAGGCCGCAAGTGACAGATTCCCACGCGGACAGACAGAGCAGAACGGAAACCTGCCCGTAACGGCCTGAGTTAATTTTGCGGTTGCGTTGCTGCGGCGACGATCTGCTCGCAAAGTGCCATGTCGGCGACGCCTTCCGCAGCGTCTGGAGTTGGAGTAATGTCCTGCTGCACGCAGCGGAGGAAGTAGCGAATCTCCTCCGTGAATGCCTCCCGCGCCGGCACGTCCAGGCGCGTGGAACCGGTCGGCGTATGCAGGGTGAGGGCGGAGGGTTGGCGAAAGAGCAGCGGCGGCGTGTGCACCAGATCTATGCGCCCCTCAGTTCCGTAGATCGTGGCCGCCTGGTCCCAGGGTGCATTGGCGTACGTTGACTGTCCGACTTCCAGCACGGCCTCATGCGCGCCGTAATCGAGGACGGCGAGGCGGGGCGGGCCTAGGGAGGCGAAGCGAATGCCCTGCGGATCGCCGAGCAGGTGTCGCATCATGTTGACATCGTGCACCCAGACTTCGATCAACTCGGTGAGCGCGCGTTTGATTGGCTCCGGTTGGGAGGGAGAAGACGCGGTGAAGGCTGCAGGGAGTTTAGCCGGTGGCGGCGCAATGGGCAAGGAATGGAGCGCCGCCGCTCCCATCTGCCAGTTGCCGCCGAAGTCGCGGAACTGGGCGAAGCGGATGTCCCCGATGCAGCCTTTCGCAAGCAGTTCCTTCGCTCGCTGCACGGCAGGGTCGAATTGGCGCATGTAGCCCACCATGACCGGCGTGCCGGTGCGCTCGCTGGCAGCGTGGATCTTCTCGGCGTCCGCGCGTGAGCCTGCCAACGGCTTTTCGGTGAATACGGGAACACCGGCTTCGAGGAAGGGGATGATGGCTGCTGAGTGGTGTTCCTTTAGCGTCACGACTACGGCGCAGTCGAGCAGTTCCGCATGGGCGGCGAGCTCTTCCGCGCTACCGAGAATCCGTGGTATTCCGTACGCAGCCGCCAACGCTTCCGCGCGGGCGCGGTCCAACTCCGCTATCGCGACCAGTTCTACGTCTGCAATCTGTAACAGCGACGGCAGATGCGTGATCTGCATCATGCCCCCAGCACCGACTAGTCCGACTCGCATTTGGTCTTCCTTAATGTACCGATACAATTCCTTCGTAAGGACGTTTACTATTTTAGTGGACTGCGACGCCAAGGTGCTCTGAGGGCCGTGGAGATTCATCAGAGAATCGGACAAGAGTTTTGTCGCCAAGCCACTGGATGTGTGAGCAAAACAAGCAATTCAGTGGCGTAGCATTGACGTTTCGAGGAGTAACCAGAACGGCGGGAAACTTCGACGGCACTTTGGATTGCCGCAGGTTGCAAACCTGCGCTACCGGATTCAAGGTTTCGAGGCTCGTGCCGTCATCGCGAGCCAGCGCACCGCTGCCGCAACGTAGCGCGGGGGCTTGTCCCCCGCCTCTTCGTCTCGTGCTATTTCTACTCTCGCTCAACCAGACAGACGCATCGGTGCACTATTGGCTTGCGCGGAAGGCGTCAATCCCTGCGAGCAAGCGGTCTATGTCCGAGCGGTCGTTGAAGATGTGCGGGTCGACGCGAAAGAGATTACGCAGGAAGTAGGTATCCACGCCTTGCGCAGTTAGGTAGGCTTGGAGATCGCCCGCATCGTCGATTTCAGCGGCTATCACGCCCCCACGCAGTGCGGGATCACTGGACGTGCGCACCGTTATTCCCCGTTCTTGCAGACCGTCGATGCAGTATGCCGTCAGGTCGAGCACGTGAGATTCCACCGTCTCCATGCCGGTTTCCAACAGTATTTCAATTCCCGGTAAGCATGCCGCCACGCCCATCAGGTTTGGCATGCCAAGCTGGAAGCGTTCCGCGCTGGGCAGCAGGCGCAACCGCTCCATGTCCGTTTGGGTCGTGCTCACCCAACCGGCCGTCGTCGGCTGCCGTTCCAGATGCCGCTTGGCAACGTAGAGGAAGCCCACCCCCGCCGTGCCCAGCAGCCACTTCATGGCAGTGGTGGCAAAGAAGTCTACGCCGGTGGCGTGAAGATCGATGTTGAGCGCGCCCGCCGACTGCGCGCCGTCCACCAGCAGCAAGGCATCGCGCGCATGGGCGATTTCGGCCAGCGCGGTGAGGTCATGCCGAAAGCCCTGCGCGGGCGTGACGTGGGAGACACTGACGGCGACGGTGTTGTCATCAATAGCCTGTTCCAAGTCTTCCAGATGGATCACACCATCACGCGGTTCCACAAAGCGGCGTTCCAGCGCGTCACGCGGCGGCAACATCCAGGGGTAGACACTGGAGGGATAAGGGAAACCGTCGAAAACCACATTGCCGCCGGGCCTTGGCTCGACCAAACTGACCGCGAGGCTCGATCCCGCCGAAGTACTGTCGTTTACGACGATCTCGTCATCATCGGCGCCAATGAGTTCCGCAAACCGCTCACGCAGCGCGCGGGTCTCGTCCATGAAGCTGGGATAGAGGTCGCCGGTACGATGCGCGAGCGCGGCGAGATGGTGGTCGAGGGCCGTCAGCATAGGCGAGGAGGCCGGGGCCATGCCGCCGCTGAAGAGATAGGCCCGCTCTTGCAGTATGGGAAAGAGGTCCCGTACCTCGGACGGTGTCATGCGCTGCCGCTCCTCGTTCGTCGCTGGCGAAACTCTGCCGTTCTCTCCTGAGCGCACAGGCGGGGGACAAGCCCCCGCGCTACCCAGTCTGTCATCCTACGCTATACAATCCGTCACTACCGTGAGAATAGGCTATCACACCGTTCGCCCCCGTATCCGGTACGGGGCAGGCTCTGAGCAGCGTCGCAGGGTGAACGGCGGAGGTAGCGAGTAGCAACTCCCAATGCTGTCACATTAAATGATGTGGCAATGAACACCGCGCCACACGTCCCCGGTAGCGTAGGTTTGCAACCTGCGCCCGCCATTTCCCCTCAGCCCGGCCCTCTCCCCAGGGAGAGGGGGCAGAGCGCACCCAACGGGCGTACCGCCCTAATCTTAGTGCGACAGCATTGGTAGCAACTCCGCACCCTATTATCTCCGTTCATACTTCGACAAGCTCGTACTGAGCCTGCCGAAGTGCTCAGCACGAACGGAGAGATGTGCGTTCACTTTCATTCCCTTGCGCGGCCTGAACAAGGCCATGGATATTCCCGCGCTAGCTCGCCCCGAACCGGGACGCGGAATCCATCCCCGCCTGTGCTCTAATCGGTCGCTGCGTCGACCGGCGCCGGGAAGACGATGCCCGCTTCCTGCACTTCCTGGTAGGGCAGCAGCCACACCAGGGACTCGTCATGGAGGTCAACCACCTGGATGCGGTTGCCCCACGGATCGCGAAAGTCACAGCGAATGTAGTCGTTGGACATGACATCCAGGTTGTATTTCGTGCGCAGTTTGTCGCGCACGTGCGCGAGTTGCTCCTCGTCCCGCACCATAATGCCAAAGTGGCGGGAGCGCTCCGGCTGCAACTCCTCCACCTCGAAGATTGCGAGAAACTGGTGGTTTCCAAGCTGGCACCACGCCGCGCCTTCTCCCCCGCGCAGCATTTCGAGATTGAACACGTCCTCGTAGAAGGCGACCGCTTTCTCGACATCGTCGACCTCGATGCCGACGTGATTGACCCCGTAAACCTGTACATCCATGGACCGTTACTCCTGGAGAGCGAAATATGTGGGTTGTGCTTAATTCCACTATATACCAGCCTGCCTGCCGGCAGCCCCGGTGAGCTAAGCCAGAAGTATACGGGCTTGCAGTTTTGGGGTCGGGTTTCGCTGTGCGAGCGACAACTACAGAAGTTTCTCAAGCGCGTCGGCCTGTGACCGGACGGTGTCTGCGTCCTCGCCGCGCAACGAAATGTGACCGAGCTTGCGGCCGGGTCGCGGCTCCTTGGCATAGAGATGGAGATGAGCGTCGCCCGCCCCTAAGATGGTGGCGCTGTCGGGTATGGTGCCAATGAGGTTGAGCATCACGGCATGGCCGCGCGGCGCGGTAGAACCCAGCGGAAGACCGAGCACCGCCCGCAGGTGGTTCTCGAACTGGCTGGTCTCCGCCCCTTCAATCGTCCAGTGACCGGAGTTGTGCACGCGGGGCGCCATTTCGTTGGCGAGCAGCCGGCCGTCTTGTTGAAAGAACTCGATAGCCAGCACGCCCACGTAGTCCAGGGCCTCCAGCACCCGCTTGCCGTAGTCCTCCGCTTGTGGCTGCAACTCCGGTGAAGTTCCCGGAGCCGGTGCGTTAGAACGACGGAGGATGCCCCTGTGGTGAAAGTTCTCCACCAACGGGTAGAACGCAGTGGCGCCGTCCCGGCCGCGCACGGAGAGCAGCGACACTTCACGGTCAAAGGGGACGAAAGACTCCAGAATCAGCGGTTGTCCTTTTAGCGTGTTCCAGGCGGCTTGAACGTCCGTTGCTTGCTGGATGATGCGCTGGCCTTTGCCGTCGTAGCCCAGCCGCCGGGTCTTGAGCACGGCCAGTGTGCCAAGCCTCTCTAGGGCAGCCTCCAGGGCTTCGTGAGAATCAACCACGCTGAAGTTGGGTGTAGGGATATCCAGGTTGCGAAAGAAGACTTTCTCAGCCAGGCGGTCCTGCGAGACTTCCAGCGCCTCAGGCGGAGGAAAGACTGGCACGCGGGCGTCGATGAAGCACGCCGCGTCCACCGGGACGTTTTCGAATTCATAGGTGACAAGGTCGAGATCGGCAATGAAGGGTTCGAGCGCATTGGGATCGGCAAAGCTCTTGCCGACCGTGAGGTCTGCCATCTCGCCGGCCGGGGCATCAGCATAAGTGTCGAACACACGAAACCGCAGACCCAGGGGATACCCCGCCAAAACTAACATGCGGCCAAGCTGCCCGCCGCCGAGGATGCCAACATTCATTCGGCATCTCTCGGATTGGGGTGAGCGAGCACGTCGCCGGTCTGTTGCTCGCGATATCTTTCATAGGCCGCACGGAATTGCGGGTGCTTGTTGCCCAGCATCGCAGCAGCCAGCAGCGCCGCGTTGACCGCTCCGGCCCGACCGATGGCCAACGTGCCTACCGGCACCCCTGCGGGCATCTGCGCGATGGAGAGGAGGGAATCCATGCCGTTGAGGGCGCGCGACTGTACCGGCACGCCGAGCACGGGCAGGCTGGTTTTCGCCGCCGTCATGCCGGGCAGATGCGCCGCGCCTCCCGCGCCGGCAATGATGACCTCGATGCCCCGCTCTGCCGCCGTCTCGGCGTAGGCAAACATTTGATCGGGAGTCCGGTGCGCGGAGACAACCCGCACCTCATGCGGTACGCCCAGTTGTTCCAGCGTTTCCGCCGCATGGCGCATGGTCTCCCAGTCGGACTTGGAGCCCATGATGACGCCAACGAGAGGTCGTATAGTCCGTTCTGAGTCGTCCACGGCTCACCTTCTATTGATGACTCTGGGAGGCGCCACAGCCAATGAGACTCTCAAGCCGTCTCGACCGGCGCTTGCTCGCGAGTCGCACTCGCTCCCATCGTGCCCGCGCCAGCTTGACGCCGTGCTCGCTTCAGGCATCCCTCTATCTGGGGATTGCGGGCTCGCCGGCCGGGCTGCACCTCCCTATTGTAGCGAATTCGTCTTGCCTGGTATGCAGTCCGGAGCGGCGCGAGGCGGCGCCAGTGCGCGGTAGCAGTGCACGGGCTTCGCTCTCTACTTACTGCTGCATGCATGGGAGATCGGCTATTTGCACTTGGCGTGCGTCTGACAAGCGTGTAAAGTAGGTAGGTGGCACGCTATCCGGCCGCAGGTCGGGCGCGACAAAGAGCGTGCCTTTATTTACGTATCGCAGCAGACGACAACTGGCGAGAGGCCGGTGGGCGACGCAGGAGATTGACGGGCGCATGGCCAGAAAACACGAACAGTTACACGCAGACAGGCGCGAGGCCCTTGGCAAGAAAGTGAAGCGGCTCCGGCGCGACGGCATGGTGCCGGGGAACGTCTACGGGCTCGACATGAAGCCGATCCCGCTTACGCTGAACGGGCTTGAGTTCATTGCGGTGCATCAGCGTGCCGGTAGCACCGGTGTGATTGACCTGGCGGTCAACGGCGCGGATTCGTTGCCGGTGCTCGTGCAGGAAGTCCAGCACGATCCCCCGACGAGCCGGGTGCTGCACGTCAGCTTTTTGCAAGTAGACTTGACAAAGCCTGTGAATGCCATGGTGCCGGTCTACGTCGTTGGCGATTCGCCGGCAGTGGAGCAAGGCGCCATCATAATCCAGCATATCAATGAGATTGAGGTCTCGGCCTTGCCGGATGACATACCGGAGAGTTTCGAAGTAGACGTCACCCCGCTCCTGGACATAGACGATGCCTTGCACGTCGGTGATTTGGCTGCACCGGCAGAGGTTACCATCCAGGCCGAAGCCGACGAACTCCTGGTCCGGGCAGAGCGGCCGCGCGTGATCGAGGAAGAGACGCCGGAAGAGGACGAGGAACTGGAGGGCGAGGAAGGCGAAGGCGAAGAAGGCGAAGAGGCCGCCTCGGAGGAAGAGAGCGAAGAGTAGGCCGGAACTGCCGGTCGCATCCCTCCCTGTCCCAGCCGGCCGGCGTTGCGCAAGTCGCCGCTGCTCCGCGAGTCCTGGCCCCAGCACTTCCTTTGCGCCCGCAGCGGCGCAATGCAAGACTGCGAAAGTGGTTACTCAGGGTACCACCGGCGGGCCATCCCACAGAGCACTGTAACAGCCCTTGCTTGATTTCTGGTGACTCTTGTCACCAGAACCTTCTCAAGTGTTAAACTGTTAATGGGCGCTATTGTCGCGCGGCGCGATGGAGCACTCCAGGTGTGCCGCCTGAACTGTTGCAATAGGAGCCATGCTCGTGGCCGGTGCATTGACCGTTGACGGTGTCAAGAAGATCTTTGGCCGCAACACGGTCGTTGACGGCGTCTCGTTCACGTTGGAGCCCCAGGAGATTCTGGGGCTGGTGGGTCCCAACGGGGCCGGCAAGACCACCACCATCCGCATGGCGCTGGACATCATCCATCCGGATGCCGGTTCGGTGGCGCTGTTTGGCGGCCCGCCGACGCGTCAAGCCCTGCAGCGTGTCGGCTACCTGCCCGAGGAACGCGGGCTCTACCAAAAAGCGGTCGTGAGCGACGTGCTGCGCTACCTGGGGCGGCTCAAGGGTTTGAGCAGCAAAGACGCGCAAGCACGCACCGACGCCATGCTGGAACGAGTCGGCTTGTACGAGCACCGTGCCAAGAAAGTGCAAGCGCTCTCGCGCGGCATGAACCAGCTTGCGCAATTTGCCAGCGCGCTCCTGCACCAGCCCGATCTTGTCATTCTCGACGAACCGTTCTCCGGGCTCGACCCTCTCAATGTGCAGGTGATGAAAGACATCATCGTCGAGCAACAACAGCGCGGCGCCGCCATCATCTTCAGTTCGCACAACATGGAAGACGTGGAGGAGATGTGCGAACGCGTCGTGCTCGTCAGCGGCGGCAACGTGTTGCTCTACGGCGCTCTGGACGAACTGAAGCGCGCGCGGGGTATCCAGAACATCCGGGTGTCCGCGCCCCGGCAGCCGGCGGACGTGCCCGGCGTGAGCACTACCAAGGCCGAGAACGGGCAATTCGAGTTCCTTCTCAGCGAGGGGGCCGACGCGAATGTCGTGCTGCGGTCATTCCTCGATAGCGGCATCCCGGTAGAACGGTTTGAAGTCGCCCTGCCCTCCCTGCGCGACATGTTCATCGAAGAGGTGAGCCGTGCCCGCAGCGCTTGAAGGCACCCGCATCGTATTTGGGCACGAGTTTCGCAAACAGGTGGGCGGCAAGGGCTTCCTTATCGCCACGCTGACGATACCGGTCCTGCTTGTCCTCATCTGGATCGCCATTCCGCTGATTAGAGGGCTAACGGATGATAGCGGGGATGCCGCCGCCGGTAGCGCCGCCGGCACGACCGGCACAAGGTCTGAACAGTCTGCTGCCGTAAAACCTATTGGCGTCGTCATGCAGACGACGGACGTGTCTGTAGACTTCAGCCAGTTTCCCGAGTTTCAGGTGTACCCCGATTCGGCGGCGGGCGTGAGTGACCTGAAGTCGGGAGAAATCGACGAACTTTTCGTAATTTTGCCGGACTATCTTTCCACCGGCCAAGTTGAGTACTACTTCTCCAACGACGACGGCGAGGGCCGGCAGCAACTGCGCCTCATTCTAAGGAATGAACTCTTGGGGGAGACACAATCGCCTGAACACAGGGTGCGGGCGCTGGCCCGGCCGCGGTTCGAAGGCTTCACGGTAGCCGAGGATGGAGAGATAGCCGAGGAGAGCGGTGCCGCCGTAGCCGTCTCATTCGTAGTGGGGCAAGCATTCGCCATTGCCCTTATCTTCACGTTGATTGCCTATGGCACGATTCTGCTGCAGACGGTGTCTGAGGAAAAAGAGAACCGCATGGTAGAGGTGCTGCTCACCTCTGCCTCACCGTTGGCCATCATGACGGGCAAGGTGCTGGCGTTGGGTCTGGCGGGCTTGATACAGATGTCAATCTGGATTACTGCAGTAATCATAATTGTGCCCCGCTTTGCGGGCGTAATCCCGGATATCGGCGCCATTCCCCTGGACTTTGGCTATTTAGGTCTTGTGTTGGCATTCTATCTCGCCGGATACGCCATAGCGGCGGCGCTCATGGCGGGTATCGGCGCGGCAACTACCTCGACCACGGAGGCGGGGCCGTTGAGCGCCCTGGTCATCATTCCGTTGGCGGTGCCCTTCTATGCCATGCCGCTGTTTCTTACCGACGCAGGCCACTGGCTCACACGCCTACTCTCGTTTATCCCCATCACAGCGGCCACGTCGATGATGCTGCGGTTGGCGTCCAGCCACGTTGCGCCAATCGAAATTGCGCTCAGTCTCCTTTTGATGGTAGCGACGGCGGGACTCTTGCTCTGGCTGGCAAGCCGCGTATTTCGCGCCGGCCTGCTGTTGTACGGCCAGCGGATGAGCCTGCGAGCAGCGTGGGCGGCGCTGCGTTATGGCGGGTGAGCATCTGGTGAAGTACATAGCAAGGCCGGTATCCCGTACAATACGTAGTGACGGGATGAACCCGCGTGAAGCGAGGGGGCAAAACCGATGGCGGTATTCGACACGCACAAGGCATTTACGACGCTCGTGGAAGCTGGGTTTACCGAGCGCCAAGCCCAAGCCCTGCTGGATGTGGGAAAGGAAGGCTTTGGCGCGTTGGTGACCAAAGATCACTTAGATGCCCGACTGCGTGAGCTAGAGTTGCGATTGACGCTGCGTCTGGGAGGTATGGTCGCGGCGGGCGTGGCGATTCTCGCCGCTCTGGAGTTGCTATCGCGATAGATAGCCTCGATCTGTCATGTAGTTGAGAGTGCATCGAAGTTCCCCGCCAAGAATGGCGAGCACTCCAAGCAAATACGTGTGCCGATTACTGCGATTGATCAGTCCCTCCTTTTCAGATTAAGAGCAGTGTCGCTTGCAGGCAGAGTGAACGGAGTTCCCAATCTAGCGACTCACTGATGTGCGCATGCAGAAACTCTTGTCAGAAACCAGGATTGTCTTAACTGAGGAAGTGCGGCGACAGATCCGCCGCAAGCAATACCTTATCATCACCGTTACGCCGGTCGTCATTCTGCTTGTGCTGGCGCTCGCGGTACCCCTGGTGCGCGGATTTCTGGCAGATGATGGTGAGAGCGCCGGGGCGACCGATACCGGGAGAGTGATAGCGGTAGTCAATGAGTCTGCCGAGCTGAACTTTGCCGTTGCGGACTCAGACTCGTTCCAGGTTCTCGCAGATCGCGCGGCCGGTCTGGCGGCCTTGCAGGATGGGGCTGCGGACGATCTCTTCATTATTCCCGCAGACTTCCTGCAGACCGGCCGCATCGAGTGGCTGCATACCGATAGCGGCTTGAGCAGCCTCATAGCGGGGGATGAGAGCGAAGACCGCATGCGCGCTCTGGTGTTGCAGGCGCTGACGGCCTCTGATCTTTCCGCCGAACGCATTGAGCGCATCCTTTTCCCGCTGAATCTCACGCGTTTCGAAGTCTCGCGCGAAGGTGAGGTAGCAGCCGAAGAAGAGGGGCAAGTCCTCACGTTCTTCACCGTGCCGTTCCTGTCGGCGTGGATCATGATCATGGTTATCTACATGGTGAGCGGCGCCCTGCTGCAGAGTGTTTCGGAGGAGAAGGAAAACCGCGTCGTTGAGGTGCTCTTGACGTCGGTATCGCCGCTGGGATTGATGACCGGCAAGGTGCTGGGATTGGGCGCTACCGGACTGCTGCAGGTCGGCATCTGGCTGGTTTCGGCGGCAATTGGGGTGCCGCGCATCGTGAGCGCCTTTCCGGAGATTGGTGATCTCTCGCTGGCGCCGGGGTTGGCGGCGGCGATTGTTGTCTTCTTCCTGGCAGGCTACTTCGTCTTTGCCGTTGTCATGGCGGGCCTTAGCGCGGCTACGGTGTCCGCGCGGGAGGCGTCTTCACTGTCCAGCATCGTATTGCTTCCCGCTCTGGCGCCGCTGGTTCTCTCCGCGCTGATTTCGCTCGCACCGAACGGTGTGTTTGCGCGGATACTCACTTTTATCCCCTTCACTGCTCCCGCCACCATGATGATACGACTAGGGGTGACGGACGTGGCGTTCTGGGAAGTTGCCCTGAGCCTGATCGTGACGTTTGGCAGCGGTCTCGCCATGCTCTGGCTTGCCGCCCGCGTCTTCCGCGCCGGCATCCTCATCTACGGCCAACGCATGAGCCTCCGCGGTCTCTGGCTGGCCATTCGCCACGCCGCCTAGAGGGCACCACGCAGATTGACTCCCGGCGCCACAAACTATGCCGGGGCAACCGTCCTTTTTCCACGAAGCGCCTGGCCATGCCGGCGATAGGGCTGCTTGGTTACGTCCGTAACAGCAGGCTTTCAATGGCTTGGGTGCAGTCTTAGGCTTAGGATTGACAAGGATGTGTCAGAACCCGATGGAGGCAGCAGCCATTCCTATGCTACGCGTTGCTGCGCCTGCGCGCATGCTTCCGCGGCAACCCAAGGAGTAACGCCGCCATACCACAAGTACACAGTCACCCGTCTCTGTGGAGACGTACGTGGCAAGCTCCCTTTGAGTGTTTGACACTTGGTATAAAGGTGTGGTTTACTGGGGGCCGTAGCTGAGTGCCAAAGCGTTTCGGTGTGGCCTTGGCTGCAAGAAAACAGTCGCTGCAAGGGTGGAAGCGACACGCAGTCGTAGAGTGTTTCAGGTACGCAGAAGACTGCTGCGGGTACGCAGATGATGGCCGCGAATACGCGGTCAAAGGGCAGCTGCCGGCGGCTAAGGGCAGGCACGGGAGGGTCCCTCTGTAGCGAAGTAACGGTCAGTGGATGCCAAGCCAGGAACTCTTGCTGCGGGTGCCGGGCGGTGGTTTGAAGCGTGCGCCGGAGTTCCGCACCCGCTCTGTTCAGCGCCATTGGCGGGCGTTACCCAAGGATAGCCGTGGGCAGGTTGCGGTATATCGCCGTATGCAGAATCCGTTGCCGGGAGCGGAGTGAGGTAGTTCCGGTCGCGTTTGACACGTTCAAAGGCACTGTGGTTTACTTGGTAGTCAAATTTGGGAAAAGCCCACCGGAATTGGATAAGTGCTGCGGCGTGGTGTGACCGCCAGCGGTCAATGGCAGCACAGAACTGAGGAGGGATAGCACGGAGTCTAGGGCCCATTACCTCTCGACTTGATGGGGAGATCACGCAGGTAGCCGCCCGCGCTCCCACACGGATTTCCAGACGGAATCTGTCTTCCCGGCAGCGACTTGGCAGAGTCATAGCATGAGTGGGAGGCGGAATTACACCGGTCAAATAGCCTGAAAAAGGGCCCAGGAACGATCGGATTCCGGTTGGATGGTAACGCAAGAAGTGGGCTCCTGACCGGCAGGAATGGGCGGTTGACACGTGGAAAGGCAGTGTGGTTAACTAGGAAACCGCAACCAGAAACTAAACCTTTGCGGTACGGTCATTGCCGTAAAGTGGCATCGTGGCATAAGGAGAATTGTACAGCAGTGAATACTCTGTTTTCTGTGCCGAGTTCCAGGCTGATGCGGGTACTGTAGGCGGCTCTCGCTTGCGTCGCCGGCACTAGTGGAATAGCCCTGTTTCCACTAAGATTCCTCAGCCGCACGCCTGCAATACTACAGTCACAGCCATTGCCATTCCATGGTAGCGGCATACAATTGAGCACCGTTGCTGACTGTGCAGGTGATGCTCAAGGCACCTGCTGCGCGAAATGCAGCGAGACTGCATACCTGCGGTGAATCCCCGTTGCATTGCGGTTTCAGCCGGGCTGTACGTCCCGGCTGAGTTTGCCAATATCGGGAAAACTCTTCTTCCTGAGGCGTTCGCAGATCTTGACCCAGACACGACGCAAGATGTGAAGCGCGAGCGCGTGCTCGCGCTATTCTCTTCTTAAGCGCGGGGGCACTGCTGCATCCTGCGACGGCACATACCGCTGAGAAGAGCCGGGCGGCGTTCGCGTTTGGTTGGCTAACCACTCACCGTGCCGTTGCTTCTTCCGTTCTGCGGTGGACGTGCACCATGAGTACGGCAATGTCTGCCGGCGTGACGCCGGCGATCCGGGCGGCCTGCCCGATGGTGCGCGGCTGGAACTGCATGAGCTTCTGGCGCGCTTCCACCCGCAGGGAGGGAAGTTGCTCGTAGTCGAATGCCTGCGGAAGTTCCATGGCCTCCATGCGGGCCATCTTGCGCACCTGCGACTGTTGCCGTTCCACGTACCCCGCATAGCGCGCCTCCAGTTCGATCTGAGCGACAGTATCACCGTCAAGTTCATCTACTCGTTCGCCCATGAGTGCGGCTACATCCTGGTACCGCGCGTGCGGGCGTTGCAGGAGACTCAGGGCCTTGGTCTGGCTGCGAAGCGGTTGTACGCCTGCCGCCGTCAACGTAGCGTTCACCTGAGGCGAGGGCGATATCGAGTAGCTGCGGAGACGCTCCATCGCACGCGTAATGTGCTCACGCTTCGCTGCGACCCGTGCGTAGTGTGCCGCGCCAATGAGGCCGATTTCATAGCCGAGAGGTGTCAGGCGAAGGTCGGCGTTGTCGTGGCGCAGCAGTAGTCGATACTCGGCGCGGGACGTGAAGAGGCGGTACGGTTCCCGGTGTTCTTGGCTCACGAGGTCATCCAGCATCACGCCGATGTACGCCTGATCGCGTCCCAGCACGATAGCCGGTTTGCCTTGCACGCGGCGAGCGGCATTGATGCCGGCGATCAGGCCCTGTGCCGCCGCCTCTTCATAGCCGGACGTGCCGTTGATTTGTCCCGCAAAGAAGAGGCCTTTGACCGCTTTGGCTTCCAACGTGACGTTGGTTTGGTCCGTAACGACGTGATCATACTCCACCGCGTAGCCATGGCGGGCGATTTCTGCATGCAGGAGGGCGGGAACGGTGCGCAGCATGTCCGCTTGCACATCTTCAGGCAAGCTCGTGTTCGCGCCCTGCACATACACCTCATGCGTGGTGAACCCTTCCGGTTCCAGAAAGAGCTGGTGGGAGTCCTTGTGCGCAAAGCGCACGATCTTGTCTTCGATGGAGGGACAGTAGCGGGGCCCCACACCACTGATAGCGCCGTTGAACATGGGCGCGCGGTGGAGGTTCTCGCGAATCACGTCGTGAGTCGCCGGATTGGTGTGCACCAGATAGCAGACCATCTGCCGGCGCCAGGGCGTTTCAACTTGAAAGGGATAGACCGGGTCCGGTTCGTCGCGCCGGATTTCTTCCGCTCGCAAAGGAGTAAAGGAGAACTGCAGGGGCTGTGGGGAACCGGGCTGCGGTGTGGTCAGCGCGAAGTCAATGCTCTCCGCCAGCACGCGCGGCGGGGTGCCGGTCTTGAGGCGGCGCAGCCGAAAGCCGAGGCGTCGCAGGGCATGGGATAGGCCCTGCGCGGGCGCTTCACCCGCGCGCCCGCCGCCGATGCGCTTCTCTCCCGTTATCAGCATGCCCTGCAAAAAGGTGCCGGTAGTCAAGACCACGGTCTGCGCGTGAAACGTGCGCCCTGCCTTGGTCTGTACACCGGTAACACGCCGGCGCTTGCCGGCGCCTTCGCTCGTGAGCAGGTCTTCTACCAGGCCGTCATGAATGGCGATGTTCGCTTCACTCTCCAAGACCTGCCGCATGGCCTGGGCGTAGAGGTGTTTATCGGACTGGGCGCGCAGCGCCTGTACCGCGGGGCCCTTGCTGCTGTTGAGCAAGCGAATCTGTATCAAAGTGCGGTCGGTGTTCTTGCCCATTTCGCCGCCTAGGGCATCGATCTCGCGTACGAGATGTCCCTTGGCTGGGCCGCCGATCGAGGGATTGCAGGGCATAAAGGCGATGCGGTCGCGGTCACCCGTTACGACCAGCGTCGCGCAACCCATGCGCGCCGCCGCCAAGGCAGCCTCGCAGCCCGCGTGACCCGCGCCGACCACAATTGCGTCATAGTGTTTCTGCTGAAATTCTGCCATGTAAGCCGCTTAGCGCCGTCGCTGATATAGCCTGGGAAAAGAGTCTCAATGCCGGGGAACGTGCGAACGCTCCTTCAGTTACGAGCATATACGACGGGCCGAGAGGGAAACAAGCAGGCTGCGAGAACGAAGCGCAGGGTCGCATCGTGAGCCGAGCTATTGGAGGCAGCACCTAGGTTCAATCGGTGCCCGCGCGGGGAGATTTGTCCTGCAGGCGGCGCAGTGCGCGGGTGGCGGCTGCCACGTCCGGCGCGGCCACCACGGCGGAGACCACGGCAATGCCGTCAGCCCCCGCTGCCAGCACCGCTGCCGCGTTTGCGGCCGTAATGCCGCCAATGCCGACGAGAGGGGTGGCGGGAGCGGCATTCCGCAGCGTGCGGACCATGGCGGGGCCGACCGGCGCGCCGGCATCGCTCTTGGTGCTTGTCGCGTACATCGGGCCGACGCCGAGATAATCGGGTTGCGCGGGCAACGCCGCAGCAAGCTCAGCGGGATTGCCTGCCGACATGCCGATGGTGGCGTCATTGCCCAGCAGCCTGCGCGCGACTTCAGGCGGCAGGTCATCATGCCCCAGGTGCACACCGTTCGCGCCGGACGCCCAGGCAATATCCACGCGATCGTTCACTATGAAGGGTACGCTCGCCGTCCGGCAGAGCCTGGCAATGGCGGTGGCTGCGTCAAAGACCTCACGGTCGGGAGAGCGCTTGTCGCGCAGTTGAAGCATCGTCGCGCCGCCGGCAATGGCTTGTTCGGCGATTTCCACCACGGAGCGCCCACCGGCCACTGCCGGATCGAGCACGACGTAGAGACGGAGATCGAGTGCCGGTGTACTATTCATAGATTTGAAATCTGGTCATAAACTTGAACTCCGGGGCATAGCGTCTTTCTCACGCGCTCAGCGAGCCGAAGAGTGAAGTTCGAAATCCTTGAATAGCGGCACGGAAAACTGGCGCACCGCCCGTACCGGCGGGCGAAAGACCAGTGTCACCCTACCCGTATCCGGAAACCACCGGGAAACGGACCGCCGGGTCGGCAAGACGCATGCATTGCCCCTCAAGGCGGCGGCCCTGCTTGGATCTCCCCACAGCGTGATTGGGCAAGATTCTGGTCCCGACAGGAGCCGCGCGGTGCCCGGTAGTAGGGCAGTTTGCATACAACTAAAAAGAACCATCAAGCGGTTATTTGTGAGCGTATTGGCCTTATGATACACTACGTGGATACAGCGGGATGCTTGGTCGCGGGAGGCTGCAGAGCAAGAGGTATGGCTCTCATAATTGCCTGTGCCAACCAGAAGGGTGGTGTTGGCAAGACAACGACAACTGCCAATTTGGGTGCAACGCTTTCGCGAATGGGTAAGCGCATTCTGGTGGTAGACATGGATGCACAGGCCAACCTGACCGCACACTTTGGCTTGGAGCGAGAGCTAGAGACCTCGGTAGCTAACGCGTTGCGCGACCGCAACGGCGAGTTGCCCATCTATCGTATCGAAGATGACACCGGCACGGCAATTGACATCGTTCCCGCGTCGTTGGAGCTTGCCAGTGTCGAGTTTCAACTGGCTGCCGTCATAGGTCGTGAGTTGCGGTTGCGGGAACGCCTGGAACGGTTTCGGGACAACTATGATTTCATCCTAATTGACACGCCTCCGTCACTCGGTCTGCTCACGGTGAATGCCTTGGTAGCGGCCGACTGTGTCATCATTCCCACGGAAGCGCGGTTCTTCTCCCTGCAGGGCTTGTACATGCTGCAGGAGACCATTGCGGAGGCGGCGTCGCTCAACCCGAAAATCGAGATTCTCGGCGTTCTGCTTAGCAAGTACGACCGGCGCTTGCGGGAAGAGAAGGCGGTTTGGCAATATCTGCACGAGCGCTGGGGCGACCGGGTCTTTGCCACGGAAATCGGGACGAACAGCAAGATCCTGGAAGCCGCGTCGGCGGGTGTCCCAGTGAACGCGTATGTTGGCGCAAAGAAAGCAAGAGATGCGTATCAGTTGCTAGCCAGAGAGGTGTTAGACCGTGTCGAAGCGGCCCGGCTTTGATCCCGAACGGTTAGAAAACGTCAAGGATTCCACACGTCCCCGCCCGGTGGTTCCCGATATCGTCACGCCCGGCTCGCAGGCCCGTGAGGCCCGCGGGAGCATTCAGATTCGCATCGTCGGGGTCGGCGGCTGCGGTAGCAATGCGGTAAACCGCATGATCGACGCCGGTGTGGTCGGCGCTTCCTATGCGGTCATCAACACCGATGCGCAGGCGCTTCAGGTCTCACGCGCAGAGGAGAAACTTGCGATTGGAGACCGCGTTACCCGGCTCCGCGGCACCGGCGGACAGCCGGAACTCGGTCAGCGGGCGGCAGAGGAGAGCATTCAGGACATCGAGCAACTCGTCAATGACGGCGACATGGTATTCGTCACGGCTGGCATGGGAGGCGGCACCGGCACGGGCGCGGCGCCCCTCGTGGCTGAACTCGCTAAGCGCCACGGCGCCCTTACGGTGGGCGTGGTTACGCTCCCCTTCATGTTCGAGGGTCGTCCCAGGCAGCGCAACGCCGTCGCCGGACTGCAGGCACTACAACAACACGTGGATACGCTCATCGTCATTCACAACGACCGCCTGCTCGCCGCGGTGCCGGCATCGGCGCCGATGACCGAGGCCTTCGCCCTGGCGGACGAGATGCTCGTGAATGGGGTGAGGTCCATTACTGAACTCGTGACCACGACGGGTATCATCAACGTTGATTTCGCCGACGTGCGCTCGGTGATGCAGAATGCGGGCACCGCCATGATGGGAGTTGGTATCGGCTCCGGCGAAAACCGCATGGTAAGTGCGGTGGAAGAAGCGATGAAAGACCCGCTCTCGGACAAGCCGGTGAAAGGCGCCCGCGGCGTCCTGCTGAACTTCCGCGGCGGCCCCGACATGAGCATTCAAGAAATCAGCGCCGCCGCTGAGATCGTCAGCACGACGGTAGACCGCGAAGCAAACATCATTTTTGGCGCATCGATCGATCCGGCGATTCAGGAAGAGGTGCAAGTCACGCTGATTGCCACCGGCCTCCCCGGCGAGCAACAGCAGCGCGGCAGCAGGCAGCGTTCGTCACCGGACGAGGGAGCGGCGAGCGAGCCGCAACGGGAAGACGCGGAAGCGGAAGTGGATGACCTGGACCTGCCGGCGTTTCTGCGCCGCCGGCGGCGCAACCGCTAGCCGCTGTCCTGCGCCGGGTTCTCTTCTCTTCCTGCGTGACCCTTCCGCCACTCTTGCCTGCCAGCCTCCTTGGCCCATGGTGTGACCCAGCGAAACCCGCGCTTACACTACAGAGCCTTCCTTTTCCCCAAGTATATCGACTGGGGTGAGCAGGCTTCGGGTGCATCCGAACTACGCCGCCACGATTGACAGGTTTCGCATTGTCTTCGCCGTGGGCGGTCGAGTCCACTGTCAGCCACTTGCTAGGTGCCAGGTTTGGTTGCCCGGATGGAGAACATCTGCGGGACTGAGTCGTTCTTCTCCGGGAACCGCCACCAGCCATCTTCACCTTGCACCATGGTGGGCAGCGCCTGATAGCAGCAGTAGGCGAATTCATGGAGAAACTCGATTTCAAGTCCGGCCTCAACTAAGGCCGTGACGATCTCTCCCAGACTGTGCTGCCACTCATATTGAGGACTCTTGATCGTCCCTTCCCCGGCGTAGGATGGCTCATCGCCCGCGAAGAATAGCTCTTCGCGGAAGTAGCTGTAAAAGGGCCGAGCCTCACCACTTGCGGTAGATTCGAGCGTTTGCAGGACCGGGTGGAACTCCGCAATGTAAAATGTGCCCCCCGGTTTGAGAAAGCGCCAAATCACTTCTGCCCAGCGGTCGAGGTCCGGCAACCAGCACAGGACGCCATACGACGTGAATACAATGTCGAACTCCTCTGTGAGCACGTCCGGTAGATTGTACACGTCAGAACAAATGAAGCGAGCGCCGGTGCCGACTTCAGCATTCAACGCGTGTGCGAGTTCAATCGCGTCCTCAGAGAAGTCCACGCCGGTCGCCTGCGCGCCCAGCCGTGCCCACGACATGGTGTCCAAGCCGAAATGGCATTGCAGGTGAAGCAAGCGCTTGCCGGCAACGTCGCCGACCTCTTCGCGCTCGATGTCTTTGAGCGCAATATTGCCGGCTTTGAAGCCGGCCACGTCATAAAAATCGGAAGCGGCGTGACCGGCGGTTCTTTCGTTCCAGTTGATACGGTTCGTTTCGAGTCGTCTATCCATCGGACGGCTTCCTTAAGGGTTGATTCCCGTGAAAGCGGGAATGGGAAGTGTTGTGCAATGCGTTGATGGAATCGCCTTCCAACAGGGAGAGTTGACGTTTTGGTCATTGGTGCAAGTGTTGAGTAATTCGTTGGCAGAATCTGCTGTCGATTCGCACTTGCAAGGCCTCGCGCGCTCCTCTTTCCGTCATTTGTATGTTGAAAAAGGCGGGCAAATGAGCGAAGTTGAGTGGCAACGCGAGGGGCGCGTCGTCCGTCATTAGGTGAGCCGAGGCAGTGGCCTGGCTGCATCGCGCCGGAGTACGACACCCCTCGCGCCAGAATGTCGCTCCGAACAGATACCTGGGCAGACCAATGGCCCGCATCTGCAAGTGTGGAGGACACCACCAGTATGCCAGGAAGGAGAGCGGGATGAAAGTTGTGGCAGGGATCGATGTTGGGAAAGCGCAACTCGATGTGTCGGTAGCGGGCGGCCCCGTGCGGCGTTTCGCGAACACCACGGTGGGTATCACCGCCCTGGTGCGTTGGCTGCAAGCTGCAGGCGTCACGGTGGCAGTGTGTGAGCCGACCGGCGGGTATGAGCGCCAAGTGGTAAAGCGTCTGCACACGGCGCTGCCCTCAGTGGAGGTGGCGCATCCCAACAAGGTGCGGGCCTTTGCCCGCGCCTGTGGCAAGGAAGCGAAGACCGATCGCCTGGATGCGCAGGTGCTCGCCCGGTACGGCGCTGTGATGGCGCTGGAGGACCTTCCGGCGCCCTCCCCGGAACGTGAACAGCTCCAAGATGTGCTGCAGCGCCGCCAGCAACTCGTCAAGCAACGTGTGCAGGAACAGAACCGTCTGGACAAAGGCCTCTCCTCCGTTAGCCAATGCTCCGTCACACGCCACATCCGCTGGCTGGATAAGGAGATAGAACGGCTGGACCAGCAGTATCAAGCGACCCTGCAGCGCAGCCAGCACCTGCGCCAGCGCGCCCAACTGCTCGGCAGCATGCGCGGCGTCGGCGACTTGACCGCCGCCATCCTCACCGCCTTCCTCCCCGAACTCGGTCAGCTCTCCGGTAAGGCCTTGACCGCGCTGGCAGGTCTCGCACCGTGGTCACGGGACAGCGGACAGCAGCGCGGCTATCGCGCCATCCGCGGCGGCCGGGGCGTCGTGCGCCGCGCTCTCTACCTCGCCGCCTTGTCTGCTATCCGCCAGGACAACAGCCTGCAGCGCTTCTACCAAGGTCTGCGCCAGCGGGGTAAGCCGGGCAAAGTCGCCCTGGTGGCGGTAATGCGCAAAATGCTCCTGCAACTCAACGCCATCGTCCGGCGCGGCACACCGTGGCAGGACTACCTTGCTGCAGGTCCCTAAATTAACTTGACTTCTAACACAGATACTCCGGCGGAAGCCGGAATCCAGAGGCCCAGGTGAGGGGGCTGATTTCGCCCGTTATTCCCGCGAGAGCTCGCCCCCGCGCGGGGGCGCGGAATCCATCCACCGCTTTGCAAGGAGTGCCCACCTCATCTCGCGTCTACCGGACACTCCACCCGCCCCACCCCTGGACTCCGGCTTTCGCCGGAGCGACGGTCAAGTGGCCTGCCACCTACAGTAATGACAATACGGCGTGCGAGAGTGACGAACTCTCGTACGGGAACATTGGTTGGAGAGGGCCGTAGGACGCTATGTAACGATGTTCTGTGGGCGACCCTCGATGAAGCCGATAGTATTCGAGACCGCGCCCTCGTTCAGCAGCTCGATGCCTTCCGGGGTCTGGTCTGCCAGGTGCGGCGTCAACACGACCTGCTCGCACGCAAGGATGGGATGATCCGGCGGCAGCGGCTCCTGATCAAACACGTCGAGACCGGCGCCAGCCAGGTGCTCGGACTGTAGTGCGGCAACGAGAGCGGCGGTATCCACCAGGTCACCTCTACCGGCGTTGATAAGGAGCGCGCCCGGCTTCATCAAGCCGATTTCGCGCGCGCCGATGAGGTGGTGACTCTCGTCACTGAGCCGCACGTGTAAGCTCACCACGTCCGATTCCTTTAGCAGATCGTCTAACTCGACGAATTCCACCCCGAGTTCACGCGCTCGTTCCGGCGAGGGGTTGAACGTCCACGCCAGGCAGCGCATGCCGAGCAGGTTGGCAACCCGCGCCACCTCGCGGCCCACGTTGCCCGTGCCGACGACGCCAAGTGTCTTGCCGCTGAGCATGACGTTCTGTTTGAGCGTCCAGCGTCCGGCCTTGAGTTCGCTTGTTTGAAATGCCACCCGCTTGGCGGCGGCGAACATGAGGCTGATGATGTGCTCGGCAACGACGGGCGCCGTGCGCCCCGGCTGGTTGGCCACGGCGACGCCGCACGCACGGGCCGCCTCGACGTCAATCGAGTCGACGCCAATGGAACAGGTGGCAATGAGACGTAGGTCCGGCAATGCCCGGAGCTCTGGCGCAAACCACTTGATCGCCCCGCGCGTGTTGAGAATCACGTGGGCGCCCTCCACGCGCTTCATTTGCTCTGCCATGCTCTGCGGCCGGTCAAGATAGAGGTCAACCTCGCCGTAGGGCTCAAGGCGCTTCAGATGTGGGGAGCCCTGAATCTGCGGCGGAAAATCGCCGGGAACGACGAATTTGAGACGTTCTTGTGCCATGGTTAATTCCTCGATGGGGGTTGTCTTTGCAATGGGAATTCTCGTGCAAGCGCGAAGAGCGCCAAGCGAGAGGCAACCATTCGTCAGTCGCGTTTGCGGGTGCCGTAGAGCACTGTCTCAAGCATTGCGAGCTGGAGACTGAGCGCTGGGACATGACCAAACTTGGACAATCTCCGCTGCACACCGGGAGGCGCGGCAGTCCTCGCCTATCTTACTGTGTGCGACATACGTCGTCGAGTCCGGGCGTTGCTTGGGGACTGGTAGCAAAAGGACATGCTTTTACTGTGCGAACCAATCCCGTTTCGGTCGGCCTAGCGCGTGGGATGCGTGCATCAGAGTAACCGCACGCACACGTGTATAATCACAGCTACAGGGGTAGTCTGACGGGACCAACCGCCGGTTTTGCTATTCTCCTTCCCGTAAAGGGTTTGCCCCGAAGCAAGTACGGGGCGGCAATCAACTTACTCAGGTACGCAAAGAGGAACTGAAACGCATGCGCGCCATATTTAGCGTATTCGATAAATCCGGCATCGTAGAATTCGGTCAGGGCCTGGCCAAGCTCGGCTGGGAGATCGTCTCCACCGGCGGCACGCAGGGAGCGCTGGTAGCGGCGGGAGTTTCCGTCACCGGCATCAGCGACGTGACCGGCTTTCCCGAAATCCTGGACGGCCGCGTAAAGACGCTTCACCCGGTGGTGCATGCCGGCATCCTGGCGCGGCAGGACGACCCGGTACACATGCAAACGTTGCGGGACCACGCCATCGCGCCGGTGCAGATAGTTGCCTCGAATCTCTATCCCTTCGTCGAAACTCTGCGCAGCGGAGCCGGGCACGACGAGATCGTGGAAAACATCGACATCGGCGGCCCGACGCTCATTCGCGCCGCCGCCAAGAACGCGGATTCCGTGCTCGTGGTGGTAGACCCGGCCGACTATGCTCCGGTGCTCAGCGCGCTCACCGGCGGGCAGGTTGACTCCGCCCTGCGCACCCGCCTCGCCGCCAAGGCCTTTCAACACACCGCCGACTACGACACGCATATTGCGGGGTATTTCAAGAAGGTCACGTGACACCTGCCGTGCACCTGACCAAGATGACGGTGAGCAGGAGCAACTAAAGTTATTTTCTTGCCTAGACAGGCGGGAGGGCGACGTGCCTCACCCGGTCATTAGCAAACAGGCTGCCGATGTGGAACGGCTCTGCCGCCGCTACCGTGTCCGGCGGCTTGCCCTGTTTGGTTCAGCCGCGATCGGCCGGGACTTGGCGGCGGCAGGCGACCTCGACTTTGTGGTGGAGTTCGAACCGCTGCCACCCGGCGTCTACGCCAACACGTACTTTGGTTTGCTGGAAGCTCTGCAACGGCTTTTCAACAAGCCGGTGGACTTGGTAGTCGAGTCGGCCATCAGGAACCCATACTTCATGGAAGCAGTCGAGGCCACGAGAACGCCCATCTATGAGACTTGACGATGACTTGGCATTTGGCGGTCGCTACGCCATTCGGTCGCCCTGCGCCGAGTGGTACACTGCTGCGAAAGCCGATCTTCCGCGAAGTGCAGAATTGCGAGGCTGAATGAAAGAACACGATGGTTACCAATGCTGACTAAACTCACCATCCGCAACTTCAAGCGCTTTGACGAGGTGGAGATCGAGCTTGGCAGCCCGGTGGCGTTCATCGGCCCCAACAACTCGGGCAAGACCTCAGCCATGCAGGCGCTGGCGCTTTGGGACGTTGGGCTGAAACGATGGAATGAGAAGCGTCGGGGCAAGGGCGCGCCAGAAAAGCGACCTGGTGTAACTGTCAATCGACGAGACCTTGTTGCCATTCCGGTGCCGAGTGCACGTCTCTTGTGGCACGGACTACATTCGCGAGACGTGCGCATAGAGAACGGCAAGCAGCAAACCCAGAACGTGCGGATCGATGTCATCGTGGAGGGCGTCACTGACGATCAACCGTGGACCTGTGGGCTGGAGTTTGACTACGCCAACGAGGAATCATTCTATTGCCGCCCATTGCGAGAAACCAATACCAGCACGGCCGAAAGAATGCCGGTACCAGAAGCGGCTGGCAGTGTGCAGGTTGCGTTCTTGCCACCAATGTCCGGTCTTGCTGCTACAGAAACACGGCTAGACCCTGGGGCGGTGACTGTACGTGTAGGCGAGGGACGTACGGCGGAGGTATTGCGAAATCTCTGCTACGGTATCTACGAGGAACACTCTGAGGCTTGGCAGGAGCTAACTGCTCAGATTCGCAGCTTGTTTGGTGTGCACATTGAGCCGCCCCGGTACATCACGGAGCGTGGTGAGATTGCCATGAGCTATCGTGAACATGATGTCACGCTAGACCTATCATCCAGCGGACGGGGTCTCCAGCAGACTCTGCTCATTTTGGCCTATATGTATGCCAATCCAGGTGCAGTGCTCATGCTGGATGAGCCGGACGCACACCTTGAAATCTTGAGGCAGCGCCAAATCTATCGCCTCATCACTGACGCCGCTACCGCCAGCGGTAGCCAGATCATCGCAGCCAGCCACTCTGAAGTGCTGCTCGACGAGGCTGCCGGCAAGGATATGGTGATCGCGTTCATTGGAGAGCCCCACCGCATCGACGACCAGGGTAGTCAACTCTTGAAGTCCCCAAAGGACATTGGCTTCGAACACTACTATCAGGCGAAGCAGACGGGCTGGGTGCTCTACTTGGAGGGATCCACAGACCTCTCGATCTTACAGGCATTCGCGCGACGCCTTGGACACGCAGAGGCGGGTCGTGCCCTGGAACGTCCCTACGTGCACTACGTTGGCAACAACGCTTCAGCAGTACCGCATCACTTTCACGGACTCAGGGAGGCGCTGCCGCATCTAAAAGGCGTCGCGCTCTTCGACCGCCCAGACTCCGGTACGCCCGAGACCGGTCAGGTTGAGCGGCTAACCTGGCAGCGGCGCGAGATTGAAAACTACCTTTGTTCCCAAGCGACACTGGAGGCCTACGCACAAAGTACGGCGGAGTCTGACGCGCCTGGCCCCTTGTTTGCGCGCGCTGAAGTCCCGCGACGGCTTGAGGCAATGCGCGCAGCCGTTGCCAATATCGCAGAAGCGTTGCGCACTCTAGGCTTGGGCTCGCCGTGGGACTCTGACATTAAGGCGAGCGACGACTTCCTTAGGCCGGTGTTCGAAGCCTACTTTCGGCACCTCAGTTTGCCCAACCTCATGCGCAAGAAAGCCTTCTACGAGTTGGCCGAATTTGTGCCGCAGGACGAAATCGATCCCGAAATAGGCGAGAAGTTGGACGCCATCGCGCGCGTTGCGCAGAGCGCTCAGCCGATCATGAGCGATTGCTAGGCCTGTTGGTTTCCCCGTCAGTAATGACCGCATCCACTCTCTTGCAGTCCTCATTCGAGCGAAGCATGTAACCGACAGACGCACTACGTGGACGAATGCAACGGATTGTCTTCCTCGCGTCCCAGCCAGAAGACGTTGTCACCCGCTGCTACTGACTGCTGAACGCGAGTATGCAGGATCTTGCCGTCCTCTGGCGCGGTGATTTCGCCGCAGACGTTCCCCCAAAGATCATGCACGCGGGCGAGTGCTTCCCCGGCCTGAACATCTTGCCTCAGCGTTACAAGAGATTCCAACAGTCCGCCGCACGGGGCGAAAAGGTGTTCTTGTGTCCAGACCTTGGGCGGCATGGCGACCTCCAGCGGCGGATCGAGCATGCCGAGGTGCCGCAGGCAGCGGCGCATACCCTTCTTGTAGAGGTCGATCTGCTCGCGTGTAGCCATGCCGCGGCCGCCCACCTCGCAGCCTACGGCCGGAATGCCTTGCTGATTGGCCCACGTGGAGAGCGTGCCGGGGGACCAGCGCATCATCCAGTAGTGCTCCAGACCAAAGGCCGCGGCTGCCAGGGCAGAACGGCGCGCGCATTCGCCGGTCGCCTCACGGAAGCCGCTCAGCGGCAGCAGATCGCCCTCCCGTCCCGCGCTATGGAGGTCAATTACCCAATCTGCGTCAGCAATAACCGATGTGACGAGACAGTTGGCAATGCGCTCGGTCGCCGAGCCGCCGCGCTTGCCAGGTAAGATGCGGTTCAGGTCCACGTCGTCATGTGGCGCTGTGCGCAGACCGGCGGCAATGGCCAGTGGATTGGCACTCGGCACTAGAACTACCGTACCGCGCAAGTCGCCTGGGGTTAGCTCCCGCGCCAACTCGACCAATGCCTGCGGTCCAACCAACTCGTCGCCGTGCACACCGGCCACAATCACCACTCTTGGCCGCGGACATTGGCCAAAGATGTGGGTAACTGGAATTGAGACTCTTGAATCGTCCGGAAGCGCAAGGTCGACAGCCGTGCGCTGTACGCTCGCTTCCTTGAACCCTTCAGGTTCATTTGTTGGAGGATTCACTTGTGCCATGGGCGATTTGCCAATCGAATGCTATTGCGAGACACAATCTTCTGCATACTGTGCAGTCTGGGACAGAATGGAAGAGAATTCGCTTCACAGTTACCGCAATTTCGCTACGGCTTCTGGATTCCGGCTTTCGCCGGAATGACGGACCAATTCCCCCAGTCCCATGAAGCTACCGAATTGGTGAACGCACCCTCAAATTCACCTCTGGCGGATGAATTCAATTTCGGCTCCAGCGGTGGAGTTCAATGCGCAAGACAGTGACACAGAGTCGTCAAGGCTCTGTTATCGAGTTGCCGAAGTGTTTTGCAAGCATGCCTCTACGCTTTTTTCACACCGCACCAGCCGGCGAGTTGCGCGGCGCAGACTTCAATCCCACGATAGAAGTCGGCCAGCGACACGAATTCATCGGGGCTGTGCGCCTGGGCGATGCCGCCGGGACCGAACAGACAGCCGGGCATGTCGGCTTGGGCATACCAGGCCAGGTCGCTGGCGGCTGAAAAGCCCTTGATGTCAGGCTGCAGACCGGCCTGCGCGACATTGTGTGTCAGCAGTTCAATAAAGGGATGCTCAGGGGCGGTCTCGAACGCCGGAAACGTCACCTGGCGCAGCCCCCACGTGAGCTTTGGCGGGTGTTCGCGCAGCCACTCGTCCGTTTGGCAGACCGCGTGCACAAACGCCTCGAACTCTGACTTTACCTGTTTGCACGGCTCGTCGGGGTAGTACCAGATGTTGTACTCGATGGCGCAGTAATTCGCCATGGTGCCGGGATTGTTGACCACGTTGAGTTGGCCGTCCTTCCCGCCGCCGGGACCGCCGATGAAGATGGCCGGCAGGATGGAGTTATACCCGGGCGGAAAGAGCGGGTGCGACTTGCGGTTCACCCACTGGCGTTCCAGGTCTTGAATAGCGGTAACGAGTTTGACGCCTTTCTCCACCGCGTTCACGCCGGGGCCGTTTTCGCCGGGCGCGAGATTGCGCCAGCGGCTGCCGGCATGGGCTTCGCGGCCTTCGATCTCAATGCGCAGGTGCTCCAGTCCGCCTTCGGTGGGGATGACGATCAGATCGGTGGGTTCGGCGTCGAGCACGGCGTCGGAGGGCGGAAACCGCTCTATGCACTCCCGCGTGCCCAGACCCACCAGCTCCTCATCGCTTACCACGTGGAACCACACGTCGCCCGCCGGACGATAGCCCGCACTCAGCACAGACTTGGCGGCATAGAGCATGCTTACAAGACCGGCCTTCATGTCGGCGGTGCCGCGCCCGTACATCTTGCCGTATTCGATCTCCCCGGCCCAGGGATCGCGGGTCCATGCCGATGTATCACCTACGGGAACCACGTCAATGTGCCCGTTGAAGGTCAGTGATCTACCGCCGCCGCTGCCGGGCAGCCGCGCCGCCAGGGTGGGATAGCCGTTTCGCGTGTCCCACTCATGCACCTCGCAACCAAGTTCTTCGAGAAAACCCGCGACGAGGCGGCGGCACTTGCGGGTCTCGGCGACGAATTCCGGCGTAACGGGGCTCCGTACGGCGGTCTCGCACGCGACGAGTTGCCGCAGAAAGTCCGTGGCCTCGTCCTGCAAGGCTGCCCCGTGACGCGTAATCTCCGCTTTGACTGCGCCGGGTAGTCCCTGTGGTGACATGGCGAGAACTCCTGATGATCTCGACGCTCGCGCCTGTAGGTGGCTCAATACGTGTATACCATCCGGCGCCAGCCGCTAGCTCTTCGGTTCGATCGTCACTTTCTGACCGTCGGCAACAAGGTGGCTGTAACGTATGGTCGTGTCGTCGAGCCGTTCCAGGGTGACCGGTTCAATCTCGCCTGCGTGGGTAACCACGACGCCAACATCCGACCATTCGCGCGGCACCGTGCACGTGAACGTCAGCGTGTGCCATTGGATGCGGTCCGGTATAGCCGGCGCCGCCAGGCGGTACGTGATGGCAGTCGGCGTGCGCCGCTCGTCAACGACTGTCGTTTCCCGCGCCACGATGAGGTAGTCCACCACCTCCTCCGGCACTGCCAGCCAGACTTCGTCTCCGCCGACGCGTGTTATGGCTTCCAAGCGGTTGCCGAGTTCAGTGGGCGTCAATTCACGGTTGGGAATGACAAGCTCGTCCTGCACCGCGTGGGTGTAATCCACGATCCAGCCGCCGGTTTCACGGGCGCGGTAGACGAGCCGGTAGGGATCGTAGCGCCGGTTGTATTCATCGAGCTTGTGGTAGACCACCGGCCGGCTGAGTTGCATGAGGTCCGAATCGGGGTAGTTGAGCCGGTCGCGCACACCGAACATGCTCAGACACCCGGCTTCCTCTGCCAGCGGCCAGGCATACGGCAGGCAGTGATCGCTCCCCGGCGCAATGAACGTCGTCACCGGAGTGCCCAGCCGCTCTTCCAGCAAGCGCGTGGCGTCCACCACCTCGATACGGGCGTTCTCCGGCACGGACATGTCGCCCGGTAGCCTGTTGTGCGTCATGGAATGGTTGGAAACCGTCCAGCCGTACCGCTGCGCCAACTTGCACTCCTCTACAGAGATATGTCGATAGGTAGCGTCGTAGCCGCTGCCCTGCACGTCGCGGGGTTCGCCCATCTGTCCTACAACGACGGTTATGTGCCCCGGCGCGCCGAATTGCTCGTGGATGGGCAATCCGTTCTCTACGGTCGAGGTCACCACTTCGTCATAAGTGGTGGAATAGACCCAGCGTTTACCGAATTTCCATTGCGTGATTGCTACCATAAGTACCTTCTCAGTGTACGTATAGTCCCTCTTGACCCCTCACCCTAACCCTCTCCCTGTACAGACTGGGCTGATAGGTAACAGATGTTCGGGTTGATAGGTTACACATTTTGTTCTCTGAGGTCTATGGACTTTAGGCGTTGTCTTGAGAAGTACACGTTCCAGACGCCGTCTGTTGGGGTGGGTCGCAGTGCGACCTGTTTGTGGGTGAAAGCTTTGCCGACACGGAGCCTGCTGCCCTGGAAAGAGATGCGGCCGGAGACGTCGACGCTGCGCACCTGATCGTCGGGGTCGTATTCAAGGGCAGGCAGGGTCTCGGGGAAGGAGCGTGCACTGGGCGTGTACCGGCTGATGGGAGTGTCCAGGCCGAGGGCATAGTGCGGGCGTTCCAAGTTGTAGAAATGACGCCACGTGTCGAAGGCGCGTTGGCAGTGCTCCAGGTCGGTGAAGGTACGGCCCTGCAGCAATTCGCTTTTGAGGGAGCGGTGGAAGCGTTCGAGCTTGCCGAGGGTTTGGGGATGGTAGGGTCGGCTGTGGCGCACGGTGATGCCCAGGTGCATGAGCCAGACGGTGAAGGGCGTGTAGGGCTGACCGGCGTCGTTGCCCCAGGGTGAGCCGTTATCCATGAGCATGGCCTGGGGCAGGCCGTAGCGGCGAAAGGCCGTGGTGAGGCGGTCTTGCACCGTCTCGCCACGCTGGTTGGCACAGGCTTGGAGCGTGAGGTTGAAGCGAGAATGATCGTCCAGGAGCGTGAGCGGATGGCAGCGGTCGTGCTGCATGCTGAAATGCCCTTTGAAGTCCAACTGCCACAGGTCGTTGGGCGCAGGGTACTCAAAGCGCACCTGGGGAGTATGCTTGGCGCTCTCTGCAGGGTCGATGAGGCCATTGCGCTTGAGCATGGCCTGGATCGTGCTCTTGGCCGGCACGTCGGTCACCCCCTGGTCTTGCAGCATCCTGCGCAGCACGTGCGCGCCCTTCTTGGGATGCGCCAGCCGCAACGCGATGATGCGTTCCTCCATCTCCCGGCTCGTGCGGTGCGGACACGTGTGCGTGCGGTGCGACCGGTCCTGCAGACCGTCTGCACCACTCTGCGCGTACCGCCGCAGCGTCTTGTACCCGGTCTTCCGACTGATCCCCATGCGCCGACACAGCTCACTCATGTTCGCCCCGTCAGCCAGTGCCAGAGCGATAAATTCTTCCCGAGCAGACATAAGTGTTTCCACCTTCCACGGCATGGCCATCCTCCTGCTGCAAGATTCTCCATGCCTTTAGGTGTAACCTATCAGCCCGAACAAGTGTTACCCATCAACCCGGTCTATACACTCCCCCAGGAGAGGGAACAAAACCTGAGCCTCATAAACTGCCTATTCCATCTTCAATCGGTTCAGGTATGTATCGTCTTTGGTTTTACTACCGCCATCCATTATCTTGTAGGGGCACGATATATCGTGCCCCTACGCCGCCCCGCCATCTTTCATTGTTTGTTGGGTAGGAGGGCGGCATACATGTGACCTACGCCAGCGCTTGTTTGGCTGCCCGCAGATTGGCTAGGCGCATCAGGCCGTAGTTGTAGACGTTCACGCGGTCGATGCCGAGCGCGCGCACCTTTTCGATCTGTCCAGCCACGTCCGCCGACGTAATCACCTGCGGCGGAATGAGCCGCAATCCCTCGCGGATGGGCACCCGATCATCTACCAACCGTCGCAAGTCGTGGACGGCGCGTCTGAGAATGAGACCGTCCAGCGAATACGCGGCGCAGTCGAGCAGTTCGTTTGGGATGCCTTCATCGAGAGCGCGGCCGATGTCGACACCGTCCAGCGCCTGTTTGACCGATGCCTGGTCAGGCATGCCGACGCCCATGTTGACGATGGGCACAAAGTCCGACTTGCCGCCCAAGGCCTGTTTGCACTCGGCCCAGAGCGACATGACACTATCGATGCGCATGCGCAGGTAGCCGTCAAGCGCGGCAAACGTGAGCGCATGGCCGGCGATGTTGTCGCCCAAGCCCCCGAGCGCGGGCAACTGATCGCCTTCCAGGTAGTCGAGGATGTGGCCCTGGGCCCACCGGCGCACGGCCTCACCATCCACCCCTGCCGCTTGAGCGCGGCCCAAGCAATGCTCGCAGAAGCAGAGACCCAGCAGGTATTCGGTGAAAGGGTCCAATTCCACACTCTGTATGCCGTGGTGGACGTCGTGTTCGAAGGTGCCGAAATGCAGGAACTCCAGTTCGACCTGGTCGGGGGCGAGATTGTCGGCCATATCGCTCAGCAGCGCCGTAAAGTAGATGCGCACATCGGGATTACTGGGGCAGAGGTAATGGGGAATGCGGTCGCCCAGGGCATTGAGCGTGTTGATGTGGGGATAAATCGTGCCAAGCGCGCTGTTGTGCAGGGTGACCGTCCAGGCATGATACGCGAGGCCGTGTCTTTCTACAGCGTCGCGGATGCGGCGCATGCCGTCGTCTTCCTGCACCAGCGGGGCCACGATGGGCTTGATGGCGCCGTAACGCTTGAGGTCGGGTTGAAAGTAAATGGCCGACGAGTTAGCGACAAAGAGCTTGCGACCGGGGTTGTGGGGCCGCAAGTGCTTGACGTTGTGGTAGCTGTGGCTGAGGGAAACCGCCTGCATGCCGCCTTCATTGGCGATCTGCGCCATCGCAGTGTCAACGCCCGCGTCGAGCACGTCCCAGGGATACGTCCAGATTACGCCGTACATAGTCTCACCGGCCTTTTCAGACAAGAAGTCGCACTCTTGCAAGGCGTCCGTCAACGCCCCAATCATATTGACGCCCCACCCACACTCCAAAGCTGAAACTCAGGCCCCTTTTGTGGTGGCGCCCTGTCGCTTGTGGGTATCACTATACTAGGTTGCGTTGACTTTTCAAAAGACAGCCAGTCATATGATTAAGACAGCGAGTAGCTCAACCCACCACAATAGAGAGGTCTGCATGCTGGAATCCATCTTCATTCCTGCTGCGAGTGCCCTGGACTCCGGCTTCCGCCGGAGTGACGGAAAGGTTCCGTGGTTTGGTTTGATGGCGATACGGTGGATCAGCCCCCGCACTACGGTGAAGATTGGGCGGCACTGCAACCTGCGCCGTCAGACCGTCATTCCCGCGAAAACGGGAATCCATCTTCATTCCTGCCGCGGGCGCCCTGGACTCCGGCTTTCGCCGGAGTGACGGATGGGTGCCGTTCTTTATTCTAAATGGCGGAGCGGAGGACAAGCCCCCGCGATACGGTGAATAGAAGGCGGTACTGCAATCTGCGCCGTCAGACCGTCATTCCCGCGCACGCGGGAATCCATCTTTATTCCGGGCCCGCGTGCCCTGGACTCCGGCTTCCGCCGGAGTGACGGATAGGTGTCGTTCCTTATTCTAAATGGCGGAGCGGAGGACAAGCCCCCGCGCTACGCGTCTAATTCCGCGCCTTAGTCGCAAACAGTGAAGTCGATTGCTTCAAGCCGCGCTGGGAGTGCCGTAAGCGGCGATTCCGCTTCACTCAATCCCGTGCATTGTAGAATAGGCGGGTAAGGGACGCGTAATAGAAGAGGAGTCCACACGTGGTGACTGACGCCCGCCGTACAGCAAGCAACGTTGAACGCCAGGAGATCACCAACGCCCTGCAGCAAGTCGGTGTGCGGCCCGGTGACACGGTGATGTTCCACAGTTCCCTGAGCAGCATGGGCTGGGTGGTCGGCGGCGCGGATACGGTGATAGACGGGTTCCTGGATGCGGTTGGCCCCGAGGGCACAGTCGTCGTGCCCACCCTCTGCCGCATGCCGGACGGCGAGCGGCACCTGACGTTCGACCGCTGGAACATCGAGACCTCGGTCTCGTGCGTCGGGCGTATCACCGAAGTCCTGCGCCACCGGTCGGAAGCCATACGCAGCGACCATGGCACGCACTCGGTGTCGGCTATTGGCCCACGCGCTCGGGAACTCACTGCCAATCATGGCGCAGCGGGCCAGCGCCTTGGACCCTGGGGTCCGCGCGCCTTCGCGCGAGAGAGTCCCTGGCAGAAGTTCTACGATTGGAACGTGGCCTACTGCTTCCTGGGTATCAACTTCCACTTCAATACGATGGTGCACTTCGTAGAAAGCAGGCTGGTAGAGCGCGCACTGCAGAGAGCCGCGCCCGAGCAGCGCGAATGCCTGGCGGCACAGATAAGCGGTTGGCAGCAGCCGGGCGTGTGGCCGAGCATCGGTCTAAAGCCGCGTGAGGCATTCGAAGCCGTTTTGGCAGAGGAGGGAGGCCTGCATTACGGCACGATCGGAGCGGCTACTATCCGCGGTACCCGCGCCCGGCCCATGGTAGACCGCTGGCTTGAGCTTGCCGAGGCCGATCCGCCGCGCTGGTGTTCCGAAGCGTTCGTTGCTTGGCTCAAACAGATCGATACCTAAGAGCCTCTTTGCAAACCACGCAATGGGAGCCAGCCGTTTCAGGTTGAGCACCGCTCGCAGGTCAAATGCCAGCGGGTCTCCGGGTCGTGACCAACGACCGGCGCACTATTGCCTAAAACTGGTAAGTTCAGATCACGGGAATTCCTCCGCTCACTGTGCGTGAGTGATATACTCCTGCCTGAAACGGGGATTTGGCAGACTCGTCACATCCTTCCTCGCACGTATTTATCTCTTTACAAATGAGAATGCTATGGCGACTGACGGCAGTCTAAGCTCCGAGCTGACTGGCGCTTTAGAAGAGCTTCAGAACGACCTAGGAGACCTTGAGCAACTCTTCATTCTTGAGAATGAAGCGGCCCACCGGTCCTTGCGGCGCTTGGCGGAGGACGGAGAGGATCTGGCGCGGTTAGCGGCTATGATTCCAAAGTGGCAAGAGGAGGTGGACGTCTTCAGGACCTTGGGATTGGTTGATATCGAAAAATTTCATTCCGATTTCCTCGCCTGGCTGCTGCGCCCTGGAGACAATCACGGCCTTGACGATTATTTCCTCAGGGAGTTCCTTGTCGAAATCGGCGCCGCCCGCGCCGGCGCCCGGATTAGCACCACGGTGTGCCGGGAGCAAAACCTCGAACTTGACGGGGAAAGCGGCCGGTTGGACATCTGCATCCACAACGAGCAAGCCGGATTCCTGTGCGCGGTGGAAAACAAAGTGTGGTCGCCGGAAAGCGGCAATCAACTGGCCTTCTACCGGCAGGCGCTCAAGGAGCATTACCCAGACTACACGATGCGCCTGGTGTTTCTCACGCCGAGAGGGGACATGCCCGAAAACGCAACGGAATGGGACCATTGGACTACGCTTGACTACTCGCGCATTCGGCGAATACTTGACCGGACAATCGAGGCAAAGGGCGCCGCTGTTCACCAGGACGTTGCCGCCGCGCTGCGTCAATACGCGATCACATTAAGGAGAAATATCGTGCCCGAAGTCAGCGACGATGTACACGAGCTGGCCCGTAAAATCTACCGGAAACATAAGAAGGCCATCGATCTCATAATCGAGCACCGGGACCGGTACGAGCCCAACTACGTGAGCGAGGGATACCACATGGTGGGCGAGGAGGTCAGCAAGCACAAGGAATGGAAGAAAGGCACGAGCAATCGTCCGTACGCCCGGTTTGTCTCCACCGATTGGGACAGATACGAGGAGCTCAAGATTGACTGTTGGCCTCACAGCCTACTGCTTTTTCAGGTTCGTGTCACGAACAACGCGGCGGGCCTGTTCCTTGTCTTTGCCAAGAGAGGCCCTGAGGATCTGAAGAAAAGGCTACTCGATCGTGTCAAGGCAGACCCCGGGATGTTCAAAGGCCCGCTGCCAGGGTATTCCGAAGACTACATCGAACTGCCCTTTAAGCGGGGCATTCTGGAGAGTTCGGACTACGAGCACTGGTGGGACGAGGAGAGGATTCGCCGGACCATTTCAGGCAGACTCGATGATTTCGCCCAAGGCCAGTTCCCTGAGATCAACAGGATTGTCATTGAATGCTTGGAGGAATACCGGAGCGAAAAGGCTCAATCGGAGGAGGGAGAAGAAACGGAATCTACTGCCTGACGTCAGACAATCGGCGCGTGCTGCTGGCTCAGCAGTTGCGCGGTGACATCAGCAAGAGGCGGGAGGCTTGGCCTCCCGCCTCTTTACATTTCTACCTCAGAGGAATTCTGCAGAGCATAGGAAAACCGTTCGTGCTGAGCGTGTCGAAGCATGAACGGCCCTTCGACAAGCTCACGGCGAACGTTACGAGTGCACACAGTTTCTCAGTTAGCACTCTCTCCTAGCGACTGCTCACCCTCTTTTGCCGGGAAATCGCAGTACTCGCCGCTACTCTTGAATAATGATCGCGTTCAGCAGATCGGTGGCGGCGCGGCCGTATTCCTCGGCGGTCATGTTGCCCGCGTTGAACTCATCGTAAACCGGCTTGATTTCGGTGCGCCATTCACCCCACGTGGTGTAGCGCAGCAAGCCCCAGCCGGCCGGACCGCTATACGCTGACTGATTGGCGTGGGCAACCGAATCGTAGCCCGTCTCTGCCTTCAGCCGCTCCGCGGGCAGCGTGGAAACTGCGGCGACGGGGCTGATGGTGTGGTTTACCGCCAACGTGTAGCCAACGCTATTTTCGCCGGACATCATCCACTTCAGCACGTTCCAGGCGTGGTCCACCTTTTCACCGACGCCCATCAGGATGGCCGGGTACCAGGCGCGGCCGGACTTGTTCGGCGCTTCGCCCGTATACGGCAGGGCCGCGCCGATCACCTCGAATTCCACCGCCGGCTTGTAGCCGTTAGTAATGTGGAAACCGACTTTGCCGGTTTGCCAAATGTGCTGTTCGCCTCTGAGGGCGGCGGACTGGTCCGCATTGGGCACAACCTGGTGCTTGTCGCGCAGGTCACGCCAATACTGCAGCGCTTCGATGAACACCGGGTGGTCCATGTTGCCGCGCTCTTCTTCCACGTTCCAGCAGAATTCGCCGAAGTAGGTGCCGGTAGCGATGCCGGAAACGTTGAACGCCGAGACCCCGCCGGTGTGACCGAACTGTTGATCGCCCTGGGTCATGGCTTTGCCGTATTCCAGGAACTTGTCCATTGTCCAGGATGCGTCCGCCGGGTCGGCGGAGGGCGCATCCAGACCGGCATTGTCAAGCAATTGCTTGTTCATGAGCAGGGCGTCGCAGTTGCCGGATCCGGGCATGCCCCACAAGATGCCTTTGTCCAGCCACTGTGTCAGCGTAGCGGGTGTGAAAATCTCGGTGGGAACCAAGCCGTCGCGCTTAAAGAAATCATCCAATGGCGAGAGCACTTCTGCTTCCGCCAAGTCGAGATAGGAACCCCAACTGCAGCGGAGGAAGTCGATGGGCACGCCCGCCGCCGCCGCGACCTTGAGCTTCGTCTCCGCCTCGCCTACACTGGCGAGGTTCTGCAGCTCGATCTTGACGTTGGGTGTCTCGGCCTCGTAGGTGTCGAAGTAGGCGCGCACCTTCTCAGTGGTTGAGGCGGAGTCTCGTGAGAGATAGATGAGCTGTACCGGCTCCTCTTTGGGAGCCATCTCAGCTTTGGCCTCCTCTTCCTGCTTGGCAGGCATCTCTTCTGCCGGCATGGCGCCGGTCTGGGCGCCGCAAGCCGCCAGGATCGCTGCGCCTCCTACCGCCGTGGTAGAACCAAGAAATGCGCGCCGCGAAAATCGCTTTTTCAACATGAGAATTGCTCCTCTACATGCTCTCCAATTGAGATACGCACTGCTTGACTGGATTCTCAAAGTCCCCCACGCGCTGCTTGCGCACCTCACGCCGATATTGCCTTATAGGTTGCAGCGAAATACGGCAGGTGTCAAGGGAACTTCAGATCGGAATTTGCAGACTTGGGCTTGGCGTAGCCAAAGGTAAGACAAGTGATCGTCCTAGATCTGAGCCAACTCGCAAATGTCATTCTGAGGAGCGCAGCGACGAAGAATCTAGAATTGGGGGCATTTTAGATTCCTCGCTACGCTCGGAATGACATGAAGCCTAATCCGATGAGGAAATCAAACGTGAATCGACTGATCCCGCTACAGAGAATACCTGCCAAACTGACAACGGCTATTTGAAGCAAACGAGGCGGCTGCCTGCACAGCCGGGTCTGAATGCAAAAATCCTAGCGCTGCTCCAGCGGCAGCCAGCGGCGGTCTTTCGGTCCGGTGTACACCGAGGAAGGACGGATGAGCCGGTTGTGCGAGAGTTGCTCCAGGCAGTGGGCCGACCAGCCGCCGACGCGGCCCACGGCGAACGTGGGCGTGAAGAGTTCGGCGGAAAGTCCGACACCGTGCAGCACCAGCGCCGTGTAGTATTCGAGGTTCGTCTGCAGATTGCGGCCCGGCTTGTATTCCTCCAGGAGGCGCAGCGCAGTCTCCTCGACTGCACGCGCGAGATCGTAGAGGGTGCGGTCGCCGGCCTGTTCGTAGAGCCGTTCCGCCGCCTGCGAGAGCACGTCGGCGCGGGGATCGCGGACCTTGTAGACGCGGTGGCCGAAGCCCATCAAGCGCTCGCCCCTTTCAAGTCGCTCGCGGATGTTCGCATCGGCGCGATCCGCCGTACCAATTTCGAACACCATGTCCAGCGCGGGTCCGGGCGCGCCGCCGTGGGCAGGCCCTTTCAACGCGCCGATGGCGCCTGTAATGGCCGAATATAGGTCGGACTCAGTGGAAACGATCACTCTTCCCGTGAAAGTGGAGGCATTCATGCCGTGGTCCATGGCGGTAACGAGATAGGTATCCATGGCGCGCACGAAGTCGGCATGCGGCTCTTCGCCGTTCAGCATGTAAAGGTAGTTGGCGGCTTGGCCGAAGTCATCACACGGCGCAACCACGTCCTTCCCTTCTCGGACGCGCACGTAGTTTGCCACAATAACGGGAAACGCCGCACAAATCCTTTCTGCGCGGCGCAACTGCCCTTCAGGAGTGATATCATCCGGGTTAGCATCTCCAAGGGAGAGTGTCGCACACGCCATGCGGAGCGCGTCGATCACGGGCGCTTTCCGCGCGGCTGCAGCTTCAAGCACGTGCTTGGTGGTGCGCGGGAGTTCTTGGCCACCCCGGAAGCGGGACTTGAGGGCCGCAAGCTCTGCTTCGTTGGGGAGCCGGTCGTGCCACAAGAGAAACGCGGCCTCTTCAAACGTCGCATGGGGAGCAAGCTCCATGAGCGGATGCCCGCCGATAAAGAGCTCACCGGCGAGACCGTCAACATAGCTCAGCCGCGTCTCTGCCGCAGCAACACCTTCAAGGCCGGGAATTACTTTGGTAGCCATGACAAGGCCGCTCTCCCTTTACTGAGACGGGTGACGTTACCGCCGCCCGCGAACGCACACCAATTCCGGCAGCCCAACACACGCTCGGCGGTGGAACCAAGCCCGCACGTGCGCCGGTTGGAAGAGAGTCCCCCACTCTGCTTCCTGAGACCAAATTCTAGACAGCATACGGATATCCGGCCGGCCGGATATCCTCCCCTAGTATAGCAAGATGGCGGCGAAACTTCCGCCTATTCTTCGCCGTCCGCCGCCACTTCGGAATTCTGAATCGCAAACGTCACCATGCGCACTCTCTGTCCCCCATCGGCATCCTGTCCGATCAGGCGCACGGTGTACACGCCATCGGGATTCTGCGCCGTGTCCCATGCCGCCAACACGTCATTGGCGGTTGGCTCCGTAGAGTACCTGATGCGCACCCACATGTCCGGGTTGGCTTGCCCGGCATAGGATACTTCGTACGACTGGAATCCCGGGAAGAACGCATTGCCGCGAATTTCCAGGATACTGCGCACGGTATCGCCGTCGCGGGGATGCAGAATGATCACGGGATCATCCGGCGGCAGGCTGTGTTCCTCGGTGGGCGCCACCGCCACTGCTTCCGCGGCGGCCCACTCTTGTGCTTCTTCCGGCACGACCATGAAGACGCGCACCTCTGTCTGCGAGGCCGGCACGTTGGGGCCGGCGCGCAGACCGGATTCCTTGTGCACGCGGAACGGCACGAAAATGTTGTCTACCAGCCGCGGGACGTTTTCCTTAAGGAAGATCTCGCTGTGGGTCGGCCCGCAATACGGCGTTGGCAGCAAGCCGGTTTGCGTGCAGACCTCCACCTCCACCAGTCCCCTCGGCTCTTCAAAGCTAAGCACCCGCGTGTCGGCAAGCGCCGCTTCCATGAAAGCATTCCAGATGGGCGTCGCTCCGCGCATGCCGGTCAGGTTCCACGTAGGCGTCCCGTCGGAATTTCCCACCCAAACGCCGGTGACGAGTTGCGGCGTGTAGCCAATCGTCCAGCCGTCACGGTTATCGTCGGTGGTTCCGGTCTTGGCCGCGGCAGGGCGGCTGAGATCGAGCGGCGTCCACGGTCCAAACTCCGCTGCCCGCGTCTTGCTGTCGGAGAGGATATGGGTGATCTGGTACGCAATGCGCGGATCGAACACGTCTTGGACTTCCGGATATTCATAGCGCTCCAGCACATTGCCGCGGCCATCGACCACGCGCCGAATGGCGGACACGGGAATGTAGCTGCCGCCGCGCGCCAGCACGGAATAGGCATTCGTCAACTCCAGCAGCTTCACCTCGCCGCCGCCGAGCACAATGCTGGGGCCGAAGCGGCTGCGGTCCTCAAAGGTCGTCATGCCCAGGCTCTGCATGGTGTCGATAGCCGTTTCGAGACCGAGAAAGAGGCCCATGCGCACCGCGGCGACATTGAAGGAGTTGGCCAGGGCATGGCGCACGGTGACAGGGCCCTTAAACTCTCCACTGAAGTTGCGCGGCGCATAGGTGGGCTCGTTGGGGATTGCAATTGCCGTCGGGACGTCCCAGATCGTGGTGGCCGGCGTCCAGCCTCTCTCGAAGGCCGCCGCGTAGAAGAGCGGTTTAAGGGCCGAACCCGGCTGACGCGGCGCTAATGCCACGTTCACCTGTCCGTCGATGTCTTCATCGTGAAAGTCCAGGCTACCGACCATGGTGAGGATTTCGCCGCTTTTGGGTCTGATCGCTACAACGGCGGCGTTTGAAACGTTGAAGCCTTCAAGAGTAGCAATGTGCTCTCGTGCGGCTTCTTCCGCGATGTTTTGCATATTCAGATCGAGCGTGGTGTACACATGCAAACCGCCCTGACGAACGCGCTCGGCTCCATAATGCTCCGCTAGCTGGTTCCGCACGAATTGCACGAAGTGCGGCGCCAGCACCGTGCTATCCGTAGCTTCCTCGTCCTCTGTGATTGCTCCATCCTCGCCTGCGGCTGCCTCTTGCTGCTTGCGCTTGTACTCCAACGGCTCCTCGAACGCCTCCTCCAGCTCGGCTGGTGTGATGTAGCCGGCCACCACCATCTGCTCGAGCACGTACCGCTGCCGGGCCTTCGCCCTGTCGGCATTCGTATAGGGATTGTCGCGCGAGGGCGACTGGGTCAAGCCGGCAAGCAGGGCGGCTTCCGACAGCGTCAAGTCTATTGCCTGTTTGCCGAAGAACACGTTGGCCGCGGCCTCGATGCCATAGGCCTGGCTGCCGTAGTAGACCTTGTTGAGGTAGAACGTGAGGATGGATTCCCGGCTGAACTGCGCCGTCAGCCGCGCCGCGAGGTTGATCTCGCGCAGCTTCCGGTCATACGTCTGCTCCGGCGTCAGACAGATATTCTTGACGAGTTGCTGGGTGATCGTGCTGCCGCCGGAAACGACCTCGCCGGCCTGTTGATTCTGGACCCAGGCGCGGGTAATGGCGCGCATGTCGTAGCCCGGGTGCTGGTAGAAGAAGCGGTCCTCGGCAGCGATGGTGGCCTGCTTGATGACGAGAGGAATGTCTTCGGATGCGAGAACTATGCGCAGGCCCTCATCCGGATCGGTGACTGTGGCGAGCAGGGTGCCGTGGCGGTCGTAAATGTAGCTGGTCGCCGGCAGCGCTTGGTTTTGAATTTGCTCCAGGCACGCGGCGTAGTCGGCGTCCGTGACGACGTTGCTGCCCGGCGCTATCTGCGGACCGCAGGCGACGACAAACATGCCGACGAGCAAGACACAGCCGCGTACCGCCTGACGCCCCAAGCGATTTCGCGGGCGCCACCCTACGACGCTGTGGCCGATTGCTTGCATCACGTGAGCGCTAATGCCCATAAGCCAGGACGCGACGGGTCGGTTCCCCATTTCTACACACCACCACACTATTGTTAATTGTGTCAATCATACCTGAGACCTGGCTGAATGAGTCACATAGCGAGGAGAAAACGCCTTCGTTGAGATTGCGGCAACGTGCCGGCAGCAATGTCCGCTCGAGACGGAGTGTTCTCCCGCGGCGCATCCGTCTGTGAGGGCAAGAAACGACGAAGAGGGGGTGCGCAGAGCTCCGGAGAGTAGTATGGTGGGGGTATCAGGAAGGATGGCGGCAATTCACAGCAGGCGTAGCTGTTTGCCGCGGCGGGACGGTGCAACATGGGCAATGGCGTAGGCGCTGGCAGTTCGCGTCGGGATGTGCTCCGGCGGCTGCTGCAGGCTGCGGTGGCGGTCCCGATGGCGGGCTTGCTGCCTGTGACGGCTCTGGCTGACACCGGCGACGATGACATTAGTCTTGTCCGTGATCAGCCCGCTGCGCCTGTTCAAAAGCCGGTTCCACAGATTGGAAGCCCTGCCCCGGCCCAGCCGGTGTACTGGCAGCCGCCCTACCAGCCTGAACCGGCCCTGCCGGAGAATCCGGTCGTCTTACCGATCCTCATGTACCATCGCGCCACGGCGGCAAAAGTCTTCGAAGCGCAACTCGTCGCCATGCTTACTGCCGGTTACCGGCCGCTCTCCTTGCACAATGCGGTAAAGGGACTACTGGGAGAAGAAGAACTGCCCGCCATGCCGATTGTGCTTTCGTTCGACGACGGTTGGCGGATACAGTACGACGCGGTCTTTCCCGTGCTCAAGCAGTACAAGATACCGGCGACGTTCTTTGTAATGCCGGGATTCCATGAGCGCCAAGAGGGCTACATGGACTGGGACCAACTTGGCGCCATCGCGGACTTTGGCATGGAGGTGGAGTCGCACACCCTGAATCATGCTGATCTGCCCCTGCTTGCAAAGACGGACTGGGGCGCGGTGCTGGCGGAGGTTGTCATTTCCAAACAACTCCTGGAGGAGCGGCTTGGCAAGACGACGCGCTACTTCGACTATCCGCGTGGCTACCAGAATGAGCAGATCCGGCAGGTAGTGCGGGAGGCGGGCTACGAAGCGGCAGTGGCAATCGGCCCCGGCGTGCATCAATCAGCCGAGACGCTCTTTTCGTTGCGGCGCGTCCGCGTGGAGGCCTGGAATCCCTGGTGGAGCATCGCCAAGCAGCTCACCTGGTACGGCGCGGGCCCGGACCAGCTCAAGCGAGAGGAATTTGCGGAGGGCTGAGCTTCTGCAAAAGCCTTTTCTCTAACGTGCCCGGCAACTACGCCTTCACGGCAAGAGTGCGAGCACTCAACTCATAGGTATATTGCTCTGTGCGGACCCGCCCTTCGACAGGCCTGCACCGAGCTTGTCGATGTGCTCAGAGCCTGCCCCGTGCGCCGAAGCGCTGTATCGGATGATACGGGGGGCGAACGGAAAGGCGAACAATCCGTTCGGGCTTCGACAAGCTCAGCACGAGTTGGCACGTCGATCCGAATTGTGAAATGGCCCTTAATCAGAGGATTTGCCCGCGGCGTAGAATCGTATCCGGGCTCTCCGGGTCGCCGTGGACGGTTTCCCGCGCCGGGAAGTCTGCAAAGTGGGCGAGCTTTCCTCTATCGAGTGTCGCCCCCAGACCAGGCTCATCGGGAAGGCGCAGGCTGCCCTCTTCAATGCGCAGGAGCGGCGTAATCACGTCGTCCTGCTGAATGGGATAGTGGGTGTCGTTCGCCAGGGCAAAGCTGCGGTGGCTGGCGATGAGGTGCGCGCCCGCCAGCGTGCCGATGCCGAGTTCCGCCCACGTGCCCAGCACGCACGTAATGCCGTATTGATAGGCAATGTCCGCGATCTGCCGCGACTTCAAGAGACCGCCGGCTTCTGACACATAGATGACGAACACGCCGCATGCCTGCTTTTGCGCGAGTTGCAGTGCGTCCAACACGGTCTTGCAGCTCTCGTCTGCCGCCACCGGCGTTTCCACGGCCTGCGCGACCTGGGCCATGCCGTCGAAGTCCCGGTCTGTTACCGGCTGTTCCACGTACTCCAGGCCGTAGGCCTCCATGGCGCGGATGGCCTTGATGGCCGTGGGCACGCTCCAGCCCTGGTTGGCGTCGATGCGGATCCGCACGTCGGGGCCCACGGCGTCGCGTATGGCAGCAATGCCGGCGGCGTCCTGGGCGATGCTGCGTCCGACCTTCACTTTTAGGCTGCGAAAGCCCCGGTCTACGTACGCCTTGGCTTTGGCCGCATTGCGTTCCGGCGTGTCAATGAAGAGGTAGCCCATGTAGTCGACCGCGTCGCGATACCGGCCGCCGAGCAAATCGCAGACGCTGGTACCCCAATGCTTGGCCTTGATGTCCAAGAGCGCCATTTCCAGGCCGGCAATGGCATGATTGCCGGTGCGGAACCAGTGAATGACGTGCTCGTCCATGCGGTGGAGCAGAAACTCCGTGCGCAACGGGTCCTGTCCGATGAGCAGCGGCCTGAGCTCTGCATCGACCGCGGTCTGTATGACGGGAATATGCGGCCCGGAGCACTCGCCCAGTCCGACAATGCCCGCATCGGTCTCGATCTCGACGATGAGCGCCGGCGCCGTGCCGCGCGTGCCGCCCGACCACTTCACCGGCTCGCTGAGCGGCACTCGGACGGCGGTGGATCGAACGTTAGTAATCTTCATAGGCGCGATCTGCTCTTGAATTGCTCAACCGGACGACCAGGTGAAGCCTCAATCGATCAAATTGCTAAGAATTGCCCTTCGACAGGCCTGTGGTGAGCTTGTCGAAGTGCTCAGTGCGAACGGAGGAGGGCGAACGGCTCAGTGCGAACGCTCGCCACCGTGGTTGATCAGGGCTATTGCAAGCTCTAACTCTTCTCGTGCACGCAATGGACAGCTTTGCCCGTTCGTGCTGAGGGCCCTACGCCAATTGCCCGCAGCAGCACCAGTTTGCCCGTTAAGTTTTGCTTCTCAGTGCATCCGTCATATAATGGTGTATACCCCCCGCACAGCCTATCACGATTCCCCCCTCAGCTTGTAGTCTGCACAGCGCAGCCCTACGCAGAAAGAAGCAACCGCTATGGCAACTCTCGACGTATTCCCGGTAACGCAGGTTTGCAACCCCGTGTCGAATACAGGGCAGGCTCTGCGCCCACTAGTAGAAGGAAGCAATCCTCATGGCAACCTTTGACGTATTGCTCAAGGGAGGGCGCGTCCTCGACCCCGCGCAGGGCATTGATGCCGAGTTAGACATCGGCACCAAGCACGGCCGCATCACCGCGCTGGAGGAAGACCTTGCTCCCGATGACGCATGGCTTGTTCTCGACGTAGCCGACCATTTTGTCACGCCGGGACTGATAGACCTGCACACGCACCTTTACTGGGGCGGCACCGATCTTGGCGTGCTGCCCGACCCAACGTGTCTGACCACCGGCGTCACCACGGCGGCGGACGCGGGCAGCGCGGGGTGGGCGAATTTTACCGGCTTCCGTCACTTCATCGCTGGGCAAGCGCGCACGCGGACGTATGCCTTCGTCAACATATCGAGCATCGGCATCACTGACATGCGCGTGGGCGAGAATCTCAATCTCGCCTATTGCGGCGTGGAGGACGCGATCAAGACCATAGAGGCCAACCGCGACGTGGCGATAGGCGTGAAAGTGCGTGTCGCAAAACCGATTTGCGGTCCCAACGGCTTAGAACCGCTGCGCCGCGCGGCGGCGGTGCGCGATGCCACCGGCACGCGCATGATGGTGCACATTTCCGATAGCGAGCAATTCATGTCGGAGATTCTGCCCATCCTGAAACCCGGTGACATCGTTACGCACTGCTTTACGGGCAGAGGGAGACTAATTCTGGATCAGCAGAAGCGCACGGTGCTGCCGGAAGTCCGCGCCGCGCAACAGAACGGCATCGCCTTTGACGTGGGTCACGGACAAGGCAGTTTCTCATTTGAAGTGGCGCGGGATGCCCTGGCAGATGGTTTCCTGCCCGATACCATCAGCACCGATCTCCACAATTATTCGTCCCACGCCACCGCGCAGAGCCTGCCCGACGTAATGTCGAAATTCCTCTACCTGGGGCGGGACGTCCCCGACGTGGTGGCGCGCACTACGCGCAACGCGGCGGCCGCGATCGATATGGCAGACTCTCTGGGGCACCTGCGCATCGGAGGCGTCGCCGATATCGCGGCGCTGCGCCTCGTGGACGGACCGTACCCCATGCTGGATGCCGAGGGCAATACGCGCACCGGCGAGCAGCACCTGGAGGCAGCCTACACGATACGCGCCGGCGAGGTGTATAACCATGCGGGACGGTCCGCGCGTCGTTGGTACGGGCCGCGTCCTCAAGAGGCATAGCGCCGGAAATGGACTACCCAATCGAGAACGTCATACATTCTTTGGCCGTAGGAAAAAAAGGCCGGATTCCAGGAGGTATAGAGAAAGTGATTCTTCGTTTAATCTCATCTGCAGGGCAGGGCGTGTGCCTCAGAAGCCATGCCGCACGGCCCCTAGCCAAGGGGAAAATCGCGCCTGCCAAGAAGGGTCTTGGTATTCGCTGGATGGCCGGCGCTCTGATGCTGGCGTTGGCGCTTCTGCTTAGCGCCTGCGCCACGCAGGAGGGGACGGAAGCATTGCCGTCCGGCGAAACGGGCGCAACCGCGGAGGCAACGGAATCGCCTGCAGCGCAGGCTGCGTCGGATGCAACCGAGCCCGACGCGCCGGCGTCTGCGGCTTCGTCGGCCTTTACGGACATAGAAGATGCCCCGGCGGCCCGCATTACGGACATCCGCCTGGGAAAACATCCCCATTTCGAGCGCTTGGTCATCGACTTTGCTACTGAGCAAGGGGACGCGAACGGAGTGCCGCATTGGCGAATTGAGAAGGCGCCAGGAGAAGGAGTGGTGCGCATTCACCTGCCGACGGTGACTGAGACGGCGTTCACCGATGCGCAACTGGTAGACAAGTTCGATTGGTTTACCCACGTTTACGTCGTGCGCGCGCCGGACGGCAGCCTGTTCGTAGACGTCTTCATTCCGGCTGAGTACCAGGTCCGCTTGCAGGAGCTGTGGGACCCGCTGCGGCTGGTGGTTGACGTGGCGCCCGGCGGCAAAGAAACGCACATTCTTCCCGCTACGGCCAAAAACATGGTGCTCATCACGCCGCGGCCCGGTGCCACCCTGCAAGGTACCGTGACGGTGAGCGGGTACTCCCGGAACTTCGAGGCAAACAACGTCATCATTCTCAAAGATAGCGCCGGCAAGGAGATCGACCGCGCCTTAGTGAATTCCACGGACTATGTCGAGACGTGGGGATTCTTCTCCAAGGAAATTGCAATCCCCGCCGGCACAGGTACCGGGACGCTGCAGGTCGGCGATTTCGACGCGCAGGACGGGAAATTCGATGGCGTGACGATTCCGGTGCAGTTTGGCGGACAGTAACCAAGATTTTTAGACAACCTGACTCCGCCGCTACATTGCGAACCTGCAAAAGGATTTGTCCATCGTCTGTCTTTTCGATAGCGCAGGTTTGCACCCCCGTATCGAGTACGGGACAGGCTCTGCGCACGATCCCCGCCAATTGGGACGACAGATTACTGATCATTGCCTCGACATGCGTTAGAGAAATCTCGGCAATAAGCGAGAGGATTGCTTACTTTCCATTCGGGACAAGGCGGGGCGAGAGGATTTCTGCCTAGCAGGTTTGACGTTCTTTGTCGCGCCATTGCGTGACTACCACAAATCGGTGACATTGTGCGAGATGGCCGTGCAGCGTTCTCAAGGAGTGAGTTTTCAGATTCACCATGGGATAGGCTGAGTCTGGCTTCCGCCCCGTTAGATTACTGTTGTCACAGAGGGTATGCGCAGCAAAGTATAGATCAAGTCCACCGTATATCGCGAGGGCACATAGCATTTGAAAGAAGGAACTATGAGCGAACATCACTGGTTTGACGACATGCAGGAAGAGGATTTCTTGAGTTGGGCTTCCACCTTCGAGGAGGTGGAGGAGAGCGGCTGCGATACGGCGCTCTTCTGCATCGGCGCCATCGAGCAGCACTCGTACCACATGCCGCTCGGCACCGACTGGCTGCTCGGTCTCGCCGGCAGCCGGTTACTGGCGCGGGAGCTGGCCCGGCGCGGGCTCATCGTCTATCTTCTGCCGCCAATTCCCATCGGCACATCGAGCGAGTTCCTCAACTACAAGGGCACCCTGAGCCTCAAGCCCAATACCGTCGCCGCTATCCTCGAGGACACCGCCGCCTGCCTGAAGCGCCAGGGCTTCAAGCGCATGATCGTCACCAGTTCCCACGGCGGCAACTGGATCCTGAAGCCCACGATTCGCGAGCTCAACATGTGGGACCCGGACTTCCTGGTGATGTGGGGCGCGCCGGTCGGCGCGGGGGGCTCGGGACCCGGCAAAGACCGGCACTCGGGCGAGAGCGAGACCTCCCGGCTCATGTACGCCTATCCCGAACTGATGCGTACCGAGAAGGTGGTCGACTCGTCGCCGGACCTGGGCTCCGAGTACGTGGACATGATCCCGACAGAGTACTACACGCCGAGCGGGGTGTGGGGCTTTCCCACCAAGGCCGACCGCGACGCCGGCGAAGAACGCACCAAGCAAGGTGTGGCGCGCCAGGCCGAGTACATCATCGAGACTATCGCGAAGCTCGATGACATGCGCCGCGAGCACGAGCAAGGGTAACCTACCGCCGCTCACGCGCACCTGTACCGTGGCGATAATGTGTCAAACGAGAGTACTCGCTCTAGAGCGAGAAGCACGAACTGAAGCAAGGCTGGACAGTAAGCAGGATGGGACAGCCGACACCAGTCAAGGTAAGCCTGATGGAAGGCTACTCACGCTGGGCGCAGAGCTACGACACGACGTGGAATACACTCATCGCCACCGAAGAGGTATACTCGCTGGACATACTGGATGGCTTGGAGGGTAGCACCGCGCTCGATGCAGGCGCCGGGACCGGACGGTTTGCCCTGAAACTTGCACGGCGAGGCTGGCAGGTTACGGCCGTTGAGCCCAATCCTCAAATGCGAGCCTTTGCAAAACGCGCCGCAGCCAGTGAGAACCTCCCCATTGAATTCAAGAGTTCGTCGCTAGAGGACGAAGTTCCGGTCGAGTCTGCCGCCTTCGATCTGGTGGTCTGCGCACTGACTCTCTGCCATGTCGCGAATCTCACAGGGGCGGTCGGTGAGTTCTACCGTTTGATGAAGCCTGGAGCGCATCTGCTCATTACTGACGTACATCCCGACTTTGTCTCCTGTGGCATGCCGACACAGTTCGTCGAGGACGGCGTGACCTATCACCTGCCCAACGAAACGCATACCCGTGACGACTATCTCCAAGCTGTATCTGATGCCGGACTCACGTTATCCGCCGTGCGGGACGTGCCCGGCAGCGAGGTCCCGGGGGAGTTCGAGACTGAATTCATGCGCCAGAACTTTGGGTCGGTGAACTTTGCCTTGCTTATACTGGCACGCCAATGGGAAATAAATACCGGCACCAGGCACAACAAGCCCGTTTGCTGCGGAAACGAACTGAATTCAGAAACACATGAAACACAAAGGTCCGTCACTCCGGCGAAAGCCGGAGTCCAGGGCACGCGGAGAAGATGGATTCCGGCTGCCGCCGGAATGACGGGAAGAGGCGTACTCTAGGCCTTGTAAGATTGAACTGGCGGCAGGTTCTGTCAGCGAATTAGACAACACTTTCAGTTTCTCTCTCTACGGTCTAATGCCAAGTCTACTGACTCCTATCCTCAAAAACGTTGACAACCCAGTAATTCCCGCGCTACCGTGAATCAGGTACGTCTGGCCGTCCCACTGGAGCATGCCCTCCCATGGCACAGCAATCCCATGTCTCCAAGGCCGTTATCCTCGTTGCCGGTCTCGGCACCCGGCTGCTCCCTGCCACCAAGTCCCAGCCCAAGGAAATGCTGCCCGTCGGCCGCAAGCCGGTGGTGCAGTACGTGGTTGAGGAGATGGAGCAGGCGGGCATCAACCAGATTCTCTTCGTCACCGGCCGCAAGAAGGGGTCAATCGAAGACCACTTCGATCGCGATCCCGAACTGGAAGAGCGGCTCGGCAACGATGATTTGGAGTTGGCAGAGCGGCTGCCGAACTTTGATACGCTGCTCCACGTTTACTACACCCGCCAGAGCGTACAGACCGGCCAGGCGGACGCCGTGCGTCTTGCCCAGGAATTTGTCGGCGATGAGCCGTTCGTCGTGGCTTTTGGCGACACCATCATCAAGGGCGGCAATCTCGTGCGCCGCATGGTGGAGAGCCACGCGCAGAGCGGTGCGGTGTGCACCATGGCCGTCGAGCGCGTCGCGCCGCAGGATGCCCATCGCTATGGGGTCGTGAAACCTGCAGACACGGTGGGACCCGACTTCGCAATCGAAGGCATTGTTGAGAAACCGCCGCGCGGCGCGGAACCGAGCAACTACGCCGTGGTGCCCCGGTACATCATGAATAAGGAGATCTTTGAAGCCACGCGCCTGACCCTGCCCGGCAAAGGCAACGAACTCTGGCTGGCTGACTCTATTGAGGTGCTCATCAAACAGCAGCAACTGGTGCGCTGCGTTGAGCTTGCGTCTGAAGAGGTGCGCTACGACATCGGCAATTTCGAGACGTACTTCAAGGCCTTCATCGACTTCGCGCTATCCGATGAGAAATACGGCTATCTCGTGCGGCAACACTTGCTGCGCAAGACCTCTGCACTCTGATGCCTTCCACTAGCCAACACACCACGGGGGCTACCGTGGTCGCTTCCGCTCCCGGACGCTGCGGCATCATCGGCAACCCAACCGATATGTACGGCGGCAGCGTACTCTCCTGCACAATCCCTGAGCGCAGCTACGTCTCAATACGCGCCGCCGACTGGCTCACGCTGGAATCGGATCAAGGCGTGGTCAGCATAGGCGCGCGTGACGACTTGCGGCAGCGCGGCGATCACTTCGACGTGCTGCGCGCGGTGATTTCGCAACAGCAATGCCTCGGAATGAAGGCCCACTTCACCTGCTGGAGTGACGTGCCCATCGGTTCCGGCCTCTCAAGCTCTTCGTCGCTGGTTGTCGCCGCCCTCTACGCGTTGACGTCCTATCAGGGTCGCGCGATGAATGCCTACCTCTTCGCGGAGACCGCCCGCGGCATCGAGCTGAACGACATGGGCGTGATCTGCGGCTACCAGGATTTCTACATGCCCACCTTCGGCGGGCTCAACTACATGGAGTTTCGCGACAAGGAATTCTACCGGGAAGTACACAGCGAGCCGTATGCCGCGGTCGAAGCGCTGACGCCGCTGGTGCCGGAACTGCCTTTTGTATTGGCGCACACCGGCGTCGAGCATCGCGCCGACGTTGTCCATAGACCCATCCGCGAACGCTGGCTGGAAGGCGAGCGCCACGTGGTGCAGGCCTATACCGAGATCGGCCGCCTCGCCCGCGAGGGCAAGAAAGCCCTGCTGGAAGCGGACTGGAATCTGCTGGGCAGGCTGATGAACGAGAACCACGCCATCCAGCGCGACCTGGGCGGTTCCGGGGAAGAGAACGAGCGCTTGATAGCGGCGGCGCTGCGCAACGGCGCACTGGGAGCAAAACTGGCGGGCGCCGGTGACGGCGGCACGATCATCGCCCTGCATCCGGAGCCGGAGCGCCTCGGTAACCAACTCCAACAGGCGGGCGCCTCCCGCATCCTTTTCCCGCGTCCCGTTGCGGGCGCACGCCTAGAAGAAGCCGCGGCGGACACTGCAACTTCAGTCGCACGCAGCATAGCTGGCGCTACCGAGTGAGCGGGCAATTCCCGCACGACGAGACCGCCTATAGACCCAGCGTGCCGCGTCTGCTCGCACGGGGTCTCCCCTTGAATCATCTCAGAGAGACCGCACATAGTTGAGCTTGTCATTGTGCGGCTAGCGAGCTTCTTGATTGCGCGTTGCGTCCGTCCGAATAATCTCTTTGTCAATCATTCCCGCAAAAGTGTCTGTCATTCCCGCGAAAGCGGGAATCCATCTTTATTGAGATCGCCTTGGACCACTGCTTTCGAGGGCCTAAGTCTAGAAGCCGAGAGGGCGTTTGAGCGACTGTCCGCTTGCGGCGCAGCAGTTCAGAGCAAGTCCTAGTCAGAGCTGACTGCCGTCTACTTGGATTGGTGAGGTGCTGCAAACTATAGGCATCGGAAACGAGTGACAATGCCTAGGGCGTACGGTACACTGACTCAAACGACCGCACGCGAATGGAGAAGGAGCGCACACATGGCAGGCACAGAGCTTGGCAGACTCATTACGGCGATGGTCACGCCCTTTGCCGACGATGGCGCGGTGAATTTCGACCAACTCGGACGGCTTGCCGGGCAACTGATTGCAGGCGGCTCGGACGCGCTGCTCGTCACGGGCACTACCGGCGAATCGCCCACCCTTTCTCATGAGGAAAAGCTGGAATGCTACCGCACCGTGATGGCGGCCGCGGACGGCCGCGTCCCCGTGGTTGCGGGCACCGGCAACTACAGTACGGGCGAGAGCGTGGCGTTCTCGCAAGAGGCCGAAGCCCTCGGCGTGGACGGCCTGCTGCTCGTGGTGCCATATTACAATAACCCTCCGCAAGAGGGCCTCTACCAGCACTTTCGCACGATCGCGGAAAGCACGGCGCTGCCATGCATCGTCTACAACGTGCCCACCCGCACGGTGCGCAACATGGAAGCCGCCACCACGGCACGCCTGGCCGAGGTGGACAACATCATCGGCGTGAAAGAGGCCTCCGGCGACCTGGGGCAAATCTCCGACGTGCTCCGCCTGTCGCCGCCCGACTTCCGCGTGTGGAGCGGCAACGATTCCGATACGTACCACATCATGTGCATGGGCGGCTACGGCATCATCAGCGTCGCCAGCCACGTCATCGGCCTGCAAATCAAGAAGATGATCGAAGCTACACTGGCTTCCGACATTCCTACGGCCAGCGCGCTCCACCAGCAACTCATGCCGCTCTTTACGTCCATCTTCCCGCCAATCTCGCCGGTCGCCAGCCCGGCGGCCATCAAGGCCTGCCTCAACCTCTCCGGCTTCAACGCCGGCGGCCACCGCCTGCCCCTGATCCCCGTCCCCGACGCGTTCGCCCACACCCTCCGCGAACTGCTGGGCGAGTATGAATTGGATCCGAATCTGTCGGTCCTGGCAACGGCGTAGAGTTTCGCAATACTCTGAGGCACTCGTGCATTCTCTCAATGCACGAGTGCCTCGTGGTTTCAACGTGTTAAATCCCCCTTAATTCGGTGGGTTGGCCAATGAGTGGCTGGTTAAGAATGGCTACGCGCGCGAGCAAACCTATTTCAACAAGCCGTGCAAGTACCGGTATCGTTTCGTAGCCGCACAAGCCGTCGCACGACGCAATCGGCGCGGGATGTGGGCAAACTAGGCCGGTTACGGCCACTAGCTAGCCTGTGCGGAGCATTCCCATACAGCCTCGTGTAAGGATAACTACGTTGAGGGAATGCGCTCGAATACACCGGCCGCGCGGGTTTCCTCCGGTTCGAGTAGGAGAAGCTGCCCGGTTCGTTCTTGCATGAAAAGGGCAAAGTGGGAAAGAATGTCGCGCCCCAGCAAGGAAGGGAGCGGAGATATGTCTCCTGGTTCTGGCTCCAATAGGGTCAGAGTTAGCGGTATCGAGTAGGGCGGGATGGTCATGATAGCCTCTAGCGTGCGCATCTTGACTTTTCCGCCCACGCCTGCCCCCGGCTTTGTCGCGGTCAAAGTGCTAAATTCAAGCCCAACTTGCCGCATCAACCGTTTACTGTCCCGAGGGGCAAGAACAGTGCTGTCAGCACCAGAGTCGACCAGCAGTCGTGTTTCTAGAATCTGGTTGTCCAAAGAGGGGAACTGGAAGCGGGCCGACACGAACGGGCGACGTATGCCGCCACGGGAGAGGAAGTAGCCGCGTATCATGTATGCAGAATGAGGATATCTTCCTCGGCGGTAACGCGCTCGATCAAGGCTCTCTCGATAGGTATTCCAGCTTGATCCAGAGTTTCAAGCAGTGCATCGAAATCCGAGGCGGTTCCCACGACGGTCTGATTGAAGACTGCAACCCACTGCTCGGGGTACTCTCGCAGGAGTTGCTCGTAGTGCGACTCAAAGTAGTCGGCGTCCCGCTGAAAGCGGGCGAGTTGGTCCTCTCGGCGCTCTTGTGTCACGGTTGGGTGCCTCCTCGGTAATCCTTTAGCTAGAGTACCACGATACGTTGTGTCCATCGATGTTCTTGCTCGCCGCAGGCGCCAATTTCGTTCGCCTTGAGCCCGTCGAAGGGTGAACGGGTTTGGCTGGCTCGGTACGTCCGTGTTTCTGTTCGTACTGCGACAAAGGCTTCACGCAGCCCTCAGCACGAACGGAAACACTAGCCTAGCCCTAGCAAGTCTGGCGCGAGCGGAATGGTCCCCCTTGCCCCTTTTTGGGCAGATTCTGTACTGTAGGTGCAGATTGTGCCTATGAGCACTGGTGGCTGCGAGCCTCTTGTCTTTAGCAACGGAGTTTCCCGGTGGCGGCAGAATCCCCTGAGCAAGTGTTGGACGCAATTGGCGCGGAAGTGCGACGGTGCACGGCGTGCCGTTTGTGTGAGCAGCGCACCAAGGCCGTCCCGGGTGAGGGCGCCATCAAGAGCGGCATCATGTTCATCGGCGAGGGGCCGGGGTTTCACGAAGACCAGCAGGGGCGGCCCTTTGTCGGCCAGGCGGGCAAGCTGCTGGAGGAGATGCTGGAGGCGGTGGGTTTGCGGCGCGAGCAGGTGTTTATCACCAACGTCGTCAAGTGCCGCCCGCCCGGCAACCGCGATCCCCAGCCGGACGAAATCGCCGCCTGCAACGCGTTTCTCGAACGCCAGCTTGCCGCCATCGACCCGCGCATCGTCGTCACGCTCGGCCGCTATTCACTGGCGCGCTTCTTCCCCGGCGCCAAAATTTCCGCCGTGCACGGCGAACCCAAGTTCGCCGACGGCCGCGCCTACGTGCCCTTCTACCATCCCGCCGCCGGATTGCGCACTCCCGCCATCAAGCAGATGCTCTTCGAAGACGTGCAACGGCTCCCCGCCATAGCCAAACGCCTGAAGGAACTACAGGCCGATGGGTACTTTGAGCAGAAGCAGGAGGCACCCGCGGAATCCGCTGCTGCCGCCGATGAGCCTGCTGACGATCAACTCAGCTTGTTTTGAGTGGGCTGATTCTGTCCTAGGCCTCTTCGAATTTGCCGAACTGGGGCATTGACCACGCCGCCAACGTCTTGAACCAAGAGATTGGCGGCACCGCGAAACAGCTTCCTCTTGAAATTCCCTGCGGTCAATCGAGTCCCCGAAAATCCGTGAAATTGACCGCCGTGTCCGATCCTCTTGCCAATGCCTGCTGGAATAGCCCCCAGTCGACAGTGAGCAGCGGAGATTCAGGCGCTACCACCTCCAATAGAGCCGAGTCTGTCAGTCCAAGCTGCGGGAACGCACTGTTGTTTGCAGCGACGGTACCTGCAATTGCCACTTCCTTACATTCATGGATGAGGAAACGGAGTTGCCCAAACAGCCGGGTTCGCTCGGGATCGTTGTGTTGCGCAAGGAGATTGGAGGTCTCCGCGAGCGTGTGGGGCGTGACTAGGACTTGGGGAAAGAGATCGAGTAGGTCGAGAAGAGTATCGTAATCCTCTGCCGTGTAACCCTTTAGCCGCTTGTGTTTCGCAACTATGGCCTTGTCGGCACTGCCCACGACGAGGAGCAATAGGAGGTTCGTGTCGATGAAGACACCTGGTGTCGGCATCGAACCTATCTTGCGGTCACCAGGGCGCGGTCCCTAACAGATGTGACTTTACCCGTAGTGTCGTCTATACGAACTAATTTGTAGGAGCGCCTAAGCGGCTCGTCGCGCAGCGCAACCGAAAGTGACTTGGGACGATCCCAAGGGCGCGAGAAGCCTAGGGTAACCTTCCACTCTTCAGATTCGTGGTCGAACTCTACTTCCTCGAGGCCGACATATTCGATGTCTTCGCCTTCAAAGAGATCCAATATGTAGTTTTTTGCTTCTTGCACTGCTTGCTTTGCGTCCATCGCGGCCTCCAGGGTTCACATCCTATATTCCAATTATAGCGTTTGCTTAGCAATCGTAGAATTGTTGAACCGGTAACTACCAAAGAACACAGTCTACCCCCTCTGCTGCGTCATGGAAGACGCATCCCCGCCACTCCTCACCCAACACCCCAATCGCAGTGTCCCTTGAGTTGAGTGGCGACGAATCTTCGTCTTACGGATTCCACCAAGCGCCAGGATCCAGGCCCAGTTCGCGAGCGGATTCGCAGAGCTTTGCCCATGTAGTCTCGTCAATGGAGATGCCTGTTTGCTTACGCTCGCGCTCCGTGCGGAACTCCGGCTCGCCGGGCAGGAATATCTCAGTCACGCCCGGCGCGGGACGGCTTGACTTGACGTGCCTTGCCATGGCCTCAACCTCGTCGTAGTAGGAGTCCAGGTCAGTGAAGTGGGCGATGTCGTATGCGGTGAACAGCGCACCGTTGCCGGGTGAGCGCATGTCGCCCGAAGACATGCCGTGTCCGCTCAGCCCGCCGGCGCTGAGTTCCATCATCAAGCTGAGCGCATAGCCCTTGTGCCCGAGCGGACCGCCGAGAGGTAAGATTCCGCCGCGCGGTTCCTCCCAATACACTTGCGGGTCCGTGCTGGGATTGCCTGCCTTATCGATGATCCAGCCCTCCGGCAGCGGTTTGCCGAGATTGGTGGCCACGCGGATCTTGCCGTCGGCAACGGTGCAGGTCGTCATATCCACCATGATGGGCGGGTCGGCGCGGCGGGGCGCGGCGAAGGCCAGCGGATTGGTGCCAAGGCGACCGTCGATGCCGCCGAACGGCACTACTTGGAATCCCATGCGGCCGGAGTTGACGTAGGCCACACCGAGCATGCCTGCCTGGGCCATCACCAGGGGATACGCTCCCGCCCGGCCGATGTGGCTCGCGCGGCGCAGCGAAACGCTTGCCAAGCCATGCTGCCGCGCCTTCTCGATCGCCAGCTTGGTTGCCAGAGCCGCGCCCACGTGGCCGAAGCCGTCGTGCGCGTCCACGACCGCCGTGCAAGCGTGTTCGCTCACGATTTCCGGCGAACCCAAGGGATCGAGGCGTCCTTCATGCACGGCGCGGGCATATTCATACAAACGCAAAACACCATGGGAATCATGGCCGAAGAGGTTTGACTGAAGAAGGTGATCGGCCACAAGCTGCGCGTCTGCTGGACGGCATCCCAGGGCGATCAAGAATTCTTCGCCGATGCGGCGCAAGGTATTTGCTGTGAAAGTCGGCACAACCGGCATCCTTTCTAGCGCAAGAGTCTTCTAGGCCGGACTTAGTAGCAATAGACTTGGTAGCGTTGAGGGAGTCGTTTCCTGTCACTCCAAGCTCAGCGTCGAACGGGGTTCGTCGAACACGGTTCGTGGAATCTAAAGAGCTCCTGATTCGAGATTCTTCGTCGCTCCGCTCCTCAGAATGACGATCCGAGGACCCACCTTAGACGTTGGTTCATACGTCTAATTTCATTTCTCCACGGTCTAGACCCAAGTCTACCAATTCCGTTCTAGGCCAGTACCCAGGTATCCGGTTTCAATCCCAGGTCGCGGGCAGCGTCGCAGAGCTTGCTCCACGTCGTTTCGTCGATAGGGATGCCCGTCTTTTCGCGCTCACGCTGCGCGCGGTACTCCGGCTCGCTGGCGACCAGGACCTCGTCCACGCCGGCAGCCGGGCGGCTGGTTTTCACGTGGCTGATGAGCGTATCGATCTCGTCATAGAAGAACTCCGGCTCCACAAACTGCCCGATGTCGTAGGCGGTCATGTGCACGCCGTTGCTGTCCACTCGCATGTCGCCGGCCGACATGCCCTGTCCGCTCAATCCGCCGCCGCAGATCTCATTCAGCATGCTCAGCGCAGTGCCTTTGTGTCCCAAAGGGCCGCCCACCGGCAGCACAGCCCCGCGCGGCTCGTCCCAGTAGTCGCTGGGATCCGTGCTGGGGTTGCCATCCGCATCGACAATCCAGCCCTCGGGCAAGGGCTTACCTTCGTTAGCGGCTATCTTGATCTTGCCGTCGGCGACGGTGGACGTCGTCAAGTCCACGAAAAAGGGCGGATCGTTGCGCCGCGGCGCGGCAAATGCGAGTGGATTCGTGCCCAGCCGGCCGTCGATACCGCCAAAGGGCGCGACCTGAAAGCCCAGCCTCCCCGCATTGACAAAAATCAGCCCGATCATGCCGGCCTGCGCGACCATGTGCGGATACTCGCCCACTCTGCCGATGTGGCTCGTATTGCGCAGCGAGACACTGGCGATGCCGTACTGTTGCGCCTTCTCTATCAAGAGCTTCGTGGCAAACACCGCGCCCACCTGACCGAAGCCGTGATGCGCGTCCACGACCGCGGTGCACGGGTGTTCACGCACGACTTCCGGCGCCGCTTGCGGGTCAACCACACCCTCTTCCCGCACGGCGTGCCAGTACTGCTCCATGCGCACCACGCCGTGGGAGTCATGGCCGTAGAGATTGGACTGGACAAGATGGTCCTGAATGATGCGGGCATCATCCGGTCGGCAGCCCAGCGCTTCAAAGAAGGCGTAGCCAATGCGGCGCAGGGCTTCAGCGGTTACGGTAGGCACAAACGGCTCCTTTCGGCGTTGGACCAGTCAAGTCTGAGCAGGAAATTAGTCTTGGCCGGACGCGTACGAGGCGGCATTCCACTCAGGTTCGCGACTTCACCTTAGCAGAGTTTCCAGGCAGTCGGTTCCAAGCCGAGGTGCCGCGCAGCCGCGCAGAGCTTCTCCCACGTGGTGTCGTCAATGGGGATGCCCGCTTGTGTCCGCTCGCGCTCGGCGCGGTATTCCGGTTCGCCGGGAAGCAGGATTTCGTCTACGCCGGGCGCCGTGCGGCTTGACTTGACGTGGCGCGCAAGGGCCTCTACCTCGTCATAGAAGAACTCCACATCGCCGATCTGGGCGATGTCGTAGGCGGTCATGAGTACGCCGTTGCTGCTCACGCGCATGTCGCCTTGAGACATGCCCTGGCCGCTCATCCCTCCACCGCAGATCTCCATCAGCATGCTCAACGCAAACCCCTTGTGCCCTAGAGGCCCGCCCAGCGGGAGCACAGCCCCGCGCGGTTCTTCAAAGTACGCATGCGGGTCGGTGCTGGGGTTGCCGTCCGCGTCGACGAACCAGCCCTCAGGCACCGGCTTGCCCTGATTAGCGGCGAGATAGATCTTGCCGTCGGCGACGGTTGAGGAACTCATGTCCACAAAGAGCGGCGCGTGTGCGCGGCGCGGCGCGGCAAAGGCCAGCGGATTTGTGCCCAGGCGGCCGTCGATGCCGCCGAACGGCGCGACCTGAAAACCCATCCGACCGGCGTTGACGAAGACCAGCCCGATCATGCCGGCCCGCGCCACCATCAGTGGGTACGCGCCGGCCCTGCCAATGTGGCTTGTGTTGCGCAATGCGACACTGGCGACACCGTGCTGCTGCGCCTTCTTGATCAAGAGCTCGGTTGCGAAGGTCGCGCCCACCTGGCCGAACCCATGATGCGCGTCCACCACTGCCGTACAAGGGTGCTCACGCACGACTTCCGGCACGGCTTGCGGATCAACCCGCCGCTCTTCCCACACGGCGCGGCCATACCGTTCAATGTGGGTTACACCGTGGGAATCATGGCCGAAGAGGTTGGATTGCACCAGGTGATCGGCGACTATGCGCGCGTCATCCGCACGGCAGCCCAAGGCCTCGAAGCAGGCGTACCCAATGCGGCGCAAAGTGTCAGCGGCGACGGTAGGCACAGGCGGCTCCTCTTGGCATCAGGCGAAATCCCAGGAAGTTGGATCGAGGCCGATGTCACGCGCCGCGGCGCAGACCCTATCCCAGGTGGTATCGTCGATGGAGATGCCCGACTGTTTGCGCTCACGCTCGGTGCGAAACTCCGGCTCGCCGGGTAAGAGTATCTCCGTCACGCCCGGCGCGGTGCGGCTCGACTTGACGTGGCCGACCAGGGCTTCCACCTCTTCGTAGAAGAATTCCATGTCCGTAAAGTGCTCGATGTTGTAGGCGGTAAGCAGGAAGGCATTGGCGGGCGCTCGCGGGTCGCCGGAAGCCATGCCCTGACCGCTCAGGCCCCCGGCGCAGAGTTCCACCATCATAGACAGCGCGTAGCCCTTATGGCCGAGCGGGCCGCCCAGCGGCAGGATTGCCCCGCGCGGCTCGGCAAAGTAGTCGTGCGGGTCCGTGCTGGGTTTGCCGTCCGCATCAAGGATCCAACCCTCCGGCAGCGGCTTCCCGAGATTGGTAGCCAAACGGATCTTGCCGTCGGCGACGGTGCTCGTCGTCATGTCCACCATGATGGGCGGAGCGTCGCGGCGGGGCGCGGCGAAAGCCAGCGGATTCGTCGCCAGGCGGCCGTCAATGCCGCCAAAGGGCGCCACCTGAATGCCCAAGCGACCGAAGTTGACGTAGGCCGTGCCAATCAGTCCGGCGCGAGCGATCATGGCGGGGTATTCTCCCGCCCGGCCGATGTGGCTTGCTCTGCGCAAGGTGATACTCGCCAGCCCGTGTTGCCGCGCCTTTTCGATCGCCATGGTGGCGGCCAGAGTCGCGCCCACTTGTCCAAAGCCGTCGTTGGCGTCGATCACCGCCGTGCACGGGCTTTCGCTTACGATCTCGGGCGCATTCTGGGGGTGGACGCGTCCTTCGCTCACGGCGTCCGCATACTCGTACATGCGCAGAATGCCGTGGGAATCGTGCCCATAGAGGCTCGACTGCACCAGGTGGTCGGCAACAATCTGAGCGTCATCAGGAAGACAGCCTAAGGCAATAAAGAACTCCCGGCCGATTTGGCGCAAGGCATCAGCGGTGACAATCGGCACGGACGGTTCCTTTCAGCATCACGCGGAGTTGAGATTGGCTTAGAAGCACCTAGGTCTCCGGCAGCAGAAGTCAAGCGCGACACAATCCGTCATTCCCGCGAAAGCTCGACCCCGTACGGGGGCGCGGAATCCATCTTCTCCGGCTCTTTTCCCTGGACTCCGGCGTTCGCCGGAGTGACGGACTCGCTTCCGCTTGCATGTCGATTTCCAAAAGGGAGACCGGCTTCCAGTTGCAGACCCCCATCGGTCTTAGAGGAGTACAATCCAACCGGCCCATGCACCCTAGCGAACCTCTGGCCGCCTTGCTATGGTACGGCTGTTACGTACTAGCTAGGATAGCCCGCGACACGCTCAACCAGGGCATCGACCTCAGTCTCTTCCATGATCAACTGCGGCCCATAGGGAAAGTCAGGGTGCTTCGCGATGCGGCCCCGGCGCTCGAGCGCGCACTCCCAGCCGTCGTCATTGTGCTCCGCACGGGTTATCTGCAAGACGTAGCCATTGGCGAACGGCACCGTGTAGCGTTCATTGATGCGCAGGCACCAGTCATTGGGTAGTTCCTTGCGAAAGGCGCGCCACGAAACCTCCGGTTGCCATACTCTCTGTCGCACTGCCATCGGTTATGCTCCCTCATGTGCGTATTCAAATCACATGATACTGTGTGTCTCTTTGCACGTACAGCATTTGCAGGGCGCAGGTTGAGAACCTACGTAACCGGCGCATGGCAGCCCTTTGTCGGGCGCGGAGCCTGTCCCGCACTCCATACGGGGTTAGAGACCCATGCTACCGGCTTGAGCGTACCGCTTTTGCCCCTGTGCGCTGTGCGGGATAGAATAAGGCTAAGCGGGCCGCTGCCCGCGCAAGCCCACACGCGACTTCCGCAGAAAAAGAGCGAATATGTTTGACATCGGCCTGCCGGAACTTATGATCATCCTGGTGCTGGGCCTGGTCCTGCTGGGACCGGACCGCTTGCCCGGGGTGATCCGCCAGTTTACCGGCTTCATCCGCATGCTGCGTTCGAGCTATGGCGACGCCCTGGCAGTCTTCAAAGATCAGCTCGGCGACGTACAGGAAGACATCGACGCCATCCGCGGCGAGATTTCCTCAATTCAGGGCGAAGTCCGCTCTACCGCGGAGGACGTACAGAAGGACGTGGAGAAGGTAGAGAGCGAAGTAAAGACCGCCGGCGTGGACATCCAGCGCGGTCTTGATGAAACAGCGAAGGAAGCCGGTGCCACACGCCCCGATCAAGTAGGTGCGGAAGCCAACGCGCCGGCAGCGGTTGCCGCCGCGCAGACGCCCGCGCGGCCGGCGAAGAGCGAGCGCGGCGCCACCTGGACGCCCCAGGGGTCACAGACCGGTAGCGGTTCACCGCTCCAGCAAGACCTCTTTGCAGGACTCATGCGCAGCCTCCAGACGCGGCTTGGCGAGGGCTGGCTCGAGGAGCAGGCGGACATCTATCGCGATCTCGGTGCGCGCGCCGCCGAAAGGAACACCGGAGACAACCAGGATACTGCGACTCTCGTGCGCTCGTGGGCGGATATGCACCGCAATGCGCTGCCCGACGGCAGTTTGCAGATCATCGAAACCGGGAAAGACTACCGCGTCCGGATGCGCCAATGCCCGTTTAGCTTTGCCGAGACCGACGACGTTGCCCTTTGCAAGTCGTGCGGCGCGTATGACTTGGCATTCCTCGCAGAACGCGCCGCCGAGGTGAAGTGGGACTCCCATCTCACGGCGGGCGATCCGTGGTGCGAGTTAGTGTTCGCCAAGCCGCCCCCGCCCCCAAAGCCGGAGCCCGTTGCAGCCGAACCGGCAGTTGAAAAAAACGGGGATGGGACCAGTGCTTCCGCAGAGGCGGCGCAATCTTCAGAACCGCAAGAGCCGGCAGCTAGCACAGGTGAGGCTGCAAAGGAAGTCTCCGAATTTGCTGCCCTCGCTGAAGCCTACAGCGCCCCGGCGGGTGAGCCGGACACCGCCGCTGCAGAGCAGTCAAACTCAGAGGTGAAGAGCGCGGCAGAAGCTGGCGCGGAAGACGCGGAAGCGCAGGCGTCTGCGGCTGAGCCGGCTACCGTCGAGGCGTCGGCGGATAGCGAGGCGACCGAGAAGGCCGGTTCCGGCCAGAAAGAGACCACCGCATGAGGGTGGAGACCTTCGTGCGGGGGCCGCTCCTCAATAACGTCTATCTGCTCTGGGACGAGCAGAGCAAAGACGCGGCGATCATCGATCCCGCCATGATGAGCGAAGACGTGCTGCAGACAATCCAGGACAATCAGCTCACGCTGCGCTACATACTCAATACGCACCGCCACTTCGATCACGTCGATTGCGTTGACTTTTACCGCGAGCAAACCGGCGCCCCCGCCATGCTGCATCAGGACGATGCGGCGATGCTCGAGGACCAATTAGGGATTGTGCCGGATGTGCTCCTGCAAGGCGGCGAGGAATTGGCGTTGGGCAGTCTCACCATTCGCACGCTCCACACTCCCGGCCATACCGCGGGCGGCATGAGTTTCCTGGTGGAGGATCACCTCTTTGCCGGTGATACGCTCTTTGCCGGTTCGGTCGGCAGGAGCGACTTCGAGGATAGCGACGGTGATCTGCTGCTGAAAGTTATCGCGGAGAAGATCCTGCCGCTGCCCGACGCGACCCGTATTCTCACCGGCCACGGCGATGAGACCACGGTCGGTGCAGAACGTACCAGCAATCCCTTCCTGCAAGGGCTTTCCGGGTAGAAGTCTGCGCAAGGGATCGGGGCACGCGCGCCGCCACTCCGGGCATGGGAATTCTCGCGCAAGTGGTCGCGCACTATTGATGGTGGCAGGACGCGGGGGGTGTACAGCTCGCATCACCTGGCGGAAAATGCCAAGATGCCAACTGCTAGGCCTGCTAACGCAATCGATGCAATCAATGTCCACTTGATGCCACGAAACTCTCCTCGAATTTCCGCAATCTGCGTAAGCACGGTTTGTATGTCGGCTTTCGTTGCCAAGTGCTCGTAACCGACTTCAACACATGCGAATCGCTCTTCCGTAGTGGACATAAACAAGTCCTCAAACCATTGTGATACGCCAGTATGAATCTGACCATGTCCAATTGTACGCGCAACTCCGCAGGAGCGTAAATGGAACGGAAGATGCTGAGGCAATGAATGCACGGCGCTGCGGCCATTGAGCACTCATGTCCTGGCGATGTGCCGAAGAGGACCTGCAGAACCGCTCGGTTCACGCTAAGCGGTACAATGTACTTGCTAACAGTCATCCAGATTAGCCAGCCACAATTCAGTACGCGAAAACGGGAAGGTCTTACAACATGAACAGTGAGCAAAAGCACGAACACGACCATGACCACGAGCATCATCAGGGGCGCTCTCTTATCGCCCGGCAGCCGTATCGCCCGCCGCCGTGCGAGGCGGATGACAATGAGGCGGAAGCAGCGGCACGCCGGCAAGATGAGGCGCGCGCCCAAGCGGAAGACCACGGCCATGCCGGCGACCACGGCCATGCTGAAGAACACATGGCTCATGACCACGGCGAGCACCAGCATGGGTCGGAAGAGCACGGTCACGACGCCCATCGTCACGACGAGCCCGCCGCCACGTCATCTCCCGACGAGCACCGCCAGGCCGGCGCGCAGCAGTTTCCCTCGATTGAGTGCGCGGTGATCACGGTTAGCGACACCCGCACGGAGCTCGATGACAAGTCCGGCGCGCTCATCCAGTCCATGCTCAAGGAGGCCGGGCACGAGATCGTCGGCTACCGCTTGGTCAAGAATGATGCCCAGCAAATCACGCAGGCGCTCACCCACATGCTGGCCAGCCGGGCGCGGTTTGTGATGCTCACCGGCGGCACGGGTCCCGGCACCAAGGACATCACGGTCGAGACGGTGCAATCGCTGCTGGAGAAAGAGCTTACAGGCTTCGGCGAGTTGTTCCGCATTCTGAGCTACGAGGAGATCGGCGCTGCCACTATTCTCAGCCGCGCCACGGCGGGACGCATCGGCAACAAATTCGTCGTCTGCTGCCCCGGCTCCTCCGGCGCCGTGCGCTTGGCGCTGAGCGAGATACTCATACCGGAGTTGGCGCACATTCTCCGCGAAATGAATAGATGAGGTAAGCCAATGCGAGCGCTATTTCTCGGTACGGCAGCCGCCGAAGGCTATCCGGCAATCTTCTGTGAATGCGCGCATTGTTCAACGGCCCGCGCGCGTGGGGGCCGCAACATTCGCCGCCGCTCGGCGCTCATGGTGAACGACGACCTGCTGATTGACTTGGGCCCCGATCTGGTGGCGAGCATGCACGACGCCGGGGCCAACCTCGGCCGGGTTGCCACGCTGCTCATCACCCACGCCCACGGCGACCACTATTACCTGACCAATCTTTTCATGCGCCGCAGCAACTTCTGTCCCACGACGCCAGCCCATATGGAGGTCTTTGGCACGCCGCCCACAACGGAGGCCGCGCGAGCCGAAGGTGATGCGCGCGGCTTGTCCGAAGCAGAGTTTCGCCTGCGCCTAAACACTATTCAACCCGGCGATTCCTGGGAGACCGGCCGGTATCGGGTCACGGCCTTCCGGGCGGCGCATGCGGAGGAGTTGATTGCGGTGTTCTTTGCTATCGAGGAAGAGGGCCGCACGCTGCTCTATGCCACCGACACCGGCCCGTTCCCCGACGAGACCTGGCAGCAGCTTCAGGGATTCCGCTTCGACTGCGCGATCATCGAGTCCACAATGGGTATCGGCCCACCGGGCACGCACCATCTCTCCATGGAGCAGTGCGCCGAGCATCATCAGCGGCTGGAGCGTGAGGGCCTCCTGAAGCCCGGCGCGCGGCAGTTCGCCACCCACTTTTCTCACAACCGCACGCCGCTTTATTTGGAGTGTGTGGAGTATTTTGCGCCGCACGGCATCGAGCCCGCGTATGACGGCTTGGTGGCCCAGATGTAGCAATTGTGGTGAAATCCTCGTGGCAGTTGACGCACTCTTGCTCGATGACGATGGTGGGTGCGGGGCACGACGGGATGAATAACTCGTAGCGCGGGGGCTTGTCCCCCGCTCGAGAATTGCACGACGGGGCGTGGTAGAGATGAAGATGGATTCCCGATTTCACGGGAGTATCTGTGTTAGAGGTCAAGTTAAATTAGGGACCTGGAGCAAGGTTTTCCTGCCACGGTGTGCCGCGCCGGGCGATGGCATTGAGTTGGAGCAGCATTTTGCGCATGACGGCGACCAAAGCGACTTTGCCTGGCTTACCGCGCTGGCGCAGGCGTTGGTAGAAGCGGTGCAAAGAGTTGTCATGGCGTATGGCGGCGAGGGCGGCCAGGTAGAGAGCGCGGCGCACGACGCCCCGCCCGCCGCGGATGGCGCGATAGCCGCGGTGTTGGCCGCTATCGCGGGACCAGGGTGCGAGGCCGACCAGGGCGGTGAGGCGCTTGCCGGGGAGGTGACCCAACTCGGGCAGGAAGGCGGTGAGGGTCGCAGCGGTGAGTTCACCGACACCGCGCATGCTGCGATAGAGCTGGGCACGCTGCTGCAGATCCTCGCTGCGCTGCAACACCGCGGTGTAGTCTTGGTCCAAGTGTGCGATCTCCCGGTCAAGCCAACGAATATGGCGTGTGGTGGAACGCCGCACGCTGGAGGAGAGCCCTTTGTCTAGGCGGTTCATCTCTTGCACGCGTTGTCCCACGAGTTGCTGGCGTCGCCCCAGCACTTCGCGCAGAAGTTCGCGGTCTGCTGATGGTGTCGGCGTGCCTTCCAGCGCAAACACGGTACCGAACCGCGACAATATCTGTGCGTCCAGACGATCCGTCTTGGCTTCCTCACCACAGGCGCGGGCAAAGGCCCGCACTTTGTTGGGATGTGCCACCGTCACCGGGAGCACCGCCTGCAGCCGGCGTACGACCTGGCGTTCATACCCGCCGGTCGGTTCACACACCACCGCCGTGACTTCGGCACGCTGCAGCCAACGCACCAGGGCCGTGATGCCCGTCGTGTTGTTGGCAAAGCCCCGCACGGGACCCTCCGCTACCGACACGTCGAGCTGCGCTTTGCCTACGTCAATGCCTGCGACTACGTCAATGTCTGCGACCACTTTCATTCCCCTCTCCTTCCTGGCATACTGGTGCTGTCCTCCACACTTGCAGATGCGGGCCGTTGGCCTGCCCAGGTATCTGTTCGGAGCGACATACGGGCGCGAGGGGTGTCGTACTCCCGTACGATGCAGCCAAAACCGCAGAATTGGCTCACCTAATGACGGACGACGCGCCCCTCGCGTTACCCTCTCACCTTCGCTCAATTGCCCGCCCTATACAACATACAAATGACGGAGATAGTCGTATCGAAATGACGCAGTAGTAGGCATCTGGCAAGACTGTGGAGCGCCCCTTCAGGAATAACGGCGGTGGGCGCATAGTGGTGCGGTGGCGGCAGTATTTGTAGCACAGACGTCCTGTAAGCGGAGTCATGTCTAGTTTCATGAGCGTTACACGCCGGAGGTTTCTCAAAGCTGTAGGGACCCTACCGACGGTGCCGCTGTTAGCGGCGTGCGGGAGCAGCCTGCCCGATTCCATTCGTCCCGACGCCAACGCCAATGTGCCGACGGTGCACGTGGTCGCGCCCAACATTACCCTCATTTCCGCCACCAATCTCATCCGCGCCATTCAGGCGTGGAACGGCGGCAATATTGACCCGGCGGGGCCGAATGAACGCTTCCGCATCTCCCTGCAAATCATCAAGGCCCGCGATGAGGGCGGTGTGACCGCCAGTGGCAGTCCGCCGACATGGTCGTATTTTCGCCGGGGCATCGATGCCGAAGCCGCGGCCGGACGGCCGGCGGACATCGCCATGCTCACCGGCGGGATTCATACCTTGCCCGGCATCGCCAGCCCGTTCTTTGGCCCGCTTAACGACTTTGTGCAGCGCGACCGCGGCTTTCTCAACGAGTTCGTGACACCGGCGGTGGAGGCTACGACGTTCGGCGGGCGCATTCAGGCAGTGCCTGTCGTTCTCGGTGCCGGTGTGATGGCGTGGCACCCGGACCGCTTTGACGATACAGATCTTGCGCCGCCGCCCGCGAATTGGACGTGGAATGATCTCGCGTCGCTCGGACAGGACTTTATGACCGCTGCGCGCGCGCGCAATAAGGACGATTGGTGGGCGCTCGGCGAAGGCATTTACACGGCGCTGTGGGCACACATGATGGCGCAGTCCGGCGGCGGCGTGCTCGACCTGGAGGAGGGTCGGCTGAGTCTCACGTCTGACCGGACCCGTGCGGCGCTGCAGCGGTGGCATGATCTGGCCTATACGCATCGCATCATGCCGACGGGCGCTGACATGTCGTACTTTGACATGACCCGCCTGGCGCCGCGCAAGCGCGCCGCGCTGCACCATCACATGGTCTACTCCGGCGAAAACATCGGCGGCGGCTGGAAGATACAAAACTCGCCGTCTTTCGCCGGCAACGCCAACACCTCGCTCTACGTCATGGATGTCATGGGCATTCACGGCAAATCGGTGCAAACCGATTTGGCCTATGAGGCCATCAAGGCACTTGCGCCCTATGTGGCGATGCGTTCGATGGTGCCGGCGTGGATACCCGCCCTGAAGCACGTCGAGAATCCATCCGGCGAACGGCCGGAACTGGCGATGTTAGAAGAGCGGGTGCCCGTAGTATTGCAGGCGCTCCGTAACGGACGCGGCACAACAACGCTGCCCTGGACCGAAATTGGCACGCTGCTGCTGAGAACCATGATAGAGCCGCTTCACTCCGGCGACCTCAATGTGGAGGACGCCACCGAACGCGCCACCCGCGCCGTGGCGAACGCCCTGCCGGGTGTATTGGTCTAGCGTGCCTATTGGAACATCGCTCGATAACGGCTGGCTAGCCGTCCGGCATAGGTGTAATGTGACGCACTGGCAGCCAACACTAGGTCAGACTGTTAGCGGCTCCAGCATCTCCAGTAGGACCTCTACGCGCTCGATTCCGTCTCGTACGAAATCATCCGTTTGCCAATTCTCATGGGAATTCGAATATAACGAGATTGCTGTACTAAAGAGGACGAAAATCTCCCGGTCTCCCGTCTCGCGATACACTCTGTCGATTGCCTGAAAGAGGCACCGGTTTCCGTCGTGTTGCCACCCGCGTTGCTGGGCCACGGCTTTCACCGCATGGGCCGCCGCGCCCCAGGCCTTCTCCGAGGCCTGTAACCGGTCGCCCTGTGCAAACTCCGCCTGTGCTTGGCGCAGGAATTGACGGCTGATGCGCAGGTGTTCTTCTACCTTTGGGTCCCTGCCATTGACTCGCGTAGCCACGATGTACTCCGTTTTCTGGCCGCTGCCCTATTCGTCGTGAATAGATACACGCTGCGCTCTTTTGCGCCATTTGCCTTCAGCTTGTCACTCTGCCAGCGGCTTCAGTTTCTCCAGCAGAATCTTTACCCGCTCGATGCCGTCTTTCACGTATTCATTGGATTGCCAATCTTCATAGAAGTTCATGTGCAAGGAATTGGCCCTCCCAAATAGGTCTCGCAACTCGGGGTCGCCCGTTTCTCGGTAAATGCTGTCAATGGCATCAAAGAGATACCGATGCCCGTCGTGCCGCCAGCCTCGTTGCTGAGCGACGGCCTTGACCGCGTGGGCTGCCGCGCCCCAAGCCTTCTCCGAGGCTTGAAGTCTATCGCCTTTCGCGAACTCCTCATCCGCTTGGCGCATGAATTGACGGCTAATGCGCACGTGCAATTCCACTTTGCGACTTCTGCCATTAATTTGCCTAGCCACACCGAGCCCCTAGCGCTAATCCTGTCCAACTAAACCATGAATTCACTTTATACCGTAGCATAGCTTAGTTAGGTAGTCCATAAATGATCACGCATTGTATGCCTCATATCGTCGCAGCCGCGAGATCTCACGCTCTGCCCCGATGAGACAGCGTTGAAAGCGTACGTGGGGAACGGCAAGATTATAGGTGCGAATGCGGCGATTGAGCGTGGTTACGCGCTCGCGAAAGTCCGCCATTGCATTCTGCCAGCGCGATTTTGCCGCAGAGCTGGGCTGTTCTGCACTTTCACACGCACAGTTTCTGGACCACGACCGCGCCAATTCTGTTGTTGCCTCGGCGAAGAGCTTTTCAATCTGCCGTCGTTCTTCGATCCAGGGCAGGCTCATGCCGCTGTTGCGCAGGATGCGCCGCGCCATCCACTGCGCGGGATCCGCCAGCGGGTCTTCCTCCAAGTCGAGGGGCTTGCCCTTGCCGGGCAGGTCCGCGAATCTGCCTTCCGCAAAAGCCTCCTGCAGCCGTTCCTCAACCAGCTTGCCCCACTTGTCCGTCATGCGTTCCACCCCTCGGGACGGGTGCCGTCGGCGACCGCCGCCAGCCGCTCCACATACCGTGCCCAGCCTTCGTCGTGAATGTCGCGTTCGAGGGGCGGCGCCTGCGCGAAGCCGGTCTGCCGCAGCTTCAGTAGTGTTCCGTCGCCAACACGCTCAAGGGTAATGAGCACGTGGAGCGGCGGAAACGTCCACTGCCGGTTGTGCCACGTAAAACCCAACTGAATGTTGGCTTCAAACGCCGTAATCTCACCCGAAAACACGCTGACCGAACCGTTTTCGTTGAAGAATATGAACTCCACCGCGCCACCCTGATGCGGCTCGATGCCGGACACCTGTGCAAACCAGAGGCTGATGGCATCGGGATCGGTGAGCAGGGCAAAAACGCGCTGCGGCGGGGCCGCGATCCGCAACGACACTTCCAACACGTCATCGTGCGTATTCGCGGAAGTGCCTTGTGCGACACACTTTGAGTCGTCTTCAGTTGAATCTGTTAGAGCACTCAACGGTACGTCCTAGGGTTTGGCACCGGTAGAAGGCAACGGCAAGGGGACTCCCTCAAAAGAGCCTAGCCTCCATCATGAGTATACTGCGGACTTGCAGATTTGTAGACTACGTTGAGCAAACAGATTCAACCGTGGCGCCTATTCCCTGCATCGCCCCTCGTTTGCCAGCTAACCCATCCTCACATCGCGTTGTCCCTGGACTCTCACTCGCGGAGGGGTGACAATGGGGGCGTGTGCGGCGAAAACGATGACAGAGTACGGTCGTTTTAGAATCTGTCGCTACTTCAAGCATCCAAGTAAAGTCCTGCTGCCAACGAATTAGCGGTTTGCAGCCGCTACAGCGCCAAGGAATCTATCATGGTCATTGACTGTCACGCCCATCTGAGCGGTGAACATACCGGCATCACGCGGATGTGGGGCAGGAATGATGCTGCTCTCATTGCCGCGGCGGACCGCGTGGGCATTGACATGAGTTGCGCATCGGTTCTGACTACCGCCATGCCCGCGCCGCTGGCGGACTTTCAGGAGTGCAACCGCCAAATGGCCGCGGCAACCCGGCAGTTCCCCGGCAAGGTGCGCGGCTACTGCTATGTGAACCCCGGCCACACGCGCGAAGCCCTTCACGAGATCCGCACCTACGTGGAAGAGCACGACTTCATGGGCGTCAAGCTCTACAACGAGTACGTGTGCACCGATCCCGTCCTGTATCCCATCGTGGAACTCGCCATCGAGCTGGGCGTGCCCATTTTGCAGCATGCCAGCCACCAGCACCGTCCCATTCCCAGCCAACCTAACATCTCCGATAGCGGCGACATTGCCGTCCTCGCCGCCCGCTACCCCGAAGCGGTCTTTATCTGCGCCCACATTGGCGGCGGCGGCGACTGGGAATGGACGATCAAGGCGGCGCGCACCACGCCGAACATCTACCTCGACACCAGCGGCAGCGTCTTCGATAGCGAGATGGTGCAGAGGGCCGTGGACGTCGTCGGCGCGGAGCGTGTGCTCTTTGGCTGTGACACCTCATTCACCGCCGGCATCGGCAAGATGAGGGCGGCTGACCTCACAGAGGAAGAACGCGCGCTCATCATGGGCGGCAACATGGCGCGCATTCTGGCCCTGCGCAAGACGTAGTCTGAGGAATTCTGCAGTCTTTGTCGCCCGGCTGCGTCGTTGTGCATGGCCCGCCGACTCAACTCCTATCACCGCAACGAGTGGCTTTGGACTTAGGCGCTGCCTAGGTGCGGGGCGGAATTGCTCTTCAAGTACGCAACTCTTTCCTTTAGCCTGTCTTTCAGGTGAGCCCTACGCCAAGCTCAGGTGAAATTCCGCGGCGGGAAACAAGCAATCTCAGGGCTCTAGATTTCTCGCTTCGCTCGAAATGACATGCAATGTGCCTATCTGACAGGCAAGGTGACTATCTTAAGTGCGGAGGCTCGTAATTGAGTCCCTGTGGAGGGGGGCGAATTACAGTTCACTAGGTTCATTTCCTACTTTCCATCGCCGGTCTTTGCTCCCAATTCCCTGCCGCAGGTGCTGCAGGGAATTCCTTGAAACAGGGGTGACGAGACCCCGCCGGAGCCTTTGCTTTGCCTTGACAATGGGAGATGTCGAGGAGTACATTTCTTACCACAACGGGTAGGGGCAGGAAATCGCCCAAAGCCCTTCCCAACGAGTGAGCAGTGGTACAAAGGAGAGCAACGATGAAAGAAGCCCACCGATTCTCACGGCGCAGTCTGCTGGGCGCGTCTACCGCTGGCGCGGCCGGACTTGCCTTGGCTGCCTGTGGGCAAGTACAGATGACGGGCGAGGCCATGGAGCAGGATGCAGAGGCCCCGCAGGAAGAGGCCGAGCAGCCGCAAGTGGTTGAACACGCGCCCGTAATCGCGTTGCTCATCAGCCAGCGCGATGACAATATTGCCAGGACGGCGGCCACGCTGGAGCTTTTTGATACGGAACATCCCGAAGTCGATATTGCCTGGAAGTTGGGCTACCCGCCGCGCGAGTTGCCCCCGCTCCTGGCCGCCGGTTCACCGCCCGATGTCTGCTGGTGGGGCGTGGCGCCGCACCAGGTGGCCGACATCGTGCGGGACCACCGCCCGATACTGGCGGCGCACGGCGTCGACATCAGCGAATTCGTGGAGCCGGTGATCACGGGCAATACCTGGCAGGGCAAGCTGCTCGGCGTGCCGTACGGCCTGAATACGACGAGCATCTTCTACAACAAAGACCAATTCGCCGCGGCCGGCCTCAATCCCCCGACGGACGACACCACGTGGGAGCAGGTCCTGAGCGATGCCGAAGACCTGACCGCACACCTGAACCAGGGCTCGGAAAAGAACACCGCTTGGGGCATTAGCACCAGTTCGTATATTCCGCAGTACTTGCCGTTCGTCTACGCGGGCATGCTCGATGCGGACGGCGAACTCGCCGCTGACCGTGAAATCGCCCTACGCATGGTGCACATGATCAAGGATGCGTGGACCAGGCGCGGCGCGGCTCCGGGTCCGAACAACGAAGACATCGACCTGAGCGGCTTTGCCGTCGAGGCGTTCAACAACCAGCAACTCAGCCAGGTCATCTTCGGCACGTGGGGTATCGTGCCGGCACGGGAACGGGCGCAGTTCGAGTTCGACTCCATTGAGCCGCCGTATCTCGAAATTGGCGGCGGTCGCACACGCGGCGCGTTCATGGGACAGGAAGAGCACTTCGTCCTGGACAGCAGCACGAATCCGGATGCGGAAGTACTCGTGGTCTGGTACGCCAAGTCCACGCATCAAGAGTGGATGGGCCGGCGCGGTCACGCCATTCCGGTGCACATCCCGTCGCAGCATGCCTTCGGGCCGCCGGAAGACGATCCGCACCCGGCCAACCAATTGTCATTCGCCCGCAGTGCGGCCTACGCCACGCCGTTCTGGCCGCATCCGGCGTACCGGAACTTCACCGGCGCGCTCAATACGCACCTGCGGCCGCACTTCCGCGAGGAAGACAATCTGACGTCGGAAGAAGCGGTGGAGAACGCTTTCGCGGCGCTCGAGCAGGCGATCGAGGACTGGAAGAAGGAGAACGCGTAAGCCACGCACTTCGCAAGGCGGCCCGGCAGCCGTTCGCCCCCGTATCATCCGATACTGAGTATCGGCGTACGGGGCAGGCTTTGAGCCTGCCTGTCCTGAGCACTTCGGCAGGCTCAGCACAGGCTCTGCCGAAGGGTCGAAGGGTGAATGCTGGGTTGGAAGCAGTGCTTTGTTCTCGCCGTTCGCACTTCGACAAGCTCAGTACGAACGGTGAGATGTAGGGGCGGTTCGCGAACCACCCCTACCTATGACCTGCGACATAGACACACATAGTCAGACATATCCACGGAGAAGGGAGGCACGGGGCGTTGCCTCCCTTCCTCGCGTCAACCCTCTTTCGTTGCACCTACGGCCTGCCGCGCCGCCGCTGTGAACTCCTCGGACGTGATCGATCCCGCTAGGCTGCGCGATTCAAGATGATGAAGGACCTCTTCGGTGCAGAGATAATGTGGCAGTCCCGGGGCGCCGATACTCGTAGTGCAGTCACGGAGCATCACGATGCAGTAACCGCGCTCGCGCATGGCAAAGACGCCGTAGTCGCGATGGGGCACACAGTAATTGGTCGCAAAGCCGGCGTAGAAGAGGTAGCGAATCTGCCTATCCCGGCACACGCGGTGCAATTGCTCGCCCGTGGCGATCACGAAGTCCTCGTCGGCAGGCCACACAGCTTTATCGATCGAGCGAATTTCATCATGCTGCCGCCGCAGCGGTAACCATTCTTCGCCGTAGTGGGCCTCCAGATTCTCCCATTCTCCCTGACGCCGGGCGAATTCCGGCGGCGGCCAGTCCGGCACGACCATAGGCGGTGGATCGAGTTCGCTCTCGCCCGCATACCGCAACCACTGCGGAAACTTCTGCGCCACCGGCGGCGACGGCGCGTGTACTACGGTAATGCCTAGGTCGCGGCACCTGCGCAACAGCGGCCGGATGAGGTCTCGGCAGATTTGCGCGGAGCGCTCGCCGTGGCTCTCGATAGTCGGCTCGTCCCAGCAGTCCACGAGTACAATCGCCGCTTCAGCAGGAGGGATGCTCACCGAGGCGTACTTGAAGCCGAAGTGCTCTTCGCGGTAGGGTAGGTCCGGCGCGCGGGGCTCGTGGATGAGAAAGCGCGTGGTCAATTCTAGGTTGGACATTCCGACTCTCTTTCACGTATCAGACATATAATTGGTATCTATTCTATGTGTTGCGAAAAACGCAGGGCATTCCTATAGTAAAGATCAGCATTGAAGTAAGACGAGCAACTGTATTGTCACTCCCATGAAGACAAGAGTCCACGCTTTCGCGCGGAAGATGGATTCCCGCGTGTGCGGGAATGACGGATACGGTAACGATGCGGTCTCTCGGCAAGACCGTGCCGGCAAGTATGAAGGAGTAGCGGCGTGCTGCGCGTAGAAACCTGGAAATACGGTAAGCGCTGGGTGTACTCCGTCACCTACGACGAAGCAGTGCCGTCTTTGTTGGAGCATGCCTTGCCGTTGCACAGGCAGCACGGCGTACCCGGAATGGTGGCGTTGGATGCGGAGTTGCTCGCGGAAGGCGGTCAGCTACGTCTCAGCTCTCGCGGCAACGACGACGGGCGCTCCCTGAATGTGGGGGAGATCCAGGAATTGCAGGGCCAGGGTTGGAGCGTTGCCAGTCTGGGGCAGGCGCGTGACGACAGTCGGGCGCCCACAAGGGGCGCCCCTACGCGGGAAACACGGGAGGCGCTGGAGCAACTGGTGGGTGCACTGGTTTCGGTCCTCGCCGTGTCCACCATTGACCATCACCATGGCATGCTACCGGCGGAGCTGCAGTCAGCGGGGTTTCTTGGCGTCTTTACCCTGGAGGACCGCCTGAATTACAACCACACTGACGAAGACTTCTTTGCCTTGGGTCGGTCTGCGCTGTACACCATAGAGGGCCTGCCGCTGCCTGCCCGGGACTACGATCCCTACTGGCGGTTGCACCAAGCCTATGACACGGAAGGCTGGCTGGTAGATGGCGGCCGGCTGGTTGCGGAAGACCCGGCGGACCCGGAACGCGACGTCACGCCCGCGCTGCTTGAACAACGCTTCGCGAAGGTAGCGGAAGTCGGGGACGTGTGGCGCGCCACGCCGGATGCAGTGATCGACTACATTCTTACCCGCCGCACCGCCCATCCCCGCGGCTATCGCGCCACTGATGAGGCAATCACCTTCTACATGGAAGCGCCGCGCATACCGGTACGCGTGCAGAACCGCGAACTGACCTTCACCGCGGTTGTGCCGGACGGCTGGCAAGACCCGGTGGTTACGTGTGACGGCCGGCCGGTGGCGGACGTGGGACGATTGGCGGCAGACCGCATCCGGTTTACGCTGCCGGTGCACGACCATCAACAGATGCGAATCAGCCCGCCGGGAAGTTGATTTGCCGCCCATGGGTATGCTTGATGCTCTCGTCTGCTCCCCTCACCCCTGGATTCCTCGGTTTCCCAACCGCGCTTTCGCCGGAATGACGGTCCGTGGGTCCCTGCCTTTCGCCGGAATGAAGGATGGCGCGGCCATGAATTCCGTATTGGGAGCGGCGGTGTGGTGAGCGACTTAATTCTGGCTCTCGACCAGGGCACCACCTCCTCACGGGCTATTCTCTTCAACGCCGCCGGGCAGATCGTTGCCAGCGCGGGTCAAGAATTGCCGCAGATCTATCCGCAAGCCGGCTGGGTGGAGCACGACCCTAACGCGATCTGGCAAACGCAGCGAGACTCAATCCAGGCCGTACTTCAGAAGGCGGCGGTTGCGCCGGAGCGGATTGCCGCCATTGGCATCACGAATCAGCGGGAGACCAGCCTTGCCTGGCAACGGTCAACCGGCGAACCGCTGGGCAACGCCATCGTGTGGCAATGCCGCCGCACGGCGGCACGTTGCCAGGAGCTGGAGGCCCAGGGCCTCGCAGACACGGTGCGACAGAAGACTGGCCTGGTGCTCGACGCCTATTTTTCGGGTCCGAAATTCGAATGGATACTGCAGAACGTCCCGCGTGCCGGAGAACTCGCGGCGCGGAACGACCTCTGTCTGGGTACCGTGGACGCGTGGCTCATCGCGCAACTTACGGGGCACACGCAGCACGTCACCGACCCTACCAATGCGTCCCGCACCATGCTCTACGACATTCACGCGCATGACTGGGATGCCGGTTTGCTGGCGCTCTTTGGCATTCCGCGGGAGGCCCTGCCGCAGGTCGTACCCTCTTCCGGCGTAATCGGGACCACCGACCCAGCAGTCTTGGGCGCAGCGGTGCCGATCGCGGGTATCGCCGGTGACCAGCAAGCCGCGCTTTTCGGCCAGACCTGCTGGCAGCCGGGGCACGCCAAGAATACGTACGGCACGGGCTGTTTCCTGCTCTCGCACACCGGCGACCAAGCCAAGCCTTCGCAAGCCGGACTGCTCACGACAGTGGCGGCTGCGGCGAACGGCCCTGCCTTTGCGCTGGAGGGGTCGGTGTTCGTGGCCGGCGCCGCGGTGCAGTGGCTGCGCGACAAGCTGGGCGTCATTGGCTCGGCGGCGGAGAGCGAGGCTCTGGCGCGGCAGGTGCCAGACTCCGGAGGTGTGGTGGTAGTGCCAGCCTTCACCGGTCTCGGCACGCCGTATTGGGACCCCGCGGCGCGCGGGACTATCCTTGGTCTGACTTTGGGCTCCACGAAAGCGCACGTGGTCCGGGCAACCCTGGATGCGCTTGCATTACAGTCCCGTGACGTGGTGGAAACGATGCAGCGGGAATCCGGCGTCGCCCTACGGGAACTGCGCGCCGACGGCGGCGCGGTGGCGAACTCTCTCCTGATGCAGACCCAAGCGGACCTGCTCGGCATTCCCGTCGTCGTGCCGGCCGTGACGGAGACCACGGCGCTCGGCGCGGCATACTTGGCGGGTCTCGGCGTGGGCTTCTGGGCCGACGCCACCACGGTAGCGGCGCAGTGGCAGGTCGCCCGACGCTATGAGCCCCAGATCAGCGCCGACGAACGCGAAACCCGCTATGTTACCTGGCAGCGAGCCGTGGATCGCGCCCGCGATTGGGCAACGACGTGAACGACGGCCCCAACACGGGATGTCTCGTACGCGCCGTGGTCGACGATTGCGCAGTGTGAATTCGCCGGATAATTGCGCCCCAAGTAATCGGGTTCATTCCGGTAGCGCAGGTTTGCAACCTGCGGCCAGCGCCGGTGTGAAGATTGTGCGGCGACCTATTCGGCCCTCTATGTGGCCTGCAAAGCCAAGGTGCCTACTCCGCAGAAACGTCGTAGGGGCACGATATATCGTGCCCCTACACCCGCAACAAGGGAGTTCACAGTCCGTCATTTCGGCGGAAAGCCTGCCCCATATCACATACGGGGCAGGCTTTCATGTGCGCCACTCACCCTGGACTCCGGCTTCCGCCGGAGTGACGGCATTCGTCCACTCGCGTGCCAATTCTCCGGCCGGTTTACGCCGAATCGGGTTGCAGCGCTCCCAGCGCCACGCGGTAGAGCGTTTCCAGTCCCACGCGGGTGGTATCGGAGCGGAATTGCGGGTCCCATTCTGAGGCGGCGAGCGAATCACTGATGGTCAAGAGCGCTCCCATCTCAACGCCCCGGTACGCCGCCACGGCAAAGAGCGCCGCAGCCTCCATCTCGACGGTCAAGACACCCTCCGACTGATAGTGCTGCACCTCCGCGACGGTTTCGCGGTAGGGCGCGTCGGTGGTCCAGCTTGTGCCGACGCTGTGCGTAATATCTGCGGCCTGCAGCGCCTCCACCAGCCGGGCGGTCATGGCCGGCGAGGCATGGGCATACTGCTCCGGCGGCAGGTAGTGGTGGGACGTACCTTCGTCCCGGATCGCGCGGTCGCAGACGACAATGTCACCGATGGCAATGTGTTTCTGAAGACTACCGGCAGTGCCGATGGAGAGAAAACGCCGCACGCCTTGCACGATTAGCGCCTCCAGCACCAAGACCACCGCAGGGGCGCCAACGCCGAAACCTCCGGCCACGGCTACCCGGTTTTCCGTTTCCCGCAGCCAGTGGAGATGCCGATACGTGCCCCGCTCGACGCCTGATGTCTCATGCTTCTCCAGGATGTGCGCAAGTAGGGAGGACTGGTAGCAGAAAATCACGGCGTCCGGAAATGGGAAGGGCGGGGGCTCTTTTACAAAGTGCGCAACGGCGGCTTCCGGCGTGATAAAGGCCTCTTCGCGGTGCTTATTGGGGAAGTTTGGATAGGGCATGAGTGTCAACAGCCTGCCAAGGTCGTGTCTTGGTAGCGCGGGGGCTTGTCCCCCGCCTCTTCGATTCTCCATCGCAAACTGTGTGCGTCCGTTGGCCCAAATCCGCACAGTTTTTATCAAGCGCTAAAGGACGCAGGTTACAAACCTGCGCTACCGGAGAGGTTAGCCGTGGCGTGAAAACCTGTCCCCCGCCTCTTGTGCGTCAAGGGATTACAATCGCGCACTTCCAACGGCAGTCTCGTATCAGGACCACCGTTACCGCGAAGCACTGTAGCTCGCCCAAAGTCTCGGATCCAAGGGTCTTTTCACAGTCCATACAGACTGGCCGAACAGGACGCAGGTTACAAACCTGCGCTACCGGAGTGGATCGCCGTTGCGCGGGGCTTGTCTCCCGTTTTTTCGTGCCTAGGACATCATTGCCCCACTCGCTCATGCGTGCACGCGAAGCGCGTCTACACCTTCTTCACAAAGACCGGACTGCACCAGGCCATCTCGCCGTCGTATTGGGTGACGCGGACGAAGTAGGGTGTGACGTCTTTCTGCAGCGGTTCCGGGTCCTGGTATGTGAATGCCGCGTCGTAGGGTGCCCGGTCTTCGCTATCGCGGCTAATGCGCACCTCGCTCGCCACTCCGATAGTGCCGGGGCGTACGATCTCATTGGCATCAGCCAGTTCGTCCAGGCGCACCGCAAATGTGGCGGGGGGAGACGTGAAGTGGAGCGTCGTGTCAGCATCGCCCACAATTTCCAACGCGATGCCGTCCCAGTCGCCGGAGGTCTGCGAAACCCAGCGCACGCACTCTTCATTCCAGTCCACAATGCCTTCCGTGGGATCGTCGAAGGCCCAGCCTGTGGCTGACACGATGCGTCCGCTTGCCACGCGCAGGCTGCCGTCCCAGCACAGGCGGCGGGTGCGGTCTTTCACGCGGGCGCCGCGCCAGCCAATGCGTATCTTGCGGGGAATCCCGCTCTCTGCCTTTACCAGCGGGTGCGAGTAGACTACCTCCGTGCCACGCAGCACCTCCACTTTCTCCAACGGCGCGGTGCCCGCGACTTGCACTTCCAACAAAGGCGCTTGGCTGTTGCAAAATACTTCGCCCATCGCGTGCCCGTCGGCGGACATGTGCACGATCATGCGCGCTCCCGTGGACGCAAACGTGCGGCGGGCGCGGATGGCATCCCAGATCGAGCGGCGCTGGAGATCGGGCGCATACGCGCCGAGCAGCCCGCCGCGCACACCGAACATGCCGCCGTTGGTGGGAAAGCTCGTGCCGGGGCGGCCGGTGTGGTCGTCGCTGCCCGCGGCAAAGCCGGTAATGTAGCCGCGCTCCAGCGCCTCTTGCCACACCCACTCGAACCAGCCGTGGGCCGACGCGACTTCGATGAGCGGCATCACCTCGGAATCAAAGTAGTCGAGGTTCGCACGCCGCCCGCCGATGTGGGGAATGAGAAACACGTCGTCCAGGCCGCGGTAGCGGTCAACGAGCTTCGAGACCGGACACATGTCCTCCCACGGTCCCGGATCGCCCGGCACCTGCCAGTGGGACGAACGGTGCAGGGGGCCCTCATCACCGAGAAAGTGCACGTTGTGGTCGCCGCCCGCCGGATGGTTGCCCGACCACTCGTATCCGAGGAGCGTCAGGAACCGACCGGGATCGTTGTAGCGTTTCACGATCTCCTGCAGCTCGTACCAGAACTCCGCCGTGACCTGAAAGTCATTGCCCTGAATGCCCAGGAAGTCCACTCCCGCGTGCTCGCGGGCGTAGGTGAAGTATTCGTCCGGGCTGCCGGTACCGACCGTCTCTTCCGTCTGGGCGTGCATATCGCCCCAGTAGAGCCGCATGGCGGGCGCGTCTGCTTGCACGTGAATGGGATTGCTGAGAACGGTGAATGCCGGTTCTGTGCTGCGGGCCTCAAAGCGCGTGATGCCAGGCTCGTTGAGCCTCAGGCCGGTGAAGCGGTGGACGCCACCGTCCTCATCGCTATAGGAATGGCGCGCCAGCGGCGCGGCTTGGTGCGGCAGGTAGAGTCCGACCTCACCGCGCAGGCCGCTTGCCGTGTTGCCCCAGGCGTCGTCGGCGCGTACGAGCACCTCGAATTCCTCATCCGTCGCCACCATGCTCGGCGCTTGCGCCACCAGGTGGGCGGGAGGGCCGGCCACGATGAGCACCACCGGCGCGTCCGGCAACTCGCGGAACTGCAGCGTGCCGAAGTTGTCGGCAAAGAACTTGAACTCGAAGGTGCTCTCCACAAACGTCTGCGCCTGGCTGCCGGGACTGCCGCCGGAGCGGTCACCCATCACGATCCAGATGTGCTCGCCCGCCGCCAGCGTGCCGTCGTGCACGTGCACGTGGATGGTGCGCCGCCAGGGCCGCACGTGGTTTTCGCGGTCGAAGTGCACTTGCAGTTTGGCGTTGCCGTCGGTAAAGATGCGGCAGTAGTTCGGCGCGGTGGGATCGTCGAATTCCGGCGCGCCCCAGTCGCAGACGCCCCGCATCACCAGGCGCAGGTTGGAGCGGTCGTCCATGCCGTACTTCCCCACCGTGAAGGTGAACGTCCACGTGCCCCACGACCCGGCCACCACGTCGGCGGTCGGCTCCAACGCAACCGTCCCGCAGTACTCCCGCAACGTCGCTGCATCGTATTCCGGTGGCATGGTGGATTGATGTTCTCCTTCCAGGTAAGGGGGCTGGGTCGCGTAACCGGGCTTCTCGCCGCTGAAGTTGGCAGGAAACTCAATGCCCAGTATACGTCTTTACCCGGCAGACCGTTCATGCTGCGGCCACTCGTTAGCTCGGTACGGGGGACAAGCTATTCGTTCAATCTATATCAAAGGGTTTCCCCAGTCTCATTCAGCAAGAACCGACTAGGAGTGATTGTGGCCTTCTCTATTAACTAGCGCAGGTTTGCAACCTGCGACCGCCCTACGGCAAACGGCAACGACCGGCTGGAGCGAGAGGCTGTATGACGTTCGTACCTGCTCCTCAGATGGACTCGCTGCCGCCTGCCTTCTTGAAATAGCATCATCCGCTCGGCTATAGTGGATACTGGAAGAATACGTGATCTTCCGCAATACTTTATTTCTCAATTGCGTGCCGCGCGTCGGCTACCGGCTTGTCCGTATGACACGTGTCGGACAGGGTTAGTGATTGGTGACTAGCACATGCTGCTTCATTAGAAGTGGTTTCAGCGAGAAACGGTGCTTGCCAGGAGTGTCATGCTCGCCGAAGGCAGCGTTTCGCGGTGACGGCCTGAATTGAAGCGACATCTGCTAGTCACTAACCACACCCGGAGCTGAGGTGGGGCACGGGAAGGGTTTACCCATCGTATGATTCACAAGGTAGAGGCAGACCACGCCGGTCGTGCGCTCAGCATCGAGACCGGGCGGTTTGCCGAGCAGGCGAGCGGCTGCGTAACCATCCGTTGTGGCGACACAATACTCTTGGTTACTGTTACCGGCGACAAGCCCCGCGAGGGCATCGACTTTTTTCCTCTCTCGGTTGACGTGGAGGAAAAGTATTACGCAGTAGGCCGGATACCCGGCGGATACTTGCGGCGCGAAGGCCGGCCCAGCGACGATTCCGTCCTGGCGGCGCGGCTCTGCGACCGCCCGTTGCGGCCGCTCTTTCCCAAGGACTATCGCAACGAAGTCCAGGTCATCATCACCATCCTTAGCTCCGACCAGGAGAATGCCACCGACGTGATGGGCATTGTCGGCGCTTCGGCGGCGCTCTGCATTTCGGACATCCCGTTTGGCGGCCCTGTCGGCGCGGTGCGCGTCGGTCGCATCAACGGCGAGTTTGTCATCAACCCCCAGTTGTCGCAGTTTGCGGAAAGCGACCTCGATCTCGTCATCGCCGGCACGAAAGACGCCGTGATGATGGTGGAGGCCGAGGCGGGGCAGTTGCCGGAAACGGAAATGCTCGCGGCGCTGGAGCGGGGCCAGGAAGCCTTGCAAGAGACTATTGCCATGCAGGAAGAGCTCATCAGCCAGGTGAGCAAAGCGAAGCATGAGTACGTTCCCCACGGCCCGCCGGACGCCCTTGTAGAGCAGGTGCAGGCACAGGTAGCGGACAAGATCGCGGCGGCGTTCGGGCGACCGGATAAAGCTGAGCGCGAGGAGCAACTCGCCGCAGTTTCCGCCGATACCGTGGAGGCGCTGGGCGAGGAACACGGCCAGGGGCACGTAGCCGATGCTGTCCAGTCCGCTATCAAGAAGCACGTGCGCAACGAGATTCTACACGAGGGCAAGCGTCCCGACGGTCGCGGCCCGGCGGAGATCCGCCCGCTGTCAGCAGAAGTCGGCGTGCTGCCGCGCACGCATGGCACCGGCCTCTTCCAACGCGGCCAGACCCAGGCGCTGAGCATCACGACGCTCGGTTCAATTGGCGACGCACAGCCGCTCTACGGCCTTGAAATCGCCGATTCCAAGCCATTCATCCACCACTACAACTTTCCGCCGTTCAGCACCGGTGAGACCGGGCGGCTGGGTTCGCCGCGACGGCGGGAAATCGGCCACGGCCGGCTGGCAGAACGCGCGGTGGCGCAGGTTCTGCCTTCACAGGAGGAGTTTCCCTACACCATTCGGGTGGTTTCGGAAGTGCTCTCCTCGAACGGTTCCACCAGCATGGCGTCGACGTGCGGCAGTTCGCTGGCGCTCATGGACGCCGGTGTCCCCATTAAAGCGCCCGTGGGCGGTATTGCCATGGGCCTGGTGATGGGGGATGAGGGCGAATACGCCATTCTCACCGACATCCAGGGCATCGAGGACGCCCTGGGCGATATGGACTTCAAGGTGGCCGGCACCACGAAGGGCGTGACCGCCTTGCAGATGGACATCAAAGTAAAGGGCATCACCTTCGCCATCATGGAGCAGGCCTTGGGGCAGGCACGCGACGCTCGCATGGAGGTGCTCAACGTGATGGCTGAAGCCATCGCCGAGCCGAGGACGGAACTCTCCGACTATGCGCCGAAGCTCGTGTCCCTCAAGATCAACCCGGAGAAGATTGGCGACGTAATCGGACCCGGCGGCAAGATTATCCGGAAGATCCAGGAAGAGACCGAGTCAAAGATTGACATCGATGATGACGGCACCATCGTCGTTACCGGTGATTCTAAGGAAGGCGTCGATAAGGCGGTTGAGACCATCCGAAACATGACGACCGAACTTGAGGTCGGCGCCATCTTCACCGGCACCGTTTCCCGCATCATGAACGCCGGCGTCTTCGTGAACCTGCCCGATGGGCGGCGCGAAGGCCTGGTACGCATGAGCGAACTGGCGGAAGACTACGTGGAACGCGCCGAGGACATCGCCGATATCGGCGACGAAGTTATGGTCATGGTGATCGAGATCGATTACCAGGGCCGCGTAAACCTCTCACGCCGCGCGGTACTGGAAGGCACACATCCTTCCGAACGCGCACCTTCGAGCCGAGGCGACCGCGGCGGGGATCGGGGTGGCGACCGTGGACGCGGCCCCTCCGACCGGCGCGGCCCGCCGCGCGGCGGACGCGGACCCCGGCGCTTTGATCGTGACCGCGCGCCGGCGGGTGCGGAGCGAAACCGCGACCGCGGCGGCGAACGCGGCAGTCAGCCTGAAGCCTCGCAGGACGATGGCAACGACGACTCGTCCGCAGGCTCCGGTAGAAAGTGGTAGGAAGACGTCATGGCGGGAACGCAGGCAGGACCTCTCCGTGTGGCCGTTTGCGGCATCTTCGGCCGCGTCGGCACTACCGTGGCAAATGCGGTAGCACGTGAGGATGACCTCACGCTGGTCGGCGGTGTCGACATTATTGCTTCAGATGATGGCTTCACCGCGGCAAACGGTCAGACGCTTGCCACGGATACAGACTTGGCGACGTTGCTTGCGCACACCAAGGCCGACGTTATCATCGATTTCACCCGTGCCGATGCGGCGCGGGTGAACATCCGCACCGCCCTGGAGAACGGCGTCCATGCCGTGGTGGGTACCACCGGCATGGAGATTGCCGAGATCGAGGAGCTGGGCGGGGTGGCTGCGGCCAATGACCTGGGGCTGGTGGTGGCGCCGAATTTCGCGTTGACCGCCGTGCTTATGATGCATGTCAGTAAGCTCATTGGAAAGTACATGGACTACTGCGATATCGTGGAGTATCACCACGAGCGCAAGATAGATTCTCCCTCCGGCACGGCGTTGCAGAGCGCCATTGACATTCGCAAGGCGCGGGGCAGCGACTTCGTCTCTGTTTCCTCGGAAAAAGAGACGCTGGTCGGCACCCGCGGCGGCGTGCACGGGGGCATCAATGTTCACGCGGTGCGGCTGCCCGGCATGGTAGCGCACCAGCAAGTCGTGTTTGGCGGACTGGGACAGACGCTTACCATCCGCCAGGACTCCACCAGCACGGAATCCTTTGTGCCCGGCGTGTTGCTGGCCGTGCGTGCAGTGCCAGAGCTGAAGGGTCTCACCCACGGCCTGGATGCGCTGCTGGGACTGGCGTAACAAGCCAACAGACCGCAGATTTCGTAGCACAGGTTTGCAACCTGTGCTACTTTAGTCTTGACATTGGGTTTTTGCTGATGCGTGTTTTCAGCCAGACTTCCCCAATTGCGGGCATGCTCAGGGCTGACAGACAGCATTGAGGCGAAGGGTCCTCACCACCACAGACGTTCGGGCCAGAGCAAGAATCGCGCAGGAGGGAAAACATGGCGACGGTTGTGGAACCTGCGGTTCACCAGACAAGCATCAGGCCTTTCAGTATAGAAGAGTATCACTGGCTCATCGAACGAGGATTCTTCCATGAGAATGAGCATGTTGAGCTAATTGGAGGAGTGTTGCATCAGATGAGTCCAGAGGGGCCGCGTCACGTGGCCGCCATTGATGGCGTTCTTGACCATTTTTATTCCGCGCTAAGTGAACTCGTCCAAGTACGCGTTCAACATCCAATCTGGTTGCCTGATGTCAACTCGGAACCAGAGCCCGACCTCGTGCTTGCCGAGAAGCGAGAGGACAAGTACAGTGGCCGCCACCCCCTCCCTACCGAGGTCTTCCTGGTGGTTGAGGTTGCTGCATCCAGCTTAGAAGAAGACCGGCTCATCAAGGTCCCGCTCTATGCGGCGGCTGGCATTGCGGAGTACTGGATCGTCAATCTCGTTGAAGACCAGATTGAAGTGTATCGAGAGCCGAAAAGTCCGGCTGAGGGTGCGGCCTACTACCGGGAGCGCCACATTTTCTTGGCGCAGGACACCGTGACCCCTACACACTTTCCTGACTGCTCCCTGGCGGTCAAAGACGTGCTACCAATACCAGAACACGATTGACGGTGGGTAACCACCCTAGCTGGCAAACCCATTTGCGGTAGAAGACTAGTGGCACAGGGCATTGCGCAGTATCCGCAGGGCAGGCCAAGCGGACCGGATCGCGTATTAGAACCCCAAAGAATCCGGCTTCGCGCTGCAACTAGCCACTTGCGGCGCGTGCGGTATCCGGTATTGGTATTATGGATAGAGTATTCTCGAATTAGGCATTGGTGAATAACGGACAGTAAGGCGTAGGAAGACAGCATGGCAAACAGCGACGGTTACAACGTAGGTGTTCTCGGCGCCACCGGGGTGGTGGGGCGGCTTCTTCTCGACATACTTGCTGAGCGCGACTTTCCTGTGAAGGAATTGCATCCGCTCGCCTCGGCGAATTCATTAGGGAAGACCGTGTCGTTTGCCGGTAAGGAGTATGCCGTCGAGGAGACTACGGACACTTCGTTTGACGGCCTGGACATCCTCTTTGCCTCTGCCGCCACGGGTGCCAACCGTCACTTCTCCCCCATCGCCGCGCGCGCGGGCGTGACCGTTGTCGATGATTCCTCCGCCTTCCGCATGGATCCTGAGGTGCCATTGGTCATCGCCGGGGTGAACGACGATGACTTAGCATGGCACAACGGCATCATCGCCGGGCCGAATTGCACCACCATGCAGCTTGTGATTGCCATCAACCCCATTCACCGGGTAAACCCGATTCAGCGAATGGTTGTTGATACCTATCAGGCTGTCTCCGGCTGGGGGCGCGAAGCCGTGGTGGAGCTCGACGACCAGATCAAGGCCAAGGCCGCCGGCAACGGTGACGCCTTGCCGCGGGAGATCTTCCGTCACGACATCCTGGAAAACGTGCTGCCGGAAGTCGACTCGTTTCTGGACGACGGCTACACCAAGGAAGAGTGGAAGGTGATGCACGAGACCCGCCGCATCATGCACGCGCCGGATATGAAGATTACGTGCACGGCGGTGCGTGTTCCGGTTGCCGTCAGCCACTCCGAGGCGGTGCATCTGGAACTTGCGCGTCCCATGACCGCCGATGACGTGCGCAGCGTACTGGCAGATGCGCCGGACGTGCGCGTGGTGGATGATCCCAGCCAGGGGCTTTACCCGGTCGCCACCGACGCGGCCGGTACCGACGACGTGCTCGTGGGCCGCATCCGCAGCGACGTCTCCCACGAGAACGGCGTGGCCCTGTGGATAGTGGCCGATAACCTGCGCTGCGGCGCCGCCACCAATGCGGTGCGCACCGCCGAATTGCTCATCGAGCGCGATCTGCTCCATGGAGCCGCGGAACCGGCGGCGAGCAAGAGTGCGGGGTAGCGCTGCTGTCTTCCTGCAGCCTCCCGGTGGGCACATAACCGCCCGCTACTCTCCTGAGCGGCGCACTTTCTATACGGGCCGTTTTTACTCTCCCGTCCTGGGTAGAGCGTGACTCGTCGCACAACGCGGCTGGAGCGGCCAATTTCCAGGCGGACAGCCAGCGCGCCAAGCTCGCACATTATCCCCAATTCGTCATTTGCTACAATGAACGTTGGCGTCTGAGAGGTCTCGCCCCTGCTAGCGTCTATTTGATCGGACGAGACCGTGTTCTCAGGCTGCTTTGTGTAGCGGAGACCCTATCGCCTTTGGCGTCGCAGCGAGTACGCATTACGTGAATCAAGAACACATCCGCAACTTCTGCATCATTGCCCACATCGATCACGGCAAGTCCACCCTGGCGGACCGGCTCCTGGAGCGGACCGGCGCGATAGACGCGCGCAAGGTGGTGGAGCAGGCGCTTGATTCCATGGAACTGGAGCGCGAACGCGGCATTACCATCAAGGCTAAAGCCGTGCGCATGCTGTACGCGGCAGACGGCGGCACCACCTACGAACTCAACCTCATCGACACGCCGGGCCACGTGGATTTTGCCTACGAGGTCTCGCGGGCGCTGGTAGCGTGCGAGGGCGCGCTGCTTGTCGTGGATGCCTCACAGGGCATCGAGGCACAAACGCTGACAAATCTCTACCAAGCCCTCAATCACAACCTCACCATTATCCCGGTCATCAACAAGATCGATCTGCCCAGCGCTCAGCCGGAAATGGTGGCGGCGGAGTTGGAAAACCTCGGGTTCGACCCCGATGAGATGATCTACACGTCAGCCAAGACGGGCCTCGGCACCGATGAAGTGCTGGCTGCCATCGTGGACCGCATTGTGCCGCCGACCGGCATTGAAAAAACGGCTGCGCGCGCGCTGATCTTCGATTCGCACTACGATCAACACAAAGGGGTTGTGGCCTACGTGCGTGTGGTGGAGGGCGTGGTGGAAGCGGGTGCAGAAGTCCTGCTCATGCAATCCGGCGCGCGCTCAGAGGCCATGGAAATCGGCACGTTTCGGCCCCACCTAGTCAAAGAGACGCGCCTGGCCACCGGCGAGGTAGGCTACGTGGCGAGCGGTCTCAAGACCCTGCGCGAGTGCCAGGTGGGCGATACCATTACGGCAGCATCCGCGCCTGCGATAGACCCGCTGCCCGGCTATCAACCCGCCAAACCCATGGTGTTCGCCGGGTTCTATCCCGTGGAGAGCGAGGACTACGAGCCGCTGCGGGACGCGCTGGACAAGCTCAAGCTCAACGACGCCGCGTTGACCTATGTGCCCGAGACCAGCCCGGCGCTCGGCTTCGGCTTCCGCTGCGGCTGTTTAGGCCTGCTCCATTTGGACATCGTGCAGCAGCGTTTGGAGCGCGAATACGGTCTGGAGATTCTTACCACGCTGCCCAACACCGAGTATCGGGCAGTTACGACCGCTGGCAAGATCGTGGACGTGGATACGCCCGCGCAACTGCCGCACCCTTCCGAGCTCGACCGCATCGAGGAGCCGTGGGTGGAGCTCAATCTCATCACGCCGTCCGGCTACATCGGCGCCATCATGGAGCTCTGCGAGAACCGGCGCGGCACGTTCAAGGAGCTGGAATATCTGGACGAACGGCGCGCGATCATCAAGTACGAGGTGCCGTTTGCCGAAATCCTCACCGACTTCTACGACCAACTCAAGACCCGCACCCAGGGCTACGCCAGCATGGACTACACCGTGACCGGTATGCGCCCCGGCGACCTGGTGAAGCTGGAAATCCTCGTCAACGGCCAGCCGGTGGACGCCCTTTCGAGCATCATCCCCCGCGAGCGTTCGCAGCAGGTGGGACGGGCATTGGTAATGGAACTGCGCAAACAGATTCCGCGCCAGTTGTTCGAGGTGCCGCTGCAGGCCGCTATCAGCGGGCGCATCATCAGCCGGGAGACCATTCCCGCCCTGCGCAAGAATGTGCTCGCCAAGTGCTACGGCGGCGACGTCACCCGCAAGCGCAAACTGCTGGAGAAGCAAAAAGAAGGCAAGAAACGCATGAAGCGCGTAGGCCAGGTGGAGATACCGCAAGAGGCGTTTCTGGCGCTGTTGAAGGTTTAGCCCCGCATTGTATTGGACCGTCTGACCTCTCAGTATCCTCCCGGGTGCGTACCTGTCTTAGAGTTGTACGAGAAGCTGTTGTCTTTGCGGCGGCTGCGGCAGTTGGAACGCATCTGACAAATTCTCTCTTTCTGTCCTCCTCTCGCGCGTAAGCAAGGAATGGGCACAGATAGCGTCAATGCCGCTTAAGTTCCCATCTAAGCGGCAACACAGGGGTTTTCTCCACCCTGACATACGACGAGTTAACGTCAGCAGACCGTAGCTGACCGCGCCAAGTGCCATTTGTTGGTCGCCTTCTAATGGCTCTTTTTTCTTACTTCTAATGGCTGGGTTCGTGTGGCACAATCGAGTGGCTTTGGTAACTGGCGGCCAGGCTACACCCCGATGTTGACTGGCTAAAGGCTATGGGGCTAATCCGGAGTCCAGAGGGCGCGAGAGAGAAAGTCTGGAAAGCGAGACGTGCTCCACACAGACACTCCCACTCTGTGCTGAGCGCCGAGAGTTTCATCTAATACGGATTTCCCGGCAAAGAGATGATCAGGAAGCGCTAAAGGAATCGGAAGCCTAGTGTGGGGACATCCCTGTGAACATCTTTGAGAGTAGCGGCAGAGTTTCGCGATCCAAAGAGGCTCTCGCTGCCATCAAGGAGGCTGCAACTCAAACGGATGAGATTAACAGTCTCGCAACCGATCTTGAGCTCTTTGTACAAGAGTACGGTCTAATCGCGGTACATCTCAGGGGTTTACATCGCGGGACGGGACGCAGGGTAATTGTCAAGGTTGGCACCAGTGAATGCGAGAACTGTTGGTCCGACAGGCTGTGCTCAACTGCGCCTGACTTAGTCCCCAGAGTTTACACTTCCGGCTCTCGCTTGGGCGAGATTGATGTGCATTGGCTTGCTACGGAAGCTATTCCTTTTGGACCGCTAGGCAATTCCTGGAACGGCAAGGAATTCGAATTGATGCTGGACGCAGGAGTACGTTTTTATTGTGCCGCGAAGAGCATTGAGTATCCGAACCTAAGAGAGATTACCCTGAGCGATGTTGTCGGTTGGCTACGAGGAGCGCTTGAGCGGGATTGTCCCGGGCCTGTCAGCCAACTCTATAGACGATTTGATCGACATTGGAGTCTCCTTCTTGAGAAGTGTGGATTGGAGACAGCATTCGATGACTTCCATCTCTGTAACGGCATGACTAGAAATCCAGCGCCAGAAGGCGGACCTGCGCTCCTGATTGACACCCATCCAAATCGTCAGCCATGGGTTCTAGATCCGGCTTATCTTCAGGTTCTGAATTCGGGCGACAAGAGCCGCACAGGTTACCACGATCTCATCGGAAGACTGGCCGCAAAGAGAAGAGAGGCCGGATTAAGAAGCCTTGAAGGAGCTGAACTGGTCGCCGTGAGTAGGGTCGCACTTGGCTGGATGGCGGCACGTCAGTGGAGATTGGACTTTGCTGAAGAACAGCCTGACTACAGGGAAGCATACCGACAATACATCGTGGAAGCTGCCGAAATAGCGTGACAGAATCTCAGAATTGAACCGGACCGAACTGCAGTTGGATGAATTTCAGTTAGTCCGCGGCATTGAAACCGTCGGGTCTTAGGAGTCAACCAGACTTGATTCTCGCTTTTGCCAGAAGTCTCTGTGCGTTCTCAAGACTAGGAAGTAGGTAGCGTGGAAGAGCCATCGGAGTTTCAGAGTCCTGAGAGGTTTCGATCCTTTAGTCTTGCCATAGATGATGTCAACACTATTCTCTCTCGCCATGACATAGACTCCGCAGTCAAATTGAGAAGGCTTCCACGCGGAGAAGTGTCAGCGGTGTTCGAAGTCGTGACCGATTCTGGTGAGAGTTACATCCTCAAGGTTCACCTTAGAGGTCTAGCTGCAGGGATCTATGAGCGCGAAATCAACGCTCTTCGATTTCTCGCGAAAGTGGAGAACCCTAGAGCGCCCATGGTGCTTGGCTGTGCTCGCTCGAATGACAATCCTATCGGTTATCCATTTATATTGATGGAACGACTAGGGAACGAGGACTGTGACATAGCGTATGCCAGGTCTGAACCTGAATCGAAGTTTGAAATTGTGTACAACTGCGGAATCCTACTCCGGGCACTGCACCAGGTAAGTCATCCAGATGCAGCAGGATTCTGTATACGAGATTGGGCGTCGGTGCAGGACTTGGAGTTTTCCTACACTCTCTCTCAATTGAAACCATCGTATTTCAATGCCAATCTCGTCGGGATGTGCCGATCAGTTTGGAATTCCAAGAAGAAAGCCTTACTTGGCGCCGAAGGCGCTTGCTTTCTTCACCTGGATTTCGCTCTAAGAAACATTAGGATTGACACAAAAGCACAATCAATCGTCGGCTTGGTTGATTTTGCTAACTCTGGGATAGGTCCACCAATAGAGGACGTCCGAGACCTGTATTTGGGTTTATCCTTGGGCCAGCCGACGCTCGGCGACTGGTTTTGGCAAGGATACGGGTCTTCACCGAGCCGGACTCAGAAGACAATTCTGAAACTGATCGCACTGAAGCGATCAGTTTCAGTTATTCACGCCTATGAAGGGCCTACTCCCGATGACATAAACCTACACACAGTTAAGGAGATTCTCTCCCGGCTATCTGATTAGAGTCTGCGGGGCTTGCCAAGAAGTGCGATGAGGGTTGCCTTTGGGACGAAGTCCATTTGAAGTATAGTGATGATCACAAACTGCAATATGAGGAGCAAGACCAAGTGACCGAATCACAATCAGCGACCGACACAAGACAAACCACCGGCGCGGAGGACGTGCGCTGGGACCTGGCAGACCTCTACGCCGGGCTGGATGATTCGGCCAAGGGGGCTGGTGTTGCTAACGCGTGAACAGACGATCCGGGAGGAGGCAAGCGCGGCGCGGGCTCATCCGGCAAGATATGGGCAGCGACACTCTCCAATCGAGGAGCATGGCATCCCGCGCCGTGCGTGTTTACAATGACCTCCCAGACGGCGGCCGCTGGATCTCAGCTATTGAACGCAGTCGGGCAGCGCTACGGAGGCCAGGTCGTTATTCTCCACCGCTCTCAGAACCGATGGTAAACATCCCGTCAACTGGTTTCGCGATAAGTACAAGTAATGCAAGTTGGTAAGACTGCCCAACTCCAACGGGATTTCACCCGTCAATTGATTTGAGGAGAGCGCCAGCCAATGCAAGAAGTAGAGGCTACCCAACTCCGATGGAATCTCACCCGTTAACTGGTTTCTGCTAAGGATCAACCACTTCAAATTGGAGAGGTTGCCCAACTCCGACGGTATCTCACCTGTCAACTGATTATATGAGAGATGCAGCGATCCCAAGTAGTTGAGGCCACCCAACTCCGACGGTACCTCACCCGCTAACTGGTTGTAGCCTAGGGACAGGTATTCTAAATTGGAGAGGTTGCCCAACTCCGACGGCATCTCACCTGTTAACTCGTTATTCGAGAGGTCTAATGAGTCCAAGTTGGAGAGGTTGCCCAACTCCAACGGTATCTCACCCGTTAACCGGTTGTCGCGGAGCCGCAGTTTGCTCAAGTAAGCGAGACGGCCCAACTCTGACGGGATCTCACCCGTTAATCGGTTTTTGCTGAGATGCAGCCAGTTTAGCTTGGAGAGGTTGCCCAACTCCGCCGGTATCTCACCCGTCAACCGGTTGTCGAAGAGGAATAGAGTTCTTAAGTTGGAGAGGTTGGCGAGTTCAGGAGGAATGGGTCCAGACAATCCATTTTTCGATAGGTCCAAGAGTAGAACAGTCCCATCGCAGTCGGTAGTTACGCCATGCCATTTGTCGAGGGGCGCATTGCTCAACCAGTTCTCGCTGTTCTTCCAGCCGGGACCGTTAGTGGCATGGTAGAGCGCAACGAGCGCTTCTCGCTCCGCAGGCGGGGACGCGGGTCTTGGCGGAGGAGTATAGCCGGGTATGGGCCTGCCATGAAGACAACTATACCAATACCGAAATTTCGCCTGCTGCGCTGGTGGGGTGTTGGTGAGAAACGCCAGGTAGATGTCGTCTTCTGTGATCTCGCTGCCTGTGTCCCGGCTTCTCACGTACAACCCCCGCAGCGCGGGCAAAACCACCTCGCGGCCTAGAACACGATACATTCCGTTAAGGAAGCGGAGCCCGAGACGATACGAGCACGAGAAGTCTGCTGGCATCGACTCGATCCAAGCCTGAATGTTGGCCGTGACGTCGGAAATGCAGGCAAAGTCTATGGTCGGCTCATTCTGTGCGTGGGGTGTGGCAGCGCCTCCGCGGAGTGTATAGTGCTCCAGGAAATCCGCCCCACCCTCAACGAGCCATGGCGGGCCAAAGTGGAAGTAGTAGTGTGCCGCCTCGTGGTAGGTCACATCCCTGCGTAAGCGCTTCACAACAGTGTGTGTTCCTATGTACCAGCCGCCCACTCCAATACCGCCTAGATCGTATTCGAGTTCTTGCAACAGGATGAAATGGGGAGTTGGCCAGTGCACCCCCATGAAACTCTCCATCTTCTCAGCGGCGCCTCTCATCTTTGCAAGTGCGAATTCTAGGTGAATGTCCGACCGGCTTACCGCATACAGGTGCACGTCGCCGGCCAAAGGCAGGGTTACGGTATCGGATAATACGTAGCCGTATGCAACGAGGTCATTGAAGACATCCTGTGGGAGTTCAAAGCTTTCCGCCGTCGGGTGAAAAGGAACGATGAGAGCAGCCTCTGCGGCAGTCAGGCTGTCTTGAAACCAGGGTTGTCCCGCAATCTGATCCAGCCGGTCAGGGTGCTGCACCATGAGTCTTTGGATGGATTGAAGGACGTAAGAGACGAGGCGGCCGGATCTATCGGGCACGGTGGTCACCTGGAAGGCGATGTCTTGGCGCTCATCGGCCACGCTGCGCAGATTGCGGATCACCTGCAGGTCGTCGTCGGAGATACCGTCGGCGAGCCACTGCGCGCCTGCCAGGCGCTGTGCCATGGCGCCATGCAGTGTCGTTAGGTGGTGAACGATGTCTATTGCCTCATGTTCGGTTCCGGTGATGCCGTCAGCGACCCAAGGGATGTTCCCTAGATCGAAGGGCGCAACCGTCACCGCTGCCGTGGCGGCGCAGTTGTAGGTTTTATTCGGCTCGCGAGGCACCGGTTCCACACATGCACCGTAGAAATAGGTGCCGGGGGCGGACGGGGCATAGGTGAGGAAGGATTCAGTGCTGCTCCCATGGGCGCCCAGACTGCTGACAAAGTTACTGCCGACGGGGGTATCGTCGCTGGTGACGGTGGCGTCGGTGGAGCGGTAGAAGCGCAGGTTCGCGCCACTGGATGGTCTGTCGCCTTGGTTCCGCACGGTGGCGCTCAGTGAGAAGAACTGGCCTGCCATTGGGTCACGGTCGCTATCTGTGAGCGTGTCCAGCACCAGATCGGTGGCTGTTGGTGTTGGCGTCGCAACACCGCCGCCGGGAGCATAGTCGGCTTCCCACTCAAAGCGTTCGGCATTAAGCCGCATCACCAGGCCGTTGGGCCCATTGATCCACGTGCGGTAGCCGTCGGTGAAGGCCGTCCAGTTGTCGGCTTTGCGCCAAGCCAAGAGTCCGCCCGTGGTGTGTTGATTGCTGTCGCCAATGGCGTTGTAATGCTCGCTTTCCAGGCACTCGCCGACGATGTCGTGGCCGATGAGGTCGCGCAAATTCTTGAAACCGAGCCTGAACTCGCAGTCTGCGGCCGAAACCGTGCTTGTCCCGACTAGCAATAAGCATAGACCAAGGACAAGCCCCGCCAAACTTCTCGTGATGTTCACTCGAAAATGGGCAGCAATTCTATTCATTGTGATGGAACAATGCCTTGAGAGCCAATTGCAGTCAAATAGCAGTATGCCTTGCCTTTAAATGATGTGTCGAATAAGTGAACAATCGCTGGAGTGGTTTGAACACACATGTTCTATAGATGAATTACTATGGACTGGCTGATAGATGCAATGAAACCGATCTGTAACTGACCACTCCAAGCTGATTGAGAGGAGAGGAACCAAATGGCAGAATCACAAGCAGATTCGGAAACAAAACAGTCTACGGGCGCGGAGGACGTGCGCTGGGACCTGGCAGACCTCTACGCCGGGCCGGATGATCCGGCCATGGAGGCTGACTTTGAGGCCAGCCTGGCGGCGGCGCAGGCGTTTCAGGAGAAGTATAGAGGCCGCATTGCCGCGGGCGAGATTACGCCGGAGGAGTTTCTCTCGGCGGTCGAAGAGATCGAGCAGATCTACATCGGCGCGCACAAGGCTGCGATGTACGCTGACCTGGTGTTCTCGGTGGATACGGCCGAGCCGGCGAACGGCGCGCTGGTGCAGCGCACGAGCGAACAGGTCACGCAAGTGCAAAACGCGTTGCTCTTCTTTGACGTCGAGTGGCGGCAGGCGGACGACGCCTTTGCCGAGCGCATCCTCGCGCATCCGCCGCTCGCCCGCTTCGCGCATTCGCTAGCCCACGAGCGGGTCTTTGCGCCCCACACGCTGACCGAGGCCGAGGAGAAGCTGGATGCCGAAAAGCGGCTCACCGGCATCAGCGCTTTCCAACGGCTCTTCGACGAGCGCACCAGCCGCCTGCGCGAGACCGTGACCGTGGACGGTGAACGCAAGGAAATGAACGAGACTGAGATTCTCGCCCTGCTATACCACGGCGATCGCGGTGTGCGGCGGCGCGCGCAGGTTGCCATGACCAAGGCGCTTCAGGGTGACTCCCACATTCTGACCTACATCTTCAACGTGGCTGCCCAGGAGAAGTCCATCGAGGACCGCCTGCGCAACTTTCCGGACCCCATGTCGTCGCGTAACTTGGCAAACGAGGTCGGTGACGCTACAGCCCACGCCATGCTGGGTGCCGTAACCCAGCGCTACGACATCGTGGCCGACTACTACACGCTCAAACGACGTATGCTCGGCTACCGCAAGCTCTACGACTACGACCGCTACGCGCCGGTCTTCCCACCGCCGGAAGGTGGTGTCGACTTTGACGAGGCCAAGGCGCTTGTGCTGGACGCGTACCACGCCTTCTCGCCCGAAGTGGGCCAGCTTGCCGGAGAGTTCTTCGAGAAGGAGTGGGTCGATGCTGCCGTCTTGCCGAGCAAGCGCGGCGGCGCCTTTTGCCAGCCCTGCCTGCCCAATCTGCATCCGTACGTCTTCCTCAACTACACGGGCAACCAGCGCGACGTGATGACCCTGGCCCACGAACTCGGCCACGGCATCCACGCCCGGCTCTCCCGCGAGCAGTCGTACCTCGAATTCAACACTTCGTTGGTAGTGGCGGAACTCGCCAGCACCTTTGGCGAGATGCTGACGTTCCATTTGCTCATGGAGCGCACCACCGACCCGCGCGTGCGGCTCACCTTGCTGGCGCAGAAGATAGAGGATGCGTTCGCCACGGTCTTTCGGCAGGCAGCCATGCACCAGTTCGAATACGCGCTACACACCCGCCGCCGCAGCGAGGGCGAACTCACCGCCGAAACCATCGGCGAGATCTGGCTGGAAAAGCAGTCCGCCATGTTTGGGGACTCCGTGGAGATGACGGACAACTACCGCCACTGGTGGGCGTATATTCCGCACTTCATCCACGTGCCGTTTTACGTCTACGCGTACCCGTTTGGCGAACTGCTGTCACTATCGCTCTACCACGCTTACCAGCAACAGGGTGCATCCTTCATGGAGCAGTATCGCGGCATGCTGGCGGCCGGCGGCAGTGAGTCGCCCGCCCAACTCATGCAACGCGCTGACATCAACACGGCCGACCCCGCCTTCTGGCACGGCGGCCTGGACATCATCCACGACATGGTGCAAGAGGCGAAGGCGCTGGCAAAGGCACAATAGCCGTGGCGGTCTTGGCGCCATGCGCTATAAAGCGATGTGTCATTTCAAAGGGTTGACATGGTTGGTACGATAGGATTCTGCGGGGGGTTGCTGCGTTCCGGTTGCGCTATGTGGTTGCTCGGCTGAATCGCAGTGTGACAGGATTCTTAGACCAAGGCGCACGGCCAAAATACCGCCTGGTTGATGTACTTGACGCTCCTTTGGGGCATGGATATGATGAGTCAGGTGGGGCGTCGCCAAGCGGTAAGGCACGGGCCTTTGGAGCCCGCATACGTAGGTTCGAATCCTACCGCCCCAGCCGCGGAATGCGTGCGGCGCACAAGGAGGAAGGGTATAGGCAGATCGAGTCCGGAGGACGATTGACCGCGACCACAGGACGACCGACTACGTCCGCGGGTTGAGGGATCGCGTCCGAAGGATGACTGGAACGCGATGGGACACGCAGCCGTCATGTGCTGCCGGCCCATGAACTACCTTGCCTAATAGCCCATGACAGAGAGCGACCCAGACCCTCACCAATCTACTGCCGCCATCATCTTGGCCACCGGACAGACGGAGCGGATGCAGTCGCGGCGCGCCACGTCCTTGCATGCGCTTGCCGGCCGCCCCCTGGCCGCCTATCCCATTCAAGCAGCCCTTAGCTTCGGCTGTTCCCCGCTGGTCGTCGCCGGACCTGGTGATACTGCTGAATTGCAGGACTACCTTGCCGCCGACAGCAGGTGTGATTTCCTGTGGGATAGTAACCCGCTGGCAGCGGCGTTAGCAGCAATTCCGGACTCGGTCAAAACGGTTGTACTCATCTGCGGCGCCATGCCCCTCGTATCCGCAGCCATGCTGTCACGGCTTGTGCAGCGCGGGCAGGAGACCTCCAGCCAGCTCATATTGTTGACCGCTTCATCCGAACAAGCGCCCCTGATAGGCGGCGGCCTTGTTCGCGACGCGGACAAGCGCATAAGCCGCATCCTGACAGGTGCGGACGCTAGCATTGACGCAGCGGCGGAGACATTCAGCGCCGGCGTCATGTGTGTGTCGCGCGCGTGGTTGTGGGATCACCGCGACGCAGTTTCCATTGACCGCGAGGGCAATCTCGACGAGCTCGCTGTGCTAGCCCTTGCTGATGGGGCCCAGATTGAAGCGGTCAACCATGCGGGCCCTCACATCGAGTTGGCTCTCGTTGCAGACCGTACAGACCTGGTGCAGGCGGAGAGCACGCTGCGCGCACGTATACGCGAACGAGCGATGCGCGGCGGCGTGACGCTGCTCGATCCGGCGACGGTTTGGATCGATGACACGGTGATGTTTGGGCAGGACGTTACAGTCATGCCGAACTGCCATCTCTACGGTCGGACGGCAATAGGCGACAACTGTACGATCGGTCCCGGCACGCGGCTGCAGGATACGCGCCTTGCCGCCAATGTCACGGTCATGGAATCCGTGCTGGAAGGCGCAGTCGTCGGCGAAAACGTCCGCATCGGGCCGTTCGCGCATCTGCGGCCGGGCACCGTCATCGCGAACGACGTTGAAATCGGCAACTACGCCGAACTCAAGAACACACGGGTCAGCCCCGGCGCCAAGATCCACCACGTAGGCTATCTTGGTGATACGGTCGTCGGCGGCGACGTCAACGTTGGGGCGGGCACCATCACCTGCAACTACGATGGCGCGGACAAACATGAGACGGAGATTGGCGAAGGCGCCTTCATCGGCAGCGGCACGTTGTTCGTCGCGCCAGTGCGTGTCGGCAGTAAGGCCATGACCGGCGCGGGCTCCGTGGTAACGCGGGACGTGCCCGCACAGGCGAAAGCATACGGCGTGCCCGCGCGCGTACGCGGGGTGCGGGCCGTACCGGCGGAATCTACAGAATCGAAGCGGGACCGCTCAGGGGAGAAACGGGGCGCGTGATGAGTTGAGAGATTAGTGATTTACTATTGGATTGCAGCAGACCATGACGAATGAGGTGGAGTGGCAGGAAGGGCGTGCTTTAGCAAGGAGTAACAGATTTTGGATCCGTCAAGTTGGGGTCAGATTCTTGGCATTCTCATCCTGACTATTCTCAACGGGTTCTTTGCAGCGACAGAAACCTCGGTGATTTCCGTTAGCCGCGCGCGCATTCAGCAACTGGCTGAAGAGGGTGTGAGAAACGCGCGCATCGTGCAAGGCTTTCACCAGAATATCGAGCGCTTCCTGACGACCATTCAGATCGCAATTACTACGGTCGGCTTCCTCGCGTCCGCCATTGGCGCGGTGAGCTTTTCGGACGATCTGGGCGCCGTCATCGGCAACAATGTGATTGCCGTCATCTTGATTACGCTCGGCATCGCCTTTGTCAGCATCGTGCTGGGCGAGATCGTGCCGAAGACCATGGCAATCACCCATGCTGAACGCTTTTCCCTGCTCTCAGCGCGGGTAATTCTAGTCATTCAATCGGTTTTCCATCCACTTGTGTGGCTGATCTCCCGCTCGAGTAACCTCATCACGCATCGCTTTGGCAAAGAGGCGCTCACCACGGTGCCGACGGTGACAGAAGAAGAGATCAAGCTCATGGTGGACACCGGCGGCAAGGAGGGGGTGATCGAAGAAGGCGAGCGCGAGATGATCTACGGCGTGTTCGAGCTGGGCGAATTGACCGTCGGTGATATCATGTCGCCTCGCGTGGATATGGTGACCCTGGAGGGTGACAGCACGCTGACCGATGCCATCCACACCTCTTCCCAACACGGCTACTCTCGCATCCCCGTCTATGAAGAGACCATCGACAATATCAAGGGGGTGGTGTACGTCAAGGACATGCTGCCTTACGTGGAAGCGGAGAAACTCGATACGCTGGTGCGCGACGTGATGCGCGAGCCGTATTTCGTCCCCGAGTCCAAGAAGGTCAGCGACTTCTTGCAGGAGATGCGCCAGAAGCGCGTGCACGCGGCTATATGCGTGGACGAATTCGGCGGCGTCGCCGGCCTTGTGACAATCGAAGACGTGCTGGAAGAAATCGTCGGCGAAATCCAGGACGAGCACGACGTCGAGGAGCCGCAGGTGGAGTTGGTGAGTGACCTGGAAGCGGTGGTCGATCCGGCGATCAGTATGCACGACCTCAACGATTCGCTGGGCATCAGCCTGGAAAACGAAGAGGTCGATACCCTGGGCGGCATCATCTTTGCCCACCTGGGCCGCATGGCCGACGAAGGCGACGAACTCTCGCTTGATGGCATCACGGTCTCGGTGCTGGCGGTTGAAGGCAGACGCATAAAGAAAGTGCTCGTGCGCAAGGAACCCAACTTGGAGCGGGACGAAGACGAGGCCGAATCAGAAGAAGGTGCTCGTAACGGCTAGCAGCCTGGAGCGCAATCAAGCGCCATAAGCGGCGAGTAGCGTGCCGCTTGGTGTGGCGCCCGAGTAAAGGGTGAATGCGATCTTGAAGATCCGCTTAGCGCGGCGGTGCCTGCCGGCTACCGTGTGATGTGAAAGGGGAAAGGAGGCTGTGAGTCCTTGAACTCGCAGCCTCTTGCAATTCAAATAGCAAGTCGCGGTTGGCAAAGAAGCAAGTATAAGCATGAGGCGCGTCGCTGACCGCAGCCCATCGGTTTGTGGCGATTTGCCGCGCGAATCTGCCGCATAGCAGTTGTCATTGAAGACTCATGGCAAGAGAACGCACGTACATTGCGGAAGCAATCGTCCTGCGCCGGTCTGACTTTCAAGAGGCCGATAGGCGGCTCACCCTGCTTACGCCCGACCGTGGACGCCTGAATGTCGTGGCCAAAGGCGTGCGCCGGCCGGCGAGCCGCATGGCGGGACACCTGGAACTCTTCACACTGGCCAAGGTCTTCGTGGTACGCCGCCGCAGCCTGGACTTGGTCGTGCAAGCGGAGACCGTACAGACATTCCCGGAACTGCGCACCGATCTCAACCGTTTGCCCTACGCTTACCAAGCCGTAGAGACCGCGCACATTCTAGTTGAAGAAGAGGTGGAAGCGCATGCCGAATTCATCTTGCTCGTCAAGGCCCTGAGCACGCTGGCGGTCACGGCCGCCTTGCCGCTGGTGTTGGCAGCCTATAAACTACAGCTACTGGCGACCCTCGGGTACCAGGCCCAGCTACAAGCGTGTGCCCGGTGCGGCAATCCGCTATCTAAAGAGGGGAACCGATTGCGACCGGATAGCGGCGGCGTGGTATGCGCTTCGTGCGGCGGCGCCTCCGGTTCGCCGATTACGGCACGGGCCATCAAGTGCCTCCGCTGGTTGGCACAAGAGCCGCTGCAGACCGTGGAACGCCTGCAAGTGGATCCTGCCACAACCACCCAACTTGAAGAGACCGCAGATACGTTTGTGCGCTACGTCGCCGAACAAGACCTGAAGACGACGCCTTTTCTTGAGCGTATGCGCGCATTGAAGACACAATCGTAGTAAAGGGAGTCACGTTGGCAGTAAAAACCGACACTATGGAAGAGATCGTAAGCTTGTGCAAACGGCGGGGATTCGTCTATCCCTCCAGTGAGATTTACGGCGGCTTCGAGAGCTTCTGGGACTATGGGCCGCTGGGCATCGCGCTGAAACGCAACGTGCGCGAAGCGTGGTGGCACAATACCGTCCGCACGCGAGAGAACGTCGTCGGCGTGGAGACCGGGGTCATTATGAACCCCAGCGTATGGCACACGACCGGCCACGCCTCCCACTTTGCCGATACGTTGGTGGAGTGCACGAGTTGCCACCAGCGGTTTCGCGTAGACCATCTTGAAGGCGAGTCATGCCCCAATTGCGAGGGCGAGTTTACGGACCCGCGCCGCTTTCTCACCATGTTCAAGACGCACGTCGGTCCTGTGGAAGATGACTCCGCCGTGGCCTTCATGCGCCCGGAGACCGCACAGGGCATGTTCGTCAATTTCAAGAACGTGCTCAATTCGTCGCGGCAGCGGCTGCCGTTCGGCATCGCGCAGATCGGCAAGTCGTACCGCAATGAGATTACGACGGGAAACTTCATCTTCCGCCAGCGCGAATTCGAGCAAATGGAACTGGAGTTCTTCTGCGAGCCGGGCACCGACGACCATTGGCACGCCTACTGGCTGGAAGCGCGGCGCCAATGGTACATCGACTACGGCGTGAAAGAGGAAAACCTGCGCTTGCGCCAGCACGGCGATGACGAGCTGGCCTTCTACGCCAAATACTGCTGGGACATCGAATACCAGTTTCCGTTTGGCTGGGGCGAGTTGGAAGGCATTTCCAACCGCACTGACTACGACCTGCGCAGTCACAGCGAGGCCACCGGCCAAGACCTTACTTTTTTCGACGAACAGAAGAAGGAACACGTCTCCCCCTACGTCATCGAGCCAGCCGCCGGGGCAGACCGCGCGCTCCTCACGTTCCTGCTCGACGCCTACGATCGGGACGTTGACGCCAAAGGTGATACACGGGTTGTGCTGCGATTCCATCCGTTCCTCGCCCCCATCAAGGCCGCGATTTTGCCGTTGGTGAAAAAGGGCGGGCTGCCGGACATTGCCAAGGAGATCGTGGCGGAGTTGCAGTTGCACTGGGACGTCTTCTACGACGAGAGCGGCAGCATCGGCCGCCGCTACCGCAGGCAGGACGAGGTGGGCACGCCGTTCGGCATCACCGTGGACTTTGACACCAAAGACGACAACACGGTTACGGTGCGCCACCGCGACAGCATGGAACAGGAACGGATACCGATTGCGGAACTTACTGCTTTCATGGCGCAGCACATCCGGCCGGAGCCGAATCCTGAGTTGCCGAAAGGTTAGGGTACTTCAGGTTCAATAGTCTCTCGAGTCGACCGGCGTCCCCATTCACTTAGTTCCTACATCTACGATATATGTCTATACCACGTGGTATACTATGGACACAGACAACGTAAGACTATCGTTGAGAAGCGTGATCAATGGCAGTACTTGACACGCACAAAGCAATAAAAGCGCTAACAGGTGCAGGTTTTGACGAATCCCAAGCCGAGGCGCTTGTTGGGCTTGTGGGCGCGGACCGCGATGAATTGGTAACGAAAGCGGATCTCCGAACTGAGCTTCAGGCGCTAGAATTGAGGATTGAGAGACGATTTCACCAGTTGACGATTCAGCTTGTTCTGCTGTTTGTGGCGTTGGCGGGCGTACTAGCCGCCTTGGAGTTCATCCCACGCTAGCTATCGATCATAGCATGCCAACACAGAATTCTTATTGAAGATTGCAAGAGTTCCGATATTAAAGATGCCCGCTAGTGCAAAGCTAGCGGGCATCTTGCATCCTCAAATTGGATATTTTGATCACCCGGCCTTTAGGCTCTCCCCGTACTCAGCAATGAACGCGTCCACCTCCCCGCCCTTCAAGTCTCCGGGGCGAAAGTCGCGCAGCGCCTGCACCGCGTCCGCTGGAGCATACCCCTCGTACTTCACCAAGTATCCTGCCAGGACCGTACCGGCCCCGCCGAAACCGGAGCCTCAGTGAATGAGGGCTTTGTCGTCGCGCATGGCCGCCGCGTGCAGGGACTCGACAGCGGCATCGAGCGTTTCAAGATCGCTGCTCGCGCCACTGAAGTGCTCCACCGTCATGCCCAAGCGTTCGATGGTAGCCGTGTCTGGATTCTGCCTCGTGGCCGCGACAATGTGCTTGATGCCTTGATCTGCAACCGCACATAGTTGCTCCTCGGTTTCCGGAAAGCCAGAAGCGGCGATTTTGCCCTCGGCAAACCACTTGAAGATGTGTGGTAACGTCTGCGCACTCTCTGCCATAGTCTCTTTCCTCTCTTCAGAATTATCCTAAGTGCCTACTGACACTCTCTTGCTCTAGTTGCAATTAGGCTTCAACCGCTCGGCCCAATTGAAGATACCACTGACGTCGTCTCGAAGTGAATTCCGCAGAGGACCTTTCTGGCGACATGCCATCACCAGTTGCTACCCTAAGCAAGCACCACGCCGAGCCTCACTGCAATACCGTTGAGGTCAACGGTCTCCTCATGCGCCCCACCCGGCGCGCTCGTTGGTTCAACGCGTAGCGAAAGCGTCTCCTGGGCGACGGAAGCGCTATGCGCGCTCAGCATCGCCGCAACGTTCGCTTGATCTGCCTCCCCGTCGGTAACGCCCACGTAGGTCACGATGCGATCGGAGAGTGCAAAGTCAGCCTCTCGCCGCAGGTTTTGGATGTGATGGATTAGCTCACGCGCCATGCCTTCTCGCTCGAGTTCCGGCGTGATTTCCGTGTGCAACGCGACGAGATACCCTTCTTCAGTGGCCACGCTGTAGTCCGCGCGTTCGCGCGCCTGCACGTCCACTTCCTCGGGTAGCAAGTCGATCTTCTGCCCGTCTACGCTAACCGTAACCGGCAGACCTTGCGCCACCTGGCGCGCGCCGGCCTGGGCATCCGTCTGACTCAGCGCCGCCGCGATGGCCTTCACCTGCCTGCCGTATTTGGGGCCAAGCAGCTTGAACCGCGGCTTGAGTTCATACGTCACCAGCTCCTCTTCCGGTCCGACAAACCGCAGCGCTTTGACGTTCAGCTCGCTGAGAATGTGCTCCTGCAAGCGTTCGAGTCCTGCCTGCTCGTCAGCGGTTTTCACGTGCACGAGCATCTCCGGCAAGGGTTGGCGCACCTTGATCTTGCTCGTGCTGCGCGCGGCGCGGCCGAGGCTGACGATGCGCTGCGTCAATGCCATATGAGCGAGCAGGTCTTCGTCGATCAGCGACGCGTTGTAGCGCGGCCACTCGGTGTGGTGAACGCTCTCCGGCGCGTTGCCGTCCACCCCTCGGACGAGGTTTTGGTACACCTCTTCCGTCAAGAACGGCATCACGGGCGCAATGGTGCGCGTAAGGGTGGTCAATACCTCATAGAGAGTCACATACGCGGAGAGCGTGTCGCGGTCCTGGCCGGATTTCCAATATCGGCGGCGGCCCCGGCGCACATACCACGTGGACAACTGCTCGATGAAGTCATTCACCCGCCGCGAAACGCTGTAGGCGTCAAAACGCTCCAAGTCGGCGGTCACGTCCCGCACGAGCTTGTGGAGCAGCGCGATGATCCAGCGGTCCAGGATTGACCGCACTTCCAACGGCACACTGACCTTGGTCGGATCGAAATCCTCCAACCGCGCGTACGTGACGAAGAAATTGTAGACATTCCAGAAGAGCAAGAGCCGCCGCTTCACGTCCGCAGCCACGCCGTAGCCGAAATTCAAGTTTTGCTGGGTATTGCTCTCGCAATACAGCCAGCGCATCACGTCCGCGCCCATCTGTTCCACGGCATCGTCGAACCAGATGGCGTTGCCATGGCTCTTGTGCATGGGTCTGCCGTGTTCGTCGTTGACCTTCTCGTAGATGAGCACGTTGCGATACGGACGAACGTCTTCCAGGGTCACGCTCATGAAGGCGAGCGCGTAGAACCAGAGGCGGATCTGCTCGCGCATCTCGCTCACCCAGTCGGCGGGGTACCACTTGCCCCATTCGGCACTGTCTTCCAGGTATCCGAGTGTGGAAAACGGCACGATGCCGGCATCCAGCCAGCAATCGCCGACCTCGGGAATGCGCGATGCTTCGGTACCGCACTCCGCGCAATTGATGGTGATTTCATCGATCCACGGCCGGTGAAGCTCCGGCAGCGCCTTCACTTTCGCGGCGTCGGTTGCGCGTTCCGCAAGCTCCTGCACGGTTCCGACAATCGTCACGTGGTCGCAGTCCTCGCAGTGATAGAACGGCAGCGGCAATCCCCAGAAGCGCTTGCGCGAGATGCACCAGTCGCCCATGTTGTTCAGCCAGTCATCCATGCGCTTCCCGCCGTATTCGGGTACCCAGTCGACGGTCTGGTTTTCCGCCAGCATGCGGCTGCGGATTTCCTCGGCGGAGATGAACCACTCGTCCACCAGCCGAAACGCCACTTCCTCGCCGCAGCGCCAGCAGACCGGATAGCGGTGGGTGTAGTCCTCGATGCGGTAGACGATGCCGGCTGCTTCCAGGGTGGCGAAGATCGGCTCGTTGGTCTCGGTGATGTTGCGCCCGGTGAGCGGGCCGAAGCCGTCGACGTAGTTGCCGTCGCCGTCGATGGGCACGATGACGTGCAGGTCGTACTCCTGCGAGAGTTCGTAGTCCTCCGCGCCGCAGCCAGGCGCGATGTGCACGATGCCGGTGCCTTCTTCCTCGCCGACGATGTCCCAGCCGACGACTTTGGTGGTGAAGCCTTGCTGGGCCGGCAATTCATGCCACGGGCCCACGAACTCCATGCCGACGAGTTCGGCGCCGTTGAATTCGCGGACGACGTTCAGCTTGCCCCGGCCCACGCTTTCCAAGGTCCCTTTGGAGAGGTAGTAGGTATCGCCATCTGCTTCGGCGGCCACGTAAGTGAGATCGGGATGCACGGCCAGCGCGGTGTTGGCGGCGAGCGTCCACGGCGTGGTGGTCCACACCATGAAGTACTCGTTTTCACGTCCTTTCACCGGCAGCCTCAGCGTGATGCTAGGGTGCGTGACCTCGCGGTATGTGTCCGTGCCGACCAGCTCATGCTGCGAGAGGCTGGTGCCGCAGCGAATGCACCACGGCATCGAGCGCCAGCCCTTGTAGAGCCAGCCTTTTTCGTGGCAGCGCTTGAGGAAGTACCAGATGTGCTCGATATTGCTATCGTCCATCGTGTAGTACGAGTTATCCCAATCCATCCATTGGCCGAGGCGGATTGACTGGTTCGTCTGCACGCTGGAGAAGTGCTCGACGCGCTTGCGGCACTCGCGGGAGAAGTTATCCAGGCCGAATTCCTCGATTTCGTGCTTGGAGTCAAAACCGAGATCGCGCTCGACCTCGACCTCCAGCCACAGCCCCTGGCAGTCGAAGCCGTTCTGGTAGCGCTGCGCATAGCCCTGCATGGCCTTGAAGCGCTGAAAGACATCCTTGTACGTGCGTCCCCACGCATGGTGGACGCCCATGGGGTTATTGGCCGTAATAGGACCGTCAATGAAAGACCAGCGCGGATTGTCTCTATTCTTCGCGACGAGCTTATTGAAGGCATCCGTATCCTCCCAGAACTTGAGAATCCGGTGCTCCATGCTGGGAAAGTCGAGGTCTCTACTGACTTCCTTGAACCCGGCCAAGTGGCGCCTCCTCGCTGGCAGTCCTGTGTAGTGGGCGGGCAGGCGATGCGGCTCGCATTGCTGTGCCCAGTTTGCAATTCAGAAGTTGTCTTTGGGAAATGTTGGTTATGGGTAATGCGTTGCGCAAGCACCTGCGTAACGCCAAAGACCCGAAACGGCACCATACCGCGCGGGCGTGCAGTTGCTCTGCTACGCATGGCATTTTGTCACGGACGAACGCTGCGCGTCAAGCGAGACTGAGTAGGCACGCCCTGACACGCCATTCGCGCGTGTCTGCAACTCTCTTGTCCCTGCAGGCACTGGATTGCTTATCCCCAAAGTCGCGGGCACTCGCACCTCCTCGGGCGTATGGGCAATCACCTCAACAGGCGTAGGGGCACGACATATCGTGCTCCTACGGGTCAATGCGCACGTGTCCTTCCACTCCTTACGTGCAGGCGAGTTGCCGCGTGTAGGAACGTTTGGACTGACTAAGGTATATTCTTGTTGTGCAGTGAAATGAAGATGAGGCGCGACCTACTGCGATGCGGTTGCGGCCAAGAGGGGAACGATCTCTATGACAACGCCAGCGTTTTGCCTGACTGACAAGGTTGCCTTGGTCACGGGTGCGAGCCGCGGAATCGGGCGAGGAGTTGCCAAGGCGCTGGCGGAGGCCGGCGCCGACGTGGCTGGTGTTTCGCGCTCCGTTTCCAGTGAAACGCAGGCTCAGGTGGAGGCCGCCGGTCGAGGCTACCTCTCGCTGCAAGCCGACTTGGCAGCGGCGAGCGTGGCGGACCTCAATGGCCTCGTAGACCAAACGGCGGCGCACTTTGGCCGCATCGACATCCTGGTGAACAATGCCGGCATTACCTGCCGCAAGCCCGCCCTGGAGCTGACGGAAACGGACTGGAACACGGTGATGCAGGTAAACCTGCATGCCGTATTTTTCCTTTGTCAGGCCGCGGGACGCTATTTCGTGCCGCAGGGCCACGGCAAGATCGTCAATATTGCCTCGCTCATGTCGTATCAAGGCGGCGTGCAGATCGCGCCCTATGTGGCGAGCAAGCACGGCGTCGCCGGCATCACCCGTGCCCTGGCGACGGACTGGGCGCCCCAGGGGGTCAACGTGAACGCCATCGCCCCCGGCTACATCGACACGGATATGACGGAAGCCCTGCAGCAGAATCCCGTGCGGGCGCCGGAAATTCGGCTCCGCACGCCTGCCGGCCGCTGGGGGACGCCGGAAGAGATCGGCAAGCTGGCTGTATATCTGGCCTCAGAAGAAGCCGCCTTCATGCACGGCTCGATCGTGCCCATAGACGGCGGTTGGCTGGCGCGGTAGGCATCCGATTGGCGTTGCTCACGTTCCGTCATTCCCGCCTACGCCCGTCTCTCTCGCGTCTGCCCGCCATTCCCGCGAAAGCGGGAACCCATCCTTCTCTTTGCCAAAAACGCCCGCCCCATCACGCGTCAACCACACACTCTGCCCTGTTCCATCCCCTGGACTCCGGCTTCCGCCGGAGTGACGGAAAGAAGCACCTCAAGGTCCGTCATTTGTATGTTGAAAAAGGCGGGCAAATGAGCGAAGTTGAGTGGCAACGCGAGGGGCGCGTCGTCCGTCATTAGGTGAGCCGAGGCAGTGGCCTGGCTGCATCGCGCCGGAGTACGACACCCCTCGCGCCAGAATGTCGCTCCGAACAGATACCTGGGCAGACCAATGGCCCGCATCTGCAAGTGTGGAGGACACCACCAGTATGCCAGGAAGGAGAGCGGGATGAAAGTTGTGGCAGGGATCGATGTTGGGAAAGCGCAACTCGATGTGTCGGTAGCGGGCGGCCCCGTGCGGCGTTTCGCGAACACCACGGTGGGTATCACCGCCCTGGTGCGTTGGCTGCAAGCTGCAGGCGTCACGGTGGCAGTGTGTGAGCCGACCGGCGGGTATGAGCGCCAAGTGGTAAAGCGTCTGCACACGGCGCTGCCCTCAGTGGAGGTGGCGCATCCCAACAAGGTGCGGGCCTTTGCCCGCGCCTGTGGCAAGGAAGCGAAGACCGATCGCCTGGATGCGCAGGTGCTCGCCCGGTACGGCGCTGTGATGGCGCTGGAGGACCTTCCGGCGCCCTCCCCGGAACGTGAACAGCTCCAAGATGTGCTGCAGCGCCGCCAGCAACTCGTCAAGCAACGTGTGCAGGAACAGAACCGTCTGGACAAAGGCCTCTCCTCCGTTAGCCAATGCTCCGTCACACGCCACATCCGCTGGCTGGATAAGGAGATAGAACGGCTGGACCAGCAGTATCAAGCGACCCTGCAGCGCAGCCAGCACCTGCGCCAGCGCGCCCAACTGCTCGGCAGCATGCGCGGCGTCGGCGACTTGACCGCCGCCATCCTCACCGCCTTCCTCCCCGAACTCGGTCAGCTCTCCGGTAAGGCCTTGACCGCGCTGGCAGGTCTCGCACCGTGGTCACGGGACAGCGGACAGCAGCGCGGCTATCGCGCCATCCGCGGCGGCCGGGGCGTCGTGCGCCGCGCTCTCTACCTCGCCGCCTTGTCTGCTATCCGCCAGGACAACAGCCTGCAGCGCTTCTACCAAGGTCTGCGCCAGCGGGGTAAGCCGGGCAAAGTCGCCCTGGTGGCGGTAATGCGCAAAATGCTCCTGCAACTCAACGCCATCGTCCGGCGCGGCACACCGTGGCAGGACTACCTTGCTGCAGGTCCCTAAATTAACTTGACTTCTAACACAGATACTCCGGCGCAAGCCGTAATCCAGGTTTCCAAGTGAAGGGGCTGATCCTGTCCGTCATTCCCGTGAAAACGGGAATCCATCTTTCTCTTTGTCCGGACTGCACACCGATTACGCGTCTACCAGACTCCCCACCCGCTCCACTCCTGGACTCCGGCTTTCGGCGGAGTGACGGAGAGACGCCTCCGTGTCCGTCATTCCGGCGCAGGCCGGAATACATCTTTCTTCAGCGCAAGGAAGCAACTCTCCAGCCGCGTCACTCGACTGATTCGGGACGACTCCATCCGGTGTTCGCTTAACCAGAACTCTAGATTCCTCGCTGCGCTCGGAATGACATAATCTGTCAATACTGCCAATTGGGGAGAGGATTCTGTCAACGAATTACTCAACATCTACAGGAATGACAGGTAAAGCGGCAAGACTCTGAGATAGTCTTGGATTCAACACCTAGTCCGTCCAGACTACTCCTGCCACGGAGACTACTGATCCTCCCATGTCGTCGGCGGGGCACTGGGCGTAGGCCAATACCTCTCCCGAAACGGGCCCAAGCATCTGCAGGGCCGCATAGATGGGCGGGAGGCCGCAGACTTTCTGTTCGTCCTTGCTTCGTTGCAGGAGACCCAGGAAACCTTCCGCATCCCCTTGGCAGGCGGCAGCCAGCAAACACCGATCGAATTGCTCTAGACCTGCCTTGCTTTCCCGGTCCAAGGCCTGCGGATCGCCAAAGGCCGGTCCCATGTGCGCCAGGTCTGCCGCGGCGATGACGAGCGCGCGCCTTCCCGCGAGCGCACTACTCAAAGCGCCAAGGCTTTCGCTGAAACGCGCGTTATCCTTAAGGCTGGCCTCTCCCGCCGTGTATGGCAGGAAGGACCCGCAGAGGATCGGCACCAGCGCTACCGGCTCGCCATCACGCATGTAATGCAGCCACACGGCCGCCAACTCGATAGAGTGCTCCTTGCGGTGGTGGAGTTCTTCGTCGTAGAGAGTGCCGTCACCCCAGGCTTCTTCAAAGTGGTCCAACGCGTCCTGGTCGGTGGGCAAGGATCCCCAGGGCGTGGCGTAGTCCTGCCGCGTGGGCGTGAGCATCCCCGGGCTGCCCGCGTGATCGGTGCCGAGGATGACAACGACCTCTGCCTCCCGCACGGCTGCTTGCGCGTGCTGCCAGGTGCGCGCATAGACGGGTCCTCCCCGATCGTAGTCAATGTGGGGACTCACAATCCCACGGACGGCAGTCTGATCAGGAAATGAGGTCGGCTCAACGGCGTTGACAAAGCCTTCGAGCATTCTTGCAAGCGCATCCGGGTCGGCGGGATACGAGGCGCCGGCGAGCGCCGGCGGACGGCAGGGCGCATTGCGGAACGCTGCAAGAGCTTCCCGGCGTGCCGCCTCCGCGCGTTCGCTCTCCAACAGCAGCGCGTCGTCAAGCTGCTGAATGACCGACTCGAGGGTGGCAGTCGGCAACGACATGCCGTAACGCACGGATAGCGCCGCCTGGATGGCGGCAAGAGTGTGCGTGCCGTCGCACAACTCCAGTAGAGGTGCGACGGCGGGTTGCATAAGCACGGTGCCTTCTATGAGCTCATCCGGATCGCGCAGCGCGAGACATAGATTGTCATTCGCCTGCACCCATTCTGAAATGAGCGGTCGCACTTTGGGCTGTGCCAACGAAGACATCATTCACACCTCACGTACGCGAATCCGGCCTTGCCAAAGCCCTAGTATAGGGAAGACGGTACAAGCCGGGCAAACACCGGAACGCGCTTTCTTCACGGCTCAAGCAGGGCTTGCTACAATGGGAAGGCGCGGAGAGGGCCGCGGTTTTCGGAGAAGACGTCAGGAATGCTGAGAAACATGGACCTGCGCTATCACCTGATCACCTACGGTTGCCAGATGAACAAGGCCGATTCCGAGCGACTCGGCGGTTCGTTGGAAGCGCTTGGGTATACGTGGGCGGAAGAGCCCATGCAGGCCGACCTCGTCGTGGTGAATACCTGCGCCGTACGCCAGAGCGCCGAGGACCGCGCGTTGGGGCAGCTCGGCTGGCTCACGGGCATGAAGAAGAAAAACCCCGATCTCTCCATCGCGATGATGGGCTGCATGGTGGGCGACGACAGCCTGGAGCGCTTGCAGGCGCGCCTGCCGCAGGTGGATGTCTTCACCAAGCCGGTGGAATATGAACCCATCTTGGAATTCGCTCAGCAAAAGGCCGGCAACCGCGGCATGCTGGATGAAGGCTGCTTGGAGGGCTCGCCGCTGGCGCTCGGCGGACCGTGCCGCTGGGTGCCGGTGATTTACGGCTGCAACATGCGCTGCGCCTTTTGCATCGTGCCGATCCGGCGGGGCCCGGAGCGCAGCCGCCCGATTTCAGAGGTGGTGCGCGAGTTGCGCTGGCTGGTGCGGCACGGCACGCGGGAAGTTACGCTGCTCGGGCAGACCGTCGACGATTACGGCCGCGACCTGGAAGGCCGTCCCGACTTGGCCGACCTACTCATGGCCTGTAGCGACGTGCCGGGGCTGGAACGCATCCGCTTCCTCACCTCGCATCCGCTGTTTATGTCCGATCGCATCATCGAAGCCGTCGGCAGCCTGCCCAACGTGTGCGAGCACTTCAATATCGCCGTGCAGAGCGGCGACGACCTGGTCTTGCGCCGCATGAAGCGCGGCTATCCCGCCCGCCGGTACATGGACTTGGTAGCGCGCATTCGCGAGATCATTCCTCATGCCTCGATCGCCACGGACATCATCGTCGGTTTTCCCGGCGAAACCGAGCAGCAGTTCGAGAACACGCTGGCGATGCTGGAGCAGCTTGAACTTGACGTGGTGCACACGGCCATGTACTCGCCGCGACCGGGCACGAGAGCGGGAGAGGAGATGGCCGATGACGTGCCCCGTGACGAGAAGCACCAGCGTCTGTTGGCAGTGGAAGCACTGCAGGAACGCATCGTCGCGGCCAAGAATTCCCGGTTGCAGGGCAGCACGCTGGACGTTCTCGTGGAAGGGCAGAAGAACGGCAAGTGGTGGGGCCGCATCCGCACCGACCGCGTCACATTCTTCACCGATCCACGTGAAAACCTGGTAGGCGAAATCCTGCCAGTGCGCATCGACGAGACGACGGCCTACTCGCTGCGCGGCACGGCAGTTGCGTGAGACTGACGTGGCTAGGGGATCCTTCAAGCCCAGTTTACGAGCGGCAATCCCCTCTCCCTCGAGGGAGAGGGCTAGGGTGAGGGGGAACCCTGGACAGAGCAGTTTGGTTACCACGGCTCTGTGGCTGCCTAACACCACAAGACGCTGCATCCGCCCATGCTTCGACAGGCTCAGCACGAACGGATGCAGTTAGTTCATTGCTAAGAAACAACAAGACAGGCTCCGTCATTCCCGCGAAGGCTCGCCCCCGCACGGGGTCGGGAAATCCATCTTTGTTGCATACTCTTAATTCCGCATTCGTGGGAGTGACGATCAGGAAGCTGGCCCTCACCTTCATGCCCTTATCTGCCCAAACAAGTACATGGTGACTTCGGATAAAGTCGAGGCGCGGCGACGCGCTTGGTTACTTAAATCTTTAGGGAGCAACTATCTATCAGAGGTGGCCCAATGAAGTTACGGGTAGCCGGAATCGGCGCGGGACGCCGGGCACAGGCGCACTATCGGGCGCTGGCACAGGTCGAAAACGCAGAAGTTGTAGCGATTTGCGACGTGGACGGAGAGCGCGCCCACGAGGCGGCGGAACCGTTTGGCGCGGACACCTACGCAGATTACCGCGACATGCTCGACACCGAGCAGCCCGATGCCGTATACGTCATAACCCCTCCCAATCTCCATGCCGAGCAGGTCGAATATGCCGCCACGCAGAAGGCTGCCATCTTCGTGGAAAAGCCGGTGGCGCTCAGCGTGCTGGACGCCCGCCGCATTCGCATGGCCGTTGAGCAGGGCGGCGTGCTTTGCTGCGTCGGCTACCAGCACCGATACAGCAGTTTGGCGAGCCGTGCCCGTGAGCTCCTGGCGGGGCGCGAACTTGGTATGATCCGCATCTGGTGGTATCAGGGCGTGCCGAAGGTTGCCTGGAACCTGGATTCTGCCCAGGGCGGCGGCCAGATCGTTGAGCAGGCCACGCACCTTCTCGACCTGTGCCGGCTTTTCGGCGGCGAGGTGGACGAGGTGTATGCGCAATTCGGCCGCAGCGCGTGGAAAGACGACGAATCATTCCAAAACTGGGACGTCTACTCCGGCGCTTTTGCTTTCAAGACCGGCGCCGTCGGCAGCGTGGCGACCACGTATGCGCTTTTCTTCGGTCTGCCGCAGAGTTCGGGGCTCGATCTCGTCAGCGAAGAGATGCTGCTGCGCTTTACCGGAGGAGAATTGCAGCAGATTACGCCGGGCGGGACGGAGGCCCACGCCGCGGAGGAGCCTTCATCGGAGGTGCGGATGGCGCGAGCGTTTCTGCAAGCCGTGGACGAGGATGATCCCTCACCGTTGCCATCGTCTCTCGACGAAGCGCTGAAGACCCTGGCCCTCACCCTGGCCTTTAACCGGTCCACCGCCGAAAGCCGGCCGGTCGCTCCGGCGGAAATCGAGGAAGAGATTTTCGCATAGGGCCGCAATGTGTAGCGCGGGGGCTTGTCCCCCGCTCTTGGCATGGCGGTGAACCGCTCCCGATGTGCCGGGCCCGGCGCAGATGGACTCCCGCTTTCGCGGGAGTGACGGCACAGAAGCGGTGGGGGCTTGTCCCCCGCTCTTGATATGGCGGTGAACCGCTCCCGATGTGCAGGGATCGGCGCAGATGGACTCCCGCTCTCGCGGGAGTGACGGTACAGTAGCGCGGGGGCTTGTCCCCCGCTCTTGGCTTGGCAGTTGCAGTGTTGCCAAGAGAAGATGGATTCCGGCTTCCGCCGGAATGACGGAAGGAAACCTGCTCTAGGCCTTGAAAGTACGAACCGGCAACAGAATTTGTCAACGTGTTTCTCAACACATCCAGGAATGACGGAAATGCGCAGATTGTGTAGCCAGCGTCTTGCGGCATACACGGTTTTCTGTCCCGTAGCGCGGGGGCTTGTCCCCCGCTCTTGATGTGGCGGTGAACCGCTCCCGAAGTGCGAGGACAGGCGCAGATGGACTCCCGCTTTCGCGGGAGAGACGGATCGAAGATGCAGGTTGCAAACCTGCGCTACCGAACAAGGAAGTCCATCCGCGCAAACAAGCCAATCTGGATTCCGGCTTCCGCCGGAATGACGGATGAGGCACCCGATAGTCCTCTGCGCAAAGTTCCCGTATTGAGAAAAACACAAGGTTAGCAAGCACATACTATGCGTGACGCCAAGACCTACCACTACCCCGTTACTCTGTTCGACCCCGAAACCGCACACGTGGTGCTCGAACCGCTGGAGGCTGGGAACGGCCACTGGGTTGGCGCGCCGTGCGTGCTCTATCTGCCTGATGAAGAAGCCTTCTACCTCTACTACCGGCGGCGGCGCCCGCGCGGTGAGGGGTCGGATCGCGGCTTTGCTTGCTACATTGCCCGCAGCGAGGACGGCAGGAACTTCGCCGACGTCTGGTCGGCGCCGAAGAGTGCGTTTGGCGACTCGCCCTCCGTCGAAAAGAGCAGCTTGGTAAGAGATGTCGACGGGCGTTTTCTGCTTTTCGTTTCGTTTGTGGATGGCGCCGACAACCGCTGGCGCATCGACATGCTGGAAGCCGATAGCCCGGCCGAATTCGACCCGGCGTCGCGCCGACCGGTGTTGACGGCGGCGGACATTCACGCCGAGGGGGTGAAAGACCCCTATGTCATCAACGTGGGCGGCTTGTGGCACATGATTGCCAGTTACGCGCCTTCACCGACGCTGGCCGATGACTCCGCGCGCGAGGCGATGCACGCCACCGCCGACGTGTACAACACCGGCATCGCGAAGTCGAGCACGGGACTGGCAGTGAGCGGCGACGGGCGAAACTGGGAATGGCAGGGCGACATCTTCGCGCCCCGCGACCAGGGATGGGACAGCTACTGCAGCCGAATCTCTTCTCTCGTGCGGATCGGGCAGCAGTGGATCGCATTCTACGATGGTTCTGCCGACGTTTCCGAGAACTACGAGGAGCAGTGTGGGCTGGCGCTTTCGTCTGAACTCGGTCACTTCACGCGCCTTAGTGTCAATGGCCCGGCGGTGCAATCGCGCGGCGGCTCGCGCTCGGTGCGCTATGTTGACGTGGTGCCGGTGGGGGACGACCTCTATTTCTACTACGAATGCGCCCGCGCCGACGGCGCCCACGATCTCCGCCTGAGCATCCTGCCACGCAATGAGTTTTGCCCCACGGTGTAAAACGGCAACTACGCAAGGGCACGATATATCGTGCCCCTACACACTACACACCGTCACTCCGGCGGAAGCCGGAGTCCAGGCTGGTAGGGGGCGCGGATAAGATGGATTCCCGCTTTCGCGGGAATGACGGATCAGAGGCCCTTCACTATTTTCACTTGACTATGCTCTTTACCACTCTAGTCTCCCGTCCGTTCGCGCTCAGGCGGCAAACTGTGTCGCGAGGTTTTGTATTGGGCTCTAGACTTAGCGAACCACTGTCCGACGCCACGATCGAATTTACAAACGTCTCGATTGGCGGGCGAATTCTGGCCACATCTTCGACTGGGTAGAGGCACGATATATCGTGCCCCTATATACCGTCACTCCGGCGAAAGCCGGAGTCCAGGCTGGTAGTGGGCGCGGAGAGGATGGATTCCCGCTTTCAAGGGAATGACGGATCAAAGGCCCTTCACGATACTCAGCAGCACATTGACTGTGATCTCCCTTAGGCGCAGCCAAATCTTTCGTGCCTAACACGTAGGGGCACGATATATCGTGCCCCTACGTGCCGCCATTGCCAGGGCAATGTGCGCTCACCCGTCTTTGTCCACTGGCACCAACCGTGCTAGTATTTTGAAGCCATGAATTCCATTCCCATTTGGCGGTACATTGCCGTGGGTATTGCCGGCGGTACGTTGTCGGGTCTCGCCGGTGTCGGCGGCGGTGTCGTTATCGTCCCCCTCATCACCGCCTACTTGGCGCTATCGCAGCGCGAAGCGCATGCCGTCAGCCTGGGCGCCATCGTGCCGACGGCTATTGCCGCGGCGTTGGTCTACGCTCTGTGGCCGCGTGACGAGCCGCCCGGCAACGAAGTCCCGGCCTACATTGCAGGCGCAGGTTTCATGATTAGCGCCGTGCTTGCGGCCCCCATCGGCGTACGGATCTCCCACCGCATCAATCAAAAGCAACTCAAGCGCCTGTTCGCTATCTTGCTCACCGCCGTTGGTCTCCGCATGCTGCTGCAGCATCCCGTGCTGGGTAACGCCATCCTCATCGCCGGTTTCGTGGTGTTGGTCGTAGTGGGTATTTGGAGCCTGGTGTTCGAACGGGAGGAAGCGGAGTGACTCTCGACCCCGAAATCGGCGTCTTTCTCTTCAGCCTCGCCATTGGCTTTAGCGTAGGATTGCTCAGCGGCACCATGGGCGTGGGCGGCGGCATCATTATGGTACCGGCGGCGGTGCTTATTCTGGGGTACGGCCAGCATATCGGCCAGGGCATTTCGCTGGTTGTGATGATACCCACCACGTTGGCCGGCGCTGTCACTCACTACCGCATGAAGAACCTCAAGTTGAAGCCGGTAATCCTTATCGCCATTGGCGCCGTTGCGGCCGGTCTCTTAGCCGCCGCAATCGCCCAGCAGTTGTCCCAATCCACGCTGCAGCGAGTCTTCAGCATTTGGGTGCTCTACTCGGCCATTCGCGCCTGGGGTATCAACGATTGGGTCATGCGGCGCTTCTTTGGCAAAGAACCTGTGGAGCACAAGGAAGAGGTCCCGGAAGAGGAGCCGCTTACCTAGTCCTTGCCAAAGGCGAGCAGGAATGCCGCCCGCAAGTCTCTTCGCTTTTGCCGTTCAGCCGAGCCCACATTCGCCCCCTTATCAGGTACGGGGCAGGCACTGAGCATGTCGAAGGGGAGATTATTCCCAAGCCAGTAAGGCAGCGCTCCGAGCCCTAACCCGTTCGCCCTGAGCCTGTCGAAGGGTGAAGGGGCAGAGTGTTAGTTTGCCCGCACATTTGCATGGTATTCCGTTCATGCTTCGACAAGGGCTTCGCGAAGCCCACTCAGCACGAACGGTTGAGTGGATTGGGCTTTCATTCAAGTTGCGATAGTGGCTTCGCGAAGCCCGCTCAGCACGAACGGCTCAAGGCAGCATGCCAGTGGCAAATTTTCGCGGTCTACGCTGAGACTAGTCCAGCCCCAGCAGCGTCAGACTCTCGCGGTGAATGATCCCCTCGATCACGTCCTCCGGTACGCGGGGCAGCGCCGTCCCTTCCACCAGGGCGTTCACGTTGCGCAGCCCGGCCAGGGTGTCTGCAGCGGAGAATAGCGGAAAGTCGGTACCAAAGAGCAGCTTGTCTGCAGTGCCGTATTCGATGGCCGTTATGAGGGCGTTGTAATACTGCCACGGCCGGGGATAGAGGCCGCTGATGTCGGCATACACATTGGGTTGCTTGCGCACTACCGAGATCGTCTCGCCAACGCCCGGGTGCCCCATGTGCGCCACGATGATCTTCAGGTCGGGGAAGCGAATCGCCACTTCATCCACCTGGTATGGCTGCGCGTACATGAGCGGCGCTTTGCGCACAAAGGTCGTGCCATGGTGCCACATAACCGGCAGTCCCAGCGCCTCGGCCTTGGCAAACATGGCGTGCGCTTCCTTGCCAAGCGGATCGTAGCCCTGGTAGATAGGGCCGATTTTGAGACCGCGCAGCCCAAGCTGTTTGGCGGCGTGCTCAAGCTGGTCCGGAGCATCCGCGTCGTTGGCGTCGACGCTCGCAAAGCCGATCACGTTGTCACCGGCCCCGCGCACATAGTCGGCCACGTAGTCGTTGGGCACCACGATACCGCTGTACGGCGCATAAAGCGGGAATACGATGATAGCATCCACGGCGTCAACGGCCTGCCGGTGAATGTCCGGCGTCGAATCAATAGTGAGCCCTTGCCAGGAGGAACCGAGGTCTGCCTTGAACTCATCGGTAAGGTGCAATGCGGCATCCGACAAATGCGAGTGAACGTCTACGATCATGTTTCTTGTCTCTCTTTAGGAGTCTTACTGAATAAATCGTGCCGCCGGCGGCGTGGCACCAGCATACCACGCACCGGAATCGGACACGCGCCAAGTACCAGTGCAGGGTCTCTGCCAAGAGGCTTGTAAACAAGACCACTTCACCGTACTATGGAGGGTACTGATAGCGGCCACGTTGCGGTCGCTTTCTTAATTTTCGACAGTTGACACAGCGCAGCCGGCAGGGCATCCGCGCCCATGCGCTGTGTGCATACCGCCGAGATACGTAGCGCAGGAATCGACCGGACACATGAGTACCGAATCAGCGAGAACACACATTCGCGGTTTGCTGGTGCATGCCTTGCGAGCGGCCCAGGAGCAGAACAAGCTGCCGCCGTTGGCGAGCACCGACGTCACCATTGAATACGCCCCGCCGGAGAAGGCCGACTACGCCTCCAACCTGGCTCTGCGGCTTTCGCGTGCCGTGCGCATGCCCCCACTGCAGGTAGCTGAGGTCATTGCGGCGGCATTACCGGAGAGTCCGTATCTCTCTGAAGTCAGCGTCGCCCCGCCGGGCTTTATCAACTTTCACCTGAGTGAGACATGGCTGGCGCGCCAGGTAGGCGAGATCATCGCCCAAGGCCCCGCCTACGGCAACTGCGACGTGGGCGGCGGCGCGGCGTTGCAGATTGAGTTCTGCAGCGCTAATCCAACCGGCCCCTTAACTATCGGCAGCGGACGCAATATCGTGCTCGGGGATACGCTGGCGCGCGTGTTGGCGGCGGCGAACTATGCTGTGCAGCGGGAATATTACGTAAATGACGTGGGCGGCCAGATGGATACCTTTGCCCGCACCCTTCTGGCACGCTACCAGCAACTGCACGGGCAAGACGCCCACGTGCCACCGGACGGCTACGCGGGAGAATACATGGTAGAGCTAGCCGAGCAGATCAAACAGGAAACAGGCGATTCCCTGCTGCACATACCGGAAAACGAAGCGCTGCAAAAGCTCCACGAGCGCGGTCTTGCGCTCATGCTGGAGTCAATTCGCGAGGACTGCGCGCTGCTTGGCGCAGAGTTCGATGAGTGGGTGGCGCAATCCTGGTTGGAAGACGAGGGCCGCGTGCAGGCAGCCATCGATACCCTGCGCGAACGCGGCCGCGTTGCCGAGCGCGAAGGGGCGACGTGGTTGGTTTCGAGTGACCTCGAAGAGGATAAAGACAACGTGCTCGTGCGCAGCAACGGCGACCCCACATATTTCGCCGCCGACATCGCCTACCACGACTATAAGCTCGAACGCGGCTACACCAGCCTCATCGACGTCTGGGGCGCGGACCACCACGGTCATGTGCCGCGTGTCAAAGCGTCGCTGGCCGCCCTCGGCCACGACCCGGAGCGGCTTACGATCCTCCTCTACCAGCTCGTGCGCGTGCTGCGCGGCGGAGAAGAGGTGCGCATGTCCAAGCGCACCGGCGACGTGGTAACCGTGCGCGAGGTGGTGGATGAAGTGGGCGTGGACGCCAGCCGTTTCTTCCTGGTGGCGCGGTCGCCGGATACGGCCATGAGCTTCGACCTCGACTTGGCGCAGGAGCAGTCCGACGAGAATCCGGTGTACTACATCCAATACGCTCATGCCCGCACCGCGAGTATTTTGGAACGCGCGGCGCAGGAAGGCATCGCGCCGGGTGACGCCGACCTCGCTCTGCTACAGCATCCCGCCGAGCTTACCCTCTTGCGGTTGATGCTGCGGCTGCCCGAACTCGTGGAAGACGTGGCGCTGCAGCATGCCCCGCACCGGCTTGCGTTCTACGCGCAGGAGTTAGCGGCACTCTTTCATGCCTTCTACCGCGATTGCCGCGTGATCGACCCCGAGAACGTGGTGCTCTCTCAGGCTCGGCTGCAGCTCGTACGCGCCGCCAAGCTGGTACTGGCGCGTTGCCTTGGCCTGATGGGCATGTCCGCACCGGAACGCATGTAGGTGAGGCTCGCACAAGCATACGGATCGCAGGAATTGCCTACTGCGCTGTACGAGGCGGTGAACTGCGTAAGCCGTGTTCGTTGCGAGTAGTCTGCTATCAAGCGCCACGTTCTCCGGTAGCGCAGGTTTGTAACCTGCGGACACCCGGTTCGCAAGCAAGACGCTAATCCCTTCCCAAATGCCGACTTTCTTAATTCGTCGCGCGGGAGTTTGCTCCCTGTCATGGGTCATGGAGGACTTGCCCTGCTCAAGATAAACATGGATTCCGGCTTTCGCCGGAATGACGGATTGTGTGACGCTACGAACACACCCAATAAATGGGGAAATCGCACGTCAGTTCTTGGCGTAATGTAGCGCGGGGGCTTGTCCCCCGCTCTTGGATTCTGGACAAGCACTTACTACTCGCGTCAGGCGCTACGCTACTTCCTCCAACACGGCGACTACGTGCCAGTAGAGATTCCACACCTCGCGCAGGAAGATGAACTGGTCGGCGTCGTTCGTCGGATAGAGGTGGGCAAAGAGCACAAACGACCGGAACACAACGGTCGTGTGCTCACGGGCGGCCTCTGCCAGGTGCAGGGACTCGCTGTAGGGCAGAAAGGCGTCGGCGTGGTCGTGGGCGATATAGAGCCGCGCGCTTACGTCCCGCATGGCGGGAGCTGGCGAAATATCTTCCAGCCAACCCACCAGGGTCGGATCACTCGCCAGAATCTCACGGGTGCGGTGCGGGTCCGTGTTCGCATACAGAGCGAGCAGCGTCCGCCCGCGCTGGGATAGCTCTGCCGGCGGCTCGGCTTCACCGGCGAGCGCCGCCTGCAATTGCACCCGTTCCGTCTCGTTCTCCACGGTAGCCAGCAGCGCGTGCTGGAACAAGCTAGCGGCCAGGGGATCGGGCACCCAAGACTCCACCTTGCCGTTCACTACGACCTGGTGTGTCGTTACCGCGCTCAGAACACTCGCCGCGTCGAAGTAGCCGCCAAAGCTATGCACAAAGGCTACATCGTCGCGAATGCGGGGATCGGCCGTGGCGCGCAGCGCAAGGCCGGCGCCCACGGAGAAGCCGAGAATGCCGATGCGCTCGCGATCGACCTCCGGCAACTCGCGCAGGTATATGACTGCCTGCACAATGCCCTCAATCTCCGTGGGGTCGATGATGCCCGCTTCCATGCGCCGCGATTGGTGAATGAGCACCACAATCCCTTGCTGCGCCAGGCCGCGCACGAGCGCTTGGGCATAGGGATCGTCCGCCGGTGACGCGATGCCCAGATAGATCAGGATCGCGCCGTACGGCCCCTCGCCCTCCGGCACGTAGAGGTCGCCGAACAACGCCGTGTCAGCGCCACCGTACAAAGTCTGTTCGTGACGAATGGGGTTGCCTACTGCATTGAGCGGCTTGATGGGGACCTGCGGCAGCACCTCGGTGAGCAGCAGCGCCGACTTGAAAACCGCGCGTTCCTGCGCAGGGCTGAGGCAGCTTGTCATCAACAAGCCGAAACCCAGAAGCACGAGGAGGTATGGACGAAGTAGCCGCATCGGTTTGTTCCTATCGCTCCGAAAGATCATGAGCGCAGGCTGGATTGAAGCTCGTTTCGGCTCTATTGTATGCCACCTACCGGAAAAGAGGGACAGACATGCGCGCTTCAAGGGTTGGGGAACCTCTCCGTTCAGCCTTCGACCCTGCGACGAATTCAGGACAGGCAGGCTCAGGCCCAACGGAGTATTCTCATGTCTGGGGGGATCGATATGCACACATGCTCCGTAGTGCAGACGTGCCCCGTAGCGCACACGCGCAGGAAAGAATCTTCCCGCAGCAGACGATAGTTATCTTGTGAGAGCGCTTGCCGTATTGTGCGGGATTAGGAGTCTATTTGGCAGTATCATTGACACATCAAGACTTGACCGACAGGGCTTCTTCACCTATACTCAAAGTGTACTGTCTGTATTGCTGAGGCGGTCGGGGCGCATTCGTCTAGTGGCCGAGGACACCGCCCTCTCAAGGCGGAGATCACGGGTTCGAATCCCGTATGCGCTACCAAAACGGGGCTTCGCGGCAAGTAGCTGGCTTGCTGTGAAGTCTGTTTTCATGCATGGTAGTTGTTTGTCAGCCGGCAAAGAAGATGCTTATGGACAGTGGGGTATCGGAAAGAAAATTTCAAGGATGCTAATTGGTTAGCGTTGCCGCGCTGGGCTGCATACGCGGCAACGGCTTTGCTAACCGTCGTAGGTGTAGTTCGGCCGCTCTCGTCTGGCGATGAGAGCGGGTTTTTGTTGCTGTGAACGCGAGACTTGGGTCAGGGTAAGGCAGAGACCGGAAAGGATAACCCGAGGATGGCAAAAGCCAAACCGGAAACTGAATCACGACAGACTATGGCCAAGACCTACGACCCGGGGCCGGTGGAAGCGCGCTGGTACCCCTTCTGGGAAGACGGTGGCTATTTTGCGCCGCGCGCCGACGCCGACGCCGAGCCGTTTACGGTGATCATGCCGCCGCCAAATGTGACCGGCGAACTGCACCTCGGCCACGCGCTTACGGCCGCCATCGAGGACGTGCTCGTGCGCTGGCACCGCATGCGCGGCGACGCTACCCTGTGGGTGCCCGGCACCGACCACGCGGGCATCGCGACCCAGGTGGTGGTGGAGCGCCTGCTGCAAGAAGAGGGCACTTCCAAGCAGGAATTGGGGCGCGAGAAGTTCGAGGAGCGGGTGTGGGAGTGGGTGCACAAGTACGGGAACGTCATCGACGACCAGCACCGCCGCCTCGGCGCGTCCTGCGATTGGTCGCGGGATACGTTTACGCTCGATCCGGGACCGGCCCGCGCGGTGCGCACTACGTTCGTGCGGCTCTACCACAAGGGCCTCATCTACCGGGGCGAGCGCATCACCAACTGGTGCCCGCGCTGCGCCACTGCGCTTTCCGATTTAGAAGTCGCCCACGAAGAGGAAGACGGCCACCTCTGGTATATTTCGTATCCGCTCGTGGACGATGAAACTACGTCAATCACCGTCGCGACCACGCGGCCGGAGACTATGCTGGGCGATACCGCTGTGGCGGTGAATCCGGACGACCCGCGCTACCGGCATCTCTTAGGCAAAATGGTGACACTCCCATTGACCGAGCGAAAAATACCGATAATTGCGGATGCTGCGGTGGAAGCGGAGTTTGGCGCCGGCGCGCTCAAGGTGACACCGTCGCACGACATCGCCGACTTCGAAATCGGCCAGCGCCACGATCTAGAGTTCATCAACGTGCTCAACCTCGACGCCACCATGAATGAGCATGCCGGCGCTGCCTACGCGGGCATGGACCGCTATGCCTGCCGCGCGCAGGTCGTGCGCGATCTGGAGGCGCACGGGCGTTTGGAGAAGATCGAGAACCATCGCCACGCCATCGGCCACTGCACCCGCTGCGACATCATCGTGGAACCGTTGGTGAGCCGGCAGTGGTGGCTGGAAGCCAAGCCCCTCGCGGAGCCTGCAATAGAAGTGGTACGGAGCGGCAAGATAAAGATTCTGCCGGAGCACTTTGAGCGCATCTACTACAACTGGATGGAGAACATTCGCGACTGGTGCATCTCGCGCCAGCTCTGGTGGGGACACCGTATCCCCGTGTGGTACTGCGATGCCTGCGAGACGGTTGCCGTGCCGCCGGTGGACGACGTGATGCGGGATCCGGAGGCATGCGCTGCATGCGGCAGCACGCTGCGGCAGGACCCGGACGTGCTCGATACGTGGTTTAGTTCCGCCTTGTGGCCGCATTCGACGCTGGGCTGGCCCGATGAAACGGAAGACCTGCGCAGATTCTACCCGACCACGGTCATGGAGACCGGTCACGACATTCTCTTCTTCTGGGTGGCGCGCATGATCATGACGGGCCTCGAAAACATGGAGGAAATCCCCTTCCGCACGGTCTACCTGCACGGCCTCATTCGCGACGTGGAAGGCCAGAAGATGAGCAAGACCCGCGGCAACGTGATCAATCCGCTCGTGATGGTGGAGGAGTACGGCGCGGACGCGCTGCGCTTCGCGCTGGTCACGGGCACCACTGCCGGTAACGACATGCGCTTCACCACGGAGCGCATCCAGGCGGCGCGGAACTTCGCGAACAAGCTATGGAACGCGAGCCGCTTCGTGCTCAACAGCCGCCCGGAAGGCGCGACGGGCGTTGCGTCCGAGACGGACGCGCTCCAACTCTCGCTGGTGGACCGGTGGATCATCAGCCGCCGCAATCACACGGTGGCGGAGGTCTCGCGGCAGTTGGAACAGTTCCATCTGGGTGAAGCCGGTCGCACGCTGCAGGAGTTTGTGTGGAATGAGTTCTGCGATTGGTACATCGAAGCGAGCAAGGTGAGCCTCTACGGCGACGATCCGGCGGCGCGGGCGGTAACGCAGGGCGTGCTGGAGAATACGCTGGCGGTGATCCTGCGCCTGCTGCATCCCTTCATGCCGTTCGTCACCGAAGAGATCTGGCACTATCTGTATCCCGAGGCCCTATCGGACGGCACGGGAAGCCTCATTGCCGCGCCATGGCCGGCGGCCGGGGAACGCGATCGGGAAGCGGAAGGGTTCTTGGATGAACTCATCGAAGCGATACGGGGCGTGCGCAACATCCGCGCCGAGTACGAGGTGGAGCCGGGACGCTATGTGCCCGCGACCATCGTGGCCGGCGAGCAGAGCGATTCGGTAGCGGCCCATACCGCAATGATCGAATTGCTGGCCCGCGTCCGGCCGCTGACCGTCCACGCGACGCTCGACGAGAAACCGGAACAAGCCGTCTCGGTACTCACCAGCCGCCTGGCCGTGTATGTGCCGCTCGCCGGGCTGCGCGACGTGGAGCAAGAGCGCCAGCGGCTGGAGAAGGAGCAGGCGGACATTCTGGCCAATCTGGAGCGCACCCAAGGCCTGCTGGCCAACGAGAATTTCGTGAACCGGGCGCCGCCGCCGGTGGTGGAGAAAGAGCGAGACAAGCTGGGTGATTTGGAGCTTCGGGCTGAGCAGATCCGCGAGCGCTTGGCGGGGCTGTCGTGACTTCGCTGAGGACACTTTGGGGAACAGTACGCTGTGAGCGCCTTAGCCGTTCGTGCTGAGCTTGCCTGCCCTGAGCTTGCCGAAGGGTCGAAGTATGAACGGCGGTGAGGGGTACATGCTGGGATTTGGCCAATAATAGATGCGATTTGGCCTTCGACAGGCTCGGGCCGAACGGAGTAAGTCTTGCTTTAGGCCAAACGGTGCAGGGCTTGCCACAGGCCTGTGGAGAAGCAAGGAGTGGCCGTTCGTCTCAAGGCCTGGAATAATCTTGGAGAATTGGTGAAGGCTAATGCCTTTGCACCGGACGCAGGTTGCAAACCTGCGCTACGATGAAGAGAGCAGCGCATTTGATAGGAGTAATGCTGCTTTCGTCTGCCAGACACCTATCGATTCAGAATTGAAGTTAGTCCTAACAGCAAACTAGAGGACAGAATTGACTGATGATTACGTTAGTTTGGAATGACGTTCCGGCCACGCAGTTGGCGATGGCTGCGCGTGAAGCGCAGCGCCTGGCGGAGGCCGCGGCGGAAAAAGAAGTGACTTTGCAATGGGCGCGGGCCGCGATCAGGGCGGCCACGGCTGTTGATCCGCTCGAGTGCGACCTCGCCCCCTTTGAGGCGCTGGCCGCCGCATTGACTGCCGTAGGCGACGAAGAACTGGTAAAGGAAGCCGCCGAAGCGCTGGCAAAGCATCCGCAGGCCTTGTTTACCCTCGCCACTGCCGCCCGCGGCAAGAAATGGGAAGACCTGTCCAAGGCCACCATGGTGCGGTGCCTCGTGCAGACGGGCGCGCTAAAATGGCCGGTGGGATTTCCGTACCAGCAGCAGTGGAAGCAGCAGTTTGAGGAGCAACTGGTAGCAACCCTCCTCAAGGTGTGGAAGAAGCGCGCCACGCGTGCCGTAGCCAAGGAAGCGGTGGCACTCGCTACGGAGGCCGAGGATCTGGACACCAAGCAGGTGGAAGAGAACCTCAAGGCCCTGCTTACGCCCGCCGATCTCTGGACGACGCCGACCCGGCGCGGCCGGCCGGCACGCGGCCGTCAGACGTCGTCGAGCCGCTCCCGCAGCGGCAACAGACGGCCTGCGGCATCAGGCCGAACACAACGGTCTACGTCGCGCTCGCGGTCGCCCCGTAAGCCGGACAGTGACGCCAACTAACGCGGCGTAGCGCGTGTTCTGCGCCGCGAAACGGCTTTCGTTCCCCGGTGCGCGCGTTTGCCGCGCGGATATGCACTGAGCGGCTATGAAGGAGTGCCAGCTCGTCGCGTGACCGGCATTGTGTGACGAAGCTGCGCTCTACCCCTTGCCTAGCCCCCGCATAGGAGGCACTATGGTACTGTCAATTACCTCACACGCATTGCTGCCTCATGGCGACAATCATTACCCTCACCACTGACTTTGGCACTGCGGATGGCTTCGTAGGCGCCATGAAGGGCGTGATCCTGAGCCTGGCGCCGCACGCGACTCTCATTGACATTACGCACGATATCCCGCCGCACGACATTCGCGCGGGGACGTTTGCGCTGGAGACCGCGACTGCTCACTTCCCGCGCGATGCCGTCCACGTCGCCGTCGTCGATCCCGGCGTGGGCAGCCCGCGAGCGGCCGTCCTCGCCGTGACCTCGCACGGCCGGTACGTTGCTCCGGACAACGGTGTGCTCACCAGCGTTGTGCCGGACGATGACGCCGCGCAGGTCTACGCGTTGGATAGGCCGGAGTTCTGGCGGCCGCAGGTGAGCTCGACATTCCACGGACGGGATGTGTTCGCGCCGGTAGCAGCGCATCTGGCGAACGGCGTCCGACCCGATCAATTGGGAGCGCCTACGGCCCGCATGGAGCGGCTAGCCTGGCCGCAGCCCCGCCGCTGCGGGGACGAGATTAGTGGTGAGATCATCCACGTTGATCGCTTTGGCAATCTGATTACAAACCTGCGGCTTGACGATCTTGGACCAACGCCACAGAACGCTCGGTTTCTAATCCGGGACCACGCGGTAGCCGGCATCACGCCTCACTATGCCGCCGGCGCTGGCATGATGGCAGTGGTGAATAGCGGCGGACGCATTGAAATCGCCCTGCCCAGCGCAAGTGCGGCACGTGAGCTCGGCATGGGGGTCGGTGCAGAGATACGCGTAAAATCGACATAGCAACGCAAGCGATCTATAGCCCTAAGTACATTGACATAATGCAGTCCCGGAAGGAGGCAGCACATGAGCACGCTCATGCCGGAGCGCACGCGAACGCAAGACCTGCAGAGCGACGCGTTCTTGGAATTCCTGGCCGAGTGGCACTCCACACTGGAGACGCTCGACCTGGCGGCGGACTGGTCCGCAAACGGCTTGGCGGCACGCAATGTCGCCGTCTTTGTGGTGGACATGGTGAATGGGTTCTGCCACGAAGGCCCGCTGGCGGGCGACCGGGTCAACGGCCTTATTGCGCCTGTCCGGGACGTCATCGAGCGCACCTATGCCCGCGGCGTGCGCCACTTCCTGCTGCCCCAGGACACCCACCGGCCCGATGCCTTGGAGTTTGCCCAGTTCGGCCCCCACTGCGTGGCGGGTCAAAGCGAAGCAGAAACGATACCGGAGTTGGCCGGTCTGCCCGCCGCCGCGCACTTTACGGTGGTGGCGAAGAACTCGCTTCATCCGGCATATGGCACCGGGCTGCCGGACTGGCTCGACGAGCATGCCGAGGTGCGGTACTTTCTCGTGGTCGGCGACTGCACGGACCTCTGCGTCTATCAGACGGCTATGCATTTGCGCCTCAGTGCCAATGCGGCGCAGCGCGATTGCCAGGTGGTCGTGCCGGAAAATTGCGTGCAGACGTACGATCTGCCCGTCGACGTGGCGCAAGCAATTGGCATCATGCCCCACGACGGCGATCTGATGCACCTCGTATTCCTCTATCACATGGCCTTGAACGGTGTGCGCATTGTGAAAGCAGTAGAATAGAGATACGTCACCGTACTCCCTTCAGGATTGTCCGATTGAGCCCCTTCTCCCTTGACGGGAAAAGGCTGGGATGAGGGTGAAGGGGGGCCTGGCAGGAAGCTAGCGCCGCATTTTCGTGTATCCCTGGATTCCGGCGTGTGCCGGAATGATGGGAGCGAGGCCAAGGTAACCCACTGGACGGGAGTCGTCCGGCAGAGCTATCAAGCGGAATCTGAGAGGAAATAACCGCCGTGAAACTAGTGCAATTCTATGATGTCGATCAGAGTGTCCACGTCGGCGTGGTGCAAGACGAGCGGGTCGTAGACATTACCGATCGCGAACAGGACCTCACAACGACGCTGGACTTCGTGGATGAGGCCCGCCGGCAGCGGCGCTCGCTCGACGACGTGATCGCGGAAAGACTCGCCGACGCAACCGGCGGCGCGCATGCGTATGCGGAGCTCCTGGAGCCGGACGAACCCCGCCTCACTATGCCCCTCTTTCCGCCGCAGGTGTGGGGTTGTGGCGTCACCTACCGCCGCAGCGCCGAATTCCGTGACGCCGATATGGAAGGGCCCATGGGTATCTACGACAAGGTCTACCAGTCGGACCGCCCGGAGATTTTCTACAAAGGCGATACCCAACACTGCGCCGGACCGAACGAGCCCATCGGCATCCGTGTCGATTCCACGTTTACGGCGCCGGAACCGGAGCTCGCCTACGTGCTGGGTTTCGACAATGAAATCATCGGCTATACGATCTGCGATGACGTGTCGGCCTGGGACATCGAGCGCGAGAATCCGCTCTACCTCCCACAATCCAAGATTTTCCTCGGGTGCACGGCCCTGGGGCCGACCCTGGTGACTACGGGAGAAATCACGGATCCCTATCACTTAGACATTACGGCGCGCATTCGCCGCAACGGCGCGGTGATCTTCGAGGGATCGGCCAATACCGACCAGATTCGCCATCCGTTCGAGACTCTTACGGCCTATCTCATCCGCAATAATCCGGTGCCGGTGGGCACGGTGGTAAGCACGGGCACGGGCATCATCGTAACGGAAGACGCCGCGTTGCAGGCCGGCGACATCGTGGAAATAGAGATTGACGAAATTGGCTTGCTCGCGACGCCGGTGCGGCAATTGACTGAGGACGACTAGGAAGTACCGTAGGGATGTCGGTTCCCCCACGGCCCCTATTCTTTGTCCCGCGGCTTCTCTCCGCGTCCACTGACATAGAACCAGACCGCGTACACTACGGCGCATCCGACGAGCAGCGCGCCTACCCCGACTTCGTCCCACACTCCTAATTCCCCATGCTCCAGCCGGGCCGCCAGCGTGGCTAGCGGTAGCGCAAACGCTGGTTGGCTGTGGGCGTGGACACCTTGCCACACTCCTGCCCTACGTAGATTGTGCCGCACGCGTCGGAATCGCCTCGCTGCCATCAGGTAGTGCTTCTCATCTCCAGTTCAAACCAGGGGAACAGTAACTGCATAATCTGGGCGTCTACCCTAGTATAGTGCCGCGCATCTCCATCGGCTGCGTCATCATCCAGGCGCCGGCGAAGAAGAGCGCGACGATGAGGATCGCCCACGGCAGCAGCACACGCGCGGCCTTGCCCGCCGAGTCCTGCTGTTGCCTCGCGAGCCGGTAGCCAACGGTCAGCGACACCAGCATACCGAGTTCCAGCAACACAAGCTCCAGCGGCACAAGCCACGAGTTCGGAACGATGGCGGCCAAGTCCCAGCGCGGCTCACCGAGGAGAGGCACGCCAAAGTCGGCAAAGAAGCTCTGCGTTACAGGAATTGCCGTCAAAGCGCCGATGAGGAAGTGAAAGCCGTAGTGCGCCAGCCACATCCCGAAGCCGATGGGAATGAGGGCATAGCTGAAGCGCGTCGCCGTGGCGGCCAGCGACTCTGTGCTCCCGGCAAGGGCCCGGCTGAACCACGCCGCGGCGGCCACCAACGCAAAGGGCAGCGCCACCAGTCCCACGATGAAAAGCACGCCGAGCACCACGGGCTCACTGGTGACGCCAAGCTGTGTCGCGAGCCATTGTTCCAAGGCGTAGACCGGCGGCACCATGCCAAAGGCGTTCACGAAGGCCGCAAAGACAAGCACGACGACGAGCGCCGCCAGGTCGGTGCGTTGCGTCAGCGCGCCGACGCCGGAATGCGGTTGGTCCAGTTTTCGAAACTCGCTGGTGGGTGCGCGGAGTTGAATGCCGACGTTGTCGTGAGGACAGGCCTGAATGCAGTCGAGACAGAAGGTACAGTCCATGTTGCCGACCTTGCGTTCTTGGAAGAGCCACAGTTCGCAGCCGGTCTGTACGAGTTGGAGACCTGATGGGGTGGTCACATCCCTGTTGGCTTGGATAGGGTCCGCGGGTGCAGCCGGCATAGCCGCTTGAGGCTCATGCTTGCTGACAGATGGATTCCGCGCCCCGGCACGTGGCGAGCTTTCGCGGGAATGACGGAGTAGGCGCCGCTCTTGTGTCTGCCAAGGTTGATCCAGATTGTCTGGATTCCGGCCTGCGCCGGAATGACGAAGTAGACGCCGCCCCACTGCCTCCTCACTTTCGCCCCCGTCACCTGGATTCCGGCTTGCGCCGGAATGACGGAGGGAATGCTCTGGCATTGGGCCATACCGTCCACTGATGCAATCTTTCGTCGGACACGCGCCGCAGATATCCGGCTGGCGTACTTTCACCTCCAGCGGCGACACCATGCTGTGAATGAAGTGGAACTGTCCGATGGGACAGACGTACTTGCAGAAGGCCGCGCCGCGAAAGAAGCCGTCAATGGCGAAGGCCGCTACAAAATACGTCAAAGCCACCCACGCCGTCAGCCAGGGACTTGCCCACAGATCGAACGCCTCGTAGGCCCAGAAGAAGACCAAGAGCACGCCGATTGCCAGCCACTTGTTGCGGATAAGCCTCGGCCAGGGGCGGTCGGCGGGCAGGAGCTTCTTCGCCAGGCGGCGCGGCAGCATGAACGGGCAGGCCATACAGAAGATGTTGCCCACAATGAGCAGCGCCAGCACCACGAAGCCCCGCCAATGCACCCAGGGCAGCACGCCGGCGAGGTTCTTAGGCGCGAGTTGCGGACCCCAGAATCCGTCGTAGAGGATGAGCGCCGACACCGCCAGCAGCGCCGCTTGCAGGGACGTGCGGGCATGCTTCCAACGCAGAAAGCTCCCAACGACGGGAAGATTGAGAAGATCGCGCTGAGACGACGGCTGGGTGCGCAGCGCAGCCACGGCTAGTTGCCTTCCTTGGCCTTGTCGGAATTCATGTCCATCTTCATCTCACCCTCCACGCCCTTCAGGTCAATGCGCTGCTCGGCCGTTCTACCGTTGGCAAACGTGGCGCGCACAATGATGACCCAATCACCGCTCATGGTGAACTTGAAACCCTCGGTAACGTACGTGCCGTTGCCTCGGGCTTCAGTCGCCACGATTACCGGTTGCATGCCCGCGTGGGTCATGGTGCCTTCCACCAGAATGGTAGCGTCCGATACGGGATTTCCCGCCAGGTCGCGGACTTGCAGGGTGATGACGGCGTCACCCACCGCTGCCGGATCGGGCGAGATCGACAGAATGGTCACGTCGAGGCCGCCGCCCTGCTCCGCACGGGGCCCGCACGCGTTTAGGACGAGGGCGACGGTGAGAGCAAGAACGACGGCGCTCGCTGTACGAGTGATGTGCGTAACTTTCAAGAACCCTTCAAGTAGACCAATGAGCATTCCTTTTCATAGTAGCAATGAGACACACGTTTTGTGCAGCGTGCGCGCGGCGCGCTCCTTACGGTATAAGGATTGGTAGGGACGGCGCGCGCACCGCACCTACGCGACTTAGGCTGCACTTTCGGCTGCCCGGCCGGACGAGAGGATTCAATGGCCGCGAACGACGGCGACTGAGTTTCCAACGTTAATTCTGGCAGGACGAGGGATTCTATCGGGCCGAGGGCGTCCGGCAGACTGGGGACCGCTTCACGGGCGAACGGCAGGGCGAGGATGCGCCGCGATGGGGCCAAAGAGCATGAGAGCGCCTGAATTTAAGGCCCGGTGCGGCCCGATTCTGACTATGGCGTGTTGCTCACCGCTCCGGTTCCAGAACCAGCGCCGCCGCCCCCACGATACCGGCGTGCTCGCTCTCCGCCGCGAGCCGGATGAAGCTCTCGATGTTGGGATGTGGGCTGCCGGCCAGTTGCTGGAACCAGTTGCGAATTGCCTGAATCAGGTATCCGCCGTCTTGCATCACGCCGCCGCCAAAGACGATACATTCGGGCGCGAAGAGTTGCTGGCAAATCTGGCTGCCAATGGCGAGCCAGCGCGCGGTATCGTCACGCACCGCCTGCATCACCGGATCGCCGGCTTCCGCGGCGTCGTGTACGGTCAAGCTCGTTAGGCTTTCCAAGTCTCCGTCGGTGAGACGCTGCACAATGGCCGTAGGCTGCTCAGCCGCAGCCTGTTGCCCCCGGCGCGCGATGCCGGGTCCGGCGGCGAGGGATTCCAGGCAGCCGAGTACGCCGCAAGGGCAGAGCGGACCGCCGGGACTCACCAGGATGTGGCCGACTTCGCCCGCGGCGCCGCTGCCACGCACCACCCGTCCGGCATCGATGATGCCGCCGCCAATGCCCGTGCCGACGGTAAGATACACTAGATTCTGCGTGTCTTTGCCTCTACCGAACGCGTACTCGCCCCACGCCCCGGCGTTGCCGTCATTCGCAATGACGCCGGGCAGACCGTAGCGCTCCCGCAGCAAGTCCACGAGCGGCAAGTTCCGCCACCCCACGTTGACTGCTGAAACAGCGACACCCCGGTCGCGGTCTACCGTACCGGGCACGGCAATGCCGATGGCATCCGGCTGCGCATGCCCCTGCGCGAGCAACCGATCAACCACCGCGCAGATGCTCTCCAGCATGGTCTCGTGGGAGTCTTTCACCATTGGCGCGCGGTCGGTTGCCAGAATGCCGCCGTCCTGGTCGACAATACCGGCGGCAACTTTTGTGCCGCCAATGTCAATCCCGATGCCGGTCATGGTCGTTAACTCCGTGAAAACTCCGGTGCACGGTAGACGATATCTCCGCCCACTATCGTTAGCATAACGCGAAAGTCTCTTGAAAGCACGGCTATATCGGCATCTGCCCCCGCCTGGATGATGCCTTTGCGATCGCTCAAGCCGAGTTGCCGCGCGGGCACATAACTCGCCATGGCGAGCGCATGGGGTAAGGGTATGCCGGCCTCCACGTAGACGCGAATGTTGCGATTCATCGACGACGAACTCCCCGTAATCGTGCCGTCGTCCCGCGTGGCGAGGATTTCAGAGACCGTAACCGCCACCCCGTTCGCGCGCTCGTAGCGGCCTGCCGGCAGACCGGAAAACTCCACGCCGTCCGTTACGAGGGCCACGCGCTCCCAGCCCTTGGCGGCGATGAGCAGCTTGCCGACTTCAGGGTCTACGTGCGCGCCGTCGCCGATCAACTCCGCCGTAATCTCCGGATGCGTCATGATACCGCCCACCGTGCCGGGATCCCGGTGGTGGAGCGGGCGCATGGCGTTGAAGGTATGCGTCGCCTGGCGCACTCCGCTGCCGACGGCTGCCGCCACCTGAGCGAATGTGGCATCGGAATGGCCGATAGAGGGAATAATGTCGTGCTTGGCGAGGTATGCCGCAAGCTCCAAGCCGCCCTCCCGTTCGGGGGCGAGGGTCATGGATTTGATCATGCCGTGGGCGACGTCCTGCAGGTCGGCGACCTCGTCCACGCTCGGCTCGCGCATGAGCGGTATGCGCATGGCCCCGGGCCGTTCGGGACTAAGATACGGCCCTTCCATGTGCACGCCGAGCAGTTGGCTCCCGGCTGGGGCTGCGGCGGTCTGCACGACGGCCTTGAGCGCGGCCACCGTATCATCCCACGACGAAGTGCCGATGGTGGCGAGCAAACCGGTCGTGCCGGTGGTCGCGCGGTACGTTGTAACCTTGCGAATGTCCTCCGCCGCCGGTGAGCGGAACGAGGCGCCCAAAGCGCCGTGCACGTGCATGTCGATAAAGCCGGGGCAAACGATGCAGCCGGACGCGTCAATGGTCTCCGCAGCCGCATAGGTGTCTGCCAGATCCGCGTCGGTCGCTACCCGGGCGATGCGGCCGTCGTCTATGGCGACGCTCGTCTGCGGGAGCGCTTGCAGGGGGGTGTAGACCGTACCGCCGGAGAGGAGAATCATAGGAAATCCAATCGTTCTTGCCCAATTCATCGTACGGGGCGGTTGGAACTGCGTCAATGTATACTAGGATAACGCCCAATACGCTGGAACATTTACGAGGAGTAGTGTCATGGGATCGAAGGTGCGGGTTGGTGTTATCGGCGCTGGCGGTATTGCCCGCGGCGCTCACCTGCCGGGATACGCGAAAATCCCCGAAGAGGCCGAGGTCGTTGCCATAAGCGACATCGATGAACCACGCGCGCAGAGCGTCGCGGACGAGTTTGGCATCGCCAGGGTGTACGCCGACTTCAACGAGATGGTGACGCAGGAAGACCTCGACCTGGTGAGCGTCTGCACGCCGCCGTTCATGCACTGCGCCGCCAGTGTTGCGGCCCTAAACGCGGGCAGTAACGTCATCTGCGAAAAGCCGATGGCGATGAATGCCGCCGAGTGCGAGGAGATGATTGCCGCCGCCAACCAAAACGACAAGATGCTGACCATAGGCTTTCAATCGCGCTTCGGCGAACGCGCACAGTTTCTCAAGCACCTCATCGATCAGGGCGAATTGGGCGAGATCTACTATGCCCGCGTGCTGGCGTTGCGGCGGCGCGGCATACCCTGGTGGGGCGTTTTCGTGGAGAAGGACAAGAACGGCGGCGGGCCGCTGATCGACATCGGCGTGCACACGCTCGACCTAACGCTCTGGCTGATGGGCCACCCCACGCCGACGGCGGTGACCGGCGCGGTGTTTACGAAATTGGCCAAGCGGCCCGGCCTCTTTACCCGCGGGAGAGAAGCCGACCAGGACCGGTACACGGTAGAGGACTTTGCCACGGCGCAAATTCGCTTCGATACCGGCGCCGTCATCAACCTGGAGACGAGCTGGGCGCTCAATATCGACAATGAAGTCAACGCGTATCTCTGCGGCACCGAGGGTGGCGCGACGTTGCGACCGCTAAAGATCCACAAAGAGGTCCCGCATGCCGGTCTGCTTGACTACACGCCGGCCCATGAAGAAGGCCGAGAGCACAATCACGAAGGCCAGTTCGCTAAGGTCGTGAGGAACGTCAAAGAAGGCACGCCGCCGCTAGTGAAGGCGGAAGAGGCGCTGGTGGTGCAAAAGATCGTGGACGCGATCTACGAGTCCGGCGAGACCGGCCGGATGGTCGAACTGGCGTGACGACTCGGTAGAGAGAGGATCCTATTGTCCCATTCGGTAGTCTCCGTCTCTCCGACGTATGCCGGAGTCCGGTGGCGCGAGGGTTGCTTCCCACTTTGACAGGGTTCTCGGCTGTCCGCGGCAAGGATGGATTCCCGCTTTCGCGGGAATGACGGAGTTCGGCGTTCTGATTTGTTACAGAATTGTGCAGACTGAAACCGGTTGTAATGCATCGATTGCAATGAATACCGAGGCACAAAATCCTATGGCACGCATGAAAGTAGTTGTTACCGGAGCCGCGGGCAGGGTTGCTTCCCAGCTCTTGCCCGCCTTTCGCGAGCGGTACGACCTCGTCCTGCTGGACACCCGGGACCGCAACCGCGACGGCGCCCCGGTGGAAGGTGTAACCATCACCGACCTCCGCGAGGCTGACCGGGAGACGTACCGCCGCTTCTTCAGTGGGGCCGACGCCGTCGTGCATCTGGCATTCAACTATAAGCGCGGCCATTCGATGAATGACGGCGACTACTATTCGGAACGGTCCAATCTCGATCTGGCATTCCACGTCTACCAGACCGCCTTGGAAGAGGACGTGCCCCGCGTGGTGATTGCCAGCTCGAACCACGCCGCCGATTGGTACGAGCACCTGTTGCGGCAGCGCAAAATGGAGATGCTCGACGTCACCGCTCCGCCGCTTTCAGATAACTATTACGGCTGGGCCAAGGCGTGCTACGAGCACCTAGGATTCCTCTTTGCCACCCGCAGGAAGGGACGGGCCTTGGAGGTGGTGCAAGTAAGAATTGGCGCGCCGCGGTCGATACCGGCGGACAACGCGGCTAATGACCTCACAGGCTACAAGCGCAACCTCGGCGCGTACATCAGCCCGCGCGACTTGCAGCAGCTCTTTGTAAAGTCCATCGAGACGCCGGATATTACGAACGAGCACGGCGTCCCCTTCCAGATCTTCTACGGCGTTTCCAACAATGCCCGTGCTTTTTGGAGTATTGCCAATGCCCGCAAGGTGATTGGCTACGCGCCCCAGGACGATTCGGAAGTCACCTTTGCCGACGATATACGACGCGTGCTCATCGACGGCAAGAGCGGCGGCAGACTCTGAGCAACTGACGCGTCTCAGACTGCCTAGACGCAGTTATTCCGCCGGCGAGTCCAACACCTCCTTAATAAGGGAGGAATAAGGTTACTGTCCCCCGCAGTCTTGACTTTGCCCGCCGGCACCCATCTTCCCTATGTGCCCTGGACTCCGGCTTTCGCCGGAGTGACGATTCCACACTCTGCCGCGCGAATACGTCCATGCGTTACCAGTCTGGCACTATGATGAATTTGACGTATACGTTACGATAATAGTGCAGCCATTCCATTCAATCTCCCAATCGTACCGCCAAGAATAGAGGATTCAACAACGTGGCAACGCTTCGGGTCTTCGATACCGGTAGAGCAGAGCGGGCACAGGTAGCCGACGTGCCCGCCATGAAGCAGATTATTGACTTTTACGCCAAGCAGAACCGGATGCTCTTCCGTTCGCTCGCAGAGCTGTACGGCGGCATTCGCGACTACGTGGTCTGGCGGCAGGATGGCAAGGTGGCCGGCTGCTGCGCGTTGCACGTCATGTGGAAAGACCTCGCTGAAGTGCGCGGCTTGGCGGTGTTGCCGGAGTTTCAGGGCCAGGGCATCGGACGACAGCTTGTGGATGCCTGCGTGGCGGAAGCGCGCGAATTGGGCATCAAGACGGTATTCACCCTGACGCTGGAGCCGACGTTCTTTACGAAGTGCGGCTTCCGGGAGGTAGAGCGCGATTCGCTCTCCATCAAAGTCTGGCAAGAGTGCTATCGCTGCCCGAAGTTCTCGAAGTGCGACGAAATTGCCATGATACGCACGCTGCAGGAGTAGCGGGCCCGGTTAGCCAGTCCAGGCGGGAGGGAGTTGATCCATCGGCGGTGTGAGTTGGAGTATCGCGCGGTCGACTGCTTACCTCCACTTGGCTGCCACTCTACACAGCCGCCGCATAGCGCATTGGGAGAGGATGCGGTGCTTCAGGGTCGGCAGCAGGAAATGTGAAGTGATCGGTAAGAGATACTGTGGGAGAGGGAGGACTGTGAAATGCCATTGACCCGCCGTTCGTTTCTTGGCTTAGTTGGCGGTGTGCCGCTGGCGGCTAGTCTTGCGTCCGGTTGCGGCTTCTTTGAGGACTTGGTCGGCGGAGATTCCGGCGACAAGACTGTCAATGTAGCCGTCTTTATTCCCCAAGGACAGGGCTCGAACTTTCAAGCCGCGCAGGCCGGAAACATCCTGGCCGCCCTCCAGAGCGCGGCCAATGAGATTAATGATCAGAGCCTTGGCTTCCAGATGACAGTGAATCTGACCGTTGTCCCGCCGGGGCCAAACCCGAATTTTGGCGCGTTCTTTGGCGGGGCGGCGAGCACGCAACCCACGCCTACGCCGTTCAGCCCTATCGCCGAAACCCTGAACGAGGCGGCGGCAAGCGGGGCATTGGCCAGCGGCGATCCCCTGCCGGACTTGCTGATGATCAGCAACATGGACGAACTGCCGCTGCTCTACTCCGAAGGCATTATCGAGCCTTTCGACCAGGCATCGCGGGTCGACGGCAGCGCGGATCTTTCCGCATTCGCGCCCGGCGCATTGGAGTCCGTGAGTTGGCAAGGACAGGTAATGGCATTGCCGCTTGCGAGCATCATCAACACACTCACCTATGATTCAGACCTCCTCGCCAATGACGGCGTGGCAGAGCCTACCAGCCCGTGGACTTGGGCAGAGATGATAGAGGCCGGCAAGCGGCTCACGTACAGCAATGATGAGGGTTCCCAGTGGGGAACGTACGCCCACGCCTCAGTGCCGCTGTTGCTCAGCATGATATGGAGTCACGGCGGCGATGTATTCGGCGCCCAGGGAGGCGAGGTGCGCCTCGCCGATCCGGCCGCGATCAAAGCTATCGAGCTCTGGCGAGACATGATCGTTCACCATCGCATTGCGCCAAACCCGCCGGCCGGCACCTTTGCGTTCATGCGCGCCGGCCGCAACGGCATGGAAGTGGTGAGTTTCGATCAGTTGCCCCAGCGAGGTGGTGGCGGCGGGGGCGGTGGCGGCGTCCAGCCTTCGGCGCGAGCGCGCTTGGCCACTGCCGTTCGCTCCGGCGGCGGGCAGGGCCTGGGTCCGGAACGCATCCACGCCGCCCCGATGCCGCTTGAAACCACCCAGGCGACCTGGGTTGCCCCGGTGGCCGGGCTGAGCGTGGGAGCGCAGGCGAAAGATACGGGGCTGGCGGCCCAGGCTGCCGTGGTGCTATCCCGTGAACTCGCTCAGTTGCCGGTGACGTTCTTCGGCTATCCGGTGTACGGCGCCACCGGCGAGCGCATCAAACAGGTGCGGCCAAGCCTGCGCATAGAAGATGCCAATATCATCGCGGAAGCGCTGCAATATAGCCGCGGCCTCCCGCCCATTATCGCGCCCTACCTCGGGACCCTCTTCCAACAGCACCTCATGGCGCCAATCCTGACCGGTGAGAGCACGGTGATCGACGCGGCCCAGCAGGTGTCCATCGCCATGCAGGAATTGCTGCGACAGTAAATCGCAAGTAACAGAACTACGGCATTACATGCCCGGGCCGCACGCGGCCCGGGTTTGCTCTTTCTTTGGCAGTGACAATAAACGGACTTTTGCAGTTTGGCCGCGTGGTGTTGCGAACCGCGTCTCCCGCGTCTTGCCATGGCGTGATCGGCCATCAAGAATTGCCAAGAAGCCTGCAACCGCTTGCGGCTGCGGGTTGGGACGCCCGAAAACTCAAAGCCCCTACTTGCCAGAATCGCGCCTGCCTAACCTCTGCTCATTCGTCCCCAGCTTCATATTCTCTTGACAATTGACTCGTAGCATGAGGAGGTGTCGGGGCGTGCCGTGCGCATTGCACGACGCTGCCGGCAACCGATCGGTACCGCGAGCAGCGCGATAGCAAGCGTGCCGCAGCCGCATTCTCGTACTTTACCAGCGCATCGGACGCTACCGTCGCTGAGAAATCGTGGCGGGACAGCGCGATGAGCGCATTGGGTGCGCTGTCGCGACGGGGTGCGGAACTCGACTCTTAGGCAACCACCGGATGAACTACGGAGAGAGCAGTAAGGAGAAGTGTGCCATGGCCATGACGCGTCGGTCGTTTCTCAGCGTGATTGGAGGCGTGCCGCTGGCGGCAGGCCTCGCCTCCGGCTGTGGATTTTTTGAGGGCTTGGTAGGCGGAGAATCCGGCGATAAGACGGTCCATGTAGCGGTCTTTCTGCCCCAGGGACAGGGGGCTAATTTCCAAGCGGCGCAGGCCGGCAACATTCTCGCTAGCTTGCAGTCCGCCGCCAATGAGATCAACGACCAGAGCCTCGGCTTTCAGATGGAAGTAAACCTGACGGTTGTGCCGCCGGGACCGAACCCCAATTTTGGCGCCTTCTTTGCTCAGGCCGACTCTGCCGAGCCCACGCCTACACCGTTTAGCCCCATTGCCGATACCCTGAACGAGGCTGCGGCGAGTGGGGAATTGGCCGGCGGCGATCCCCTGCCCGATCTGCTGATGATCAGCAATATGAATGAACTGCCGCTGCTCTATTCCGAAGGCATCATCGAACCGTTCGAGCAGGCCACTCGGGTGGACGGCAGCATAGATCTATCCGACTTCGCCCCTGGGGCCGTGGAAGCCGTGACCTGGGAAGGTCAAGTCCTGGTGCTGCCGCTCTCCAGCTCTATCAACACGCTCACCTATGACAAAGACCTCTTCGAAGTCGACGGCGTTGCCGCGCCAAGCGAATCGTGGACGTGGACGGAAATGATCGAGGCGGGGAAGCGCTTGACGTACACCAATGAATCCGGCTCGCAGTGGGGGACGTACGCCCATGCGTCCGTGCCGATGTTGCTGAGTATGATTTGGAGTCACGGCGGCGAGGTGTTTGACGCCCAGAACGGCGCCGTGCGGCTCACCGAACCGGCGTCGCTGAAGGGCATCGAGCTGTGGCGGGACATGATCACGTTTCACCAGATCGCGCCGAATCCGCCGGCAGGCACCTTCGCTCTCATGCGCTCGAACCGCAACGGCATGCAGGTAGTGTCCTTCGACCAACTACCCCAGCGAGGCGGCGGCGGTGGGGGCGGCGGCGCCCAACCCAGCGCGACGGCGCGCTTGGCCACAGCCGTACGTTCCGGCGGCGGACAGGGCCTGGGCGCGGAGCAGATCTATGCCGCGCCGCTGCCGGTCGAAGCCCGCCAGGCTACGTGGGTTTCGCCGGCCGCGGGCATTGGCGTGGGCGCGCAGGCAAAGGACACGGGACTTGCCGCGCAGGCGGCGGTGGTACTATCGCGGGAACTCTCCCAGTTGCCCGTAACGTTCTTCGGTTATCCGGTCTACAACGTAACCGGCGAGCGCATCAAGCAAGTGAGGCCGAGCCTGCGGATCGAGGACGCAAATACAATCGCAAATGCTCTCGGCTACAGTCGCGGGGTGCCGCCCTTACTTGCACCGTACCTGCAGTCCCTCTTCCAGCAACACCTCATGCAGCCGATCTTGAGCGGCGAGAATTCCGTGGCAGATGCGGCCCAGCAGATGTCAGTTGCTTTGCAGGAAATGCTGCGGCAGTAAGTTCGCGATGGTCGGGGCGCTTCAGGAAGCGCAGTTGTCGTATCGGCGCGGAAAACCAGTAGGGGCGGTGCGCGCACCGCCCCTACCCTTGTTTCTCGCTAGCGCGGAGTCAATGCTCCGCAGCGGGCTACACGTGCACCGTTACCTCTTCCAAGGGTTGCACGTTGCCGAACACTATTTCGGGACCATTGATAGGCGCTGCCCAGCGTACGGCGTTGCCAATCACGTGACGCACTTCCGGCTGGTAGAACGTGGGGAAGGTTTCGTGGCCGGGGCGGAAGTAGAAAACCTTGCCGCGGCCGCGGTGGTAGCAGCAGCCGCTGCGGAAGACTTCGCCGCCCGGAAACCAGCTAATGAAGACCAGCGTGTCCGGTTCCGGGATGTCGAAGAATTCGCCGTACATTTCTTCGTGAGGGATATCGATGTACTGCCCCACGCCAGCCGCAATGGGATGGCCCGGTTCCACGACCCAGAGCCGCTCATTCTCACCGAGTTCGCGCCACTTCAGGTTGCACGTCGTGCCCATGAGCTTCTTGAAGATCTTGGAAAAGTGGCTGGAATGCAAGCAAATCAGGCCCATGCCGTCCAGTACGCGCGCGTGCACGCGCTCCACGATTTCATCTTCCACCGCGGCGTGGGCCTGGTGCCCCCACCAGATGAGCACGTCGGTCTGGGCGAGCACGTCATCGGTCAGGCCGTGCTCCGGCTCATCCAGTGTCGCCGTTTGCACGGAGAGGCCGGGTTGCTCCTCCAGGTACTCGGCAATAGCGCGGTGGATACCCTCCGGATAGACCGCGCGGATGTGCGCGTCTGACTTCTCGTGGCGGAATTCGTTCCAAACGGTGACGCGGACGGCTTGAGACATGTGGCGTTACTCCCTTACCAAGACAGCAAGTTCTTGAAAGTTGCGCACATAGACGCACTTATGTTTTACCTCCACCACGCCGACCCGGGCCATGTCGCCGAGCGTCTGCGTGACGGTGGAGCGCAATGCCCCAATACTATCCCCAATCTCCTCGTGTGTGAAGCCCCGCACCTCCTGGGATTTCGGGTCCAAGTGTGTCAGCAGAAATGCCGCCACCCGGGCCCGCACGGGGCTGAATGCCAGGCGCGCGAGTTGGTCCTCCAGTGACTTCAGCCGGTCGCCAATCACCTTGAAGAAACGCAGGCCGACGTCGGGACGCATCCGTAAGAGGCTTTCCATTTCGGCGTGGGTCATGACGCACACCAGGCTCGGCGCGACCGTCTCGGCAAAACAGCCATGCATGCTCTGGCCCAGCAGCCCCATTTCGCCGAACACACTCCCCATGAAGACGCGGCGAATGCTCAAGCGTTTGCCTTCTTCGCTGAGCCGGTAGATGTCCACGGATCCCATTTTGAGAATGTACAGATTCTCGCTTCTATCGTCCGGCGTGTACACCAGCGTGTCCTTAGGAAAGGAATACATCGGCAGGTGGCCGAAGAGCCGCTCCATTTCGCTCTTCGAGAGATCGCGAAAGAGATCGACGTGAATGAGATGCCGCAGGAGGAGCGACATGCGCTCGTCTTTGCTGTGGATAGGGCTCCGCTTCTTGGCGGGGAGCAGTTTACTCAACGTGCTCACGACAATTACCTGCCGTTCATGTCGTCTAGACAACAGTAGTGCGCCGTGCGGTACAATACCATCATACAAGAACTTTTCAGCGAATACTCAAGAAGGGGAGGAATGTACATGCGTGTTAGTTTGTCCGCACTGCGCAGGAGCTTTGTCTTGATGAGTGTCGCGCTCATTGGGGCCATGCTGCTCTTGGCGGGGTGCGGCGGCGACGGAGAGTCCGAAGACATGTCCGCAGAAGGACCGGAGGCCAATGGCGCCGCGATCGTAGAGTTTCTGACTGCGGCTGACTATGTGAATACGTGGCAGCATCTGCCCGGGGCAGAGCCCATGTATACCGGGGGAGATCCGCACGGCGCCCTGCTGAGCACGTACTTCAATGCGATTGCGCTGCAGGCGATTACCGACAAGGCAGGCAGCATCCCCGAAGGCGGCATGATCGTCAAGAATAACTACATGCCCGACGGCAAGCTGGCCGCAATCACGGTCATGTACAAAGCCGCCGGCTACGAGAACCCGGACGCCAACGGCTGGTTCTTCCTGAAGTATGCGCCTGACGGCGTGATAGAGGCGGAAGGTCCCGTCCAGGGCTGCACCGAATGCCACAGCGACGTGAAGGATAACGACTTTCTCTTTACAGCAGACGTGAAGTAGCGTTACTCGGCTGAGCAATGCGCTGGCTCTCGCCGCGCGCTCCGATTGGTAGCTGAATACAACGCCTGCGGGCACTTTGCCCGCAGGCGCTGTGCTTTAATGCTGGATACCCGGACTGCCCCCGACGCTAGTGAGACAAGCGGATCCACGAGTTCGCAATGCAAACCCACCACCTAACCTAATGAGGAGCCGACATGCAAACCGAGGACGAAAGCAGGCAGCGGAACTACGATGGAGCAAGGTGGGAGTCGCTCCTCCACGCCGAGGGTCTCGCCGGTTGGACCGAGAAGTGGTCTTGCGGCGCCTGGTCGCGGCGGGGCGATTCTGTGCGGGGGAACCTCAAGAGCGATACGATTGCGCAGATCAGGACGGGGGATGTGAACTGGTCTGACTATGAGATCTCGGTTACGGGCGCGTTGGTCAAAGGCTCGAACCTGCAGATTCTCTTCCGGGTGTCCGATGACGGCGCGTCCTTCTACGCATTCGACTGGGGGAACGTGGGCAAAGTGGCGTTGAGCAGGTTTAGCCCAGACAGCGCGCGCGTCATTCTCAGCTTCGTGGACTATCCGATAGAAATGGGACGAGAATATCACATCGTCGTGGCCGCGCACGGCCAAGCGCTCACGACCTCAATCGACGGCAACCTGGTCCACGAACTGACTGACGGCGCCTATCGCACGGGTGGTATTGGTTTCAGCATGTGGCATAAGGCGCAGGTGACGTTCAGGAATCCGCTGATCAGGCATATAGGCGAAGCGACTGGGGCCTAACCGCGCTGCGTGCTCCGGCAAATTGCCCGATGCTTCGAGACTGCGCATGCCATTTCTGCATTCCTCGGTTTCTCAACCGCGCTTTCGCCGGAATTGTAAATGTCAGGTAATTCGTTGACTGAATTGCTAAAGAGTGAATAAGTGTACTGGGCAGTGTACGACCCAATAGCATGTCATTCCTGTAAGTGTTGACTAATTCGTTGACAGATTTCGTGATAGTAGTCGGTGGCTTTCGCGTGGCTCTTGAACTCATTACATGTCATTCCGAACGGAGCGTAGCGGAGTGAGGAATCTAGTGTCTAAGGCCAATAAAGTGCGAGAGACTAGGGTCCTAGATTCCGCGTCCTTGACGAAGTCAGCGAACTCTGTTCGACGCTTCGCTCGGAATGACAGTCAGAGTTTGCACAGATTTGTGAAGAGGGGATTCTGTCAACGAATTACTCAACACTTACAGGAATGGCGGAACGGTAAGGCGAATGACCATTTCCGGCTGATTCAGGTGGTTGCAGTCTTAGCGCGCGGTGGCTTCTTTGTTCAGCCGCGTGAAGAACTGCTTCATGAGCAGTTTGCCGGCTTGATTCATGAGGCGCTGGCCGACGCGGGCCAGGGTGCCGCCGGCTTGGGCGTCGCCGGCCACGTGGATGGTGGTCTCGCCCGCTTTCTTTTCGGATAGGGTGAAGCTGCCCTCGCCTTTCACGAAGCCGGGACCGCCGCTGCCTTCCACGATCATGCGGTAGCCGTAGGGCGGGTCGCGGTCCGCCACCGTCACCGTGCCCTGGTAGCGCCCTTTGATGCCGGCCACCCCCACGTTCAGCGTGGCCGCGTATGAGTCTTCGCCGGTCGGCTCCAGCTTCTCGCAGCCAGGGATGCACACCGCCAGCACGTCCGGGTCTTGCAGCAATTCCCACACGCGGTCTTGGCTCGCTTTGATCTTGAACGTCCCTTCAACCTTCATGCGCCCTGCCTCTGCTGCATTTGCTCCGCCTATTACTGGCATTTAGTCCTGGTAGTTTCAGTTTCGGTAGCATCGCGGGATTCTATTCCTGTCACTCTTGATTGCGTCGCGTGTTTATTCGACAGGATTTGCTGCCGATTCAACTCGAAAACGCCGAGAGAGCGCCTCTTTCCGTCATTTGTATGTTGAAAAAGGCGGGCAAATGAGCGAAGTTGAGTGGCAACGCGAGGGGCGCGTCGTCCGTCATTAGGTGAGCCGAGGCAGTGGCCTGGCTGCATCGCGCCGGAGTACGACACCCCTCGCGCCAGAATGTCGCTCCGAACAGATACCTGGGCAGACCAATGGCCCGCATCTGCAAGTGTGGAGGACACCACCAGTATGCCAGGAAGGAGAGCGGGATGAAAGTTGTGGCAGGGATCGATGTTGGGAAAGCGCAACTCGATGTGTCGGTAGCGGGCGGCCCCGTGCGGCGTTTCGCGAACACCACGGTGGGTATCACCGCCCTGGTGCGTTGGCTGCAAGCTGCAGGCGTCACGGTGGCAGTGTGTGAGCCGACCGGCGGGTATGAGCGCCAAGTGGTAAAGCGTCTGCACACGGCGCTGCCCTCAGTGGAGGTGGCGCATCCCAACAAGGTGCGGGCCTTTGCCCGCGCCTGTGGCAAGGAAGCGAAGACCGATCGCCTGGATGCGCAGGTGCTCGCCCGGTACGGCGCTGTGATGGCGCTGGAGGACCTTCCGGCGCCCTCCCCGGAACGTGAACAGCTCCAAGATGTGCTGCAGCGCCGCCAGCAACTCGTCAAGCAACGTGTGCAGGAACAGAACCGTCTGGACAAAGGCCTCTCCTCCGTTAGCCAATGCTCCGTCACACGCCACATCCGCTGGCTGGATAAGGAGATAGAACGGCTGGACCAGCAGTATCAAGCGACCCTGCAGCGCAGCCAGCACCTGCGCCAGCGCGCCCAACTGCTCGGCAGCATGCGCGGCGTCGGCGACTTGACCGCCGCCATCCTCACCGCCTTCCTCCCCGAACTCGGTCAGCTCTCCGGTAAGGCCTTGACCGCGCTGGCAGGTCTCGCACCGTGGTCACGGGACAGCGGACAGCAGCGCGGCTATCGCGCCATCCGCGGCGGCCGGGGCGTCGTGCGCCGCGCTCTCTACCTCGCCGCCTTGTCTGCTATCCGCCAGGACAACAGCCTGCAGCGCTTCTACCAAGGTCTGCGCCAGCGGGGTAAGCCGGGCAAAGTCGCCCTGGTGGCGGTAATGCGCAAAATGCTCCTGCAACTCAACGCCATCGTCCGGCGCGGCACACCGTGGCAGGACTACCTTGCTGCAGGTCCCTAAATTAACTTGACTTCTAACACAGATACTCCGGCGAAAGCCGGAATCCAGGGCACGCGGAGAAGATGGACTCCGGCTTCCGCCGGAGTGACGGTCTAATGGGCGTGCACATACCTACGCAAAGCCAACGCAGTGAAGTGCGCACATTAACAACAGCAACTACTCGGATGACCTTCGCCTGTCTTCTTTTACACACCTGTCAACCAATTACCTGACACCCGCGATTCCGCTGGAACAATCATACCCCCTTACCCTCTTTAGTGTCCTGGCTGAGAACCCAGTCTCCCAAATCCTGCATGCGCGTTCCCGTACCAGGCCCCTATCTCAACCCCAGCCTTCTGGTTGCGGGACTAACGCTGGATTCCCTCCGCGCCCTAGGATGCTGTTCCTCCCGCAGCGGTGTCGGATCGCGCGGAGTACGGTAAGCTAGGGAAAACGTCTGGATGGCAGGAGGAAATGGCGTGCGAACAAGAAAACTTGGCAAGAATGGGCCGCCGGTCTCCGTGCTGGGCTTTGGCGCGTGGCCGATTGCGGGCAAGCTGGGGCCGGTGGAAGAGAGCGACGCGGTTACGGCCATTCAACGTGCGGTGGACGGCGGCGTGACGCTCATCGATACGGCGGAGGCCTACGGTTTCGGCCTTTCCGAGGAGCTAGTCGCCAAGGCTGTCGGCCACCGGCGTGACGAGGTGTTCATCGCTACGAAAGTCATGCCTGAAAACTGGCGCCGCGCTGACCTGCTTGCCGCCGCCGAGCGCAGCTTGCGACACCTCCATACCGACTATATCGACCTCTACCAAATTCACTGGCCCAGCGACGAAATGGACTTCGCCGAAAGCATGCAGGCCATCGACATCCTGATCCAGCAAGGCAAGGTGCGCTACGCCGGCGTCTCGAATTTCTCTGCCGAACAGATGCAAGAATGCCTGAAAGTCCGCCACGTGGATTCAGACCAGCCCCGCTACAACCTGCTCGACCGCGAGATCGAGGATGAGGTGCTGCCTTTCTGTCTGGAACAGGGCATCGGCGTGCTGGCGTACGCTCCTTTGGGTCAAGGGTTGCTAACCGGCAGCTATGAGGAAGACCACGTCTTCGGCGCGGACGACATCCGCAGCCAGAACGAGCGCTTCACCGGCGAGCGGTTTAGACGCACAATCCGCATGGCCAAACAGCTCGCCGCCTACGCCGCCGATCATGGTCACACTCTCATCGAGCTTGATATCGCGTGGGTGCTGGCCCATCCCGCCATGACGACGGCGCTGGTGGGAGCGAAGAGTCCGGCGCAGGTGGATGGCTGGCTCGGCGCAGGAGATTGGGAACTCACGCCCCGGCAAATGCGGGAGATTGACGAGATCGTAGCCAGTGCCGGACTGTAGCGCATTGCCATCCGACTGTAAAGGCGGCAAGTGCCCTACTAGGTCAGGTGAACACGTGATGTCATTCTTGTAAGAGTCGAGTAATTCGTAAACAGAATCTGTTGTTCACTAGACTGCGTAGACAGTTTATGTCATTCCGAGCGCAGCGAGGAATCTCAGGCGTTTGGGCGGGATTCTCTCGCATTTCGCTCCTCAAAGTGATAGTACGATCAAATCACAATAGTTCAACTTGTTCATTTGGAGTCCTACCATCTGGCATATCTACAAACTCTTGGCCGCATGAAAATGAATTCCGCGCACCCGCACGGGGGCAAACGTCAACGGAAATGACGGCCTATAGTAGCCGTGTACCTTGGACTTTGGCGCTCCAATTCTCACTTGCCATGACCCCAACGTGCGGGCCCGTCCGTCACTCCGGCGAAAGCCGGAGTCCAGTGTAGCTTCAAGTCTAACTGGAAACGGTGGCACCGCTATGACCAAAGGTGAAGATGGATTCCCGTTTTCACGGGAATGACGGAGGCCCGCGTGCTATTCTCAGGTTCATCACGGCAATGTGCCAACGCAAACTATCCTTATTTGGTCCTACTGCACCTGTATACGCGCTGATCTGTATATCGCCGCTTGCGCGCACGCCAAGTCCCAGACCCAATTCGGAATTTCCTGGTGCCTTAGAGTGTCTCCGCCACACGGCTTGAGATGGGCCGGCTCGCTGAAGATCCCCTCACCCCGACCCTCTCCCACGGGGAGAGGGGGGTTATTGGCGGATTGCTCGGTTTTTGCATGACCAACTGGTTCACGCAAAGCTCGAGAAAAGAGACAAGAGAAAAGAGGGGCACGGTATACCGTGCCCCTCTCCAACCGCATGCAATGCTGCTAGTGCAAGTCCTTCAGCGCTTAGTGCTTCGCGACTCTAGCTGCTGCATGCGCAAGCGGTTAAGTCTTGTCCTTGTACTCTGCCAGTACCGCATCCATGCGCTTGGCGGCCTCGTTGAGGTTGGACTCTACCTCGCCGGGCGACTCGCCAAAGATAACCTTATGCGCCTCGCGCATGATGTTGCTGCAGTCGCCGTACGTTGGCCAGTACTGGAAGTTGAACGCCAGACCGTTGTACATGCGATTCAGCATGAAGTCGGTCTGAATTTTCGCCTTATCCGGCTCCAGGAAGCTGTAATACTGCTCCCACAGCGCGCGGTCGGAAACCGGAAGCGGTTGGCCCTGGCCCAAGGCCACCCACTGTTTCCAGCCCTCGATACCACCGAGCCACTCGGCGAGCAACCAGGCGGTGTCGTGGTCCGGGTGCGATTCCGCAATCGACCACAGGTGACCTTGGGAAAAGTGCTTCTGGTCCATGGGGCCCGCGGGATACGTATGGGCCTTCCATTCGAACGGCACGTTGCCCTCGTTACGGAAGTTGATCCACCAAGGATCGTTGCCCCAGGCGTCCCACGTGGCATAGTACCCTTGATGGGAACCGAGGCCACTTTCCTGTGGATTGCCCGGCGTGGGTATGCTGCGGTCGGCATACGCCATGTCTTGGTAGATGGTGTACATGGCAACAGGGCCCGGACCATTGACCAGCGACTTGGTCTGCTCTTCGTTCACCCAAAAGTGTTGGCCGTAGTTCCACATCACCGCAAAGTTGTCAGAGCCGGAATTGTTTGCAAGATTCCTGGTGCCCCAGATGTTCTCCTCCCGATTGGCGGTGCGCTTCGCAATTTCGCGAAGGTCTTCCATCGTCCAGTCTTCGGACGGCAATTCCAATCCCGCGTTCTGGAAGATGGTCGTGTTGAGATAGATCAGGGTACCGTTGAAGTCCTGTGCCGTGCCCCAGATGCGGCCCTGATACGACATGGCCTCATGCATCGGCTGGACGTAATGGTCCAGGCTGGCTGTCGCGCTTGCTTTGACGCGATCGGTAACGTCGAGCACAATGCCGCGCTCCACGTAATTGGACTTGAACTGCGCCCACAGGTTCCAAATGTCCGGCGGCACGCCCGCTGTAATCTGAGACAGGAGCTTGGGATTGTACTCGGAAAAGGGTGTTATGGTTGCTTCCGCCTCATATTCACCGGCAAAGTTCTCGTTGAAGACGCCGAGGACATTCACATATCGCTCGAGCACCGCGGCGTTGCCATAGCTATGGACGGAGAGCTTCTGCACCTCTTTGGCAGGCGCCTCCTGGGCGGCCTCCTTGGGGGCTTCCTTTTCTTCCATCTTTGGCTCTTCCGCCGGGGCCGTCTGCACCGCGCCGCAGGCGGCGGCAACCAATGCCGTAGCCGCAACCCCGCTGAACTGCAAGAACCGTCGTCGGGTAACCATAACCAATCCTCCTTGGAGGGCTTGACTAAGCCCTTTTGCACCACTCTAGCCTTCTACGCTTGTAATATAGAAACTCTGATGGTGCGTGTCAATGACTTGGGAGGGGGGGGATCTAGGGTCTAGTATCCAGATGTGCTGCACCTATGCTGGCTGACGCGACAAGCAAGAAATGACGAGGGACTGGGTCTGTGACGGCGTTTCCGAATTTCACTTTGGGTCAACCAGACTTGTCCCGAGTTTGCCAAAGGGCCGAGGAGTGACGAGTCAGAATTAGATGACGATTCACTCGCTATCTTCATCCACACTTCGACAAGCTCAGAGCCTGCCCTGTACTCGATACGGGGGCGAACGGGAAGATGGGCGAACGAGGTGAAATCGCACTCGGGAGGAACGGAATAGCCAGCTAGCGCCGCAAGAAGGGTAAGCGCCGCCAGACGGTTCGCGCTTCCGGCACGCCGAGGAGCAGCGCGGCGAGGATGTAGACCCCAAGGAGTACAACACCGTAGAGGACAAGGCGGACGAGAGCGGGCGTATCCGGGAGCGGCGCGAGCCACTGCAATGTGCCGCTCGCGCCTGCGGCAAGGAGCGTGCAGACGAGCAGCGGGAGCATGCCGCCGAGAAACTGAAACCCCGGCACCCGCTTCGCCAGCAGCAGCCACAGCCAGACCGCCTCCAGCAGTACCGCCAGCGAGATGCCGAGCGCCAGACCGCCCTGCTCCAGCGGGCCCATGAGGAAGAATGCTAGCGCAATGCCCAACCCCATGCTGGCGATGCCAATCAAAACCGGCGTCCACGTGTCCCTGAGCGCAAAGAAGCCCCGGTTCAGCACTTCCACGGCGCCGTGTCCGGCCAAGCCAATTCCAAAGAAGAGCAGTGCCCAGGCGGTGAGATCCGTTGACGCGGCGTCGAATTCCCCGCGCTCAAACAACGTCGCAACCACAAGCGGCGCGAAGAGCATGAGACCCGCCGCTGACGGCAGCAGGAAGAAGAGCACGGTGCGGATGGCGGCCGCTAGTTGCCGGGCCAGTTCCGGGGTGGGACCGTCCACGGCGGCTGCCGCAAACTGCGGAAACCACGCCCGCGCCACCGACATGCCGAATACGCCCAACGGCAGCATCATGAGCGTCCACGCGTAGTGGAGCGACGCCACCACGCCCTCGCCCAACCCGGACGCGAGCGTGACCATGATGAACAGCAGGGAAAGGTGAACGGTAACCAGTCCGGCCATGCGCGGCGCGGTGCGTTGGATGAGGGATTTCAGTTCCGGCAAGTTGGGATTGAGCGTAAACCCGTAGCCGGGGCCCAAGGCCCGAAAAGCGGGCACCTGCACAAGAAGGTGCAAACCCGCGCCGATGACGACGCCGGCCGCGACGCCAAAGATGCCCCACCAGAGCGCCAGTACCACGGCGCCGACCAGGATGGCGGCGTTGTAAAGCAACGGCGCGAAGGCCGGCAGCAAGAAGTGCTGCCGCGTGTGAAGCGTGGCCGTGAACACTTCGCTAGCGGCGAGCAGCAGGGGCGAGAACGCCACGATGCCAAGGAGCGCGACGGTAAGCGTCCGGGTCTCGCTCGCGAACCCATGGGTGAAGAGCGGCACGATCCACGGGGCGAGCAATATGATCGCGGCAACGAAGAAACCTACCGCCAGGATGACGGCGTTGAAGGTTGAACTGGTAAAGTCGCGCGCGGCCTTGGGATCGTCGCGTGCCAGCACCTCGCGGTAGAGCGGGATGTAGGCGGAACTCAACGCACCCCCGGCGAAGAGGAGGAATGCCAGGTCCGGCAGCCGAAACGCGGCGACGTAGGCGTCCAGTTCGCTGGACGTCCCAAACCGCGCGCTGATGGCGACTTCTCGCCCCAATCCCAGCACCCGCGAGAGCACGTAGCTCACCATCAGGATGGTCGCGCCCCCGGCCACCGTGCTCCCACCGGCGCGGAGCCATGCAAACCTGCCGGAAGGGGTCGGATTGTCAGGATCAGACATGGTCAATTCGGAAGCAATACGGAAAAATGCGGAATGGCAAATTCCGAGAGAGATCGGAAAAACGGATCACCCGTTCGCCCTGAGCCTGTCGAAGGGCGAACGGGTGATGACTGTGCTGACAAAACCCCGCCATTCTTGCAGGCGTGGGGCCTGGCTAGTCTAAGGAGATTCAAGGCAAAGAACCGCGCATCCAAGAGTCCCAGCATCCCGCCATCCATACTCAAGTCAACGTTGGGCACGTTAGCACTCGGCACCCTGAAATTCATACTAGCATAGGGTCTTGCCGAGACGATGCCCGACCGCGGGGGGTAGTCAGATATGGGCCAGAGGACAGTTCTGCGGCCCTCGCGGCGGCAGTAATCGGGAGGAGCGGAGGCGTTAGTGGCTACGCGGGATGGATTGTGCGACTTAAGAGATGATCGAACCGCGGGTCTTTGCGCAATGGGTTGAATGTGTCAGCAGTCAGCAGGAGAAGGAGAGTCTTGCCAAGATCGCTTCTTGCCACATCGTCACCGAGAGAGGCTTCGAGATGATGAAAGGCGCCGTCAATATCGTCATGCTCTAGGCAGTTCTTTGCCTGCTGGTAATTCGCTGGGAACTCTTCACCCTCCCCGGCAAGAGCGTCCTGCAATGCCGCTTCGACCGCCCCGTCACCGGCCATTGGGTCCAGTTCGCTGGCTAGTTCCCCGTGGGCGCGTTGCACAAGCGCGCCAAAGCGCGGATCCCTGCGGATAGGGTCAAACTCATCTATGCTCAAGATGCGCAGGAGTGTTTTGCCCTGATCGAAGTTGCCGACGACACTCGGATCGTCATCCAGGGAGGCTTCGAGGTGGTTAAATGTGCCGTCCAGATCGCCACGCTTTAGGTAGAATTCCGCTTGCCAATAATTCAGCAGGAAGCACTTGTCATTCGCGTCAAGACCGGCACGCACAGCCGCCTCAGCTTCTTCTTCTCTGCCCAAAGTTTTCAATACTCCGGCCGTACTGCGATAGGCGCCTGCCAGGCCAACGTCTTGACCCCCGCGAGACATCCGCGGTGTCGGATCTGATTTGTGCAATTCCACCGCCGCCTGCAAGTGCGTCAGCGCACGTTCGTGTTCGCCGATGGCGTTGTAGGCTGATCCAAGCTCTTCGTGAATGTCGGCGCTGGGACCGCGCGATGCGAGCTCTCGTTCAAAGCGTGCGATGATTTCATCCTCGCGGCCTTGAGCGCGGAGACGGCGGGACTTGCTCGCGTACTTCCAGATTGCGAATCTTGGGCGCAATTGGATGTGTGGCAACTCCGGCAGCCACCAGCTGAGTTTATGGACGAGATAGTGAAGCAGCCACTTCTTGCCGAAGTTCGCTCGTAGCAACTCGCGGTTTAGCACCACAGCGGAACCCAGGGCAACCACTGCTTGCTTTTCCGCTTTTTGGCGATCTCTTCCCAGTGCCACCCGGTGGGCGATTGCATCTTCCAGGTGCGCGCGCAGTTCGTTCTCGGCTTCTTTACGCTTCCGGGACGGCAGTCCCGCCACGGCTTTGCGGAGAAAGCGTTCCGTTTCCGGCGTCAAGCGCGCCATTGCTCGCCTCCACTAGTTCGTGCTACGAGTTATCACGCCCAATCGTAGGCGCGCTGCACGATGCGACTGAAGCGCTCGTCTTGGCGCAGAGGGTCGAAGTCGTTCCCATGCAAGAGCATCAGCAGGAATTTGCCCACATCCATTACCGTGCGGTCTTCATCCAGCGACGCTTCGAGGTGGTGAAACGCGCTGTCGTAATCACCATGCTTGAGGCAACTCTCCGCTTGCAGCAAGTTGAGCATGAAGTTTCCATCGTCCACTGCCAGTCCCGCGTGCACGGCCGCCTCGGCCTCTTCCTCTCTGCCGAGGCGTTTCAGTGCGCCGGCCAGGTTGCAGTAGGCGATTCCCAGCGCGACGTGCTGCCCTTCGATGAATCGCCACGACACCGGATGCGCTTTGAGCCAATCCACCGCCGCCTGCCGGTGGGTCAGGACGCGCTCGTGATCCCCACTGGCGCTGTATGCGGCAGCGAGTCTTTCGTGCGTAAGGAAGCCCGGCCCGCGCGACGCAAACTCCCGTTCGGCGCGCTCAATGGCTTCATTATGGCGGCCCAGTTCAATGAGACTCCGAATCTCGTCCCGCTCTACCCGAGTCATGAAACTGAGCGGGCCGCGCGCCAGTTGCAAGAGCAGCCGCACGAATCGCTCGCGGAGGTAGTGGAGCGGCCACTTTCCGCCAAAGTGCACGCGGAGCAGTTCACGGTTGAGCGCATTGGCGCCACCAAGCGCCACCACCGCCTCCCGCTCTGCCTGCAATCGCGCGATGCGCTGCGTCAGCCCTTGCCGGACTTCCTCGAGAGCGCGGATTTCCTCCCTGGTTCCAGCATGATGCGGAGGTGTCAGGTCCGGCGCGGCTTGCTGAACCCCATGTACGGGCCTGGCATCCTGCGCTCGCCGTTCGCGGATAGCGTCATCAAGGGCGCGGAGTCTCCCCTTAGCTGTATCGAGATCCGCGACTTCGCCAAAGGACGTAACTGCTTTCCGCTCCGCAGGCGCACGTACGTTTGGCGCGTCATGCTGTTGGATCGCGTCTTCAATGTGGGCGCGAAGTTCCGCCCGGACCTCATTGCGTTTCGGGGTTGGCAGTCCCGCCACTGCCTTGCGGAGAAAGCGTTCCGTTTCCGGCGTCAAGCGCGCCATTGATAGCCTCCACCAGTGTGTGCCAGTGCTCGCGGCGCTCGTCCAGCGCCTTGCGGCCCCGCGCGGTCAGACGATAGTACCGGCGGCGCGGCCCGCGCGGGCTGTCCTGCCAAAAGGGCTTCACCAGCCCTTCCGCTTCCAGGCGGTGCAGCGCGGGGTAGAGCGTGCCCTCCTTGAAGGCGAGCACGCCGTTGGTGCGCTCACGCAGCGCCTCGGCGAGCTCGAACCCGTACATAGGCCGGGCCGACAGCAGATCGAGCAGGAGCAGGCTGGCCGTGCCTTTACGTAATTCGCGCAACATGTATATAGAATATCTAGGTAGCGGCAAGAATGCAAGACTTTCGAGGCAGTTTTCGCACGGGTTACTCGGTCACTTGCCCAGGGACACTGCCCCGTTCGCCCTGAGCCTGTCGAAGGGTGAACGGGGCTGCGCGGCATCTATCTGGAGGACCTTTCAAAGAACGACGGGATGGCGCAAAGCTTAGGCTAGTCGGGAGTCGCTTGTGTTGCGCAGCGCGAAGAGTCGTGGAGAAGTCTTTAGGAAAAGTTGCTACATGCGGGCTAATCTGGTTCCCCGTTAAACTGGCGTGCCGTATAATGAGGGCAAGAGGACACAGCGAGCGTGAGCGTTTACTGCACTAGAGGAGGGACTGCCGGTGATACGGAATGATACCGCCGGGAGCGAGGGCATAGACACCACTCTTGAGCCCCAAGCTCCGACCAGCGACTCCATGTCCGCTGATAAGTTGTTGAAGCACGGCCTGACCTTTGACGACGTTGTACTCATTCCCGATTATTCCGCTGTTCTGCCCAAAGACGCCGATACTCGCACGTGGCTGACTCCGTCAATCGCTCTCAATATCCCGCTCATCTCCGCCGCCATGGATACCGTGACCGAAGCGCGGCTTGCCATCGCCCTGGCGCGTGAAGGCGGCCTCGGCGTCATCCACCGCAACCTGGAAATCGACGTGCAAGCTGCCGAGGTAGACAAGGTCAAGCGCTCGGAAGCCGGCATGATTGTGGACCCCATCACATTGGGGCCCAATGCCACCGTGCGCCAGGCCGTGGACCTGATGGAACGCTACCACATCTCCGGCGTGCCAATCACCGAGAACGGCAAGCTGGTGGGCATCCTCACCAACCGCGACATTCGCTTTGAGGAGAACCTCGACCAGCCGGTCAACAACGTGATGACCAAAGAGGGCCTCATCACGGTTCCCGTCGGTACAACTTTAGAGGAAGCCAAAGACGTCCTGCGCCGCCACCGCATCGAGAAGGTGCCGGTGGTGGACCGCGACTTTATGCTCAAGGGGCTGATAACGGTCAAGGACATCGCCAAGAAGATACAGTTCCCGCTGGCGACCAAGGACGAAAAAGGACGCCTCCGCGTGGGCGCGGCCGTCGGTACGAACGTCGAGGGCATCAAGCGCGCCCAAGAGGTGGTTTCAGCCGGTGTAGACGTGCTGGTGCTCGATAGCGCCCACGGCCACTCAGCGGGCGTCATCGAAACGCTGCGTAAGTTCAAGACGTTGTTCGACGTGCCGGTGATTGCCGGCAACATCGCCACGGCCGCCGCGGCGGAAGACCTCATCAAGGCTGGGGCCGACGCGGTGAAGGTTGGTGTAGGGCCGGCCTCCATTTGCACCACGCGGGTCGTGACCGGTACCGGCGTACCCCAGATTACGGCCATAGCCGACGTCACCGCCGTTGCCTCCCAATTCGGCATCCCGGTGATCGCCGACGGTGGCATACAATACGCGGGCGACGTGGCTAAGGCCATTGCCGCCGGCGCTGACACGGTGATGATCGGCTCGCTCTTCGCCGGCGTGGAAGAAAGCCCCGGCGAGGTGGTGCTGTACCAGGGCGAACAGTTCAAGGAATACCGCGGCATGGGTTCGCTGGGCGCTATGAAGGCGCGCACCGCCAGCCGCGATCGCTACTTCCAGGACTACATCGGCGAGGAAGCAAAGCTGGTGCCGGAAGGCATCGAGGGCCGCGTGCAGTATAAGGGCCCGCTCTCGGCCATGGTGATCCAACTCGTCGGCGGCCTGCGCCAAGCCATGGGCTACTGCGGCAATGCCACCATCCAGGAGATGAAGGAACACGCGCGCTTCGTCCGCATGACCGCCTCCGGCCTCCGCGAAGCCCACCCCCACGACGTGATCCTGACCAAGGAAGCGCCGAACTACTCGCGGTAGGCCGTCATGCACATCTGGGGCAATGTGACTTGATGGGTCTCCGACCAAATCGGGCATTGATCCTTTTGCTTTGAGTACAGTGATTGGACTCACATTTCCTGGCTACACTCAACTCCTCTTGCAGGTAGAAGCCCATTGGGAATATGGGGAAGCATTTGGGTTGTGAGAAACCAATCTAAGCCATGCCCGACACTGAATTGACCATGAGTCCGGTACAGTATCAAGCAGGCGCTTTTCCTCCACGCAAGCTGAACTGGGAGAAACTAGCTCCTCTTCTTGGTGATGCTCGTGCCGCCATCGCAAACTACGACGCGACGCTAATTGGTGTGCCCAATGTAAATGTGCTCTTAGCTCCGCTTCTCAGACAGGAAGCTGCCTCATCAACTCGTATTGAAGGTACCCAAGCAACTTTGGCTGAAGTTTTGGAATTTGAGGCAGAAGGGCAATTGATCGATGACAGTACACGCGAAAAAGCGGATAGAAGAGAAGCAATCAATTACACTATTGCACTTAGTAACGCTATAGCGTCTATGGAAGAGAAGGACTTGCCCCTATGTCAAAGGATTGTAAAGGATGCTCACTTTGACTTGATGCAGGGTGTTCGCGGACAATTCAAGTCTCCTGGAGAGTATCGCCGTAAGCAGGTCCACATTGGCCGAAATGACAAGATTGAAGATGCCGAATTTGTCCCTTGTCCAACCGAGATGGTCGAATCGGCAATGAATAGATGGGAATCCTTTTTTCACGAAGGAGATTTTGACCCTCTGACCCAGGTTGCTCTAATGCACGCTGAATTCGAGGCAATTCACCCATTTCTTGACGGAAATGGTCGAATTGGGCGTTTACTGATTCCGCTCTCTATGGTAGAGAAGAAACTTCTCTTGGGTCCGTACTTTTATATCAGCGAGAGTCTTGAGACCTATCGCGAGGACTATGTTGAGCGATTGCGAGCTGTATCACGCGATACCGACTGGGATGGGTGGTGTGAATTCTTCTTTGGCATGGTGACAATTCAGGCATCACACAACTCCGGGAAGGCGCTTCGAATTCTTGCACTTTATGAAGCGGTAAAGAGTGAGTTAGCTAGAAGAACCCGTTCCGGGTTCAGAGACTATGCAGTTGATTGGATTTTCAACAAACCGATATTTAGAGCGATAGACTTCGCTAAGAACGGTGGAGTACCCGAAGATACTGCACGTACTCTCTTGAGGCTTCTTATCAGCATCGGGCATTTGACCGAGTTGGTTCCAGCTAGAGGTCGCACGTCGGCGCTGTTGGCATTTCCAAGTCTAATCGACATAGTGGAAGAGGGCATTAGCACCTAGGGTTTCTCGGCACAAACAGAGTTGTTCCGAGCAAAACAGGACTTTTCCAGTCACAAACCCACAATTCGCTCCTGGTTCCCATGAGGACACACCAGAGTCACATCTCTAGCAGGGGTCAACCAACTGACTGCGCGCCATCGAATGGTTAAATCTACAGGACAGCATGTAAAGAGTACCAATGCCAGCTGAGCCATCAAAGAGACCTCCCCATTGGTACGTGCCCCGCATAAACGCGATAGGTCCCACCGGGTCTGAGATTTCGCTCGCGGTTGGGGAGGTGGTTGAACTAAGTGTAGAAATCGAGCCGTGGCAGACGGTGCCTTCACAGCAAGACTGGCAGCGGCGGAATGAGCCGGTGCTTTCCACCACGAACACCACGCAGGACTGGTCGCGGGTGATGCTCTACATGCCGCGCGTGATCCGCGCCGACGGCATGTACAAGATGTGGTACGTCGCCACGTCCGGACCGCCGCGGCCCGCCAACTGCAGTTTGGGCTATGCCACTTCGGAAGATGGCATCCACTGGGAGGAGTACCCTGGCAATCCCATCGTCACCGACCAGGATCTGCAAAACGCCGGCGGCTGGGGGTGGTGCTTTCAGAGTCCGTTCGTGCTCTACGACCTGGCGGAGCGGAAATATCGCATGTGGTTTTCCGCCCTGACGCACTGGGAGCAGACCGACGACGGCGAGTTGGTGGAGATGACCCAGCAGGTGGGGTACGCCGAAAGTCCGGACGGCATCGCGTGGGACATACACCCGGAGCCGGTTACCCGCAGCGGGCGTTGTGCCTCGGTCATACAGGAGGCGGACGGCACTTTCACCATGTGGGCGAACGCCCGCCCGGACGGCGATCCCGATCCCAGTGCGATTTACGGTCACATCATGCTGCTGCGGTCTGCCGACGGCATCCACTGGGAAGAAATCGCCGACGTGATCCAGCCGGAAGGCATCTACAAATCGTGCGTGTATCCGCACGTAATCCGCGACGGGGCGGGCCTCATCATGTGGCACGGCGGCCACCGTGAGAGTCTGCGCGATGACGTAGCGTTCGCACGCGGTCAACTGGACGACGCCTACGGCGACTGGTTCGACCTCACGACCGCCCGCTCAATAGACGGCCGGACGTGGACCGACCGGCCCGGGCTCCCGGTCTTTCCACCCAACGACGACAAAGACGCCTTCGACGCCCGTTACACGTCTACGCCCCACGTGCTCAAATTGCCGGGCCGCTACGTGCTCTACTATTCCGCCCGTGACATGCTGGAAGGCTGGCTGCAAGCCGACGGCACCCCGGGCCCGGGACGCGGCTTCGCCTATCGCCACATCGGGTACGCCACGCTGGACGCCGAGCAGCACACCGATCCGACTCTGCGTTATGTGTGGTCCGTTGATGGTGAGCCGGCTAACGGGACTACCGCCGCTTTGCGCTTCTCGGCGGGGGATGCCGTAATCCATCACGTCACGTGCCGCGTCGAAAACGCCAACGGCAGTGCCGCATATACATGGGTACTCATCGTAGGCGATTAGCCTGCGGCGCCCCCTCAGTGTTACTGCCAACTGGGGATCGCCAACCGCCAATGCGTCTATCCGTCAAAAGCGTAGGGGCACGATATATCGTGCCCCTACGGTACAAGTGTCTGAACGACGAGCGAGAGAAGTACAGCTACTGCTGGCGGGTGTCTACCAATTCGGACTGAATCTCCTGTATGTCCGGCGGCCAGGTGCTCTTGATGTAGGCAATCACCGCCCAGATTTCGCCGTCGCTCATTTTGTCTTCGAACCCGGGCATGTTGCTCTTGTAGTCGCTGCCGACGACGGCGATTGAACCGTACTTGGTCACGTCGAACAGCAGCGCATCGGTATGGTGCCAGGTGTGTCCGGTCGCGTCGTGGGGTGGGGCCGGCAGCAGTCCGTTCTCATCCCGCTCGCGCCAGTTGGGCTGTCCTTCCAGGTTCGCGCCGTGGCAACTGGCGCAGTGGAGTTGGTACTGGACTTCCCCGCGCCGCACCAGTTGGCGATCGGCGGCATCCGCCTGAGTCGCTTCCTCACCACCCGCCACGAGCAGCCAGACCGCCGCCAGCACGACGGCTCCCGCCACCACAGCGGCCGCTATGAGCGTATACAATCGACCGGATACGCCTTTGCTTCTGCCTGCCGCTTGGCGTCTATTTTTGCGTCTACTCATGAACGTTACTTCCTGTGCAATGTGGAGAGAAAGAGTCGATACTCCTTGCCTCTTGCAAAGCCGGCGCGCAGATGCTTCTTCTGTTTGCCGTTTGCCTGCGCCGCTTCACTCTTGCTCGTCAACATTGTACTATACCAATTCGCCAAAATACAGGGGAGGCGTATAAGCTGCGCCGCGCGCTATGGCAAATGCAGGTGTAGACGGCCAGTGACGACAGGATGTGCGCTTTTCTGCAGCTTGCACAGCCGCGTCCCGGCCACTCCACGGAGGGCGACGCATGGCATGGCGAGCAGTACCGCCAATGGCGTACTATACAGACAACCTGCAACCTACGGCAGCAATGACAGACTGAGAAAGTGAGCAACGATGGCAACGAATGGTGATCCGGTAGGCGTAGCCGTCATTGGCTGCGGCAGCATTTCTCATCCTCATTTCGACGGTTGGCAGCGCCTAGAAAAGGCCGGCGCGGCGCGGCTGGAAGTGGCTTGCGACAATGACATGGAGCGCGCCGAGGCCAGGGTACAGCAGTACGGCGCGCGGGCAGCCGCAAGCGACTATACGGAAGTCATGCGGCGGCCGGAGGTAGAGGCGGTGGATATCTGCCTGCCCCATCACCTGCATCTGCCCGCCATCCTGGCGGCGGCGGAGGCCGGCGTGCACGTGCTCTGCGAGAAGCCGCTCGTGCTCAACATGGACGAAGCGGTGACAGCCATTCGCGCGTGCCGCGACGCCGGGGTGAAGCTCATGACCGCCGACCGCGATCGTTTCGAGCCGCCCGCCCGCGCGGTTAAGCGCATCCTCAACGCCGGGCTCATCGGCGACACCTACCATGTGCTCGAGCGTCACATGCTGCACAAGGACGTCATCACGCAGGGTTCCCGCTCCAACATGGGTTGGAAACTCGGCAAGGCCACGGCCGGCGGCGGCGCGCTGCACCGCGACGGCTGCTATTACATCGATACCCTCCTCTTCTGGGAAGGCAGCGGCGTCAAGCACATCGCGGGCGCTGAGTTCGACAACTTTCTCTGGGAAACGGCGGAGATCGAGACGACGTCCCATGTGCTCTTCCGCTTCAATAGCGGTGCTATCGGCGTTTTCGAGATGGTGTGGTGTCTGCAGGGGCCCCAGCACCGCGAGATCTTCGTGACCGGCAGCGAAGGCTACGTGAAACTAGACGGAGGCATTGGACACGGCTCCGATGCGACGATCACGCTCTACAGCAACAAGCTGCCGTGGCTGACGTTTGAGGACCAGCAGGTCGCCCAAGCCTTTGCCGATTGCACCTTCGAGCAACCCCACCGCAACAACCCGGAAATGGCCAACGAGAAGCTCGTGCTGCACGTGCCGTATGCGGCAGGCTTCACCGCCCAGGAGAAGGAGCTGCTGGCGGCTATCCGCGAGGACCGCGAGCCCGAGTCTAACGGCATCGACGGCGCGCGTTCGCTGGAGGTGGTGGAAGGTGCGTATCTCGCGGCGCAAGAGGGAAGGCGCATTGACTTCCCGCTGCGGGATTGGGATGAGCTGCGCGGCGAGTAGGCTAGGCTGCCCGCCAGCTAGCTGTAGTTTGCAAGAGCAGCTTATTCTCGAAACGAAAGACTACATGGTGACTTGCGGTTACAGTGTCTTTTGAAATCGCGTAAAGAATTCGCTGTTGTTTCTGAGCGCGGCGAGTAGTTGGTTAGATTCTAGATTCCTCGCTGCGCTCGGAATGACATGATTGACGGAGCGGCACCCCTTTTGAGATGAAAACTCCGCAGAATAGTATATGGACGTGGTTGACAGCAGCACATTGATAGAAGGATTTTGCCATGCGCTATCGTCCGCTGGGTAACACGGGACACGACGTTTCGGAAGTGGGGTTGGGCACGTATCCGTTGGGCGGCGCGCTCATTACGAGCGGCAGCTACTGGTCGGGGCCGGCAACGTACGGCACTGTCACTCTGGAGACGGCGGTGGAGACCATCCATCACGGGCTGTCTTTGGGGCTCAACTTCATAGATACCGCGCCGGTTTACTCAGAAGCTGAAGTCTACATTGCCGAGGCTTTGCGCCGGCGGCCCCAACACCTGCAGGGCATGGAGGTATTTGTCGAGACCAAAGGCGGCGAACACGTGCTGCCGGCGGCCGACGGCGGGCCGCCCGTGCTGGCGCGGGACTTTTCCCGGGATGCCCTGCGCGCCAGCGTGCACCGCAGCAAAGAACGCCTGCAGACTGATCTCCTCGAAGGTGTGCTGCTGCATAGTCCGGTTACGGAGGAGTTGGCAGAAGACCCGCTGGGTCTGCTTGCTGAGCTGCGCGCGGAGAGGCACGTCGGGCACATTGGCGTCTCCGCCAGCGACGTTACGGAAGCCCTGCGGCTAATCGAGGAAGACGGCCGCGCGGAGATCATCCAAATCGGCTTCAGCCTGCTGGAGCCTGAGCCGACTGAGCGGCTCTTGCCTCTGGCCGAAGAACGCGGCGTCGGCATCGTGATCCGGTCGCCGCTCGCTTCAGGTTTCCTCTCGGGCACGTTCACGGCGGACCACGAGTTCGCGCCGGACGACCACCGCAGCCTCATTCCCAAGGAGCGGCTCGCAGAGCGTTTGCGGGCGGCGAACTCCTTCATGTGGCTGGTTGAGGAAGGCGTTGCGGGAAGCCTGAGCGAAGCCGCCCTGCGGTACATTCTCAGCTTTTCCGGCGTATCATCGGTGATTCCCGGCGCCATGAATCCCGCGGAGCTCGAGCAGAACGTGGCGATGTCCGATCTTGGCCCCTTACCGGAGGCGGCCCTGGCGCGCATCGTTGAGACGCAGCGGGAGTTGGGATTGGTGGCATAGGCCGAGCCGCCGTTTGCTATCCCACCCGCGACACACTGCCACCTCTAGCGCTTCTCTCCTGCACGCAAGAGCGGGGGACAAGCCCAAATGCTGTCGAACTCAGTAGCTGGCTTCAGTCTTCTCCGTTCGTGCTGAGCTTGTCGAAGCACAAACGGAGCGTAGCAAGCCTAAAACCGGCGAACCCATACCTGAGCCGTCCACCCTTCGACCCTTCGGCGAGCTCAGGACAGGCTGGCTCAGGGCGAACGGCTCAGGCCCGGGTTTTGATGCGATACCAGTCGGGACAAGCCCCCGCGCTTTGGCGGCAAGTGGCCAGCAACCGTCATTCCGGCGAACGCCGGAATCCATCTTCGCTTTCGTGAAGTCAACGCCACGCGATATCTGCACTCATCCTGGACTCCGGTTTCCGCCGGAGTGACGTTTCACGGTTCGCCTGTCCAATAGGATTTCAAGAAGCGGGGGACAAGCCCCCGCGCTACAGCGGAGAGAGGGCCGCGTTTGTCACTCCCGCGCAGGATTTACACCGTTTGTAATCGCAGAATTGCTCCTTGGCCGTTCAATGAGCCGTAGGGGCACGACATGTCGTGCCTTGGCCAAAGGTACAGCCGCATCTCTGTCCGTCATTCCCGCGAAAGCGGGAATCCATCTTAATCTTCCTAATTACAAAACTCGCGCGCGGTCTGCGGTCTTCCTGGACTCCGGCGAAAGCCGGAGTGACGGACAAGGATCCGGCGCTATGATACCCGACAATCTCGCGCGTGCCGGAAATTGGGCGCCGGAGAAATCTAAGGCAACTCAGAGAGTAATTCCCGCGCCAGCGGGAATTCACCCCAGCCTGTCGCCAATGGCCTCACGCTAACGGCAAGGAATCTTCGTGCAACAGTCTCCTGCCTCGGGCGGCTAGCAGGCAACATTCAAGTATCAGCACATCCAGCAGGTTTGACTATCGCTTTTGCATTGCATCAAACCTGCACCCCAGCCATAATACGGTAAAAGGATCACCCTCAATTCATTTGGGACACCGAAGGGAGGGAGATAAGCAGGCTGAGCGGACACTCTGGGGGATCCAACCGACGTTTTATTGCTAACCGTGTTTGTGTACCACTCTTATACACATATGGCTTGCCGTTCTGGCAAGTGGGGAGGTAAGGCAAGTGGAAACTGATGAACGCACAACTCGCTTGACACGACGTTCTATGCTGTGGCTGGGTGGTGGGACTCTCGGCGCCATCGCCCTGGCTGCCTGCGGCCAAGCAACCATGCCCGCGGCGACGGATGAAGCCCCCGCGGCCGAAGAGCAAGAAGCGGAAGCGAAAGAGCCGGAGCCTCAGGCGGAGCCCGTTACTCTCGACTGGGCGCTCTGGGGTGACTCCACCTGGGTGGAAGCGGCACAGGCCGGCGCCGATGCGTACACGGCAGACAACCCAAATGTCACGCTTAACGTCCTCGGCGTAAAGGACAGTCCGTCCGTCTACATTACGTCCTGGGTGGCCGGTTCCGGACCCGACATTGCAATGACGTGGGGCACGAATCTCGTCCAAGCGGGACGGGAGGGTCTGTTGCTCGACATGGATCCCTTCATCAAGCGCGACAGCTTCCCCATGGATGATTACATTCCGTTCCAGTTGGGCGCAATGCGCTGGCCGGAGACGGGTCAGTACGGACTGCCCATGTACATCAACGTGTACGTGCTCTGGTACAACCGGCAGGTCTTCGATAAGAACGGCTTGGCCTTCCCCGATGACAACTGGGGCTGGGACGAGTACCAGGATGCGCTGCTCCGGCTTACCGACCGCCCGAACACCGTCTTTGGCGGCGTGGATGCGGGTTGGGGCCGCGGCATTTGGAAGATCGTGCAGAACGGCGGCACCGTGGTCGATCCGGAGAACGACCGCCACGCCACCTTTGACAGTCCGGAGGCCATCGAGGCCATGGAGTGGGTCCACGCTCGCTACCACCAGGACCGGAGCATCGTGCACGGTGAGGAGTGGGCGGCGCTGGACCGCGCCAAGGTCCAGGCCCTCATGCAGGGTACGCTGGCAACCTGGGAAGAAGGCTCGTGGGGGCCGGGGCAGTACTCGATAGACTACCCCGACAATGTCGCGGACTGGGACGTGGTCCCACTGCCCCAGGGCCCGGCGGCCCGTGCTACCCAAGGTTCCATTGACGCGTGGGTGGTTTGGGCGAATACCAAGGACCCGGATACGGCGTGGGACTTCATGAAATTCCTGCAGACCGATACGTATCTCGACCTGCAGTGCCAGATCGCCAGCATTCAGCATCCGCGCGCCTCGCTGCAGGACCGCTATATCAGCATCATGAAAGAGAACTTCCCGGCGCTCGCGGACAAGAATCTCGACGCGTTCGCGCATCCGGTGCGGGGCAAGTACGCGTGGCCCAACGGCGGCCTCTTCCGCAAGGATGCCGAAGTCTTTGGGCTCCTCGCGGAAGCCTGGCAGACGGCTATCGTGGAGGACAAGATCACGGTGGCGGAAGCCTTTACCGACGCCGCCGCCCGTGCCAACGCGCTGATGGCGGAATAGCAGAGTTTTCTGCCTGTCTCAAGCACAATGCATACGTAGGGGCACGATATATCGTGCCCCTACGTGAGAGTGACAATCCCCTTACTCATGGAGTAGAAATGCTCGTTACCACTTCCGGTCGATTACCCATTGTCAGCAACGGCCAGCACCCTTTGCGCACGGCCGTTGAGGAGTGGCGAGCGCGGGTGACGCCAACACCGGAAGCCGCCTGGCAAGACACCGAGTTGCGTGCCGTGCAGGCGGAGACCCAAGCGGAACTGCTTTCCGCGCAGAGCCAGGCCGGCACGGACATCCTCGATGCGGGCTACGTGCCTGTGTATGACGAGTGGTTTCAGATGGCGCGGGCGGTGCCGGAACTGAATGTCGCCGCCCCGCTCCGCTACCTGGATACCAATACCTACTACCATCATTGGGTCTTGGACAAGGTGCCGCAGCGCAAAGGCGAGAGCCCGATTGTGAGCGCGTACCGTCACGCCGCCGCGCTGACTGATGCGCCGCTCAAGCCCACGCTCTTTGGCCCGTACACCATCTATGCGTATGCCGACCGGCAGGGCGCAGGGGATACGCCGGAAGCCTTTGCCGCGCTGGTGGATATCTGGGCGGAGGACGCTGCCGCCCTGGCTGCCGCCGGTGCGCGGTATATCCAAATCGAAGAATCTGTGATCCTGCGCCCCAAGCATCGCGCCGACTTCCCAATGGTGGCGCAGGCCGTCGAGAAACTAACAAGCGCCGCTCCGTCAGCGACGCTCGTCGTGCATCTCGCCTGCGGCGCGGTTGGCGATCTGCTGCAGCCCTTTCTCGAAATCCCCGGCCTTGGCGGACTGGGTCTGGACTTCACCGACGCGTATCGCGACCCCAACCTGGCCGCGCTCGCCGGCTGGCATGGAAACACAATCCTGCAAGCGGGAGTTGCCGATGCCCGCAACATTCGCGTAGAGAGTACGGACGATTTGCATGCAACCCTCGCCGCGATTACTGCTGCCGTACCGGCACAATACTGCTGGGCCGCGCCGAGCACTGCATTGCTCCACTTGCCGCGCCATGCGGCATTTGAGAAGCTGGCGGCCCTGGCGGAAGCCGCTCACTCGTTCAACGGCAAGGGAGCGTAACAATGGGTCAGCTACCACTCTTGCCCATTTCCAGCATTGGCAGTCTACCGAAGCCGCCGGAGCTCTTTCAAGCGGAAATGGCGCCCCTGGAACAGCAGGACCGCGCCTGGATGCGTCAGGCCCAGGAAGCGGCGGTGGCGGACTGGCTCGCGACTCAGGAAGAGCTCGGCATTGATGTGCTCGTGGACGGCGAGCAATACCGGCGCTCCATGACGACGTATTTCCTGGAGGGCTGGGGCTGCGCCGACATCGACCCGGACGCAGTCTGGGTCTTGGACAACATGTACGGGCAGCGGGCCGTCATCAAGCGGGAGGCCACAGCGCCCCGCACGTTGCTTACCGACTGGTACCAATTTGCCACGGCCCACGCCCGCAGCGAACTAAAGGTCACGGTCACTGGCCCGTACACCTTGCGGGACTGGGTCTTCGATCTGCACTATCCCGACCGCCAGACGGCCGTACCGGCGCTGGCGGAGTACGTGCGTGAAGAGGTGCAGGCGCTGGTGGAGGCGGGCGTGCGGTACCTGCAAATTGACGAACCGGCCTTCGTCACCCGCTACGACCAGCCTGCCGAGCTTGATGTTGCCATCGACGGCATGCGGCGGATCTGCGACGGTCTGCCGGAGCACGTCACGGTGTTTTCGCACATGTGCTACGGCGCGTTTCACGAGGTCTATCCCAAGATGCTGGAGCTGCCGGCGCATGTCTTCTGCCTGGAACTCGCCCACGTAGCGCCCGAAATGCTAGAAATCCTGCGCAAGCACCCGTTTCCCGCCGACCGCGGCATGGGCTATGGCGTTGTGGATGCGCAGGACCCCCGTGTAGAATCAGTGGAGGAGATCGAGGCGCGCATCCGGTTAGCGCTGGAATACTTCGCGCCGGAGCAACTCTGGATCAATCCCGATTGCGGACTGCAGGTCGTGCCCCACGAGGCGGCCGTTGCCAAGCTGCGAAATCTCGTGGAGGCAACACACCGCGTGCGCGAATCGCTTGCCTGAGCGGCGAAACTGGGTAGCGTGCCCGTGCCTTGAGTGAGCGTAGGACCGAGGCGGATGACTTAAGTGTAGCGCGGGGGCTTGTCCCCCGCCGGGGATGGGTGGATGGGAAGCACCCAACGGATGAATCCCGGTCCCTTGCAAACAGCGGGCGAGTCTGCCGCGGGTGACGGCAAGGAACTTACGCCAACTGAGTGTCTTCGAGAACACGAAAGGATGTCTGCATGAGCCCACAGGACTGCGAGACCCATGTCAAGATTGTGGCCTGGTTGCACATTGTATTGAGCATTCTGGGGCTCATTGTGACGGCGTTCGTCTTTCTTGTTTTTGTGGTCATTGGGCTGGTGCTGGCTGCTTCCGATGATGTGGCAGCCATGGGCATCTTTGCCGTGATAGCCACGATCGTTGGGGTATTCCTTCTGCTCGTGTCCGCGCCCGGGCTTGTCGGCGGTATTGGGCTCCTGAAGCGGCAGAATTGGGCGCGGATTCTGGTGCTCATCCTCAGCGTGCTCCAACTCTTTAATATTCCCTTTGGCACCGCTGTGGGCGTGTATTCGCTCTGGGTGCTTACACGTGCGGAGACTGAAGCGTTCTTTGGTGAAACGAGAGGCTGGAGTGCGTAGACGGCTCTTGCCGTAGCATATCTGAAATCCGACGGAGTTCCCTGCCACCCACAAGGAGAAAGAACACGTGAGTGTAGCTTCGCGACCGTACATTGATCCCGTGGAGGGACTGATCGCCCGTGCCAATGCAACGGCGGCGCCTCTGAATCTCCCGTCGAATGCGACGGAATGGCGCGCGTGGCATGAGCGCACGCTAATCCAGGTGCGCGAGATGATTGGCCCGTATCCCGATCCCGTGCCGCTCAACGTGGAGGTGGTGGAGCGCCACGATGAAGGCAGCTACATCCGCGAGAAGGTGCTCTACGATAGCGAAGCGTTTGCGACCGTGCCCGCGTGGCTGCTCACGCCCAAAGACATCAAAGAGGGAGAGAAGCGGCCTGCAATACTCTGTGCCCACGGTCACGGGAGCGGCAAGGATGATGCCGCCGGTGTGCTCCTGCCGCCAGAACACCCGGAGTACGCGCGGCAAATGGAGCGGAAGTCCGGTGTGGATTACGCCCATCAGCTCGCCGAGCGCGGTTACGTCTGCCTGGCCCCGGACTGGCGCGGCTTTGGCGAACGCATGGGACCGGAGGAGTGGCGGCGCAGCTCGCGTGACGGCTGCAACGCGCTCTATCTGGGCTACGGCTACCTGGGCTTCCAGTTGCTCGCGCTCGACATCTGGGACGGCATGCGCGGTATCGACTTGCTGCAAGGGCTGCCAAACGTAGACCCGGACCGCATCGGCATGATCGGACTCTCTTTTGGCGGCACGATGACAACGTATCTTTCGGCGCTGGACGAGCGCATCCGTTGCGCCGACATCGTCTGCTACCTCAGCACGCTCTGGGACGCCATCGGCCATCGCGGACGCGGCAACACCTGCGGCTCGCAATTCGCCCGCGGCCTCCTGACCTTTGGGGACATCGCGTCTGTGGCGGGACTGATTGCGCCGCGTCCGTGCCTTGTCGAGGTTGGAGAGCTCGACGACTGCTTCGTGAAGGACGATGCCCTGCGCTGCTATGCCGAGGTGGAACGCATCTACGCCGCCGCCGGCGTTGCCGACCGGCTCGATCTGGACCTGCACCCCGGCGGCCACGCCTTCAGCGGCGCCAAGGCGTTCGATTGGTTTGCGCGGTGGCTGTAGGTTTACTCGCGACTTCGCCGCCCATTGCTCTGGTGAGGCTGTTCTACTGGGATGACTTTCTGTCGCCGTGCTGGTGAAGTGTTGGCTTCGTAATGCTTGCTTGACAGTAGGTAATGCCGGTTCTACCATCAGAGGCAAGTACACCTCAATTTCCCTAGTATTTGGCCGCATGAGGACAGCACAATGGCACAAGTGCAGGAGCTCGGAGCCGCCACGGAACTCAAGTTCGACCAGTACGTTGGCGACCCCTACAACCAGCAACTCTATCGTTTTGACAACTGCGCCACCGGGATAGCCAGCATCGATGAATTCTCCGATGAGCACGTGGCGTTCTACCGGGACACCGGTTTCCTGGTCATACAGGGAGTGTTTACGGAAGCGGAGGTTGAGGCGGCGCTGGCCGGCTTTACCGATCTCGTCATCGGCAAGCACCCCGATTTCGTGGGCGTGCAATTTGAGGCCGCATCCAAGAAGTACATCCGCACCTTGCCGCAAGAGCAACAGCTCGATTGTGTGCGCAAGTTGCAGCACTTTGTCGAGTTTGAGCCGCGCATGCACGCCATGGCGTGGCATCCTAATCTGCAGCGGGTCGTCAGCCGCCTCCTGGAAGCCGAGCCGGAAATCTTCGCCGACCAGGCGCTGAGCAAGCCGCCGGGCATCGGACGCGAAAAGCCCTGGCACCAAGACCACGCATTCTTCAATCTGCCCATGGGTACGCGCATCGTCGGCACGTGGACGGCCTTGGATCCGGCCACCCTGGAAAACGGCTGCATGCACGTGAAACCCGGCACCCACAAAGAAGGCCCGGTGGTGCATTTCCGGCGGCGGGACTGGCAGATTTGCGACGAACACCTCGATCTCAACCGCGACGTAGCGGTGCCGCTCCCACCCGGCGGCGTGCTCTTCTTCGACGGCCTGATGCACCACGGCACGCCCGCCAACCGCAGCGAAAGCCGGCGCCGGGCGCTGCAGTTCCACTTCATTCCGGCAGGCACCGAGAGAACCGAGCAGGAAGACCGCATGGCGGTCTTTGGGAGTGAGGGCAAAGACGTCGATTGCTAGGGCATCCCGGTCGCGCCAATGTCTCCACACCGTGTTGCGCCCTGCATTGCGCAGCGAAGGTCGCCCTCCTCGCTCTCCACGCGTAAAGCCTCGCAGGCTGCTGCAAGAGCGTGATTTCGGGCGCGCCGCGGTGGCCGGTAGCCAGGAATAGGCGAATCACTGCTGCATGACCACGGTACTGCGAGACAATCCAATGCGCTCCGGGGCCTACGTCTTGGTACTCGTCATTCTGGCGGGAGCGTATGCCGCGCGTTTCAGCACCTTTGCAAACGCCGGCGAGGCCCTGTACGCCCTCAGCCTATTGGTTGCCGGAGCGGCTGCGCTGGCTTGCGGGGAACTGGCGTTGGGGCGCTTTCGCGCGGAGCGGCGCGACGCGTTCCTGCTCATAAGCGCGGGCCTGTGGGTCGCCGCCGTATTGCATTTGCTGCATTTTGCGGCGTACACCGGCGTCCTCGGCGCGGACGATTCGTTGCTCGGTGCGGCTCTCGTCTTGCGCGGCCAACTCCTCCCGACACTTTTCTTTGCCCTCTTTCTCGTTCTAAGCCTGCTGGCGGGCAGACAGGACCGCCCATCCACCGCGCAGCCGGGAGGCGTCTTTCTTGCCGCCGCCACGCTTGGGTTCATTGTCACCGTAGGGGCGCTCGTGTTCCCGGTGCCGCAAGCCGGTGATGTCATACTTGTAATGCGCCAGACGATTCCCTCGTTTGCGGCCCAGCCGGAACTCCTGCTGGTTACGGGGCTCGTGGTCGTCGGCATCGCGGGAGTCGTGCGCAACGGCAGGTGGCGCACGGAGCCGTTCGCGCGCTGGCTGCTACTCGCTTTCATTGCGACTCTCATTGCCCTGGCGCGCTTTCCGCTGCTCAATGTATGGCCGGCGGAGGCTGTGCTCTTTCTGGCACAGGGCTTCACGCTGGCGAGCTATCTCTGCATTATCGCCGGCATCGCCTCGGGGACTATCGTGCGTCCGGCGGCTTCAGGGGTAGCGGAGAGCAAGCCGCAGCCGCGAAAGGCTGATGCTGCCGCGGCTGAGCCGCGTAGTGCTGCGAAGGAGCAGCCTGCGCACAGCCCCGAACGCGCTCTACACGAACTTCAAGCCCGCCATCGCGCGCTGCGGAATGCCACTGACGGTTTGCTGGTCGGCGTGCGCCAAGACGGCGCCATCACGGATTGGAAACCCGCCGCCGACTTTGGGCCCACGGCCACGCCGGGCGAGCTCTTGGGCAAGAACATTGAGGCGGTCTTGCCGTCGGATCAGGCCGAGGCGGTCAAGGAGACGGTCGCGCAGGTGTTGTCAGCGGGCAAGACGGAGCGGCTCTACTTCGCGGCCGCCGACGGCAGTATGGTCTTCGCAGGGTTGGTCGCCCCGCACTCCGCCGACGAAGTGCTGTGCATACTACGAGACCACACCGCGCTGGCGCGGGCACTCCAGGAATTGGACGAACAGCGCCGTGCGGCAGATTCCCTGCGGCGGGTTACGGGGGACTGGCTCATTCGCATCACGCGGGCGGGCATCATCCAGGACTTGCAGCCGCCGGCCGCGAGCGAGTCAGAATCGTATGCGGGCATGTTCGCCGGCAAGCACTTGCAGGAGGTCTTTCAAGGCGATGACGTGGAGCCGCTTCTAGCCGCCGCGGAAGCGGCGCTGGCAAGCCACGAACTGCAGGAACTATCTTTCTTGCGCCAGAGCGGCCAGGTGCTGGCCGTGCGCATTGTAATGTATGATGCTGAGTCTGCACTTTGCCTTCTGCGCGATACGACGGATCTCGCAGAGCTGGCGGCGCAACTGCAAGAGAGTGATGAGACGACTCAAGCCTTGCGCGCGCATCTGGACCAACTGAGCGCTAAACAAGAGGCAGCGCTAAGCCAGGCAGCGACGTCGGTCCGCGTTTTGCAAGACCTGTTGCCGGACCTGGTGCTCCGCGTGGGCGCGGATGGGACGATACTGGAATGCAAGCCCGCCGAGAGCTTCGGGCCCAGCGACGGTGAAAGTGTCGCCAATGCCAGGATTCGCGAGGTCTTACCGGTCGACCTCGCATCGCAGATCATGGCTGCCGTCGAGCGTGTGCAGAGCAGTGAGCAGCCGCAGCGCTTTGTTTGCCATCCTGTTGGCGGTCAGGCGCTGGCGGGCGGCGTGGCCGCGCTGGTCGACGATCAGTATCTCTGCGTGGTGCGCGACCAGACCCACCTGAAGCAGTTGGAAGCGGCTCTCGTGCAACAGGCGACGGAACTGGCGCAGGAGATTCGGGCGAAACTCGAGGAAGAATTCCTGCGCTCGCTGCGATCGGAAAATGATGTCTTGCGGGCGCACCTGCTGCGTGTGGCAGAGCTTGCCCTGGAAGGCGGCACTGCGTCCACGGGCACGGCACATGTTACCGGCCCCACACCCAGTTCGATCGCGGGATCCGCCGCGCAACCGTCCGGACCCGTCCAGCCGCCGGCGGCGAAAGACAGCCGGGCCGGCGCTACCCCGGCGGAATCCCAGCCGCGGACAGGGGCATCGTCCCTACCGCCGCCTCCCACCGCTTTACAGGCTTCAAGAGACCCCGCCACCGCACCGGATGCGTCCCGCGACGCAGATTCGCTGCCAATCGGTGAGTCTCCGGTGCTTAGCGCGGAGGCCGGCACAGACGACGCTCCCCGCATTAGCGCGGAGGTTGCCACGGCGGAGGCTATCGCTCAGGCTGATACCGCAGTGGCAACGCAAGTGAAAACGGATCCAGCGCCTAGAGACCTGGAAAGCGGCCAGACAGGGCACGACGCGATGACCAACGGACAACCAAGTGAGAAGAAGCGGCCTTCGCAGACAGGCCACTGAGGAATTCTGCTAGGCTGTGCTTTGAAGCTATCCATAGCAGCTTAGGAACTGAGCACATCACTTTGAGGAGAAAAGACAATGCAACTAGCGTTACATTCAGTTAGCTACGCGGGAGTTTGGCCGGGGCAGCAACGACTGCCGCTGGAGGAGTTCATTCCCCGCGCGGCGGCGCTGGGCTTCAAGGGCGTGATGCTCGTCGCCAAACGTCCGCATCTCTCGCTGCTTGACTATCCCTCGCATCAGCCCGAGAAGCGGCAGGCCGTGCGCGCGCTGCTGGCGGAACATGACCTCAGTGTGCACTCGCTGGCGGGCTACAACGACTTTACCGTCGGCCCCGAACGGCCCGACGTGCCGTTTTGGGAGCACCAGATCGTCTACATCGCGGAACTGGCGAGTCTGGCGCGCGATCTCGATTGTCCCGCCATTCGCATCTTTACCGGCTACAACCGCGACGGCCTATCGTACGACGCGGGTTGGACGAGCGTGGTTACCGGACTGCGCGAGGCGGCCCGGCTTGCCGCGGACTTCGGTGTCGTGCTCACCGTGCAAAACCATCACGACATCGCCGTGGACTACGAGAGTATGTACCAACTGCTCTCCGAGGTCGACCATCCCAACTGCCGCGCGGCCTTCGACGCCTGGGCTCCGGCAGTGCAGGGCTTGCACGGCGACGAGCTTGCAGCCGCCGTGCGCCGCATGACGCCCTTCATGGCATACACCACCGTAGCCGACTACGTGGCATTGCCCCGCTACCGCTACGAACCGGCATTGGTGAACTATGTCGCGGAACCCGCGCGCATGCTGGGGGTGGCGATGGGCGAAGGGCTCATTGATTACGAGACGTTTTTCGATACCCTGATCGCGGAAGGCTACACCGGCACGGTGGCCTACGAGATGTGCTCCTCTCTACGTGACGGCGGCAACTTAGAGAGCCTGGATGCCTACGCGCGGCAATTCCAGGACTACATGGCGCCGTTCGTTGCAAGAGCGGGCGCGAAGGTGGCGGCGGCAACTGCCCGCTAGACGCCGCCGCGCTATGCGTGATGTCCCGGCACATCTTGGTGCATGAGCACAGGCTCAGTCCTGCCCAAAACCTGTTTGATAACCCGACTGGCAACCTCAAAGGAGAGTTTCTTGCCGTGAATCGCTTTATCCCGCCAGCTCTTGCCACTCTCATCGCACTCCTGCTCGTAGCGTGCGGCGACGTGGGCATGGCGCCGGGCACGGCCACGTCCGCGCCTCAGGCGGCCCCAGAAGAAGAGCGCGTCCTTACCATTCGCTATTGGCAAGCGCCTACCTTGCCGTTCCCGTACCTCGCAGCCGGCTTTAAAGATAGAGACGCTGGCGCGATCACTCTGGAGCCGTTGGCCAACTACGCTCCGGACGGCAGTCTCGTGCCAAGACTGGCTGTGGAAATACCCACTTTGGAGAATGGCGGCGTTTCCCAAGACCTGCTGACAATCACGTGGAAACTGAAAGAAGGCGTGCGCTGGTCGGACGGCAGCGACCTGACGTCCGCGGACGTGGTGTTTACGTGGCGCTACTGTGCCGATGAAGCAACCGGTTGCACCAAGCGGGACACGTTTGGCGGCATCGTCGCCGTCGAGGCCCTCGATGAACGCACGGTGAAGATAACCTTCGACAAACCGACGCCCTATCCCTACACGGCTTTCGTCGGCGCAAACACGCCGATCATCAGTAGAGCGCAGTTTGACGGCTGCGTCGGCGCGGCTGCCAGGACCTGTGAAACGCAGAATGCCCTGCCTTTAGGCACCGGCGCGTACCGCATCGTGTCGTTTAAACCCGAGGAAGGCGCGGTGTACGAGCGCAACCCGTACTACCGCGAGGAAGCCGCCTACTTCGAGCGGGTGGTCTTGCAGGGCGGCGGCGACGCGCTCGCGGCGGCGCGGTCCGTCCTCGTGACCGGTGACGTCGATCACGCGTGGAACATGCAGGTGGAGCCGGACGCTCTGCGGGAGATGGAAGCGAACGGACTCGGTAAGGTTTCCAACGTGTTCGCCAGCCGGGTCGAGCGCATTGTCCTGAATCAGACGAATCCGGACCCTGCGCTGGGCGCCGATAGATCTGAGTACTTGGACGGACAGAATCCCCACCCGTTCTTGACCTTCACACCCATCGCCCAGGCGATGTCCAAGGCGATAGACCGCACGCGCATCGCTGAGCAACTTTACGGCTTCACCGCGACGCCCGCCTGCAACTTGGTCGCGGCGCCGCCAGGCTACGCTTCAACTGCGAATGAAGACTGTCTGGTACAAGACATTGCCGGCGCCAAGAAACTGCTGGACGAGAATGGCGTCGTCGACAGCGATGGCGACGGTATTCGCGAATACAAAGGCGTTCCGCTGCGGATTACGTATCAGACCACCGAAAACTCCATCAGGCAAGCTACGCAAGTCCTGATCCAAGGGTGGTGGCGCGAGATCGGTATCGAGACGGAACTCATTCAACACGACGCCGGTCTCTTCTTTGGCGGCGATCCGGCCGTCCACGAGGAGGAGTCGTATCTCCGGTTCTTCGCGGACGTACAGATGTACACTGAGAGCTCCGGCGTAGATCCTCAGCAATACCTCTCACGCGGACTCTGCAGCAATGTCCAGACACGTGACAACGGGTGGTCCAGCGGCAACAACGCCCGCATGTGCAATGCGGAGTACGATGCACTCTTCGCCCAACTCGCCCAAACCCCGCTTGGGCCGGAGCGCGAGGCGCTGGTAAAGCAACTCAATGACATCGTCATTCAGAATTTCTACGCGATTCCCCTCGTGAACCGGGGGTCGGTTTCGGCAACCCTGCATACGCTGCGGGGGGTCAGGATAAACCCCTGGGACGCCGAAACGTGGAACATTGCCGAGTGGCACCGCTGAGCGGACTCAGTCTCAATTGAAATGACAATCGCTGAGCCTTGAAGGGGCAGCTTCACGGGTTTCCGTTTGCGTGGGATTGACGGAATGAGCCTCGGTCTTACCCTTGTAGCGGTAGCGCGGGCGCTTGCCCCCGCTCCGAGCCAGATCCGAGTGCTTCCTTTTTACCCGTTCGTGCTGAGGGCTGCGCGAAGCCCCTGTCGAAGCATGGACGGGTACCCACGGAGCCAATCTTCCGCGCTTTGCTACCTATCCCGGCTCTAATGGCAGAGAAGATGGAATCCAGTTTTCACGGGAATGACGGATTAAGGCGCGCGTCATGTGCGGAGCCTGGTTCGCGTGAACAACAGGCTAGACCCACACTCTGCGTAGCGCGGGGGCTTGTCCCCCGCTCTGAGCCTGATCCAAGTGGTGCGTCTGTCCCCGTTCGTGCTGAGCTTGTCGAAGCATGAACGGGGAACTACAGGGGCTTGCAATCTGCTATTGGCTGCCTTTTCCGGCTTCCATAGCAAGAAAGATGGATTCCCGTTTTCACGGGAATGACGGATTAAGGCGCGCGTCATGTGCGGAGCCTGGTTCGCATGAACAACAGACTGGACCCACACTCTGTGTAGCGCGGGGGCTTGTCCCCCGCTCCGTGCCTGATCCAAGCGCTGCGTCAGTGCCCGTTCGTGCTGTGGGCTGCGCGAAGCCCCTGTCGAAGCATGGACGGGGACCCACGGAGCCTATCTTCCGCGCTATGCTGCCTATCCCGGCTCTAATGGCAGAGAAGATGGATTAACGTCTTCACGGGAATGACGGACTCCGCCGCGCTCATTTCTTCGCAAAACGGAAGCCTTTGTCGGCTTCTCGCCCAATACTACGGGCACCTCGCCGCCGTTGCTTCATGCCATTGACGAACAAGACCCCTTGGAGTCACCATAGCCTCAACTATCATCGAACAAACTACGGAGGAATGCGATGTCTGAAGACGTTGGTTTTGTGACAATGGGGCAGTCGTCCGGGCGGGATGACGTGCCGGAGATTGGCGTGGGCATGCTGGGCTACGCCTTTATGGGCAAGGCCCACAGCAACGCTTTCCGCAAGATTCCCTATATGGTGGAGCCTTTGCCGGCCGTGCCCGCTCTCGTCGCCCTCTGCGGGCGCAACGAGGCCGCGGTGCGCGAGGCCGCCGCCCGCTACGGGTACCAGCGCTATTGCACCGACTGGCGCGAACTCATCCAGGACGACGCCATCCAGGTCTTCGATAACGGCGGGCCCAACGATACCCACGCCGAGCCCTGCATCGCCGCCGCCGAGGCCGGCAAGCACATCATTTGCGAAAAACCGCTGGCGCGCACGGCCGCGGAAGCTAAGCCAATGTTAGAGGCCGTGCGCAAGGCCGGCGTGAAGCACGCCTGCGCCTTCAACTATCGCTTTGTGCCGGCCTTGCGCTTGGCGCGTGAGATGATCGAGCGCGGCGAGTTGGGGCAGATCTTCCACTTCCGGGCGGTCTACCTGCAGGAATGGATTATGGACCCGCAGTTTCCCATGGTCTGGCGCCTGAAGAAAGACATAGCGGGCAGCGGCGCGCTGGGTGATCTGGGCGCGCACATCATCGACCTTGCGCGCTTTCTCGTCGGCGAGCCAAAATCCGTTTCCGGCTTGACCCAGACCTTCATTAAAGAGCGCCCCACCGACGACGGCGGAAGCGATATGGTGGACGTGGACGACGCTTTCGTTTCGCTGGTTCAGTTCGAGAACGGCGCGATCGGCACCCTGGAAGCCAGCCGCTATGCCAACGGCCGCAAGAACCACCAGCGCATCGAGATCAACGGTTCCAAGGGCAGCATCGTCTTCAACATGGAGCGCCTGAACGAGCTGGAGGTCCATCTAAGCGACAGCAAACCCGGCAGCCAGACGCAGGGCTTCCGCCAGGTGCTCGTCACCGAGGCCGACCATCCATTCTGGAAGTACTGGTGGCCCCACGGCCACATCATTGGCTGGGAACACACCTTCGTGCACGAACTCACCCACCTGCTGGACGCTATCGTGAACGACACGGCGGTGGCGCCCTACGCCGCGGACTTCGAGGACGGCTACCGCGCCGCCGTGATCTGCGATGCGGTACTGGAGTCAGCGGCCAACGGCGGCGGTCTGGTGCCGATACAGTACTAGGTGGCTTTGTATCTCACCCACAATACCGTTACTCGAAAGCGGGCCTCGCAAAGCCATGCATCGAAACTTGAGCCACCCTTCGACAGGCTCAGGGCGAACGGAGAGTGGTTGACGAACGGAGAATGGAAAGCAGTAGTGCCTTGGCAACACTTTTGGAGCATGTCAGTTGTGAAGAAGATCGAAGCCACAGAGTTTAAAGAAAACTGTCTGGACCTGCTGGACAATCTGGACGCGGACGGTTTGATCATCACGCAAGACGGCACGCCCGTGGCCAGTGTTCTGCCATTTGCCCTTGGTGGTGTCCGTCGCAGTGGCATGTCTGATGCCGACCTCATTGGCAGCCTGCGGGGCAAGATTAGCATCAAGGGTGACATTTTCACCACAGGCTGCCACTGGAAGACAGCCTCAGGAGACGACTGAGCGCAGAAGCAAAGACACAATGAAAGAAAAGAAGCGTATTTGTAGCAGGAGGCAAGGACGATGAAACTCGGCGTACTGACCGTACTCTTAGGCGATCTGCCCTTTGAAGAGGCGTTGGACTATCTCCGCGACCTGGGCATACAGTCCGTGGAGATTGGTTGCGGCAACTATCCCGGCAACGCGCATTGCGACCCGGACGCCCTGCTCAACGACGACAAGGCCTGCGACGCCTTTCTCAACTCCGTTACCAGCCGCGACATAGAGATTTGTGCCCTCGCCGCCCATGGCAATCCCCTGCACCCCAATCCCAAGATCGCCCGCGCCCACATCGAGACCCAGCGCAAGACCATCCAACTCGCCCACAAGCTCGGCGTGCAGACCGTGGTCGGCTTTTCCGGCTGCCCCGGCGATTCCGAGGGCTCCAAGTACCCCAACTGGGTCACCTGTCCCTGGCCGACGGACTACCTGGAGATTCTGGAGTGGCAGTGGGAGCAGAAGGCCATCCCCTACTGGAAAGAAGAAGCCGACTTCCTGCGCGAGCACAACGCCAGGATCGCCCTGGAGATGCACCCGGGCTTTGTGGTCTACAATTCCGAGACCTGCCTGCAACTCCGCGATGCCTGCGGCCCCGAAATCGGCGCCAATCTCGACCCCAGCCACCTCTTTTGGCAGGGCTGCGACATCATTGCCGTCATTCGCGAGCTTGGCGAGGCCGGCGCGCTCTACCACTTCCACGCCAAGGACACCAAGGTCCACCCCTTGAACGCGGCCAAGCACGGCGTACTGGACACGAAGCCCTACACCGACGAGATCAACCGCTCGTGGCTCTTCCGCAGCGTCGGCTACGGTCACGACTACGGCTACTGGAAAGACATCGTGAGCGAATTGCGGCTCGTCGGCTACGACGGCGTGCTCTCCATCGAGCACGAGGACAGCCTGATGTCATCCAACGAGGGCCTGGAAAAGGGCGTCAAGTTCCTCAAAGACATCCTCATCTTTGAGCAACCCGGCACCGCCTACTGGGCGTAGGGACCGGCACCCCCGGCAACCGCGGAAACGACTACAAAAGCAACGCCGGCCTGCTGACACTCCCGTCAGCAGGCCGGCTGCTTCGTCCGATCTGACGCGCGATTAGTCCCCCACCATCGGCAAGTCCCCGCAAGCGTGCCGTCCGCTTACACCGTCACTCCTTGCAGTTGGTCCACGTTGCGCCGCACCTTGGCGATGCCCTCGGCAATGTCGTCCATATCTGACTCCTCCGCCAGCAGCGTCACGTGGCCCATGGCGATGCCTTCTTCGCGCGTTAGCAGCTCCGATTCCGGACAATCCATCACGCGGAATTTGCCCGCGCCGCCCGCAATCTCGCCCGTTTCCAGGTCCAGCATCGGATTGTCGTAGATCGGCCGCGGGTGCCCGCCGGATACCGGCACGCCTTCCGCGTGGGCCGCGTCCAGGAACGTCCGCTTATCCGTGCCGAACTCCTCCGGCTTGATGCGAAACGTGTAGATGTGCATGCCGTGCTGGGTCACCTCCGGCGGCAGCGGCGGCGGCTCGATGCCGTCGATCTCCGCCAGCAGGCTGTTGAGGTACCGCGCGTTGCGGTTGCGCCGCTTCGTCTGCTCGTCAAACCGCTCCATCTGTCCCAGCAGGATCGCCGCCTGAAATTCGTTCATCGGGTAGTGGCCGCCCAGTTCGTAGTGCACGTACCCCGGCTCGCCCTTGGCGCGCCCGAAGCTGGAGAGCGTATACAGCCAGCGCTCGGCCAGCTCCGCATTGTCCGTGGTCAGCATGCCGCCCTCGCCCGTGCTCATGTTCTTGCCGCCGCCCAGGCTGAAGGAACTCGCGTCGCCCATGCCGCCGAGTTTTCTGCCCTTCCACTCCGCGCCGTGGGCATGGGCGGCATCCACGATGATCGCCAGGTCGTGCTTGCGGGCGATTTCCGCAAACCGCTCCATGTCCGCCGGATAGCCGCCGTAGTGCACCGGGCTGATGGCGCGCGTGCGCGGCGTGATCGCCTCCTCCGTGCGGTCGGGATCGAGACAGAGCGAACCCGGGTGGATGTCCGCCATCACCGGCGTCGCGCCGAGGTACATGGGCGCAAACGCCGTGGCGATGAACGTAAACGCCGGCACGATCACCTCATCGCCCGCGCCGATGCCAAACGCCTTCAGCCCGATTTCCAATCCGGCGGTGCAACTGATCAGCCCAATGCCGAACTTCGCGTCGTGGTACGCGGCGAACTGCTCCTGCGCCGCCATCTTCATGGGACCGTGCGACGTGCCGCCCCAGAGGTTGCTCTCAAAGACCGCGCGCACGTTGCGCAATTCCGTCTCGTCGAATTGCGGCCACTTCGGCCAGCGCTTCGTGCCGTCGCGCACCGGTGTCCCGCCGTGCAGGGCCAGTCGTTCCATCGCACCCACTCCTCTTAATTAATGTAAGCCGAATTTCGCCGCGCAGATTTGCCAGAACTTGACATGGATGATTGTATCACTCTGCCGCCGGCTGTGGCGGGAGCGGATATGCCCGCGCCTGCAGAGGCGGGTACCCGTCCGCGCGCGGTCCCGGTACCCACCATCCGGCTTAATGTCATCGCGCCCCACATTAATCGCCAATTTCATCCGTATTGCTTGCACATGTTTTAGGGGTTTGCTACACTGTGGGACAGGCTGACAGGCGCAGGCTCACGCCGCGTTGTGCGGCGGGGGCGCCGAAAAGGTCGGTTGGCTTTGTCCATAGCAGTAAACGATGCCATACGCGTCAACGGTCCGGTCGGGGAGGATCACCCTAGTCTCCGCGCCGGGCGTTTTGGCGTTTCGTCGCGGTTGCCTCTTGTGCAGCCTGCGGCGGCTTGTTACACTGTAGGGCAGGCTGACATGCGCGCGCTTGCGGATACGGGAATTCGCGGGCGCAAGGAAAGTCAGTTGGTATTGTTTTGTATCAACATACCGTGCTATTGGCGTCAACGGTCGGGTCAGCAATGACCACCCTGGTCTGCCACCCTGGGGAGTGTGACGTACACCCACGATTCCCCCTCAGCGCGGGATAGTCAATCAAGAAGGGAGTGTATATTCATGCACGCGCCGGAATAGCCCGGTATCTATTTGGGTGTTCATACGAGATTTCGATCTAGTGAAAGGAAAGGACTGTGAGACCTTTGTCTCGTTTGTTGAGCGTTTTTCTAGCGCTCATTTTGATGGGCCTGTCGGTAGCGACGGTGTCCGGTCATGCGGAAGACGCTAACAATATCCCCAAAGTTGCGGACCTCGTTAGTGTTGAGGTCGTACTTAACAGTGACGTGGAGACAGCGAGTCCCGGTGATGCATTGAAGTTTCAGGTCACCGTCTTGCGTGTTGCCGATGGTCACACTGTCACTGGCGTCGTGAATGGTCCTGATGACGCTGAAGACATCGCCGAATTCACGCTTAACGATGCTTCACCGATCAAGACGATGGAAGTGTCGTACACGATTCAGGCAGGTGATCTCGGCGCTGATGCTGCAGAGCGGACCGCTGATCTGGTGTGGACTTTCGATGCAAGCGCTCTTGCAAATGAAGATACGACCCTAGCTGCCCATACTTTTGTTAATGATACTAACGACAAAGCCACGGGCAGTGTTGAGGTTGCGTTGGTGAAGAGAGCGGCTGCAGACGGTGGAATTTTGGGCATTACACTGGACTTCAGCGACACGACGGAGCCTGACTCCCTGGCCAAGGGTGAGAAGGTCACGTTCAAGCTGGTAGTCACCACGGGTGACACGTATAGCCTGCCGGACTTGGATGGCACGGCGGGCGCACCCACAACTTGGAAGTCCCTCGTAGTCACGCGTCAGTTGTATGATGCTGAGGGCGACAAGGTTGGCAATGCGGTTCCGTCAGCCGTGTTTACCATCCCGTCACTTGAGACTGGTTCAACAAGCAACGTGTTGGAGTCCGCTCCGAAGACGCACGCGTTGCAGACGGCCGAAGCTGACGAGATTGCGGACGGCGGGAAGCTGGTCTTCTCGTATGTCCTCACGGTCAACGAGGCCGACATCCGCAAGGGTGCCGCTGATGGAACCGTCTCTAACGCGAACAATGACCTCAATAAGGACGAGGACACTCTTGACAAGATTGTGGATCTGAAGGACGACATCCTCACGCTTGAGATGGCAGCCCCTGAGGCGGAAGCCACGCCAGAGCCGCCCGTCGGCATGACCGACTCGGCGACGGTGACGAAGCTTGAGGGCAATGCCATTCAGATCGACCGGCATGACGGCGGCGTCGACTTCAACGTTGGCGTTGGTCTGCTGAGTGCCGACGGCATGCTCAGTCCGCATGCGAGCGGTTACATCCGCGACAGTGACCTTGGTCAGACGTACGCGGTGGCGAACCGTGAGTCGGATGGCATGATCGTGCGTGTCTGGATCTCGTCATCCAGTCCTCACGTGAGTGATATTGACTGGTCTGCCGTGCTGGACTTCTACAACGTGCCGAAGGACGTCGTGAACGCCATTCCGTTGGATCACACGGCTCCGGCAGCGAACCAACTGGTTGATGCCGGTGGCACGTGGTACGTCTACACGGGCGGCGCATGGCGGCACATTCCCGACATCCCGACGTTCCAGTCGCGTGGTTACTACTACTGCGACCTGACGACGGCGACTGCGGATTGGGCGGACAGCATTACGCCCGGCCAGGCGTTGCCTTCGGTTGGCGGTGAAGAGGATCCCGACTATCCTGTATGCCGCTAGTAAGGATGCATTGAAGCTGTATGGGCAGGAAACACATAGTGTTATCAGTAAACCGGGATAGCAGAAGCGTGATGACCGCACGCTAGCGGCCCGGGGGTCTGTACAGTCTCCTTATGCTACGGCAAGAGCCGGTGTCTGTGGCAGGACACCGGCTCTTGTAGTTAAGGTGCAGCCCTATCCTGTAGCTGCGCTTGACGCGACTGTCCACATTTTCACGCGATTGCAGCCGTATTGCTTGCATATGCTTCAGGGGTTTGTTACCCTGTAGGGCAGGCTGACGTGCGCGCGCTTGCGGATACGGGAATTCGCGGGCGCAAGGAAAGTCAGTTGGTATTGTTTTGTATCAACATACCGTGCTATTGGCGTCAACGGTCGGGTCAGCAATGACCACCCTGGTCTGCCACCCTGGGGAGTGTGACGTACACCCACGATTCCCCCTCAGCGCGGGATAGTCAATCAAGAAGGGAGTGTATATTCATGCACGCGCCGGAATAGCGCGGTATTCTTTGGGTGTCTATTCGAGATTTCGGACTTCTGCTTCTGTGAAGCAGGCGTTCTAGTGAAAGGAAAGGACTGTGAGACCATTGTCTCGTTTGTTGAGCGTTTTTCTAGCGCTCATTTTGATGGGCCTGTCGGTAGCGACGGTGTCCGGGCATGATGGCGATGGAAGTAATCGCCCTGCCGCTAAGGATGTTGTTAGCGTCGAGGTCGTACTTAACAGTGACGTGGAGACAGCGAGTCCCGGTGATGCATTGAAGTTTCAGGTCACCGTCTTGCGTATTGCCGATGATCACACTGTCACTGGCGTCGTGAATGGTCCTGATGACGCTGAAGACATCGCCGAATTCACGCTTAACGATGCTTCACCGATCAAGACGATGGAAGTGTCGTACACGATTCAGGCAGGTGATCTCGGCGCTGATGCTGCAGAGCGGACCGCTGATCTGGTGTGGACTTTCGTGGCAAGCGCTCTTGACAATGAAGATTCGACCCAAACTGGCCATACAGAGTCACTCAGTGATAGTGGTACAGATGCCACGGGCAGTGTTGAGGTTGCGTTGGTGAAGAGAGCGGCTGCAGACGGTGGAATTTTGGGCATTACACTGGACTTCAGCGACACGACGGAGCCTGACTCCCTGGCCAAGGGTGAGAAGGTCACGTTCAAGCTGGTAGTCACCACGGGTGACACGTATAGCCTGCCGGACTTGGATGGCACGGCGGGCGCACCCACAACTTGGAAGTCCCTCGTAGTCACGCGTCAGTTGTATGATGCTGAGGGCGACAAGGTTGGCAATGCGGTTCCGTCAGCCGTGTTTACCATCCCGTCACTTGAGACTGGTTCAACAAGCAACGTGTTGGAGTCCGCTCCGAAGACGCACGCGTTGCAGACGGCCGAAGCTGACGAGATTGCGGACGGCGGGAAGCTGGTCTTCTCGTATGTCCTCACGGTCAACGAGGCCGACATCCGCAAGGGTGCCGCTGATGGAACCGTCTCTAACGCGAACAATGACCTCAATAAGGACGAGGACACTCTTGACAAGATTGTGGATCTGAAGGACGACATCCTCACGCTTGAGATGGCAGCCCCTGAGGCGGAAGCCACGCCAGAGCCGCCCGTCGGCATGACCGACTCGGCGACGGTGACGAAGCTTGAGGGCAATGCCATTCAGATCGACCGGCATGACGGCGGCGTCGACTTCAACGTTGGCGTTGGTCTGCTGAGTGCCGACGGCATGCTCAGTCCGCATGCGAGCGGTTACATCCGCGACAGTGACCTTGGTCAGACGTACGCGGTGGCGAACCGTGAGTCGGATGGCATGATCGTGCGTGTCTGGATCTCGTCATCCAGTCCTCACGTGAGTGATATTGACTGGTCTGCCGTGCTGGACTTCTACAACGTGCCGAAGGACGTCGTGAACGCCATTCCGTTGGATCACACGGCTCCGGCAGCGAACCAACTGGTTGATGCCGGTGGCACGTGGTACGTCTACACGGGCGGCGCATGGCGGCACATTCCCGACATCCCGACGTTCCAGTCGCGTGGTTACTACTACTGCGACCTGACGACGGCGACTGCGGATTGGGCGGACAGCATTACGCCCGGCCAGGCGTTGCCTTCGGTTGGCGGTGAAGAGGATCCCGACTATCCTGTATGCCGCTAGTAAGGATGCATTGAAGCTGTATGGGCAGGAAACACATAGTGTTATCAGTAAACCGGGATAGCAGAAGCGTGATGACCGCACGCTAGCGGCCCGGGGGTCTGTACAGTCTCCTTATGCTACGGCAAGAGCCGGTGTCTGTGGCAGGACACCGGCTCTTGTAGTTAAGCTGCGCCTCTTGCAGCGCCTTGACCACTCTGCTAGACTCTAAAGCAAGACCGAAAAGCGTACGCCCGCCCTGCCGCACACAGCGGTGCGGAGGCGGACGCTGTGGGTGCGCATGAAGATCAGAGAGATGTGTTCTGCATTAGCGTACCGTGCTCCTGGCGCTACCGACCAGGCCAGCAACGATCTCCCTGCCAGTCTACCTTCCGATGACTGTGACATATCCGCACGATTCCGCCTCCGCGCGGAATAGCCACCAAGAAGGGAGCCCATTCACCAGCGCGCCGTAAGAGCCCGGATTCGGGTGTCTGCATAGAATTCTGTTTTCTGCTTCGCAATTGGATTCGGCCCTGCTTTAAGGAAGCGGGCGTTCTAGTGAAAGGAAAGGGAACTGTGAGACCAGTGTCTCGTTTGTTGAGCGTCTTGCTGGCGCTTGTACTGCTGGGCGCCTCGCTTCTAACGGTGTCCGCCCATGATGATAGCGATATTGAGGATGACGATAACTATGGTGTTACGCTCGGGATCACGCGCACCGACAACAAGACTTCGGTACGACTTGGAACAATGTTGTCGTTCAATGTCGTGATAGTGCGGGCCGGTGAGCATAATATTCTCAGTGCTACACTCTCAAGTGTGACTCCTGGCGGCTATGCGGCCAAGGTCTTAGATTTGGATGGCAAGGACGGCATTGCCATGGACGTCAAATATAGGGTCAGCACCGGCGATCTGCCCACAGGCACCACGGCGCGCATTGTTCCCATTCGATTCAAGCTCACCTTCACACCGGAACACAGTGATAATTCTACCCACAACGCCGTCACGGTCGTGAGCAACGAGGAACTCGTTCCTGTGACTAGAACGGTAGAGTCCGATGGCGACGAGACGTCGGAGGTAGAGATATTCGTAGACATGGAGCCGCCGAATGAGTTGGTAAAAGGCAAGAAGGTCGAGTTTACGTTCAGGATCAGAACCGGAAAGTACGGCTTGCGTTCGTCAAGGATACTGTATGTCCGCAAGCAGTTGTACGATGAGGACGGCGACAAGTTAGGCGGCTCAACGCGTGCGGTGACGTTTACCATTCGACCGTATAAGTCGCGGTCACTGAGTGATGACTTCACAAAGTCGTACACGTTGAAGCAGACTGACGAGGATGCCGCCACCATCGAGTTCACGTATGAGTTCACAATCGAAGATGTCCACCTGAGACATGATGATGGCAGTCCGCCTGATCTTGAATCAGACTTTGAGGAGGTCTATGAGGATAGGTGGGTGCTAGGCGCAGCGGCAGCCACGCCGACACCGGGGCCGTCAGTGAGTCCGACCCCGCAGCCGGTTACGCTCGTCGGGAGAACCAGCGAAGCGCGAGTTACGCGCGTGAGTAACAACCGCATCCACTTCGACGTGACCCGCGGCCAGGACTTCTCCATGTTCATCGGCTTTATCGCAGCCGACGGTACCCGCGGCTACCATCGCAGTGGCTACATTCGCGACGAGGGCCTGGGCCAGACCTACGCGGTGGTAAATCGCGAGTCGGACAACCGGGTGGTCCGCATCTGGATTGCTCCCGATAGCGAAGCGCGCTACCAGGTGCCGTGGCAGGACGTGCTGGACTTCTGGACGTTCCCGCAGAGCGTCGTGAACGCCATCCCCTTGGATGAGATGTTCCCGGCAGATAACCAACTGGTTGACGTCGGTGGGAACTTCTACGTGTACACGTCCGGCGCGTGGCGGCATATCCCCGATATCCCCACGTTCCAGGCGCGCGGTTACTTCTGGTGCGACATCACCTCGGCGGACGCGAACTTCCTCAGCCGCGTCAGGGTCGGGCGAGCGTTGCAGCCCAGCGGCACGGCGGAAATCCCGAACTATCCGAACTGCCGTGAGTAATCGCCGCACAGTGGCTGCACGGGCGTCGGGCAACTGAGTTGCCGCGGTGACCGGCGGCGCGCGGGCATGACAGCCTGACGCCAACGGTCACGGGGCCCGCACAGCCTAGCGAGACAATGAATAGAGCCGGTGCCTCTCACAAGGCACCGGCTCTTGGCATGCCCGCCGCGGCGACTCCGCGCACGGGCCGCGGAAGCGGGACGCTCGCTCCGGGCCTCCGGTTGACAGCGCCGTCGCCAGCGCCTATGTTCAATGCGGGCGCCAACTCGTAAGATGTAATCCGATGTCCCCTACGAGAGAGAAAAATATATGGTAGGCAGGCAATTCACGGTCCACGCGGGCAATCACGCCCGGCACCATTGTCCGGTTTGGGTTCAGGCCCCGGGGCTTGATCCGGGACGCGACTACGCGGTGGTGGCGGCCGCGAGCGGCGCTGCCCTGCCCGCGCAGGCGGTGGCGACGGCTGACGGTGTGCGCTTGGTCTGGTTGCTGCCCGCGCTGGCGGCGCGCGCCAGCGAGACGTTTACGCTGGAGAAAGGCGCGCAATCAAAGATGGATTCCCGTTTTCACGGGAATGACGGAGAGGTGACGGTTGACGACGGACAGGTGACCGTGGGCGAAGGACGCTACGGCCTGGACGTGCGCCTGGGCGGCGATCTCTTTACCACCTATCACCACGACGCCAGCCACAATAAGCAGTTTCTCTATCCGGTAATCGGCCCCACCGGCCGGGGCATGACGCGGGGCTATCCCATGGTGCCCGACGCGCCGGGCGAGAAGCACGACCATCCCCACCATAAATCCATACACGTGGCCCACGGCGACGTGAACGGCGTGGACCTGTGGAGCGAGCTCGACGACCACGGCTACCAGCGCCACGTGGCTTTTGCCCCTGCCTTCGGTGTCGGCGATGCCTATGTCAGTGGCCCGGTCTGCGGCGCGTTTCGCTCCCGCAGCCACTGGGTAAACCGCAGCGAGCAGCCGGTGGTGACGGAGGAGAAGCAGGTGGTGGTGTACGCCCCCGCGCCGGACGCGCGCCTGCTGGATATCGCCGTGACCCTGCACGCCACGGAGGGGCCGGTGCGTTTTGGCGACACCAAGGAAGGGGCCATGCTCTCGGTGCGCGTGGCGAGCAGCATGGACGCCGACGACGCCGGCGAGATCGTGAACGCCTACGGCGGCAGGGGCGAGGATGAGTGCTTCGGCTCCCGCGCCCAGTGGATGGACTACGTGGGCCCGGTGGACGGCACGAGGGTGGGCTTGGCGGTGTTCGATCACCCCACCAGCTTCCGCTATCCCACCTACTGGCACGTGCGCAACTACGGCCTGATGCACGCGAATTGCTTCGCCTGGCGCGAATTCCTGGGGCATCCCGGCGTGGACGGCAGCTACGTGCTGCCCGAGGGCGCGCGCTTGCGCTGCACGTTCCGCGTCTACCTGCACACCGGCAACACCCAAGACGCCCGCGTGAAAGACCGGTACCACGATTTCATCACCCCACCAGATGTGGAAGTGGAGGGGTAATAGCAAGTTGTGGTGCGATGCGCTCTCCGATGACGTCTCTTGACACTATGTGGTTGGCTATAGCGTAGCCATGGTGTGCATTTTCAATAGTGCTTTGACCCTTTCTTAACGTTTGACTATTATTAGCCTGAAGAGAAGAGCTGATGGGGCTCTTCTGCTTCTATTTCAAAGAAGATTGAACCGTACATATACGAAGTTAGTTAGAGAGCAAGGAAGCACGAGGAATGGACTTCATCGACGAAGTGCGTACACGTTCGGCCAGATTCGCAGAGCGGACGGACCATCTCGACACGGAAGAAGCCACCAAGAACGCGCTGGTTCTGCCCTTCTTGCAGATGATGGGGTATTCGATATTCGACCCGACCGAAGTTGTACCGGAGTTCACGGCTGATGTGGGGTCGAAAAAGGGAGAGAAGGTTGACTATGCGCTAATGCAAGATGGAGATCCCGCAATCCTGATCGAATGCAAGATATTTGGAAACAACCTCGATGAAGCGGAGATCTCTCAACTTACTCGCTACTTTACCGTAACCGACGCGCGGTTTGGCATTCTCACCGATGGCGTAGTGTATCGGTTCTTCGCTGACCTTGATCAACCTAACGTCATGGACAAGAAGCCCTTCTTCGAGTTCAATATGCTCGACTTTACCGAAGGAGAGGTAGAACAGTTAAAGCGATTCACAAAAGCAGCCTTCAATTTAGATGAGATCGTTGATGCTGCCAGGGAATTGAAGTATACGACTGAAATAAAGCGGTTAATCTCCCATGAACTTGAGGAACCGTCCGAAGAGTTCGTTTACTTTATCGTGAAGCGAGTATACGAGGGTTTGGCAACTCAGGCTGTTCGAGAGCAATTTGGCCCTCTTATTCGACACGCATTCGTGCAATTCATAAATGATCGAATTAGCGATCGCTTGAAATCTGCTCTGAAACAGGAAGTGCGGGAAGACAATGAGCTACAAGAGGAAGAAGCTCCACCTGCTTCCGATTCAGTAGCTGAACCAGAATACACCCCGCTTGAAGTAGATGCTCTCAATATAATCAAGGCTGTCTTGCGTGATGAGATAGATGTACGACGCCTTGGGCTCCGATCTACAAAGTACTATTGCGGTGTACTTCTTGACGACAACAATAGAAAGACAGTCTGCCGACTGTTACTTAGAACTTCAACCCTTAGGATCGTTCTGTTTGACGAAGACAGGTCGGAGGAGCGAATTCGCCTGGAAGACTTGGACGATCTCTTTAGCCATGCCGACAGAATTCGGGCTGAGGTTTCTCGCATTGAGAGTGCAATAAAAGGAGCCTAAGCGAAATAGCAGCTACTCATTATCGTTAGCAATGGGATCGGGGATATGCTCCCATTAAAGTTGCTAGTTAGGCCAACTGCAGTAGAGCCACGTGAGGGATACCGAATTTGGCTCCGGTACGATGATGGAACTGTCGGAGAAGTCGATCTTTCACATTTGGTAGGACGTGGCGTATTCAAATCATGGGACGAGCGCGATTTCTTTGAGGCGGTGCGCATAACTTCAGCCGGCGGGATCGCCTGGGGGGAAGACGTAGAGCTTTGCCCCGATGCTCTCTATCTGCAACTTACTGGTAAGTCAATCTCAGATTTGGAGTGGGGATAGAGGTGTAACGTCGGTTGGATTAGAGCCTTCGACAATTGTGATGATTGCCCATATTCTATAGATTCGCCAACCATATTCGACGCTGCGCTCGGAATGACCGTATACGTCAGGTTTCCTTAGTCCACGACTTCAATACTCGACAGATTTTACCTTGGCTCATTTGTAAGGCCGTATTGCGAAATACTGGATTCCGGCTTTCGCCGGAATGACGCTGGAGATTCCCCTTGGCACAATCTGACGGCACATTCACCGTAGAGTTGGAAGAGAATGTCCCCGTGCCCATGCGGGACGGGACTATTCTCCGCGCTGACGTGTATCGTCCCGAGGCGCCGGGAGCGTATCCTGTGCTGCTGTGCCGCACGCCGTATGACAAGAGCGAGCAGAGCTTCGGCGCGGGTCATGCCGCGCGGGGATACATTGTCGCGGTGCAGGACGTGCGGGGGCGGTACGCCTCTGACGGCGAGTTTCGCCCTGGCTTCTACCGCGCCGATGTCTTTGACGCCGAGGACGGCTACGACACGGTGGAATGGGCGGCGCGCTTGCCCGGTTCTACCGGCAGAGTCGGCACCTACGGCAACTCGTACAATGGCTGGACGCAATGGGCGCTTGCCCCAACGCGGCCGCCGAGTCTTAAGACTATGTACGCCAGCGGCATTGCGGCGAACCTGCTCGACCGGGAGTTGTCCGGTGTGTTGCGGCTGGGCCGCGTGTTGTGGTGGTCGGTCAATACGCTGGCGCCCGATCAGCGGCGGCGGGCCGGGGTCACGACGGGAACGACGACGAAAGAGGAAGCGGAATACATCTGGCACGAGCGCGACCGCGCCAAGTGGCTGTGGTACCTGCCGCTGCTGGATGTCCCTGACCACGTACTGTCCGACGTGGCGCCGCATTTCCGCTACTGGCTGGAAGACCATGCCCGGGACCACTTTGGCTTCTTGCAGCAGCACAAGCAGGTGAACGTGCCGGTGCTCAGCGTCACAGGCTGGTACGACCAGCAGATCGGCACCATCAAGCATTTCACCGGCATGACCGCGAACGGCATGACGGAACACGCGCGAGCAAATCAGAAGCTCATCGTTGGCCCATGGACCCACACCGCCGTGGATCTTCACCGCACGGTGGGATCGGTGGACTTCGGCCCCGCGGCGGTGCGCGACTACTTCGCCATTGCCGATGCCTGGTTCCGCGCCTGGCTTAAGGACGACCCCAGCGGTATTGACGAGTGGCCGCCGATCCAGCTCTTTGTAATGGGCGCGAACACGTGGCGTGGCGAGAACGAGTGGCCGCTGGCGCGCACACAGTACACTGACTTCTATCTCCACAGCGGCGGCAATGCCAACACGCCCTCTGGCGATGGTGTGCTTTCGCGGCAAGCGCCCTCGGAAGAGGCACCGGATCATTACACCTACGATCCGCGCGATCCGGTAATGACCCTCTATTCCGGCCCCGGTCAACAGGAGCCGCACGATCAGAGCGCGTTGGCGCACCGGCAGGACATTCTCACCTTCGCCACGCCGCCGCTGGAGACGCCGCTGGAGGTCACCGGGCCCATCGAGGTCAAGCTGTGGGCGGCGTCCTCCGCTCGCGATACGGACTTCGTCGTCAAGCTCATCGACGAGTGGCCGGACGGCTTTGCGCAAGAGCTCTGCCACGGTATCGTACGCGCCCGCTATCGGGAATCTTATAATGAACCAACGCTCCTCGAGCCGGATGCCGTCTATCAATACACAATCCAGGTGAACCCGACGAGCAATTGCTTCAAGGCCGGTCACCGCATCCGCCTCGACATATCCAGTAGCGACTTTCCGAACTTCGACCGCAACCACAACACGGGCCTGGACGATTACGCCGATGCGACGCTGGTCACCGCGCGGCAGACGGTCTTTCATGACCACGCGAGGCCGTCTCATGTGACGCTGCCGGTGATACCCTAAGTGGATGGTTCGCAGGCGTTTCAGGCAAAGTAAGCATCATGAGTGTCAATCCGTTCATGCTGAGGGCTGCGCGAAGCCCTTGTCGAAGCATGAACGGCACTAGGCTGGGGGCTTCCACGTCCGTTCACCCTTCGACAGGCTCAGGGCGAACGGACTTATGCGGTCACTAAACATTGAGCGGCACTTAGGTCGAGTTTTCAGAGATGACCGGAGGTCAAACCTATAATGCGCGCGCTCTATTCAAACAATCGCGGCGAGATGTACATAAAGGAAGTACCGGAACCCACGTTGCAGGGATCCGGTGTGGTAATCCGGACGTTGGCCTCCGTGTTTGGGGCCGGGTCCGAGATGGCGGGCGTGGGGCGGCGGCGCAAGGCATTGGCAGAGGGCAATGACCCAGGACCATTCAGCGAAAAAGCCCACAGTTACCAGTCCGCCGGGGAAGTCCTGCAGGTATCGGATGATCTCCAAGACCGCTTCCAGCCAGGAGATCTCGTGGCAGCGGCGGGCGGCGGCTTCGGCTTTCACGCCGAGATGGGCTGGGTGCCCAAACATTCGTTCGCCAAGATACCGGACGGTCTGTCCCCCCTGGAAGCCGCGACCACGAACGTGGGTCTCACGGCCTTCCACGCCATGCGGCGTGCGGTCCTGTTGCCGGGTGAAAAGGCGGTGGTACTGGGCTTGGGCATGGTAGGGCAGATCACGACACAGCTCGTCGGTATGGCCGGCGGTCGGGCGTTGGGTGTAGACCTGCACGATTTCAGGCTAGCAATGGCGCGCGAACTCGGCGCGGCGGCGACGGCAAGCGGAACTGACGACGAAGTTGCTGCTGCAGTGGATGACTTCACGGACGGCAGAGGCGCGGATGCGGTCTTCATCGCCACCTCGGCACGCATTCGCGGTCCGGCCTCTTTGGCCGTGCGCTTGGTGCGGGAGAGCGGCCGGGTGCTGCTGATCGGACGCGTGATCTGGGACTTTACCCCCACCCACCCGGACGCCGATCCGCATACCAAGGAGATCAATATTCACTGGGTAAACGGACGCGGCCCCGGCAGCCGGGAACGCGACTACCTGCGCGGTGAGGCCAACTACCCAGCCCGCTTTGTGCCCTGGGACCAGGAGCGCAACCTGCAGGCGCTGCTTGAATTGCAGGCAGCGGGCAAGGTGCGCGTGGAACCGCTGCTTACCCATCGCTTCCCGTTCGACCAAGCTCCCGCGGCGGCGGAGGTCGCTATCAATCTTCCCGCCGAAGCCCTCGGCGTGGCGTTGGAGTACAATTAGCGAGGATCGATTACGCCGGCGTGCCGATTCCCGATGCCATGGCCGCTACCAGCCTGCGCCCGGTCATTGAGGGAAAGGCGAGTCTCCCCGGCTTGGCACTCTCAGACTACATCGGCAACAATCGTACCGTGCGCGGCACAGCGGTCATGACAAGTCGGTACAAGTATGCCTACTGGGGACAAGAATACGGTAGCGAGTTCTACGACCTGCAGGAAGACCCCCACGAAATGCGCAACCTGGCCCTGGATCCCGCCGCCCAAGCCCGCATCCGCGAGCACCAGGGCCTACTCACCGAACGCCTCCTTGCCACCACCACACCGCCGCTGGGTATCACCGGGTCGGAGGCACTATAGCGACTCTTGTGCTGTCTGCAACCGTACGCTGACAGAGGCAAGAAGACGAGCGGCATCACTCAATCCCATGGCATCGGCAGCTTGCCTGTTTGCCGAAAGTCGTCTACCGTGTTGCACGCCGCGTTTATTACCTTTGCCACGTCTTCGCCGCGGCCGAGAGTGTCGGTCAATTCGTGCATGACGTGCAAGGGCAGTCCCTGCTGCGGCCACTCGCGGCCGTGTGCCATCGTGTGTTGCACGGCGGCAATTTCCTCCGGTTGGAGGTGCTTGTGGGTGTCGGCCAGGCCCGCAATTGCCTCCCGGCTCGCGGGGATGACCGCCTGCGCCTGCATGGCGCGCGTGAAGCCTTGCAATGCCATGTATGCAGCCTCCGTCTTCTGCGTGCGGGCGGCAATGCCGATCCCAAACGACGTACGCACCGGCGCCGTGTGCACCTTGCCGCGCGGCAGCGGCGCCCTGCGGAATCGAGTCTGCCGATTGAGATGCAAGGGCGGATAGCCGTACAGCATCGCTGGTGGTGTGGTCGAGATGAAGCTCCACAAGTCCCTTAGGTTGGCCACCGGAGAGACCCGGTGTTTGTGCATGAGGTCGTGCACGAATTGCAGGGCTTCCACCGCCGCCGGTTCCTGCAAGCGGCATTGCAGCGATTCCATATCCACCACAGACGCCTCATTCTGCCACAGCGCCCAGAAGATACGCTGAGCGCGGGCCACCAGCCCCCAGCGCATGACGACGCCGCTGCCGCTGCTGCTGTGCAGCGTCAGCGTGGCAGCATGCTTGGCTACGTCGTCCCAGTGCCAGTTGGCGTCCGGTGGTGGCACTCCGCGACTGGCGAGATACTCCTCGTCGTAGAAGAGCATGAGCGGGGTCGCGTCCACCGGCAGCGCGAATTGCATCCCATCCACCTGATATTGATTGAGTACGCTTGGATAGAATTCGCGGCTGAACTCAGCACTCTCCACGCCGGTGAAGCGATCCAGCGGCAGCAATAGTCCGCTCCGGCCCCACCACCGGGCCTCTTCCGGCCACACGGTCACGAGGTCGGCCTCAAGGCTATCCAGAATGCCTGCCGCCGCCTCAAGCGCCGCTGCTTGTGCTGCTTCGAATTCCTCTGGCGACTTAGGCGGCTCTGCCATCGTCGAGTAATTGTCCTCGAAAAACCGCAGCGTAAGCGCGTATCCGCCGCGCGCCGGTCCGAAAGGGCTACTGCTATCCTCCGCCAGCGCCGCGGCCGCCCGCTGGTACTTCTCTTCCGCACCTACGTCAAGCGCGCCTTCTCCGGTTGCCGCGAAAAGAGACGCGTATCTTGTATACGCCGCGAGGTTTATTTCTGCATTCCGCGTCGCGACCGGTGGCGAAAGCGGTGTCCCCACTGTGTTGCAGCTAGCAGCGAAGGCAGCCGCGCCTGCGAGTAGCGCTCGGCGCGTGAGCATGGTTCTGCTCCTCTCGGATTCTCTACAGCCTCAGGGCCGCGACGTGCACTCTCACGAGTGAATCCGCATGCCCCAATTCGTATGGTACACAAGGGTATCCAATTCTCGCGCCGGCAAGCGGGGGACAAGCCCCCGCGCTACGGATTGCCGGCGTGCCAGGGGTAAACGCTAGCACTACGATTCCAAACGTATCCGCCCGAGGGCCGGTCAAGATCATCCACACTGAAGCAAAGTCTAAACTCCAAGGGACTACTTAGTGACCATCACTCAATACTCGTGGGCGATACTACAGGCCTGGTTCACAATGGTTGACACGTCGTCGCCGCGGCCGAGGCCCTGAGTGATTTCCCACATGATGCGCAATGGCAGCCCGTGCTGCGGATACTCGCGTCCATGTTCCAAAGAGTGCTGGACCGCCACCACTTCCTCCGGACCGATATCCGGGCGGATGTCTGCCAGGCGCGCGGCTGCTTCCCGACAGGCGGGTATGGCCACGTGCGCTTGCATGGCGCGGTTGAACCCTTTCAGCGCCATGAACGCCGCCTCTGTCCTCCGTGTGCGGGCGGCAATGCCGATGCCAAGGCTGGTGCGCACCGGCGTGGCGGGCACCCTGCCCTGAGGCAGCGCCGCTATGCGGAAACTGTCCCTCTGATTGTGAACAATAGGCGGATAGTCGTAGAACATAGCCGGCGGTGTTCTTCGCAAGTAGTCCCAGAGGTCTCGCATCTCCGCCAGCGGCGACACACGATGCGTGTGCAGCAGGTCGTGCACGAACTGCAGCGCTTCCCAAGCCGCCGGCTCAGGCAAGCGGCACTGCCCCGTGTCCGCGTCAACAATGATCGCTTCATTCTGCCACAATGCCCACGAGATTCCATTCCCGTGTGCAATCAGGCCCCAACGCGCCACGGTGCCATCCTGTCTAGAGGAAGTCAGGGTGGTGGCATTCCTCACCAGGTCATCCCAATGCCACGTTGTGTCCGGCGCTGGCACCCCCTTACTCATCAAGTAGCGCTTGTCGTAAAAGAGCATCAGCGGCATCGCGTCCACGGGCAGGGCGTAGAGCGCGCCGTCGCGCCGGTACTGATTGAGCACGGTGGGGAAGAACTCGCGATTGAGCTCGGATTCTTCAGCACCGCTGAAGCGGTCTAGTGGTAAGAGAAGCCCTTTTTCGCCCCACCATCTCGCCTCTTCCGGCCACAGGGTTACCAGATCTGCTTCCAAGGTATCCAGGGTTTCGGCAACCGCAGCAAGCGCGGCCTCCTGATTCGCCCTTGCCTCTTCCACAGTCTTGGGCTGCTCTATCTGCGGCGTAAAGTCCTCCACAAACCGCAAGGAAAGCGAGTACTCACCGAGTCTGGGGCCGAAGGCATTGTCCTCATCTGCCTCCAACGTTGCCAGGGCCTGTTCGAATCTGTCTTCATTGTTGTGCTCGTCCGTGTAGTTGCCGTAGGGCATGGCCAGATTGATCGACCTTGTGTATGCAGCCAGATTCAAGTCACGGCTTGCCGGCGCGCTGGGCGGTGAAAGCAAGTTGCTCCCTGTGCTGCAGCCGGCCGCAAGCGCCGCCGCGCCTCCGAGAGTTGCTGCGCTGCCGAGTAACAAACGACGGGTAAGCATTGCTCTGCTCCTTTCCCCCAAAAGGGTGCAGTGCTTAGATGTTTGGCAATCGCCAGAGGCTGCGCTCGTGTCGTCAGGCCGGAGCGCCAAGCGACGCCTTGGTATGGTGGCGCTGGCGCGGTGTCAATCCGTAAACCGCCCTGCGCCGAAGGTTAAGTCCATAATTCCACGATGACGCAGAATGTCAAGCATTAAAGAGCCTAGTCCCGCCGCTGGGGCAGGACTAGGCAAGGCATATTGAAGGTCAGAGATGCCGGAAATTCCTTATATAGCAAGGAATCCAGGGTCTTTGGATTGTTGTCTAAGATTTAGGTAAGAATCTAGACACTACACGGATGTGACTGTAAGAATCCCGCGCGATGCCCGCTGGATCTCATGCGTGCGCAAGCGGTCAGCAGCGGTTGGGCTGTTCTGCCACTGCGACGGCTACCCCTCGGCATACCGCTCCGGGTCTTGCTCGAAGGCTGCCTGGCAGTGACCGCAGCAAAAGTAATAGACGGTACCCTGGTATTCAACCTTGTGGTCCGCAGTGGCCGGTTCTACCGACTCATTGCAGGTAGCGCACTTGGCCATAGGTGAAATCCTTTCCATAGGGTGTGGGCGGCGAGACGGCCCGTATTCAACCTGTTTGAGTGGGCGCGTTCGTGCTTGCATCAAGTCTATTCTAAGGGATTTCCCCTGCCGCATTGCGAGGGTCTTGTGTCCTGAGCTTACTATGCACTTGGTTTCTGAAAATTGCAGGAGGAATCGAAGTCTCGTCCGAGTTCTAGCGCGGTGCCTGTCCCCCGCCTCATATGCCGTCACTTCTGTGGAAGCCGGATTCCAAAGCAGTCAGAGCAAATGGATGCTGCGCCCCTACACAGGGGCGAGCCTGCCCGGAAATGACGGCATAGAGCACGCTCTAGTTCTTGGCACAGCGGAGGAGCAGTCAAGTCTGGCAACGAGATAGTCTACGCTCGTAGCAATTGCGCTCCGTGAAGATCCCGGGTGAATTGCCGGGCATTCGGCTGCTGGCACTTCGGGACAGGTTGTGATCCTAGAATCTGCGAAGTCGCAGAGAATTCATGATCACCGAGACCGATGAGAAAGCCATGGCGGCTGCCGCCAACATGGGGTTGAGGACAATGCCGAAAAAGGGATAGAGCACGCCCGCCGCCACGGGGATGAGCACCACGTTGTAGCCGAATGCCCAGCCGAGATTCTGCCAGATCGTGCGGCGCGTGGCGTGGGAGAGCGTGAAGGCGGTATCCAGAGCACCGAGGTTCTCGCCCATGAGCGTAATGTCGGCGGCTTCCAGCGCCACGTCGGCGCCGGCCCCCAGCGCGATACCCACGTCGGCGCGGGCTAGTGCCGGCGCGTCGTTGATGCCGTCACCGACCATAGCGACGACCTCACCCGCTGCCTGGCGCTGCTCGATCACCGCCGCCTTCTGCCCGGGCATGACCTCCGCCGCCACGTGCTCAATGCCCACTTGCCCGGCAATCGACCGCGCCGTGGGCACGGCATCTCCTGTAAGCATTTCGACCTTCAGCCCGCGCGCCCGAAGAGCCGTTACCGCTTGCGCCGCGCTCGGCTTCAGGGTATCGGCGACCGCAATGACACCGCTTAAGACCCCATCAACAGCCACGAAGAGAACGGTTTTGCCGTATGCGGTAAGTGCCTGCGCGCGGGACACCAGATCGCCTTGCGCGTCGAGCTGGACGTCACTCTCTGCCAGGTACGCCTGGTTGCCTACCCGCACCAGCGAGCCCGCCACCTCGGCGCGAATGCCGCGACCGGGTGCGGCAATAAAGTCGCCGGCCGGTGGGACCTCAAGTTGCTCTGCTTGCGCCGCGCGCACTACCGCCTGGCTGAGTGGGTGCTCGCTGGACTGCTCCGCCGCAGCGGCGAAGCCCAGCACCTCCGCGGCTGGGAGGCCGTGTGCCAGCACGTCGGTCACTTGCGGCCGGCCCTGGGTCAACGTGCCCGTCTTGTCGAAGACTACCGTCGCGACGTTGTGCAAGCGCTCCAGCGCTTCCGCATCGCGCACAAGCACACCCTTGGCCGCGCCCGTGCCCATGGCGACCATGATCGCCGTTGGTGTCGCCAGGCCCAGCGCACAGGGACACGCGATAATGAGTACCGCTACAAAGGCCAACAACGCGGGCGTAAATGCCGGCTCCGGTCCAACGAGATACCACACGAGGAAGGTCAAGAGCGCTACGCCAATTACCGCGGGTACAAAGTGAGCGGCGATACGGTCCGTCAGCCGCTGGAGCGGCGCTTTGGAGCCCTGGGCCTCTTCAATCAGGCGCACGATGTGTGCCAGGGCGGTGTCTTTGCCCACCCGCGCGGCGCGGAACCGAAAGGCGCCGGTGGTGTTCAACGCGCCGCCTACCACCTCGGCGCCGGGACCTTTCTCCACCGGCATACTCTCGCCCGTGAGCATTGACTCATCCACCGCGCTTTGTCCGTCTATGACGACGCCGTCCACCGGCACCCGATCGCCGGGCCGCACTTGCAACACGTCACCCACCGCTACCTGCGCCAGCGGTACCTCCTCAGTTGTGCCGTCACGGATGATGAAAGCAGTCTGCGGTTGAACGTCCATCAACGCGCGAATAGCGGCCGCGGTCTGGCGCTTCGCGCGCCCCTCGAGGTATCGTCCCAAGAGAATCAGAGCAATGATGACGGCCGCCGTATCGAAGTACAGCGGCGCTGCTCCCTCCAGGGCCTGGTTGCCAAAATAGCCCGGCGCCAGCACCGCCGCCACGCTGTAGAAATAAGCCGCGCTTGTGCCCATCGCGATGAGCGCGTTCATGTCGAAGGCGAAGTGTTTGAGGGTGGCCCACGCGCCCCGGTAGAATTGCCAGCCCGCCCAGAACTGCACCGGCGTTGCCAGCGCCCAGAGCAGGAAGGGGTTGTCCACGAACGAGCCGTGCAGGAACGGCAAGAAGGCCCCGCCCATGCTGCCAAGGAGGATAGCGGCGGCAAGCGCGAGGGCGATACCGAGGCGAATAGTCAATGCCCGCCGCTCGGCACTGGCGGCTGCCTGTGCTCTGTCGCCGTGGCCCGCTGCAGTCTCAGCATCCTCTGCATCCTCCAGCGAATAGCCGGCGCCGGCAACCGCTTCCTGGCACGCAGCGATGTCCGTAACGTCGGGGAAATAGGCGATGAGCGCTTGTTCCGTTGCCGGGTTGATGTCCGCCCGCAGAACTCCCGGCACGGCACGGAGGGCGGCTTCCACCCGGCTTGCGGCTGAGGCGTCCTGCATGCCGCCGACGCGCAACGTGCGCTTGACAACCGCAGGCGTATAGCCTGCCTCCGTAACCGCTTGGGCGATGGCAGCAGGCGTTGCCTGTGCGGGTTGGTAGGTCACGTGCGCGCGCTCAGTTGCCAGGTTTACGGTGGCCTCGTTCACGCCCGGTACATCCGAGACGGCCTCTTCGATGCGCCAGACGCAGGCGGCACAGGTCATGCCCTGCACGGCGAACGAGAGTGAATCCTCTTCCCGGATACGTTCGGCGGTTGCCATACGGTTATTCTCCACATGCGACGGAATGGCAGTCGGCCCAGCCGTCTACTTCTTTCACCGGTGCTTCTGCTCGCGGCTGCCGCGGACTGGTTGGCTGCGCACACGGCTAGAGTATACCATTCCCTTGTATATATACTACTGGGGGGTATATGGTGCAGTCAAGACGTTTAGGGGTTCAATTGCGCGTGGATTGCCGCGAACACGAGGTTATTGCGCGATTTCTCAAAGTGCGTTGGGACTGAGAGAGAACCAGGGGGGCTTTCCGTGCGCTCCTCCGTTCACCCTTCGACAGGCTCAGGGCGAACGGAGGAAGGAGGCTCAGGTTGAACGGCGATTAGTAGCACAGGCCGGCTCGAGACGGGAACTTCAGGATAAATCGATACGAAGACCCAAGGGTGAATGAGGATGAGAATACCAGGGTGAATGGAGATGAAAGCCTCAGTGTGAGTGGAGATGAGAATCGAGAATCTCAGGGCGAATGGCGGAATGTAGTCCGGAGGGCGGACGACAGAAGCATAGGACGAACGGAGGCAAGAAGCTCAGAAAAACGGACTTAGGTAGTTCGGAAGGGGCGGACAGCAGAAGCGATGAGCAGTGGATGTAACGAGCTGAGAGTCATGGGACAAGAATGGCCCGGCATAAGTGGGCGTCGAAAGGCCCAGAGTGAATTTACATAAGGACCAGGAAGTTCCGATTGGCGGAAAGTCGCGAAAATATGAGAGGGAGCGTCCTGCGCTCCCTCTCATTCATCCGTTGTTGCCCAGCGGTCGAAACGGCCTCCCAGCCTTAGGCCGGGAGTATGGGCAGGTTCACCGTCACGCCGGTCTGCACCGCTATCTTGCCCGCCTCCAGGATCTCCTGGCCGTCCCGGTTGAACGCCGGGTCGCAGGGCGTTTCGATGGGCGTACCGTTCTGTAGCGCGTGGACGAAATACGCCGGACCGTTCTGCATGTGCGGCTCCGACAGCGGCGGCACGTCGACGATGACGCCTTCGGGGTTCTCCTGCGTGCAGTGCTTGAGCTGTTCCCGGCCAACCATGCTCACGCTGCCTTCCGTGCCGTTGATGACCGGCCCGTGGATCGGCTCGGGACCGAAGCGCGTCCAAGTAGCCTGGCTGACGCAGAGCGCGTCGTCGTAACGCAGGAGCAGCACGGCGTTGTCTTCGGACCTGACCGGCTTTACGAGCGTATCGGCCATGCCGCACACTTGGCGGGGCTGCTTGCCGAGGATCCACGTGAACACGTTTGCCGCGTAGCAACAGTAGTCCAGCAGCACGCCGCCGCCGTCCTGCGGACGGTACCACCACGTGTCATGGTCGCCGGTGGGCCCCATGTGCCCGCCGCGGAACGCGATCTGAAAGACCTGGCCCAGCGCGCCGGACTGGGCAATCTCGCGCGCCCGGCGCAAGGCCGGACCCCACGCCGTGGGAAAATTGATCATCAACGTGACGCCATGCTGCTCGCACGCCGCAATCATGCGGTCGGCATCGGAGAGGCTCGCGGCAAACGGTTTCTCCAGCATAATGTTGACGCCGCGTTGCGCCAGCGCCTCCACGTACTTGACGTGATCGGCATTGGTGGAACAGATGATGGCCGCGTCCGGCTGGCGTTCGTCCAGCAGCTTCTCATAGTCGGCAAAGACCATGTCGTCGCCGAAGCCGTTGCGTTCCTTGGTGCGGGCGCGATGTACCGGGTTGGGATCGGCAAAGCCTACAAACTCCGCGCCTTCCAACTCCTGCGTTTGCGTGATCAGGCTATGGATGTGGGGGTGTGCCGATTCGAGCGCAACAACCTTGATTCTCTCCGACATGAGTGCCTCCTTGCTCAAGCGCGTATTGCACGGTTAACTTTGCCGCCTACTACCGCACTGGCCACTCGCATGAGACTTCCAGGCGATGCGAGAACTGCTGGATACAGGCGGCGTCAATCGCTGACAACCATTTACGCCCATGATAATGACACGGTTAATGTCGCGTGGCAACCTGGACAGTTCCTCTTTCCCATACCATCTGAGAGTGATTGGTGATACACTTAAGCACGGCAAGTTTACAAGAGGAGGACAAGGTGAGCTACGAAGTAAGGCAGTCTGATTCGCGAATGAAGTGGGTGATGTGGGGCGTTATTGCGCTGGCTCTCATTCACATTCTATGGGGAGCAACGGTCCGGGCAACCGGATCAGGACTTGGGTGCCCCGATTGGCCGCTCTGTTCCGGTCAAGTTATTCCGCCCTTCGAGACCGCGGCGGTCATTGAGTTTGTGCATCGCTTCCTGGCGCTGTTCCTGACCGTTGGCGTGATTTGGGTGCTCGTCAAGGCGTGGTTCGGCCAAGGCCGCCTGCGCCAGATACGTCCCATTGTGCTCGCCTTTGCGAGCCTGCTGGTTGTGCAGATTGTTCTCGGCGCCGTGACGGTTCTCACGGAATTACCGGCTCTGCTCGTGGGTTCGCATCTCACCATTTCCATGCTCTTCATCTCCTTGATGGTGATGGGTGCGGTGCAGGTGCAGACCGGGTCGCTCAGCATACACGGTATGCCGAAGTGGCGCGGTATTGCCGCTCTTGCTGCCGGACTGCTCGTAGTGATTTCCGGGGCATTTGTCGTTGGCTCGTCGGCCGGTCTTGCGTGCCATGGCATCTTTAGTTGCGATGGCGGCGGTGGAACATCCCGCCTCCTTGAAGAAGTGCACATGGGACATCGTTATTCCGCTTACGTCTTTTCCGTCACCCTAGCCTTGCTGGCGGGCTGGCGCATTCGCATGGATCGAGGCACGGCGAAAATGCTGGGCTTTCTGGTCCTGGCTCTGCTCGCCCTGCAGATTATGCTCGGTTTCACGCAGGTCCTGTTGGGCTTGCCTGGGGTGCTGCGGGTAGGGCATGTCTTCACGGCCGCCTTGATCATGGCTGCCGCTACCGCGCTCTATTTCTGGCCGTTGGCGCGCCAAGCCGAGCAGCCGGTACGTGTTGCGAAAACTGAAACGTCACCGGCACAGACCTCGCCTGCGCCGGATCCCGCGTGAGCCGAAGTTTTCGGGCCTGACGCGTTCAATGAAAGCCTGACTTGGATATCCGCCAAGTCAAGATCCGTGAAAGCGTGGAATACATCGAGGACGGTCGCATTCTTTGCGATCTTCCTCGGTGTTTTCTGTTAATTCGGTAGCGCAGGTTTCAAACCTGCGCCCAAATAGCTTAGCCTTGACTGCTGACTGGCACAGCTTGCGAATAGGACCGCCATACGCTCCGTCATTGCTATGAAAGAGCCAATCTACCGTTCGCCCCGTATCCGGTACGGGGCAGGCTCTGAGCAGCGTTGAAGGGTGAAAGCCGGAGGAAGTGAGTAACTCATCGTTCAGCACTCATCTCTCCGTTCATGCTTCGACAAGGGCTTTCGTAAAGCCCAGGCTTCGCGCAGCCCTCAGCACGAACGGAGAGATTCGGCGTTCATTTTGTGTGGTCTGGGCAAGGCATGGTGATTCGCGTGTACGCGAGAATCCATCTTTTCCCCTCGTCCTACTGCGTATCGTCCTAAGGGGCGGAGTGCAAGTTACCGCGCTACGACTTCCTGTCGTACAGGGGATGAGGGAGTGCGAGGAGACTCTTTTCCATAAGCGCCGTCAATGAAGAATACCCCCGTGCCTAGGCACGGGGGTATCAAGTCTAAGGAAGTGTGGCGGGCAAGCTTGACCCTAGTTTCCTTCGCTGCTGAGCGTGGCCGTGGAAAATACCACGTGGAAAGGCTTGCAGTAGATCACGATACTCTTGACGGAGTCGACTGCGATGTTGGTCCCAATCTCGTAATTCTGGTTGCCCACGTTGCCTTTCAACCCGCCGAGATCGACATACCCGGCGTCCTGCAAGTCGTCACGGTTTACCGGATCCGCGTGGTTTGCCAGCAAGACGTGCAGTTGCGGTCCGTTGGTGACGCGGAAGTCCTCGAACCGCAGCAGGTGCGTTCCGTCGGGCAGGCGGTAGAGCGTTACCGAACCGGAACCCTTGTGGAATTCATCCGCATCCCGAAACTGGCCTTGCGCCACCACCACGGGCTGCGCGTCGTCTGCCATTTCCGGCATGTCTTCTTCCATCTCTTTGTCCGGCATCTTGGCTGCCGCGTCCATCACTTCCGTGGTCACTTTGGCGAGCTCTTCTTCGGACATGTCCTCCATTTCTGCGGCGGTCGGAATCTCAAACGGCAACTCCTCTTCAACGACGGTATTGATGAAAAGAGGCGATACCAGCCACCAGGCCACGCCTCCGCCAATCACGACGACGATCAAGCCAATGGCTATGAGCAGTGCGCGCCTATTCATGACTTCTACTCCTTTGTAGCGGCACATTCAACCCTTGAATACATAGTATCACCTACGCTTTAGAATCACCTGAGCGGGCAAGTTCGCCGGTCTCTACGGGCGGCAAGACATTTGCGACCCCTGCGGTCTGGTCTGCAGGGGATCGAACTGCACACCGTGGATGCGGTCCGCTACCCATATACGCCGAGGAGGCAAGCCTGCGCACGCCGAATGCGGCCGCTGCTACCCGCGGAACACGCCAGCCCTACCGCGAGGGACCGCTATTGCTGACGGCGTCGCTTAATGAACGAACCCCTCCGCATGGGAGGGGCCATTCTTCGTCCGACTGCGAAGCGCGTCTAGTACTCGGGCGCTCCTTCATATTCGACATCCTCTTTCGGGACGTCTGCCACCAGCGCCTCGGTCGTGAGCACCATCGAGGCTACGGAGGTCGCATTCTCCACTGCCGACCGGGTCACTTTGAGCGGATCGATGATGCCGGCTTCAATCATGTCGATATACTCGCCCGTGAGCACGTTGTATCCCATGTTCTTGTTCCGGCGGCTCTTCCTCAGCCGGCTTACGTCCTGCGCGATGACCGAGGCATCCAGGCCGGCGTTGTGGGCGATGCGCTTTAGGGGCGCTTCCAGCGCCGCACGCATCATGGGTATCGCAATCGCTTCATCGCCCTTCAACTTTAGCCTATCCAAGCCGGACATGGCGTTGATGAGAGCGATGCCGCCGCCGGGCACGATGCCTTCCTCCACTGCGGCGCGGGTGGCCGAGAGAGCGTCGTCCACCCGGTCTCGGCGCTCTTTCATCTCAATCTCCGTGGCTGCGCCTACGCGGATCATCGCGACGCCGCCGGAGAGTTTGGCGATGCGCTCCTCCAGCTTCTCGCGGTCGAACTCCGGCGCGCCATCATTCAAGCGCGACTTGATCTGGTTGATGCGGGCGCTGATCTCATCCTGGCTGCCATAACCCTCGACGATGGCAGTGGTGTCTTTATCGGAGACAATGCGGCGGGCGCGGCCGAGGTCCGCGACTTCCACCTCGTCGATGCGTTTCCCAGCCTCTTCCGAGATCAACTGGCCGCCGGTGAGTATGGCGATGTCGCGCAGCGTCTCTTTGCGGCGGTCGCCGAACCCAGGAACCTTCACGGCAATACAGTTCAGAATGCCGCGCGACTTGTTCGTGACAAGCATTGCCAGGGCGTGCGCCTCAATCTCCAAGGCAATAATAGCCAGGTTCTTCTCGCCGGCTTGCACCAGGCGTTCCAGGAGCGGCAGGATTTCTTCCAGCGATTCAATTTTCCGGTCGGTAATGAAGATGTAGGGGTCCTCGATCACCGCCCTCATATTGATGGCGTCAGTGATGAAGTACGGCGAAAGCAGGCCCTGATCGAACTCCATGCCTTCCGCGTACTCGACGGAGATGCCAAGACTCTGCCCCTCTTCGACGGTAATCAGACCGTCCCGCCCCACTCTATCCATCACTTCGCCGATGAGTTTGCCAATGCCGGTATCGGCGGCGGAGATGGTGGCGACTTCCGCTACCTGCTCTTTGCCCGAGACCGGTGTAGAAGACTTCCGCAGCTCTTCGACCACGGCGCGGGCGGCCTGTTCCAGTCCTCGTTTCAGGATCATGGGATTGGCGCCGGAGACGATGTGACGGTGACCCTCGGTGATGAGGGTATGCGCAAGCACCGTAGCTGTAGTAGTGCCGTCACCCGCAACGTCATTCGTCTTGCTCGCGGCTTGAATCATGAGCTGGGCGCCCATGTTCTCGAAGTTGTCTTCCAGCTCCATCTCTTTGGCCACGGTGACACCGTCATGGGTAACGATCGGGACTTTGTCCTTATAGCTCAGCGCCACGTTGCGGCCCTTCGGGCCCAGGGTAGCTTGCACCGTATCGGCCACCAATCCAACGCCAGTCATCATGGCGTGACGTGCTTCTTCACTGAATTTTACGATCTTGGGCATGTATGCTGTCTCCTCATCAATGGGCCTAGAGCCACGGTCACTCGGCGAATCGTTTTAGCACTTTCTGCATTCTCGCATTGCTCGTTCAGCGTCACAAGCAGAATTGTGTAGTAGCACAGTGATTCACCGTACGCTACATGCACTTTAATGTCAAATGAACCCCGTTTTCTGTAAATTCTGCCCGGATTTTTGCTTAATTGCCGCAGAACTGTGCAATTTGGACTGCCGCCAACTGTCGAAGAGGTGAATCCAGTGAGACCCGCTGGGCGCCCAGCGGGCTTTTCGCTGTGACTACCGGGCCGCGCGCCGTGGGTGGATGCGGGCAGGGCAGGCGACGGTACCCGTTATTCCCCCAAGGGCAACACCATTTTGACGAGAAGAGTACAATACGAGGGTGAACAACGCTTTACGGACCGGCCTCAGGACTGCAGCAGGCCGCAAGAAGGGGTTAACACCGTGGCACGTGCACAGACATTTCAAGGCTACGCCAGACCGGACGGTAGCGTGGGAATTCGCAACCATCTGGCAATCCTGCCGTCCGTGATCTGCTCGTCCACCGTGGGTCAGCGCATCACGGAACTGGTGCCGGGTGCGGTGACGACCATTCACCAGTACGGGTGCGGCCAACTCGGCCCGGACGCGGACCTCTTTGTGCGCACTATGGTAGGCACTGGCAGCAATCCGAACGTGGGCGCGGCCATCGTCGTGGGACTGGGCTGTGAGACGGCGGAGGCACCGCTGATCGCCGAAGGCATCGCAAAAACCGGCAAGCCGGTGGAACTCATCGTAATCCAGGAGGCCGGCGGCTCCATCAGGACCATCCAGGAAGGCGCGCAAATGGCGCAGAAGCTGCAGGCCAAGCTGTCTACCATGCAGCGAGAGGAATTTTCCCTTTCGGAGCTCGTCTTGGCCACCGAATGCGGCGGATCGGACACCACCAGCGGCCTGTCGAGCAACCCAGTCGTCGGCGTGGTATCCGACATGTTGGTAGAGGCCGGTGGCACGGTGATGATCAGCGAGGCCGCGGAGTTCATTGGCGCGGAGCACATCTTTGCCCAACGGGCGCGCGAACCGGACATCGGCGAGCAGCTCCTGGCCGTAGTGCGCAAAGCCGAAGAGGATGCCTTGAACATGGGCGTCGACATTCGCGGTGCCAATCCCGCGCCGGGGAACATCCAAGGCGGGCTGACGACCATCGAGGAGAAGTCGCTCGGCTGCATCTATAAGGGCGGCACGACTGTGTTGGAAGAGGTGATCGGCTACGCCGAATACCCCAGCAAGAAGGGCTTGGTCGTGATGGACACGCCGGGCTACGACTCGGAGTCGGTTACCGGCATGATCGCCGGCGGCGCGCAGGTTTGCATCTTCACCACCGGGCGTGGGTCACCGCTGGGTAATCCGGTCGCGCCGGTGATCAAGGTATGCGCCAATCCGCAGACCGTTGAGAAGATGCAGGACAACATCGACTTCTCCGGCGTGCCGGTGCTGGATGGTACTGCGAGCATCCGTGAACTGGGCGAGCAGCTCTTCGATCTCACGATTGATACCGTCAACGGCCTGTTGACGGCAACCGAAATCCTGGGACATCGCGAATTTGCTCCGCACCGTATCGGGCCGACGATGTAAGGATGCGCCTTAAGTAAGCGCTCGGTAGTACGAGTAACTAGCCGCCATTGCTAGAGAAAGAAATAGAAAGCCGACCTCCGTCATTTATCTGAAAATAGCGTGCCCAAGCCGTTCGCCCCCGTATCGAGTACGGGGCAAGCTCTGAGCATCGTCGAAGGGTGAACGGCGGAGGTAGCAGGTAGCAACTTCGTACCCTGTTCTCTCCCTGCATGCTTCGACCCGGGCTTTCGCAAAGCCCAGGCTTCGCGCAGCCCTCAGCGGAGAGATGTGCGTTCATCTTCATTCTCTTGTGCGGCCTAGGCAAAGCCTTGGTGATTCCCGCGCAAAGCCTGCTCCCTACTTGATACAATTCGAGGCGGGAATTCGACTTAACGCGGTGGCAGAGCTCGCTGCCACGCAGGTTGTGCACGACTGCCAAACAAGCAGCGACGTACCCTAGCTTGCTAGGACTAATCCCATGAAAGTCGTCATTATCGCTCTCTTTGCCGGTACCGCCGGCGTGGTGCATCGTCACCAGGTGGACCCGCAGAGTGAGGCTCCTTTTCTGTTTGATGAAGCGCGCGGCTTGATGGCCCGCGAGATTTCAGCCGCCGTGGAAGGTGCACAAGGGGCGGGCGCGCAGGAAATCGTTGTGCACGACGCCACCGGCCTGGTGCCGTTTCATGAAGACCTGCTGCATGCCGGCGCAGCCTATACCTTTGGCGAGCACCAACAGGTGCGCTTCGCCGAGTTGGCTGATGCGGATGCCGCCGTCTTGCTGGGACATCCTGCCAAGGCCGGCACGTGGGGAGCGGTGCTTTGTCAGACCCTCGCGCCGGACATTTCACGTGTGCTGGTCAACAGGCACGAACTCGGCACTATCGGCATCCACGCCGCGCTGTGCGGCGCACAGAACGTCCCCGTGGCGCTGGTGAGCGGCGACAATCACGCCTGCGCCGAGGCGGAAGCCTTGCTGCCGGGCGTGCGGACGTGCAATACCAAGTGGGGCTTTGGGTATCAAGCCGCCAAGCTGCGTATCCCTGGTGTGGTGCGCGCGGAACTCAGTGAAGCGGTAGAGTGCGCGATTGCTGCTGCCTCTTTCCCCCCAGTCTGGGAATTGGTGCCGCCGTATGAGATCCAGGTGACTGTCACGAATACGGAATACTGGGATCGAAGTGTGTTCAGTTCGCGGCGGCAGGAACGACTCGATGGACGCACCGCCGTCATTCGGGGCGATGATCTTGCCTACTTGGTCGAGCACATCTGGGAGATCGTGCAGTGAGCACGCCCGCGGCGCCGCGAAGTATACCGTTGCGGTACATTCTCACACCGCTCTTCGTCGCGATGGTAGCGGGACTACTGGCGCTGCTCTATTACGTTCTTACCCAGAGCGGGCAATTGGGCGGCTTCTCGCCCGGCATCAATCTGGAGCCGACGCTCCTGCGCCAGGACAACCGGCCCGCGCCGGACTTTACCCTGACGCTGAGCGACGGCCGCGTGGTGCGGCTCAGCGACTTTCGCGGCCAACCCGTTATCATCAACTTTTGGGCTTCATGGTGCGCTCCCTGCCGGGCCGAGGCGCCAACTCTCGAGGAGGCTCAAAAGCGCTACGCAGAGCGCGGCGTCGTCATCCTGGGCATTAACCTATGGGATTCGGAAGAGGCGGCGGCGGAGTTTCGCAAAGTGTACGGGCAGACGTATGACAGCGGCCCTGATCCCAGAGGCAAGATCGCCATCGAATACGGCGTGTCCGGCATACCCGAGACGTATTTCATTACGCCGGATGGCGAAATCGCCGCCAAGTTTATCGGCCCGTTGCCAATAGATGTTCTGGAAACACTGCTAGCGGAATTGCTCGATGACCGTTAGCTTCGCGCAGGCTGGAAGTCTGAGGGGAGAAGCGTGAGCGCAACCACTTCAACGGTGGGAGCGGTCATCCGCAAGGTGCCCGTGTTCCTGGAAGCGATCAAGATCGAACACGCGGCCTTTACGCTGCCGTTCGCCTATCTCGCCATGTTGCTGGCGGCGGAGGGCCTGCCGACCTGGTGGCAGTTCATCTGGGTCACGGTGGCGATGACCGCCGGCAGAACCGCCGCCATGTCATTGAATCGCATCATCGACCGCCACCTGGACAGCCGCAACCCGCGCACGGCGATTCGCGCCCTGCCGCAAGGCATTCTCTCACCGCAGTTCATGTGGGGCGCGAGTATTTTCAACCTCGCGCTCATGGTCTTTGCGGCGGCGATGCTCAACTGGCTCTGCGTGCTGCTCTCGCCGATTGCGATCTTTTGGCTGGTGTTCTACTCCTACACGAAGCGCTTCACGTGGCTCAGCCACTTTGCGCTCGGCGTGTCGGGCTCTATGGCCCCCATGGGCGGCTGGATTGCGGTTACGGGCGAATTCGATTGGAGCACGGTGCTGCTCGGCGCGGCGGTGGTGACCTGGATGGCGGGTTTCGATATGATCTACGCCTGCCAGGACTACGAGATCGATTTGAAGGAGGGCTTGTATTCCGTGCCCGCCAGGTTCGGCATACCGGGAGCGCTGATCTTCTCCGCTCTTTCCCACATGGCGACGGCGCTGTGTCTCGCGGCGGTGGGCGCGCTGCTCAACCTCGGGCTCTTCTACTGGCTCGGCATCGCGGCCGTGGCGGGATTGCTCATCTGGGAACACCTGCTTGTGAACCCCCGCGACCTCTCCCGCATCAACACCGCCTTCTTTCACGTGAACAGCTCCCTCTCGGCGGTGTTCTTCGTCTTCGTGGCGCTGGAGACGTTCATATAGCCTGTTCGTGCGCTCCGTCCCCTATCCTTCAAGATCAATCCAGATCGGGCTGGACCAGGCGAGGGCGCCGTCGCATTGCTGCACGCGCAGATAGTAATAGTCGCCCGCTTGGCTGGGGGTGGTGTCGGGGAATTCCTCGCGGTAGTCGTGGGTGCGGTTGTGGCTGCCCACATCCGTTGTGACGAACTGAAAGAATGGCTCGCCGTTCTTGATGACCTCCACCCGCGCGAGTTCCGCCGAACCGGCAACATCGCATTGGATGTGCTTCGCGGTGTCGGTGCTTGGCAGGCGCAAGGACTCGCCCATGAACGCGCCGTTGATAGTGAAGCGCAGAATGGGTCTGCCGCCGAGGGTGGCGTAACAGCGCCGCGCGCGAATAGCGTTGTAGATTGCCTGACGCTCCAATGTGGGCGCGAACACTGCCGTCAGACCCGGCAGGCGCTGGCGCTTCTCCTGGGCCGTGAATGAGCCCGGCCGCGCGATGTTAGTATCGGTCGCGCCCACGAAGCCAAAGCGCAACCCGCGTGCCAGCCCTTCCCGCACGGTGCCGCCCACCCCCATTGGCAGCGCCGCGTAGGGCGCGCCGAAGTACTCGCCATTCCCCTGCTTGGAGGCAATCTCAACACACGGCATGACCTCAGGATCGAAAAGCTCCCAGCGGAAACCGCCCAAGGTGCCGCGACCCAGCGGAAAGGCGGTGTGATGGGGTACGCCGAACCACTCGTGGTCTTTCAGCAGTTCCTTGAGATAGGCAGGCGTCATGGCCGGATAGCGAAAGCTCGTGGGATAAACGAGCGGTGCATCCAGGCCAGGGAAGAATCCGTTGAGGTGTCCTGTTGTGTGCGCCCACTCGAAGCCCAGCAGCGGCACAAACCGGCCTGGGTCATCGAATTGCCGCGCCAACCGCAACCGCTCCTGCCACGAGCGCTTCACGAAGTCCACGACCGTTTGGCACTCCGGATAGCGCCGCCGCCACCACGGGTGCAGCCATTCGCCAGCGCGCGTGTAGTGCTCTACGTGCGCCACGAAGTCGAGCCGTGCTTCATCCCGGGCGTAATGGTAGAGGTCTTCGATTTCGCCGTTTGCGTGGCCGTGGGAGGTGTGCGCGTGGAGGTCTCCCCAGAAAATCTGATCTGAAGTATCGTCGGCGGCGAGCACTTCCATGGCGTTGCCGTGCCCCGCCCGCTCAATCCCCGGATGGCGCACCACGAGACGCAGCCGCGACGTCGGCGGCGTCTCTTCTGTAAGCATTACGGATGTACGGCGCGCGGCGCGGTCGCGCTCGTTTAGTGCTATTTCAGGTGTAGCCTTAGTCCCAATCACCGGCGAGAGAACGGCAAGTTCTTCCAGCGGCGCAACGGTGTTGCCGTGTTCATCAACCGCCTTGACGACCAGATCGAATGCTTCGCCGCGCCGCACGCGACTTGGCGCCAGCACATCGAGGCGGTGCGCCTCCCCTGGCAGCAAATCCAGGAACGGCGGCTCGGCGACCACCTCGCGCGCGCCTGAGCCATCTTGGCGCACATGGAGAAGGCGAAACCAGTGACGCAGCGCCGCCAAGGTCATGCGCACGCCCGGCCCCCCAGCGCTTCGATCGCCGTAAGCGATGCGGAGGGTGTCTCCCGCCGGTAACGGCTCTGCTGCGACCAGACGCACATGTTGGCCGACTACGTGGCACGTTACCCGCCTGCCGGAATCGGATGCAGCGCTCGTGTACCCCGCTTCAGCGGGCATGAGGTGTTGCAGGGCCGGCCACGACTGCAGACCCCGCGTGGCGGACTGCACGACAACCGCATCGCCTTGACACAGTCCGTCTGGGCCGAGCGTGAGCTGCAACGAGACACTTTGCCACGAACCCACGACGGCTTGCCGCGGCGTGCAGACCGCCGTTACAACCGCGTCTGACCGCGGGCGGTGGGCCTCCAGGATGACGGGATTGAGCGGCGTCCACTCGTCGGTGTAGTGCTCTGAATTGCCCAAAATCGTTTTACTCCGGTTAGTGTCTGCGGGCTCTCCCGGCGAGTGGAAGTGGCTTGCCTGCCAATAGCAGCACGTTTCCCAATCAGAACGAGCAGCGGTGTTCGGCAGCCCAAGCTAGGGGCTTTCTACCTGAGACGACGCAAAACCGTGATACAAGAACGTCCCGATCCGTCATTCCGGCGGAAGCCGGAATCCAGCGTCCGTTACCCCCTGGACTCCGGCTTTCGCCGGAGTGACGCGAATGGAGCATCCTGCGGCTCCAAATATTGGCACACTCAAAGGAACAGCCAGTGTCCAACCGGCATGCCGGATATAGCCTAATTGGGAAAGGCCCTTCCACTTGCCTCTCACTCACGCCAGCCATCTGCCGAAACAACCCGGGCAGAATAGAATGCTCGGCACTATAGCCCGTGGCTGCGGAGGAAGTCACTCGTTATCGCCACGTGGAAGATGTGGCCCTCGTCGTGGGATTCGCAGCGGACGTTAGAGCATTCGGCGAGGAAGTCGCAGCTATAGCGCTCTTCCGCCTCTATGCGGTAGATCACGCTTTCCTGCCGGCCGTACGTGAAGAGGAACTGGGTAGGCGAGGCCTTGATCTGCTTGCGCACGTTCTCGTTGCTGTAGGCTTGGCCGATGCCGGGGATGATGATCTGGTTGTGCCCCGACCAGTGGATACGCTCCATGATGACCGAGAAGCCGGAGGCAATGACGGCAGCGGTAGGCCGAGACTGCAGTGACGTCAGCAGTGCCGCGCCGCCGCCCTGGGAGAGACCGGCAACCACCACGCTCTCGTGCCGCCCCTGGAGGTATTTCGTAATTGCCATGGCGCTCACGATGTACGCGGCAGAGTAAGAGGTGGCATTGTTGAGCAGCCAATTCACGAAGAAGTTGACATTCACCTTGCCCTCGCCGTTGTGAAACGCCAGGCAGTCCTCGTTGGGCTTGATGAACACGTAATTGCTGATGCCTTCGCCCAGCGCGTCCAGGATGCCGTCGTGGTAGCTTGCCGGATCTTTGCGGTAGATCGGCTCGGAGCAGTTGAGACCGCTTCCCGGAATGGTCAGTGAGGCAGGCTTGCCGGTTTCGGGCGCAGCGGGCGCGTAGGCGTGGCCGTGATACGTGGCGCCGCCCAACGTATAGGTGACGTGCAAAAGGTGAGTATCACCGCCGTCGAGCGTCAGCGTCTCCGCAGATTCTATTTCCAGGTTGTCGTACGCCGTAAAGAAATGCTCCACGGGCATGAGGAGAGTGGCATTAGATTCGTAAATGTCGTCAAGCGACGTGAGCGCCGAATAGAGCATCTCGTTCTCGATAATCGGATCGGAGAACGCTTGGCCGAAGATCTCCTGGTCCGGGCCCGTATACGTGGCTTCGTTGGCAGCAGCGTTCATGGCAGCGCGCTCTCACCCTTTCCTGTTGGGAGGCTTCGAAGAATCACTGCAGGAATTTCCAAATTGGTATCCCGCATTGCGGCAATTGTAGCATTGTCACAGGGTCTATTGAGGCCGCATGAATCCCAAGAGAACTACCAAAACCGAAGGGAAGGTTCCAAGGAGGACTCTTCAGTTTCTAAAGCAAGTCCTGACCGCTATCCCCACCGTCGGCGCCAACCTTACCGGACACCCGGAATGGCGCCCTCTTGCTTCAGCAGGTCGATGGTGCGGTCCAGCGCCGCGGCGGCCTCGCGCACGTCATCTTCGGTATGCGCCGTGGAGAGCATGCCGCCGTCGCCCATGAAGTCAACACCATGCACCTGCATGCCGCGTCGCATCTTGCCGTAGAGCGCCGGATCGGCCTCACGCATGGAAATGAACGGCTGCGAGCGGTCATCCGGAGACTGTTTCTCCTGGGGATTGGCGGGATTGTACAGCGAGACGTGGAACATGGAGTACGTACCGTAGACGCAGCCGGAGAGACCGTGGGCTTCCAAGACCTGGTTGAATTCATCTCGCAGGAGCGCCGCTAGATCGTTCACGTGGCGCGCCGGCCAGCCCTCGGCCACGATGGATAAGGCGGTAGTGCCTGCCGACGCCGAAAGCGGGTTGGCATTGAATGTGCCTTGGTGACGGACCTTCTTGCGGGAATTCCAGCCCGGTTCGTCACGGTATTCCAGGTGCGCCAGGATGTCGGCGCGCCCGACCACCGCGCCGCCGGGCAGACCCCCGGCGAGAATCTTCGCCAGGCTCGTCAGATCGGGGATCACGCCGGTTGCCGCCTGCGCGCCGCCCGGCGCACAGCGGAAACCGGTGATGACTTCGTCCATTATCATCAGCACGCCGTAATCGAGCGTGAGTTTGCGTACGGCCGCCAGAAAGTCAGGGTCGAGCGGATACGAAGCGTACCCCGCGCCGGTGGGTTCCAGAATGACTGCGGCGATGTCGGGGTCATTCTGAAAGACTGTTTCAAGCTGCTCAAGATCATGTACCGGGAGCACGAGCATCGAGTCCGCCGTGCCCTGCGGTACCCCCGCGGGTGCCGGCGCAGGCGGCTCTTCTACGACGACGTAATCGTGCCAGCCGTGGAAGTGGTGCTCGAACTTGATGACTTTGCTCTTGCCCGTGTACGCGCGCGCCAAGCGCAAGCACATCAGGGTGGCTTCGGTACCGGAGGCCGTGAAGCGCACACGCTCCGCGGAGGGAATGAGACGCTGCACCAGGCGGCCCCACTCGATCTCACGTTCGTGGGCCGCGCCGTAGTGCGTGCTGTGCAGCATTTGCGCAGTCACGGCTGCCACGACGTCGGGATGCCCGTGCCCTAAGAGCAAAGCGCCATGGCCGACCAGAAAGTCGATGATGCGGTTGCCGTCCACGTCCCACTTGTGTGCCCCCTGCGCGCGTTCGATGTAAAGCGGAAAGGGCTTCAGGGCGCGGCCGTCATGCGTCGCGCCGTTGGGGAAGATCTCGACTGCTTCCTGGAAGCGCGCGGCTGAGCCGGCAAAGTGCTCTACATAGAGCTCGTCAAGCGTACGTTTGGAAGTCCCGATTGTCGTGCTCATGCCGCGCTCCCCCTTGAGATGCAGATGCTTTATGCCTCTATTGTAGCGAAAACGTCACGCATTCGTGCGTGCGTTCGCGCCGCCATACTTGGCGTCAAGACCGGCGCGGCCATGTCTCTTTTTGAAGCGGAGAAGCGGCCCCGCACAAGCATGGGGAATGCTCGCCAGAGTGTCATTCCCGCATACACGGCGGGCGGGGAATCGTCTTCGCAGCGCACCTAGGCGTAGTTTGTGCCTGGTCGAGCGCGCTACGTCGGAGCGAGGGACAAGCCCCCGCGCTACGGTGGATGTGACCGATCGCTCTTGCACTACGGCGGGGGACAAGCCCCCGCGCTACAGCGGACGTGACAGATCGCTCCTGCACTACGACGAGGGACAAGCCTCCGCACTGCGGCGGATGTGACCGGTTGCTCCCTGAACCAGGGCAATGGACCATTATCCACGCTACGGCGGATGTGACCGAATACTCCTGCGCTACAGCGCCAGAGACAAGCCTCCGCAGCACTGCGATTTGGCGGGGTTCGCCCGAGCGGCGTCATCTCCGGTTCCCTCTCCCGGGGGAGAGGGTTAGGGTGAGGGCGACTCTTGCCCCCACAGAGACTCACCGCAATAGTGCGGATTGTCCTCGTCTCTAGCCCTGGTTGGGCTCGATCCCCTGCTCGGCCAGTATTGCCTGCAAACCGGCGAACGACTCCCGGCTGCCCTGCTCCTTGGTGCCGTTTTCCGGCCGGTAGTGGGTCTCCAGCGTCACCACACCGTCGTAACCGTCGTCGGCCAGCGCCTTGAATTGTCCCGCATAGTCCACATCGCCGCCGCCGATTGGCAGCCACGCCAATTTGCCCGCGGTGTTCAGCTCCACGTCTTTTACGTGCACGTGGATGATCCACGGCTTTACCAACTCATAGCCGTCTGGGTAGGGCCGCGCCTCACCGGAGTGATACGCATTGCCCGGGTCCCAAATCACCCGCATATTTGGCGAGTTTATCGTCTCCATCAAGCGCGCCGTTTCCGCGCCGGTGCCAATATTGCACATGCGCACGTTCTCAAACGCCAGCGTTACCCCGGCGGTTTCGGCCATGCGCACCGGCAACTCCAAGCGCTCGAGGAGGGTGTCCCAATGGGCTTCGAGATTGTCCTCCCGCTGGAACGAGAAACAGCGCACAAGCTGGCAATCGAAGAGCGGCGCTATCTGAATTGAGCGCTCCAGAATCTTGATTTGCTCGTTGTAGGTGTCCGGATCATCGATTGAACAGTGCAGCAAGAAGAGCGAGGCAATATTGCACACGGCTAAGCCACGCTGGCGCACCATGCGCAGCACTTGGGTCAGTTCATGGCTATCCAGATCGCAAATATTCTTGTCCCACATGAAGCCGAGCTCAACAGTGCGCACGCCGAGCTCCTCGATCACGTCGAGCGCGTGCGCGAAGTCCTGTGAGACTTCGTCCGTCATAACGCCAAGTGTGAACATGATCTACCTCGTGATATTGCTGTGTCTGCCAAACTATTCTGTTGCTGACTGCTATCAATCGTGCAGAGACTCCAAGAGCGCTACACTCGATTCTACGACCCGTCCGGCGCTGTCGGGCGCGACTGTGGCGGGGAGACTGTGGTGAAAGTGGGCGGTCTCCGCCTCGTAGCCCCCCTCAGCATAGGCGGCGACAGTGGGAATGTAGCCCACTTCGCCGTTAGTGTAGTCCAAGTACATAGTGTGGGAAAAGGGCGAGCGTTCCTGCACGGTCTGTGCGAGGTCGCCTGGACTCTCGCCCTAGTTAGGTGCGATACCCAGTTCGGTCAGGATTGCCTGCAATCCCGCGAATGACTCCCGACTGCCCTCCTCACGGGTGCCGCCTTCCGGGAAATAGTGCGTCTCCAGCGAAACGACGCCGTCGTAGCCGTCGTCGGCCAGCGCCTTGAACTGTCCCGCATAGTCCACTTTGCCCGCACCAATGGGCTTCCACACAGACTCACCTTCGGGACTGAGCACCGCATCCTTGACGTGCACGTGGACGATCCACGGCTTTACCAACTCGTAGCCGTCAGGATAGGGCCGGGCCTCACCGGAAACGTAGGCATTCCCCGGGTCCCAGATTACCCGCAGGTTCGGCGAGTTGATGGTCTCCATCAAGCGCGTGGTTTCCGCGCCGGTGCCAATATTGCACGAGCGCACGTTTTCAAACGCCAACATCACGCCGGCGGACTCCGCCATGCGCACCGGCAGTTCCAATCGCTCGAGAATGGTATCCCAATGGGTTTCGAGATCGTCTTCCCGCCAGAACGAAAAACAGCGCACGAGCTGGCAATCGAAGAGCGGCGCAATCTGGATCGAGCGCTCCAGGATCTTGATGTGCTCGTTGTAGGCGTGCAGGTCATCGATGGGGCACCGTAGGAATTGCGAGGCAATATCACACACGGCGAAGCCGCGCTGGCGCACCATATGCACCACCTGGGTCAGCTCGTGGCTGTCCAGATCGCAAATGTTCTTATCCCACATTTCGTGAAGCTCGACAGCGCGCACGCCGAACTCCTCGATCACGTCGAGCGCGTGGGCCAAGTCCTGCGAGATCTCATCGGTCATAACGCCAAGTGTGAACATTGACTTCCTCGCGATGATACTGTTTCTGCCTGAATTCGTAGCGCGTAGCTGCTAACTCTCATGAAGACTTTCCAAAAGCGCCACACTGGCGTCCACCACCCGTCCGGCGCTGTCCGGCGCGACGGCGGCGGGGAGATAGTAGTGGAAGTGGGCGCTTTCGACTTCGTAGCCACCTTCGGCGTAGGCGGCGACCGTGGGAATGTAGCCCACGTCGCCGTTCGTGTAGCCCAGGTACATCGTATGGGCAAAGGGCGAGCGCTCCTGCACCGCCTGCGCGAGCTCGATGAAGACCTCACCGGCGCCGCCGACCAGGGCCACGTCGCCGATGCGGAGCGCCTGCACCTCGAATTCAACTTGGTTTTCACCGACAAGCGGCGGCGTCCAGTACCGGAGAGCGGGCGTCTGCGTCCTAATCCTGGGCGGCGGGTCGTTGGGCGTGTGCAGGTCAAGTATTAACGTCTCATGCGCCGCCCCAAGCACGGGATTCAATGGCTCAGTTTCGCCAAGCGTGCCGTGGAGCCCGTTGAGCGAATACACCTCCAAGGCTTCCGCACCGACGGCGCTGCCCACGCCCCAGAGACGCTCCTGCATGTCCATCCCGCCGGGCTGGCCGATGGGGTTGATGTTGCCGCACGCGCCTTGCAAGAAGAGCATGGTCGCGCCGCTGGCGGCTTCAAAGAGCCCGCGCGCCACGCCGATAAAGTCGGCAGATACCGCGTGGCTGGGCGGGTGCAGCACCACCGGGTGGCAGGCGTAGTGTACGAGCGCCGCTAGCGGTTCACCCTCCACTGTATCGATGCGCAGCAACTGAAGAGTCCGGTCGATAGCGCCGCCCAGGTTTTCGCCCATTGTGGCGACTTTCCCGTCGCGCAGAACCCGGCGATTGACATTTGCGGTCACGCTGCCGGCGCCGTGGGAGACGCGGCACGCCTCCAGGCTTTGCTGCGCCATTTCTACGCTGCCGGCCATGGCGTGAACAAGCGTTGTCGTATACGCGAGTTCGGGCGCCGACATGTCCTCGCGAGCGCTCGTAATGGGGCCTGAGTGCGTGTGGGACGTGTTGATAAGGATGTTCGGCGCCGGGATGCCGGTGCGCTCAGTGACGAGCGCGCGGAGCGTGGCGACTTGCTGGGTTGGCAGGCCGCAAACGTCGCAGCTTATGATCGCGATGGCGGTCTCGTCATTGGCAAGCAGGAGTGTCGTGGCGTAGAGATCGTCGAGGATTGCGTCGCAGCCGTGCTCACGATTGCCAAACCCACACAGCCACGTCCCTAAGGGCGGTGTAATCGTTGCCCGTCCGACACCAGCCTGCAGCACGTCAGCCATGAGCGCTTTTCCCTCTCCGCGTTAGCGATCTCTCTCTGAACGCTCAGGCGACTGTGCAGCCACACTTTCGCTACAGCCGCCTTATTCACAATCGCTTTCTGAGCGGATGGTTTGGCTCATTATAACGAAGGCAACATCTAGGCGCTGCCTTCATTAGGTTTTTCATGTAACCGCGACCCAAGAAACTAACGGCAGTTAACGACGCGCATTCGGTTGAATGGAGGGAGATGGAAAACGCGGCAGGCGGTTACATCGCCTGCCGCGCTCTCCGCGCATTCTTGATAATTAATGTCGCGAACTAGAAGCCGTCTCCGGCTCTACTCCTTCACATCCTCATACCAGCCTGAACCGAAGTATAGCCCGTCGTGCTTGATCAACCAGGTATGCTTCAGACGCTCCTGGTTGGTGTCCAGGTCAAGGAAGACGTAAGAAATCCACTTGCCTTCCTCGGTCGCCGTGAGGAATTCGGCGCCGTAGTCATAGTCTCGCTTATCGATGCGCTGCTCCCGCGTGCGGCCGATATGCTCCGGATTGGGATGCGCGATAGTGACCTGGTTCTCATCGAGGACGAAGACGTACCACTGGGCTTGTACGCTCTCCGGCGAGCTGAAGTACGCCAGAGCGGCTTCACGACCCTGGGCGTCGTAGCGTTGGATTGCGCGGTGTACGAAGGATCGGGTATACGTAGCGTCGTCTTCCGCCTCGGCGCGTTCGTACCAGCCGGAGGCGAAGATCAGGCCGTCGTGTCTGACCGCCCAGGCATGCTTCTGCTCCTCATAGCCGGTCGCCGGATTCAGGAAGTAGTAGTCCACCCAGATGCCGTCTGCTGTCGCAGCGAAGAGATCCTCACCGTAGGCCTTGCCGCGCACGTCTACGCGCGTCTTGGGTGAGGTGCCTCTGATCTCGGGACGGGTGGCGTGAACAACGGTGTTCTCGTTCTCATCGACGATGAACACGTACCAGTCCTCGTCCACGCTTTCCAGCGTGTTGTAGTAGGCAAAGGTGGCTTCCCGCCCGATGGCGTCGTAGAGCCGAAGAGCTTGCGCCACGAACGCTTGCGTGTACGCCGCTGGATCAGACTTCGCAGCGCCCTCCTCGTACCAGCCGGAGCCGAAGACCAGTCCGTCGTGCCGCACTACCCAGGAGTGCTTCGACTGGAACGCGCCTGTGGCTGGGTTGATGTATGTATAGTCCGTCCAGGCACCCTCGGCTGTGGCTGCCGCTGCTACCTGCGCTCCCGCCGGATAGCCGCCGGGACCGAGAATCTGATCGGCGTGCAGCCCGACGTCCGCCGGCATAGCGGCACTTGCAATCAAGACGTCATTCTTGTCGCCGATAAAGATGTACCACTGACCATCGATGCTTTCCGGGGTATTGTAGTACGCTACCGTCTGCTCCAGTCCGATGGCGTCGTAGAGACGCACGGCCTGCGCCACGAAAGCCTGCGTGTACGCCGCCGGATCCGCCTTCGACGCGCCTTCTTCATACCAACCTGAGGCAAAGATCCGACCGTCGTACCGCACCACCCACGTATGCTTTGACTCGAACGCGCCTGTGGCCGGGTTGATGTACGTGTAGTCCGTCCACGCGCCCTCCGCGGTGGCCGCCGCTGCTACCTGTGCTCCCGCCGGATAACCGCCGGGACCGAGAATGTCCGCAAGAGGTTGCCCCACATTCTCGGGAACTCCGGCATGGGCGAGCATGACGTCGTTTTCGTCAGTGATGAAGACATACCACGCGCCGTCCACGCTCGCCGCCGAGTTGTAGTACGCGATGGTGGCGTCAAGCCCCTCGGCGCGGTAGAGTTCCAACGCCTGTTCGACAAACGCCTGCGTGAAGGCGGCGGGGTCAGACTTGTCAGGCAGCCCAGCGTGCCCTTCAGCGATAACCTCGTACCAGCCGGAGCCAAAGATCAGCCCACCGTACCTGACGACCCAGGAATGCTTTGACTGGAGTTCCCCATTTGCCGGATTGCGGTGCAGGTAATCTACCCAGCCGCCGGCTTCCGTCGCCGCGGCCAAGGCCGCGCCGTGATTGAAGCCGGTGATGTCCACGCGCTCACGGACGTTCGTGCCCAGGCGGCCCGGTATGGTGGGGTGAGCAATGAAGATGTCGTTCTCGTCGATGATGAAGACGTACCAATTGCCATCCACGCTCTCCGGCGAGTTGTAGAAGCCAACGGTTGCCTCACGCCCGTTAGTTTTGAAGTAGTCTATGGCGCTTGAAACCACGTACTTCGTGTACGCCGCGGGATCTTCCGCGGGATCGGGCGGTGGCTGCATTACCTGCACGCTGCAAGAGACTGCGACCATGAGCGCCGCCGTCGCTATGAGAACCGCAATACCTCGTTGTATCCGGCTAAACACTGTTATCCTCCTCGGGATGCCAAATCCATCGCCTGGTGCTCACATCATCGTGTTTCGCTCTCCCTTAAGTATACCGCCCCATCAGTCGAGATTCGGTGCGATACCACTCTGCGCTCTACCATTTGACGAGAATCCCCAGGGGAAAGGCGCACAAGGAAGGCATGCGGGGCGAGATGAACATCAGCCTTACCGTTAGCCAGTGATGGCTGTTTTGTTGCGTGCCGGCAGCAGAATGGCAGCGGCTTCACTCTCGCTAGACGGTGTGAATCGAGCGAGCGAAGACTGCGAAATTCCAATCGACCACGCTTCGTACCAGCGTGTGCTCTCGCTCGAAAACCCTGACGGCAGAGCTACGTCATACGAATTTCGGGGTGCCGGGGAAGCTCGGGTCAGTCTTGCCAACTGGCGATGAACGACTCGCAGTCGATGCCCGCCGCCAACTCGTTGAAGTAGTAATGCATGGGCCGCCCCTGAAACGCCGGCTCGAACATCTCCTCGTCGCTCTGTAGCGCCGCATCGATGCCCTTGAAGCGTTTCCACAGGATTGCCGCCTCTTCATCGGAAAAGCGCGCGGTGAATTCGGGCCCCCAATTCAGGGTAATGGGGTGCTGCGACTCGACCCAGTGATGGATATCGTCCGGAGTGCGAAGCCCCGGGTTCCTTAGGAAACGCATCTGCAAGGCGACTTTGGACAGATAGATGGTGAGCGTGGTTCTGCCGTGGGGGCCTATGCCAGGTTGCAGAGTCTCGAGCGCGGTGCGGTAGCCGGACTCGTCTTTGGCAATTACGGCGCGAAGCGCAGACTCGGTAACGACTTTCATACGTTCGCCACGCGCGACAAAAGACTCAAACCGCTCGCGGACCCAAGGCGCCATGCTATCCAAAAAGCCAAGTTCCGGGTACGTGCCGAATATGGCATGGCCGCCGTGCAACGTACGCCGCTGCTTGGTGGTGTAGTTGCTGCCGGTATGGTTGAGAAAGTTGATGTACACGACCCCGTCGCCGGCGTTTAATTCCACCGGCATGCCGCCCGTGACCGGCCCGGCGCGGTTTTCGAGCAATTCGGCGCGTTCCTGCGCGGTACTGCGCCGTCGATGGCTGCCGGGAATGACCCAGAGCACGCTATCGTCATACAGGGGCACGTTCCACTGGGTGTAGCGGGGGCCGTTTTCTACCATGTCCGCCGCGAGCGCATCGAGTGGAGCCATGTCGACAGGGTGAATGTCCCGGTGCCAGCCCGTGCCGCCCGGCCAGTCGCGGACGGGATTGCACATCATCATCATTTCGGTAATGCAGGGCTCGGGATTGCACAGCAGTTGGCTGACAATCTCCAAAGTCTCGTCAGCGACCCAGAAATTCTCCACGACGTTGGCGGTTTCCGCATCGATGAGACCCGGGCGCATCATCATGACGCGGGGTTGACGAGAGGTTTCGTACTCGCCGCCGGGGGGATCGTCCGGTCCCCGCCCCCGCGCCCAGAGCACCTTCTGCCGCTCCAGTATCGTCTCGCAACTGACGCGCATGGATTCCAGCCTCTCAGGCGGGATGAGATTGCGAATTATCAGATATCCCTGGTCCATGAATTGGCCGCGGTCTACCTTCACAGCATTCTCCTTTGGGCTAATGCGCGTACAGTGCCAGTTGATTTGCCGCAAGTCTTGGGCGGATATTGTCGAAAGATGGCCTTTGAACGTTGTGTTGCGGCACGCTTTCCCTGGGGCAACCGTCATTCCCCTGAAAGTCGAGGCGAATCTAACCCATGACCTACGGCTTGTCAAACGACTTTAACTGACAGGGCCGGTACCGCCAAGCCCTAGGTTGGCAGTGGGCCTTGCACGTCGGCGGTTACGCCGGCCAAGTATGAGCGGGCCGCCGCCCGCCACGACATTCTAGTAACTCCTCAGAATCGGCGGACGGCCTCCGCGAAAACACCGGACTAGTAGGTCCTGTCTACGGAGGTCAAGGGTTCAGGTTCGAACGCGGGGGAGTGCCGGCGAACGGCACAATTCTGTGGAAAATCCAGGGCCAGATTAACTCTCGGCCCGGAGGTTGCGGTAGGTTGCAAACACTACGTGGAATTCACTTCGACTGCGTGCCAACCGCCAAGCGATGGGCCCGCTTGACGGTTGCAGTTCAGCCTAATGCCGGTTGTACTTGAACAGGTGCATCTGCCAGTCCATGAACGGCATCAGGCCGGTCGCAACGAAAAGCGAGAGTGCGCGCCGTGCGTTGATCGGCTCTCCCGCGTGGACACGGTTGCATTGAAAGCGGTAGTCCAGACCGCCGCGTTCCTCCTCCGCCGCGTATTGTTTGAGGTACCGCAGGTAGTCCGGCCGGGCAAGATCAAACGGGACCCAGCCGGTACTAGAGATAACTCCGCCGTAACTAAACTCGGGCACCTCTTCGCACAGCCGCTTAGCCCTCTGGCCGTAGCGCGACGAGCCGCCGAGGAATACCACGCCACCCGCCGCCAAGAACTTCCGCGCCCCCTTGAGCACTTCGCGTCGGAAACCGAAGCCGTCGTCGTGTTCGCTGGCAGGCGGATTCGAAATGACAAAGTCCACGCGCTTTGCCAGAGAGTCCAGTGACCGGCGATCGCGGCAGGCCAACGGCGCGTAGGAGTCGGCGACGAAGAACGAGGTCTTGTCGCTGACGGCATTGCACGAGGCGTTTTCGCGGGCGATTGCCACGCTGGTCTCGGAGATGTCCAGCCCAGCCACGTGAAAGACATCGGCAATTCTGGCTGCCGCGATCGCCAGACACCCGGAACCGGTGCCCCAGTCCAGTCCGATTCCCTTGAGCATCCCCTGGTTCCCCACTATCGCTTGGAGCGAAATCAGGCTTGCCGGTGACAAGGCGAAGGTCCCAGGCGGGTGCTGTATGCGGACATCACCGAGACCGGCCATCAAACGCCCGGGCAGCGCCGTTTCATGGGCGGTCTGAAGGGAAGCGTACATTGGCTTTCTCACTGCAATGCGTGGATACTCTGGCGGTCCAATATTCCCGAAGTGTCCCCTGAATTCTAGCTTCACAATACATCACAGTTTGGGGAAAATCCAGCAGTTTTTGTAAGAAAAATCTAAGATCGAATACGGAAAAATTCGTCGGTAGTGTGGGGGTGGAATATTGGCTGCCGAGGATGGGTCGGGGGAGCCATGGAAGGCTGGTGAAACCGCGATCCCTATACGGATTGACAAGTCGCTTCGAACTGTGGAGCCGGATCGGCACACGACTCCAAATCTGCCATGAATTTCAACCTGAAGGGTCTACCTTGCGTTTGGTCGGCATTCCTCAGTCTGAACCACGTCCGGTCTCAGACGGCTCTAATTGAGCGCAGCCACAATCCGTTCGGCGAGCATGAGTGTCGGCAGGTTGGTGTTCGCCCGGGGGACGGTAGGCATGATGGAGGCGTCGACGACGTGGAGACCCTCCACGCCATGGACCTTGCCCGTGGCATCCACGACAGCTTCAGGGTCTGAAGCCGGGCCCATCTTGCACGTGCCGGCCGGGTGAAAGTAGTGCAGGCTGTGCCGGCGCAGGTCCTCGGCGCTGACCATAGCTGCGGATTCTGCTATCTCCTCGCCGATCAACGCGGCGAACGGCGGCTGCCGGGCAATTTCTCTGGTCAATGCGACGCCGTCGAGCAGCACTTTCAGATCGTGGTCGGCGGGGTCGGTGAAGTAGCCGGTGTCGATGATCGGATTTGCGTGGGGATCACTGTCACGGAGCGCGAGGCGGCCACGCGACAGGGGCGCCATGAGCGCGACGAACAGCTTGCATTCCCAGCGCCCGTCTTCGTTCGGAGACGGAGCGGTAAGGGGCGCAATGTGCAAATCAAATGCCTCATCGCAATAGCTGCTGCGCGCCTTGGCCAGGCTCTGTTCGGTGAAGACGGTCTTACCCGCGGCGATGAAGTCCGCCATCAAAGAATCGAAGTGCGGTGTTCCAAAGTGCGACATGGTGACGCCCGGATGGTCGTGGAGATTGCGCCCCACACCGGGCAGATCGAGCCGCGCAGGGATTTCTAACGCGGCGAGCTCATCGGCCGGGCCGATACCGGAGCGCAGCAACACGGCAGGCGAGCCGTAGGCCCCTCCGCACAGGAATATGCTGCCTGCCTCAACCGTGTGAAGCTGCCCGTCGCGGATGACGTCGACCGAGACTGCGCGTGAGCCACGCAGATTGACCTTGTAGACCAGGGTGTCACCGACAATAGTCAGATCGTCTTCCGCCCGCACCGGGTCAAGATAGGCCAATGCGGTGCTCCAGCGCATCCCGTGCCGGATGTTGACCGGCGCCAACGCCGCACCCACATCCTCGTCCAGGTTGTTCAGATTCGCCGTGCGGGGTATGCCGGTGGCAATCATCGCTTCCAAACACGCGCCATGGAAGGGCATAACTTCCTCCGGCGCAAACTCGCGCGCGCACAGCCGCACCATCGCTCGCTCGAAGTGGGGTAGTACCTCTGCCGTCGACCAGCCGTCATTGCCTGCGGCGGCCCAACCATCGTAGTCGGCGCGGCTGCCCCAGATGGCAATGCAACCGTTATGCGCCGAACAGCCGCCGATCACCTTGGCGCGCTGGAGCTCGTGGTTGGGTTGGCCGTTGGCCGCGGCGCTGGTGAAAGCCCAGTCGTGGGTGCTGGCCAGCACGCGGCCGTCCAGCAACTCGCGCGGCCAGCGGTCGTCCGCTAGGTGACCGTAGTCCGGTCCCGCCTCGAGCAGCAGCACCGACCGGTCGCCGCGTTCGGCCAGCAGACCCGCTACCGCGGCTCCGGCCGTGCCGCCGCCGATAATGATGGTATCTGCGTAACGAGGAATGTGTGATGCGCGCATTCGATTTCCGGGGCCAAAGCAAGACCGCAAAGTTCAGTAGGGGAATTCTAGCATATGAGGAGGTTGTATCGAGGCTGCAAGCAACCAACGACGTTCCCTGCGCCATAGAAGGCCGCGAATGACATGCTGCTCCGCTGCGACTGGGCGACTTTGGGTATACTATCGCCAAGAGACCTTGCACCCACAAGGAGGTGGTTATGGGCCAGCAACCAAGCCAAGGGGGAGTTGCAACACAAGCGGACGCTGCGGTTTCTGCTCCGACCAATGAGACCGCCGAGCTATTTGCAGAGTCGTCCCGCTATATGCCGGGCGGCACGTCGCGGCTGCACTACTACTATCAGCCGTATCCTATCTATGCGCAAAGTGGGAACGGCTGCTGTCTGACCGACGTTGAGGGCGTGGAACGCGTCGATTACCTCAATAACATGACCGCGTTGATCCACGGTCACGCCAACCCGGTGATCAACCTGGCTATCTTCCACCAACTCCAGCGCGGCACAGCCTTTTCCGAACCGGCCGAACCGGAGTTGGAGTTGGCCCGAATGCTCGTGGAACGGGTGCCCTCTTTGGACAAGATTCGCTTTGCCAATTCCGGCTCCGAAGCGATAATGCTCGCGGTCAAGCTGGCGCGGGCGTTTACGGGACGCAGCCGCATCGCCAAGTTCGAGGGCTTCTACCACGGCTATTACGACTACGTGCAGGTGAGCTACTCTTCCCAGCCGGACACATGGGGCCCCGCCACCGCTCCGCACAGTGTGGCCAGCAGCGGCGGCTTGGCGGACTCAGTGGAGTCCGATGTGCTAACTCTGCCCTACAACGACAAAGAATCCGTAATTCGACTGCTGGAGCAGCACGGTTCCGAGATTGCGGGGCTGCTCTATGATCCCCTCTGTAACCGCGCCGGCTTTCCGCTGCCGCAGGACGATTTTCTCGCCTTTCTCCGCGAGATAACGCGCGACTACGGGATTGTGCTGATTGCCGATGAGGTAATTAGTTTCCGCGTCAGCTATCAGGGTGGGGCGGCGCGCTTTGGCGGCGAACCCGACCTCACCGTCTTTGGCAAGATCATAGGCGGCGGTCTACCGATTGGCGCAGTGGGCGGCAAGGCCGAGATCATGGCGCTGCTCGATCCCACGACAGGGCCGCCCGTGCTCGCCTCCGGCGGGACGTTCAGCGGCAACCCGCTCTCCGCGATTGCCGGCTATGCCGCTCTCACGCAACTTACCCCGGAAGCGTACACGCGCCTGGAAGGCCTTGGCGACGACTTGCGTACCCGCGCGAATGCGGTCTTTGCCGACGCGGCGGTGCCGGGCCAGGTCAGCGGCGCCGGTTCGCTCATACTCGTGGTGCCGACCGATGAGCCCATTGTGAACTACCGCAGCATCCCGAAGGGACCGGAAGCCGAAGCCCGCATGCGCGGGCTGCACCGGGGCCTCATGGACGCCGGCATTATTGTCTCCAAGGAGGGGCTGGGAGCGCTTTCCACGCCGATGGGACAGGAGGAGATCGACCGCTTCGTTGATGGCCTGGCACACGCGGTACAGCAGGTTGCCGATGCGTAGCACTATCGAAGGCTGTCGATTCTAGAACAACGCTGAGTCATGGGTCTAGTGCAGCGACAAGCATAATCGCCGTCACTCCGGCGTAGGCCGGAGTCCAGAGTCCCCAGCGGAGATGGAAATCTGCCCCGTCACGGAGAATTCTCAAGGGAACTTACTGGACTCCCAAGTCATGTAGAGGGCAGGCTTTGCCCAGGGCACGCAATTGAAGGTATAGGCAGGGGCAGCGTCTTGACCATCATTCCCGCGCACGCGGGAATCCATCTTGTCGGCCCGTGACCTGGATTCCTGCCCCGTATCGTGGTACGGGGCAGGCTTTTCGCCGGAATGACGGAGGTTGGCGGTCCATACTCTTGGCAATTGCGGAGTCCCGTGTACTAGACGGGGCGGGAACTCACAATCGCATTGAGACATGGTCTAGAGCCTGTATTTTAAGGAATCGGCGAGAGAGGCGTATCTTGAAGTCCAGTGAAACGCGCTATCGGGCCGTGCTTACCGACATCGACGGCACACTTGCGCCCCATGGGGTAGTGCCCCCGCCACCGGTGATTGAGGGGCTTGCCGCCGTGGCGGAGCGAACACACGTCGGTCTGATATCAAGTCGGGACCTTCACTACGTGAACGCCATGGCGGCGCGCTTTGGTTTGAAGGGCCTGCAGATTGCCGACGGTGGCGCCCGCGTCTTTCGCGCCGGCACGATGGAAACGCTCGACTGCATCTACCTGGAGCCGGAGGACGCGCGCACGGTGCTCGATGCCGTGGCGCAGACTGACTATACGTTCTCAGCTGTAGACTACACGGCAGTGGTCGAGTCTGTGGCAGACGTTCACCACTGGCGCATTACGCGCATCACGGTGCTGCCAGTGCCCACGGCAGACCTGCCGCGTTTCGAACGGCTCTTTCCACCGGAGCGGCCCGCGCACGTGACACGCTTTCCGTATGAACGGGGTAAGACGTGGGGCGTGGACGTCACCCACAGGGATGGTACGAAAGCTACCGCCGTGCATCGCTACGCCCGCCTGCTCGGCATCACGCCCGCACAGATCATTGGCATTGGCGACGGGCCAAACGACGTGGAATTCCTGCAAGAATGCGGTCTGCGCATCGCCATGGGCAACGCGCATCCCGATCTCAAAGCCATCGCGCATTGGATCGCGCCGGACGTCACGGAGCACGGTATCCTGGCGGTGTTAGAGCGCTACGGCGACCGCTTAAGTTAGATGTCTTCCGTCACTCCGGCGAAAGCCGGAGTCCAGGGAAACGCGAAGATGGATTCCGGCTTTCGCCGGAATGACGGAGAGGATGATCCCCACGGAAAGGATGATTCCCTGGGAAGTATTCCTTCGCCCCCTTGACTTAGCCTATCTACATTAGACTTCCCAGGGAGTCCCACTGCTGAAGCGCCGGCCAGCGCGGGGGTGTCAGCCGCAATGGTGAAGTCGTTCAAGCGCCTGCCAGTAGAGCGGCAATGTCTGCCGCGCCCTGCTTGCGCATGCGCTTAGCCGCCGCGGCCGGCGTGATGCCTCTATTGTTCTCTGCCAATGGATCGGCGCCTCTTTCGAGCAGCAGGGCCACGGCCTCCTCTCGACCGGCACGCACGGCGTCGAAGAGCGGCGTGTCGCCAGTCTTGTCAGCCGCGTCAACGTCCGCGCCGTGAGCCAAAAGCGTCTCCATGCTGGCGAGAAAACCGGCAGTGGCCGCCCGGTGGAGGGCGGTTTTCCCCTTGTAGTCGCGGGCGTTCACATCCGCACCCAGTTCCAGGAGCGCCTGTATCTTCTCCGGATGCTCTCCCTTGTCACCGCGGCTCGCAACAATCAGTGGCGGCCAGCCGGGACGGCCGGCATTGACGTCGTACCCGAAGGCAATTGCCAATTGCGCTAGCTCTCGGTTTTGAGACGGGTCCGCCAGTGGCAGCAGTTTGGCGTCAGCGTCGTGTGCCAATAGCAATTCGACCAAGTCAAGCCGGTTTCTACCCACGGCGATGCCCAGCAAGCGGCCGCTGTGGCAGCGCACCTCCGCGCCCCGGTTCAGCAGCAAGGCCACCGTCTCAGCACACCCGCCGCTGACCGAGTACACGAGCGGCGTAGCCCAGTCGTTGGGCATGGGATCAAAGACCAGTCGCGATCCCTCCGCCTTTTGCATGTCGTGCTGCGGCTTTGCCCGCTCTAGCAGCGCAGGATCTTCATTGAGGAACCTGTCTACCGCCGCCGTGTCGCCCAGGTAGGCTGCGGTATATATGTCTACGAGAGCACCCTGCGATAGCAGATAGTCCGCTATGTCATGCCGCTTTCTAACCCTGGCAACGCAGTAGCAGCTAATCTCAACGTAGTGTTCGCTGTAGTGGCAAGCGCTGGCATTGACGTCGGCGCCGTGCTCCACAAGGAGGCGCGCGACCGCTTCCTTGCCGCGATACGCCGCCTCCCACAACATGGTGCGGCCGTGGGAACCGGTTGTATGCAGCCAGACCGGGTTGGCGTCGATGAAATCCCGCACTGCCTCCAGGTCTCCGCGTCCGGCGGCAGCCACCACGATCTTGAGGAAGTCGCTCTGCTTGCCGGTGAGGGTGGTGATTCCCATCGAAATCTCCTTAGCGGACCGCGGAGCGCCGCGCCCAAAGCAAGCGGCCAATCAACCCAATGACCAGTACTGCACAGAGTCCGGGAAACCAGTCACCGGTGCGCGTATAGAGCGTACCGGAAGACTCCGGCACGGGGACGGTGGCGCGGAGCACCGTGCGGGCCGGCTCCAAGGCGGACGTGCTGGCGATGATCTCGCCGCTGGGCAGCATTACCGCGCTGCCGTAGCGCCAGTCGGCTTTCACGACGGTGACGTTATTCTCCGCGGCGCGTTGGGCGCTGGCCGCCACCTGGAAGGGACTCATTTCCACCCAGTCATGGCTCGTGACGGCGAGAAGTTGCGCGCCGTTGGCAGTGAGTTTGCGGGCCACGTCGGGAAAGTCGGAATCATACGCCATCATCGTCCCAAACGTCCCCAGCGAAGTCGGGAAAACCGGATGGTCGCCGCCGGTGACGCTCTGCTCGCCGACGTAGATGATGGGATAGTTCTTGGCGTACATGCCGAGAAACTCACCTTGCGGAGAGATCAGCACTGCTTCATTGCGAAACCCGCGCGGATCCGTATCTACAAAATACGGCGCAAAGAGATACGCATCCATCTCGCGGGCGAACGCTGCCAGCCGCTCGCGAGCTTCGGTGTCAATCTGCACGTCGCGCCAGACCGTCGCCTCCGGCCAAACGATCAGATCGGCGCCCTGCGCCTGCTCACGCGTGAGCGTTTCAACGTCGGTCCAGGCCAGGCCGTAGTAGTCGCGGACGCCCTGACTCAACGCCATGTCGTAGTAGTCGGACATGTCGACGCCCGTCTGCACGAGCGCGACCTCTATGGTTTGCGGTCCGTTCTGTTCCTGCGCAGCAGGCGACTGCGCTGCGGTAACCAGCAGCGCGCTGCCCAATACCAGGGGGACGGCTACTGCGGCAATTCCTGTAGCCTGCGTGGGCCGGCGCACGAACAACCGGGCGATGACGACGGCGATCAGCACGTTGGCCAGGACGATGCAAAACGTGAGCAGCCACGGACCGCCCACTTGCGTAATCACCAAGACTGGCGGCACCGTGTGCTGCGTCGTAAAGAGATTTCCCCAAATGTGGCCGAGCTGCAAACGGTAGCGTACATACTCCGTGAGTGTCCACACTGCCGGCGGCAGGAGCCAGAAATACGGTCTGGCTTGCGCCAGCGCGACCGGCGGGCCGCACGGCACGCGTACAAAGTAGAAAAGCACAAAGAGCGCTGGAAGCAGGATGACGCTGACGAACAATGCCGGTGAATCGAGGAAGAGGATGGGCGGAAAGTCGCTGCCCCGCCACGCGCGGGAGGTGAGCCCGGGTGGGAACGCTTGCCACAAGAGCGCGCCCATGTAAAGCACAAACGTCAAAGCCGCCACTGCCCGAGCAGCACGCGGTCGCGGCGTGGGGAGCGCCATAATTGTGAACATCGGCACCAGCGCCACCCACGCCAGGTACCAGTAGTCATACGGCGGGAACGCCAGCACCAGCAAGACCGCCGAAGCCGCGGCGCTGGCAAGTATGCCCAAGAGACCAAAAAGGTTTGTCCTATTTTCCATAGGTCGATACCGTCATCCGTGTAACGCGAGCGCCGGTCGATCCTTCAACCACGCAGTATAGGGTGGAAGTTCGCTTTCCGCATTCACCCTATCTATCTTAGCTTGCCGCTTGCATCCTTGCGACGCTGTGGCGTGGTTGCGGAAACGTGGCAAACTCAGCGCGAAGCTGCCCAACAGGCAACCCCATGTCGTCCGGTACAGCTTGAGAGACGCACGGTGTAATGGCGTAGTATCCTTAGAGGTGAGCGCGTCAGGCGCAGAGCAATCAAGCAAGAGTTGCCCCAGAGGGACACTTGGGTGAGAATTCTGCAGATATGGTCTTTGCTGGCTTTCGCTTGAGAAATGGCCATCGGTAGCGCCTGAAGCGTAGCTCAAGTTTGAAACCTAGTTCGACAGAGAGGAACACCGCATGGGTGCGCAGGGCCCAACGTCCCGCGACCGTTTCGACGAACTCTACCTGGCGACGTACGCGGACCTGACAAGCGACCGCTACACGGTGCCGGAGGTAGAGGCCATTGAGCGGTTGCTTGAGCTGCGGCCGGGGTCGACACTGCTCGATCTCGCCTGCGGCCAGGGCCGCCACCTCATTCACCTAGGCATCCAGGGCTACTCGGTGATTGGTTTGGACCGCTCGGATGTGCTCATGCGGCAGGCTTACAAAGACGGACAGGTGCGCGGCCTGGACGTCAACCTCGTACAGGGAGACATGCGCGCGTTGCCATTCGACCGCGCCTTCGATGGGGTGGTGAACTGGTTCACGGCGCTTGGCTACCTGGAGAGCGAGGAGGAAGACCAGAAGGTGCTGAACGACGTGGCGGCGGTGCTCAGGCCCGGCGGGCGATTCGTCATGGAGATGCCGAACCCGATCCAGACGTACCAGCAACAGGCCTGGGAAGACTCGGAGATGGCGTCCACCGGCTATGCCATGGTGAATAGAAACCGCATGGATTACGAGACGGGATACCAGCATACGAGTCGCGTCATCATCACCCCTGACGGCGAGCGCATCGAGCGTGAGTTGAGGGTGCGCGTTTACTTGCCGCATGAACTGGAGCGCATGCTCAACCTCGCCGGCATGGAACGGCTGGGCTTCTTTGGCGGCCTGGATGGCGTACCGCTGGCTCCCGAGAGCAGCCGGCTCATTCTCACTGCCAAGCGATCAGACGAGTAGACCAATTGAGCACGGGATAGACGATGCAGCGATTCATGGTGTGGAAGGCGTTGGCGAGCGGCGCCGGTATGGGGCTGGCGGTCTTGCTGCTCGTGGGGATACCCAGCGGTGTGATCCCGAACCCCATTTTCATCCGCCCTTTGGATGCGCGCCCGACGGACTACGTCTTTCTGGCCGTCATCACGGCCTTGGCGGTGGCGCTGGGCGCGACCTACGGCTTGCCAGCCGGTTGCTCGCTGCAAGACTCCAAAGCCTTTGGCAGCGGCTTCCTCTTGTTCATCGGCATAGGCTGTCCGATTTGTAACAAGGTAGTGATTGCGGTGGCCGGCGCCAGCGGCGCCTTGACCTACTTCGAGCCGTTCCAACCGCTCTTCTCGCTTGCTGCCATAGTCCTCATGGGAGTGGCGCTCGCCTTCCGCATGCGGGACGTGCGGCGCTCACCGGCAATTGCTCCGTCTGCGAATGCGCCGGTCCAGGCATCTCCATCTCCCCGGCAGTCGTGAGTGCTCCCCTGTGAATTGCCGGGGCGTGCATGAGTAGTGTGATCCCCTAAGTAGAGGTGAAATAACATGGCGTCTCGGCGTACATGGTGGCATGGTCCTCGTTCGATTGTCCTTGGGCTTCCCTTAGTAGTCGCGTTGGCGGCGTGTGCACTGGCCGAACCGCCTACCGCACCGAGTCCCGCTGCGGCAGCGACCGCGGAGCCGCTGGCAACGCCTACCTCTGCTCCGCAGACGTTTCGCCTGACGATCCTGCACAACAACGATGCGGAATCGCGGCTCTTGCATGCGGGGCGGGAGCGAGAAGACTTCGGCGGAGTAGCGCGCTTCGCCGCACTGGTGGCGAAGCTCCGACAGGAAGCAAGCGATAGCGGCAGCGCCGTGCTGGTGCTATCGGCCGGCGACAGCTACCTGGCGGGCCCGGAGTTCAGCGCGAGCCTGGCGCGTAGACCGGAGCCCTTCTACGATACAATCGCATTCGATCTCATTGGCTACGATGCGATCGTATTGGGCAACCATGAGTTCGACTTCGGGCCGGACGTCTTGGCGGATGCGATCAGCGGCTCCACGTCCACTGCGCCATTTCTTAGCGCTAACCTCGACTTTGGCGGTGAGCCGAGGCTCGCCGAGCTCGTGGCGGCGGGTCGCCTCGCCCACAGCGCAATACTGGAGGTGGGCGGCGAGCGCGTGGGAATTATCGGCGCCACGACACCCGGTCTGCCGTATCTCTCCAGTCCGCGCAACGTGCGGGTGATGAAAGACGTTGCGGCGGTGGTGCAGCGGAGCATCAATCGGCTCGAGGCGGTGGGTATCAACAAGATTGTCGTCGTGAGCCATCTGCAGGGCCTTGCGGGCGATCTCGCGCTGGCGTCTGCGCTACGCGGCGTTGACGTGATGATTGCGGGCGGCGGGGACGAGTTGTTGGCAAACGAGGGCGATCGATTAGTGCCCGGCGATGAGGAGAACATACGCGGGTCCTACCCGCTGCTGGCACAGGATGCCGAGGGCAACGACGTGCCGGTGGTGGTTGGGCCGGGTCGGTACACCTATGTGGGCCGCCTAATAGTGGAGTTTGACGAAAACGGGGCTATCATTGCGATTGATCCCGCCAGTGGGCCCGTCCGCGTGGCGGGTGGCGAGCACCCCGATGCGGTGGCGCCCCATCCGGCTGTACAGGCACAGGTGGTGCAGCCGGTGGCGGACTTTATTGGCGCACTGGCCCGCAGTGAAATAGGTACTACCGAGGTGGCCTTGGACGGAAGGCGGAGCGCGGTGCGCACGGGCGAAACCAACCAGGGTAATCTCATCGCTGATGCCCTGCTCTGGCAGGCGAGTGCCCTGGCCGAGCGCTTTGGTACGGTAGCGGCGCACGTAGCGCTCCAAAACGGCGGGGGCATTCGCAACGACAACATAATCGCTGCCGGCACGCTCTATGAGCTTGATGTCTTTGGCATGGTGCCCTTTCCAAACCTCGTTGCCATCGTCCCTGATATCCCGGCGGCGCAGTTCAAGGAGATTCTGGAGAATGCCGTATCGCGGGCCGAGCATGGCGCCGGTCGTTTTCCGCAGATCGCCGGCTTCACATTTAACTGGGACCCAACCGGCACGGCCCAGGTGCTGGATGACGACGGCCGGGTCGTTACCCCAGGGACGCGCGTTCGCAGCGTGCGGCTTGACGACGGCACGTGGCTGGTGCGGGATGGCGCCGTAGTAGCCGGAGCGGGTCCCGTGCACGTGGCGACCCTCAACTTTCTCGCGCGCGGCGGCGACGAGTACCCGTTTCGCGGCGCCCCCTTTATCTCCGTCGGGGTTACGTATCAGCAGGCCGTCGCCAGCTACATTGTGGAAGAACTGGGCGGTGTGGTGACGGCGGAACGCTATCCTGAGGGTGGCGAGGGCCGCACCGTCGCCCTTTCGCAGCAGTAGAGACGGTTGCAAGTCTGACCGCCCCGTGGCGCACCTACCGGTCGGAATCTAGGCGCGCCGTATCTCACTTAGGCGCTAAACGCAACGCAGGCCTCCGGAATTGGAGACCTGCGTTGCGTTCCGTCGGGAGACAGTTAGAGACCGCTCACCTCCCACCAGTGTAGGTGGTCCGGGAGGCACTCTCTTCCTTGACGCTACTCGATGGAAATGCGTTCCGCCTTGTTCTGCTTATCCTTGGATCCTGCTTCGACGCGGATCTCGATGCCGCGGCGGATGAAGTCCAGGATTGCATTCGCCTTCTGGCTTAGCTTCTCCTGCAAGTCCTCAAACGCGTCGCCCGGAGAGTTGCGCACTTCAATGGTGACGCGGAAGAACGGCTGCTCAGCCGGCTCTTTGTGCGCATCTCCGTTGCCGGAATTCTTGGTATTCTCCATGTCGGGGTACCCCTTTCTCGTAAGCGCTACCGGACGAAACGCACTCTCCACTGCGGAAGAGATCTGCGCAAACCGTCAACATCTCTGGGCCTCTCCATCCGGCAACGACTGGTTATCCAATCTCTAAGTTCAATTATAAACACAGTGACTGAGAGAATGCAAGAGAAGTCAAAGACATTCTTTAAGGAAATGCATCTTTCTTAGTTTTGACAACGTGAATGCGGCTTATTGTGCAGCCGAGTCGCCGCCAAGCGCCGCGACTTTGGCGAGGACTATTGCTACCTCCTCTTCCAGCGAAAGCTCCGACGTGTCAAGCACAATGGCATCCGGAGCCTGCACGAGCGGGGCCGTTGCGCGGTTGCTGTCGATGCGGTCGCGGTCGGCGAGATTTTCCGCAGCCTCAGCGGATGTGATGTCTGAGCCGCGCTTGGCGAGTTCCTGCCGGCGGCGCTTAGCGCGTGTCTCCAGATCGGCGACAAGAAAGACCTTGACCTTCGCTTCCGGGCAGACCACCGTGCCGATATCGCGGCCCGCCATGACCACGCCCTTCCTGCGGGCCAAGCGTTGTTGGAGCGGGAGCAGGGCGGCGCGGGCCGCGGCTTGGGCCGCAACCGGCGAGACCCCGGCGTCGACGGCCTGGCTGCGGACCGCCCACGTGACGTCTTCCGTTCCCAACCGGAGCGTGTATTGGCGGCCATCGGCAACGGTCGGCGGCTCGATGCGAATGTCCAGATCCTGCGTGAGCGCAGCCAGGGCTGGACCGTCCTCCAATGGCACCTGCGCACGCAAGGCGGCCAGGGTCAAGGCCCGATAGAAGGCGCCGGTGTCTACGAAGAGGTAGTCGAGGCGCGCGGCGACGAGGCTGCCGAGGGCGCTCTTGCCTGATCCCGCGGTGCCGTCTATGGCAATGGTGAGGGGCGCTCTCGTCTTAGTCACTACGATTCTCGTCGACTGCGGTGCATTCGACTGATACATCCATCTGGTGAGTTTCCACTCAATCGGAGATACGTACTAGCCTCTGCGTTGAATGCGCCCCAGATGTTCCACATTCTGCGTTAGCGGTTTCGGCCTGCACACACCAGGGCTCGATCTCTTCCTGGGTAAGGGGCCGGGAGGCACCCGGCGCGAGATTAGCGAGGTGCACGGGACCGATGCGGACCCGGATCAAGCGCACGGCACGCTTGCCAATCGCGGCAAGCATGTGGCGTATCTGCCGCTTCCGCCCCTCGGTGAGGGTCATTCGGATCCAGGTGCCGTTCTCATGCACACGGTCCATCAGCTCTACCGCCACCGGATTCAATGGATAGCCGTCCAATGTCAGTGGACTGCGCAACGTATCGCACTGCTGTGCGGTGAGTGAACCGTTGACCAAGACCGCGTATTCCTTTTCCCCGCCGTAGCGCGGATGCGCGACGCGGTTTGCCCAGGCACCGTCATTCGTGAGGAATAGCAACCCTTCGCTTTGATTGTCAAGGCGTCCTACGGGTCGAAGGAACGCAAGCTCGGCGGGCAGCAGGTCGAATACCGTAGGCCGGTTGTAGGGGTCTATCCGGGTCGCGAGATACCCGGGCGGCTTGTGCAAAGCGAGGTAGGTGCTGGAGGTGGGAAGTAAGACCGGTTTCCCCGCCACCGTAACCGTGTCGTGCGCCGGGTCTACCTTCGTACCCGGTTTTGAGACTACATCCCCATTAACGGCCACTTTGCCTTGCGCAATCATGACCTCCGCGCGGCGGCGCGACGCCACGCCGCACCGGGAGAGATACTTTTGCAGTCGCTCTTTCATGTCCACAAGTATACAGGGTCGTGCAGCTAAATCGGTGTGGCGGCGTGGCTGCTCTGGGCGCACGGCTGCGGGCACTTGTGCGGTGGACGCTCTGGTATGCCTTTTGCTTTGTGAACCCCATCGTGTTGCTGCCTCGCCGCGTTGACAGCGTCCACAGCCGCGTGCTACGTTCTGCCCGTTGGCATCGATGGATATCTGCATACGGCAAAAGGGCAAGAGAGGACGAATATGAAGGTTCACCTTGGGTGTTTCAGCCGGCCTTGGACCAAGTATCCGTTGGAGGCATCCCTGGAAGGCACGGCGCAGGCGGGCTTCCAGTACTTTGGCTTCATGACCGCGGGGGACGGCTTGCCATTGCCGCCCAATGCCTCGGCCGATCAGGTGAGCAATCTTGCCGGATTGCTTGAGAAGTACAATCTGAAGAACCTGGAGAATTATACGAGCATCCCCTGGGGCGTCGAGGCCGACGCGCGATCGGCCCTGCATAGTTACGTGGACAACAGCCACACGCTCGGCGCGACCTTTATGCACAATAGCGGCACTAACGACGAGGCGCTCTACGACCAGTTCTTGGAGCTCATGGAAGAGGCCGCAGAGTATGCCAAGAGCAAAGGCATTGTGGTGATGATGAAGCCCCACGGCGGCGTGACCGCGACGGCGCGCGGCTTGGTGGCGTTGATGCAGCGCATCAGTTCCGATAACTTGAAGGTCTTCTACGATCCCGGCAACGTGCTCTTCTACACCGGCGAACGGCCGGAGGTCGACTTTGAGGAACTTGCGCCCTACGTGGCTGGCATGTCCATCAAGGATGAAACCGGCGGCGTCCAGGGCTCGGTGGACGTAACGCCCGGCGACGGTGACGTGGATTTCAAGGCGCTCTTCACGATCCTGCGCGACCATGACTTTGACGGCCCCTGCATGATCGAGCAACTCGGCGAGGGCACCATTGAGGAGGTCCACCACGAGGCCACACGCGCCCGCCGGTACTTGCTTGATCTCTTAGACGGACTTGGCGCTGACGTGGACTAGGGGCATTTGACAGACCAACACCAAAACTCGACATAAACCTAGACATTAGCAAGCGACGAAGGGAGTAGAGGGACGCGTGGGAAGACTCAATGGAATGGTTGCCGTCATCGGTGGCGCCAGCACGGGTATGGGCGCGGCGACGGCGCGGCTTTTCGCGCAAGAAGGCGCGAAAGTTGTCGTGGCGGCGCGCAGCGCGGATAAGCTGGCCGCGCTGGTGGATGAGATTACGCAGGCCGGCGGTACCGCCCTGGCAGTGCCGACGGACGCGAACGATCGCGCTGCCGTGGCCGCTATGGCCGAGCGCACCCGTGAAGAGTTCGGCAAGATCGACGTCTTGGTCAACAGCGTGGGCACCAACATCAAGAACCGCGCCTTCACCGAGATGCAGCCGGCAGACTGGGACATGATGATCGCGCACAATCTAACCGTGGCCTACAATTTGGTGGACGCCGTTCTGCCGACTATGCGCGACCAGGGCGCCGGCACGATCATCCACTATTCGTCCGACGCCGTGCAGAAACCCAACGTTGTCTCCGGCATTGCCTATCAAGCGGCGAAGCACGGCGTGCGGGGTCTGGCCCACGGCACCATGATGGAGGAGCGCGAGCGCGGCATTCGCGTCTCGGTGGTGTTCCCCGGCCCGTGCGAGACGCCGCTGCTGGAAAAACGGCCGGAGCCGCCGCCGCCCGAGGCCTTTCCCAAGATGCTGCAACCGGAGGACGTCGCCGAGGCGGCGCTCTTTATCGCCTCCTTGCCGCCCCGCGCCTACGTGCCGGAAGTCGTGCTGGCTGCAAGTCTGATGTGACCGGCGTGGCGGTTTCGTGCAGTAATGTGAGATTACAGGCAGTTCCAGCGCCTGACGCCTTTTGTTCTTGGAATTGAGCTCTTGCCGTAGCACTTGCGCAGACCGAATGGATTGAGCACGAAACCGCCACCGCCTCTCACTCATCGCACGCCATGAGCGCCGTCAATTCACCTGAATCCCTGGTCGCAATCGTTGGACCAACAGCCACGGGGAAGACAGGACTTGCCGTTGCGCTGGCAGCGGAATTCGCCGCGGAGATCATCAGCGCGGACTCGCGCCAGGTCTACCGCGGTCTGGATATCGGCACCGCCAAGCCCACCGTGCAAGAGCGCGCGCGGGCGCCGCACCATGTTGTGAATGTGGTATCTGCGGACAGCACCTCATTCTCGGTTGCGGTGTGGCGCGACCACGCCGAGAGAGCGTTGGAGAACGTGGCTGCGCGGGGCAAGCGGCCCTGGCTTGTCGGTGGGACCGGATTGTATGTACAGTCCCTCGTAGACGGTCTGACATTCCCTGACGTGCCGCCGCAGCCTGAGCTCCGCGCCGAGCTTGAGCGGACAATGCAGGAAGAGGGTGTGGACGGCCTGTACGCGCAGTTGCGGGACCTGGATCCTGCGGCTGCGGCACGGATCGATCGGCGCAATCCCCGGCGTCTCATCCGCGCCTTGGAAGTCTGCATCGTTTCCGGCAAGCCATTCTCCTCCCAACGTACCCGGTGCCCGCCGGCGTATCCCGTATTGCAGATTGGTCTGCGCACCGACCGCGACACGCTCTACCGGCGCATTGACGAGCGGGTTGACAAGATGGTTGCAGATGGCTTTGTAGAGGAGGTGGCGCGGCTACTCGCACAGGGCGTCAGTACGGACCTGCCGAGCATGCAAAGTGCCGGCTACGGCCAGCTTGCCGACTATGTTCACGGAAAGTGTTCGCTGGCGGAGGCGCTGGAGCAGACCAGGTTTGCCACACACCAACTCGCAAAGCGCCAGGAGACTTGGTTCCGCAAACAAAAGGGCATACAATGGATAGAGATAGGCGCGGATGCCATAGAGTCTGCCAGGAAGCGGATAAGAGAGTTTTACCGGGAGTGTGAGCGGCGCAGGGACTCCGCGAATTGAAGGAGCAATGTACGGTGGCCGTGAAGGATACGCATAAGGCGTTCGAGCGTCTCACCGGCGCGGGCTGCAGCAAAGAGCTGGCGGAAGCCTTGCTGGAAACCTTGGGTGACTCGTGGGACGACCTCGTCACTAAGTCCCACTTGAACACGCGTCTGAACGACCTCGAGGCACGTATGCGCGAACAGGAGTTGCGCATGCGAATTCATCTGTACGCCGTAGCGATAGTTGTCATAGGTGTCTTGGCTGCGCTTGAGTTGCTGCCGGTTTAGGGCAACTCCCGGCGGTTGAGGTGCTGATAGACTTGTGGGCCAAAATACGACGGTCAGGTGCTGGCTGAGAACTCCCTAGCATGTCCATTCCGTGGAGAGTTTGGTGGAAGCGTAGAGCACTTTCCAGTCTAAGTAGAGAATTTCGGTGGATAGCCTTTCAGAGAGTAAAGAGCAGACGATGACACAGGAACTAGAATTCATAAAAATGCACGGCACGGGCAATGACTTTGTCGTGGTTGACACCCGCTCCAATGGCGAGCGAGCGTGGGCGGACTTGGCGGCGAAGCTCTGCGACCGGAACTTTGGGGTTGGCAGCGACGGACTGCTCCTCATCGATACCGATGACAGCCAGGGTTACCAGTTCCGCATGTTCAATCCCGACGGCAGCGAGGCCGAAATGTGCGGCAACGGCATACGCTGCTTTGCCAAATACCTCTATGACACCGGGGAAATCGGCGAAGGCTGGCTGGAAGTGGATACGCTGGCGGGCATGCTCAAGGTAAACGTGCATCCGGGTGATAACGACAACTTTGCCGTCTCCGTGGACATGGGCCCGCCTTTCCTCGAACCCGCGGTGATTCCGGTGCAGGCGACAACCACGCCGGTAATGGACATGCCGCTGCAAGTGAACGGCGCGGACCTCAAGATTTCGGCCGTCTCCATGGGCAATCCCCACGCCATCACGTTTCTGGACGACATCGAGGCTTTTCCGCTCACCACCATTGGGCCGGAAGTAGAACACCATCCGGCGTTTCCCAAGCGCACGAATTTCGAGATTGCCCAGGTGGTGGGGCGCGACCGCATCGAGGTGAAAGTGTGGGAACGCGGCGCCGGCCCCACGCTGGCCTGCGGGACGGGCGCGTGCGCCACGGCGGTGGCTGCCCGTTTGCATGGTCTTACCGACGAGACCGTCACTATCGGTCTCCCCGGCGGAGATCTGACCATCTCGTGGGACGGCACAGGTCATGTGCTTATGCGAGGCGCGGCCCAGACGGTATTCTCCGGTAGTTGGCTGCAGGGGGACTAGCGATGTCCGACGGTACCAAGCGCACGCTCATCATCATTCTTGCTCTGGTGCTCGGCATTGTTTCCATTGCCCCTTTCGGCAGGATCAACCGCAGCGAACGGGCGGGTGCATTCGCAGCGTTGGCTACGGCCATTGTGGGACTGATTGCATTCAAGCGTCGTGAGAAAGAAGGCGAATTACTCGGCATTCCCTATAGCTTCAGCCCGCCGACGTTTGACCGGCTGAAGGGTCGGCTGTGGAATGCCGACGATCCGCGCATCTTTACGCCGCATATCTTCGGTTGGGGTTGGAGCGTTAATTTCTACCAGATCTGCAAGCGGCTCGGCCTTTTCTCCTAAACACTTTACTCTACAATACGATACAAACATCCTTGCCACAGAGGTCATTGCGCATGGGCACGCTCGTAGGTGTGGATATTGGCGGCACGTTTACGGACGTGGTCGTACTTGATGAGGCGCGCCGCGAACTCGAAATCGGCAAGGTTGCGACCACGCCCGACGATCAGTCGACCGGCTTCATTACCGCCCTCGACGGCCTGCACGTCTCGTACCCTTCCATTGATCTTGTCACCCATGGCACCACCGTAGCCACCAACGCCGTCTTGGAACGGGATGGCGGCCGCTGCGGATTGATCGCCACGCGCGGCTTTCGCGACATTCTGGAGTTGCGCCGCCGCGACCGTCCTCACATGTATGGCCTCACCGGGTCCTTCGAGCCGCTCATTCCCCGCGACCGCCGCCTGGAGGTTACCGAACGCATCGCCGCCGAGGGCACCGTGCTTACTCCCCTGAACGAGGAGGAGGTGCTGGAGGCGGGAAGGTTGCTGCTGGCGCACTGGGTAGAAGCCATCGTGGTCAGCTTCATGAATTCCTATGCAAATCCCGAACACGAGCTGCGCGCCAAAGAGATTCTCCAGGAGGAGTGGCCCCATCTCTATGTCGTCACGTCCAGCGAAACGCTGCCGGTATTCCGCGAGTTCGAACGCACGAGCACAGCGGTGGTAAACGCCTACGTGCAGCCGAACGTGGGTGAGTACCTGGAACAGTTGGAAGAGCGGCTGAAGGAACGTGGATATGGGAGCGATCTCTTCATCATGCAGTCGAACGGCGGCATGATGGCGGCTGACTCCGTGCGGGACCTACCGCTCAATACGGTGCTGTCCGGTCCGGCAGCCGGCGTGATTGCCGCAACCAGAATCGCCGCCGAGGATGGTTTTTCGAACCTCATCACCTACGACATGGGCGGCACAAGCCTCGACGTATCGCTCGTGCAGGAAGGGAAGCCGCTGCCGTCAAGCGGCATGGACCTGGAATTCGGCATTCCGCTTATGGTCTCGATGATCGACATTCATACCATCGGCGCAGGCGGCGGTAGCATTGCCCGGATCGATCAGGGCGGCTTGTTGCAGGTAGGGCCGCTGAGCGCAGGTGCGGAACCGGGGCCGGTCTGTTATGGCAAGAACGGCACAGCGCCGACGCTCACCGACGCCAATCTGATTCTCGGCAGGATTAATCCCAACTACCCGATTGCCGGTGTCGCGGGCGAGAGATTCGACCTAGCGGGCGCTCGTTCCGTCATTACAGAGACTATCGGCAAACCGCTGGGGCTTACCACCGAACAGGCCGCGCAGGCGATCGTGACCGTGGCGAACAACCGCATTGCCGGCAGCCTGCGGCGGGTTTCCATTGACAAGGGCCACGACCCACGTGAGTTCGCCCTCTTTTCCTTTGGCGGCAGCGGGCCGCTGCACGTGGGCTACCTCCTCCGGGAGTTGAGCATTGGACAGGGCATCGTGCCGTATTATCCTGGCATTGCTTCAGCCTGGGGCTGCGTGATTGCCGACCGTCAGCATGATTTCGTGACGATGCAGAACACTCTCCTGAGCGACCTTGATTTGGCGATTGTGGAGCGAATCTATGCCGACCATCTTGCGGCAGGTGAAGAATTGCTCGCAGGTGAGAATGTCCCCTTGCAGCGCGTTAATGTGGTGCGCGAGGCCGATATTTCCTATGAAGGGCAGACGCACGTCATCCGCACGCGCTTACCTGCGGGCAAGCTCAGCCACGAAAGCATTGCTGAGAGTTTCGGCAGCGCTTACCTTCAGCGCTACGGTCGGGTAGAGGAGGGTTTTGGCGGTCTGGAAGAGCTGCTGGCGCAGATCCCGATTCGCCTGCTCAATCTCCGTACGGCCGTGATCGGAGTGCGTACGGACGTGCGGCTGAAGGACTTCGTAAGTGCCCCCGCGACGACGGTAACGGACGCGCAGAAAGAGGAACGGAGCGTCTTTGTGGACGACGGATTCCTCACCTGTCCGGTCTATGACCGTGCCAAACTTCCTTGGGACGCGGTGTTGTCCGGCCCGGCGCTCATCGAGCAGGCTGATACGACGGTATGGCTGGAACCGTGGTGCCGCGCTACCGTGGCTGAAGGCGGCAGCTTGATGATTGAGGTGACGTGACGTGGCCCTGGACCCCATTACACTCGCCGTCATACGCGGTGGCTTGGAACAAATCGCCGACGAGATGGACGCTACTCTGGAACGGATGGCGTTCTCACCGGTCATCTCCGACGGATTCGACCGCGCCAGCGGTATCTACCACGTGCGTGACGGCGAGGTCATCATGCAGGGTCCGCGCGGTCTGCCGAACTTCATCTGCGTGATGGAGTTCACGGTGCGGTCCGTGATCGAGCGGGTCAAGGACATCGCCGACGGCGACGTCTACATCGTCAATGACCCATATCTCGGCGGCACCCACCTCATGGACGTCAAGATGGTGCGGCCCTTTTTCTATAAGGGCAAGCTGACGGCCTTCCTGGCGAACAGCGGTCACTGGCCGGACATTGGCGGCCGGGTGCCGGGCGGCTTTTCCACGCGGGCGACGGAGATATATCAGGAAGGCATGCGTCTGCCGCCGGTGCGTATCATGCAGGCAGGCAAGCTCAATCAAGACGTGCTCGACATTATCCTGCATAACGTGCGCGTCTCTGCCGAGCGGCAGGGTGATATTATCGCGAAGATCACGGCGCTCAATCTCGGTGCCGACCGCCTGACCAAGCTCCTTGACCGCTATGGCGAAGCAACGGTCTTCGAGGCTGTGGATGAAATGAAGGACCGCTCCGAGCGGCTCATGCGCAGCCATATCGAAACCATTCCCGACGGCACGTACGAGTTTACGGACTACATTGACAGCGACGGTGTCGAATGGGAGCCGCTGGCGCTCCGCCTGAAGCTTACAGTGAGCGGCAGCGAGGTCTACGTGGACTTCTCGGAGAGCAGCCCGCCCTGCCGCGGCCCGCTCAACAGCGTTTTCAGCACGACGTTGGCCGGCGTCTTCATTACCTTCAAGCACATCTTTCCCGACGTGCCCATCAACGCGGGGTGCTTTGTGCCGATCAAGGTGAATATACCCACGTCGACGTTCCTGCACGCGCAGCCGCCGCGGCCGGTGGCCGGTTGTGCGGCAGAAGTATGTCAACGGGTTATCGACGTTATGCTGGGCGCGCTGGGCCAGGCGATCCCGGATCACGCGTATGCGGCGCCCATGGGTACGGTGACGAACCTCTCGGTCGGCGGCGAGAATCCGGGGAAGGGCTATTACGTCTTCTACTCATTCATCGGCGGCGGCTACGGCGGCAATTTCCTTACCGACGGGTTGATCAACGGCAACCCCACCATTGCCGTCGCGCGCACCCAGGCGCTGGAGATCTTCGAGTTCCGCTATCCGGTGCTCTTCAACCGGTACACAATTCGCGAAGGGTCCGGCGGCGCCGGCAAACGGCGCGGCGGGTACGGCGTCATTTTCGAGTTCCAGATTCGGGACGGCAACGCCAGCGCGTCGTTGCTCGGCGAGCGTGGACGGTTTGCGCCCTTCGGCATACTGGGCGGTCAGTCGGCGCAATCGGCGGAGCACGTGTTCACACTACGGGGCGAGGAGTTCCGGCCGGAGCACGTCACGAAAGACGAGAATGTCCACATGGAGCCGGGAGATGTGCTCAGCCTGCGAACACCCGGTGGCGGCGGCTACGGCGATCCTTTCGAGCGGCCCATCGAATTGGTGCTTCAGGACGTCCGACGCGGCTACTACGACCGCGCCACGGCCATGCGGGAATACGGTGTTCGCATCGATCCGGATGCGTGGGTGGTGGACGAAGAATCGACGCGTATGTTGCGCCGGCGCGAGGGCCAACAGGGCTCGGCCGATTAAGGCGCTGGCCGCTCCCCCTTTCTCCATGCTTCAGCATTGCCATGGGTCCCAGGATTCCATTGCCTTTTGGCAGCGCGCGGGAGATTTCGCTACAGTATAGACAGGCGCAAACTGGGTACCGCAGCGTGAAGAAACCGACGCCGGAGAGGAGCGAGCGCGCGTGAGGAATTGGGGTAAGGCACTTGGGGTCTGTATCCTTGCGTTTGCCTTAATTGGCTGTGGTGGGCAGGGTGAGGAAGAATCCACGCCTGCGCCGACGGTCGAGGCGACGGAACAGCCTGCGCCTACTGCTACGCCGCAAGCCGAAGCCGAATCCACCGCGACGTCCACACCGACCCCTGACACGACGCCTCCAGCAGCGGCGGAGGCGGAGGCAGACCCCACACCCGTGCCGCCAACGCAGACGCAGAGCATAATCTTCTATGACCTTACGGAAATCGAAAAGACCTGCCCAGGGTACCAGGAGTTCACGGGATTCCGACAGACTGTCTCCCAGGTCAAGATCACGTGCACCGGGCCCGGCGTCGAGACCGTATACTTTGTGGACTTGGATAACCTCGTCGTGACGGGCATTCGCGTACCGCTGCTCGAGCCGGAAATGCCGTAGTTGGATAGCATGGTGCGGGCACGGCCATGCGCATAGAACACGGGGCGTGTCGTGAAGTTGCTGTGCGGTCTCATACTCTTGCTCTTGGCCGCAGCAACACTTAGCGGCTGTGGCGAATTCTTTGCGGATAGGGGCGAACCGACAGCGCTAGCCACACTTCCGCCCGTCACCACGGTGGCGCCGCAGCCTACGCCCTCACCCGCGCCGGCACTTGGCATACAGAAGCAAGGCATCGTCTTTCACGACCTCACCCAAGGCGAGCAGGTGTGCCCGGGCTTTGCGGAAGTGTTGGCGCCGGTGGAGGTCTCCCCTGAGCAAGTCGGCGATCGGGGCACGGAGGTTGTGCGGCAAGTACGCCTGATCTGCACGAACGAGGAAAAGGGGACGGTCTACATCATAGACGTAAGCAACCAGACCATCACCGGAACCCGCAAGCTGCCCCCGGTGCCGGGGATGCCCTAATGCCATGGTCACGCTCTGCCGCCCAGCCTTCCTGCTGCTCTGTCTGTTCCTGCTAGCGAGCGGGTGCGGAGATACGCCGCAGTCAGCAGCAACGCAATCGCCTGCGCCGACTGTGGTTACATCTGCTGACTTGCAGCCGACGCCAGAAGCCCACGTCTGGCCCGCGGGTGTTCTCTTTTACGAACTGGAGGAACCGGAACAAACCTGCCTGGGCTACCAGGAGCACTTGTCGTTCAACGATACCATCAGCCAAATCAAGATCGTCTGCACGCAGGCGGGAATTGAGACCGTCTACTTTATCGATACGGAGATGCAGACAGTTACCGTCTTGCGCATACCCATCCCTCTGACCAGCACGCCGCAAGAATAGGACCGGTCTGAAGGCGATAGCGAGAGACGCCGATACAGCACGATAGTAAGTGACGCTTCCCTGCTCGGCTTAGGATCAAACGGAGAGGCACAGGCGCAATGACGCAAGACGCGGCGTCACTCTACACCGAGTATTACGCTGAGCCGAGTGCTGAACGTCTGGGGTTGTTCACGCTGATGGCTGAGCGGTTTGGCGGCAGGAGCGCGCTCTATCCGGGCAGCTTTGACCACGTGACGCCGGCGTTCGTATTCCCGCGTACGTGTTTCGTCGACATGGACAGAGAGGCGGCACAGTTCTTTGCCGACCCGAGCCTCCGCGAGCTAGTCACGCGACGGAAGGTCTATGCGGAAGAGCCTTGCTTCCGCTTTTATGAGGCTGACTACGAAGAGCGGTTGGCGGAAGCTGAAGAGAGCTTCGATCTGCTGATTTCGCTGAATGCTGGGTTTGTTTCGCAGCACTGTAAGCGATACCTGAAAGCCGGCGGCGTGCTGTTGGTAAATAACCTGCACGGAGACGCGAACATGGCACGGCTTGATCCGGACTACGCGTTCGGTGGGGCCATCAGCGGCCGTGGCGAGCGGTTCCGCTTGATAGAAACAGACCTCTCATCCTACTTTGTGCCCAAGCGGAACATTGAGGTCACACGCGAGTACCTGCAACGAACCAGGCGAGGCGTGGCATTCACGCGGCGTGCCTTTGCATATGCCTTTAAGCGGGTACGCTAGACCCTAATTCTTAGGATAAGTGCGAGTAATCTGGCGGAAACTTGAGCCGGCTTAGGGAACAAGCAACTGAAGTGCTCCCGTGTGCTTTGCTATGGGGAGTAGGGCGGCGTCAATTCCTTAGACTATGGTCAAACTCACCGCCGACGAGGCATCGACACTTGAATCTGTTTGCCAAGAAAGGGGTCATCTCATTGAGGAAGTTCCCCGCCAGTTCCGTGCTGAAGGGCTAGGCAGATCGTGCACCGGCTATCCTAGGGCGTTGAGTGCGTTCAGTCTCTCGACTAACACCTTCACTCGCTGTATGCCGCGCTGCACGAAATCGTCAGCCTGCCAACCCTCATAAAAGTTCTGGTGTAGGGAATTCGCTACATGAAAGAGATCGAACAATTCCGGGTCGCTGGTTTCATGTGAGATTCTCTTGACGTTCTCGAAGAGACGCGCGTGAGTGCCGTGCTCCCAACCTCTTGTCTCGGCTGTGGCTTTCACGGCTTGCGCAGCCGCGCCCCAGGCTTTTTCTGAGGCCTGCAGTAGGTCGCCCCTGTCAAACTCCTCTTGCGCTTGCGCGAGGAAGCGGCGGCTGGTTCTAATGTAGTATTCTGCGGATTTGCTTTTTTCATCGACAGCCATGGCAGTCCCCCGGTGCTTCCCCGATTGGCCCTCTCATTGTAACAGGTATCTGCGTCAATAGTTAATGCTATGGTAACAGTAATTGAGATTAGACCTATTAGTGGAATAACCGCTGAATCCAGCCACTACTTGAATCGAAAAGCGCTTCCGGCAGCCGCGGTTCACAGAAAGAGATTGGGCGTGGGTTCGGTGTCGGCGCTGGACCAGACCTTACGGATGCGGTGGTTGTATGTATCGGCGATGTAGAGATTGCCGGCGATGTCCACGGCCACGCTGAGCGGGTAGTGGAGCGCGGCGAAGCCGGCCCCCCACCCGTCACCGCTATAGCCGAATTCGTCGCTGCCGGCGACCGTGGAAATTGTGCCGTCGAGCGCTACGTGGCGCACACGGTGGTTGAAGGTGTCGGCGATGTAGATATTACCCTGGGAGTCTACGGCGACGCCGTAGGGCGCACGCAGATTTGCCTGCGTGGCAGTGCCGCGATCGCCGCGGAAGCCGGAGCTGCCGGTGCCTGCCACTGTCGTAATGGCGCCGTCCACATCCACCATGCGGATCCGCCGGTTCTCCCGATCGACGATGTAGAGCGCGCCCGCGAGGGAGACGGCTACGTCGCGGGGGCTATTCAGGCGGGCAAGCACCGCCGGCCCGCCGTCGCCATTGAAGCCGGCCGCACCCGTGCCTGCCACCGTGGAAATCGTGCCGTCTGCGGCCAGCTTGCGCACGCGGTGATTGCGGGTATCGGCGATGTAAAGCGTACCGTCGCCGGCCACGGCAATGCCGGTGGGATAGGAGAGCAGTGCTGCCGTGCCGGGCCCGCCGTCTCCGCCAAAGCCGGAGTTGCCGGTGCCCGCAATGGTACTGATGGTGCCGTCGGTCGAGACCTTGCGCACGCGGTGATTGTACGTATCGGCAATGTAGAGATTACCCGCTTCGTCAACCGCTACACCTAACGGTGAGCGCAGTTGCGCGTCGCGTGCCTGGGCACCGTCGCCGTCCGCGCCGGCTTGCCCCGTGCCCGCGAAGGCCGTAATGACGCCGTCTGGAGCGATCCTGCGCACGCGGTGGTTGAATGCATCAGCCACGTACACGTTGCCGGACATGTCTATGGCGATGCTCGCCGGCGTATTGAGCGTGGCCTGCGTAGCGGGGCCGCCGTCGCCGCTGCCGCTCGCGATGCCGTTTCCCCCAATTGTCGTGATGATGCTGTGCCGGGTGACTTCCGATGCGCTTTGCATCTGCTGGGCAGCGGCCGCGTGCAGTGTGGGTAGACCAACGCTGAGAATCGCAAGCGCTAGGCAGGATAGGGTAGCAAGCGCGCGCAGTGACGGTGGGGAATTCAGCGCGGTGAGGCGGGTTTGACGAAACATGAACTTTCGGCAAATACTGTGATGAGGACTCTCACGGCTAGTTGCTTTCGCTGTCTCATTATACGCCATGGGATTGAGGCGGCGCGGGATCTTGGCCCTCGCAGGGTGGTACCTTCTGATGACGAAACGTTGCGCCGTCGCCGTATTGGTGGGCTGTTTGTGCCTGGCCTTGGCGGCGTGCGGGGAAGATGAGCCGGCTGCACCCATAACCGTTAGAGCAACGGCGCCTGTCCCGACATTGCAGCCGACGCAAACCGTCGCCCCGACGGCCACGGCCATTGTGCCCACGCCGACGAGCGAGCCCACCGCGCTGCCCGCTACACCGGAAGTCTCGCCGACTGCCGCCCCATCGCCAAGCCCGGTGCCCACGGAGGCGCCCTCTCCCCCGCCGACGCCGGCAACCACACCGGCTCCGGAGACTGCTGCGGTCGCTACACCCACACCCGCGGCCACTCCTGTCCCGTCCGAGGATGCGGCGCTTGCGTTCGCCGGCGTCCGCGTCCTGCTTAGCGAACCCAGCCAGGTGCAGGCAATCTTCTCGCTCCGCGACCAGGACGGCAGTCCTATCATTCTGCCGGGACATGAAGTCCAGGGCGCTACGCGCATTTTCGAGCGCGGTGAGGACGAGGAAGAGTGGGAAGAGCTGGACTACACCGAGACGAATTTCTTTGTGCATTCTGCCGAGCGGTTTGCGCTGGAGGTAGTGTTTGTACTCGATTTCACGCGCAGCATGACCACGTGGCAGCTACCCGACGGGACTGCGGGCAGCACGCTCATGCGCCATGCGCTTGATCGCGCCCTGGACCGTTTGGCAGTGGCCCATCGCGTCGGCGTGGTGGCTTTCCACGACCGCAATGCTGATCCGGTAATCCTGGCCTTTCCCACGACGGACCGGGAATTCATCCGAGCGGAAGTCTTGCGGTTTGCGGAGTCCGGCTTTGACTCCGGATCCAGCCGTCTCTGGGATGCCGTCGCACGCGGGTTCGACCTGTTTGCCGTGGGGGACGGTACTGCAAGTGACGTGACTCGCGCCCTCGTCTTTCTCTCGGACGGCAGGGATACCAGCAGCCTGCAAACGCAGGATGACGTGGTACGGCTGGCACAGGAGAGTGGCGTCCAGCTTTACGCCTTGGGACTTGGCGACGTGTACCAGGAAGCAGCGCTCCGCGCCCTGGCAACGGCCACAAACGGCGCTTACTACGCGGTCGCTGAGTTGGCCCAGCTCGAAACGCAATTCAATGCGCTCGTAAATGACTTCGCCGGTCAGTACAAACTCAGCTATACGACACTGCGGCGCAGCGGCGCGTACGCGGTGCGGATTGAGACCAACTTGAACGGTACCACCGGCGTATATGCCAGTGCCTTGCTGCCCTTCGGCGAAATCTACAGTCCGGACACAGTGGGCCGCATCGCGGTCGATCCGCCCACGGTGGATGCCGAAGAGCAGACCGCTACTACATTCGTGCGCGCCCTTCACGTGCCGCGCAACATCCAGCACATACGCTTTACGCTTCCCATCGACCAGCCTGCAATGGTCTCGCTGGTTTCGGCAAGTGAGGGCGGATTGCTGGAGGGTTGGGAGCTTGCCCAGCCGGATGACGCGGGCTACTGGTCCGCTACCGGTACGACACCGCTGCCCTTCGGTAACTTTGGCCTGCTATTCAAGGTTGTCGTGTCCGACGTGGTGGCTGAAGACATGTCCATCCCCATCGTCTTTGACAACAGCGGGTATATCGGCAATAAGCAGTTCATCGTTGTCTCCGGGGGTGAGGAGGAGCGACTGGCGCAGATCGCGTTTGCCAGTTTGGGTGACGAGGACTGGGAGATCTATGTGATGAACGCCGATGGTACGGGTCAGGCACGTCTGACGGAAGATCCTGCTAACGACGTTGATCCCACCTGGTCGCCGGACGGCCGCCGCCTTGCTTTTGCGAGCAACCGCACCGGAAACTTTGACATTTACGTGATGAACGCCGACGGCAGCGCGGTTATGCAACTCACTAATGATCCCGGCGACGACTTGGCTCCCCGCTGGTCGCCCGACGGCCGCAAGCTGGCATTCTCCAGTGAACGAGAGGACAATGTGGACGTCTATGTGATGAATGCCGACGGCAGCGGACAAACCAGGCTCACGTTCGACCGCGGGCGCGAACTTTCGCCAACCTGGTCTCCCGATGGACTCAAGATTGCGTACACCAGCGACCGCGATCGGAATTTCGACATCTATGTGATGAGTGCTGACGGCAGCGTTCACGCAAAGCTGACGAGCGATCGGGCCGCGGATACGGCCCCGGCGTGGTCGCCCGATGGGCATAAGCTGGCTTTCACGAGCAAACGTGATGGGAACTGGGAAATCTATGTGATCAATGCCGACGGCACCGGATTGAACCGGCTGACAACCCATCCGGCGGACGACTTTGGCGTCGCGTGGTCGGCAGACGGCGAAAGCTTGGCCTTCTATAGCATCCGCAACCTGAACTACGAGATTTACATAATGGATGTCGCCGACGGTAGTATCAGGCGCCTTACCGATAATCCCGCTCTGGACGCCGACCCGGCTTGGTCGCCGTAGCAGGTGCCGGTATTCTGAAGCGTCTGTATTGCCCTTCGACAGGCTCAGGGCGAACGGTTGTACTTCAGACGTTAGTGTCCCCGTGCCGTTCGTGCTGAGTGGGCTTTGCAATGCCTGGACTCTAAGAAGCCCTTGTCGAAGCATGAACGGCACGATCTGTCTAATTCGGCAGGACTCCCCAGCCTGCATGCTTGCGCGACGGCAGTTGCGCCGCCCCAGAATTACCCCTCCGCCTTCGTTTCGTGATACCGTATACTGCGACTGTTTTGCAATTGAGGAAAGCCTATTCTCTCTTAGGGAGAGCTCTGAATAGGAGATCTTTGCATTTCCGAAGGCGCGCGAGCCACGAATTGACACCGCAGATCCGAATGTCCCCTCTCCCATTGGGAGAGGGTTAGGGTGAGGGTTCTTCGGTACGCAGTGACTAGCGCCGCCGGATAGGCGGAGGTGCCCACAGGTCTTCTTTAGATACATGTTGAGAATGCACGCATAAGGAAGAGGATGTATACATGCGTTTTGCGAATCGGATAGCCAAGTTGCCGCCGTATTTGTTTGCCGAGGTGGACCGGCGCATCGCTGCCAAGCGGCAGGAAGGCAAGGACGTCATTTCACTGGGCATCGGCGACCCTGATCTGCCCACGCCCCAGCACGTCATCGATGCGCTCGCTGCCGGTGCGGCCAAGCCCTACACCCATCAATACCCCGAGTATGAAGGACTGCCGGAGTTCCGCGAGGCGGTCGCGGCGTGGTACGGGCAGCGGTTTGGCGTGAAGCTTGACCCCGAAACCCAGGTGGTGTCGCTGATTGGCTCCAAAGAGGGCATCGCCCACTTTTCCGTGGCAGTGGTGGATCCCGGCGACGTGGTGCTGGCGACTGACCCCGGCTATCCGGTTTACCACACCGGCACGCTCTTCTCTGATGGCGAGACCTACTACGTGCCGCTCCGCGAGGAGAACGACTATCTGCCCGATCTCGGCGCCATACCCAGCGACGTGATCAAGCGCGCCAAGCTGCTCTGGATCTGCTATCCGAATAACCCCACGGCGGCGGTAGCGCCGCGTTCGTTCTTCGAGGAGTGCGTGGCGTTCGGTAAGGAGCACGACCTCATCATCGCCCATGACGCGGCTTACACCGAAGTCTGCTTTGACGGCTACAAGCCGCTGAGCTTCCTGGAAGTGGACGGCGCCATGGATGTGGGCATCGAATTCCACTCGCTCTCCAAGACCTATAACATGACCGGCTGGCGCATCGGCATGGCGGTGGGCAATACGGACATCATCGAGGCCCTGGGCCGTGTGAAGACGAACATCGATTCCGGCATCTTCCGCGCTGTGCAAGAGGCCGGCGTGGTAGCGCTGAACGAGACTCCGCAGTCGTGGATCGACGACCGCAACGCCATCTATCAGGAACGCCGCGACCTCATTCTTGACGCCCTGGAGGGCATGGGACTGAATGCGCAGAAGCCGAAGGCCAGTCTCTACGTGTGGTCGCCCACGCCCAAGGGCATGTCTGCCATCGACTTTTCCGTGCGGCTGCTCGACGAGGCCGGTCTGGTAATCACGCCCGGTGTGGGCTTCGGTGAGGCGGGAGAAGGCTACTTCCGCATCTCTCTGGCCTGCCCAACGGACCGCTTGAAAGAGGCGATGGAGCGGTTGGCAGCGGTGAAAGTCTAAATCACGGACCCACGAGGTTCAGTCGCGTTGTTGTGAAAGCACGATTCTCCAGGAGCGAATCATGAACACACCGCCGGAGACCTTCATGCGTGTGCACTATCCGGTGCTGGAGGCATTCGTGAAGGGCTGTTTCCTCGCGGTTGGCATGTCCGATGAGCACGCCGGACAGATGGCCGGCTGGCTGACTGCCAACGACTTACGCGGCGTCTTCAGCCACGGCACGCGCCAGACGGTCGCCTATGTCAGGCACTTTCAACGAAAGGACCTCAACGTCACGCCGAATGTGCAGGTGGTGAGCGAGACGGCGGTTACGGCGACGGTGGACGGTGACGGCGGTTTGGGCTACTTTCCCTCGTTTGCGGCGGCCAATCTGGCGGTGCAAAAGGCCAAGGAGCACGGCGTCGCCAATGTGACCACGCGCAATCATGGCCACTTTGGCGCGGCGGGCCTATGGTCGCGCATCATCGTGGGTGCCGACCTTGTAGCCTATGTGACGTCAGGCCATCAACTCCACATGGAACCCGGCGCGCCCCATCGCCATGCCGCCGGCGGCTCGCCCATGAGCTTTGCCGCGCCTGCCGGTGAAGAGCCGCCCATAATCGCTGACTTTGGCGCGGTCCACGATCTCTATGATGGCGAACCGCACGTGCAGGCAATCGAGATGCTGGCCCCCAGCGCCACGTACCGCAGTATCGGTCTCGGCTCGTTCTGCCAGATACTCGGGGGCTTTCTCTGCGGCGTGCCGGCCGCGCCGGAGCGTGCGCAGCGGGAGTGGCCCGGCGCGAACCAGGGCTCGTTCATGACCGCCCACGACGTCAGCCGCTACATGCCGCTGGACGACTTCAAGCGCGAGGTGGACGACTATATCCGCCAAGTGCGTCAACTTACGCCCATTGCGAACCAGTCCGATACGGAGGTTGCCGGCGGCATGGAGGCGAAGCGCGAACGGCTGTGGCGGGAAGAGGGCGTGCCGGTAGGGCCGGCGCATGCCGAGGCTTTGCAGGAGCTGGGACAAAGGCTGGGGGTAGAGGTTCCGTTTTAGGAGCGGCGCTTGAATGTCCGTCACTCCGGCGAAAGCCGGAGTCCAGGCAGGGTGTGGGTGGACGCGGGTGTCGAAGAAGGTGGATTTCCGCGCAAGCGGAAAAGCGACCCATCACTCCCGCGAAAGCGGGAGTCTATCCTAGGCGGAGAAGATGGATTCCCGCGTGCGCGGGAATGACGGATACGTGTCACACGAAATCAGCGGATCCTAGTCAGACGGAAGTGACGCGCGAAAATGTCCCATGCGCTCGGAGCATCTGGATTCCGGCTTTCGCCGGAATGACGGCACCGGTATTCTCTCTTGCCGCGTAGGCTGCGCGGCAATGATTCTTGGTTTGCGATAGAAATGCGTCAGTTGATGCCTTTGCAACTTTCTGTCCGCCACATCGTCCACGAGCCAAACCCGCCGGACTTGCCGTACCGGGAGGAGCACTTCGGTTACGTGCACCTGCCGGTGAGCATCCCAACCGAGCAAGCGGCGCTGGTGCTCGTGGACTGCTGGGACCAGATCATCGTCGAGAGTTTTCAAGAGCGCGCCGGGCGGATCTGTGAAGAGACGATTAGTCCCGTGCTGACCGCATGCCGGTCGGCGGGAATCACGATTGTTCACGCGCCGTCACCGCCGGTAGCGGCGAAGTTCCGGCAGTTCTGGCCGCGTGAAAACGCGCTTCAAGTGGCAGCAATGGCTCCGGCGGCAGGTGACTGGCCGCCTGAAGACTTCGCGCGCCGACAGGGTGAATGGGCGCACCTCCAAGCCCGGCGCAGCGGCTTGCATCAGGAACAGCTCGACCGCATCGACCGCGATCGCTCCATCCATCCGGCCGTGCTGCCGGAGGCCGGAGACCTTGTGATTGCCACCGGCGAGCAGCTCCACAGGCTATGCAAAGACCGAGGCATCCTCTACCTCTTCTATGTTGGTTTTGCTACCAATGTCTGCGTGCCGGACCGCGACTACGGCATGCGCGCCATGCGCGAGCGCGGCTACGCCTTGGTGCTGCTGCGCGACGCTACCACGGGTGTCGAGGCTAGTGACACGTTACCGCTGCTCGCCGCCACGAGCGTCATGATTCACCAGTTCGAGCTGCGCGACACCGCCGGGACGATTACGTCAGATGCGTTCTTGGCCGGCTTGAGTGGTGGGTAAATGCGGTGTCCGTTGGTGCTTCGACAGGCGGGTACTGTGCCTGCCGAAGTGCTCAGCACGAACGGACTGTGGATTTGTTGCAAGCACCTGATACTTTGTTGTCGTCTGCCCGTCACACTGGGCGTGCATCTGTGCCGAATGTCCTCCAGAGCAGAGGTTCGCGGCGTGTAGGCACCCAAGACAGCGAAACATAGGGTAGAGTGGTATTCACTTGACGTTCATTCTCATATAGGAGAAGAAGATGCTCGCAAAAGCCACCTTCAAGGTAATTGGCTGGGACGAAAATCCGTACGACGAACCGGAGGACGGGCCGAAGCTATCGCGGGTACATGTTAAGCGATCATTCGCTGGCCATCTGTCCGGGACAGGCAACCTCGTGTTGGTCATGACGTACCTCGACAACGAGATCGTGTCGTTCATGGGTTTTGAGAAGGTAGTGGGGAGCCTAGGCGGGAGGACTGGCAGCTTCGTGCTACGGCACGCCGGAATTCATGACGGGCAAGGAGCTACGGCTGAACACGACGTGGTTGCAGGATCGGGTACCGGCGAGCTCGCCGGGCTTGCGGGCACCGGTGGCTACGCCGCCGGCGATGAGGAGTGGTCCGACATGACATTGGACTACGAAGTGTAACTCCCACCCGGCGGCCGGCCGATCATCGAATGCCTGCACAGTTCCAGCGCTACCCATTGCAGAATACGCCGGAGGTCCGCACGACTCGCTTGTGCCACTTCCGGTTCGCAAGGTCCTCCGCGGATGAATACGCCGTGTATCGGAGTAACTCGCTGGCCGCTTGCTCTGCTATCGCACGGCGGCTAGCTGAGAGTTCCTTGCGAATCGCCTCTTGCTACATGCGGCCCAGCCAGCGCGCAAATCCCTCCGAGCACCAGTAGGACGGGTCTTCTTCCGCTAGTGCGATCCATGCATCCACTACCGGTCGAATGCGCATGGAGCGCAGGCGGGCGGAGCCGATTCTGCCGTAATGCAGCAAACCCTTCTCCGCGAAGATTTCCTCAGCGACCAGCCGCTTGTCGGTGCCGATGCCGGCCCAAATTCCCTCGCGGGTCCAACCGCGCACTTGCGCCAGCAGGTCTTCGCGCCGGTCGGGCGCGGCGCGGGCTATTGCCCGGTGCACGAGATGGGTCTCAACGAAGTGCACCATGGTGAGGCGTTGGCAGTTCACGCCGATGAGGCTGTAGAAGACGTCCCAGTCGTAAAAGCGCTGCCAGGGGCTCGCCGCGGCGAAAGCGCCGTGCCCCCAGGGCGCTTCGCGCAGGCCGGATGCACCGTGATTGGCCGTGAGTTCCGCGGCGCGCGGGCCGATTGCGCTCACCGAGTGCGTATAGTGGTTGCTGCGAATTGCCTCCGGCCGCCTGCGAAGAGTCTCGGGGATCAGGCCGCAATAGGTCGGTGTCTGGGCAATATTCCAGTGGTCCCAGACACGGCTCTTGTCTTTCAGTTCACGCCATGAGGAGAGGGTCGGAACAACGACCGTGCCCGTAGGGCCCACGGCATCCAGGAAACCATCGATGACGGCATCCGCGCCGCCGACCACGGTGCCCATACTGCTCAGAGAGCTATGGAAGAGCACCGTGTCGCCTGCGTGCAGACCCGCGGCGTGTAAGGCGCGGGCGATGTCCTCTTGGGTAACCCGGATTGAAGGATCGCCGGGTTCGTGGTCCATGTAGCCGCCGGCGGCAGCGTCCAGCTCCACGCTGGCCTTAATGCGTCGGGCGGCGCGCTCCGCGCTTTCACGTAATGCCACAGGCAGCGCCTCTCAAGCGAAACCCAACGGTAGCGGCATTGTGGCAAACGCCACGTCGATGGCCGCGGTCATCCGGGGAGGACGGACGCGGGCGGCACGATGTCGTCGACGGCGGCGAGCTCACCGGCTGTCAGCGTGACCTCGAGGGCGCCTAAGTTGTCCTGGAGTTGCTCCAGGTTACGCGGCCCGATGATGGGCGCGGTGATGCCGGGTTGCGCCAAGAGCCAGGCAAGGGCCAACTGGCTCAACGTGATGCCCTTCCCTGCGGCCAATCCCTCCAGATTCTCGAGCGCATCGAAGGTAGGCGCGTAGGTTTCGCCCGCGAAGTCCATGCCGCGTCCGGCAAACCGTGAGTCGGCGGGAGCAACATCGCCGCGCCGGTACTTGCCGGTAAGCCAACCGCCACCCAGCGGACTGAACGGTACAACCCCAAGGCCGTACTTGCGCGTCAGCGGCAGCACCTCCGCCTCGATGGAGCGGTCGACCAAACTGTACTCAGGTTGCTCCGAAACGATTGGCGCGAGGCCGAGGCGGTCGCTGGTCCAAAGGGCCTCGCAGAGCTGCCAGCCGGCAAATTTCGAGGTACCGAAGTAGAGAATCTTACCCTGACTCCGCAGGTCTTCCAACGTGCGCAGCGTTTCCTCGATGGGCACCTCAGGATCCGGACGGTGGAGTTGGTAGAGGTCGATTCGCTCGGTGTTGAGCCGCCGCAGGCTGGCGTGCACCTGCTCCATGATGTGGTATCGACTACTGCCACGGTCGTTGGGGCCGTCGTCCATGGGGTGGAAGACCTTAGTTGCCAGCACCACTCTGTCCCGACGATCCCTGATAGCCCGCCCTACGATTGTCTCGGCGAAGCCTCTTGGCTCAGAATAGACGTTCGCCGTGTCTATCACGTTAATGCCCGCGTCCAGCGCGGCGTGAATCAGCCTGACCGCGGCCTCTGCGGGTATGCGCGTGTTGAAATAGGCGGTCCCCAACCACAGCGGTGAGACCTTGACCCCAGCACGTCCCAGGTTGCGATACTCCATAGTATGTGCTCCTTCTGCATCCGTTACGCCGTTGTGCCTTTAGCATACCGCTTTGGGCCGATTCCTGTTGAGAGGTCGTCAGCGTGTCGTTGGAAATTGCGAACGGCCGGTCACTCCGTGCAGCTTCACGACTGACAGCCCTCAAAGCCCATGGACGGCACTAGCGTGTCAAACGGACTGTATAGTCCGCTTGACACGCTAGTTCTTGTCAGACTGCTACCGGTGTTGCGAGAATTCGCGCCCGACGAGTGTCAGTGCGGTCTTCTCACGTCACTTGGTTTCTGTCTAGCCAAACTCCGCGATGAAGTCGTCCATCGCCGTCTGCGCCTGCTCTTCGAACGTGCGCATACCTTCAGCGACGGTAACCTCATTGCGCATGATGGACTGGAGACTCCTGCTCGTGATCGGGAGAATGTCGCCCGCGCCGGGCACACTCACGACGAAGCGAGCACCCACCATCTCGTCAATGGCGAGTTTGCGCAGCTTGTCGTCACCGATGTAGGCCTCGCTTTGGGCAACGCTCTGACGCACGGGGATGCGGTCCATCGCAATCGACCAGCGCAGGTTGACGTCTGCGCCGTACATGAAGTCGGCCCAGGCGAAGCCGCCGTCGGGGTTGCTGCTGCCGTTGGGCAGGCAGAACGCCCAGTCACCGGAATAGGTGGCTTGCAGGGCGGTGCTGGGATCCAGCGCCGGATACGGCCCAAAGTCGTATTCGAGGCCTTCGGCGTAAGGACCGAGGGAGGCACGAGTAGCGTTGGTCAGATACATGTAGGTATTGCCGCCGCTGCCGTACTCCTGCAAGCGGTTCTCGAAGGTGCCGTGGAATTCGCGGACTTTATCGTAACCGCCCTGGAAGTCCAGGACTTTCTTGAGCCAATCCACGGTATTGATGGCGAGTTCGTTGTTGACCTGGATCTTCGTGCGATCCGCGCTGAGCATCTCGCCGCCCTGCTGCCAGTAGCCGACCATCCAGGTGTGGATGCCGCCGGAGCCACGGAACGGGTCCCAGCCGAGACGGGCGATGTTATCGCCCTCTGTCTTGTGCACCTTGAGCAGCGCTTCGTCCATCTCATCGCGGGAGGCCGGCGGTGTTTCGGGATCGAGACCGGCTTCCAGGGAATGGTCCACGTTCAGATAGATGACGCGGGCGTCGATGCTATAGCTGATGCCGTAGGTCTTGCCCGCCCACTGCATGGCCTCGTACTTGCCCGGCCAGAGGTCGTCTAAGGGCACATTGGCCGAGGCAGAGATGTAGGCGTCCATCGGACGGACGAGCTCCAGCAGACCCCACTGAGGCTGGATGTAGGACTGGGTCTTGGAGTTGTCCGGCGCCACGCCCGCCGCCACCACGGTGGGAATGTCGCGAAAACCGCCGTTACCGCGAATGAGCGGCACGATCGTGTAGTTCGTGGTCTCGTCAAATTCCGCGCGGAGCTGCATGGGGAGCTCTTCGCGGTCGAAGTTCCAGGGATCAAAGCCCGTATACCAGAAGACAACGGGCTTCTTCTCCATCATCATCTCGCCGGAGTCGCCGTCACCTTCCTCCGCGGGTGCTTCTTCCATGGCCCCGGTGCCTGCCTGTGCGCCGCACGCGGCAAGCAGTGCACCCGCGCCGGTCAAGGCAGCCGTGCCAAGAAAATGTCGTCTGGACAATGATGCCATCGCGTTCACCCTCCTGGGTAAAGAACTACTATTGAAATCTCTTTGCATCCGCCGGAGGAGTTGATACGTCTTTCGGCGCTATCCTCTACTGCTCGCGCAGTCCTCTCTAGGATGCTTGATAGTAATTCTAGACGTTTCTTCTGTCAATTTGCAAGAATTCAAGTCGGGAACACCACTTCAAAGAGTGATAGGGACGCGCGACACTGAGTGATTGGTCTGAGCGGCGCGCCGTCGCAACACTGCGCGCACCCTCTTCTCGTCGTGGCGGATCGCCGAGCAGGGCCGGGAGAATGAGGAACTAGAGAGACCTGTTGCATCGGGAATGAGAATGTAAGGGCACGGCATACCGCGCCTTAACCGCAGATCGCCGCACGCAGGTGGCCGAAACCCTCATCCAAGAGCAAGACTAGCGCACCTACAGGTCTCTGTGACCCGTAGACGCGCTAGTCTTTGTCAGACTGCTACCGGTGGTGAGAGGAACCCCGCCCGACTTGTGTCAGTGCGGTCTTCTCACGTCACTTGGTTAGTGTCTAGCCAAACTCCGCGATGAAGTCGTCCATCGCCGTCTGCGCCTGCTCCTCGAACGTGCGCATACCCTCAGCAACGGTGACCTCATTGCGCATAATGGATTGGAGGTTTCTGCTTGTAATCGGCAGAATGTCACCCGCGCCGGGCACACTCACGACGAAGCGAGCACCCACCATCTCGTCAATGGCGAGCTTGCGCAGCTTGTCGTCGCCAATGTAGGCTTCGCTCTGAGCAACGCTCTGTCGCACCGGGATACGGTCCATGGCAATGGACCAATTCAGGTTGGTTTCGGCGCCGTACATGAAGTCGGCCCAGGCAAAGCCGCCGTCGGGATTGCTGCTGCCGTTGGGCAGGCAGAAGGCCCAGTCACCGGAATAGGTGGCCGGCAGGGCGGTGCTGGGATCCAGTGCCGGATACGGCCCAAAGTCGTAGTTGAGGCCTTCGGCGTAGGGCGCCATGGAGGTACGGGTAGCGTTGGTCAGATACATATAGGTGTTGCCGCCGCTGCCGTACTCCTGCAAGCGGTTCTCGAAGGTGCCGTGGAACTCGCGGACCTTATCGTAGCCGCCTTGGCCGTCCAGGACTTTCTTGAGCCAGGTTACGGTATTGATGGCGAGATCATTGTTGACCTGGATCTTCGTCCGGTCCGGGCTGAGCATCTCGCCGCCCTGCTGCCAGTAGCCGGCCATCCAGGTGTGAATGCCGCCGGAGCCGCGGAACGGGTCCCAGCCAAGACGCACGATGTTGTCGCCCTCAGTCTTGTGCACCTTGAGCAGCGCTTCGTCCATCTCATCGCGGGAGGCCGGCGGAGTTTCGGGATCAAGACCGGCTTCCAGGGAATGGTCCACGTTCAGATAGATGATGCGGGCGTCGATGCTATAGCTGATGCCGTAGGTCTTGCCGGCCCACTGCATGGCCTCGTACTTGCCCGGCCAGAGGTCGTCCAATGCCACGTTAGCAGAAGCAGAGATGTAGGCGTCCATCGGCCGCACGAGCTCCAGCAGACCCCACTGGGGCTGGATGTAAGACTGGGTCTTGGAGTTGTCCGGGGCAACGCCTGCCGCTACCACGGTAGGGATGTCGCGGAAGCCACCGTTGCCGCGCACGAGCGGTACCAGCGTATAATTGGTGGTCTCGTCGAACTCCGCGCGCAGTGCCTTGGGGAGTTCCTCGTTATCGAAGTTCCACGGGGCGATGCCCGTATACCAGAAGACGACGGGCGACTTCTCCATCATCGCCTCACCGGCGTCGCCATCGCCTTCCTCCGCGGGAGCTTCTTCCATGGCCCCGGTGCCTGCCTGTGCGCCGCACGCGGCCAGCAGTGCGCCTGCGCCGGTCAGGGCAGCCGTGCCAAGGAAATGTCGTCTGGACAGTGATGCCATCGTGTTCACCCCTCCTGGGCAAAAACTATTGTATGAATACTCCTCGCACCCTATTGAGAATTTGGCGTTGACTGTAGCGGCTTTCCCCAGCCGCTCTCTTTGGCCTCTCTCGTAGAATGCCTGCCCGATAATTCTACGCGCACTTAGCGTCAAGTTGCAAGATTTCAGCCATTGGCGCCCCCGTCGCATGAGACGGAGAGTAGGTTGGTGCTCGGCTACCTAAGCCCAACACTCGCCACCGGCTATCACCCTGGCTCACCCAATCCAGGTCTCTTCCGCCGCTGCCAATGTTGCACGCGCGGCGGTGTCTCCGGTGGAGGCGGAAAGTGCTAACCGCTGCAGCGGTTTGCGCTCACCTACGTAGCGGCAAGCGCATAGTCACGGTTGCGCCCTTGCCGGGCCCGTCGCTTGCTGCGGCAATTGTGCCCACATGCGCCTCCACAATTGCTTGGGCGATGGCCAGTCCCAGTCCCGTGCCGCCAATGCCGCGACCGCGCGCTTGGTCGGTGCGGTAAAAGCGGTCGAAGACGTGGGGAAGGTCTGCGGCGGGAATGCCGATCCCGTCATCCGCTATCGCGATAGCCAGCACCTCAGCCTTTTCTGTATCCGATACGGAGTCGCTTACCAGCCCCGCTCTGAGCACGATGCGTCCGCCGGCCTCGGTGGCGTGGATGGCGTTGCTCAAGATGTTGCCCAAGGCCTGGCTCATACGCATCCGGTCGAGGCTTACGTCCGGTAGGTCAGGGGACATTTGTAACGACAATGCAACCTGTTTCGCCTCGCAGTGCGGCTGCCAACGCTCCGCCTCTGCGGTGAGCAGTGCGCTCACCGAACTCGCTTCGAGCGTGAGCCTCACCTCACCATGATCCGTCTCCGCGAGCCAGTTCAAATCCGTTACGAGACCGCGCAACCTATCCACTTCTTGGATTATGTGGTCGGACGCGTCCTCAGGCGTCTGCAGTCCGTCGCGCAGCCCTTGCGCCTCCAATTGTATGACGCTCAGCGGCGTATTCAGTTCGTGGGAGACATCGTTTATGAGCCGCCTGCGGAGCTCGCGCTGGGTTTCCAAGGTGGCAATCATCCGGTTGAAAGCCGTACTCATCCGGCCCAACTCGTCGGAAGATGTGACCGGCAACTGGGTCGTCTCCCCCTGAGCGATTGCCTGGGTTGCCTCGGTCAGGGCCGTCACCGGCGCCGTGATCCGTTTGGACAACCAAAATGCCAGCAGTATGGCGACGCTGGCCGTCAGTATGCCGCCGGTGAGGGTGATGAGCAGGAGTGTGTTGAGAAACCCATGCGACTCGGTCGCGAGGAACTCCTGGTTTACGTCCACGTAGACGTGGCCTACGGGCCGGTTCGCAGTCAGATCGAATACTGTTTCGCGATGCCCGGTCAGAGTGGGCGCTGCGACTCCAGACTGCAATTCCGAGAAATTATCCTTCACCACCCGTCCGTCGCTGCCGACGATGACGACCCGCACCCGGTCTCTGTGGAAGAGCTCTGCGGACTCTTCTTCTTGTTCGTGCCCCTCACTCTCCCGGCCTCCGGTGTAGATGTATCCGGCCTCGGACAGCACTCCGTCCGCTGTTGTCCAGCCACCGGCAGCGGTGTACTCCCGGCTTAGATTCCGGGCGAGCTGGGTTGCCTCGTCGCCGCCTATCCTGTCCACGAACACACCCAGGCGCGACTGCGTCGCGTAATAGCCTACACCTACGCTGGTCAAGACGGTGAGGACGACTACAAGGACGGTCGCGCCCATGATGCGCCAGCGCAACGGCATCACGCTTCCTCCACTACGAAGCGATAGCCCGCGCCATAGACGGTCTGAATGGGCTGTTTGCCATCGCGGTTGATCTGCTTGCGCAGGCGGGCGACCTGGTTGTCAATGGCGCGGTCAAACCCATCGAATTCGTCGTCGAAGGTCAGCGCGATGAGTTGATCGCGAGTGAGCACCTGGTTGGGATGGCGCATGAACGTCGCGAGGAGAGCGATTTGCGCCTGGCTGAGCGTCACCGGTTTGCCCTCTACCGTTACGCTCCGGTCCGTCTCGTTCAATGTGATAGTGCCGCGTGTCAGAATCTGCTGGACTTTTCCCTTGACGCGGCGCAGTACGGCGTCGGCGCGCGCGATAACCTCCTCCGGGTCGAAGGGCTTGACGATGTAATCGTCAGCGCCGCTATCCAGTCCGCTGATACGCTCGGTAGGGGCTTCCCTGGCCGTCAGCATGATGATGGGAACGTCGGACTCGCGCCGCAGGATCTTGCACAGTTCCACGCCGTCGAGCCGGGGCAGCATAAGATCGAGGATAATCAGGTCGGGAGCAAGACTGCGGGCCAGCGCCAGACCGGATTCACCGTCGTGCGTAACCTCGGCGGCGAAACCGGCGCGCTCGAAATACACCTTGACCCAGTTTGCGATCCGGGTGTCGTCTTCGATTATCAAAACGGTGCCGCGCATTGTCAGCCTTTTTGAAAGCTACCTCAGGACGCGATGCCCCATTTGAGGCATCGCGTCCCTTAGTGCGGTTCAATTATCGCACGTGCGGTGGTTGGTTCAACACCCGCTTGAGGCGGGATGTCGGTTAGTCCTAGCCGCCGCCACTTTGCTCCCCGCCGGAGCCATGCCCCTCGCCCCCGGCTCCCTCGCCACCGCTGTCTTCACCGCCTTCTGCTCCGGTGTGAGGCGCAGGGCCGGTACCGCCGCAGTCAAACACTTCCATGTGAATGACGTAGCCGTCGAAGGCAACTCCCGCGAGCTGCGGTTCACTGGCAACCGCGATGCTGGAGGTTACTTGCTGTCCGGGGCTCAGATGACCCAGCACGTCGGGGCCAAGCTCGCCCACGGTCTGCGTTCCCGACTTCAGATGCGGTTCCGACTGCACGTAGCAGAGCACCTGCTGAGTTGTGTTCTGCACCGTGTAGTGGATGGTGCGGGTTGCCGCATCGTACCGCGCCGCAACAGCTAGTCCACCGAGATTTCCGGTCCACGTCTGATCCAGCGCAGTGATTGGGCTGGACATGGCGGCTTCCGTGGCGGCCTCATTGCTGCTCTCTTTGCCCTCGGGGCCATCCGGACCGCTCTCGCCGCCGCTGCCTTCGCCGCCTGAGCCTTCACCGCCGCTGCCAACTTCGGCGTGGGCGACCCAGGTCGTGAACGCTGCGGCCGTCGCGGGCAGGATGATATCGACTCTCTCACCCGGGCCGAGGTCGATGGGAATAGTCGGTCCCAGTTCCGCCCCGTTCGAGAGATGCACTTCAATCCGCACCTGGCGCAAGACGTTGTTGGTCGTGTTTTCCACGGTGCCCTTGAAGGCATTGCTGCCGGAGTCGTAGCTCAGGATCAGCCGGGCGCCGCTGCGCACCATGTCGAAGGTCTCAACGGCGGCCAGTTGGTTAGCGGTGGCTTCTTCGCCGCCGCCGGAGCCTTCGCCTCCGCCTTCACCGCCTCTGCCTTCTCCTTGGCCGCTATGCTCGCCACCGGACTCGCCGCTGCTCCCTTCGGAGGCTTCCTGGCCGGCCGTTGTGCCGGCGCCCTGGTTGTCGAGGGTCCCGCCGATGGGCCCACAGCCAACCAGTGTTCCCGCGCTGAGGAGGGCTGCCAAGAGCGGCCCAACCAGGAACTCTCTCTTCGTCACATACCTGCCAATCATCTCTTCGCTCCTTTCGTGAAGTGCTTGTATTACCACTCACGATAGCGAGGAAATGTCGCAGAATTATGTCACCGTTGACCCGGATCAAAGAGTGCGAGGAAAGCAGAAGCCCCACGTCGAATGACCAGGAAAGGGCAAGAACGTAGGGGCACGATATGTCGTGCCCCTACCGGCGTCCGCATGAAGACGCGGCACTATCGCAGCGATGCGAGGCGGCTGTGCGCTGTTACTGCACGCAGCCGCCAGTGTTGATCCATCCCTGCACCTGGTTCTGGGTCTTCGCCATGCCCTCTGCGACGGAAAGCGATCCCTCCACCATGGCGCTCCACGTCGCGCGCCATGCGGCATAGAATTCCTTTTGCTGCAGCAACTGCGGTTCGGGCCTGCCCTCCTGCGCCATCTGCGTGTAGACGTCGGCGTTCTCGAATGGGTAGAGCGTCAGTGGCTGCAAATGCTTGCTGGCATTGAAGCGGCCCTGGCCGAAGACGGCGAAATGCGGTTGCGCCGCGGCGCTTACCGTGTACTTGATGAATGCCCAGCCGCCTTCGTCGTTCTTGGCGCCGTAGCCAAGGAAGATGGCGCTTGGCGTCATGACCGTACCGCGGTCGCCGTTCGGGCCCTGCGGCCGGGGGGCCATGCCGATACTGAAGAGTTCGCGCGCCGCAATCCCCTGGTCGAACTGGCGCAGGACGTCCGGCGCGCGCTCGACCATGCCTTGCGTGCCGTAGAGGAAGTTGCCGCCGATGACCTTGTGCGTGGCAAAGAGATCGACGCAGTACTGCACCGCCTCCGTGAACGCGGGAGTATTGAAGGTAGCCTCGGTGCAGGCTTCATCCCAGAGGTCCGCGCCCCACGCCCAGGCGTAGTACGGCAGGAACGACGTGAACATGGGGAACACCTGCAAGCCGCCAAAGGAGATGCCGCTTTTTGTGCGCTTGGTGAGCTTTAAGGCAGCATCCAGTACGGCTTCCCAGGTCCAATTGCCCGCGGCTTCCAGCGCAGCGGGCGTCTTTAAGCCGGCTTCGCGGAAGCTGTCGTCATTGGACCAGATTGGATGCGCGGTAAGCTGCCAGGCGAGTCCGTAGACAATGCCGTTGTGTCCGAGGACGCCGTAATCATGAAAGTCGTCCGTGGCGACTTCTGAGTCTGACGTCAGGAAGGGATTAATCGACTGAATGATGCCGGCGTCTGCAAACAGCCCCAGCCAGTCAATGAAGCCGTAGATGGCGTCAAAAGTGAAGCCGGCTGCCATGAACGTCAAGGCCCTGGAGGTGACACTACCAAATGTAGAATCGTTGATTTCCAGCTTGTACTCGGGGTGCTTGGCTTCGAAGTTTGCGAAAACGGTGTGCCACGAGTCGATCCACGCCGGGTCTTGGCCCCGCAGTACCATGAGCGCACTGACCACGGTGGCTTGCCCGGTCGGAGGGGTTGCTACAGCCGTGATTTCTTGTTGCGGCGACACTTCCGCTTCCGGTGAAGTGAAAATCTCGCCGCAGGCTGCCAACGCGAGCACGCACGTGCCGCGCACGCCTAAGCAAAATAAAGACCGGCGTGTCAAACGACTGCGACCGCTTGCTATGGCTCTGTCTCCTCTGCGCTTGACCGAGTTGGATTCCGATTCGAGTATGGTGCTGAATGCGCGCGAAGGTCAAATTTAGCAGGAACCGGTGAGTGAAGGCGGGCTGGTCGGGACGTCGCTTGTTTCAGCCGGAGCCTGCCAAACTAACAAAAACGTAGGGGCACGATATATCGTGCCCCTACACGCGATTGCTACGTTTCGCGGCGTAATCGCAACGATGCGACGTACCGCTGGGCTCCTAGCGCAGGCAGCCGCCTTCGTCGATCCAGCCCTGCACCTGCTCTTGCGTCTTCGCCATGCCCTCGGCGACGGTAAGCGAGCCCTCTACCATGGCGTCCCAGGTGGCGCGCCACTCGGTGTTGAAGTCGCCTTGCTTCAGCAGTTGCGGCACCGGCCGGCCCTCGGCCGCCATCCGCTTGTAGACTTCGGGGTCTTCATACGGGAAGAGCGTCAACGGCTCCAGATGCTTGTTGGCGGTAAAGCGTCCCTGGCCGGTGGCAGCCACCTCCGGCAAGGCATCGGCGCTTACCGTGTACTTGAGGAACGCCCAGCCGCCCTCGGGGTTCTTGGCGCCTTCGCCGATGAAGATGCCAATAGGTGTCATGACGGTCGCGCTGTCGCCGTTAGGCCCCTTGGGGCGTCCCGCCATGCCGATCTCGAAGAGATCGTTGGCTGTGATCCGCTCCTCAAACTGGCGTACACCGCCCGTGGCGCGCTCGAACATGCCCAGAGTGCCCTCGAGGAAGTTCCCGCCGATAACCTTGTGCTTGGCAAAGAGGTCTACGCAGAATTGCACGGCATCCGCGAACTGCGGGGTGTTGAACGTGGCTTGCGTGCAGCCTTCATTCCAGAGGTCCGCGCCCCACGCCCAGGCGTAGTAGGGCAGGTAGGACGTGTGCGTGGGGTAGATACGCAGGCCGCCAAATGTTATCTCATCGCCCTCACGCACGGTGAGTCTAGTTGCGGCCTCAAGCACGGCATCCCAGGTCCAGTTACCCTCGGCTTCCAACTCGGCGGGAGTCTTCAAGCCGGCCTCGACAAACTTGTCATTGTTCGACCAGATGGGATGCGCAGTGAGCAGCCACGCGAGGCCGTATGCCACGCCCTTGTACTTGAGAATGCCGGACTCGTAGAAGTCATCCGGGGAGACCTCGGTATCCTTCGCCAGCAGCGGCGTAACCGGCTGGATGATCCCGCCGTCGACAAACGGTCCCAGCCAACCAAAATAGCCGTAAATGTCGTCAAAGGAGATACCGGCCGCCAGGGCCGCGCCCGCCTTCGTGGTGACTTCCCCAAATGTGGAATCGGTAATTTCCATCTTGTATTCGGGGTTTGCGGCTTCAAAGTTGGCAAAGATGGTATTCCAGGAGTTGATCCACGTCTCATTCTGTCCCTGCAACACCATGAGGGCGTTAACGACGGTAGGCTCCATTGCCTTGGGCGCTTCTTCTGCCTTGGTCTCTTCCGCGGGCGCTTCGCCTTCTTCTGGCATTACGGTGGCGGTGCCGCACGCCGCCAGAGCCAGCAGGCCTGCCCCACCAGCTACTCCAGTAAGCAGAGACCGGCGCGTGATTCGACTGCGTTTGCCTGGCATTGTTTTGCCTCCTCAGTGCATGACAATCCTACTACTGCACTCAAGTATTGTACTGAAAGAGCGCGACTGTCAAGCGAGTAAGGCGATGTTTATCTCAGACGCGGTTTGTCCAAGTACCGTCATTCCCTGTAGATGTCAGGTGATTTGTTGACAGAATCCCCTCCTCACAAAACTGTGGAAACCTTGACTGTCCTTCCGAGCGGAGCGTCGAACAGGGTTCTCGGAATCTAGGATTCACATCTAGCAAGATCGTTTGGCTCAGAACTCTAGAATCCTCACTCCGCTACGCTCCGTTCGGAATGACATGTAATGAGGTCAAGAGCCACGCGAAAGCCACCGACTACTATCACGAAATCTGGCAACGAATTACCTGACACTTACGATTTCCGCGAAAGCGGGAATCCATTTTCGCTGAATTTCGCCTGCTAACTATTGTGAAATAGGGAATTGCCAGAACGCCGGTGTTATGGGAGAGGGCACGCCGTGCCCGGCGCAGGTTGCAAACCTGCGCTACGGTGATTCGCGACCGTCCCACAGCTTTAGTCTGTAGAAATCGCGCTCCTTTGAGGACATGGCTGCTGCTATGGTAGACTGCCGCTGCGCGAGCAGAGCCAAACTTCCGTGAAGATGTGTGATTGTGCGCAAGTTGAATCGCAGTTGGCAGAACCAATTCAGAGAATTCGAGGGTAGAGACTAATGGCGTGGGACGGTAGAGTACCAATACTCCTCATTGGCGGCGGCATGATCAGTCAGGACGTGATCATCCCGACGCTCTTTCAAGAACAAGACCGCGGCGTGGTGGGCGACGTGAGCATCGCCTCGCGGCGGGCGAGCACGCTGCACAAGGTACGTGCTCTCTTTCCTGACTATGCGTTTCGCGGCTATCCCGATCCCGACACCACCGATCCCGAGGCTTCGTTTCCCGATTCTTACAAGGAAGCGCTGGACGACCTGGATTCCCACGGCGTGGTGATGGTGGCGACCCCCGATCATCTGCACACCGAGATGATCCTGGCGGCCATAGAACGGGGACACCACGTGGTGGTGCAGAAGCCGCTTTGCCTCAAGGTTTCCGATGTCTATACGATTTTGACTGCCGCTGAGAATAAGGGCATCTACGTCTATACCGACTACCACAAGCGCCACGACCGCGCGATTCGCGCGGCCCAGCGGTACTACCGGCAGGGACACCTCGGCGAGATGCTGCACGGTCACGCCTGGATCGAGGAGCGGCGCGAAATGCCGCTGGACATTTTTTCTCTTTGGGCCGAGGAAAGCTCGCCATTCGAATACATTGGCGTGCACTACGCCGACGCTTACTACTTCATTACCGGTCTCAAGCCCAAACGGGTGTGGGGGTACGGCCAGAAGAAATTCCTGCCCACGCAGGGTCAGGACGCGTACGACGCCGTGCAAGGCGTGATCGAGTGGACCGACGGGTCTGTGCTGTGGGTGCAGACGTCATGGGTCTGTGCGGAGGCAAACAGCGCCCTCACGAACCAGGGCATGCAACTCTCCGGCACCCAGGGCGAGTACTGGGCCGACCACAAGGACCGCAAGCTACACTTCGTTACCCAGGATAAGGGCTTCGAGCACTTCAATCCCAACTTCTTCAAGCAGTACGATCCCTGGGACGGCGAGGGCACCGAATACGTGGGCTATGGCTACGATAGCGTGATGCAGGGCGTGCATGACTCGCGGCGTATTCTGCGTGAGACCGAGGGCATGGATGAATCCCAGGCGCTGCGGGCGCGACGGGATATGCTCGCCGAGTTTGCCAAGTCGCGGCCCCTGCCCCAGCAGGCCGTCGTCGGTACCGCTATCGCCGAAGCCGTGCGTTTGAGTATCGACCACAACAACCGGGCGGTGGCCTTCGATGAACTGCTTTATCCCGTGCTAGCATAGGAAAAACCCGCCTATGTTTCGTTAGGCGGGCTCGCCAGTCTTGCACAGAATGGTCGACTTCTCTGCTGTCAGAGGCAGAAGTCAGTCCTCTTTCTTGCTCGCTTGCAGGAAATACCCTTTCAGCAAGCCTTCGATGCGCGACACGCGATTGGATAGATCGGAAACGCGCGCTTCAGCACCAGAGATTCGTGTCTCAAAGCGCCAGAAGAGCGCCGCTATCGCCATGACCGTGACGGCCAAAGAGACAATGAACTCGTAGCTCTCCATTCACACAATTCTCCTCTGATCATTCCGCCTAGTTCAAGTTGCACTCTTGGGCAACTTGACTATTGTTTCTAGTTAACAATCAACATACTCGCTGTAGTTAGGAATCGCAATATGCTTTCCTTCCGCAATAGCACAAAACAGCTAGCAGACGCTAGCGTAGACACTGCAATCATAAGCGTCGGGTCCACCGAGCAGTGCGGTCCTTGCTTGCCCCTGCACATTGATACCCTCGTTGCCGAGTATTTTGCGCAAGCCTTTGGCGAGCGGCTCAACGCCTATGCGCTGCCGACTCTCCCGTTCAACACGGCTGAAGAGCATGCATCGTTCACAGGCACAGTTACGCTGCGGCCGACGACCGTCATGCTCGTGCTGGAAGAGATCGTAGCCGGGCTGCGAGCGCAGGGCTTCCGCAAACAGGTGCTCACGTGCGGTCACGGCGGTTCGTACTGGCTTACGGCCTTCATCAAGCACATCAACGGGCAGTTTGCGGACACAGTGGTCGTAAACGCGCACCAGGGCGGCGCACGGGTCTGGGAAGAGGCGCGCAGGCACGCCGGTCTCGCCGGTCGCGGAGAGGTGCACGGCGGCGCGGAATCCCGCGCTTTGGCGCTCTATCTCGCGCCGGATTGCGTGCTCTCCGGCACGTTCGGTAGTGCGGTACCGCAAGACGAACAGGCCTATATGGACTATTTGACGTGGGACAAGATCACCCTGGACGGCAGTTGGGGAGCCTACACGGAAAACGAAGCGGAGGTAGCCACCGCTGAAGCGGGCCGCGCTCTCTTGGAGTACTTCGTGACGGAGCAGGGCAAGTGGTTGGCGGAGCATCTAAGGGGCGCGTGCGAGCGCAAAGGAATACCGGTGTAGCGGGGCACGCCGCAGACGTGACTCATCCCCGCCGGCGTAGCTTCAGAGCAAGTGCGCCGCCACACTCGTTTGCGATCTGAAGACCGCTCAAATGTGGCCTGCATGCGGATTTGCGCCCTGTAGGGGCAACCCTTGTGGTTGCCCTTGTGCTGGATGTGTCCTCGGCGCAACAGCTGGACAGCCACAAGGGCTGCCCCTACGCCAACGCCGGTTCGTTGCGCTGTGCGGTCTGAGTTCAGGCCGGTGTATCCTGCTTGCGCACACCTTGGATGCGCGCGGCCAGAATGCCCGCCAGCAAGCCGAACAGATGGCCTTCCCAGGAAATGTACGTGTTGGTGGGCAGCACACCCCAAACGAGACCGCCGTAGAAGAAGAGGGTTGCCAGGGCAATGAGGATCGAACTGAGACTGCGCTCGTACCAGCCCCGCCCCACCAGATAGCCAAAGAATCCAAAGATGAGCCCGCTCGCGCCGATGTGATATGCCGTGCGACCGAAGAGCCACAACGCCGCCCCACCGGTCACGATGATAAAGAGCGATACGCTGAGGAACGCCCGCCTTCCCTGCAGGCACAACAGTCCGCCAAGCACCAGAAACGGCAAGGTATTCACAAACAGGTGGCTGAGATTGGCGTGAAGAAACGGGCTCAAGGGGATGCCGCGCAGACCGATGAGCGTGCGCGGCAGAATGCCCCAGGTGTTGAGATGGTGCCCGGTAGCGAGATTCACTACTTCAACCCCCCAGAGCAGGGCAAAGGCTGCCAGCACAAGAAACAGATTGGACTTGAGTCGCGAGACCATATGCCATCGCTTAGGCTGCACCGACGACGTAGGGATTCATTTGGGCTATGTCGTTAGCCGGCGGTTATCGTGCTGCAGAGCGCGGCAGGTGGGGATGAGAAATCCCTCACCGCACCATCCGTTCATGCTTCGACCAGCTCAGCACGAACGGAAGGCGCTCTCCTGCGAGTGCTTCGACAGGCTCAGCACGAACGGGAGTCATTCTGCTACGAGCGCTTCGACAAGCTCAATTCGTATGGGTAGGTCCGAAATCTTTGCAGAGGCCACCGTTCGCCCCCGTATCAAGTACGGGGCAGGCTCCGAGCCTGTCGAAGGGTGAACGGCCGCTCAAGTCACATCTTGTTACGAGCTGCCTCGGCCGGGGTAGGTGAGTTCGGCCACGCCCGACTTATCGAGCTCGCCCAGACCCATGTCGATCATCTTGTCGTACTGCGCTTTCGTCGCTTTTGCCAGCGGCAGGGCAAGACCGGCGTCATCCGCCAGGTCAAGCGCAATGCCGGAATCCTTGGAGGCATGCGCCGCGGAGAAGTAGCACTCGTGGTCGCGGGCCTCCATGTCCTCGCCGTCGGTTTCCAACACTCGCGAGTTCGCGCCGGTTTGGGAAAACACCTCTTGCAGCATACCGCTGTCCAGGCCCAGCGCTTCACCCAGTCCCAAGCCTTCGGCGAGACCCGCCGTGTTGATATTCATCACCATGTTCACCAGCGCCTTTACCTGCGCCGCTTTGCCGGCAGAGCCGATGTAGCGCAATGAGACACTCATCGTATCCAGCAAGGGCCGGGCGCGGTTGAAGGCAGCTTCGGTGCCGCCGCACATGAGGTAGAGCGTGCCCTCACGGGCTTGCGTGATGCTGCTCGCCATGCAGGCTTCGAGGCTCTGAGCGCCCGCCGCTTCGGCGCGCTGCTCCACGTCCACGTGGACCTGTGGCGCGATGGTGGCGCAGTTGACGAAGAGCTTCCCGGCAGCGCCTTGCAGCAGGCTATCGCCGTCTTCCGCGAATATGGCATACATTGCCGCGTCGTCTGTAACGACGGTGATGATGGTGTCGGCAAGGCCGGATACCGCCGCCAGCGTGCCGCACGCTTCAGCGCCGACTTCACCAGCGAGTTCCTGCGCGATGGCACCATTCACGTCGTAGACGGCGGTGACGGCATAGCCTTCGTCATTTAGGTGGCGGGCGATGTTCGCACCCATGCGTCCGACGCCCACGACGCCTACGGTTCCATAGTCGTTTCCCATGGCTATCTCCCTTTTGTACTAATGCCGCTTAGTACTAATAAAGAGCCGTTCGGCCTAACCACTGCGGGAGGCCGAACGGCAATTTCAGTCGTTCCTTATGCGTACGTTAACCGGAAAGCGAACTGTGAAGCTCTTGCCAGTCTTCAATAGCGTTGAGAGTGGCAGCATCGGTGATATTACCGTCATTGGCAAGGCCGGTGGCTTCGCAAATTCCGGCGACCGTATCTTCGCCATGATCATAGCCAAGAATCGCCGCATTGCTTGCTTCAACAGTCTCGGCAGAAATACTGCCGCCATTCTGGTCTACGACCCACTGCTCGAACTCGAGGTAGCTCGGCCGGTTAGAACGCAGGTAGCTGAGAGCCGCGTCGCGGTCGACGTTGAGGCCGTCAAGTACCATCTGATCGAAGCCGGCGCCGCACTCGTCGTAGTCATCGGGCAGCCTGCCGCTCGTCGCCAATGTGACTTTTAGCCACAGGCGCGGCAAGTGGACTGCTCCCAGAGGACCGGCTTCGCATGAGCCAATTAGGGGTACGAGCTTATCTGCCATGATACTTCCTCCTTGCTCGCTGCACCAAGGCAACGAACTCCATACGCTACATTTCGCCCAATACCGAAATCACTATAGCCGCCTCGCCGTAGCACTGTCAACACGAGAAGCGCGCCAAAATCCAGAGATAGCAGCTTCTTGCGCCGCCGCGCCGGAGTCCAGGCGGCGAGACCGACCGGTCTCTTTCGCTGCTTAGACCTCCAAGTGGGGCTGAATGAGATCGTCCAGGGTCTCGCGGCGGCGAATGAGGCGGGCGTCGCCGTCGTTCACGAGCACCACTGCCGGGCGGGGTACCAGGTTATAGTTACTCGACATGGCCAGGCAATACGCGCCGGAACTGGGCACGGCGATCAAGTCGCCCGGATTGAGCCGCGGCATGGCGATGTCTTTGAAAAGCACGTCGCCGCTTTCGCAGTAGCGGCCGGCGATTGTCACCGTCTCCTCCGCGGCGTCGTGCATGCGGTTGCCGACGAGCACGGTGTACGCGGCGTCATAGAGCGCCGGGCGAATATTGTCGGCCATGCCGCCGTCCACCGCCACGTATTTGCGGACGCCGGGGATTTCCTTGCTCGATCCCACGGCGTAGAGGCCGACGCCGGCCTGCCCCACGATCGAGCGTCCCGGTTCCACCACGAGGCGCGGCAGGTCCCAGCCGAGAGCGGCCATGCGGTCTTTCACCGTGGCCGTCACCGTCTCCGCCAAGTCTTCAATGGGCGGCGGGTCGTCGGCGCCGGTGTAGCGAATGCCCCAGCCACCGCCGGGTGACAGCTCTTGAATGTTCAGGCCGTAAGAGTCGGCCATCTGCCCCGCAAACTGTATGAGCAGATCGAGCGTGTCGACGTAGGGCTCGATGTCGAAGATCTGGCTGCCAATGTGGGCATGGAGGCCGATGAGGTCCAGGTGCGGCGCGGCCTGCGCCCGCTTTACGGCTTCCTCCGCCTGGCCGATGGGCAGCGCGAACCCGAACTTGGAATCGAGCGCGCCGGTCTTGATGTAGTCATGGGTGTGCGCCTCGACGCCGGGGCCGATGCGCAAGAGGATTTGCGCCTGCGTGCCCGCCTTACCGGCGATACTGTTGAGCAGGTCGATTTCGTGAAAGTTGTCCACCACGATGCGGCCTACACCGGCTTCAAGCGCATAGGCCAGCTCTTCCGGCAGCTTGTTGTTGCCGTGAAAGTACATGCGGTCCAGCGGAAAGCCGGCGGCAACGCCCACCGCGATCTCGCCCGCTGAGACCACGTCCAACCCCATGCCCTCTTCGGCGGCGATCTTGACGACGTGGGGGTCCGAATAGGCCTTGCTCGCGTAGAGCGGGAGCGCATCCGGATAGCCGGCCTTAAGGGCGTTTACATAACGGCGCATGTTCGCGCGCAAGGTCGCTTCATCGTAGATATATAGCGGCGTACCGAATTCCCGCGCCAGTTCCGTCACCGGCATGCCGCCGATAGCGAGCACCCCGCTGTCCGATATGTCCGCGGAAACGGGCAACACCTGATCTGCAACTTCGATCATCTATTCCTGGCTCCTGTGTCGTTTGTCTCGTTCGATAGCGTGTTTCTAATGGTACAGCATATTCTAGGAGAAGACTGTCTCCTTCTACTACCGGGCACGTGGTGTCTAGAGTAACCGACCTATAGAGTGAGCGTCGCTTTGCCTGCGTGCATTTGGTTCGTTGGAGTGTGAGGTAATGCGCGCTCATTCGCGAAAGGCAATTGGCCCCGGCAACGACGGTCAGGATACGTCTGGTAGCGACATCGCTTGTTGAGCTGAGGCAGCCTCAGGGAGTCGCTCCGAATCTGCGAGAACTGTAGAATTCAAGCAGCTTACACGCTTTCGGCTATAGCCTGACGGCTAGCGAGCAGCGACTCGATTTCTTGGCGGACGAGAGTCTCAGCGATAGCTTTGTCGTTCAAGAGACAAAGCAGGTTGAGAGCGTGCGACCATAGTTGCGCTTCGAAGGCGTCCTTGGGCTCCGCGAGGAAGTGATCCGCATATTCAAGAAGCCATTCCGCAAGCTCACCGTGGGAGAGTTGGGCGTCAAGGTACCCTCTCACGCGCCCCATTAACTCTCTGGACGGATCCATGTCAGAACCTCCAACCGGACGCCAGAACGCGGAGAAGCCCCAGCGCTTCGTCCCGCCTTCTGAAATTCGTGCGCACTTCAATAGTATGCAATTGCACGCCAAAGCTGCAAGCGGCGCATTGACTCAAGTCTTGCGCGCTGAGTACCTTACTCCAGCCACGGCACAGCAAGTGCCTGGAACAGTATCGCAACTCGTAGCCTACTATGAGCGCCTGCCTGACGGCCAGTTGCGACTCATCGCAATCGTCTTTCAGTATCTACAGCCGGACGGAAAACTAGGTGCGAGTGGGAAACCTGATCCCAAATGGCTGCGCCTTCCCGACGGCGACATTGTCGCTGTGCAGTCGCGCTAGCCTGGCTGACGTCGTGGCTTTCCCTAAGGGCAGTCTCTTGTGAAATAATATTGACTGACTCTGGGTAGGCATGTATGGTATATCCTGAGTGAGTAGCTTACGAGGAATGGTTCTTCCAAAGGTCAGCGAGGAGGAAACCATCATGCGCAGCTATAGATCAGCAAAGCTCATTCCGTTGCTCTTGCTGTTGTTGGCGTTTGCGGGCTGCGGTGTAGCGCCTGGCGGCTTGCCGCCTGCGCAGACTGTTTCGGGAGAAGGAGTTGACGTTTACGCGGGAGCGCGCACCGGCCAAAGCGAGAATTGTCCGGTCAGCACGCCCGCTGTGGCGACGCCGCCGGATTCTGATTACCGCGATCCGTTTCCGTACGGCGAATATTTCGTAAGCGCGGACAAGAAGCTGTGGGTGGATGCGACCGAGTGGCGACAAGGTCGTACTAAGTATCCTTGGGTGAAACCGTTTGGTTCAGAATTGGTCGTCCAGGGCCGCCGCCTCGACGCCGACGCTCCGCCGCTTTGGGTCGAGATAGCCCCTGATTATCCTCGGGACTTTCAGCCGAGCTTCATAACCATCCCTACCGCCGGCTGCTGGGAGATTGAGGCCCGGGCCGACACGAGCGTCGTGCGCTTTGTTGTCTTAATTCCTCCGGGGCCGGAGCTTATCCAGAATGTCGATTGCAAACGGCTTGGCGACGTGGTGAAGCCGGATAGAGTGATTTTCGTGGGTCACATTGAAAACCGCTCTGTTAGTCCCAACGGACGGTGGGCATGGCTGAGCGTGCGCGTAGTAGACAATCTCTATCCCCACAGCTTTTACGCTTCAGCCGTGAGCGTTGGCAGTGGTGTGTCTGTCTTGCAGGATGCGCAGCGAGAATCGCCCCTCGCGCCGGGAGAAGACTATCTGCTCGTGCTCCGTGGCGTTCCGTGGCAAATCGTGTGTCCGCTGCAGACGGTAGCGGGTGTGGACTTTCCGCAAGAGCCGGCGCTGGTAGTGCTGTCAACGGCACAACCACTTTGGTTGGGAACGACGGTGGCGGAAGTCGAAGCCGAGATCAAGAAGGCTCAACAGTGATCACGCCGCTGGCGTAACCGGCGCAGGTTGCAAACCTGCGCTACCGGATACCCGCTCGGATTCTGGGATGGGGTGGTATTGCGGGCCGGTGTTGCTCTTCACTGAGCGCTGCTCACTTAGGCGAACCTGAATACAGCCCAGTCGGTGCTATTCGCTGAAAACTACCTCACTCAGCGATTTCCAAAGACACCACGTCAATCTCATCCAAGCGGCGTAGCGTGACAAGCGTATGCTTGCCCTGCTGGCGGACGTGCACTGCCTCGCCGCTGGAGGCGCTTGCAGATTCTATGGTCAACGCCGACTTGATGGTCACGTCCGCTAGGGGCACTGCCTCCGGCACGTCAACCGAAGCCCCGGCGCGCGGGCCGCGCCCGGTGCCTTGCCCTAAGGGCCGGGTCACGGGGCAGTTGACGAGGAATACTTTGAGCACGTTGCCGTCCTTGGTATAGGCGGCTTCCACGTTGGGCACGCCCTGCACCCGCAGGTCGGCGGCATAGCCGATGAACATCAGGATGCGCATTGCCATGCGGCCAAAGGCCCGCGCGCCGCGCAGCATGTATTCGGCAAATGGCTCATGGTTGCAGTAGGCGATTTGGCCGGCGCCCATGCGCCCATACACCACCGCCGGCATGCCGGTCTCCGTACCCCAGCGCGTGCCGTGGCTGTCCCAAACTTCGCCCTGGGGTTCTACGACGGGTTTCAGGGAATACGCGAGCTCTCCGAAGCCGGGGAAATTCCGCAGCGGCCAGTGGCCGAGGGAGCACGCCAATTCCCAATCGGGAATGTCCCAGTCCTCCGGTGCGTGAATGTACCACCCGTCCTGCCGTCTGCCGCGATGGTCTTTGCGATCGGCAAGGATGATGCCCAACTCGCGTTGCAGATTGTTTGCGCCGGTCAAGAGCACCCGTCCGCCTTTCTCCGCGAATTCACGCACGATGGCGATCGACTCGGGGCGGAGGTCGCCGGGATGGGCGATGATGAGCGCTCGCAAGCCGCTCAGGTCTTCCGGTTCCAGCACGTCATCGCAGACGAGCCGAAAGGGGAAGTGCTGTTCCGCCAGGTACTTGTATGCACCGGCGGTGTCGCGGCTGAAGCCGGATTCGACCGGCACGTTGCCCAGAGCCACTTGCTTCTCGGAATAGAGCAGACCGACATCGGCGTAGGTCGTGGCCTGCGCCCTCTCCGCGGCGAGGGGTCCGATCTTCTGGAACGTGGCGCCGACTTTGTCGAGCACCGGCGCGCCAAAGAAGCCCGTGCGGGTATCCGGCGCGCCCCAGATCAAGGTGGCGTCTGCTCCTGCCGCCAGCGCACTGGCGGCCTGAAACGTGAGCTGGCTTTCGCTCACGCCCGCGTACATCACGCGGTCCCAGCAGAAAGCAACGACCACCGGACGGCCCTTGGCCAGCGCCTGCAAGCGGTACGTTTGCTGTGCCGGTTGAAAGAAATTCGCGCCTGTGGCGTCAGATTCGCCAAAGAGAATGTCATCATGCGTATAGGGCCAGAAGGCGTTGTGAACGAGTTTGACGTCTTTCCCGCTGGCTTGAATGCGCTCTTTGGCGCCGGCGAGATAGGCATCCACCACGTGATTGCCGAATTCAAACAGACGTGCGCGCTGCTCCGCCGTAAACCGGCGGTGCAGCCCGCGGCCCGCTCGCCTCCCGCCGCCACGGAAGCCCGCCCCTGCATCCGGGGCCGCTGCATCGGGAAAAGGTTCGCCAAAGAGTACTTGCCACGCGGCCCGGCAGTGTTCGCAGTAGCACAACATGCGGTAATGCACGATGTCCAAGAAGAGCCGTGAAAACTCGTAATTGGCGAGCAGCTCGTCGAGCATGGCGTAGGTGTAGTCGCGGTACGGCGAGTTGAGGCAGAGCCAGCGCCAACGGGTGTGCGGGCCGGGCTGCGGGTTGCCCTCGGCATCGTGGCTGCGCCAATCGGGATGGGTGCGATACGCGTGCTCGTCCCAGCGCACGGAGTAGTAGAGCGCGGGTACGATGCCTTGGCCGCGTGCCGCCTCGGTCTGCGCCGCGATCAGGTCGCAGTCCAGGGCCGGGTGCCGCTTGCCCACAGCCGTATCGTAGTAGGCGTGGCCCCAATGGCACTTCGCCTGGAGCAACACGGAGTCCGTGTCGATGTCGGCCAGCGCTGTCATCTGCGCGGCGGGGTCTACCTGTGTGAGCGTTTGCGCGCCATAGGGCCCAAGGTGATTGTCGATGAGTACCCGCTTGGGGCCTGCCTCTGCCATGGAATCTATCCCCCTTACCTATCTGCCATGTGGAAGTATGCGTGCGCCCTGCACGCAACCGCGGCATGCGCGGCGGGCATGCCGGTCATACCTTGGTAAGTCATGCGAACGCGAATGCACGCCAAGCCGCCGTAGCTCTCTACAATGCTACCCACCTGATACCCAATTGCCAACCGACGCTGCACTTGCAATGCAAGCGATCGCGGCCCGTTTTCTCCGCAGAGCTTTCCTCCGCCAAGGTGTCGATTGCGGTTTACCAGCCGGAAGCACATTGCGCCTCTCCGGCCGCAGACCCTTGCATAGTGCCTTCATTCCGGCCAGGGTGGGAATCCAGAGGCCGTGTGCTCCCAAACATCTTGGTATAGATTTATGGCATCTCCTTCTCAATCTTCCTACCTATTGCCAAAAGCGTCTCCGCAGTGAGAGGGCAATTGCCTGCCGAGCAGAAGACGCGCGTAGGTCCCCACCGGTGAAGGAGACATACGACGTCGGCGTGAGGTATGCAAAGGTCGCTCACAAGAGAGTATTATGGGCGGTAGTAAAGGTACTGTTTCCTGCGAATTCTGCTCTTTAGAACGAACCTCACTCACAGGAACCATCCTCCCAAAGTGAACGTCCACCTACCCGGTACCGCTTCAGACAGCGACAATCCAGTGCGTCTGCTCGACGAACTGCGGCAGGCCGTGGCGGCTGAGCTAGCCGCGACCCAGGCACAGGCCGCAACATTTCGCGCTGAAGTAACAGCCGGCACGCTGCTTGGCGGCGGCGACAGCGGCCATATCTATGCGTTTCTGCTTTCCACGGTGCTGCCGATCTCGGACGACATACCGGGTGAGCTGCACATTGGCAACAATGCATACCCCTGCCGAGTCGTTGCCGTGGCAGGGCTGCGGGTGTCGTTGCTGCTTGCTACCGCCCCCGCTCGCTTCATCGAGCGCGCCACGCTGGTGGCACAGCCTTGGCGTGTGCTCGAGTCACTCCACGCGGCGCTGCAGCGTCGCTCCCGCGAACCAACTCAATCGCCCGGCTTGAGCGCGGCGCTCTTCAGTGGGCAATCTGCCGGCAGTGCCGCGATTCTTCAGGAAGGAACGGACCGAGAGCACGTGGCTCTCAATGAGGCGCAGCACGAGGCGCTTGCAGCGGCCTTCAGCCATACGGTGGCGGCCATCGTCGGCCCCGCCCACTCCGGCAAGACGCATCTGCTCTGCAGGACAGCCGCAGCCTGTCTCGCGGCCGGCAGTCGTGTCCTGGTGCTGGCTTCATCCAACGACTCAGTCGATGCAATTCTCCGCACGCTGGCCGAATCTGCCGCCCGGGCCGCCTATGCAGACGGCGATTTGCTGCGCAGCGGCTGTAGCCCGGATCCGGATCTGCAGCGGGCGTACCCCTTGCTCGCGCCGGGGAATGCAGAGAGCCGCCTCAAGGCCGAACTCTTACAGGAACAGGCGGCAATTGAGGCTGAGTGTGGGACATTGGCTGAGCAAGATCAAGCCCTTAGCATCCTGCAGAAAGCCGTGGCTTTGGCCCGGCGGGCTGCCGCGGAGCGAGACTCGGTGCAGGCTGAGGTGGACGCGCTGCTGGCGAAACAGGGTTCTGCAACCACTGAACCTGCCGAGTCCAATGGTGTGAAATTTCTCAAAGAACGATGGGAGCACGTATGGCAGCAGGTCAAGCGCCTTACGCGGCGCTCCGACCGCGGCGTGCGACGCGCCTATGGTGACAATGCGGAGCGGCAACGGCAGGCAGCCTACGGCTTGGCACAACAGCTTGCGGAGGCGCAGCGCCGGCTGACAGAGAGCCAGGCAGCCGCGGAGCGCCTGGAAGCCAGCGTGCGGCAACAGCTCGCTCAGTACGATCTCGCCGTTGACGGTGTAGAAGCAGCAATGGCAGATACGAAGACAGGCCTGCGGAGGCTGGAAGAGAAACAAGAGAGCACCGCGGCAGCGCTGAATGGGATCGCCTCCATCGCCCGCACGCGGGCCCGCTTGGTGGCGGGCACGGTTGCGCAGGCGCTCGTGGCGGAGGAATTTGAGCCTGAGTCTTTCGATGTCGTTTTGGTGGACGACGCCCACGACGTTCCTCTGCCGCACCTGATCTGGGCCGCCGGACTGGCACAATCCCGGCTGATCGTTACGACCGAGGAAACGGCACTGCCGCCATGGCACTGTGCCCCGCAGGCGGTAGCGGGTCGCTGGCTGGGTCGTTCTTTTGTTGCGTACCTGGCAAGCCTCGGTTCGCAAGCCGCGCCGTGGGTCGCGAATCTCACGGAGCGCCATGGGCCGCAACAGCCCGTAGCCGAGGCCGTTTCGCGCTGGTTGCTCGAAGCCGGCGACGGCAAGAGAGCACGTCTCCTACAGCCCACGCGGCAACGAGAGGGACCGCATCGCAGTGTGCGGCGGCGCTTGCCGGTTCGGGGGCACACGGTGCCCTTGGCTGAGGCGCTGGAGGGTGAGAGCCCGGTCCTCTTGGCAGACACCGGTCCGTTGAAGCCGTGGAGTGAGGCTGTTCCCCAGGAAGGCCGCCTGAGCCCGGCAAGCGCCCTCGCGACAATTTCGCTTGCGGAAAAAATCGGCGAAGCTGAACCCAAGGCCTCGCTGGCGCTTGTCACGCCATACGCCGCGCAGGCCCGCCTCCTCAGTCAATTGGCACGGGATCGACAGATTGCGCCAACATTGGGTATCTTCGCGCCGCCGTGCCTGCCGAGACGAGCAGCCGACATTGTGATTGTGGATACGGTGGAAACGCCGGGTGCGTTTACGTGGTCGGCGCTCGACGATTCTCGCCCAGACTCCGGGGCATTTGCTTTCTTTAGCGGTGTGCTCAATCAGGCGCGGCAGCGCGTAGTAGTCGTCGCACATTGGAAACACGTGCGGGACACGTTCGGCGCTCGCGCGCTCTTGCGGCGCACTTTAGGCGAGGCCGCGCAGGAAGGGTGGGCGTTTTCGGCCGCAGAACTGGTACCGAGCGAGCGCGCCGGCGCGCTGCCTCGCATGGCAGCCGCTGCGGTTTCTGCAAATGGAACGAAGAGTACAAAGTCCGGCGGGTCCGGCGGTTGGCAGATGCTCCTGGCAGACCTGCAAGCGGCTGAAGAGACAGTCAGCATTTGGAGTCCGCAGCTCGCTCTAACTACGGTTGAGCGCTGCTTGAGTTGCCTGTCGTCCGAGCTCTTGGAGCGCGGGGCCGTGCGGCTCATTGCCCTTCCACACGGGCAGCGCGGCGGCCGGAGCCTGCAGTCCGCGGAGGCGCGGCTCGCGGTGGAGCAGATGGGTGTAATTGTAGAAGAGCGCAGTTCGCTGGCGGCGAATCTCATAGTCGTCGACGACCGGGTGGCGTGGGACTGTACCTTTCCACCGCTCGGCGCCGGCAGCCGGGGCGCGGCTATGCGCCGGATTGAGAGTGCGGCGAGTGCGCGCGTGCTGCGCAGTCTCTTGTCTGCGCCGGGCAGCGGTACGCTCACCGAAGCAGTCGCCGCGTTCTTGCCTTTCACCCGGGCGGGTTCCCGCAGCGATAGCGGGGCCGCGCTGCCATGGGATCGGGCGTAATTATAGTTGGAAGCGGCGCCGGTCGGCGGTTGTGATATTCCTTGTTGCGCCCGTTTAATCTTCCGCAAAGTCAGCCAAGGTAGGCTGTTCGACGTCGATGTAGTCCTGGCAGGCCATGATGATGGAGGCCGAGCGGCTGCCGGCGTTGAACGAAATGCGCTCGTTTTCCAATAGTCCGCGGTCTACATACGTCGGCAGTTCGAGCACGCTGCCGAAGGGCGGTACTGCGCCGACCGGCAGGCCGGTGAGTTCCCGCAGCTCATCCGGGTTGACCATGCGCAGGTTCTTGATGCCAAAGGCGCGCTTGAAGGCGCGGGTGCCAACCCTTTTGTGCGCGGGCACCACCGCCAGCACCGTGGCGTCGTCCGCCGCGAAGACAAGCGCCTTCGCACCCTCGTGCAGAGGCGTGCCGCGTATTTCGGCTGCCTGCTGACTGGTCTTCACGGGCTCGTGTTCTTTGAACGTGAACGTGACGCCGTGACTGTGGAGCAGTTCTTGAATGCGCGCGGTTACTGATTGTGTCATACGTGACCTTACCGCTTGCTCCCGATTTCGGGATCTAGAACGCAATTCCGCCGCTAGACTGCAAACTGCGCACCGTCCACCAATTCGATGCGGCCACCGTAACGGCGGAAGTCTGCAGTATTGAACGTCAGCAGTCTGCGCTCGCCGTGCGCCAGCATGGTAGCGACAATATTGGCGTCGTGAATCTGCCGCCCACCTACCGCAACCTCGCGGCACAGCGAGAGTAAAGACTGGGTTACCTCGGGACCATCTTCAAACATCTCGAAGCTGTTCGTCAACCGGTCCACGTCGGAGAGTGCATCCTCCCGCGCTATGGCGACTGTCCAGGTCTGCGGGCGAGTGACTACGGACAGATACTCACGCACAACCTGCCGGCTAATTCGCAGCGGTTCAAGGTCTTGCAACGCGCGTTCCAAATGTGCTCTGGCGCGATCGTGGTCTGGGGCCTCGAAAATGCGGGCACTTACGAGAATATTGGTGTCAATGAACATGAGTGCGTTAGGCCCTGTCCTCGTAGAGATCCTCTCGTCTCAGGCTCAATCCTTGCGGCCACGCCCCAGCGCGGTGGACGGGCCAGACTGCATTGAGCGTGCGCGGGCGCATGGTTTCCGCGCACTTCCCTCGCCTCAGAAGCAGCGTCTCGGCAGTCATGTCGACCTCAGACGTCTCCCAGCCGGCGACACCCCAGGCAAGAGCCTGACTGTGGCCGCTGCCGCCGCTCTGGTTCGCCCACCAAGGCCGGTGCAAACGCGCAGACACGGGCAGCGTGAATCCCAAGATGGACTCAATCTCACTGAAGGTTGTCCGCCATTCCTCGGCCCGCAGACGGCACAGAAATGTATACAGTCGCTGATACTTGCCGCGGATGGCCATCTCCCGATACTTCCGGACTTGATCCAAATCCATGCCGGCCCGCCTCCTCTTCACGAAGGGGAAAAGCAACCACTCGGGTACTATTATAGGTAGTTAGTTTGTAGCGCACAAGGGTTGAGCGTTGACGCGAGCATAGATCACGCTCGCCCTAGTCGGAGACTCCCGTTTCGAGTGACGGGGCGGGCTCATTCGGCAAGCTCAGAGCCTTAGGGGACTCCCAGTCGAATGCGTAGCTCCGCTAAGCATCTGAATTGCGCGGCCTGGAGAAAGGGTCCGGGATGGGTGCCGCAGCCGGAGGTTACGCGCTCGCCTGAGCGACCTAATCGCGGCCTGCGTTCACGCTGGAGAGTGAGACGGTCAAGAATACCTGTGCCTCGTGCATTGCGGATGGAAGTCGCCGAAATCTACTTCTCGCGTGCCCTCGTAGAGGATGGAATGCCCGTAGTCGCCGCCTGCTTGCGCTTCCCAGTACACCATGATGTAGCAGCGCGTGTTTTGGTTGAAGTGGAGTATGCAGTACGGTCCTGTTGGATGCACCGACCGGACGCGCGATGCGTCTTCCCTGTCTTCTTCTGTGCAGCCCAGAGAACTTGCCGAACGTGATGGGGCCGCCGGGAGGGAACCTCGTTCGCCAAGAACCGTTTCTGAGCTCAACGTCGGTTCCTCCTCGTTCGGCACGACTGTTGATTCCGATCTTGGCGTAACAGAATCCCTGGGTGTCACTCGTGGCAGAGTTGCCGTCGCCGGCGGTCTCGGCGGGGCGACAATCGTGGGGGTACTTTGGGGCTGTACTTCTGTCGATGCTGGTTGTGGTGTCGGATCAACCGTAGGCGTTGGCGCAGGCGGGACAGGCTCAATGAGGACATATCCTTCCATGTAGAGCAACCGGTCCCCGAACGCAGATACAGTTATCCGTCGCGAATCCTGAGAGCCCGTAGCCACGGGGGTGAGTTGAAATTCCACCATGCCACTAGTCTGACCGGCGGGTATTGTGAGGGTATGCTCGTCCGCACCAACGGAATAGTCACGGCCCGGCTTGGCGGTGTCATGCGCTTTGCCAATCGTGATGGTGGCGTTCTCGTCCGTGTCAAACGATGTGACGAGATGAATGGTCGCGGTCACGTTGACTGGACCGGCATCCTCCTTCAAGGACGAAGGACTGAGCGTCAAGGTATACGTGTATTTTCGCTCTAGTGTTTTCGAATCAGTAGGTGGTCCGGCGCCGGCGAAGGCTGTGGGCGCCGCTGCCAACATGGTGAGGACTAATACCAGCAGTTTTGCTGTGGTTCGCATTGGCTGCACTCCTGCGGTCTGATGGGAAGAGGGATATGAGTGGATGTGGTCTAGGAGAGATGAGTGGGCTTGTTGCGTGATGTTGCGTCTTGACTCAGACGCGATGCCGCAGTGGTCTTGCAGGAAGGTGCAGTGACCTAATCGGTCTGACGAATTTGCGTCGTGGAGAAAAGAGTATGGGGATAGAAAAGCGTTTGGGCGCAATGGCTCTGGAGAGCGGTGCCCCTGGTTACAGGGTTAAAGCACCCGACTCCGTGAAGCAAACTGCGTGAGAAAAACTGACTAGAAGGCAGAGATAGTAAGCAAGCGAAGTGGTAGCGCGGGTCTACGTAAGAGAGAAAAGAACCTAACCGCAATTAGTATAGTACAGTCGCACGATTAGAACAAACCGAAAAGTTGCTCTTCCAGTGTGGAATTGCAACACTCAAAGATTAAATGAACGGAAGCAATTACCACATCGTGGATAGTACGGTATACATCAGCAGTTAGAGGAGGCCTGCCGTCAGACCGCCGTCTATGTGAATCACCTGGCCGGTGATATATGAGGCTGCGTCGCTTGTCAGGTAATTGACCAGCGCGGCGATTTCCTCCGGCGTGCCCGCGCGCTTGATGGGGAGCTTCTGCATGAGGCGGTCCATGAGGTGCGGCGGGATGTCGTGGGTGAGGTCGGTGGGAATGTACCCCGGCGCAATGGCATTGACCGTGATGCCCCTGCTGCCCATTTCCACGGCAGTGGAGCGGGTGAACGCCACCACGCCGGCCTTGGCGGCGGTGTAGTTGGCCTGGCCGGGGTTGCCGACCAGCCAGCCAACGGAGGTGATGTTGACGATGCGTCCCCAGCGTTGCGCTAACATGGGACGCAGGGCGGCGCGCGTGCAGAGAAAGGCCCCGCGCAGGTTCGTATCGACGACCAGGTCCCAGTCGTCGTCGCTCATCTTGAGTACCAGCGTGTCTTTGGTGATGCCGGCATTGTTCACCAGGACGTGAAGCCCGCCGAATGCTTCCAGTGTGCGGTCAACGACAGACTTCACCGCCGCGGCGTCGCGCACGTCCCCGCTGACCGCCAGCGCGTTGCCGCCTCCTTCTTGTATCTGAGCCACGCTCTCGTGTGCGGCCTCTTCGTTGACCTGGTAGTTGATCGCTACATTTGCGCCGGCGGCGGCCAGGTGGAGCGCAATAGTACGACCAATCCCACGCGAGGCGCCGGTGACGAGTGCGGTCTTGCCGGTGAGGTGTTGGTCCATGGGTTCTGTACGTCGTCGAAATGCTCGACTGCAAGAGAGTTTCGTACCTGGTTGGCCTCGGGCGATGTCTTGAATCTACCCCTGCTGTTTGCCACCAGATAGCCAATGCCGGCACGCTTGGGCGCCGGTTCCCCTCACCCCGGCCCTCTCCCTCGGGGAGAGGGTGTCCGCACGTCTACAGGCTCGGGAGTCTCGGGGGCTTCCTCGGTTCTACGAAGGTCTAGTCTTGTTCAGGAAAGATCTCCAAGGAGGGGATGTGCAGTGGTGTCGGCACCATTCTAAGGCGAACGAACGCCTTCGTGGATCGCTAGGCGTCACACCTTCTCGGCGACAACCTGCAGCCAGTAGCGCGGCACCGTTGTCAACTTCAGTTCCTTGACGGCCTCCCGGATGCCGTGCTTGAGCACTTCGGCTCCCACGTCCAGCGGCACGCTGGGCAATACCCCCTCGATGAAGAGAGAATAGTCGCTGATGTCTTCCAGGCTCTCTTGAGTCATCTCCACCTGTCGACACTCCAGGTGCGTCACGGTGAAGCCGTTCTCCTCGAGTAGCGTCGAATACTGGTCTGGTGTAAGCCAACGCATGGCGGTCGTCTTGGCATCCTTGACGATCTTGACATTAGGGTACTCACGGCGCATCTTCTGCACTGCGCGCACCACCCACAGGCGGTTCGCCTTCTCCGTAATCGGGAGATAGGCGCCGTCGAAGAAGGTAGTATTGAAGGCGACGACCCCGCCGGGATTGAGTGCTCTGCCAATCTCCTTGAAGACAGCGTGCTTATCCTCGATGAGGTGGATGGCATTGCAGAAGAAGAGAGCGTCCGCAGACGACACGAGCTGGGATACATTCTCCGCGCTGCCGCTGAGAAACTTGACCATGGCGCTCGTGACCCCCTGCCGCGCCTTATCCAGGGCGAGAGGGGAAGGGTCGATACCGAGGATCTGGGCTTTCAGCCCCAGGCGCTGCACTTTGGCCAGAACCAGCCGCGTGATGGCACCGGTACCGCAGCCGAGGTCGACGATGCGCCGCTGGACATTGGGATCCAGCCGTTCCAGGAAGCCCAGGGCAGCTTCGACCAGATGGGTATTGGTTTCACGATAGAATTCATGCCGAGCAAATGGCTCGAAGGAGTGATCCGGTCCTCGCGTAGCAGCCATTGAACACCTTCCTCACCGTATTCGGCGCACATATCCCTCGATGGGCGGTGCCGAATTCCGGCATCTCCATACAGTTACTTGTCGACTCGGCTCGAGGCAAAGCCAAGCACCAAATCTCAAAGGCGAATTCGCAAAAGCACCCGCGGACAGTCGCCCCAATCCCCAGAACGCTAATACCCTCCCATTATACGGGTATTCGGGGGAGCGGGCTTACCGCATTCGTCACGATGCTTACTTTCGGACGGCCCAAATGAGAGACCGGCCCGGAAGGCAATGCTACAATGGGTGCGGAGTCGCTGGCAAGAGGGCAGCCTTCGCGCTACGCTTGCCGAAGCCAACTGCGCGACGTCTGAAGCAGCCCGCGATTGGTGCGGCAGGATGAGGCGGCCCAGGTCGCGCGCAGGGTTGTGCAATGAGGACGAACAGATGAGAATTCGCAAAGTAGAGGCTATTCCGCTGCGTTGGCCGCTGCAGAGTAGCGGCCACGAGCGCGTCTCGGATTATGGGCCGCATGACGAGGCCCACGCCATAATCGTCAGGGTGGAAACCGACGACGGGCTGGTGGGTCATGGCGAGGTGCATCCCGGCTACGGCTATACGCGCGGCGCGTGCTCGTCGCTGAAGGCCATCGTCGAAAAGGAACTCGGCCCGGAAATCTTAGGGGAAGACCCCACGCGGCCGGAGTACGTCTGGGAGAAGATGTACAACGGCCCGCGCCTGGGCATTGCGCTTACCTACGGCCAGAGTGCCCCCCGCATGGGACGACGGGGCGTTACCGTGTGCGCCATGGGCGGCATCGACATGGCGCTATGGGACATCTTTGCTCGGTCGCTCGATGTGCCGATATATAAGGTGCTTGGCGGCGGGTATCGCTCGCAATTGCCTACCTACGCGAGCGGCGGCCATGCGGCCGCCGACGGTGCGGGCGACGAGGCCCTTGGCTATATCGCGCAGGGCTTTCGCGCGGTCAAGATGCGCGTGGGCGCCATGGACGCGCCGCGCGTCGTTCCAGATGGAATCGCACGCATTCGGGCGGTGCGCGATGCGGTCGGTCCCGACGCGCGCCTGATGCTCGATGCGCACGGTTCGCTCAATGAAGGCCAGGCCATCCGCCTGGCGCAAGCGGCGGAAGCGTATGACATCGACTGGTTCGAGGAGCCAGTGAGCAGCGACAACTGGCGGAGCATGGGCCGCGTGCGGCAGGCGACGTCGATACCCATCTCCACCGGTGAGAACGACTTTACGCACTTTGACTTTCGCGACATTATCGCCCATGAAGCCGCGGACATACTGCAGCCCGATCTCGCGGTGGTCGGCGGGTTTACGGCAGCGCGGCGCATCGGCGTGCTGGCGCACACGGCTAACTTGCAGGTTGCGCCGCACATTTGGGGCTCCGCACTGCTCTTCTACGCCAGTTTACAATTGGCGGCGGCGTTGCCCAACTGTCCGATCATCGAGTTTCGCCAGGGCGGCAATCCGCTCTTTACGGAATTGATCACGCCGCCGCCCGCAATTGATGGCGAGGGCTGCGTGACAATCCCAGACGGACCTGGCTTGGGCGTGGACATGGACTTAGAGGCCGCGCGGCAGAAGTTCCCGTTTGTGGAGGCGTAGAACTCGGGAGTTCCGCTGCGGGGCGGGTAGGCGGACGATAGGCGCGGGCCAGTGCTGCCAAAATGCGCGGCCACTCTCAATTCAACAAGAATCGCGTTCTTGGCAGTCGCAAGAGGTGTGTCTTGGCGAGGAGGCACGCTATATCGTGCCCTTAGGATACTGTGGAATCGTGTATGCTTGACACTCCTGGCAAAGAAAAGAGGTAGCCTTGGCAACCTTGACGGGAACAATTCACGATGCGACTACCGGCGGCCCGCTGGCGGCGAAGGTATCGGTGCTGAGTAGCCATGGCAGGTTCCTGGCGCCGGAAGACAGCTTGGCAACCGTGGGCACGACCAATCCATTTTTCTATGCCGACGGCGCGTTTGCCCTGGAAGGTCCCAGCGGGCAGGTGGACGTGCGCGTGGAACGGGGCACGGAATACGCGCCTTTGGATATGACGATAGACTTGCCGCAGCACGGTACGGTGAACCTCGATTTGCCGTTGCAACGCTGGATTAGCCTGCCGAAGCAGGGCCTCTACCCGGGCAATACGCACATCCACTATAGAGAATTCGAGACCCGGCCTGAGGAGCGCCTGCGCTTCGACTCCTCGGTAGAGGACCTCACCGTCACCATCGTCAGTGTCTTGCAGCGCGGCGAGTTGGAATACGCCACCAACCGCTTTCCCGTGGGTGAAATGGAGCATCCCACCACGCCGGGCCACGTGCTCGACGTGGGCGAAGAGACTCGGCACAACGCGTGGTCATATGGCACCGGGTACGGACACGTGATGCTGGTGCGGCTGCAGGAGCAGGTGGAACCGCTCAGCCGCGGTGTGCTCGTGGACGAGTCGGCGCCGGACTATCCCCCGCTGATCGACGCTTGCGCCGCGGCACAGGAGCAGGGCGGAGTGACAATCTGGTGCCACAACGGCAAGGGGATGGAAGCGCCGATTGCCGCCGGTCTGGGGCGCCTGGATGCGGTCAATCTCTTCGATCCCTACTGGACTGACCCGGAGTACAACCTGTGGTATCACTTGCTAAACTGCGGCTTCCAGTTGCCGGTAAGCACCGGCTCGGACTGGTTTGTGTGTTCGGCAAACCGCGTCTACGTGCAGCTTGAAGAGTCGTTCTCCTACGACACCTGGCTGAACGGACTGAAGAGCGGCGCCACGTTCATCACCAACGGGCCGTCGCTTACCCTGCGTGTTGCCGGTCAACCGCCCGGCAGCGTCCTGGACCTGCGTTCCAGCAGACGCAAGCAGGTGAATACCTTTGTACGCTGGCAAGCGTTGCGGCCGGTGCAGCGCATCGAACTGGTGTGCAACGGCGAGGTGGTGGCGAGGGAGGAATATAGCGAAGGCATACGCGAGGGTGTGCTGCGCACGAGGCTGGCAGTGCCCAGCGACAGTTGGATTGCCGCCCGCTGCTGGGGCCGACAACGCGATAGCTACGGCCACGCCCAATGGGCGCATACCAGTCCGGTCTACGTGCAATCAGGCGGCCCAAACCCGGCTACGAGGACGTCTGCCGAATTCTTCGTGGCTGAAATCGAGCGGTCAATCGAATGGGTTTCAACGCAAGGCCGCTTCGACCACGAGGACCACCGGCAACGAATGCTGGAGATTTTCGGCAACGGTCGCGAGCAGTACGCACGCCTCGCTAGCAGTTAGAGTGGCCACGCGGTTCGCAGTCGGTTCCTTGCTGTCGCTGCTTGTCCACACATCGCAAGCCCATTGCTACTTTGATAGAGTGCCGCAAAGTAGCGCGGGGGCTTGTCCCCATGGTGTCGCATTAAAAGCCCGGGCCTGAGCCGTTCGCCCCCGTATCGAGTACGGGGCAAGCTCTGAGCTGAGTCGAAGGGTGAACGGCTCAGGCATGGGTTCGTCGGTTTTGGGCCTTCTACGCTCCGTTTGCGCTTCGACTTAGCTCAGCGCGAACGGAGAAAACTGAAGCCATCCACTTTAGTGCGACAGCATTAGGGCTTGCCCCCCGCCTGAAGGGGGCTTACGCGCCTAGAGCAGATGGACTCCCGCTTTCGCGGGAGTGACGAACCCATTCTTGTCGATTCTGAGTGCAGTCTTGGTTTGTTTCTCTATTAGCCTTCGGAAACTAGATGTCCGCGCGCCGGTCTTCCCACGCATTCCAGTAGAGAGTCTCTACTTCGTCCGGCGATGGCTGTCGCGGGTTGCTGGCGGCGTTGGGTTCTTTGGCGCTATTGGCAACCATGTGGGGCAACTTCTGCGACAACTGCTCTCTGGTAACGCCCGCTGCTTGCAGCGATGCCGGAATGCCGGCCTGAGCCCGTAACGTCACCAATGCGTCGATGAAGGCGGCTATAGGCTTGTCTCCGCCCAAGCCAAGGCGTGTTGCAAGATCAGTGTACTTTTCCCCGGCTGCCTGCGCGTTGAATGCAACGATGTGCGGCAAGAGCAGCGCGTTTGCCCGCCCGTGAGGAATGCCGAAGGCGGGGGTGAGCTGGTGCGAAAGCGCGTGGCAAAGTCCCAAGCCCGCGCGCATGGTCGCGCCGGCGATGGCTGCGGCCACATGCATCTCGGCGCGAGCCGCCGTAGGCCCGGACTCTTGTACCGACGCAGGCAAGTGCGCCAAGACCGTGGCGATTGCCCCTGCCCCAAGCGCTTGCGTCACACGATGGGACTCAACACTGGCGAAAGACTCCACCGCATGCGCCAGCGCGTCGTAGCCGCTATCCGCCGCCACGTGGGCCGGCATAGTGGCCGGCAGGGCCGGGTCGAGGATGGCGGCATCGGGAACGCCGGTAAAGCAAACTCGCTTGATTGGGCCTTGCGGGGTGTGTTCCGTAATCACCGCACCCCGGCTGACCTCCGAGCCGGTGCCGCTGGTTGAGGGAATGGCGATGCAGGTGATTTGACCGGTCTCGCGCGGCGGAGGATTGAATCCCGCAGCTACGAGCTCAGGTACCGTAACCCCGGGAGTCTCGCACGCGGCCCGGACGGTCTTGGTGACGTCAAGCGTGGAGCCGCCGCCCAGTCCGATGATCGTATCCGGCGCGAATTCTTCAGCCAGTTCCACGCCCGCGGCACAGGTCTCCTGCGATGGATCGGGCTCAACGGCATCGAACACGGTCGTGGCCGCACCCGCTTGGCGCGCCAGTCCGCAGATGCGCTCAGAAAAACCTAACTGCGTCATCACCGGGTCAGCCACCACCAGCACCCGCGTGCCGCAAAGCGAAGGCAGCAACTCTAACGCGCCCTCCCCAAGATGAAGCTCTGTGGGCATCGAGAACGAGCGGATTTCCATGGGCACTGCTCCTTGTGGTCTAAGAAACTGACGGTTTGTTCATGGCACAGGCGTGATGGCAGCGATGACCCGAGCGGTTGGATTTGTCGTCATTTTACCGGCAGAGCCGGAGCGATGCACACGCAGCGATCAGGCAGAGTATGTGATTGGCACAGAATGGCCGTCCATTGGGTAGAATGCAGCCGGCGCGACCGCGTGCCGCGCCGTTGCCAGTGATTCAAATACGGTACTACTGGGTTGGCAGGTGGGCATGGGAGCCTTTGAGCTCCGGGGCTTCTGTACTACAGTAGAGAGTCAGAGGTGAAACGGCTCAATTGACATCGCGCCCTTTGGAGTGGGACAATAATCCCTAGTACCTGACTAGGAATTAGGCGAAGGGCCTGTGCGCGAGCGCCGAGCCCGGCCACGGAACGTGAAAGGACTGAAAATGGCGGCAACGACAACGCACAACACGACCGCAGTGCCCGGCAGCGCGGAAGTGAATGGCATGCTACGTGCGACATCGCTGGCAGAGCTGCAGGAGCAGGGTGTCGTCACGGCGACCGGCAACGGGCACACCATCGCTGTGTTTTGGCACAACGAGCGGGCGTATGCCGTGGACAACCGCTGTCCGCACATGGGCTTTCCGCTGGCGCGAGGCATCTGCGAGGACGGTGTGCTGACCTGCTACTGGCACTATGCACGATTTGACCTCGATTCGGGCGGCGCGTTCGACATCTGGGCGGGGGACGTGCGCACGTATCCGGTGACCGTGCGTGACGGTGAGGTGTGGGTGGACTTGCGTGAAACGAAGAGCGTAGACGAGCGCTACGGGGAGGAAGCCCTGCGCCTGGAGAAGGCGTTGGAACAGGGAATTGCGCTCAACCAGGCAAAGTCCGTGCTCGCCTTGCTTGATCTGAAGCCCGCAGAGGCCACGAAGCAGATTGTGGCAACGACGGCCGAATTTGGGCTGCGGCGGGGTTCGGGACGCAACCCGGGAGGATGGGGTGATGGGCTCACCATTCTGACGGCCATGGCAAACCTGCAGACCCAACTCACCGCAGACGATCAGTCTCTTTCCCTCTATCACGGTACGCGCCGCGTGAGCGACGACGCCATGAATCGCACCGAACGCATTGTTCTGGATCCGCTACCGACGGAGGCGATTCCGGCTGACCGGCTGAAGCGTTGGTTCCGCGAATACGTCGAAGTGCGCGATGCCGATGCGGTGGACCGCACGCTGCGTACGGCGATCGCGGCGGGTTGGTCGCCGGAGCAACTGCTCGACATGCTCGCCGCCGCCGCCACCGATCACTACTACCGCGACTTCTCCCACGTCATGGACACGCTCGCCAAGGCGGCGGAGCTGTTGGACATCATCGGCTGGGAACACGCTGAGGCCGTGCTGCCGGCGCTGACAAGCCAGTGGGCGCAGGCGACGCGCGAGGAAGAACGCAACTCGTGGTTGCGTCCGGAGAACCTTGTGGCAATCGTCGAGGCGGCGATTCCGGAGCTCGACGCCGCGGTAGATCTCACGGCGCAGCCGACCGGAGGATGGGACAGCGACCTCATCGCCGCGCTGCTGGGCGACGATCCCGCTGGCAGTATCGCTGCTATGCTGGCGGCGATGCGTGGTGGTCTAGCCTTGGCCGATGCGGCGCAGGCGCTGGCTTACGCTTCAGCGTTGCGTCTCACACGCTTCCCAACCAGCAACGAGTTTGGCGATTGGGACACGGCCCTTCACCACTTTACCTACTGCGCCTCACTCGCCCAGGTAGCCAAACGCGCGCCGTCTGTGGAACTGGCGCGGGGCGTGCTGCACGGCGCTATGGTGGTCTACCAGGCGCGCTTCCTCAATATGCCCGCGGCACGCTTGCCAAGTGAAACTGCGCTGGACTCGCTCCCAAGCGATCCAGGTGTCTTGCAGGAGCAACTCCTGGCGTACTGCGAGCGGCAAGGCGGTGTGGACGAGGCCGGGGCCGTTACCTACCGCTATCTGACTCTCGGCCATGATCCGGCGCCCCTGATTGCCACGCTCGGCCACGCCGTGCTTTGCGAAGACCCCAGCTTTCACGACTTTCAGATGCTGGAAGAAGGGGTGCGCCTCGCCCAAAATCTGGTGGCGGACGGCCACGCCGAGGCCTCGCGCCAGACTCTGGTCGCCATCGCCCGCTGGCAGGCCGCCCACGCCCCCACGCGGCGCGCCACTACCCAGACGTACACTATCGCCAGGCGTCTGCACTTGGGTGAGGCGGTGTATGCCGATACAAATGCCGCCGATGGCGAGGGTTGATAGGGGGCCCCTCGCTAAGCAAAGTGCACGGCCCGCTTCGTGCGCGGCCGCCGCATGGCGCTGGCGGACGGCACGTATCTTGCTAATGCCGATTCTGCCGCCATGGCTGCGCCGCAGGCGCGTTCTGCAGGCGTGGGCAGCCACAAGGGCTGCCCCTACGATTTCAACGGGCAGTCGTGGGTAGGTTAGAATAGGTGATAGGGACGGGCCGAGGCTAGGCGCGGCTCTGTGTGTTTGTGACTACCGCAAAGTGAGAGACTGCTATGGCTGGTAAGACGTTATTCGAGAAGATTTGGGAGAGCCACGTCGTGCACGAGGAGCCGGGCGGGCCGGCGCTGCTCTACGTGGATTTGCACCTCGTACATGAAGTTACCTCGGCGCAAGCATTTGAGGGCTTGCGGCTGAGCGGTCGCTCCGTGCGGCGGCCTGACATGACGGTCGCGACCGTAGACCACAACGTGCCGACGGCCGATCGGGGCGCGCCCATCGCGGATGATATTTCCCGCCGCCAGATCGAGACCATGGAGCAGAATGCCACGGAATTCGGTCTGACATTCTACGGGTACCGGAACCCAAATCAGGGCATCGTGCACATCATCGGGCCGGAGTTGGGCTATACGCAACCCGGCAAGGTCATCGTGTGCGGTGACAGCCACACTTCCACCCACGGGGCATTCGGCGCGTTTGCCCTGGGCATTGGAACTTCGGAAGTGGAGCACGTGCTTGCCACCCAGTGCCTGATTCAGAAGAAACCCAAGACGATGGAAGTGCGCGTGGACGGCACCTTGCCCCAGGGAGTAACGGCCAAGGACATTATTCTCGGCATTATCGGCCACATCGGTGTGGACGGTGGCGTGGGTCACGTGATCGAATACACCGGCGAAGCGATTCGCGCGCTCTCCATGGAAGGACGCATGACCGTTTGCAACATGTCAATTGAGGGCGGCGCGCGCGCCGGCATGATTGCACCGGATGAGAAGTCGTTTGCATATTTGAAGGGACGCAAGTACGCGCCGCAGGGGAGCGCCTGGGATGAGGCGGTCGCCTACTGGCGCACGCTGACCACCGACGCCGACGCAACGTACGACAGCGTGGTGAAGATTGATGCCGCTACGCTGGCTCCCCACGTCACCTGGGGCACGAATCCCGGCCAGGTGGTACCGGTCACAGGCGCGGTTCCCAGTCCCGGCGAGTTGGCAACGCCGGAAGAGCAGGACGCCGCGGCACGCGCGCTGACGTACATGGGTCTGGAGGGCGGCACGCCCATTCAGGACATCGCCGTTGACCGCGTTTTTCTGGGATCCTGCACCAATGCCAGGTTGGAGGACTTGCGGGCGGCTGCCGGCATCGTAAGCGGAAAACGGGTGCACCCCGACGTGAGGGCGATGGTGGTACCGGGCTCGACTCTGCTAAAGCAGAAGGCGGAAAGCGAAGGGCTCAATGAGGTCTTTCAAGCTGCCGGTTTCGAATGGCGCGAGGCCGGCTGCTCCATGTGCCTGGGCATGAACCCGGACATTCTGGCTCCCGGCGAGCGCTGCGCTTCAACGTCCAACCGCAATTTTGAAGGCCGCCAGGGCAAAGGCGGCCGCACTCACCTCGTCAGTCCGCAGATGGCTGCCGCCGCCGCGATTGCGGGCCGCTTTGTGGATGTCCGCAAATGGTGAAAACTCCAAAAGCGTGATATAATATAAAGAGCAGAACTAAGCTTTTGGCCCTTGATGCTCTCTGATTGGTTGCTTTTCCAGCAGTTGTGCTGGAGCCTTCGAAGGATTTTGGGAGCGGTGTCGCGTGGCAATCTTTGATACCCATAGTGCGTTTAATGCATTTAGAGATGCCGGTTTCTCTGAGGAGCAATCCCAGGCATTGATCGATGCGGGTCGGGATGGCACTGACGCCCTTGCAACCAAGGCTGACCTAAAAGAGCTGGAAGCCGCAACCAAGGATGATCTAAAGGCGTTGGAAGCGGCGACCAAGGCTGACATAAAGGCGTTGGAAGCGGCAACCAAGGCTGACCTAAAGGCATTAGAGGTGTCAACGAATGTCGGCCTACGCGATTTGGAACAAAGGATGACGATACGCTTGGGTGCGATGATGTTTGCCACTACGGGTCTGCAGGTTGCAATTGTCGCAGTCCTGCTGGTGTTAGTCGTGCGATAGTATGAAATCAACAGTTGAACCATTGATGAGAGATCGCTAAAGGGATTAGGAATGGAACCATTTGTAAAGCACAGCGGCAGAGTAGCCGCCCTTGACCGGGCAAACGTCGATACCGATCAGATCATCCCCAAGCAGTTTCTCAAGAGAATCGAGCGGACGGGATACGGTCCGTTTGCCTTCTTTGACTGGCGCTATTTTGAGGACGGCACGACGCTGAATCCGGACTTTGAATTAAACGACGCGCGTTACGACGGCGCGAGCGTTCTCGTCACCGGCAGGAACTTTGGTTGCGGCTCATCGCGGGAGCACGCGGCGTGGGCGCTGAAGGAGTATGGCTTTCTGGCGATCATTGCGCCGAGTTTTGCCGACATATTTGCCAATAACGCCGTTGAGAACGGCATGCTCACGGTGGTCTTGCCGCCGGAAGACGTGGCTACCCTCACCGAGCGAGCACAGACGATTGATGGCTACAGGATCACGGTGGATCTGGCAAACACGACTGTCCAAGACGACCACGGCTTTACGGCGTCATTTGCGGTTGATGCTACGGTCCAACACCGCTTGCTCAACGGCTTGGACGCGGTTGGCCTCACTCTGCAGCAGGAAGACGCCATTGCGGCCTTCGAGGAGCGGCGGCCCGCCTGGCTGCGTGCCTCCTGACCGGAGACAACAGCTAGGAGAGCGAAATACGCAGGCCGCACCGGCAATCGGGTGCGGCCTTTCGATTCACCTGTGGTCTGTCAACGGCTGACGGTTTACTTGAGCCTTCGGTTCGGTGTGACCAATGAGAACTCTCATTTCCGCGAACTCCGTTCGACGATCCGCTTGAAACAAACCACTGGCATCAATTACAGGAACTATGCGCTGTATATCAGCACAGCCAACTTCAGGCATTGGAGTGAAGATCATTGCAGACTCTAGTGTCGCGCCAATTGTCGCTCAACACAGGGCGGAGTAGCCGAGCTAACCGCAGGGGCGCAATGTAGCGCATGGGCTTTGTTCCCCCGCCGGACCAGGCGGCAGCGGGACTACGTCGGCAGCACGAGGCGAGCCTTAAGGATCATTGTCACTAGGAACGCTTGCGCAATGGACTGAACCTAGCACTTGCACAGGTTGCAAACCTGCGCTACCGGGGCTGCGGGAAATTGCGAGCACCCTGTTTCTCGCCGGGCAAGCCAATGCGGCAACTTTGGAGCTTGTTCCCCGCTCGGCGGCAATTCTAGTGTTCTTCGACCGGCCGCAACAGTGACGCGATCACCGAACCGCCTAGCAGCACCCCAACCACGGCGAGCGAGTAAACCGGCTGTTCGTGGAAAGCTGATGCTACCACCTCGATCCCCTCAAGTACGGGGGTTAAGAAGTGGTCCCCTTTGGGCACGTCGTGGAAGTCCCCCACGACCATCTTGATGCCCACGAAAACGAGCACGAGGCCAAGGCCCACACTGAGATAGTGGAAGCGGTCCATCAAGTTGGCAAGGAGGAAATATAGCGCGCGCAGGCCGAGAATGGCGAAGATGTTTGCGGAATAGACGATGAACGGTTCGCGCGTGATGGCGAAGATCGCCGGCACGGAGTCCAGGGCAAAGACCACGTCGGTCACGTTCACTACGAGCAGCACGAGCAGCAGGGGCGTTGCCAGCCAGCGGCCATCGACTTTGACGATGTAGCTGCCGCCGTGATAGTTCGCTGTGCTCGGGAGAATTTTGCGAAAGATGCGGACGGCGAAGTTGCGTTCGGGATCGGTGTCTTCGTCGCCCTTGATCAATATGCGAAAACCGGTATAGATGAGGAAGCCGCCAAAGACGAAGATCATCCAATGGAACGTATTCAAAAGGGCAGCGCCGACCAGGATAAACGTGCCGCGTAAGATGATGGCGGCGAGAATCCCCCAAAAGAGCACGTTGTAGCGATACTCGTGGGGTACCGCAAAGTACGTGAAGATGATCAGGAAGACGAAGAGGTTATCGACACTCAGGGTCCACTCGATGAGGTAGCCGGTGATGAATTCCGTGCCGCGTTCGGGGCCGGCAAAGATGAACATGCCGACGGCGAAGATGAGAGCGAGACTCACCCAAATGGCCACCCACGTCGCGGCCTCACGCGGTTTGATGACATGCGCGCCCCGGTGAAACACCAGCAGGTCGAGGATGAGTAGGGTAAGGACAACGGCGGTGAAGCCGATCCAGAGTACCGGCGAGTTGAACGTTCCGAGCATCATTGCTTCCTTCGACAGATTAGCGATCAGTCAGAGTTCATGTCAGCGCGCGACACAATTAAGGCACCGATACGACGGTGCCGTTTGCCCACTCTGGGAAGAGGAATTGTGCGCTGGCGCACGTCTCCTATAGTAGCGCAACGACTATGTCAGCGTCACTTTCAAGCAGGAAGGGTGCACTGGCAAGCAGCCTTGCTGAGTGAAGCTGTCAGAATGACTGCTCGAGTGGACGGGGCCAGGCTGGCTGTGGAGATAGCGTACAATTGAAGGTAGTACTTGCAATTGTACACAAGTCTTGGGTATACTCTGCCCATGGTCAGACGTGAAATAACTCCCCGTCTTACAAGCTTGTTCAAGCAATACCCCTTTGTGACTGTGACCGGTCCGCGTCAATCCGGCAAGACGACACTGTGCCGCACGGTTTTCCCGGACTTGGCTTATGTGAATCTCGAAGCGCCCGACCAACGCGAGTTTGCAGAGTCTGATCCGAGAGCATTTCTCGCACGGCTTGACGGTGGCGCAATTCTCGATGAGATACAACGCGTGCCAAGTCTTTTGTCGTACTTGCAAGTAATCGCGGATGAGAAGGGACACAATAGCCTCTTCGTGCTCACCGGCAGCGAGCAGTTTCGGCTGTCGAATGCCATTAGTCAATCGCTTGCGGGTAGGACGGCATTGCTCCGGCTCTTGCCGTTCACTTTGGCGGAGCGACAACAGACTGGGGCAAGCATCGAGGTAGACAACACGCTCTTTTCGGGGTTCTATCCGCGTATTCACGACCAAGGGCTAGACCCGCATCAGGCCCTTGGTGACTATTTCGAGACCTATGTTGAGCGAGACGTTCGGCAGATTGGTGAGATTCGCAACCTGTCGAGCTTTCAGCGTTTTGTACGCTTGTGCGCCGGACGGTTGGGACAACTGGTCAATCTCTCATCACTGGGGTCTGACGCGGGGGTCTCACACACGACCGCGCGCGAGTGGCTCACGGTGTTGGAAGCCAGCTATATCGTGTTCCAATTGCAGCCGTTCCACTCCAACGTGCAGAAACGACTGATCAAGTCACCGAAGCTCTACTTCTACGACGTAGGGCTGGCGAGCTATCTCATCGGCATTGAAAACTCTAAGCAGATTGTTACGCATCCCTTGCGCGGACCTCTCTTTGAAAATGCGGTCGTCATGGAAGTCCTCAAACACCGGTTCAATCGGGGCCGGCAGTCCAATCTATCGTTTTACCGCAACGTTCAGGGCTTGGAATGCGATCTTTTCTACGAGACCGGACAGGGTATCTGCGCCATTGAGGTAAAGTCCGGTGCAACCATTGCTTCAGACTATTTTGATTCGCTCAAGCGCGTTGCGAAGCGTCTGCCGGAGGTCACTCGTAAGCTGGTTGTTTACGGCGGCTTAGATCGTCAATCACGCGCCAATGGTGAAGCTGTTCCGTTGGGCGACCTCGGCGAGGTTCTCCGGGACTTCGACGTCGAATAAGCGATTGTCGAAGTCGCAAAGCAGCGAAGGTTGTGCACCGCCTGCATCAGGTGTCTCTGTTGTTGGATGAAATCTCTGGCACAAGGCACGTTGTGTGTGCATTCGGCGCAGAATCGTCGAGCGCTGCACCACGGCGCGACGAAAGTCTAGTCTTCGAATCCACTCAAGTGAGGCTATCGACGTCTAGCTCGAGGGCATCTATGAGTCGCGTAGCGCCGATGCGGACGGCGAGCGACGCGAGCGCCGGGCCCTCGATGGCGGTCAATTCTTCCAGACTCTCGTCGTCGGCGATGCTCACGTACTCCACACTCAGAAGGGGCTCCTGTGCGAGGATTACGTGCATGGCCGTGCGCAAGGCATCGGCAGCGCGCTCTCCGGCCACAAAGCGCTGCTGCGCTGCTTGGAGCGCCCGATAGAGGGCATTTGCCGCCTCGCGTTCAGCCGGTTTCAGGCGCACGTTACGGCTGGAGTGGGCGAGGCCGTCCGGTTCGCGCACGGTTTCCACCGGTACGATAGTGGTAGGAATATTGAGATCGCGCACCATGCGGCGGATGACGCGGAGTTGCTGGGCGTCTTTGCGGCCCAGATAGACCCGGTGGGGCTGCACGATATTGAGCAGCTTGCAGACAACGGTGGTAACCCCGCGAAAGTGCCCCGGACGCGCCGCTCCCTCCAGGCGATCCGTGAGATGCTCTACGTCCACGTAGGTGCTGAAGTCTGCGGTGTACATGGTCTCAGCTTCAGGGACGAAGACGGCATCCACGCCGACTTCTGCGAATAGCGCAAGATCGCGCGGCAGGTCGCGTGGGTACGTAGCGAAGTCTTCATGCGGCCCAAACTGCAGGGAATTCACGAAAAGCGTGGCCCAGCAGGTGTCGTTCGCTTCGCGGGCGGCCCGCACCAGCGCCATGTGGCCCGCGTGCAGATACCCCATGGTGGGCACGAGCCCCAGGCTGCCCTGGGCCTCTTGGCGAGCGGCGCGAACTGTTGGGATTGTGTGCAGGACCTGCATGTAAAATCACTTGGTCTTCTTGGTGAATATGCTGAATCGCATCTAATTTCTATCTTAGCCCACTGGCAGACACCAAGTCCGCTCACCCTTCGACGGGCTCAGGGCGAACGGAGGGAATGCTTGCGATGCGCTCTCGCGTGACCACCCTTCGACGGGCTCAGGGCGAGCGGGTGGGATTCATGGGTACGCGCGCGAATGCCGGCCTAGCGACTAGCTTGGGGCGTACAGAAGCGCCTATCAAACCGGGCCTAGCTGAATCCCACTCAAGATACTTTGGCAAGTCAAACTCAGGGTGGAGTGGGACCGGTCTACCGAAAACAGCGCGGGTCAGTCTAACCTTGGTCGGCCCCGGACACTGCGGACTCCTTGCGCAAGGCGCGTGCGACTTCGTTGGGGAGCATGAAGCTGTGTTCGCGAGTAGGAAACGCGCCGTTTTCGACGTCCTGCACGTAGGCGTTTACCGCGGCGCGCATCGCTTCTCCCAATTTCGCGTAGGCCTTGGCATGCCGGGGGTGCACGGCGTGTGGATTCAACCCGAGGAGGTCGTGCAAGACCTGTATCTGACCGTCGCAGTGGACGCCCGCGCCGATGCCGATAGTGGGAATGGAGAGGGACTCGGTAATCTTCTGTGCCAGCGTGGCCGGAATGCTTTCAAGGACGAGAGCAAACGCGCCGGCGCGCTCGAGGGCCAGCGCGTCACTCTGGAGTTCTTCCGCTTCAGCCAGCGTGCGGCCCTGTGCCCGGTAGCCGCCGAGTTGATGGACGGACTGCGGGGTGAGTCCGATATGTCCCATCACCGGAATGCCGGCATCTACCAGATGGGCCGTTACCGTGACGGTCTGCTTGCCGCCTTCCAGCTTTACTCCTTGCGCGCCGCCCTCCTTCATCAGTTGCCCGGCGTTGAGCAGAGCTCGCTCGTTTGAAACCTGGTACGAGAGGAAGGGCATGTCGGCAATTACCAAAGCCCGGCGCGTACCGCGCACCACGGCCTGCGTGTGACGCAAGATATCGTTCACCGTAACCGGCAAGGTATTCTCATAGCCGAGCACCGTGTTGCCCAAACTGTCGCCGACCAGGATGGCGGGCACACCGGCAGCCTCCACAAAATGCGCCAGCGGGGCGTCGTAGGCCGTCAGCATCACGATCTTGCGGCCCTCCGCCTTCATCTGTTTGAGGTCGGCGATGGTAACGCGCTCGGTGCTCATGGTGTCCCTCGGTTCTTCAGCGTCGCGCTGAGAAGTAACCCCAAATCTCGTTCGAGAGCGGCCTTGCCGGCAGCGCGATCTTTGCCGCAAGCGCCGCCTCTGCCGTCAATAGCTGCCAGATTATTGTATATCATTGCGAGTGCCATTGCAGCGTACGGAAACGCCTGTTGGGGGGCGGTCTCGCGAATTGCCGTGAGGTTGCGCTGTACCGTTGCCCAGTCGCCGCGCGCCAGGGGGCCGGTGAGGGCATCCGCCGGCCCAAGGCGGCGGAGGTTCTGCACCGTGCCTTGCAGCAAGGGAACCAGGGCCTCCCGTCCTGCCTGTTCCGACTTTCCAAGCGCCTGCCAGAGCTCAATGCCGGCATGGGCGAGGGCGACGGTGTAGTTGGAGACAAGCACGGCCGCCGCGTGATAGGCCGGCCGCGCTGCCGCCGGTACGTAGCCCCAGGTGCAATCCAAGGCGCCGGCAATGCCGGCGAGCTGACCGAGAAGCGGCTCTTGTGCCTCGATGCCAACAAACGAGCCGGGCAGGTTCTCGAAGGCGGCTTGCGCGTCCGGTAGGGTCTGCAACGGGTGAAAGGCCCCGGGCAAGGCGCCATGGCGCTCCACCGCGGCAAGCGCGGCTGCGGGCAGCGCGCCGCTGCAGTGGACGACTCCTTGACCGCGTTGCCACGTATTGGCGCCGGCAATTGCCGAAATGGCCGCATCGGGCGTGGTGATGAAGACGAGATCGCACGTGTCCGCGACACGTTGCGGGCCGGCAGCTTCACAATCCGGCAGAGCCGCGGCCAGCGACTCAGCGTGGGTAGGGGTTCTTCCCGCAACAGCGCGGACGGCGTACCCTCGTTCCGACAGGAGACGCGCCAGCCCTGATCCCACGCGCCCAGGCCCAATCACGCCGATGTTCATGGCTCTCTACCCTCAAAGGGGATAGTTCCTCTGCAAGGAAGCGGACGACGGCGGACCGCCGGTGCCGACCCTGGGGGATTCATCGCGGCTATTGGCGCCTATCGGACCATCGCGTCGATGCGGTCGCCGATGACTTCAAGAGTTTGAATCGGGAAGGTGCCCGTCTCGATGGTATTCTTCAGATCGGCAAGGAGCGTTTTGATTTCCGCGATTTGTTCCTGCTGTCCCGCGGAACCCAACTCGGCCGCGGCAGCCAGCGAACGATCGACTTCAGCCAACTCGCGGATGGCAAGCCCACCCTCTTGCTCGCGCAGATGAGCGCGAGCCCGGCTCACGCGGACCGATGCCCGCAGCAGGTGGTTCTGGAACTGCAGCACAGCCACGTTCTGGTTGGCTGTTTCTGCCTGTTGCTCCAGGGCCGCTACGCGCGTGTCCATCACGTCCGTGATCTGGGCCGCAGCCTGCGCCTGTTCCGCAGCGGTCTGAATGGTGGGACGGTCGCGCCAGAGGAAGATGCCGAGGGCTAGCGCCGCCACGCCGACCGCAATGCCAATCAAGGCGAGCAAGAGGTTGATAACCCGAATCCAGCTTCCAAGCCGAGTAGCCAATGTGGGTCTTGCGTTAGCCATGCTGCGGTTGTGCTCCTCTTAGGGATCTTGCATCGTGGGGGAATCTCGCTCTTTCAGCATACCAAAGTGCGGACTGCGGGCGTTAGGCGGGATAGTCAGGGAGGCTAGGAGCCGTTGAGTAGACATCAGTGAACCGGGCGCAGGCCGGCGTCCGGTGGATTGGCCGCGGGGGAGCGGCTGTGCGGCCAAACGGAGAAGACGTTTTCTCAAGCTAGAATGAGAAAGAGCGTGCTACTGAGAAGTGGGCCGCGGATTCCCGCGCTCGGAGTACGCTGCGCCATTCCGGAGCGTAGAGGGAGCCGGCGATCGCGGAGCTACTCGTCCTGCGGCTCCAAAGGCATGGCGTAGAATATCTGCCGCGCGACTTCCTCAAACCCAAGGTCGGGATAGAGGTGGCGGCCGATGGGATTCTGGTCCAGGGTCTCGATGCGGGCAAGGATTAGCTTCTGGTCGCGAAAATACTGGATGCAGTGCTCCAATAGCCTGCGGCCGATGCCCTTGCCGCGGTACTTCTCGTCTACAGCCATATCGGGAATCTGGCCGACGCTGTTCCGGCGGTTGATGCGAGTTGTGGCATAGCCGATCACCGCACCCTCGTGTTCGACCACGAAGCACTCTTCCGGATGATCGGTGAGATCCATGGCAACCATGGGCCATTTGCGCTCGCCCCAGGGAACGGGCAAGAGCTCGGGCCAAGTGTCTTCGATGTTATTCTCAATACTTACGCCGGAAAACGCGGCGATGGTGAGCTCTTTGACGCGTGCCTCGTCACTCGAATTGTATGTGCGAATGTTCAATTCCTGCAGAAACTCTTCGTCAATTGGCATGGAGATCGTCCTTTAGTTGCATTCCTACTGCCAATCTCGTGTTCGCAGTCCGTTCAAACCGATTGTAGATTAACGAGCAATAACGTGGTTTGCCGATACGCACACGGGATCCAATCTCTCCCAGGCGGAGTGCCTGACCGGTTCGCTGCGACACCGTCCGAACTTGCACCCTCGTGCCAAGCGGGGGAAAAGCCCCCGCGCTACTGAAGAGCGTAACCGACCCTCGGTTCCGTCATTCCCGCGAAAGCGGGAATCAATTTTCTCCGTTTGCACTGAAATCGCCGCTCTCGCGCCGGCCGCGCTTCCACGGCGTGCTAGTGCGGTGGGAGAGTTGCTGCCTATCACTTACAACCCAAGAGAGGCGTAGCACAACGGCCCAACGCTTAGCGAGGCGTTCGTCTACCCGACTCCCCTGCCGCCGTCGATAACGAGTGTTTGGCCAGTTACCCAATCGGCGGTGCAAATGAGATAGTGCGTTGCGCCGGCGATGTCCTCCGGCGTGCCGAGTCGTTGCGTAATGGTGGACTGGCGGATCTCTTCATTGCGGTCGGGGTGACCCTCCGTCCAACGCGTGTAGATCAGGCCGGGAGCAACGCTATTCACCAGGATTTCCGGGCCCAGGGCGTTGGCCATGGACTTCGTCAGGGCTATCATGGCGGCTTTGGAAGCGGCGTATGGCACAGAGCTGCCGCCGCCCGTGATGCCGGCCACGGATGATATGTTCACTATGCGGCCGCTGCCTTGGGCTTTCATGATGGGCGTGACGGCGCGTATGCCGTAGAACGCTCCCATGACATTCACCGCAAAGATGCGGTTCCAAAGCTCATCCGTGAGTTTGTCGAGTTCGGTATGGGCGATGAATTGCGTGTAGCCCGCATTGTTTACCAGCGCGTCCACGCTGCCGAAAGTTTCGTGGGCAAAGTTCACCATCTCAATGACCTTGCCTTCGTCGGCCACGTCGGCCTTGAAGGTGACCCCGCTGCCGCCGGCTGCCGTGGAGTCGCGCGCCGTCTGTTCGGCTTCCTTTTCGGACTTAGAGTAGTTGACGACGACATTCGCTCCCTCGCGGGCAAGCGATATGCAAACCGCGCGGCCGATGCCGGTGGCGCCGCCGGTCACAATAGCTGTCTTTCCCTCCAACTGCATAAACGTGTCCTCCTTAGCGAACGATGAACCACAGACCCGCCAATAGAAGCAGGCCTACCCAACAGGATGCCAGCATGAGCATGCGAGCGGCAAAGGCGCTTCTCCTGATAAAGAAAGCGCACACCGTGCAATTCACTAGAATCAGTAGTGCCACGCCGAGCGGAAGGCGGAAGAGAGTGACTCTATTGGCCACAAGATCGGCTTGGCCCTGGGGATTGAACAGAATGGGCAGTCGCTCCGGTAGCTGGGGATAGACACTCAGGATGGCGCCGAGTAGCGCTAGGTCTGCCAGCACGGCCAGGATCAGGAAGAAGTAGAATACCTTGTCCGTCCAGAAGCGATAGCGGGGCGCGATTTCAGTTGCCATGTTCCCGCTGGCGTGCTCAGCCATCCTGCTTCCTCGGCGGTACTATGCGCAGCGCGCGGGCCATTGCGTCTCTATGGACAACGGGTAGACCGCGTCGGTACCGGCGAACCCCAAGAACACCCGCCTGACAAGGAGAGACGCGACTGCCACGCGCTCGGCTAAGCGCGCAGAGTCCTACGATACGCTGGCGCCTACGGGGTAAACGGCGGCGCACCACTCGCTGTATTTCGCTTTGCGATTGCGCACCGCATCGAAGAAGACCTCTTGGAGGCGGGCCGTTACCGGGCCGATTTCGCCGCTACCGATTGTTCTGCCGTCCACCTCGCCGATGGAGGATATCTGCGCGGCCGTGCCGGAGAAGAAGAGTTCGTCGGCAATGTAGAGTTCACTACGCGCGATGCGCCGCTCCACCACTTCGATGCCGAGTTCCTCTTGGGCCAAAGTCATAACCGCATGGCGGGTAATGCCCTCTAGGATGTTCGAATCCGGCCCGGTGGTGATGAGCTTGCCGTCCCGCAGCATGAAGATGTTTTCGCCGGGGCCCTCCGAAACCGAGCCGTCGCTGTTCAACATGATGGCTTCGTCAAAGCCCAATTCCTTGGCCTGGGAGGTCGCAAGGGCCGAATTGATGTAAAGGCCCGTTACCTTGGCGCGTGGCGGAATGACGTTGTCATCGATGCGCCGCCACGGTGAAATGGTGACGCGGATCGGCTTGTGCAGGTCCAAGTACGCGCCAAAGGGCACGGTGAACATGAAGAAGTCGTCTTCCACGTCTTCCAAGCCGCCGTCGGGCGCTTTGCGCACCAGCGAAAGCCCCACCTGTTCGGCGCTCTTATACACGAGCGGGCGCACATACACGTCTTCCCGGTAGCCGGACTTCGCGACGAGGTCGCAGGCGAGTTGCGTCAATTCCGCCGGGTTGAGGTGCACATTCATACGTAAGATGTGCGCGGAGCGGTGGAGCCGCTCAAAGTGCTCCCGCGCGCGAAAGAGGTAGACCTGCTCGTCCTCCGGTACCCAGTAGCCCCGAATGCCCTCAAAGCAGCCGGTGCCGTAGTTGAGCGCGTGCGTCATAATGCCTACTTTGGCGTCACCAAGCGGCACCACATTACCTTCAAAAAACGCGAACGGTTCTCCCACAACCGACCTCCTCATGAGCCCATTGTCGCAAATGCTTATGCTACGCAAAAGCCTACGCCTTATCATGCTACATTTGTGGAGTCCGTGTAAACCCTGCTCGCTCTGTCACTAGTAAGGGTATTGGTACCTTACTTGACAGAATCTTCTGTGTGCGAGGGAGCGAAGAGAGCGTGAAAGTGTTGAGCAATTGGTTGACTGAGTTTTCTGCTCACTAGGCAGCGTTGACAGCATATGCCATTCCGAGCGCGGCATAAAACCAGGTCTCGCGGAAACCAAGGTGCCTGATCCAGAAAGTCTCAGAGCTCAGCACTCTTGGCTCCCAGCTCAGAGCGACACTGTGCCGCGCTCCATCCGGCATGGCCACTCTGAGCTCCTGCACTCGTATTAGCGATAGGCTGCCGCCTGCAACTTGTAGAGTTCGGCGTATTCGCCGCCGGACGCCAGCAAGGCGTCGTGCGTTCCCTGTTCGACAAGGCGGCCGTCCCGCAGCACCAAGATCCGGTCGGCAATCTGGCACGAGGCCAGCCGGTGGGAAATGAGAATCGCCGTGCGGTCTTGTGCCAGGTCGGCAAAGTGTTGATAGACTGCCGCTTCCGCCTTGGCGTCCAGGGCCGAGGCCGGTTCGTCGAGGATGAGAATCTCGGCGGGGCGGAAATACGCCCGCGCGATAGCAAGCTTCTGCCACTGTCCCACCGAGAGTTCAGCACCGGCGTGGAACTCTTTGCCCAACGGTGTGTTCAGTCCTTGCGGCAGCTCCGCCGCCACCTCGTGGGCGCCGCTGCGCGTGAGGACGGCCTGGAGGTGCTCTCGGTCACCGGCTCCCTCCAGCCAGCCGAAAGTGATGTTTTCCTCGACAGTGGCCTGGAAGCGTAGATAGGACTGAAAGACCGTGCCGAATTTCCGGTGCCATTCAGCGGGCGCAATGTCAGCGAGGTCAACCCCATCGACGAGTATGCACCCCGACGTGGGACGGTAGAGGCCCATCAGGAGCTTGACGAGCGTGGTCTTGCCCGCCCCGTTTTCGCCCACCAGGGCGATACGCTCGCCGGGCCGGAGCGACAGGTTGAGGGCGGAGAGCGCTGGTCGTTCGGCTCCCGGATAGGTGAAGGAGAGATTCTCCAAGACGATGGAGTCGGTGAGCGGCTGCTTGAGTTTCCGACCGGCCTTGGGATCGATGCGCGGGTTGTCCATGAGCACAAAATAGTCCTGTAAGTAGCGGAGAGAATTGTAGAGCATAGATCCGCACCAAATCAGCCCGAAATACGTGATCTGAAAAGTCTCAATGGCCGCGAAGAGCGCTGCCGCCGCTCCGATACTGATGCTACCGTTGACGAGCAGGCCGACGCTCACACCGAGGGCCGCAACGTGCGTCAGGCCGTTCATGCCATCAGAAACGACTGTGAGCCGCGCCTCGCGCGCGGTGAGTTGCAGTCGTTCCTGATGGAGCCGGCTGCGGAGTTGTCCGGCCTGATCGAGCAGCCACTGACCAAGGCTGAAGAGCCGGATCTCTGCCGCTGAATGCCGGCTGGTCAGAAGGTCCGTATATACGCTAAAGCGGCGTTCGTCCGGAGCCTGTGCGCGGTCCATCAGGTATCTCTGTCGATGAATGCTCTCGCGCAGCAGCGCGCCCGGCGTCGTGCCGATCGCCAGCAAGAGCGGCAGCCCCCAGTGGAATTGACCCAGGTAGATGAGAAGCGATGCCATCGTCACTATGTCTGAAAGGCTCCGTGTGAGGAAACTGGTCGTGGCTCCCAACCGCCCCACCGTCCTGCGACGCACCAGGTGCAACAGGTCGTAGTGCCGGTCGTGCTCGAACCACTCCAGCGGCATTGACTGAGTCTGCTCTAGGCAGCGCTCCTCAAGGTAATTGCCCAAGACCTCCTGATGACGGCGGTCGACGATTTCCCTGACATGTATCACCGCGGCGTGCAGGATCCCAAGCAAGGCAAGCGCGAGCCCCCACGCGAGGCCGGCTGCCACGGGGGCACTGCCTCCAACTATCAGCTCCGCAGTTTCGATGAGCCGGCGTAAGACATGCACTTCAGCCAGGGGAAACAGGCCCATGCCTACACTTAGCGTGAAGTGGAGGATAGTCCCCCTGGAATCAGCCGCGAGCAGGAGGCCCAGCGTAGGTAGCACATACTTTAGTCGCTGCCAGGATCCCGGCGTGCAGTCGGGTATTGTGCTCATGATTTTTCCTCCGCATTCAGAGGCGCGGTATACCAACGCGCTTGGAGGCCATACATGTGCGCATAAACGCCGTCCTGGCAAAGCAGCGCCTCGTGGCCGCCCTCCTCGACTACGCGGCCGTGCGCCAGCACGACGATGCGGTCTCCCAGGCGGGCGGCACCCAGCCGGTGCGAGACCAAGACTGCGGTGCGACCTGCGGCCACCTGAACAAATTGACGATAGAATTCAACCTCAGCCCGTGGGTCCAAGGCGGCGGTGGGCTCATCGAGCGCGACGATCTGGGCGTCGCGCAGATAGGCCCGCGCGAGGGCGAGCCGCTGCCACTGGCCCGAAGAGAGCTCCGTGCCGCCCGGCCACTCTTTGCCGAGCGGCGTTGTGTAGCGTGCGGGCAGGGCGTTGATGAACCCATCCGCCCCGCTCTGCGCCGCGGCCGCGGCGATGCGGGGAGGGGCGTCTCCAGCGGTTTGAGGCGACGCAGCGAGCAAGTCAGTGTCGCCATAGGCGATGTTTTCAAACACCGTTGTGGAATAGCGGACGAAGTCCTGGAAGACAGCGGTTGCCTCGCGCCGCCACGCCTCGGGATCGAGCGTGGACAGGTCGATCCCGTCCACTAATATCGTGCCTTGGGTGGGCCGGTAGAGACCCAAGAGCAAACGCACGAGCGTCGTCTTGCCCGCGCCGTTCTCACCCACGAGCGCGATACGCTCACCGGGCCGGATTTCCAGATTGATATTGGTGAGCGCCGGTCGCTCCGCGCCTGGATACGTGAAGCTGACGTCGCGGAACTGAATCCCCTCGCGCAGGGGCCGCTGTATCCGCTGCCCGTTCCCCGGCGTATCCGGTGTTTCCGCTTCAAGGGCGAGGAAATCGCGCAAGTACTCGGAGTATTGCAGTTCCTCATAGATATTTCGCAAGCCCCAGGCGACGTTGTCGGCCAAGTCGCGGAACCGGGTAAGGCCATACAGCAGCGCAACCAAGCTGCCCAAAGTGATGTTGCCGACAACGGCAATAAGCAAGGCGAACACAATGAAGAATGCTACCGCTTCTTGCGCGGCGACACTGCTCAGCCCCGGTAGCGCCACTTTGCGTTGGGCGGAGACGATTTCCCTAAGAAAACGCTCGAAGGTCTTGTGGCGGCGGCGGAGGAGGAAGTCGGAGAGAGCGGTCAGCCGGATCTCGGGGATAGCCTCCCGGCTAGTAAGGAGCCGCGACCAATATTGCTTTTCGCGCCGCCGGGGCGAGTTTTGGTATTCGACCTCTAGCAGGTTGTGCTCGGTGTAGGATTGCACAATGCCCCGCAGGCCCATCACGGTTACCAGCGCTACCCCAATCAGCCAGTGGGCCCGAAAAAACAACACCATCAGCCCAACCGCGCCGATCAGCGACGTTACGAGCCACGACACATTCTCCAGGAAGTCGCTCAGGATGCTCTCCCCCTCCTTACCGGCCACCTCCAGTTTGGTGTAGTACTCTTCTTGCTCAAAGACGCTGAGTGGCAGCGCAATCGCTTTCGCGCACACCATGTGCTGTACGGCAGCGCCAAGGCGCAATCCCGTCAACAGACTGAGGTAGTCTCCCAGTGCGCCGTCAAGGCTGCGGATGATGAAGGCTGCGAGAAGGATCAAGAGCCAAGGAACGATGGAGGGCCAAACGTCGGTCGGATTGGCTGCTGAGCGCTGTACGTCATCGATGAGGCCGCTGATGGCGAAGACAATGAGCGGCGTGGTGGCGCCGGCGGCAAAGCTCTGGAGCGTAATGAGCGTGGCGGCCACCGGAACTTCCTTAAAGAGAAGCCCCAGAATGTAGCTAATTCCCGTAGTTGCGGCCCGCAGGCGGCCGGCGGGCTCACTGAGCCATTTCGGCATGACAATACTCATGATTGATTCACTCTAGTTCATCCAGACTGCACTCGGACCATGTATCCGGGAACGAGCCGGGATGTTTGCTTAGGCTAATTTCTTCAGGATTGCCGTTACTGCCACACTGTGCAGAGGCAAATCCAAAGACATGATTCGATCAGGGTTGCGCCGTTTAGACAGGTCTCCACACTGATCGTGCCGGCAGGCGAGACCACCTTTGTCTCGGTGAAGAGAGCCTCTTCTCGAAGGATAGCGTGAGGGCTGGGGATCTCGGCACCGTTCCAGCCCGTTGTCAAGCGGTAGTCAGACTAGATTGACGGTCTCGTCAACAGGGGCTGCCCAAGCAAATGGCAGTCTTGGCCGTGGGATGGCAAAAGGCAGGACACGTGATCGCCGCTAGGTCTGAGCCAACTTGCAACTGTCATTCTAAGGAGCGCAGCGACGAAGAATCTAGGATTGGGAGCCTCTTAGATTCCGCGAACCCTGTTCGACGCTACGCTCGAAATGGCAGGAACGCTGCCCCAAAGACTGCTAACCTCCATTTGCCAATGCTGGTTGCGCGCAGAAGGCACCGTCAGTGAGAGCGGCAATATATGCACGTACGATAGACTAGCTGGCTACCGATTCAAGGCACCGACAATAGAGGCCTAGCGCGAGGCGGCCTGCGGTGGGATCTCGACAGAGGGGGCGGTGTTATCTCGGAACGATCATGTTAACAGTTACCGTGTAGGAGGCTACACCTTGCACATTCTCGTCGGTAATTAGACGGAGTTTTCGTGTCTCTCCTGGGAGGAGGTTGCTCACTTGTCCGATGGCCATGCCGAGCACGTTACCGTCGGCATCGAACAGTGGGCCGTTTAGGTCGAGGCTGTAAGGGCGCGCGCCGTTGTTCGTGACCGATCCGTGCAGGACATGCAGATTGCCTTCGCGCTCGTAGTGCACGCCGCTAAACCTGATATGACGCTCGCGATAGACGCCCCCGGCCAGCGTACTGGAAAAGCCGAGTTCGACCGCTGCGGGATCAGCAGCATAGGGGTCGGTAGATAAGAGGCGAACGACGCGGGTGTCCCCCGGCTGCAGGGCTGCAATACTGCCGGTGGCATGAGTCAGATCGGCGCCTCTGGCATCAAGCAAGTGCACCTCGATAGCGGAGGAAATTAATGCACGGAAGTCATTGCGCAGTTGTAAGTAGATGCGGTAGTTGCCGTGAGGCGATGCAATGACTGTGGGTGAGCCTACGAGGGTCAACTGGTCGGCAATTCCGCCAGTGGCAATACGCACGATGTCAAATGAAGACCTCGTACCCGGCGGGGCCGGAGATGATCCCAGTTCCCCGGTAGGAGGTTTCAGAGCGCTCAAGACGGCGAGAGCTACATCCAGTGGATACGTAGCCCCTGCGGGTATCAGGCCGGACTCTTTAGCAAGATCTCCGCCGTGGACAAACGTCACGTCGCCGACGTTCGCTCCCCAATCCGTATTCACCTTCCAGTACTGCAAGGCCGCGCGTTGGGCACGCACGACGACCATCGGGCCAAAGTCTTGGATGGCCAACGGCAGACCGAAGCGAGGCAGCCAGTCGGGATGGCCAAGGAATCGCTCTTTTAGCGCAGCGCGGGCCGCGCTCATTGACGGCGTGTCGCCGGGCTGCTCCTCGAAGATTCGTGTGAGATGGTTCTGAACGGTGCCTTCCCAATCATTAATCGGGTCGTCCGCCGACCAGTCGAAGTTTAGGGGAATCTGCCGGTAGGCCACGAGCCAGTCGTCGTAGTTGGCGGCGGAAAGCAGATCGAACGTGTTTGCAAGGTTGACGCTGCCCGTCGCCGGGTTCCACTGCAAGAGGGCTTGCTGCGTTGCTTGGTAATAGAAGCCGTCGAGAATAAAGCGTCCGGTCACCGGGTAGCCCAGCGCGGGCACGCCGCCGAGCTGTTGAAAGCCGGTCCAAAAGTCAATACCCTTGTAGTCGATGATAGCGTATCCCTTGTCGGTGCCGCTGCCGGTCTGGGTATAGTACCAGCCGCCGCCGATGGCATAGTCAGGTCCCTTGGGTGCGTGCGTATGGCCGACTTCATCGCCGTGCGCCTGCACGGCGCTCGCGACAGAGAGCCAAATGAGGAGTGCCACGGTGAGGCTGCCAAGTAAACGCAGATATCGCATCCGCTCCACCCTTAATTTGGTACATTAGTTGTAGGTGCTCTCCATGTTAGCCGAGGCCGTGCGTCGCGGCAAGGGAGTGTGCTACGCTCAGTGTTTGGGGAGCGGCGTACGTAGTGCGCCGGCCTAACACGTCAGCGAAGTGTGAACAATCGGCGTAGGAGCATACATGGACCGCGTACCGCGCGCTTGGATGAAGCCGCTGGATGACGACTACAAGGCGAAGCCGCTGCCGGAACGCAAGCGGCGCCCCTGGCGTGAAACCGCTTTGGGCGGGGCCGTCATGGTGCCCATTGACCGCCTCGACCCCTACGTGCGTTGGGAGGAACTGCTAGAGCGCATGGCGCACGGGGTCATGTTGAATACCGAAGTCTTCAAAGACGCTCACGAAGACGACTCGGCAAACCTTCAAGCGCTGGCCGTGGTTCTCATCGTTGCCGTGGTGCAGAACATCAGCCTGCTCCTCATTGGGATGTTTTGGTTCGGCTTCTTTGGTGCTTTCGGCTACGTCGCCAGAGCCTTGAGCGATGCCCTGATTTCCTGGGTGATTTGGTTGCTGGTGGCGTACGTGCTCTGTAAGGTGCTCTTCAGGAGCCGCGTGCGCTTTATGCAGCTCTTTCGTACGCTCGCAATTGCGTACGTGCCTTCAATTTTTCTCTTCTTCCAGGTGATACCGCTCTACGGCGTCACCCTTGCTGCTCTTACCTATCTGGCACTCATCGAGTATGGTGTCCTCGCACTGCGTCCGGCCCTGAACGGCTCTATTGCTAAGGCGCTCCTTGCCAGCTTTGTCGGCTGGACGGGCATGCTCGTGGTCAGCTTGATACTTAGCGAAAGCCAGCTTTTCACGCTGATACAAGAGTGGATCGCCGAGCAATGGCTGTGAGCGCAGACTCGGCAAACAGCCAAGTCGATGTACAGGGCACAGTCTACGTTGCATGAGGCCGCGTGAACGCGGCCTGCGGCGAAAGCTCCACTCCCCACCCCGGCGCATCGCTTAACTCCACCTTTCCGCCTTGTGGCAAGGGTTCGCCCGCGAAGAAGGGGTGAATTGGAGCGATCTCCGTACCGTCGCCGCTGCCGAATATGAACTCAGCCATGGGACAGACGCCGTGCGCCGCCACGAAGTTATAGCTCATCACGCCGCCGATGTGGGGAATCACTTGCAGGCCGTGGGTTTCGGCCAGGGACGCCACGCGTCGTGCGACTGTGATTCCGCCGCACCAGGCGAGATCGGGCTGCAGGATGTCAGCGCAGCCCTGCTTGATGAGTTCATGAAAGCCGTAGTGGGTATATTCATGCTCGCCGCAGGCGATGTGCAGCCACGGCAAGCGCCGGCATAGCTCAGCATAGCCGTCGTAATCATCGGGAAGCAGCGGCTCCTCCAGCCAATAGATGTCGTATTGCCTCAGTCGCTCGGCCATGGCGACGGCATAGGGCACGTCCCAGCCCATCCAGGCATCGACCATGAGAAGCCGGTCCGGTCCAAGGGCGTCGCGGGCCGCGGCTACTTGCGCTTCATTGCGGCTCATACCCTCGGGGCCGTCATGCGGCCCAAAGCGCATGAAAACCTTGTTGCGGCTAAATCCCAAGGACGGATAAGCCTCGGAGCGGTTGCCGCTGGCGTAGAGGGGGACTCGTGGCGGCGCGTTGGCGGACCCCTTGGTGTTGCCTCCAAGCGATACGTAGACCGGCACACCGGCAGCCTTGCCCTTTATGTCCCACAGGGCGTTGTCGATCGCGCTGACAGCCATGATGGGCAGACCCTTACGTCCGTACGGGAGCGTGGCGCGATACATGAGGTCCCATAGCAGTTCCGTGTCGCGGGGATCCCGGCCGACGAGAAGCGGCTTCAGGTGATGCTCGATGATGTGACAACTGGGCGCGCCCCCGCCACCCACGCCGATGCCGGCGATGCCTTCATCGGTGGTGACCCTGGCGATAGTACGCGGCACCATACCCTGCCAGGAACTGCGCGTCTCGGCGTATTCAGGATAGGCGGACATGGGGCTCGACATGCGCTCAGCCACGAGCCAACTGCGGCGCGCCGGAACCTTCGGGATCAGGGCTTCGATGTCGATTATCTTCATTTTGCGAGCAGTGCTTCTCTACATTGGCGTTGAAGGCATTCTGAATCCGTCATTCCGGCGAAAGCCGGAATCCAGTGTGGGCGACAACAAGACGTAGAGGGCGCGTCCTGCAGTGCAGAACTCCCCACTCCAATCCGAATGCGACTTGCAAAGGCTTATTCTGGTAAGACATACATTGCACGTGATCTCATCGTCGAGTCTGAGAAGATAACTGACCCGGGCCTCCCAACTTACTCTCCCGTTCCCAGTCCTGCCGAACCTGGCGCAGCGTCGCCTTTACTTTCTGATGTAGGATGCGGACGTTCCAGCGTGACCTCCGGCGCGAGCGTGTAGCCCCAACCCGGCGCTTCCGGTGGGCGCACGCGGCCGTTCTCCGGCAGGGGCTCGCCGCTGAAGAAGGGCTGCACCGGCGCGAGTTCACTACCGTCGCCGGCGCGGAAGATGAACTCAACTAACGGCGCATTGCCGTGGGCAATGCAGAAGTGATAGCTGGCGGTCGCGCCCACGTGGGGAATGACGTCGATGCCGTGAGGCTCGGCCATCTGCGCGGCACGGTGGGCCTCGGTGATGCCGCCGCACCAGTTGAGGTCCGGCTGGAGGATGTCGGCACAGCCGCGTTGGATAAGCTCGTGAAAGCCGAAGCGCGTGTACTCGTGCTCGCCGGTGGAGATGCGCGTCCAGGAAATGCGGCGGCGCAGTTCGGCGTAACCCTCGTAGTCGTCGGGAGGCAGCGCTTCTTCAATCCAGAAAACATCGTATGGGCGCAGGCGTTCGGCCATGCGCAGCGTGTAATTAACGTCCCAGGCCATGTAGCAGTCCAGCATCAGCAGCATGTCCGGACCCAGCGCCTCGCGGGCATCAGCCACGTGCTTCTCGTTGAGCTTCATGCCCTCTATGCCGTCCCACGGACCGTAGGGCATGGCCACTTTGTTGCCCACGAAGCCCAGCGACTTGTACACCGCCGATTGATTGCCCGTGGCATACACCGGTATCGCGGGCTTGGTGGCGCCGCCCAAGAGTTTGTAGACGGGCTGGTCGACGGCTTTGCCCTTGATGTCCCAAAGAGCATTATCCACGCCGCTGATAGCCATGATTGGCAATCCCTTACGCCCGTAAGGTAACGAGGCCCGGAACATCTGGTCCCAGAGGCGTTCCGTATCGCGCGGGTCTTGGCCGACGAGCAGGCGCTTGAGGTGTTGCTCCACGATGAAGCAGGCCGGATTACCGCCGCCGCCGAGTCCAATGCCCTCCAGCCCGTCATTCGTCGTGACACGGACGATGATTGGTCCTAATGGGCCCTGCCAAAGCGCCCGTCGATCACCGTATTCCGGGTAGCGGGACATGGGGTTGGCCACGCGAATGTGCGAGAGCCAGCTCGGCGGCTCCGGCGGCATGTGGGGAAGATAGGCTGCAACCTCAGTGATCTTCACAATCGACATCCTCTTGATAGAGTGCGAAACGCCGTTCGGCACCACCGCATCTCGCCTGTGGTACGGTCTATGATAACCGCCGGGAGTAACGCGTGTCAGTGCAATCTCTGCGATTGAAGTCCAAGCACCGGCGCAGCGCCAGTGGGAGTGGCAAGGGGAAGGTCATGCGTCCCGGCGAGTTTGCAGTCAGGCGCGGCGGCATTGCGCTCTACTTGATCGCGCTGGCGGTGACGACGGCGCTGCTGGTCTGGTTTCTCTATCTTGACGAGCGTCCCTGGTACGGCAACTGGCCGGCGGTGGTCCTGTCAGTTGTTTTCTTCTCGCTCTTCGTCGTGGGGTTCCTCGTGGCCATGCCGCGCCCGGGCTGGCGGCAAGCGGCCCTGGGACCGGCCTTTCTCATCGCGCTATTCACCGAAATGTTCGGCATTCCTTTGACCATTTACCTGCTCAGCAGCGTCTTTGGATTCTCTATCGGGTTGGACGGCAGCGAGGGGCATCTCTGGGCGGTGTTTCTCGACCGGTTGGGTTGGGTGCCGCTTAGCGTTGGCGTACCTCTGCTGAAATGGGGCGGCAGTGCCGTCGTTTTAGCCGGGCTCGTCCTCATGGGCTGGGGTTGGTGGCATGTCTATCGCGCTCACGGCGTGCTGGTGACCGGCGGCATCTACGGACGGGTGCGCCACCCGCAGTACGTGGGCTTTGTGCTAGTGATGGTCGGCTTCCTCATCCAATGGCCGACGCTCATCACGCTGCTGATGTTTCCGGTCTTGTTGGCAGCCTACGTCCGCCTGGCGGCGAGAGAGGACGCTTTTCTGATTCAAAAGCACGGCGACACATTTCGCAGCTACAAGCAGGCTGTTCCCGGCTGGTGGCCACGCGTGAGGTAGAAGCTGGGGCCGCTCTCACCAAGATGCGAATGCTCGGTGAAGGAGGGGCGCCGGTAACTAGATTCCGATGGCTCGCGCTTTGAGAGAGGCTTCACGCGGCCCTCAGCGCGAACAAATGCGGCCGTTCGCGGAAGGTTGCATGGAAAGATTTCAGTTTTGTTGAATTTGCTCTTGCGGCACTGCTTCGAATGACGCTGGGTTAGAATGCAGGCAAGTCGGCAGGATGTGTTGAACTGGTACGGCCTCGGCATGAAAGACGCTAAAATCACTCTAAGGCATCTTGTTGCCGGCGCTGCGCTCGCAGTCCTGATTCTCAGTGCGGTCGGCTGTGGGGACCCCACGGCGGAGTTGCTGGAAGGCTCGGCCACGCGGGTCGCGTCAGGTGAAGAAGCGCCGCTTGCATTCGAAGCGGAGCTATGCGTGGGCGGGGCGCGCATTCGCGTGCTGGTGGCCGATACGCAGTCTGAGCGTGCCGCGGGACTGAGCGGCTATGCCGGTCTGCCGGAAAATGCCGGCATGCTGTTCGTCTTCCCTGAGCCGCAACGACCGACGTTCTGGATGAAGGGGATGCAGTTTGCAATTGACATAATCTGGATCCGCGACGGCACCGTGGTGCAGATCCATGACTCCGTTGCGCCGCCTGCCAACGGTGCGACCGACGACCAACTTCCCCGCTACCAACCCAGCCAACCAATCACGCACGTGTTGGAATTAACGGCGGGCTCGGTAGATAGTCTTGGCATTACCATTGGTAGCCGTGTCGAGTTTTGCCCTGAAGTTTCCCCCACACCGAACAGTGGAAACTAAGGGCATCGCGAGGAATTGGACACAGTTTCTTGCTAGTCGTGGAAGGCGTCTGGCGAAGACGATTGCATTGCGGCAGGTCGGACACAGGTTGCAAACCTGCGCTACGGGAAGAGGCGGCGGTCATTCTGAGCCGTGGTTCCCGCGGCGGCCCTGGGGCGCAGTCTCCCGTGCATGCACTCGCGTCGCAGGAGGGATTCTCGCTATGGGCGGAATATGGAATGTGTCTCAATTCCGGCGAACATTGTGCCTATTCCGACGAGAGGGCGTCTTTCGAGTATACGTCCTTGACCCCAGCCAGGTGGTTGGCGAGGCGAGCGAGGGTGAAGAGCAGGTCTGAAAGGCGGTTTAGATAGACCAGAATGGGCTTGGAGAGGCCTTCCTCTTGGGCCAGAGCCACGGCGATGCGTTCGGCGCGGCGGCAGACGGCGCGGGCGAAGTGCAGCGCGGCGGCGGCGGGCGTGCCGCCGGGAAGCACGAAGTCCGTGAGGGGAGCGAGTTGGGCATCGGCTTGATCGATGGCTTCCTCTAAGGCAGTCGCCTGGGCCGGCGTGATGCGAGGAATGGCATAAGCGCGGGGCTCCTGCGGCGTGGCGACGTCAGCGCCCATGACGAAGAGTTCGCTTTGGATGCGCTGCAGCAGGCCGGTGAGCTCACTCTGTGTTCTTGACAAATGCGCTACCGCCATTCCCAGTGCGGCGCTGAGTTCATCGATGGAACCCATGAGTTCTACGCGCAGCGCATGCTTGCCGACGCGTTCTCCGCCAAAGAGTGAAGTGGTACCGTTGTCGCCGCCGCCGGTGTAGATGGGCATGGGACCTTGCTCGCAATCCTATAATTCTCAGATTGCCTTATCTCAATACGACTCAGAGCCTCTTACCTGTGGATTCTAAACCGCTTAGCGCACGACAATCAGCCAAGGCACTGGATTCCGGCTTTCGCCGGAATGACGGACTATCGCTGCTAGCCGGGCCTTCCATGAGTTCTAGGACAGACTGCCGACACTGCAAGCTGCACTGCAGGAATATAATCGCTACTCAGCAGCCGTTCGCAGCATGTCGCGCATAGCCTGCACGAGGGCCAGTCCTTCGTCCCAGGGCCGTTGGAAGCAGTTGCGCCCAAAGATGAAACCGGCCGCGCCGGCCTGGACTCCCAAGCGCGCCTTTTCCAAGGCTTCTGCATCGCTGGCGCGGGAACTACCGGAGATCAAGACCAGTGTCTTGCCTGCTGACTGCACCGCCTTGGCCAGCGCCTCGTCGGGCGTGATCTGCATGGTGTTGTAAGGGGCCGGCGAGAGTTTGTCTTTCTCGGGATCGATCTTCGGCACATTGATTTTTACCACATCCGCGCCAAGCTCGCAGGCCACGCGCGCGGCGTAATCAATGGCGTAGAAGCTGTCGCGGCCGCCCTTGGATTCCATGTGCCGGCCGCGGGGATATGCCCACATGATTGTCGGCATGCCGAAACGCTCGGCATCCTGGCGCACCTGCCGCCAATGGGCAAAGTCTTCATCCTGGCGCGATGAGCCCATGTACAGCGTGTAGCCGATGGCGTCGGCCCCCACGCGCACGGCATCTTCCACGGAGGCGTTGAGCGGGTTAATGGGATCGTCATCGGGCGGAATATCCGTCTTGCCGTTGAGCTTCACCACCAGCGGCACGCGCCCGGCATAGGGCCGCATGTACTTGAGGGCATTGCCGTATTGCAGGGCCACGCCCGAGAAGCCGCCCTCCACCGCCAGCCGCCAGATGTAGTCGGAATCGAGCGCAGCCGGATTGTCGAAGAAGTCCACCGGGCCGTGCTCCATGCCGTGGTCCACGGGCAGCAGCATCATAGTGCCGTTGCCGGGACCGTAGCCGTAGAGCAGCCGCTGCAGGCGGACGTACTTGCCTGGGCTTAGCTCAAGATCGTCTAGCGTGATTCGTCGGTTTGTTGACGTAGTATTTGCCATGGTAGCCCCTTAAGTTATCGCGTTGAAGGCTCCGCAAGAAAAACAGTTGCCTGTTGGCAAGGGTACCAAAGAATCGCCGCTCTTTGGGTGCGCCTTTTGGAATTGTACCGCTTTTGCCGCACGGTGCGGCGTAAGGCTGGAGCGCTTCTCGGCCTGCTTTGCCTATCTATCACAAGCAACTGCCGGGAGTCTTCCTGGGAGCGGTCATGCACCGAGCAATGGCAGGTGTTTCAGGCGATGATAGCGCAGAGCCAGGAAGACACAATGCTTCACTGCCTTCACTGGAAGCTCGTCGACATCGCCGAACACAATCGCCCTTGTTCCCCTCAAATGTGAAAACATCCCCGTAGAGCACTTTGAACGTGTCTACTAACGAGGTGTTGCAGTTGAAGTACAGCGCGCACTGGTGCGGTGATTTCTCCTTCCAGTCCATTCTGATTGTGCTGCCGCCCTTGGTGAGGTAGCTCGGCTCGCCCCACTTCAGCGTTTCCTCAAGTGCGCCGACGCCTTCTGTTTCCGCCGCCGTTTCCAAAACGAGTTGCCGCAGCCGCAGCATTTTTCGACGTATAGGCTCTGGGTAGTCCGCAAATACCGCCGCTACGTCTGGATTCTCGATGCTGCACGTTTCGTCCATAGCTTCTCTCTGCATTCTCTCAAACAGGAAATACCAATGCGGAGTGGGGACGCGGCAGGTGCTTGCTTGTAGGACGGGAATTGCCTCTGCAAACGCTTAGAGGGGAGTCTGCAGTCCAACAACCGCTTCCAACTGCGCCAAGGACTCTGGGGGAACGCGGATTGTGCCCAATTCCGCCTGTGAGAGTATGCCGCCGCCGTGGAAGTCGCTGCCGCCGGTTGGGATGAGATCATGCTGCTGGGCCATCTGCAAGATTGCCGATTGCTGTTCCGCCGCGTAGCCGGTGTAGTAGGTCTCTATGGCGTCGAGACCGGCGTCGGCGAGCTCCGGCACCAACACATTCAAGTCCACCTGGTCCGCGCCTTCCACGTTGTACGGGTGTGCCAAGCCAGCGGCGGCGCCGGCCCGATGCAAGAGTGCGACCGCTTCACCTGGTGTGAGTTTCGGCTGCTCCACGTAGGCCGGCATGCCGTGGCCGAGGTACTTGGCGAAGGCTTCGTTCGAATCGCTGACGTAGCCCTGGGCGATCATGGCTTTGGCGATGTGCGGGCGTCCCACCGCGCCGCCGTCCGCGCCTGCTAGAATGTCCTCCCATACCAGCGGCATATCGAGCGCGGCCAGTTTCTCAACAATTCTCTGCGCGCGGTAGAGGCGTCCGTCGCGTTGACGCGCCACGACTGCCTGCAACTCCGGGTGCTCCGTGTCCACAAAATAGCCGAGGACGTGCACCGATTGGCCGTGCCACATGGTGTTGAATTCGATCCCGGCAATGACGCGCACGCCGAGCGCTCTCCCGGCTTCCTGGGCGGCGGCCACGCCGTCAGTACTGTCGTGATCGGTGATGGCGATGCAATCGAGCCCGGCCTCATGCGCCATGCGCACGAGAACGGCAGGCGGGAATGCCCCGTCTGACGCGGTGGTATGCAGGTGGAGATCGATACCAGGCATGCGAATATTCCTCGCTCATTGGGGTGCTGTCTTGTGGTTGCGGGAAAGGGGTGTGCGCCGTGGCACCTATGATACACTACGGCCCACCTGAATCAGGCGCGACCATGCACAGAGGGATTCCACGAGGTGTCAACGTTCTGGGAAACACGCTACGCGGCGGAAGGCGCCATCTGGGGCCGCGAGCCCAGCAAAACGGTCGAACGTGCCCATGCGCTCTTCCAGCGGGATGATATCCGGACTCTTCTCATACCCGGGAGTGGCTATGGGCGCAACGCAGAATTCTTCGCACGGCGCGGCTACGAAATAACGGGTATTGAAGTATCTAAGACTGCCCTTGAACTAGCGCAGAAGCAGGACCCAGGCAACCGCTACTTACACGGCTCCGTACTTGATGACGTCTTGCACGACGAGACCTTTGACGCTATCTATTGCTTCAACGTGCTGCATCTCTTTCTCGCCGCGGAACGACGTCAAGTAATTCGCCGGTGCCGGCGCTGGCTGCGCCCAGGAGGACTGGCGTACTTTGTGGTCTTTTCGGAGGAAGAGGAGAGTTACGGCAAAGGCGCGGCAGTGGAAGACAACACCTTCGAGGCCCGCCCCGGACGGCCCGCGCACTACTTTACCGATGCCGATTTACGCGCCCACTTTGCCGATTTCACGATCCTCGAGACCGGATTGGTCTCTGATCCGGAAAATCATAGCCCGGAAGGGCCGCACGTGCATGTACTGCGCTACATTTGCGCAAGGAAGACGTAGCGGTGCCCTGAGTTGCCGGCACCTCAATTGCCCGCCGCTAGACTGTCCTGCAAGATCCAACGCTGGAAATGGTTCGATGTGCGTCGGACGACTCCCCGCGCAAATGGCCGTCATTCCGGCGCAAGCCGGAATCCAGGATCGGTCTTGCTCTTAGCGAGACTGCCCGTTTTTCGCAATTGGCCACTATCCTCTACAACGAGGACTTCCCAACGCTCCTCAAGAGGCGGGGGACAAGCCCCCGCGCTACAGAAGAGAGGCAGCTCAACCGAGTGCGTTTCCGCATACGACTTGGAAGGGATACCCTAAACATGGGCGGCGACATCCTCTCTCGGTTGAATAGACATCCACGCCATCCAGTGCAATCTGTGCTAAGACCGTCCGCATGGGAGTATTCGAAATGACCAAGGCAAAATCCGGTTCGTTCGACGACCTGCTTGAGATAACGGCAGAGTCCCTGCGCCCTATCGCCACAGCTCTGCGGGAGATTGTCCGTGAGGTCGATCCGAGTACGTGCGAGGTAGTGCGCCTCGGCGATCGCGCCGCGACGTACGGCGTGGGACCCCGCAAAATGAAGGACGGCTATGCCTACATTCTGCCCTACAAGTCGTGGGTGAACCTAGGCTTTTACCAAGGCGTCGAACTCGCGGACCCGGAGGGTCTGCTTGAAGGAGCCGGCGCCAAGATGCGTCACGTGAAGATTCGCACGCTCGAAGACGCACGTCGGCCGGTTCTGCGGGACCTCATCCAAGGCGCTCTTGAACGGAGAAAGGCTTCACAGGGCTAGTCGAACGGGAAATCGTCGCCTTCGAGCAGGACGGATTCGTCCATGGGGAGCCGCAGACCCATGAAAGTCTCGTTCCAAGGGTCGGTAAAGGGATGCTCATCTATACTCGGAGGTGTGGCTCAGAGTATAGTACCTCGGCATCGTCGCGGGGGTCTCAGCCATCACTCAATGGCTCGCCAGTTTCGGGTGCGTCGACGTTGGCCTGGCTGGCGCCGGCCGCCCAAGCCAGCGCCGCAAGCATCCGCGCCGGATTGAGAATCTGCCAGAGAAACTCGTTGTTGACGAAGTAGCCATTGGCGAAGACGAGAACGCCCAGCGCCACCGAAACCACCGCGCCCGTGCGGGCCGCAGAGCCTCCACAACGCCACAGCGCTACCGCCGCTACACCGGACGAACCGATAAACAGCGGGTTGACGGTACGCCACACGTCACCCCAATAGTCGCCGAAAAGGCCGCTGTAACCGTTAGCGAGAACCACGAAAGCCAGGATACCCAGCGCGAGGCTGCGCACCCAGGGGACGCGGCGGGTGCTCAGCCAGAGCCACCAGACGCCGCCGAACCCCAGCAGCAGCGGGACAATTTGCCAAAGCTTCCAGGGCCAGTAGGGAACGGCCAGGCCCTCCGGGTCTACGACAACGGTCCTCTCGGTCCAAGCGAAGATTGCCAGGGCTAGGAAAGCCGTTACGGCAACGGCGGGGATGGGGCTTAGATCCCTGGGAGCTATAAGCTTGAGCATTCGCTAGACTCACTGTCCCGGGGCCACCAGTCAGGCGGTCCCATATTGGCGCGCGCCTCGGAGCGCACAATCGCATCTTTGGCCACGTGCCTTGATCTGCGGACCAGTCCGCTTGGCGGGCCCCGCAGATCCCGGATGCCCCTATTGTACCGGAGCGCTCTGCGGCAGCGTGCAGACGCGAGGGACCGTCTTCTCGCGCCCGACTACTGTCAATCGCAAATGCTGACGTCGCGCTCCAACTCCTCTTCGAGTTTCTCCTTAAGCTCCAGGCATGCCTGCTCAGCCTGCTCTGCAAGGTCTTCACCCCTCTGCTGCAGTTCTGGGTCAAGCGGGCCGGATTCCAAGGAGTTGACTATATCCTGAAAGTTGGCAAAGTCTGCCGAGCCCTTGATCTCTGTATCAGTGTTCTTCACAGTTCCCACATACTCCTGGAAGAATAGAAGTACTTCCCGGTAAGTTGCAATGAAGTTGCTGTGGAGGTCGGAGAGGTGTTTCGGGGGTTTCAAGCTTGCCATTTCGTCGAGATATTCGTTAATGACCCTCAGGATGACGTCATAGACGGCTGTGGTTGCGTGCAGGAGCGTCTTTGCAAACTCGCTCGCGAACTTTACATCATCCTCCGACCAGGATTCGCTGGTTTCAAGCGTAAACATCCGCTCGAGTACGTCTTCAGAAATGAGGTCTCCGGAAAAGAGGGCCTCGAACGCGGCTTCAATCTCATTGTCACCCTCTTCTTCAAAGCCGGAAGTGGCTTCCTCTAGGGCTGCCGCATACTCCTGCGTCGTGAGCGCCGCGCCCTCCTGAACTTGCGCAGCCGGGGTGGGTGTGTCCGCTGCAACCGGAGTGGGCGTATCCACTACAGCAGGAGTAGGTGTGTCCACTGCAACCGGCGTGGGTGTTTCCACTGAAGTAGAAGCAACCACGACTGTGGGCGACTCTGTTGGCGTGGGCGTGGCATTTGAATCATCGGCACAACCGGTGAGTATCAGCGCTAGAAGCATCAGTCCCAGCGCGGCAAGCACCTTTGGCCTAGACACTTTGTCTCCTCTATGTAAGTTTGTAGCAGCCGGTTTAGGTTGAATCCGCTAGGTAGACAATCCCATACGTCCCGCACTTTGCGCATTATCTAAGCAATTGTATTGCCACATATAATTATTGTGCGACCAAATGTCTAGATTTTAGTACGGATAGAGTAAGTAAGCTCAGGCTCTGTCAACATACGAGGCATAGTGCGAACATAAACTCTACGCAGTCTAAGGCCTCAGCACACAAGAATCCGCGCTATGTGCGACACTGCGCTCCGGTTGGCATGACAACAGAACGCCCATGCATCCTAGTCAAGCCGAACGGGGACACCTTCCATTAGCCCGGCTTCGTGCATGGCAACCCACTGGTTCATGAAGGTCTCGTTCCACGTGTCGGTGAGGGGGTGTTCCAGCATCTCCTGAAACGTGGTCCAGAAGATGATGATGCCGTCGGCGCCGTCGCGCAGGGCAGCGTAGGCGGTATCCACGCTTCGGACGAGGGCGGCGGTGACGTAGGGGCGGTTCTCCCAGCCCGCGAACATGCGCACGCACTCGCGCACCAGTTTGGTGGGATCGCCGCCCATCTGCTTCACCGGCTCGCAAAAGGGGAGCACGTGGGTCGCGCCCGCCTGGGCGACGGCGGCAGCCTGCGGCAGCGAGAAGACGGTGGTGCAATAGGTCTCGATGCCTTCTTCGGCCAATTGGCGGAAAGCTCCGAGGGCGTTCACGGTACAGGGGATCTTGATGATGATCCGGTCGGACATGTGCGTGAAGAAACGACTGACGTCGAGTAGCTCAGCCGTCGAGTGACCGTCTACTTCCACGACCACCGGATTGTCGGTGATGTCGAGATAGCGCTGCACGACGTCCGTGATTTGCCCGTACTTCTTCACCATGTCGTTGAGGACGACGGTGTTGGTGACGATGCCGGCAACGCCGCGATCCATCCAGGGCTTCAAGTCTTCAGGATCGCCCGCCAGCCAAATGGCGGGGCCTCTGCCCACCCGGCGGGCTTGCATCACGGGGCCCGTTACGACTGGTTCAACAGAACTTGAGCTTGCTCCTGCCTCGGTTACCATCGCGCGCCTCCAGCGTGTCGTCGGTTGTCGTCAAGTAGCGTTAGTCTTGCCCAAAGTATGACACATTGGGGCCGGAGGCCATGACGACCACATTGATGTTCGAGGTGTTTCTTTCTTCTTGCCTCTGCTCTAAACGGATTGCTTGCCCGTAGGAGCCTTGGCAGGGTGAATCGAGCGGGTGGTAGCCGGTGGAATTAGTGCTGTTCCCAAGCTTCAACCGACGTTGAAATTGTGAGATACGCGCTATCAATTGTCACTAGATTGATCATCCGGGGACACTCCGATGGTGGGTGAGTTTGCCGTCGGATCACTAGAGGGAATGTAGGTAGGGGTCTCAGCAGGAGCGACTTCTTCGCTTTCTACGGAGTGTGTGGAGGTCGGTTTAGGGGGTGGAGAGGGCGTTTGATCGGGTGAAGAGACCCTGCCACTTCTGATGCCACAGTTGTTTACAGTATCAGAGCGATACTGATCATCATAGGACCATCCTCCCCATACCTTGAAGAGCACGGTTCTGCCGAGATACTGAAGTTCTCCGGGAGCAGAACCGCCGTTCGAGTTCGAAGACCACGATCCGTAGGTGTTGCCACAGCCGTGGTTCCATGATTTCACCTTTCGATACCTATAGGCGGGATCAGGCGAGTGCCATTGGCTCACTTGGTAGGCTTTATTGCCATCTTCGCCCCTCCAAATGATAATCTTGCGAACTTTACTGTCCTCGGATCGGGTCTCAATGGTTGGTTCTGACTTGGTGATGTCCGGGGCGTCGCTGGGCGGGGTGCTGTTGGTGGACCAAGAACCATAGGTAGTAAGGGTGACGTCGGCGGAATTGTCGAGGTTTCTCCCCGTCCACATACGCACTTGGCGATAGCCTGCAGGCACGAACTCCTGGGACTCTTTGTCCACCCGGTTTTCACTCGGGCCGTTGGTGGGCACGTACTCGAAGTCTGGTGGCGCGACAGGGCGCGTTTCGGGATCTTCTCGCTCGTAGCTTGGCTCATGGCTTGGCATGCTGCCGCTTGAGCCAGGCGGCGCGGGCGGGTCATTGTCGGGGTGACTGCCGCCGCGATCAACCCACGGGCCGTAGATTGCGGTTGAGGCCCCGGTCTGCGGGTTCGTCCAGGTAACCTTCACCCTTTCCTCCCATGTCCACGATCCGCCCTTGCCACCGTTGTCGCGATATTCAAACCAGTTACTGTTTCCGACGTTGGGAGCTCCGGACGGATTGGGGTTGGTGGACCATGGCCCGGTGGTTATCCCTAGATCGTCAGACCAACGCTTGACTTCGCGGTACTCGGTGCTTGTGGGGGAGTACCACTCTGTGAATTGGTAGGCGTAATTGCCATTGTTATCTGTCCAAGTGATCCTCTTGCGGACCTTCCCAGTGCTGTTCTTCGGTTCGATGCTCTCGGTGGATGTGATATTGGACGCATCTTGGGGCGGGGAGCTGCTGGTGGACCATGAGCCGTAGGTGGTGAGGGTGACATCGGCAGAGTTGTCCAGGTTCCTGCCGGTCCAGGTCCGTTTTTGGCGGTAGTACGTAGGAACGTCGGAGAGGGCGATGGTGACGGGGATGTCGGCGGAGAGGGCCGGGTCGGCGTCGTCGGTGGCGGTGACCGTGACGGAGTATGAGGACTTGGTCTCATAGTCGTAGATCACGCCGGACTTGGTGGAGAGTTGACCGGTTTCAGGGTCGATGGCGAATGAGGCGGCGTCGGCGCCGGAGAGAAAGTAGGTAAGGGTGCCCTCCTCGGGGTCGGTGGCAGCGATGGGAGCGCCGACGTCCACGTCGGCCTTGCTGTTCTCCGGCACCTCACGCGTGGCGCCCTCGCCGTCGGTGAAGACCGGCTTTTCGTTGACGTCGGTGACGGTGATGGTGACGGTGGCGGTGTCGGAGAGGGCCGCCGGCTTGTCGAATTCGGTAGCTTTGACGGTCAGGGTGTAGGTGGGGGTAGTCTCATGGTCGAGGGCGTATCGCACGAGGATGAGTCCGGCGAAGCCGTCAATGCTCAGCTTCCCGCCGGTGTTGCCGGCCGTGATGGCATGCAACGCGCTGTCCCCGGCATCGGGATCGGTTGCCATTACGGTGCCGAAGGTCGTCCAGGGGGCGGTGTTTTCAGAGACGGAGAATGCGTAGGTTTCGGCGCTGAACACCGGCGGTTCGTTGACGTCGGTGACTGTCACGGTCAGCGGGAGGCTGTGTGAGAGGGTTGAGTCGTTGCTATCGGTGGCTGTCACCGTCACCGCGTAGACGTTGTCCGTGCCAGAGTCCGCCGGGTTCTCAAAGTCCGGCGGGGCCTTGAAGGTCAACACGCCCTCAGCGCTGATGCTGAAGGACGCCTTGTCCGTGCCCTCCAGCGAAATGGTATTGTCAGACGCCGCGTCGAGATCGGTGACAGTATACGTGGCCACGGCGTCGGCGCCGTTTTCGGCATAGTCAATGGCGGTATTCCCGCTGACAACGGGTTTCTCGTTGACGTCGGTGAGGGAGACGGTGACGGGGATGGTGCCGGCGAGAGCCGGGTCGCCGGTGTCGGTGGCGGTCACGGTCAGGGAGTAGGAGCGCTTGGTCTCGAAGTCGTAGGTCACGCCGGCCTTGGTGGAGAGTTGGCCGGTGGCGGGGTCGATGGAGAAGGAGGCGGCGTCCGTGCCTGCCAGGGAGTAGGCAAGCGTATCTCCATCCTCGTCAGTAGCGCCGACTGCAGCGCCGACGTCCACGTCGGCCGCGCTGTTCTCAGGCAGACTGCGGACTGCACTGTTGCCCTCGGTAAACTTCGGCGCGTCGTTGGCGTCGGTGATGGTGACGGTGACGTCGAGGCTGTGGGACAAGGGTGGAGTGCCGTTGTCGATAACCTTCACCTGTAGCGCGTACGAGGTCTTTCTCTCGTAGTTGGGCTGGACGAAGAAGAGCGTCCGTACGGAGCGAGTGTCAACGGAAGCATAGATGTCGACATAGCCGCCGTCCACCCCCAACATGAACCAATCATACTCTTGCCCCGCGTCCGGGTCGGAGACATAATAGCTCGCCACGTCGTCGGTGCTGTCCTCGGCGAAGCTGATAGTGCTCGGCCCGATCACGGTGGGACGCTCGTTCACGTCGGTCACACTGATGGTGACGGTGCGGTCGACGGTGAGGCTGCTCTCATCGGTAGCGCGCACGGTGAGGGTGGCGAAGGCGCTGGGGGTGAAGAGAGCTTCGTAGTTCTGCGCAGGGCCGGCGTAGTCCAGCGAGACGTAGTGAATGGCGCCTCCCACCGTGTCCTGTTTCTGCTTCCGCGTCAGGCGGAAGACTCTGTTGGTGTCGCCTGCGGTGATGGCGTAGTTGATCCGGCTGTCATCGCCGTCAGGGTCGGTGGCGCGGAGATCAAGCAAGGGCACCGCGGTGTCGTTCTCCGGCAACTGTCCGGTGGTTTCCGTCGTCACCCAGGTGGGTGGCAGGGGTATGGGTGTTGGAGTAGGCATTGGCGTGGGAGTAGGCGTCGGCGTTGGTGTGGGAGTAGCTGTCGGTGCGGGCGTTGGTGTTGGAGTAGGCGTCGGGGTTGGTGTGGGAGTAGGTGTTGGTGTCGGTGTCGGCGTGGACGTTGGTGCGGGTGTCGGTGCGGGGGCCGGTTCGACCCTGAACTGCTTCGCCAGGGGCGATCCACAACCAGCGTTGTTGCAGGCTTGTATCCGCACCACCCATTCGCCATAGTCGGCGACGGTGATGTCCGCGCGAGATCCCGGTACCTCCACCCCCTTGTTCAGCCTTTCATCGGTGTCGACGTGCCGCCAGCGCACGAGATAATGAGCCGCGCCGGTGACGTCATTCCAGGTGAGCCCCACGTCCAGCGAGCCCGGCTGGGTGGAGATACGCAGACCGGAGGGTCGCTCCGGTTTCGCGCTCTCGTTGGCCAGTGCCGGGCCGGCGAGCGCCCAGGCCGCGGCGAGAAGGATGGTGAGAACAAGAGTTGCGGCCAACACTGGCCAGTATCTGCGACGTGCAATAGTCGCCAAAGTAGACACTGCGAGCACCACCCTCTCTGTGCACTAGAAATCGAAAGTATGTGCAAACAAGACACAGAATGACCACAGAAGTATAAAGTGAACAGCATAGTACGATAAAGCGAAAATACTGTCAAATTTCACATTCTGCAGAAGTGGCGAGTATGGAGCGGATAGGACTCGTTTAGTTCACGGGTTGGTTAGGTGGTCGATACGGGCGTGGTGGGGATTGTCAGGAAGAGTGGCTGGGCCTGCTGGCTTACAACAGGACAAAAGATTTCGTGCTCCCATATTAATGGGGCCCAATTCAGGGAAGAGGGCAGGGGCAGCCGGACCAGATTCTCCGAGAGGCTTCAAGCAAATGAGTAGTGGAGTTGAGACCTACCCTTGTCAGCCCCTACGTGCGGTAGTCGCTGTTGAAGATGACGTATTCGGTAGTAAGGTCGCAGCCCCAGGCGGTGGCGGTAGCGTCGCCGTCCGCCAGGTCGAGGATAAACATCGATTGGTCCCTGTCCAGCAGGGCGGAGGCAGCGTCTTCATCGAAATCCGCAGGCGTCCCGTTGCGGAAGAGCAGCATGTCCTCGAGCCAGAGCGACGCCCTATTGGGGTCGAAGTCCACCCCGCTGTAGCCCGCCGCGCACATGATGCGCCCCCAATTCGGATCGGAGCCAAGAAAGGCGGTCTTCACCAGGCTGGAGGCGGCCACGCTGCGGCCGATGAGGCGGGCGTCCTCCGCAGTGGCCGCACCGCGCACCTCAATGCCGAATACCTTGGTCGCGCCCTCGGCATTCCGCACGATCTCCTTGGCAAGGAAGACGGCCACGGCGCGGAACGCACTCTCGAAGGCCGCGCCAGCCGCGCCGCCGGTAATCTCAGGCCCGCCTGCGGCGCCGTTTGCCAGCGCCAACACGGTGTCGTTGGTCGAGGTATCGCCGTCGACGCTGATCACATGGAATGAATCTGCCACGGCCCGCCGCAAGACCGCATCCAAGAATTTCTGGGCAACCGGTGCGTCGGTGGTAAGGTACGCGAGCATAGTGGCCATGTTGGGATGGATCATGGCCGCGCCCTTGGCCATGCCCCCAACCGCGTAGGTAGTGCCGTTGGCCTCGAAGAGGGCTGCCCCTTCTTTGGGCCATTCGTCGGTAGTCAACATGGCAGTTGCCGCGTCGCGATGGCGCTCTTGGGCCGGTTCGAGGCGCGCGATTCCCGCGCGCACCACGTCCATGGGAAGTTGCTGGCCGATCACGCCGGTCGAGCATACGAGGATGTCCTCCGCGTCTACGCCGACCTGCGCTGCCAGCAGGGCGGTCATTTCCCGCGCGTTCGCTATACCTTGGTCGCCGGTGCAGGCGTTGGCGTTGCCGCTGCAATACACAATGCCGCGGGTCGTGCCGCGCCGCATGCGCTCCTGGTCCAGCAGCACCGGCGCCGCCTTGACGACATTCTTCGTGTAGACACCGGCCACGGTCGCGGGACGGTCCGAAACCAGACAGCCCACGTCGCGCTTCTTTCCCTCAGGATCGAATTCCTTGATGCCGCAGAATACTCCGTCCGCAGCAAACCCGGCCGGGCGGGTGGCGCCACCGGGTACCAGTCCTTCCGCGAGTTTCTCCGCCATGAATCGGTTCCTTACACTTTGCAGTTTTCCAAACGGGAATGCGACCTCTTCGCGCTCGCGGTGCTGACTATAGGAGTCTCCTATTGCGCAAGGGCTTTACCTTGCGCCGCAATAGGCGGGGCCGTAGTGCAAACCACTTGCCGCGAGGCACCTTATGATGATACACGAGAGCGTTGTGAGTTGCGTTGGATGCGCACCGAAGGAGTCGAGCGGTGCAATGCCGAGCCGGCCACAGAGGTGAATTCAGTCCTTGTCGTCGCGCAGAAAACCCTCCAGCATTTCCCGCGCATTCTCTTGGATTGGCGGAAAATGGCTGAAGCAGATGGTAGTAAAGTCCACCTCCAGCAGTTTCGCAAGGGAGGTTCGGGCCATTTCCGGGTCGCGCGTAAAGAGCCAGGAAGGTTCCAGGAGTTTGCCAAACCGGAACTGGAGCGCGTCACCAACGATAAGCACCTTCGCCGCTTCGACATACAGGCATATGCTTCCTTCGGTATGACCCGGCGTATGGATGACGCGTACGCCGGCAATCTCCGGCAGAGCGTCACCGTCTTCCAGTGGGTAGCCCACTGCTACAGGACGGCTGCTGAACATAGCGAAGAACGGGTGGGCGTTTTTCATCGCTTGCCGACGGAGGAAACTCGGCTGAGGCTCATCCCCGCGGACTATGCCCGCTTCCGCGCGGTGAATTGCTACCGGAGCGGACGTGAATTCAACAAGCTCCGCAAGTCCGCCGGCATGGTCCGGGTGACAGTGAGTCAAAACGATGAGCCGCACCTTTTCCGGCGGGACGCGGAGCGCCTTCAAGCCGGCGGCAATGACGTGCAGGCTCCCGCGGCTGCCGGTATCGACGAGCACGGCGCCATCAGAGGCTTTCAATACAGTGACGCGGGCGCCTAACGCCCGTAGCTGGTGTACGCCGGGAGCAATCGTGATTGGTCCCAGGAAAGGAATGTCAAGCACTGATTGGCCGATCTCCTCGCCCACTGCAAGAGCCTGGCGCCATGCGCCGCGCATCAGGAGGCGCGTCCCGTTCGCTTAGGACTGTTGTTTCTCAACCGTACCACAGCGCAGCCGAATTCCTGAAACCGCAGTTTTCACTGGCCACGGGGACGCGTATAATACGCCATATAATCCGCAATGTCTCACTCCAATGAAATGTATGAGGATGGCGGCATGCAGACTCTCAATGATCTCTTGGAGACCGCCGCAGACCGCTTCGGTGATTCTCCCGCCCTGGTTATCAAGCCGGGCATCCGTGTGCGTAGGTGGAGCTACCGGGAACTTTGGGAAACCTCCGGCAAAGTGGCGGCCTACCTGCACGGCCGCGGCATTGCCAAGGGTGACCGGGTGGTCATTTGGGCGCCAAACCGGCCGGAGTGGGTGGTTGCACTCTTTGGTTGTTTGCGGTTGGGCGCGATCGCGGTGCCGTTCGACATCCGGAGCGCGCCGGAATTCGTCTCCGGCGTGCTCGGTCAGACCGAACCGAAGTTTGCCTTCATCTCCCAATTTACGCCGGAGAATGCGGCGGTGGCGGCTCTGCCCAACTTGAACATAGAAGACATTGAACAGGTGCTGCACGCCGAGAGTTTTCCGGCGCCAAGTGTGGAGGTCGCGGCAGACGACATTGCCGAGATCATGTTCACCTCAGGTACTACCGGCGCGCCGAAAGGCGTGATTCTCACCCACGGCAACATTATTTCCAACGTGATTGCAGCAACTCAGGAAGTGATGCCGCAACCGCACTGGCGCTTGCTCTCCCTCTTGCCGTTAAGTCACATGCTGGAGCAGACGGTGGGGCTCTTTGCGGTTATGTTTGGCGGGGGCCGCGTGGTCTATCCCGCCAGTCGCCAGCCCAGCATTCTGGTGCGGACCATGCAAGAGAACGGTATCACCAGCATCGTGCTGGTGCCCCAAGCGCTGGAACTCTTCATGAACGCCATCGAGCGGGAGGCTGAACGCACCGGCAAGAAGGAGCAACTGGCGAAAATCATCGGCCTCGCGCCGAAGTTGCCGGTGTGGGCGCGCCGCAAACTCTTCGGCAAGGTGCATAGACGCTTTGGTGGCAAGCTTTGGTTCGTCATGTGCGGTGGTGCGCGTCTCGATCCGCCGTTGGCGGAAAAGTGGGAGGCGTTGGGCGTTATCGTGCTGCAAGGCTACGGCACGACAGAAGCGGCGCCAATCGTGGCATGCAACAGTTTTCGCTACAAGAAACTGGACGCGCTCGGCAAAGTGCTGCCGGGCCAGGAAGTACGGATAGCGGAAGACGGGGAAATCCAAACGCGCGGGCCGAATGTGACGCCCGGCTACTGGCAGCAGGCGGAGATTACGCAGGCCTCTTTCGATGGCGATTGGTACAAGACTGGTGACCTGGGCCACATCGATGAGGATGGGTTCCTCTACTTCAAGGGTCGCAAGAAAGACCTGATCGTCTTGGCGAACGGTCAAAACGTCTACCCGGAAGACATTGAGCCCTGGCTCCAAAACCACCCAGCAATCGAGGATGCCGTGGTGGTCGGCATGCCGAGCCCCAGCGGTGGGGAGGACGTGCACGCCGTGCTCTTACCCAGCGAAGACGCCGATGTTGGGGCCGTAGTAGCGGAAGTGAATCCGCAGCTTGCCGCCCATCAGCAGATTAGAGGGTTCACGGTCTGGCCTGAAGAGGAGTTTCCCCGTACGCACACGCTCAAGGTCAAGAAGAATCTGGTGCTGGAGCGCGTGATTGCCGACGCGCAGGGGGAGACGCAGTCCGCCGAGGTTGCGGTGGAGACTGCCAAAGAGGAGATGACCCCATTAGAGCAATTGATCGTCCGCATCTGCGACGTCGCCCCTGCCGTTGTGCACGCGGATAGCGTACTGGGCGCGGATGTCGGTCTGGACTCGCTCGGTCGTGTCGAGTTGCTGTCCGCTATCGAACAGGAGCTGGGTGCCTATATCGATGAAACCCAGGTGCACCCGGAAACGACCGTCGGGGACTTGGAAGCCCTGCTGGCGCAGGGCAGCGCCAGTGAGGAAGAACGGTTTCCCGGCTGGAGTAGGGCAGGCTGGTGTCGAGCCCTGCGCTCTGTGCTGCATTACCTGATGGTCAGGCCGGGTATCGGGCTGCTGTACAACATCGAGGTGGTTGGCAGAGAGAATTTGGAAGGTCTATCCGGGCCGGTGCTAATTGCCGCCAATCACAATCTCAAGGTGGATGCCGGCATGATTTTGCTCAGCCTACCGGCGTCGATTCGCGCGCGGCTGGCAATTGCGGCGGCTGCCGACAATTACTTCTCGTCTCACTGGTGGCGGGTCTTCAGTCCGTTGCTGGGCAACACGTTTCCCTTTGCGCGCTTCGGACCCGTGCGCCGTAGCCTGGAAAACCTGGGAAATCTGCTGGACGACGACTGGTCGGTGCTCATCTTTCCCGAGGGAGACCGGACCGATGGAGAGATTAAGCCCTTCAAGCCGGGAACCGGCTTCGTAGCTATGGAGTCGCGCACGCCCGTGGTGCCGATTCGCGTGACGCTCGTGAAGGAAGGGATCTATGAGGGGGCCTCATTCCCCGCGCGCGGCAAAGTGACGGTGCAGATCGGGCAACCGCTGGTCTTCTCACCCGGTACGGATTACCTGGAAGCGACAGACACACTCGAACAGGCCGTGCGCGGGTTGTAAGCGTTCTCCCTCACCCCCGTATCGAGTACGGGGCAGGCTCTAGCCCTCTCCCGCGACGGGAGAGGGAACTCTTTCGCTTCTGCTAGGGTAGCGCAAGGGTTTACCTGCGATAGGGAATCGGAGGAACGCCGGACTAGCGTGATAGTCCGTTTGCGTCTCTTTGCGGTTGACTGCTTCCACGCGACTGCTCGTATCAATGTGATTGACTGCCAGAGAAGACCGTTCGTCCTGAGCCTGTCGAAGGATGAACGGTTGCGGCGCTAGGGATACAGCGGCTTGGCTTCCAACCCCATCGTCTCCGGCAGGCCGAGCATGGCGTTGGCGTTCTGCAGCGCTTGGCCGGAGGCGCCCTTCACCAGGTTATCGATGGCCGTCGTAACGATCAGGTGTCCCGTGCGCTCGTGCACCACCGGATGGATCAGACAGTGGTTGCTGCCGTAGGTCCACTTCGTCTTGGGCGATACCGAGAGCACCTGCACAAATGGCTCGTCGGCGTAGCGGGCGTGATACAGATCGTCCACGTCGCGTTGGGTGATTGAGCGCACGAGCGTGGCATAGCACGTTGTCAAGATGCCGCGGGTCATGGGAATAAGGTGCGGGACGAAAGTGACCTCAACGTCGGTTCCCGCCACCTCGCCCAACTCTTGCGCGATCTCCGGCATATGCCGGTGTCCCTGCAGCGCATAGGCTTCCACACTCTCGTTTACTTCCGAGTAGTGATTGGTGAGCGTCAGGCTGCGGCCGCCGCCGGAGATGCCGGACTTGGCGTCCACGATCACGGCAGGCGGGATCAGGCCTTCCGCGAGGGCCGGTGCGAGTCCCAGGATGGCGCCGGTCGGGTAGCAGCCGGGATTCGCCACGATCTTAGCCCGCCGCACCTCGTCCCGGTGGAGTTCTGTCAGACCAAAGACGGCGCTTTCCAGGTGCTCGGGACACGGGTGCTCCTGGTACCACTCCCTGTACGTTTCCGGGTCGTGGAGGCGGAAGTCCGCGGCGATGTCCACCACGGAGATGCCGTCCTCGATAAAGGGCAACAGAGCTTCCGCTGAAGCCTTATGGGGCAGTCCCGAGAAGACGAGGTCGACCTCTGTGGTGATGTCCTCCGTAATCGTCATCTCGGCAAGGTCGCCGTTGGGAAAGAGGCCCGTGAACGGAAACACTTCCGCAAGGCTCTTGCCGGCCTGGCTGCGGCCGGTGACGGCAGCGATCTGAATCTCCGGATGCCAGGCCAGCAGCCGGATGAGCTCCAGTCCGGCATAGCCGGTAACGTTCAATATGCCAATGCGCATCCTAGAACTCCTGGGTGAAATGGAAAACCCGGCTCAAGGATTCGTGGACTTGAGCCGTTCGCACAAGGGGGTAGACTTCCAGTATAGCGAACGGCACCTGCCGCGTAAATCCTAGCGGGTGGCGAGCATGACCAGAATGACCGCCGCCAACGCAATGCGATAGAGCGCCAGCGGCCAGAGACGGCCGCGTTGCAGGTAGCGCAGGAATACGCGGATGCAGAAATAGCCCATTGCGAACGCGCTGAGGAAACCCGCGAGGAAGATCAGGCCGCCGTCCCCGCTCAGCGCCGCACTATCAAGGTGCCGCGCTTCCCAAACGCCTGCGCCAGAGATGATCGGAGCCATGAGCAAGAACGAGAACCGTGCCGCCTCTACGCGACTTAAGCCCAGCAGCATGCCCATGGTGATGGTGCTGCCGGAGCGGGAGACGCCCGGCACGATTGCCAGCGCTTGGGCGAAGCCGATGAGCAGCGCTTCCCGCCACCCCAGGCTGCGAATCTCCTTCACCCCATGATGCCGCGCATCCACCACCCAGAGTATGCCGCCAAGCCCGGCGAGGGCAGCGGCAATGATCCAGGGAGACCGGAAGACAGTGGCGGCGGCCTCTTCAAGCACAAGTCCGGCGCCAACCGCGGGCAGCGTGGCAAGGACGAGCAGCCACGCCAGCTTGCGTTCAGGCTCAGCCTGGATGTCACGGTCGCGTATAGAGGTGAGGAATGCAGCGGCGAGTGACAGGACGTCACGCCAGAAGACCATGAGGACGGCAAGGAGCGTGCCGACATGAAGCGCCACCGCAAAGAGTAGACTATTCAGCACCGGCGACGACCACTGAAGCGCCCAGGGCAATACGGCCAGATGGCCGGAGCTGGAAATGGGCAAGAATTCGGTGATTCCTTGCACAATCCCCAAAATGGCGGCGGCGGTTACGTCACTCTCCCACCAACTGGCCGCCCCGGCGGCAAGAGTAGTCATCTGACTTGGCATCAACGTCATCGGAGTTCATCTAAGTCCTGCAACGCGCCTGCTCGGCTTGCCTGATCTTGGCTACGATTGCGGCGTTCCCCGCGACGACGGAGCCCACCTGCGGTGAGACCACCTGAGTGCCGTCCATCGAGACATAGTCGCCGCCCGCTTCCTGCACGATGAGCAGCGCGGCTGCCATGTCCCAGGGTTCCAAGCGGTGGTGAAAGAAACCGCTCAGGCGTCCTGCGGCAACATAGCAGAGGGCAAGCGCCGCCGAACCGGTGATGCGGAGCCCGGCGACCTGGGGCCGCAGCGCTGCCGCAAGCGCCATACTCTCCGAGGAGGCCGGCTCGTTGTGCCCTAAGTCAAAGCCGAGCAGCGCATCATGCCAGGCAACGTCCTGGCGAACCGTTATGCTCGCGCCATTCCACTTGGTTCCTTTTCCCGCTTCCGCCACAAAGAGATCGTCCAGCAGGGGATCGTACACCACTCCGACGACCGGTCGCTTCTGGGCTACCAGGGCGATGCTCACCGTGAACAGGGGAAAGCGATTGGCAACGTTAAGGGTGCCGTCGACGGGATCGACGATCCACGTTGGTTCCTCGGAAAGCGGACGGGCGGCAAGCTCTTCCGATAGAAAGGTGTGGTCGGGGAATGCGGTGTGGATGCGCTCTTGCAAGAGGTCGTTGACGGCGAGATCGAGGCCGGTAACGAAGTCGCCCCTGCCTTTGGTCGCTACAATCGCGGCATCGGCTGCGTTCTCCCGCAGATAGGCTCCGGAGTCCTTTGCAGCGGCGATGGCGACCGCAACGGGGGAGAGTGGCATGGTCAAGAGCTACCTGTGCAAGTTGTGGCGCGGGCGTGTCAGCAAAAACGTCGGCATCAAGTCATAATCGCGGGCGTCTATCAGGAGCGCGGACGTCTCGCCGAAGCATGGAAGTCTTGCCAGGAGCGCGGGCGTCTCGCCCGCAGAGTCTGCCATGTGCGATCCACAGTCGGATGTAGGCGATTTTCCCTTCGTGGCACTTGGGCCTCTCTGTCCGTGTGGATCACGGGCGTAGCATTGCAGCATTCGCGTCAACTCTTTCGCCCATTCCCGCAAGTCCCATTCGTTGCCCGAGCATACGCGCTGCCGAACCGCCAATCCACGCTGCGCTGGCAGAGACCGGCCTTCACTGGGTTGGCTTCGATGTAGGCGATGGCTGCTGTAAAATGCCGCTCATTGCGGATATAGCGGTCAAAGTAGTCCTGGCTCCAAAACGGCGGGGAGCAGCCGAATTGCTTTACCGCTTGATGGGCCGTGAAGGACTTCCAGCTATGGACAATCGCGGAAACGGCATGCCCTGCTACGGGCGTAAAGAGCACGTGAACGTGTGTCGGCATCACAACCCAAGCGTGCAAATGGTAGCGCGTGTCAGCGAAGTAGCGCAAGGCGTCTTCCACCATCGCCGCGAGCCGTGGATTGCGTAAAGGCGTGGCTGAGGTGGCGTGATCAAGATACGTCTCAACCCTGCGTCGCAAGGCGGTCTTCTTGGGCGTTGCACTGAGATAGCTGAGCTCTTGGCGCCATCTATCGAGTACGTCCGGCGGCAACGTCCCGGCAAGCCGGAAAGTAACCAACTGCGGGATCGCGCCTCCGTCGAAATGAGGCAGGTAGCCGCGGAAGTGCCAACCGCGTGGCTCAGGGGTGGTAGATGGCGGTGATGCGGATATAGGCGTGACGCCCGTCTTCCCATACAACCGCTTTTTCCTCTTCGCTCTCAAATCATTGCCTGAGGTGCGGGCGGGACGCCCGCGTTCCCTGGTAGCTGGTTGTTTCTCTTCATTCTCAAGGTAATTGCAGGGTTGCAGGCGGGAGGCACGTGTTTTCGGGTAGCTCAAGTGCGGGCGGGAGTCCCACGCTCCCAGGCGGCTGTGTATATCTCTTCATTTACATGGTAATTGCGGAGTTGCGGGCGGGACGCCCGCGCTCCTAAGTTATCGCTCATTCTCTTCAATCATGATCGCAGGCAGGTACCGCCGGTGCCTGGGTGTGCGCACGCCAAGTTCTACGCGCCTAGCTCTTGCGCCAGTCGCTCCGATGTCAAGGCATCCTCGCGATAGCGCAGCGCATCGGGTGCCGTGTATGCGCGAAACGCGGCGGTGGTGCGTCCGAAGGCGGCCAGCAGCGCCGCCAAGTTTACCGGTTGCCGTTGGTGGTTGTGCGGCGTCCAGACCACGAGATTACGGGGAGCCACCAGGCCCGCCACATCACAGATGTCAAATTCGCGCAGCACGCCAAAGAGGAACCACGATGCGTCATAGTCGTAGTACTCGTTTTCCACGAGCCAGCGGTACGAGGCCAGACATTCGTGAGCGATCACGCCTGTCACGCGCTGGTCCAGGGCGGCGGCAAATAGCGCCAACAGGGCGCCGCCGCCCCTTCCCCCGAGCATTACTCGCTTGGCGGCGGTAGCCGGAAGGGCCGCCAGCGCGTCCATGCCGCGCATCACGTCTTGCACGCGCATGCCCAAGAGCGGCCGCGCTTGCAGCAGTCCCATGTATGCTACTTTGTGGCTGATGTGCCCGTTGTCGCTTGTGCTGGGATTGTCTGAAACGGGGAATCCCGTCTCTCCCATTCCTCTGGGGTCGATCACCAAGGACGTCACGCCGCGCACCGCCAATGCATCGAGCAACACCTCCGTACTCTCGGAATCCTTACCCGCCTCGTCAATCCAAAGCAGCATGGTGTCCTGTTGGTCGCTCACCGGAGTACGTAGGACGCCGGGGACGAGGATGCCGGGCTCTGATTCATAGACGATGCGCTCGCGCTTCAGACGATCGCCGGATTCGAGCGGGACTAGCGTGAGATCTAAGTCACCCTCGAGCGGATAGGCGGAGAGCACGCGCCGCACGCGCTCGCGCACGACCTGTTGGTACTTGCCGGCTGCCGCTTCGTTGCCGACTTCAGGCAGCGCCGGGTCAATGTTCGCCAGAAGCCGGCGGTTGAGCGTGAACACCGTCTCGCTGCCGAGTTCGTAGACGTTACCCGTTTCGGTGCACCAGAGTGCTTCGTCCGGCTCCAGCGTGATCTCCGTCTCGAATGTGCCCTCTTCTTCCTTGTCGAACAGGCGATTGAACCAGGCATACGCAGCTTCGCGCATGGGCAGGTGGTAGCCGTGATTCTGTTCCGCTACCGCCAACGAGAGTTCGTCGGGAACGCTGAGCGCGGCGTAGGTGCGTTTGGCGCTTTCCACGCAGCGGCGGGCGCCCGCCAGAGGGAAGTAGTCTCCGGTTGCGGCGCCTACGCAGAGGGGGCGGGGCGCCACCAACGACAGGTAGTCCTCGTGATCCAGCCCGACGGCCAGTTGGCCGAAGAGGTTCTGCTCGGCGTCTTGGGGACCCACGGAATCCAGCAGCGCGGGAAAGCCCGCAATGTAGCACGTGGGCATGGCGGCGGTAACCCGGTCGTCAAAAGGTACATAGTAGGCCGTATTCGTGCCGCCGCCGGAAACACCGGTGCAACCAATCCGCTCCGGATCGACGTCATCGCGCGCGAGCAGACAGTCGAGGGCGCGGATGCTATCCCAAATCATGAATTGCGCGAGGTTTATCCCAAGTAGCAAACACTGCGCGCCCACGTTGCTGTGCTCGCGGGTAGATGCGCTGAAGGCGGACTCTCTCTTCACCGGGTCCCAGTATTGCCAGCGCTCTCCCTGGCCGAGCGGATCGTACGCCAGCACAAGGTAGCCTTTCTCGGCGAACCCTGCCGGTGTGCGCTGGTAGCTGTCATACGCTTTGCCGTTGCGGCTGTGGCCGAGCGGGAAGAGGATCCCCGGATAGGGCGCTCTATGCTGCTTTGGGACGTAAACGAGCGCCGTCACATAAAAGCGGGGCCGGCTTTCAAAGACGATCTTGTGAATGGTGTAGCGTTCGCGTTCCAGCGTTCCCACCGCGCGCGTATTGAGCGGGGTCCGCTCGGGAAACGGCCCAATCGCTTGCTCAAAATCAGTCATCAATTGGGCACGCCGCAACTCCCATTGCTCCGGGGTTTTCACGGCCGCGCGCGCCATCTCGGCATGGTCGAATAGCTGCTGGGCCTGCTGCATCAAATAGGTATGGAGCATGTCGGCGGGGATCGTGTCAGCGGCGTACGGTGCAGTGGAAGTTGCCATGGGGGATCATCCCTCCCTTGCGGTACATGCGAGACTCTCCTAGCAGCGAGTATAGGTGCACGCTTCTCGCTGCGTCAATTCACACAGACGGCCTTCACGCCACGGCAGATGTCAATTGGTTCTAACGCTGGCGGAAGATCTGTTCCATATCCATGCCGGTGATACGGCGGATGCCAACCACGGTGTAGATGATGGCTGTTGCCAGGATAATGATGGCCGGCACCGAGATCACGGGAAAGCTCAATGCGGTCATCTTGCCCAACTCTTCGTTAAACGCAACGGTCCCCGGCTGACTGACCACAACAATGCGCGCCAGCAGGTAGTTCAAGAGAGCGGAAAGAAAGAATGATCCCGCCACGATGAACGTGGCATTCACCAGGCGTCTTTCATAGGCCCTTCGCGTGCCGCGCGCGTCCAACGCGGCGTTCACCGCGGCGCTGTCGATTACCTGATTCAGCAAGGCGGCAAGCAGGGAAAAGCGGGTCTTGAGCGAACCAAGTATGACGATGCCGATAACCAGCGGCACAGCGCCTTCCTTTACGGCTATCCACATGGGATCGAGCTTGAGCAGACCGATACCGCCTGTGAGCAGAATGCCGACGACTCCGACAACGGGCAGGAAGTTGAATGTGCGCCGCTGCGAATAGTCGAAGATGCCGTAGGCCAAAGGGAATGCCAGCGCGACCACAAGACCGTACATCGGCCCTAACCACTCATCGCTGCTGAAGCGCGTCAAAATGACTACCGGGACGACGATGTTGAGGAGGATGCTGAGCAGTGGGTTTTCGCGTTTTGGGCGGGTGTCGTTCTGGGCGACTTCGTTCATTGCAGGTCCACCTCTACGGTATAGCTACGCCACTCTGTATGATAGTACATTGCGTGGCCGGGCAGAACGCGTGCGTGGATTTCCCGTTCGCCTTGAGTAACTCAACAAGCTCAGTACGGACTTATCTATGGGTGAACGGGAAGGCGAGTTACGCGAGCGGGAGCGTAGGCTACCGCGCACGGGAGAGACTGAGCTATCAGAGTTGAGCAAGTCCAATTGTGCCGCCCCGCAGGGAAGTCTCGGGGTGAGCGCGGGTCTTGCGAGTAGAATGCCGTTTTGTGCCGCAAGTGACGCCATTTGACCCGCTGGGTGAGGGTGTGTTGTGCTTGTAATGAATGCAGAATCAGATCAAGGAGTTTCAGCTCACGCATGGTGCGCCAACTGGCTAGAACTACGCTCAAGACCGGGGAACGGATGCAGTGTCTGCTGGTACAGGAACCGGAAGAAAGCTGGGCGCAAGACGTGCAGCGCCTGCTCGTGCATAAGCGCGACCACGTGCTGTGGCATATCGCGCGCTCCATAGCGGGACCGCTCGATGGGCTGGAAACGCGCTTCTACCTGGGCGTGGTCAATGGGGAAGCGGTTGGCAACATCATGACTGTGGAACACGGCGGCATCGGCATTCTCGGTCACGTGTTTACGCAACCTGAGCACCGGCGCAAAGGCATAGCGAGCCGCATCATGGCGTCCCAGATGCAGGACTTTCGCCAGCGGGAGGGTCGGGTGCTTACATTGGGGACGGGGTTTAATTCGCCGCCCTACTGGATTTACCACAGCTATGGCTTTCGCAGCATCGTCGCGGGCAGCGGCGCTATGTGGTACTGGCGGCAGCCGGAACAGATTGGAGAATTCTGGCATGCCCCAATCACGGGCGTCAAGTCTCCGCTTTGGCAGCATTGGCCGCTGGTCAATCTGCTGTGCACACAGCCGGATGGCGACCGCCTGCGTTTGGCCGCGCGCCGCTTGTGGGGCCCGCGTAATTTTGAAGGCGACTTCACACGGTACAAGCGCGATCTTGAGGCTGAGGAATCAACCATCGTGTCGCGCGTATTGGAAAACGAGGCTGGGCTGGTGGTTGGTTTTGCCAGCCTGGAAGACGATCCGTTGTGGGGCGGGGCAGCAGCGCTGCTCGATCTCCTCATGCATCCCACGTCATGGGACGCGGCCGAAGGCTTGCTGAGCGCCGTGCCTCTGCCTTCGAAGCCAGTCTTCGCTTACGCCGACCTCGATTCGCCGAAGAACGATGTCCTCCTTGCCCACGGCTTTGAGCAGCAGGCCTCTTGGCCGGACTGGCTTTCAGTAGGCGGCGAAACGCGCGGAGTAAACTGCTGGCTGCGGCGGTGAATTGCCCTAAGTCGCAAGAGCCGGGTCTCCATTCCTCTTCCTTGGCTAGAGCCACACTTCTTCCTTGTCGGGCTCCACGGCATCTCTTGAAGCAGCCGAAGTAGGGGCACGATACATCGTGCCCCTACCGCACAATCAGCCGCCGCAACACCTCCGTCTCTCCCGAGCAAGCGGGAGTCTATCTATTGTCGACAAGCTGCGCACACTTCAGAGGAGAGTGTTGCCTGGACCCATTCCGAGCGAGAGACAAGCCCCTGCGTTGCGGCTCGTAATAGAGGCTTGATCTTGGGTAAGAATGCATCAATCGGGCTCAGGGCTTCTTGCGCTCATTTGGCGCTTGACGGCAAGATGTGAGTGTGGACTCCCTGACAGGTAGGTACTTAGTAAAACCCGAGGAACGACGATTCACCAATGGTGCGCCAACTAGCCAGAACTACGCTCAAGACCGGAGAACGCATGCAGTGCCTGCTGGTCGAGGTACCGGAGGAAAGCTGGGCCGCGGACGTGCAGCGCTTGCTCGTGCATAAGGGCGACCACGCGCACTGGCACATTGCGCGCTCCATAGCGGGACCGCTCGATGCGCTGGAAACCCGTTTCTACTTGGGCGTAGTCGACGGGGAGGCGGTTGGCAACATCATGACGGTGGAACACAGCGGCATTGGCATCCTCGGCCATGTTTTTACCACTCCCGAACTGCGGCGCAAAGGCATCGCGAGCCGCATTACGGCCGCGCTGATGGAGGATTTTCGCGCGCGCGGCGGGCGGGCGCTCACGCTCGGCACCGGCTTTGAAACACCGCCCTATTGGATCTATCACCGCTTCGGTTTCCGGAGCGTCGGTGCGGGGAGTGGACGGATGTGGTACTGGACGCGGCCAGAGCGTACGGCGGAACTCTGGCGTGCGGCGCTCACCGGCGTCGCACCGCTGCGCTGGGAGCATTGGCCGCTGCTCAATCTGCTCTGCGTACAGCCCCACGGCGACCATCTCCGTCACGCTGCGCGGCGCATCTGGGGGCAGCGAAATTTCGAAGGCGAATTTGTGGCGTATAAGCGCGATCAGGAGGCGGGAAAGCGCAACGTCGAAGTGCGCATGCTGGAAAATGAGGCCGGCCTGGTCGTGGGCTGGGCGAGCATTGAGGACGATCCGATCTGGCGCGAGGCGGCGGCGCTGCTCGACCTCTTCGTGCATCCGGCGGCAGCGCACGCGGCGGCAGAGCTCTTTGCCGCTCTCACGCTGCCCGCAAGACCGGTCTTTGCTTACGCTGAGCGCGGTTCACCGAAAGTCGACCTTCTCCGCGCTCATGGCTTCACGCCGCAATCTTCCTGGCCGGATTGGGTCATGTCAATGGGCCAAATGCGTGATGTGCAATGCTGGCTGCGGCGGTAAGTCTCCTTTAGCCGCACACCCTTAATCCAGTCTCCTTGGATAAAACCTATCGCCTTTCTTGCCGCGCTTCACCATTCTGTTCAGAGTGAAGTAGTAGGGGCACGATATATCGTGCCTCTAAGCCGCCGTAATCCATCCGTCACTCCCGCGCAAGCGGGAGTCCATCTTCTCTCTTCAAGCCGCGCTTACTTCGTGTGTTGCCAGAACACCATCCGGAGCGGGGGACAAGCCCCCGCGCTACGGCCCTTAACAATACCGAGGCATGCTTTACTGCCTTAAGCGATTGACTGCATGTGCTATCATAATTATTGATAATCCAGAAAACAGGCAGAACGGGTGTACGTTTACGGCAAGCACGTCTATGGCAAAATTGTAAAGGAAATCTGCAATGCTTACACGACGCGCTTTGATCGCGAGCTCCGCGGCACTGGCGGCGGGTTGCGGGCCGTTCGGTTCATCGTCTTCTTTTCCCAGCCTGTCGGAGCCAACCGCGCTGACCTGGTACGTGTTTCGATTTGCCAGGCTAGTGAGGACAGGTCAGTATGCCCAAGATCAGCAGGATACAATCTCGCGGATTGTGGTCGCGCTGGAGGAGGATGAAGAGAACCCCAATGGCCCGGCGCGCGGAGGCTATACGCTGACTGGCCACGCCCAGGAGTACCCGGGCCCTCGCTCTGAGCTAAGGAGTATAGAGGATTATGCGAAGTGGATCGGCGGCATGGATACGGACATTCTGGCTGTGGACGCTTGGCTGGCGCGAGGCCTGGGAGAGCAGGGCGTGCTCTTGCCCCTGGATCGGCTCTTGGCGGCCGAAAAGCAGCCCTTCACCGATACCTTCTACCCGTATGTGCTCGAGCACTTCCAGCGAAGCGGCGGGCTCTTTGCCCTGCCGGTGAGCGCGGAGCCCCTGATGCTCCACTACGACGCCAGGTACTTTGCGCAGCAAGACGTGCCGCCGGTGGATGAGAGTTGGGACTGGGACGATCTGGTCGAGAACGCGAAGAAGCTGACGTGGCGGAGTGAAGACGGAAAACTGACGCGCTGGGGTCTCATGTCCCACATGTATGGGCTCTGGTGGGCGTTGTGGCAGAACAAAGCCGAGATGTTCGATCCGGCAACGGCGCGCTGCCGATTGCGGGAATCGGCTGCCGTCGAAGCCCTGCGCTTCTGCTACGACCTGCTGCACACGCACCAAGTTTCCCCACCGCGAGGGGCAGTGGACCTCGTCGAGAATTTTAGACCGCCAAGTGGGAATTGGCCGGCAATGTCCTACATTCCGTACCAATCGTGGTGGTGGCCCGGCTACCGCTGGGCGGACTTGCCCCAGGGAAGAGTGCGCAGTGTGCCCGTGAGGGCTGACCTCGGCCTTGCCATTCACACGCAAACAAAGCACACGGAGGCGGCCTACACCGCTTTGAAGGGTCTCCTCCACGTGTTGCAGCGCTTCGTCCCCGTGCCGGCGCAAAGGGAATCAGTTGCAAAGCTGGGAGAGATTCAGCCAAGTCTCCCGCCTGATGAGGTGGCGGCGCTCCAGCGCTCCATGGAACATGGACACCCGCTACCGAATAACTACATAGGCCCGACTATGTACCAGATTGTCGACGACCTCGCGTACGGCGCCAACGTGGCAACCGTGGTAAACAATGCCTGCTCCTTCTTGCAGGAGCACAGCTAACCGCAGGATTGAAAGAACCATTGCCATGCTCACACGACGCGCCTTGCTAGCGAGCACGGCGGCACTGGCAGCAGGTTGTGGCCCATTCCGATCATCTTCGGATCTGCCCGGCCAACCGGGGGTGGCCGCGCTCATATGGCGGACGTTTTCGTTTAGCGGTCTCTTCTTCCAGCCAAGTTTGACCTACGAAGAGCCGCAAGAGAAGCTGCTGAGAATTGTCGCCACGCTAGAGGAAGACGTAGACAACCCCCACGGTCCTGCGCGCGGTCGTTACACGCTAGCGCCCGGCCTCATCGGCCGAGGAGACTATCCTGATCCTCCTCCCAAGGACGACGATGAGTTTGCCGAATGGATCGATAGCATCGATACCGACCTCTTATCTATCAGTCCCGATATGGCGGAGACCTTAGGGAAGCGGGGCGTAATACTGCCGCTGGAGCGCTTCATCACGGCTGTCGACCAGGACCTCGCGGGGACTTTTTACCCCTATGTGCTCGATCAATTTCGGGGAGAGGGCGGTCTCTATGCGCTGCCCATAGACTCGAATCCGCTGCTGCTCTATTACGACCCCGCCTACTTTAGGCTCCAAGGTGCTTCCCCGCCGGACGAAACGTGGACCTGGGACGATCTGGTAGAAAACGCGCTGAAACTGACACAGCGCGACGAAGACGGCAACGTGACCCGCTGGGGTCTCATGCCGCACTCTCGCGGGCTCTGGTGGGCGTTGTGGCAGAACGAGGCCGAAGTGGTTGACCCGGTAACTGGACGGTGCCGGTTGCAGGACCCGGCTGCCACGGAAGCCCTGCAATTTTGTCACGACCTGCTGCACATGCATCGGGTCGCGCCAGCGGTGGGTGGGCGAGAAACGTGGGAGTTCTTCGGTTGGATGGACGATAGAGTGCCGGCGATGTTTTTCAGCACAGTCAACCAAAGGCCAAGGTTCGATTACCGCTTGGCAGCGTTGCCGCGCGGCAAGGTGCGCAGCGTGCCGGTATCTGCCCACATGGGTCTTGCCATCCATGCGCGATCCGGACAGGCGGATGTGGCGTACACGGCGCTGAAGGGTCTGCTGCAGACGATGCAGCGGTTTGTGGGCGTGCCCGCGCAGAGTGAGATGGTTGCGCGGCTACCGGAGATTTGGCCAACGCTGGGGCCCGCACAGTTGACGGCTCTGCAACGGTCAATGCAATTCGGACGGGCAGCGCCTTGGGACGATGGCGCGTGGCAAACCATGCAGACTATCGTCGACGGCCTCGCGCGCGGCGATGAAGTGGCGACCGTGGTGAATGATGCCTGTGCCGATCTGGGTGAATGAAGTCGAATCTGAAACCCTTTGCTTACGCTGTGCACCGTCGGCAGGCGCACGCGCAAGGGGTGAACCCGATTCTCAAAAAGCGCAGGGCAGCGGGGCGAGGGGCGCTATCCCCGCTCGGCGAAGACCGGCGCGAGCATGTTGTCCACGGGCGCGTAGCTGTCGGTCAGGATCACGGCGGAGCTGTTGTCAACGTATTCCCGCAGGCGGGCGGGATCTAAGAAGGTGCTTATCGGGCCGTCCGGCAGCAGGTCGCTCACGGTGCTATGCAACGCTGCCTCTGAGAGCGGTTGCTTACCGGCCACCAGCACGAACGTATTGCGGCCTTCCTGCTCCCACCCGGGACCGTCTGCCAGTAGATAGACGTGCGGGAACACCTGCTCCAGGGTGAGAATCATCGACGGCAAAAAGCGTCCGTGTTCGAACGTGTCCACCACGTTCAGCATGTAGAAGCCACCGGGCGTCAGGAGGTCGTGCACGATCTCGGCGAATTCCCTCGTCGTCAAGTGCCAAGGCACCGAGAGATCGTTGAACGCGTCGCCGATGATGGCATCGTACTGTCCGGCATCGAGACGCTTCACCACCAGGCGTGCGTCCTCGTTATACGTAATGACGCTGGTGTCGCGGGGCAATCCCATTTTGGCGTGGGCCATTTCAGTTACCGCCGGATCGATTTCCGCCACCTCGATGACGGCATCGGGGTAGACCACCTCCAAATACCGGGGGAAGGTGTAGCCTCCACCGCCGATGGAAAAGGTGCGAATGCCGCTGCGCTCACCGGCAATGTACTTCACGAGTTCGGCGTATATCTTTACATAATCATAGTCAAGGCGCGTGGGGTCTTCCAGGATGCTGTAGCTGTGAATGAGATGGTCGAGCACGAGGCGGCGCTGGGTGACGTTTTCAGCCAGTTTCTTTTCGGTTACGCGAATACAGAAGTAGTTCGTCTCCACTTCACACGGGGCGGCGAAAGCGCCGCGAGGTTGCAAGGTCACCGCGTCGCGAACCAGGGAACGCGCATAATTCAAACCAAACGGTATCTTATACGCTTCCCTGCCGTAGCCAAAGATGCCCACTGCCACTAGCGCCACCGCGCCGCCCGTCAGCAGCAAGCGGCGATTCCAGAGATTGCCGAATACGATGGCGACAATCAGCAGCAGAAGAGCGACGAGCAAGATGACTGTGCGCGTGCCAAAGAACGACACCAGAAAGAAGCCGGTGGCGAAGGTGCCGGCAATCGCGCCGACCGTGGAAAGCGCGTAGATGCGTCCTACCACACCGCCGGTGCGCGACAGGTCATCCAGGATGAGCCGCACAACGACCGGCGTGATGGTGCCCATGAAGACGCTCGGCAGGAAAAAGACCGTGGCGGTGAAAAAGAGGATCTTGAGCATAAGGTGCACGGGCAGGTCCTGCGCGATGCCGGAGATGATCGCGGTGAGCGGCAGGATGGTCAGCGTGAGGATGCTGGAGAGCAGGAAGAGCACGCCCAGCGTGGTGACTGTCGGGAACCGGTCGCCGACACGGCCGCCGACATAGTTTCCAAGACTGATCCCCGCCAGCATGACGCCGATGACGCTGGTCCAGGTATATAGCGAGACCCCGAGGTATGGCGCAATCATGCGCCCTGCCGTCAGCTCGACCACCAGCGTACAAAAGCTCGCAATGAAGACAATAGTGCCTGCCCGCCAAATCCCGCCCATGGAGTTGCCCTTTCGTTGCGGTGCTGTGTAGTTGAAATCAGCGGGCCGGGGACATCTCCCTGTGCGCGCCGAGACTAGCTCAACTTTATGTTCGTATTGCTCCTATTGTAGCCGTCAGTCTGCCATCCTCGCATCCCCTGGAGTGCTCCGCTACACTAGGGAGTAAGATGCCTGTGCAGGTTCCAGGAAGAACAACGGTGACTACGGGGATCTCGAATCGACAGCGTGAAGACATGATGACGGTGCTGGCGGCGGCTTTGAAGGCCGTCGATCCGGCCCAGGCGGTGCGCAACTGCGTGCGCCGCGAGGGTTCGCGCTTGGTCGTTGAAGACGCCGTCTACGACCTCGATGCATTCAAGCGCATACTCGTCGTAGGGGCAGGCAAAGCAAGCGGCCCGATGGCGCAGGCGCTGGAAGAGATCCTGGGCGAGCGCCTGGAGGGCGGCGTGGTGAACGTCAAGGAGGGCTACGCCGTTCCGACGCAGAGGATCGAGCTTGTCGAAGCCGCTCACCCCGTGCCGGATGAGCAGGGCTTGCGCGGCACGGAGCGCATCCTGCAGTTGGCGGCAGACGCGGGCGAGGACGACCTTGTTTTCTGCCTGATCTCCGGCGGCGGATCGGCCCTCATGGAGTTGCCCGCCGGGGGAATCACGCTCGACGACCTCCAACAACTGACCGATCAGCTCTTGCGCAGCGGCGCTACCATCAATGAAGTAAACACGATCCGCAAGCACATTTCGCAAGTCAAGGGCGGCGGTTTGGCGCGGGCGGCAGCGCCGGCCACTCTCGTCGCGCTCATCCTCTCGGACGTGGTGGGCAATCCGCTGGACTTCATCGCATCGGGGCCTACGGTGCCAGACACCACCACGTTTCAGGATGCGTGGAATCTCTTGGGAAAATTCGGCCTGCAGGGTTCGATACCAGCGCGTGTACGCAAGCAGCTTGAAGGCGGCTTGCACAAGACCATTCCGGATACGCCGAAAGAAGGCGACCCGATTTTCGACCGCACGGCGAGTGTGCTCGTCGGCAGCAACGAGATCGCGGCCCGCGCGGCACTAGACGCAGCACAGAAACTGGAGTATAATGCAATCCTGGTCACCACCTGGGTAGAAGGTGAGGCACGGGAAGTTGCGAAGGTGATGGCTGGAGTCGCCAAGGGTCTGATCCACCACTCCCCATTCCCACCACCGGCGTGTGTTATTTTCGGCGGTGAAACGACCGTTACCGTGCGCGGTGAGGGCAAAGGCGGGCGCAATCAAGAGATGGCACTGGCCGCTTCACTGGCGCTCGACGGTTGGGAGGGAGTTGCGGTGATGGCGGTGGGAACAGACGGCACCGACGGCCCCACCGATGCGGCCGGGGGTATCGCGGACGGCGCGGTGATGGCGCGGGCGCGAGCGCTCAACTTGGACCCGCTCGACTATCTCAATCGCAACGACTCCTACCATTTCCTGCAACAGACGGACGCCCTCTTGGTCACCGGGCCTACCAATACCAATGTGAATGACCTGATCCTGGTCTACGCCTTTAGTTAGCGTCTTTCGCAACCCTCCTCTGTTCTTGGTCTCCTCTGTGTAGCATCGTCCGGCGGTCAGTCTATGGCAGGCATTTCCCGAATGGAAGTAAAGGAAGAGTCTCTTCCGCCTCTCGAGTCGTCGCTTCTCCCCCGTGTGCCAGCGCAGCGTTGGCATTCGGTGAGCAGACGCAGCGACTTACGGCCGCTGTCCCGGAGCGGCAGCAACAAACTTCTGATGATTATCGGTCTTGGCGCCGTATTCTTGCTGCTAGGCGGTGGCGTGATGTGGCTGACCAGCCAGAGTCTTGCATCCGACAGTCCTGTCTCGGCTGCTCAGAACAGCGAAGTAGCACGCATTGAGCCTGCGGCTGCCACACCCGGCGCCCCGGCAAGTGCGCCAACGGCGGAAGCACCGACTACGCCAGAGTTTCATATAGTGCAACCGGGTGAAGTGCTAAGTACTATCGCGAGCAAGTATAATACGACTGTGGAGACCCTGGCCGAACTCAATGACATAGAGAATGTTGACTCGATCCGAGTTGGGCAACGACTGCGCCTCGTGCCGGAAGGGCAGTGAGGCGTGGACGAAGAGCACTGGCATCACCTGGCGCACATACCACGGTGCTCTCGCGATATTCTTGGCACTCCTTCTCTGGCTGAAGCTCGCCGGCATCGCGGACGCCGCTTCGGGCACCCCCTGGCACACTGCAAGTGACATTCTGACCGGAGACGTGCTCTCGGCTTGGCAACTCTGGGAGCAGGCGTTGAAACCAGAGTCGTGGACGCAGGAAGACCAGTCTTGGGTCCCCAGTAGCTTACCGTGGCTCGTTGCCCTGCATCCTACCGACGCGAGCGCGGCGCTGGCGGCCGGTTCTCTGGGCCTGCATCGCACGGTGGATGATGGCGCAACGTGGTCGCACCTACCGGGTATCGTTTCTCCGGTAATCGCCGTTGCCTTCAAGACAGGCGATGCGCACACTGTGTTCGCCGGGACGGAGTTGGACGGCAACTACCGGAGTGAAGACGGCGGGCTCTACTGGAGCCGGATAAACAACGGCCTCCCCCACGACAGACTTGGCAACATAGTAGGTGCGGTGGCGCTTGTTGCCGATCCGGATTTGTCCGCGAACCTCTACGCCGCGACCACGACCGCGGGCGGGCTCTACCGTTCGCTGGATGGCGGCACTTCCTGGCAACTGTCGAATGCCGGGTTACCCGATGAGTCAATTCGCAGCCTCGACATCACCGGCAGCGGCTCGCCGCGGCTCTACGCGGCAACGTCGAGTGGGCTGTATCTTTCCACGGATCGCGCGGCAGGCTGGTCGCGCATTGGTGAACTGCCCACCGATGCCGCCGAGAAACTGCTCTTGGAACCCGGCGTGTTGGGGACGCTGTTGTTGATCGCGAAAACTGCGATCTATCGATCGACCAATGGCGGTCTGACGTGGGTCGACCTTGATTTACCGGCGGAAATGACGCCCATTCGTGACGCGATCCTCACCGGTGATGGCAGCTTTACCTACCTGTTCATTGCCGGGGAGGGTGGACCGTATTGGCAGCGGCTTACCCCCGCGTCACCGCAATCACCCCCACAATCGGAATCGGCGGCGGAGCTGTATATTGCGGTAACTGGCCATACGATCCGAGAGCCGTTTCTTAGCTTCTTCGTCGCGAACGGCGGCGTGGCACGTTTCGGCTATCCTCGTACCGATGCCCTGAGCGAAGACGGCAAAACGGTACAATACTTCCAGCGGTCCCGTTTGGAGATTGTAGCGGACGACGACGAGGAGCAGGTCTTGCAGTCGCCTCTCGGCAGGAGTCTCTATGCGGACGTGAACTTGGCCGATCTCACCACCCAGGCAGACACCGGTTCTACTCAGGAGCAGTTTGCGGTAGGCCAGGAGTTTGCGAACTTCTATGCAGGCACCAACGGACTTGAGTCCTATGGCAGTCCCATCGCTCCGGCAGGCGACGAGGAACAACTGAATGGGGTTACACTGTATACGCAGTACTTTGAATTCGCTCGCCTCGAACACCATCCCGGCGCCGCAAATCCAGTCTTGCTGGGTTTGATTGGCGATGAGTACCTGATGCGAAAGGGTTGGTTGGAGTAACGCCCATGCGCCGCACTCGGATCGTTGCCACAATTGGTCCCGCGTCGGCGAATGAAGAGACGCTCCGGGCAATGCTGCGCGCCGGCCTGGACGTGGCGCGCATCAACTTCTCCCATGGCAACCATGAGACGCAGGGGCGGTCTATCCGTCTTCTGCGCGCGTTGGCATCCTCGGAGGGCGCCAACCTTCCGATTATTGCCGATCTGCAAGGACCGAAAGTGCGCGTCGGATCCATTGCGGAGGAGCCATTGTACCTCGCCCCAGGCAGTCAGCTCCTCTTGGTTCCCAATGGCGGTTCTGCCGATGAGACCGTCAGCGAGGGGCTCTACAACTATGCGAAGACCGTAGATCCCGACGCCTCGAGCGTGAACGTGGCGCCGGTGCGGTTTGCCGGCCTCGCGTCCGAAACGCGGCCGGGCGACACCATCTTGCTCGATGACGGCCTGATCGAGGCTGAGGTGCTCGCGACGCGGGTCGAATCCGGGCAAGCCGCAGTGGTTTCACGGGTGGTGCGCGGCGGCGAGCTTGTGAGCGGCAAAGCCGTGGTCGTGCGGGGCCGGAGTCTCAACCTGCCTAGCCTGACGGCGAAAGACTGGGAAGACGTGCGCTTTGCCGTGGAGCAGGAGGTGGACTGGGTAGCGCTTTCCTACGTTCGCTCGGCGACGGACGTCGAGATTCTGCGGCAACTGCTGCTGAACTACGGCGCCACGATCCCTATAGTCGCGAAAATCGAGACGCAAGAGGCGATCGCCCATTTTGACGCAATTCTCGAGGCCGCGGACGGCATCATGGTGGCGCGCGGCGACCTGGGGGTGCAGGTGCCGCCTGAGGAAGTGCCTTTGCACCAAAAGGCAATCATTCACAAGTCGCGTCTGCGCGGCAAGCCGGTGATCACGGCAACCCAGATGCTCGAGTCCATGATGCAGCATCCGGTGGCGACGCGGGCAGAGGCCAGCGACGTGGCAAATGCGATCCTGGACGGCAGCGATGCTGTGATGCTCTCGGGTGAAACGGCTGTGGGGCCGTATCCGGTGGAGGCCGTGGCGGTCATGGCGCGCATTGCTAACAGCGTAGACCCGCACGTGGAGAGCTTCACCGCGATTGACGACGCGAGCGATGCTACCGACGCCATTGCCGCGGCGACCCACCGCATCGCGGATAAATTGAGCGCATCCGCCATATTTGCGCTCACGCAATCGGGCTATACCGCGCGTATGCTGGCCCGCTTGCGGCCGCATGTGCAACTACTTGCGGTTACGCCCGACGTTCCGGTATGGCGCCAGCTTGCCCTGAGCTGGGGCACGGTGCCGTTGCTTGCAACCGTGGAAACGGATACGGACATGGCGATGCGCGAGGCGGTGGCGCTGGCAAAGGCGGGGGGCCACGTGCAGGACGGCGATACGGTGGTTTTTACGGCCGGCATGCCGTTCGGCGTCGGCGGCACGACGAATCTCATACGCATCCACGAAATCGGCAAGCCGTTGAGTCTGAAGGGGGACTAGCGCGGTCTTGTCCTTTAGTCATACCTGTAGATGTCAGGTCATTCGTTGACAGACTTGGCAGAAAGAGCGATGAGTCTAACGCGTATGTGCCATTACATATGTCATTCCGAACGGAGCGCAGCGGAGTGAGGAATCTCGAGTGCCGCGGCTATAGGATGTGTAGGCATGTACCTTAGATTCCTCGCTGCGCTCGGAATGACTTAGACTGTCATCTCTGTCTAGTTGGCAGGATATTCTGTCAACGAATTAGTCTAAATCCGCAATTCCCTATGGACATTTGGTAATTCGTTGCCGGGTATCAATTGTCCAAGAGACCTTCCCCATACAGTGAGGTGATCCATGCATCCAGGCACCCAACCGCTGGGCGTCTATCTCCACGAAGGCGGCTATCATCCGCGCAGCGCGTACGTGCTGGAGATTCTGGCCCACGCGGGCATCCCGTTTACGCGCGTGGATGCCGCCACGCTGCCGGAGGCATTGGAAACGCTCAAGATTCTTGTCCTGCCCCACCATGAGGTAACCACTCCCGAGATGGGCCGGCTCTATGGCTTTGTAACGGCGGGAGGCGCTCTGATCGGACTCGGCGGGACCAGCGGCCTGGACGATCTCTTCGGCGTGCGCTCGCAGACCGGCACGCACGAAGCGTACCTCCAGGCTACGCACATAGACCATCCGCTGGTGCGTGATCTTCATTCTTCGTTACACGTCTGGGACGCAGCCACGGCGCGGGCAGCCGGGGCCGGTGTGCTGGCGAATCTCTGTGATAGAGAAGGAATCCGCATCGGCGTTGGCGTGAGCGTCTACCGCCTCCAACGAGGGTTTAGCATCTTCTGCGCGGCGGACTTGCCGTGGTGCATTCTGCACATGCTGCAGGGGAAACCCGTTCGTCAAGACGGCATTCCCGCGCCGGACGGCACGGCCCAGACCGACGACGGCATCCTCAAATGCGACGACGGCATCGTGCTGGATTGGGAAAGGGACCGCACCACCGACACGGAGATGCCGTTCTTCTTGGAGGCAGCAGGCGATGAACTCCGCGCCATACTCTTGCGCAGCATCTTCCTCGGCGCGCAGTACACTGGCGTCACGTTACCGATGCTCTGGTACTGGCCCGCCCAACTGGAGGCCGTCGCGCACCTTTCCCACGATTCCGACAACAATGTCCTCGACCGTGCCTTTCAACTCTTGGAGAACACACGGGCGCTGGGGGTGCATTCTACCTGGTGCATTCAGTACCCGGGCTACACGCCCGAGCTCTACGCCGCGGTTAAGGAATACGGCAGCGAAATCTGCCTTCACTTTGACGCTCTTTCGGGCAATGAGCCCAACCGCTGGGACTACGACGACCTGGTCTTTCAGTGGGATTTCCTGCGGCGCGAAGCCGGACTTGACGTCATTACGAGCAACAAGAACCATTACACGCGCTGGGAGGGTTCCCTGGGGTTCTTTGGGTGGCTGGAGAAGGTGGGCATTGCGCATGATCAGTCGAAGGGTCCTTCTAAACACGGTAATACCGGGCATCTTTACGGCAGCACGCATCCCTGGTTTCCGATGGAGCCGGACTCCGGTCACTACTACGACGTGCTGGAGGTCAACTTTCTGTCCCAGGACATGGTGAACCCGGCCCACCATCCTGATGCGCCGGTGGACGAGTATGCGCCGTACGGCATTGCCGAACCCCTCGTCGATCGCGTAAGGAAGCATTACGGCGTGGCCCACTACCTCTTTCACCCTCACCACTGCCTGCGGCCCGGCGTGCCCGCGGCTATGGCGGATGTCATTGAGTACGCGTGGCAACAGGGACTGCCCTGGTGGACCGCCCGCGAGATCAACGCCTGGGAGCGCAGCCGCCGCGAGTTGGAGTTTGGCCATGTGGGTAGTACCGGAGCCTCAATTCACGCTGGCGCATCACTTGAGGACGCGACGCTGCTCGTGCTGAACGCCCGCGACCAAGAGCGGCAGTTTCACATCGACGGCGAGCCCGTGCATGCGCGCAGGGTGGACCGCTATGGATTCCGGTTCGACGCGGTCACCCATACACTCGAAGCTGGCGATCATGCCTTGCGGTGGGATGAGTCTGTCTGACCGCGCATGGACCTTGCACAGGCTGCGTCAGCCGCCACCCTTGGTGAATCCGCTCGTTACCGGAAGAGAATCTAGCATCACTCCCGTTGAATCCGGTAGGATTAAGCGGGAGTGAGAATATGCGCATTGTCATTGGCGCCGATCATAACGGATTCGAGTGCAAGGACACGGTGCGGCAGTGGCTAGAAGCTGCCGGTCACGCGGTGATCGATGTTGGCCCGCATGAGCTTGATCCGGCTGACGATTACCCGGATTTCGCCCGGTTGGTAGGCGAGTCCTTACAGCGCGGCGAAGCGGACCGCGGCATATTGCTTTGCGGCAGCGGCGTGGGGGCGAGCATCGCCGCCAACAAGATGCGCGGCATTCGCGCGGGCTTGTGCCATGACGCATACTCGGCGCACCAGGCGGTCGAGCACGACAACGTCAACGTGCTGTGCCTGGGGCCGCGGGTTGTGGGTCCGGCGGTGATTGAAGAGTTGGTAACGGCATTCTTGTCAGCGAAATTCACCGGTGAGGAGCGGCACGCGCGCCGCCTTGCCAAGGTGACGGCGTTGGAGCAAGAGGAACGGGACGCGGGCCTGGGGCAGGCG